>NZ_VFOR01000006.1 GCF_006716235.1 Propioniferax innocua | reverse complement strand
AGCATGCGGATCATGATCGGATTCCGCACCAAACTGCTGCGGGCGGCGACGTACGAAGCGATGGGCGTTGCACGTCAGCGAGCGATCCACCGGCGGGCGGCCGAGGTGCTGAGGAGCTCCGATATCCAGCTGCAGCAGCGCATGTTGGCGTCTGCGGGGCCTGATGAGGCGCTCGCTCAGGACATCGAGGAATGGGCTGCCGAACAAGCCGATCAGGGCGCCTGGCATCGGGCGGCACGTGCATGGCTGGCTGCGAGCCGGATCTCTGAGCGCAGGGAGGAGGCCTCGCGCCGATTGGTGCGGTGCATCGACGCCACCGTGAGCGATGGAAACCTCTACGCCGCGCGGGCGGTCATGTCAGAGCTCGAACTCGGGGAGGGGCGGCCCGAGCGTCAGGCTGTGCTGGGCTATTACCAACTGCTGCTGGGGCACAAGGATGAAGCCGAGGTGCTCCTCAAACAAGCGTGGGAGCAGGCTCGCGATGCCGATTTCGGTACGCGCGCATTCATCGCCCACCGGTTGACGCTGCACGCTCTGATCGATTGGGATTCCGAGGCACTGGTGCACTGGGGGCGGCTCGCGCTCGATCTCGCCGAGCATGCTGATCCGCCGATTCCGGCGGGCTTCGAGGCTCACGCGATGCTCGGGCTCGGACTGGGTGGTGAGGGCCGCACCGTCGAGGCCGAGGACATGTACCAGTCGCTGACCAGTTCCGAGAACGCAGGTGCCCAGGGGCAACGTGCGCTGATGGGGCAGGGCTGGTTGCATCTTGCGCTCGAACGGGTTCCACTGGCGGCCCATGAACTGGAAGTGGCCGCACCCCTGACCGTGTGGCAGGGCTCCACGCGAATCTCGCTGTGGTCCTATGCATGGCTGGCGCACGCACGCCTCGCGCTCGGTGATCTGTCCGACGCCCAGGCGGCCGTCGACCAGGCACTGCCTCTGGTTCAGGAGACCGGACAGATGGTGGCGATGCCGCTCATCCACTGGGCCGGAGCCCAGATCGCGACGCTTCGTGGTGACAACGAGCTGGCCGAACAACATGCGGCCAAGGCGTCGGCTGTACGGACCGACTATCAGGCCATGCTGGTGGCCGCGACCATGGCGCGGGCGTGCGTCTCGATCGGCACCGGTGACTACGCCGGAACTGTGCGTGCCTTCGGCCCGCTGGTTCGACTGGACCGGCACAGCGGCATCGATGAGCCGGGCTTCTGGCCCTGGCACGACCTGTATGCGATCGCCTTGGTCGCGATCGGTGAGTTCGATGCCGCCGACGAGTTCCTGCGTCCTCACGAGGAGCGCGCCCGGGAACGGAACCATCGCTCGGTGATGGCCCGACTCGGCGCAGCACGGGGCAGGCTCCAGTTCAATCGTGGTGACATCGACGGCGGACGGGAGACATTCGAGCACTCCTTGTCGCTGATCTCGGATCTGCCGATGCCGTTGCTTCGTGCACGGATCCATCTGGGTTACGGGCAGGCGCTGCGTCGCCTCGGTAAACGTCGTGACGCCGAGACCGAGCTGTACCACGCACGACGCGGGTACGCCGCCATGGGAGCGACCGGTTACGTGGCGCGTTGCGACCGCGAACTCAAGGCCGGAACGCGCACCCGTGACAGTGCCTCGGTCACCGAGCTCACCGCTCAGGAGCAGGCTGTCGTCGATCACGTCGTGCAGGGAAAGACCAACCGGGAAGTCGCCGAAAGCCTGTTCATCTCCGTCAAGACGGTGCAGTATCACCTGACGCGTATCTACGCCCGACTCGGCATCAGGTCTCGCTCCGAGCTCACCGCACTCTGGCACTCGACATAGGGCAGAGCCTCGGCAGCCGTGTGCGGAGCGGTAATCTCGCAGCATGAACGAGATCTCCGTGACCGAACTCGCTGACGACGCCGTGCTGCTCGATGTGCGGGAACCCGATGAATTCGCCGCTGGGCACGCGGAGAACGCGGTGCATGTTCCACTGGGCATGGTCCCGGCGAGGGTGGCCGATCTCCCCAGCGTCGATGGCCCACTACCGGTGATCTGCCGTAGTGGTGGACGCTCCGCTCATGCTGCGATGTGGTTGGAGAGCAACGGCATCGCAGCGGTGAATGTTGCAGGCGGTATGCAGGACTGGCAGGCCAAGGGCAAGGCCATGGTGTCGGATGGGGACACTCCCACGGTCCTGTGACCCGGGCCGGCCACGGGGTGACGCGTGGGCCCTCACACGAGCGGTTCGACGAGGTCCCCGGGTGCTTCACGGATGATCGAGGCCAACTTGGGCAGCAGATCGCGGTAGACGCTGCCGGAGCGCCACACCAGCGCGATATCGCGGTGCGGGGTGGGGGCTTGGAACTCGCGCAGAGCCAGTGCGGGGTTCGGGGGAACCGGCGGTGCCATCGCAAGTCTGGGGATCAGCGTCTTGCCGGCGCCTGAAGCGACCATGTGGCGGAGGGTCTCCATGCTTGTGGCTCGGTAGTGGCCGCGCTCGGTGGCACGGGTGGCGCGGCAGAAGTCCAGGGCCTGATCACGTAGGCAGTGACCTTCGGTGAGCAGGAGCAGTTCGCTCCCGGCAAGGTCACCGGCCTCGAGTGGGCCACCGGTCATCTCCTCATCGTTCGCGGGCCCGACGAGCACGAAATCCTCACGGAACAGGGGAACCGAATCTGCTCCCTCCACCTGCACCGGTTGGGCGATGATGATGGCGTCGAGTTCTCCGGACTCGAGCTGCTCGACCAGGGTCTCGGTTTTTTCCTCCACCAGGAGCAGGCGCAGTTCGGGAAACGCCTCTTGGAGTGCGGGCATGGTGTGCGGAAGCAGGTAGGGGCCGAGCGTCGGGAAGATTCCCAGGCGTATCGAGCCGGACGCCGGATCCACCGATTGGGCGGCGATTCCCCGGATCTCCTCGACATCGGCCAACACGTGCCGGGCCCGGCGGACCACTTCGGTGCCCACGTGGGTGAACTGGACCCGGCGACCGCCCCGTTCGACGAGCTGGACCTCCAGCTCGGCCTCGAGCTTGCGGATCTGCGTGGACAGGGTCGGCTGACTCACGAAGCAGGCCGCCGAGGCTCGGCCGAAATGCCGATGCTCGTCGAGGGCAACGAGATATTCGAGGTCACGCAGGTTCATGGAATCCGGCTTTCGAGCTGGGAGGAAGCAGGGAAGCGGTTTCCTCCCACAGGACTCGGGTACCGGCCTCCACGGCCTGCTGCAACGTGGGGGTCGGGAATCCGGTGGGAGGAAACCACATTCATGGAATGACGGCCCGCCGGGGTTGGGAACCGGCCGGGCCCGGGCGGGAGTCAGGCCTCGGGGGCCGAGGTCCTGATGAGGTGGTCGAAGGCGGCGAGCCCGGCAGTGGCACCGCCACCCAGGGAGGTGACGATCTGCTTGTAGGGCTCGGTGCTGGCGTCACCGGCGGCGAAGATGCCGGGAATCGACGTGGCGCCGTTGGGCTCGATCTCGATCTCGCCACGACCGTTCATGTCGACCACGCCGTGCAGCCACTCAGTGTTGGGCAGCAGGCCGATCTGCACGAAGATGCCGCTGACGTCGAGGGTCTTCTCCTCGTCGGTGTCACGGTCCACGTAGACCAACGAGGTGACATTCGAGCCGTCGCCGACGACCTCCTTGCTGCGAGCCGAGGTGATGATGTCCACGTTCGGCATGCTCTTGAGCTTGCGCTGCAGGACGGCGTCAGCCTTGAGGTCCTCCATGAATTCCAGCACCGTGACGTGACCGACGACACCGGCGAGGTCGATGGCGGCCTCGACGCCGGAGTTGCCGCCGCCGACGACGGCGATGTTCTTGCCCTTGAAGAACGGGCCATCGCAGTGTGGGCAGAAGGTGACGCCCTTGTTGCGGTACTCCTCCTCACCCGGAACGCCGAGCATGCGCCAGCGAGCGCCGGTGGCGATGATGAGGGTCTTGGACTTCAGTTCATTCCCGCCGGCGAAACCGACGGTGTGCAGGTCGCCTTCGGCGGCCGCGGGAGTGATCGACTCGGCCTTCAACGGCTTGATCACATCGATGTCGTACTGGTCCATGTGCTCGATGAACTTCGCGGCGATCTGCGGACCCTCGGCGTAGGGGTAGGAGATGAAATTCTCGATGCCGACGGTGTCGAGGATCTGGCCACCGATGCGGTCGGCCACCAGGCCGGTGCGCAGCCCCTTGCGGACCGCGTAGATCGCTGCTGCCACGGCGGCCGAACCTCCACCGATGACAAGCACGTCGTAGGGGTCCTTGTCCTTGAGCGATTCGGCCATGCGCTCGGCGGCTGAATCGTCCAGACGCTCGACGAAGTCGGCGATGTCCATGCGACCGGCACCCCACTCCTCGCCGTTCAGGTAGATGGTGGGCACGGCCTGGATGTTCTTCTCGTTCACCTCGTCCTGGAACAGCGAACCCTCGACGGCGGTGTGCTTGATGCGCGGGTTCAACGTGGCCATGGCGTTGAGCGCCTGCACCACGGTGGGGCAGTTCTGGCACGACAGCGACATGTAGGTGACGAACTCGAGGTCCTGGTCAAGACCCTTGACCGCCTCGATGGTGGCGTCGTCCTCCTTGACCGGGACGCCGCCGACCTGCAGGAGCGCCAGCACGAGCGAGCTGAACTCGTGGCCCAGCGGGATACCGGCGAAACGGATCGAGATATCGGCGCCGGGGCGTTCGATGGCGAATGACGGACGACGCTCGTTGTGGTCATTGCGGCGGTCATGCGTCACGCGATCGGAGAGGGCGGCGATCTCATCGAGCATCTCGGCGAGGTCACCGGCCTTGGAGCTGTCGTCCAGGGAGGAGGCGAGGACGACATCCTCGGTGAGCTTTTCGAGGTAGGACTTGAGCTGTGCCTGAAGGTTGGCATCGAGCATGGGATTCTCCTTGGCTGGGCGACGCATCGAGTGCGTGCTGGTGGTGGCGAAGTGGCAGGTGCCCGGACGCGGGCGGCGTCAGGGGTCTGCGGAGCACAGCCACCGAAGCGGGGCTGCGCGACATGACGGGAGGAAGCAGGGCCGGCCGGGGCGCGGGACGTGTCGTCGGCCTGCACGGCGGCGGGTCATGGGGATGACGCGGCGTCATCAGGTGGTCATGGGGATGACGCAGCGTCATCAGGGGCGGGATGTCCGCCCGGTGTCCCCGGCCCGCTGGGGTGCGGGCCGGGGAACGGGATCGAGCAGGATCAGATCTTGCCGACGAGGTCGATGCCAGGCGTCAGCGTGGCCTCTTCCTCTTCCCACTTGGCGGGGCAGACCTCGCCCGGGTGGTTGCGGACGTACTGAGCGGCCTTCACCTTGCGGAGAAGCTCGGTGGCGTTGCGGCCCACACCCTCGGGGGTGATCTCGAGGTACTGGATGATGCCGTCGGGGTCGACGAGGAAGGTGCCGCGGTCGGCCTGGCCGGCGCCCTCACGCATCACGTCGAAGTTGTTGGTGACCTGGCCGGAGGGGTCGCCGATCATCGTGTACTGGATCTTGCCGATGGTCTCCGAGGCCTCGTGCCATGCCTTGTGCACGAAGTGGGTGTCGGTGCTGACCGAGTAGATGTCGACGCCGAGCTTCTGGAACTCGTCGTAGTTGTCGGCCATGTCACCGAGCTCGGTGGGGCAGACGAAGGTGAAGTCGGCCGGGTAGAAGAAGAACACCGACCACTTGCCGGCGACGTCCGCGTCGCTGACGTCGACGAACTCGCCGTTACGGAAGGCGGTGGCCTGGAAGGGGAGGATCTTGGTGTTGAGAACTGACATGTGCGACTCCTTGTTGTGTCGAGATTGCCTCTCGTTGATGAACACTATATATCTGTTCTGGCTATTGGTCCATGGGTTGTTGATTGATTGTTTCAATCGTCGACTTAGGGGCGGGATATCGTCTGCCCCTATTGATTTTCCGTGTTTTGTTAGGTCGCATCAATGAAGGGGTGTCTGGCTCAGCGTCGTTGCAGGGTGAGTGTCGCCAGCCAACCCATGGCTGCCACGGCGGCCGTACCGGTGAGGGCGATGGGCAGGGAGAAGGCGGCGGCTGCCGCGCCGATGCTCGGGCTCAGGGCGAGCGTCATGATGCGCATGCTCCAGCTCACCAGTGTGACGCCGGTCTGTGGTTTGAGGCCGCTGATGGCGTCGGCCTCGGTGAAGGCGATGGGGACGGTGACCGATGAGCCCAGCCCGGCGAGGCCCCACAGTGCCAGCGCTGGAATGGTCCATGGTGTCCAGATCCCGCCGATGAGCCCGAGGGTCACCATGCCCAGGCTCAGGCGAAGGGCGGCGTGGATCCCGAGGGTGTCGATGACCGAGTCGCCGATGAAGCGGCCGACGAACTGGGCGCCGAGGATCACGCTGAGGCCGATCCCGGCCATCGACAGGGGGAGGGGGCGTTCAGTGGCCAGGTACACCGCCGACCAGTTGTTCGCCACCTCCTCGGCGGTGATCCCCGCTACGGCGATCAGGGCGAGTGGCGCCAGCAGGAGGGCCGGGTGGCGGCGCCGTGATGTGGTAGGTGCTCCTGCGGGCGCATCGACAGGGGCCCCGGCGTCCGGGAGGTAGTGGCGTGCTGCGATGATCACCGCGATCGCGCACAGTGCACCCCAGGCTGCGGTGTGGATCAGTAGTGGGACGCCCCAGGCTGCGGCCGCGGTGCCGACCGCTGCTCCCGTCGCCGCGCCCGCACTCCAGCCGGCGTGCATGCGGGTGATGATCGAGCGCCCGAGCGCCGATTGAATGCGTAGCGCCTGTGAGTTCTGTGCCACATCGACGGCTGCGTCGAGGAAGCCGGAGAGGATCAGTCCGGCGGCCAGCATCCAGGTCTGGCCGAGGGTGACGCCGATGGCCGCCACCGTGATTCCGGCGGCGAGGGCGGTGGTGCCGATGGCGCTGGTGCGTGCGGTTCCCAGGCGTCGGATCGCCAGAGCCGGGGTCTGCCCCGCGAGCACTCCACCGAGGACCGCGCCGACCACCACGAGGCCGAACAGCAGGGGTGAGAGGCCCAGGGCCTGTTTCACCTCGGCATAGCGGGCCATGAGCGTCGAAAGGAGGGCGCCGTTGGTGAAGAAGGCGACCGTGGCGGCGATACGCGCAGCCGAGGTGGGTGGAGGTGCGCTCATGGGTTCACTGTGCCACGCGCGTGAACCGGGCCCGAGGGGTTGTTCGAACGCTGGTTCGCAGGGGGTGAACGGTGGGCGTCGAGAATGCTCCGAGTGTTCTGTTCCGCCCGATGGTTGAGGATGAAAATTACATGTTGTTGAACATCAGGTGAGAAGTGTGCATATGCGCCGTCCCGAGTTGGCGCGCTCATGAGCTCCTGCTTAGTATTGCCGCGAAAGTCGCCGTCATGGGCGAAGAAGCGGTCTACTGGGGTGGGTAAAGAATGAGTGAGTCGTATTTCCGTCGGGTTGCAGGTGTCGGTGTGGGGGCGATCGCAGGCGCCCTGATGATCGCCGGACCGGTTCATGCCGCTCCGACCCCGGAGCCGACCGCGTCGGTGGAGGCGCAGGCGCTGGGCACGGCGACGCTGCAGCAGGATGAGTTCACCCTGGAGGAGATGCTCGACGGCGTCACTCTGAAGGTGGACGGCACCGGTTTCGAGCGGGCGGCCTACATCTCTGCGAAGGTCGTCCACACGGCGACCGGAGCCGAGATTCCGGCGCTCGGTTCGATCATCGCGGATGAGAGCGGGGCCTTTACCGGGGAGACCGTGAGCCTGACGGCTCATGCGGAGGCCGACCGGGGGCTCCTCGGGCAGTACACGGTGACCTTCGAGACGATCTCGGGCGAGAAGCTTGCCGAGGACGCCCACTTCACCGTCACCGATGGTGAGACACCGGCCAACGATCCGGCGTCGGAGGACTCCTGGACGTTCCTCATGGGCGACAACATGGCGGTCGGGTTCGACTACCTCTACAACAACTACGGGCTTGTCGCCGTCGAGGGGCTGAACCTGGATCCCGAGAGCCAGCACACCGTGCAGGTGGCCCGGGATGAGAACTTCGAGAGCATCGGCATCGATCGGGAGATCGTGGCTGATGAGTTCGGTTCGGGCTACAAGGACGCCAACATCGTCGGTCTGATGAGCGTCGAGGAGGAGACCATCGGCACCTACTTCGTGCGGGTGCTGGATGGCTCCGGCGAGCTGATCGGCGGCGTGTGGACGTTCGAGGTGGTCGGTGGCGATCAGCCGCCGATGCCCATGGAGACCCCGACCGACGAAGTGCCGGTCGACGAGGCCCCCGTCGATGAAACCCCGGTCGATGAAACCCCGGTTGAAGAGGAGCCGGTGGTCGAGGTCGATCCGGCCGTCGTGACGCACTTCGCCTACGACTCGGTGTGCTCCCCGACCGACAGCGGCCGTGAATACACCCCGGGTGAGACCTACACCTGGGTGGCCTGCAACGGTCTCGAGGAGCCCATCCCCGGAACCGAGATCAAGATCTTCGAGACCGCTGACGGTGACCTGAACAATCTGGAGCAGGGAACGCTCGTTGAAACGGTGACGACCAACGAGGCCGGTGAATTTCAGATGACGGTCGCTGCCGACGGTTACGTGGGGGCGATCTCGTCGGTCACGCCCGAGGTGCGGGTCATCGTTGGACAGGCCCCGACCGCTGGTGGGGCCGATGAGGGCGATGCCCCCGCAGAGGACTCGTCCAGCGAGGCCCCGGCGGATCGGCCGGCCGAGCCGGGTGAGGCAGCTCCGAAGGGTCTGCCGAGCACGGGTGTGTGATCCTCGAATCATGTGAATGGGCCTTCTGGCACTGTGGAGGGGTCGTCCTGCGGGGCGGCCCCTTCGCGTTGTTCGAGGTGGGTCGAGGGTGATCGGCCGATGTGCTGGAAGGAGCGGGCGTGGGTGATTCTGGGGTGTCCCGAGGCCCGGGTGCTGAAGCCGCATGGGTGGAGCGTCTCGGGGTGGGGGCATGGACCGATGTGGTGGTGGCCCTGCGGGCCGGGGCGGATGTGGTCGATCGCGGGCAGTACATCGTCGTGCGCACGCCCTCCAATCGTTCGTATGTGTGGGGCAACTGCATCCATGTCCTGGAAGGTGCTGACGATGCGGAGCGGTGGCGCACCGTGTTCGCGGAGGAGTTCTCCGATGTGGGGCACGTGGCCATCGGGCTGCCGCGTACCCCTGACGCGGCTGCCTGGCCGGGCCTGCACGTGCGCGTCGAGGACGTGTTGGTGCGTGGGCCCGATA
>NZ_VFOR01000005.1 GCF_006716235.1 Propioniferax innocua | reverse complement strand
GGCGTCACACCAATCCGACGATCTTCGCGGCGGCTCTCGCCGACGGTGAGGCCTATGCCCAGCAGATGAAGGAGCTCAAGGCTTCGGGGGCATCGGTGGCCGAGGCCATCACGTCCATGACCACCACCGATGTCCGTGACGCCTGCGACCTGTTCATGGAGACCTACCGGGCCACCGATGGTGTGGACGGCCGGGTCTCGATCGAGGTCGATCCCGGATTGGCCAATGACACCGATGCCACCGTCGCGCAGGCCGCCGAACTGCATCGGCTCGTCGATCGGGAAAACGTCCTGATCAAGATCCCGGCCACTGAGGCGGGCATCCCTGCCATCCGCCGCACCATCGCTGCGGGGATCAGCGTCAATGTCACCCTGATCTTCTCGACCAAACGCTACGGCGAGGTGATCGACGCCTACTTCAGCGGCCTGGAGGATGCCAAGGCCGCGGGCATCGATATATCCACGATCCACTCGGTCGCGTCGTTCTTCATCTCCCGTGTGGATACCGAGGTCGACAAGCGGCTGGCCGCCCTCGGCGTCGAGCCGACGCGTGGGCTCACCGGGGCTTCGGGTATCGCCAATGCACGTCTGGCATACGAGGTGTTCCTCAAGTCGATCGAGGATCCGCGGTGGGAGGCTCTCGCCGCGGCCGGCGGTAACCTGCAGCGTCCGCTGTGGGCGTCGACGGGGACGAAGAATCCGGCCTACCCCGACACGCTGTACGTCACCGAGCTCATCGCCGCTCACACCGTCAACACCATGCCGCAGGCCACGATGGACGCCTTCGCCGATCATGGCACTGTACGCGGCGACCGCGTGACCGGCCTGATCGATCCTGCCCACGGAACGATGAAGATGGTCGCCGACGCCGGGGTCGATTTCTCCGATGTGGAGCAGGTTCTCGAGACCGAGGGCGTCGAGAAGTTCATGAAGAGCTGGAACGAACTCGAAGAGACGGTGCGGACGGCCCTCGACGAGGCCTGAAGCACACCGGGACGCCCGATGAGCGTTTGCGCCCGCGGTCATGGCATCGTTGTCCCGTAATCCCTCGGGAGGAAGTCATGTCCGTCGTCCGTTGCGCCGATCCGAAGGCGCTGGCAGCAAAGGTCGCCGATTCATTCAATGACGCGATCGCTGCCCGCCTCGGTGCCGGTCAGGGTCACGTCCACGTGGCCCTGACCGGTGGAACCATCGCCACCGAGCTGTACCGTCTCTGGCCCGACCGCCCCGGAACCGCCGAGGTGGACTGGTCTCGCGTCGAAGTGTGGTGGGGCGATGAACGGTGGGTTCCGAGCGATTCGGATCAGCGCAACGCCGAGCCGGCACTCGAGTTGTTGGCTCCGATGGGATTCGGCGCGGTACACCCCATGCCGTCAGGTGAAGGACCGGGACTGACCGCTGCGGCCCAGCAATACTCCGCCGAGCTGGGCAGTGTTCGCATGGATATCTGTCTGCTCGGGCTCGGCCCCGATGGGCATGTGGCCTCGGTATTTCCCGGCCATCCCTCGATGAATGCCAGCGGAGACCCGGTGATTGCGGTCCGGAACTCCCCCAAACCGCCGCCGGAACGGCTTTCGCTGACCCTCCAGACCATCTCCGCCAGCGACGAGGTCTGGTTCATCGTCAGTGGGTCGTCCAAGGCTCCGGCCCTGACAGGTTCGTATCACGGCGATGATGAGCTGCCCGGTGCACATGCCCGCGGTGTGCGGCGTACCCGATGGTTCTGCGACGAAGACGCCGCCCGTAGCCTGGGCTGATCATCAACCATCTGGTTGATGCCCATGGGTGATCGTGGCCCTAGCGTCGATGGTGCCGTCCACGCCCTCCAGGAGACCCCATGCGCCCATCACGTCGCTCGCTCATCCGTGCGTTCATCCTCATCGCCCTGGTGGGCATCTGGCTCGGTGTTTCCGCTGTGGGAGGCCGCAGTATCGGCATGCTGTCGCAGGTCACCGAGAACGACTCGAGCGCCTTCCTGCCGCAGGCTTCGGAATCCATCGAGGCCAGAGAGGCGGTGAAGGAATTCCAGGACAGCGACGCGCTGCCTGCCTTCGTCACCATCATGGGAGCCGATGTCGTCTCCGAGGCGCTTCCCGCCGGTCCCCCACGAGGCATGCCCGGGGCCGCCTATGCCTCCGACGTGGTCGATGGGATCGATGTCGACGGGATTCCTCTGCGTGACTACCTGGCCACAGATGCGGTGGTCCCGGTCATCCCTGCCGACGACGGCAGCGGCGTTCTGCTGTTGCTTCCGCTTTCTGGTGAGAAGGTGAATGCACAAGATGCCGACGGCGATCCACGCCTCGATTCTGTGGTCGCCTCCATCCGCGAGCAGACGCCGCAGATCACCAATGCCGAGGTGCATGTGGCTGGTCCGGCGGGCTTCATCACCGATCTCGGCGAAGCGTTCAGTGGGATCGACGGCATGTTGTTGCTCGTCACCTTCGCAGCAGTCCTGGTGATCCTGTTGATCGTCTACCGGTCGATCATCCTGCCCTTGCTGGTGCTGTTCTCCGCAACGGCAGGACTCTCGCTGGCCGGAGGCATCACCTATCTGTTGGCCAAGGAAGGGCTGATCCAGGTCAATGGTCAGGCGCAGGGAATCCTGTTCATCCTCGTGGTGGGGGCCACCACCGACTACGCGCTTTTGGTCGTGGCTCGCCACCGCGAGGAGCTGCGGCGTCATGAATCGTCGTGGAAGGCCATGCGGGTCACCCTGCGTGCCTGTATCGAGCCCATCGGAGCATCGGCGGGAACCGTCGCCCTCGGTCTCCTGTGCCTGCTCCTGGCCTCGCTGAACTCGAGCCGTTCCCTCGGCCCGGTCGGCGTCATCGCGGTGGGGTCGGCACTTCTTGCGGCCCTGACACTGCTACCTGCCTTGCTGTTGATGGGCCGTTGGGTCTTCTGGCCGAGAATTCCCCGCGTGACTGCCCATGAGGAGATCGATGATCATGCTCCAGAAACGCATCGCAGCATCTGGTGGCGGATCAGTTCGGGTGTGGAGAAGCGGCCCCAGATCACCGGCGCTGTGGTCCTCGTGGCGCTGCTGGCCGGCGGTGTATTCGTCCCCACATTCCAGAATGGGGGAACCAATGACAGCGACATCATCCTTTCGGAGGTCGATTCGAAGGTTGGTCAGGCTGTCATCGATGAGAAGTTCGATCTGGGCGCGGCTGAGCCGATTCAGATCGTGACCGACGCCGACACGGCCGAGCAGATGGCACGCGAAGTCGCGGCCCTGCCCCAGATTGTTTCGGCAGATGTGTCAACCGATGAACGCGGAGGCCGGGTGATCGTGGATGCCGAGGCCGGCGATATCTCCACGCCGAAAGCCGGCTCCGAGGCGGTGGAAGTGGTGCGCGAGGTGGCCCACGTCATCGATCCCGGATCCCTGGTCGGCGGGGTGGCGGCTGAGAACCATGACACGATACGAACAGCCCAACGCGACCTGGTCACCGTGGTTCCCGCTGTGCTGATCGCGATCTTGGTGGTGCTCAGCCTGCTGCTGCGCTCAATCGTGGCCGGCGCCCTGCTGACGATCGCGACGGTGGTGTCCTTCGGGACAGCACTGGGCACGGCAGCTCTGGTGTTCAACCATGTGTTCGACTTCCCAGGTGCTGACCCGACGGTGCCGTTGCTGGGCTTCGTCTTCCTGGTGGCACTCGGCGTCGACTACTCGATCTTCCTCATGACCAGGGTCCGGGAGGAAGCGGTCGCTGGCCACCCCACGGGGGAAGCGGTGAAGCGGGCGATGGCCTCCACCGGCGGTGTCATCACCAGCGCAGGCATCGTGTTGGCCGCGACATTCGCAGCCCTGGCGGTCCTGCCGATCCTGTTCTTGGCGCAGCTGGCGTTCATCGTGAGCTTCGGCGTCCTGGTGGACACCTTCATCGTCCGGACACTGCTCGTGCCGGCTTGGACATTTGGTCTGGGCCGACGCGTGTGGTGGCCCAGCCGGTTGGCTCAGTAGAGCACTTCGCCGCGCTTGCGGCGAGCCTGCAATGCCGCCACGGCTTCGGAGAGAATGGCTTCCGCCTCGGTGTCGGAGCGACGCTCCTTCACGTATGCCAGGTGCGTCTTGTAGGGCGTGATCTTCGGCGGGGGCGGCGGATTCTCCGAATCCATACTGGCCGGGAGTCCGCATCGCGGGCAGTCCCAGGATTCAGGGACCTGGGCATCGGCTGCGAAGGCCGGACGCGTCTCGTGATCGTTGGCGCAGAAGTACGAGACGTAGAGCCGGGGAGCGGCGTCACCGCGTTCGGCCTCACCCATGGGTCCTGCACCGACTCGACTGCCGCGGATGGCATTGCCACCTACCACGTTGACTCCTTGCATAGCTGCGGATGGATGTCTGGAAATTGCACGCCCGCACAGAGCCCGACAGGGTGCGGGCTTCGGGAATGCGGATGTCGACGCATCGGCCGACGGAGAAAACCGGCCCGACTCAGTTCGGGAAGAACCGGTACAGCAACAACAGCCCGATGATGCACAGCGACCAAAGGACGCCGAGCACCACGGTGATGCGGTCGAGATTGCGCTCGCGCACCGACATGCCGCCGAAGGAGGAGGACATACCGCCGCCGAAGAGGTCGGACATACCGCCACCTCGGTTCTTGTGCATGAGGATCGTGAGGGCCAGCAGGACTGACAGCACCACCAGGACGATGGAAACGATCAGTTGCGGGGTCGTCATCAAGGGCAAGAGCACGGCGTGAGTGTAACCCATCTGTTCGAGGTATCCCATTTGAAACGGCCGCGTCGGCCATGCCCATCGGTGAGCATGGCCGACGCGGAATCGGTCGTGGTGGAAGTTCTGCCGATCAGCTGCAGCCGGAGGTGGAGCCGCAGCCCTCACACACGTAGCACGAGCCCGAGGGCCGCATCTTCGTTCCACAGGTCAGGCACAGCGGAGCGTCGACGGTGTTGCCCTGCAACGACTCGAGGAGTTCCGCGGTGGTGTGCGCATCGCTGGCCGTACGCTGGGTCGGCTCATCGGTGGTCGGTTCCTCCGATTCGGGCTCGTCCTCCACTGCACCGGGCGACAGCTGGATCTTGCCCGCCGGTGCAGTGGCCCCCTCCACTTCCTCACGGTCGTTGTCGCTCTCGTCGATGTACGAACCGGTCTCGACGTAGCGGCGACGCTCGGCGGCGGTGTGGATACCGAGCTCGGCGCGATCCTCGAATGTCAGGTAGTCGAGGGCGAGACGACGGAAGATGTAGTCGATGATGGACTGCGCCATGCGAATGTCCGGGTCATCGGTCATTCCGGCGGGCTCGAACTTCATGTTCGTGAACTTCTCGACATAGGTCTTCAAGGGCACCCCGTATTGAAGTGCGATCGAGATGGCGATCGAGAAGGCATCCATGACGCCGGCCAGGGTCGAGCCCTGCTTGCCAAGCTTGAGGAAGACCTCACCAAGACCGTCGTCAGGGTACGACCCGGAGGTCAAGTACCCCTCTGCCCCACCCACGGTGAACGATGTGGTCGACGACGGGCGCGTCTTGGGCAGACGCTTGCGACGCGGCTTGTGATCGATGATCACCTTGGGCTCATCGGCCTCCTTCTTGGCTTCCTTCTTCTTGCCGTCGGAGAGCGGCTGCCCGACCTTGCAGTTGTCGCGGTAGACGGCGAGCGCCTTGAGCCCAAGCTTCCAGCCCTGCAGGTAGACATCAGCGATGTCCTCGACGGTGGCCGACTCTGGCAGGTTGACCGTCTTGGAGATCGCACCGGAGAGGAACGGCTGCACGGCAGCCATCATGCGCACGTGCCCCATCGGCTTGATGGCACGAGCACCCATGGCGCAATCGAAGACCTCGTAATGCTCTGTCCTGAGCCCCGGGGCGTCGATCACGTGACCATGTTCAGCGATGTACTCGACGATGGCCTCGGCGGTCTCGTCGGTGTACCCGAGGTTGGCCAGCGCACGCGGGATCGTCTGGTTGACGATCTGCATCGAGCCGCCGCCAACGAGCTTCTTGAACTTGACCAGCGAGAAGTCCGGCTCGATACCCGTGGTATCGCAGTCCATCATGAAGCCGATGGTTCCGGTCGGCGCCAGGAGCGAGGCCTGGGCATTGCGGAAGCCCTGCTCCGCACCGAGGCGCACCACGGCGTCCCATTCACCGGTGGCGGCCTGCTGGATGGGCGTGTCGAAATCGCTGAGCGTACGCAGTGAATCGTTGGCCGCCTGGTGCTTGCGCATCACACGCTGGTGCGCGCTGGCATTGCGGGCGTAGCCGTTGTAGGTTCCGACGATTCCTGCGAGCTCAGCCGATCGGCGGTAGGCCACGCCGGTCATGAGCGAGGTGATGGCACCGGCGAGAGCGCGTCCACCCTCTGAGTCGTAGCCATGACCGGTGGCCATGAGCAGCGCACCGAGGTTGGCGTAGCCGATGCCGAGCTGGCGGTAGTCACGGGTGGTCTGCGCAATCGCCTCGGTCGGGAAGTCAGCGAAGGTGATCGATATGTCCATCGCAGTGATGATGATCTCGACGGCCTTGACGAAGTTGTGCACATCGAAGGTGTCGTCCTCGCGCAGGAACTTCAGCAGGTTGAGGCTGGCAAGGTTGCAGGAGGAGTTGTCGAGTGACATGTACTCCGAGCACGGGTTGGACGCGGTGATGCGTCCGGTCTCGGGGTTGGTGTGCCAATCATTGATGGTGTCGTCGTACTGCAGCCCCGGGTCAGCACATTCCCAAGCGGCCTTGGCGATCTTGTTGAACAGCTCACGGGCGTCGACCTTCTCGATCACCTCGTTGTTCATACGGGCACGCAGGCCGAACTCGTGACCATCCTCGACGGCCTTCATGAACTCGTCGGTGACACGCACCGAGTTGTTCGCGTTCTGGTACTGCACCGAGGCGATGTCGCGGCCACCGAGGTCCATATCGAAGCCGGCGTCACGCAACGCACGGATCTTGTCCTCCTCACGCGCCTTGGTCTCGACGAACTCCTCGATATCGGGGTGGTCCACGTCGAGCACGACCATCTTGGCCGCACGGCGCGTAGCGCCACCAGACTTGATCGTGCCGGCCGAGGCATCGGCGCCGCGCATGAACGACACCGGGCCCGAAGCAGTGCCACCGGAGCTGAGCAGTTCCTTCGACGAGCGGATACGGGAGAGGTTGAGGCCGGCACCGGAGCCGCCCTTGAAGATGAAGCCCTCCTCCTTGTACCAGTTCAGGATCGAATCCATGGAGTCGTCAACCGAGAGGATGAAGCAGGCGCTGACCTGCTGGGCCGATTCGGTGCCGACGTTGAACCAGACCGGGGAGTTGAAGCTGAACACCTGGTGCAACAGCATCCACGTGAGCTCGTGCTCGAAGATCTCGGCGTCCTCGGACGTCGCGAAGTAGCCCTCGGCCTCACCGGTGCTCCGATATTTCTTGGCCACACGGTCGATGAGCTGCTTGAGGCTCGTCTCACGCTGCGGGGTGCCGACAGCACCACGGAAGTACTTCGAGGTGACGATCGTGGTGGCATTCATCGACCAGAACCCCGGGAACTCCACATCCCGCTGCTCGAACACGGCCTCCCCGGTCTTCCAGTTGGTCTGGACGACGTCACGAAGCTCCCATGTCACCTCGTCATACGGATGGACACCCTCGGTGGTGAACACGCGGTCGATGGTCAGACCCCGTGTGTCGTGCTGGTTACTGGTCTCGGTCATGGGTGGTGACTCCTCGTCTTGCTCACGTTCGTGGTGTCTGTGGAATGTCTGCTGGTGGTGATGCTCAATGCTTGGGGACTCACACCCGATCAGGGCGCGGTCTTGTGTGGGCGGCGCGAAGTCACGCCGTGGGCGCCCCTTTCAGGGAGTCGATCTCCGCGGTGAAGTCGTCCACGGATTCGTACTGTTTGTAGACGCTCGCGAACCTCAGGTACGCGACTTGGTCGAGCTTCCGCAGCGGCTCAAGGATGGCGAGACCGACCTCGTCGGCAGGCACCTCGGCACGACCGGCGGCGCGAAGGGCATCCTCGACGTCCTGCCCCAGCTTCGCCAGCTGCTCGGTGGTGACCGGACGCCCCTTGCAGGCCTTCCGCACGCCGGTGATGACCTTGTCTCGGCTGAACGGCTCAATCACGCCCGAGCGCTTGACGACGACGATCTGCATCTGCTCGATCGTGGTGAATCGCCTCTCGCACGACGGACACTGGCGACGACGACGCACGCAACGGCCGTCCTCAGTGGTCCGTGAATCGAGCACACGCGAATCATGGTGCTGACAGAACGGGCAGTACACGGCGTTCACCTCCCGGGTGGCACATCGATGGTCGGACGTTCAGTTGTGGACGAAACGGTGGAGAACCCCGTCAGCCCTGTGCGTAACCCACCCCATTCCTGTGGGGGAGGCTGTGGACACCATGTGCACAACAACCACTATCTGTGGATTAACGACACGTCTGTAACTACTAGATATGGGCATCCTAGGGCGAGTCCCCCACAAGAGCAACCACGCCGCGAAGCCCCCTCATGCCCCACCTGCCCCAACCCCCACAGGGACAGGGAAAAGTCACCGAAAAGAATCAGGCGACACGGCGCGTCGAACCCTTTTCGGTCAGGAGGTCACCTGAAGAAACGTGACAACGACGCACAGCACCCCAGCCATGACCATGAGCGCCAACACCCCCATGACGACGGCGATCCCGCGCTCCGTGAGCCGCCACCCCGACGCGGGGGCCTCCATCGGCACAGGTCGCGACACCCTGCACGACCCGGCCACCGCCTGCCCTGCCATGCCACCCTCGAGCACTCGCAGGGATCTGGGCCCGCGAGCGCGCGACCGAGGCTCCTGCATCGAGCGCACACTTCGCGCCGAACGCACCTCGCGCCCGACCATCGAATCGACTCGTTCCACCATCACTGCGGCCATGGGTGCCAACTCCTTCTGCTCTCTCGCTCTTCTGCTCTCTCGCTCTTCTGCTCTCTCGCCCAGAGCCCCACCAGCAATCAGGCTCCGAACAAATGTTCGATACAAGGATGCACGCCCGACCCCGCGGAGGCAAGAATAAATCGATCATAGTTTCGACATTCTTGGTGGCCCGGGCGCTACACCTGAAGCATCACAGGGGGGTACGACAGATTTGAGCCGCTCACACGTTCGAGACCACGACACGCCTCGAACAGTTGTATGAATCGCGGGCTCCCTGCCTAGAATGGATGGCATGAATGCGCCGAAACGCCGCCCCGGACGCCCGCGCAAGGCCGATGTCAACGCCCAGATGACCGCTTCGGCGAACGTCCCCCCACTTCCATCGGATCTACCCCATCTTGATGAGTTGACTCCACGCCAACGACGACTGCTGGAGGTCATCAAGAACGCTGTGACCCTCAACGGTTACCCGCCGAGTATTCGGGAGATGGGCGATCAGATCGGCTTGTCGAGCACGTCCTCTGTCTCCCACCAGCTACGCGTTCTCGAGGAACGAGGGTTCCTGCGCCGTGATCCGCGTCGCCCTCGTGCACTCGAGGTCCTCCTGCCGGAAGATGGCGGGCAGACTCCCCTCGAGGAACCGCCCCACGTGGTGGGTGTGCACAACGACGACTTCGATGTGACAGACATCGGTGAGTCATTCCCGGATGCGATCAACGTTCCCGTGGTGGGCCGTATCGCCGCCGGCGGCCCGATCCTGGCCGAGGAACAGGTGGAGCAGGTGTTCCCCCTGCCCAAGCAACTCGTCGGCGAAGGCACGGTTTTCCTACTGGAGGTCCGCGGTGATTCGATGATCGACGCCGCGATCTGTGACGGTGACTGGGTAGCCGTGCGTCAGCAGTCCAATGCCGAGAACGGCGACATCGTCGCCGCACTTCTCGATCTCGAGGCCACCGTCAAGACGTTCAAACGAACCAAGGATCAGGTGTGGCTGATGCCGCACAACCCCGCCTACGACCCGATCGATGGGAACGATGCAACGATTCTGGGGAAAGTTGTGGCGGTGATGCGTCGCGTGTGACACGCGTGTGACGCGCGTGTGACGGGCGTCAGTCTTGGCCGGTGAGGCGTCGCAGCGCCTGGATCGCGGTCTCGCGTTCGGTCGTGGCCCACATGGGCGGCATGGAGGCGCGGAGAAAGCTGCCGTAGCGTGCAGTCACAAGGCGGGGGTCGAGTACAGCGACAAGGCCGCGGTCGGTGGATCGGCGGATGAGGCGTCCGGAGCCTTGGGCAAGCAGCAGTGCGGCATGGCTCGCGGCCACGGCCATGAAACCATTGCCGCCGACTTGAGTGACCGCCTGTTGACGTGCCTGCATGAGGGGATCGTCGGGGCGCGGGAACGGGATCTTGTCGATGATCACGAGCTGACAGGTGTCACCCGGCACGTCAATGCCCTGCCACAGCGAGACGGTGCCGAACAGGCTGACTGCCGGTTCGTCGATGAACCGCCGCGTCAGTTCCGACAGCTGGGCGTCGCCCTGGCACAGGATCGTGTGGTCGGGAAGTTGACGCCGCACATGCACCGCAGCAGCCTCGGCCGAGCGCTGGGAGGCGAACAGTCCGAGCGTGCGCCCGCCGGCTGCCCACACAAGTTCCGCGACCTCGGTGAGGTTCTCCGCTGTGATGCCGTCACGGCGCGGTGGCGGCAGGTGTTTCGCGATGTACATGATGCCCTGACGGCGGTAGTCGAACGGTGATCCGACATCGATCCCCCGCCACGGCAACGGTCCGACCTCGTCCCCCTCCCCATCGGGCCCCGCTTCGTTGCCCGACCTGGGTGCGGAATCATCGACCCGCTCGTGGGCACGAAGCCCGAAACTGGCGGCCACGTTCGTGAAGTCACCACCGAGTTTGAGGGTGGCGGATGTGAACACCGTCGTGGCCTCGGCCAACACCCGGGTCCGCATCAATCCGGCGACGCTCAGGGGAGCCACCCGAGCCTCCCGGCCGGCTCGTTCCCGGTCGTTGACGTAGACCACATCGAAGTCCCCGAGCGCGGCCATGCGTTCGGATATCTCGAAGACTTCTCGCACCACGGCGAGCACTTGACGCTTGTCGTTGTCGGTGTCTCCCCCGCCTTCGCGCCCTCCCAAGGCAGAGGCGACGCGTCGGGAGACGTCACGAACTCGCTCGAATGCCATGGTGACCGCGCCAGGTTCGGTGACACGGCCCGGCTCGGCGTCATCGAGGGCTTGCTGGAGGTCATCGGCTGCGTCGAGGAAGTCCATGCCGAGGTCATCATCGAGATAGACCGTGCAACGCTTCGCCACCCGCTCCACCTGCTGTGGAGAGAGCTCCGCCGATGCCGCCCCGGTGACTCGTGCAACAAGTTCATGGGCCTCGTCGATCACCACATGGTCGTACTCCGGCAGCGTCTGCACATCGCTCATCGCATCGATGGCCAACAGGGCATGGTTGGTCACCACCACATCAGCCTGACGTGCCCGTTCGCGGGCCCGCTCGGCGAAGCACTCCTCACCGTAGGGACAACGCTGGGCACCGACGCATTCGCGTTGCGACACCGAGACCTGCGCCCATCCCCTACCGGTGTGGCTGGGAGCATCATCGCGGTCGGCGAGACCGGTGCGTTCGGCCTCGTCCTCGGCCCATTCGCGCAGTGCCACCACTTCGGCTCCAGTGACCGATTCGGGATCGGTGTCATCCACGGCACTGGCGACCTCCTCACTGGAGAGCAGTGACTCCTGCGCCATTCCCGCCTGATCGCGGACACGCATCAGACACGCATAATTACTGCGCCCCTTCAACACCGCGGAGCGGGGTTCGTGGCCGGTGGTCTCGGCCATCGCCTTGAGCGCGTGCGGAATGTCGTTGTTCGCCAACTGTGCCTGCAGGGCCAAGGTTGCGGTCGCGATCACCACACGTTCGTCATGGTCATGGACGCGGGTCAACACCGGCGCCAGATACCCCAAGGACTTCCCGGTACCCGTGCCGGCCTGCACCAGGAGATGGTCACCCGACTCAAAGGCCTGTGCCAACGCGTCGGCCATCTGCTCCTGACCGGGCCGGGAGGTTCCGCCGACCCGGGACACGGCCGCTGCCAGCACATCACGATGATCCGTCACGCAGGCACCCTATGCCAGTGCCCCGACACATCGGGCCGACGCGCTGACCACCACTCCGAGAGCGGCGGATCGGCACCGGTTCATGCGGCGTCGGTCCGGAAAGGTGCGAGTTCTCCGGCCAGGTCCGGGTGGACGCGGGCGACCACGTACGTCCCGTCCGCCCGGTGCTCGGCGGTGAGGAACTCGCCGTTGCGGTGGATCTTGTCGATCAGGTCACCGCGTTCATAGGGCACCAGCGCACGAATCTCGATCGCAGGGTGCGGGAGTCCGTCGTAGAGAGTCGTACGCAGCGTGTCCAGACCGACGCCGGTCCGTGCAGAGACGATGACCGCGTCTGGGTAGGCCGAGCGCAGGGTCGCCAGAACCGCAGGCTCTGCCAAGTCGGCCTTGTTGAACACGAGCATCTCGGGGATGCCACCGGCGTCGATGTCATTGAGCACCTCCCGTACCGCGGCGATCTGGCCTTCCGGGTCTGGATCGGATGCATCGACCACGTGCAGCAGCAGGTCAGCGTGGGCTGACTCCTCAAGCGTGGAGGCGAAGGCCTCCACCAGATCGTGCGGCAGATGACGCACGAAGCCCACGGTGTCGGTGAGGGTGAACTCACGACCGTCGGGGGTCTCGGAGCGTCGCGTGGTCGGGTCCAGGGTCGCGAACAGTGCGTCCTCCACCAGGACACCCGCCCCGGTGAGACGATTCAACAATGATGATTTGCCCGCATTGGTGTAGCCCACGATCGCCACCGAAGGCACACGGTTCCGGAGGCGTTCGGCGCGCTTGGTGGCACGTGTCCCGTCCATCTCACGGAGCTTGGCCCGCAACTGGCTGATGCGCTGATTGATGCGTCGGCGATCGGTCTCGATCTTGGTTTCACCAGGACCACGGCCGCCGATACCAGCGCCGGCCGACACGCGGCCACCGGCCTGGCGAGACAGGTTTCCGCCCCAACCGCGAAGGCGTTGCTTCATGTACTGAAGCTGGGCGAGCTCGACCTGGGCTTTGCCCTCCACCGACTTGGCGTGCTGGGCGAAAATATCCAGGATCAGCGCGGTGCGGTCGATGACCTTCACCTTGAGGCGATCCTCGAGATTGCGCAGCTGGGCCGGGGTCAGTTCGCCGTCACAGATGACGGTGTCGGCCGCCGTGGCAACCACCACATCGAGCAGTTCAGCCACCTTGCCCGACCCGATGAAGGTGGCCGGATCGACACGTTGACGACGCTGCACGAGGCCCTCGAGCACCTGGGCACCGGCGGTCTCGGCCAGCAACTGCAGCTCGGCTACGGAGTTGTCGACATCCACGTGGGATCCGGTGGTCCAGACCGCCACGAGCACGACACGTTCAAGCTGGAGATCGCGGTACTCGACCTCACCGATGTCGGCGAGCTGGGTCGACATACCGACGCGGCGCAGCGATTCGCGTTCGGCGCGTTCGAGCTGGTCGCCGTCGGCGTCAGCAGGCTCCACCGCTCCGTTGCGTTCGGGCAGGGTCTCGATCGGCCCGATGTGGAGTTCGTCATCGGGGGCGAATCCATCGTCAGGATCCGGCAGGGATGTGGCGTGGGCAGAAGTCATCGTCCGGCCATTCTCCCATGAAGCACAAAACTGTTCCGTGAAGTGCCTCGTCCCCCAAGCCCCGATCGGCGCCCCGATCAGTCGGGAAGGACGACTTCACCGTGGGCGACGAGCACGGCCGGTCCGGTCATCGTGATCGCGTCACCGTGGAAAGCGATCTCCAGCGACCCACCAGGCACGTCGACTCGCCACGACGCGTCATCGCGTTCACCGGCCCAAGCACGGGCCGCAGTAGCGGCCGCCACGGTTCCGGTACCGCACGAGCGGGTCTCCCCCACACCTCGCTCGAACACCCGCATCGCGACGTGATGGTCCCCGAGTCCACACACGAACTCCACGTTAGTTCCTGCGGGATAGACCTCGGCGTCGAATTCCGGAGCGATGGTGAGGTCAAGGGCCTCGAGGTCGTCGGTGCCGCAGACCGCGTGAGGATTGCCGACATCGACGCCCACTGCGTCATAAGCACAGCCACCATGGGTCACGCGGGACTCCGCCATCAGCCGAACCGGCGACATGTCCACGCGTACGCGTCCGTCGCTCAGCACTGAGACCTGTTTGGCCCCGGCACGCGTGGCGATGCTCACCTCAGCACCGATGAGCCCTTCGTCAGCAAGATGACGAGCAAAGACGCGGATGCCATTTCCACACATCTCGGCGAGCGAACCGTCGGCATTGCGGTAATCCATGAACCACAGGTCGGGATCGCCATCCCAGCCGTCGATGTGTTCAGCCTTGACCGCTCGAAGGAAGCCGTCACCACCGACGCCGACGCGTCGGTCACACAGATACCGGACATCGTCGGTACCGGGGCTCAACAGATCATGGCGGTCCACGATGATGACGAAGTCATTCTCCGTGCCGTGCCCTTTGGCGAACGACCAAGTGCGCATGGGGCAAGTCAATCATCTGCAGCACAGATCTCCAGTGCCCGGTCGACGCGGTCATCGGCCAACGCCGGGATCCAGGTGATCCGCTCATCACGCCGGTACCAGCCGAGCTGTTTGCGTGCGAATCGCCGCGTCTGGGTGACCGTCGCGTCCCGCGCATCCTTTTCGGTGCATTCACCGGCCAAGAATTCCAGCACCTGGCGGTATCCCAATGCACGCGAGGCAGTACGTCCCTCCCGCAGGCCTTCTGGAATGAGCCGCCGCACCTCGTCGACCAGCCCGTCGGCCCACATCTGGTCGACGCGCATCTCGATGCGCTCATCGAGGACGTCACGCTCCAGATCGAGCCCGATCTGCACCACGCCGCGCAGCGCATACACAAGCCGGGGCAGGTGGGCGACGAAGGAACCGGTCAGATCGATGACTTCGAGTGCACGGACGATACGTCGACCATTGCCCGGCAGAACCTGCTCGGCGGCTGCGGGCTCGCGTCGCGCCAGTTCGGCGTGGAGCGCCTCCGGCCCCACCCGTTCGAGCTCGGCCTCCCACGCTGCACGGATCTTCGGGTCGGTACCGGGGAAGTCGAACTCGTCGGTGACCGCCCGCGAGTAGAGCGCCGACCCACCCACGACGATGGGGATAACGCCACGGGCCCGGCAGTCGGCAATCGTCTCACGGGCCATCCCCTGGAAGGTGGCGACCGAAGCGGTTTCGGTGACGTCCATGATGTCGATCAGGTGATGGCGGACACCGCGTCGTTCATCCACCGTGGGTTTGGCGGTACCGATGTCCATCCCTCGGTAAACGAGCATGGAGTCGGCGTTGACGATCTCTGCGGGTCGGCCGCGCTCGGCGAGTGCCAGCGCGAGGTCCACGGCCAGCCCCGACTTTCCCGAGGCGGTGGGTCCCACCAGGACCGGGACGGGAAGCTCGCTCATGGGCGTCATTCTCCCAAAGGAGCCAAGGTCTCCAGAACAGCCTGGCGTCCCTGTTCCAGGAGACGTTGCTCCCGGCGCTCGGCCGCCCGCTTCACCACCGCGGCCTGATCGTCCTCGAGCTTCCGGTCGAGGCTGCGCAGGAGCACCTCCACCGAGTCGTCGTACTCATCATCGATCCGTTTGAGCCACACGTAACCGGCGCCTCCGGTGACCGCGAGCAGCACACCGATCCACGCCAGAGCGCCCGTCGTGAGGACGATGGCCATGATCAGCGTGAAAAGGCCGACGCCTGCGACAGCGCCGGCCACCCAGGGGCGGATCGGGGCCCGTCGCTCGGAGCGACGGACCTGGGCGATAGCCGCCTCTCGGGCGGCGGGGTCGGGCCCCTCCTCATCGACGCGAATCGTGACCCCGTGGTAGTTCTTGCGCAGCTCGAGGGCATCGGTGGGGATCTCCGCGGGCGCAACGGCTCTGATCGCCTCACGCACACTGATCAGCACCCAGCGGATGAGTCGGGCACGCACCTCTCGGGAGAGCCCCTCATCACCGATCGCCATACCGATGAGGGCGTCGAACTCCACGTGGGCGTCCCGTTCCGCCTCCCCGGCGTCCTCGGCCGCGGCGTCCGGGTTCTCGATGCGGGCCCGGAGCACCTCGGCCCTCGCCCGCAAGTGGCGTTCCTGGCCCGTGACACCACTTGCCATCACCGCAGACTGTTCCCGGATCTGTTCACGGGCACGGGCACCGCGCGCTTCGGCGACAACGGGATCGGGTTCGGTGAGCTCATCGAGGGTCTGGGCGAGATGCAGCGCGTTGTCGTAGAGCCCGGCACCGCGGGTCGACGGGGCCCACCGGTCGAGCCACTCCGCCCAGTCCTGCACCGCCGCCAGATGGGGGCGGACCGCCGTTTCCACCGTCTCGAGCGCGTGAAGGCCGAACTTCCCGGTGATGATCCCTTCCCACAGGGCCTGACGCGAAGGATTCGCCGAACCGTCGGTGATCATGAGCTCGGCGAGGTCGTCCTGGACGGCCTCTCCTTGCCCGAGGCCGCCCAGCACGAGAGCGATGAAGATCGGGGCATCACTGGACTGTTCGCGAGCAACGCGTTCGTCAGCGCTTGGCTCTCCAGCAGTGATGCGATGCACGACCGCGTTGATCGCATGGGTGAGCCACAGGTCGAGTTCACCGGTCGCCTCGATCGGTTCGGCGCGTCCGGTGGCCATGAGCTCCTCCATGACCCGGGCGACCTCGAGACGTGCCTGACGGGTGTTCGGCAACTCATTGAGTTGCTGACGCAGATCCCCCAGCTCGACGTAGGCGTCGAACGCCAGCGTCAACGCCTCCAACCGTTTCTCGACCGACCCCTGGAGATGGTTGAGACGACTCGTCAACGCCGATGTCCTCATCGCACTGTGCGATATCTCGGCGTCCAACGTCTCCCGCAAGAGCCGGTCGCGGCCGTGCTCACCGGCCCAGAACCACTCCCACCCGCTGATGCTCATGGCTGCATCCTTGCACCGAACGGGCTCCTGCGGGGGTCAACGCTTACGAATCGTGGGCATCCCCAAGCCGACTCCGGCGGGTTCGGGCTGTTCCTGACGCGCCTGCCAAGCGTCGCCACCGCGAGTGCGACGCAGCTCGGTGATCCCAGCGTCGGCATGCAGATTGTGCGGTGCCGCATGGGTGATGACGGTACGTGCGATATCTCCGGGGCGAGGACGTCGTTCCGCGTCCTCGGGCACCGTGACATGAACCAGACGATTGTCGCGAGCGCGTCCGCTCATGCGCTGGGTCTGGGCGTCCTTGCGTCCCTCACCCTCGGCGAACATGACCTCGACCTCACGGCCCTCGAGTTTCCGGTTCTCCTGCCAAGCGGTCTCGTTGACCAGATCCAGGAGTCGCCCGTAACGCTCGGAGACCACGGACTGCTCCACTTGGTCCTCCATCTCCGCAGCCGGGGTTCCGGGACGCTTGGAGTACTGGAAGGTGAATGCCGCCGAGAACCGGGCTTCCCGCACCACATCCATGGTCGCCTCGAAGTCGGCCTCGGTCTCCCCGGGGAATCCGACGATGATGTCGGTGGTGATGGCCGCATGCGGCATGGCGTCGCGCACCCGCCCCAGGATCCCGAGGAATTTCTCCGCCCGGTAGGAGCGTCGCATGCGTTTGAGAACGGCGTCCGACCCCGACTGCAGGGGCATGTGCAGCTGCGGCATGACGTTGGGGGTCTCGGCCATCGCCGCGATGACGTCATCGGTGAAGTCCTTGGGGTGCGGTGAGGTGAAGCGCACCCGTTCCAAGCCGTCGATCTCGCCACATGCCCGAAGCAGTTTGCTGAAGGCCTGACGATCCCGCAGCGGCTCGCCATCGGCGTACAGATCACCGAAGCCGGTGCCGTAGGCGTTGACGTTCTGGCCCAGAAGAGTCACCTCTTGGACACCCTGATCGACCAGGGCGCGGATCTCCGCGAGGATGTCCCCCGGTCGGCGGTCCTGTTCCTTTCCACGCAGGGCCGGCACGATGCAGAAGGTGCAGGTGTTGTTGCAGCCCACCGAGATCGACACCCATGCCGAGTAGGCCGAGTCGCGTCTGGTCGGCAGCGTCGAGGGGAACCGTTCGAGGGATTCCAGGATCTCGACCTGCGCCTCCTCCTGGATGCGGGCGCGCTCCAGCAGCACGGGCAGGGAACCCAGGTTGTGGGTGCCGAACACCACATCGACCCACGGGGCACGTTTCACGATCGTGTCGCGATCCTTCTGCGCCATGCACCCGCCGACGGCGATCTGCATACCCGGGTGTGCTTCCTTGACCGGCAGCATGTGCCCCAGGTTCCCGTACAGCTTGTTGTCGGCGTTCTCCCGCACCGCGCAGGTGTTGAACACCACCAGATCGGCGGACTGCCCTTCGCCGGCCGGCACGTAGCCGGCGTCGGTGAGCACCCCGGCGATCCGTTCGGAATCATGGACGTTCATCTGGCATCCGTAGGTGCGGACGTCGAAGGTCCGGGGCGTGTCTGCGGGCTCAACAACTGCGGGATTCGTCATAGCGGGTTCACGATACCCAGAAGTCGTCGTCCCCATCGCCTTCGAGGACCTCTCGCAACACATCGGAGACCACATCGGAGCCGAAACCCCGACGTGCGAGCGCTCCAGCGAGCCGACGTCGCCGCACGTGAGGCTCAAGCCGGGCCATCGTGCGCACCTTCTTGCGTGCCAACGCTTCGGCAGCCTCCCGTTCGTCGGAACGATCCACCTGGTCCAGGGCAGCATCCACCTCGTCACGGTCGACGCCCTTGCGCTGCAGCTCCATGCGCAGCGCCCGTTTGGACAGGTGACGTCGCTGCTGACGGGATTCCACCCAGCTCTCGGCGAAGGCCGCGTCGTCGATCAACCCGACCTCCTCCATGCGTGTGAGCACATGATCGGCCGCATCGGAGGGCACGTTCTTCTTCGCGAGGACCTGGGCAAGCTCCTGCCGGGTGTGCGCCCGCATCGTCAGACGATCCAACACGATCGTGCGCGCGACATCGACCGGATCAGCATCCGGGTCACGACCGGCGTCACGCGGTTCATCCGACGCCGGTTCCTCGCGTGCTCTCATGCCGCCCTTCCTCAGAAGTCGACCTCACCGGTTTCCGGGTCCACCCCGTCCGGAACCTCTTCATCGCCCTCGGTCTTGTCGATCCCGAGTTTCTCGCGGATCTGCTTCTCCAATCTGGCGGCGATGTCGGGATTGTTGCGCAGGAACGACCGGGCGTTCTCCTTGCCCTGGCCGAGCTGATCGGCGTCATAGGTGAACCACGCGCCTGCCTTGCGCACAACCCCGGTCTCCACACCCATGTCGATCAGATTGCCTTCACGAGAAATGCCCTGACCGTAGAGGATGTCGAACTCGGCCTGCTTGAAAGGCGGCGCCACCTTGTTCTTCACCACCTTGACGCGGGTGCGGTTACCGACCATGTCCTGGCCGTCCTTCAACGTCTCGATACGGCGAACATCCAGGCGCACCGAACTGTAGAACTTCAGTGCCCGACCACCGGTCGTGGTCTCGGGCGAGCCGAACATGACACCGATCTTCTCGCGCAGCTGATTGATGAAGATGGCGGTGGTGCCCGCGGCGTGCAGAGCGCCTGTCATCTTTCGCAGCGCCTGGCTCATGAGCCGAGCCTGCAGACCCACATGGCTGTCACCCATCTCACCTTCGATCTCGGCCCGCGGTGTCAACGCAGCCACCGAGTCGACCACCACGAGGTCCAAGGCACCGGAGCGCACCAACATATCGGCGATCTCCAGGGCCTGTTCGCCATTATCGGGCTGGCTCACCAACAACGCATCGGTGTCAACCCCCAGCTTCTTCGCGTACTCGGGATCGAGCGCATGTTCGGCGTCGATGAACGCGCAGATGCCACCGGCCGCCTGAGCATTGGCCACCGCGTGGAGGGCCACCGTGGTCTTGCCGCTTGACTCGGGGCCATAGACCTCCACGACGCGTCCACGCGGAAGCCCGCCAACACCCAAAGCGATGTCAAGCGCGATGGACCCAGTGGGGATCACCGCGACCGGCGGACGGTTGTCATCCCCCAAACGCATCACAGACCCCTTGCCATGGGTCTTCTCGATCTGCTGAAGGGCTGTCTCAAGGGCCTTGTCACGATCCGGTGCAGCTGTTGCCATCGTCTCTCCTGTACCTGTTCCGCACGCCTCCGCGTGACGTGCTCTTCCGCACGCCTCCGCGTGACGTACGGCCTACGTTATGGAAGGGGTCCGACAGAAATCGCCCACTCACCCAGCAGACTGTGGACGAAGATCATGACCGAACCGCACTCGTGAACAACCTACTCGAACGAACGTTCGAACACGGGCGACACGCCGTCACCATTCGTGAGCAGGCAATTCCAACTGTTCGTGCACCGCACGCCAGACCCGCTTGCAGGGAACCCCGGCATGCAGGGCTTCGGTCACGGTGCGATCATCAAGAGCCGCCAAGTGCGTCTGATCGGCCCACACAGCCGCGTAGGCACCACCGAGATGGCGTTCCATGCGTTGCCAGAATTCGGTCTCCCGCACGATCAGGCCGCGGCACTCATCTCAACCGAGCCCATGCCAGCCGAGCCCATGTCAGCCGGGGCGAACCGGCCCTCCGCCACCGCCATCCGGTCACTGACCAGGGCGAGCAACGACGAGAGCGGCAGACCCAGCGCCTGGCAGATCGCCGACAGAAGCTCCGAGGAAGCCTCCTTCTGGCCACGCTCGACCTCCGAGAGATAACCCAGGCTGATCCCAGCCTGCGCCGCGACCTGCCGAAGCGTCTGCTTCTGGCCGACACGTTCGGCACGCAGGATCTCCCCCATGAGCTCCCGCATCAGCACCGGTCTGACCAACGATTCCATACTGAAACCCTACCCGACGGCGCCAATGCTGATCAGCACCTGACACCCAGCAGATCGACCATCTGCTCCAATGCCGCCTCCACGGCCGCTTCACGTACCGCTTCGCGGCCTCCCTCCGAATCGAGATGGAGCAACCGTGCACCGGTGTCGAGACCCGCCTCGGCACGCCGATCCCGCAGCGCCCATCCCAACCAGACGGTGCCGACAGGGTGTCCCTCCTGCTCATCAGGACCAGCCACCCCTGACAGCGCAACCCCGATATCTGCATCGCACGTCATCGCGGCGGTCGACGCCAAGGCGCGCACCGTCGCCTCACTGACCGCACCATGGTCACGCAGCGCCTCCTCAGTGACACCACCGAGCGTCTGCTTCAGTTCGGTGGCATAGGTGATCAGTCCACCGCGATACATCGCCGAGGCCCCGGACACCGAGGTGATCGTGGCACCCAGCAGGCCACCGGTCAGGCTCTCAGCGGTGGCGAGCGTCACCCCGCTCTTGGTGAAACCGGTCACGACGCGGCGCGCCAATGTCTCGGGCATGCGTCACTCCTTGAGGTTGTCCACCACGTACTGGACGCCGGTGATCACCGTCTGCAACGTGGCCAGGATCATGATGATCCACGAGACGAGGTCAGGGATCTCCGCGAGACTCGGAACCGCCCAGCCATAGGGCACCAGGGGCAGCAGGAACAAGATCAGCGCCACCGACTGCAGCACCGTCTTCAACTTGCCGCCACGACTGGCAGCCAGCACCACGCCGCGCCGAAGCAGGATGAACCGGAAAAGCGTGATCCCCCACTCACGCACGAGGATGCAGATCGTGATGAGCCACGGAAGCTCACCGATGATGCTGAGCCCGACGAAGGCCATACCGGTGATGGCCTTGTCGGCGATCGGGTCGGCGATCTTTCCAAAATCGGTCACCAAGTTGTATTTCCGGGCCCACCAACCATCGACGAAGTCGGTGGCGATCGCCACCGAGAACATCAGGGTCGTGAAGATGCGCCACTGCACGTCGTCGGGGTGAGCCAGCAGCATCCAGCCAAACAACGGGACCAGCACGATCCGCAGCGCGGTGAGGATGTTCGGCCCGTTCACCTGAGCACGCAGCCCGCTCATCGGTCGGCCTCCACCACGAGGTCGACGCCCTCGGTGCCGACGACAGTGCCTGAAACCATGTGCCCGATGCCCACGGCGGCTGCATCGAGACCGGCCATCAGGCACTGTCCATCCACCTCGGGGCCCTGATGCGCCGCACGGCCGATGATCTCCCCGGCCTCGACATCGATCTCCTCGATGAGGACCTCGACGCGTTCTCCCACACGCTGGAGTGCCCGATCGTTCATGAGGGTCTCAGCCAGATCGGTCGTGGCGCTCCGCCGTTCCTCGACGACCTCGGGATCGACATGCCCATCCAGATGCTCGGCCTCGGTCCCCTCCTCGTCGGAGTATGCGAAGACGCCGATCGCGTCGAGCCCGGCACGTTCGAGGAAGTCATGGAGCACATCGACATCCTCGTCGGTCTCACCGGGAAACCCGACGATGACGTTGGAGCGTATCCCGGCCTGCGGTGCCTTGTCCCGGATCTGTTCAATGAGCGCGAGGAACTGTTCGGCGTCGCCGAAGCGTCTCATGCGCCGCAGCAGGGGCCCGGACGCGTGCTGGAAGCTGAGATCGAAGTACGGCACCACCTTGGGTGTGTCGAGCATGGCTTCGATGAGCCCGGGGCGCATCTCCGCAGGTTGGAGATAGGAGACACGGATCCAGTCCAGCCCCTCGACCCGGGCCAGCTCCGGCAGGAGCGCCTCCAGCGCGCGCACATCCCCCAGGTCCTTGCCGTAGCTGGAGGAGTTCTCGCTCACCAGGAAGGCTTCCCTGACGCCGTGGTCAGCCAGCCATTCGGCTTCTGCCACCACATCCAGCGGTGGACGCGAGAGATACGCGCCACGGAACTTGGGGATCGCGCAGAACGCGCAGCGTCGATCACAGCCCGAAGCCAGTTTCAGCGGCGCCATCGGACTGTTGTGCAGACGCCGACGCAATACCCGGCCACCATGTCCTTCGCCGCCGAGCGAACCCACCGGGTCCTTCCCCTCGTCAGCGCTCGGCACAACACGGGCATGGCCCGGGGTCTCACCGGCGGCGGCACCGCGTTCTCGCGGGGAGATCGGAAGGAGCGTCCGGCGATCGCGGGGCACGTGCGATTCGGGGCGTTCCCCGGCAAGGATCCGACGCAGACGCTCCCCCATGTCGGTGTAGGCATCGAAGCCCAGCACCGCATCGGTCTCGGGCATGGCCTCGGCCAGCTCGACGCCGTACCGCTCGGCCATGCATCCCACGGCGACAACGGCCTTCGTCCGGCCACCGTCCTTGAGGTCGGCGGCGGCCAGCAATGTGTTCACCGAATCCTGCTTCGCTGACTCGATGAACCCGCAGGTGTTGACCATGACCGCGTCGGCGCTCTCCGGGTCGTCGACGAGTTCGAACCCCTCGGCCGCCAAGCGTCCGGCGAGTTCCTCGGAATCAACGTCATTGCGGGCACATCCCAGAGATTGGATGTGAACGGTGGTCGTGTCAGTCATCGTCGCCCATTATCACGCGGCGTCAGCCGGCCTGAAGATTGGCCAGCACATCGTCGAGGTCATCGGGCTTCACCAGCACCTCACGCGGTTTGGATCCTTCTGACGGCCCGACGACGCCACGCGTCTCCAGGATGTCCATGAGGCGTCCGGCCTTGGCGAAGCCGACGCGCAGCTTGCGCTGCAACATCGAGGTGGAGCCCAACTGCAGGTTGACCACGAGCTGGACCGCCTCGAGCACCAGTTCGAGGTCGTCGCCGATGTCCTCTGCGACCTTCTTGGTCTCCTTGGGCGCGCCGACGTCCTCGCGGTAGTGCGGGTCCAACTGTTCGCGGACGTGGTCGGCCACCTGCCGGATCTCGTTCTCGGTGACCCACGAGCCCTGCACACGGATGGGTTTGCCACCCATCGGCGCGAACAGCCCGTCACCCTGCCCGACGAGTTTCTCGGCGCCGGGCTGATCGAGGATGACTCGCGAGTCAGTCATCGAGGAGGTGGCGAACGCAAGTCGCGAAGGCACGTTGGCCTTGATCAGGCCGGTCACCACATCGGTGGAGGGACGCTGGGTCGCCAACACCAGATGGATGCCTGCGGCGCGGGCGAGCTGGGTGATGCGGACGATGGAGTCCTCCACATCACGCGGCGCCACCATCATGAGGTCGGCAAGCTCATCGACCACGACGAGCAGGTACGGGTAGGGCTCAAGTTTGCGCTCGGAGCCCTCGGGCACCTTCACCTGCCCGGCCAGCACGGCCTTGTTGAAGTCCTTGACGTGGCGGAAACCGAACTCGGCGAGGTCGTCGTACCGCATGTCCATCTCACGGACGACCCATTGCAGGGCCTCGGCCGCCTTCTTCGCGTTGGTGATGATCGGCGTCACCAGGTGTGGGATGCCCTCATACACGTTGAGCTCGACGCGCTTGGGGTCCACCAGCAGCATGCGCACCTCATCTGGGGTCGCACGCATCATGATCGAGGTGATCATCGAGTTGATGAACGACGACTTACCCGAACCGGTGGCGCCGGCGACGAGCAGGTGGGGCATCTTGGCCATGTTGGCCACGACGAAGCCGCCTTCGACGTCCTTGCCCAGTCCGACGGTCATGGGGCTCTGGTCGTTGCGGGCGGCCGGTGAACGCAGCACGTCACCGAGCGAGACCACTTCCTTGTCGGTGTTCGGGATCTCGATACCGATGGCCGACTTTCCGGGGATCGGCGAGAGGATGCGCACATCGGCCGACGCGACAGCGTAGGAGATGGTCTTGCTGAGGGCGGTGACGCGCTCGACCTTGACGCCGGCTCCGAGCTCGATCTCGTAGCGGGTGACGGTCGGTCCTCGCGAGTAGCCGGTGACGTGGGCGTCGATCTTGAACTCCTCGAACACCCCACGGAGGGCCTCCACGACCTTCTCCGAGGCCTCGGACCTGGATTTGGGCGGGGTTCCCGGTTTGAGGGTGTCCGCCTCCGGCAGGGTGTACTGGACATCGCCGGAGAGCTGGAGCTGCTCGACGCGCTGTGGAATGGGCGAATGATCCGGCGCCTCGACCTCGCTGACGCTGGGCTCCGCCCCCGGCGGCAGGCCCGCGGTGGTGCGGCCGGTGGAGTCGGAGTCGGCCCCGGAGGTCGCGGCGATCCCCTGGGTCGTGGCATCGTCGACGCCACCGAAGGCCGGGTCGCCGAGCGCCTCCACATCGAACAGACCCGTGCTGTGCTCCACCGGTTCGGTGACCTCGGCGTCGGCCTTCTTCCGGCGACGCCTGGTCTTGGGTTTGGCCTCCGTCCTCTCATCGTTCTCCGGGTGGGAGACCACGGGGGTGTCGTAGGCGATCTCACCGCTGTACTCGATGTCACTGTCGGGGTGAGCCGCGACGGTCCGCATCATGTCGATGATGCGGTACAGCGGCAGCCCGATGACGGCCAGGAAGCCATAGAGGGTGAGCAGCACCAGAAGCGGAACGGCCACCCAACGGGTCATGAGGTCGGCCAGGAGGCTGGAGACGACGAACCCGATCATCCCTCCGGCATGGCGGATGGCCACGGCATTGTCTGGTCGAGGCAAGCCGTCGGCGATGCTCAACAGGCCGAGGATCCCCACCAGCAGCAGGGTCCAACCAAGAACGCGGCGTCCGGCAGGCCCCTCGGGGATCGGTGCACGCAGAGTCGTCCAGGAAAGCCAGCCCACCATGATCGGCGACGCGAAGCCGAGGCTCCCGATGATCGTGGTGACGCCGAAGACGATCCCCGCCCCCACCGGATCGGGCAGTCCGAACCAGAACGCGGCCGCCAGCACGATGGAGCATCCGAGCAGGAACAGGCCGACGCCATCGCGTCTGACCTCGGGTTCCTCGGTTCCATTACCGATCGATCGCACCAGGCGCCCGGTGACATGGGCCATGGCTCCGTAGACAGCGGCGATCCCTCGCCCCAAGGTGGGTACGGGTGCGTTTGACTGCGGCGTGGCCCGCTTCTGGGGGGCCCGCCGCGTGGACTTCTTCTGATTCCCGCCACTGCGCGCCCCGGAACCAGCACGGCTGGCCGAACGGGTGCGTGCGGGGGAAGACGCACGACTCGCCATGTCTGTGACCTTATGTGCTCACTCGGCAAGACGCACATCGCACACGCCGGGCCGAGGCATCCCTTCGGGGATTCAATCCAAGAGGTGTTCGCGGACCCGCCACAGGTGATCGACCGGGCCGATGCCCGATCCCAACGCGAAGCCGTTCTTGATCGCGCCGTTCACATAGGCGTTGGCACGTTCCACCGCTCGCGGCACGTCGGGGGTTCCCGTCGTGGCATGATCCAGCCCCAGCAGGGACGCGATGGCCGCCGCCAACGTGCATCCGGTGCCGTGCGTGTGACGGTTGTCGTGTCGTTCACCGGTGTAGGAGTGACGCCCGCCCGGACCGATCAGGTGGTCGGTGGGTGGCCCCTCGGCGTGTCCTCCCTTGACCAGCACCCATTCCGCGCCAGCGGCAAGGAGCGGAGCGGCCAGATCGGCCGGGTCGGCGTCCATGTCGAGACCGGAGAGCAGGGCGGCCTCTCCGAGGTTGGGGGTGATCACGGTGGCGCGCTGCGCGAGTTCGGTGACGATGTGCGAACGCGCATCCTCGAGGATCAACGGGTCGCCGTGCTTGCTGGCGCACACCGGGTCGATGACCACGGGCACGTCCACATCGGCGAGGAGGTTCGCCACGAGGTCGATCGTCACCGCATCACCGAGCATCCCGGTCTTGATCGCATCAACGCCGATGTCATCCACCACGGCCCGGAACTGGGCTTCGATGACATCCAACGGGATCTGATGAAAACCCTGCACGCCGAGCGAGTTCTGGACGGTGACCGAGGCGATCACGCTCATACCGTGCACCCCGTACGCGGCCATGGTGCGCAGGTCGGCCTGGATGCCCGCTCCCCCACCGGAGTCGGATCCCGCGATCGTCAGCACCCGAGCGGTCGGAAGCATCCCTGACCGCTCGAGGCCGGAAGGCTGGTCAACGCTGGAAATGGACATAGCCGGTCCCCTCCTCCGGATCCCATTCCTCGTCGTCGACGAGGACGCCGCCACCTTCGGCGACGCGACCGATGATCGCCCAGTCCGAGGGCACATCGACCTGGTCGAAGGTACCCACCAGCGCGTGGTCCTCGCCACCGGTCAGCACGAACCGCAGCGGGCTGGAGCCGGTCGTGGCCGCCACCGCCTGGAGCGGGTCGGGCACGTCGAGCGCCTCGGAGCTGATCCGGATCCCCACACCCGACTGTTCGGCGATATGGCCGAGATCGGCCAGGAGGCCGTCGGAGACATCGATCATGCTCGTGGCTCCGGCCTCGGCGGCCCGTCGGCCCTCGCCGTAGGGCACCTCCGGCACCCGGTAGGCCGACACCACCGCACGCGGGGACTTGAAGCCACGGGTGAGGACGAACAGCCCGGCGGCCGACCAGCCGAGGCGCCCCTTCACCGCCACGACGTCGCCCGGGCGCGCTCCGCCACGACGCACCGGTGCTCGCCCGCGCAGGTCGCCCAGTGCGGTGACGGCGATGCTGATGTGCGGGCTGGACGACAGGTCGCCCCCGAGGAGGGTCGCGCCCGCTCTGGCGCATTCGGTGCGCATACCGGCGGAGAGTGCCCGGACCCACGCGGCGTCGGTGGTGGTGGGGACGCTGACCGCCGCCACCACTCCGAGCACATCAGCACCCATCGCCTCGAGATCGGCGAGATTCTGCGCGACGGCCCGTGCACCGATGTCCTCGGCATCCGACCAGTCGGTCCGGAAGTGGACTCCTTCGTTCAGCACATCGGTGGTGACGACCGTGTCGCCCTCGGTGACGAAGGCCGCGGCGTCATCACCAGGCCTGACCGTCACCCGGCCATCATCGACGAGCCCGTCGAGCATCTGGTCGATCAGGGCGAACTCTCCGACGTCGCCGACGGTCTCACCGGCTTCGTGCCTGCCCGGGATCATGGCCCCTCCTGTCTGCTGCGATGCCGTTCCCGCTGATCGGAGCCCAACGATCTTCATCGGGCCATTCCGTGCGGGCGCTCTGACACGCTAGCGTGGAGCCCGGCAGAGTGGTCGAGCAGGGTGAACGCCTGTGATGGCGGACGCCTGGTGGACCGCTTGGCCGATCCGCACCGCAGCGGATCGGTGAGCCACAACAAGACCCGTCGGCGCTTTCCTGACACCGGCGCGTACCTGAAAGGTGATGTCATGACCGTCCAGTCCTACGTCCTGGTCCAGACCCTCGTCGGCCAAGCCGCCGAGGTGGCCGAGAACCTTCGCCAGATCCCGGGTGTGACCCGTGCTGAAGACGTCATCGGGCCCTACGACATCATCGTCCACGCCGAGGCCGATTCGGTCGACGAGCTGGGCGCCATGATCGTCTCGAAGATCCAGCAGTCCGAGGGCATCACCCGCACCGTGACCTGCTCCGTGGTCAACCTCTGAGTGATGCATCGTGCTCATCTGGCACTGACGGGGGCTCTCCTGATGCTGATCACAGCGTGTGGTTCGAGCGTGCGGCTCGATGAGCCCGAACTCTCCGGGACCGAAGCCGAAACGTGCGCTGCGCTCATGGCCGATCTCCCCGAGACGGTGTTGGATCAGGAACGTCGCCCCACCGAACCGGGGCGTCACTCGGCGGCGTGGGGTCGCCCGCCCATCACGTTGCGCTGTGGCGTCCCCGAACCGCAGCAGATGACTCCGACATCGGAGTGTCTTGAGGTCAACGGCGTCGGCTGGTTCGATCAACCGGGTACCGGTGGCCGGGTGTTCACCACCCTGGGCCGGGACGTGTTCGTGGAGGTCGCCGTACCATCGGATCATGCACCCGAGGCGGGTGCCCTCACGTTCGTCGCCGACGCGATCGACAGGAATGTGCCCCAGCACACACCCTGCGTGTGAGCGCTCCTGTGTGTGAGAACGCTCGCCGGGTCAGCGCAGCCCGAGCGGACGGCGGAGTCCGAGTTCGATGAGTTCGGTGACGAGCTCGCGGTAGGGCATGCCTGCGGCTTGCCACATCTTCGGGTATCCGGAGAATTCGGTCATGCCGGGCATGGTGTTGATCTCGTTGACGAACAGTTCGTTCTCGGCGGTGAGGAAACAGTCGACTCGTGCCAATCCCTCACAACCCATCGCGGTGAATGCCCATACCGCGAGACGGCGCAGGGCCTCGGTGGTCTCCTCCGACAGATGCGCCGGAACCACCAGTTCCATGGCCCCCTCGGCCGGGTTGTACTTCGATTCGAAGTCGTAGAAACCATCATTGGTGTGCATGACGATCTCGGAGATGGCCGACGCCCGCGGCGGCCCCTCGAAGGAGCCCAGTACGGCACATTCGAGCTCGCGGGCTCCCACGAATCCTGCTTCGACGACGATCTTGGGGTCGTGACGCCGGGCCTCGATCAAGGCGTCATCGAGTTCCTCCCGCCGTGTCACGCGGCTGATGCCGACACTCGAACCACCGCGAGCGGGCTTGACGAAGACGGGGAAACCCAGAGCCTCCACCCGTCCACGAGCCTCATCGGGATGGTTCTCCCAGTCGGCTGGAGTGATGACGGTGTACGGCCCGACCGGAAGACCGGCGTCGGCGAAAGCGGTCTTCATCAGGTGCTTGTCCATCCCGTTGGCGCTGGCCGCGACGCCCGACCCCACATAGCGCACCCCGAGCATCTCGAACATCCCCTGGATGGTGCCGTCCTCACCGAATGGTCCGTGCAGGAGCGAGAAGGCGACGTCGATGGGCGTCTCATCGCGTATCGTGCCGGCGTCGACCGTGACCAGACGCGGCCCATCGGCACGGCGCAACAGATGGCATTCGGGGTGATGCGGCGACACCGACGGAAGCTCATCGCCCTCGGCGCCAAGTGCAGTGATCTCGTCGACGGGGACATGTACCCACAGGCCCTCGGTCGTGATGCCGATCCCGACGACCTCATATCGATCGGGGTCGATCGCCGCAGCGATGCTGGCTGCCGTGAGGCACGAGACACCATGTTCGGTCGAGGCCCCGCCGAAGACGAGGGCCACCCGGGCGCGCTCCTGTTCTGAACGCGACTCGTGGTGGGCAGACTGATTCCCTGCTGCGGTCATTCCCACAGGCTACAAGCGGTTTCGGCGATTGGCGGAACCGCCACGGCGTGGCCCCTCACCGACTCGCCTCCATTCGCTTGTAATGCCGGTTGCGCAGTGCCAGCACCACGGTGGCGCACAGGGCCGAGAGAAGCGTGCCGGTGAGCACACCAATCTTGGCGTTGTCGAGATGATCCGTCCCGGCGAAGCTGAGTTCACTCACCAACAGCGACACGGTGAAACCGATGCCGCCGAGCATGCCGATCCCGACGAGATCGAGCCAGTACATGGAGTCATCCGACTCGTCGGGGGTGAGCCTGGAGACGATGACGGTGGTCAGCATGATCCCGACCGGCTTTCCGAGCAGGAGACCCAAGGCGATGCCGAGAACGACCGGGCTCGACAGTGAGCCGAGGAACTCCGACCCCTCCACCGTGACACCGGCAGCACCCAAAGCGAACAGGGGCACGACCAGTCCGGCGGAAACGGGCCGCAGGGTGTGTTCAAGAGCATGCTCGAGGGACGTCTCGTGCTCCTCATCGCCAGCGGTGTTCGCCGAGTGTGCGATCACCGGAATGCACATGCCAAGAGCCACGCCGGCGAGCGTCGCATGGACCCCGGAGGCATGGACAAGTGCCCAGGTGACGATGCCGATCGGCAGCAGGATGAGCCACAGGCTCCACGTGCGGGCCGCGAACCATTTCGAGCAGCGGTGAACCAGAACCCAGTAGAGGCCGATGGGGATCAGAGCCAGCAGGAGCGGCAGGATACGGATCTCGCTGGTGTAGACCACGGCGATGATGAGGATCGCCATGAGGTCATCGACCACGGCCAACGTCAGGAGGAAGACGCGCAGGGCAGACGGGAGATGCGATGAGATGATCGCGAGCACCGCCAATGCGAAGGCGATGTCGGTGGCGGCAGGAATGGCCCACCCACCCACGGTGTCCTTGCCCGCATTGAACGCCAGATAGACCAGGGCGGGAACGATGACCCCGCCGGCCGCCGCAGCAACCGGGACAAGCGCCTTCTTGGGGCTGCGGAGGTCACCGGCCACGAACTCGTGTTTGAGCTCCATGCCGACGAGGAAGAAGAAGATCGCCAACAACCCGTCGGCCGTCCAGTGGGCGACACTCAGATCCAGATGCAGCGCGGCGGGGCCGAAACTGGTCTCGCGGATCTGGTGATAAGTGTCTTGCCACGGCGAGTTGGCCCAGACCAACGCCAGGATCGCGGCTCCGACGAGCAGCAACCCGCCGACTGTCTCGGTTCGCAGTGACTCAGTGATTCGCCCGGCCATGTGGCGCATGGGCATTCTCCTCGGGGTAGGCAAAATTCGTCGCCGACCAGACTTCCCGGCTCACCCAGTGCGGGGAGCCTAGCAGGAACCATTGCCCCTCCTGCAGCCTTGACACAGGCGGGTCTGCAACAATCGCTTGGTCAGATCACGCCTGTCACCGATCGCGCCCACCTGGCCCGTTCTCCCCACACAGCGCGGTGAGAGTCGCGGCCCGAGGCACCTCCGCTCCGGTCAGCGCTCGGGTTTCAGCTCTCGCGCCATGGCACGGTCGAGCGCCTCTGCGGGAGTGAGCAGCCCCGCCAGAACATCACAGACGGTCGAGACCACCGGCATGTCGACACCGATACCACCTGCCACTTGGGCCACCACAGGAGTGGACCGGGCCCCCTCCACGACGCCCCGCCCGTGTGCGAGCGCGGCCTCCACCGCCACTCCACGCCCCAGCTCCACGCCGAAGCTTCGGTTCCGCGAAAGCGGCGAGAAACAGGTTGCCACCAGGTCACCCATACCTGCCATTCCCTGGAACGTGAGCGGGTCAGCGCCCATCGCCTCCCCGAGCCGTGTGCTCTCGGCGAGCCCGCGCGTGGTGAGAGCTGCGACCGCATTGGCACCCAGCCCCAGCCCGATGGCCATGCCGACAGCGATGGCGATGGAATTCTTCGTGACGCCGCCCACCTCGACCCCGGTGACATCGGTACTGGTGTAGGCGCGGAAATTCGGACCATGGCACGCGCGCTGGATGTCCACCGCCAGATCATGCTCGGCGGCCGCGACCACTGCCGACGCCGGCTCACGGCGGCCGATCTCATCTGCCAGGTTCGGCCCGCTCAGCACCGCGATCTGATCTGGCGCGACACCGCACTCGGCCAGAACCCGGCTCATCCGCAGGCCGGTGCCCTCCTCGAGGCCTTTGGCCAAGCTCACCACGGGGACGCCCCTCGGCAGCGCCCAGCCCGTCATGTTGGCCCGGACGGTCTGCGACGGCAACGCGATCACCACGGCGTCGGCGTCAGCCACGGCCGCCGAACGGTCCGATGTCGCCCGCACCTGCACCGGGAGTTCGATTCCGGGAAGGCGCCGCTCATTGCGGCGCTCGGTGTTGATCGCGTCGGCCACCCGGGGGTCTCGTGCCCACAGGGTCACGTTGCGCCCGGCGTCGGCGAGGAGAAGCGCGAACGCCGTGCCCCAGCCTCCAGCGCCGAGAACGGCCACGTGATCGATCACGGGAACCATGGCTCAGACCCGGGCGCCGTGGCGCATGTCCCAGCGACCCTCCGGCGCGGTCTCGTCACGGATTTCGGCGACGATGTCGGTGATGGCCATGATGATGCGGCGGCTGGCCTCACGAAGGGCTTCCTTGTCGTCGCGCCCGTACAGGTCGGACAGGTCCACCGGGTCGCCCGCCTTCACATACATGGTCTTGCGGGGGAACAGCCGCGGATAGGTGAGTTTCTTTCCGGGCATCACGTGGTTGGCCCCCCACTGCCCCACAGGGATCACCGGGGCTCGTGTCGCCAGGGCGATGCGAGCGGCCCCGGTCCGCGGCTGCATGGGCCAGCCATCGGGGTCGGCCGTGATCGTCCCCTCCGGATACACCGACACCGTCTTGCCTTCCGACAGGGCGGCATTGGCGGCGTGGACCGCCTCGATCGCACGGTCGGTCCCACGGTCGACGCGAATCTGACCACATGCGCGGGCGACCCAGCCGAGCACCGGGGTCTCGAAGATCTCGTCCTTGGCGAGGAAGCGCGGGTAGCGCCCCGACCAGATGAGGAAATGACCGTACGCCAGAGGGTCGAAATTGGAGATGTGGTTCACCGCGAAGATCGCGGGGCCGCTTTTCGGCACCTTCTCCGATCCGGCCCAACGTTGATGTGTCAACACCCGCACAAGACGTCCAAGAGTGCCGGCGACGTGACGCAGCACCGGTTCGATGTCCTCGGTATTGACTTCCTTCAACGGCCGCGAGGCCAATGTGCTGGACATGGGGGCACGGGGCATGGGGAACCTCCATCGGTCGCGACCATCTGAGACCTTCACTCTAATGCGTGCCAGAATGACCCATATGCCCACGCTGGACCAGCAGCGCAGCACACTGCCCGCCACCGGAGTCGTTCTTGCGATCAAGGAGATCGAGCGCGCCAAGAGCCGGATGACCGAACTGGCCCCGGCACTTCGTCGGCGGCTGGTGACACTCATGCTCCTCGACACCGTCGCGGCGTGGGAGCCGGTGGTCGACCATGTCGTGGTGGTCAGTGGGTCCCCCCTTCTGGGGGCTGCACTGCGCAGGGCGGGGCTGAACGTCACGCTCCTACCCGACCCCGGCACCGACATCAACGCGGCCCTCACCGTCGGCGTCGAATGGCTGATGACCGATGAGCCGCACATCCAGCGCATGGCCGCCTGCGTCGCCGACCTACCAGCAATGACGCCAGCGGCCGCCATCGATGTTCTGTCCGCCGGAACACCCGGATCCCGGTGGATGGCATCGGATCAGTCCGGCGAAGGCACCACGATCCTGGTGGCCGACGACTGTCTGTTGGATCCACTGTTCGAGCACGGCTCGGCTGCACGCCACCTGGAGAACGGCGTTCAGCAGATCGACGCCCCCGACCCCGCCCGCTGCGATGTCGACGATCTCACCGACCTGGCCGAAGCGCACCGCCTCGGGCTCGGCCAGCACACACGATCGCTGTTCAACGGCACCGACCTCGTGATCGACGCCCGCCCCATCACCGTGGCCGAGGCGACCGACGAAGGGTGGTCGGTCATCGACGACGCGGGCCGACGCCTGATGTTGCCCGCCGACGTCGCGCCCGCCCCACGTCTGGCCGCCGGGCAACGCCTGCATGCCACGGTCACCGGGGCCCGTGTGCACTCCGCATGGTGGTGACCGGCGCGAAGACTGGACGCTCGGCTTCGAAAGCCGTGATGTCGTTCTCGTGACGCAGCGTGAGGCTGATGTCATCCAGCCCTTCCAGGAGACGCCAACGGGTGTAGTCGTCGATCTCGAAAGTCGCCTCGAAGCCCGGCGCCGTGATGGTGCGGGTGCGCAGGTCGACCGAGACCTCGGTGCCCGGCTGTTCGGTCAGAAGGCCCCACAGAGCGTCCACCTCGGTCGGTGTGATGACAGCAACGAGAAGCCCGGCCTTCGCCGAATTGTTGCGGAAGATGTCCCCGAACGTGGAGCCGATGACGACGCGGAAGCCCGCATCCATCAGCGCCCAGACGGCGTGCTCACGTGAGGATCCGGTGCCGAAGTCGGGACCGGGGACGAGGATGGTGGCCTCACGCCAGGCGGGTTGGTTGAGCTCGAAGTCGCTCTCGGCGCGGAGACGCGAGAACAGTCCGTCAGCGAACCCGGCTCGAGTGACCCGTTTGAGGTACTCGGCGGGAATGATCTGGTCGGTGTCGACGTTGCTGCGCTTCAATGGCGCGGCGACTCCGACGTGGGTGGTGAATGCCTGCATGATGTGCTCCTGTGACTCGCGGCGCTCGGGCCGAGGAATGACTGGCTGGGTGCGCTGGAGGCGAACGGGGTCAGCCGAGATCCGCAGGTGACGCGAACCGTCCGGCGACGGCCGTGGCCGCTGCCGTGGCCGGCGACACCAGGTGCGTCCGGCCACCGGTGCCCTGACGCCCTTCGAAGTTTCGGTTGGAGGTCGATGCGCAGCGTTCCCCCGGACTCAGCCTGTCGGGGTTCATACCCAGACACATCGAACAGCCCGCTGCCCGCCACTCGGCTCCAGCGTCGAGAAAGATCTTGTCGAGCCCCTCGGATTCGGCCTCCAGACGGACACGTGCCGAACCGGGGACGACCATCATGCGCACCCCATCGGCGATCCTCCGCCCACGGAGCACGTCCGCGGCGGCTCGGAGATCCTCCATACGCCCATTGGTGCAGGACCCCAGGAAAACCGTGTCCACGGAAACCTCCCGCATGAAAGTTCCGGGCTCCAGACCCATGTACTGCAGCGCGCGCTCGGCGGCGCGACGCTCATTGGGGTCATCGAACGAAGCCGGTTCGGGAACCGTCGAACCGAGCGGAACCCCCTGCCCGGGGTTGGTGCCCCACGTGACGAACGGAGTGATCTCACCGGCGTCCAATGTGATCTCGGTGTCGAAGGTGGCTCCCTCGTCGGTGCGCAGGTCGCGCCAGGCCTCGACGGCGGCGTCCCATTGTTCGCCGGTGGGCGCATGATCACGGCCCCGCAGGTAGGTGAAGGTCGTCTCGTCAGGAGCCACCAGACCAGCGCGGGCACCCCATTCGATGGACATATTGCACAGCGTCATGCGCCCCTCCATCGACATCGCCTCGACCGCCGCACCGCGATACTCCACCAGATGCCCCTGGCCACCCCCGGTGCCGACCTTGGCGATGAGCGCGAGAATCACATCCTTCGGAGTCGTCCCTTCGGGAAGTTCTCCCTCGATGTTCACCGCCATCGTCCGTGGACGCGTCTGCGGAAGCGTCTGGGTGGCCAAGACATGCTCGACCTCCGAGGTACCGATGCCGAACGCCAATGCCCCGAAAGCTCCATGGGTCGCGGTGTGGGAATCTCCACACACGATCGTCATGCCGGGCTGGGTGAGCCCCAGCTGGGGCCCGATGATGTGCACGATGCCCTGTTCCCGGTCGCCAAGACTGTGCAGCCGGATGCCGAATTCCGCCGCATTGCTGCGCAGTGCGTCCACCTGCGCCTTCGAGACCGGGTCGGCGATCGGCTGATCGATGGCGATGGTGGGCGTGTTGTGATCCTCGGTGGCGATGGTCAGGTCCGGACGCCGCACCGGGCGTCCCGCCAGCCGCAATCCGTCGAACGCCTGAGGGCTGGTCACCTCATGGACGAGGTGGAGGTCGATGTAGAGGAGGTCGGGCTCCCCCTCCGCCCTGCGCACGACGTGCGCATCCCAGACCTTGTCGAGCAGTGTCCTCGGTGTGCTCATATTCTCCTCCCGTACGCGTATTCACGCTGCCGACCCCGCAACAGTCCCGGCGATACCCCATGCCCATCCGGCCTGACGCTGGGCCCATCCGGCCTGACGCTGGCAATATCTTTCCCATGCGTGACACTTGCCCGCGTGAGAACATCTCAATGACCACAGGCCCTTGCGGCCCTCCGAACGGCACTGCTCCTATGATCGTGCCCAATTCCCAAAATGCAAGATGAGGTACCAGAATATGGACACACCCAGTGGAGTCGGCGTTCTCGACAAGGCCGCACTGGTCCTGTCTGCACTCGAGACCGGGCCGACAACTCTGGCGGGTTTGGTCAACAGCACCGGCTTGGCGCGCCCCACCGCCCATCGCCTGGCCGTGGCGCTCGAGCATCACCGTCTCGTGGCACGTGACCTCCAAGGCCGTTTCGTCCTGGGACCCCGCCTGGGCGAGCTGGCTGCCGCAGCCGGTGAGGACCGCCTGCTGGCGACCGCCGGGCCGATCTTGGCCCGACTCCGCGACATCACTGGCGAATCGGCACAGCTGTTCCGCCGTCAAGGTGACCTGCGCGTGTGCGTCGCCGCAGCCGAGCTCACCGCAGGACTTCGTGACACCGTGCCCATCGGGGCCCAACTGACCATGAGCGCCGGCTCGGCCGCTCAGATCCTGCTTGCCTGGGAGGAACCCGAGAGGATGCAGCGAGGCCTCCAGGGAGCCAGCTTCAACGCCGTCGACCTCGCCACCGTGCGCCGTCGCGGCTGGGCACAGTCGGTCGGTGAACGCGAGCCCGGCGTGGCCTCGGTCTCCTCGCCGGTGCAAGCACCCTCCGGCAAAGTCATCGCGGCGTTGAGCTGCTCGGGCCCCATTGAACGCATGACGCAACAGCCCGGCCGCATGCATGCCCGCGCCGTCGTCGCAGCAGCCGATCGACTCTCGGAGGTCCTGCGTCAGACCGGATCCTCGGAGTGACGCAGGTCAACAGATGCGCAGCATGACCGGCTAGGATGTCGCGCATGTTTCGGCCCGCCTCTCGCACAGCAGCTGGCCGACTCATCACGATCGCCGCCATCGGACTGCTCGGGACGACATTGATGTCGCTCCTCCCGTTCGCGGTCGGCTTCCTCCCCGGGATCGTCGAGAACCCTCTTTCGGAGACCTTCCCCCACCTTCGCAGCCCATCGGGTCGTCATATTGCCCGCGCCCTCGGCGTCGCGGGCGCGATCATGCTGTTCTGGGCCTGGACCGCTGTCCACCCATCACGCGTGGGCCGCGGACGCCCGCGTCTGCAGTGGGGCCTGCTGTGCCTTTGGGGAGCCCCCACCCTTCTGGCACCACCTCTGCAGACTGCCGACCCCTGGGCCTACGCAGCCCAGGGTTGGATCCTGAATCAGGGTCGGAACCCCTACGACGTTCCCATGGGCATACCGAGCCCGTTCAGCTCGGGCATCTTCGACTCATGGCTGAGCACGACGACGGTCTACCCTCCGATCTCCCTCTATATTCAGGGCATCCTCGTGGCCATCACGCAGGAACATCCATACTGGTCGGTCGTCGCCATGCGGGCCATCCCGGTGCTGGCATTCATCATCATCGCGTGCGTCGCACGTCCACTCGCCCGAGACATGGGCATCGATCCGGACGTGGCGGTGTGGATCGCCCTGCTCAACCCATTGGTCATCTCGCAGTATCTCGGCGGCGCCCACAACGACTCACTGATGAGCGCCCTGATCGTTCTGGCGATCTGGCTGGCCCGTCGCCCCGGCGGCCTGTGGTGGTCGGCCCTGGCCATCGGGCTCGCCGCCGGCGTCAAGCAACCCGCTGTGCTCGCCGGCCTCGGCGTCGCTCTGCACGCGGCATGGCCCCGCGTCCAGCATCTGCAGCGACGCTGGCTCGGCCTGACGCTGCGGGTCGCAGCAGCAGGAGCTGTCGGTGGCGGCCTGTTCCTGGCCATCTCCTATGCATCAGACCTGGGCATGGGGTGGGCCAACGACACGGGAGGCTCCCCCACCCTCGTGATAAGCCACACCCCCGTGAGCTGGGTCAGCCAGCTACTGATCCGCGGCTTCGGGGTCCCCGCCGAACCGGTGGGGGCCGTCGGCTCGGTCCTCACCACGATCACCACCATCGCCGCCATCGTCTGGGTGGGCAAGCGCCACCTGCCCGAGCGCACAGTGGCCTTCACCGCCGGAACCCTGCTCGCCTTCGGCCTGCTCGGAGCAGCACTCCAACCCTGGTATCCCCTCTGGGGCGGAATCCTGCTGGCTTGGGTGCACGTGCGCCGCGAATGGGGCCTCATCATCATCGCAGCCACCGGCGGACTCTCGGTTTCTGCGATCCTCCAGGAGTTCTGGTCCCCGGCAGTCACCGTTCCGCTGTGCGCCCTGGCGGCAGCCGCATGGTGGTGGAAGTCGCGCGGAACCTTCTTCGGAGCCCCAGCGCCGACATCCCACCCCGCTGATGTTGCACAGGCGGCCCGCGTCGAGTAACATTATTCCTCGTGCCGGAGGGCACCCATGGGCTATGGTGTAATTGGCAGCACGACTGATTCTGGTTCAGTTAGTTAAGGTTCGAGTCCTTATAGCCCAGCGATGGAATGGACGACGTGGCTCGCTGCTGCTAATCTTTTCCAGCCGCGGCCCCGTTGTGTAGCGGCCTAGCACGCCGCCCTCTCAAGGCGGTAGCGCGGGTTCGAATCCCGTCGGGGCTACCACCCGAAAACCCCCGGTTCGCCGGGGGTTTTCGCATTTCCAGACCAGAATTCCTTTCTCACCTCTACGTTGTGCCGGACAGTCACGGCACAACGTAGGGGTGAGAACATGCTTCGCGTCCACGACGTGAACTCGACGACGCGGTGACACGCGCAGCAGCCTGGTTGCTGCAGCGGGGGCTCACCAAGGGTGACCGCGTCGCGACCTACGGCAAGAACTCCGATGCCTACCTGATCGCCTTCCTCGCCTGCGCCCGCGCCGGGTTGGTGCATGTTCCCATCAACTTCGCCCTGACCGGTGATGAGCTCCAACACTTCTTCGATGACTCCGGGGCCTCTCTGGTGATGGTCGACCCAAGCCTCATGCCTCACATCGAAGCGGTGAACTCCCCTGAAGCCGTTCTCCTGCGCGATGGTGAGCGGTCCCTTCTCGACGCGGCACGCTCCCCCGAGCCCCCGCCCACGCTGGACGTCGACGTCTCCGACACCGATCTCGCCCAGCTGCTGTACACCTCGGGGACCACCTCTCGCCCCAAGGGCGCGATGATGACGCACAGGGCACTCGTCCACGAATACGTGTCGAGCATCACCGCGCTCGACTTCACCGCTGACGACGACCCTCTGCATGTCATGCCGCTGTATCACTCAGCTCAGATGCATGTCTTCATCATGCCCCAGCTCATGATCGGTGCCACCAACACGTTGATCGAGACCCCCGATCCCACCGATGTGTTGCAGCGTCTGACCCATGATGGGCACCGGTCGTTCTTCGCCGCACCGACGCTCTGGGTGGCCATCGCGAATCTTCCCGGTTTCGCCGACGCCGACCTGCCCCACATCCGCACGTGTTACTACGGGGCGTCGGTCATGCCCGGGCCCATCCTGGAACGCCTCACCGAACGTATGCCGAACGCCGGCTTCTACAACTGCTTCGGCCAGTCCGAGATCGCTCCCCTCGCCTGTGTCCTGCGGCCTGAGGAGCATGACGAGCGCCCCAATTCAGCCGGCCGCCCCGTGCTGATGGTGGAGATGAAGGTGGTCGACCCCGAGGGAAACGAAGTGGAACCGGGTGGCACCGGCGAGGTCGTCTATCGCTCACCCCAGCTCTGCGAGGGCTACTGGAACAACCCCGAAGCAACCGCCGAGGCTTTCCGCGACGGCTGGTTCCACTCAGGAGACCTCGTGCGCATCGACGATGCGGGATACATCGAGGTCGTCGACCGGATCCGCGATGTCATCAACACAGGCGGCGTGCTCGTGGCCTCCCGTGAGGTCGAGGACGCCCTCTACACCCACGAGCAGGTGGCCGAGGTCGCCGTCGTCGGCGTCCCCCACGAGAAGTGGGTCGAAGCGGTACACGCTGTCGTGGTGCCCAAGGAGGATGCCAGACCAGACCCCGACGAACTCATCGAGCATGTGCGTGAACGGCTCGCCCCGTTCAAGGTGCCCAAGAGCATCGAGCTGGCCCGGTCACTCCCCCGAAACGCGTCGGGGAAGATCCTCAAGCGTCAGCTGCGTCGCTCATGACCACGGTGGTCCGGGGCGTACGCGCTCGCACGTGCATGCCCCGGACCAGGACCACCGACACCAGCGTGATGCCGGCGAACACCGCCACGTCGCTGAACGCATCAGCCCACGTGACGTGGGTGATGGCACGGACCTCAGCGATCGAAGTGGTTCCGGCCGCCAACAACCACGCGAGCACGTTGTTGACGATATGCGCAGCCACGGCGGTCTCGAGACCACCGGTGCGCACCACGAGCCATCCGGCGACGATCCCGAAGGCGAAGCGACTGAAGAACAACGCCGGGCTCTGACCTCCGTGGAACAGCGCGAACAACGTGGCCGAACCAAGAATCCCCCACCAGGGCGACGCGGCGAAACCGCCGACCGCCTGCATCAGATAGCCGCGGAAGAACACTTCCTCGGCCATCGCCTGCAGGGGCGTGGTGAGCACGATGACCACGAGAAACCCCACGAAGCCTTCCTGCGCAGACCACGACGAAGGTCCGATGAACACCAGGTGGACGCCGAAGGCCACCAGCGCCACGGCCGTGCTGACCGCCAGCCACCGCCAACGAACACGTTGCTCCACCGAGATCAGGCACCGGGCCGACGCCCCGTGCACGCCGCGCACGATGAGGGCCGCGATCGGGATGAGCAGTGCGATCGACAGGTTCCCCGCCAACATGCCCGCAGGATTCTCGAACCCGATGGCAGCGGAACGAAACGCCGTCCACGGGCCGGCGTCCGCCACGACCCACCAGGCCCCCAGCAGCGCCTCCACGAACAGACCGGCAATCACCAGATAGCCGATGAGGCCGCCCAGCACACCCACCAGACCGGGCAACGGCGAGCGACCGGGCCTGCGCAGCAACTGCGGATACGCAACTCCCGGTTCGGGCTGGGTGATCGACACGTCAGAGTGCGGCGCGTGCTGCACGGAGCCGCGCAAGGGACGATTCGCGTCCCAGCAACTCCATCGACTCGAAGAGCGGTGGTGAGACCTTGGCCCCGCTGATCGCGCTGCGCAACGGACCGAATGCGTGCCGTGGCTTCAGTTCCAGGCCCTCCACCAGTGCTGCACGCAGCGCGGCTTCGATGGCCTCGGTGGTGAAGGGCTCAACGGCCTCCAGCGCAGCGACACCGGCGTCGAGGGTTGCCGCGTCGGTCTCCTTCGGACGGGCCTTCTCCTCGATCTCGATCTCATCGTCGGTCTTGAACAGGAACCCAGCCAACGGTACGACCTCGCTCAGAGTGTTCATCCGTGTCGAGACCAGCGGCGTCATGCCGGCGATCAGACGTTCCTGATCCGGTGACGGCGGGTCAGCCACGAGGCCGGCCGCCTGCAGGAACGGCACGAGCCGGGGACGCAGCTCATCCTCCGACAACATGCGGATGTGTTCGGCGTTGATGGCCTCGGCCTTCTTCGGGTCGAAGCGTGCCGGGTTGGCATTCACCCGCAGGATGTCGAAGGCTTCGACCATCTCGGCCATGGTGAACACATCGCGGTCCTCGGCAATCGCCCAGCCCAGCAGTGCCAGATAGTTGAGCAGACCCTCGGGCAGGAAGCCCCGCTCCTGATACTCGGCCAGGCCCGATCCCTCGTCCCGCTTCGACAGACGCTTGTTGCCGTTGCCCATCACGATCGGAAGATGACCAAAACGTGGCGTCCTACCCGAACCGATACCAAGGGCGGCGAGTGCTTCGTAGAGGACGATCTGACGCGGCGTCGACGAGAGCAGGTCCTCACCACGCAGGACGTGGGTGATACCCATCAGGGCGTCATCCACCGGGTTCACCAGGGTGTAGAGCGGATCGCCGTTGGCACGCACGATGACGTAGTCGGGCACGTTGGCCGAGTCGAAGCGCACCTCGCCGCGGACGAGATCGTCGAACACGATCTCGCGTTCGGGGATGTGCATGCGCACGACGAACTCACCGGCATCGATACGACGCTGCACCTCCTCGGCAGGCAGTGTCGGGCAGGGGTTGGCCGGATCACGATGCTGAGCCGACTTGCCGAGCTCCTCGACCTCCTCCTTGGTGTACACATCGCGGTAGGCGAAGCCACCGTCGATCAGCTGCGGCACGACCTCGTCGTAGATCTCACGGCGCTGCGACTGCTCATAGGGCCCATGGGGGCCACCGACCTCGGGGCCCTCATCCCAGTCCAAGCCCAGCCAGCGCAGCGAATCCAGGACGTTCTGACGTGACTCCGCGGTGCTGCGAGCAGCGTCGGTGTCCTCGAGACGCAACACGAGCTTGCCGCCGAAGTGCCGGGCGAAGGCCCAGTTGAACAGGGCACTGCGCACATTGCCCACGTGAAGGTTCCCGGTCGGCGACGGTGGGAACCGCACCCGCACCTCGCTGGGGTCGAGCCCGCCCAGTACGTCACGGTGAGCCGCGTCCGTCATCGAATCTCCTCCGCTTTCTCCTGTTGTTGACCCTGTTGGTCCATGATCGTGTTCTCCAGCGTTCCCATGCCCTCGATCTCGACGCTGATGCGCTGACCAGGCTCCACCAGGCCGACACCCTCGGGTGTGCCGGTGCAGATCAGATCCCCGGGCAGGAGCGTGGTGTAGGAACTCACGTGTTCCACCAGCTCACCGATCGAGCGCACCATGTCCGCAGTGGTTCCGTCCTGACGCACCTCGCCGTCAACCTTCGTCACGAGCCGCAGATTCTGCGCATCGGTGATCGAGTAGTGCGATGTGATCCAGGGCCCGATGGGGCAGCTGGTGTCGAAGCCCTTGGCGCGGCTCCATTGTCCGTCATTGCGCTGCCAGTCACGAGCGGTGAAGTCGTTGGCGATGGTGTAACCGAAGATGACGTCCTGCGCCTTGTCGGCGGGGACGTCCTTGCAGATACGTCCGATCACCACGGCGAGCTCTCCTTCGAAGGAGATCTCCTCCGCTCCCCTGGGCCAGAGCACGGGGGCGTCCGGCCCGATGACCGACGTGTTGGGTTTGAAGAAGGTCAACGGCGTCGCAGGGACCTGGCTGCCCATCTCGGCGGCGTGCTTGGCGTAGTTCCGTCCGACGCACACCACCTTCGAGCGCGGGATCACCGGCGCCAGGAGACGCACATCGGCCAGATCATGTCGTTCACCGGTGTACTGCACCGCCATGGCCATGGGGTCACCGCTGATGACGGCGATCGTGTCGGGGTGCTTGCCCCCGTCGGCTTCGAGCTCGACCAGACCGTAGGCCGGGTCGGACCCGGCAGTGAACCTCGCAACACGCATTTCGCCACCCTATCGCCGGTCGTGGGGGGATGCGTCGGCGACATACGCGGGCCCGCCGGGGGCAGATGCCGCATCCCCGCGCCCTGAGCCCTTGGGCCGAGTCTTGAACGACTCCTGGAACTCCTGGAACTCGGGTTTGGTCACCGACGACGCCTGCGCCCAGGACTCCAATGCCAACACGGTGTCCAGATCGGAGTGGGTCGCCACCTCCACACAGTGGAGCATCGACGCCACAAGCTCCGGTGGCCTGGCCGCATAGACCTCGGCGAGTTCGTGGGCCCGGGCCAGCGGGTCCTCGGCCACTTCGAGGGCAAGCCCCAGCCGCACGGCCGATTCGGCGTCGATCACCTCACCACCCAGGATGGCGGCCTTGGCACGCTGTGGGCCGAGTGCCCGCGTCAGGAACCACGTGGCACCACCACCGGGATGCAGGCCGATGTCGGCGAACGTGATGCCGAACTTGCCCCTGGCTCCACAGACGATGAAGTCACTGGCGAAGGCGATGTTGGCGCCTGCGCCGACCGCCGCGCCCTGCACGACCGAGATCGTCGGGATGTCGAGGTCACCGATAGCGAGGAAGGACGCGTAGACCTCGCTGAGTTCACCACGCAGCACCGAGACCGGGCGTGTGGTGTCTCCGAACAACGAGGTCAGATCGGCGCCCGCGCAGAAGGACTTCCCCTCCCCGCGGATGATCAGCGCTCGAGCAGAGGTGTCGGCGGCCACATCGCCGATGGCACTGCGCAATTGGGCGAGCATGCTGCGGTTGAGCGCATTGCGTCGGTGAGGGGCATCGAGGATCAGTTCGCGGATCGTACCGCTGGCTTCGAGACGGACTTCGGGCATGACAGCCTCCGGTGGGTCAACGCAGGTCGTTGGGGGAAACGCTCGGTAGTTCGGACGGGGACGAGGACGCGGTGAGCATCGGGTTCTGCTTCTGGATTTTGCGATGACGCCTGCGGTCGAACCAGTTGGGCGTCCGGATCGTCAGGGAACCAAGTGTCATGTGCCCGAAGAACGCCAGCGTCGGCATGCCCGGAGTGTGGCCCGCGGTCTTCTCCGACACCGTGCCCATGCCCCTGCCGACACGCAAGGTGTCGACGCCCCAGCCCACGGGAATGACGAACTTGATGTCCCCCATCCCGCCGGCGACGTCGACGCTGATGACCTCACTCACCGTCTGCGCCGAGCAACAGTCCAGGAAGACCGTTCCGGCACCGCCCCGCACCGAGATGAAAGGGGGCAAGGTCCATCCGCCCACGCGGCGTTGCGTTCCCCAGCCTGCGTCGAAGATCAACGGATCCTCCGGCGTGAACCCCGGAGAACCGATCAGATGCTCCGGGACCGATCCGACACGTGCCGGCTCCGGGTCGGTCGGCGAAGGATCGAGGAACTCACTGGGCAACGTCGAGGTCAGATCACGGACCACGTCATCAAGATCGCTGTACGTGCGCGCTCGCCCCAGAGCATCCAGCCGGTCGGCCAGTTCGGCGGCGTCGAGACGGCCATCGGCCTCGGCATTGCGCAGGACGCCGGACACGGCGTCGCGATCGGAGTCAGAGGCCCGCATAGCAGGATCCAACATGGTTCGGTTCCCCGTTCTGGTCGTCACCACACGCGTCTGCCCACACAGCACACGTCTGCCCACGCAACACACGTGGGCCGCATCATGGCAGTCTCAGCAGACCTGACGTGTCCACCCGTGGGTATCTTCGGCCCTACCGTACTGAATGTCCAGAAGGTGGTTACGCAGCTGCAAGGTGCGTTCACCGGCGTCATCACCCACATGGAACTCACCGGCATCGGACTTGAACACCCCGATCGGTGTGATCACCGCAGCGGTGCCGCACGCGAAGGCCTCACGGATCCGGCCGTCACGGATCTCCTGCAACACCTCATCGAGCACGATGGGACGCTCCACCGTCTCCATACCGAGGTCGGCAGCCACCTGCAGGACCGACGAACGGGTCACACCATGCAGGATCGAATCACTCAGCGGCGGGGTGACCAATCGGTCATCGGCGTCGAGGAAGAACACATTCATGCCGCCGAGTTCCTCCGCATGCTGTTTTGACCCGGCATCGGCGAACAGAACCTGCGAACACCCGTTCTCCGCGGCCTCCTGCTGCGCGATGAGAGAGGAAGCGTAGTTGCCGCCACACTTGGCCGCACCCGTACCACCGGCTCCGGCGCGGGAATAGGTCTTGGTGATCCAGATCGACACCGGTGCCACACCGGATGCGAAGTAGGCGCCGGCCGGCGATCCGATGACGTAGTAGTCCACCTCATGGGCGGCTCGCACGCCGAGGAAAGGTTCTGAGGCGAACATGAACGGCCGGATGTAGAGGCTCTCCTCACCTCCATCATGCGGTGTGGGAACCCAGGCTGCATCGGCCCGGATCAATGCCTCGATGCTCGCGATGAAGTCATCCACGTCCAGCTCGGGCAATCCCAACCGCTGCGCCGAACGCTGGAACCGCTCCCCGTTCTTCTCGGGGCGGAAGAGCCAAACCGAGCCGTCAGCGCGCCGGTACGCCTTGAGCCCTTCGAAAACTTCCTGGGCATAGTGCAGCACGGCGGAAGCGGGCGACAGCGTCAGGGGAGCATGGGGCACGATCGCGTCGTCATGCCACCCCTTGTCCGGCGTCCAGCGCGCGTGCGCCATGTGGTCGGTGAAATGCAGCCCGAAACCCGGATCGGCCAGGATGGCCTCCCGCTCGGCATCGGCGCATCGCTCAGCCAGGCCCTTGTCGTCAAACTTCATCGTTCTCCTCGATCCACTCAGGTGACAGGGATTCCTCAAGTACAAGGGGCGCCTCAAGTACTGCTCGCCACGCTATCGCAGCCTCCCGACCTCTGAGACACGATCAGATGATCCGCCAACAGCCGCCTATCGTGCTTGTGAACCACAAGCAGCCATGCAGAACACGATGAGAGTGTGAAGCCGTGAACGAGAACGAGTCCGTGACGAACGATCACGACACCGACGCAGCCAGTATCGGAGCGGGCGACAGCGGTACCCGATCGGTGAACATCGCCGTGATCGGCGGCGACGGCATCGGCCCCGAGGTGACGCGTGAGGCTGTGAAGGTGCTCGGCGCGGCCGTCGGCACCGATGCATTCACCACCACGGAGTTCGATCTGGGTGCGGATCGCTACCGCCGCGACGGGGAGATCTACCCCGCAGATGACATCGCCGAACTCGCAAAGGCCGACGCCATCCTGCTCGGCGCGGTCGGTGCCGAACCCGGAGCCACCGATGTGCCGAGCGGTCTCGTCGAACGTGGCTTCCTGCTGAGGCTGCGCTTCGCCTTCGACCACTACGTGAATCTGCGCCCGGCGCGGCTGTTCCCCGGCGTCGACGGAGTGCTCTCCGAGAGCATCACCAACGAAGCCCCGATCGACCTCGTCGTCGTCCGTGAGGGTACCGAGGGCTTGTACTGCGGCAACGGTGGCGTCGTACGTGCCGGCACGCCCCATGAGATCGCCACCGAGGTCAGCGTCAACACCGCCTTCGGTGTCGAACGCGTCGTGCGCGACGCCTTCGCCCGCGCCGCCGCCCGAAACGGGCATCTCACCCTGCTGCACAAGCACAACGTGCTGGTGAACGCCGGCGGCCTCTGGCGCCGCGTGGTGGCCGAGGTCGGGGCGGAGTATCCCGACGTCACCGTCGACTACGCACACATCGACGCGGCCATGATCCACCTGGTCACCGACCCCGCCCGCTTCGACGTCATCGTCACCGACAACCTGTTCGGCGACATCGTGACCGACCTCGCCGGAGCCGTGACCGGCGGCATCGGTCTGGCCGCCAGCGGCAACATCAACCCGACCGGCGCCTTCCCGTCGATGTTCGAGCCCGTGCACGGATCGGCCCCCGACATCGCAGGCCGAGGTCTCGCCGACCCGACGGCGGCGATCCTCTCAGCAGCCCTGCTCGCCGAACACCTCCGGCTCGGCGATGCGGCATCACAGATCCGCGACGCCGTGGCTGCACACCTGGCGTCCGGACCGGGATCGCTCACCACCAGCCAGATCGGCGACGCCATCGCCGACCGCCTCGGTTGATCTCATGACCACAGAGAGGCTCCCCGGCATCGTCACACGTGCGTTGCGTGCCAGTCTCGAGGCCGGGTTCGTGGACACGACCCGCACCGAGACCGGACGCCTGCTCGCCACACTCGCAGCCAGTGCCGATGGCCCCATCGCCGATTTCGGCACCGGCTGCGGGGTCGGCGCGGCATGGCTTCGGTGGGGCGCCCCCTCCGACCTCGAGGTTTTCACCGTCGAATCCGACGCCGGTCTCGCCCGGCGGGCTCTGGACGTCTTCGGATCCGACGCGATCACCGTGTTGCACGGAGACTGGAGCGACCTGGCCGAACATGGGCCCTTCGCCCTGCTCAGTGCGGGGGAAGCCGTCGCACGTCAGGACGTCAGCGGCGCCATGATCGACCTCCTGCGCCCGGGTGGTATCGCGGTGATCGACGATCTGGCTCCGCGTGGCTTCACCTCCAGCTACGATCCGGTGCGCCACTGCTGGCTCGATGATCCACGCCTGGTGGCGGCCGAGGTTCCAGTCAGCAGCGACGCCTGCGCCATCGTGGCAACGAAGTCCCGCGATGCGCGTATCTGATTGGTAACAAGCATCGGCTTCATTCGGAACCGGGAGTGTGGACGGGGCAGGATGGAGCATCATGACAACCCCACATCTCGACGCCCGCATCAAGGAGCGCAAGGCCCGCCGCAAGCGTGTCGCGATCGGCACAGCCATCATCGTGGCCATCGTGATCGTGACCATCGCAGTCGTCCTGAACCTCGCTGGGCGCTGGGGTGTGCCGGGTTTCTCCTTCCGCAACGAGTACGGCTCCACCTGCACCAATGACCTCACCGGCTATGTGTGTGATCCGATCACGCAGGAGAACGTGACCGCGGTGGCCGGGACGGACCTGCCTCCGGAGGCAGAACTCCTGGGCGGGCATTACACCGAATCGGGCAAGTGGTCGATGAGCGCACGCTTCCGGCTCCCCAAGTCCGTTGCGAAGGACACGGTCAAACAGCTCAAGGAAGACTTCGGCGGCTGCGTCGAGCATGCGCCGAGCACGTTGAAAACCGAACCGGGACTTTCTCGTTTCTGCGTCATGACCGACGAGAACGCTCCTGAGAAACAGTCCCCCGACAAGGCGTGGACCGTCACCACAGCCCGCGCCGAAAGTGGCGACACCATCATCCAGCTCGATGTGAGCGAACGCTGAAGCCACGGCGCGACACGGGACACCGCATGAGAAGGAGGCACCCGCCCGTGATGGGCGAGTGCCTCCTTCTCATGCGTCGGCCTCAGTGCATCAGCGCTGGGCAGTCCCCTCGACGTAGTCATCGTCACCGGACTTGATCCAGGCCATCATCGAGCGGAGCTCCTTGCCTGTCTTCTCGATGGGGTGCTTCTCGCTCTCCTCACGGAACTTCTTGAACTCCGGGGCCCCGGCCCGCTGATCGTCCATGAAACGCTGTGCGAAGGTCCCGTTCTGGATATCGCCCAAGACATCCTTCATGGTGGCGCGCACGTGGTCATCGATCACGCGCGGGCCGGAGACGTAGTCGCCGAACTCCGCGGTGTCGGAGCACGACCAACGCTGCTTGGCGATACCGCCCTCGTACATGAGGTCGACGATCAGCTTCAACTCGTGGAGACACTCGAAGTAGGCGACCTCGGGCTGGTAGCCGGCCTCGACGAGTGTCTCGAAACCGGCCTGGATCAGAGCCGAGGCACCACCACAGAGAACGGCCTGCTCACCGAACAGATCCGTCTCGGTCTCCTCGGTGAACGTGGTCTCGATACCCCCGGCACGCAGGCCGCCAATGGCCTTGGCGTACGACAGTGCGAGGTCCTTGGCGCCACCGGAGGCGTCCTGTTCCACAGCGACAAGCACCGGGACGCCACGACCGTCGACGTACTCGCGGCGCACGAGATGGCCGGGCCCCTTGGGGGCGACCATGCACACATCGACGTTCGCCGGCGGCTGGATGAATCCGTAGCGGATGTTGAATCCGTGCGAGAAGAACAGGGCCTTGCCCTCGGTGAGATGCGGCTCGACGGCCTCAGCATAGAGATCGGCCTGCACCTGGTCGGGGGCGAGGATCGCAATGAGGTCGGCCTCGGCAGCCGCCTCGGCCGGGGTCACGACCCGCAGGCCCTCGGCCTCGGCGCGTTCACGGCTCTTGGATCCCTCCCGCAGACCCACACGGACATCCACACCCGAGTCACGCAGCGAGAGAGCATGCGCATGGCCCTGCGAGCCATAGCCGATGATGGCGACCGAACGATTCTGGATGATGGACAGATCTGCGTCTGCGTCGTGGAACATATTGGCCACTGTGATCACGTTTCCTTTGCGTTCTTGATTGCTTTGGTGCGTTCTTGATTGCTTTGGTGCGTTCTTGATTGCTTTGGTTCTTCGGAAGAATTCGTTGATCTGTACGAGTCAGTATTGAGGGTCTGCACCGGCCACGGAGCCGGTACCATCCCTCAGACCACTCCTGTCCTCAGACCACTCCTGTCCTCAGACCACTCATGCCAAGTGGCATCAGACGATCAACTTGTGGGGATGGCGGGGTTTGTCGGAGATCGACCGGTTGCCACGCGAGAGCGCCACCTGACCGGACTGCGCGATCTCCTTGACACCGAACGGTTCCAGCATGTCGAGGAGGGCCTCGAGCTTCTGCCGGCTTCCGGTGGCCTCGATGATGACCGAATCGGTGGCCACGTCCACCACCTTGCAGCGGAACATCTGCACGACCTCGAGCACCTGTTGCCGGGTGTCGATGGTGGCCCGCACCTTGATCAGCGCGAGCCGACGACGCACGGCGCTCTCGTCGAGTTCGACGACCTTGAGCACCTCCACGAGCTTGTTGAGCTGTTTGTTGAGCTGCTCGAGGATCACATCATCGACGATGGCGACCAGGGTGATGCGCGATATCTCGGGACGCTCGGTGGGCCCCACGGCCAAGGACTCGATATTGAACCCACGCCGCGAGAACAACGCGGCGACGCGCGTCAGCACGCCGGGGCGGTTCATCACCTGCACGGCGAGGGTGTGGCGTTCAGCGGTCACAGCTCCTCCTCTTCCCATTCCGGCGCCATGTCCTTGGCCACCTGGATGTCGTCATTGCTCGTGCCAGCGGCAACCATCGGCCACACCATGGCGTCCTTGTGCACGACGAACTCCACCACCACAGGACGGTCGTCAATGGCCAGGGCCTGCTCGATGACGGCATCCACCTCATCGATATGTGTGGCACGGAGTCCGACGCACCCCATCGCCTCGGCGAGCTTCGGGAAGTCGGGGATCCGAGTCGACTGCAGGTTGGTGTTGGAGTACCTGCCCTCGTAGAACAGCGTCTGCCACTGGCGGACCATGCCCAATGACTCGTTGTTGATGACCGCGATCTTGACCGGGATGCCTTCCAGAGCACAGGTGACCAGCTCCTGGTTGGTCATCTGGAAGCATCCGTCGCCGTCGATGCCCCACACGATGGCGTCGGGCTGGGCGACCTTGGCCCCCATGGCCGCCGGCACGCAGTACCCCATCGTGCCCAGGCCACCGGAGTTCATCCATCGCGGTTTCTCATGCGGAAGAAAGTGCGCACACCACATCTGATGCTGGCCCACACCCGAGGCGAACCACGCGTCCGGACCGCTGAGCTCACCGATGCGCTTGATCACGTACTGCGGCGACAGGCTGCCGTCCTCCCACGCCTCCCAGCTGGTCGGGAATTTGGCCTTCATGGTCGCCAGTGTTCGCCGCCACGGATCCCACCGCGAGGTGTCGACCTCGTCGAGGTGCTCACGCAGTGCGGTGATGACCTCCCGGCAGTCACCGACGATCGGCACCTCGGCGTTACGGTTCTTCGAGATCTCCGCAGGGTCGACGTCAGCATGGATGACGCGGGCGTTGGGCGCGAAGGTGTCGAGCTTGCCGGTCACCCGGTCATCGAACCGTGTGCCGAGCGCGATCAACAGATCGGCACGCTGCAGCGCCCCCACCGCCGCGACGGTCCCGTGCATTCCGGGCATGCCCATGTGCAGATCCGACGAATCGGGATACGCGCCCCGGGCCATGAGAGTGGTGACGACGGGGATCTGCGTCTGCTCCACCAGTCCTTGGATTTCGTCGACGGCGTCTGCCTTGATGACGCCACCGCCCAGATAGAACACCGGACGTGTCGCCTCACAGATCTCCCGCGCCGCCTCACGCACCTGACGCCGATGCGGCCGTCGCGTCGGTTTGTAGCCGGGGATGTCGATGGTCTCGGGCCAGATGAACTCGCCTTCTGCCACCAGCGCGTCCTTGGTGATGTCGACCAACACCGGGCCGGGGCGACCGGTCGAGGCGATGTGGAATGCCTCGGCCACCGCCTGCGCGATGTCCTCGGGACGGTGCACCAGGAAGTTGTGTTTGGTGATCGGCATGGTGATGCCGCGGATGTCGGCCTCCTGGAAGGCGTCAGTCCCGATGGACCCGCTCCCCACCTGACCGGTGATCGCCACGATCGGCACCGAGTCCATGTGGGCATCGGCCAAGGGCGTCACCAGATTCGTGGCTCCGGGTCCCGATGTCGCCATGCAGACACCAACGCGTCCGGACGCCATCGCGTAGCCCTCGGCGGCGTGCCCCGCACCCTGCTCGTGTCGGACGAGGATGTGCCGGACGCCTTCGGCGTCATAGAGCGGATCATAGGCGGGGAGAATCGCCCCACCGGGAATGCCGAAGATGACCTCGGCCCCGGCCCGCTCAAGGGCGTTCACCAAGATGTGGGCACCCGGCATGGTCACCCGTTGCCGCGGCGCTGGAAGCGTCGCACCCCCGGATCCCACCGGATCGGTTTCGGTGATACTCACGGTTGTCCCTTTCACACCGGTTTGTCATGGGGCTCTCCCATAACAAAAAACCCTCGCTACCGATCGGGTAGGCGAGGGAGCGCGTCGACGGAGCTGTTGACTCAGCCGACACGCTGCATGATTACGAGAATTGCCGTACTCATGGCAAGCAGTATGCCGCACGATGGATTCGTGTCCAGGCTGTGTCACGTTTTGACATCGGTCACGGGACGTGACGCACATCACCCCGAAAATCAGCAACAATGAGGCCGCACATGTGGTCAACGTTGACCGCGCCGTACCTGAGGAGGTCTCTGCATGGCAGCCGACACCAGAAAACGTCAGAGTTTCGGAGGACGTAGTGCCTTCATCTTCGCCGCCGTCGGAAGCGCAGTGGGGTTGGGAAACATCTGGCGCTTCCCCTACCAGGCCTATGAGAACGGCGGTGGGGCCTTCCTGATCCCCTATCTGGTGGCCCTGCTGACCGCGGGCATCCCCTACCTGATCTACGAATTCGCGATCGGACACCGATTCCGCGGATCGGCCCCGGTCTCATATCGACGCATCCACCGCGCCGCCGAACCCATCGGCTGGTGGCAGGTCGGCGTCGCTGCGGTCATCACCATCTACTACGCCGCGATCATCGGGTGGTCGCTCAGCTACACCTTCTTCGCGTTCACCAAAGCCTGGGGTGATGACCCCGAAACCTTCATGATGAGCGATTACCTCCAGGTGTCGGACACAGTGGCGCCCGGACTCGACTTTGTTCCCGGCGTCCTGTTCCCGATGATCCTGATCTGGGTCATCGTGCTCGCGATCCTCGCCACCGGCGTCCAGAAGGGTCTGGGCCGTGTCTCACAGATCTTCATCCCGATCCTGTTGCTGGCCTTCGGCGCGCTCGTGATCATCGCCTTGACGCTGCCGGGCGCCGCGACTGGCCTCAACGCCTTCTTCACCCCCGACTTCTCGGCACTGCTCGACGCCAGCGTGTGGATCGCCGCCTACACCCAGATCTTCTTCTCGTTGTCGATCGGGTTCGGCATCATGGTCACCTACGCCTCCTACATGAAACGCCGCACCAATCTGACCGGTTCGGCCTTCACCGTGGGATTCGCCAACTCGAGCTTCGAGATCCTGTGTGGCATCGGTGTGTTTGCAACCCTCGGCTTCATGGCCAGCAATCTCGGCGTCGGCGTCGACGAGGTGGCCACTCAGGGCATCGGCCTGGCCTTCGTGGTGTTCCCCACGATCCTCAACGCAGCCCCGATGGGGAACCTGCTCGGTGTGCTGTTCTTCGGCAGCCTGGTGATCGCTGGCTTCACCTCGGTCGTCTCCCTTTCCGAGGTCGTCATCGCCGCCGTGGCCGACAAGACCGGCTGGAGCCGTGTTCCGAGCACCTTGGTGGTCGGTGGCGCTTTGGCGACCTTGTCGATCCTGTTCTTCTCCACCACGACCGGCCTGTCCCTCCTCGACACCACTGACGCATTCGTCAACGCGATCGGTATCGCCGGCGCCGCCGTCGTGGCGTTGGTCGTCGTGGGCTGGGTCCTGCGCCGTCTCCGCCCGATGTCCGACCACGTGAACGCGATCTCCAACATCAAGGTCGGTGGCCTGTTCCGGTTCCTTCTCGGTGGCGTCACCCCGGTGGTGCTCGCGGTGCTCGTGGCGCAGAAGCTCATCGAGTTCGCCACCGAGGGCTACGAGGGCTACCCCGGCTGGTTCCTCGGCGTGTTCGGCTGGGGTATGAGCGCCTCCCTCATCGTGGGAGCGGTGCTCCTGAGTTTCATCCCTTGGCATGGGCGCTCGGCGCTACACACCCAGCACACTCACGAGGACGTCGCCCCCGACGACGGTGACGGCACCGAAACCAACTCCAGCAACGACGAATCGGAGGTTCAGGCATGACTCCCATCGCCATCTCGATGATGCTCATCACCATGCTGATCGTCTGGGGCGGCCTCGCCGTGGCACTCGCCAACCTCATGAGGAACCCCGACCCCGAGGACGATTGATCATCCCCCAACCCTGATACGGCCATGACAGCTGTCGCAATGCAGCATCTGATCCATGATCGACACATCACCGAGCGTGGCAGGCCCTCAGATGCTGCACAACGGCCCTGAACATGCAACGGCCCTGAACATGCAACGGCCCGGGACCCCAACAGGTCCCGGGCCGTTGCAGTCAGCACCAACCGCTCAGCTACAGACGGCTCCCACCGCCGCGGACTGCACGGTCGCGGCGTACTTGGCCAGGACGCCTCGACGGGCGCGGGCCGGCGGCTCGGGCGCGGTCCAACGTTCCCGGCGGGCGGCGAGCTCCTCGTCGGAGAGATCCACCGTCAGGCTTCCCTTCGCGACATCCAAGGTGATCTGGTCGCCGTCCTCCACCAGGGCAATGGGGCCACCATCGGTGGCTTCGGGGGCGATGTGGCCGACACACAGGCCCGTCGTTCCACCAGAGAAGCGACCGTCAGTGATGAGCATGACGTCCTTGCCCAGACCCGCCCCCTTGATGGCACCAGTGATCGCAAGCATCTCTCGCATACCAGGGCCGCCACGCGGGCCCTCGTAACGGATGACGACGACATCGCCATGATCGATGCCGCCATCCTCGAGCGCATCCATGGCAGCACGCTCACCGTCGAAGACCCGGGCAGTGCCGGTGATGACATCGGTGTCGAAGCCAGCGCTCTTGACCACCGCACCCTCGGGGGCAAGATTGCCGTGCAGGATCGTGATACCGCCCGAGGGGTGAATGGGTTCGTCGATCGGACGCAGGATGTCACCGTCCAGCGCCGGTGGGGTGATGTCGGCGAGATTCTCGGCCATGGTCCTGCCAGTGACGGTGAGCACGTCACCGTGCATGAGACCGGCCTCGAGCAAGGCCTTCATGATGACCGGCACACCGCCCACGCGGTCCACGTCGCTCATCACATAGCGGCCGAAAGGCTTGAGGTCGCCCAGATGGGGAACCTTCGCGCCGATGCGGGAGAAGTCGTCCAGAGTGAGTGCGACTTCGGCCTCATTGGCGATCGCGAGCAGGTGCAGCACCGCATTTGTGGAACCACCGAAGGCCATGACCACGGCGATCGCATTCTCGAAGGCCTCCTTGGTGAGGATGTCACGCGCGGTGATGCCGCGGCGCAACATCTCCACCACCGCCTCGCCGGAGCGCCGGGCGAAGCCGTCGCGACGCCGATCCACAGCCGGCGGTGCCGCAGAACCGGGCAGGGACATGCCCAGCGCCTCAGCGGCCGAGGCCATGGTGTTCGCGGTGTACATGCCGCCGCAGGCACCTTCACCGGGACAGATGGCCTTCTCGACCTCGGTCACCTCCTCACGACTGATAAGTCCCTTCACGCAGGCACCCACAGCCTCAAAGGCATCGATGATCGTGACATCCTTGTCACCGACCTTGCCGGGCAGGGTCGAACCGGCATAGAGGAAGACCGACGCCAGGTCCAGCCGAGCAGCGGCCATCAGCATGCCGGGCAGGGATTTGTCGCATCCGGCCAGCAGCACCGATCCGTCCAGACGCTCGGCCGACATCACCGTCTCGACCGAATCGGCAATGACCTCACGCGAGACCAGCGAATAATGCATGCCCTCATGCCCCATGGAGATGCCATCGGAGACCGAGATGGTCCCGAACTCCAACGGATAGCCACCACCGGCATGGACGCCGTCCTTGACCGCCTTCGCGAGCCGATCCAAGGAAAGGTTGCACGGGGTGATCTCATTCCAGCTCGAGGCGACACCGATCTGCGGCTTCGCGAAATCGTCATCGCCCATGCCCACCGCACGCAGCATGCCGCGAGCAGCAGTGGATTCGAGACCATCGGTGACGGCGCGGGAACGGGGCTTGATATCCGGGTGATCGACCATGGCCACAATCTATCCCCGCGAACCGACCACGACGAGCACGCCCACAGCCCGGACCCAGAACCCACAGCGCATCACAGCGCGATGCGACGCCCCACCGGAGACACCGCCGACCGGACGCCCCCTCGTGCGCCCCGGAACGTCCACACCAGGGAGAGCAGCAGGATGCCGACTCCGAGCACCGGTGTCACCTCCACAGCGATGCGTTGATACCAGGTGAACTCGAGCTCGCGTCCCTCACCGTAAGGAAGGAACGTGAGAGGGATGCACAGAGCCACCCACCCCGACCACAGCAACGACGCCACGCGGATCACCAGCGGCAGTCCCCCAGCCAGAGCGCCCAGCGCCAATGGCACGAGCCACACATGATGATGGGTCCAGGAGATCGGTGAGACCAGGCATGTGGTCAGCCCCACCAGACCGACCACCCAGACGCGGTGGGCCCAGCGAGTTCCGGGGTCCGTCGAGCGATCCCACAACACCGCACCGATGTACACCGCGCCAAGGGCCAACAGCCCCGCGAGCCCGAGGAAGGCAAGACCGGCCCACACCGAACCGAACTCCCGATCGGCGAATGCGGCCAAGGACTGATTCCCCGAATAGACCGGGTCGCCATACATGTCACCGGTCACGACCTTGCGCACGAACGCGAGACTTTCATGGGGCAGGATGAGCGCGCCGAATCCTGTGAGGAAACCGAAGGAAGCCAGTGCACCCCAGGCGTGACGCCAGCGCCGAACGGCGAACAGCAGCACGACGAACAGCAACGGGGTGAGCTTCACCGCAGCGGCCAGCCCGATCCAGGTACCAGCGGGAAACCAGCGCCGACGCTGTGGATGCGGGAGCAGATCGGCCACGACGAGCGCCATCAACATGGTGTTGATCTGGCCGTAGCCGAGCGTTGTACGGATCGGTTCGACCGCGAGAACGAGGGTCACCATTGCCCACGCCATGGGAACCCCGCGTCCAACACCGCATCGTTTCAGCACGACCCATTGCGCGAACAACCCACCGAGGGTCCACACCACCTGCAGTACCGCCGAGGGCAACACACCGAACGGCACCATCACAATGGCCGCGATGGGCGGATAGATGAAGGGAAGATGGGCGATGGAGGCGCGCGTTTCATAGATGTCGCCACCGCCGAGCAGGTCAGCCACGGTGACCCGATAGACCTCGAGATCGAGCATCGCCGGACGCCACGGCACAGCATCACCGCTGGCGATGATCCACGGCAACAACGCGAATGCGACGATGCCGGCCGGCAGGAACTCCAACGCCCATCGGGCGGCATACGCCCGCGTCATACTCATCGACGTGCAGAACCTGCGAGGTCGATCTCCGCGGGCAGGCGCTCCCCCGCGAGCCAGGCACGCAGTGAAGCGGCGAGGAGCTTGTCACGCCGCCGTTCGAAGCAGTCGGCCATGCCACCCACGTGGGGGCTGATGAGCACCCGGGGCGTGGTCCACAACGGGTGCTCCGGCGGCAGGGGCTCGGGATCGACCACATCCATGGCCGCCCCGATCCGCCCGTTCTCGGCGATGAGGGCCTCGGTGTCGACGACCGGTCCCCGGGCAACATTCACCACGAGCGCGTCATCGTGCAACAACGCGAGCCTCTCGGCGTCGAGGAGATGCCGGGTGTCATCGGTCAGTGGGCAAGCGAGAACGACGATGTCGGCCTTCGGCAGCAGATCGTCGAGATCGGTGAAGGCATGGATACCGTCGCGTGCGGTGCGGGCCACCAGCGTGATGCTCGCAGGCTCGAAGACCTCGAGCCGTTGCTGGATGGCACGTCCGATATTGCCGGGCCCGACGAGCAGGATGTGCTTGTCGGCGATGCTGCGTCCGGGCATCGGCTCCCAGCGTCCGGCACTCTGGTTCCGGGCGGCCACGTCGATATTGCGGCCATGGGCGATCATGAGGCCGAGCGCGATCTCAGCCGTGGCGGTGTCATGGACGCCACGGCCGTTCGCCAACCGCACCCCCTCGGGGACCGCGGGCAACACGTCCTCATAGCCGGCGGACTGCAGCTGCACGACCTCGAGGTTCACCATCTCGTCGACACGTGCCAGAGCCCGCGCCCCGGAGAAATACGGCTGCACGAGGAACTCGACCAAGGCCGGATCCTCCGGCAGCTGGTCGGCGTCGGGGAACGGAACGACGCGGAGCCCTTCGGGGATGCCACCCAATGCGGCGGCTGCGGCGTCGACCGACTCGTGGGGCACCCATGCGGTGCGGGTCATGTGCTGGCTCCTTCCAATCGAACGGGGAATCCGGCGTCAGCCAGGGCCGACTTCACGTCGGCGACCGCCACCTTCCCGAAGTGGAAGACGCTGGCGGCCAGGATCGCATCAGCCCCAGCCTGTGCGGCCTGCACGAAGTGCTCCACCGCACCGGCACCGCCGGAGGCGATGAGGGGAACATCCACTGCGGCGCGGACATCGGCGAGCATCTCCAGGTCGAAGCCATTGGTGGTGCCATCGGCGTCCATGGAGTTCAGCAGGACCTCACCGACGCCGAGTTCGCAGGCCTGCCTGGCCCACGCGATTGCATCGAGGCCTGCGCTCTCGGTACCTCCATGGGTGGTGACGCCATAGCCGGACGGCTGCCCCGCCTCACGACGTGCGTCGACCGACAGCACCAACACCTGGTTGCCGAATCGCTCGGCTATCTCCGAGATCAACTCGGGACGCCTGATCGCAGCGGTGTTGATCGAGACCTTGTCGGCGCCGGTGCGCAGCAACGCGTCCACATCATCGACACTCCGCACACCACCCCCCACGGTCAGCGGAACGAAGACGGTCTCGGCAGTTCGGGCAACGACTGCACGCGTGGTGGCGCGTCCCTGCGACGAGGCCGAGATGTCGAGGAACGTCAGTTCGTCGACGCCCGCATTCCCGTAGGCCGCGGCGAGTTCCACCGGGTCACCGGCGTCCCGCAGATTGGTGAAGTTGACGCCCTTCACCACTCGGCCGTCGTGCACATCCAGGCACGCGATCACACGAATCGCCACACTCATCTCGTTCCCCTGACCGCCGGGTTGACTTTGCGGTCACGGTACCGGGTCGAGCCTCACCTGCGGCGGATGCAGACGCCTCCGAGTGTCAGCAGTGCCATGGCAGCCATGCCCGCACCCGCCAGTCCGGGTGTCGAACCTGTCGACGGCAGCGTGCGACCACCTCCGCGATCAGCTCCCGGTGCAGGAGCCCCTGTCGGGACCGGATCCTCACTGGGGGCGGGGTCCTCAGACGGCACTGGGTCCTCGGACGGTGCTGGGTCCTCGGACGGCTCGGGCGTCGGGTCCTGGCTGGGCGTGTCGGAGGGCTCTGGTGTTTCAGAAGGCGCGGGCGTTTCAGAAGGCTCGGGCGTTTCAGAAGGTTCAGGCGTTCCGGTGGGTTCAGGCGTTGGCGTCGATCCAGCGACCGTGAAGGTGTGGGTGGCAGTGTGCCCGTTGACGGTCAGTTCCACGGTGACCTCGCCTGATTCCTGTGGCAGGAAGGTGATGGCGTGGGTGGTCGGGTCGATCACAGCCTTCGTGCCTTCGGGTGCGTCGTCAATGGCACCCACGTGGACTCCTGCGCCTCCCCAACACATCGACATCGGCCAGGAGACGGGCATCTTCTCGCCGTCCTGGGTGAATGCGGCGGAGAGGTCGAGGGTGTCCCCCACCGACGCTGTGTCCGGTGCGGTGATGGCCAGTGTGTCCGCGTCGATGTAGGGGCGGGTCTGCACCTGGAGCCAATCGGTGGCCGGAGCCTCACCAGGCGCCGAGGGGTCAATCCCCAGCATCGTCCAGCCGAGCCAACCGCCCCAATCCGGCGTCGAGTGCGGGTTCTTGCCCGAGTTGCCGTTCGTGTGATGGATGACACCTTCGGTCTGACGCGTGTGGAACGCGCCGACGTGGCCGTTGATCACTCCGATGTGCTTCCCACCCGCACGGAAATCGGCGAACCACTGCTCGAGCATGGCTGCCTCGTGGCGGTCCGACAGCTGGCTCGCCTTGGTCGGCAGGAAGTCCTCGGTGGGGTGGTGGAACATGACCAGAACGCCGGACACCTCGGGGTCCTCGGCAGCCGCATCGAGTTGCTCACGCAACATCCTCACCTGTTCGAAGTCATCGCCGATGCGCCCCGAGGAACTGTCGAGGGTGATGATCCGGGTCCCATCGAGATCCGTGTGCGTGTGGCTGTCGCCGAAATGCTCGCGGAAGTTCTCGATGGGCTCGCCCATGACCTCGTGGTTGCCCGGCACATATGTCCAGGGGATGTCGCCCAGTTCCTCGTCGAGGACGCGGCGAGCCAGTTCGAAGTCCTCATCACGACCCTCGTCCACCAGGTCACCGACGATGTAGACCCCGTCGGGGCTCTCCGCAGCGATTTCCCTCAGTGTGCGGCGAGCACCTTCGACCAACGGACTGTCGGGCTCACGTCCGACGAACTGTGCATCGGACATGACCGCGATCCGTTGCGGACGCTCGCCGGTCGAGCATCCGTCGGCGACCGCCGAATCCTTCCAGCGAGCTTCGGCCGGCGCTTCGACCGGCGGGGAGTATGTCACCTCGATGTCGTCGAACACGACGGTCGTCTTGTACTTCAAGGACGCGTCGGTCTCATAGAAGCCGATCTTGTACCAAGCCTGCGGTGTCGCATATCCGGCGGGGACCTCGAAGGTGACCTGTTGCCACTCGGTCGTCTTCTCGATGCGCGATCCGTAGATGGTGCCCATCTCCTCCGCGCCGTTGTTGACCTCGGCGTAGATCATGGGCTGGTTCTCGCCATCGCCCTTGACCCACGCGGTCAGCGTCAACGGCTGCCCCGGCAGTTCGAAGCCACCCATGGGGTCCTTGGTCCACAGGTTCGAGGTGCGCGTGGCCGTGTCCTGACTGAAATCCATGGTCAATGCGACGCCGGAGTCGTCCTCGCGTCCCGGCGCGTCCTCGGCGCTGACGGTCGAACGAGCGCCGTCGGTGTCGTAGGCCGCCGCACCCTCCTCGAAGGTCGTGACCAGCTCGGTGTCCTGGCCCACGGCGAAGGCGACCTCGGCGGTATGGCCCTGCACCGTGAGCTTCAGCCGCCCGGCGCCCTCATCGACCAGGGCCTTGGCGGCCAATGCCTCCTTCTCCCCAGGCACGATGTCGATCATGCCGTCGGCTCCCTCGATCTCGATGTCGGCCGGATCGATCGGTGCCGCATAGCCTTCGGCGTCATAGCCGGTGAGGGTGAACTCGGCGGTGTCGCCCTTCTTGGGCATCTGCAGCGTCTGGGCCGACGCCTCGACGCGCACCAGTTCGCCGAGCACTCGCATTCCGGTGGTGGCCTCCACATCCCCGCTGGTGGCGCTCACCTCCGCCGCGCCCGGGGCGACGCCCGTCACGGTGCCGTCGGACACCTTCAACACACCGTCGTCGCTGCTGCCCCAGGCGTCGATGCCTGCTTCGACAGGTCGTCCCCCGGCGTCGTGGGGTTGTGGAGTGATCGTGCGATGCAGCCCGGGGAACACCGCATCGGTCCGCTCGCCCGCGGGGAGCTCCAGGTCGATCCCGGCCAGTTCACCATCGCTGGCGTCGCTCGTGATGCCCAGACCGTTGGCCACTTCCCGTTCCTGCCCGTCGGAAGGATCGTTGATGACGCCGGGATCCTCGTCACCGGGGTCACGCCCCACCATCGTGGTGGAACCTCCTCCATCGAGGTTCATGGCGTTCTCCGCGCCCAGTTCGATCATGAGCCGGCCTAGTTCGGGCAGGGTCATGCCGCGGCTCGCGTCGGTGCGGCCCTCGACGGCCACCAGATACATGGTGGAGCCATCGGCGCTGAAACCGACGGCGGTACGCGGATGCATGGTGGTGATCAGGGGATCCTCGGCCTCTTCGATGGGCCGGCCGTCCTGGGCCACCTGGTAGTGACCGCCGACCGCGACCTGCAGGTCCTCGGCGGAGGCACCGATCTCGATGTCGACGCGGTCCCCCACCGCGAGCGTCTGCAGTGCCTCGATGGCTTCGGTGCCGCGGGCCATCACCACTCGCTCCCCCGCACCGATGGCCGCTTCACCAGCCAGATCCACCTCTGTTCGTGTGACCTCACCGTTCGGCCCCAGTGCGACGGCGAAGCCCTCCGCCCCGTCCAAGGAGCGTCCCAACGGGAAGGTGCCCCAGTTCTCGTCGTAGACGACCATCCCATCAGCCATCTTCTGGACATTGAGCCCAAGCAGTTCATGATCATCGCCGCCGAAGGAGACGGTGCCATCGAGGATCAGGTCGGCGATCGTCCCGAGACGGTCATTGTCGATCATGACCGATTTCGGGGCGTACTCGGAGTTGGCCGATGTGCGGGCCTGCCCCGCATCGACTCCGTTACCGAGTGGCGCCCCGGAGTTGTTGATGTCGAAGAAGTCACCGTTCACGGCGAAGTCCGCGTCCTCGGCCTCGACCATGGATGAGACGGTGCCGACGCCGGCGACCTTTCCGGTGTCGAGGTAGTTCGGAGTGTTGCGGGACAGGTCCACTTCGAGAACGTCGATACGGTTCCGGCCCTCGGGATCGATCCGTTCGTAGTGCGACTGTGTGATCCCTGCAGCCACTTCCTCGGTGGTGGATTCGGTGATGATGGCGCGTCCGCCGTCGGTCGGACCGGGGAGTTCCGCTGCGGCCTGACCTGCCCCGATTCCAGCGGTTCCCAGACAGATGCCGAGGGTGAGCATCAGTGCCAAGAACAGCTTTCCGGCACGTTGCAGGGTGCCAAGGTGAAGCGGTGTTCGGGTCATGGGTGGGGTCACAGCGATCATGCCTCTCGCGTTCCGGGGGTGGGGTGAGCGGGAAAACGCCCCGGACGCTAATGAGGGTCGGTGTCACGTGCGTTAACGATGGGAAACATCAAGTGACACAGACATCACGAACACTCGAACAACACCCAGACGATGTCATCGATCGGGCAAGTAGGTTGGAGTCATGTCCGATGCACGCCAGTTCGGCGGCGATGCGCCCCGCCCCGTCGCCGTCACGCACGATCCCGACGCCGAACTCGGCCCGGCCGAACGGATGGCGTTGTTCCGGTGGAAGCAGCGTTATCCCCACACGCAGGCCTTCATGTCGGAGCATTCATTCACGTTCGATGACTTCCAGCGTCAGGCCTGTGAACACATCGAAGACGGCCACGGTGTCCTGGTGGCGGCTCCCACGGGAGCGGGCAAGACGATCGCCGGTGAATTCGCGGTGCATCTGGCCACCGCCACCGGGAAGAAAGCTTTCTACACGACCCCGATCAAGGCCCTGTCGAACCAGAAGTACAACGACCTCGTGGACCGGTACGGCCTCGAGCACGTCGGCCTGTTGACCGGTGACACCTCCATCAACTCCGAGGCGCCGGTGGTGGTGATGACCACCGAGGTCCTGCGCAACATGATCTACGCACAATCGCCGACGCTGACCGGTCTGGGCTTCGTTGTCATGGACGAGGTGCACTATCTGGCCGACCGGTTCCGGGGCGCGGTCTGGGAGGAAGTCATCATCGGCCTGGCCGATTCGGTGCAGTTGGTGGCGCTCTCGGCAACGGTGTCCAATGCCGAGGAGTTCGGTGAGTGGCTCAGCGAGGTGCGCGGCCAGGTGGACCTCGTGGTCTCCGAGCGGCGTCCGGTGCCGCTGTACCAGCACGTGCTCGTCGGCCGGAAGATCCACGATCTGTTCGCCGGTGAAGCACCCACCGCCACCACCGACGCAAGCAAGGTGGCCGCGCACCACGATGTGAATCCCGCTCTGGTGCAGGTCGCCAAGCAGGAAGCCCGCACCGTGCGCGACGACTCGCGTCGTCCCCGTGGCAAACGCGGCCGCGGCAAGCGGGCGCACGGGCACGGCTCGGGCTCCTACGGCGGCGCCGCCCATCGCTCCCACCGGGAGAAGTCGCATTTCCGTCCACCGTCGCGCGGCGACATGATCCGATCCCTCGATCGAGCCGACCTGCTGCCCGCGATCGTGTTCATCTTCTCCCGGCAGGGCTGTGACGCCGCGGTGAAACAGGTACTCGGGTCCGGCGTCGAGCTGACCGATGCGGCCGAGCGCGCCGCGATCATCGAGATCGTCGACGCCCACACCTCCGGCCTATCCCCCGCCGACCTTGCGGCCCTCGACGCCGACACCTTCACCGAAGCGCTGCTGCGCGGGGTGGCGTCACACCATGCCGGGATGCTGCCGGCGTTCAAGGAATGCGTCGAGGAGTGCTTCACCAAGAACCTGATCAAGGTCGTGTTCGCCACCGAGACGCTTGCGCTGGGCATCAACATGCCCGCGCGATCGGTGGTGCTGGAGAAACTCGTCAAGTTCAACGGTGACATCCATGCCGACATCACCCCCGGCGAGTACACCCAGTTGACCGGACGCGCGGGGCGTCGCGGCATCGACACCGAAGGCCACGCGGTGGTCCTGTGGCAGCCGGGGCTCGATCCGCGGGCGGTGGCCGGCCTCGCGAGCCGACGCACCTATCCCCTGCGCTCGTCGTTCGCACCCACCTACAACATGGCGGTCAACCTCGTCGGGACCGTGGGGCGGGGCCGCGCCCGCACTTTGCTGGAGCAGTCGTTCGCGCAGTACCAGTCGGACCGGTCGGTGGTCGGTGGAGTACGCACCGTCGAGAAGAACCGACGCCGTATCGAGGAACTGCTGGCCAAGGCCGCCTGCGAGAACGGTGATTTCACCGAGTACGCCCGGTTGCGTTCGAAGATCGGCGAGCTGGAGGCCGACGCTGCGCGGGCACGCAAGGCCGACAAGCGTGCCGAGGCGCTCCGGTCGGTGATCGACCTGCGTCCGGGAGACATCATCCACGTGCCCACTGGACGCCACCAGGGCTGGGCGGTCGTCATCGACACCGGCGTCCGTGGTTCTCGCGAGGAGCCCCATCCGCAGGTGCTCACCGGTGAGCGTCACGTCAAGCGTCTGACCATGAACGATTTCCCGACGCCGGTCTCGCCGGTGGGCCGGGTGCGCATCCCCAAGCGTTTCCATCCCAAGGACGCCCATGCCCGACGCAGCCTCTTCGCCGCGTTCCAGCACCGCATGGAGACCATCGATCTGCGCCCCGAACGCTGGCGTCCCGGCGCGATGGACGAGGCCGTGTCTGCCGAGATCGCCGATCTGCGCGATCAGATGCGGGCCCACCCCTGTCATGCCTGCCCCGAGCGTGAGACCCATGCCCGCTGGGGGGAGAAGGCCATGGCGCTGGAACGGGAGAACGAGAAACTGACCGCGCGCATGGAGCGACGCACCAACACGATCGCGGCCTCGTTCGACCGGATCTGCCTGGTGCTCGAATCACTCGGGTACCTCGCGCCGCTCGACGAAACCTCCCAGGACGAGGGGGCCACCGCCAAGGAGCTGACCGTCACCGCGCCGGGCCGAGCCCTGTCCCGGATCTACAACGAGCTCGACCTCGTCGCCGCCGAGGCACTGCGGCGAGGGGTTTTCAGCGGTTTGACCGCACCCCGACTGGCCGCGGTGCTCTCCACGCTCGTCTACGAGAGCCGTCGCACCGATTCACGTCAGCGGCCACCGCGCATGCCCGATGCCGAATCGCAGGCCCGGTACGACCAGCTGCGCTCCATCCACCGCGAGGTCGGGCTCGCCGAGCGTGACTTCCGCATCGACCGTGGCCGGGACCTCGACCTCGGGTTCGCCGAAGCCGCCCATGACTGGTGCGGAGGCCGGCCCCTGGCCGCGGTGTTGGCCGACACGGCGCTGTCCGCGGGTGACTTCGTGCGCTGGGTGCGTCAGGTCATCGACTTCGCCGACCAGATCGGCAAGGCCGCAGCCCTCGCCGAGGATCCCGCCCTGCGACGCACCTGCCGCGAGGTGAGCGACACGATGCGACGCGGGGTGGTCGCGTTCTGACGCTGGGCCCGTTCTGACGCTGACCCGGGATGCTGGCTGTTGATGACAGGACACGTCCACCAGTTCCCCTGACATTGCGTCAGGGCTGTTCCATATCTGCCATGAGCCTGCGATCCGCACAACCGGCGCCGGTACACCACTTCTGCCCTGCGCGCATTGCACGATCGCCTCGATGAGCTGAGAACGCTTTCCCCGCTGATGCGGGCCGCGCGTCAGTGCAGCGGCACCAGGATCATCGAGGTGATGACCATGACCACTGCGGCACCCAACGACGGGACGCTGGCTCGCTTGACGATCTCGAGCGGGTTGATCTTCGCGATACCGGCACAGGCCACGACCACGCCGGAGACCGGCGAGAGCGGACGCGCCATGTTGGAGGCCTCCAGCATCGGGATGATGAGGTAGGCGCCCCGAACGCCCAGCTCCGAGGCCAGTTTCGGCGCCAGCTCCACGAAGGCATAGAAGGCCGAGTTGCCCGAACCGGTGGTGATGGTCACCACGATGGTGATGACGGTCAGCGCGATCATCACCAGAACGCCGGCTCCGCCTGCGTTCTGGACACCGCCGATGAGGGCGTCCACGAACCCGACCGTGGCCAGACCGTGCGCGAAGATGCTCGCGGCGATCACGAGCATGACGACGCTGCTGAAGGCATCGCCCATCCCCTTGTAGCCGACCTCCAGACCATCGAGCACCTTGCGCAGACGCGCCTTCTGCCGAATGAACTCGATGATCGCGGCGATCATGATCGCGATGATGATGAGCGTCACCAGTTCGAGTTTGGGCGCGAGGTTCCCGTTGAAGACGAACACCAGGATGATCGGCAGGAACGGAAGGATCGCGTACCACAGGGGGGCAGTCTTGGTGATCTTGCCGTCCTCCTGGCTCTGGGCGAGCTGCTCGTCGATATCGAGCTGTTCCTTGCCCTCCTTGGCCAAGGCCCGGCGGTCCAGGAAGCGCTGCCAGAAGAAGTGCAGAACGGTCAGCACCGCGAGTGTGATGAGCGAGACGGGCAGCGTCTGCTTGAAACCGAAGTCGATGAGGGGCTCCTTGGCCTTCTCGGCGGCCAACACCACATCGGCGGTGACCGGGGAGATGATCACCGACGCGGTGGAGGCGCAGATCGTCGTGGCCGCGTACTTGGAGACACCGACCCGCGTCATGATCGGGAAGAAGGTGGCCATGAGCAGCACACCCAGGCCGGTGGCCGATCCCACGGCGAGCGTCATGGCGCAGCCGAGGAGGAACGCCACGCACATCACGAGGTAGGGCGATTTGAACATCGACAATGGCCGGATCAACAGGCGCACCACGGCGTCATTGGCGCCGATGTGCGACATGTATCCGGCGAAACCGACGAGGATCATGATCATGAGTCCGAGACCGGCGATGCGGTCGGTCATCATGTATCGGATGAAGTCGATGGAATCCAGCCAGCCCCAGCCGGTGCTCTCCATGTCCTCACCCAGGATGTCCCGCCCCATGAGGAGCGAGATCGCCAGTAACAACAGGCCGGCCAGAAGCAGGATGCCGGTCGGCGACATCTTCTTGAAGATGAGGTAACCAGCACCTGCCATGACCGCCAGGCCGATAAGAATCGATACCATCGCAGCTCCCTTGAGCGATTCTCACTGCCGGCCAGCCGACCGACAAGATCATGTTACTACCAACGTAGTACATGAGCCGAATCCCCACCCCATCGGAGGAGAACTTTGAGTCGAGGAGCCGAGTCCCACGCAGACGAATGGGATCTGGAAGCCATCGGATGCGGTCTCCCCATCGCCGCCCACGCGGAGGAACTGCGGACGGCGGTCCAGAACGGATGCGCCGTGGTGGAAGCTCCGCCCGGCACCGGAAAAACGACGTTCGTTCCGCCTCTGGTCGCTTCAAGTGTCGATCCTCTGGTCGCCAGTGCCTCCATCTCGCGTGTGGTGGTGACTCAACCCCGGCGCGTCGCGGCCCGTGCCGCCGCGGCACGATTGGCGCAGCTCACCGGCACACAGGTGGGCGGCCTTGTCGGTCACGTCGTGCGCCGGGACGCCCGTGTCTCCGATCGCACGCGGGTGGAGTTCTGCACCACCGGAGTCCTGCTGCGACGCCTCCTGACCGACCCCGAGCTCCCGGGGATCCACACCGTCATCCTCGACGAGGTCCATGAGCGGCACCTCGAGGACGACCTGGCGCTCGGCATGCTCGTAGAACTGCGCGAGCTGCGTCCGGATCTGCGTCTGATCGCGATGTCGGCGACCCTGGACTCCGATCGGTTCGCGCGATTGCTCGGCGATGCCCAGGTCGTCAGGGTTCCCTCGACCTTGCATCCGTTGGAGGTGCGCTGGCAGCCTCCTGCGTCGACGCCGATCACCACTCGGGGCGTCGACCACGCATTCCTGGACCATGTGGCCGACTGCACCGCAGACGCCGCATCCGGCATCGCCCCGGACGCCTCGGCGCTGGTATTCCTGCCCGGCGCATGGGAAGTCGATCAGGTGTGCTCACGACTGCGCGGCCGGACCACCCGCCCGGTGCTTCCCCTCCACGGACAGCTCGACGCGTCCGAGCAGGACGCCGCAATCCAGGGGCCCGAGCCGCGCATCGTGGTCTCCACCGCGGTGGCCGAATCCTCGGTGACCGTCGCCGGCGTCCGGCTCGTGGTCGATTCGGGGCTTGCACGCGAGCCTCGGTTCGATTCGATCCGCGGAATCACCGGACTTGTCACGGTGACGGCGTCACGCGCTGCGGCCACCCAGCGGGCAGGCCGAGCCGCACGGCTCGGGCCCGGCATCGTGATCCGCTGCTTGGCCGAACACGACTGGGCACGGCTCCCCGCCGAACCGACCCCCGAGGTCCGCACCGCTGATCTGACGCAGGCGGCCCTCGACCTGGCGGTGTGGGGCGCTCCGCGTGGCCGCGGTCTCGCCCTACCTGACCCGTTTCCCGATGCCGCATTCGAGCGTGCCGAACACACGTTGCAGGCCCTCGATGCCATCGACGCCGACGGTCACGCCACCGCTCATGGTCGTCGTCTGGCCGCGATCCCGGCCGATCCACGGCTGGCGCATGCCCAGATCCGCGCGGTCGAGGACGGGATCGACGCGGCCCGGGCACGTCGCGTCGTGGACGAACTCACCGATGCCCGGCGTCTCCCCGATGATCTGGGACGCACCGGACTGGACCGACGGGCCCTGGCCCACATCGTGGCCCATGCCTTCCCCGATCGCATCGGACGCCTGCGTGAACCAGACTCCCGTGAGTACCTGCTCACCGGTGGGACCGGCGCGGAGGCACCGCGTGCTTGGGGAGACCCACCCGAGTGGGTCGCCGTGGCCGACATCGACCGCGGCCCACGGGGCGCACGTATCCGCAGTGCGCTGCCCATCGAGGAGGACCTGGCGCTTCACGCCGCGGCAGCACTGCACAACAGCCGGACCGAGGCCACCTTCCATCCGCGGCAGCGACGCGTCCAGGGGCGTCGTGTCGAACGGTTGGGGGCCATCGAACTCACCTCGACGCCGACCTCCCCTGACCCCGCCACCGCAGCGGCCGCGGTGCATGAGGCCCTGCGCCGCGACGGTCTGCAGGTGGTCGGATGGGATGACCGCGCCGAAGCCCTACGGACCCGGCTGGCCTTCCTGCACCATCATCTCGGTGATCCTTGGCCCGTGATGGACACCGACCATCTCATCGCCACCGCGGACCACTGGCTCGCCCCCGAACTGCAACAGTTGGCCGCCGGAACCCCCGCGCGGGACCTCGACGCCACCGCTGCCCTGCGGCGTGCCCTCCCCTGGCCCGAGGCCGGACGCCTGGACGAGTTGGCCCCCGAGCGTCTCGAGGTCCCCAGCGGTTCGCGTATCCGGGTCGACTACCCCGACGATCCGGAGCAGGCACCGGTGGTGGCTGTGAAACTCCAGGAGTGTTTCGGCCTCACCGAGACGCCCCGACTCGCCGACGGCCGGGCACCGGTGGTGTTCCATCTGCTCTCACCGGCTCAGCGTCCCCTGGCCGTGACCGATGATCTGGCGTCGTTCTGGGCGGGCGCCTATGTTCACGTGCGCGCAGAGAATCGTGGCCGTTACAGCAAGCACCCATGGCCGGAAGATCCCCTCACCGCGCCACCCCAACGGGGCACGAAGAAGTCAGGACGCTGACCCCACACTCACGCCACCTGTGGCGAACCGCACCACAGACGGTGCATACCACCACAGCCCGACGGCCAAGACACCACCGGTCACAGTCTCAACCGAAGATACGCAGCGCGCGGGGGCGCACGTCGATGTCGATCGGCCCGTGGCCGAGCAGCTCCCCGTCACCCATCGCGATCACCTCAGGGCCCTCGACGCGGACGGACCGCGCCCGGAACGTCTCCACCACCGGCAGGTGGATGAACCAGCCCGGCAGGATCGACGGAAACATCGCCACCAGCACCGCACGTGGCACGGGGTGGACGATCGTGACGTCGAGGAGCCCATCGGTCGGATCGGCGTCAGGGCAGATCTTGATCCCGCCACCGAAGTACTTGGTGTTCCCCACCGAGACGAGGATGGCTTCCAGCTCACGGACCTGACCATCGATCGTCAGCCGGTACTCCATGGGCCGGAAGTGGCGAATCTCGGTTCCCACCGACGCCAGATACCGCAGGTTGCCGATGGGCAGCGTCATTTCGTTGGCCCGGCGGTTCACATCGGCGTCGAACCCGGTGGCGACGATCGTGCCCACATGACGCTCGCTCTCACCGTCGCTGAGATCCCCACGAACGCGCAGGGCGTCGACATGCCGAGTATGACCGGCGATGACCCGGCGGAGTGCGAACAGGGGGTCGACCCCGTGGAGGCCGAAGCCCCGGCTCATGTCGTTGCCCGTACCGGCCGGAATCATGCCCAGGGGAACATCGGTTCCGGCGCAGGCGTCGACGCCGAGCGTCATCATGCCGTCTCCGCCCATCACCATGAGCGCTTCGAGTTCAGGAGCATCGGCCGCTCGCTCGACGGCATACCGGATCTGCCGTCGGGCCTCGGCGAAGGTGCGGGTCTCATGGATGTCGAGTTGGGTGCCGGGCAGTTGTCGGGTGAGTCGTCGCACCACCTCGGGCAGCACGCGTCCACCCTTCCCCTTGCCCGCATATGGATTGGAGACGAGGGTGAGACGCTCGAGCCCGCTCACGTGGTCACCTCGAGGTCGGAAGTCTGGGCACCACGTTTGCGCTTGCGCCGATCATTGATCCAGCACAGGAACTCGGCGATCAGGTAGAGAACCGCCATCGGAATGGCCAACACCAGCATCGAGAACGGGTCGGTCGATGGGGTGGCCACCGCGCCGAACACGAACGTGCCGAACACCACGTACACCCGGGCCTTGGCAAGCTGCTCCCACGTGACCACACCCATGAGATTCAACGCGACCACCGCGACGGGCAGCAGGAAGCCGATGCCGAACACCAGCATCAGGCGCAGCATGAAGTTCAGGAACGTGGAAAGGTCCAACAGGTTGGTGATCTGTTGGGATTCTGGGGTGAACCCCAACATCACCTGGATGCCCTTGGGAAGCACGAAGTAGCCGGCGGCCACACCGGCCAGGAACAACGGCGTCGCCGACCCGACGAACGCCAGCGCCCACTTCTTCTCCTTGGCCAACAGTCCCGGAGCGATGAACGCCCACAGCTGGTAGATCCACAGCGGGGACGAGACCACAACACCAGCGACGGCGCAGATCTTGATCGCCAGCGTCAGGGGCGCGGTGACCCCGATATTGGCCACCTGCAGTTCTTGGCCCGGGCGTTCAGCGAGCAGCGCCTCCTGCGCCTGATGCCAGGGAAGCATCAGTAATGAGAGCAGGTCCTGGTAGAAGAAGGCGGCGACGATCGTCATCACGGTCACCGCGATCAGCGCCACAACGACGCGATATCGCAGCTCCCGCAGATGATCGGCCAGCGACATGTTGCCGTCGGCCGGCATCGTGGGAGGCCGCATCCAAGAAGGGATCACGGCCATGGATCAGCGCAGTTCGTCGGAGTTCTTCTCGGTCTCGGACTCCACGACCTCGGCGTCGACCGATCCATCGGTGGACTTGGCTTCGATCCCCCGGTTCACATCCCCAGCGGTGGCGTCACGCTTGTCCGAGCTCGATTCGGAGTTGGCCCTGCGCTCATCCTCTCGCAACCCGCGTGTCTCTTCCTTGAACTCACGGATGGCTCGTCCACTGCTCTTGCCGATGCCGGCCAACCGGCTGCCGCCGAACAACAGCAAAGCGATCAGCAAGATGATGACTAGTTCCTGCATCCCGAGCCCGAGGACGAGGGGGACGAACGTGGATTCCATGGGATACTCCTGCGCTTGGTCTGCGGCCGCGGCTCAGCCTACAGGGTGCCGCCTGTTGCAGCATCCTTCAGCGGTACGCCTCAGGAGTACGCCCGCAGTGCTGCCGCTGCCGCTTCTTGCGCGGCCTGCGCCGCGTCATCCGGCGAGATCACCGTGGCGCTGTCGCCCAGTCGCAGCATCAGTGAGATGAACCACTGGCGATCGGCCACGCGAAGGTGCAGACGTGAGCCGGCCTTTCCGTCGGGCCGCGGTTCGCGTCCCTGGACCGGATGGGCCTCAGCGACCCACTCCCCACGCGGATCGACATCCAGCACGACCGTATCCGCACGGGCGAGCGTGGACGTCCAGGTGTCGGTGTGCGGCGGATCGGGGCGTCGCAGCGATGGTTCGTCTGTCACCTCGGCGTCGAGGATGCGGTCCAGCCGAAAGGTGCGCCAACCGGGCGCGTCCCCCTCGGCGACGGCGTCGCTCCACGCCTGCAGATAGGTCAGCCCATCTCGCAGGATGATCTGGTCCACATCCACCAGCCGCTGCGTCGTCGCATGCCCGGCGTAGGTGATGCGCAGCCGCACGGCCCGTTCCTTCGCGGTGTCGATCGCGTCCCGGATCTCCTGTGACGCCGACACCGTCCGCACCTCGACGCGACCGGCGGCCTCGGCGTCCGGGCCGGCGATCGACCGCAACTTCTCCAAGGTGCGCTCGATGACCACATGCTGCCCGGGGCCGGTCACATCGGCAAGGAGTCGCAGCCCCACCATCAACGGCACCACCTCGGCCGGAGTGAAGCGCATCGGATGTGCGAGAACCTCGGCGTTCGAGATCCGGATACGTCCGTCGTCCTCCAAGGCATCCAGATCGACGTCGATCATCTGTCCCCCGTAGGGCCCGGTGCCACACATCATCAGCACCTGCAGATCCTTGACGACCTGCGCGGGACGTACCCCCAGGGAGCGGGCCACCTCGGCCACCGTCACATCGGGATGTGCCTGCAGATACGGTGCCAGCCGCAGGATGCGGACCACCTGCTTCGCGGTCGTGCTCATCGCAGCACCCCTTGGAGATGGTCGATGACCGCGTCCCGCAGATCGGATGGATCCATCACGATCACGTCATCGGCGGCTGCGGCGAGGTCGGCGGCGAACCGCTGCGTCGATCCGAACGGCACCCGCCACAGGTCGAAGCTCTCCGGCACCGCCCCGTTCCATGGGGGTGCTTCCTCGATCCGTTCCCCTCTGCGGGTGAGCATGCCCTGCCGGTCGCGGCGCACGGCCACGATCGCGTGACGCCGGGCCGGATCCGGATCCATGAGCCGAGCGACGGCCGCATCGACATCGTCCGGGTCGGGTGCCGGGGCATCTCCCGGTTCCCCCACCGGCTCCGGCCCCTGCGTGATGCGTGCCAGTTTGAATACCCGCGGAGCCTCCCGTACCTCGTCGAAACCAACCAGATAACTGCTGCCGTGCCGGGTGACCAGACGCCACGGCTGCACGACCCGGTCGATTCCGCGATAGGTGAACCCCAGACGTCGGCTCTCCAGCAGTGCATCCCACACGATGTCGAACCCCGGCTCGGGCAGGGTGAGACGCGGCACGAAGGCGTCAGGCCGGTCGGTCGGTCTGGCTCCGGCGGCCTGAAGTTTCATCAACCCGCCGACCGCCTCTGCGCCGACGCTTTCAGCCCGCCACATACGGGCGGCCAACTCGATGAGCATGGCTTCCTCGGCGTCGAACTCCACCGGGGGAAGTTCGAAATCCCCGGCATCGATGACGTACCCGACACCTGCATCGGTCTCCGGCACCTCGACCGTGCGCAGGGGCACGCCGAGTTCACGCAGCAGGCGCTTGTCACGTTCGAACGCGCGCAAGTAGGCGCCATCGTTCATCTGTTGGTAGGCCTCGAGGTTCTCGCGGATGTCGCTGTGCAGACGCGGGCCGGGCGCGGACAGCAGATACATCGCCAGATTCAGGATGCGTTCACTTGCCCTCGGTGCCACGGGACTCAGGTTAGCGACGATTCGTCATCTGCACAGGAGCGCCACAGGTTCTTCGAGGTGTGGATCCATGCACAACCTCACCTGTGAGGAGACGCAAAGGGAAATACTCCCTCAACGTTCCTGTGAGAGGGCCGAAATGTTGGGTTCCCCGTGTCGGGACTACTCTCGAGGTGATGACCGGACGCTACGCCCCGAGCCCCACCTCCGATCTTCATGTGGGGAACCTCCGCACCGCCATGGTCGCGTGGTTGTGCGCCCGAGCAGCCGGTGAACCGTTGCGGCTGCGTATCGAAGATCTCGACACCGGTCGTGTCCGGCCCGGTATCGCCGAACGGCAACTGGCTGATCTTGACGCTCTGGGAATCACGTTCGACGGACCGGCCATGATCCAGTCCGAACGCGCCGACGCCTACCACGAAGCACTCGCAAGTCTTCAGACCTACCCCTGCTTCTGCACCCGTAGAGAGATCGCCGAGGCCTCATCGGCACCGCATGACGGCGTTCGCCGATATCCGGGGACGTGCCGCGATCTCACCGATGCAGAACGTGCCGAACGCGCTCGGGAGCGGCCCGCTTCACTGCGTGTGCGCGCTGACGGCACCACCTGCACCGTGTACGACCGGCTGCACGGTGAGGTGACCGGAGTCGTCGATGACTTCGTGCTCCGCCGCGCCGATGGCGCCTGGGCCTACAACCTGGCAGTGGTGGTGGACGACATCGCACAGGGGGTCGACGAGGTGGTGCGCGGTGACGATCTGTTGGGGTCGGCGCCGCGTCAGGCGTGGCTGACCGAACGCCTCGGTGCCGAGCCCCCCACGTACGTGCACGTGGGGCTGGTGGTCGATGACGAGGGGACGCGTCTGGCCAAGCGTCACGGCGCGGTCACCCTCCCCGACCTGGCAGCCGGCGGGGAGGACGCTGGCCGGGTGCGTGCTCGCCTCGGCGCCTCACTCGGGCTGTGCGACGCTGACGCCGAGGTGTCGATGGATGACCTGCTCGAACGGTTCGACCCCACCACGATCCCGACCGAGCCCTGGGTGTGGCCCGGGGCCCGCAGCGATCACAGCGCCCCGTAGCGCTCCTTGGCCCGCTGGATCGCCTGCACGTAGCCGCCCCGTTCATGGGCATCGGCATCCACGTTCCCCGGCACCGCAAGCATGCCCCGCGCCGCGCCCAGCGAGTCGAAGCCCTTGCGGACGAGCCATTCCTCCAGGCCGGCGACCAGGGTGCCCGCATGGGCGGGCCCGTTCCGCACGAGGGAACTGGTCGTCATGACCACGTCAGCCCCCGCTAGCACGTAGCGCACCACATCGTCGGCGGTCTCCACACCCGTCGAGCCCGCGAGAGACGCACGTGTGTGCTCCCGCAGAGCAGCGATCCAGGTGCGTGGCAGACGCCCCTCGTGCGGCGCGGACAGATCGAACCCCACGTCGGTGGAGAGGTCATCCACGTTCACGTCCGGCTGTAGGAAACGGTTGAACAGCACCAATCCGGCGGCGCCGTCAGCAAGCAATGTCAATGCCATGTGGCCCGGGGAGGTGAAGTGCGGGGACAGTTTCACCGACACTGGGATGTCAACCGCATCGCACACCGCACGGACGATCTCCCGATGCCGCAGGACCACCTCCGAGCCATCGGTGAAAACATCACCGGGCACCAGATAGATGTTGAGTTCCACTGCCGCAGCACCGGCATCCTGGAGCTGTCGGGCGAAACCGGTCCAGCCACCGATGTCGGAGCCGTTGAGTGAGGCGATGACAGGCACGTCCACCGCGGCCGATGCGCGTTCCACCAGTGACAGGTAAGAGCGGGCCTCGGCCTGCGTCGAGACCTGCACGTCGGGGAAGTAGTCCAGGGACTCGGCGAACGCATCGGAGTTGCGGTCCATGATTGCCGCATCACGGGCTGCACGGGTGCGCAGTTCCTCCTCGAACAGAGAGTGCAGCACGACCGCCGACGCTCCCCCGTCGGCCAGTGCCCGCACCCCGTCAACCGTGGCGGTCAACGGGCCTGCCGATGACACCACAGGGTGCGCCAACTGCAGTCCGAGATAGGTGGTGCTGAGGTCCATGATCACTCCTTGGCGTCCTCGGCGAACTCCGCCGCCGTCCGGGCCGACATCATCTCGTACTCATGCCAGCGTCGATCCACCTGCTGTTGGCCGAGCTCGAGCACGGTCTCGGCCATCTCCGGGTCAGCCGCCCGCAGCATGCGGAATCGCAGCTCACCTTCACGGTATTTCGCCAGTGGGAAGCGGGGCCGGGCGGCATCGAGCAGAAAGGGGGACTTGCCCTGGGCCCGCAGCACCGGGTTGTAACGCATGAGCGGCCAGTGCCCCGAATTGACAGCGAGATACTGCTGGTCGAGGCCCTTGGTCATGTCGATGCCGTGGGCGATGCAATGGCTGTAGGCCAGGATCAGCGAAGGGCCCGGGTAGGCCTCGGCCTCACGGAACGCGCGAAGCGTCTGTTCGGGGTCGGCGCCCATGGCGACGCGGGCCACGTAGACGTTGCCGTAGGAGATGGCCTGCAGTGCGAGGTCCTTGCCGTTGTTGTCCTTGCCGCCGGAGGCGAACTTGGCCACCGCCCCCAGCGGGGTCGCCTTCGATGCCTGCCCGCCGGTGTTGGAGTACACCTCCGTATCGAGCACCAGGACGTTGACGTCGCGTCCGGAGGCCAGCACATGGTCCAGCCCGCCCGAACCGATGTCGTACGCCCAGCCGTCGCCGCCGACGATCCACACCGAACGACGCAGCAGATGATCGGCCACCGAGCGCAGATCCTTCGCACGTGGACCGTCCAGGCCCTCGAGGATCTCCTTGAGGCGCTCCACCCGCAGCCGTTGGTCGCTCAGATCGGATTCGTACTGCTGCTCAGCGGTGAGGATCGCATCGACGAGCTCATCGTCGCCGATCTCGTCACGCAGCTGCTCGAGCCGGGTCCGGGCCAGCCCGGTCTGCAGGTCGGCGGCCAGCCGCAGCCCCAGACCGAACTCCGCATTGTCCTCGAACAGGGAATTCGACCATGCCGGGCCACGCCCGTCCTCGTTGCGGGCCCACGGTGTCGTCGGCAGGTTGCCGCCGTAGATCGAAGAACAGCCAGTGGCATTCGCGATGGAGGCACGTCCGCCGAACAGCTGCGACAGCAACTTCAGATAGGGCGTCTCGCCGCAGCCACTGCAGGCTCCCGAGAACTCGAACAGCGGCTCGAGGAACTGCACACCACGAACGGTCGCGAAGTCGACACGGTTGCGCCGATTCACCGGGAGCTCCTCGAAGAACTCGATGTTGCGCCGTACAGGTTCACGGTCGTCGACGGGCTCGAGGTTGATGGCCTTGCGGGTTCCGACGCCGGTGCCCACGCCCGTCCCCACCGATCCATCGCGCTGGATCCCGATGACATCGATCGGGCAGGCCTCCACGCACAGCCCACAACCGGTGCAGTCCTCGGCATACACCTGCAGGGTGTAGCGTCCGCCGGGCAGCCCGGCCGCGTTGAGCTCGGCGCTCTCGAAGGATTCGGGGGCGCCCTCCAAGGCCTTCTCCGGGTAGTACTTGGCCCGGAGAACCGAATGCGGACACACGAACGAGCAGTTTCCGCACTGGATGCAGTTCTCGGCGTCCCAGACCGCCACGATCTCGGAGATGTTCCGCTTCTCGTACTGGGTGGTCCCCGAGGGATAGGTGCCGTCGATCGGCAGGGCCGAGACCGGCAGACCATCGCCCTCGTCACGGAGCATGGCCGCGGTGACCTCGCGCACGAACGTCGGTGCCGTCGCGGGCACCGCAGCGATCCGTTCCACATCCGAGACCGGGGCCCGAGGGACCTCCGCCCGGTGCAGATACTGCACCGCGGCATCGACCGCGTCCTTGTTCTTGCGAACCACATCGGGGCCGCGCCGCCCGTAGGTCTTCTCGATCGATTCCTTGACCGCAGCGATGGCCTCCTCGCGGGGCATCACATCGCTGATCGCGAAGAAACAGGTCTGGAGCACGGTGTTGGTGCGGTTGCCCATCCCCGCGCGCCGCGCCACCGCGGAGGCGTCGATCGTCCACAGATCGCATTCGAGCTCGATGAGTCGTTCCTGCATCTGCCGTGGAAGTCGGGCGAACACCTCGGTCGGATCATGCGGGGAATTGACCAGCACCACCGTGCCGCGGCGTGCGGTGCGCAGCACGTCGACGCGTTCCAGGATCGACCAGTGGTGGACGCCGATGAACCCGGACTCCCGCACCAGGTACGGCGCTGCGATGGGCTTGGGGCCGAAACGCAGATGCGAGACCGTGCGGGACCCCGATTTCTTCGAGTCGTACACGAAGTACGCCTGAGCGAAGGTTCCGTCCTGATCGCCGAGGATCTTGACGGTGTTCTTGTTGGCCCCCACTGTTCCGTCCGAACCGATGCCGTAGAACACCGCGCGCAGCGTCTCGGGTGATTCGACGTCGAGGTCCTCGGGATAATCGAGGCTGAGCCCGGTCACGTCATCGTGGATGCCCACGGTGAACCGTGGACGCGGTTCACCGGCTGCGAGTTCGTCGAAGACGCCCACCGCCATCGCGGGGGTGAACTCCTTGCTGGAGAGTCCGTAGCGTCCACCGATCAGTCGCGGGAGTTCACCGCGACGCCCATCACCGACGGCCTCGGCGAGCGCGCTGCTCACATCGAGGAACAAGGGTTCGCCGCCGGCTCCGGGTTCTTTGGTGCGATCCAGCACGGCGATGCGTGTCGCCGATTCCGGAAGCGCCGCCAGGAGTTCCTGCACCGGGAAGGGCCGGTAGAGCCGGATGTGTACCACACCGACGCGGGCCCCCTGCGCATTCAAGTGATCGACGGCCTCGATGGCTGTCTCGACGCCCGATCCCATGATCACGATCACGCGATCGGCATCGGCGGCACCGTGGTAGTCGACGAGTCGGTACGAGCGTCCGGTGAGGTCGGCGAACTCGTCCATCGCCTGCTGCACGAGGCCCGGAACGGCGTCGTAGAAGCGGTTCACAGTCTCCCGTGACTGGAAGTAGGTGTCCGGATTCTGCGCAGTGCCGCGGATGTAGGGGTGTTCGGGCGAGAGCGCCCGGTTGCGGTGTGCGATCACCAGTTCCTCGGGAACATAGGAACGGAGGTCGTCGTCGCTGAGCATCTCCACGGTGTTGAGCTCGTGCGAGGTGCGGAACCCGTCGAAGAAGTGGACGAAGGGTACGCGTGAACGCAGGGTCACGAGCTGTGCGACAGCCGCAAGATCATGAGCCTCCTGCACCGACGCCGACCCGAGCAACGCGAATCCGGTCTGCCGCACCGCCATGACATCCTGGTGGTCGCCGAAGATCGACAGGCCCTGGGCCGCCAGGGACCGTGCCGCCACGTGCATCACAGTGGAGGTCAGCTCACCGGCGATCTTGTACATGTTGGGGACCATCAACAGCAGTCCCTGGGAGGCGGTGAACGTCGTCGACATCGCCCCGCCCTGCAACGCGCCGTGCAAGGTGCCGGCCGCACCACCTTCGGACTGCATCTCGATCACATGGGGCACGGCGCCGAACACGTTCGCGTGCCCTTTCGCCGACCAGTCGTCGGCAAGTTCGGCCATCGTCGAACTCGGTGTGATCGGATAGATCGAGCACAGTTCGTTGAGTCGGTAGGCGACCGAGGCCGCTGCTTCGTTACCGTCGATGATGCGCTGCTCGGGAGTTCTGGACATCGGGTTCACCTCACCGTTCCGGGATCATCTCGATGGCATGCACCGGGCACTGTTCGTAGCAGGTGCCGCATCCGGTGCATTTGGTGTAATCGAAGCGGTAACGCTGCCCCTTTCCGAGCTTGATCACCGCATCCTCGGGACAGCTGCCCAGGCACCCATCGCATTCGAAGCAGTTCCCGCAGCTCAGGCACCGGGCAGCCTCCGTCCAGGCCTGGTCTGGTTCCAGCCCTCCGACGATCTCATCGAAATTGCTGCGGTGTTCCACGGCGAGCTCGGGCTGTGTCGTGCGCCTGTTGTCGCCCCAGTACCACGGATGCAGCTTGTCGAATGTCGCCAGCGGGTGCTTCTCAGCGGGTTCGTGGGCGACATTCGCCAACCACAGGTCGATCATGCGGGCTGCTTTCTTGCCGTGGCCGACGCCGACGGTCACGGTGCGTTCGGACGGGACGGCGTCACCTCCGGCGAAGATCCCGGGAACATCGGTCATGAGCGTTGTGGGGTCGACCTTGACCACATCGCGGTCGAATCGCATACCCGGAATCGACGTCAGAAAACCGGTGTCGGCCTCCTGCCCGAGTGCGAGGATCACGGTGTCGGCCTCGAGCGTCTCGAAGCGTCCGGTGCCGTGAGGTTTCCCGTCGTCTCCGATCTCCATGATCTCGACGCGCATCTGCCCCTCGTCGACCTCGTTGATCGTGCGCAACCAGTTCATCTGGACGCCCTCGCGCACCGCTTCCTCACGCTCGATGGCGTGGGCCGGCATGTGCTCCTCGGTACGTCGGTAGACCACGATGGATTCCTCGGCTCCGAGCCGCCGAGCCGTGCGGGCGGCGTCCATGGCGGTGTTGCCACCGCCGTAGACCGCGACGCGGCGGCCGATGACCGGGCGCTCCCCCGATGCGACGCCACGCAGGAACGAGACGGCGTCGACGATGCGTCCGGCATCGCGGGTCGGGATGTCGACGCGCTTGGAGAGGTGAGCACCGATGGCCACGAAGACCGCATCGAACTCACCTTCCTGCTGTTCGGTCAGGAGGTCCTCCACCTTGTGGTTCTGCACGAAGCGGACCCCGAGATCACGCAGACGGTCGATCTCGGCATCGAGCACGGCGCGCGGAAGTCGATACTCGGGAATGCCGTAACGCATCATTCCGCCGGGCTGTTCGGATGAGTCGTGCACCTCGACCTCATGCCCGAGCATCGCCAGGTGATACGCGGCCGACAATCCCGAGGGCCCGGAGCCGACGATGAGAACACGGCGTCCCGACCGGTGCGGCGGAGCCTCGAACCGCCAGCCCGATTCGATGGCGAGGTCGCCGAGGTATCGCTCGACGGAGTGGATCGACACCGCGCCATCAAGCTCGATGCGGTTGCAGGCGCTCTCACAGGGGTGATAGCAGACCCGGCCATGGATGGCCGGAAACGGGTTGTTCCGCGTCAGCTCGATGAATGCCGCATGATCATCCCCGGCCTTCACCAGACGGAGCCATTCCTGGATGTTCTCGCCGGCGGGGCAGGCATGATTGCACGGCGGCAGCAGATCCACGTAGATGGGCATCCGCGTCCGCACCGGCCCCACACGTCCGGCCGAGGTGCTGAGATCGGGCAGATGCGTGAGGTTTCGCTGTGACGGCTGATCCATGGTCAAACCTCCCGGGGCGGCAACACTCTGCCCACCACACTACTCCCCGTAGTAGGAGTTGCCGACCGTTCCCGCTCCCCGAGCGCGTGCAACCGATCACGTTCCCCTCGAACAGCACCACGCCCCGAACCGGAGTTCGGGGCGTGGCATGACCCAAGGGGCCGGACTTGATGTGGGGGCGACTCAGCCTCCGGGCATCTGCTGCTGGGTCTGTTCGGTCCACAGGATGTCGACCACGTACACCAGCGTCTGCTGGGGTTCGATCGACGGCACATTGTTGCCCTGCGGGTAGGCCTTGTCCGGCGGGATCACCAGTAGGACGCGGGAGCCGACCTTCTGGCCGACGAGCCCTTCCTGCCATCCGGCGATGAGGTTACCCAGCGGCCCGGTGGCCGGCTGCTTCGGCGGGTAGGTGGTCTCGACCATCTCACCGCCCTCCCACGTGTACATGACGAAGTTGGCGGTCACGGTGTCGCCCTCGGCGACCTTCTTGCCGTCACCACTGATCAGCGTCGCCGATTCCAGTTTCTTCGGCGGGGCGCCCTCGGGGATCTCCACCTTCGGTTCGGCGTCCCCTGGGCCCGAGACCTTCGGCAATCCCTTGGGCGCATCCTCGGCCTTGCCCGAGGCACGATCGCGCGTCCCGTCGGTGATGTCGACCACGAACACAAGGGTGTCGCCCACTTCGATCCCGGCCTGGGGGTTACCACCAGAGCTGTCGTAGCCGTCGGCACCGGGCATGGCGATGAGGACGCGTGAGCCGACCTTCTGGTCGGTGAGGCCCTTCTTGAAGCCGGGAACCACCTGGTCCAGCGGGAAGCTCACTGGTTCGCCACGGCTGTAGGACTCGTCGAAAGGCTTGCCGGTGCGACCATTGACTCCCTTGTAATGGACCACCGCGGTCGAGCTCTCCGAGAGCTTGGATCCCTTGCCCTCCTTGAGCACCTTGGTGCGTGTCTCGTCGATCGCGAACGGGGCCTCGAAGTCGATCTTCGGTTCCTTGCCCTTGCTCACCTTGATGCCATCGAGGTTGTCGGAGGTGTTCTCATCAGGCTTCTCCGCCCCCGGAGTCGGCGTCGCGGAGGACGACTCATTCGGCTCCGGCGTAGGCGTCGGCTCCTCGCCGACTCCCCCGGACCCGCAGGCGGCCAATGTCAACACGGCGACCAGGGCGGCCGCGGCGGCGGCGATCTGCGATTTCACGCGCACAGGTGGACCTTCTGTCGGTGGGTGATTTCTCTGCCGGGCCAATGTACCCGAGGCGCGCACGGCAGCACGCCTTCAACTCACATGATCGCGTGGTCAGCGGTCCTGCTCGAATTGCTGGAGGGAATCGATGAGGTCATCGACGCGTCGATCCTCGGTCGTGAACGGGTCGGTCAGCAGCACCTGCCGGGGCGACATCGATGGGGCGTCCGCCCAGCGCCGGGCAGGTTGTTCGAGGATACGGAGATTCACCCAGTCGACACTGTGCTCGACCCCCGCAGCACGGGCGGCGGCCAGGAAACGGGACCGCAGATGGGCGCGCGTGGTCGCCGGTGGCTCGGCGCGGGCCTGTTCCACCTGAGCGTCGGTGACGAGACGTCGCATCGCGCCGCGCCGCACCATCGTGGGGACGATGCCCCGTTCGGGGTGGATGTCGTGGTACCGCAGGGCGAGTTCGGCCAGCCGGGCGTCGGTCCACGGCAGATCATGCCGTTCGGCGAACTGCGTCAACAGGCGACGTTTGGCGACCCAGTCGAGACGGTCGGCGAACGACTCCAGGTCATCGCTTTCGAAGGCGTCGAGGACATCGCCCCACAATTCGAGCGCTGCTTCCAGATCGGGCCGGTCCGCGGCGGAGATCTCCTCGGCGTCGCCGGTCTCGAAAAAGGCCTGGCATGCGGCATGGAACCGGCGTTGCACGTCGAGGGCGGAAATCGTTCGGCCGGACGCCAGGGTGAGCACCGCGCGTCCGGTGAGGTCATGGCTCACCTCACGGATGGCCCGGCCGGGGACGTCCAGGGTGAGGTCGCCGAGCAGGGCGCCGGATTCGATGAGCCGGAGCACCAGATCAGCTGTGGTCACCTTGAGCCACGTGACTGTCTCGGACATGTTGGAGTCCCCCACGATCACGTGCAGACGCCGGAACCGCGCCGGATCGGCGTGGGGTTCGTCGCGGGTGTTGATCATGGGGCGGGTGCGCGTCGTGGCCGACGACACCGGATCCCACATGTGCTCGGCCCGCTGCGAGAGCTGGAATCCACCATCGGGCCCCAGATGCCCTGCCCCGGCGTAGAGCTGCCGGGTCACGAGGAACGGGATGAGCAGCTCGGCCTGATCGGCCAGATCGAGATCCCGGGAGACCAGGTAGTTCTCGTGGCAGCCATACGAGTTCCCGTGGGAATCGACGTTGTTCTTGAAGACGAAGATGTCTGCCTCGGTACCCTCGTCGGCCAGCCGTTCACGCGCCTGCTCGGCGAGCTCCTGCACCAGGATCTCGCCCACGCGATCCTGCGCGATGAGGTCGGTGAAGGTGTCACATTCGGCCGTGGCGTACTCGGGATGTGATCCGACATCGAGGTAGAGCCGACCGCCGTTGTCGAGGAACACATTGCTGGACTTCCCCCATGCCACGACGCTGCGGAACAGCTGCCGGGCGACCTCATCGGCGCCGAGGCGTCGTCGCTGACCCTCGCCGCGCTGCACGCACAGGACGCCGAACTCGGTCTCGAGCCCACGGATGCGTCGAATGATCACAGCCCCACCATGTCGAACAGCTCACCTAGCTCCTCGCGCGTCAGCTCCCGGCTCTCCCCCACCGGCAGACGGCCCAGGCGGACGGGGCCGATCGAGATCCGCGACAGCTCACGCACAGGGTGCGCGATCGCGTCACACATCCGGCGCACGATGCGGTTGCGGCCCGAATGGATCGTGATCCGCAGCAGCGAGCGGGGCGGCCCGTCCACACGATTGACCACCTTGGCCGCGTCGGCGCGGATGAACCCGTCCTCCAGCGTGAGCCCCTTCAGGAGCCGCTGAACTTCCTTCTCGGTGACGATGCCCTCCACCTCAGCCAGATATGTCTTGGGCACCTCGTGCGCGGGATGCGACATGCGGTTTGCGAACTCGCCGTCATTGGTCATGAGGATGAGCCCATCGGTTTCGGTGTCGAGTCGACCGACGTGGAACAACCGGGTGTTGCGCGGCTGGAACTCCTCCAAGGTGGCCCGACCCTGTGGGTCATCCATCGTCGAGACGACACCGCGGGGCTTGTTGACCACCAGGTACACGTGGCGACGCGGTGGCGGGATCCGTGATCCATCGACGCGGATCTGGTCCCGGTCCGGGAAGACGCGGGTGCCCAACTCGGTCACCAACCGCCCGTTCACCTCGATACGCCCATCGACGATCATCTGCTCGGCAGCGCGCCGTGAAGCGATACCCGCCTGCGACAAGACCTTCTGCAACCGAATCCCTTCGGTCGCCTCCTTCGCATCACTCACCGTCAGCCCCTTCCCCTTCAAAAGCTTCGGCTCCGTCAAGAGCTTCGGCTGTGTCCACGACGTCGGTCGTCTCCGCGTCCGGGCCGTCCGGGCCATTCTCGTGCACCGGATCCAGCCGGGCCAGCTCGGCCTCGAGGTCCAGGGCGTCGGGCAGGTGCGGCGCCAGGTCGGGCAACTCGTCCAGGGAGTCGATCCCCAAGCGCTCCAAGAAAAGGGAGGTCGTCCCGTAGGCCTGGCCGGGTTGATCGGACTCGACGGGCTCGACGAGCCCGCGCGATTCGAGTGTCCGCATCACCGCATCCACCTTGACCCCGCGAACCGCCGACACCCGCGTCCGCGTGACCGGCTGCAGGTACGCCACCACGGCCAGGGTCTCCATCGCCGCGCG
>NZ_VFOR01000004.1 GCF_006716235.1 Propioniferax innocua | reverse complement strand
CGACCCCGCATTGATGACTGCGTTGCCAAGCTCCGCGAGGACAGCATCGCGGTCAGTGGCCGCCAACGCGGGAAACATGAGCCTGCCGTGAAATTCCATGGTCACTCCTTGGTGACGATGAAGGGGCTCCATGTCGTCGAGCACGATGACGAGGCCCGGGTGGTTCTGCTTACCTGAGCAGGAGGGCTGCCCTGCGCATGGTCTGCTTCACGTCTATACGTGTATCGCAATGGAAACACAATGTGATCCCAACCATGTCCAAGTGTGCGATCGAGTTCGGCGCTCGGGTTGCCCCTGAGCTTGTCCCGCGCGCCAGACGCGTTACTGTCGACATATGGCTACTGATACGAAGAAGGTTGCATTTCTGGTCGCGGCCGAAGGTATCGAGGAGGTCGAGCTGACCTCGCCGTGGAAGGCCGTGGAGGACGCCGGTTTCACGCCGACGCTGGTCAGTCCCGCGTCAGGTGAGGTGCAGGCGTTCAACCATCTGGACAGGTCCAACACCTATCCCGTCGACGTCGAGGTCTCGGCGACCTCGGTCGACGATTACGACGCTCTCGTCCTGCCCGGCGGCGTCGCCAACCCCGATCTGCTGCGCACCGACGCGGACGCCGTTCAGTTCGTCAAGGACTTCGTGCTGTCGGGCAAACCCGTGGCCGCCATCTGCCACGGGCCGTGGGTCCTGGCCGAGGCCGACGTCATCTCCGGACGCCGCGTCACCTCCTACCCCAGCATCCGCACCGATCTCCGCAACGCCGGAGCCGACGTCGTGGATGAACGCGTCGTCACCGACGGGAACCTCATCACCTCCAGGAACCCTGACGACCTCGACGCCTTCAACGGTGCCGTCATCGAGGCCCTCAACCACGGGCCGAAATCGGCGGGGGCCTGAGGCCGTGGCGGAGAAGCGTCAGGAATCCGGGGCGTCGGTCAAGGACGCCGAGCTGTACGAGAAGCTGCGCGACGAGGGCAACAGCAAGGAGAAGTCCGCGCGCATCGCCAACGCCGCCGCCCGCACCTCCCGTTCGGAGGTCGGGCAGCGAGGCGGTGAGGCAAGGGACTATCCCGATCGCACCAAGGACGAACTGGAACGGCGCGCCCGTGAACTCGACATCGAAGGCCGTTCGCAGATGATCAAGGACGAGCTGATCGAGGCACTGCGCAAGCACGGGTGAGCGGTGTCCCTCGCAGGCTCAGCGAGGGAGACCGCTGTACGCGAGCCTCACAGCTCACCCCTGTTGGGCGGCCCATTCCTTGATGCGTCGGTCGGACTCGGCGTCGGAGAGATCCTCCACGCGCGTCATGATCGACCAGCGGATGCCGAACGGGTCCCGGATGCTGGCGAATCGGTCCCCGGAGACGAAGTTCGCGACCGGTTCCCGCAACGTGGCCCCGGCATCGACCGCACGCTGCGTCACCGCGTCCACATCGGGGCAGTAGAGCGCGAGCGAGAACCGCACTTCGTCGGCGTCGGGGTCAGGCGCAACCGTCCCGTATCCGGGGCTGGCGGCGCCCAGCTGCAGACGCCCCTCGGCGAACTCGAGCTCGGCATGGACCACGACATCACCGAACGCGGTGGAGTTGATGAGGCGCGCTCCGAAGACGTCCTGATAGAAGGCGAGGGCCGCCACCGGATCGGCGACGACCAGGAACGGTGTGATCGAGGTGTATCCGTGGGGCGTGCCGTTGTCGGTGTGGGCTCCGGTGGCGGGGTTCGTCTGTGCGTTCTCCATGGGCAGGACGCTAGGCCGCCCGCGTCAGGGCCGGCTTGTAGATTCGTGCCATGTCCATGGGGCCACGTGTCGATCGCGGGACGCTGTATCCCAATCTGCTCCCGGTCGACTTCGAACGCATCGAACCCGAGCATGCACTGATCGACCTTGTCCACTGGTGGTGGTTGAGCGTCTGGGACTTCCCTGACGGCACCACCTTGCGACAACACGTGCTCGCGTACCCCACCTGCAACCTCGCCGTGGAGACCGAACTCGTCGGTTTCGCCGGGCCGGCGACCCGCGCGTCCCACCGAGACCTCGAAGGGCACGGATGGGTGGTCGGGGCCAGGCTTCGCCCCGCGGCGGTGCCCGCCTTCACCGGCGATCCGCGCACATGCCGCGATCAATACCTGACGCTCGACGCCCCCGACCTGCACCGTGCCGTCACCACCCTCGTCGACGCGGATGGCCTGCGGGCCGCGGTCGGCGTGGTGGGGGAGTGGCTCGTGGACCGGGCCGGAGAGCCGGATGAGGAAGCCCTGGCGGCCAACCACATGGCCGACGTCTGCGAGCAAGAACCGGGTATCACCACCGTCACCGACCTGGCTGAGGCCTGCGGGGTCTCGGTGCGGACCCTCCACCGCCTCGCCGCCCGATACGTGGGGCTGACCCCCTACGCCATGATCCGGCGCCGACGACTTCAGGACGCCGCCCATCGACTCCGCGACGCCTCGCGCCCCAGCGTGGCGTCGGTCGCCGCCGAGCACGGATTCAGCGATCAGGCACACTTCACCCACGAATTCCGAAAGGCGCTCGGTCATTCGCCCAGCGACTATCTGCAACGGCTCCGCTCCTGACCGGGCCTGACCAGGAGGCCGGTGGCGTCAGCCGAAGAACGCCAGATGATCCAGCACGACCTTGGTTCCGATGCCGATGAGGACGAGCCCGCCGAGCAACTCCGCCGGTCGGCGGAAGCGCACACCGATCCGATTCCCGATCACCACGGCGATGAACGACAACACCAGGGTGATGTGCCCGATGATGAGCACTGCCTGCAGGATCGACACCTGCAGCATCCCGAACGACGCGCCGACCGCCGCGGCGTCGATGCTCGTCGCCAACCCTAGGAGCAGGAGCCGCCGGAAACCGATGCTGCGCGGAGCGGCCTCGGCGTCGTCACCGCCACTCACCGAATCCCAGATCATCTTGCCGCCGATGAGGGCGAGCAGGGCGAAGGCGATCCAATGATCCACAGGAGCGAGCAACGACGTGAAGCGCGCGGTGAACGCCCACCCCAACAGCGGCATCAGCATCTGGAAACCCGCGAACACGAGCGCGATGATGGCGGCGTGCCGGTAGTCGAGCCTGCACATCGTGACACCACGGGTCAGGGCTGCGGCGAAGGCGTCGGCGGACACACCGATCCCGATGAGGGAGATCGAGAAGGTGGTCATGGAGGCCTTTCGCGCAGCGGATGGCGTCGACAAGTGGCCGACGCGAAACAACTGTCGGGGTCGCGAACCCGGTGTGTCCACGGTTAACTGGAAGTTAGATAAGGCTCACTTCAGGCTGGGGCTGGACACAGCGATCACCAGTGGTGAAGCTGAACCTTGGACAACGACGCTGGGTGCTGCCCGGAGAAGGAAGACGACGTGACCGCTCGCGAGACCTCTCGTGTCGCCGAGGACTACGTGACCCTGATCTGGAAAGCCGGCGAATGGCCCGATGATGGCCGGAAGGCCACCACCAGCGACCTCGCGGCATCCCTCGGGGTCACCCTCTCCACGGTGTCGGCGAACCTCAAGAAACTCGCCCGCGAGGAACTCATCCACTACGAGCCCTACGGGACCATCTCACTCAGCGAGGAAGGCGAGCGCATGGCCGTCGACGTGGTCCGGCGGCACCGCCTCATCGAGACCTTCCTCGTCGAACACCTGGGTTACCGCTGGGACGAGGTCCATGATGAGGCCGACCGGCTCGAACATGCCGCCTCGGACCTCCTCATCGAACGCATCGACGCCGCCCTCGGACACCCGGAGGTGGATCCCCACGGGGATCCCATCCCACAGGCCGGTGCGATGGGCAGGGCGGACGGGCCGGTGACCGCGCGGATCCTGACGCGCTGCGAGACAGGGCAGACGGTGCAGGTGGTCCGCGTCTCCGACACCAACCCCGATGTGCTGCGCTTCCTGGCCGATCGTGGGATCCGAGTCGGGTCGACACTGCAAATCGTGACACCCATGACCGCGACGGGGTTGATGACCGTGCAGTCCGAGGATCAGGCGATCGAGATGAGCCTGCCCATCGCGGGCGCGGTGCACGTGGATCAGGTCTCGGGCTGACCTGCGGGCTCGGGGGTTCGTTCATCACGGACGACGTCGACGATGAATCCCGCCACGGCGGCCATCAGCGTCGGCACGACCCAACCCAGTTCCTGGGCATGCCCGGGGGACCACGTGATCATCGGGTCGATGACGGCCGAGCCCCACCCGAGTGAGGTGAGTGTCATCAGAGCCGACCAGACCAGGGACACCGCCAGGGCGAAGACGAAGGTCAGGTTCAGGCGTCGGCGCAGCATCGGTTCGATCAGCGTCAACGCGATGAGCGTGATGGCCGTGGGGTAGAGGAAACCGATGACCGGCGCGGCGATGGCGATGACGAGATCAAGCCCCAGCGTCGACACCAGGAAGGAGATGACGCTGAACCCGATCGCCCAACGGCGGTAGGAGACGGCAGGAACGAGGCGTGCGAAGAACGCCGATGTCGCACCGAGCAGACCCACCGAGGTGGTGAGGCACGCGAAGAGCACGATGAGCGCGAAAACCACGATCCCCGCGAAGCCCATTGTGTGGTGGGCTGCGGCCGAGAGAAGCGATGCGCCATCGGAGTGGCTCTGCGCGTCGGGGAGGCGTCGCCCGATCGCTGCCAGACCCACATAGACCGCGGCGAGCATCAATCCGGCGATGGAGCCTGCCGCCATCACGCCGCGCACCAGCGGCCGACCGGCAGGAACCCCAGCGTGCTTCAGCGAGGCGATGACGATGATGCCGAGAGCGAGCGCAGCGAGGGAGTCCATGGTCAAGTAGCCCTGGAGGAAGCCGCTGATGAAGGGGCCCTCGGCGTATTCGGGGGTCGGCGGCGTCGGCTGGGGGCGCATGAGCAGCACGCTGAGCACGACCAGGAGCACCATCAACGCCACCAAGGCGGGGGTCAGATAGCGGCCGATCTTGTCGACGATGCCGTGCGGATCGAACGCGAGCAGGTAGGTGACGCCGAAGAACACGGCGGAGAAGAGGGCCTTCGCCAGCCACGAGTCCCAACCTGTGAGCGGCGGGACACTTGCCGAGAAACTGACGGCGGCCGTGCGGGGGAGCGCATAGAACGCTCCGATGGAGAGATAGACGAGGACCGGGAACAGCACGCCGAAGATGCGGCCGCCTCGTGCGGTGAGGTCACGGATGTCATGCCCGGTGATGGCGACGGCCATCACCGCCACGACCGGCAGCGCCACTGCCGAGGCGAGGAAGCCCATGATCGCTGGCGGGAAACTCTCACCGGACAGCGCTCCCAACATGGGCGGGAAGACCAGGTTCCCGGCACCGAAGAACATGGCGAACAGCGACGCGGAGGTCACAGCCAGAAGGGCTGGCGTGTTGCGTTTTTGCTGGGGGTGGTCCATCGCTCGCTCCTTTTTCGCTGAGGGGCGAGCCTAGCGTCAATCGCCGCCTCCGCCATCGCCGCCGCCGTCACCACCACCGTCGCCATCACCGCCGGCGTCGTCCATGCCTGAGGTGAGATCGCTGGCGAGGTCGCCGATGCCATCGGCGAGGTCTCCGATCGAATCGCCGAGATCGGCCAATGCGCTGAAGTCGGCTCCGCTGAAATCGGCGAACCAGGCGAGGTCGCCGGACCAGGTCGTCGCGACCGAGGCAGGGGCATCCTCCGCGGCTTCGCGGAAGGCATGCACCCACTGATGGGTCACTCCGTATGCCACGGCCCAGGGGAGGTGGCGGCTGAACATCCCGGCGCCGGCCTCGAAGCGGAACCGATCGCCGTCGGCCGTGGCGAGGAACTCACGGAACCCGGCCGACTGGTAGCGCAATGCGGCTCCGAGGGCACTTCGCTTTCGATAGCCGGCGCCGAACATGGCGCCGAACGTCAGTGAGCCCTCCTCATGCCCGGGATACCAGGCGTCGTTCGCGGGATCGCCGGCGAGCGTCTCGCGCATCTCCTTCATGGCTAGCTTGAGGGCCGGCCTGAGTTGATGGAGCGTCGCCGGCCTGCTGAACCAGGCGAACGCGCGCAGGAGCCGATGTTGGAGGGCGCTGACCTCCTGCGGATGCGGTTGGCGAAGGACAGTGACCAGCCAGTCCCGCGTCAGGCGGCGTCGAAGGCCGTGAATTCTTACCTCAGGGGTCAGTCGGATGATGCCGCGCACGGTGAGGTCGAGCACGGCGGCGGCGATGTCGGAGGCCTGGACCTTCCCGTCGACCAGCATCCCCACCTGCTCCGGACGCACACCCTGTGGCGGCTCGAAACGCACGGCGAGCGGTGCTTTCACATCGGCGCTGGTCGCCTTGCGTATGGGGGCGTTGGGATCGCCCGGGATGACGCCCGGTGGCAGGTGGGCGAAGACGGAGTCGTGGCGGCTGATGGGCGTCGATCCCGTCCGGTGGGAGCGCCATTGGAAGACGTACAGAAGAAGGAGCGCGCCCACGCAGACCACCGTCACCATGTTCCACATGGTGTGGATGCTAACGCCGTGAGGCGCAGGGCACATGGCGACGATGGGCGCCGGGTTCCGGTGCTCGGCCGGGCGGTGTGGCGCCCGCCCGAGACCGGAGCCGGAGCGTCACTCGAAGTGGCGCCGAGGGTTGGTCACGAGGAACGTCTCGATGTGGCTCTGGTCGAGTCCACCGTCGAGGAGTGCGGGGATGACGTCCTCGCTGATGTGCCGGTAGTGCCAGTTCGGTGCGGCGTGCGCCTTCTCCGCATCGCTGAAGTAGTCGATGAAGCAGTTGGCGTCGTGGGTCAGGGTGATGCTGTCCGCGTAGCCGCGGCGGACCAGTTCGAGGATCGTTTCGACACGCTGAGCCGTGGGCAGGAAGATGTCGAGTCCGAAACGGTCCATGCCCAACATCGAGCCCTGATCGGCGACGCGGCACAGATAGTCGAGGTCGGTCGTGTCGCCGCAGTGCCCGATGATGACCTTGTCGAGGTCGACACCTTCCTCCTTGAGCACTCGCTGGGCCGTCAATCCTGATTCATTGTGCGGGCTGGTGTGCACGGTGATCGGTGCGCCGGTCTCCACATGGGCCTGGCCCACGGCCCGCATGGCCCGTTCGACACCCGGGGTGAGCCCCGGCTGCTCGATCGCGCACTTGAGGAAGGCTGCTCGGACCCCGGTGTCGGCGATTCCCTCGGTGATGTCGGAGATGAACATCTCGGTGAGCGGCTCGGGGATGTCGACGAGGCGCCCGGGGCCCCGATACTCGAACTGCATGGGAAGGTCGTTGAACGTGTACAGGCCGGTGGCCACGAGGATGTTGATGTTGGCCTGTTCGGCGATGCGCTTGATCCGGGGGATGTAGCGTCCGAGCCCCAGCACGGTGGGGTCCATGATCGAGGTGATCCCGAGCTGACTGAGCTCGTTGAGTTTCTCCACGGCGTCGGAGATGCGTGCTTCTTCGTCCCAATCCGGTTGATAGTTCTGGTTGTACTCGGTGTTCATGATGACCACGTGCTCGTGCACGAGCGTGGGGCCGAAATCATCGAGGTCAATGGGTCCGGTGACGGTCTGGATGGAAGGCATCGTTGCTCTCTGCCAGAGTTGAAGTGGCATTCATGTTTGATGATGGGCCACTCCTCCCCGAAGGTCAATGCTCGGAGATGCGCAGGGGGCTCGAGAGTGCGGGCGTGATGGAGTGGTGCGGTTTCTTCCCACTCGATTCGTGGCGGTGGTCAGTTGTGGATGCGGTCTGCGTCGAGGTTGTCTCCGCAGCCGCACTATTCGGTCCCGGTGGCGGGTTCGTCCCAGACGTCGGGAACAGTGATCCGATCAGGCGTGGTCATGGGAACTCCTTCGTGGTGTCGGTGAGCGGTATTGCTCACATCCATAAGCGTGGTGCCTCCACCGCGGTTTGTGCCTCTTCTTTCTTGGGGTGCGCACAGGGGGAGTGACCATTTCCTCCCACTGGATTCCGCAGGGCCACGTGGGCATGGGCTCAACGGGCGAGCCCGAGAATCGGCTGGTAGGAAACGGTCATCTTCGCCGGAAGGCTTTGCAGTCACGTTGTGCGCCAGCAGTTGGCGGCTCAGGCCAAAAACTCAATGAGTTCAGCCACCGTCGACTTCGAGGTCCGGGCTGCGCCGATGATCGTGGCGGAGGCGAAGCCGGTCCAGTCGCCGTAGCCGAGCAGGTGCAACCCGGGGTGATCGACCGATCGAGTGCCCTCGGTGGCGGGGTGGCCATCGGTCCATGTGAGATCGAGGCCATCCAGATGAGACAGGGCCGGTCGGAATCCGGTGCACCAGATCACCGCATCGCAGGTCCATTCCGAACCGTCGGCCCATCGGACTCCTCGTGCCGTGAAGCCCTCGAACATGGGTCGGCGCTTGAGCACGCCACGTGAGCGGGCATCCTTCACCGCTGGAACCATCACGATGTCGCCAAGCCCTTCAACCCCCTCATGCTCCAGACCCTCACGTCGAGCGGCTTCACGGGCGGTCGCCACATCGAAAAGAACGCGTCCATCGACGTCATCGGGCATGAATCGGGGTGGCCGTTGGGTCACCCAGAGCGTTTCGGCAACCTGCGACACGTCGGCCAGCACCTGCGGCCCGGAGTTGCCGCCCCCGACCACGACCACTCGTTTCCCGGCGAATGGCTCGGGGCTCTTGTAGTCGACGGTGTGCAGCTGGTCGCCACAGAACAGTTGCTGGTCGGGGTACTCCGGCAGGACCGGGTTCTCCCACGTGCCGGTGGCGCTGATGACCGCCCGAGCCGAGAGGTCGCCGTGGTCTGTTTCCAGAAGGAAGCGTTTTTCGGCACGTCGCACGTTCACCACACGCACGCCACGCTGCACCTGCAGGTCGTACCGATCCTCGTAGCGGGTGAAGTACTCGACGACGTGGTTGGCGGTCGGGAAGTCCTCGCCCGGTTGTGGCGGCATGCGCCATCCGGGCAAGGGGCTGTGGGCGGCGGGGGAGAACATCCGCATCGAATCCCAGAAATGCTGCCAGGCCCCACCCGGATGGGTGTTGGCATCGAGGATGACACTTTTCACCCCTCGGCGCCGTAGGTGGAAACCGGCTGCCAGCCCGGCCTGTCCACCGCCGATCACCGCTACATCGGTCGAGATCATGATCCTCCTGAGGTCGGAACGGGCAGTCGTTGTGGTGCGGTTTTCCGTTGAGGGAGCGTGTGGCGATGGCCGGGTCGTTCGTCGACCAGCGCGCCACTTGACCGAAGTGTCCACAACCGACCACTGGATTCTGACAGGGCCATCGCCGGTGCCTGGCGGAATCCCCGCGGATGGGTGCCGTTGCCTGTCGTGGTGGGCTTTTGCAGGGGCGACATCGCGTGTAGCTGTGATGCGACATCACCCCGGGTGGAAACGGCTGGCCGGTTGTGGACATCACCGACCATGTGCTTGCATCAGTCGGCCAGCCATCGCACGACTTCTGCCGCCGGGCCCGTCGGTGCCTGGCGGTATCCGGTCCCGGCCCAGAGATGCAGCCGGTCCGTGTCGCCGACGGCCCCGGCGGCCCTGCGGAGTTCCCGGGTCAGATGATGTACCGCCGGGTAGGCGGTGGGTGCCTCACGGTGGCGTTCGACGAACCCGTTGACGAGGGCTCGAGCCGGGCGACCGGTGAACGCTCGTGTCAAGGCTGTTCGATCGAATCGTGGATCGGCGAGTGCGGTGCGATGAGTCGCCGACGTACCGGCCTCGTCAGTCCGCAGCAGAAGGGTTCCGATCACCACTGCCCTAGCGCCGACAGCGAGCAATTCGTCAACGGCCGCCGGCCCATCGACACCTCCGGCGGCAACCACCGGCAGATCCACCTGGCGACGGACCCGGGCCACCGCTTCGCTGGTGGGGATGTCTTCAGGGTCACGGTGCGGGTTCAGTGTCGCGCTGTGTCCGCCGGCCGAAGCGCCCTGCACGATCAAACCATCGACCCCCGCTTCTTGGGCCACCCGTGCCTCCTCGGCCGTGGTGATCGTGGCCAGAACACGGCTTCCCACAGACTGCAGGGAGGCCACCACCTCAGGGCCCGGCAGTGCGAACGTGAAGGAGACCACCGCGACCGGGTCTGCGTGCAACAGCCTGAGTTTGGCTTCCCAGTGATCGTCATCGATCACGGGCTCGGGGTCCAGTGATACCCCGTGGGCTTCTGCCTCGGGGCCCAGTTCCTGGGCGTAAGCGGCGAAGGCATCGGTCTCCACCTCCATGACGCCGGGGGCGAACAGATTCACCCCGAATGGACGCCCTCGGGCGCGCAACCCGGCCATCTCATCGGCGAGCGCCGTGGGTTCCTTGTATCCGCCGGCCAGAAAAGCGAAACCCCCCGCCTCGCTCACGGCTGATGCCAGCTCCACCGTGCTCGGTCCACCGGCCATGGGTGCGGCGACGATGGGCGCCTGTGTGTCGAACATGCTGAGCCTCCCTCCGGGATGCCCACGCTATGTGCTCACCACCGGTGTCGGAAGACCCCCAGACGTGACGAGCAAGACGTGACGAGCAAGACGTGACGAGCAAGACGTGACGAGCAAGACGTGACGAGCAGGACGTGACGAGCAGGACATGACGAGAGGGTCCGGTGCATGCACCGGACCCTCTCGTGAAACGTTCAGCAGACGCCGTCAGCAGATCAGAGATCGGCCTCGGTCGCCGGCGGGTTGGACGGGTTGTCGTACTGCACGCCGGCGGGGTCGGAATCCATGATGCACATGATCAGGGGAATGATGCCGAGGCCGAAGGGAACCAGAAGCGCGAGCCAACCACTCTTGTTGGTGTCGTGGAGTCGGCGGATCATCGAGGAGTAGGTGGGAACCGTCATGGCGAGGCCGTAGAGACCCAGGAGGACGTAACCGATGACGGCGATGGCGGCCCCGCCACCGCCACCGGAGCCGGTGTAGGGGTCGTACGAGGCTCCGGCGACCACAGCGCCGATCAACACGGGGATCATCAGCACGAATACGACGATCATGTTGAACAGGTAGGGGTACCAGAACTCACCGCGGTTGGCGCGGCCATCGAACTTGGCGTAGTTCTTGAAGAACAACTTCACTGCGGGCATGAAGCTCACGGGAGGACGCGGTGCCCCGACGGGGGCGCCGTAACCGGCCTGACCGTATGCAGCCTGTCCGTAATCCTGCTGGCCGTAGCCACTCTGTGCCTGACCGTAGCCCTGCTGCTGGTAGGCGCCCTGACCGTAGCCCTGCTGCTGGTAGGCGCCCTGGTCGTAACCACCCTGACCGTAACCACCCTGACCGCTCTGGCCGTAGCCGCTTTGGCCGCCGTACTGGTTACTGTCGTAATTGTTGTAGCTCACGCGTACTCCCCTTGATTGTGAAGCGGCTCTGTGTGCCGTCGGCCACGCTCCAAAGCGGTGGTCCGGCGGAAATTTAGCAGCATCAGGCGCATTGTCCGAATGATGAGTGCATTGGAAATGAATCTGTAACCTGTTGTTTTCTTCGGGCGTACCATCGTTGCCATGTTCTGGTCGCAGCGTGAGTACGTGGACTATGCGCTGCAGCGTCGCAATACACTGCGGGCGCTGCGGCGCCCTGTGCGTACCCTTTCGTCACATGACGTGTGTGACGCGGAGCCGCTGCTGATTCGCGCGGCTCTGCATCACGGTCAGGACCATGACGAACCGTGCCCGGTGTGTGCATCGGGACAGATGCGTCTGCTGTACTACGTGTTCGGTGAGCAGCTCGGTCAATATTCCGGCCGGATCAAGCAGCCCCCCGAACTTGAGGAGATGCAGACCGAGTACGGGGAGTTCAAGGTGTGCATCGTCGAGGTCTGTACCGAGTGTGGTTGGAACCATATGATCGCCTCTTATCTTCTGGGTGACGGCAAGCGTCGCCGCCCTCCACGTCGTCAGAGAACCGTTGAGGACATCTATGGCTAAGGCCTCCAAACCGTCTGCATCCAAGAAGTCGCCGAAGACGGCCCGTTCGAAGGGTGGGTCGCGCAAGAAGGTGAGTCCGTTCCGGAAGTGGTCGGTGCGGATCCTTCAGGGCACCACGATCGTGGTGCTGTTGGCGATGATCTTGGGCGTCGCTGGTCTCGCGGTCGGGTACAGCCGCACCGAGATCCCCGACCCCAATGAGGAGTTCCAGGCCAACACGTCGTTCGTGAATTGGCGGGATGGGCAGAAACTCGGCTCGTTCGCGTCGCAGAACCGGCAGACGATCCCGTATGAGGAGATGCCCGATTCGCTGAAGAACGCTGCGGTGGCCGCCGAGAACCGGACGTTCTGGACCGATGGTGGTATTTCACCGTCCGGTATGTTGCGGGCGTTGTGGGTGATCGCCCGTGGTGGCGAGGTGCAGGGCGGATCGACGATCACGCAGCAGTACATCAAGGTCCTGTATCTCTCGCAGGAGCGCACCGTGAAACGCAAGCTCAAGGAGCTGTTCATCGCGGTCAAACTGGGGCGTGAGGTGCCGAAGGAGGAGATCCTCGGCGGCTACCTGAACACGATCTACTTCGGACGCGGGGCGTACGGCGCGCAGGCGGCGGCGAGGTCTTTCTTCGACGTGGATGCGAAGGATCTCACCGTCCCGCAGGCGGCTTTTCTCGCTGCCGCCATCAACAACCCCACGTCCTACGACCCGAATGATCCCGCCAACATCGACCGCATCACCGAGCGCTACCACTATGTGCTCGACGGTATGGTCGAGATGGGGACGCTGACGCCGCAGCAGCGTGTCGAGTACAACAAACTGCCGGAGTTCCCGGAGATCCCGATCAATGAGCGCTATGCCGGCACCAAGGGTCATCTGATGGTGATGGTGGAGGCGGAGCTGAAGGCGGCCGGTCTCACCGAGGAGCAGATCAACGGTGGTGGGTTGACGATCACCACCACGTTCGATCCACGAATCCAGGAGCATGCCGAGCGCACCGCTCAGGGCTATCAGAATGAGATCGCCACTGCTGCCGGCCAAGATCCCAGCCAGCTGCATCCGACGATCGCGTCAGTGGACAACGCCTCTGGCGAGGTGCTCGGTATCTACGGTGGGCCCGACTACATCAGCGATCAGCGCAACTGGGCGACGACGCCGCGGCAGTCGGCGTCGACGTTCAAGGCCTTCGCTCTGGCTGCTGGCCTGCGTGATGGTTTCGGGCTCTACGACACCTTTCAGGGCAACACATTCATCCCTGAAGGTGAAACCGTCGAGGCGCGTAACGAGTTCCACCATGAGTACGGCATGGTCGACATGATCCAGGCGATGTCGGAGTCGATCAACACCGCCTTCGTGGACATGACCACGCAGATGGACGACGGACCCGCCAAGATTTTGAAAGCGGCGGAGGACGCCGGGGCGCCCCCGGCCGCCGGATGGAATGCGGACACCTCGCGAGCCGCCTTGGGTATCGCCGAGGTGAGCCCGTTGCACATGGCCGCGGCCTACGGCACCTTCGCCAATGGTGGACGCCACGTGGCGCCCCATGTGGTCCAGAAGGTCACCGACGCCGACGGCAAGGTGCTGTACGAGGCCGACACCCAGGGAGAACAGGCTTTCCCTCAGGACCTCAGTGCGGATGTCACCTATTCACTGCGGCAGGTCGCCGAGGCGGGTACCGGTTCACGCGTGACCGAGCTGGGCCGCCCGGTGGCGGGCAAGACGGGCACAGCAGGGCTCGACGAGAGCATCATCTCGGCGTGGTTCGTCGGCTACACCAAGCAGATCTCGACCGCAGTGATGTTCGTCGAGGGGCCCGAGGGCACCGGAGACCTGGCCCCCTACAAACGGCCCGGTGACGGCACGTTCTTCGGCGGCACCTATCCGGCGATGATGTGGCTCGACTTCATGACACAGGCCACCGAGGGGCAGCCCGTCGAGGATTTCGACGAGCCGGCCTTCATCAACGGCAACCGCACGGCTGGACGTCAGCCCACTGGTGGCACCGGTGAGGCCCCCTCGAATCCGGGGGATGGCCCACAGCAGCCGCAGCCCTCCACCGAGGCGCCGCCGTCGGAGCAGCCGAGTGAGGCCCCGACCGAACCGTCCCAGGCGCCCGAGCCCACGCAGGCTCCTCCTGCGAAATCCCAGCAGCCGACCTCGGGGCAGACCCGATCGAACGGCGACGGTTCCGGTGGCTCGGGTGGTTCCGGTGGGAACGGTGGCTCGGGTGGCTCCGGTGGGAACGGCGGTTCTGGCAGTTCCGGTGGTTCGGGTGGTTCCGGCGGTAGCGGCGGTTCGGTGTCGGGCAAGAGCTGGTCGAGCGGTTCGGGCGGAAGCGGCCGTTCCGGCGGCTCGGAATCATCCGGAGGTTGATTCGGGTCCACATGTCCCCGGAGACGATCATTCCCCTAGGCTGACGCGGGGCCGCGTCCGTGGCCCGTTCTGCGGAACCGCCGTAGGGAGAGTGGAGGAGCGCACGTGCGGACCATCGACCCGTTCGTTCGAGTCATCGGTCGTGCCGTCGGTGCGGTTCCGGGGAGGCATGAGCGTCGCCCGGAGTCCTTGGCGAACGTCGCAGGCGTCGCGGTGTTGGCGGCCACCATCATGTGGCTGTACACGATGTGGCGTCAGCTCCCGTGCATGCTCACCCCGGGTGCCGAGGCTCCTGACGCGTTCGGCGCGCGTTGCTACACCGACGTCACCGTGCTCTACGGGGGCCGTGGCCTTCTGGATGGCAACACCCCCTATCTGGACGCCGGTGACTATCCGGCGTTCGAGTACCCCGTCCTGACCGGCTGGTTCGTCGAACTGTTGCGGATCATCACCGTGGCGGTGGGCGCCCCGGTCGGGCCGGGCCTGGATGGCAATGACTACGCAACGGCCACCAACACCTTCGCCGCAGTCAGTTTCACCGTCACCTTCGCGTTGTTGCTGGCGATCGTCGTCGCCCATGTGGTGTTGACGCCGAACCGCCCGTGGGACGGTCTGATGATCGCCGTCGCTCCCGCAGTGGTCCTGACCGGTGCGATCAACTGGGACTTCCTGCCCGTCGCCCTCACGAGCCTCGGCATCCTCGCCTGGGCCCGACGTTCCCCCCTGCTGGCCGGCGCGTTGTTGGGGTTGGGTATGGCGGCCAAGCTCTATCCGCTGTTCATCCTCGGCCCGTTGCTGATCCTGTGCCTGCGCTCGCGTCGGATCGAGGACTTCTTGCGAACACTCGCGACGTTCGTGGCCGCCTGGCTCGTGTGCAACCTGCCTGCGATGTTGCTGGCGCCCGATGCGTGGCGAAACTTCTGGGAGTTCAACTCCGAACGCGAAGGCGACTTCGGTTCCCTCTGGTACGTCTTCAAGCTCGCCGGTTTCCCGGTGCACGACCTCAACACGGTGTGGACGCTGCTGTTCGTGATCGGTTGTGCGATCGTCGCCGGTCTCGCGTTCTTCGCGCCGACGCGTCCCCGCTTCGCCCAACTCGCCTTTCTGGTGGTTTCGGCCTTCCTGCTGGTCAACAAGGTCTACTCGCCGCAGTACGTGCTCTGGCTCCTGCCGCTGTTGGTGCTGGCCCGCCCCAAGTGGCGTGAATGGGCGCTCTACATGGTGGCCGAGGCGCTGTACGTCTACGCGATCTGGGCCCACCTCGGTGGCAAGATCTCACCCCCCGGCGATGGCGCCGATCGCCTCTACTGGCTCGCGACGCTGCTGCGGCTGGCGGTGCAGCTCGCGCTCTCCGTGCTGGTCGCGCGCGACATCCTGCGACCCGCCCACGACCCCATCCGGGCCGGACGCACGAATCTGGACGAGTGGACCGACGACCCACACGGCGGAACCCTCGACGGCGCCCAGGACGCCGCGTGGGCCACCGCCGTCCGGCGGCGCGTCAATGACGCCATCAGTGGTGCCGAACCGCTCATCGCCGGCGTCCATGAAGTGCGATGGTTGATCGGGACGTTCGTGGTGACGCGCGGAATGATCGTGCTCGCACTGGTCCTGGCGGTCGCCGGGGCCGAATCGGACCGCGGATTCATGGCCGAGATGGTCACCTCCTTGTCCCACTGGGACGTCGAACATTTCGTCGGCATCGCCCAGAACGGGTATCTGGCCGACTCCAAGACCATGGCCTTCTTCCCCGGACTGTCCATGGTGTTGAAGGTCTTCATGGTCGTCGGTGTCCCGCCGGTGGTGACGGGTATCGCCGTGGCGACGGTGTCGGCCGTGCTGGCCGCGTGGGCGCTGTATCGCATGGGCGGTGTGTGGGCCGCGGGGTTGTGGCTCATCGTTCCGACCGCGGTGTTCACCACCGTTCCCTACACCGAAGCGCCGTTCTGCGCGTTCGCGTTCTGGGCTTGGCAACGGGCCCGTGCCGGCAGATGGTGGCAGGCCGGTCTTCTAGCTGCAGGTGCCAGTGCCTTCCGCGTCTCGGGTTTGTTCCTCATCGCGGGTCTCGGCATCCTCGCGCTCACCCACGAGGTGGCCGGACGCAGCATCGCCGAGCGTCTCGCGTGCATGGTGCGACGCGCCGTGTGGCTGTTGTTGCCGGCGGCTGTGATCGCGGCCTACCTCATTTATCTCCACGGCCTGACCGGCTCGTGGACCGCATGGTTCGAGGCACAGCAGGAGGGCTGGGTGCGAGGCTGGCACTGGCCCTGGCAGTCGGTGATGAACACACTGCCTCCTGCGGAGTTCGGCGGCATGTACCACGACCAGCCCGGCTGGGGCTGGATGTTCCGTTTCGAGCTCGTCTCCACCGCCGTCGGTCTGGTCCTCACCGGATTTCTTGCGGCGCGCAGGCGTTGGGCCGAGGCCACGTTCGTCGGGTTGCAGGTCATCGCATTCATGACGTCGTACTGGTTGTTCTCGGTGAACCGCGCGACCCTGCTGTGGTTTCCGCTCTGGCTCGTGGCCGCCGAGTTCGTGCGTCACCGTCCGAGGAGTGACGCGGCTCTGGCCGGGCATCGGGTCGCCATCGGGACATGGATCGTTCTCAGCCTGATCCTCATGTCGTGGTGGGCCGACATGTTCTTCCGGGGGCAGTGGGCGAGCTGATCCTCATCGTGGGTTTCTCCTCGTCGCTGCAGTGTTGGTGTGAACCGCGAGTGTGTGAACAAATGGGCGGCAGGATCCGCTGCGATGACGTCACGATCGATTAGGCCAGCCTCGTGGTGACGGGTACGGTTTCTCAGTATTCGGGAACGGTTATCTCGTGGGGGTGTAGTGGTGCGTGAACCGGCGCGAGGCCTCGGCTTCAGCGACAGTGATTCACTCGGCACGCCCCGACGCGCGGCTGCGGAAACACCGGTCGACGCGATGGAGGGCGAGGCACCCGGGCGTCGAGCGCAGGGCTGGAGCGACGCCACCGAGAGCGCGCCCGGGCGTCGAGCAGCCGCCGGGCCAGCGCCCGAACATGCTCATGACGAGCCTGCTGACGAGTCGACGCAGACGGCTCCCGGCCGCCGCTTCGCCGATGACCCCGCCGACTCGTTCGACGACGCCCCCGCAGCCGGTGCGACGGGGCTCGCCGAGTCCGATGTCGAGGGCCCGGGGCGCGAGGCTCTGGAGGACACCGCGATCAACCCCATCGTCGTCGACGAAGCGATTCACAGCGCTGGAGATGAGGGTGCTGAAGGCGACGAGCCGGAGGGCGGCGATTCAGAAGATGCGCCCGAGCAGGACGATGGTCCAGAAGATGCGTCCGACCCGGACGACGAGGATGAACTCGCCCCGCGTCGTCGTGCCGAGGGGCCACCTCCGCCCTATGTGCCCGCACGGCGCAACCTGCGTCTGGTGGTGGGGCTGATTGCGCTGGTCGCGGCGGTGACGCTGCCGCTCGTGATCGCCGGACAGAGCTCGAACGACCACATCAGCGCCAATGCCGCTGCACCGCCCGTGCCGCAGCACGCGGCCGAGGTCGCGGATCTTCCTGCTCCCGAGCCGGTGCCCGCACAGCAGCTGGATCCCGTGCCGGGGCCCGTTCCCGGTATCGCCCAGCCCTGCCCGATGGAATTCGAGTGGCGCGAGGACGCCGCACTCGCCGACAACGTCGGCCGCATGCAGCAGCACTGGGGTATCAGCCTGGTCGGACCCGAATGGACCGATGCCGCCCACACCGACGCCGTCCGGCTCTTCGCCACGACCCTCGATGCCGTCGACTGCACCTCCTATCTCGACAAGGTGAAGAACGGCAACGGTGGTTCGTTGACCGTCTCCTCGTCCCCGCCGCGCACCAGCTGGGCCTGGGGTGACTACGGCCTGACGCGTCCGCACACGGTGACGCTCGACATGGCCAAGTTCCAGGCCGGCTACGCCGAGGGGCAGCGCGGACGCCTCGTGCGGCTGATCATCCACGAGTTCGCGCACGTGATGAACACCGACCGCTTCGAAAATCCGCCTTATTGGCAGCGCGCCAACGACCTGTTCAACCGGCTGGGCCCCATCAGTGAGTACGGGTCGACGCCCGACGAGACGTTCGCCGACGCCGTGGGTTATTACGTGGCCCGCTGCGCAGCCGACAATCCATACGATGACCCGGCCAAGCAGGCCTACTACGACTTCGTGCGGGATGACGTGTTCGGCGGCACCGAATTCGGCACCGGCGTCGGTGAGAAACAGGTGTGCAGCGGCGAAGAGGGCTGATCAGGCGGGCCGCACGAGGGCCGTCAACAAGGCCTTGAGGTCTCCGGCCACCTCGGAGGGATCAGGTTCGTCGGTCAGCAGTTGAGCCTGGAGTGTGGCGCTCTCCTGGGCCGCCTCCATCAGGGCCAGGGCCTGCTCGATGGGCACCGGCAGGCTGAGCCCGCGTTGCGTCAGAGCCGGCGCGAAGATGCGCCCCACTTCGGTGTGGATCTCCTGACGCAGGGCCAGATAGATGGGGCGAAACTCGGCGGAGCGTGCCGCGTGCAGCCGCAGTTCGGCCGAGACGATGGGCCATCTGGGATCGCTTCGCTGCAGGGCCATGAATCGCTCGACGGCGGTGTCGACGATATTGGGCAGCGTTCCTTCCACCGAGAGGGGAAGGTCTGCGGCGGTGTGACGCGTTGCGGCGATGATGTCGTCGCACTTCTCGCGCATGATCGCGGCGCAGAGTTGATCTTTGGAATCGAAATTGGAGTAGAACGCTCCGCGGGTGAAGTTCGCTTCCTCGCAGATCTGCTCGACGCTCGCTCCAAGTACGCCGCGCTCGGCGATCACGGTGAGGCCGGCGTCGACGAGCCGGTTACGGGTCTCCAGACGCCGTGGGCTGACCTGCGTGCTGTGTGTCGGCATGCTCACCGGGCTCCTGTCGCCGCGAACGGGACTTGGCGTTCCGTATCTGTTTGGGCGCCCTCAGCCTATCGGATACAGTCATGTATTGGATACAGGATTGTATCGAGTGGATTCGCGCATCCGGACGGGTCGATACCCGGATGAGCAGGAGAGTTGGTGCGAGGCCTCGCCGCGCCGGCGAAGGAGGGGCAGACGTGTCGACGATGCTGTACGCGCTCGGGCGCTGGTGTTTCCGGATGCGCCGACGAGTCGTCCTGGTGTGGTTCGGCATCCTGGTGCTGCTCGGCGGCCTCGCAGGTCTGCTCCACACCGGTTTCAACGAGGAGTTCGAGATCCCCGGAACCCCCTCGCAGGTGGCGCTCGACCAGCTCTACATGACATTCCCGGAGGTCGCCGGAACCCGGGCGACGATGGTCATCGTGCCGCCGGAGGGCACCACGGTCGATTCCCCCGGATTCCGTGCCCTCGTCGAGAACGAACTCGACCGGCTCGACGACCTCGAGGTCGTCGACACCGTCGCGTCGCCCTATGACGACCTCATCGACGGACTCATCAACGATGACCGCTCCGCAGCCCTGGTGAACCTGACCCTCACCGTCGATCCGGTCGAGGTGACCGACGAAGAACTCCAGCCACTGCTGGATATCGCTGACAAGATCGAAGCCGACCTGCCCGCCGGGAGTCAGGTGGCGATGGGTGGAGATGCATTCGCTGTCGAGATCCCGGGGCTGTCGATCACCGAGGTGTTCGGCGTCATCGTGGCGCTCATCGTGCTGTTGGTGACGCTCGGCTCGGCCATCGCCGCCGGTATGCCGATCGTGACGGCGTTGTGGGGCGTCGGCGCGTCCTCGCTGTTGATGCTGGCGGCGACCGGCGTCATGACGATCTCCTCGACCACACCGATCCTGTCGGTGATGCTCGGCCTGGCCGTCGGTATCGACTACGCGTTGTTCATCCTCACCAGGCACCGCGAACAACTCGGCGAGGGGCTCGACGCGGAGGAATCGGCGGCACGCTCACTTGCGACGGCGGGCTCGGCCATCGTGTTCGCCGGCATCACCTGCATCATCGCGCTCGTGGGTCTGGCCGTGGCCCGCATCCCGTTCCTGACGGTGATGGGTGTGTTCGCGGCGATCGGTGTGGGCCTCGCCGTGCTGATCGCCATGACCATCCTGCCCGCATTCATGGGGTTCGCCGGTGAACGTCTGCGACCCCGGGCCAGGAAGACTCGGGCCCAGAAGAGTCGGGGACGCCGGGCCGAGGACGAGCCGTCGGAGATGCCGCAGCGGGCCGAACCGAAGCGAGCGGGCCGTGGCTTTCTCGGCACGTGGGTGCATTGGGCCATCACCTGGCCCTGGCTCACCGTGATCGTGATCGTCGTGGCCCTCGGTGCCCTCAGCGTGCCCGGCAAGGATCTGCAGCTGTCACTGCCCAACCCCGGGCAGAACTCGATCGGTTCCCCTGAACGGGAGACCTACGACCTGACCGCCGAGAAATTCGGTCCCGGCTACAACGGGCCACTCATCGTCACCGCCGAGATCATCCAGTCCACCGATCCGCTCGGGCTCATGGATGACCTCAAGCGTGAGGTGGAATCGGTGCCCGGCGTCAAACTCGTCGCGCTCGCGACCCCCAACCCGAACGCCGACACCGGCTTCATCCAAGTGATCCCCGAGACCGCACCCGATGATCCGGCCACCACCGAACTCGTCGAACACATCCGTGAACTGCAACCCCGATGGGAGGAGCAGTACGGCGTCCCCACGGCCGTCACCGGCATGACCGCGGTGCAGATCGACATCTCCACCAGGCTCGCCCAGGCCCTGCTGCCGTTCGGCATCTTCGTCGTCGGACTCTCCCTGGTACTGCTGACGATGGTGTTCCGATCGATCGCGATCCCGATCAAAACGGCACTTGGATATCTGCTCTCGGTCGGCTCGGCCTTCGGCGCCACCGTCATCGTGTTCCACCACGGCATCGGCATGCAGGTGATCAATCTGGAACAGCCGCAGGCGGTCGTCAGTTTCTACCCGATCCTGCTCATGGGGATCCTCTTCGGGCTCGCCATGGATTACGAGGTGTTCCTCGTGGCCCGTATGCGCGAGGAGTACATGCACGGCGCCGACGCGGAATCGGCCATTCGGCTGGGGTTCGTGGGGTCGGGCAAGGTCGTCATCGCCACCGCGTCGATCATGGTGGCGGTCTTCGCGTTCTTCGTGCCCGAGGGCATGGGCGCGATCAAGGCCATCGCCTTCGGCCTGGCCATCGGCGTCACCGTGGATGCGTTCATCGTGCGCATGACGCTCGTGCCTGCGGTCATGAAACTCCTCGGCGACAAGGCCTGGTGGATCCCCAAGTGGCTCGATGAGCGTCTGCCGACCTTCGACGTCGAGGGCGACGCCATGACCCGGATGGTGAATCTGCAGGACTGGGGGAGTGGCCGGGCGGTGCGCGTCGAGGGATTCGCGCCACACACCCCGGCGTCGGGCAACCTGTGTGCACCGATCGACCTCGACGTGCCTCACGGGGACGTGCTGGTCGTGCAATCGGACCGGCGTCGACGCCTGCCCCTGCTCTATGCCCTCGCCGGACGCCTACGCGGCACCGTCGGAACCGCCAAGGTGCTCGGGAGGCTGCTGCCCGAGCAATCCGCGCAGGTGCGCCGTCAGGTCGCGTTGATCGACGGATCGACCGCAGAAGACCTGCGGGCCGACCTCGAGCGCGCGCTGAGGCGTCACACACCGATGATCGTGATCGATGCCGCCGACGCCCTCCCCACGGCCGATGACCGCGATGCCCTCGCCGACCTGTTGGCCGGGCGGCTCGGGGACGACGAGCAGCCGACGGTCGTGCTCGGCGTCGCCGATCTCGACGTCGTCGAACCCCTCATCACCACCACGTACCACACCATCGAGCTGCTCTCGGACCATCACCGGGCAGCCGAACTCGTCACCGCTGGAGGCCAGTGATGTTCAACCTGGAGCGCGCGAACTCGGGCAAGCCGGTGCGGCTGTTGTCGCTCATCGGAATCCTGTTGGTGCCGATCATCGTCGCCGCCGGATTCCTCGGAGCCCTGTGGAAGTCCGAATCACGCATGTCCCATGTGCAGGCCGCGGTGGTGAACCACGACCAGATGGTCGAGATCGACGGCCAGCCGGTGCCGCTGGGACGCCAGCTCGCCGCCGGGCTCACCGAGCGTCGCGACGACAACTTCACGTGGGTGCTCGCCGACGACAAGGACGCCGAACAGGGGCTCGCCACGGGACGTTACGCAGCCGTCATCACCATCCCCGAGGACTTCTCGGCCCGTGCCACATCCTTCGGTGGTCCCGCCGAGGACGCGCGTCAGGCCGTGATCGACATCGAGACCTCCACCACGGCGGGCGTCGCCGATGGCACGATCGCACGAATCATCGCCGAGACCGCTCGAGGGACGCTGAACACCGAACTCACCAAGCAGTATCTCGATGGCATCTATCTCGGCTTCAACGAGATGGGAGAACAGTTCCAGACCGTTGCCGACGCTGCCGGTGACCTCTCCGATGGCACCCGGAAACTCAGCGACGGAATCGGAGAGACGAGCGAGGGCACCGACGAGCTCGCCACCGGAACCGAACAGTACGCCGCAGGTGTTGGGGAGGCCGCGACCGGTGCGCACGAACTCGCCGACGGCATGGACCAGCTCGCCACCGGTGGGAGCCGACTCAAGGCCGGGGGCGCTGAACTGGCCAACGGAGGCTCTCAGCTTGCGTCGGGGGCATCGGAGCTCTCATCGGGTGCCGGACAGCTCGCCGATGGGACCGGACAGCTGGCTTCGCAGACCAAGGACCTCCCGGCACAGACGAACCAGCTGGCCGAGGGCATCTCCGATGCCGCCGACGGTGCGGACGCCCTGGCCGGGGGACTCGGTGAGGCCGAGCAGCAGATGCCTCGGCTCACCGATGGCACCCGGCAGCTCGCCGATGGAGCCGGGGAACTCTCCACTGGCCTCGACGAATATGTGGGAGGCGTCAATCAACTGGTGGACGGCCTCGAGCCGGCCACGTCCGCTCTCAGCAACCTCAGTGAAGAAGACGTCCAGACTCTCCAGGCCGCACTGTTGATGATGGGTGAAGCCAGGGAAGGAGCGCAGGAGGCGGCATCACAGATCGCCGAATTCACCCGGTCCGAGTGCCCCACGCTGACCGACGTGGAGGTGACCCCCGAGCAGCAGGAAGCCTTTTGCGCACAGTGGCACGCGGCCCAACAGCAACTCGAACAACCGGTGGGGGACACCGGTCTGACATCGGTGGAATGGGCCCAGCAGATCGCTGACAGTCCAGAGCTCGCCGACGCGGCCGACACCGCCGAGGCCCTCGCCCCGCAGCTCCCCGAACTGGTTGAGCAGTCCGGGCGGCTCGGCGAACTCAAGACCGGCGGTGACCGGCTCGCCAGCGGCGCTCGGGATCTGGCCGCGGGCACCGATGAACTCGACAACAACGTGGGGACGCTGGCCGATGGCGTGACCCAGGCAGCCGACGGAAGCCGTTCCCTCGCCGACGGGTTGGGCACAGCTGCCGACGGCACGCGCCAACTCGCCGACGGCATGGTCCCGCTGGCGAACGGCATCCAGGATTTGGACTCGGGCGCAGGGCAACTCGCCGACGGGACTGCCCAGCTCTCCGGTGGCGTCACGCAGTACACCGATGGGGTGGCCCAATACACCGACGGCGTCGGCCAATACACCGACGGGGTCTCGGCCGCCGCAGAGGGCACCGGCGAATTCGCCACCGGCATGGATCAGCTCGCGGCCGGGGCCAACGGTCTGGCCGATGGCACACGTCAACTCGCCGATGGCGTCGTTGAGCTCGATCGTGGCGGCGAGCGATTGGCCAACGGGTCTGAACAGCTCGCGACCGGTCTCGACGAGGGCGCCGAGAAGGTGCCCTCGTACAGCAAGAAGGACCGCGAGATGTTGTCCGAGGCGGCGGCGCAGCCGGTGGCCGGCGAAGAGGCGGCGGGCTTCATCCCACTGGCGACCGCGACCGCCCTGCTGATGGTGCTCGCCCTGTGGCTCGGCGCCCTGGCGACCTACCTGGTCGTTCAGGCCGTCGCACGTCGGACGCTGACCTCCACCCGGCCCACGTGGCAACTGGTGGGGCATGCGCTGGCTCCGGGAGTCACCATCGGGGTGGTGCAGGCTGTGGCATTGACGATCATCGGGCAGATCGTGCTCGACCTCTCGGCCGCGAAGGTCATCCAGGTGTTCGTGCTCCTGGTGTTGGGGGCCGGAGTCTTCGGTTCGATCAACCACGCGCTCGCGGCATGGTTCGGCGGTGCCGGACGAGTGGTCTCGGTGGCGTTGGTGACGCTCACCGCGGCCAGCGGGATCATGTCCGCGATACCTCGATTCTTCGAGACCCTGGCCGGATTCTCGCCGTTGACGCCCATCCTGACGGCATTGAAGGTGGTGCTGACCGACGGAGCGGGACTCACCGGTGCAGTGGGGATGTCCATCGGCTGGCTCATGGTCGGCACCGCGGCATCGGTGGCGGCGGTGATGCGCGCGCGTCAGGCCACCCCCGATCAGCTGCGGCGACTTGTGATGGCAGCCACGTAGACCTTGCCGGGCGCTGCGGGATCGTCGTCAGACCCGCTGCGCCACCTGGATGCCCGCTTCGTCGTGGATCACACGCCATTCGGCGTCGGGGTGGATCTGGGGTGCGTAGTCGGCGAGCCTGATCTCCATGTTCCAGCCGCCGCGGTTCTGGTCGATGATGATGAAATCCGGGACGGGGTTCTCCTCGCTGCCCACGTAGTACAGCTCGTTGCCGGCCACGAGATGGTTCATCAGGCCCACATCGGATTCCACGACATTCCCTCGTCCGACCAGCTCCACGGCGGTGCGCGCCGAGGCGGTGCGTTCGGGGTCCGAATCCCAGAACGGGGGACCGATCAGGTTGGACATGGGGAGGTTCGGGGCCAGCGTCACCGCCACGGCCAGCACGACGGCGGGGGCGACATCGCCGCAGCGTCGCCAGAATGTCGAAGCAGAGCCGCGCAGACGGGCGGCACTGTCGATGACTGCCCCGAACATGATCGGCATCAACACGAGGCTGTAATGCCACGTGGCGCCCCAGTACCCCTCGTTCGTGGAGACGAAGCGCCACGCGAGCGTCGGAATCACCGCCAAGCCGATGGGTGAACGGAGCACCAGGAACGCCGATGCCACCAGTACCAGCCAGATGGTGCCCATTTTCGCGTCATTGGTGAGGATCTCGGCGATCACGGCGAACGGATCGGCGGCGAGGGCGGCGAGGTCGATCTTGTCGGAGTGGTCGTAGCCGTTCTCGTGGTTCAGGGCCGGGAGAAGCACCTTCATGATCAGCAGGAACCAGAGGCCACCCCAGGCGGAGACGGCGACCCCCAGGACCCAGCGTCCGGATAGCCAGGCGATGACCACGCCGAGAGTCACGACGGTGAGCGGGAGATCCTCCTTCACGAACACGAGCAGTCCGGTGGTGATCGAGGCGGCGATCCATCGCTCGGTGCTGAGGAACCACACGGCGATCGCCAGGACGAGCGCGCTCATCGCCACCTCGTGGAATTGCACCGCATGTGCCTCCTGCACACCCCAACTGAAGGTGTAGGCCAGCCCCACCAGCCAGCCGGCGGCACGGCCCAACCGGTGATCGGCGGCAGAGGCGATGAAGAACCCGGAAGCCGACAACAGCAACGCCTGAAGGATCAGCAGCGTGAACGCCGATGGGGCGAGCGCATAGAACGGAGCCAGCAGGATCAGGAGGGGATGGAAGTGATCGCCGAGGATGTTGTAGCCGACACCCTTGACCGTCACGATCGGAGCATCGAAGCCCGCGTACTGCTGGAGCGTCTGAGTGAAGATCGTCAGGTCGTAGGACGGTGACTGGAACTGCCGCCACTGACCCCACGAGAACAGGACGTACACGAAGGTTCCGAGGAAGAAGACCGTCCAGGCGGAGACCGGCCGCATCTCACGGGGAATGCGACGGATGTGGTCGATCATGCGTTGCATCACACGGGGCTGCTGGGTCACAGGGGCGAACCTATCGCCTTAAAGTGAAGGTGTGACTGGACTTCGACTGAGCATTCAACGCGACCGCTGGCAGCAACACCTCCGCGACATGATGGAACTACCGGGACTGGTGCCGGTGGTGAAGGGCAACGGCTACGGCTTCGGCGTACATCGGTTGGCCGGTGGCGCCGGTCGACTCGGGGCTGATGTGATCGCCGTGGGCAGCGTGGCCGAGGCCAAGGTGGCGCTGCGTGAGTTCGACGGTGATGTCGTGGTGATGATGCCGTTCTTCAACGCCGATGCCGCAGCGGTCGAGATCATGGAGGATTCCCGGGTCATCGTGACCGTCGCACACCTGCCGGAGCTGGCGCGGTTGGCTGAAGGGCCCGCGCATCCGCGGGTACTCGTGGAGGTGCGCACCTCGATGCAGCGTCATGGCATCACCCTCGACGACCTGCCGAAGGTGGCCGGGTTCCTTGACCGTGTCGATTTCGCCGGATGGACCATTCACCTGCCGATGCCTGCCGGCGACTCCAACCTCGAAGAGGCCACCCACATCGGAACGGCGGCACGGATGGCAGCCAAGGCACCCCTGTGGTTCTCGCACGTGAGCGTGGATGACCACAACCGACTACGGGAAATCTTCGGGCCGGATGTGCGGCTCCGTCGCGGCACCGACCTGTGGCTCGGTGATCCGGGCGCATTGACCGTCACTGCAACGGTTCTGGACGTGCACAAGGTGGTTCGGGGGCAGCGCGTGGGGTACCACCGCAAATCAGTGCCCGCGAACGGCTGGGTGGTTGTGGTCAGCGGCGGCACGGCCAACGGCATCGGGCTCGAGGCGCCCTCGACCAATCGCTCGATGCGTGACCGCGCCAAGACCATGGCGCTGGGAATGCTCGATGCGGCGGGCCGAGCCCTTTCGCCGTTCGAGGTCGCCGGGGAGAAACGCGCCTTCGTCGAACCTCCCCACATGCAGTCGTCGTTGGTGTTCCTGCCGGCGAACGCGATTCCGCCTGCGATCGGTGATGAAGTGCCCGTGACGGTACGGAACACCATCGCGACATTCGACGAGATCGTTTACATCTGAGCCGTTCCGTTGTACGGGCTGGGGCACTTGTCCGAGCCCGCCACTTCCGTAGGGTTGGGGCACCCAGACAAAGGAGTGCCCCATGACCAGCCCGGAGATCGGCAAGAGCGTCCAGACCGGTGACATCACGACGAACTACCACGATCTCGGTGAGGGCGAGCCGCTGCTGCTCATCCATGGTTCGGGGCCGGGGGTCAGTTCGTATGCGAACTGGCGGCTCCAGATGCCGGTGCTCTCGGAGCAGTTCCGGGTGCTGGCACTCGACATGGCCGGTTTCGGCTACACCGAGGTGCCCGAGGACATCGAGTACTCGCGCCAGGTGTGGCTGAAGCAGATCGTGGATTTCCTCGACGCGATCAAGGTGCAGAAGGTCAGCGTCGTCGGTAACTCCTTCGGTGGGTCCATGGCTCTGGGGCTGGCCGTGCATCACCCCGAGCGGGTGCACAAGGTCATTCTCATGGGCAGCGTGGGTGTTCGGTTCGAGATCACCGAGGGCCTCGACCGGGTGTGGGGCTACGAGCCCTCGGAGGAGCTCATGGGCGATCTCATGCGCACCACCTTCGCCTACGACGGTTCGCGGGTGACCGATGACATGGTGCGCGGTCGTTACGAGGCGAGCCGCCGCGCGGGTGTGGCCGAGGCGTTCTCCAGCATGTTCCCGGCGCCGCGTCAACGCTGGGTTGATGCCATGGCCTACAGCGATGACGAGCTCGGCCGGATCGCCAATGACACGCTCCTGGTCCATGGCCGGGACGACAAGGTGATCCCGCTCGAGACCTCACTCAAGATGATGCAGGTGATTCCGAACAGTCAGCTGCACGTGTTCGGCAAGTGTGGCCACTGGACGCAGATCGAACACGCCGATGCGTTCTGCCGCCTGGTGACTGACTTCCTGCAGCACTGAGTCCGCAGGACCCAGCCGCTGCGGCTCGGAGCTGGCGACCATCTAGTCTGGCCGCGTGATGTGGCTCGAATTCGAATCATTGGTCAATGCGCGTGATGTCGGTGGGATTCAGACACCGTCCGGGGCTGTGCAGCCGAAGCGGCTCATCCGGTCCGACAACCTCCAGGAACTGACCGAAGCCGACCTTCGCCAGTTGGAGAACCTCGGAGTCACGGACGTGGTCGACCTCCGGTCGCACTACGAGGTGCACCATGAGGGGCCCGGGCCGTTGCAGCGCAACGAGAAGATCCGGTTCCACAACCACTCGTTCCTGCCCGAGCAGCATGACGATGACGCGCCGGAGGCACACAACGAGACGATTATCAGTGATGACGCCGAGCGTCGGGGCACCAGCGATGACGCTGAGCGTCCGGGTCAGCGACTGCCATGGATGGACAAGAAGGACGCCATCAAACTGCAGAACCCGTTCGCCTCGCACTACCTCGGCTACATCATGGACCGGCCCGCATCGGTGGTCGCGGCTCTGCGCGGCATCGCCCATGCCGACGGCGCAGCCCTCGTTCACTGTGCGGCGGGCAAGGACCGCACCGGCACGACCGTGGCACTCGCCTTGAGCCTTGTGGATGCCGACCGCGACCAGATCGTCGCCGACTACGCCGCCAGTTCCGAACGCATGCAGAAGATCGTCGACCGGTTGCTGGCGCGCGAGACCTACCGTGCAGGGCTCGAAGGACGCTCCCTCGACTCGCACATGACCCGTCCGGAATCGATGTTCGCCGTGCTGGAATACATCGACACCGAGTGGGGCGGCGTCCCCCGGCTCATGGAACAGCTGGGCTGGAACGCCAAGGACCAAGCAGCCCTGCAGACCAAGTTGCTGGGCTGAGGGCTGCTGGGGCCTTCGTGCCTCGCCGTCGTGTCGGGCCGCTTCTTCGGCAAGGCCTGGCCCGCCGACGATTCAGCCCGTGACCGCCTCGGCGATGGGGGTCGCGCCGTCGTTGAACTCGATGGTTCTGCCGATGGTGGTGTCGTCGGCGATCACTGCCGCGATGACCTGGGCCACGTTCGCGCGTGAGACTTGGGACCGTTCGGTGTCCACCTCGATCTTGCCCGAGGGATCCTCCAGGGTGAGTCCGCTCGGGCCCAGAATCGTCCAGTTCAGATCGGTGCCGCGCAGGTGGGCATCGGCTGCCGCCTTCGCCTCGGCGTAGTGCCAGAAACTGTTCTCCGGATCGATCCCGTGATCGGGGCGGGCGCCGTGGTACGAGACCATCACGTATCGCTTGGCGCCTGCTTCGGCTGCTGCGTCCATCGAACGCACCGCGGCCTCGTGGTCCACGGCTTTCGTCCGAGCGGGGTTGCCGCCGCCTGCACCGGCGGACCAGATCACCACGTCCTGTCCGTTGAGAAGGTCTGTGAGGCGCTCGGTGCTGAGCTGCTCGACATCGGCCACCTTCGGACTGGCGCCGGTGGCGGCCACGTCTGTCTCGTGCTCCGGGTTGCGAATGACCGATGTCACGGCGTGCCCAGCCTGCACGAGGAGCGGTGCAGTGAGCAGGGCGATCTTTCCGTGTCCGCCGATGATCGTGATGTTCGCCATGGGATCTCCTTGGGGGACTCGTGCGAGAACATGCTCGTTCAGAGCATCGTGCGGAGAGGAGAACACGTCGTACCGCTGAGATGTTCCCGAGCGGGGGCGCCTCCAGCGCAGTCGAGACACTTCCCGATCAACCAGGGGGATCCCAGTACGATCTGCCTGGTCTGTTCCTTTGATGGTGTGGGCCGATCCATCCTGACGTGATTCGGAGTTGCCCAGGCAGGCCGAGCCGGTCAGGGACATGGGCATGTACCCATGGGCCGGGGCTTCGTGTGATCGTCCGTACATCGGGTCAAGACGTGGGCGCTTCATCCAAGGCGCGGCGTATCAGCCCGATGACCCAGGCGGGCCGTTCGGTGATCATCCGCCATGTCAGCCGGATCACCCGCCAACCGTTGAGAACCAGCAGGTTCTGTCGCTCTCGGTCTGTCTCGAAGATCTCTCGATCGCTGTGGAATCGGTAGCCATCGACCTCCACGATGAGGCGGCACGCTCGGAAGGCCACATCGGGGTGCAGCGTGCGCCCGTCTTCGCGGATGGGGAAGTTCGCCGACCATCCGGTGATCCCGGCGGCGTCCAGAAGATCGTGCAGCTCACGTTCGGCTTCGGACCAGGCATTGGCTCGACTTCGCTCGAGGAGCAATCGCCGTGCCCGGTTTCCCACGCGACCGGGGGTCAGCGCGAGGGCTCTGTTCAGGAGCTTGAGCTGGGTGCCGGTGCGGTCCTTGCGCAGCAGGTCATCCACCAGTGCGCCGCCCAGTTCGGGAATGAGATCGATGGCAGTCATCGTTCGGGTGAGGAAGCGCAGGCCGCGGTGCTCATGCCACACCTCGTCATTGAGGGTTCCGTGTCGGAGCCGAATTCCGGGTGCGCGGAGGCTCCTCCCACGGTGGATCGCAGTGACTTCGCGAGGGACCACATCCGACCAGCCGTTGAGCCAGGCCGCCGCGCGGCCGGTGAAGATCGCATCCGGATAGGCGCTGGCCACCGCTCGGATCAGGGTCTCGGTGTGCCTTTCGGCTCCGGCCGCCACGTAGACACCGCGCAGGACCCGTACGAGCAGACCGCGTTGGGCCCACCGGGCCAAGCGACGGAGGAGGGGGCGGTGGTCACGGGCAACGATGATGCCGTTCTCGGCAGCCAGCAGCGTTTCGAGGTTCATGACCTTCGTTATGGAAGGGCGGCCCGGGAACCGAACCGGGTCCCGGGTGCCCTGTGGATGGAGCTTCTTGTCCACAACCGACCAGGCGTTCGCGGCGGCTTGGCGGAGAGCCCGATGTGCTGGGCTTTGCTTAGCTCACGTTCAATCTGCTGGTGGGTTGTGGCTTCGAGGGCCGTGAGCCGTGTCCGAAGCACTCCGCTCCAGACAATTTCTGGCGGCAATGAAGGAGTTAATTTGTCGGACATGTGAGATTCACCAACTGTTGACCCAAAAAGAGGCGTGTCAATATGACTTTGCCCATATCGTCACTTCTGCCATCACCGGATCATGAGTGAAAGGGACGATGGTGTCGGCCGAAGAAGTTCTTCAGAAGAGCCCGAGCCCAGATCGACGAACCCATCACCGCAAGCCATCGACCGTCCAGGACGCCCCAGTCCCCGGAGCAGCACCGTTACGCCCCCGGAGGCAGCCGAAGTGGATCGTGGGCGGCGCTCTCTCCATGCTGCTGGGGGCGTTGGGAGCTGCATGGTTGTGGCATCAGGCGACCGGGACCCATCAGGTCGTCTATGTGGCCCAACCACTCGAAGTGGGCCAGGAGATCACCGCAGGAGATCTGACCACGGTGTCGGTCGGCAGGATTCCGCATGTGCAGACGGTTTCGGGTGATGAGTTGAACGCACTCATCGGGCAGGAGGCCACGGTCGCTCTCCCGGAGGGAACGCTCTTACCGGCCGGAGTCATCGGTGATGTCCCTCTCGACGAAGGGGAGTCCCAGCTAGGACTGCGCCTCGCATCGGGCCGGATCCCGACCACCGGTCTCCACCCCGGTTCACCGGTGCTGGCGGTCACCCTTCCGGATCCGGCTTTGGTGCAGCCGCAGGAAGAGAGCCTCACCACCGAGGCGGTCATCGTCGCAGACGACGAATGGGCCGACCTGACCGTCACCGAGGCGCGGGTTATCACTGCGCCGGTGCGTGATGAGGACGGTATCTCCTGGATCGTTGATGTGGCAGTGCCCGATGGTGCAGCCGCCGATCTGGCCCGTTTGGCCGCCACCGATCGTGTGGCTCTGGTCCTGGATGGTGAGTGACGTGGCCGTCATCGTCATCGCCAGTGCTGGTTGCGCTCCCGGTGCGACGACGACGGCCCTTGCGCTGGCTCTGCACTGGCCTCGAGAAACGGTTCTCGTCGATGCGGACCCCAACCCCACCCAGGCTGTGCTTGCTGGGTATCTCGGCGGAGCGGTGACCGACCCGGGAGGACTGACGGCGATCGCTGCTCGGCATCGAGCTCGAGCAGAACTCGACGTGCTTTCGGCTGCGCTCCGATTGCCAACGAACGAGGGTCCAGATCAACTGCGCTGGTTCCTTCCCGGGGTGTCACATCCGGGGGCGGCTGCGGTTTTTCCGCCGGTCTGGACTTCTCTGGCGCCAGCCTTGAACGCTCTTCACCAACGGCAGATCGACGCGGTCATCGACGTCGGTCGTCTTGGCGGTGGCGTGCCCCCTGCGCTTTTGGCGGTTGCTCAAGTTGTGCTCGTGGTCACACGCACGAGCCTGCGTGATCTGGCAGCCATGCGTGTGCATCTCCCGTCCCTGCAGCAGCACCACGAACAGCTCGACGCCACTGCCCACGTGGCGGTGGTCGTCATCGGAGAGGGCCAGCCCTACACCGGTCATGAGATCGAACGTGTCTTCGGCCTGCCGGTCTGGGGCCGGTTGGCGGACGACCCCGACACCGCCGCCGTCTACAGCGACGGCGAGCCCCCGGCCAAGCGTCATCATCGGTCCCCTCTGGTGACTTCGGTGGCGCACATGGTCGAGCATCTGCGGGGACGTATTCGCCCAGTCACCGTGGGGGTGTCGCGATGAGCCTCGAATCCATCGATGTCACGCTGTTCAACCAACCCCTTGCCCCGTTGACCGAAACCGTTCCCCAGAACATCGCCGGGGTGGACTCGGTGCTCCCGGCCGATGCCGAATGGGATCCGCAGCGGCGACGGGTGGAGCGCATCGATTGGGATCTCGTCGTCGAACTCCGTGGGCGTGCATCGAGTGAGATCGCTGACCGGTGTTCCGAGCACGAGCGAATCACCGGGAAGCGACTCGACGCTGACGATCGTCGCATGCTGGGCCGTTCAGTCATCCAGACGCTCGTCACCGACCATGCCGATGCGGCCCACCGTGACGGGCACGAGGCGTGGCCTCTCGAACGTGAGCAGGCTTATGCGGTGGCGGTCTGGAACGCGATCTTCGGGTACGGGCGCCTGCAACCGGTGTTCGAGATCCCCGACGCCGAGAACATCGAGATCATCGGATGTGAGCCGGTTCGTGTGCAGCATCCCGACGGGACGAGGTCGACGCTGCCACCCATCGCGGATTCGGATGCAGAACTCATCGACGCGGTGCGGTTTCTCGGGCAGAGCGCTGAACCTTCACGTCCATTCGATGATGCTCACCCCACCATGACTCTGGCGCTCGGAGCTCGGTTCCGTTTGCATGCGATCGGTTTTGGGCTCAGCCACCGTCCCTCGGTGGTGATTCGTCAGCACACGATGACCGACGTCACTTTGCATGAACTGGCCGAGGGCGGGCTCATGCCTCACGAGTTGGCTGACTTCCTCGGGGCAGCTGTGCTGGATCGACGGTCCATCGTGATTTCTGGTGACCAGGGCGCAGGAAAAACGACCCTGTTGAGGGCTCTCATTGCGGCCATCCCGATGCATGAGCGGTTCGCGACGATCGAGACCGACTACGAGCTTCTGACCCATCTTCTTCCGGGACGGGACAACATCTTGGCCCTGCAGGCCCGGTTGGGTGCGGGCGAAGTGCACAACGGGCAACGGATCGGCGAGGTGACCGTTGCCGATCTCATCCCCGAAGCGCTGCGTCAGAACCTGACGCGCTTGATCGTCGGTGAGGTGCGTGGGGTGGAGGCTCGTGCGATGGTCGAGGCGATGCAGGCCGGCGCGGGCGCACTTTCCTCGGTGCATGCCCATTCGGCTGCTGCGACGCTCGATCGGCTCGTCGCCCGGATGGCCCGGGGTGGCGAGATCACGGTCGATGAGGCCTACGGGCAGATCGCTTCGAACCTCGATCTTGTCGTTCACGTCGGGCTCCACGACGACACGTGGCGTCGGGGTAAACGTCATCGCCGGGTCAACGAAGTGCGCCATGTGACCGGTGGTCTGGAAAACGGCCGCCCGATCACACACGTGGTCTACCGCGCCGAGCATGGGCCAGAGGGCCCGGCAGGTTTCACCCCTCCGGTGGATCTCGTGCATCGCTTCGCCCGCTACGAGGGGTGGATCAGATGATGGCGGCAGTGGTGGCGGCGATGCTCATCGGGGGCCTGTGGGCTCTGCGATATGGCATGGAGCCACCGGGAGAGCCACGGGTCCAGCGGCGTCGACGCCGCTTGGGGAGTGCTCGTTGGCCGCTTGTGATCGGGGCGAGTGGTGGTCTGTTGGTCTTTGCCGTGACGGGGTGGCCGATCACGTTGGTGGCGGGGCCGGCGATCGCAGTGACATTGCCGTGGCTGTTGGCGGCGCCGGGGAGTCGGCAGGTGGACTTGTTGGCTGCGTTGGATCGTTGGGTGCATCAGATCACCGCGACGGTCGGGACGGGGCGTTCCATCAGCGACGCCCTGAGGCGCTCACGTCGTGGAGCCCCTTCGATGTTGGCCGAGCCCATCGGGAATCTGGTGGCGAGGCTGGATGATCGATGGACCACCACAGCGGCTCTACGGGCCATGGCTGACGAGATCGACAGCCCGGACGGTGATGCTGTGATCGCTGCATTGATCGTGGCTTCGGAACGCGGTGGCACCGGTGCGAGCACTGTGTTGTCGACACTTGCCGAATCCAATCAGCGGCGGTTGCGGGCGCTGCGTGAGATCGAGACCGAACGGGAGAAGCCAAGGGTGGTGGTGCGGCAGGTCACTGGAATCACCGGGCTGGTTCTGGCGGCGGCCTTCGTGGTGGGGCACGGTTACTTCGAGCCGTACGGGACGCCGTTGGGCCAAGTGGTGCTGGCTTTCCTCGTGGCCGCCTATCTGGGGTCTTTGGTGCTGCTGCGCGCGATCGCGACGCCTCCTGCCCAGGCGCGGATCCTGAGGAGGATGACGTGACACCGCTGATGTGGCTGATCATTCTCGGGACCGGGGCCTGTGTGGTGGGCGGATCGGTGGCTCTTGTGGCTGGACTGCAACGTACTGCGCCAGCACTCGGCGATGCCATGGCGTTCTTGGCGGGGGAAGAGCCGGGGGCCTCGGAGGACTTCGGCAGTACCGGTACCAGGACCGAACGGATCGGTGCGTGGCTTGCTCGGCACAGTCCCGTTCCGTTGCTTCCGGGGCAGCGTCGCGCGTTGGCGTTGCAGCGTCGGAGTGTTGCGGAGTTCCACGCGGATAAGTTCGTGTGGATGCTGTTGGGTGTGGTCCTGCCGACGCTGGTGGCCACCTGTGTGGCGATCATCGCCGGCCCGGGGCCGCGTCCGACGGTCGCGTTGGTGGCGCTGTGCGGTCTGGGGGCGTGGTTCATTCCGGATCTGTTGTTGCACCGGAGTCGACGTCATGACCAGGTGGATGCCACCGATGCGCTGTTCACCTTCCTCGATCTGGTGATCCTCGAGCGGTTGGCGAACCGGTCGGTGCCGCAGGCCCTCGAGTCGGCGGCGGGACAGAGTGACCAGCCACTGTTCGTGCACATCCGGCAGGCCTTGGCCCGAGCGGAGTTGCAGCAGCAACCACCGCATCGGGACCTCACTGAGCTCGCCGATGAGCTTGATCTGCCTGCGCTGGCTGACGTGGCCGAGACCTTGCGGCTCGATGAGACCGGTGCGGCCCTGACCGGCGCGCTACGTGCGCGCGTCCTCGACCTGCGTGATGCGCATCTGGCGGAACAGCGCGTCCACGCCCATTCGATTTCCGAACGCATGACATTGGCGATGACCGCGCCGGTGCTTGTGTTCGCCGCCATCCTGCTCGCCGCGCCGCTGTTGCGCCTGACCCAGTTCTGACCGTTTCGATCCTTCATCGGTGATTGTTCTCGAAAGGCCATCTGTATGCGCATCGTCAATGTCGCTCTTGCCCTCCTCTCCTGGTTCGTCGCACCTCCACAGCGGCCTCGTCGTGATGAACGAGGGCTGTCGCAGTCCACGGAGAACGCGATCCTTCTCGCAGGTGCCGTGGCGGTAGCCACGGTGGTTATCACCATGGTGACCGCCTATGTGCGTCGCAATCTGCCGCAGTGAATGTGCGCTGCGGGATGATCGCGGGATGACCACCTCGGTCCAGTGGGCGGTGTTGTTGCCCCTGCTGGTCGGGGTTCTCGTGGCTGCGTGCGATGTGGCGACCTTCCTCCATGCGCGGGGTGTGGTTCAGCAGGCGGCATCGGCGGCCGCGTGGGCCGAGGGCCGCGTGGACCGGCGGCCCGGGGCGGCTCATCGTGAGGTTCATGGTCTGATGCGACCCACCGCGATCGAGTGGTTCGACGTGTCTGCCGAGCAGGACGCGACGCATGTGGCGGTCACGGTCGAGGCGCGTGTGCGGCTGATCAGTGGTGGACGCTCGGTCGCGGTCTCCGCGTCGGCGCCGAGGGAGCGGGCCCTGTGAGGGACGAACGTGGGGTGCCTGTGAGGGACGAACGTGGTTCGGCGGCGTTGGAGACGGTGATCCTGGTGCCGGGGTTCATGTTGTTCATCGCGCTCATGGTGGCCGGTGCCCGGTTGCATCTGGCGCGGGGTGAGGTGGTGGACGCAGCGGCCGGGGGTGCTCGGGCGGCGAGTCTCGAGGTCTCTGCGGCAGCGGCTTCGCGGGCGGCTCGTGAACACGTGGTGCGGGAACTCCACGGCACGTGTTCTCCGGTGGTGGCAACGGACACCGTCCAGTTCGCACGTCCGGTCGGCACTGCGGCGCGGGTGTCGGTGCAGGTGCGTTGTGAGGTCGGGTTCACCGATGTGGTGCTGCCGGGGTTGCCGGGGCGCATCGTCGTGACCGGCGAAGCCGATCAGATCCTCGATTCATATCGCAGGAGGCGATGATGCGCGTGCTTCGCGGTATGGCGTCACTTGCGGTGCTCGTTCTGGGCCTCGTCGGTGGGCCGATCGTGTTGATGACGACCGCCCAGATGGTGGCGCCACGACGGTTGCTGCAGCCCGAGGTCTGGCTGCGTCCCGATGACGGAACGGTGTTGTTGACCGTGCTCTGGGTCGCCGGTTGGTTGATGTGGGCGATGTTCGCGGCTTTGGTGGTGACCGAGGCGTTGGGCATCGGCACGTCGCGACGCGGGTGGCTGCGGGGTCCGCGGATGCTCGTGGCGTCACTGCTGATGTCGGTGCTGGCGTTGGCGCCGCACCAGCAGGCGCAGGCGGCCCCACCACCCCAACACGGGATCTCCGATGCGGTGCCGCGGCGCGAGGCACCGCCGGAGCGTGAGGTCTTCGTGATGCACACCGTGGAGCGTGGGGAGAGCCTGTGGACGATCGCCGAACAGCATTACGGCGATGGTGGCCAGTGGCGACGTATAGCCGAAGCCAATCCACTGCTCGCGGATCCCGACGGTCTCGAGATCGGTCAGGAGCTCCGCATCCCCGGAATACACCGGCTCGATGAGGCGCCGGTCGCCGTGGCGTCCACACCGGGCCCGACGCCTCCCACTCCCGATCCGGATCTGCCGCAGGCAGATGCCGCCGAGGTCCCCGGCACGCCGGAGGATCTGACGAGTCGGAACCCCATCACCGTCGCACCGTCCGATGTGGGTCTGGACGTGATCGACCCGGTCGAGCTTGAAGCGGCCCGCAACGCGTCGGACCCGGACGCCACCGGTGTCGGAGACGGGCCGGTCCAGCAGGCTGCGCTCCTGTTGGCCGGTGCCCATGTCGGACTGTTGGCGAGCACGGGGCTGGCCGCGCTGTGGCGGCGTCGGCGTGAGGTGCAGTTGGCCACTCGCCCATTGGGCCGACGTATCACCCACCCGCCCGAGGAGGCCGATGACCTGGTGGCGGTGAGGGACCCGGAGTCGGTGGCCGCGTTGGATCTGGTGTTGCGCGCTGTTGGGGCGTGGTGTGGCGTTGAGGTCCCGGGCCTGCGTCACGTGGTGGCCACTGCCGAGGCGATCCGGTTGACCTTCGCCGGCGGCGCCCCGCCCCCGCCGGACTGGGCCACGCGTGACGGTGCGGCGTGGGTGATCGCCTCCGAGACGGCCGTCCCCGATGCGGCGGCGCACAATCCATGGCCTGCGTTGGTGAGCGTCGGACGCGGTCTCGGTGGGGAATTGTTCATCGATCTCGAAGCCGATACCCAGGTCCTCTCCGGTGCGGAGCCCGTCGTGGCGGAGTTCCTCGACGGGTGGATCCTTGACACGATCACCAGCCCCTGGGCCGATGATCTCGATGTCCTCGTCGTGGGGGAGCACCGTGGCGTCGACGCCGCCGAGGTGGCGCATGTGCGGTGCATCTCCGCCGATGAGTTACGAGCCGCCAGCGCGGACGCCGACACAGAACCGGGGCGGGCGGACGCGATGGCGCCCGCCGAACGTCGACGCCGCCGCGCGGCCGGTGAGGACGCCGATCGGGCGAAGGTGTTGATCTGCCCGGACCCGGCCGACCACGCGCGACTCGCACCCATGGCGCAACGGATGGGGATGTCGGTGGTGGGATCCTCCACCGGTCCGGTCCGGTTGAGGGTGGAACCGCCCCCGGACTTCTCCCTGCTGCCCGACGGTACGGCGTTCGTGGCGCGGACCGTCCCCGCAGAGGTGGGCACCGTGCTCGCCGATGCGTTCGATGCGGTGAACGCCACCGCCACCGACCCCGCCCCGTGGTGGTTTCCGACCCCCGACGCCGACCACACGACGCTGCCTCGGGCACCCCAGCGTCCAGAACCCGAACTTCCCTCGAATGTCGTCCGTATCCATCCCGACCGCACGATGCCCCGTCCGCACCCGCCGACCGTCCTGGAGTCAGTAGATGTGAACACCGATGAGCGAATCCCGAGTCACCCCGTCGTGCAGCTGTTGGGTCCGGTGGACCTTCTGGGGGCCCGTGGGGAAGTGCCGCAGCGCGCCAGGAGGTCGTGCGTCGAGATGGCCGCATGGCTCGTGGAGCATTCTGGGGCGACGGCGCGGCAGATGAGCAGGGATCTGTTCGTGGTCGAGTCGACCCGACGCTCCAACCTCTCCCGGCTCCGGAAATGGTTGGGACGCGACGATGAGGGCAAGGCCTATCTGCCGGAGGCCCACACCGGACGGGTGACGTTGAGCACAGAGGTGATGTCGGATTGGCATCAGGTGCAGCTGTACACGTTCACCGGCGTCAACCGCAGTTCGACACCGAGCCTGATCTCCGCCCTCGAACTGGTTCGGGGCGCTCCCCTGGCCGACGCGGCCCCGACGCAGTGGCAGTGGGCCGAGGTCATGCGCACCGATGCACTCTCGTGCATCCGCGACATCGGTGTGGAGCTGACCGCACGGGCTCTGGCCGACGGTGACATCGACCTCGCCCGCTGGGCGGCGGGCCGGGCGCTCGTGGCCGTCGGTGATGACGAGCAGTTGCTCTGCGCGCGGATCCGTACCGAGATGCGGGCGGGGAACCATCGCGAGGTGCCGCGGCTCGCGATGCGTCTGACACGTCAGGCCCGTTCGCTCAACGTGGATCTGCACGATGACACGATCACCCTGGTGCAGGAGGCCATGGAAGGAGTGGCACGGGGGAGCGTGGGCTGAGTCGGGCCCGTTCCCGCAGCACCTCGGCGCCTGGGCCCGGCAGGGATCACCGTGGCGTCGGCATCCGCCATTCGGTGCGCTTGGCCCACGCCTCGGCCCGTTCGGCCGCGCGTTCGAAGTACGGCTCCTTCTCCTTGGCGTACTCGGTGGCGGTGAGGCCCCTGCCCACGAGCTGACGCTTCAGCGCGCGGTACTCCAGGTGTGCTTCGGCGTCGGTGGTGAACCAGGCGCGGAACAGCAGGGCCAGACGCCAGGCCGGCGAATCGATCTCCCGCACATGCATGTGCACGATCCGCCCGGGGTCGGCGCTGCCGTGGAAGTGCTTGCGTGCGCGGACGGTGCCGCCGTCGCCGCGGACGAGGTCCCACCATTCTCCCTCGGCCCGGGGGAATCCGCCGTCGGAGATGCGTTCACGCCATTCGGGTTGGTCGAGTACCGACAGGTCGCGGACGCCCACCTGCACGTCGATCACATCCTTGGCCGGCATCCCCGGCACTGCGGTGCTGCCGATGTGCTCCACCGCCAGGGCTTCGGGGCCGAAGATGCGGCGGAGACGTGCGGTCAGTCGCGCGCCCTGGGCGGGCCAGTCGGGGTTCGGCGGCACCACGGTCAGCAGTTCGGGGCGCCGAACCCGCTCGCCGGTACGGACGTTGTGCTCGAACGGCACCAACCGGTCGTTCCACAGTTTGTCGATCTCGCGTCGCAACTGTGCCGGCGCGGCGTTGTTCTCCAGCCACACGTCGGCCGATGCGCGCCGCTGCTTGTCAGTGGCTTGGGCGTTGATGCGTTGCCTGGCGGCCTTCTCGGTCATCCCTCGATCACGGACCATCCGGGCCAGACGCTCCTCGGCGCTCGCATGCACCACGATCGTCAGATGGTGGTCGGGGCCGAGGTTCTTCTCCACCAGCAGGGGCACATCGTGGATGATGATGGCGTCATCGGGTGCGGCATCCACCATGGCCTCGGTGCGGGTGCGGATCAGCGGATGCGTGATGCGTTCCAGATCGGCGCGGGCGTCGGGGTCGGTGAACACCAGCTGCCCCAGCCGGTCGCGGTTGAGGTGCCCCGCATCGGTCAGGATCTCGGGGCCGAAACGCTCGACGACCTGTTCCAGCCCGGGCGTGCCGGGCAGCACCACTTCGCGGGCGATGCGGTCGGCGTCCACCACGATCGCACCGAGCTCGGTGAGCCGACGCGATGCCAGAGACTTACCGGCTGCGATCCCGCCGGTGAGGCCCACCCGCAGCACGTCAGAGGCCGTCCGGGTGGTGATGTGCGACCCATGCGGCGCCGATGACGCCGGCGTCGTTCAGATGTTGCGCCGGAACGATGCGGGTGCGCAGATTCATGTGGGGCAGGAATTTGTCGGAGTCGCGGCTGATACCGCCGCCCACCACGATCAGGTCGGGCCAGAGGAGTTGTTCGACGGTCTGGAAATACTGCTCGATCAGAGGGAGCCATTCCTCGTAGCTGAGCCCCAACACATCCTTGCGACCCGACGACGCCTGCTGTTCGGCGTCACCGCCGTTCATCTCGATGTGCCCGAACTCGGTGTTGGGGACGAGTCGACCGCCACTGATCAGCGCCGAACCGATCCCGGTGCCGAGCGTCGACATGAGCACCACGCCCTCCTGACCAACCGCGGCACCGTATTTTGCCTCGCACATGCCTGCGGCGTCGGCGTCGTTGACCAAGATCGAAGCTCGTCCAAGACGGTCGGTCAGGAGCTGCTGGGCATCGAGGTCGATCCATGCGGGATCGATGTTCGCGGCACTGCGGGTCGTGCCATGCTGCACCACTGCGGGGATGGCGACGCCCACCGGGCCATCACCGATCTCATCGGCGAACGAATCCACCATCTGCGCCATGACGTCGGCGACGCGAGCAGGGGTGGCCGGGTTCGGCGTCACGATGCGGGCACGCTCGGACGCGAGGCGTCCCTCCGCGACGTCCACGAGGGCTCCCTTGATCGAGGAACCGCCGAAGTCGATGCCCAGTACTGGCTTCATGTTCGGAACATTACCCAAACAGCTGCCGTTGTCAGCGGGGGGCGTGATTCCGGGCCGTTCGAGCCCGATCGAGCTGGGAGAGTGCGAGTTCGCGGGCCCACTGCGGGTCCTGATGTTTGATCGCCACGTTCACCGGGCCATCCACGTTGTCCACGAACACCGACGCCAGCCCCAGCGCGCGTTGCAGGGGGCCGCGTCGGATGCGCACCGATTGGGTCTTGGCGTGCGGGACGATCAGCCGGACGTGGTGCAGCCACCCCTGTTCGGTGACGACCACGTCGGGGCTCACACCGTGTTTCAGCGTCCAGAAGTCGAAGGGCCGCAACCAGCGGCAGCGTCGGGGAGCGGGACGCAGGTCCGGTGTCAGATCGGTGTCGGGAAGGATCACATCGAGGATGGTGGCGACCTGCGCGGCGGTCCCGATCGGCAGCAGCACATTGCCGTGCGAGTCTGTGTCTGCCTCCTCGTTGCGGGTCCCGATGACATCCACATCGATGCGGAACAGCCCGAGGGGACGCCACAGCAGACTCTGGTGGATCTTCAGCCCCTGCACCCGGTCGAACGGGATCGTGCGGCTCGTGAGGCTCGTGAGTCCTGCAGTGATACGAACGCCGCCGCGTCCGTGACGCATGGCCGGCGTCGCGCCGCTGCCGTGGCCGGTGCGGACCATCGTGTAGTTCACCTGACGCAACACGTATTTGCTTGCGAGATTTCCGATCGCCACCACGAGGGGGATGAGGAGCGGAAGGCCGGCGAGCAGGACCCCGAGGCTGCTCATCCAGGCGCCGATACCCAGACCGATCAGGCTGATCACGAGTATCGCAGCTGTCCAGATGAATTCACCCGAGGTGAGGAAGCCGACGATCAGTGCGGTGGGGGTCAACCGGATCAGGACATCGTCGCTCGCGCTGACGCCGGTCAGCACGTTCTCTTTGGTTCGGCGCGTCAGCGCATCGCTGGATTCGCCCATGGCACGGGTCAGCAGGTGATCACGGAGTTGATTGGCGCGCTGGCGACTCAGGTAGCGAAGCCGCAACTGGGAATCCGAGCCACCGGCCTGGATCTCGAGCTCAGCGAGGCCGAACAACCTTCCGACGAACGGCTGGACCACATCGATGCTCTGCACCCGTTCGAACGGCACCTTCCTGGACGACTTGTTCAGCCACCCGGTCTCGATACGTACCTCCCGGTCATCGATCACGAACCGGGTGAACCGCCAGGTGACGAACGATGCGATACCGCCGATCAATGCCGTGGCCAGTAACCCTGCCCCCAGGACCCACCACGGAACAGAGGTTCCTTCACCGTTCTCGTCGCCGCGGAAGGAACCGAGTTCCTGCACCAGTGAGAACAGCAACGCGGCGAAGATCACCCATCCCCGCACCAACGGTGTCAACGGGTGGGGGCGCTCCGAACGTCCGGTGGGGACCCATGCGGTGGCCATCTGCGGCCTCAGAGCCCCGAGCCGCGCGGATCGCCGAGCTCGGTCAGACGGTCGCGCAGCTCGGCGGCCTGTTCGGGAGGGATACCGGGGATGCTGGCGCCGGTCTCGGAGCTCGCGGTCACCAGACGCACCGTGGCGATCCCGAACCATCGCTCGAAGAGGTCCCGCTCCACCTCGACCACCTGCATGCGCCCGTAGGGGACGACAGTGAGCGACTGGAACCAGATGCCCTTGGTGACGTACAGCTCCTCGTCCATTTCTGCATAGCCGCGGGCGCGGCACAACGCTGCGACGCGGATGACGCGCCACACCAGCACGATCAGTCCGACAGCGCCCACCGACACCGCGAACGGCCACGGGGCGAACGCCGTCAGGGCACCGACCGGGATCCCGAACACGATCAGCCATGTGATGAAGGTGGCGATGCGGCGCGCTGCGATGTATCCGCTGGCCGGACGCCGCCATTCGCCGTGTGGGGGAGCGAAGAGGGGGTCGGACATGGCTGCAGCCTACCGAGCGTGTCTGCGCAGCTCGGTGACCACAACCGACCAGTCGTTCATCCGCAGTGTGGCCAGACCCCGTGAACAAAGGCTTCGTGCTCGCCTCGGGGAATCCAGTGGTCGGTTGTGGACACCGGTTGCTTGTCCGACCGTGGAGAGTGGAGGTCCGAAAGGAGCCGGTGGATGCAGACATGGGGATTGCTGGCGATGGCCATCGCCTTCGAGGTGGCCGGGACGCTGGCGCTGCGCGCGGCTGCGGATCACTGGGGCTGGATCATCGCGGTTGTCGTGGGCTACACGGCCGCATTGGGGCTTTTGGGCGTCGTGCTCCGCCGTGGAGTGCCGATCGGGGTCACCTACAGCATCTGGAGTGGTGCAGGGGTTGCGCTCACTGCAGTGTTCGGCTGGGTTCTCTTCGACGAGGCCCTGACACTGCTCGATGCCGCTGGGCTGCTGTGCATCGTGGGCGGAGTGGCGCTGGTGCAGAGCACTCCGAAGCGGGAGTACGCGACATGTACCTGAACCTGATGATGGCCGTGGCCTGCGAAGTGGCGGCGACGCTGAGCATGCGTCAGTCGCAGGGTTTCCAGCGGCGTGGATGGCTGGTGCCGATGGGGATCGGCTATCTGGCGGCGTTCTGGTTCCTTGGCCGCTCCCTTGCCGCAGGGATGCCCGTGGGGCTCGCCTACGGCATCTGGGCCGCTGCAGGTGTGGCCTCGGTGGCGATCCTCAGCCGCATCCTGTGGGGCGACGCCCTCACCAGACGCATGGTCGCCGGGATCGTGTTGATCATCACCGGCGTCATGCTGGTCGAACTGGGCTGACGCCGCGACGCTGATGGTCGGGGAAACGCGCACCCGTGAGGACATGGGAACATGGCGTGGGGCCGACCCTCCCCCCGAGCGTGTCGGCCCCACGCCATGCCGGTGGAACTCAGACCAGGATCTGCCACTGGGCAGAGTCGCCGAGCGAGCTCTCGTAGGACAACCACCCGGGGCGTTCGCCGTCGGTGAAGAACAGCAGGTTCCCCTCGGCGCATTCGCCATCGGCGAGGTAGCGCTCGGACGGGTCGGCCGGCGGAGGGGCCTCCGGCGGCAGGTTCCCGTGGGGGTAGGTCGGCCCGTAGATCATGTCGTGGTCATCGCTGGGTTTTATGGTGTCGGTCTTGGTGGTGAGGGACCACGCGTCCCATGAGACCCGCACCCGTTCACCGGGGGCCACGTTCTTGGCACAGACGGTGACATCGGCGGACATCCATCCCGTGCCGGACGGCCCCTCCCCCGGCGGGTAGTCGTTCCCGTGGAAGGTCACGTCGAAGTTCTCCATCTCGACGTGTTCGGGGTAGGGCTCATCGGCATGGGCCGGGGTGGTGGCGAGGCCGCCGGCCACGATGGCTCCGGCGGCGGTGATTGCGGCGATCTTTCGGAACATGGTTCCCCCTGATCTGGAATTACTGGAATATCTCTTGGGTGAGTCGCCACGGAAATAGATTTTCCGTGGCGACTTTTGGTTCTGGGTGCCCGAGTGGCTGAACCACATATCCCTGAAGAGATAATTTGGATATTGATGTTGCGGGTTTTTCATCCCGCGGTTGGTCAGCGCCGTTGAGAGGGGCTTCAGCTGTCGAGGCGCCAGATGGCCCGCTCGCCGAAAGCGTTCTCATAGAAGACGGCGGTGGGTTCGGCGCCATCTGTGTGGAACAGCAGAGTCCCTTCGGCGCACTCCCCGTCGACGAGGTAGCGCTCGCCGTAGGAGTCCGGCGGAATCTGCTGGGCGTCCACGTACGCCCACGGGTAGGTGGGTCCGCTGGGGCCCTCGGTGCTGCTGGGCGAGAAGATCGCCTCGTCCGAGGACACGTTCCACGGATCCCACGAAACCCGCATCTTTTCGCCGGGCGGCACGTCGTTGGCGCACACCAGCACCTCGATGAAGGTTCCGTTGTACTCGCTGGGTCGGACGTCGAGGAGAGTCACATCGAACTTCTCCATCTCGACCTTGGGCGAGCTCATGTCGGTGTGGATGGTGTCGGCGTGGGCCGGGGTGGTGGTCAGTCCGGCGGCGAGGAGCCCTCCGGCGGCAGCGGTGATTGCGGCGATCTTGCGGATCATCATTCCCCCTGAGTTTTGTTCGGTGGATCCGTATGGTCGTTCAATCGGTTTCTTTTCGGGCCATTGCGATATCGGCTTGTCATCGACGATAAACAGCCGAAATGTCGGACCCCATACCCCCGGGGGGATTTTCGGAGGTTCTGATATGGAGCCGTGATGGGGTGATATCGGGCCGTGATTCGGTCGACCGATTAACGCCTGTTCCATCAACGGTTGGTTCTGGGCGCCCCGCCTGCCTCAGGCCAGATCGCGACGTTGCACCCACCAGGTCCCGACGCCGATCAGCACCACAGTGAGGACGCTCTCGACGCCGAGCCAACTGATCGTTTCGGCCGACACATTGCCGACGGCGCCGAACGGCCCCAACTCGAGGACCCGTTCGGGGAGATCCAGCATCGGGCCGAGGAACGCGAAGGTGGCACTGATGCCGAACACGACCCAGGCGGGCCAGGGGACGTCCACGCCAGCCGATCCGCGCGGTGGCCACGGCCACGACCAGAACAGACGCGCTCGGGCACCGGGAGCATGCCGATCTGGTGGTAGTAACGGATCGTCCGCACCGTGGTTCCGGTGAGCTCGGCACAGTCTGAGATTCGCATGACCTCAGCAGAGCATGTGACGTTACGTAACAGTCAACCCTCGAGCTCTGGAGGCACGCGCATCCGGAGACAGATCGAGCCCCGAGACCGGGGTCTCGGGGCTCGAAGCGTGAAGATCTGGAGCGGGCGGCAAGGATCGAACTCACGTCTCCACCACGGAGTGGTGGCGTTCTGCCACTGAACTACGCCCGCGCAGATCTACGAGTTTATCAGGAATGCATGGTTCCTTCGTCGAGGAAACGCTGGTGCCATCCCAGTGCCTTGGAAAGATCGTGCGGCGTGTGCTGGGCCTTCGAGACCTTCTGTGCCCACTCGAAGTATTCGTGCAGGGCCGGACGGAAGTCCGGATGCGCGCACGTGTCGATGATCTTCTTGGCCCGTTTCTTGGGGGAGAGGCCGCGCAGGTCGGCCAGGCCCCACTCGGTGGCGATCGCCGAGACGTCGTGCTCGGTGTGGTCCACGTGGCTGGCCATCGGCACGATCACCGAGATGTCCCCGCCCTTGGCGGTCGATGGCGACACAAAGCAGCTGATCAACGAGTTCCGGGCGAAGTCGCCGGAGCCTCCGATGCCGTTCATGATGCGGGTGCCCATCACGTGCGTCGAGTTCACATTGCCGTAGATGTCGGCCTCCACCATGCCGTTGCAGGCGATGACGCCCAGGCGTCGGATGACCTCGGGGTGGTTCGAGATCTCCTGGGGGCGCAGGATGATCTTCTCCCGGTACTCGGCGGCCCGCTCGTTCATGCGCTCGGCGGCCGGCGGCGACAGCGAGAACGCCGTGGCGGACGCCTTGGCCACCGTGCCCGAATCGAGGAGATCGACCATGCCGTCCTGGATCACCTCGGTGTAGGCGTAGATGTTGCGGAACGGGCCGCTGTCGAGGCCGGCGAGCACTGCGTTCGCAATGTTGCCGACGCCCGACTGCAGTGGCAGCAGGTTCTTGGGGATGCGCCCCACCTTCACCTGGTGCTCGAGGAACTCGAGGAAGTGCCCGGCGATCTGCTTGGAGATGTCGTCCACGGGCTTCAGCGTCGAGTTGCGGTCGGGGGCGTTGGTGCGCACCACGGCCACGACCTTCTCCGGATCCACGCGCAGCGTCGTCTGGCCGATGCGGTCGGCGGGGTGCGTCATGGGGATGGGCACGCGGTTCGGAGGAAGCTCGGTGCCGTAGTAGATGTCGTGCATGCCGAGCAGTTCAAGGGAGTGCCACTCGTTGACCTCGAGGATCACTTGGTCGGCGATGTCGAGCCACGTCTTGTTGTTGCCGACGCTGGAGGCCGGGATCAGGTCGCCATGTTCGTCGATGCCCGCGACCTCGACCACCGCCGTGTCGAGCCGCCCGAAGAAGCCCTGCCAGACCGTCGGCGCCACGTGCGACAGGTGGATGTCGCAGTAGTTCATGCTGCCTTCGTTGATGCGTTTTCGCGTCTCGGGGTCGGACTGGTACGGCATGCGCAGGTCGACGCCATCGACCAAGGCGAGTTCGCCGTCGAGCTCTGGGGCGGTCGACGCGCCGGTCCACACGCCGATCCGGAAATCCTGACCTGCCGCGTGCGCGGCGCCGATCTGCTTGGCCAGAGCGACCGGAACGGCCTTCGGGTAGGCGGCGCCGGTGAAGCCACTCATGCCGACGTTGTGGCCCGGGCGGATGAGCGCTGCCGCGTCTTCGGCCGACATCTCCTTCGCTCGTAGGCCGGGGTGTGCAATCCGATCCATGAGACCTCCTCGATGTTGGAAGTGAGCCTATCGAGCGCCCTCAGCGCGCGACGCGCGGGAGGGGGCTGTTGCTGACGGTTCGTGCCGCACAGCGGAACGGGTGTTTGACCTCGCTGTTGTTGAGTGAGTATTCAAGTGCTCGCTTGAGCGATCGCTCAAGAGTTCAGTGTTGAACGTAGGACTCGGGGGCCGCTGATTGGCGCCCGTGCCGTGACTCTCGCCGGAGACGAAATGAGCAATGAAGCCCTGATCGCCCCCAAGACAATCAATCCTCATGAACGCCGACGCGCCGTCGTCGCCAGCTTCCTCGGAAGCACTGTCGAGTACTACGACTTCCTGCTCTACGCCGCCGCGGCAGGGCTCGTGTTTCCCGAACTCTTCTTCGGCAACCTCCCGCCGAGTCTCGGTCTCACCCTTTCCTTCCTCATCCTGCTCATCGGTTACATCTCCCGTCCCATCGGCAGCGTCGCCTTCGGTCACTTCGGAGACCGCTACGGGCGCAAGAACGTGCTCGTCATCACCCTGCTGACCATGGGGCTGGTCTCCGTGGGCATCGGGCTGATGCCCTCCGCCGAGAAGGTGGGCGTCGCCGCACCCATCGCGTTGGTGGTGCTGCGCATGATCCAGGGCATTGCCGTCGGCGGTGAGTGGGCCGGCGCGACGCTCATGGCCATGGAGCACTCCACACCCGAGAGCAAGGGCTTCGGCGCATCGCTGGCCGTTGCCGGTGGTCCGGTGGGAGCCGTGCTCTCGACCTTCGTCCTCGCGCTCTTCTCCCGCATCTCCGGGGATTCCTTCGCCAACGCGTCCGGCACCTACTTCGTGGACGACTGGGGCTGGCGCGTCCCATTCCTGCTCTCGGCCGCCATCGTGGTGATCGGGCTCTATCTGCGATCCAACGTGACCGAATCGCCCGAGTTCGAACTGGCTCGTCAACGTGGTGAGGTCCGGACCGGCGTCCCGGTGGTGAAGATGCTCAAGCACTCGCCCAAGGAGTTGCTCCTCGGAACGTTGGCGGGCGCGGCTGGTCTGTTCGTCCAGGGACTGGGTGCCACGTTCATGGTGCCGTTCATCGTCAGTTCCACTGAAGGGAGCGCATCGCCGATACCTCGGGACAGTGCGCTGATGATGGTCACCATCGGCTCGATCATCGCCACGTTCTCCATTCCGTTCATGGCGTGGCTGTCCGACCGGTGGGGCCGACGCCCGGTCATGTTGGGAGGTGGCGTGGTCGCGGTGATGGGGCTGTGGGCCTGCTTCCATTTCATCCAGACCGGGAACCCTGTGTTCGTCTGGCCGGCGCTCATCGTGATGGTCGGTATCGTGCAGCCTGCCCAGTACGGTCCGATCGGTGCATTCCTGAGCGAGAAGTTCGACGCTGCCCATCGCTACACCGGTGCGGGGATGACGTTCCAGATGGCCTCGATCCTCGGTGCGGGCACCGCGCCACTGATCGCCAACAAGCTGGTGACTCCCGAGAGTGGCCTGACGCCACTCGCCATCTATGCCACGGCCTTGTTCGCGGTGAGCAGCCTTGCAGTGTTCTGGTCGAAGGAAACCGCTCACCGCATGAGCCATCAGGAGCGGTTCCAGACCGAGGCCGTTTTCGAGGCTTGATGCGGCCTGGGTGTGTGTCGAGGGCGGGCGTGTGTGCTCGGGGTGCTGGCGCAAGGTTGCCCCGCTTGATGCAAATGAGAACGGGTTAACCCCTGTGTAACTTTCAGGATGCTCACCGGTAACGGAACCTTCCTAGCGTCACCGGACGTGGCAAGACAGGAACGGCGATACAGCCGAGCAGAAGTGGCCCTGGCGGTAGCACTGCTGTTACCCAACCTCGTTCTGCTGGGGATTTTCACGTATCGGCCCCTCTTGGACAACATTCGGCTGTCCTTCTTCTCGTGGAACATCTCCTCGCCGCAGGCCACCTTCGTCGGGTTGCAAAACTACGTCGAATGGGTCCAGCGAGACGACACGGTGCAGATCTTGATGAACACGGCGGTGTTCATGGGAGTTGCTGTTTTCGGGTCCATGGCTCTGGGCTTGGGCTTGGCCCTGCTGCTTGATCAAAAGCTCTTCGGGCGTGGCGTCGTGAGATCGTTGGTTTTCGCGCCCTATGTGATCTCCGGCGCGGCGATCGGCATCGCGTTCCAGTTCGTCTTCGACCCGACCTTCGGCGTCGTCCAGGATCTGTTGGCGCGGGTGGGCGTGGCGGCCCCCAACTTCTACAAGCATTCGGGTTGGGCGATGTTCATGATCACCGCCACGTACGTGTGGAAGAACGTCGGCTACGTCTTCGTCATCTATCTGGCTGCCTTGCAGGCGCGGCGTGTGGATCTCGACGAGGCGGCCGAGATCGACGGGACCGGTCAGCTGCGCAAGTTCTGGCGAGTGACGCTCCCGCAGCTGCGCCCGACGACCTTCTTCCTCTCGGTGACGGTCATGCTCAATTCGCTTCAGGTCTTCGACATCATCAACGTGATGACGCGTGGTGGCCCCTACGGCACAGGCACCACCACGATGGTGTTTCAGGTGTACCAGGAGACGTTCGTGAACCAGCGGGCCGGTTATGGCGCGACCGTGGCGACGATCATGTTCCTCATCCTGCTGGTCATCACGATGGTTCAAGTCGCTCTCCAGGAGCGAGGGAGGCGAGCATGAACAACGATGCAGGAACCCACCGCCACGGAGGCGACCGCCGCAGGCTCCGTGGGGCGATCGCATATCTCGCCATGCTCGTGGTGGTTGCGACGGTGGTCATACCGCTGTACTTCGTGCTCATCACTTCGCTGAAGCCACGACCGGATATCTACACCCAGCCAGTCATGTGGTTTCCCGATGAGATCATCCCCGACAGCTACACCACGGTCTTCACGGCGGTCCCTTTCTGGGAGTATCTGCGGAACTCTGTGTTCATCACCGCAGTACTGACCGTCGTCCAGGTCGTCCTCGGTGTGCTGTCGGCCTATGCCTTGGTCTTCCTGAGGTTTCCGGGGCGTCACGCGGCGTTCCTGTTCATCCTGGCGTCGCTGATGGTGCCGAAAGAGATCACGGTGATCTCGAACTTCGCGCTAGTGGCCCAATTGGGGTGGACCAACAGCTTCGCCGGCATCATCGTGCCGCTCGCGGGTGTGGCGTTCGGTGCCTACCTGCTCCGTAATCACTTCATGTCGCTTCCCGGCGAGGTGATCGAAGCTGCGCGAATGGATGGCACTCCGCCGATGAAGATGCTGTGGCGTGTGGTGCTTCCGATGTCGTGGCCGACGGTGGCCGCGTTCACGATCATCACGATCGTCACGGAATGGAATCAGTATCTGTGGCCCTTCCTCATCGCCAGCAACGAGAAGGTGGCCCCGCTTCCGGTCGGCCTGACCCTTCTGCAGCAAGCCGAAGGGTTGACGAACTGGGGGCCGGTCATGGCGGGGACGGTCGTGACGATGCTGCCGATCCTCGTGGCATTCCTGCTCCTGCAGAAACAGATGATCAAGGGCCTCACCGCAGGTGCGGTGAAGGGCTGAGGCGTGTCCCGACCAACCGAGTACATCCATCAACTCCATCACAGATGAGAAAGGCCGAACCGTGCACATCACCCGACGAGCACTGCTCACCACAGTGGGTGGCATAGCAGCCGCAGCCACCCTGACCTCCTGCGCCGGAACCGGCGGATCATCCGCTGGAGGCGGTGACCCGAAGAACATCCGTTTCATGTCCAACCATCCCGGCAAGTCGCAGGACCTGGAGCAAAAGATCATCGACGCCTTCGTCGCAGAGAACCCCGAATACTCGGTGGAGCTCATCGACGGCGGCTCGGACTACGAAGAGCTCGCCCAGAAGTTCAATGCCCAGTTGGCCGGTGGAGACGTCCCCGACATCGTCGTGGCCTCCGACGTGACGTGGTTTCCGCTTGCTCTCAATGAGGCGATCACACCCATGGACGAGCTGTGGTCCTCGGGCAAGGTCGACTCCGACGATTACGTCGACACGTTGCGTGAAGACTACGTCTTCGAGGGCAAGCATTACGGATTGCCGTATTCCCGCTCGACGCCCCTGTTCTACTTCAACAGTGAGCTGTGGGAGAAGGCCGGCTTGGATGGCGCACCGACCACGTGGGACGAGTTCGATGAGATGGCTGCCAAGCTTCTCAAGGACAATCCCGATGTCGCGCCATTGGTTGTGCCGGACGGCTCGAACTACTTGGATTGGTATTTCCAGGGAATGATCTGGACCTTCGGAGGAAGCTACTCCAAGGAATGGGACATGGCGTTCACTGACGACAAGTCTCTCGAGGCCGGAAGGTTCTTGGCCGAGCAGGTGAACAAGGGGCATATCAAGATCACCGCGGACCCGACCAACGAGTTCGGTACAGGACTGGCCGGCGCACTCCTGGAGTCGACCGGTTCGTTGGGCGGGCTCAAGGAGCAGGCGGCCATCGAGTTCGACACCGCCTACCTTCCCGGGCCCAAGCCGGGCTGTCCCACTGGTGGGGCCGGGTTGGCCATCACGAACAAGATCGATGACGAGCGCAAGGCCTCGGCCATGAAGTTCGTGGAGTTCGCCACGAATCAGGACAACACCGTGACCTTCTCGCAGGCGACCGGATACATGCCTGTCCGCAAGTCGGCCTTGGAGCATCCCGATGAGCAGGCCTACCTGAAGGATGAGCCGCGGGCCCAGACTGCTATCGACCAGCTGGCTGAGAACACCCAGAGCCAAGATTACGCCCGTTGCTTCCTGCCCGGTGGTGGCGACCGCATCGGTGAGGGGCTGGACCGCATCACCACCGGTGGCGAGGATGTGGAGAAGATCTTCGAGGAACTGCAGAAGCAGTCCCAAGAAGTCTACGAACGGGACATCGAGCCCAAGCTCTGATCACGAGGAAGCGAAGGAAGACCATGGCAACAGTCGAGTATCTCGGCGCGACGCGACGGTTCGACCCAGAGGCGGCCCCGGCCGTGGATTCGATGGACCTGCGTATCGACGATGGGGAGTTTCTCGTCCTGGTTGGCCCTTCGGGCTGCGGGAAGTCCACGAGCCTGCGCATGGTTGCAGGTTTGGAGCCCGTGGACGAGGGAGAGATCCGGATCGCAGGGGCTGACGTCGTCGGCAAGCGTCCGCGAGAACGAGATGTCGCCATGGTCTTCCAGAGCTATGCCCTGTACCCGAACATGACAGCGCGGCAAAACATGGCCTTCGCGTTGGAGAATGCGAGAGTGCCCAAAGCGGACATAACGCGGCGGGTTGCTGAGGCGAGCAGGATCCTGCAACTGGACGACCTGCTGGACCGTCGCCCGGCGAACATGTCGGGGGGGCAACGGCAGCGCGTGGCCATGGGGCGAGCCATCGTGCGAGAGCCCAGCGTGTTCTGCATGGATGAGCCCCTGTCGAACCTCGACGCCAAGCTCCGGGTCTCGACCCGAACCGAGATCGCCGCGTTGCAGCGGCGCTTGGGGGTCACGACGATATACGTCACGCATGACCAGACCGAAGCCATGACGATGGGGGATCGCGTCTGTGTCCTCGACAAGGGGCGGGTCCAGCAGGTCGCTTCTCCGCAGGAGCTCTACGAGCGTCCGGTCAACACGTTCGTCGCCGCGTTCATGGGGTCGCCGCCGGTCACGTTGATCGATGACGTTCCCGTGGAATCCGGCCATGCCGTGATCGGTGAGGACAGGGTGCCGCTGCCGATCAAGGTGGAAGCCCCAACGGTCATCGCCGGGCTTCGTCCAGATGGATGGGAGTTGTCGTCGCCGGAGGATCCTCGGGCCTTGGAGTTCGAGGTGCTGCTCACTGAATGGCTCGGTTCGGAACACTTCGCCTACGCAAAGCCCTGTGGAGATCTTCGTGGGGCTTCGATCCGTGGTGAACGGGTCATCGTCCGTATCGGAAAGAAGGAAACCTTGTCTCCGGGGGCGAAGCTATATGCACGGGCGATCTCTGGGGAGGTTCAGTTCTTCGACGCAGTCACCGAACGTAATCTCTGTGCCTGAGTTCTACCGGTGCGGCCGAAGGTCGCAGGGCCAAAGCTCTGAACTTTTGGTGCCGACCGAAGAGGGCTATACTCAGGGCCTGCTCGTCGTCGTAGGCGAGCACGCGAGTGTAGTTCAATGGTAGAACATCAGCTTCCCAAGCTGAGAACGCGGGTTCGATTCCCGTCACTCGCTCTCAGAGCCTCATTTGTTCGGGCCATCGTTCGCCCAGGACCATCGTTCAATTCAGTGCCGTCGTTCAGTTCGAGGCATTGACCGTCCGCTCGCTGAATCATTCATGGCGAAGGGGGCTGGCCGATCGGTCAGCCCCCCTTCGCCTTTGCTTGCGAGATCCGGGTTCAGTGCCAGAGGCGCCATTCGGCGAAGTCGCCGAGCGAGGATTCATACTGCACGGTGGTCGGGTCGATGTCCTGAGCGGGCTTGAAGGCGATGCGGCCGGTGGCGCATTCACCGTCGGCCAACTGACGCTCATCGGAGTGGCCCTCGTCGGCAGAGGGGGCTTCGGCGTTGCCGTAGGGGTAGTCGGCCTTGGTGCTGCCGCCATTGACGATGCCGGATGGGATTCAACTTCTCCGTGGCCGCTGACCTACGGGGTCACCGGACAGGCGACGGGGCAACTCCTCCGGCGCCACATCGCCGCCTATGTCAGCCTTTCCTTGGGATCAACGTTTCAGGACGGCCCTCAGTGCGGCCAGTACGAGCTCTGCGCTGTCCTCACTGGCATTCGGGCCCATGAGGCCGATACGCCAGACGGACTTGGCGAATTTTCCTGCGCCCGCGCCGATCTCGATGTTGAACCGCTCCAGCAGTTCACCCCGGACGGCCCCGGCGTCGACGCCCTCGGGGACCTTGACCGTGGTCAGGTCAGGCAGGCGCGATCCCTCTTGGGCAAACAGTTCCAGGCCCATCTCCTGCAGACCTTCCTGAAGGAGACGCCCGGCCTTCGCGTGGCGAGCGATCACGGCGTCCAGGCCCTCGGCGAGGATCCGCTCGAGGCCGGCGTGAAGGGCCGCGACCATGGCCGTTGGAGCAGTGTGATGATAGGTGCGGCCACCGCCGGTCCCATCGGAATCGAGGTAGCCGCCGAGCAGACCGAGATCGAGGTACCACGACTGCGGTTTCTGCACGCGTCGTTCCCAAGCGCGCTCGCTGATGGTGAATGGCGCCAGGCCCGGGGGTACGCCGAGACACTTCTGGGTGCCCGCGTAGCCCACGTCGATGCCCCAGTCATCGGCCTTGAGCTCGATACCGCCGATCGCGGTCACGGCATCCACCAGCAGCAGGGCGTCGTCCTTGAGTTCGCCGAGGGCCTTGATGTCCGAGCGCACACCGGTACTGGTCTCGGCGTGCACCGCGGCGATCACCTTGGGGTTCGGATGGGCATCGGCAAGACGCTGTGGGTCGACCGGCGTGCCCCAGTCGAACTCCACCGGGATCACCTCGGCGCCACAACGAGCGGCCACATCACACATGCGCTGCCCGAAGAGACCGTTCACGCCGACGACCACCACGTCGCCGGGCTCCACGGTGTTGACGAAACCGGCCTCCATACCGGCCGAGCCGGTGGCCGACAGGGGGAGGGTTCGGCGATTCTGCGTCCCCCACACCTGGCGGAGGTGATCGCAGGTCTCGTCCATGAGCGCGAGAAAAGCAGGGTCGAGGTGTCCCAGCAGTGGGTGTCCGAGGGCGGCGGTGGCCTCGGGGTAAGGGTTTCCGGGCCCGGGGCCGAAGAGGTGCCGGGCGACCAAGGGCTGAGAGAACGTCATGGCAGCAGGGTAACCAGAGCGCACCTGCGTTGAGGAGGGGCCGGTGAATCTTGGCAGACCCTGCCGAGGAGTGACCGCGTGGGGCTGGGGTGGTCTTGTGGCAATGTGCCGAACACCGGGTGACCACAAGTTCCCAGTCGTTTCATCGGGCCGTCGTGGGAATGGGGTGCGGGCCACTTGGAGAGAATCCGCTGGGAGGTTGTGGCCACCCTTGGGGTCATGGCTTGGGGCGTGATTGCTGGTGTCGATGCCGTGTTTGGGGTTGACCCGAACATGTCCACAAGTGACCACTCGGTTCGCATGGTGTACGTGGGTGAAGGGTTTCTCCACCATCGGCGGAATCGAGTGGTCGGTTGTGGTCACCGTGCCGTGTCGCCCGACTGACGGCGCTGCCGAAACGGGGCGCGGCCTCAGATCACACGCTTGGCCATTGGACGAACCGCACGCAGTCCCGTCCTCGTAACTCGGGCACCACGTCCACGTACGGTGACGCCACCTGTCCGATGCAGAACTGGTCGGGGTCCACGGGTCGCACGGTGGTCATCAGATGCACTTCACCGGCGTAGCGCTTCCACGCCGGGCCATCCATCTGCAGCGCCCCCACGCGACGCTGCGGCCCATGGGGAAGATGGTCGTCCAGAGCGCGGCCGCGGGTGCCCTCCAGCCGCTGGGAGATGTCACTCTGCTCTGCTCGAAGGCACCACGGCTGGTCAAGGAGATAGCGGGCTCCGGGGGCGAGCTCCGAAAGCGGAAGCGTCAGTTCTCCGGTGTCCTGGAAGCGTTCGATCCACTCCAGATGCTCGTCGCGGACGGTCCCCTCTGCACACACCACGTCGATGCCCGGGGCCAGCCGCTGCAACCGCATCCAGTTCACCCAAGCATTCACATGACGCTGGGCTTCGAGGGTGGGCAATCCGCGGTGAAGTGGAGCCCGCTGCGTGACCTCCCCGGGGATGAACGCCAGAACCGGAAGACCACGTTCACGGAACAACGAGGTCTGGTTCAGGAAGTGCTCCACCGACAGCCCCGTCTCGGGCCGCGGGTAGTAGTTGTGCCAACCGGTCACGTCGAATTCGGCGCACCGGTCGAGCTCCTCGGCGGTGACGGTACTTGCATTGAGCGCGATCGAAAGGCCAGTGGCGGCTATTCGCGCGATGTCCGAAGTGTCGAAACCGTAGTCGATCCGCAGTCCCATGACTCCCTTAGCGGCGAGGTCGTCAAGGTCGTCGACACCCAGACCAAATCGTTCCAGGGTCGCTGGTGAGACGTCTGCCCAGAACGTCGCGCCGATGTCTCGGTGCAACGACGCCAACTCGTCGAGGAACTCTTCGAGCGCATCGGCCTCGGGGATGTGCAGCGAGGTGAACAGTGTCGGTTCGGACGCCAACCGTCGGGCTTGGTCGACCACTGCTGCACGAACATCGGGTGGGTCGGTGGGGTAGATGGAGAACAGCATGGGAGCTCCTCTGCGTCACATGATCCGGTCGGCCATCTTCTCCTTGAACCCGAACATGTAGGTCAGTACGAATCCCATCACCACGGAGATCAGCCAGCCGCCCAGGTACCACATCCACCCGCCGGCGCTGAGCACCGGAACCATGAGGACTCCCGACAGACCGAGTGCCTGGGCCCCGAAGTCGCCGCCCTGCTGTATGCCGAAAGCAACAAAGGCGCCGCCGAAACCGGCGCCGAGGCAGGCAGTGATGAACGGGTAGACCAGGGGCAGTGAGACGCCGTAGATGAGCGGTTCGCCGATGCCCAGGACACCGACGGGGAAGGCGCCGCGGATGACTTTGCGGAGCTTGTCGTTCCTGGTGCGCAGATAGACGCCGATCGCCATGCCGACCTGACCCGCTCCGGCCATCGCGAGGATGGGGAGGAGCATGGTGAACCCATGCTGGGTGATGAGTTCGGCATGGACTGGGGTGAGACCCTGATGGACGCCGAGCATCACCATGGGCAGGAAGAGGCTGGCCATGAGGAAGCCGCCGATGATGCCTCCCTGCTGCAGTGCGAAGTCGACCAGAAGCCAGGTGAGCCCCTTCATCACGAGCGCCGATATCGGCATGATCACGAACACGCAGAGCAGGGAACCGGCGAGAACGGTGACGATCGGCACCACGAACAGATCCAGTACCGCAGGCACGAACGTGCGCAGTTTCTTCTCGATGACCGTGAAGATCCATGCGGTGACGATGACGCCGATGACGCCGCCCAGACCCGGGCTCAGGGTTCCGAAGAGAGGGACGCTGAGTTGTTGGATCGGAATCTCCGAGCCATCGGGAGCGGTTTCGACGACCCCCGCCATCTGTTCGAGGAACGGCACACCGCCTGCGATGAAACCGAGCACCGGCGTTCCGCCGAACTCTTTGGCGGTGTTCATGCCGACCAGAAAGTTGAGTCCACCCACGACGATGCCGCCGATGCCGGCGAACGCGAGATACCAGGCGTTCTCGGCGATGGCCGGATCTGCCAGCTTCCAGATGTTCGCGATGGCGAGGACGAGCCCGCAGGCGATGAAGCCCGGGATGATGGGGACGAAGATGTTGCCGATGTGCCGGAACATCGCGTGGATGCCGGTGGTCTGGTGCGATTTCACGGCGGCCTTGGTCTCGGCGGCCACGTCGCGATCCGCCGCATCGGTGTCGTCGTCGACCTCCGGATCCGGCTCGATGCCGCTGACCTTCGCGAAGGCCTGACGCAGCCTTTCGGCGTGGCCGGGGCCGACGACGATCTGTGTCTGGGAGCCGGGCACCACGCCCATCACCCCGTCGAGTTCCTTGAGGCGTTCGACGTCGACCTTGTCGGTGTCGTGGACGCTCACGCGGAGTCGAGTCATGCAGTTGGTGAATGAGGAGATGTTGTCGGCCCCGCCCACGGCATCGTGGATCTGCCGGCCGACCTCGTCGTACTTCATGATTGCGTCCCTTCTGGTCCGTCGGGGTTCATTGGAGTGGCCGCGGCCTGGCCGACGAAGCCGTCGGCTGCGGCGAGGCGTTGTCGGGCGGTGTCTGCATCGACGTTGCACAACAACATGACGATCGCTGTCTTCGCGTGGTTGTCGGAGGCTTCGAGTGCTGCGCGAGCGTCGGCGTCGGAGCACTGCGTGGCTTCAGTGACGATGCGCACGGCCCTTTCCCGAAGCTTGGCGTTGGTGGGAACCACGTCGACCATGAGGTTTCCGTAGACCTTGCCCAGTCGGACCATCGCTGCGGTGGAGAGCATGTTGAGGATGATCTTCTGGCTTGTCCCGGCTTTCATGCGTGTCGAGCCGGTCAGTACTTCGGGGCCGTTGTCGACCTCGATCGCGATCTGTGCGAGTCGTCCGATGGCCGAGTCGGGATTGCAGGACACCGCGACGGTCGACGCTCCGACGGATCGGGCATGCTCCAACGCGCCGAGAACATAGGGGGTTCGGCCGGATGCGGCGATGCCGACGACGGTGTCGCGTTGGTCGACATCGATGTCTGCGAGGTCCTGAGCCCCCTGAGTGGGACTGTCCTCCGCGCCTTCGATGGCTCGGAACATGGCTTCGGGGCCGCCGGCGATCAGCCCGACCACCTGCTCCGGTGACGTTCCGAAGGTGGGGACGCATTCGGCGGCGTCGAGTACGCCCAGGCGTCCGCTGGTGCCGGCGCCGGTGTAGATCAGTCGGCCGCCGGTCCGGAGGGAATCCACGATCAGTTCGGTGGCATCGGCTATGGCGGGGAGTGCGGCGGCGACGGCGTTCGGGACGCGGTGGTCCTCGTCATTCATCGTGCGCAGCAGTGCTGGTAGCGGCAGCCTGTCGAGGTTCTGTGTGGCCGGGTTCCGCCGTTCGGTGGTGCCGACCGCTGATGCACTCGTCATGCGGACTCCTCTGACCGGATGATGTACTACTACATCCAGTATGCATTACGTGAAGAAAAGTTTCACCACAGGGTGGCAGACTGTGTTTCACAGAGGGGAGGCCGAAATGTCGGAGGGCATCCTTCAACGCGTCGGCTCGATCGCCGCCAATGGCAGCACTGCTGAAGGACGAGTGGCTCGCGTTGTCGTGGACGATCCGCACGAGGTTCTGGGCGCCACGGTCGCCGATCTGGCGAAAGCGGCCGGGGTCTCGCAGGCGAGCGTGATCAGGTTCGCCCGTTCGGTCGGTTGTGACGGATGGCCGCCGTTGCGGTTGGCATTGGCGCAAGAGCTCTCCCGCCGCGCTGTGGAACTCGAGCGATCCGACATCGCCGAGGGCACCATCAACGATGACGACTGTCTGCATGACGTGGTGCAGAAGATCGCGTTCCACGAGGCCCGGTCCATCGAGCAGACTGCCAGGTTGATCAATGAGGACACCCTGGAGTTCGTCGCTCGGACGGTCGCAGAAGGACCTCGCACGCTCGTGTTCGGTGTGGGTGCCAGCGCCCTGGCCGCGATGGATCTTGAGCAGAAGCTGGAGCGCATTGGTCTGCCGTGTCGTTTCAGCCCCGATACCCATCAGCAGCTGATGCATGCCTCGCTCGCGCCGCGTGGTGCCCTGGCGCTGGGTATCTCGTTCTCGGGCCGCACCGCAGAAGTGGAGAACGCCCTGCGGCTGGCCGCCGAGCGCGGTGCGGTGACGGTGGCGCTCACCGGTGTCGAGGGATCCCCGGTCGGTGAGGCCGCCGACCATGTGCTGCTCTGTCACGCGAGAGAGGCCGAGTTCCGGGCAGGAGCCCTGGCCAGCCGACTCGTGCAGTTGGCCGTCGTGGACTTCCTGTTCGTGAGAGTGGCCCAGCTGCGGTTGGGTGATGTCGAGTCCACACTCGAGCAGACCCGACGAGCGGTGGCGGCCCATCGGAAGCAGGATCTCTCCGGTCGATCACGGGAATCGCAAAGTCACTGACAGAGCCGTCGTTCTGGTGTGTAATCGGCGGCAGGAGGTTGTGATCGTGGATCAACACATCGTGGTGGTTGGTGCCGGACTCGTTGGACTCTCGACCGCTTGGCATCTGCAGAAACGTGGCGCGAAGGTCACGGTGATCGATCGCGAGGGGCCCGCCGCGGGCTCGTCGTGGGGCAATGCCGGATGGCTGTCACCGGCTCTGACGGTGCCGCTGGCCGAGCCTTCGGTCCTCCGATTCGGCCTGAAGTCATTGGTCGATGATGATTCCCCGTTGTACATGCCGCTTCGCCCGGACTCGACGCTCATCCGGTTCGGGCTCGGTTTCGCGCGTCGTTCGACGTTGCGGACGTGGAACGCGACGATGCAGCATTATCTTCCCCTGAGCGAGCGGGCGCTCGAGGCCTTCGACGAGATCGGAGCGGATCTCGATGAGGGGACCACCGAGGCCCCCATCTGGGCGGCCTTCCGGTCAGAGGCGGACGCCGCTGATCTGCTGCGTGAATTCGATCTGATCGAGAAGTCGGGCACCGACCTGAGGTGGGAGATGGTCGGCGGAGACGCCGTGCGTGCGGCACGGCCGGTGCTGAGCGACGAGGTGAACGTCGGGGTGCGCATCGATGGTCAGCGTTTCATCAACCCCGGACGCTACTGCGACGCTCTGGCCAAGGCCGTCACCGATGGTGGCGGTGAACTGATCATCGATGAGGTCGAAGGCATCCGGAAGGTCGCCAAGGGCGTCAGCGTGGCCTGTTCGAGTGCGTCGGTGCACGCCGACCATGTCGTCATCGCCACCGGGGCCTGGTTGCCACGGCTGGCTCGCGAGCACAAGGTCCGGGTTCCCCTGGTGGCTGGCCGTGGCTATTCGTTCCGTGTGGATGTCGACGCCGAGCAAGTGCCCGGTCCCTTCTACCTCCCGGGGCAGCGGGTGGCCTGCACGCCGCTCGATGGTGGGCTCCGTGTGGCGGGGACCATGGAGTTCCGTCCGGTGGATGCTCCGCTCGACGAGGCACGGGTGGATGCACTCGTGCGGTCGGTGGAGTCACTGATCGACGCTGATCTCTCGGTGCGCCACGACACCTGGGTGGGGGGTCGTCCCGTCACCGTCGATGGCCTGCCCCTGGTGGGGCCGACGCGCACCGCCGGCGTATGGGTGGCTGGTGGCCACGGCATGTGGGGTGTGACGCTCGGTCCGCTGACGGGTCGGCTCATCGCGGAATGGATGCTTGAGGGTCGTGTCGATCCGGCGCTGAGACCGCTCGATCCACTTCGTTGAGGTTTGGAATACTCGGTGCATGGATTATCGCCCCGAGACATTGGCCGTACACGCCGGTCAGGAAGAAGCCGATCCCGCGACCAATGCGCGGGCCGTGCCGATCTACCAGACCTCATCGTTCGTCTTCGACAGCACCGAGCACGCCGCCGACCTGTTCGCGCTGCGCAAGCCCGGAAACATCTATGCCCGGATCATGAACCCGACGCAGGATGTCTTCGAGCAACGCATGACGGCGCTCGAGGGTGGTCTGGCCTCCTTGGCGACCTCGGCGGGTTCATCGGCGATCACCTATGCGGTGATGAATCTCGCGCAGCAGGGCGACAACATCGTTTCGGTCACCACCCTCTACGGCGGTACCTACGCGCTGTTTGCGCACACCCTTCCCCAGTTCGGCATCGAGGTGCGGTTCGTCGATCCGGACGATCCCGACGCTCTCGCCGCGCAGGTGGATGATCGCACCCGTCTCGTGTTCGCCGAGACGCTCGGCAACCCGACCCTCAACGTCATCGACATCGACGCCTGGGCCCGGGCCGCGCACGCACAGGGGCTTCCGCTCGTGGTGGACAACACCACGCCTTCGCCCCACCTGTGCCGTCCGATCGAACACGGTGCCGATGTCGTGGTGCACTCGGCCACCAAGTACATCGGCGGACACGGCACGTCGATGGGTGGCGTCATCACCGACGCCGGCACCTTCGACTGGGTCGCCAACGCCGCGCGTTTCCCCAACATGACCGGCCCGGATTCGGCCTACCACGGTGTCGTCTGGACCGACGCCGCCGGCCCTGCTGCCTACATCACGCGTGCCCGCACGGTGCTCATGCGCAATATGGGCGCGGTCTCGGCACCGCTCAACAACTTCCTGTTCCTGCAGGGCCTCGAATCCCTGCACGTGCGCATGGAACGTCACTGCGAGAACGCGATGGCCGTGGCGCGTCATCTCCAGGGCCATCCGAAGGTCGACTGGGTGAACTATCCGGGCCTCGACGACAGTCCCCACAAGGCTGTCGCCGACCGCGTCTTCACCGGTCACGGGTATGGCGGTCTGGTGTCGTTCGGGCTCAAGGACGGACGTGAGGCCGGCTCGTCGTTCATCGATTCGCTCAAGCTCTTCAGCCATCTGGCCAACATCGGTGACGCGAAGTCGCTGGCCATCCACAACGCCACGACCACGCATTCGCAGCTCACCGACGATGAGCTCGTGGCTGCCGGGGTGGCGCCTGAGATGGTCCGACTCTCGGTGGGCCTTGAGCACATCGACGACATCATCGCCGATCTCGATCAGGCCCTCGACGCCTGAATCGCGCCGTTTCGGTGGGCGTCCGGAGCCCGGATGTTCTTCGGGCGTCCACCGGCCCGGGATGTTGTCACGAATCGATCTCATCGTGATTGGGGCCGGTCGTCCAGTCCTAATATGCGGGGCGTGACACAACCCACAGTCCGCACTGCCGACCAGCCCACCACCTCTCGCCAGCCTTCCCCGATGGTGCTCAGCGGGGCGCTCGTGCTTCGCCTCGTGCTGATCCTCGGTTGCGCTCTGACCGCTCCGGCGATTATCCGTGCCCTCGACCCGGCCGCCACCGACGCCTCCATCGGTTTGTACGGGAACGCCTGGGTGATCTTGGTCGATGTGGTGACGATCGCGGTGGTCGCGCTCCTGCTTCGCAGCGAAGGTCTGACGCTGGGCCGTCTGCTGTCGGGATCACCGGCCGATGTGGGTTGGGGGTTCCTGTTGTTCCCGATCGTCGCCATGGCTTTCTTCGGTGCGTCCTTCCTCGGCAATCTGGTGGCCTACCAGGGTCCGCCGCCGATGCTTGGCGAGATGCCGAGCATCCCGCTGTGGGTGGGCATCGCAGCGTTCCCGGCCGCCGTCACCATCGCGATCGCGGAGGAGGCGCTGTACCGCGGTTACCTGCAGCCCAGGTTCGAGGCATGGATCGGACGCTGGCCCGGCATGCTGCTCGTGGCCCTCGTGTTCGGTCTCCAGCACATCGGGTTCGCCCTCGGCTCACCGCAGGCGATCGTGGCGAAGGTCATCACCACGTTCATCGCCGGCATCGTGTTCGGCCTGCTCTACTGGTGGCGACGCAATCTCCTGCCGCTGGTGATCGCCCACGCCATGCTCGACATCGTTGGTCTCAGCATCCCGACGCTGATGCTCGCCGTCGGCTGACGCGGATCAGCGCGGCTGACCGTCGGGGAAGTTCCGCATCTGGAGGTCGTGCAGGCCCGCGAGCTGGGCGTCGAGTGTTTTCTGCACGCCATCGATTTCTTCGAGGGCCCGGTCGAACTGCTTCTGCGATGCCTTGTTGTGTTCGTGCACCTGTTGGTAGAACGACGCGATGTCAGGAGCACTGCGGATGGTTTCGCGGTGGGCATCGAGCTTTTCGAGGATCGCGTTGGTGGCTTCGGCGATCGCGCGGCCCAGCAACTCGGGCTGCTCCACACCACGTTCCTGCACCTGGACGCTTTCGATGCGCCCGGCCCGTGCCGTGATCGCGACCAGCCCGTGGGCATCGGAGGCTTGGATGAGTCCCTCGTCGGTGTCGTGGGCAACGCCGTGGCGGGAGGATTCGGTTGTCGGGCCTCGGCCGATGATGCCCTCATCGAATTCATCCACGGGCCATCTCCGGGTTCAGCGCCGAGGTCTCCGGCGGCGTGGGAGGAGCTGGGGCGACCGTTGCAGCGCCGCCCCCGGCTGCGCTGTCGATGACGTCATCCCAGGCGGATTCCGGCTCTTCGGCCGATCCGGAGGCCTCTGTCTCGACCGGAGCATCGGAGTAGGGGTCCACCCCGCCGGGGTAGGTGCCCGGTGGGGTGTCCACCGGGCGGGTTCCGGCGTCGTCCATCGGCTCGGCTCCGACGTCGATCCCCGGGGCGGAGGCCGGTGCCATCCCGGCGGCCGGCCACGGTGTGCTGCTTCCGGCCGGGGACGCTTCGTGGGGGGACGAGGGTCCGGAGAGTTGCGGTGACTGCTGCATGGGGACGGCCGCGTTTCCGAGTTTGCGGGCGGGTCGGTTCTGCAATATGGGAGTGGCCACCTTGGTGTACATCTCCACGATCCGTGCGGCGACATCGAGGACCTTCGACATCCCGAACTTGACGGCCTTCAGCGCGCTCATGAGCTGGACGCGCAGCGCTGCGATCTTGGCGGCGATGGCACCCAGCCCGAGAGGGCCGAGCAGCGCACCGAAAGCCTGGCTGGCGAACAGGATCGCCGCCTCGATGAGGATCATGATGGCGTGCACCTTGTAAGCCAACACCAGTGCGCCCGCCGCCAGATATGCGATGCCGAGCGCAGGTGCCGCCAGCCCTGAGACCATCATGTGGCTTCCGGCCATGGACGACAGGCGCTTTTGGAAGCGCTCGAACGCCGCCAGGCCGTCACTCTCGTTGGACTCCAGCAATTCACTGACCGCGTCGTTCACATCCGCGCGCAGCTGGTTGAACTCGATTCCGGATGAGATGTAGTTGCGCCCGATCGCGAACAGCTGCATCTCGTCGGACTGCGGCCAGACGAACCCCAGCTTCGCGGCTGCTTCCATCAGGAAGCCCGGGATCGGAAGCCCGAACCCCAGGAAAGTGGGGCCCTGGCTCTTGCCTCCGGACATGCCACCCGTGATGCCTCCCAGCATGCCGCCGGGCATGCCACCCGTGATGCCTCCGGGCATGCCACCGAGTGGACCGTCGAAGGACCCGGCGGAGGGGTCTTTCAGCGTCGGAGCGGCCTGTGTCGTGGGTGTGACGGTGGGGCCGGGTGCCGCCGATGCCATGTCGGGGCCGACCGAAGCCGTCGTGAGATCCGCGTTCGGGTGACGCTCACCGGCTGCAGGCATGTCTGCAGCCATCGGGGTGGGGGGCGGGTATGCCGAGAAGTCAGCCATCAGAATCGACCCACCGCATCCACGAGTGTCTGGACCTGCTCGGCCCTGGCGGCGTTGTCCATCTCGGTGTCGGCGTACAGGCGGCCGGTGTTGTCCAGCGCGGCACCGACGCTGTGGGCGCAGTGGCCGACTTCATGGAAATATTCGACGCTGGGTTGGTGCGTCCGCTGATGGAACGACGAGATCATCGATCCGATGTCGTCGCTGCCGAACGCGGAAGCAGAAGTCTGCTGCATGCTGCTGACGGCCTCCATCCAGTGGTCGGCCGAGGACGAGATGATCTTCGCCGTGCTCCTGATTTCTTCTGGGCTCACCCGCATGACCACATGCTCACTCAATCACGTGGTGATGTTCACCCTGCGGGCGTCGGAAGTTTCCCTCTGGACATGCGTTCGGCACCGAACCACGAGCGGGCCGGCGGTGATGTTCTCACCGACGGCCCGCCCGAATCAGATGTCGTGCTGTTCGATCACTTCATGAGCGTTGCGCGAGCAGCGGCGAAGCGTGCGATCGGCACACGGTAGGGGGAGCAGGAGACGTAGTCGAGTTCTGCGCTCTCGAAGAACTCGATCGACTCCGGGTCGCCGCCGTGCTCACCACAGACACCGCACTTCAGACCGCTCTTCTGGCCGCGGCCACGCTCGACGCCGACCTTCACCAGACCGCCGACACCGTCGACGTCGACGCTGGCGAACGGATTGCGCGGCATCACGTCGTGGGCCACGTAATGCCCGAGGAAGCCGCCCTCGGCGTCATCACGCGAGATGCCGATGCCGGTCTGGGTGAGGTCGTTGGTGCCGAAGCTGAAGAAGTCGGCGTGCTCGGCGATCTGGTCGGCCACGATGGCTGCGCGCGGCAGCTCGATCATGGTGCCCACCGTGTAGTCGAGTTCCTGACCGGCGGCCTGCAGCTCCTCGGCGATGGCCTCCTCGACGATGGCGCGCTGGCGCTTCAGCTCCTCGGCGTAGGCCACGAGCGGGATCATGATCTCCACGTCGACGGTCTCGCCCTTGCGCTCCCGCACTGCGAGCGCGGCGCGTGCGATGGCACGGGCCTGCATGGCCGGGATCTCCGGGTACAGCATTGCCAGACGGCAGCCGCGGGTGCCGAGCATCGGGTTCTGTTCGTGCAGCTTCTTGATGCTGCCCAGCAGTTTGCGGGCCTGCTCGAGTTCGGCGGCGTCACCACCTGTGAGTTCGAGACGCTGCACCAGCAGCGACTGCTCGACGAGGTCGGGCATGAACTCGTGCAGCGGCGGATCCAGCAGACGCACAGTCACCGGCAGGCCGGCCATGGCCTCGAAGATGCCCTCGAAATCGGCCTGCTGCATCGGCAGGATCTCCTCGAGGGCCGCTGCGCGCTCGTCGTCGTTGTCGGCCAGGATCATGCGCCGCACCGCCGGGAGACGATCGGCCGCCATGAACATGTGCTCGGTGCGGCACAGGCCGATGCCCTGAGCGCCGAGTTCGCGGGCCTTGGCGGCGTCGGTGGCGTTGTCGGCGTTGGCGCGGACGCCCATGCGGCGCACATCATCGGCCCAACCGACCACGGTCTCGAAGTCCTCGCCGAGCTGCGGCGGGACCAGCGGCAGGCCCTCACCGAAGACCTCACCGGTCGAACCGTCAAGGGTGATCACATCGCCCTCGTGGTAGATCTTGCCCTCGATCTCGAGGGTCTTCTCGGCGGGGTTGATGCGGATGCCCTGGGCACCGGCGACGCAGGGGCGTCCCATGCCGCGGGCCACGACGGCCGCGTGCGAGGTCATGCCGCCATGGGCGGTGAGGACGCCCTTGGCCTGGATCACGCCATGGATGTCATCAGGGGTGGTCTCGAACCGCACCAGCACGACGTCCTCGCCGTTCTGTCCCCTTTCCGCGGCCACATCGGCGTCGAACACGACGCCACCGACAGCGGCACCGGGGGAGGCCGGAAGACCGGTGGTGACCGGCGTCGCACCGTGCGAGGTGTCGAGAGCGGGGTGGAGGAGCTGATCGATCTGAGCGGGCTCGATCTTCTTGAGCGCCTCCTCACGAGTGGTGAGGCCCTCCTCGACCATGTCACGTGCGATCTTCAGAGCAGCGGCAGCGGTGCGCTTGCCGTTGCGCGTCTGCAACAGGTAGAGCTGACCGCCCTCGACGGTGAACTCCATGTCCTGCACATCCTTGTAGTGCGCCTCCATGCGGTTCATCGTCGCGATGAGCTGGTCGTAGGCCTCCGGGAGCACCTCGTGCATCTCGGCGAGCGGCTTCGGGGTGCGGATGCCGGCGACGACGTCCTCGCCCTGGGCGTTCACCAGGAACTCGCCGTAGAGCTCCTTCGCGCCGGTGGAGGGGTTACGCGTGAAGCAGACGCCGGTCGCGGAGTCGTCACCACGGTTGCCGAACACCATCTGCATGACGTTCACCGCGGTGCCGAGGCTGGCCGGGATGTTGTTGGCGCGGCGGTAGATCTCGGCGCGCGGGTTCTGCCACGATTGGAACACGGCGTCGACGGCGCGGCGCAGCTGCTCCTTGGGATCGTTGGTCCAGGCACCGCCCAGAGCGTCGGAGGCGAGCTTCTTGAACTGCTCGACGAGCTCCTTGAGATCGTCGGCGGTCAGGTCGGTGTCCTGGTCGACGCCGCGATCGACCTTCATGGCAGCCAGCGCGTCCTCGAAGATGTGGGGCTCGATGCCCTCGACGACCTCGCCGTACATCTGGATGAACCGGCGGTAGGAGTCCCAGGCGAAGCGCTCATTGCCGTTGGCCAGTTTCGCCAGCGCCGGAACGGTCTCGGCCGAGACACCGAGGTTGAGGATCGTGTCCATCATGCCGGGCATCGACTGCACCGCGCCCGAGCGGACCGAGACCAGCAGCGGACGTTCGGGATCGCCGAGCTTCAGGCCGGTGCGCTCCTCGAGACGATGCAGACCGCCCTCGATGTCCTCCCACAGGCCCTCGGGCCACTCGCCGCCGCGGTTCATCGTCTCGACACATGCCGTGGTGGTCACGGTGAAGGCGTCCGGAACGGGAACACCGAGACGGGCCATCTCAGCGACGCCGGCACCCTTTCCGCCCAAGAGGGCTCGCATCGAGGCATCGCCATCTGCGAGGTCGTAGACGTATGTGCTGTGGGTCATCGCTGCTCCTTCGATCGACATTGGTCAGGCGGTGAGGTGTTGAGTGGTGGTTCGGGGGTCACGGCTTCATGATCAGTTCGCCGGCATCGCGTCTGAGCCGGGCGCCTGCGGTGCGGGCGCGATCATCGACGATGTCGATCACATGTGACGCCGACTCCTCGAGGGCGACGCCGGTCTGATCGATCACCGGGCAGCCGAGACGGCGCAGGCTCTGCCGGATCTCGTCGAGCTCGGCCATGATGTGCAACAGGTTGTCGTAGCCGTCGCTGTGACTGCCCGCCGACCCCATGTGCTTGACGCGCGTGCTGCGGATCTTGGCCAGACGTTCGGGATCGATGGTCAGCCCCACCAGGCGCCAACGATCGACCTGGTGGACCTGTTCTGGCACCTTCATGCCGGCCATCAAAGGAACGTTCGCCGTCTTGTAGCCCAGATAGCCCAGATACATCGACAGGGGCGTCTTGCCGCTTCGGGAGACGCCCAGCAGCACGATGTCGGCGTCCTTCAAACCGTCGAGCATCTGTCCGTCGTCGTGACGGACCGCATATTCCATGGCCGCGATGCGCGTGTAGTAGTTGGCCTCCACACCCACCGGGCGCATGGGGACGCGTTCGGCTGCCTGGCCGGTCGCCACCTCCAGACGCTGCAGCGCCGGCCCGATCAGATCGCAGTGGACGAAGCCGAGGTCGGCGCAGATCTCATCGACGAGGTCGCGCTGGTAGGCGTCCACGAGCGTCGACATGACCGCCACGGCGTCGGTGTGCTCGCGGTGGATCTTCTCGAACGTCGCCATGATCTCTTCGGCGGTGTGGATGCGTGGATGCCGCACGATCCGGAACGGACGCGAGGGGAACTGCGCCTGCGCGGCACGCGCAAGGCGTGCAGCGGTCTCGCCGGTCGAGTCGGCGACGACATGGATCTCCAGCGGGGCAGCCACAGGGCCACCATAGCGGTCGAAGCCGTCTCCCGTGCCCCTGCTAGGTTCACGGACATGAGCGATGTCCACATCGGGCTTGCCTCGTCCGCGGCCCTGAACGACGCCCTGCTGGACGCCATCGCCGAGGTGGCGTCGGTTCGCCCCGTTCTGCGCGATGACCTCGGGCTTCCGGCGGCGGGGTGCCGCGTCGAAGTCGGCGAGGGAGACGTGACCGATCTCACGAAACGGGTGCGTCGGATCGCCGCTTCATTCGACGCCACGGGAGCGGTGACCACCGGGCCGCTGGCGTCGAGTGCGCCCGGCCTGCTGATCAGCGACGTCGATTCGACCATGATCACCTCCGAGGTGATCGACATGCTCGCCGAGCACGCGGGCAGGCGTGATGAGGTGGCTGCGGTGACCGAACGCGCCATGCGTGGGGAACTCGACTTCGCACAGAGTCTGGCTGCTCGGGTCGAGGCACTCGCCGGCCTGCCGCTGCGGGTGATCGAGGAGGTGGCCGAAGCCGTGGAGCTCAGCCCCGGTGCTGCCGACCTCGTCGCCCACGTCGAGCGGGGTGGCGGACGCGTCGCACTGGTCTCGGGCGGTTTCATCGAGATCGTGGAACGCATCGCAGCGCGGCTGGGGATTGACCTCATCGCCGCCAACCGGCTCGAGACCGCCGGTGGTGTACTCACCGGGCGCACGATCGGCCCCATCATCGACCGAACGGCGAAAGCCCACTGGCTCGGTGAGTTCGCCAGGACCATCGAGGCCGCATCTGTGGTGGCGATCGGTGACGGGGCCAATGACCTCGACATGCTCGCTCGGGCGGACCTCGGTATCGCCTATTGCGCGAAGCCCGTCACGGCTCGCTCTGCGGATGCGGCGATCGACTTCCCACGGTTGGACGCGGCCGCGGCGTTCTGGCCGAAGCCCGCATGAGACGAGACATCGGACGCCACGGGGGCTCCTGCCGCGTCGATTTCCAGGACGGGGGACACGCCACCGTGCTCGATTCAGGAGCACGGCTGACGGAGCTGCACGTGCCCCAATTGACTGAGGATGTACCCCTGCTGTGGGACGGGACTCCGCGCCCGAGCTCTCTGGCGGTGAGCGGCGTCTCGCCGGTGTTCCCCTGGTTCGCCGGCGGACGCGGAAGGCACCGGCGTCCATCGCACGGGCTGGTGGCCGACAGCAGTTGGGGCCTCCAGCGCATGATCGAGCGCGGCCGCACCCAGGAGATCGAATACACCCTCAATCACGCGCAACTCGACGCCGACCCCGAAGGAGAGCGTCGGCATGAGTTCTCGGCGCGGATGCTGCACGGTTTCGCCGGGCCCGCAGTGGAACCCGGGTCACGGGCCGGAACGCGTCTGGACTTCCTCGTGCGCAATGACGGAACCAACGTGGCTTCGCAGGCGGTCGGCGTGCTCGCCGCAGTGCGTGTCGGCGACATCGAGCAGTGCTGGGTGACGGGCGTGGACGGCCACGACTGGTCGGGGCTGGACGGACAGACAGCCGACACCATGCTCGGCGAACTTTCGCTGCACCAGCCGCTGTGCCGATTGTTCGAACCCCAGGTGCCGACCAGGAACAGTTTCATCGAGATGCACGACCCCTCGCTCGGCCGTACCGTCACGATCACCGGCAGCGGCATCACACAGTCCTTCGTGTGGCGTCCTCCCTACGGTGATGACGGAGTCGCCGACGTGGATGGGGATGAGCACTTCGTCGTCCTGGGGTTCGTCAATGTACGCCGCACTCTTGTGCGCCTCATGCCTGGACAGACCCACCAGATGGCCTTCGGGCTCACGGTGCGAGCCGGGGCCTGACGACGTTCTCGTCGGCACCGTGAGGGGTGAACCCGATGTATTCCTGTGCGCATGATTGAGTGAGAAGTACTTCACCCTCCCGTCGGGCGCGATGCGCGCCGAAGATGTTCGATTGTTGGGTGGGCTGCGAGGCTAGGGCAATGCGAGATCGTGCAGAAAGGTGATCCTTGAAAAGGAATTTCGGAGAATGTGCTCGTTTGGTGGCCATCACGTGTGCATCCGTCATGGTGTTGACGGCGGTTCCAGGGGCAGTCGCGCAAGCGGCAACACCGGCAGAGGGGCCGGCGGAAGCCAGTGGAGCCGACAAGTCCATCGCGTTCTACGTGGGCGGTGACCTGACAGCTGAGGGGCATCCACTGATTGGCGGTTTCGGACACGAGCCATCGAGCCACTGGGTGGAGGTCGTGCCGGAACAGAATCACGCTCCGGGGTCCACCGTGACGGTCGGCGCCACCGAAGAAGCCGATCTGCCCGGAGAGCTCACTGAGATTCCGCAGGTGGAGCGCACTCACCGATATGTCACCTCAAATTACTCCGAGTTCGCAGGATTTCCGGCTCCGCTGACCAACGGTGGGCTCAACGATCAGAACGTTGCTGCTCGGGATGTGTGGTCGGACTCGCGTGAGGAACTGGTTGATCGAACCCCGGAGGGCCAGACAGGGCCGCAATACTCGGATCTATCGCGGATCGCAATGGAACGGGCGTCATCGGCTGAAGAAGCCGTGACGATCTTGGGTGATCTCATCGATGAACACGGTTTCACGACCTACGGTGGGAACTCCCATATGTTCGCCGACGAGAACGAAGGCTGGATCTTCATCGAGTTCGCCGGTGGGGAAGGCCTGTGGGCCGCCGAACGGCTGGGATCAGACGAGGTTCGTGTCTCCTACCCCGGCTACATCCATGAATTCCCCGTTGAGGCTGCGGGGGGAGACCACCCCGATTATCGAGGTTCGGAGAACCTGGTGACCTTTGCAGAAGAACAGGGGTGGTACGACCGGGAGAAGGATGATGAGTTCAACCTCCGAGAAGTCTATGGCGTCGATTTCCCGACCGAGGAGTTCGAGCCGCACCAGCAGGCCGCTCCCGACGACAAAGGCCCCTACCGCAATCCGGTGTCGTTGGAAGCCGAGCTCGAAGAACTCGACGAGGTCACCTTGGAAGACATGCTGAGGCTCGTTCGTGATCCGAGGTGGTCCGATGATCGTTCGGGATATGGTCAGGTCGCCGAGCTGCGTGATGACCTCGCCGATGGATCGTTGGCAACCTTGTGGTTGGCTCCCACGGCTGCCGCGACCGCCCCATACATACCCATCGCAGTGGGTTCGGGGGACCTTCCCGTCGAGTACTCCCAACACCGATACCTGACCGCTGGATCGTCAGCGGAGTATCTGGATCCAGAGTTCATGGAGCAGGAGGCCACCGAATATGCGACCCAGACGTTCAAACGGTTGATGTATGCGGCGTGTGCTCGACCGGAAACATATTTCGATGACGTCACGGCTGCTCTGGAAGGGTTCGAGGCCGAATCGATCGAACAGTGGGATGAAGTCCAGGCTGAGGCCAGAAATGCTGTCGACAACGGCGAGGACCCACAAGCGATCCTGACCGAGTACACGAACGCCCGCGCCATCGATGGCCTGCGTCTCGGGAATCACCTGCTCGATGACGTCCTTGTCCGCTCTCGTGAGGACGGAGGCATTCACCGGCCTTCGGTCGAACAGAAGGAAGGAAACACTGCCTCCGCCCGTTCGGCACCGATGTCTTTGGACGGGGTCTCGGCCCGGGACCGGGTCAACTGCGATGTCGGAGGCGGTTGGAGTGACGGTGATGCTGTCGAACGAGCAGGTGACTATGGTGACCCGGAAGATATCCCGGACTACTCCAGTGCTCGAATCTCGGGACGCGCAGTGTCGAGCGACGCGGCGTCCGGGTCAACACCGCGATGGCTCTGGGGCCTTGGGGGATTGGTCGTCGGCGGTCTTGTCGTCGGCGTTCCGATGTACCTTCGGCGTCGGTTGACGTCCTGACTCAGATGGCGCTGGGCCTTGGCCGACGTTGAGCGCGATGCTGCCGGGCACGAGGGAGGAGATCGACCTCCTGCGCCTTGACTGCGAACCACAGGTGTGTCCCCACCTGCAGATCCAATTCGGCGGCCGCGGAGGAGGTCACCTCGGCGGTGACCTCCCCCAGATCTGGGTGGTTCGCGGTGACGAAGACCCCCGGGCCATCGGAGCGGACCGTGCACACCTCGACCGGCCACGTGTTGCGCGGGGACCCATGTGGTCGTGTCGGATAGACAGCGACGGCACGCGGCGGAAACACCGCCACACCGTGTGAACCGGGGCCATCCTCGACCGGCCGACCGGTGACGGTCGTGCCCGCACAGGTGAGCGTCATGTCGGCGAGCGTTCCGGTCACGAGGTTGACGCCGGCGATCCTTGCCGCGAATCGGCTGCGCGGCCGGGTCAGCACCTCGGTGGTTCTTCCTTCCTCGACGATGCGTCCCTCATCGAGCACGATGACGCGATCAGCCAGGGTCAGCGCATCGGGCAGGTCGTGGGTGACGATGATGCAGGTGGTATTCACGTGGCGGCGCACGAGGGTGCGCAGACCGTCGATGGCTTCGGCGTCGATGGCGGCGAAGGGTTCGTCGAGGAGCATCACGTCGGGCTCGGCGGCGAGGGCGCGGGCCATCGCCACGCGTTGCTGTTGCCCGCCCGAAAGCTGATCGGGGCGTCGATCCGCCCAGTGGGAGGCCTCCAGCCGTTCCAGCCATTCGCCGGCGATGGCCCGCGCGCGGCGTCGGGAGTGACCCGCGGAACGCGGCCCGAAGGCCACGTTGTCGAGCACCGAGAGGTGGGGGAACAGCAGGGCTCGTTGCCCCAGCAGGCCGACGCGGCGTCGATGCGGAGGGAGACCGAGCAGGTTCTGGCCGTGCAGGAGTACCTGCCCGGTGGCCGCGACGGTTCCGGTGATCGCGCCCAGAATGCTCGACTTCCCTGCACCGTTGGGGCCCAGAATGGCAGCGGTGTCGTCGTCGGCCACCTCGAAGGCGGCCTCGATATCGGCGCGGGGGATGCGCACGTCCACCTCGAGCGTCATACCGGCCTCCGGGGCTGGGCATGTGTCGCGGCGACGATGACCCCGGCCACCACGAGCAACAGCAGCGAGAGGGCGATGGCAGCGTCCATGTCGCTCTCCCGGACCAGGTAGACCTCCAAGGGCAGGGTGCGTGTGATGCCCGGGAAGGAACCGGCGAAGGTGATGGTCGCCCCGAACTCGCCGAGCGCCCGCGCGAAACACAGCACCGAGGCCGAGCGCAACGCGGGGGCGATCAGAGGCAGGGTCACCCGGGTCAGGACGCGGCCCGGGCCGGCCCCCAGCGTCGCAGCGGTCCGCTCGTGGTCGACCCCCTGCGTCCGGAGCGCCCCCTCGACGCCGAGCACCATGAATGGCAGGGAGACGAACATCTGAGCCAGCACCACCGCGACGGTGGTGAAGCCGATGCGGATCCCGAACCCCTCGAGCGCGCCACCGAGCAGACTGTTGCGGCCGAACGCCGCGAGCAGGGCCATACCGCTGACCACCGGGGGCAGCACCATCGGCAGCAGCACCACCGTGCGGATCAGACGTTGCGCAGGGAGATGCGTGCGGGCCAACACCCACCCCATGGGGGTTCCCAGTGCGATGCAGAGCGCGGTGGAGCCGAGGGCGGTCCGGAGTGAGAGGCTGAGCGCCTGCCGTGACGCGTCGGAGGTGAGGAGCTCGGGCAGATCGGCCCACGGCACGTCGACGACCGTCGCCACCAGCGGCACCACCAGCAGCAGCGCGCCGAAGCCGGCGGGGAGCCAGATCCAAGCCGGAGTGGCCGAGGGTGCGGTGGGCTGTCTCGTCACGCTGTCGATCCTCGCATCATGGCGTGCCGAAGCCTGCCTCCTGCAGCAGCCGCTGCCCGTCCGGGCCGGTGATGTGGTCGACGAACCGCTGTGCGGCCGGAGCGTCGGACTGCGTCGTCACCGCGATCGGATAGGTGTTCAACGCGGTCTCGGCCTCCGGGAAGTCGACGGCCTCGGCAGCGCCCTGTGACCGTGTGACATCAGTGGAGTACACCAGCCCCACGTCCGCCTGCCCACTGGTGACCTTCCCGAGCACATCGGTGACCGAGTTCTCCTCGCTCACCGGTGTCGTCTGGAGGTCGGCCAGCACCTTGTCACTGGCCGTGCCGCAGGGAACGGCCTCGGCGCAACGGACGAAGAGCAGGTCGGTGCGTGTGAGATCGTCCAGCCCCTGCACGTTCTTCGGATTCCCTGGAGCGACGGCGAGCGTCAGCGTGTTGGTGGCGAAGGGGAGCGGATCGGCCACGGTGCCGTCGGCCCGGGCCTGATCCATCGTCTTCTCATTGGCGGTCGCGAGCACATCGCCCGGTGACCCCTCGGCCAGCTGTGTCACCAGTGACTGTGACCCCGCGAAGCTGAATGTGACCTCGACGCCTGTCTGCTCGGTGAAGTCCTCGCCAGCGGCCTCGAAGACGTCCTGCAGGGACGCGGCGGCCAGGACCGTGATCTGCTCATCAGCGCTGGTGCTGCTGCACCCCGAAGAAAGAAGCGCACATACGGCAATGAGGCAGTAAATGGTTCGCATGTGCGGAACATTAGTCGAGGCTGGTCGCGGGTCTTCTCCCGGGGTCTTGTGTCCACAACCTCCCAGTCGATTTCCCCGGTCCTGCAGAAATCCTGCAGTTCCGGGGGCTCGGCATTCTTGCGGAAGATCGACTGGGAGGTTGTGGTCACTCCGAGCCGCGGCGCGGTACCGCTGCACTGAACCACTGGTCGGTTGTGGTCACCGGTGTGGTTGGCTCGTGCCATGAGCTGGAACTTCCGCAACCTCTGGGATCAGGGATTCGTCCGATGCGCGGCGGTTACGACGGTGACCACGGTCGCCGATCCGCTCGCCAATGCGAGGGCGATCATCGCTTCGGCCAAGGACCTCCACGATCAGGGTGTGGGGCTGGCGGCCTTCCCCGAACTCGGACTGACCGGCTACACGGTGGCGGATCTGCATTTCTCCGCAGCGCTCCAGAAACAGACCCGTAGCGCGTTGGGTGAGGTCATCGAAGCCAGCACCGACCTGCTGCCGGTGCTCGTGGTGGGTGCGCCGCTTCCGCACCGCAACCGCCTCTACAACTGCGCCGTCGTCATCCACCGTGGTGAGGTGCTGGGGGTGGTGCCCAAGTCCCACCTTCCGAACGAGCGGGAGTTCCAGGAGCCCCGGTGGTTCGCTGCGGGCGACGACAGGATGGGCGATGAGATCGGTGCCATCGGGCTGGGCATCGAAGGGTCCGAATCCGTCGCCTTCGGGGCCGATCTCGTCTTCGAGGCCGCCGACGTGCCGGGCTTTGTGTTTCACGTGGAGATCGGACAGGACCTCGGCGTGCCCATTCCGCCGAGCGCCCGTGCCGCGCTCGGCGGCGCGACCGTTCTGGTCAACCTGTCGAGCTCGCCGATCACGGTCGGCAAGTCGGCCGAACGGCATGAAGTGTGCGCCGAAGCGTCCCGACGCTTGATCGCGGGGCACATCCATACGGCAGCAGGGTCGGGGGAGTCGTCCACCGATCTGTCGTGGGACGGGCGGTCGATGATCCACGAGCGGGGTCGGCTGCTGGCCGAGACAGACCGATTCATCGACGCAGCCAGCAGCTGCATCGCCGATGTGGATGTCGAGGCGCTCGTGGCCGAGCGTCAACGGGTGGGTACGTTCGATGACAACCGACGGGCCATGGAATCGGCCACCACGTTCCGAGCCATCCGATTCGATCTCGAGCCGCCGGAGGGCGACACCGGTTTGATCCGGGAGGTCGACCGCTTCCCATTCGTGCCGAGTGATCCCCGGCAGCTCGATCAGGACTGTTACGAGGCCTATGAGATCCAGGTGTACGGCTTGGTGCAGCGCCTCCGATCGATCGGGAACCCGAAGCTCGTGGTCGGGGTCAGCGGCGGTCTGGATTCGACGCACGCCATGGTCGTGGCCGCGAAGGCGATGGACCGGCTCGATCGGCCGCGCAGCGACATCCTCGCTTTCACCATGCCGGGTTTCGCCACCACCGAGCACACTCGCAACAACGCCGAGGCCCTCGCCCGAGCGCTGGGCACGAGCTTCGAGACGATCGACATCCGTCCCACCGCCAAGCAGATGCTCACAGATATGGGGCATCCGTTCGGGCGCGGGGAGGAGGTCTACGACATCACTTTCGAGAACGTTCAGGCCGGGCTCCGCACCGACTACCTGTTCCGGATCGCCAACCAGCGCGGCGGCATCGTCCTCGGCACCGGAGACCTCTCGGAGCTGGCCCTCGGTTGGTGCACTTACGGCGTCGGGGATCAGATGAGCCACTACGGTGTCAACGCCGGTGTGCCCAAGACGCTCATCCAGCACCTGATCCGCTGGGCCGCCGACCGCGGTGGTCTGGGCGATGAAGCAGCCCGGGTGCTGCGTTCGGTTCTCAACACCGAGATCAGCCCCGAGCTCGTCCCCACCAGGGAGGGGGAGGAGCCACAGTCCACCGAAGCCTCCATCGGTCCGTATGCCTTGCAGGACTTCAACCTCCATGCGCTCCTGCACAACGGTGCGAGGCCCAGCAAGATCGCTTGGCTCGCCGAACAGGCATGGTCGGACGCCTCCCGCGGGCGATGGCCGGAGAACCTCCCTGAAGATCAGCGCGTGGCCTACGATCTCAGCGCGATCCGCCACTGGCTCCAGGTGTTCTGCCGACGCTTCATCACCCAGCAGTTCAAGCGTTCCGCTTTGCCGGATGGCCCGAAGGTCGTCACCGGCGGATCACTCTCGCCACGTGGGGGCCACCGTGCACCGTCAGATGCCAGTCCCACGGTGTGGTTGACCGATCTGGAACGTGTCCCCGAGCGCTGACCGGCGTGGAGGAGCCCCGCCCATCCGAATGTCGCCGTCGTGGTTAGGCTCGATGCATGGCTTCGTTCAAGCATCTGGCCCTGACCGGTATCGCGACGGCCGCCTGCGCCGTGGCGGGTTCTGCGGCGACATCCAGAAGTGTCGGCTCACGCTGGTACGAATCACTCGACAAGCCTGCATGGCAGCCACCCGGGTGGGCTTTTCCAGTGGCATGGACGACGCTCTACCTCGACATCGCATGGACCACCGCTGAGGCCATGGACCATATGACGCCCCAGGAGCGAGCCGCGCTGATGCGCGCGCTGGTGATCAATCTCGGTCTGAACGCCGGATGGTGCTGGGTCTTCTTCGACCGCCGACTGCTGAACCTGGGAGTTCTGGTGGCGGCATCCCTCGCCGTGTCCAGCGCGGATCTGGCACGACGGGCTGGTGGAGTACGAAGGGGGCTCGGACGCAGGCTGGCGCCTTACGCGTTGTGGTGCGCGTTCGCCACTGCTCTGACGTGGAGCATCGCCCGCCGCAACGGTTGATCCCCGGGACGTTCCGACATGTCCCGGCTTCCCCACAGATGGGTTCGGGGCCCTATGCTTGCGGCATGTGGACCGATCCGAAGAAGTATTGGGAAGCACTCACAGCAGCAACCGCGGATCGTCCTGCGCCCTGCGCCGTGGTGGAAGCCGGCGCCTGGGCCCACAACCGCGGTGAGCTCGTACGCCGCGTCGCGGATGCTCGCAGCGACGCCGGAATGACCGGTTCCCTCCCGATTCGGGTCGCGTCGAAGTCCATCCGCGTTCGTGGACTGGTCGAGTCGCTCCTTCGGCGTGACGGCTTCGCGGGCGTTCTCGCCTTCACACTCGCGGAGGCCAATTGGTTGGCCGACCACGGTGTCGACGATGTCGTCGTCGGCTATCCCACTGCGGATGCCGCTGCGATCTCGAGGCTCTGCGCGGATGAACGACGCGCATCCGCGATCACGTTGATGGTCGACGCGGTGGAACAACTCGATCTCATCGACGCCGTCCTGCCCGCCGCCCGTCGCCCGGAACTGCGGGTGGCTCTCGAGGTCGATGTTTCATACAACCTGCCCGGAATGCGGGTCGGGGTGTATCGCTCACCGGTGCGGGCGGCCCAGGACGCACGGGAACTGGCCGAGAAGGTTGCAGCCCGGCAGGGATTCCGGCTCGTGGGGCTCATGGCCTATGAGGCGCAGCTCGCGGGCGTCGGTGACGTGCCGTCGGGGTCGTTCATCGAACAGGCGAGGACACGTGCGATCCAGGTCCTCCAATCGCGATCCCGGCCGCAGGTTGCCGAGATTCGGGGCGAGGCGGTCGCCCAGGTCAGGGAGATCGCCGAGCTCGAATTCGTCAACGGTGGCGGGACCGGTTCGATCGAGTCGACTGCGCAGGATGAGTCGGTGACCGAGATCGCCGCTGGCTCTGGACTGTTCGGGCCCGGTCTTTTCGATCACTACCGTGCCTTCCTCCCGGCACCGGCGGCCGCTTTCGCGCTTGACGTCGTACGCAAGCCCACGCCGGACATGGCGACGCTTCTCGGCGGTGGATGGATCGCTTCGGGGCCGCCCTCGTCGTCACGGCTACCGGTGCTGACGTGGCCTCCCGGGTTGGGATACGTGGATGAGGAGATGGCCGGCGAGGTGCAGACGCCTCTCACCGGGGCCGAGGATCTGCGTGTGGGGGATCGCGTCTGGCTGCGTCACGCCAAGGCCGGTGAGTTGGCCGAACGTGTGAACCACCTGACCGTGGTGGACGCCGAGTCGGTTGCTGTCATCGCCGAACTTCCGACCTACCGGGGGGAAGGGCACGCCTTCCTCTGACTCGTTCCACGACCCATAATCGAGGAGAACAGCATGACCGCAATGAAGCGGAAACCTTGGCGGAACTGGGCAGGCACCTGTGCGGTGACTCCGGTGCGCGTCGAGCGACCGACCTCCACCGACGGTGTGGCCGCAGTCATCCGTGACGCGGCGGACGCGGGGTTGTCGGTCAAGGCCGTGGGCGCCGGGCACAGTTTCACCGACATCGCTGCGGCGCCGGGGATCCAGCTCGACCTCAGCGCCCTGCGCGGGATCGTCGACGTCGACCGGGCTGCCCGGCTCGTCACTGTGCGTGCGGACACGCGACTGAATCAGATGCCCGGGCTCCTGCGCCCCCACGGGCTCGCGATGGAGAATCTCGGAGACATCGATGCCCAGTCGATCGCGGGGGCGATCTCCACCGGAACCCATGGCACTGGTCTGCGGTTCGGCGGGATCGCGACGCAGGTCCGTGGCCTGACGCTCGTCGACGGTTCTGGAAACGTGCACCGGGTCGAAGGTGATGATGTTGCCGGGCATGTGATCAGCCTGGGCGCGCTGGGTGTGGTCACCGAGGTCACGCTCCAGTGCGTGGACATGTTCGCACTCGAGGACGTGGAAGCAGCAGAGTCCCTGGAGACCGTGCTGGAGGAGTGGCGCGAACGGATCACCGAACATGACCACTTCGAGTTCTACTGGTTTCCTCACACCGATGTGGCGTTGACCAAGACTCAGCGGCGTCTCCCCGGTGACGCTGAGTTGCGTCCGTTGCCGAGATGGCGTCGACGGCTCGACGATGATGTGGTCTCGAATCGGCTGTTCGAGCTCACCTGTCGGATGGGGCAGGTGCTGCCGACCGCGATTCCCGCGGTGAACCGTGTGGCGACACGTCTGACCGGGCGCCGTACCCACGTGGATCTCTCCACGAACGTCTACACCACCACTCGGGATGTGCGGTTCACCGAGACCGAGTTCGCCATCCCGGTGGATTCCCTACCGGCTGTGGTGAGGGAGATCGATGATCTCGTGACGCGTCGGGACTGGCGGATCAGCTTTCCGATCGAGTGTCGGGCTGCGGCCGCCGACGATGTGTGGATGTCCACCGCGTACCGTCGCGACACCGCCTACGTGGCGGTCCACCGCTACCACCGCGAGCCGAACGAGGCCTATTTCAACGCGTGCGAGGAGATCTTCCGCGAGCACGGTGGGCGTCCCCACTGGGGGAAGATGCACGGCATGGCGCATCGCGACCTGGCCGCCGCGTACCCGAAGTTCGAGGATTTCCTCGTTCTCCGGGACAGCCTCGACCCCCGCCGGGTGTTCGCCAACGCCTACCTCGACCGGGTGCTGGGGCGCTGAGGAGCCGCGTCACTCACTTCTTGCGCATGGGCTGCAGTATCTTCAGCAGCCCCTGCTTGACCTTCCGCACCGGCGGGTAGACCGCCGCCATCGAATCGGGCTGTGCGGGCTTGCGCATCACGGAGCGTTCATGCGAGAAGGTCCGGATCGATGCCTCCCCGTGGTAACTGCCCATGCCGGAGTTGCCGACGCCCCCGAACGGGAGGTCGGGCACCGACAGGTGCAGCACTGGGATCCCGTAGGTCAGGCCGCCGGAGCTGGTGCGTTCGCGGAATGCCGCACATGTTTCGGAGTCATCGCTGAACACGTAGAGCGCCAGCGGCTTTTCGCGTTCATTGATGTGGGCAAGGGCCGCCTCGGTGTCGGCGACGGTGACGACCGGGAGTATCGGGCCGAAGATCTCCTCGGTCATCAACGCGCTGTCCGGGTCCGGGTCGGTGATGACGGTGGGCGCGATGTAACGGTCGTCACGATCGGTGTGGCCGCCGTGGACGATGGTGCCCTGATCGAGCATTCCCGCGATGCGGTCGAAGTGACGTTGGGTGATGATGCGTCCGAAATCGCCGCTGCGGGAGGGGTCCTTGCCGTAGAACTCGGTGATCGCCTTGCCAAGGTTCTCGACCAGCTGGTCGCGTGCCTCGGGCGTGACGAGCACGTGGTCGGGGGCGACGCAGGTCTGTCCGGCGTTGAGGAACTTACCCCAGGCGATACGCCGGGCCGCGACGGTGAGGTCGCAGGTGGCGTCGACGAAGGCGGGTGATTTGCCGCCGAGCTCGAGCGTCACTGGGGTGAGGTGTTCTGCTGCGGCACGCATGACGACGCGTCCGACCGCCGGGTTGCCGGTGAAGAAGATGTGGTCGAAGCGCTCACGCAACAGCTCGCCGGTCTCGTCGGGGCCACCGGTGACGAGGCCGAACACCTGGGGGTCGAGGTATTGCGGGAGAAGCTCGGTGAGGACCTCCTCGGTGTGGGTGGAGATCTCGCTGGGTTTGACGATCACGGCGTTGCCGGCGGCGATGGCGCCGGCGAGTGGAGCGAGGGTGAGCTGCACCGGGTAGTTCCATGGGGAGATCACCAGTACCAGCCCCAATGGTTCGCGGATCACCTCGGCGGTCGCGGGCTTGGCGAACAGGGGGGTGGAGACGCGTCGCGGCGTGAACCAGACCTCGAGGTTCTCTGCGAGGTGCTCGATCTCGGCGGTGGTGATGCTGAGCTCCGTCATGCGGGCTTCCGAGGGGCTTTTGCCCAGGTCGGCCGCCAGTGCTCCGGCCAGATCTGCCTCGTGCTCGATGAGCATCTGGTGAAGCGCGTTGAGTTGATCGCGACGCCAGTCGAGATCGCGCGTCAAACCTGTGGCGAACCCGGTGCGCAGGCGTTCGACGAGAGGACGGAAACGGCTTGCCTCGGAGGCTGGTGGAACAACGCTGCTGACCATGACGTCCAGAGTAAGGGGCATCTGTGGCGTGATTTCCGGGGGCCGTCCGGGTGACTCGTCTCAGGGCCACGTGCGGTGATGTTCTGCTGTCTGCAACGTTCACTCGTGGTGATTGTGATTTTCCCGATTCGTTACCTACACTCAGCGTTTGGTAACGAATTGATATCGACTGATGGGACTAGCGTGACGCGACGAGCAATGGAGGGCTTCGCCCCCGACAAGGGTGCGGACGCCACCGAACACCGCCGCATGATGCCGCTCTCGGAGGGCGCCGCAGGTGCCAGCGCATGGGTTCCCGAGGGGGGCTCGCGTTCGCTGCGGAACCGACGTCTGCTGGTGGCCGTTCCGGCTGCTGCCATGATCGTGATCGGGGCTGCGGCGGCTTTCGCCCTGCCCGGCAACGATGACGTCAGCGCGACCGAGGCCGTCCCGGCTCCCATCGTCGAGACCCCCACTCCGACCCCCACTGCGGAGGAGATCGAGCGTCCGGAGAAGAAGGACGCGAGCCGAAACTCGCCGCGTGGCGACCTCAAGCCCGCAGCGCCCAAGGCCATCAGCGGGTTCGTGGAGAAGAAGGTCGAGAAGACCGGCACGATGTATGCCACCGAGACACTCAACGTGCGGTCCAAGGCGTCGGCGGAGTCGGAGAAGATCGGCAGCATCGCCCAGGGTGATGCGGTTGACATCGCCGAGGACACCGACGACGGCTGGCAGCAGGTGCTTGTCGACGGCGAGGCCGGCTGGGTCTCCGCCGAGTACCTGAGCGATTCGAAGCCCACGACGGAGTCCGACTCGGATGACTCCGACGATTCGGGCAGCGGCTCGTCCGGTTCCAGCGATTCGGGCAGTGACGAGGGCTCCAGCGGGTCGAACGGCTCTGGTGGGTCGTCCAGCCGTAACGGTTCCTCGAACTGCCCCACCAAATCGGGTCTCACCAGCGCGGCCCAGGCCGTCTTGAACGATGTCTGCGCGCAGTGGGGCGGATCGATCAGCGCATACGGTGGGGTGCGCCCCGGCGATTCGGGCAAGCACGGCTCGGGTCAGGCCGTCGACTTCATGATTAGCGACTCCAGTGTGGGCTGGGAGGTTGCCAATTACCTCCGCAACAACGCGTCGTCGCTGGGTGTCACCGAGGTGATCTACGCCCAGAAGATCTGGACCACGCAGCGCTCCGGTGAGGGCTGGCGCGGCATGTCCGATCGTGGCAGCGCCACGGCCAACCACTACGACCACGTACACGTTTCGGTCGGCTGACGTTCCCGCGGGAGCGCCCGCGCCGATCCGGCCGTGAGACATCATCAGGCCCCATGTTCCAACCAGAACGTGGGGCCTGACGCATGCGGTCAGTGTTCTGGTTCAGGGGAAGGGTGAATACGGTGGGTGTCTGTGCACCGACATCGGTGCGCTTGCTTCCACTGAAACCAAAGGAACGGTGAGCACGCTGGATGCCCAGATCGTGGCCGACCTGGTGACCGAGTCCTATCTTCTGGTGATCGAACGCAATCTGCCGCGTTCCGAGTGGCCGGTGGATCCGGGATCGTTCGGGCAGCGGTAACTCAGCCGCGGTCACCTCTTGGGACGGTTCACAACGCCCCACTGGCCCACAGCACACCACTTCCGGTGGTGCCGAGCCGCGTCGAATATGCGTAGGCCTGCGAGTCGCTGAGGCTGGCGACGTAGTCGATGATTCCGCGGCCTCGTGCCATGCGCGCCACGGCGGTGGTGTCGACATTGCCGAGCAACCAGGGTTCCTCATCGCGGACGCGTCGGTAGCCCTGCTCGGCCACCTCGACCAGATCCAACAGACGCTGGGGAGCGCGTCGACCATCGAGACGGTCCGAGAGCCATTCGTCGAGCATGTGCACCAGATGTTTGAGGACGCTGGCCTGACCTCGCTGCACCATGGCGAGATCGGGACGTTCGAGCACGAACTGCTGGTGGATGAACTTCAACACCAGGATCTGGTGCCACGCCAGTGGTGCCACGGTCACCAGTGGAGCGCGCGCTCCACCATGTTCGTTCAGTCTGGCTGACGCCACCAGTTCATCGAGCCATCGTCCGACGAAGGCTGAGATGGAGCGGTCCGAATCCATCGATCCGTCATAGGGGCGGGCCAGCACATCGTCGATGAAGTCGGCACCGATGATGCGGACCGCCTCAGCGAACAGCTCCTCGTCATAGACCCATCGGTCCTTCGCCTCGGCCCGGCGTCGCAGTCGTTCCAGGCTGCCGCCGGGGATCTGGCCGAGGCGCCCGAGTTCATCGGAGGCCATGAGGTGCAGTGACGCCCGGTCGCGCAGCCAGGATCGGAACTCGTTGGCGATGGGTGAGTACTGCAGTACACCCGAGCGGTGGAAGTCTTCGAGGTCGTGCAGGGAGTAGGCGATGTCGTCTGCCAGGTCCATCACGGCGCACTCGAGGGTCTGGCGCCCCGGTTCCAACCCCAACAGGTCGATCACCGAAACCATTTCGCCCAGGTCGGGCACGTAGGCGTTGAACTTGCCCGCACCCGGCCCATCGATGCCTCGCCCGGCGCCACGTGGGCGTTCCTCCCAGGTCGTGGGATGGGGATCGGGCACGGCGAAGCGCCCCCACGGATACTTCAGGACGCCGGCCCGTGATGCCGCCGTCAGGTTGAGGCCATCGGTTCCGATGTCGTGGACCTCGAGTTCGGTGATGATGCGGAAGGTCTGAGCGTTGCCCTCGAATCCGTCGGCGAGCCCGAACTCGTCGCGGGCCAGGCGATCAAGCGTTCGCTCACCCAGGTGCCCGAAGGGTGGATGGCCGAGGTCGTGGGCGATGGCGGCCACCTGGCACACCACGTGGTTGAGACCGCCGAGTGCGGAGAGTCGCTCCGGGGGAGAACTGCGCAGGAGCGCGATGGCGATCGAGCGGGCCACCACGGTCACCTTGATCGAGTGCGTCAGCCGGTTGTGGACCACGCCATCGGTGGCGCCCGGTGTCACCACCTGGGTCACATCGGCCAGCCGCGCGAAGGATGGGGTGAAACGCAGACGTTCCAGGTCGGTGCGGTACTCGGATTCGACGCCCACCGAGAGCGGCCGGTAGACGTCGGGGTCTTCGAGGTGGACGCGTTGCAGTCGCCGTTTCTCCAGGTCTGGGTCTGCCGCCGGTCTGCGATCGTGCCTGTCCATCATGAAGCCCTCCTCGTCCTGACGAACCTACCGCGATAATCTGCCGGTATGCAGACCCCGGTTGATGCCACCACGACGCCCTCCTGGAATCGCCTGACCGAGCTCTCGGAAACCTTCCGTCCCAATCTGCGACGCTGGTTCGACAAGGACCCCCGACGTGCTGAGATGCTCACGTTCACCGCTGGAGATCTGCACGTCGATCTCTCCAAGAACCTCGTGAGCCCCAAGGTCTTCAGCTCACTGCTCGAGCTGGCCGATGATGTGCGGTTGAAGGACCGGATCGAGGCGATGTTCACCGGCGAGCGCATCAACACCACCGAGGACCGCGCGGTTCTGCACACGGCGCTGCGTCTTCCGCGTGACGCCCAGCTCGTGGTGGACGGGCAGGATGTCGTGGCCGATGTCCACGAGCAGCTCGATCGTGTCTGCGAGTTCGCCGAGCGTGTTCGCTCCGGTGAGTGGCGTGGCGTCACCGGGCGTCCCATCGAGACGGTTGTCAACATCGGTATCGGTGGCTCCGATCTTGGCCCGGTCATGATCTACGAGGCGCTCAAGCACTACGGCAAGTTCGGGCTGCAGTGCCGTTTCATCTCCAACATCGATCCCACCGACGTTGCCGAGGCCACCTTGGGCCTCGACCCGGAGACCACGCTGTTCATCGTGGCATCCAAGACCTTCACCACGTTGGAGACGCTCACCAACGCCCGGCTGTGTCGTACCTGGCTGATCGACACGCTCACCGAACGGGGCGCCATTCCCCACGACGGGGGTGCCCGTGACGCGGTGGCCAAGCACTTCGTCGCGGTCTCGACGGCGTTGGACAAGGTGTCGGAGTTCGGCATCGACCCGCAGAACGCGTTCGGTTTCTGGGACTGGGTCGGTGGCCGCTATTCGGTGGATTCGGCCATCGGAACCGCGCTGGCCGTCTACCTGGGGGCGGACCGGTTCCGTGAGCTCCTGGCCGGCTTCCACACCATGGACCAGCACTTCCGGCAGGCCCCGTTCGAGCAGAACGTCCCGGTGCTCATGGGCCTGTTCAACGTCTGGTACACCAACTTCCTCGGCGCCCACACCCATGCCGTGCTTCCCTACAGCCAGTATCTGCATCGTTTCCCCGCGTACCTGCAGCAGCTCACGATGGAGTCCAACGGCAAGTCGGTGCGCGCCGATGGTGAGCCGACGCTGTACGACACCGGTGAGATCTTCTGGGGCGAGCCCGGAACCAACGGTCAGCATGCCTTCTACCAGCTCATCCATCAGGGGACGCGCCTCGTCCCGGCCGATTTCATCGCCTTCGCCAATCCGACGCATCCGCTCCGCGACGGTGACCACGATGTGCACGAGCTGTTCCTCGCCAATTTCTTCGCCCAGACGCGGGCGCTGGCGTTCGGACGCACCGCGGAGGAGGTTCGTGAGTCGGGCGTCACCGATGAGGTGCTGGTGGCTGCCCGCACGTTCGAGGGCAACCGCCCCACCACGTCGATCCTCGCCGGCGAGCTCACTCCGAACACGTTGGGCCAGCTCATCGCGCTGTACGAGCACATCACCTTCGTTCAGGGCGTGGTGTGGGGGATCGACTCGTTCGACCAGTGGGGAGTCGAGCTCGGTAAACAGCTGGCGAAGGAGCTCACCTTGGCTGTTGAGGGCGACACCGATGCCCTCGCGGGGCAGGATTCCTCGACGCGAGCATTGATCGAGCGTTACCGACAGCTGCGGGGCTGACCGAGTAGCGGAACCGTCCTCTGCCGGGGCGCGTGGTTTTTTTGGATGGGTCCTCTAATCTTTGACCCGTGCCCAAAGCCCTGCGTCGCATCCTTGGTGCCTGCCTCGGCATGGCCGTGGTGGGGGTCGTCTTCGTCGTTGTCATCGAAAGTGCGGTCACCGCGTGCGCAAAGGGCCGGACGCATGGCGTCGCCGATGTCCCGGAACGTCCGGTGGCTCTGGTCCTGGGAGCGCAGATCTATCCCGACGGCACTCCGTCTCCGTTTCTGAAGGGACGCCTGGACCTGGCGGCGGATCTGTATGAGGCCGGCAAGGTCAGCGTCATCCTCGTCTCGGGTGACAACCGCCAAGAGCACTACAACGAGCCCGACGGCATGCGGAACTACCTGATCCGCAAGGGCATCCCCGCGTCGAAGGTGGTGGCCGACTACGCCGGGTTCGACACCTATGACTCCTGCGTCCGGGCCAAACGCATCTTCGGCGTCGATCAACTCACCGTGGTCACGCAGGAGTATCACCTTCCGCGCGCGGTGGCCACGTGCACCATGGTCGGGGTGGACTCCACCGGTGTGGGTGATGTCTCGGTCAAGCGGCAGTCGCGCACCTGGTATCAGGGCGAGGTGCGCGAGTGGATGGCCAACATCAAGATGGTGTGGGACGTCGGCACGCGGCGTGAACCCACCCTGGGGCCACGTGAGACGAGCGTGCAGGAGGCCCTGGAGAGCTGACCTGCGACCACCTGGTCAGGGGATCAGCTCACCGAGCGCTGCGCCCGGTCGGAGACCTGTCCGATCATGCGCTCGACGATGTCTTCGAGCATCACCACGCCGATGACCGCTCCGCCCTCGGAGACCAGTGCCATGTGTGCCTTGTCCTTCTGCATCGCCGCCAGGACGTCCTGCAGACTCGCGTCGGAGTGGACGGTGACGAGATCGTGCCGTTCATCGGGACGGATGGTGCGGTCGAGCTCTTCGTCGGGCACTCCGAGCAGGTCCTTGACGTGGACGTAACCGAGGTGGTCGCCGTTCGTGTCGACCATCGGGAATCTGGAGAAGCCGTGGGTGACACAGGCCCGTTCCGCATCGGCGACCGTGGCGTCCTCGGTGAGGGTGCAGAGGGTGTCCATGGGCACCATCACGTCGTTGGCGGTCTCATCGCCCAGAGTGATCGCCCCGGCCATGAGCCGCATCTCGTTCTCCTCCAGGAGCCCCGACTCATGGGACTCGGTGAGGTATTCGCGGGCCTGATCCGCGGTGACGGTGGAACTGACGTCCTCGGTCGGCTCCACCCGCACGATCTTGAGAACCAGGTTGGCCAGAGTGTTCATGACCCACAGCAGGGGCCGGAGAACCCACGAGATGGCGTACATCGGTGGGCCCAGGAGCAGTGCGGCACGGTCGGGGGAGGCGATTGCCATGTTCTTGGGCACCATCTCGCCGACCACCATGTGGAGGTACACCACGAGCACGAGGGCCACGGCGAAGGCGACCGGGTGGACGAAGTGTTCGGGGAGACCGGCCCATGCGAACACCGGCTGCAGTGCGTGGGCCACCGCCGGTTCGCCGACGGCACCCAGGCCCAGCGAACACAGGGTGATGCCGAGCTGGGCCCCGGCCATCATCGTGGTGACTCGGTCCATGGCCCGCAGGGTGATGCGCGCGGCCCCCGAGCCTTCGGTGGCGAGCACCTCGATGCTGGAGCGCCGTGCTGACACGAGGGCGAACTCGGCGCCGACGAAGAAGGCGTTGCCGGCGAGTAGCACGAGGGCGAGGAGAATGGCGAGCCAGTCGGTCATGCGTCATCCTCCTCGATCGGTGAGGTCTTGAGTGTCAACAGGTCGACGCGGCGTCCGGCGAGGCGGGTGACGGTGAGTTCCACACGAATGGGTGAGGGCAGGTCATCGTCGTCACGGTGGGTGAAATCGCGCCCCTCGAACTCGACCACATCGCCTTCCTCAGCGAATCGTTCGAGCCGTTCGGTTATCAGGCCGCCGATGGTCTCGCTGGTATCTCCCTCGGGGAGTTCGATGCCAAGACCGGACCGGATCTCGTCTGGACGAAGCATGCCCATGAGCTCGACGCTGCCATCGGCCCGCATGACCCACCGCTGTTCGGGGGCGTCCTGCTCGTCGGCGATCTCTCCGACGAGTTCCTCGACGAGGTCCTCCAAGGTGATGAGCCCGTCGGTACCGCCGTACTCGTCGATGACGACCGCGATCTGGAGCCCGTCCCTGAGGACGTTCAGTACATTGTCCAGGGGCATCGTGTCGGGGACCTCCACGATGTCCCGAATGATCTGCCGCACAGGTGTGGTCGCTCGGGCCTGGCGTGGTATCTCCAGCGCATGCTTGAAGTGCACGACGCCACGGATGTCATCGGCGTGCTCACCGGTCACCAGCATGCGGGAATAACCCGTCTCATGGCAGGTTTCGAGCACCTCGGCGACGCTGGCGTCGACATCGACGAACAGAATCTGGGCGCGGGGTGTCATGGCGTCGGTGGCGTGCTTGCGGCCCAACGCCTCGCCGTGGGTCATCTTGCGGGCGACCTCGGTGTCGAGGGTTCCCTCACGGGCCGACCGGGAGGCGATGGCGCTGAGTTCCTGCGGGTTGCGGGCCGACGCCAGTTCCTCTTGGGGCTCCATGCCGAGGAGCCGCACCAACCCGTTCGCGGTGCCGTTGAAGAACGCGAGTGGCCAATGCATGACCCAGCAGAAGGCGATCGATCCGGGAGCGACCCACTTCGCCAGCCGCAGGGGCTGGGCCAGGGCCCAGTTCTTGGGGAACAGTTCGCCGAGCACCATCTGGGAGATCGCGGTGATGATGAACGCCAGCGTCATGGAGACACCGAAGGCGGCGGCCTCGGGGAGCCCGGCAGCTGTCATGGGCACCTTGAGCACCGCAGCGACCGACGGTTCGGCGATGTAACCGACGATCAGCGAGCTGACGGTGATGCCGAGCTGCGCGCCGGAGAGATGCGTGGAGAGTTTGGAGAGAGCGCGCTCCACGTTCGCCGCCCCCGGCTCGCCGTTCTCGACGGCCAGCCGGACGCTGGAACGATCCACCGTCACGAAGGCGAACTCGACGGCAACGAAGAAGGCGTTGACCGCGATGAGGGCCACCACGCAGAGCAGAAGAATTCCGGTGATGGCAGTCATGGGAGATCACGGCCTTCAGCAGGCGGTGTGGACGCAGGGGATTGTGCGGCCGTGAGGTCGGTCTGAGGGGCCGGTCGGGCGCTGTCAGAGCGGCCGACCGGCCGGGGACTCGGGGGTTTGTCGTTCATCGATTGGGGGCGACGAAGGTCGCCGGGTCACCCCCGCAGCGTTTGCCGGCTTCACAGGCGTCGAGGTCGGCCATCGCTTCGGCAGGGAGCTCGAAGTCGAACAGCGCGAAGTTCTCGGCGATCCGCTCGGGTGTCACCGACTTGGGGAACACGATGTAGCCGTGCTGCAGGTGCCAGCGCAGAACGATCTGGGCGGGCGTGCGGCCGAGCTCGGTGGCCCACTTCTTGGGCGCATCCAGATCGAAGTCGCCCAAGCCGAGCGGGGAGTAGGACTCCACCTCCACGCCGTGGCCACGGGTGTGAGCCACGAGGTCGGCCTGTTGGAACGAGGGATGGATCTCGATCTGGTTGACCGTGGGCTTGACGCCGGTGGCGTCGATGATCTGGTCCAGATGCGGGGCGAGGAAGTTCGAGACACCGATGGAGCGGGTGAGGCCCGCCTCCTTGAGCTCGATCAAGGATTCCCACGCCTGCTGGTAATGCCCCTGGGTGGGCACCGGCCAGTGGATGAGGTAAAGATCCACCTGCTCCAGGCCGAGCTTGGTGAGGGATTCCTCGAGGGCCGGGCGGGCGTCCTGGTGGCGCGTGTTCCACAGCTTCGTGGTGACGAACAGGTCGTCGCGTTTCAGCGCGGATTCAAAGATCGCCTTGCCGACGCCTTCCTCGTTGCCGTAGATCGCAGCGGTGTCGATGTGGCGATACCCCACCTCGAGCGCGGTGGAGACGGCGCGGGTGATGTCATCGGTGGACACCTGCCACACGCCGAAGCCCAGCTGGGGGATGGTGTTGCCGTCGTTCAGGGTGACCGAGGGAACGTTCATGTGTGGAACAATACCGCGCATGATCGATCCCACCAGCCCTGTTGCTCCGTCGGCCGGTCTTCCGGAGACTCTCAGCGCTCGCATCGAGAAGGTCATCGGGGTCGACCCGGAGTTGCGTCCGGCCACCAAACCGCAGTTCGGGCACTTCCAGTGCAATGCGGCCATGCGCCTGGCCAAGAGCGAGGGCAAGCCGCCCCGTGAGATCGCCCAGCGCATCGTGGAGGAACTCGACATCGACGACCTGTGCGAGGAACCCGAGGTCGCCGGTCCCGGTTTCATCAACCTCCGGTTGAAGGCCGAGGTGCTCGCCGCTGCTGCTGAGCATGTGCGTACCGATGAGTCCACCGGCATCCAGCAGGTCCCCGAGCCCCAGCGCGTGGTCATCGACTATTCGGCTCCCAACGTCGCCAAATCGATGCACGTCGGGCACCTGCGCACCACGATCATCGGGGACTGCTTCCGCCGGGTCCTGGGGGCGGTGGGCCACACCGTCATCGCGCAGAATCACATCGGTGACTGGGGACGCCAGTTCGGCATGCTCATCGAGCAGATCCTCGATGAGGGCATCGACCCCGCCGAGCTCACACTCGAGGAGGCCGACGCCCTGTACAAGCGCGCGAACGCGCACTTCAACGAGGATCCGGACTTCGCCCGGCGTGCCCGCGCGCGGGTCTCGGTGTTCCAAGGGGGAGATGAGGAATCGCTGGCGATCTGGCGTCAGCTCATCGAGATCTCCAAGCAGGGCTTCAATGCCGCTTACGAGCGCATGGACGTGCTTCTCACCGACGACGATCTCGCGGGCGAATCGACCTACAACGACGATCTGCCCGTGGTGTGTGCCGAGTTGGAGGACAGTGGCGTCGGCGTCATCGACGACGGCGCTCTCTGCGTCTTCCTCGACGGATTCGACGCGCCGCTGATCGTGCGCAAATCCGACGGGGGCTACGGCTACGCGACCACCGACCTCGCGGCGATCCGCCACCGGGTCGGTGCACTTGACGCCGATCGCATCATCTACGTCACCGACGTGCGTCAGGGCGGCCACTTCGCCCAGATGTTCGCTGCGGCCCGCAAGGCCGGGTTCCTGCCCGAGGATGTGAGTGCGGAGCATGTGGGTTACGGCATGGTGTTGGGCAACGACGGAAAGCCGTTCAAGACCCGTGACGGATCGGCGGCGACGCTGGAGAGCCTGCTCGACGCTGCCGAGGCCGAGGCGCCGCGTCCCATCGCCTTGGCGGCCATCAAGTACGCCGACCTCTCCTCGGGGCTGCAGAAGGACTACGTGTTCGACGCCGAGCGCATGGTGCAGACCACCGGCGACACCGGCCCCTACCTGCAGTACGCGCATGCTCGCTGCTGCCAGGTGCTGCGGAACGCCGAGGAGACCGGGCTGACCGAGCGTGCGGTGACGCGCGTCGACGAACCTGCCGAGCAGGCACTGGCCATGGCGCTCTCGCGCTTTGGTGATGTGGTGCATGAACTCGCGCAGAACCTGCAGCCGCACAAGCTGTGCACGTATCTGTTCGAGCTGGCCACCGCCTACTCGACGTTCTATGAGCAATGCCCGATCCTGAAGTCCGAGGGAGAGGTGCGCGTCTCGCGTCTGGGCCTGTGTGAGGCGACGCGGGATGTCCTGGCCGCCGGGCTGGATCTGTTGGGTATCGATGCGCCCGAGCGGATGTGAGCCGGAGAGCTGTGGGCCGGTTCCGGGTGGACTGAGGCTGCCTTAGACTCCTGGCCGTGCTCAGGGGGAGGAATCGGCTGCGGCCGTGGTGGATCATCGGGGTCGTGCTGATCCTCGTCGCTGCCGCGGTCGTCGTCGGCGTCAACCGATGGGGAAATGCCGACAAGATGGCCATTCGCAGATTCTTCGCAGCGCTCCAACGGGCGGATGTGGCCGAGGCGGAGCATCTGGTGGTCGACAGTGTCGACGTCACCGTCGCAGACCAGGAATCGAGCAATGAGAAGACGCCGCTCTCGTTGGTCCGCATCGAGTCCGACGGCGATCGCCGCTATGGCGTCACCTACCGCCTTGGTGATGCCGAACACGCCGCTCGGGTAGAGGCGGTGGGGGAGCGCGGCAGCGTCCGGCTTGACGGCCTTGTGTACACGATTTCGTTCGATGGGGCCGTGTTGGGCGACAGATACGACCGCGGCATGCGGGCCTGGCCCGGAACCTTCGTGAGGGAAGCACCCCACTTTATGGCCGAGAGTGGGTTGGTGCGTGCAGACCCGGTCGAGGTCACGGTGACGCAGGACAATCATGCCGAGTTCGATGTGAGCGTGACGTCGGTGGGCAGGGCCAGGGCGCGGCGACAGGTGGGCTTCGAGTTGATGGTTTGTGATCGCTCGTCGGCGCAGCTCACCGTGTGCCCTGCCGGGGGTGGGCCGGGGACCGACCGGTCGAACTTCCGTGTTCTCGAATGGCAGATCGCCGACGACTCGCCCGAGCACTATGGCGGGCCGATCACCTACTCCTATTGGGAACGCGAGGGTCAGGGGCAGGTCGCCAAGATCCACGAGACGCAGGCCTTCATGAAGATCGATCCCGATGGTGTGGAGCTCGCACGATGAAGACGTGGATCGGGGAGCACGTCAAGAAGCTCATCGCCGGGGCATTGGTGCTGGTCTGTGTGATCTGGGCCATCGTCGCTGCAATGACGCATCAGGGGAACAAGGACATCGCGAAGATCGAGCAGATCTTCTCCGACGCCGGTGACGGCTCGGTGTATTCGGCCGCGCTGGCCACCAGTGGGGAGTTCTCCGGCGTCGTGGCACCGATGTCAGCCGCCGAGTTGGTGTCGGTGCGTCAAACCGGTCGGCGTGGTTACCGCGTCACCTATCGCGTGGCCGATGAGGAACATGTCACCTCGGTGCGCGCCAGTGGCGACCCCGTGCGTATCGAAGGGCTGGCGGTACGGGTCATGGTGGAGGCTCCTGCCCTCGAGGCGCCGGTGATGCTGTCCCAGCACGCGGTGACGGGCCCCATCGATCTGTTTCCGGGGGTTTATGGCCTCGAGGGTTTTCGCCGCGACTACGGGGAGCCCGCCACTCCTTTGGTGGATCTCGCCCCGTCCATGGTGGTTGCAGCCCATGACGCAGGTGAGCCGGTGTCGATCCAGGCCGAGCCGAGCGTCAGCGCGGTTGGGGCGGACAGGGCCGAGGAAGCGGTCATCGACCACCTCACCCACATGTGCCCGGCCCGTGACCTGCCCTGTCCCGATCTGCCCGGCGGTGAAGCGGCCCGGGTCGTTGACGCAGAACTGACCGGGTGGGACATCACGGATGAGGCGATTGGCCATTACGGAGGAACGGCCACGTTGAAGGTCACGTCCGCTGAGCCGGGCATGGAGCTTGGTGATCGGCATCGTGAAACCGTCGAGATGGAGATCTTCGTCGATTTTCGAGGTAAGGACGTGGCCGTTCTTACCGAGTGAAGTGTTGCTGTTCAGGCACCGCAGTGTGGACGACCACAAGCTGTGGGAACCATCGGACGCTTTGGTGCGCCTCACGTACCGTTCACGCTCTACTATGTCGCCCTAGGAGGTAGACATGTCCCAACCCAATGGCCCACAACCGCACCCCGGTGGAGCGCCCCATTTCGGTCCCGCCGGTCCCCAAGGGCCCGTAGGGCCACCCGGCCCCGGTGGTCCCGGCGGTTTCGGAGGTCCGGGCGGTCCGGGATTCCCGGGCCCGCAGGATCCCCCGAAGAAGAAAGGCCTGCCGCTGGGACTGCTCATCGGCGGTGGGGCCTTCGTCCTCATCCTCGTTGTGATGGCAGCGTTGATCATCCCGGCGGTCACCAAGGACAAGGGGAAGGCCGCCATCGAGAACCTCTTCGCGGCGCTCGCGGAGTCCGATGCGCGGACAGCGGCGACGCTCACCGGGGAGTCGGGAACCTATGCGATCACCGACGAGATGCTGCGTCGCAGCAATGAGTTGGCGCCGATCGAGCTGAAGTCGGTCAATGGAGCTGGTGATGACCGCTACACAGTGGTCTTCACGCTGGGGCAGGAGGAGTACCGCACCACGGTGAAGGCTGTGGAGCGATACGGGCAGGTTCAGGTGGACGACGTCACCACCCGCGTCTCGTTCGACACCGGAGAGTCCTACGCGACGGTCCAGATGAATGGTGAGGACGTCTACACCGATCAGCACATCTACCCCGGCGTCTACGAGCTCTCCGCCAAGGACAACGAGAACATCACGTTCAATCCCGGCCAGGTCACCATCGACCTCAGCGAGACCTCCACCACGCTCAAGCCGGAGATGTTGGCGTCCGACGCCGGTAAAGAGGCGGCGAAGGAAGCCATGGCCGAGTGGGTGGAGCAGTGTGTGCAGTATGCGAGCACAGGTACCGAAGGATGCCCGGTGAAGCTCGACGACTCGAACACGACCATCGTCGGCGTCGACTGGGAGCTGAGCTCCCAGGGCATCGAGAACTTCGAGGAGACCGATGCATCGGCGGCTCACTACGGTGGCAAGGTCACCGTGAGCGCCAAAGCCACCTACACCGAATACGACAAGGACTACAACAGCTCCGAGAAATCGAAATCGGGGAGGTTCACCGAAGAGATCTTCGTCGATCTCACCTCGAGTGAACCCCGCGTCATCCGCTGATTTGCGCGATTCGCTCCAGTGAAGGTCGTCGTCATGGACGACTTTCACTGGAGCGAGGAGCTTCTGGCGCGGTTCTGACGTCGGCGTGCCAGATGCCGGGCTCTGCCGACGGTCAGTCGGTGCGTCGGCGCAGCGTCAGGAACACCGGGCCGCGTCCGGTGGCGGGAGCGACGCAGGTCGACGCGCTTCCACATGAACCGCAGCCATCGCTCGGGCACGCCGAGCCGATCTCTTCACGCTCCAGCATGTTCATGCGCTCGAGCTGGTGGAGAGCGGCTTCGACCATGCCGGGGCCCAGCCCGGTGTGCTCGCAGATCGCCCTGTGGCCCGTCGCGCCGGCGGTGATGGCGTCGAGAACCTGACGCATGGGGCCACCGCTCACAGGATCAACACTCCCACCTGGAACACGAGCACGGCGAGTCCGTAGGCCAGCGCGAGCTGCAGGACCACACCGAAGACCGTCCATGCGAGCCCGATCTCACGCTTCTGGGCCGCCAGCGTCGCCACGCAGGGCGTGTATGCGAGCAGGAACAGCATGAAGGCGATGACGGCGAGGGTTGGATGCCCGCCCGAGGCGGTGTCGAAGGTCATGCGCAGCTGATCGGCGAGAGCACTGACGCCTTGACCGGTGGGATCGAGCGTTGAAGGGTCGGCCACGGCATAGGTCTGGGCCCAAGAACTGATGACCGCTTCCTTGGCGAGGAAACCGGTGATCAGGGCACCGACGGCTCGCCAGTCGGCGAATCCCGCGGGGGCGAACACCGGAGCGAGCCAGGAGCTGATGGTCGCATACCAGCTTTCGGTGGGCGGGACCTCGCCGATCGCATGCCCTCCCGATGCGGGAAGGGCCTGCAGCAGCCAGACGATCATCACTGTGACGACGATGATCCCGCCGGCTGTCTGGAGGAACCCGCGCAGACGCATCCATGTCACCTGTGCCACCAGACGTGGTTGTGGACGCTGGTAGGTCGGAAGATCCAGAACCAGGGCGCTGGAGCCCATGGCGCGCCACAGCGTCGAACGAAGGGCCAGGCCGGTGAGCACCACCAGCAGGATCGACACCAGATACATGGCGAACACGACACTCCCCGCGTTCTCGGGGAAGAACGTCTGGGCCAGCATCACGTACACAGCGAGGCGGGCGCTGCACGAGGTCAATGGGACCAGCAGAGCAGTGAGGATACGTTGCTTCGCGTCGCCGAGGACTCGCGTCGCACTGACCGCCGGAACATTGCAACCGAACCCCACGATGAGAGGCAGGAACGCCTTTCCCGGCAGGCCGATGGTCCGCATGAGCCGGTCGGTCACCACGGCCGCACGCGCCATGTAACCCGAGTCCTCCAAAAGGGCCAGCAGACAGAACATGATCGCCATGAGTGGCGCGAAGGTCAGGACGGTTCCCACGCCGGTGACAAGGCCATCGACGATCAGCCCGACGACGAGGGGGTGGGCGACTCCCAGGGCTTCGAGTCCTGCGGTGGCCCCATTGGCGATCGGGCCGGTGAACAGGGCGTCGAGCCCGTCCTGCAGAGGAGCGGCCACTGCGGTGGTGAGTTGGAACACCAGCCACATGACGCCGAGAAAAGCCAACGGGCCGATGATCGGATGCAGCAGAAGGGAGTCGATGCGCTCGGTCTTCGTGCGGTCCTGCTCGGACTCCACGACAGCGCTGGCGACGGCGTCGTCGATCCAGGCGAAGCGAGCGTCGGCGCGGTCGAAGTCCGAGCCCTCGGGCGCTGTTCTGGCCGGTCGGGCGGGGGCGGGCGCGTCGAGTGATGCTGTCAACGCATCGGCGAGGCTTTCCAAGCCGGTGCCGCGTCGAGGATCGAGCTCGATGACCGGGTGCCCGAGCTGCTCGGCGAGCTTTACGGCATCAACCGAGACACCACGACGTTCGGCGACGTCGTTCATCGTCAGCGCGACGACCATGCGATAGGGCTGCTCGGCCACCTGCGCAACCAGATACAGGCTTCGGGCGAGGTGGCTGGCGTCGGCCACCACGACGATGGCGTCGGGGCGTTCCTCGAGGGGAACCTCGACCAGCAGATTGCGGGTGAGCTCCTCGTCGGGGGAGAGCGGATCGAGCGAGTAGGTGCCGGGGAAATCGATGGCATCCACGGTGCGATCGCCCATGCGCCAGGAGCCGCGTCCGATCTCGACGCTCGTGCCGGGCCAGTTGCCCATGACGCGGCGAGCCCCGGTCAGGCGGTTGAACAGGGTGGACTTGCCGCCGTTGGGGGCTCCCACGAAGGCGACGATCGGGCTGCCGACTGGGGCCGATCGGCCCGTTTCGGCAGCATGGCAGGAGGGGGCATGCGAGCTCATCGCAGCTGTGCTTCGCGTTCGCTCCGGGCAGGGGCTGGGTGCGGGTCGAGCGTGTGCTCGTCGGTGACCATGATGCTCCTGCATGTGGCGCGATCCAGGGCGATACGGGCGCGGCCCACCGCCACGACACGTCCGCCACCGGTGGTTCGACGCATGGCGCTGACCACCTGACCGCGGCGGATTCCGATCTCGGCGAGACGCAGCCTCAGCGCTGCGGGGACCTCGGGTTGTCCCAGCTCGACCGGCGTGCCGATGGCGGCGTCCAACAATGTCGACTGCATGGGGCAAGTCTAATGTAGGTATGCCTTACCTACAATGGTGATGTTCTTCACTGATGGGGATCGCGGGAGGATTCTGCGGAACGGCTCGAAGCGGGTAAAGTGAGCGGTCGGCTCATATGAGCCCGTATCGCACTCCTGCCATGGGACCGACCCATGGCCGCCGAGACCAGAGGAGGTGGGGCCGCGCATGCGCAAATACGAAGTCATGGTCATCATCGACCCCGACGCCGACGAACGCCAGGTTGCTCCCTTGATGGAGCGCTACCTGAAGATCATCACCAACGGTGGCGGCACCGTGGACAACGTGGACCTGTGGGGCAAGCGTCGCTTGGCCTACGAGATCCAGAAGAAGCATGAGGGCATCTACGTCGTCCTCGAGCTCACCGCCAAGCCGGATGACGTCAAGGAACTGGACCGTCAGTTCACCATCAACGAGCAGATCATGCGGACGAAGGTCATCCGCCCCGACCTGCACTGATCGCTTGCGACGGGCCGGCGTTTCCGTCGGACCGACTTGGCAAGCTGGTGTCACGCTCAACTGACTGGAGATCCTCATGGCTGGCGAAACCCAGATCACTCTCATCGGAAACCTGACCTCCGACCCGAACCTCCGCTTCACGCCCTCCGGCGCTCCGGTGGCCAATTTCCGCGTCGCTTCGACGCCGCGGACATTCGACCGCCAGACCAACGAATGGCGCGATGGTGAGGCTCTCTTCGTGGACTGCGCCGTGTGGCGTCAATACGCGGAGAATGTCGCTGAATCCCTGACCAAGGGCATGCGTGTCATCGTGCATGGCCGGTTGAAGGCGCGCTCGTACGAGACGCGCGAGGGTGAGAAGCGCACCGCGTGGGAGGTCGACGTCGACGAGGTGGGCCCGGCCCTGCGTTACGCGACCGCCCAGGTCACCCGCACCAGTGGTGGCGGTGGCGGTTACTCCAGCGGGGGTGGCGGTGGCTACTCCGGCGGGGGTGGCGGCGGCTACGGCGGCGGCAGCGGATACTCCGACGGCGGGGGTCGGAACCAGTCGGCCAATGACTGGGGTTCCAACTCCGGCCGTGGGTCCAACAACCCGAACCGTTCGGGTGGCGAGGACCCCTGGGCGTCGGCACAGTCCGACGAGCCCCCGTTCTGATCGGGCACCACACACTTTCCATCCATCAGGCACATTCCGGCGTCATGCCGGGCTCATGAAGAAGGAGCACCACAATGGCCGCAGCATCGCGTAAGCCGATGAAGCCCAAGAAGGCCGTTCCGGTCAAGAAGACCCGGATCGACCATGTCGATTACAAGGACATCAACACCCTGCGTAAGTTCATCTCCGAACGAGGCAAGATCCGCGCCCGCCGCGTGACCGGCCTCTCGGTGCAGGACCAGCGCAAGGTCGCGACCGCCATCAAGAACGCGCGTGAGGTTGCTCTGCTGCCCTACGCCTCGACCGCTCGCTGATAAGGGGGATCTGGAGATGAAGCTCATCCTCACTGCAGCCGTGGAGAACCTCGGCATCGCCGGCGACGTCGTGGAGGTCCGTGACGGTTACGCCCGCAACTTCCTGCTGCCCCGCCACTACGCGATCGCGTGGACCAAGGGCGCGGAGAAGCAGATCGAGGGCATCAAGCGTGCGCGTGACGCCCGCGAGATCCGCGATCAGGAGCATGCCGCCGAGATCCGCGACCAGCTCGAGAAGATGTCGTTGACCATCACGGTGAACGCCTCCGAGAGCGGCAAGCTCTTCGGTCGCGTCACCGCCGCCGACGTCGTCAACGCCATCAAGAAGGCCGGTGGCCCCAGCGTCGACAAGCGCGCGGTGGAGTTCACCAAGCCGGTGAAGAGCCTCGGCAGCCACATCGTCGGCGTCGACCTCCACGAGGCCGTCATCGCACACATCCCTGTGGAGGTTGTCGCGGCCTGAGTCGCGTCCACGCCTTCATCTGAAGCGGTCGATCCCCATGGGGGGTCGACCGCTTTTGGTTTTGGGGTGCGGGGGCTGGGGCCCCACCTCTACGTTCTGCCGGATAGACGCGGCCCGATGTCAAGGTGGGGCTGAGGATCCTCAGAGCAGCCCGGCTGCTCGTCCCACTTTCTGCCACCACTCCACGAGCACAGGGATCGGCGCATGGGCATTGAGGCCACTGGGTTGGGGGATGACCCATAGTTCGGCGTCGCCGATGGTTGCGTCCTGACGCCCCAGCTTGGCGTGGCGGTCCGCGAAAGCCGTCCGGTAGGCGGTGATGCCCACGACCACCACGACGCGGGGCTCGAGTTCGGCCGAGAGGCGCTGTACATGAGCCCGTCCCTGACGGAGCTCGTCGGAGGTGAGTTCGTCGGCACGCGCGGTGGCGCGGTTCACCAGGTTGGTGAGAGCCATGCCGTGGTCGTGCATCATCTGTTCATCCTCGGGCTTCAGGCCTGCGCTGGCGTCGACGCGCCACGGCGTCAGCCCCGCTTGATGCAGCGAGGGCCAGAACCGGTTTCCGGGGTGAGCGAACGGCGCATTGACCGCGGCGGTCCACAGGCCGGGGTTGATGCCCACGATGAGAATTGCGGGATCGGGGGAGAGGATGTCGTCGACCACGCCTCCGGCGAAGTCCGGCAGCTCCTCGCGGGTCGGGCGTCGACCGCCCAGGGGTGAGGTGCGCATGGAGCCATGATGCACAGAGGCCGTGAGAACAGGATTGCTGCTCCCGGGTAACCGATGGTTCTCGGTGCAACCGAGGTGTGGCATATGCAGGCGCATCGCCCGTGATCTGCGAGCCTGAACGACGCTTGGTTCCTGTGTGGGGCGGACGTGGGGAAACCAATCATTACTGATTGGTAACCTCTGGTTCGCAAGGCCAGCGAAATCTGGCATATTCGAGCCAACACGCCGCTGACAAGGGAGTCGCCATGACGGAGAACGCCAACCTCGCACTGAACCTCGACGCCACTGCAGCCCGTGTGCCCGACACGGTCGCTCTGGTCTTGGATGGCAGGACCATCACCTACGCCGAATTCGCTCAGGCCGCTCGTGCGGTCGCCGGATGGATGCGGAGCCGAGGTGTCGGCGTGGGTGACCGGGTGGCGCTCATGCTTCCCAATGTTCCGCAGTTCGCGATCATCTACTACGCCGCGATGCGCCTGGGCGCCGTGGTGGTCCCGATGAATCCGTTGTTCAAGGAACGCGAGATCCGTTACTACTTGGAGGATTCCGGCGCCTCGATGCTGTGGTGCTTCCCCAGCGACGAGGCCCAGCATGCGGTCGAGGGGACAGCGGCCGAACTTGTGCCGGTGGATCCTGCGGGGCTGTCCGGTCAGCTGGGTGAGCCCGTGGACGAGGTGGCACATCGTGAAGCCGCTGACACCGCGGTCATCCTCTACACCTCGGGGACCACGGGGCGGCCCAAGGGCGCGGAGCTGACCTACGCCAACCTGCAGACCAACAGTGCGCTCGTCATCGACACCTTGCTGCACCTGGAGTCCGACGATGTGATCATGGGATGTCTGCCGTTGTTTCACGTCTTCGGGATGACCTGCGGTCTGAACACCGCGGTCGCTTCGGGATCGACGCTGACGCTCCTGCCACGCTTCGATCCGGTCAAGGCCCTGGAGATCATCGAACGGGATGAGGTGACGATCTTCCTCGGCGTCCCCACCATGTATGGAGCGATGCTGAACAGCGCCGCTGAACTCGATCCGAAACCGGACCTGAGTCGCCTGCGCCTCGCGGTCTCCGGAGGTGCCAGCCTGCCGGTGGAACTGCTCAGGCGTTTCGAGAGCGACTTCGACTGCACCCTGCTGGAGGGTTACGGCCTGTCCGAGACCAGTCCGGTGGCGTCGTTCAACCACCCCGACGGCATCAGGAAAGCCGGTTCGATCGGGACGCCGGTGCGTGGCGTCGAGATGAAGCTTGCGAACCCCGACGGCAATGATGTGCCCGATGGGGAGATCGGTGAGATCTGGATCCGGGGCGAGGGGCTGATGAAGGGGTACTGGAATCGTCCCGACGCCACCGCCGATGCGATCACACCCGAGGGCTGGTTCCGCTCCGGTGATCTTGCCCGCCGCGATGAAGACGGTCTGTACTACATCGTCGACCGCCAGAAGGACATGATCGTGCGTGGCGGGATGAACGTGTACCCGCGGGAGATCGAAGAAGTCCTCTACGAGCACCCATCGGTGGCCGAGGTCGCGGTGGTGGGGCGTCCCGATGAACGGTTGGGGGAGGAGATCGCCGCCCACGTGGTGCTGCGTGAGGGTGCTCAGGTCACTGCGCAGGAGCTCATCGCGTTCGTGAAGGAGCAGGTCGCGCCCTACAAGTACCCGCGCGAGGTCATGCTCCTCGATGCCCTCCCCAAGGGCGCGACCGGCAAGATCCTCAAACGCGAGCTGCGGAGATCCTGAACCCTCTCCGGGGGTCGGGCGACGCCACCGCTGCTTGGCGTCCGTCCGTGGCCGTCATGCCGGCTGCACGAACCTTCGGTAGGACTCGACGATCTCGTGCACCGAGGGCGACACCGTTTCGTCGGTCAGTGTCAGCAGATCGCCGTCGACGGTCAGCGCAATGCCGTGGGGTGTGTGCGCGTGAGAGGCGTGGCGGGCCTCCATGATGTGCACGCGAGGCCAGGGGATCAGCTCTTCGCCACCCCCGGGGACCGGTCGGCGGACGCCATGGTGCGTCAGCGTCATGAGCCAGCCGTCACGCGTCGTGACCTTGGTGATCGCATGCAAGCGTCGTTGGGCCTGACGCGGCATCCACCAACCGAAGAGCACCAGATCCACCACGGTGATCGCGCCCATGATCACCGAGAGCTCGGGTTGACTGCGAAGGAAGAACACGACGAATACCACGAGGGCGGCGGCGCTGCCCAGACCCACCAGTCGCACGAGATTGAAGCTACGGCTCAGTCGTGCTGCGACATCGAGGGCGGCGTCGGTGTCGTAGTGGATTCGCAGGTCGTTCACGAAGCAGACCTTAGAGCCTTGGGCCTCCTCCTGCGAGGTGGTGCCTGTGCCCGAAGATCCCCGGCTCGACGTTGTGCCGCGCAGACGCGGCATCGGGTAGAGGTGGGGCTCAGTTGTGGGGGTCCTGAGCTTCAAGATGCTCGGGCGTGGGCGCGAAGTCGGCGATCTCGTCGGCATTGGCCCGCAGCTGGGGGTCGTTGATCAGATAGTTGCGGGTCTCGCGGACCACGAGCCCAGAGAGGATCAGCAGGCCGATGAGGTTCGGGATCGCCATGAGCCCGTTCATCACGTCAGCGAAGTTCCACACCACGGCCAGCGGGATGGTGCACCCGATATACACGACCAGTCCGAACAGGATGCGATATGGCATGACGCCACCGCGTCCCACCAGACGCTCGACGCAGCGTTCGCCGTAGTAAGCCCAGCCGAGGATGGTGGAGTAGGCGAACAGCACCAGCGCGAGAGTGACGATCCAGTGACCCCACTGGCCGGGGAGCCCGTGCGAGAAGGCCTGACCGGTCATGGTGGCCGCGACGTCCTCGCCGCCGGTCCAGGTGCCGGTGGTGATGATCACCAGACCGGTGAAGGTGACCACGACGATGGTGTCGATGAACGTCTGGGTCATCGACACCAGGCCCTGGCGCACGGGGTGGTGCGTCTTGGCCGACGCTGCGGCGATCGCTGCCGAGCCCATGCCCGACTCGTTGGAGAAGATGCCGCGGGCCACACCCATCTGGATCGCGACCATGATGGCCGACCCGACGAAGCCACCGGTGGCGGCGGTGCCGGAGAACGCGTCGGTGAAGATCTGGACGAAGGCTGCGGGGACCTGCCCGGCATTGGCGATCAGGATGTAGATGGCGCCGCCCACATAGAGCACGATCATGGCAGGGACAAGGCCAGCGGTGACCTTGCCGATCGCCTTGATCCCGCCGATCAGAACCACCAGCACCATCACCGTCAACACGATGCCGGTGACCCACATGGGCACGTTGAACGAGTGCTGCACATTCTCGGCGATGGAATTGCCCTGCGTCATGTTGCCGATACCGAATGAGGCGAGGAACGCGAACACCGCGAAGATCAAGGCCAAAGCCTTGCCGAAACCGCCGCCGACGCCCTTCTCGAGGTAGTACTGGGGACCGCCGGATTTCTCCCCGGCGGCGTCATCGGTGCGGAAACGGACGCCGAGGAACGCCTCGGTGTACTTCGACGCCATGCCCACCAGGCCGGTGCACCACATCCAGAACAGGGCGCCTGGCCCGCCGATGGCGATGGCGGTGGCGACGCCCACGATGTTGCCGGTGCCCACGGTGGCGGCCAGTGCGGTGGTCAGTGCCTGGAACTGCGAGATGTCGCCCTTGTGGTCGGCTCCCTCGTCGGACCGGTCGATCAGAGCAAGACGCAGCGCGGGAAAGAGCTTGCGGAACTGGAGGCCGGACAGCCTGATCGTCAGGAAAAGTCCGGTTCCGAGCAGGAGCGGGATGAGCAGGAATGGTCCCCACACGACGCCGCTGATGGCTTCCAAAGCGCTGTTGATCGATTCGATGACGTCCTGCATGGGCCCCCCTTGGCCTTGAATGGTGACGGCCGCAAGCTACTGGCTCACATGCGTTCCGTCCAGAGGTTCTGCAAAATAAGACGCGACGGCCCCACCACTGTGACAGTGATGGGGCCGTGGCTCTTGACCGGACGGGCCGAGTCGTACGCGCGACGCGGATCACTCCGCAGGCCGGATCAGGACGCGGATCACTCCGCAGGCAGGATCAGACCGTTGTACTCATCCTCGATGAACTTCTGGGTCTCAGGCGCCTGGAGCAGTTCCAGAAGCTTCTGGACGCGTGGGTCGTCCTTGTTCTCCTGGCGTGTCACCAGCACATTCGCATACGGGTTGCCCTCCACCTTCTCGACGCTCAGCTGGTCCTCCTTTGTGAAGTCGGCCTCGAGCGCGTAGTTGTCGTTGATGACCGCGGCGTCGACATCATCGAGGGATCGGGGAACCTGGGCGGCCTCGAGCTCCTCGAACTGCAGATTCTTGGGGTTCTCGGTGATGTCATCGGGGGTCTGGCCATCTTCGGGGAGGGTGATGAGCCCGGCATCGGCGATCACCCTGAGAGCCCGAGCCTCATTCGTGGGGTCATTGGGAACGGCGATCGTGGCACCGTCGGGGAGCGCTCCCAGATCGTCGAGCTTGTTGGAGTACACCGCCATCGGGCCCACGGTGACGCCGCTCACCGCGACCAGATCCGTTCCATGGGAGGCGTTGTACTCGTCGAGGTACGGCTCGTGCTGGAAGAAGTTGGCATCGAGTGAACCCTCGTCGAGGGCCTGGTTCGGGGTCACGTAGTCGGTGAACTCCTCGACCTCGAGCTCCAGCCCGGCCTCCTCGGCAAGCTCATCCTCCACGAAATTGAGGATCGTGCCGTGGGGCTCGGGGCTGGCGCCCACCACGAGGGGTGCGTCGGGGTCGGCGGGGTCGTTCCCACCAGCCCCGCAGCCGGTCAGTGCCAGGGCTGCGGTGAGTCCGATGGCGATTGTCGTGCTCGTTCGCCGGAGTGTTGTGCCGAAGGCGGTCATGGTTTTCTCCTGAAGTTCTGAATCGGATCGCTCGCGTCGTTTTGACGGCGATCCCGGTGTTCTTGGAAAGGCTTGGAGGCGCGGTGAACCGGGAAGAGGTGGTTCACCGCTTGGACATTCGGCGGGCCGCCCACGAGCCCGCAGACTGCACGAGACCGGTGATGAGCACCAGTTCGATCACCACGACCACCACGTACATCGGTTCGAACCGCTGGTAGCCGAAGCGCACCGCGACATCTCCCAGGCCCCCCGCGCCGATCGCGCCGGCCATGGCCGAGAAGTTGATGAGGGAGACCACTGTGGTGGAGAGGCCGAGGATCATCGCCGGCAGAGCCTCAGGGACAAGGACGGTGCGGATCACCGACCACGGGCCGCCACCCATGGACTCCACGGCCTCCACCAGACCCCCGGGGACCTCCCGAATGGCGATCTCCACCAATCGCGCGAAGAACGGGATGCCGGCGGCGGAAAGAGGGACCACCGCAGCTGTCGCGCCGATCGACGTGCCGGCGATGAAACGCGTCACCGGGATCAACGCCACCATCAGGATGATGAAGGGCAGGGAGCGTCCGATATCGACGATGATGCTGAGAGCACGGTGGGTCACTCGGCTCAGCAGACGCGACCCGCCGAGCCGGTCGAGAACGCCCCCGCGGTCGAGCACCACCAACAAGACGCCCATGGGCAGCCCGATGAGGACGGTGAACACCAGCGTCAGGCCACACATGTAGAAGGTGTCGATGGTGCCCTCGAGCACCTGTTCGGCGAGGCGAGACCAGTTCATGCAGAGTCACCCCCGTGGGAATGGTTGACCACGGCACCGACCCGCTTGAGGTCGTCGAGGAACGCCTCACGGTCACTGACTCCACGCACGAGGATGCGGACACGGCCACGCGTCCCGCCCCGTTGCTCGACGCTTCCAGCGAGCAGCGTCACCTCGCAGCGATGGCGCAGTGACAGGTCACCTACGGGAAGAGGTGAGGTGATCGCCAGATCGAGCATCCAGCCATGATCGGGACTTTCCTCGGTGACCAGGGGGAAGAGCCGTTCGGCCAGCACTGAACCGGGGTGGCCGACGAGATCAGCCACCACCCCGGATTCGACGAGTCTGCCGTTCTCCATGAGGGAGGCGCTCTGGCAGATGTTGCGGACCACCCCCATCTCGTGGGTTATCAGCAGGATCGTGAGACCGAGCTGCGCATTCAAGCGGCGCAGGAGGGCGAGGACCTGATCGGTGGTGGCCGGATCCAGTGCGCTGGTGGCTTCATCGGCCAACAGCACCGCAGGGTTCGTGGCGAGGGCACGTGCGATGCCGACACGCTGTTTCTGCCCGCCGGACAGACGTGAGGGGTGCTCGTGGAGACGTCCATGGAGGCCGACGATCTCAGCGAGTTCCTCGATGCGGTCAGGGCGGGCGGGAATCCCGGCGAGCTCCATCGACAGCGCGATGTTCCCGGCCACGGTGCGTGACGACAGGAGGTTGAAGTGCTGGAAGATCATGCCGATGTGGCGCCGGGCCGTACGTAGGGCTGCGGGGGAGAGTGTGGTCAGTTCCTGCCCGGAGACCTGCACGCTGCCGGCGTCGGGGCGTTCGAGCATGTTGACGCAGCGGATCAACGTGGACTTGCCCGCGCCGGATTGGCCCACGACGCCATGGATCGTTCCCTTGGGAACCGAGAGGTCAACGGAGTCGACCGCGTGGACGGGGCCACGGCGGCCGGGGAATGTCTTGGAGACTCCGGACAACTCGATCACAGCCCATGACCTTATCTCGCATCCACCCATAGGAAATACTTTTGAGACGATAAGTGTCTCAATGGTGTCGAGGATCACATATCGAGGCCCAGCCGCATCCAGTGATCGGTGCGCGCTCGAAGCGACAGGGTGACCCCCCGTGCCAGCATGAAGGCGGCGAAAGCCACCCACAGCCATGGCAGTGAGGCGCCCATCAGATGAACGGCGAGGGCCAACGGTGCGAATGCGATGAGCGTGATGACTCCGGCGATCGCGAGATAGCGTCCATCACCGGCGCCGATCAAGACCCCGTCCAGTACGAACACGACCCCGGACAGCGGCTGGGTGAGGGCAACCACCCACAGAGCATTGCGTACGTGGTCATGGACCGCTGGGTCGGAGGTGAACAGCCACCCGATCCATGGTGCCGCGGCTGCGATGGCAAGACCGAAAGCGATACCGGCGCCGATGCCCCAACGAACCATGAGCCTGGTCAGTTCGCGCACACGGTCGGGGTCGGAAGCGCCGAGGTGGCGTCCGATGATCGCCTGGGCAGCGATGGCCAGGGCATCGAGCGCGAATGCGAGGAGGTTCCACAGGCTCGTGGTCACCTGGTGGGCGGCCAGCGGAGCCGCTCCCATCTGTGCCGCCACGAAAGCGGTGAGCAGGATGCTCGCCCGCAGCGTGATGGTGCGCACGAACAGCCACCCTCCGTCGCGCGCCGAGGCGAGGACGCCAGCCGGGTTGAACGCGGGCCGGACACGCTCGCGTCGCATCCCTCGTAGAACGACGAGGCAGAGGGCACCGGTGGCGGCGGTCTGCGCGAGCAGTGTGCCGATGGCCGCACCGGCGATGCCCAGACCCAAGCCATAGACCAGAGCGATGTTCAAAGCGATGTTGGTGAGGTTCGCGATGACCGCGACGTAGAGGGGCGTACGGGTGTCCTGAAGGCCACGAAGGACGCCGGTGGCGGCGAGCATCACCAACATGGGGGCGAGGGCCCACCCTGTGATCGACAGATAGGTGTGGGCGGCGTCTGCGGTGGCGTGATCGACGCCAAAGGCTCCGATCACGGGCCCCAGGAATGCCACGAGCGCCACTGTCAGGGTGAATCCGATGAGCGTGGCGAGCACCATTCCGTCGAAGCCGCCGGACAGGGCCTTCGCGCGATCGCCGGCGCCGAGTCTGCGGGCCACGGTCGCGGTGGTGCCGTAGGCGAGGAAAACGCAGAGCCCGGCCAGCAGGGTCAGGATATTGGTCGACACCGCCAAGCCTGCGAGCTCGGAAGTTCCGAGGTGCCCCACCACCGCAGAGTCGGCGATCATCAGCAGCGGCTCGGAGATCAGCGTCGCGAAGGCGGGGATCGCGAGCGCGAGGATCTCACGGCTGTGGCTGCGTGAAGGTTGGGCGGACACCGGCTCACTCTAGGCATGGAGCCGAAGATGTCCACAACCGCCCACCGGATTCTTGGCGGATGGGTGGAGCCCCAGGGCCATGCCCTCGCCGGCGATCGACTGGTCGGTTGTGGACATCGGCAGTGCCTCGATCTGCGAGGCAGGCTGCTGTCGCGGTGGTTCACCGGTGGGGTACGCCAGTAGGCTGGAGTGGCGATTTAGAAGGGGTGCAGGTGAAGGTGAAGACCGATCTTCTGGTGGTGGGTTCTGGGCCCGCGGGTGCGGCTGCGGCCACATGGGCGGCGAAGCAGGGCATGGATGTGCTGTTGACCGACCGAGCGGTGTTTCCTCGCGACAAGACGTGTGGTGACGGGCTCACCCCACGTGCGGTCAAGGAACTGCAGGGCTTGGGCCTGGGGGAATGGCTCCGTGGGCACACCGTCAACCAGGGGTTGCGGGCGCACGGATTCGGCCAGCGTCTGCACCTGAAGTGGCCTGGTGGTGCCTTCCCCGACTGGGGCTCCGCTGTGGCCCGCACCGAGCTGGACGACCACATGCGCACATTGGCGATCGACTCAGGGGCCGAAGCGGTGGACGGTGCTGAAGCCATCGACGTCGTCCGGCACGGCGAACGTGTCACCGAGGTGATCTTCCGGCGAGACGGCGAACCGTGGAATGTGGAGTGCAAGCGGCTGATCGTGGCCGACGGCGTCCGCTCTCCGTTGGGGCGGATGCTCGGGCGCGAATGGCATCGCGACACCGTCTATGGGGTGGCGGGCCGCTCCTACATGGAATCGGGGATGAGCGATGATCCGTGGATCAGCTCCCACCTCGAGCTCCGCGATGAGAACGGTGAGAACCTGCCCGGGTACGGCTGGATCTTCCCTCTTGGCAATGGCCGGGTGAATGTGGGGTTGGGTGCTCTGGCGACGGCCAAGCGTCCCGCAAAGCTCGCGGTTCGTCCGTTGATCGACGTGTACGCCCGGCTGCGCCGTGAAGACTTCCAGCTCCGGGGGACCCCGCAGGACAAGGCATCGGCCCTGTTGCCGATGGGCGGTGCGGTCTCCGGTGTCTCGGGCCCGAACTGGGGCCTCATCGGGGATGCCGCCGCGTGCGTCAACCCCCTCAACGGTGAGGGCATCGACTACGGCCTCGAGACCGCGCGTCTACTGGTGGAACTGTTCACCGAGACCGACGATGTTTCAGGTGCATGGCCCGATGTGCTCACCAAGCACTACGGCGAAGGGTTTTCCATCGCGCGGCGTCTCTCCGGGCTGATCACGGTGCCGGGGCTTCTTCCCACGCTCGGGCCGATCGGCATGCGTTCGGAACCGTTGATGACGCTGGCCCTGCGCTGGATGGGCAATCTGCTCGATGAATCCGACCGCGACCTCGCCGCACGGCTGTGGCGCTGGGCCGGACGCCGCTCGGTGGCGCTCGACGCCCGGCCGCCGTTCCGCTGAGCGGCTTCGCTCGCATTTGCGGGCTGCTGAACGACACAGGAGGGAAGATTTCCCTCCTGTGTCGCTCAGGGGGAACGAAATGCGAGCGATCACCCATCGCCGTCGGGGCCCGTCCCTTTTGGCCGATCGGGTTCTGCTCAGTCGAGTAACCGTGCTCCGTTCCGCACGTTGGTCAACATCTCGGGGTGCAGCGGGGTGTCGCTGCGGAGGATGCTCAGGCTTCCGTCGGCTTCGAGGACGATGCCCTGCACTTCGTCCAGTGACCCGACCCCCGATTGGCGCAGGCGTGCCCACATGACGTGTTCGTGGAGGTGGTAGCGGCGCATGGCGCGACGATCCAGGTGTCCGTGGTCGTAGACGAGGACCGCTCGGCGATGACTCAGCAGGCCGACCCGGCGGCCGGTGCCGAAGATCGACTCGAGCAGGACGAGGGTCGCAAGGCAGGTGAGTCCTCCCAGGAGTGTGGCGTTGGGGCCGAGCATGGAACGCCCGACGATGGCGCCGAGTACCAGCACCACCGCCAGTCCGGTGCCGGAGCGGTTGGCATACAACCGTTGCCCCCAGAATCGAAGGATCACGGTGAAGGTCAGGTAGAGCACGACGGCCGAGATCAGGACCCCCGCAAGGTGCGGTGCCGAGGTGCCGATTTCCTGCCAGAGCCGTGCTGTGAAGTCCATGACCGCATGGTGCACCCACCTGCCGGGGTGGGTCCATGTGGGGTGGGATGGCCCGCCGCCTGTTGTTCCGAAAGGCGGAACAGATTCCCGAACCCGGGCGCCTAGGTCACTACTAGGGTTATGACTGGGGCACCCTAGGTGTCCCCGGGGGCAGAGTGAATGGGGAGCGGCAACGACTGCCGCCACGATCGCCATGACGGGATCAGTGCCGACGCTGCCACTGGAGGGTGTACATCATGACAATGCAGTTCGATCTGGACAACGCGATCATTGATGACCGCGAGAAGGGCATCTACCGGGCCAACCGGGCGATGTTCACCGATGAAGAGATCTTCGAGCTCGAGATGAAGTACATCTTCGAGGGCAACTGGCTCTACTTGGCGCATGAGAGCCAGCTCCCGAATCCGGGTGATTACTTCACCACCTACATGGGCCGTCAGCCCATCATGCTGACTCGCTCCAAGGACGGCGAGATCAACGGGCTCATCAACGCCTGCGCGCACCGCGGCGCGATGCTGTGCCGCAAGAAGACCGACAATCGCCTGACGATCACCTGCCCCTTCCACGGCTGGACGTTCCGCAATGACGGCAAGCTCCTCAAGGTCAAGGACCCCGACGGTGCCGGGTACCCCGCAGAGACGTTCAACGTCGACGGCTCACACGACCTCACCAAGATCCCGCGGATCGGGATCTACCGCGGCTTCATCTTCGGCAGCCTCAACCCCGACGTCCTCACGCTCGAGGAGCATCTCGGTGACACCACCAAGGTCATCGACATGCTCGTCGACCAGTCGCCCGAGGGGGTGGAGGTGCTCCGCGGTTCGTCCACCTACACGTTCGACGGCAACTGGAAGGTGCAGGCCGAGAACGGGGCCGATGGCTACCACGTGACCGCCACACACTGGAACTACGCCGCCACCACATCGCGTCGCTCCACCGGTGAGTCGAAGAACACCACCGAAACCGTGGACGCCGGAAAGTGGGGCAAGACCGGTGGTGGCTACTGGTCGTATCCCAACGGGCACCTGTGCCTGTGGACGTGGGCGTCCAACTGGGAGAATCGTCCTCTCGCGCCGATCATGGATGAGCTCAAGGAGGAGTTCGGGGACGCCAAGGGCGAGTTCATGGTCAAGGGTTCGCGCAACCTGTGTCTGTACCCGAACGTGTACCTGATGGATCAGTTCTCGACACAGATCCGTCATTTCCGTCCCATCGCGCCGAACAAGACCGAGGTGACGATCTACTGCATCGCGCCCAAGGGCGAGAGCCCTGAGGCTCGCGCGCACCGAATCCGCCAGTACGAGGACTTCTTCAACGCCTCGGGTATGGCGACGCCCGATGATCTGGAGGAGTTCCGCTCCTGTCAGTTCACCTTCCACGCCAGCAATGCGCCGTGGAACGACATGAGCCGCGGCGCCGAGCACTGGATCGACGGCCCCGACGAGGTCGCCGAATCGCTCGGGATGAGCGGTGTCCTCTCATCAGGGGCCACCAATGAGGATGAGGGTCTGTACCCGATCCAGCATGGCTACTGGCTGCAGGTCATGCGCAATGCGGTCGCCGGTGCCGACACGGCTCGGGCGGGCGCCGATCAGGCCAAGGCCGTGGCGGGCTCCGCGCACGAGCTTGCGCAGGAAGCCACCAAGACCCCGGCAAGGAAGTCGGCCGCTCGCAAGACGACCGCCAAGAAGACGACCGCGCGTAAGCGTTCCTGAGGAGCAGACACAGATGACCGAGACCACGGGCCAGCAGGTCTACATCGACCAGACCACGATCGAGCAGTTCCTCTACCGTGAGGCGCGCTATCTCGACGACCGTGAATTCGAGAAGTGGTTGGACTGCTACCACGATGACGTCGAGTTCTGGATGCCCTCATGGGATGACAACGAGGAGCTCACGCAGGATCCCCAGACCGAGATGTCCCTCATCTACTACCCGAACAAGGGTGGGCTGGAAGATCGTGTCTTCCGTATCCGCACCGAGCGGTCGAGCGCGACCTCCATCCCGGAACCGCGGACGAGTCACAACATCACCAACGTCGAGGTGATCGAGCGTCGTGGAAACCTGGTGGACATCCGTTTCAACTGGCACACGATGTATTTCCGCTACAACACGGTGGACCCCTATTACGGGACGTCCTTCTACACCATCGACTTCGGTGGGGAATCGCCGCTGATCCGCCGCAAGACCGTGGTGCTGAAGAACGACTACATCCACCACGTCGTGGACATCTACCACATCTGATCACCCTGCCCGCAGGCCGAGCCGCGTCCGGAACGACCATGCCCGGAACGACCTGTCCAGAAGGATCTGGACGCGGCCGGTCGGCCCGCCGATCCTGCCTGCGGAGCACCCGGAGAGGGAGCCATGACTGACTACAAGGTCGCACTCAACTTCGAAGACGGGGAGACCCGTTTCATCACGGTGGCCGACGACCAGAGCATCGCCGACGCCGCTTACCGGCAACGCATCAACATTCCCGTCGACTGCAATGACGGAGCCTGCGGAACCTGCAAGGCGCGCTGGGAATCCGGCGACTACGACGCCGGGGACTACGTCGAGGATGCCCTGAGCGACGCCGAGGCGGCCGAAGGATTCCTGCTGGCCTGCCAGGCCAAGCCGAAATCCAACATGGTGGTGGGCATCAACAGCACGTCCGCCATCGCGAAGACGCAGGCGCGGACGTACAGGGCCACGATCAGCGAGATTACCAAGCACAGCCCCAAGGTGATCCGATTCCGCATGTCGATCCCGAACCGGGAAGAGCTGGCGTACCTGCCGGGCCAGTACGTGAATCTGAAGGTTCCCGGCAGCGACGACACCCGTTCGTTGTCGTTTGCGAATGACCCGGAGACCGACGAACTGGAGTTCCTTGTCAAGATCGTCCCGGATGGGCTTCTCTCCACGTGGCTCGCCGAGCGGGCACAGGTGGGTGACGAGGTCGAGTTCACCGGGCCGAATGGATCGTTCTTCCTGCGTGAAGCCCACCGTCCGGTGCTCATGGTGGCCGGTGGTACCGGGCTTGCTCCGATGCTCGCGATGCTGCGCACCCTGCGTCGCTCCGGGTCGGACCGCACGGTGCATCTCGTCTACGGGGCGACCGAGGACCTCGACGTGTGCGAACTCGACACACTCGAAGAACTGGCCTCCGGACTCAAGAACTTCACGTGGGACTACGTGGTCTCCGACCCCAACACCAAAGCGAAGAACCAAGGCTTCGTGATGCCTTACATCACCGCCGACCATCTTCACGGCGGTGACACCGCGGTCTATCTCTGTGGCCCGCCGCCGATGGTCGAGGCCGTTCGCGCCTACTTCAAGGACGACCTCGCGGTGGAACCCAACGGGTTCTTCTACGAGAAATTCACTCCGAATGCCACCAGCGCCGAGAAGCCCGGTGCGCCGGCGGAGGAGTTGACCCCCGACGAGCGTCGTTCGACACCGGAGCGTCCCCCGGTGGCCACGGCCCCGCCCGTTCGCGGGGAGGCGCTGGTCGGCGATGGTTCCGGAGCGAGCGCCGCACCCGCTGCGCGACCTGCCGGCACGGGGCGTCTGCTGGAGGCCGGAGCCGAGGCTCGAGGGCTGCTCGGCACCGTCCAGTTCCCAGCGCGTGACCTTGAACCCGTCGCGGAGGCCGCCACGACGCCCGAGCCGGCCGAGGATCGACGCTCGATGCTGGGCGTGGAGCGGTTCGAGGCTCGTGGTTCTGGTGAGGTGACGCCGCTCGACGCTGACCGCGCGCTGGCCGAGGAACAGGGCACCCGAACCCTGCTGGGTGTGGAGCAGTTTCCGGCCCGTGAGGTGGAGTCCGTCGGTGGGGGCGCCCCTGCCGGCATCGCCGCCACCCATGTTCCAGGTGATGCGACGGAGGACGGTTACGAGATCGGCGAGGAGCATCCACCGGTGCACCAGTCCGACTCGGTGTTCGAGGCCCGTCTCGCACTCGAGCTGGGTGCATTGGAGATGGTGATCGGGCGTCTCGACAGCAGTCAGATCGCCGGATATCGGCTTCTCGCCAACTCGACCCTCCCGCACATCGAGGGGGATCGGTTCGTGGACCCGTTGGGGTTCATCGAGTCCAACGCGGCGTTCCACGACTATCTGTTCACCCTCACCGGCAATGACCATCTGCGTCAGGCCTATGTGCGGTTGGGCGTCAAGAACGCCATGGAGGAAGCGCTCGAACACGCCACCTGGTGCCACCCGCTGGTGGGGCAGGACCATCTCGACATCGTCGACGCCCTCGAAGCGGGGGACCGCGAACGTGCCCGTGCGCTGTTCATCGCTCACGCCGAACGATCCAAGATCACCACACGGCGGGCCTACGCCGAGGCACAGGACCGACCGAGGTTCATCACCCCGGGACGTTTCAGCGGCAAGGTGGTGCTCGTCACCGGTGCCGCCCAAGGGATCGGTGAGGCCGTCGCCAAACGCATCAGCGCCGAAGGTGGCGATCTTGTTCTTGCGGACCGCAGTGAAATCCTTCTCGAGCTGGGCGACAGGCTCACCGCAGCAGGCGGACGTGTGGTCACACAACTCGCCGATCTGGAAACCTACGCCGGTGCGCAGTCGGTCGTGCGCAGGGCGATCGACACCTTCGGGCGTATCGACGTCGCGATCCACGTGGTGGGTGGCACGATCTGGCGTCAGCCCTTCGAGCACTACACCGAGGATCAGATCGTGGCGGAGATCAACCGCTCCCTGTATCCGACGCTGTGGGGTGCCCGCGCGGTACTGCCGCACATGTACGAGCAGGGGCATGGGACCATCGTCAATGTGTCTTCCACCGCCACCATGGGTCTCAACCGTCTCCCGTACGCGGCCGCGAAGGGCGGCGTCAATGCGCTGACGCGGTCGCTCGCGTTCGAAGCGGCCGAGCACGGCGTCCGCGTCGTGGCCACCGCACCGGGCGGTACTGAAGCGCCGCCGCGCCGCATCCCGCGTGGTGGTGAACCAGAGACCGCCGAGCAGGAGGCCTGGCATCAGGTCACGGTCGATCAGACCGTCGACTCGAGTCTGCTGAAACGTTACGGAACGCTCGATGAGCAGGCGGCAGCCATCTGTTTCGTCGCCAGTGACGAGGGCTCGTACCTGACCGGTCAGATCCTGCCTGTCGCCGGCGGCGACCTGGGCTGACATGTTCAACGGCTCTCATGACGCGGACCGGCTCGGCAATCCCGCCGAGACGGTCCGCCGTCACGTGGAACGGGCTCTGGCCGGGCGGGCATCGATCCTTCTTCTGCTTGCACAGGATGTGGCCGATGCGTCAGCAGCCCTGCACACGTGGGTGGCGCCGTTGTTGGACAGGGACGATGACGGGCCCCGTTACACCCAGGTGACGGGTCTGGCGTGGGAACGGGAACAGCCCGGTGGCGTACTGGAACGGCTTGGACTGGACGTCGAGGATCCTCTGCTGGGGTTGACCGAGGGGCGTCGCGTCCTGGCGGTGAGCGAAGCCGGTGACGCCGACCCGGCGTCCTTGCAGGCCCTGTCGTCGGCTGTCCACCGGTTGGGCAGCACACCGGTCCTGGTGGTGCTGACGGCCTCCACGGCGCAGGCCCAGGCCGGTGATCTCGGTGAGATCGCGCGTGCCCACCGTGAAACGACGGTGCGTCTCGATCGACTCGACGGAGTTGGGGTGCAGGGCCTGGGCGCCAGGTTGGGAATATCGCTCGACGATCACACCGCCAGGCGTCTGGCTGACCACACGGCCGGATCGACCGCGGCGACGTTGGAGCTGTTGGAGCAGCACGACCCTGCCGAATGGCGATCCCCGGACACTCCGTTGCCTGCCACGGCGGGGGCACTGCGTCAGATCGAGGACATCTGGCTCGCAGATCCCGAGGTGCGTCCCCTCACCGAGGCGTGCGCGGCGATCGGGAGCTGGTGCACTTTCGAGGATGCGGCTGCGGTGGCCGGGCTGGGGGAGAACGCCGGTGAGGTCGTGGACCGGGCAGTCGAGCTGGGGGCATTGACCACGCGGCG
>NZ_VFOR01000003.1 GCF_006716235.1 Propioniferax innocua | reverse complement strand
GCGACCTCACGAACCAATGTGGAGGACACATACGCCCACTGGGCGGACGTGGGCAGCAGGACCGTCTCGACAGGCTGCAGCTGCCGGTTCATCTGAGCCATCTGCAGTTCGTAGTCGAAGTCTGCGGCAAAGCGAAGTCCTTTGACGATCACACCGATGTCATGGGCCATGCAGAAGTCCACGAGCAGACCATCGATCAGCTGGGGACGGACTCCCGGGATGTCCGCGGTGGCCTCCTCCAACATCTCGACGCGTTCCTCCGGGGTGAACAGGCCACTCTTGCTCATGTTGCGTCCCACACCGATTATCACCTCATCGACGATGCGGCTGCTTCGTCGGATGATGTCGAGATGACCGAAGGTGACGGGGTCGAATGACCCGGGGCAGATGGCCTTCACGGGGTTCCCTCCCAGTGGGCGAAGTGGATGATGGTGTCACCGTACCGGCGCTCCCACGACTCGGTGAAGCCCGTCGGCCAGGTGGGGCCCACTGATCGACGATCTCGTTCGAGCATCACCAGAGCCGTACGTGCCAGCCACCCACCCGACAGCTGGGCCACCAGGTCATCGAGCTCGGAGGTCTCCATCGGATACGGCGGGTCGGCCCACACCACGTCGAAACGTTGGGCCGGTGGCGCCGAGAGGTGCGTCTGCACCTTCATCACCTGTATCTGAACGAGGAGATCCAGGTCCCTGGCCGTCCGTTCGATCTGACGAGCCGTCCGGCGATCAGCCTCCACCGCCAGCACAGGATCTGCTCCCCTGCTCGCGGCTTCCAGAGACATCGCCCCACTTCCTGCGAAAAGATCCAACCACGCGATTCCGTCCAATGCCGTGGCAGGATCCACCTCGATGGTGTCGGCCCACGAGACCACCGCGTTGAACACCGCCTCGCGCACACGATCGGAGGTGGGACGGGTTCGCTCGCCCGGTGGCGCCGAGAACCGGCGGCCTCTGGCGGCTCCAGAAATGATGCGTGGCATTGCCCGATCGTAACGCGCCATCTGAAGCCATCAGGTCACCGCCGACACTGCTCATCCACGTTCGAGGAACTCCGCCTCGGCACGTTCGGCGAGACGATCCACCGCGTCGGCCACCCCCGGATGCTCGAGGTCGGGGTCATGTGTGACCCACTTCTCCGCAGCCGTACCGGCCTGCTCGATGAGCTCGACGTGCTCGAGAACCCGCAGCAGCCGCAACGACGAGCGGGAACCTGACTGGTCTGCACCCAGCACATCTCCTTCACGCCGCTGGGCAAGATCGACCTCAGCGAGTTGGAATCCATCGCGAGTCCTGCTCAACGCATCCAGACGTGCACGGGCATTCGAATCCGGTGCCATCGTGGTGAGAAGCAGACAGGTCCCCGGCAGACTTCCTCGTCCGATCCTCCCCCGCAGCTGATGCAACTGTGAGATTCCGAACCTGTCGGCATCGCTGACCACCATCACCGCGGCGTTCGGCACATTGACGCCCACCTCGATCACCGTGGTGGCCACCAACACATCGAGATCACCGGCGGCGAAGGACTCCATGGTGCGGTCCTTGTCCTCGGTACTCATCCGCCCGTGCAACAATCCGACTCTCAGATGTGCGAGCGGGCCGCCCTCGGAACTCAACCACGCATGCAGCGGTTCGGCCCCCCGTGGGGGCAGGGGGTCCCCACCGTCCTCGAGATGTTTCGCGTACGCGTGCCGGTCCCGCGGCATCGGGCGAGGAAGTTCCTCACCATCGATCTGGGAACACACGATGAACGTCTGACGCCCGGCCTCGGCCTCCTCCGCGACACGTTGCCAGGCCCGGTCCACCCAATGCGGATGGACGATCTCATCGACCACGGTGGTACTCACCTCCGCACGGCCCGCAGGAATCTCGCGAAGTGTGGCCACGTCCAGGTCCCCGAACGAGGTCATCGCCACGGTGCGCGGTATCGGCGTCGCCGTCATGACCAGTAGATGCGGCCGCCGTTCCGCGCGGTCCGCCAGCAGGGCACGCTGCTCCACACCGAACCGGTGCTGCTCGTCGACCACCACCAGTCCCAGATCGGCGTACTGGACCTCATCGGCCAGCAGGGCATGAGTGCCGATGACGATACCCGCCTCCCCCGAGGCAACCTTCAGCAACACCTTCTTGCGTTGTGCCGCCGGCAGCGAACCCGACAGGAGCACCACCTCGGTGTGCTGGTCATCTGCAAACAACCCGGCCCCCTGCGCCAGTTCACCGAGCTGTTCTCGGATCGTCGCAGCATGCTGGGCCGCCAACACCTCGGTGGGAGCCATCAACACCGCCTGCCCACCGTTGTCGACGACATCGAGCATCGCGCGCAGCGCCACGAGCGTTTTGCCCGAACCAACCTCCCCTTGGAGCAGGAGCTGCATCGGGTGCTCCTTCGTCATGGCTTCGGCTATCTGTTCACCGACACGGTGCTGCCCCTCGGTGAGTTCGAAGGGCAACGATCGGTCGAAGGCCGCGGCGATCCCGGCGTCCCTGCGCGGACGCGGCTGTGCCGGTTGCCGCTGCGCGAGGACGCGCCGGTGGGCCATCGTCGCCTGCACGGCGAAGGCCTCATCGAACACGAGTCGCTGCCGCCCCAGGAAGGCCGACTCCAGATCCGGGGGCCGGTGCACCCACGCAAAGGCCTCAGCCAAGGTGGGCAGCCCCCGTCCAGCGAACACCTGTGGATCGATGCGATAGCGATGACAGAAGCCGCCGGGGTCGGATTCGGCCTCCGCCAGCTCCACCACATCCACCGAGGCCAATACCTCCGCGGGCAACGGTTCGGGGAGATCCTCCACCAGGGGAAGCCCGAGGCTGCTGATGCACTCGGCGATCCGCCAAGTGGGAAGTTTCGCGGTCGCCGGGTAGATCCCGAGGAGTCCGCTGGTGAACAGCAGCCATTCAAGCTTCTCCACGTTCCGTTTCGCCCCGCCGTTGACGCGGCCCTGTTCATCGAACGTGATGTAGTCGGGATGGGTGATCTGGAACCGGTCCCGGTAGACGCCGACCTTGCCTGCGAACAGCCCTTGGACGCCCGGCTTGAGTTGGCCGTGCCAGTGCTCCACATAGTGCTGACGGCCGAAAAAGGTGATGTCGATCGTGTCGTGCCCGTCAGTGAGCGTCCCCGACAGCCGCCACATTCTTGCCCGACGCGTGGGGTGCGCTTCACTGCGCACCACTCGCAGAAGCAGTGAAACCTCGTCCCCGGGCTGCAGATCCGACAACGATGAGTTGTCCGTGCTGCGCATGTAGCGCCTGGGCACGTGCCGCAACAGGTCATCGATGCTCACGATCCCCAACGACTTCAGCGCCGCCGCCGTGGATCCCCCAACCGTGCCGGCCACACGCTGCGACAACGTCTTCCAGGCCTGCGTCCGCCAGCTCATCATGACCTCACCTTAGGGGTGGGAACACACGAACGGACCCACCGTTTCGGTGGGTCCGTTCGAAAAGTCTTGCCAGGGATGACCTCAGCGTGAGACGCGGCCGGCCTTGAGGCAGCCGGTGCACACGTTCATACGCTTGGACGTACCGCTGATGGTGGCACGCACACGCTGGATATTGGGGTTCCAGCGGCGGTTGGTCTTCTTCTTCGACCACGGCTTGTTGTGGCCGAAGCCGGGTCCCTTGGCGCACACGTCGCACACTGCTGCCATTGGAACTCTCCTTAGGGCGGAATGATCAGGATTCACCGAAAAGGTCCGCAGGACCAGTTCGGCAACCGCGCCACTATAGCCCGATCCTCCACCATGAGTCCACTTGATACTGCCGACACTCAGCGAGATTCGCCCTCATCTTGCGTAGGAACGAAGGATTGCTCATCACTGAGGTTGGCGGCCACGACCCTCAACACATCAGATCTGGCCGCCTTCCCGCCGGGACCACGACGAGAAACGATGATCCCCACCAACGCGTGGAGAAAAACCGCATGCGAGATGCGAGACGCGTGCTCGAGCTCATCGCGGAACGAATCGTGAGCGGAAGCGATGGTCAGCGCGTCATCGGCCAGATCAACCAGTGGCGAAGTGGCGAAGGACGTCACTGCCACCACCCACACACCCGCCCGGCGCGCTGCATCAACCGTGCGCAAAGTCAATTCGTTGGAACCCGAGCCGCTCACCGCCACCAGCACGTCATCACCGGAGAGCTGACTGGCGGTGATCTGCTGAGCCATGGCGTCATGGACCATCTCGGCCGGACGGCCACCGGCCGTCAGACGCATCGCGAAATCTTGCGCCAGCGGGGCTGAGAGCCCATTCGCCACGCAAAGGACGCGAGCCGCTGAGGTTATCCGGCTCACCGCCCGGTCGAACCCTGATTCCTGAAGCAGCCCCAGACTCTCGGGCAGCAACGCAGCGAAGCGTTCCACTTCGGAACGCAGACGTTGCAAGTCGCTGCCCACTGGGCCATCGTTCGAGGGGATAGACAAAGCCAACTGCCGCGCCAGTGCCACACGCAACTGCGGCCAGCCACGATAGCCGAGCTTCTGGCAGGTGCGGATCACCGATGAGCGGGCGACTCCCAAGGAATCGGCCAATTCCTGAGCCGTGGACTCCACTGCGCGTTCGGGTTCGGCCTGTATCGCTTCGGCAACACGTAACTCCGTTGGGCCGAGCCCGTTGCGCAGCGCAGAAACCCGTGTTGCGGGTGTTGCGTCATCGGTGATCATGGCCATCTGCCCCTCCCCTTGTCATGCGCCAGCCTGAAATCGCCTCAGGTTAGCGTGCATGTCATCCTGAGTCGGCGTCGAGGAATCGACCGAACGTGCTGGCAATGTCATCCAGCCAGTCGTGAGGTTCTGCTCGCTGCACCCGCCCCTGCGGCAGAGCCCAATCAAGTGGCACGTTCGCCACGAACTCCACGTGGGCGGGTGGGACAGCCACGTCAACACCACGGATACTCACGCTCCAACATTCAGGACCAATCCCATCGGTCACAACCCCACCGGAAGACGCCACCGCCCCTGCCTCACGCAGCACGGCGATGAGCTCCTCCCCCGGCATCTGATACACCTGTGTTCCGAGCGGACCGGGGAATGCCCGCTCAAGGTCCCGCCACGACAACACACGTGATGGCAGGTACAACACCGAGGCCGAAACCGACATACGTTTCTGAAGCAGCCGATGCATCTGTTCGCCATCAACCGCACTCGGCTGGTCCGCCCATTTCTCGCTCCGCTCCCACGCCGTCGTCAACCGACTCATCGCGCGTTGCCGTGATGGAGTGGCGGTGGCGCAGACTTCTGGAGAGCTGAGCCGCCCCTCCCGGTGCACTACTCGCCCATCGCGCAGACCGAAGCGCAGTGTACCGACGCGTTCCCCGCCATAACCGGGCTGCACGTAGGCCACGGGCCCTGACGCCCCGGCCGCCACACCAGCCGCAGTACGGTGTTGATGGCCTAGGATCACGCCGTCGAGCCCGGAAACCGAGGCCATCAACCGTTGTCCCTGATTCTCGCCGGTGTCGTACTCCCACGGGCGCCCGGATTCGGGATCTGCCTCCAAACCGCCGTGGTAGCTCAACACCAACACGTCCACAAGATCACGCAGTCTGATCGCCTCGGATGTGACCGTATCCACCGGATCCAGCACTCTCACTCCCGCGACCGATGAATAGCGAGTCAGACGTTGCAGATGACCGGTCACCGCACCGATCACACCGAATCGGACACCACCACGCTCCAAGACGGCCGAAGGCGCGAAGAGCGTAGACCCAGCAGCGTCCACCACGTTGCAACACACATAGCAGGCGGTGCGCAGAGCGTCCACACGACGATTCAACAGGTCAGCACCATGATCGAAATCATGGTTTCCCGGCACACCGACGTCCAGCCCCAGCGCCTCAAGTGCAGGCAGCAGCGGATGACGCTCGGCCCGACCCGACAGGTGGGCGCCCAGACGACTCCCGGTCAAGGTGTCCCCGTTGTCAACCCATAGCGAGGCAGCGATGGAACTTCGAGCTTCACCGATATGAGTGGCGGCACCAGCCATCCCCATGGTCCGCGTCTGCCCCCTCCAGACATGGGCGTGAAGGTCGCTGGTCGCGAACACCACCGCTTCGCATTCCCCGGGCCCCATGCTCACCGCATTCTCCTTCGCAGCGCTCCTGAAACCGCATCGATCATCGAGACCGTCACAACCATCCCGTAAAACAAGATCGCCACCCGATCCCAGCTGCGAGAGCTGACCGCGAACAGGATCGGGGCGCCGATCCCCCCGGCTCCTACCATGCCTAGGATGGATGCGGATCGCACGGAGATCTCGAGCCGATTGAGTGTCAGGGAAAGGAACTCGGGTATCACACGTGGCAGTTGCGAGTGGACCAAGACTTGGACGCCCGTTGCCCCCACCGCGCGCAGACCGTCATCTGGCCCGGGCGTCAGACGCTCGACCTCTTCAGCGAACAACCGTCCCAGCATTCCGATCGAACCCGCGGCAATGGCCAGAGAACCCGCGAAAGGCCCCGGGCCGACGATGACGACGAAGATCACGCCGAGAATGAGATCGGGAAATGTGCGCAACACGGTGAAGACGGTCATCACTGTCGAAGCCACCAAGCGTCCGCCGGACCGCTGGGCCGCCACGAACGCCAACGGCCCGGCCACCAAGGCCGCCAAAACCGTACCAACGAACGCGATCGCGATCGTGAGAGCCAATGCCCCGAGGAGATCTTCCCCTGTTCCTCGATAGACGAACTCCAGATCGGGGTGGGCAAAACCGTGGGCGATCGAGGCCAGTACCTGACGCCAAGAGTCGCCCAAGCCACCACGCCCTACTCCGCTGAAAGCCCAAGCAAGGAGCCCCACGACCACCATCGCCATGGCCCAATGATGAAAACGTCGAGCCCTTCTCACAGCAGCCGCCTCCTCGCCCATGCGCTCAGTGCGTCGATGATCAGGACGACCACGAACACCGCGAGAACGATGACAACGACACGGTCATACCGAGCCAGCGCCATGGCCGACTGAAGTGGAACGCCCACCCCGCCGGCCCCGACCATGCCCAGCACGATCGACGACCGCACATTGATCTCCAACACATACAACGTGTAGCTGACGATGTTCGGCAACAGCGACGGAATGACGGCGTGGACAGCCACCTGTGCGCGGGTGGCCCCCACCGCAGCCATGGCTTCGAGCGTTCCCTCATCGATGCTCTCGATGGATTCGTAGAACAACTTGCTGATGAATCCGAAAGTGAAGACGACGATGGCCAGCATGCCGGTGAACGCCCCGATACCCACCAGAGCCACAAGCAGGGCAGCAGCCAAGACTTCCGGAATGGTTCGAATGAGATTCAGCAGACTTCGAACCACAATTGTCACACCATGGTTGCCGGTGATGGTCTTGGTGGCGAGGAAACTCACAGGCAATGCCATCGCGGCGCCGATCGTCGTCCCGGCCAACGCCATCTGCACGGTTTCAGCCAACGCAGGCAGTACGGCCAAGAGGTAGTCCCAGTTCGGCGACAACATTCGGGACACGAGGCCACCGGCTCGCCCAACATTGGCGATCAGACGCGCGAAATCGGCTCCGATCATCGCTGAAGACAACCAGAAAAGGGCTCCGATGATGGCCACCACGGCGATATGCAGCGGTAGATTCCGGTGGATGGTCTGCCGGATACTCATGGCGTCCGGCACTCCTCAACATCGCAGTCCTCGCCCCCTTCTGCTGGGCCCTTGCCATCCGAGCCCCGGGATTCCGGTAGCTGCTGAGCCTCGTTCATGGCCCGATAGGCGTCTCCATAGATCTCCCCGAGTCGCGTGTCGGTCGCCTCCTGAGGTGTACCGTCGAAGACGACCATGCCGTCTCGCATCCCAATGATCCTCGTGGCCCACCGGCGCGCCAACGGCACAGAATGCAGACTCACCAGAACCGTCAGCTCGAGTTCATCGCGAACTCGCCGCAGATCAGACATCACACGATCCGTGCTGACGGGATCAAGCGAAGCGACGGGCTCATCGGCCAGCAGCACCGACGGCTCTTGGACGAGGGCCCGAGCAATCGCGACACGCTGCTGCTGACCACCCGAAAGCTGGTCGGCACGCTGGTGCAGCTTGTTGGCCAGTCCGACCCGGTCCAAAGCGCGCTCGACCAGTTGGTAGTCACGGCGGTTGAATAGACCCAGCGTGCCCAGCACCGGGTGCTTGTGGGAGAGTCGCCCCACGATCACATTATGCTGCACAGTGCTGGGCCCGACCAGGTTAAAACCTTGGAAGATCATGCCGATCCGACCCCGCAAACGCCGCAGGTCCTCCCGCGACCCTCCAACCACTCGCCCGTCCACCTCGACTTCGCCACTCGTGGGTTCGGTGATCCCATTCACGGTGCGCAACAGAGTGGACTTTCCTGCTCCCGACAGGCCGATGAGAGCCACGAACTCACCACGACGCATTTCGAAATCGACATCGCGAAGACCACGGACACCGTTGGGATAGATCTTGTTGACTTCCTTGAAGGCGATCATCACGGCTTCCTTCCTGCCATGAGCGACACCGTGGTCCGGACGAAGAGATCCCGCCCGGATCACGGCAGGCGTCACCAACGTCACTCAGAGATCGCTGGCGCGTTCGGTGTAATCACGGACGATGTCGTAAGCCTCCTGATCGGCCTCCACATAGCCTTCGTGCGAATAGAGGCTCGAAATGATCTCGTGCCCCTCCGGATCATCGGCGATGGCGAAGAAAGCCTCGCGAATCGACTCCTTCAGGCCGTCGTCGACAGCAGGATGCACGGCAATGGCATCGTTGGGAATACGTTCGTCGGTGAGATAGAGAACCTTCACCTTATCAGTGATGTCCTCGATGTCCTTGCTCAACAGGACCCGGCCGCCCTCGAACGCGAACGCGGCGTCGACGTCTCCATCCAGAACCGCCATGATCGCCGAGTCGATTCCAGAAACGGTCGTGAGGGTCAGATCGTCGTGGATATCCAACCCGGCCTCGCCCAGCTCAACCGCGGGAAAGATGTAGCCACTCGCGCTGGCCGCGTTCTGGGCGGCGATGGTGCGTCCCCTCAGGTCCTCCAGATCCGTTATTCCACTGTCGGCTCCGACGAGAATCTCGCCTCGAAAGCCATCAACCAATTCATCCGTGGGCTGGGCTGTCTCGGGGTCCATGGCAGGTATCTGAGCTTGAAGCAGCGCCTCGGCCGCGCCCTGCTCATGAGCGAGCACATAGGTCGCCGGAGGCATGATGCCGATGTCTACCTGTTCGGCGGCCATCGCTTCGACAATCGTCGAATAGTCCGTGGCAATGGTCACCTCCACCTCTCGGCCGAGCTCGTCCCCCAAGAGCGTGGCCAAGGGCTGCGCCTCGGCCTGCATGTCGGAGTCAGTACGGGTCGGCACGAACTGGAGGACCAACGGCTCGTCGGCTGTGGGAGCAGAACCCGTCGAGCATCCGGTGGCGGCAATGGACAGCAGGGTCATGACAGTGGCAGCGAGGCATCGCAGGGTCTTGGGGTTCGTCATCGTGGGTCTCCTTGTCACATATGGGTCGAATGCGTGCTGGTGGTGTTGGCCACCCATTGGCAGACGTCGGGGTACAGGGACGGCAAAGTGGGTGCATGAAAAGTTGGCCTCGCGCCGAGGGGAGGCCGCCCGATCAGTGCGGTATCGCCGCCCACGTCGTGAACGGGCCTGAGGTCGTTGCGCCAGATGTCACCGATGCTCAGGACACGGCCCTGCTCGAGCCAGCCCCGCGCCATACGTCCAAGAGCACGGGGTTTCCCCGCTGATGTGCGTTGGAGGTCGAATCGCCCGCTCAACCCCATGAGCTCGAGAGCCCGATCCAGTCCGACGGGAGGAGCATTCGTGACCAGAGCGACTCGGATCCCGGGATGACTCTCCACTTCGGACAAAAAATCGGCGAGTCCGTCAGGCACAACGACCGGAGCGGCATCGGTCGCCAACAATGTGCGGCTGTCCAAGTATGCTTGATCGATTACGTGCGATGGGACTCCCTGCGCCGTGGCTCTCAGCCGAACCAGATCGTAAGCGTCCAAGGCCGGAGCGGGAACGGCACCTTTCTGCTGTGCTTGGGACAGCTCGGCAAACAGCGCTTCTTGGAAAGCCTGTCCATCCGCCATGGCCTCAGAGACTTTGCGTCCGTATGCCCGAACCGGTCCCAAACCCAGCGCGACGGTGCCGTCGAAGTCGAATATGAGCGTGTTGATCGTTCCTCCCGGACCACTCTGGACGATGCGTCCACAGTAATCGACAAAAGTGGACGCTTTGGTTATTGCTGGGTGAACTGTCCGTGAACTATCGACGCGTGAGCGGAACGGACGAATAAACGAGGGCCATCACACGTGGTGCGGGATACACCACGGGTAATGGCCCTCGTCACGACGGAGGGATAGCCCCATGCGCCAAGAGACTCATGATGGCACAAGCCGGGAGAGGCTCGGGTGTCAACCGCTCCAGCGCTATCCGCCGCAATGGGATCAGGTGTCGACCACCACCGGAACGATCATGGGTCGACGACGATGTTTCTTGTTGACCCAACGCCCGATCTTGCGACGAATCACCTGCTGCAGCTTGTGGGTCTGGTCGACGCCGTCGGAGAGGGCACCGGCGAGTTCATCGGCGATCTCCTCCTTGATCCCGTCGAAGATCGAGTCATCGGGGAGGAAGCCCCGGGTGTGGATCTCGGGTCCGGAGACGATCATGCGCGACTCGGTGTTCACCACCGCGATGACCGAGATGAAGCCCTCCTCGCCGAGGATGCGGCGGTCCTGCAGGGAGTCCTCGGTGGTCTCCCCCACCGTCTGTCCATCCACGAAGACATAATCGGCGTTCACCTTGCCCACCACATCGACGCACCCGTCGGCCAGGTCGACGACCTCACCATCGGTGACCACCACGATGTTCTCCCGCGGTATGCCGGTCATGTGTGCCAGCTCCGCATTCGCATTCAGATGCCGGTACTCGCCATGGATGGGCATGACGTTGCGCGGCTTGACGATGTTGTAGCAGTACAGCAGCTCCCCGGCGCTCGCGTGCCCGGAGACATGTACCAATGCATTTCCCTTGTGCACGACGTTGGCGCCCAGCTCGGTCAGCCCGTTGATGACGCGCGAGACCGCTGTTTCGTTGCCGGGGATGAGGGACGATGCGAGCAGCACGGTGTCGCCGGCCTCGAGTTCGATGACCGGATGCTCACGACGAGCGATCCGCGACAACGCCGACAGTGGCTCACCCTGTGAACCGGTGGAGACCAGCACCACCTTGTCCCGAGGCATGTCGTCCAGCTGTTTGATGTCGATCAACACGCCTTCCGGCACGTCGAGGTAGCCGAGCTCCTTGGCGATGGCCATGTTGTTGACCATGGAACGGCCGATGTAGGCGACCTTGCGTCCATGCCGAACCGCTGCGTTGAGAACCTGCTGCACACGGTGCACGTGCGATGCGAAGCAGGCGACGATCAGCCGCTGCCTGCTGGAGGCGAACACCCGCTCGATGGCTGGCTGGATCTCACGCTCACTCGTGGTGAACCCGGCCACTTCGGAGTTGGTGGAGTCAGTGAGGAAGAGGTCCACGCCTTCGACGCCCACCTGCGCGAATCGACGCAGATCGGTGATCCGTCCATCGAGTGGAAGCTGATCCATCTTGAAGTCACCGGTGTGCAGCACGGTGCCCGCAGCGGTGCGGAGCACAACGGCCAACGCGTCGGGGATCGAATGGTTCACCGCGATGAACTCGATGTCGAAGCCATCCAGCGGCTCCCGCGAATCATGGTCGACGATGCGCAGTTCGGGATTGTGAATCTTGTGTTCTTTGAGTTTCTTGCGCACCAGGGCCAGCGTCAGGCGACTCCCGTAGATGGGAATGTCCTCGCGGAGCTTGAGCAGGAACGGCACCGCACCGATGTGATCCTCGTGGCCATGGGTCAGCACCAGGCCCACGATGTCGTCAAGACGATCCCGGATCGAGTCGAATCCGGGAAGGATGAGATCGATGCCGGGCTGCATCTCGTCGGGGAAGAGGACGCCGCAGTCAACGAGCAGGATCTTGCCGTTGATCTCGAACGACGTCATATTGCGTCCCACGTCACCGAGCCCTCCCAGCGGGGTCACCCTGAGGGTGTCGCGAGCGATCTTGGGCGGAAGCGTAGGGGTAGACATGCCAGCGATCGTATCGCGCGTCCCCGCCCCGTGTTGGGTACGCAGCGCGTAGGGTGCCGTTGTGACTGATTCATCCGGTAGCGCTCCCCTGTCCACGCCCAACTCGGTTCGTCTGGCCATGCCGTCGGAAGCGCGTGTACTCGCCGAGATGCAGCGCCGTGCATGGGACGGCAGCGGCGACCTGGGCGCACGGATGCTCACCCAGGTCACTCTCGATCAGATGACGCAGGTGTGGGCTGCCGCCATCAACAACCCTCCGCTGGCCACGTTCCGTGTACTCATCGCCGTGAACGACGACGGTGCGCCGGCCGCCTTCGCCACCACCGAGCCGGACGATTCACCCGATGCGGTGGGTGGGCGTGACGGTGAGATCTCCGAATTCGTCGTGGATCCCCCAGCGCGTGGGCATGGTCACGGTTCGAGACTGCTCAACGCCTGCGTCGACACCCTCCGCGCCGACGGCTTCACCCGGGCGGTCTGGTGGATCACCAGCACCGATGATGCCCTGCGCAGATTCCTCACCGAGTCCGGCTGGGGCCCCGACGGCGGTCACCGGGAGATCGGCGACGACGAGGTCCGCATCAAGCAGGTTCGTCTGCACAGCGACATCAGCTGACGCCGCTCACCCGTTCAGGCGGACGTCGGTCCCGCTGATGTCCAACTCGAGCCCCTTGCGAGAAGACCGCACGCCTGTCGCCCTGAGCCCGAGAGGCAGTGAGATCGGCGTCGGTTTGACCATCTTCTCCACTGCTTCCTGCACCACCACATCAGGAATCTCGTATCCTTGGACGGTGGCGCTGGCGTCATCGAGATGGAAGGTCTGCGTGGCCTCATCGACGACGGGCCGGGCACTGACGATCAAGCGGATGGACTGCCCCATCAACCTCTGGTCGTAGTCCGCCCGGATGCGCCCACCCGGGCCATCGCGCACCGGCACGTGCACGACTTCCTCAGCCGATGTCCATCGAACCCGTGCCGTACCGGTGAGCCGGCCCGCCGTGTACGACTCGAAGTCGGTCGTGGTGACATCGCGCAGTGTGAGATCGAGTTCGTCGATCTTCAACGCGAAGCCCTCCGTTGTGATCTCCACATCACGTGCGTAGACGTCGATGGCGTCGAAACGGCGTTGGGCGACCTGTGGCCCGAAGAACCTGCCTGCGAAGTCCACCCTCGGTGCACCATCGAGCCCCAGTTGGTTCTGGACGCTCGCCGACACCTTCTCCTCGGCGAAGGCCCGCAGCCGCATGTCCCCGTACCCGAGGCCTGCGACCAACCCCAGAACCACGACCGTCGCCACCCCGAGTTTCACACCGGGGCGACGCTTCCGCACTGTTGTGACGTCACGCGGTCCACGCGCTGCCCTTCGGCTCACGCGAGGTCGAGAAGGGTTTCGATGCCCAACGTCAGCCCCGGGTGGGAGGAGACCTCCCGCACCGCGGTGAGCACACCGGGCATGTAGGCCGCGCGATCGTACGAGTCGTGACGCAGTGTGAGCGTTTCACCGGCGGTGCCGAACATCACCTGCTGATGGGCGACCATGCCGGCCATCCGCACGCCGTGCACGTGGATGCCCTCGATCGTGGCACCGCGGGCTCCGGGAACCTCATGCTCGGTCGCGTCGGGAACGGCCCCCAGACCGGCCTCCTCGCGTGCCTCGGCGATCTTGTGGGCGGTGGTCGTCGCGGTCCCGGAGGGAGCATCGGCCTTGTGCGGGTGATGCATCTCGATGATCTCGACCGATTCGTAGTACCGGGCCGCACGTTTGGACAGCTCCATGCTCAGGATCGCGCCGATCGAGAAGTTCGCTGCGATCACGACACCGACCTCGGGCTTCGCCTCGAGCCAGGCACGAATCTGGTCGTAACGCTCCTGGTTGAATCCGGTGGTGCCCACCACGGCGTGCTTGCCGTGCTCGATGCACCATTGGAGGTTTCCCATGACGGCATCGGGATGGGTGAAGTCGACGATCACCTCGGCGTTCTTGGCCTCGTCACGCGGATCTCCATGATCCACACCGGCGATCAGGTTCATACCATCTGCCTGACGCACCGCACGGCACGTCTCGGCCCCCATCCGTCCATTGGCTCCGAACACGGCAACGTCCATGACTTCTCCTTCAAGCAGTGGTCCGGGTATCACCACGGGCTCTCGGCCCCAACCTTAGAGGGTCACCAAGACGGCGATCGCCCCGCACCACATTCCGTGGCACGGGGCGATCGATCAGGCCTGTGTGGCCGGGACGCCGAGGTCACTCCTGGTCGGAGGATTCCTTCTTCGCGTCGTCCTTCTTCGCATCGTCGGAGTTGCGACGGCGACGCGTGCGCTTGCGCGGCGTCTTCTTCGGCTCGTCCTCTGCTGCCTCTGCCTCCCCTGTGGACGCCTCGGAGGACTCGGACGCCTCGGCGTCCTCGCCCTCGATCACGGGCACGAGCGAAAGCTTGCCGCGATCATCGACCTCGCTGATCTCGACCTGGAGCTTCTGGCCCACCGACACGACATCCTCCACGTCCTCAACGCGGTTTCCGTCGTTCAGCCCACGCAGCTTCGAGATGTGCAGGAGTCCGTCCTTACCCGGAAGCAGGGACACGAAGGCACCGAAGTTCGTGGTCTTGACCACCGTGCCCAGGTAGCGTTCACCCTTCTCAGGCATCGTCGGGTTGGCGATCGCGTTGATCGTGGATCGCGCCTGCTCGGCGGATTCGCCGTTCTCTGCGCCGATGTAGATCGTGCCGTCGTCCTCGATCGTGATCTCGGCCCCGGTGTCCTCCTGGATCTGGTTGATCATCTTGCCCTTGGGGCCGATGACTTCGCCGATCTTGTCCACCGGGACGTGCATCGTGATGATCCGGGGTGCGTACTGACCCATCTCGTCAGGCCCGTCGATCGCCTCGTTCATGACGTCGAGGATCGCGTGGCGTGCCTCACGCGCCTGCAGCAGGGCCTTGGCCAGCTCATCGGCAGGAATGCCGTCGAGCTTGGTGTCCAGCTGCAATGCGGTCACGAAGTCCTTGGTGCCGGCGACCTTGAAGTCCATGTCACCCAGGGCGTCCTCGTCACCGAGGATGTCGGTGAGCGCGAGGTATGACATCTTGCCGTCGATCTCCTCACTCATGAGGCCCATGGCGATACCGGCCACCGGGGCGCGCAGGGGCACACCGGAGTTCAGCAGCGACATGGTGGAGGCACAGACCGACCCCATCGAGGTGGATCCGTTCGACCCCAGCGCCTCGGACACCTGACGGATCGCGTAAGGGAATTCGTCGCGGGTGGGAAGCACGGGAACCAGGGAGCGTTCGGCAAGTGCGCCATGGCCGATCTCGCGGCGCTTCGGCGACCCGACACGTCCAGTCTCCCCCGTGGAGTACGGCGGGAAGTTGTAGTGGTGCATGTAGCGCTTGTGGTCCTCGGGCGCCAGCGTGTCGAGCTTCTGCTCCAGACCCAGCATGTTCAGCGTGGTGACGCCCAGGATCTGGGTCTCGCCACGCTGGAACAACGCCGAACCGTGAACGCGCGGGATGACGCTGACCTCGGCTGACAGCGTGCGGATGTCCCGAGGGCCGCGGCCATCGATGCGTACCTGCTCGGTCAACGTGCGGCGACGCACGATCTGCTTGGTGAGCGCCTTGAGCGCCCCGGAGACCTCGTTCTCACGGCCGGGGAACTTCTCGGCGAACTTCTCCTGCAGCTCTTGGCGGATGGCATGGGTGGCGTCATTGCGCTCGGTCTTGTCAGCGATCTGCATGGCCTCGGCGACGCGGTCACGCGCCTCTGCTTCGACGGCCTCGTAGACGTCATCCTCGTAGTCCTTGAAGACCGGGAAGTCCGCGGTCTCCTTGGGGAACTGTGCTGCAAGCTTGGCCTGCGCATCGCAGAGTGCCTTGATGAAGGGCTTGGAGGCCTCCAGGCCCTGCCCGACGACATCCTCGGTGGGAGCGGTGCGGCCCGAGCGGACCAGATCCCAGGTCTGCTCGGTGGACTCGGCCTCGACCATCATGATGGCGACATCACCGTCAGCCAGGACCCGTCCGGCGACGACCATCGAGAATGTCGCGCTGTCGAGCTGCTGCACCGTCGGGAAGGCGACCCACTGGTCTTCGATGAGGGCGATACGCACGCCACCGATGGGCCCGGAGAAAGGAAGGCCTGCAAGCTGCGTCGACATGGAGGCGGCGTTGATCGCCACCGCGTCGTAGAGGACGCTCGGATTGAGCGCCATGACCGTGACGACGACCTGGACCTCGTTGCGGAGCCCCTTGGTGAAGCTCGGACGCAGCGGACGGTCGATCAGTCGGCAGGCCAGGATGGCACCCTCGCTGGGGCGTCCCTCACGGCGGAAGAACGAGCCGGGGATGCGGCCCGCGGCGTACATGCGCTCTTCGACGTCGACGGTCAGCGGGAAGAAATCGATCGAGTCGCGCGGCGACTTGGCGGCGCTGGTGGCCGAGAGGAGCATCGTGTCCTCATCGATGTAGACGGCGGCCGAACCGGCTGCCTGCTGAGCCAGGAGGCCGGCTTCGAATCGGACGACGTGTTTGCCGTACTCGCCGTTGTCGAGAATGGCCTCGGTGTATTTGATGTCAGATCCCTCCATGGGATTCCTTCCTGTACGCGACTCCGCGTCCGGATCATTCGTCAGGAGGTGGTCTTCGATCGAGGCCGGCGGGTTCGTTCGCCCCGCAGGCCACTACCGAGGACCCACTCCGATGGATCCGGGCGCGGTCGTATCAACATTGCTCGTGAGTGGATGGTTGTTCAGTTTTCACAGCCAGCCTAGCGAAGTGGGCCAGATGCGCTGCGACCCCCGCCCGGACGGCGTCCGGGCGGGGGTCGCAGTGAAGATCATGCAGACGTCAACGACGCAGGCCGAGCTTCTTGATGAGCTCGCGGTAGTGCTCGATGTCCTGCTTCGCGACATAGTTGAGCAGACGACGACGCTGACCGACCATGAGCATCAGGCCGCGACGGCTGTGATGGTCATGCTTGTGCTCCTTGAGGTGCTCGGTCAGGCTCGAGATACGGTGCGTGAGCAGAGCGATCTGGATGTCCGGCGACCCGGTGTCACCCGGCTTGGTCGCGTACTCTTCGATGATCTTCTTCTTCGTATCGGCGTCCATGAACGCCCTCCTCCCGGGGTTTCCCGTTGCGCGGCGCATCCGGGACCTGCGCACCAGGTGGTGCGTGCCGATGGATGCTCTTGGTGATCCGCGGCCGTCGTGACGGCAACCTCGACAGGATACCAAGGGTGCATCCAGTCGCGAAATCAGGTAGGAAAGGCCCATGCCAGTCGCCACCACCCTGCCGCTGCGCGACTCCCCCGGCTTTCGTGCGGGCATCTCGATCGCAGTCGCGGTGGGGCTCTATGGCATCAGCTTCGGTGCACTGGCCATCGCTGCGGGGCTCACCACCCTGCAGGCAATGGCGCTCAGCGCCCTCATGTTCACAGGCGGATCGCAGTTCGCGTTCATCGGTGTTCTCAGCGGCGGCGGCTCCCCCGGCGCCGCACTCGGAGCGGCCAGTCTGCTGGGCGTCCGCAATGGTGTGTACGGCGTCCAGATGAATGCGCTGATCCGACCGCCGAAGCGTCTCAAACCCGTGGCGGCCCATGTCACCATCGACGAGTCTGCTGCCACTGCGCTCGGGCAGGAGGGGCCGACAGAGCGTCGACGCGGTTTCTGGACCGCAGGGCTGGGTGTCTTCATCCTGTGGAATCTGTTCACCCTCGTCGGCGCTCTCGTCGGCGAGACGATGGGCGACCCGAACGCCTGGGGGCTCGATGGCGCAGCGGTGGCCGCCTTCCTGGGGCTCCTGTGGCCGCACTTGAAGAAGCGCGAACCGGCAGGCATCGCCGTGGCAGGAGCCCTGGTCACGGCATTGTGTGTCCCCTGGGCACCGGCGGGGGTGCCGATCCTCGTGGCCGCTCTCGTCGCCACCACGATCACGCTGTGGACCGGACGTGGCATCAGGAGTGATCGCTGATGTGGTGGTGGCTCCTCGGCGCCTGCGTCATCTCGTTCGCCATCAAGGCGGTCGGCTACCTGATGGACGCCGACAGGCTCCAGCACCCGCGGTTCCTGCATGTGGCAGCAGGGCTCACCGCAGGGCTGTTGGCCTCACTCGTGGTCACCAACACGTTCACCGATGGTCAGACCCTGACCATCGACGCACGACTCGCCGCCCTGGCCGCGGGCGCTGCGGCTCTCGCCCTGCGGGCGCCGTTCATTCTCGTGGTCGTGGCCGGAGCGGTCGCCGCAGCCATCGCTCGCCTTCTGGGAGCGCCCTGAGCGAGGCCCGACAGTGATCGACGTCGAGGCCGATCTGGTCGATGAGGGAGTCGATGCCGGTGAACTTCACATTGCCCCGAAGAAAGTCGACGAAGTCCACCGCGACGGGAACCCCATAAAGATCCAGATCATCCCGGTCGATGACATGGGCCTCGACCACCGCATCCGCCACATCATCGAAGGTCGGGTTCTTCCCCACCGAGATCGCGGCAGGCCACACTTCGGGTTCATCCACATCGAGACGACGCATGTATCCGCTGTAGACCCCATCGGCCGGGACCGCACGATCACGCGGCACGGGCAGGTTCGCCGTGGGGAAACCGAGCTCACGCCCGCGCTGGTGGCCACGCACCACGATTCCGCTGAACCGGAAGCGGCGCCCCAGATGTTGCTCGGCCTCGGCCACATCGCCAGCAGCGACGAGGCGCCGGATCTCGGTGGATGAGGTGGTGGTGTGGCCGGTCTGGATGAGGTCGACATCGAGTACCTCGAGCCCTGCGGCTCGGAGATCATCCACCGTTCCGCTGGCCCGGTGCCCGAACCGGAAGTTGCTGCCCACCACGACGGTTCCGGCGTTCAACGGACGCAGGATCTCCTCGATGAAACGCTCCGGCTCCCAGCTCGCCAGCTCGGGAGTGAAGCCCACGACCTCGACGTGGTCGGCTCCCGCATCGGTCAGCAGGCTCGCGCGCTCCTCCAAGCTCGTCAACAGCCGCGGGGCCTTCTCGGGCCGTACCACGGCCATCGGGTGGGGCCAGAACGTCACCGCCACGAGTTTGCGCCCAGGATGGATGCGGGACGCCTGCTCCAGAACGGCTTGGTGGCCCCGGTGGACGCCATCGAAATTGCCGATGACCACCACCGAGGCTCGCTCCGATGCATCCTCTCGCGCGGGCTCAACCTCAAGCGGCATTACTTATCCTCATTCAGCAAACAGCATCCCCATTAGACCGAACGAGATCATAGCGACAGCGATGACGTCTCACACCCCTTCGGAGTGGAGACGGTCCTCGGCCTCTTGTGTGGCGGCCAGCTTCGCGAACAGCCCATCCTGATCCTGGAGCAGTTCTTGATAGGTGCCCGTCTGCACGATCTTCCCGCGATCCAACACCAAGATCTTGTCAGCCTCGGCAATGGTCGACAGTCGATGCGCAACCACGATGCGACTCGCGTTGAGCATGCGAGTGGATTCAGCCACAACTCTCTGGGTGGGGTTGTCCAAAGCGCTCGTCGCTTCATCGAACACCACGAGGCGGGGACGCTTGATCAGGGCCCGAGCGATCAAGATTCGCTGCCGCTGCCCACCTGAGATCCCGGTGGCACCAGAGTTGATCAGGGTCTCCATCTTCATGGGCATCGCGCGAACATCATCAGCGAGTCCGGCCATCGTGGCCGCGTCCCAGATCTCCTTCTCCGTGAAGTTCCCCGAAGCAGCGATGTTTTCACCGATCGAGCCATTCATCACCTCACCGTTCTGAAGGACGACCCCCCACTGACGGCGTACCGCTGCAACATCCAGCTCCCACAGGTCGGTTCGGTCGATCAAGACGCTGCCCGAATCTGGGCGTTCGAATCCCAGCAGCAGTCGCAACACGGAGGATTTGCCGCTGCCGGAGGGCCCGACGATACCAACGAACTCTCCGGGCTGAACCTCGAAGCTCACGTTGTCCAGCACCATCGGCCCGTCGTTCCCGTAGCGGAACGAGACGTTGCGCATGGCTATGTGGCCAGAGACCTCACCGGGCTGAGCCTTCTCGACGCTGGCTTCTGGCTCGGATGCCAAGATCGGCTCAACGCCCTTCAACAAAGGCGCGGCCTGAGTGAACAGGGGGATGTTGAACACGAACTGCACGACCGACCCCATGAGCAACTGCGCAGCCGTGATGAAAGTGATGAGGTTCACCAGGCCGGGGCTGCGATCCTGTGAGTAGAGGGTCAGGGCCACGATGGTGACCATCGTCACAGGGAGCGCTGCCGCGGCCAGCATCTGCAGGCGATCCTGAAGCTCACGACTGCGCTGCCCGAGATCCTCAGCGCGCTCCTTCAGCAATGCCCATCGGGCCAAAGCGCGCTCCTCAGCTCCGGCGATACGCAGTTTGGGCACGGCACTCAACAGTTCAAACGACATCGCTTCAACGCGCTGACTGGCGACATATCTCTGCATCTGGAGCCTCAGGTCACTACGCATGGTGAGACCCATGACGAGCCCGAACAGGGCAAGTTCTCCGACGATGACCGCGGCGAATGTTGGCACTGAAACCAACATGACCACCAGTTGGGCGGCCCCTGTGAGAAGGCCGAGGATGGCACTGACGAACGCGCTCGACAACAATTCGGAGGCTCTCGCCACACCGAGCACGATGGTGCCCAAGCGGCCAGTCGACATGTTGGCGAAGAACGGTAGCGGCAAGCGCAGTACCTTGCCCCAGATCGCCGATTGACTCCGCGATGTCAATAGTCCCTGGGCTCTGAGAACGGTGAGATTCTGCACCGCGGAGAAGGCCGCCACCACCAACGCTGCCAGAACCATTGCGATGCCCGCCTGCACGATGAGCGGACGATCGGTCTGTTCGATCAGACTGCCCATGATCCGACCGTTGAGAATCGGTGTGACCAGGCTCAGTGTCACCACGATGACCGTGACCAGAAAGAACCTCAAGATCTCGGGATGGAGCCCCCGTGCCGCGAAACGCAAGAGGTCGCCGATCGTTCCGGCGTCCTCGGGAAGCGAGGGGTAGATCATCCACGCATGGCGGTCCACGAGCCGTTGGTTGGTGCTGTTCACACGCTCGGGGTCGCGATCGTCGCCGAATTCGAACAGATAGCCGCGATCATCTGGGATCAGCGCGACCGGCTCTCCACTGCGTTCGGCCACCAGCGGGCCCAACTCTTCCAGCCACCAGCCCTTCTCCAGACGCACGCGCCGTGCGCGAATCCATCCAGTCCGCCCCAGCTCGTCGAAACTCTTCATCCGTTCCAGAGAGTGGCGGACCGCCGATGGTGGCGCCCATCGATGGCCCATCTCAGCCAAGACACGCATCACCGCGGTCAGGTGCGAAACACTTGTACTACCGAGTGTCGGGCGTCCGGCTTCAACCACCAACCGGTCCTGACGACGCCGAATACCATCGACGAGCGCGGAGTTCTGGTCCCGTCGCGCCGCGGCACGCGCCGCGGCTGCTCGCCCCTCGCGACGCGCCCGTCGGTCGTAACCGTAGAGGAGTCGGGTGAAACTCGTGATGGCGAGGACCCAGAAGTCCTCCTCCACGAGAACCTCGGCCGAGTCCCAGCATCGTACGGTCGTGCCGCTCTTCGCTGTCGCCCAATGGCGTCGCGACATGCAGATCCATTCACCATCGCGGTACCGGTTTGACAACAGGCCGTGCACCTGCAGTTCACCGTGCGCAACTTGGACCCAGACTGCTTCGCGCACCGGGCGGACGACCGAACCCGCGATCACCGAAACGGTTCTTCCCGCTTCCAGTGCCGTGAAGTCCTGCGGCGGTAGCTCATCTTCCCTTGTACGGCCCACCTTGCTCACCGTCGTGTCGAAGCCCTTGGCCAAGGCCATCGCAAGTGCTCCAGTGGGCTCGTGGGCCACCGCTGTGCGAACTGCTGCGAAGTCGACCCTCAGAAGGCAGCCATCTTCAAGCAACCGTGCCAAGAAGCGGCGCATCGGCCCAGGCGCGGGACCGATGAGCAGATCTCCAGGACCGAGACGTCCAGCAGACACCCATTGACCCACCGGAGTTCCGTCGTCACTCATCGTGACAGCGAAGACATCCACACTGCCCGATGCGACGACGTAGAGCTGACCCGGCTCGACGATCGTCGCCGAGCCCGAATCGTGGACGATCTGTTCCTCGATGAAACCGTCCCAGACAGATGGGACGGCAACCACCTGCGTCATGCGGACTCCTGCCCTTCCTGAGAACTCGTGGCGCCACTTGTGATGAGGCGGTGGTAATAGCCTCTGGCTTCCAGCAACTCGTGATGACGTCCCGATTCGACGACGCGCCCACGCTCCAGCACCAAGATCCGGTCCGCGTCACGAATGGTGGACAACCTGTGTGCAATCAGCATCACCGCACAACCACGTCGGCGGATGTTGTCGATCACCCGCGTCTCGGTGACCGGATCCAAAGCACTTGTGGCCTCATCGAGAATCAAAAGGCTGGGCGAGGCAGCCAGAGCTCGCGCAAGCTCGAGACGCTGCCGTTGCCCGCCGGAGAGGTTTCGGCCCCCTTCGACAACACGGGCGTTCGTCGCTCCAGCTCGCTTGGCGGTGTCCTCGAACAGCTCGGCGTCCTCGAGGGCCTGAATCACCACTTCATCGGGCATGTCGGGGTCCCACATCGACACATTGTCACGCACCGAGCCCTCGAACAGGACAACGTTCTGGTCGACATAGCCGATCGCCCCCGTCAACGCTTCCGCGCTCCATTCGGTCCGTGGACGTCCATCGATCAGCACCGAACCTGAAGTGGGAGACTCCAAGCCTGCGACGATCCGCCCGACCGTGGACTTGCCACTCCCCGAAGCACCCACCAATGCAAGTCGCATGCCAGGTTCCACGGTGAAACTCAGATCGGTGATCCACTCCTCCTCCTGCCCGGGGAAGGCGAACCCGACCGACTCCAGTCTGATCGCACCGCTGGGCTTGTCATCACTGCGCACGCGGTCTTCGACTGCTTCCGATGCTTCTGGTGTGTCGACGGGAGGCTCGCCCTGCTCCAGAAGGTCCGTCTCGTAGTTCTCCACGTCACGCAGTCGCGCAACCTGTACGCCCAGTTCTTGCAGCCGACTCGCCTGATTCGTGATCTGGGTCAACGGCACGTTGATGGAGCCGAGAAGGGTTTGAAAGGCAAACAGGATTCCTATCGTCAGGGCTCCATCTGCTGCACGAAGTCCCCCGATCGTGACCACCAGAGCCGCGTTGATGGTGGAGAGAAGCGTGGGCAGCACCGAGAGTGCCGCAGTGGCCTGACCGAGCCGTTGGCCCTCGGTGATGACCCGGGCCATGAAACCGGCCCATCGGTTGAAGGACACATCCTCGGCGCCAGAAGCCTTGACCGTCTCGATGGTGGCCAGCGTCTGCAGAGTGGTCACCGTCAGCGATGCCTCTCTGGCCTCTAGCGCAGCGGCTGCCTCGGTGCGGGTTCGAATGACCAGTTGCAGCACTCCCAGATTGATCCCGGACACCGCCAACGCCAACGCTCCGAGGAACAGATCGCGGTGCAGCATCGCAATGCCGTACACCCCGATGAGCAGGATGTTCGCGAGTCCGCGGAGGATGTCACGCGTCAAGGTGTGGATGACGATGGTGCTCGTCATCACTCGTCGCGCCAACTCCGCGGGGTTTCGTTGCACGAAGAAATGCAGCGGTAGCCGTAGGAGATGCCGCACCAATTGTGTGGACCGTGCCAGACCCAGTCTGGTCTCCGCAGCCCTCAGGTAGTAGTTCTGCGTGATCGTCAGCACGATTGTCGCAATGGTGCTCAGTGACAACCCAGCAACACAGATCGCAAGGGCCACAGCAGACCCTTCGAACCCACGGTCGAGGAAGAGTCTGCCAAGGAAGGGAACTGCCAACCCTGGCACCACGAGAACGACAGCGGCCAGCATCGCCAGAGGCAGGGCTCGCCCATTGCGATTCAACCGACGTGAGTAGTCCCCCGCCAGAAGGGGCTGGTCACCACCAGGTTCAAATTCCGGCCCAGGGACGAGATCCAGAATGACTCCAGTGAAACCCTCGTCGAATTCCCGCAGCGTCATGGTGCGACGTCCCATGGCCGGGTCATTGACATGGACCACGATCGACTTGCCACGCCGTTGGAACCCTTCCAACACCATGAAGTGCTGGAAGGCCCAGTGGATGATCACTGGATGATCCAGTTCGGCGAGGTCCGGAAGGTCGATGGTCTTTCCTGATCCCACCAAGCCATAACTATGGCCGGCAGTGACGACCTTCGCTGCATTGGCGCCGTCGCGGGACACTGCGCACTCACGACGCAGCTCCTCGAGCGGCACGTGGCGTCCGTGGTACCGCAGCAGAATGCCCAAGGACGCGGCACCACATTCCACCGCCTCCATCTGGATCAGCGTTGGAGTGCGCTCCGGACGCCCCCGAGCAACACGTTTCTCGAGGGCTTCCTTCAGACTTGGGCGCTTCTTGGCAGAGCGTGTCTGCAGACGGCCAGTGCCATCCGCGCTGCGCGTCTCGTGTTCGAAGGATGTCGTCATGACCCCACCAAGCTGATCGGAGATGCCTCTCCCAACCGAATGTCGGCAGTGATCGGCGTTTGGGACCTAAGCTCATGATCTGGACCCGTGCGGCTGGTCCATACGTAGCCGCTGGGTGTGTCGTCAGAGACTTCAAGTTCCACTGTCACGGCTGTGGGCGGTGCAGCATGTTGCTCTCCACCAGCCAAGGGGAACTCCGCCACCGTGGAAACACGCCCCCGCAAGAGTCCGAATTGCCTGGAGTTGACGCCGGGTACTCGAATCAGGACCACCTGGTCGGGCTCGACCATCGGAATCACATCGGCATCGATGAACAGCGTTGCCACAAGGTGCCCGTCCTCTCGGAAACCACGTTCGAGTGAAATGCAATCCGAGCCCGGCTGGACGATCTCTCCCGGCATGCACTCGGTGCTCACAATGCGCCCATCACTCGGGCTTTCAATCTCGATCGGTTCGCCTTGAGCCGGCTCGATGACCAGGACGACTTCGCCCTCCTCCACGACGCTTCCCGGTCGTACTGGGACGTCCAACACCTGCCCACTCGACACGGCTTGGATGGAGATCATCCCTTCGGGATAGCCCAGCAGACCACTGGCGGTCGTCGTTCTTGGAATACTGCCCAAGAAACCCCAGATGCCCAGAAGTGCCGTCACGATGAGGATCACGAACACGGCAACCCAACCTCGAGGACGGGCCAACTGGATCGTGGTGTCAAGTTGATCGAACTGGCGCTTCTTCTCAAGCGCCTTGAACCGATACATCATGAACGCTGTTCCTCATCTCCCGGAATTCCAACCACGAGAGCGCCCACTTGACCCTCGATGAGCGGGTCGATCTTGGTGGCTTCGTTGAATAGACCACCGCTTCCCCCACCCAGCGCGCACACACCAAGCCCCATGGCCGAAGCCACCAGATACATGTTCTGTGTGACCACACCCACGTGTTTCAAGGCCAACGGATACGCCACGGTCTGGTACTTCCACATGATGCGGGAGAAGCGAGCGGTGAGCAGCACGGTCACCGGAGCTGGCTCACCACCGGCCACCCTGCCCGCATCGGCAGCAATCGTCGCCACTACATCGTCTGATGCCTCGACACGAGCCAGAGCATGCTTTCTTGCCTGATATCGCCACAGCCCAGGCGCCAACTCATCACAGCGAGTGACCACCACGTAGGTGTTGATCTCGTGGATTGCCCCGCCGGACGGGTACGGCCGATCGACCACGTCGAGTCCCTTCTCCCCTGAGCGGACGCCACGGGCTCGCATGGTGCGGAACAAGAGCTCTGACAACATGGCCAAGGTCGGCGCACGTTCAGCGCTGAACTCCCGGACAGATCGTCGCTGCTCGATGGCCTCGGCCAGGGACATCTCCGACAGGCCACGAACGTGGAGATCCACCGGGGGAAGAGGTATCTCCTCCCCCAACTCGCCATCGAACGTGTCGAACGGTTCTGGTTCCACGTCTTCCAGCGGATACGTTCCGCCGTAGGCCGCGACGCCACGCCCATCATGGAACTGGCGGTGCATCCACAGTTCCGCCGGAGACCACATGCGGCTCTCCGGCGCTTCCTCAGCGTCCCGCTCATCGAGCAGTGATGCCGACCACAGAAGATCGGCAAGACATGCATCGAGTTGGTCACGATCGTCCGCAAACCCATCCATGAGCGCGGGAACGTGGTCTCGGTGTACGTGGACCACAAGGTGACTCCGTCCTCCTTCCGCCCGGACCCACCCGTCATCCAAGACCCGCAGCACTGCCAGCCGTGCAAGTTTCAATCCCTTGGAGGGGGCCTTCGTCAACTGCACGGGTAGACCGCCATCGGTGCCGAGGCGGGCCACGACACGCCCGTCGAGCACCACCACATGCTCCAGCAGCCCTGCCATTTCAAGTCGTCGGAGAGCCACTTGGAATACGGCCACGGCCTGCAAACCCGCATCACCGCTGTTGGCCACCACTGAGTGCAGGAGGTCCTTGCTGAGACACGGTTCTCCCAGTCTCGCCAGGGTCTCCGCAACCACGGCCATGCCGACGGTGACCTCACGCGTCGTCCCTTCGTGGGTCAACCTCAGCCGGGTATCGGCTGCCTCTGCGCTCATCCCGTCTCGAAGACGCACATGAACCGCGGCGTCGCTCCCCACCACATGGGAGCCGCCGGTTGGGGATTCGATGTTGATGGTGGTCATGTCAGAAGAACACCCCTCGCGGGTTGAGCTGCGCTTCAGTCAGCGGTTCCTCGAGCCAGCCCATGGCAACAGGCGCGTCGTAGAGACGGCCCGGTGCGCTACGGGGCCAGAAGTGCCGCAGCCCAGGGGTGATGACCTTGACCACCGACAAATCAATGTCTGGGCGGGTCTGGTTCACCACGAGTGTCTCCACGCCAGCCCCCTGCAGTCGCTCCACGAGGTTCCCCACGGCCAGGTCGATACGAGCGCTCGGACGCGTGGCATCAGCGTCGGCCTTGGTGTAGGCCTTGAGGCCATCGTGGGGTCGCAGCCACGGATCGGTGTCCAACGTGACGGTCTTGCACCAGTTCAGCGTGGCGTCGTCGTCGGTCTGGTACAGGGTGTTGCCTTGGGCATCCCTGCGGACCACGTAGGGCAGGAACTGGTTGAGCTCGGTCATCGATCGGAACATCGCGACGTGGGGGTCGGGATGACATCCGAACCCAAGCATGATGTCCTCGACGTCGTGCTCCCGGCGGGACAGCGCTGCGAACGTCGGAACACCGATGTCGGAGGTCAGATCGAGCATCCACAGGCTGCGATCCATCTCGGCATAGAACTCCTGCAACCGTGCGATGTAAGGGTCACCGAACGAATCGAGATCGACTGCCGGCCGCTGCACCCGGCTGAACCACCACAGTGCAACCGAGTCTCGTTCGAGCACCTCACAGAGTCCTTGGAGAATGGCTTCTTCCAGAGTGTTGCCGGCCGCGCCACCATTGGAGTCAGTGCTCACATAGTGGTGGGTTCTCGTATCAGGTTCCCCGTACCAGATGAGGCCACCGGGCACGAGTACCTCCTCACCTGTGGTGAGCGACCGCGCCTTGGTGAAGTTCGTTTCACGATCTTCATCGAACCGCTTGGGAATCCGGTGCAAACGATGATCTGGCAGCTTGTTGAGCGTTGCTCGGTTGTCGTACTGGGTCTCCGAAAACAGCAGTGAATCGTGGGGGTGCAGGACGCGTGCTTCGTCCCGCAGGCGATTGAAGCTACCCCGCACAGCAGGAACCTGAGGACTCCAGACGCCGCAGTAACGTTCCAACGCCTCACAGATGGCACTTGCCTTGGCCTGCGCCTCGGTGCGTCCCTTGCCGCCACTTTGCCCCCGCATGTTGCTGCGCAGCAGCGCCACGTCATCACTGATCATCGCGAAGTTGTGTCCAGCCCCGAATGAGTACGTGACGCCCTCGGTGTCCACTCCCAGGCTCTCCAGGCGTGACACTGCACCCAGGTAGGGGCTGATGTGGTGCTCGAGACGTGCCACCGTTTCCTCGGGGCTACACACGCGGAAGCCACCATCCTTGAGATCGGTCGCAGTGGCTTCACCAAGCTCGAACCCTGCAGTGTTCAAGGCGCGATCCGGGTCGCCGCAAGCACTGCACTGCGGCTGGTGAATCAAGGCGTGCTCTTCCACCTCGAGTGTCCCTGGATCAACACTCAACATCACGCCGCTGGTACGCATCTGGGTTTCGCCGATGAGATTCGCCACCTCACGTGCAAGAAAGCCTGCAATCAGGCCTTCGCTACCCGGCAGGAACCCCCGGACCGATGCAGCCGCATAGTCGTGGCTGTTCTTCTCCGCCAGATAGCGTTCGACTTGCCGATTCGCCGTCAGGCGCTGGTCGAGGCAGCGCCAGCATCCAGTCTCACCCGGCATGAACGTGGGGCCCACCCACAGGGTGCTTCCCAAAGGACGTGTGAGGAGCCAAGGGGACTCGGTAGCGACTCGGTACTCGTTGATCTCTCGGAGCGAGGGCTGCAAGTAGTCATCGCACATGACCACGAGCAGGGAGGAATCCCCCACCTGTCGCCACTCACTGGCGGCAACCACTGTCACGGCACACCCGAGCCCCTCCAGTGCCTGTCGCGACTGTTCAGCGGCCTGGGCAGCAGCTGCTCGTTCATCCAGAAGAACGATGCCCACCGTGGTCGAGCCTGCACGCCCCCGCACTGCGGAGGAGTCCAGACCATGGCCATCCAGGTAGGCGGCGAAGTCGTCACCGGTGGGTGCTCCCTCCATGAGGTAGCCCGCCTGACACATGCCCTTGGTGACTGCGAAGGCCGTCATGGGCGAGATCTCAGGCGCCAAGGCCGCCACCACCTGAGACAGGTTGCGTTGCCCATTCACCTGCCGTGCTACCGCTACCGCAACCGGGTTGTCCAACAGGACGTTCATGTTCTCCGACAACAAGAACAACTTGTCGGTATCGACGAAGTGCACGTCGAGGCTCTCTCGGAAACGCAACGGGGTCATGCTGACGAACTTCCTTACTTGTGTCTATTGGTGTGTGGGGCGATCTCAGTACCGGGGCTTGCGGACCAGCAGCCAGCCGGCCACCAAGGCCACGAGCCCTACGACGCCGAAGATGGTTCCGGGTGCAACGGCCATCGGTTGCTGGTTGAAATTGACCACCGAGAGCACCACCCCGACGATGCCGCTGATGAAGAAGAAGATTGCGATGAAGATTCGCAGGTTGGCATTCATTACATGACCCCTTCCGGTCTTGTGTGGACTGACGTGGTTTGGCTCGGGTTGGTGGCGTGGACAGCGTGGATGTTGAGGGAGATGAAGGCATCGGGATCGGAGCGAACCGACTGCCATGCAGCTGCAAGCCGTGCCATCTCCGCCAAGGACAGAACCTTTTGCACGACTAGGCCGGCATGTCGGGTGGGTGACAGATGAGGCTCGAAATCGTCGATCGGACGGGTTGACGAAGCCACGTGATCCCTTACCCGGCTGACTTCGATGAAGCCAGCGGCCTTGAGCTCGTCGGGCAGATGGCCGACCACTGATCTGTCGCTCCCACCGCGCGTTTGGAATGCGGAGATGCGTTGATAGATCGGCTCCAGAGTGTGGTCCTGAGGCTGGACGGTTCCCCAATCGGAGTCATCGACATCAATCACCACCACATGGCCGCCTTCGGCCAAGGCAGCCCGGCAACGAGCCCACATCGATCCACGGCTCTCTGGGGACAGATGCTGGGCCACGTATCGGATGATGATGAGTTCGTAGGCCGATTCCGATTCATGCACCAACGTCTCGTCGGGTCCGATGAGCTTGGTGGGTTCGGCCACCAGCGCCAACATGTCGCCGTCGATATCGGCCCCTACCACGGTGGTAGCCGGCCAGGCGTCCCGCAGTCGACGGGTGAAAGCCCCCGAGCCGCACCCAAGATCCAACACTCGGGATGGCGTGCGTCCTGTGAGCAGCTTCTCCAGGATTCTCAGTTCGGCTTCGAACGACAGTTCCGCTTGACGTTCCAGCCGACGCAGTTCCCATGCCAGACTGGGCCCCATATCCTTGGGGTCGTAACTCATATCCCGCGCTCCGTTTCCACAATGACACGAGCCCCGTCTGCCGGCCGCAGGCTGATCAGGGCTTCGGGGACCGGCATGGGGCCCACCGCACGCAAGCGCAAGCGTCGCAGGATCGTAGCCACCACCAACACGACTTCCATCAGGGCCAGATGTTGCCCAATGCAAATGCGATCCCCGGCTCCGAACGGGAAGTAGGCGGCAGGCAAGGGGCCCGCTTCAAGGAACCGCTCGGGCTTGAACTCATATGGATCGTCCCACCACCGAGCATCGTGATGCTGCAGCCATTGGCTGAGCACCACGAGCGTCCCCGAAGCAATCTCGATCCCCCCGATGGACGTCTCCGTCGTGGAGCGACGACTCATGGACCAAACTGGAGGGAACAACCGCATCGACTCGCGCACCACGGCCTCGGTGAGTGGCATCTGGGCGACCTTGTCGCGTATTGAGCCTTCCCTGCCCAGAACCTGGCGTGCCTCGGTGCGAACCTGCTCCTGCACGTCTTCGTGTCGTGCCAACAACAGCAGTGTCCAACTCATCGCCCGAGCTGTCGTTTCGTGACCTGCCATGATCAGCGTGAGCACCTGATCGGCCAGGTCGGGCCCGCGGTGAAGACGCATCAACTCGTGCATGTTCGACTCGGGTCCATCACTCCGGTAGGCGCCGGACTGGATCAACGCGCCTGCGATGGCACGAATCAACCGTCGTGCCTCACTCACCTTTTGAGGGGGAGTTCCGGTCCGGTTGGCACCTCTCCCAAGATGGGCATTGAGCTCGGCAACGGCCTCCCCGAACGCCGGTCCAATGGTGGCCGCATCGACGTCGAGCAGCACCCCTACCAGCACGTCCAGCGCGACGCTGGACATTTCGCCGTCCACACAGCGCGCGCCGGGCTCACGCTCCCATGCCTCTGTGAGCGACTCGGCGATGTCAAGAATGCGTTCGGCGGCTGGTACCACCCGCGCTCGACGAAACATGGGAGCCAGAACGCTCCGTTGACGCCGCCAAGGACCGGCTTCTGCGGTGAGCAGGCCTTCTCCGACGAGACCACGCAGCAATAGATCATCCGGCGTGCCTGCCTTCGTGAAACACCCGGCCGCGGAGCCGAGGACCTGTTTGACGTGGTCGGGATGGTTGGCGAGAACGATCTGCTCTCCGCCGGCCTCGTATACAGAGAGGTCTCCATACCCGGCCTGTTCCGCGAGGAAGCGCAATGGGTGGTTCCGCACCTCGTCGAGGCTCACAGCACGCGTCGGGACACGGCTGTGTTCCGACGCGGTCCGTGGGGAGCACATTCCCCGAGAAGCGGGCGCTTCGGCTGGTTGCTGCATGACCACCATTCATCCACTGGCATGCGGGTTTGGGAAGGGCTCCGAGCACCCCTGCGTATGCGGAATCGTCCAATGCGAATCGTTCTCCGACTGTTCACCTTCACCACTGCGTGCACCGTACGCATCGAGCCGAACGCGGCAGCGAAGTTACGTACCCCTTCAGTACCGAATGCACTTGTTGGGGCCCAGTGCTCCGGCGAGGCTTGGGCAGGTGCCGACACATGGCAAGACGAGAGGGACAGCGTGATCGCGGAGGAAGAGTTCATACGGCTCTATGCGGCAGTGCTCGTGCAGTTCTGGTCCGACGACGACTACGCCGAGAAGCTCCGCGATTCCCCACGGGATGCCCTGGCGGAAAAGGGCCTCATCGTCCCCGAATCGGCAGACGTGACCATAAGCTTCGAACCCTCCACCACAGCGAGTCCTGAGCCCGAAGCCACCAAACTGCGCGAGCACTACCAGGCATGGGTGGAGGGACACACCAACGGCGTTTGTCGGCTCGTCATCCCCAACGTTCCACAGATCCCGTCCAGTCCGCTGGACGTGTCCGAGCTGAGCCAAATCAACGTGGCCGGGCACTGCTGCTGTTGCCCGTGCTGCTGCAGCATCTGATGCCAAGCAACGAGGAGTGACGATGAGCGAGAATCCGATCGAGGTCAAACAACTCGTCAAGACCTACGGCGATTTCAACGCGGTGGACGGGTTGGACATGGTCGTCCACCGCGGAGAAGTGTTCGCACTATTGGGCCCGAACGGTGCAGGCAAGACCACCGCCGTGGAGATCATGGTGGGTACCCGCACCCGCACCTCGGGCGAGGTCTCCATCCTCGGAGAGGATCCCGGGAAGGACCGCCGAGCTTGGCGAGCACGAGTCGGCGTTGTCCCGCAGAACACGGCCGACTTCGCAGAACTCACCGTGCGCGAAGTCGTCTCGCACTTCACAGCGTTCTACCCGAACCCCTTCGACCCTGATGAACTCATCGAGATGGTGGGACTGACCGCGAAGAGCCGCTCCCGAGCATCCTCGATGTCCGGAGGTCAGCGACGTCGGCTCGACGTTGCTGTGGGAATGGCCGGCCGACCCGACGTGCTGTTCCTCGATGAGCCAACCACTGGCTTGGACCCTGAAGCGCGTCGCCAAGCTTGGGATCTGGTGCGCTTCTTCAAGGAACGCAACGTGACCACAGTGCTCACCACGCACTATCTGGACGAGGCCGAAGCACTCGCCGACAGGGCTGGCATCATCGCGCGTGGACGCATGCGTCAGGTCGGTACCTTGAGCGAACTCACGACGCTCGCCGGTCACACCACCCAGGTCATCTGCGATCCAATCGACAAGGACGAGCCTCGGCTCCCGAAGGAACTGGCTGTCCCCTTCAACGATCACACCGGCCGAGTGTCGCTCGCCACGGACCAGCCGACCCGCGTCGTCCAGGAGCTCGCGTCATGGGCCAAGGAACGCGGACACGATGAAGTCCCTGGCCTCATCGTGAAACGTCCCACGCTGGAAGACACCTATCTTGCCCTCGTATCCCTCGAGAAGACGGAGTGAAAGAGATGACTGCCCAACTCGCGAACGTGGCCGCGGTCCACGCCGACGAACCGAGCATGCCTGGCATCGTGCCTGCCACCCTTGCGCGAATCAAGGTGGAGCTTCTGGGCTTCATCCGCAATCCTCAATCGCTCGTCTTCACCGTGTCACTGCCCCTGCTGCTCATGCTGATCTTCGGATCTGTGTTCTCAGGCCCGGTTGAGGGAACCGACGTCGACTTCCGCCAAGTGTTCATCAGCGGCATCATTGCTGCTGGCGCCATGAGCACAGCCTTCAGCGGCTTGACGATCAGCGTCGTCATCGAACGAGAGCACGGCATCATCCGCCGGATGGCCTCCTCACCCATGCCGAAATCGGCCTACTTCATCGGCAAGGTACTGATGGTCCTCATCACAACGGTGTTGGAGGTCGCTCTCCTGTTGCTTGTGGCTGTGCTGTTGTTCCAGCTGGACCTGCCGGCGACAGCCGCACTGTGGGGCACATTCATCTGGGTGTTGTTGCTCGGCACAGCGGCCTGCACGATGGCGGGTTTCGCCTACTGCGCGCTGATTCCCAATGCGAAGTCCGCAGCCGCAGTCACGACTCCACCTTTCATGATCCTCCAGTTCATCTCCGGCGTCTTCTACCCCTTCCACATGCTTCCAGGGTGGATGCAAACCATCGCCTCCGTCTTTCCCCTGGCTCCCATGACCCGCGGCTTCCGACACGTCTTCCTTCCGGACACGTTCAAGGCCGTGGAAGCTGGCGGAGTCTGGAATCTCCAAGGAATCGTGGTCACCCTGGTGGCTTGGATCATCCTCGGCACCTTCCTCACCGCTATCACGTTCAAGTGGCGAGGGCCCCGTGTCCGCTGATGCCACCAAACGGGCTGGAATCTGGGCCCCCCAAACTCTTCGCAACCCGATACCGACGTGGCATCGACTTCAGCGTGAAGATCCCCTACATCTGGACCCGGCCAGCGGATTGCTGGTGATCACACGTCATCGCGACGTGATGGCCGCCCTCAGCTCTCCAAACATGTCGGCCGAGCAAGCCCAGCAGGATCGACGAGACGCAGGCGGGGTTGTTACTTCCATGCTCACCACTGACGGCGCCGAACAAGCCCGTCTCCGAGCTCCCGCCCAAGCGTTGCTGGGGCCAGCCGCTGTCGCAACCATGCGTCCACAGATCGCCCGTTCAGTTGAAGCGTCCATCGATTCGGTCGTTGGCAACGAAGGCCCGGTTGACAAGGTACTCGCGGACCACACCGCTGCCGCCGCGTTGGCTGCCGTCCTCACGACCGAGTTGTCCGCGAAGTTCCTCCAGATGGTGAGAGCCTCGCGACTCGTACTCAACCCACTGCCCCAACCCGCCCTGCGGTTGCAGACGGTGGCCGCCTCGACGATGGTGGATCGGTGGACGACCAGCCACGTGGCGACACTGGCGGACGTTTCCGAGCCACAGTGCCCAGCAGAGCGATTCGCCACAGATCCACGACTCTCGTCGCAGGAGAAGGCGGCAACAATGGGGCTGTGCATAATCGGTGGGTTCAGTCCCCTCACCGATTTGGTCACCTCGGGTCTCATGCTTGCAAGGGACCCCGAGCTACGCAGCAAGATGCTCGAAGCGCCAACAGCGTTTCTCGAAGAACTCGTGCGGTGGCAGAGCCCCGTTCCTTTCGCCGCGCGCCAAGCCCTGCAAGACATCGATCTGCCTTCCGGAACCGTTCGTGGTGGACAACGCTGCTTGGTGCACCTTGGCGCTGCCAACCACGATCCGGAACAGTTCGAGAACCCTTCTCTCTTCGATCCCAGTCGCGAACAAGGCCGGCCTCTGGGATTCGGTCATGGCGCGCACTACTGCATGGGAGCGGCGTTGACCCGCATCGCACTCCCGACAATCTGGACAGCCATGCTCGACCGATGGCACGAGTTCGTGTTGGAAGGTGATTCGTCGTGGACCTCTGAGCCCTTCCCCCGCCGCATGCGACCGGCTGCCCTGCGATGGGCAGCACGGTGAAAGGTCATGGTCGGATGAAGATCGTGGTCGTGGGAGCCGGCCTGGCTGGCCTCACCTGTGCCGGAAGTCTCGCGGTCGACCACGAGGTGAGCGTGTTGGAAGCGACCAACCGAATCGGCGGTCGAGTCCGCTCACTACGTCCGCAGGAAGGACAGTCCACAACGGATCCTGTCGTGGAGCTCGGAGCCCAGGTCATCCATGGCTCCGACAACCCGCTGCTCCATGACGCGATGCTCGCCAGCGACTGCTCCCCGGCGGCAACCTCACTCGAACGTGGAGTGATCGTGGTCGATGGAGCCGCTCGCCCGCTGACCGGGGACACCCAGGTCTCCTCCCCCCTTCGTACCCTCACCATCTTGAGACACATTCACAAACAACTGTCCGGGATGGGGATGGGCTCGGTGAGCGTACAGCAAGCGTTGCGCATGGCGCGAGTGTCCCGCCTTGACCAGCAGGTGTTCATCGAATGGTTCCAACAGAACACTGCAACCGCCGTGGCCCATACGTCACTCGGCTCGTTCTGCACCGAGGACTGGTACGCCGGCTCCTCCGATCAACAACTACGAGCGGGTACGGGATTGGAAACCCATTTGCATCGTTGGGCCGCAGGCTTGGATGTGCGCCTCAGCCATGCCGTTCACGAGATCCGTCTGACCAATGATGGGGTTCAACTCGTGCTGGAACACGGAGTCGTGGACGCCGACAAGGTTGTCATCACCATCCCCCCGCCGCTGGTCGCCAACGGTACTCTCAGGGTCACCGGTCTACCGTCTTCGCGTATCACAGCAGCTGGTCGACTCGAGGCCGGCGACGGTGTTGTCGTGGCTCTGCGACTCGAACAGCGCGCAACCGGCGAACGCTTCACATTCGACGGCGACGGCGGTTTGGGCCACGTCACCGTACTCGGCAATCAGCAGTATGTCGTGGCCGTGAGCAAGGGGCCGCAGGCATCGAAACTGCGTGCTCTCGCGTCCTCACCGACAGCCTTGACGCGCGCTGTGACGGCCCTCGATCCCACGTTGAAGATCACCGATGATCCGCCACTGATCGAGGATTGGTCCTCGGGACCCTGGCGTGCCGGTGCTTTCACGAAACCGGGGCCCGAAGTGGCCGCCGCAGCCGCCACATGGCGACAACCGTGGGAAGAGCGGGTGTTCTTCGCCGGCGAAGCCAGCCAGGCACAGGGACGCGCTCCGTTCTTGGATCAAGCTCATGCATCTGGAGTTCGAGCCGCCAGCGAAGTACGTCAGCACATCAGGAATTAGGAGAGTTCCATGACCACCAACGATCTACACAACGGGTGGTACCTACTCGCCCTTGTCGAAGAACTCACCGAAACGATCACGCCTGTTCGAATCGGTCACCGAAGACTCATGTTGCTCCGGCTCGCCGATGAAGTGGTGTTCGCAGACGCCGTCTGCCCACACCGTGGTGCGGATCTCTCAGGTGGAACCCTGCTGCGCACCAAACGGGGCAACGACGTGGTCGCATGTCCGTTCCATGCGCGATCCTTCCGCGTGGGGTCATTGACCCGTTACCCGGTCATGGAAAAGGGAGGCATGATCTTTGGCCGCCTCACTGACTCTGATTCGGGAGACCGAGGGCTCGCGGCCCTCCTCGGTGAGCTCCTACAGGGTGATGTGCACAGCGCCGTCCACACCACGGTCTCGGCTGAACCTCGGCTGATCCCCGAGAATGCGTTCGACATTCATCACTTCGCTCCAGTCCACGGGGTTCCCCTCGTGATGAATGCTCGCACCCGGAAGGATGACGCAGGCGCATGTCATATCCACGCGACCTTCCGCACCGGTACGGACCCATTCGCCCAAGAAGCCCGGGACGATGATCCGGCGGAACTGGTCGCAGCTGTTCGTGGCGGGGCGGATTCGCAGGACAGCGAATTCCACGCGGTTGCAGTCAGCCCCAGCCTCGTCCTGACGCGATACGGCAGTACTCCTGATGATCCTCTCGTCGTGACCGGTGTCCTTCCTCTGCCTGAGGGAGGGTGCGCCGTTCGCGTTGCCATCTCTGCCAACCTTCCCCAAGAGAAACTGCAACACGCTGTCGCTGGCGCCGAGCGTGCCTTCCAGCAAGATATCCCGGTATGGGAGGGGTTGACCCCAGGGTGTGACCATCTGGATGTTCTGGACGGCACGGTACGTGCATTCCGTCAATTCTGCGCTGGGTTCCAAACCATCCCACCGGTAGCTGGGGACACGAGTTGCGCGGGCGCCACGTCGGGTGAGGGCAAATGACCCCCGTAGTCGCGTGGGTCCACGGGTACACCATGCGATCAGAAGTATTCGAATGCATCTGGGAGTTGCTTCCAGACTGGCAGCATGTGGGCATCGACCTGCCCCGACACGGTTCCTTGACACACGTTCGGATGAACGTCGAAGAAGCCACCAGCCGCGCGGTACAGACCATCGAAGACCACCAAGTCGAACACCTCGTGGGACTCTCCTACGGATCCGGGATCGCTCTCCAGGTTGCCATGCAACTCCGTCACCGACTGCGAAGCCTGACCTTGGCTGCACCAACCCTTGCGCAAGGCGAAGACGACCCCGAAGCTGCCGCGAAGTACCGCCTGCTGGCGGGGCTCTACGCATTCGGGGTTCGCGGCTCCGCTCTCACGAAGGTCTGGATGGCCGAGCCCCCGCGGATCTTCAGTGGTCTGCGTCAGCACCCCGAGCGCTACGACCAGGTGGTGGAACTGATCGATCAGCACTCGTTTGCAGAACTTGGCTCCGACGAGATGGCGGGACTCACGACGTTGGATCACTCCGATCAGGCATTGGGCGAGCTGACGGTCCCCACGCTGGTCCTCTCCGGCACCCAAGACATTCCCCAATTCCGCGACTCGGCCCAGCGGCTGCGCGCGAGGGTACCGAACTCAACCTTGGTCCACCTTGAAGGTCTGGGGCACCTTCCCCTGTTGGAGGCGCCACAGGAATGCGTTGACCATATGGCCCCCTTCATGTTGCGCCACTGATTCACCACAACTGCTCGTGCTGCTTCGCAGCATGTGATGGCCATGTTTCGGCACCTCAAACCGGTATCACGATGTCGACCTTCAGACTATGCGGACGATGGGCTCGGCTCCCTGCATGGGCCAGCCCATCGGGAACGTCTCATGCAGCTGGGCACGACCACTCAGTCCCAACTTCTTGTAGACGTTGCTCAGGTGTGTGTCGACGGTGCGTTTGCTGATGATGAGTGTTTGGGCAATCTGAATATTCGTCTTCCCCTGCAATGCCAGTTCCACGACGCGTGCTTCGGCCTGCGAAACACGGGATGCGAGGTCGTCGACCGATTCCGACGTTTGGCGCAACGCTAGGTCGGGGATGGGATTCCGGTCGTTCCAGCGAGCAAGTGCCCGGTCACGCTCGGCATCGATCAGGTGAGCCAACTTCGATTCGCCAGCCTTGCGATAGATCTGCACCAGTTCCTGCCGCCATGGTATGAGGGTCGGGTTATGCAGTTTCGACCGCTGCAGCGTCTTTCCAGCCCGGAAAAGATGCTCAACTGCTTCATCCGACCGTCCAGCGGCATCGTGGATTCTTCCGGCGATATAGCATCCGTACGCCTCGATGACTGGGTGCATGGTGGGATCATCAATGGCCGGGGCAGCGTGCTCCATATCGGTTGATGCCGCTTCCAACGCTGCATGGAGCACTGTGTAATGGGCCAGCCGCTCAAGATTCACGGCTCTGATTGCAGCAAACTGACTCCGCGCGGACTCTGCCAACTCACACGCCGCCTCCGGGGCGTCTTGGCGAACGCGGCTCTGGGCCAAGAGGAGATCCCCGAACGCAGCGTCCACGATGCGGTCATCTCGAGCACTGACCGCACCCACTCGAGCCCACAGCGAGAGTGCAGCAGCGTCGCCAAGTGCCAAATGGGCCAAGGCCAGAATGAATGCGGTGTCCGCGCCCATGTCGGCCACGATGGTTTGACTCCTCATGCGAGCTTCCACCCGCCGCAGCGACGCATGAGCCGCCCCACCGGTCCACGCTCGGATGAGGAGTCTGGCCAAGAACATCTCGCACTCGTTTCGACGGCAACGGTTGCGTCGCAACCATTCCCGAGCGGAGAAGCCGTCACCCACTGCTTCGTTGGCCACCAGCGCCATCCACAAAGGCCCCTGCTGCTGTGCGACATGACGTGCCCCGTTGCCTCCCACATCCATGAGCTTGTAGGCAACACCTGGGTTCTCCAGTGCGAACAGCGGGCTCAATCCGGTCCAGTCCATCGCAGTGGTCGTCTCACTACGGACCGTGGCCGCTTCGATCAGGCCATTCCAATCTCGGCCCTGCCATGACATGAGGCGGAGTTGTTGCGCCCAACGCACCTGACGGAGGTTCGCAGCAGTACGCATCACCTGGTCACCCACGGCTCCCAACGTCTCGGTATCGCCGTTGTTCGCGGCGTCCTCGGCGATGGTTTTCGCGGCTGCCAAGTGAGCGTCACTCAACCCCAGGATTCCCAGATTTGCCAAGCGTTTGATGGGTGGGAGGGAAAACCGCTCGGTCAGGATCTCAAGCTCCCGGCCAACCTGCTCTCGAGCCTCGATGGGAACGTCGCTGACAAGGGCCCTCGCAAGCACATCGTTGACGTCCTGAGCACACGGAACCCATGCGAAGTCCTCGGCTGCACGAACCTCCGCCGTCATGGTGTAACCCAGCCCGGTGGCCCGACGGACATCCTCGAAGCGAACGTGGGGCTGCAGGAAGACGCTCAGGACAAGCAGTCTCCACGCCTCGCCGCATGGGGGAACGTACTGCTGTACATAGTCACGCAGCACCCCCTCGCCGCGAGAGAGGACCCACGACCGCGTCATGTCGATGCCGAAGCGCTTGCTGCGGGACAGATCGCGACAGATGCGTCGAGCTATCCCCGGGAAGCCATGGCTGACTTCGGCAACGGCTCCGGCCACTTCCTCCTCAAGACGTTCCGAAGCAACCAAGAACTGAGCCAAGTCGACGATCGGCAGGGGTCCCAGATCCAAGACGGCTCCTTCAGCACGACTTGTCAGATCCTTCACCCATGCTTCCCCGGTTGCGACCAGCCCTACGTGCGTGGCCGTACCCTGCATCGTCCATCGGTCGATATCGGCGAAAAGCTCATCCCGCTGCGGCGCCGCAAGATTGGCCACGTCATCTATGCACAGCAACTTCAAGTCGGCGGCCACGAGCCGATCCACGGATTCCAAGGCTTGATCCCAGGGAATCGACAAAGACTCAAGCTCGCCTCCCCCACGGTGAATCCAGAACCGCACGTCGTCATTGCCGTTCCTGGGGCACCCCAAGTAGGCCGCTGGCTCCACAGTCGCGGCATGAGCCTGAAGCAGCGCGGTGAGTCCGGTGTCCGGGGAGGCGACGACGACAGCCGAGCGGCCGTGCTCGTTGCGGTCGTGCATCCGGTCGCGCAACCAAGTGAGTTCTTCAAACCGCAACAAGGACTGCTCTCGAGACACCCTCGGATTCATGGTTAACCGCCCCACGTGCACCGCTCGTATGTGACTCCGCGACCCTAGCAATACAAGGGCTCATTATATAAAACAGACCGGATGCCGGTCATCCCGGCATCCGGTCTGTTGGGTCAAATATCAGGCGCAGCAGCAAGAGCAGCAGTAGCCGCCGGTAACGGTGGCCAACTCTTCAGGGCTCAGCCCCTTCTGGTCCAGCTCGGGTGCCTTCGGGACGTAGAGCTTGATCGAACCCGACGTCAGCCCCTTCTCCCAGGCTTCCAGCTGGGTCTCAAGGCCGTCCTCGGCGGTGGCGACACCCTCGGTCACCACTTCGATGGTGGCGTCGGCGGGAGCTTCGATTCCACGGTCGACGAGAACGTCACGAGGCGCCTCCACCAGCTGACGACGGAAGTCGTCATCGGCCCAGGCAGTCACCATGATGTCGCTGTACTGCTTCTTGAACTGTTCGCGCTCGGCATCGGTCATGGCCATGTCAATCTCCTTGGAGTGAGTGGTTGATTCAGGGCCCGATCCCTGCGGGACCTGGCCGGGACGGTCGTCAGGCGCAGCAGCAGCAGGGGCAGCAGCAGCAGTAGATGTCGCCACCGGCAGCAACGGCTTCGAGCTGCTCGAGGTCGAGGTCTTCCATGTTCACCATCGGGGTCTCCGGGATGAACAGCTGGTAGAGACCGGTGCTCAGGCCGACCTCCCACAGGGCAATCTGGCGATCGAGGTGGCCGACGTGGTTGCCATTCTCATCCTTCTCGCCGGACTGCGGATCAGTGGCGATGATCTTCAGATCGGCATCAGCGGGGATCTCAAGACCAACCTCGGCGAGAACGGCGCGGGGCTCGTTCTCGAGGCGGCTCTTGAACTCCTCGTCCGACCAGCTGCCGACGAGGACCTTGGTGTACTTGTCGATGAAGTCGTTCTTCTCTGCTTCGTTGAGCGCCATCGGATTCTCCTTAGTGTGTCGTGGTCCGATGACTCAAGATTCGTGGAAGCGCAGGGGCGAAAACCATGCCTAACGACACCGAGCAGATGCGGAACTTGGACCTCCGAAACACTCGGTATGTGCACGAATCCGTCTGCGTCCCCGGATGCGTCATTACCTACGTATGCCCGGTACTCACACGAACACTGCGGTCGCGACGGCGTCCCGCCCGTCAGGCCCATAGAGCGCAAGAAACTCTGGACCATCGAAGAGCGCTGTCACCCCAGTCAGCGCCCATCCTTCGAGTCGCCTCCCGTGTCGTACGCGTGTCGCTGCATCACCGTCGAGCTGGCGACCCGGAAAGCACAGTCGCGCCACATCCGCGATCGGCAGCATGTCCACATCTGCAACCGTCATCCCATCATCCAACGCCTGCGCATGGTGGAGCGTGAACGGCCCGACCTGCGTCCGACGCAACGCGATCAGATGCCCGCCCACGCCCAGCGCCTTCCCCACATCCCGCGCCAACGCCCGGATGTACGTGCCGGAGCTGCAGACGACCTCGACGTCGCAGTCCAGCACCGGGACGGCATCCCCGGCATGACGGACCTCCAGAAGGTCGAAGCGCTCCACGGTGACCGGACGCGCAGCCAACTCGACGTCCTCCCCGTCCCGCACGCGTTGATAGGCACGCTTGCCATCGACCTTGATCGCCGACACCGCCGTGGGAACCTGCTCGATGCGCCCGGTGAACTGCGCCATGGCGCGACGCACATCGTCCTCGGTGACTCCGCTCGCCCCCGGTGACGACGTGATCTCACCTTCGGCGTCGTCGGTGGTGGTGGTCACCCCTAAACGCATCGTCGCGGTGTAGCGCTTCTGGGTCAGCATCAGGTGCCCCAGCAGGCGCGTGGCCCGGTTGACGCCCACGACCAGCACCCCGGTCGCCATGGGATCGAGCGTGCCGGCATGCCCCACCTTGCGGGTGCCCAGAACACGACGCAGGCGTCCGACCACCTGATGTGACGTCCAGCCCTTGGGCTTGTCGACGATCACGACACCGGGGTCGAGGAAACCGCTCACCGAGCGTCGTCCGACCGGTCCTCCACCGACGCGGGCTCCTCGTCGGCGTCATCCTGATGTGGCTTGCGGTAGGGGTCCTCCCCGGCCGCGTACTGGGCCCCTGCCGCGGCGGCGGCACGCTGGGCGTCCTCGTACTGGGTACGCGCGAGCAGGTCTTCGATGTGGCGGGCGTTCTCCGGCATCGCGTCGGGCATGAAGGCGAGGCTCGGCGCGAAGCGCAAGCCCAGCTGCTTTCCGATGGTCGACCTGATCAATCCCTTGGCCGAGTCCAAGGCCGCCTGCGTCGACGCCACGTCGGCGTCCTCTCCCAGGACGGTGTAATAGATGGTCGCTTCCCGGGTGTCGCCGGTGAGTTTCACATCGGTCACCGTGACGAAGCCCAGGCGCGGGTCCTTGATCCGCCGCTCCAGCATCTGAGCAGTGATCTGCTTGATCTGGTCGGCCAGTTTGAGCACACGCGGGTTCTTCATGACTCCCATGGTTCCAGATCACCCCAGACTCGAAACCCTCCTGCGTTCTTCCTCATCGACGACGCCGACTCGAACACCCGGATATCGCCACAACAGCAAGGTTTCCATTTCAACGATGGGTTCTCTCTCAGGCGATGTTAAGATTCGCGCAAAGTCTTGATCGACGTGGAGGAAACATGCGTGGCAATCGCATTCTCAGCATGCTGGCCGCCGGGACCGGCTTGGCTCTCGCCGTTGGGGTGCCCGCTCTCGCAGCGGACATCGACAGCCCCGAGGGCCCCTTGACCAAGGTGCAGATCTCGCCGGACCTGAACTGCCGCGTCGACTATCTCGGTGACACATATTCGGAGTTCTTCTCGGAGACCGCCTGCGGCACGTTCTTCGCTTCCGGCGAGGAGCTTTTCGGCCCGGATCATGTTCCCGCGGGCAGCATGATCGGACGTGAGGGCTGGACGCCTGTCTCGCAGGAGACCAGCGGCTCCGGCACTGCGCAGGACCCCTACACGATCGTGACGGTCGTGACCGGTGGATCGGTCGAGATCACCCAGACCGACCGATATGTCGTGGGCGAGAACGCGTACCGCACCACCACGAGCGTCAAGAACATCTCCGACGCCGCCATCGACGGCTACGTGTACCACGGTGCCGACTGCTACCTGCAGGACTCCGATTACGGCTACGGCACCCATGACGCAGCCACCGGCACGATCACCTGCCAGGCCCCGGATGAGAACGGCGAGAAGGCCGCCGGCACCCGCGTCGAGCAGTTCATCCCGCTCACGGCCGACAGCACCTACTACTACGGCCGGTACTCCGACGTCTGGAACATGATCGAGACCCGCGATCCCCTGCCGAACATGCTGGACGATGCGGACACGCACATCGACAATGGCATGGCCCTCGGCTGGGCCGTCGATCTCGCCCCCGGCGCATCGGCCGAGTACAAGCGTCTGACGAACTTCTCCCCCACCGGCATCCTGTCGCTGCCGACGCAGATCTCGGCCTCCCCGGCCGAGCTGGACGGCCCGGGCGTTTCGACGATCACTGCGTCGATCGAGAACCCGAACAGCGACGCCCAGTCGGTCGATCTGCGCATCGCCCTCCCCGAGGGCGTCACCTACGTGGATGGCTCGGCCTCGGTCGACGCAACCGTCGAGGGTGATGCACTCATCGTCCCCGCTGCAGCGCTCGATGCTGCCGGTGGATCGCTGGAGTTCACCTTCGACGTCCAGGCCACCACCTCGGGCGCCCTCTCGCTGACCGGCACCTCTGCCTCCGGTGCTCCGGTGATCGAATCGAGCACCACGCTGACCGTGGCCGAGGGCACCTCGACCCCCGGCCCGACGAGCACGCCCGAACCCACCGCCACGCCTGAGCCCAGCGTGACACCCGAGCCCAGTGCAACCCCGGAGCCGACCACCACCCCCGAGCCCTCGGTATCGGCCGAGCCGACGACACCTGCTCCCGAGAAGTCCGCACCGGTGAAGCCCGCTCCCAAGAAGGGCGGCGGTCTGCCCAAGACCGGCCGATGAGCCCACGGCCGTAATCCACGGCTGACGCACGACATCGATGAAGGCCCCTCCGGTGTGATCCGGAGGGGCCTTCGCCATCCCCACGCTGCTTGGCTGGAGCGAACTGCCCAACGCCTTGCGCGACCGACAGCCCGGCCGCCCCACAAAGCAATCTGTGCCCACAACGCAATCTGCCGCCGGCCCCTGAGAGACCGGCGGCAGACCGACATGGATCACCAACGAGGGATCAGTCGCGCGGCTTCTCCACCATCTCGTAGGTCTCGATGATGTCGCCGTGCTTGATGTCGTTGAAGCTGCCGAGCGTCAGGCCGCATTCGAAGCCATCACGCACCTCGGTGACGTCATCCTTCTCACGACGCAGCGAGCCGATCTCGGTCTCGGTGACCACGACGCCGTCGCGGAGCAGGCGAGCCTTCGCGTTGCGTCGCATGATGCCCGAGGTCACCATGCAGCCGGCGATGGTGCCGACCTTCGACGACTTGAAGATCTCGCGGACCTCGGCCTGGCCGAGCTGCTTCTCCTCGTAGATGGGCTTCAGCATGCCCTTCAGGGCGGCCTCGATCTCCTCGATCGCGCGGTAGATCACCGAGTAGTAGCGGATATCGACATTCTCGCGATCCGCCATCTCGGTGGCCTTGCCCTGTGCCCGAACGTTGAAGCCCAGGATCACCGCACCGGATGCCGCAGCCAGCGACACATTGGTCTCGGTGATGGCACCGACACCACGGTCGATGACCCGCAGCGACACCTCCTCGGAGACCTCGATCTTCATGAGAGCTTCCTCGAGGGCCTCGACCGAGCCAGCACCATCACCCTTGAGGATGAGGAGCAGTTCCTCGGTCTCGCCCTTCTCGAGCTGCTCGAACAGCTGGTCGAGAGTCTTGCGGCGAGCACCCGCAGCCTGAGCCGCAGCACGCTTGCGCGCCTCACGCTGATCGGCGATCTGGCGAGCCGTGCGGTCATCGGGAACAACCATGAAGGCGTCACCGGCGCCGGGCACCGATGTCAGGCCGAGAACCTGGACCGGCATCGACGGCTCTGCCGCTTCCACCGATTCGCCCACATCGTTGATCAACGCTCGAACGCGGCCGTGGGCCGGGCCCGCCACGATCGAATCGCCGACATGCAATGTTCCGCGCTGGACAAGAACTGTCGCCACGGGGCCACGCCCCTTGTCGAGATGTGCCTCGATAGCGACGCCCTGAGCGTCCATCTCGGGGTTTGCCTGCAACTCGAGAGCGGCATCCGCAGTGAGAACGATCGCCTCGAGCAGCTCGTCGAGACCCTCACCCTTGGTCGCAGACACATCCACGAACATGGTGTCGCCGCCGTACTCCTCGGGGACGAGTCCGTACTCGGTCAGCTGACCCCGGACCTTCGCCGGATCAGCAGTGGGCTTGTCCACCTTGTTGACCGCAACCACGACCGGGACATCGGCCGCCGTGGCGTGGTTCAACGCCTCGATGGTCTGCGGCATCGCGCCATCATCGGCCGCCACGACGAGCACGGCGATATCGGTCGACTTCGCACCACGGGCACGCATGGCAGTGAACGCCTCGTGACCCGGGGTGTCGATGAAGGTGATCGTACGGTCCTCATCGTCGACCTCGGTCTCGACCTGGTACGCACCGATGGTCTGGGTGATGCCACCGGCCTCCTTGGCCTGGACGTTGCTGTGCCGCAACGCGTCCAACAGCCGCGTCTTACCGTGGTCGACGTGACCCATGACGGTCACGACGGCCGGACGTGGCATGAGGTCGTCCTCGTCACCCTCGTTCTCACCGAATTCGAGATCGAACCGCTCCAGCAGCTCGCGCTCCTCGTCTTCGGGCGAAACCACCTGGATGTCGTAGTTCAACTCCGCGCCCAGCAACTGCAGGGTCTCGTCATTGATCGACTGGTTGGCGGTGACCATCTCACCCAGATGGAACAGAACCTGCACAAGCGATGCGGGATCGACGCCGATCTTCTCAGCGAAGTCTGCCAACGAAGCGCCGCGACGCATCCGGACGGTCTGGCCGTCGCCCTTGCGAACACGCACACCGCCGATCGACGGTGCCTCCATCTGGTCGAACTCTTGGCGCTTCTGACGCTTCGACTTGCGACCACGGCGAGGGCCGCCTCCGCGGCCGAAAGCGCCCTGCGTTCCACCGCGGCGACCGCGGCCACCGCCGCCACCGGGAGGACCGAACGGCGGCGGACCACCGGGGCCACCACCTGGTCCACGACCGCCACCGGGACGGCCACGACCGCCACCACGACCACCGCGGGCAGGCCCACCGACGGCTGACTGCTTGGGCATCATGGCCGGATTGGGACGCGGGATCCCACTCGGCGAGCCTCCACCGGGGCGCGGGCCACCGCCGCGCGCAGCAGGAGCCTGCGGGCGCGGCCCACCGGGACGATCGCCGCCTCGTTCGGGTCGTCCGCCCTCGGGACGGGGGCGACGGTTCTGGGTCCCCATGCCCTGCGACGGGGCGAAGGGGTTGTTGCCGGGGCGCGGCGTCCCCGGGCGAGGACGCGGACCACCGGGACGCGGCGCGGGCTTCGGAGCCGGACCCGGCTTCGGAGCAGTGGGACGCGCGCCCGTCGGAGGCGTTGGCTTCGGAGCCGCCGATGGCTTGGGCGTGTTCTCCGCAGGCTTCTTCTCCGCAGGCTTCTCCGACATGGGCGCGGCGGGCGGCTTGGGGCCGGGCTTCGGCACAGCCGGGCCGGGTTTCGGCGTCGTCCGCGTCACCGGCTGGGAAGCCGAGCGCGGCGTGCCGGGAGTTCCCGGGACCCGTGGAACACGGGGGCCGGGGCGCGGCGCACGCGTCCCCGGAGCGACGCCAGGCTTGGGGCCGGGCTTGGGTGCCGCATCGGAGGGCTTTGCCGATGCCGGAGCAGACCCACCGGCAGAACTGGCCCGCTTCGTCGGGGCGGATCCAGCTTTGGGCTTGGGGGCAGCCTTTTTTGCTGCCGACTTGTCTTCGGCCTTCTTCCCATCCGACGCGGAGCCATCGGAATCAAGACGATCCCGGAGACGACGCACCACGGGAGCCTCGATGGTCGACGATGCCGACCGGACGAACTCCCCCATGTCCTTCAGGGTTGCGAGAACCTGCTTGCTTTCGAGTCCGAGCTCTTTTGCGAGCTCGTAGACACGGACCTTGGCCACTACTCTCCTTCAGGTCCGTGCCGGCGGGCGCGGACCGGTTAGTTGTCGAACATGCTCATTCGTGCTTACTCATCGAGTGGTCATGAGCGTCAAACCCACCTTCTGATCGGTGCCCCCGGCGGGGACACTGCCAACGCACCAGCCGGATTCGGCCGTGGCGCATCGGTCAGTGTATCGCGATCGCCTCCATCACGCGAAGCGTCACCGTCGCGCGTCATGTCATCGAGCGTCCGGTGGCACGTTCTCCAAGACACCGCAATCCAGAACCGACACCCGCAGGGCACGCGGCATCGCGCGCTTTCGAAGGGCCTGCCGAGCGCAGGCCAAAGACACTCCCCCTGCCTCATCACGATGCAGATGGGCACCACGACCAGGAATGCGTCGCTCATCATCGACGACGAGGACGCCTTCCAGCGCCACGAAACGCACCAATCTCTGCACAGGTTCTGTGCGGCGGCATCCCACACAGGTACGAATGGGTGTGTTCACAGGGGCACGGTAGCGCTCCTGACCTAGGCTGTGGTCCGTGACAGTGCGCAAGTGGGAATGGCTGACGTTCATCCTGCTGATGGTCGGCGTCGTCCTGACCATCGAAGCGACCCTCACGATCATCGGCATCGTGGGTGGCGGGCAGGCATCGTGGCTCACCTGGCTCTCAACGGTGGGCCTGGCCATCCTGGCCCTGCTGGGTCTGTTCTTCGGGCTCGGATGGACGCCGCTGCGCGTCACGATCGATGATCGAGGCATCGCCTGGCGACGGGGCACGATGACCCGCGTGTGCGCCTGGTCAGATCTGGACAACCTGTGGATCGCGAAGAAGGGCCAGGCCGTCGCCCTGATCTCGACATCCGCGCCGGCAGGCCTCATCCACCCTTGGGACTGGATCCAGGCCAAGCGCCTCCGTGTCGCGCCGGGCGCCGTGGTCGGATGCATCCGCCACGACGCCCTGGCCCAGGTGGAGGCCGGTGTGCGTCGGCATGGCCGACGAGAATTGCCGGTGGTCTACCAGCACTGAGGGCCTGGCGTCAGTTGCCCGGATCTGTGTCGGGCCGGATGTCGATGCGCCAGCCGGTCAGACGCGCCGCCAACCGCGCGTTCTGTCCTTCGCGTCCAATCGCGAGGGAGAGCTGATAATCGGGCACGATGACCCGAGCGGCCTTCATGCGCTCATCCACCACCGTCACCGAGCTCACCTTCGCCGGCGAGAGTGCCTCACCGACGAACTTGGCCGGATCCTCGTGGTGGTCGATGATGTCGATCTTCTCCTCGTTCAGCTCATGCATCACCGCTCGCACGCGCTGCCCCATGGGGCCGATACAGGCACCCTTGGCCGAGACATCGGGGTTCTTCGACGTCACCGCGATCTTCGTCCGATGTCCGGCCTCACGCGCCACCGATTTGATCTGCACGATCCCCTGCTCGATCTCGGGCACCTCGGAGCGGAACAGGGCCTCCACCAGACCCGGATGGGTGCGGGAGACGACCACCTGCGGGCCGCGCAACTCCTTGCGCACCGAAACGACGAACACACGCAGACGTTTGCCGTGCTCATAGACCTCACCTGGAGTCTGCTCGGCCTGCGGCATGATCGCCTCCATCGTGCCGAGATCGACGCGTACCGTGCGTGCGTCACCATCCTGCTGGACGGTGCCGACGAGAATGTCACCCTCCGAAGCGGACAGCCGTCCGTACTTGCGCTCGTCCTCGGCGTCGCGGAGACGCTGGAATATCACCTGACGCGCGGTGGACGCGGCCACACGGCCGAAATCCTGCGGCGTGTCGTCGTACTCGGCGATCTGGTTACCCTCGGAATCCAGCTCCGGCGCCAGAACCGTGACCTTTCCGGTCTTGCGGTTGACCTCGACGCGAGCGCCCTTCTTGGGAGCCTCGGTCTTGTCGTAGGCATTGAGCAGCGCCTCTTCCAAAGCGGTGACCAGCACATCCATGCTGATCTCCTTGTCCTTCTCGATCGCCCGCAACGCAGCCATGTCGATATCCATCAGCTGTCCTTTCCACTCCCGGCGGCCGACCTGTTGCCGCGCCCCAGTTCCACCTCGATGGTGGCCTTGTCGATATCGCAGTACTCCAGACGCACCGATTCGGTGAGTCCCTTCTTCTCGTTGACCATCACTGTCAGCTCGACGCCCTCGTCATCGCTGCGGGCAATGCGCCCCACGGTGGTGTCGTCGGCGGTGACGCACCGTACGAGACGCCCGTTGTTCCGACGCCAATGCTTGGGATGGGTGAGCGGACGGCTCGTCCCACGGGAGGAGAGTTCGAGCGCATAGGACTGCTCACCCATCAGGCCCGTCTCATCGAGCATGCCGGAGATCGCGCGGGACGCGGAAGCGATGTCGTCGACCAAGGGACCTCGCCCTTCGGGGCCGTCCCCGTCGACGATGATGCGGAGCTTTCGACTCTTTCCGCCCCCGATGACGTCGAGGCTCTCCAGCTCAAGTTCGAACTCGTCCAGCACTGAAGTCACGGCCGTGGTGAGGCGTTCGGTATCAGCCATCGTCGTCCCTTCGATCCTGTTGTCCGTCGATTGTGATGTCCATCGAATGCGTCGTTCGTGGATTGTGCGAATGCGTCGTTCGTGGATTGTGCCCCAGCCTATGCGGACGCGGCGAATGGCGTCCCGGTGGTACGGTCAGCGGCGTGTTGACCCGCCGTGCGCTTCTGCTGGGATCGGCCGTGGTTGCGGTGGCCGGTTGTTCCCCCGCCCCCACGATCACCGGAGGCCCCACCGCTCCTCCCGAAGTGCCGCCCCTCCCCGAGTTCCCGGGAGCCAAGGAGGCTCAGGCGCAGGAATTCGCCTTGCAGCAGACGGCCCGTTCGCTGGCCGAACACGGACTTCCCTCGGGCAAGGATCTCCAGCAGGCACACACCGCACGTCTGACCGCGCTGCGCCATCCCGAGCCGCAACTGCGTCCCACCACCGAGCCGACACCCCAACCAGGTTTCACCCCGGAACCGATGCCCGCGACCGATGCGCCTCCGCCCCGCGACCGTCGTGAAGCGGCACGGCTCATGCGCACGCAGCTGAAGGCCACCCACGCCGCCCACCGGGAACGTGCTCTCGAGGCCACCGGCGCTGCAGCACTGTTGTGGGCCAGCCTCAGCGCAGCCTGTGCCGCCGAACCCGAGGCTCTGGGCGACACCCGTCGCCCCGAACTCGTCCCGACCACGCCTACCCTGCTGCCGGAGACGACACCGGCCAAGTGCATGGGTGATCTGCTCGCCGAGACCCACGCGGTCATCTACGTGATGCAGACCGCCCTGGGGATCCTCGGCGGCAACGAGGCGCGGGCGTTGGAAACCACGCTGGGGCGGCGTCGCGATGTACGCGCTCGCCTGACCTCCGAGCTGGCCGCCATGGACGCCGATGCCCCCGCCGCGCTTCCGGCTTACGACGTTCCGACGCTCAGGGGGGACGCCGCCGAAGCCCGACGTCTGATCGCGAAGGTCGAAGCCCGCTATGCACGATTCGTCGGTCCGATGATCGCCGCGGTCGAGCCGATGCGCGAGTACGGCACGAACCTGTTGGCCGACGCCCATGCCAGCTCGGTGCGGTGGGGCGCGGCCCTGATCGTGTGGCCGGGATGGCCCGACCCCGTGGACTGACCGTCAGCCCAGACCGGTCAGACACAGATCGGCGGCGGGATCGACCGCTGAATCCACCGCGCCACCCGCGGGGCGCACCTCGAAGTGGAGATGGCAACCATCCGGAGCACCATCGGCGCCGTTGATGGCGATCCGGTCCCCCTTCCGCACCGAATCCCCCGCCTCCACGAAGCGTTGACTGACATGGCCGATCACGTGATCCTTCTCCCCCGAGCGCACCATGAACGCGAGCGAACCATACGCGTCGCCCAGACCGCCGACGACCACTTCTCCATCGACCGCCGAACGGATATCGACGCCGCAGGGCAGCGCGACATCGGTCCCGTGATGGAACCCCTGCTCACCGGGGCACCTGGGGTCAGACGCGTACCACGGCGCACTCGAACAGCCGAACGGCACCATCACCTTCCCGGCTCCCGCGTACCACGGTGAGGTGTGGAAGGCGTTCTCGTCGGTGTCATAGAACTGCCATCGCTCATCGACCGATGCCTCGAACTCGGCGATCATCCGCTCCTCCTCCGACGGCGTCGGGGTGGATGAGGGCGTGGGAGTCGGTGTCGCAGTCCGCGATCCGGGCAACGGCTTGGGTGTCACCGTGATCGTGGGCACCGGCGTCGGATCATCACCGGGTTGGCCCTGAGCGCAGGCCGCGAGCAGCAGAGCCGCCACAACGGCGAGCACCTGTCGGATCCGCAGCCGGGAGCGCATCTCAGCCCAGCCGTTCCAGCGTCTCCCGTATCGCCCCGACCGCGTCGGCCACCGGCACATCAACGCGGTCTCCGGTGCTCCGGGTGCGAACCTCAACCACGCCATCGGCGAGGCCACGCCCGACCACGACGGAGACCGGCATACCGAGCAGTTCGGAATCCGCGAACTTGACGCCAGGCGAGGCCTTGCGGTCGTCCAGCAGCACGGTGACACCGGCGGCGTCGAGTTCCTCGGCGATCTCGGTCGCCTTGGCGAACACGTCCTCACCCTTGCCCGTGGCGAGCACGTGCACTTCGAAGGGCGCGAGATCACGGGGCCAGGACAGGCCCTTGTCGTCGCAGGTCCCCTCGGCGACGGCGGCCACGGCACGCGAGACACCGATTCCATAGGAGCCCATGGTCACCACGACCTGCTTGCCGTTGGGGTCGAGGACCTTCAGCTCGAGCGCTTCGGCGTACTTGCGGCCGAGCTGGAAGATGTGCCCCATCTCCATGCCGCGGGCCAGGGTGAGCGGCCCCGAGCCGTCCGGAGCAGGGTCGCCGTCGAACACTTCGGCCACATCGATCGAACCGTCGCTGGTGAAGTCACGTCCGCACACAAGATCGAACACGTGGCGCCCGGCCTCATTCGCGCCCGTGACCCACGCAGTGCCCTCAACGATCCGAGGATCGGTCAGGTACCGCACACCCGACGCCGATTCCTCGCCCAGAGCCTGCGGGCCGATGTACCCCTGCACCAGGGCGGGGTTCTGTGCGAAGTCCTCCGCGGTGAATTCCTCCACCACCGACGGATCGGCCCACGCCTCCAGACGCTTGGCATCCACCTGTCGGTCGCCAGGGATGCCGATGGCGAGTGCCTCGGTGCTGCCATCGGGGTGGCGAAGTTTGACGACCACATTCTTCAACGTGTCGGCGGCGCTCCACTCACGATCGGGGAAGAGTTCACGCGCCACGGCCACGAGCGTGTCGATCGTGGGGGTCTCGGGGGTGTCCTCGACATGGGCGGCCGGGGTGTTGCTGGCATCGACCGGTTCGGGACGCAGCGTCTGCACCGCTTCGACATTGGCCGCATAGCCGCCGGGTGAGCGCACGAAGGTGTCCTCACCGATATCGGAGACCGCCAGGAACTCCTCGGATTTGGAGCCGCCCATGGCGCCGGCGGTGGCCTGGACGATCTCATAGTCGAAGCCGAGGCGATCGAAGATACGGATGTAGGCCTCACGGTGCCTGCGGTAGGACTCATCGAGCCCTGCATCGTCGATGTCGAAGGAGTAGGAGTCCTTCATGATGAACTCGCGGCCTCGCAGCAACCCGGCACGAGGCCGTGCTTCGTCCCTGTACTTGTTCTGGATCTGATAGATCGCGAGCGGGAGATCCTTGTAGGACGAATAGAGGTCCTTGACCACGAGCGTGAACATCTCCTCGTGGGTGGGGCCCAGAAGCATGTCGTTGTCGCGGCGGTCCCTGAGTCGGAACAGGTTGTCGCCGTAGTCGTCCCAGCGTCCGGTCGCCTCGTACGGCTCCCGCGGCAACAGCGCGGGGAATGAGACCTCCTGGGCGCCGATGGCGTCCATCTCCTCGCGCACGATGCGTTCCACGTTGTGCAGGACGCGCAGGCCGAGCGGCAACCACGAGTAGATGCCCGGTGCCACACGACGGATGTAGCCGGCCCGCACAAGCCAACGATGGCTGGCGACCTCGGCGTCGGCGGGGTCCTCCCGCAACGTGCGCACGAACAACTGCGACATCCGAGTGATGCTCACGGACTCTCCTTCAGGGCCGGAAATCTGGCGGTGTGGATTCTGTGTGTCGTCCACACCGCGCTCACACCCTAGCGGTGGCCTCATCCGCGCCGCTCAGGACAACCCCTGCCGGTCAATACAGCACGGTGGCGAACTCTCCCACCTGCTCGAAACCACAGCGGGCATAGGTGGCTCGGGCCGGCAGATTGAAGTCGTTCACATAGAGCGAGATCGTGCGAAAACGCCGTCGAGCCAGACGCACCACCTGCGCCATGGCGGGGGCGGCCAGACCCCGCCCACGTAGTTTGGGATCGACCCACACACCCTGCACCTGCGCCACGGGTCCGGCGGTCGCTCCCAGATCGGCCTTGAAGATCACCCGACCTTCTTCGATGATCGCGAAGGCTCGCCCCGTCTCGATCAGGGTACGCACGTGCTGCATGTAGCCCTGCGTCGCGTCCAGACCCAGTGGGGACACCCCGACCTCTTCGGTGTACATCGCCACGGAAGCCTCGAAGTACGGGGCGAAATCGGCCATCGTGACGGGCCTGACTCGCTCATCCCCCTCGATACCGGGATCTGTGCTGATTGCGAGCATGGGCTGTGAAGGCCGGATGTCGCGGGGATCCGCCCATGACTCGTCGGCCTCCACCAGAAGTCGGAACAGCTCCATCGTCTGCATCGACTCCCCCACCAACGAGGTGCTCGTCCGGCGCGTGCGCCCCACCACACCCGCGAATCCGGCCAGAGCAGCGTCATCGGCTCCGACGCTCATCAGGTTGGCGCCCTGATGGCACACCGCCATCAGCTCGCCGTACTCGAACCATCCCCAGACACGACAGCCCATCCGGCGCAGCCCCAACGCATCGACCCGTGCGGCGATGAACACCCGTTCCACCGGGTCACGCGCAAGAAAATGGCGGAGCAGGCCCTCATCCGATGGGGCAAGCGCCCGCAGTCGGGTACCACCCATGGTCGGTCAGCCGGTGACGGTCACGTCCGGAGTGCCTTCGCCCTCCATCGTCTCCGCGATCCGCATGGCTTCCTCGATCAGCGTCTCGACGATGTCGGCTTCCTTCACGGTCTTGATGACCTCACCACGAACGAAGATCTGGCCCTTACCGTTGCCCGACGCGACACCGAGGTCCGCCTCACGTGCCTCACCCGGCCCGTTGACGACGCAACCCATCACAGCCACTCGCAGCGGCACGGTCAGCCCCTCAAGCCCCGCTGTGACCTTCTCTGCGAGTGTGTAGACGTCCACCTGGGCACGGCCACACGAAGGGCAGGACACGATCTCGAGCTTGCGTGGGCGCAGGTTCAGCGACTCGAGGATCTTCGTCCCGACCTTCACCTCCTCCACGGGGTCGGCGGAGAGCGAGACTCGAATCGTGTCACCGATCCCCTCGCTGAGGAGCGCGCCGAAAGCCGTCGCCGACTTGATCGTGCCCTGGAACGCGGGACCGGCCTCGGTGACGCCGAGATGCAGGGGCCAGTCACCGGCGGCGGCCAGCTGCCGGTAGGCCTGCACCATCACCACCGGGTCGTGGTGCTTGACCGAGATCTTGAAGTCGTGGAAGTCGTGTTCCTCGAACAGTGAGGCCTCCCAGACCGCGGATTCCACGAGGGCCTCGGGTGTGGCGCTCCCGTACTTCTCGAGCAGGCGCTTGTCGAGCGAACCAGCGTTCACGCCAATACGCAGCGACACCCCGTGGTCCTTGGCCGCCTGTGCGATCTGCTTGACCTGATCATCGAACTTGCGGATGTTGCCGGGGTTGACACGCACAGCCGCACAGCCCGCTTCGATGGCGGCGAACACGTACTTGGGCTGGAAGTGGATGTCGGCGATCACCGGGATCTGCGAGTGCCGGGCGATCTCGGGCAGCGCCTCGGCATCGTCCTGGCTCGGGCAGGCCACCCGCACGATGTCACAGCCCGATGCGGTCAGCTCAGCGATCTGTTGCAGCGTCGAATTCACATCGGTGGTGGCCGTCGTGGTCATCGACTGCACCGAGATCGGTGCGTCGCCGCCGACATCCACCGACCCCACCTTGATGCGGCGCGTCCTGCGTCGAGGTGCAAGTACCGGAGCAGGTCCTTCGGGCATGGGCAGATCGGTCGTCATCTCGCATCTCCTCGCAGCGGCGTCAGCCGAACAGACGTATCGGACTCACGACATCGGCCGCGATGAGGATCACGCCCGATACCGCGATGAACACGAACACAACGTACGCCACCGGGAGAAACTTCGCAGTGTCCAGGTACCCGGGGTCGTTTCGTCCGAAGACGCGGGCCCCTTGGCGCCGGATCCACTCGATGATCGCGCCCAGGATATGACCGCCGTCGAGCGGCAACAGCGGCACGAAATTGAACAGACCGACGAACAGGTTCACCGAACCGATCAGGCTCACGAACGAGGCGACTTTGTCAGCTGCCGAGATCTGATCGGTCGATGAGATCTCCCCCGCCGCGCGGGAGGCACCGACGATGCTCATGGGCCCGTAAGGATCGCGTTCCTGACCGGTGACCAGATCAGCTGCGGTCTGGTACACGAGCACGGGGAAGCGCAGGAGCGCGCGGAAGGTCTGGACGGTCATGTCGCTCATCTGTTCCACGACCATTCCCGGCCCACCGGTGACGCGTTCCACGGTGGGAGCGACGCCGAGGAACCCGGCCTCCACGATCTTGGACGGATTGTCCAGATCCGGCACCCCGGTGATCATCGTGTCCGTGGTGGGCAGCACGACGCGATCACCAGAACGTTCGACGGTGATCGTCGCGGGCCGGTCCAGATTCTCGCGGATCAGGACGCGCATCTGTTCCCAATCGTGGATCGCCGTTCCATTGAACTCCACGATCCGGTCGCCGGGTCGCAGCCCCATGGCATACGCGGGGGTCTCCGGGTCTTCGGGTTCGCATTTCCGGCCCGAATCCTGCGCGGGCACGACGCACTGATCGACGGTCTGCACCACGGTCTGTGACTGGTAGACGCCGTAGGTGCCCATGACACCCCACAGGATGAAGAACGCCAGCACGATGTTCATCAGCGGGCCCGAGGCCATGATGATGAGTTTCTGCCAGGTCTTCTTCTGGAAGAACAAGCGCCCGTCGTCCTCGGGTTGGATCTCGGACCACTCCGCGTCACGGGAGGCATCGATCAATCCGGCGACAGGGTTGCTCGACCCGGCCCGTACCTTGCCGGTGTCCTTGGCCGGTGGATACATCCCCACCAGCCGTACGTAGCCGCCCAGGGGCAGCAGTTTGAATCCGTACTCGGTCTCCCCGCGACGCCACGACTTCAGAGTGCGGCCGAATCCCACGAAGTACTCGGTGACCTTCACACCGAACAACTTGGCCGGCACCATGTGTCCGATCTCGTGCAGGGCGATCGAGAGCATGATGAGCGCGAAGAACAGTACGGCTCCGCCGCCATAGACCAACGTGTCCACTGGACCTACTTCCTGGTGTTCTCTCCTGCGGCGCCCTGCGCAGTCCCGGTGAGTTCCCCGGCGCGATGCCGGGCCCAGGCGTCTGCAGCGAGAACGTCGTCGCGGGTGTGTTCCTCGGTGTGCCGAGCACCGGGCAAGTGTAGGTCGGGTGTGGGTCCGGGCGCGGTCGTGTGTTCGGGCGCGTCCCCGAGATGCTCGTCAACGATGCGCGAGACCGTGTCGACGATGTCACAGAATCCGATCCGTCCGCCACAGAAGGCATCCACCAGGACCTCATTCGCGCCGTTGTACACAGCGGGTGCGGTTCCGGCGGCCTTCCCGACGCGACGTGCGAGCCGCACCGCAGGGAACGCCTCATCGTCGAGCGGTTCGAAGGTCCATGCCGCAGCAGTCGTCCAGTCGCACGGGACGTCGGCGGCGGTGACGCGGCCGGGCCAGGACAGCCCCAGGGCGATCGGGATCTTCATCGATGGCGGCGAAGCTTGGACGATCGTGGATCCGTCGATGAATTCGACCATGGAATGCACGATCGATTGGGGGTGCACGGTGACGTGCACGTCATCGAGCGGCATGTTGAACAAAAGACCCGCCTCGAGGAGCTCGAGGCCCTTGTTCATCAACGTCGCCGAGTTGATCGTGACCACCCGCCCCATCGACCACGTCGGATGTTGCATGGCCTGTTCGGGGGTCACCGATACCAGTTCATCCCGGGATCGGCCACGGAATGGCCCGCCGGATGCGGTGAGGATGATGCGGCTGACCTCGTCGCGACGCCCGGCGCGCAGACACTGCGCGATGGCGGAGTGCTCCGAGTCCACGGGCACCAACTGGCCGGGGGCGGCGGCATCGGTGACGAGGCTCCCACCGATCACGAGGGATTCCTTGTTGGCCAGGGCCAATGTGGTTCCGGCAGCGAGTGTCGCCAAGGTGGCGTCGAGGCCTGCGGCCCCGGTGATGCCGTTCAGCACCACGTCACACGGCAATGCGGCCACCTCACCGGCTGCGTCGGGGCCGGCGGTGATCCGTGGCAACCGCACATCACCGCGGTTCCAACCGCGCTGCTGCGCTTGGGCGTACAAAGCGAGTTGAAGATCCTGAACCACCGTGGGCCGGGCCACCGCGACCACGTCCGGGGCGTGGTCCAAGATCTGGCGGGCGAGCAGATCGGTGTCAGATCCCCCCGCGGCGAGGGCGGTCACACGAAAATCGTCGCGCCGCTCCCCCACAACTTCGAGGGCCTGGGTTCCGATCGAACCGGTGCTGCCGAGAATCACCACTTCACGCACTCCGCCAGTGTGGCAGACAAATACAGATGACAGGCGGATACGGGAAGGGACCGTCTAGGTTGGAGCGCGTGCGCACCACTTCAAGCCCGACCGAGATCCATGACCTCGACGCCTTCATCGAGCAGGCCCAGCATGTCTCGTCATTGCGTGGGTGGTTCATCCAGTCCGTCGACCTGTCCGGCGTCACGGCTCTGCTGGAGAACCTCGATGTGCGCAATGCGGTGTTCCTGGGCTGCACCTTCGCCGACGGTGCGTTGGTTTCCCTGACCAGCCGGGGCGCTCTCGTCTTCCCGGCGCTGCCGGGCCTGCCCTTCGACGCCTACCGCTCATCGCTCTACAACGCCAAGGAGCTGTTCTCCCCTCCGGGCACCCAGCCGAGTCTGTCCACAGCAGCCACCACACCGGCCTACGAAGCGACCTATGACGGCATCGTCTACGGCTGGTACAACGACCTCGGCCCCCATCCCGACATCGCCGCCGAACTCGCCATGACCCTGCACGATCACGCCATCGGTGACGCCCTCGCCGAACTTCCCCATGAGCACGAGGAATTCGTCGGGATCATGGGTGGACACGCGGTGCGCCGGGGAACGGCGGAGTACGCAGCGGCCGCCGACCTCGCCAGGCGACTGGCTCAAGGTGGCCACGTGATCGTGACCGGTGGCGGACCGGGTGCTATGGAAGCGGCGAATCTTGGCGCAAGCCTCGCTGCACACCCCGAATCCGCACTGGAGGAGGCCCTGACCGAACTTGCGCAGGTTCCTGACTTCCGCCCCAGCATCGATGCATGGGCCCGCGCGGCCTTCGGCGTCGCCGAACGTTGGCCGGCCGGTGAACGGGGCCGATCGATCGGTATTCCGACATGGTTCTACGGGCACGAGCCACCGAACGTGTTCGCCACCGATATCGCGAAGTTCTTCAACAATGCCCTGCGTGAGGACACACTGTTGCATCGCTGCCGTGGCGGTATCGTCGTGCTTCCCGGCGCTGCCGGAACCACCCAGGAAGTGTTCCAGGCCACGACATGGAACTACTACGCCTCCGATGAGGCGGACATCATGCCCCTCGTACTTGTGAACAGCGACCACTGGCAACGGCGTCTGCCGGTGTGGCCGCTGCTGCAGGCATTGAGCCGGGACCGGATGATGGGCCGACACATCCATCTCGTCGACCAGGTTGATGAGGCACTCGCGATTCTCCAGAAGTGACCTTCAGTTGACCAGTTGGTTAACGACATTCAAGGCCCAGACGAACAATCCACAGGGCATTGCATCAAGGCTGGAATCGGGATGACTTCCCACCTTCTTGTTTCCTAGGTTGCTTGGCGTCCTATCCCCAAAACAAGGATTGTCATGTCGTCTCCGTTCACGCGCCGGCCCGCACGTGTACTGGCCGCGATGGGCACGCTGGCACTGGCGGGCACCCTGCTCCCAGCTGTTCCAGCCGATGCCGCCACCGCCGATCTTGTGATAAATGAGGTGTACGCCCGAGGAGGCTCGGCGAATCAGCCCTACACCGACAAATTCATCGAAATCCACAACCCGACTGACACTGCGCTCAGCCTCGACGGCGTCGAAGCTGCGTACTGGTCGAGCAGTCGCACGCAGGACGACCCGGTCGGCACCTGTGCCCTGACCGGAGAGGTTGCTCCCGGCGGCTACTTCGTCGTCACGATGCCCGGCAACGGCGAGGTCGGTGAAGCCGTCACATCGAATCAGGAGTGCAGCAATCTCTCTCCCTCCGGCACCAATGGATCGCTGGGGCTGCTCGAAGCCGGCACCGCCCTCGACATCGTCGGCTACGGAACCGCTCAGGTCGCCGAGGGAAACGCCGCCACCTACGACGGGACCAACCAGACCCCGGGCTCGATCGGCCGCACCGACGGCGCTGACAGCGATGACAACACCACCGACTTCACCTTCTTCGATGAGGTGTCCCCCGGTGCCGCCAACCCGGGCGCAAACACCACACCGGCTCCTGAGCCCACCGTGGAACCAGAACCGGAGCTGACTCCCATCTCAGAGATCCAGGGCCCCGGAGACGTCACCTTGCTGGACGGCCAGACGGTGACCACACGCGGCGTGATCACCGCGGTGTACTCCGCCGGTGGTTTCGATGGCATCTACATCCAGACGCCTGGCACCGGCGGCACCGCCAAGGATGACCAGGCCGCGTCCGATGGCATCTTCGTGTATCAACCCACCGGGCTGGACACCCTTGAGATCGGTCAGTGCCTGGAGATCACCGGAACCGCTGGTGAGCATTACTCGATGACCCAGATCAGCAACGTCACCTCCGCCGAGACCGTGGAGGGCTGCGACCCGGTCGCCCCGACCGAACTCGCCGAGTGGCCCACCACCGACGCCGAGCGTGAGCGTTACGAGGGCATGTCCGTCCAGCCGACGGGCACGTACACCATCACCAACAATTACACGCTCAACCAGTACGGTTCGGTGGGTCTCGCTTTCGGGGACGAGCCGCTGTACCAAGCCACCGACAAGGTGCGCCCGGGCACCGAGGCCGAGGCCTATGAGGCCGAGAACCAGAAGAAGGCCGTGACGCTCGACGACGGTGCCAGCATCAACTACATGCGTGACGCCGGCATGGACGAGCCGCTCCCGTATCTGGCTCACTCCACGATGCGCACCGGTGCTCACGCGACCTTCACCGAGCCGGTGATCCTGGACTACCGCTACGACTCGTGGAATTTCCAGCCGACCACGCCCCTGGGCGGTGACGAGCCCACCTTCGTGGACATCGAGGACACCCGTGTGCCCGCCCCTGAAGTGGGCGGCGACGTGAAGGTCGCGTCGTTCAACGTACTCAACTACTTCACCGACCTCGGCCAGGACGAGGAGGGGTGTGAGGCGTACACCGACCGCAATGGCACTCCGGTGGCGTCGGACTACTGCGCCGTGCGCGGCGCGTACACGCCGGAGGCCTTCGCCGATCAGGAGTCCAAGATCGTCAAGGCGATCAACGAGCTCGACGCCGACGTCGTCGGTCTGATGGAGATCGAGGACACCTTCAACGTGCCGCAGTCGCAGGGGCACAAGAAGAATCCCGATCTGGCGTTGGCCGCACTGGTCGACGCCCTCAACGCCGCTGCCGGTTCCGAGGTGTGGGCGTATTCGCCCTCACCCGATGTCTGGACCAATACCGATGTGATCCGCACGGCCTTCATCTACAAAAAGGACGTCGTCGAGCCGACCGGTCCTGCCCTGATGCTCGCGGACCCCGCGTTCTCGAACGCTCGTCATCCGCTGGCTCAGACCTTCGCACGCGTGGACGATCCCGAACACGAATTCGTCGCCGTGGTGAATCACTTCAAGTCGAAGGGTTCCGGTGAGGACGATGGAACGGGGCAGGGCAATGCGAACCCCGATCGCATCGCGCAGGCCGAGGCGCTCGCCGCCTGGATGGATGAAATGGATGAGTTCACCGACAAGCCGCAGCTGCTTCTCGGTGACTTCAACGCCTACACCATGGAGGACCCGCTGAAGACGCTGGAGGACGCCGGTTGGGTCAACGCGCCCAAGTCCGTCGGTGCCGACGACGCGTCGTACCAGTTCAGCGGCCGCCTCGGCTCGCTGGACCACATCTTCGGCAATGGCAGCGCGATGGATCTGATCAACGCCACCGAGGGCACGCAGGCCGCCGTCTGGAACATCAACGGTGACGAGTCGATCGCCCACCAGTACTCGCGTCGCAACTACAACGTCACCGACTTCCACGAGGACAACGCCTTCGCCTCCTCGGACCACGACCCCGTCGTCGTGGGTCTGACGTTCCCCAAGCCGACGCCAACTCCGACCCCGGAGCCCACGCCCGAGCCCACCCCGGAGCCAACCCCGGAACCCACGCCCGAGCCAACCCCGGAACCGACGCCCGAGCCCACCCCGGAACCGACACCGGAACCCACGCCAAGTGCTGACCCGACGGTGAAGCCCAGCGACCCGGCACCGGAAGATCCCAGCGCTCCAGCGCAGGACCCCAGCGACCCGGCACCGGAGGACCCCAGTGCTCCGGCGCAGGACCCCACCCCATCGACTGGGCCGGTGCAGGCCGATCCGCCTTCCGGCGGCAAGCTGCCGAGCACCGGTGCAGCCGACGTGATGGGTCTGGCTGTGCTCAGCATCACGGCCCTGGCAGCAGGAACGATGTTGCTGCGTCGCCGTGACTGACGTGCATGTTCACGCATGAAGAAGGCCGCCTCGGGGAGCAGATCCCCGAGGCGGCCTTCCTGGCGTCTTCACCTCTTGTGCTTGCGGTGTCGAGTCAGCTCTCCGAAGCGGCCAGCTGACCGCATGCACCATCGATCTCCTGGCCACGGGTGTCACGGACGGTCACCGGCACGCCTCTGGCTTCGAGACGCCGCACGAATTCGCGTTCGTCCTCGGGCCGTGAGGCGGTCCATTTGGAACCGGGGGTCGGATTGAGCGGGATGAGGTTCACGTGGACCCAACCCCAGTCGCCACGTGCGGTCAACACATCGGCGAGGAGGTCGGCGCGGTGTGCCTGATCGTTGATGTCCTTGATGAGGGCGTATTCGATGGAGACACGCCGCTTCGTCCGCTGGGCATAGCCCCACGCCGCGTCCAGCAGTTCTCCAACCTTGTACCGCTGGTTGATCGGCACGAGGTTGTCTCGGAGCTCGTCATCTGGGGCGTGCAGGCTCACCGCGAGTGTGACCGGTAGCTCTTCCTCGGTGAGCCGGAGGATCTGCGGCACGAGCCCCACGGTCGAGATGGTGATGCCACGGGCAGACATGCCGTACCCGTTCGGGGTCTCGGCCAGAAGCGTCCGCACCGCGCCGAGCACCGCCTTGTAGTTCGCCATCGGCTCGCCCATCCCCATGAAAACCACATTGGAGATGCGCCCGGGCCCGCCGGGAAGGTCACCACGTGCGGTCCGGCGAGCACCGGCGAGCACCTGCTCCACGATCTCCGCCTGTGAAAGATTGCGGTTCAGCCCTCCTTGCCCAGTGGCGCAGAACGGGCATGCCATACCGCAACCGGCCTGGGAGCTGATGCAGATCGTCGTTCGGGTGCGGGCTTCCCGGTTGTGGTGCCCGTAACGCATCAGCACCGACTCCACCAGCGTGCCGTCGTGCAACCGCCACAGGTCCTTGATGGTGGCGTCCCCGTCACAGGTCAGCGCGCGGACCGGCTCGAGGAGCTGTGGGAAGAAGGTTTCCGCAACGCGGTTCCGCAGGTTCGTGGGCAGATCTGTCCAAGCTGCGGGGTCCTCGGAAAGATGCTCGTACCAGTGGGTGGAGATCTGTTTGGCGCGGAACGACGGAAGACCGTTCTCTTTCATCGCCTCCACGCGGCCATCGGGATCGAGGTCCGACCAGTGCCGCGGAGGCTTGCCCCGACGAGGCGCTTCGAACACCAACGGCAGTTTGCCGCGCCCATCCTCGGGAGAAACATCTGGCACCGGCAGCGCCCCGGCCCCACGACGGATGACTCGGATGTCATCGGAACGGTCACCAGACATATCAACCTCCCGGCACGAACAGATACATCACCATCCACGCGATCGGAGCGGCCACGAGAAGCGAATCGAGCCGATCCATGACACCACCGTGCCCGGGGAGCACCGACGACATGTCCTTGATCCCCACATCACGTTTGATGAGCGATTCGATCAGGTCTCCGCAGGCACCGGTGATGACCAGCGCCGGCCCCAGTATGAGACCGACCCAGAACGACACATCCAGCAGGAAGACGCTCAGGGCCGTCGCCACCACGACTCCGCTCAACAACGAGCCGGCAAAGCCTTCCCACGTCTTCTTGGGGCTGATCCGAGGCGCCATCTGATGTGTGCCGAACAGGATGCCGGCGGCATATCCACCGGTGTCGCTGGCGGCGACGACCGCGACGAACGCCAACACGCGCTGCCCACCGGACTCCCCCGCGAGCATCAGGCCGGCGAATGCTCCCAGCAGGGGTAGGTAGCCGATGATGAAAAGACTGGCAGCAGCGTCCTTCACATACCCTTCGGCGCCACCGCGCATACGCCACACCAATGCCGCAAGAACCGTGGCACCCAGCGTCGCGAGCATGAGTGTGTTCGACGGGATCGACGCCGTGACGTCTCGCAGACCCGCGAAATACGACCCCGTCACGATCGCAACGGTCCCGATGACGATGGGAACGGTGGCCGCGTTCATACCGACGCGGCGCAGCGCGTGGCTGACTTCGACCGCCCCCACCGCAAGAGCGGCACCCACCATCAACGCAAAAGCCCACTGGAGCCAGAACAGGGTGACCAAGAAAGTGCCACCAAGAACCACCCCGACTCCGATCGCCACCGGAAGATTGCGTCCAGCGCGTCCGTAGTCGGGGGGTGTGGAGCCCTTGGGACCGATTCCGGTCTCACCACCTTCGGTCATCAGACCTCGAGGAGCTCGGCTTCCTTGTTCTTCAGGAGTTCGTCGATGGCATCAGTCCGCTTCTTGGTCTCGGCGTCGAGAACCTTCTCGGCGTGATGGACCTCGTCCTCGCCGGTCTGCTTGTCCTTGACGAGCTTGTCGAGCGCATCACGGGTGACGCGTCGGGCATTGCGCACCGAGATGTGCGCTTCCTCGGCCTTGGTCTTGGCGACCTTGATGTAGTCCTTGCGGCGCTGCTCGGTGAGCTGCGGCAGCCCCACACGAATCTGATGACCGTCCGAGGCAGGATTGCCCAGCTCGGAATCACGGATGGCCTTCTCGATGGCAGCCATCGTCGACACGTCATAGGGCTGGACCGTCACCATCCGCGCATCGACGATCTGCACCGTCGCAATCTGCTGGATCGGCATCGACTGCCCGTAGACCTCGGCCATGATGCTGTTGAACATCCCGGGGTGTGCGCGTCCGGTACGGATGGCGGCGAACTCCTCCTTGACGTGCTCCACCGCGGCATCCATCTTCAGCTCGCCCTCAGCGAGGATCTCGTCAATCACGTTTCGTCCCTTTCCCTGGGCTGATGAAGCCCACTGCGTGGCCGTTTCTCGGCCCATCGACTGGTTCCGCCGGCGTCTGGTCGCTCCGGATTCACCGGTGCACGGTCGTGCCCATCTTCTCACCCGAAACCGCGCGGGCGATGCTGCCCTCACTGTCGAGCTTGAAGAAAATCATGGGCAGATCATAGTCCCGGGCCATCGAGATTGCCGTCGCGTCGGCAACCTTGAGCCCACGTGCCAGGAATTCGTTGTAGCTGAGTTCATCGAACAGTTTGGCGTCCGGATTGATCCGCGGGTCGGAATCATAGACACCATCCACACCCTGCTTGGCCATGAGCAGGACCTCGGCACCGATCTCCAACGCACGCTGCGCCGCAACGGTGTCGGTCGAGAAGTACGGCATACCCGAGCCGGCACCGAAGATGACCACACGCCCCTTCTCCAGATGACGCTCGGCCTTGCGCGGAATATATGGTTCAGCCACCTGCTGCATGGAGATCGCGGTCTGCACACGCGTCTCCAGCCCGGCCTTCTCGCAGAAATCCTGCAGGGCCAGACAGTTCATGACCGTTCCGAGCATGCCCATGTAATCGGCCCGGTCACGATCCATTCCACGCTGCTGCAGCTCGGCACCGCGGAAAAAGTTGCCACCGCCCACGACGATCGCCACCTGAACGCCTCGCGAGACCACCTCCGCGATCTGCTGCGCGACCTGGATGACGACATCGGGATCGACACCCACCTGGCCACCTCCGAAGGCCTCCCCCGAAAGCTTCAACAGGACGCGCTTGTATGCAGGCATGGATCTCCTCATCAGGATGTGGACAGGGCACCGACACACATCATCCCGCAGCACCTTCGTGGGCACAATTCGGCATCGGCGGCGCATGGACTCCGGCCACCGTCACAACAAACGCGACCCATAGGCGGGAATTATGGCACCATAAGCCTTGTTGTTCTCAGCGTCAGATCGATTCGACCAGCCGCTGTGGCCGGAAAGGAAACCATGACCACCCCACACACCACCGACACCACGGACAGCTCACCGCTGCGCCGCTGGGCATCCTCTTTCGGCGTCCAGGTGAGCGCCGCGCTGATCCTGGGCCTCGCATTGGGCCTGATCGCGCGTGCCATGAACTCCGGCGACGAGGGAGCCGACAACTGGCTCGGAACCACCCTGTCCACGATCGGCTCGTCCTATGTGACGCTGCTGAAGACCGCCGTCGTCCCCCTGGTCATCACCGCGATCATCGCCAGCGTCGGGAATCTTCGGAAGGTCACCAATGCCGCACGCCTCGCGGTGTCGACGCTGCTGTGGTTCGCGTTCACCGCACTGATCGCCGTCCTGATCGGCATCGTTCTGGGGCTGATCGTCCAGCCGGGTAACCACGTGGACGCCAACGCCGTGGAGGCCGCCGCTCCTGCGAGCCAAGGCAGCTGGCTGGCCTTCCTCACCGGCTTGGTGCCGGAGAACATCCTCGGACTCGAGGTGTCCACCGAGATCGACAGCGGCCAGGCCGAGTCGGAGGTCGGGTTCAACATCCTGCAGTTGATCGTCGCCTCCGGCGCCGTGGGCATCGCCGCGGTGAAGGTCGGGAAGCCGGCCGAACCGTTCCTCGCCTTCGTCGATTCTGCCCTCGCCGTGGTGCAGAAGCTCGTGTGGTGGATCGTCCGCATCGCCCCCATCGGCACCCTGGGACTCATCGGCAATGCCGTCTACTCCTACGGGTGGTCGACCATGGGGTCCCTCGCCTGGTTCGTGGCTGCAGTCTACGTGGGTCTTGCTCTGGTGTTCGCCGTCGAGTACCCGGTGCTCGCGCGCCTCAATGGACTCTCGGTGAAGCAGTACTTCAACGGCGTGTGGCCGGCCTTCCAGCTCGGGTTCGTCTCCCGCTCGTCGATGGGCACCATGCCGGTCACGCAGCGCGTGGCCGAACGGAATTTCGGCGTACCGCGTAGTTACGCGTCCTTCGCAGTTCCCTTCGGCGCCACGTCGAAGATGGACGGGTGCGCGGCCATCTACCCGTCGATCGCCGCGATATTCGTCGCACAGTTCTTCGGCGTCGAACTCAACCTCCTGCACTACGTGCTCATCGTCTTCGTGGCCGTGATCGGCTCGGCAGCGACCGCTGGAACCACAGGCGCCACGGTCATGTTGACGCTGACTCTCTCGACGCTCGGCCTGCCCCTGGAAGGCGTCGGGCTGCTCCTGGCGATCGAGCCGATCGTCGACATGGGGCGCACCGCCGTGAACGTGGCCGGCCAAGCACTGGTCCCCGCCATCGTCGCCAAGCGCCACGGGATCCTCGACCAGGAAGCCTACGACGCGCCCCGGAGCAACTACCTCGATGACGACCGACCGGGCGCCGAACCAGCACGCGTCGAACCGGAACCGGCCCACGGATGACCCGCTGACCCACGGCGTCACCGAAGGCGTCGTCACCCAGCAGATCCGGGTAAGAAAGCAGATCCGGACATGAAAAAGCCGGGGCGGTTCACACCGCCCCGGCTTTTCGTGTCTCGCTCGACGTCAGGTCAGCCGGACACTTGCTTCAATGAGTGGATCAGGCCTCGCCGGCCTCGAAGCGCTTGAAGCCCTTGATCTCGACTCCAGCATCCTTGAGCACCTGACCGACGGTCTTCTTGTCCTCCGACACCGACATCTGGTCAAGGAGGCAGACATCCTTGAAGAAGGCATTGACGCGCCCCTCCACGATCTTGGGCAGCGCCTGCTCGGGCTTGCCCTCCTCCTTGGCCTTCTCCTCGGCGACGTGACGCTCCTGCTCGATGACCTCGGCCGGAACATCATCGCGCGTGAGGTACTGCGGGCTCATGGCCGCGATGTGCATCGCCGTGCTCTTCAACACAGCCTCGTCACCCTCGGCGTCGATGAGGACGCCGACCTGCGGGGGCAGGTCAGCTGCGCGACGGTGCAGGTAGACAGTCGGCTCACCGGAGACCCAGGCAGCCTCCTTGAGCTCGAGCTTCTCGCCGATCTTCACAGCGAGATCGGCGACCTTCTCGCCAACGGTGCTGTCGCCCAGCGGGGCAGCCTTGGCGGACTCGAGATCGTTGGCCCGGGCCGCGTCGACAGCCTTGGCCACCTCATCGGCGAGCTCCATGAACTCGGCGTTCTTGGCGACGAAGTCGGTTTCGGCGCCCAGCTGGATCAGGGCACCACCGTGGGTGGCGACAAGACCGTTGGAGGCCTCACGGTCGGCACGCTTGGCGGCTTTGGCCTGGCCCGAGACGCGGAGCACCTCGATGGCCTTGTCGAAGTCGCCATCGGCCTCCACGAGGGCCTTCTTGGCGTCCATCATGCCGGCACCCGTGGCGTCTCGGAGCTTCTTGACGTCAGCAGCTTTGAAATTGGCCATGAATTTCAGGTCCTTCTCTGTGTGTGGTGCTCTGGGTTGGTGAACGTGCTCAGTTGGCGGACGCGTCGGACTCTACCGAGCCCTCGGTCGGCTTCGCAGCCTGGTCGGCTGCAGGTGCCTCAGCCTTCTCACCACCGGCGAGCAGGTCTCGTTCCCAGTCGGGCATCGGCTCGGCCTCAGCGGCACCCTCGGCACCTGCTGCACCACCGGAGCGGGCAAGCAGACCGTCGGCAACGGCGTCAGCGATCACACGGGTGAGCAACGAGACCGAACGAATCGCGTCATCGTTGCCGGGGATGGCGAAGTCGACCTCGTCGGGGTCGCAGTTGGTGTCGAGGATGCCGATCACCGGAATGCGCAGCTTGCGCGCCTCATCGACTGCGAGATGCTCCTTCTTGGTGTCGACGACCCACACCGCCTGGGGGACCTTCGGCATGTCACGGATGCCACCGAGATCCTTCTCGAGCTTGTCCTTCTCACGGCGGAGCATGAGGAGCTCCTTCTTCGTGAGCCCCGATCCGGCGACGTCGTCGAAGTCGGTGGCCGCGAGTTCCTTGAGACGAGCGATGCGTCGCGAGATGGTCTGGAAGTTGGTGAGCATGCCACCGAGCCAGCGGTGATTCACGTACGGCATGCCGACGCGGGTGGCCTGCTCGGCAATCGACTCCTGAGCCTGCTTCTTGGTGCCGACGAACAGGACCTGCCCTCCCGCGGCGACGGTCTCACGCACGAAGGCGTAGGCCTGGTCGATGTACTGGAGCGACTGCTGAAGGTCGATGATGTAGATGCCATTGCGCTCGGTGAAGATGAAGCGCTTCATCTTCGGGTTCCACCGACGCGTCTGGTGCCCGAAGTGGACACCATTTTCGAGCAGCTGACGGGCTGTGACGACGGCCATGGCCGTTCCTCCTTGGTTCGGGCACGCGGATGCGCACCGTTTGGTTCATGTGCCTCCGGTGAGGGAAGCACTCCTGATGTGGCCATGCCCGCACGCCATCGGCTCACCCATCCGCAACTCCAACACCCGCAGGTGTGGCGTCACATCGTGGTGAACGCATTGGACCCGGTGCGGCCATCCGGCTCCCCGGAGCGACCACATGCGAAGTCAGTTCATCCAGAACTGCTGACGGCATTGTATGCCGGACCTCACGCCGCCGCCAACACGCCGATGACACGACTCACCGCTGAATCCCGTGGACGCCGTTCATGGCGTCATCCATCCACGGCGTCATCCACCCACGGCTTCGTCCACAGGGTCGACGCGTCACCAAGCTCCATCCACAGGCCCCGGATCCATCGGTTCGTTTTCGACGCACCCCTTCCAGAGTGAACGACGTGGACCTTCCTCGCTCTACCTCGTTCTGTCTGCGCGCCCTCCTCGGCTCACGCCCGGCCACATTCCACATGATTCGTGGGGCCCTGGGCCACCACCACCCCGGCGACGCTCCCTCCATCCGGCCGCACCGGATCGGCGCGGTCGCCATCCTCACGACCCTGCTCGCCCTCATCACTCCGGCCCCTTCTGCCAGCGCGAACCCTGCCCTGCCGAACCCGGCCACAGCACCCATCCCCGGATCCCCGGTGCGCGGCTTCAGCGCCCCCGACCCGGATTGGCTACCGGGGCACCGAGGCATCGACATCGCCGGCGACCCCGGGCAACGCATCGAGGCCGCAGCCGCTGGCACCGTCGCGTTCGTCGGGGTGATCGACGGGGTTCCCATCGTCACCATCGACCACGGTGATGTGCGCACCACCTACCAACCGGTTCGCTCACTCGTGGATGCCGGCCAAAGCGTGGAGCTCGGGCAGGTGATCGGAGAGCTTGAGGCAGGACACCCCGGCTGCCCCGCCGAAGCCTGTCTGCACTGGGGGCTCAAACGCGGCGACACCTACCTGGACCCGACCAGCCTGCTGGGTGACGCCACCGAAGGCGCCAACACCCGGGTGCGCCTGCTGCCCGAGAACGCCATGGTCGTGGCGAACGAGCGGGCGGACGAACGGGTGGCCCAGGCCCCACCAGAACTGGATGGCGCCGCACCACCGGCGGCCCCGGGCAAGCTGGCCCCACCATCGACGGGGACGCGCACGTCACCGTTCGGCATGCGGCTCCACCCGGTGCTCAACGTATGGAAGCTGCACGACGGCCTCGATTTCGGCGCACCGTGCGGAGCACCCATCCGCGCGTCGGCCGATGGAGTGGTCATCGAGACCCACTTCAACGCCGGGTACGGCAATCTCGCCACGATCGAGCATGACCTGGACGGCCGAAAGGTCCGCACCAGGTACACACACGCGATCGACTTCTCGGTGAACCCGGGTGACCAGGTCCGCATGGGGCAGGTCATCGGCCGCGTCGGATCCACCGGCTATTCCACCGGCTGCCATCTGCACTTCATGGTCTGGGTCGATGGGCAACTGGTCGACCCGGCGAGCTGGCTGTGAGCCATCCGATCCCAGGCCAGAGCGACAGAGCCCGCCCCTGCCCCAGAACGACACATGACGGCGAGCCAAACATCTTGCCAACACCCCTTGAGGATACGAACAAAGTTTCGATATACTGAAGGGGAGGTTTCACCCCACCGAAATCCAGCCAGAGTCGAATCCAGCCAGGCTCGATCTCTCAGCCCGTCTCTCATCAGCCCGTCTCCTGTGTCTCCCTCTTGGATCGCCGGTTTCATCTCATGTGAGGAGGTGTTCGCCATGTCCGTCATCGATCTGCCGTCTCGGGCCGATGTCATGGCCGCTCTCACCGAGGCCCGTCTGCGCCAACGTCGCGCCGAGATCGATCAGGTCGCGCTCATCGCCACCGCCGCCGATGCCTATGGGTGGGTCGACACCGATCCAGCGGCCGATCCGGGTTCCCCCTCGGTACTGCACGGCGAGCAGCTCCTCAGGTTCGGAGCCGACGGAACTCCGGAAGTGGCCGAGTTCATCTGTCTCGAGGTCGGCCCCGCCCTACGCATGTCCCCCGACGCCGCCCGCGCCCTGATCCGTGACGTCCTGAATCTGCGCCATCGTCTACCACTGCTGTGGGCAGCCGTGCTCGACGATGGCGTCGAGGTCAGGACCGCCCGCACCATCGCTCGCAGAACCAGCGCTCTGGACTGCGAGCCCTGCCGTTGGCTCGACGCCCAGCTGGCTCCCCTGGTCGCTCACCGCGCTTCGGCCTGGAAACTCATCACCACTGCCGAAGACCTGACCATCCGTGCCGATGCCGAACTCGCCGAACGCAAGCGTCAAGAGGCTCTGGCCGCACGCCGCGTCGAACTGGCTCCCGTGATCTCCAATGAGGGAACCACCACCGGTGTCACCGATGTCTTCGCCCGTCTCGACACCATTGATGCGATCCAGCTCGATGGGACCCTCGACGCGCTCGCCGAATACCTGGCCACCGACGCCACCCACCAGGAGCATGTCCCACGTGATGTGCGCCGCGCCCGCGCCCTCGGCCTGCTCGCAGACCCCGCCGCAGCAGCACGTCTCCTTACCGGTCAGGTCCGCACAGGAGCAGAGTCGAGCAGGACAGGAGCAGCGTCGAGTGACAAGGCACCCGGGTCGCCGGGCAACGCCCACAACGCCGACCCTGCGCCATCCACCATCTGCGCGCCGACCACGACCGTGACGATGGTCGTCCATCTCAAGGCCTCCGACTTCGCCGGCGGCCCTCACGCCAGCGGCGGTGTCTGGGAACGCCATGGGCCGCAGACCCGCCAGGCGTTGCAAGAACTGCTGGGGCGGGAATCGACCGCGCAGGTGCGGATCCAACCGGTCATCGATCTCAATCAGCCCATCGCCGTGACCACCTACCGGCCCAGCGAACGCCTCGGGCTGGCCGTCCGACTCCGCGATGGCGCGGAGGTGTTCCCCTGGTCCAGCCGCCGGGCCGCCGCAACACTCTGCAAAGACACAACCGGCCGTCATCAGCGGAGCGACAATCTTGACCTCGACCACACCACGGCCTGGCCCATCGGCCCCACGCAACTGGACAATCTGGGGCTGTTGTCACGCACCACCCACCGGGCCGTCACCCATGGTGGCTACAGGGTCGATCAGGTCCGCTCGGGCGTCTTCCGGTGGCGGACCCCCGCTGGTCAGACCTGGTGGACCCACGCCCATGGCACCACCGATCACCCGCCACCGCAGCCAGGCAGCTATTTCGACGCCAACCCCGATATCGACCGGGTTGCCACGTCCACATCGATGCGTGTGGCGCACCTTCTCGACGCCGATCCACCCGATCCCGCCATCGAACAGACCACCAGCCACGCTCACCACCACGCTTGGGCCACGGCGGCCACACCCGGCGGTCGCCCCAGACAGCGGCCCCCGGACCAGTCTCCAGACGAGCCCCCGCCACCGTTCTGAGCGTGGGTCAGGCCCGCGGGTGGGCCTGGTTGAACGCAGCACGCAGTCGGTCGGTGGTCACATGGGTGTAGATCTGCGTGGTCGCGACAGAGGCGTGCCCGAGCATCTCCTGAACGCTTCGGAGGTCGGCGCCGCCTTCCAGCAGGTGGGTCGCCATCGCATGTCGCAGCCCGTGCGGGCCGAGGTCGGGGGCGTCGGGGACGGCGGCGAGGCAGCGGTGAACGATGCGACGTACGACGCGCGGGTCGATCCGGCGGCCCCGGTCGCCGATGAAGACGGCATCGGTGGTCTCGGCGACGAGTTCGCCCCGCACCGCGAGCCATGCGTCAAGAGCTCGCCAGGCCGGGGCCCCCAGCGGCACCGTGCGTTGTTTGTCGCCCTTGCCGGTCACGCGCAGGGAGCGGCGATCATGGTCGAGGTCCGCCAGATCGAGTGCGGTCAACTCGCCGACGCGGATGCCTGCGCCGTAGAGCACCTCGAGGATGGCCACATCCCGGCGTCCGCCCGGGCCCTCGTCCTCGGCCGCCGCGGCCAGGGCGGCGTCGAGCATCTCGATCGCGTCACCGGTACTGATGGTCTCGGGCAGTCTGCGGGGAAGCTTGGGGGTCTGCAATCCGGCGGTCGGGTCATGGTCGATGATGCCGGTCCTGCGGCACCAGGCGAAGAAGCCCCGGGCGGCCGCGGCCCGGCGATGAACGGTCCGACGCGATGCTCCTGCGGACTGTTCACGGGCCAACCAACCACGCACCATGGGAAGCCGAACCTGTTGCAGATCGTCGACACCCACCCCATGAAGGTGCTCCAGCATTGCCCGGAGATCGTTCCGGTAACCCCGCACCGTGTTGGATGAGAGTCCACGCTCGACCTCCAGGTGACGCACCCATTCCTCCAACAGCGCAGAGGCGGCAGGCGACATCGTGGCAGGACTTGGATCAGTGGACACGCCACCATGGTCGCCCAGTGGCCTCGCATGCCACCGTGGCCACGCCGTGACCGATATACAATCATCGGCCGACGCCACCTGACCAACACCTGCACTGGAGCGCCATGACGACTCTCGATGACCTCACCACCGGCGGAGATGTCCGCCCGATCACTCGTTGGGGAACGCCGGTGATGCATGCCAAGACCCGGCCGGTCACCGAGTTCGATGACGATCTGCACACCCTGCTGCGGGACATGTTCGCGACCATGCGCGCCGCCCAGGGTGTCGGCCTCGCCGCGACCCAGGTCGGCGTCGACCTTGCGGTCTTCGTCTACGACTGCACCGACGCCGATGACCAGCGTCACGTGGGCGTCGTCTGCAACCCTGAAGTGACCCTGCCCACCGGCCGCGACCGTGTGTTGGAATCCGTCGACGAGGGGTGCCTGTCACTGCCCGGCGCGTTCCAGGCCCTCGCTCGCCCCGACACCGCCACCTGCGTGGGCCAGGACTTCAACGGCGATCCCGTGGAGATCCACGGCACCGGCTACTTCGCCCGCTGCCTTCAGCACGAGACCGACCACCTCAACGGCATGGTCTTCGGCGATCGCCTCTCCGCACGAGCCCGCAAGAACCTCTACCGACGCCACGAGGAGGTCGCTGACCGTTACCTCGAGGACTGGCCGGTGAGTGCCAAGCAGGATGGAAATCCGTAAGGAGATACCTACGCCGATCGGCGCCCTGCCGGACCCAGCGAGTAACACGCCACCGCCGCAGCAGCCGCGACGTTCAACGAATCGATGCCCGCGAACATGGGGATCTTCACCACGTGATCGGCCTGATCGATCCACGTGCTCGACAGCCCGGCCCCCTCGGTCCCCAGCAACAGCGCGACCTTCACATCGGCGGGGAGCGATGCAGCCACCTCCGGCAGGTCACGGGCATCGTCCGACAGGGCCAGGGCCAGCACGGTGAATCCGGCCCGTTGCAGCGTCGGCACGGCGTCGGCCCAATCGGGCAGACGAGCCCACGGCAGATCGAACACCGCGCCCATGGCCACCTTGATCGACCTCCGGTACAACGGATCGGCGGCACGGGGCGCCAGGAGCACACCGTCCCATCCGAGCCCGGCCGTGCAACGCAGGATCGCGCCGACGTTGGTGTGATCGACGATGTCCTCACACACCACCAGACGGTTCATCGCCAGCAGGTCATCGACGCCATGGCGCACCTCGCGATGAAGTGACGCCAACGCGCCCCGATGCACGTGAAAGCCGGTGACCTGCTCGGCCATCGCCTCGGACACCACATAGACCGGCACACCGGGGTGAGTGGACAGCACATCCTCCAACGATGCGAGCCAGCGCTCCGCGAGCAGGAAGGACCTCGGTCGGTAGCCGGCCGCCACCGCTCGGTGGATGACTTTCTCCCCCTCGGCGATGAACAGGCCGTTCTCGGTCTCGAGTCGACGCCGCAGGGAGACATCGCGTAGTCGCACGTAGTCGGCCAGCCGGTCATCCTCGGGGTCGTCGATCTCGATCAGCGTCACAGTGCCCGCCTCGGAGGGGCGGACACCACGTCGTCGAGATCGTCGTAAGGAACATCGATCGGGCTTTCAGCCTGGCCCTTCCAAGGCTTCACCCACCACACGAGCACCGACGCCGACACCAGGAACACCACCGCGGGAACAGCGATCTCGATGCCCCGGTCACCGAGCATCGCCACGGTACCGGACCCAGAAGCCACCAGAGCGGCTGCCGCGAGCACATGGGCCCACCGCGACCGGGTCAGGATCCCGACCGAACCGAACATGAGCACAGCCGTGAGCCACCACGCCCACGCGTTGTCGCCGAGCCAGTCGACGAGGTTCACAGACACAGATCAGCCCACGGCGCGCGCGGTCCAGCGTCCGCCACGACGTTCCAACTCCAGGGGAAGCCCGAACGTGGCAGACATGTTGGCTGCGGTGAGTGTCTCCTCCAACGGTCCGGCCGCAACGACGCGGCCCTCCGACATCAGCAGAACATGCGTCATACCCGGAGGGATCTCCTCGACATGGTGGGTGATCATGACCATCGCCGGGGAGAATTCATCTGCCGCCAGCTGTGCGAGGCTCCGCACCAGCAGTTCGCGTCCGGCCAGGTCCAGGCCCGCTGCGGGCTCGTCGAGCAGGAGCAGCTCGGGGTCGGTCATGAGTGCCCGTGCGATCTGAACGCGCTTCTTCTCGCCCTCGCTCAGGGTGCCGAACGTGCGGTCGGCCAAGTGCTCGACGCCCAACGACGTCAGGAGCTCCACGGCGCGCTCATGGTCGAGCTCGTCGTATTCCTCCTTCCACCGCCCGGTCACGGCGTAGGCGGCCGAGACCACGGCGTCGGCGACACGTTCGCGTTTGGGGATGCGATCGGCCAGAGCCGCGGAGGTGACACCGATGCGTGGACGCAGCTCGAAGACGTCGACGATGCCCATGATCTCGCCGAGGATCTCGGCGATCCCGTCGGTGGGATGGATCTGCGCGGCGAGCACCTGCAGCAGCGTGGTCTTGCCCGCCCCGTTGGGGCCGATGACGACCCACCGGTCCGCGGCATCGATGCGCCAGTCGACGTTGTCGACCAAGGTTGCGGTGCCTCGCCGCACCGTGACGCCCGAAAGATCCACCACAGTTTCCATGGCTGCCAAACTATCAACCGGTACCGTGGCGAGGTGCCCGTACTCGCCGCCATTCGCCTGACCGCCACCCTGAATCATGCAGTGGTCCATGGCACCGACCCGCATCTGAGCACCGATTGGATCATGGCCGACGACGTGGCCCATCACGTCATCGACGCCGACGGGATCGGCTCCACCGAACTCACGATCGCACTGCGGACCGCCAGGCTCCCCGACGATGGTTGGGTCCTGGCTCTCCCCCGACCCGGCGCACTCGGCCCACTGCGCGGCCCACTGCCCCTGAGTCGGGCCGCCATGGACGCCGGCGCGGCGGTGATCAGCGTCAGCGGCGGCACGGCGCTCGTTCCGCACCGCGTCGGCCCCGCCCTCCAGTGGGAGGTGTTCGACGCGGCCGCTCCGGGCCTTCTCCCCAGCGCCGCCGAGGCCGACCAGTTGCTGCGTCATGCCATCCTCGAGGCCGCGAACCTGTTGGAGGGCCTCGATCTCACTTCGGGCACTCGACCCGACGCCACCGAGATGCCGCTTCCGCCGGGATTCGGCGCCCGCTCGCAGAAGGCCGTCGTGCGCGGTCTGAACATCCTCACCGCCTGCGACGCGGCTCTCGATGATCACAGCGAAATCCTCCATGCCCACGGGGTCCACCAGCGCATCACCGCCCTGACGCCCGTGCGCGCCGCCGCGATCGACGCGATCTGCGCCACCGTCTCGTGGGGGTCGGGTGTCACACCATGAACACGATCTGACCTCAGGTGATCCCACGCCGCAGAGTGGTCACCATCGCCGATGAGGCAGCCAGCGCCGCGTATCCGACCAGTACCAGCCCACCGGCCCAGACCGGCAGCAACACCACTGCCCCTGACCCGGCTGTCCGGGAGATCGCATCGAGCACGAAACTCTGCCCCGCGATGGCACTCGCCGCTCCCCCGGGGAGCCACGGGTACAGGTTCTGCACTCCGGGAGCCGCCGTCAGCATCGACTCCAGCAGATAGAACCACAGCACAGCGATCCCGATGCAGACCTTTGCCCGAGGGATCAGGGAACCGATCCCCACCCCGACCAGCGTGTACATCGCCATGGCTCCCCCCATCCGCAGAGCAGCCAGTGAAACCGGCCGCCATCCAAGAGCAGGATCGAACCCAGCCACAGCGCACCCCGCGAACACACCGACCGTGGCGGCCCCTGCCAGAACAAGCCCGTATGACGCTCCCAAGGCCACCCCGACCACCAGTTTCGCCATCACGACGCGGTGTCGACGAGGCTCCGCCAGGAATGTGGGGACGCTGGTCCGATGCTCGAACTCCCTGGTCATCAGTTGCGTTCCCAACAACAACGGGATGGGAGCGCTCAGCACCAGAATGCCGAGGAGCCCACGCACACCTTCCACGGTGTCCGGCCCGGGCATGGGCGGATTCATGTTGTCGGGCCCCATGACGATCAAGCCGCCGGTCAGGAAGAGCCCGACGGCGAGCCCCGCCAATACGTGGAGCCCCCAGGCCCTGGTGCTCGCGGCCCGAAGAAACTCCGCGCTGATCGCTTTTCTCATCGCCGTCCACCGGCCTTTGCATAGACCGCTTCGAGTGAATCGACGCCCAGATCTTCCTTGAGCCGCTCGACAGCCCCGGCCACCAGAGTCCGGCCCTCCCGAACGATCACCACATCGTCCAGCACCCCTTCGAACTCCGAGAGCACATGGGTCGAGACCAGCACTGTGCGCCCGGAGGCGGCGAAGTCACGCACCAGCTCACGGATCCAAGCGATTCCATCGGGGTCAAGACCGTTGGTGGGTTCATCCAGTACGACGATGCGGGGATTCCCCAACAGTGCGGTGGCGATACCCAGACGCTGTCGCATACCGGTCGAGTAACCGCCAGCACAGCGATGTACATACGACTCCATCTCCAGCTCTTCGACACAACGATCGACGCGTTCGGCCCGGTGACCGCCGAACGCCGCATACACCTTGAGGTGGGCGTATCCGCTCATGGCGGGGTCCACGGTGCTCGAGTCCAACACCGCGCCCACGACGGACGTGGGGTTCTCGTGGCGTTCATACCGGACCCCCTCGATCGTGGCGGTCCCCGAATCGGGACGCTGCAGTCCTAAAAGGCATCGAAGCGTCGTGCTCTTACCGGACCCATTGGGGCCCAGGAAGCCGGTGACCCTGCCCGGACGCGCCTCCAGGCAGACCCCACGCAATGCATGGTGCCGCCTGAACGTCTTGGTCAGCCGATCCACGCACACCCCTTCACCAGTGCCAGCTTCGCCTTCTCGCCATTCGGTCATGACACTCCTCAGCTAGGATTGATATCGCCGACGCGAACATTATCACTATTGAGAAAGGTTGGTCGTGGAAGAGTCCCTGAAAGCACTGATGCACCCTCTGCGCTGGCGGATCATCCAGCAATTGGCCGGTGGCCCTTCCACAGCCGGAGAAATCAATGCCAAGCTGACCGACGTCGCGCCCGCCACGCTCTACCGGCACCTGCAGGCGCTCCTCACCGCCGACCTGATCGCCGTGACCGATGAGAAACCCGTTCGCGGAGCGGTCGAGAAGACATACACTCTGGCCGGCCTCCTCGATGACTCCGACCCATCCCCCGAGAGTCGCAGGAATCAAGCCGCGTTGGTGCTCGGCCTTCTCCAAGCCGATGTCCTCGCCTATCTCAAGACACCACTCGACCCCGACCCAGCCGGTCTGACGCTCACCCGTACGGAGATCTACGCGACGCCCCAGGAGCTTGACGAGTTGAGCAAGGCCCTCACCGAAGCGCTGACGCCGTTACTTCACCCGCATGAAGGAGCGACTCCACACCACTTGGGCCTGATCATGACTCCGGAAACGACCACCGGCCAGGACGATTCATGACCGGGCGGCGTCACGCCCCCATCGCGTGCAATCCACCGTCCACGTGGATGATCTCGCCGGTGGTGGCGGGGAACCAGTCGCTGAGCAGGGCGACGACGGCACGCGCGGTGGGCTCGGCGTCCTTGGAGTTCCAGCCGAGCGGGGCGCGCTCTCCCCAGACCTCGTTGAAGGCCTCCGCGCCGGGGATGGCCTTCTTCGCGAGGGTGTCGAGCGGCCCGGCGGCCACGAGGTTGGAGCGGACGCCCTCGGGCCCCATGTAGCGGGCCAGGTAACGGTTGGTGGATTCGAGGGCGGCCTTCGCCACGCCCATCCAGTCGTAGGCGGGCCAGGAGAAGGACGCATCGAAGGTGAGCCCCACGACCGAGGATTTCTCGGCGAGCATGGGCTGAACCGCGCGCGTCAGGCTCACCAGTGAATACGCCGAGACCTGCACCGCCGGGCCGACGTCCTCCCACGGCGTCGACATGAATTTGCCACCGAGCGCGGTCTCGGGGTTGGCGAAGGCGATCGAGTGGACGATGCCGTCGAGGTGGTCCATGTGTTCCCCGAGCTGTTCGGGCAGTCGAGCCAGATGTTCCTCATCGGTCACGTCGAGCTCGATCAGCGGCGGCACGGGATCGAGCTTCTTGATCACTCGGTTGGTGAGGCTCATGGCGCGCCCGAAGTTGGAGACGACCACGTTGGCCCCCTCCTCTTGGGCGATCTTCGCCACGACGTAACCGATGGAGGTGTTCATCGTGACGCCTGCCACGAGGATGTTCTTGCCTTCGAGGATGCCCATGGTCTGCCTTTCGCGGGAGGGGTTGGAGGGGTCAGTGGCCCATGCCGAGGCCGCCATCGACGGGGATGATCGCACCGCTGATGTAGGAGGCGGCGTCCGACGCCAGGAACTCCACGGCACCGGCCACATCGTCGACACCGCCGAGACGCCCGGCGGGGATGCGGGCCTTGTAGTCCTTGACCTGATCCTCGGAGAGGGCATCGGTCATGTCTGTCTCGATGAAGCCCGGCGCCACGACATTGGCGGTGATGCCGCGCGATCCGAGCTCACGGGTCAGCGACCGGGCCATCCCGACCAGACCGGACTTGGCCGCGGCGTAGTTCACCTGGCCACCGGAGCCGAGCATGCCCACCACCGACGACAGGAAGATCATGCGCCCCCAACGCGCCCGCACCATGGGGCGGGCAGCCCGACGGGCGAGGCGGAAGCCACTGGTGAGATTGGTATCGAGAACCTTCTCGAACTGTTCATCGGTCATCCGCAGCAGCAGGGTGTCATCGGTGACACCGGCATTGGCCACCAGAACCTCCACCTTGCCGAGCTCTTCCTCGACGCGGGTGAAGGCGGCATCGATGGCGTCGGCGTCGGTGATGTCACAGGCGATCGCCAGAACACCTTCGGGGGCGGTCCCCGAGCGGGACAGTCCGGCCACACGGTGGCCCGCCGCGGCGAACCGGGCGGCCAGAGCATGACCGATTCCCCGGCTGGCTCCGGTGACGACGATGGTGCGGGTCTGTTCTGCCACTGATCACTCCTCGACTCCACCCCGGGCCCACGCCCCGGGAGTTGGCGTCACGCTACTAGATCTCCCGACCTATGCTGATCGAGTGCCCACTCGCAACGGTTCCGCAGGTACGGCGGTCATCACCACGGCTCGCAGGAGCCGTTCGGCCGACCGCCGCAACCGCATGCGCAACTACCTGTTGGCGATGGCCCTGCGCGTGGTCTGTTTCATCCTGATGATCGTCATCGACGACACCGTGGCGCGCATCGTGTTGATCGCGATCGCCGGTTTCGTCCCCGGCATGGCGGTACTGGCCGCCAATGCGGTCGATCGTCGACGCCAGGCCACCGCGCCGGTGGAACAGGGATTCCCTCAGGAGCGTCCGGCCCTCACCGACCACCGGACGATCACCGTCGACGACTGACCCCTCTCGTGTTCGGGACGTCAGCCACCGATCGCCGACATCGGCCGATCCGGCTGGAGGAACGAGGGGTCGTTGATGCCGTGGCCGGGCAGTTTGGCGCGCACGGCGCCCACCCAGCGTTCCACGATGGCGTCCTCATCGGCTCCCCCGCGCAGCAACTCCCGGAGGTCCGATTCGGTTCGCGCGAACAGGCAGTTGCGGATCTGCCCGTCGGCGGTGAGCCGGACACGATCGCACGCTCCGCAGAACGGACGCGTCACCGAGGCGATGATGCCGACGACATGCTCGGTGTCGTCGATGCGGAAGCGCTCGGCCGGAGCGCTGCCACGCTGACCGAACGGCGTGAGGGTGAAGACCTCCTCCAGCGCGCCCTGCACCTCGTTGGCGGTGATCATGCCGTCCCGTGTCCAGCCGTGCTGGGCGTCGAGCGGCATCTGCTCGATGAAACGGAGTTGGACGCCGGTGCGCATCGCCCAGCGCACGAGATCAACGAACTCGCCATCATTGATGCCTCGCATCGGCACGGTGTTGATCTTCACCGGATGCAGCCCTGCTGCGACGGCGGCGTCGATACCGGCGAGGACATCGGCGAGCCGATCGCGTCGCGTGAGTTCCTTGAATCGTTGGCGATCGAGTGTGTCGATCGAGATGTTGATGCGATCGAGTCCGGCTGCGGCGATCTTCTCGGCGCGCCGGTCGAGCCCGATGCCGTTGGTCGTCAGGGCCACCTGCGGGCGTGGTTCGAGGCCCGCGATGGCACCGATGAGTTCCTCCAGGTCCTTGCGCAGCAGAGGCTCCCCACCGGTGAGACGCACCGTGCGGATACCAAGGCGTCGCACACCGATGCCGATCAGACGCACCAGTTCATCGAAGGTGAGCTGCTCGGAGATCGGCTGCCACGGCACGCCCTCGGCAGGCATGCAGTAGGTACAGCGCAGGTTGCACCTATCGGTGAGCGACACCCGGAGATCTGTGGCGATCCGTCCGTGAGTGTCAGCCAGGGGAAGGCGCGTGGGGACCGGATCAGACATGCGCGCCAGTGTACGACCCACCTTTTCCGACGCTCAGGCACCGCCCCGCCGAAGGGTCAGGAAAGCGGCGTGCAATCATCGGGAAGAACCCCACCCCGGCATGGAAGGACGAAGATGGCCGAACAGATCCGCCTTCAATCTTGGTTGGAGACCCTGGATTCGGAGCTGGCCCTCGAGACGGAGACGAGCGGAAGCGTGCTCGATGAGGACACCATGCACATCATCCTCGACCTCGCCCGCGATGCCGCGAACAACGTGACCCGACCTGCTTCACCGCTGACGGTGTTCACCCTTGGAGTGCTCGTCGGACAAGGAGCCACGCTCGGTCAGGCCGCGGCCAATCTCACCCAACTCATGCACGACGCCACCCCCGAAGGCTCCGGTGACGAGGGTTCCGGCGACACCGAAGGCCAGGACGCCAGCATCGAGCAGTGACCGCCCCGAAGACCGACCGCCTAGAGTGGAGTGGTGCGACGTCTCTATCTCCGCTGGCTGGGCCTGCTGGTCTTCGTGCTGGTTCTGGGCATCGCCTTCGTCAACCTCGGACAATGGCAGCTGCGTCGGCTCGAGCAGCGTCAGAGCGCCAACGCCGTGGTGATCGCGAACCAGAACCGTCCACCGATCCCCTATTCCGACGTCGCCGATCAGCCCATCACCGATGAGGACGAGTGGCAACGCGTCACGGTGACCGGCACCTTCGATGCCGAGCACCAGTTCATCGCGCGCTACCGCGTCAACGACGAGACCCCCGGCATCGAGGTGGTCACTCCCCTGGAGCTCGGCGACGGGCGGGCCTTGCTGGTCGACCGTGGCTTCATCCCCGTCGAACGCGGTCAACCGATGCCCGAGACCGCCCCTGCACCACCGACCGGTGAGGTGACGATCACCGCGCACCTGCGTCCATCCGAGAACGGGCGACGCAACGCGCTGGAACCGGTCAACGGTCAGATCCGCCTCATCAACAGCGACGCCCTGGCCGAGGCTCTCCCCCATCCGGTACAGGACGGGTACGTGAGCGTCCTGGAGATGACGCCTCCGCAGGAGGGTGGATTCGTGCCGGTCGCACTGCCAGAGCTCTCCGAAGGCCCGCACTTCTGGTACGCCGTGCAGTGGTTCATGTTCACCGGCATCGCGCTGGTTGGACTGGTGGTGTTCATCCGCGGTGATATCCGCGAACGACGCAGGGGCCGGGACACCAGTACGAATCCGGCCCCCGAGCCCGACACCAACCGCACTGACTGAGATGCTGAGGCGGACCGAGAAGCCGGGGCCAGCCGCCCACAACCGATAGGAAGAGCCATGGACCTCAATCTGACCGACCGCGTGTTCGTCGTCACCGCCGCCAGCAGCGGACTCGGATATGCCACCGCCAGGAGCCTGGTGGCCGAAGGTGCACGCGTGGTCCTGGTCGCCCGACGTGAAGAGGTTCTGGTGGAGCGCGCCCGCAAGCTCGGCACGGACCGAGCCGTCGCGGTCGTGGGCGATCTCGCCGAACCCCTGACGCCGGTGCGAGCCTGTGAGGTCGCCATGGAGACGTGGGACCGCCTCGATGGAGCGTTCATCAGCGTCGGTGGCCCCCCGGCCGGCACCGCCGCGACCAATACCGACGACGAATGGCGCGGCGCGTTCGAATCGGTGTTCCTGGCTGCAGTCCGAACCATGGACGCAGTGCTGCGGTACGCCAAATACCCCGAGACCGCCGGCCCCCGTGGCGTCAGCGGCCCAGCGATCGGCTTGGTCCTCTCATCGTCCGCGAAGCTGCCGATCAACGACCTCACGATCTCCAACGGCCTGCGCCCTGGGCTGGCCTCACTCATCAGCCAGTACTCCACGACGTTTGGGCCGATCGGTGCACGCGTGTTCGGCCTGATGCCCGGCAAGATCGGCACCGATCGCATGCAGCAGCTCTGGAGCCTGTCCGATGATCCGGCTGCGGCCAAGGAGGCCACCGAGGACGAGATCCCGTTGGGCCGTATCGGCACACCCGAGGAGTTCGGCCGCATCGCGACCTTCCTGCTCTCACCGGCGGCCTCCTACGTCTCCGGCTGCGTGATCCCCGTCGACGGCGGCCTCATCCCGATGCCGTGACCCTGACCCACGTGGTCGACTGTCTGCAATGCCCGCACTGCAGACAGCCCTTCACCCTCACATCCGGTTCCCTGCGGTGCACGTCAGGGCATGTGTTCGACGTGGCCCGGCAGGGGCATGTGAATCTGTTGGGCCACGCTCCGGGGAGGAACGCCGACACCGCCGAAATGGTCGCCCGACGTGTCGATGTGCTTCGCGCCGGGCTGTTCGACACGCTCACCGACGCTCTGGCCGAGGTCGCCGCCCGCGTCGACCCCGCGACGATCGTCGATGCCGGTGCCGGCCCGGGACATCATCTGGCAGCCGTGGTGGAGCGAACCGGTGGGCGCGGGATCGCGTGCGATGTGAGCCCCTATGCGTGTCGACGTGCGGCGAAAAAGCCAGGTGTCGGCGCGGTGGTGGCCGACACCTGGGCAGGACTCCCGGTACGCACAGGGGCGGCCGATGTGGTCATGTCGGTATTCGCACCCCGGAACTGGGGCGATTTCGCACGGTTCGCGTCCACCGCGATCGTGGCCTCTCCCCTGCCGGAGCATCTGGCGGAATTACGGACGCGGTTCGGTCTGCTCGGCATCGACGATGACAAGTCCTCCGACATCGACGCCCGCGCCGCCGACGCCGGGTGGCATCGGAAACAGGTGTTTGAGGCCACCGACCGACGCACCGTGCCGGCCGACATCGCCGCAGCGGTCGTCGGCATGGGGCCGAACGCGTTCCACGACCATGGACGGATCGACGACGCCGACGTTCAGGAACTTCAGATCGCGGTGCGCGTGGCGGTGTTCTGCCGATGACCGGTCATTCTGCGAACTGTGTGCGATACAGCTGCGCGTATGTCCCGTCGAGGGCGAGGAGTTCCTCGTGCCGCCCCCGTTCGGTGACGCGGCCCTTCTCCAGCACACAGATCTCATCGGCGCGGCGCACGGTCGAGAGCCGGTGCGCGATCACGATGGCGGTACGGCCCTGCGCGGCCAGGTCGAGAGCCTGCTGGACGCGGGCCTCGGATTCGGCATCCAGGTGGGCGGTCGCCTCATCGAGCACCACGATCGGAGGTGACTTCAGCAGCAGTCGTGCGATGGCCAGTCGTTGACGTTCCCCGCCGGAGAGGCGGTAGCCGCGCTCGCCGATGAGGGTGTCAAGACCGTCGGGCAGGTGCCGGACGAGGTCGTCGATCCGGGCCGACTCCAGCGCCTTCCAGAGCTCGGCATCGGTGGCGTCGGGCTTGGCATACAGGAGATTGTGGCGCACCGTGTCGTGGAACATGTGCGCGTCCTGGGTCACATAGCCGACGCTGTGGCGCAATGACGCCTGCGTCAGGTCACGCACATCGTCACCACCGACGCGCACTGCTCCGGAATCGACGTCGTACAACCGCGCCACCAGATGCGTGACCGTGGTCTTACCGGCTCCTGACGGCCCCACGATCGCAAGCGTCCGCCCCGGCTCCACCGAGAACGACACGTCATGGAGGACCTGCTCGGTTTCGGCTTGGTCCTCGCTCCCAGTGACCTCCAGGGACGCCAGCGTCACGGTGTCGGGATAGCCGAACGAGACGTGATCGAACTCCACCTTCCCCAGCCCGGAGGCCTCCTTGGCGCCAGGGGCATCGGTGATGGCCGGCTTGGTGTCGAGGACCTCGAAGACACGGTCGAAACTCACCAGAGCCGTCATGATGTCGACTCGCAGGTTGGTGAGCTGCGTGAGCGGAGCGTAGAGACGCGCCAACAATCCGGCCATCGCGGTGAGGGTCCCGATCGTCAACGTTCCACGAATGGCCCAGACGCCACCGAGCCCGTAGACCAGCGCCGTGGCCAGGGCCGCGAGCAGCGTCAGGGACACCATGAAGAAGCGGATGTTCATCGCGATCCGCACCGCGACACTGCGCAACTGCCCGGCGCTCTCGGCGAAACGCTCCTCCTCGACGCGGGCATCACCGAACAGCTTCACCAGCAGAGCTCCAGAGACGCTGAACCGCTCGGTCATCAGTCCAGACACCTCGGCATTGAGGTTCATCTGCTGGCGGGTCAGCTCAGCCAACCGTGCCCCCATGATCTTCGCCGGAATGAGAAAGATCGGGACGATGACCAGAGCCGCGATCGTCAGGCGGATCGAGAGTGTGAACATCGCCGCCAGTGTCAGACCGACGGTGAGGATGTTGGCCACCGAATTGGTGAGGGTGGAGGTGAACGCCTGCTGTGCACCGATCACGTCGGTGTTGAGTCGCGAGACGAGTTTTCCGGTCTGGGCGCGAGTGAAGAATGCCAGCGGCATGGACTGCACGTGGGCGAACACCTGGGTACGCAGGTCACGGATCAGGCTCTCGCCCAGATGTGAAGAGCACCAACGTCCAACGAGATTGAGGGCAGCGTCCACGAACGCGATCACGGCCACCACGATGGCCAAGGTGATGACCAGGCGCTGGTCTCCGCCGATGACGCCACGGTCGATGATTCGCTGCAACAGCAGTGGCGGCACGACGCCGACGGCGCTTGAGGCCGCAAGCACCACGAGGAATCCAAGAATGAGCCCCCGGTAGGGCCGCCCGTAGCCCGCGACGCGACGCACGAGACCCTTCGGCAAGGACTCGCGAACGACGCTGCGATCCTTGCGAAGTCCGCTGAGGAGGGGGCCACCTCCGCCGCCCATCATGGACATGCGTTCCTCCCCCTGTTCATCCGGTGGGCCTGTTCACCCGCTGGGCCTACTTGCCCTTCTTCTTGGACTTCTTGGACTTCTTCTTGCCGTCCTTGGCCATCGCAGCCTCCTCGGCGGGCGTCGGCTTCGGGATGGCCGCCCTGCTCAGCCCGGGCGTCCGCTTCACCGCCTTGGTGGCTCGTTTGCGGGCCTTGACCGCCGACTCGGGATCCACGATCGCAGGCTGACCGCCGACGGCCAGCCCCGTGGCGATGCGTGGCACCGCTGCCGCAGCCTCACGGTGCGCCTGCTGCCTGGCTCTCGCAGCCTCACCGCGGGTCGCCCCGCCGCGAGGCCGAAACTCCACCCCGGACTCCTTCAACAGCGACTGGATGAACCCGTAGGAACGCCCGGTGCTGTCGGCCAGAGAGCGGATCGACTCACCGGCGGCATAGCGCAGTGAAAGCTCCATGGCGAGGGATTCACGTTGGTCCCCCACGATCCGAACTCCAGCAGCCAAAGGCTTGGCCGGATGCAGCGGTGACGGCATGCCCTCTCCTTAGAAGTATGTATTCGAATAGGGCTGGCCGAGGCTGGTGAACAGCTGCTGTGCGCGGCTGATCGCCTCAGGTGAGCCCGACAAACGTCCTGATGCCTCCAACGTCCGCGCATCGACGCCACCCAGGAACAACGATGCCAGAGCATCAGCCCCCATGGTGATCTCGGCCGGAGAGTCGGTTCTCTCAACGGTACCCGTTCCATCCACAGCCCGTAGGTGAAAGACACCATCAGCGAAACCCATCGGATCCTCCACGCCCAGGATCAGCTCGGAGTCGACCCCCGGGTAGGCACGTGCCGACAAGATGCGGACCGGATCGAGGATGCGGCACCAGATGAGGTCGGTGCGCTCGGTGACGCGGTAGCAGCGGCGGTCCACCAACGCCCACTCCAGAGGATCGTTGACCGGAGCCCGGTCCCACTCGACCTTCTCCACCAGATCGATGGACGCCAGATAAGCGAACAAAGCGATGTGGGCGTTGGAATTGGCTGCGCAGAGATCACGGATGGTCAGAGTCCGTGCACGCGTGATGTCGTCGGTCACCATGTAACTGGCATACCCGTCCACCTGGCCGTTCTCGTCCATGTGGACGATGTTGCGGACGGTCTCATCACTTGTTTGATCGCTGTAGCTCCAGTGCCCGGCACTCATGTAGGCGTCGTTGCGGGAGCGTCCCACCGAACCCACATTGCGTTCGTGGACCCGCTGGAAGAACTTGGGAGCCAACCGCACGAGCTGGTCACGGCTCGTCATGTGGATGGTGCCGCTGGGCTGCTCGCGGAGCCGGAAGCGAATATCGGTCTTGACCTGAATGCGGTTGATGAACGTCGTCGGGCCGAATCCGAAACGTCCGTAGATGGTCGCCTCGGTGGCCGTGAGCGCCGCCAGCGGAATGCCGCGCTCCTTGGCATCGGTGAGGTCGTCGGTCATCATTCGCCGGAGGATGCCGCGGCGTCGGTGCGTGGGGCGCACCGTCACCTCGGTGATCAGGTGGGCGGGCATGAGCTCGGGCGCCCCGATGTTCATGTCCTTCTCCAAGGAGGCGTACGTGGCCACCGGATAATCCGCGCCCAGCGCCGACGCCGGCTGCTCGGAGTCATGGAACCCCCGCAGAGTCCATCCATCTGCGCAGGCCTCTTCGTAGTAGAGCTGCAGCGAGCGGGCATTGGATCGATTTTGATGAAAACCGATCTGTACCGCCTGCCGCCACCGCCGGAAATCATCAGGGACGTCTCCGGGCCCGGGCGCACCGGGGTATGCGGACATGGTGATGTCCTCGGGCGAGCAGTTGATCGTTCGATATTCCAAGGTCACCCGCGTGATTCTACCGGTCGTGATGCGGAGGCTTCCGGGCCATCGCGGTGGCGGGCCCCGGTGTGATTCGCCAGTGTGGGACTGCACACACAAGCACCACCCCCAGGAGCCTCAACATGCAGTTGTCACGTCGTTCTCTGCTGACCGGCCTCGGACTGGGAGCCGCAGCCGCCGCCATCGGCGTCTCGGTCTCGGAGGCCCCAGAAGCCCGGGCCGCCGGCGTCCGGCATCTGGGCCGCCTCACCGGCCCCGAGCAGACCGGCCACCTCGGGGCCGCCTGGACAGACCTGTGCATCCCTGTCGACACCAACCGCGGCATGCTCTTCATCGGCGGCGACACTTTCGACGGCGCCAAGCTGTTCGAGGGCTCGTGGCGTTCCCCGATCGGCCTGCGCTCCTCCAGCACCGATCTGTACAACCTGCGCATCGACTCGGCCGTCGGCGGCAATCACGCCCGCGGCCTTGTCCATGAGCCCCACCACAACGGCATGACCGCCCTGCCTTCGGATGTGTTCCGCGTCGGCGACACCCTGTACATGCATCTCATGCGTGGTCGACTGCACGACACCCATCACACCGACTTCTGGCGATCCGATGACCAGGGTGAGACGTGGCACTACCTGTGCCAGTGGCCTGGTGACATGTTGGGCGGCGCCTTCCAGCAGAAGACCTACGCTGTGGCCGATGATGGCTACGCCTACGTGCTCTCCTCCCGCTTCAATCGCAGTGTCGATTCGCAGCTGCTGCTGCACCGCGTCCCGCTGGAGCGTCTGGGGGAACCGGCCGCCTACGAACCGTGGGGATGGAACGGCCATCAGTGGGGGTGGGGAGTCGCCGCGACCAGCGTCGGCCCCGTCCAGCCATGGGGCGAGATTCAGTGGCGCGCCATGAACGGCGCCTATGCGCTCTCGTGGTTCGACACCCGCAAATCCTCCGGATACACGGTCAAAGCCGCACGACTGGCACTGCCGACCTCCAACATCTTCGACGCCATGGGCTCGGCCACCCCGCTCGTCTCGCACTTCCCGCGAGGGGGCGCGCAGCAGAAGAACCCGTACGGCGGCTTCATCGTGCCCGGTTCGACCTTCGACAACTTCCATGTGATCGTCAGCCAGTGGACCAGCGACACCGAGTACTGGGTCCATCAGTACGCTGCCTCGATCTGAGCCCGTCCACGGCCCATGTCGGCGCCCGGGCGGTTTGGTTGCCGGGCCGGACTTGCCCGATGATGGTTCGTTGTGTTGAGCGTCTCCCATCTTGAGGTCCGTGCCGGTGCCCGCGTCCTGCTCCAGGATGCCAACTTCATCGTCAACCCCGGGGACAAGGTGGCACTCGTCGGACGCAACGGCGCCGGCAAGACCACCACGACCAAGATCCTGGCCGGTGAGGCCGAGCCCGAGGGCGGGAAGGTGTCGCGTCACGGCAAGATCGGCTACCTACCGCAGGACACCAAGTCCGGCGACCTGGACCAACTGGCCCGTGACCGCATCCTCGCCGCCCGCGGCCTGGACCAGATCCTGAGGCGGATGCGCAACGCCGAGGATGAGATGGCCTCCACCGATGACGATGTGCGGCACCAGGCGATGGACCGCTACGCACGCGCAGAGGCCCAACTCACCGGCGCCGGCGGGTACGCGGCCGAAGCAGAGGCTGCACGCATCGCTGCGAACCTCGCGCTCCCCCAACGCGTGCTCGACCAGCCCCTGCACACACTTTCGGGCGGCCAACGTCGACGCGTGGAGCTGGCCCGGATCCTGTTCTCCGATGCCGAATCACTGTTGCTGGACGAGCCGACCAACCACCTGGATGCAGACTCCATCCACTGGCTGCGCGGCTTCCTGCAGTCCTACTCCGGCGCGGTCCTGCTGATCTCCCACGATGTGAATCTGATCGAGGCAACGGTCAACAAGGTCTTCCACCTGGATGCCAACCGCGGCGAACTCGATGTCTACTCGATGGGTTGGAAGAAGTACCTGGACCAGCGCGCCACCGACGAGAAGCGTCGCCACCGTGAACGCGTCAACGCCGAACGCAAGGCCGAACAGCTGAAGCTGCAGGCGGCCAAGCTGGGCGCGAAAGCCACCAAGGCCGCCGCCGCCCACCAGATGGCTGCCCGTGCGGAGAAACTGTTGGCCGGCGTCGAGGGTGAGCGGGCACAGGACAAGGTGGCCAGGATCCGTTTCCCGGCGCCCCAGCCCTGCGGCAAGACACCCCTCACGGCTGAGAACCTGTCCAAGTCCTATGGGTCGCTGGAGGTGTTCACCGGCGTCGATCTCGCGATCGACAAAGGCAACAAGGTGATGATCATCGGCCTCAACGGCGCCGGAAAGACCACGATGCTTCGCATCCTGGCTGGCGTCGAGGAGCCCGACACCGGCCAGGTGCTGCACGGTCACGGGCTGAAGATCGGCTACTTCGCCCAGGAACACGACACGATCGACCCCGACCGCAGCGTGCTGCAGAACATGGTGTCGGCGTCGCCGAATCTCAACGACACCGAGGTGCGCAAGATCCTTGGCTCCTTCCTGTTCTCCGGTGACGATGTGGACAAACCCGCACGGGTACTGTCCGGAGGCGAGAAGACGCGGCTCTCCCTTGCGATGCTGGTGGTCTCGGGGGCCAATGTGCTGCTGCTCGACGAGCCCACGAACAACCTCGACCCGGCGTCACGGGCCGAGGTGCTCGAGGCGATCCGCACCTACGCCGGCGCCGTCATCCTCGTGACGCACGACGACGGCGCCGCCGAGGCGCTCGACCCCGACCGTGTGCTGATGCTTCCCGACGGCTATGAGGATCACTGGGGGCCGGACTACGCCGAGCTCATCTCACTCGCGTGACCGCCCCACCCATACCCTTGGAGGGTACGGGTATTTTATTGGATCTTGCCAATCTTGCGGGAGGATCTATAACGAAACGGCGAACCATCAAAGAATTCGTAACCCCACCGGGGTATCGGCTGTTCTAAGGTCCGATGAGTCCGAGGCGTCCATCGCGGAGACGCCCGCTGCCATGAAAGAGACCGATGTTCACGCTCACCGATACGCCGGGAAAGTTCCTCATCCTGCTCGTCCTGTTCGCCTTCTGCGCCGTGTGGGAGACCGTGCAGGTGACTCGTCGTCCCGCCGCCACACAGCTCATATCGACGCTGCTGCATCTGTGGATGGCGATCGTCATGCTCTTGATGGTTCCCAAGAACCTGTGGATGCCGTTCGCGTCGATCATCCCGATGCCGGTGATCATCGTGACGATGGTTGTCGGCATCGCCTGGTACCTGTTCCTCGGCATCCGGGGCTTCAGCGCTCGAGGTGACGACCCTCACGGCCCCTGGCATCACCTGGGTCACGCAATGATGTTCGCGGCGATGACGTGGCACCTGTGGGCGATGCACGTCAAGCACTCCATGATGCACCACGGCCACATGGAACACGATCACGGAAGCATGGGTCACGACGGTGTCCTGTGGACCGCCGCGATCGTGGGTGTCCCGTTCATGATCCACCTGCTCGTGGCGGCGATCGGCAACATCCTCCAGTTGGTCCGCGGCCCTCGGGACACGAGCGAAGCCGTGTGCCACGCCAAGCCCACCGGCCCACTGGATTTCCGGCTCGGCGCCCTGTCGATGTTCGCCATGAACTTCGGCATGTGGTTCATGAGCACCGGCCTGATGACACCGCTGCTGCCGTTCATGAAGATATTCGCCTTCTGAGCCATTCGTCTTCTGTGACCCAGTGGGGGAACCTGTCAGAAGAACACGTTGTGCCACGTCGAGGGCACCGAGCCGAATACCCGTGACGCCGACGCCCGGTCCACACCGGCGTCGGCCTCGACGCGTCCGGACATGATCAGATCGGCGAGCCTGCCTTCGCCCAGTAGAGACCCCAGAGCATCGACGCCGAGTCCCAGCGCCGGCTCATCGGCAGCCGCGCGTTCGGCTCGTCCGCATCCATCGACGACGGTGATACGCCAGGTGCCGGCGGCATGGCCCAGCGGATCGTCGACGCGCAGCATCACCACCCCGTCGGCGCCCCAGGGCCGCGCCGCCACGCAGGCCGGCACATCCAGCGGGCGCAGCCACACCGCGTCACTCTGATGGGTGACGGTGACAGCACGAGGATCGATGAGTGAGGCACGCAACTGCTGGGGTGGGGGCGCGAAACCGAGCCTCACCACCTCGATCAGGTCGATGCGGCAGCAGAATTCCAACAGTCCGAACACAGCCCCGGGTTCACCCCAGAGGCTCTCCACCACGAGGGTTCCACGATCGGCGCTGCGATCGTGCCTCCACACCGCAACCCCGTCGACATCACCGTCAGTGGCGCGATGCACCACGGCGTAACGGTCAGTGGGCACCTTGTCCCCGTCGAAGTCGTAGGAGGCCGATGCGATCTCACGTTGGGCCCCCATCGGGTGGACACCCGGCCAGGCCGCACGCGTGCGTCGGGCCACATCGTCGAACCACTCGCCCACAGCCACCGGCTCGACGAGCTCAAAGGTTCCCCCGCAGGGATTGACCAACTGGAAATCACGGGCCGCGATATCGACCTTCCATCGGTCACCGGCCATACCGAAACCGAAGCGGCGATAGATACCGCCCTCGCTCACGGTCAGCCCTGCCAGCGGCATTCCCTCAAGGACCGCTCGTTCCAAGGAGTCGGTCATCATGCCACGCAGCATGCCCCGACGCCGATGGGTGGGGCGGACGGTCACGTCGGTGATCGCCCAGAAAGGCACTGAGCCACGACCCAGATCGAGCGTCCACGGGAACTCACAGAAGGTGCCGACGATCCGCCCGTCCTCCATGACTCCGAACGGTCGCTGACCATCATGGCGAGCCACCCGACACCAGACGTCGAACCAGCCGTCACTCGGTCGGCCCTGGAGGAAGGCCCGTGATGTCTCGGCAACCCACTGCCGGTACTCATCGCCGTCGCCACCGGCGGTGGGCACCTCGATGCGTTCGCTCTGCCATGTCATGGGGGTCTCCCTCGGTCAGAGGAAGCTCGTCGACTCAGACGTTGAAACCGAGCATGCGCAACTGGTCGCGGCCGTCGTCGGTGATCTTCTCCGGGGTCCACGGCGGCATCCACACCCAGTTGATCGCCGACCGCGTCGCCAGGCCCTCCAGGCTGCTGTCCACCTGATCCTCGATCACGTCGGTGAGCGGGCAGGCTGCACTGGTGAGTGTCATGTCGACCGTCACCGACGAATCGTCGTCGACATGCACCCCATACACCAAGCCGAGGTCAACGACGTTGATACCGAGTTCTGGGTCGACGACATCCTTCAACGCCTCGATCACATCTTCATGCTCGGGTTTGGCAGATGACTGCTGTGCATCGGATTGCACCGCTTCGGGAGTGGGCGGAAGGTCATCCTGGACAAGATCGGACGGGCGCTGTTCGGGCGTTTCGGTCTCGTTGGTCATCACGCCTCCTGTGTTGTGGTGGTATCGGATTCGGTCTCGCCCCGGATCTCGAGTGTGGCGGCGCGGAACGCCTCCCAACCCAAGAGCGCGCATTTGATTCGTGCGGGGAACTTGGCCACGCCGACGAACGCGATGGCATCCTCGAAGCGGTCCTCGTCGGGATCGAAGTTGCCGCGGCTGTCCATCATGCGACGGAAGTCCTCATAGAGATCGAAGGCATCATCGACGCCACGGCCGATCACCAGATCGGTCATCACCGAGGTCGATGCCTGGGAGATCGAACAGCCCTCGCCGTGATACGAGATGTCCTTCACCTGATCCCCGTCGAGGTGGACCCGCAGCGTCAGCTCGTCCCCACAGCTGGGGTTCACATGGTGAACCTCTGCGCCGTAGGGCTCGCGGAGCCCACTGTGGTGCTTCTCGCGGTAGTGATCGAGGATGATCTCCTGATACAGCTCTTCGACGTTCATGCTCGTCCCTTCCGCGCGCGGCCAGTGAAGAAGTCGACGGTCCAGGTGAGTGCCTCGACCAGGGCGTCCACATCAGCCCGCGTCGTATACAGGTAACTCGATGCCCGCGTGGAACTCTGGATGCCCAGACGCTCGTGCAGCGGCCGGGCACAATGATGCCCGCCCCGCACCGCGACGCCGCGGGCGTCCATCATCTGCGAGACATCGTGCGGGTGGACATCGGCGATCGTGAACGACACCGCTCCCCCGCGATCGACCATCTGCGTCGGACCGAGGATGTGGACACCGTCGATGCTCTGCAGCCCCTGCAACAGATACTCGGTGATCTGACGCTCGTGAGTGGCGATGGCATCCATGCCGAGAGCATCCAGATAATCCAGCGATGTCGTGAAGGCCGCGGCCTGCGCGATCGGGGGCGTCCCGGCCTCGAAACGATGCGGCGGCGGCGCGAAGGTGGAACCGCTCATGCGCACGATCTCGATCATCTCGCCACCACCGAGGAACGGCGGCAACTCGCTGAGCAGGTCATGACGCCCCCACAGCAGGCCGAGCCCGGTCGGGCCGACGGCCTTGTGCGCGGTGAACACCAACAGGTCAGCGCCGAGTTCGGTCACCGAGACCGGCATCTGCGGCACGCTCTGGGAGGCATCGACCACCATGATCGCGCCGACGGCATGGGCCTGGTCGGCGATCTTCCTGATCGGATTGATCGTGCCGACCACGTTCGAGCAGTGCGTCAACGAGACGACCTTGGTGCGTTCGTTGATGAGTCCGTCACGCTCGGCAGCCTCGAGATCGAGCCGCCCGGCCTCGCGCCCATCCGAGCCGTCGGTGATGTCGAACCACCGCAGCGTCGCGCCGGTGCGTTCGGCCACCAGCTGCCACGGAACGATGTTGGAGTGATGCTCCATCACCGAGATGACGATCTCGTCACCGGGCCCCAACCGGGACCCCAGGGTGTTCGCACACAGGTTCAGGGCTTCCGAGGCGTTCTTGGTGAACACGACCTCCTCAGGTCGCGCCGCCCCCAGGAACTGCGCGACCCGTCGACGTCCGTTCTCGAAGGCCTCGGTCGCCTCGGCGCCCAACACGTGCATCGCACGGGCGACATTGGCATTGTGCTGCCCGTAGTGTTCGGCGATCGCGTCGATGACCACTTGGGGTTTCTGCGATGTGTTCGCCGAATCCAGATAGGCCAGCGGCCGATCCCCCACCGTGCGCTGCAGGATGGGGAAATCGGCGCGGACACGCTCGACGTCGAAGGTGGACATCAGGCCTTCGCCGCGTTGTTGGCGGTCACGTACTTGTCATAGCCCTCGGCCTCAAGCTGGTCGGCGAGCTCCGGGCCGCCCTCATCGATGAAGTGTCCGTCGACGAAGACATGCACGAAGTGCGGCTTGATGTGCTTGAGGATGCGCGTGTAGTGCGTGATGAGCAGCAGGCCTCGGTCGCCGGACTCCATGTAGCGGTTGACGCCGTCGGCGACGACGCGCAGGGCGTCGATGTCGAGGCCCGAGTCGGTCTCGTCGAGCACCGCAACCTTGGGATCCAACAATTTCAGCTGGGCAATCTCGTTGCGCTTCTTCTCACCACCGGAGAAGCCCTCGTTGACCGAGCGTCGCGTGAACGATGCACCGAGGTTCAGGTCCTCCATGGCACCGTTCACCTCCTTGACGAAGTGCCGCGGGTTCGGGGCCTTGCCGTCGATGGCGGTCTTGGCGGCACGCAGGAAGTTGGAGACCGAGACACCCGGAACCTCCACCGGGTACTGCATGGCCAAGAACATACCTGCACGTGCACGCTCGTCCACCGACATGCTGAGGATGTCCTCGCCGTCCAGCAGCACCTCACCCTGGGTGACGGTGTACTTGGGGTGGCCTGCGATCGAGTAGGCCAGCGTCGACTTTCCCGACCCGTTGGGTCCCATCACGGCGTGCACCTCGCCGGGGTTGATGGTGAGGTTGACCCCCTTGAGGATCTCCTTGGGGCCGTCCTCGGCCTCGACCGAGACGTGCAGATTCTTGATCTCAAGCTTGCTCATGTGTGAAGACTCCTGATTGTTCGGGCGGGTTCACGCCGTGGTCGCGGCGGTGGTGGACGGGGTGTCGAGGGCTTCCAGCTCCTCTTCGATCGCGCGGCGCAGGGGCTCCTCGACCTCGGCGACGCCGATGCGCCGGATGATGTCGAGGAAGAAGCCGTTCACGACGAGTTTGCGCGCCTCGTTCTCGGGAATTCCTCGGCTTCGCAGGTAGAACAACTGTTCGTCGTCGAAACGTCCGGTGGTGGACGCGTGCCCGGCCCCCTCGATCTCACCGGTCTCGATCTCGAGGTTCGGCACCGAATCGGCCTGGCAGCCGTCGGTGAGGAGCAGGTTCTTGTTGGACTCGTATGTTTCGATGCCCTCGGCGTTCTTGCGGATCAGCACGTCACCGACCCACACCGAGTGCGCCTTCTCGCCCTGGAGCGCACCGCGGTAATCAACGTTCGAACGGGTCCGTGGCTGGTTGTGGTCCACGAACAGGCGATGTTCGATGTGCTGGCCGGCGTCGACGAAGTACAGCCCGAACTGCTCGATCGATCCACCGGGGCCCTCGTATTCGGCGGTCTCGGCGATCCGCACCAGGTCGCCGCCGAGGCTGACGCTGACGGTCCGAACCGTCGCATCGCGCCCGACGGTGAACGATGTCTGGCCCGCATGCACGGCGTCGTCCTCCCAATCGGCGACCGCGACGAAGGTGACATCGGCGCCATCTCCGACGATCACCTGCATCAACGCGGCGTGGGTGGCCGATCCGCGGTGTCGCATCACGAGGGTGGCCTTCGCGTGGTTACCGATCCGCACGACCGTGTGGCCGTGCACGACCTCATCCAGCGAGGACCCCCGCAGGTCCATGACGACCGGCTCGTCGAGCGAGACATCGGCAGGAACCTCGACGAGGTCGACGGCAGGGGCGTGGAGAGCCGCCATCGCAGCCACCCGGTCCCCCGGCGCATGCCCGCCAAGTTCCCTCGCCTCCTCGGTGGCGACCTGTGACAAGCTCACTTCCTCAGGCTTGGTCACGTCCCACGTGAGACGCGCACCGGTGCCCTCTGCTTCCAGCAGGCCCCGGAGGCGCTGCAACGGCGTGAACCGCCACACCTCCTCACGGCCGGTGGGCACCGGGTGATGGTCCACGTCATAGGACGGCACCGGATGAAGATGTGAAGCGATGGTCTCCAGGGCGTCGGCGACGTGCTGCGCCTGGGGGTCGGTGTCCACTGACAACGGGGTCTCCTTGCTGATGGTCAGGGTGTGCGAGGTTGCGATACGTGAGCAGGTGGGTCCGCGGCTCAGCCGACGGACCCCTCCATCTGGAGTTCGATGAGGCGGTTCAGCTCCAGCGCGTACTCCATGGGGAGCTCCTTGGCGATCGGCTCGACGAAGCCGCGCACGATCATCGCCATCGCCTCGTCCTCCTCCAGCCCGCGGGACATGAGGTAGAACAACTGGTCGTCGGAGACCTTCGAGACCGTGGCCTCGTGCGCCATGGAGACATCGTCCTCACGGACATCCACGTAGGGGTAGGTGTCGGATCGAGAGACCTGGTCCACCAGCAGGGCGTCACACTGCACCGACGACGCCGAGTGCCGGGCGCCCTTCTGGACCTCGACGAGGCCGCGGTAGGAGGATCGTCCACCCGATCGGGCCACCGACTTCGACACGATCGAGCTCGACGTGTGCGGAGCACAGTGCACCATCTTGGAACCGGCGTCCTGATGCTGCCCCTCTCCGGCGAAGGCGACCGAGAGCGTCTCACCGCGGGCGTGCTCGCCCATCAGGTAGACCGCGGGGTACTTCATGGTCACCTTGGAACCGATGTTGCCGTCGATCCATTCCATCGTGGCGCCCTCCTCGCAGGTGGCGCGCTTGGTGACGAGGTTGTACACATTGCTCGACCAGTTCTGGATCGTGGTGTAGCGGCAGCGAGCGCCCTTCTTCACGATGATCTCGACCACGGCCGAATGCAGCGAGTCGGACTTGTAGATCGGCGCGGTGCAGCCCTCGACATAGTGGACGTAGGCATCCTCGTCGACGATGATCAGTGTCCGCTCGAACTGGCCCATGTTCTCGGTGTTGATGCGGAAGTAGGCCTGCAGCGGGATCTCGACGTGCACACCCTTCGGCACATAGATGAACGAACCACCCGACCAGACTGCGGTGTTGAGCGCTGCGAACTTGTTGTCGCCGGGCGGAATGACCGTGCCGAAGTACTCCTCGAAGATCTCCGGGTGCTCACGCAGCGCGGTGTCGGTGTCGAGGAAAAGCACACCCTGACGCTCGAGCTCCTCGTTGATCTGGTGGTACACGACCTCCGACTCGTACTGAGCTGCGACGCCTGCCACCAGACGGGCCTTCTCGGCCTCGGGGATACCGAGCTTGTCGTAGGTGTTCTTGATGTCCTCGGGCAGGTCCTCCCAGGACTGTGCCTGCTTCTCGGTGGAACGCACGAAGTACTTGATGTTGTCGAAGTCGATGTCATCGAGCTCGGCACCCCAGGTGGGCATCGGCTTGCGCTCGAACAGCTTGAGCCCCTTCATACGCGTCTTGCGCATCCATCCCGGCTCGTCCTTGCGGTCGGAGATGTCAGCGACCACCTCTTCGTTCAATCCGCGCTTGGCGGCTGCGCCTGCGGCGTCGGAGTCATGCCACCCCCACTCGTACTTGCCGAGTGCATCGAGATGCTCGGCCTGAGTGGCGGTCTGCTCGGTCTGGGTCATGGTCAGGCCTCCTGATCGGATGGGGTGATCACGGTGGGTACATGGGTGGTGCAGACGCCGTCACCGTGGGCGATGGTCGCCAAGCGTTGCACATGGACGCCGAGAAGCTCGGAGAACAGCTCGGTCTCGGCATTGCAGAGCTGCGGGAAACGGCTGGCTACATGGGCCACGGGGCAATGATGCTGGCAGATCTGGACGCCAGCCCCTCCCACGCCACGCGGAGCGGGCCTGGTCGAAGCCACGTAACCGTCCGCCGAGAGCGCCCGAGCCAGCACCTCAGCCGGTTCGGCGTCGGGAAGCTCGTGACGCAGCGCATGGTATCGCTGCTCCACCACGCTGACGCGCTCCTGGGCGAGCTTCTCCACAGCGACGTCACCGGCCGACTCGGCCAACTGCTCGAGTGCGGCGATCGCCAGATCATCGTACGCCTGATGGAATCGCTCACGGCCCGCTTCGGTGAGTTCGAAGACCTTCGCCGGCCGCCCCCGACCTCGCGCTCCGTAGACGCGCTGCTCCCTCGAACGGAGCAGGCCGTCCTCGACGAGCTGGGCCAGATGACGACGCACGCCGGCAGGGGTCAGATCAAGACTCTCCGCAAGATCAGCCACGGTCGACGGGCCCCGCTGCAGAATGGACCGCTGGACCAGTTCCCGAGTGGGAATCTCGTGCGACACGGTCACCTCCTTCACAGCCATGACTCCTTCGCAGTTTCGGCTTGCCCTGCCAGTTTAGGCAACATCTCCATTTCTTAAACGCCATGATTGCGTAATTTGTTCCCCACACAAGTGAGGCTCACCTATCTCTGCGGCGGCGGAACCCACCACGACGACGTAGACTGCCCGGGTGACTTCCTCCCCGCCTGCCCTCGTCGTGCGTGATGCGCACCTGACTCTGGACGGCACCGAGATCCTGCGGGGGCTCACGTTCGCCGCCCGACCAGGACGCATCACCGCCCTGCTTGGCCCCAATGGCGCGGGCAAGACCACCACCATCCGTTGCTGCACCGGGTTGATGAGCCCCGACACGGGCGTCATCGAGGTCTTCGGACAACCGGTGGCCGATGCCATCGCCAGCGGCCGCGTCGGCGTCATGCCACAGGCCGTGGGCCAGTGGTCGGGCATCAGGCCCTTGGAACTCCTCCACCATCTGGCCGGACTGCACCAGAACCCACTTCCCGTCGCGCCACTGGCCGAACGGCTGGGCATCGACCGCTTCGCACGCACCACCTGCCGCCGACTCTCCGGTGGCCAACAACAGGTGCTGAACCTCGCCGGCGCCCTCATCGGCCGCCCTGAGATGGTCCACCTCGACGAACCCACCACGGGCCTCGACCCCCATCTCCGACGCCAGGTGTGGGCTCTCATCGGCGAGCTGCGCGATGCCGGCGTCTCGGTGCTGCTCACCACCCATGCCATGGACGAGGCCGAACATCTCGCCGATGACGTGCACATCATGAACCACGGACGCGTGGTGCGCAGCGGCAGCGTCTCCGACCTCACCACCGATGGTGATCTCGAATCGGTCTTCCTGACCAGCACCGATGCAGGAGGGGCATGACCGCCTTGGACTTCTCCCCCGCTCCGAGCGCCGCCCCGCTGAGGAAACGCGTGTGGCGTCAGGCCCGCACCGAGGCAATGCTCCTGATCCGCAACGGTGAACAACTCCTGTTGGCCCTGGCCATCCCCATGGGGATCCTTGTCGGTGCACGATTCCTCGGAGAACGCATGGGAGTGGACTTCCACGCCATGGGTGCTTCGATGGTCGCACTGGCGATCTGGTCCTCGGCGTTCACCTCGTTGGCGATCGCCACGGGCTTCGAGCGTCGGTACGGCGTGCTGGAGCGTCTGGCCGCGACTCCGCTGACCCGCACCGGGCTGGTCCTGGGCAAGGCGGGCGCCACCTCCATGGTCCTGACCGGCCAGGTCATCATTCTCCTCGCCCTTGCCTCGGCGCTGGGGATGCGGTGGACGCTGTCTCCCATACCGACGCTGGCGTGCGTTCTGGGCATCGTGATGGCCGTGCCGTGTTTCGCGTCGTGGGCCATGGCCCTGGCCGGCGTGGCTCGGGCCGAGGTGACGTTGGCGGTGGCGAACCTGCTGCACCTGGTGGGAATGGTGGCCGGTGTCGTGGTTCCGGTCGCGGTGTTCCCCGTCTGGGCGCATCCGGTTCTCACCGCCTTGCCGACCGCTGCGCTCGGTGAGCTGACCCGTGGTGGACTCGCTGGCTTCCCCGGCGTGGCACCGTGGATCTCACTTCTGGTTCTCGCGGCGTGGATGAGCGTCGGCGTACTGGTGGCACGAAAGGTGTTCCGATGGATGTCATGAACCGCTCTGGGTCCTCGACCCGGTTGGCCCCACTGGTGCATGGTCGTGGTGCTGCTGCTGGCTGGGCGATCGCGAGCCTGGTCGGCAACATGGGCATCATCCTGACCGGTGCCCTGGTCCGGTTGACCAAATCGGGGCTGGGCTGCCCGACCTGGCCCAAATGCACCGACGAGTCGATCATCCCCGTCGGGCTGGGTCTCCACGGCGCCATCGAGTTCGGCAACCGGCTGCTCACCTTCGTGCTCATCGCCCTCGCGATCGGCACCTTCGTGGCGGTCCTCCGTGCCCGCACCGCCAGCGGGGAGAAGCGCCGGGATCTCATCGCGCTCTCGGTGGCCGCGGGGCTCGGCATCCCGGCACAGGGAGTCATCGGCGGCATCACCGTGCTGACGAAGCTCAATCCCTATGTCGTAGCCATGCACATGCTCGTGTCGGTGGCCCTCATCGTGATCCTGGTGCTCCTGGTACGGCGGGTCCGCGGTCTCGCCCCCGCCGACGTGGACGACCGCACCCGGTTGGCGGCCCGCATCACCTTCGGCCTCACCATGGTCTCGGTGGTGTTGGGCACTCTCGTGACCGGTTCGGCGCCACATGGTGGCGACGCCGACGCCATCCGCACCGGCTTCGTCCTGGAGGTCGTCGCCAAGCTCCACGCGTGGTCCGGATGGGCCGTGCTGATCGCCGGAATCGTGACCTTGGCACTCAGCCGTCATCGCACCGCATGGTGGTTGGTCATCACGGTTCTGGGGCAGGCCGGCATCGGTTACGCACAGTACTTCGCCGGGCTGCCCATCTGGATCATCGCCCTGCACATCGTCGGCGTCGCAGTGGTGTCAGCGGTGTCGGCCAACCTCGCGTTCACCCTCGGCGTCGACCCCGAGGTCAGCGGGTCCTGAATCAGGGACGACTCGGGTTTCTCTCCGGGTATCTCTCGCGGGGCGCACAGGCCCCACCCATGACAGGGGCACTGGACTCCACCGCGGCCCGGGAGATCGCCGTCCAACAATGGCTGCAGGGGCAACGCGCCGCTGCGTGACGAATCCCACGACATCAGAGGACACCGTCAGACCGACCCCGCGGATATCCACAGGGCGCTCCGGGTCCGGCCGCTCATCCACAGATTCTTCGCAGGGGGAACCATGAATGGTCGGCCCGTCCATGGTGTGTGGCGTGCACGCCCGACGTACTGTCCCAGATCCACTGTTCCAACGAGCGATGTCGCGTCACGGCATCGTCCACCACAGGGAACTCGAAGACGCAGGTGTCACCAAGTCGGTCCGCGCTCGCCTGATCATGGACGGAACGCTCCAACGTCTGACCCGCGGGCTCTATTCGGTTCAACCACCCACGGCCCGCACATGGGCCTTGGCGGGAGCATTCATCGCCGGGCCGAAAGCTGCCATCGGAGGCTGGCACGCTCTCGAGGCCCACGGCATGGCCACGTTCTCACCACTCGGCATCCAGCCGGTCTCCCCCACACACATCACGATCTGGACGCCAGCAGACGAGCACCGATCACCAACCGCATCAGCCCCCGACGTCCGTTGGCTGTTCCGTCGTGACAAGTTCAACCGTCTGGACCGTGCGACCGAAGTGCGACGTCTCATCGACCGTCACGACGCAGTGCTCGACGTGTGCGAGGAACTTCAGACCTCTGAAGTGATCGCCCTGATCACACGGATCCATCAGGAACGACTCGCCGATCCCGCTCGCCTCGCGGCGCTTCTGAGCGAACGGAGCCGTCACACTCACCGCCGGTTGCTCGCGGACATGAGCGCAGATGCCGCACTCGGAGTTCATTCAGCGCTCGAACACAACTACACCATTGATGTGGAACGAAGGCATGAGCTTCCCACTCCGCAACGCCAGGTAGTGGTGGGAACCTGCGCGGCCGACGTCTGGTACGAGGAATACAAGCTGGCCATCGAGCTGGATGGCTGGGGTTACCATCGCAACCGAGTTCGCCACGACAGGCGTATCGACAACCTCCGCGCGGCTCTCGGCATCGAGACCCGACGCTTCGGCTGGCACGACGTCACCGATGATCCCTGCGGTACGGCCCGAGTGATAGCCACCATTCTCAGGGCACGGGGCTGGACAGGGTCTCTTCGCTCCTGCCGGTCCTGTCCATCGGACCTTGAGTCTTTCAGTGGTGGCTGAGGGTTTGAGGTTGAGGCCTCAGCCACCACCGAAACGCATCGGAAGGTCAGCGGCGACGCAGGATGGTGACACCGGCGGCCACCGCTGCCAGACCACCGAGGATGGCACCGAGTCCGAGGGCCGAACCGGTCGAAGGCAGGCGTCCACCGCGGCCCTCATCCTGCTCGGGATCCGGCGCCGGAGCGTCACTGGTCGGTGCCGCGCTGGTCTCCGGTTCTGAAGGCTCGTCACTCGGCTCGACGGTGGGCTCATCGCTCGGCTCGGCCGTGGGCTCGTCGCTCGGCTCGGCCGTGGGCTCGTCGCTCGGCTCGGCCGTGGGCTCGTCACTCGGCTCGGCCGTGGGCTCGTCACTCGGCTCGGCGGTGGGCTCGTCTGCGGGGAAGGGGTTCAGTTCGTCGGCATTGCCGAGGTTCATGAACCGGGTCTCACCGCTGTTGTCGTCGACGGCGTCGTTGTCGGTGATGGCCCACAGGTTGCGGTCGGCGTCGATGGCCAGGCCCTCGAGCTTCTCCTGCTCCCAGCCGTTGGTGTCACCAAGCATGGGCAGCACGTCGATGGCGAGTTCCTTGGTCAGCGGGGTGGGCGCGTCCGATGTGCCGGGCTCCCCCGTGGCCTGCACGTAGTAGACGCGCTTGATGGCAGCCAGATCGCCGGCCTGGTTGTCGCGCTCGATGACGGCGAAGGTGTCCTCGTCGACGGCCACGATCTCCGACAGGCCGACCCATCCATCACCCTCGGGAGCCTCGGGTGTGTAACCGAACCAGCCCATGTCGCCGGACTCGGGATCCAGGCGTCCGATGCGGATGATGTCCTCACCCTCGAGCTCACGCTGCAGCGTGAACCAGATCGAGCCGTCGGCCTGGCCGGTGATGCCCTCGATCCCGAACTTGTCCATCTTCTCGGCCACATCGGACGGCAGCGGCCAAGTACGCAACACCTCTCCGTCGTCGTTGACCTGCACGATCTGGTTCTCGGCACCCGTGGCACCTTCGACGGCCAGCCAGAAACCACCGGCCGGGTCCTTCCAGATGCCCTCGATGTCGAAGGTCACCTCCGAGCCGTTCAGGGTGATGGGCGTCTGCGCCACGATCTGAGCAGGTGCACCCGAATTGTCGATCTCGAGGATGCGGCTGGGACCCAACGCGTCATCACTGGAGGTCCACAGCCGCGTGGGATCCTCCGGGTCGGCGGTCAGCGAACCCAAGGCGTTCCAGGCGATCGGATCGTCCAGATCGCTGGCGATCTCCGGGTAGGACGCCGGGGTGTCGCCGAATTCATAGGTCTGCAGCGTGGCGCGGACACCGTCATCGGCCGAATCCTCCTCAGACGACACCACCAGCAGGTTCCGCTCCGGGATCGGAAGCAGGCCCTCGGGACCCATCGTGGAGGGCAGCACCTGCTTGAACACCGGTTCGCTGGGGTCGCTCACGTCGTACACGGCCACAAAATTTCCGCGTTCGGAGGCGACGAAGGCCATCGGCACGCCGTTGTAGGTGCCCACCGCGAGCCCCTCGGGCTCAGTGCCCTTCTTCTCCGAACGGCCATCCGGGTAGTGGCCGATGCTGACGGCAAGCTTCTCGAAGGTGTTGCCCGCGTCCCAGGTCACCTCGCCGGTGGTGGCGTCGAAGATCGACCAACCGCGGCTGCCGCCCTTCCAGTCGCCCTCGTTGGCGGTGGCCACATGGGTGTCGTCCACCCATCCGATGGCGTCCGGCTCGCGGACCGCCGTGATGCTTCCGGACATGTCGATGCGGCCGTCGTCGACGGTGTCGACGCCGTCCACGGTCACCTCGCCGGCCGAGAAATGGTTCTCGACCGTTCCGGAGGCGGCGTCGATGATGACGATGCCGTTGTTCTCCTGCAGCGTGACCGCGATCTTCTCACCGTTCGGGGAGTACTTCACGTACTCAGGTTCGGGATCCTCCGGAGTGTCCAGTCCTTCCAGACCCGAGACATCGACGGTTTCGGGAGTCCAGTCGGCGACCGGTGCGGTGAGGTCGATGAGCACCACATGACCCGCGGGCATCTGGGGCAGGTCGCCCTCCTCACCGCCTTCGGGGGTGAGCTCCTCGTCGCGTTCGTTCTCGATGGCGATCACCGCCTGGGTGCCATCGGCGTTCACGTCGATCGAGTCCGGCTGCCCACCGAGGTCGATCTGGCCCACCTGCTCACGCGTCGCGGCGTCGAACACCATGACCACACCCGAGGGGTCGGTGAAGGATTCGGAGGTGTTGACCACCGCAAGGATGTACTCGCCCTGCGGAGTGTCGGCGACGTACACCGATGTCGGCTCACCAGGAAGCTCCAGCACACCATCGGCGGTCGCGTTGGCCGGGTCGGAGATGTCGACGAAACCGAGCACCTTCGATTCCGCATCGGTGTACACCACGGTGTTGCCGTCCTTGGTCACCGAGGAGATCTCGGCGACGCTCTCCTGGCCCACATCGGTGTTCTCGTACGCCGGGATGGTCGAGACGCGGTTGAACGCCGGCTGCTCGGGCTCAGGGAAAGCTGCGGCAGCGGGAAGCGCCGATGTGGCGGCAAACCCGAGAGCCACCAGAGCGGTCGCCGTGGCACGGACGCGGGGCTGGTTCATGACACTCCTGCAATATGCTGTTCGGTTGCCCGAACTGAACCAGCCTTGTGTGAACACCAGATGAACAGCAGTCGACCGACCGCGTCAGTCCACCGCAGCGTCAGTCCGCGCGCCCCTCCAAGGCAACGTTCGTGGCCTTGATGACAGCCGTCGCCACCGAGCCCACATCCAACCCCAGCTCCCGCACACTCTCGGTCGAGACCAACGACACCACTCGATACGGCCCGCACTGGAGCTCGACCTGACTCATCACCGTGTCCGAGACGATGTCGGTCACCAGGCCCGTCAGATGATTCCGGGCCGAGCGGCGTCCGCTACCGGTATCGAGCGCGGACGGGTTCTTGCCCACCGCGATCTCCTGAGCCACGACCGCGAGCGAAGCACCATCGACAGCCTGGCGCCCCGATGCGTCGGTGGCCGGGGCGATCCGGCCCCGGGATATCCACCGTCGAATCGTGTCGTCGGAGACGCCGAGCACGTCCGCGGCCTCACTGATGCGCAGGATCATGCGTGGAACGTACCACCGCCGAAGAGGGCTGACCCGCCCGGACCAGCCCCCGTATCGACTGACGTCACACCAGCCCTGTTCCCGCCTCGGCCCGGTCCCGCAGCCACTGCGACGGCCGGAAACGCTCGCCGTAGGCGTCCGCGAGCTGGTCGGCACGCGCGATGAAGCCGAGCAGACCGGTCGGCAGGGACGCGTCCTCCTCGTCGTGGTAGTTGACCATGAACTGTGCGGCGCCGCCGGTCCAGGTCGGAAACCCGATACCGAAGATCGAGCCGATGTTCGCCGACGCCGTGTCGGTCAGCACTCCCACCTCGAAGCATTTGGCCGTCTCATGGGCCATCGCGAAGAGCATGCGGTCCTTCACATCACGCAGACAGATCGACTTGGCATCCTCGCGGACGAAATGCTCGTACAGCCCGGGCCACAGGTGCTTCTCACGGCCTTCGCCATAGTCGTAGAAACCACCGGTGCCGGCAGCACGACCCTTGCGTCCGAATTCGGTCACCATGCGGTCGATGACGGTCGTGTCCAGATCGAGCTTGCCCTCGTTCGCCGCCTTGATGTGCTGCACGAGCGTCAGCGAGACCTCGTCGAGCATCGCCAAGGGCGCCCCCGGGAAACCGGCCAGATGCGCACCGCGCTCGATCGCCACCGGGTCCACCCCGTCACCCAGGAGCGCCGGCGCCTCGGTGACGAGCCGTGCCCAGACGCGGCTGGTGAAGAACCCGGGCCCGTCGTTGACGACGATCGGCAGCTTGCCGATGGCCTTGACCACATCGAGTGCCCCCGCGAGTGCGGCGTCACTGGTGCGCTCACCGCGGATGATCTCCACCAGCTTCATCTTGTCGACCGGGGAGAAGAAATGGAGTCCGATGAAGTCCTCGGGGCGGCTGACGTGTTCGGCGAGCTCGGTGATCGGCAGCGTCGAGGTGTTCGAGCACAGCAGTGCATCCGATGCGTACTGCGGCTCGGCCTCGGCATAGACCTTCGCCTTCAGATCGGCGTCCTCGAAGACGGCCTCGATCATGAGATCGCAGCCGGCCAGATCCGACGCATCCCCAGTGGGGTGGATACGGGCAAGGATCTCGCCGCGCTTCTCGGCGGTGGCCCGCCCACGCTCCACCTGCTTGTCGAGCAACTTGCGCACATGCCCGACGCCGCGTTCGGCGGCCTCGGTGTCCACATCCTTCAGCACGACCTCGATGCCCGCGCTCGCGCAGGCGTGGGCGATCCCGGCGCCCATCATCCCGGCTCCGAGCATTCCGAGCTTGGTGAAACGGCGCGGCTCGACGCCTTCGGGGCGCAGGCCTCCAGATCGTGATACCTGCATGTCGAAGAAGAACGCCTGGATCATGTTCCGGGCCTGCGGATGGACGGCCAGTTCCACCAGGCCACGCGATTCGATGCGCAGCGCGGTGTCGAAATCGACCTGCGCCCCCTCGACGGCCACGGCCATCGCCTTCTTCGGCGCCAGCAGGGGCGAACCCTTGAGCTTCTTGCGCAACGACGCGGGGAACGCGGGCAGGTTGCGGGCGAACTCCGCCGACGAAGGGGTACCACCGGGGATCTGGTGACCCTTGACGTCCCACGGTTTCGTGGCCGCCCGGGCATCATCCCGGTGAGCCAGCGCCCAGGCATGCGCTGCGGTGAGTAGATTCTCGGGCTCGGAGACCTCGTCCACCAGGCCGAACTCCAGTGCCTGCTGCGCCCGCATCGTGCGTCCCTCGAGGATGATTCCGGTGAGCGCCTTCTCGATGCCCATCATGCGCACCAGACGCGTGACACCACCGGCACCGGGGAGCAGCCCGAGGGTCGTCTCGGGCAGACCGATCTGGGCACGGGTGGAGATGATGCGGTGGTGGCAGGCGAGAGCCACCTCGCAGCCACCCCCCATGGCGGCACCGTTGATCGCGGCGACCACCGGTACACCGCAGGTCTCCAGGCGTCGCATGACGCTCTTCTGATACTCGATGTCATCAAAGATCTGCTGGGCCGATTCGGGGCCCAACTTCAAGAACTCCTTGAGGTTCGCCCCCGCGAAGAACGTCTTCTTCGCACTGGTGAGGATGGCGGCCCCGACGGCGTCCTTGTGCTCGGTGATCCAGTCGACGAATTCGCCGAAGTCAGCGGCCCATTCATTCGACAGCGTGTTGGCCCCCGCATCGGGGGCATCCATGGTGGCGGTCACGATGCGCTCGGCGTCGAGCTCCCAGCGCACCTGGCCGTGCGTGGCGGTGATGGTGTCGTTCATGATTCCTCAGTTCTCCGTCAGCTCGGGTCAGATTCGTTCCACGACGGTGGCGATTCCCATGCCTCCACCGATGCACAGGGTGACGACGCCCAGACGCTGACCGGTGCGTTCGAGCTCGTCCACAAGAGTGCCCAGGATCATCGCGCCAGTCGCCCCGAGTGGGTGACCCATCGCGATCGCTCCGCCGTTGACGTTGACTCGGTCGGCGGGGATGTCGAAGTCCTTCATCACCTTCATCGGGATGGCTGCGAAGGCCTCGTTGATCTCCCACAGGTCGATGTCGGACGCCTGCAGACCTGCGATGCCGAGGGCCTTGTGCACTGCCGGGGTGGGCCCGGTGAGCATGATGACCGGATCGGAACCGGTGACCGCGGTGGCAAGGATCCGCGCGCGCGGACGCAGCCCATGCCGTTCCCCCGCCTCGGGGCTGCCGATCATCATCACAGCCGCACCGTCGACGATGCCCGATGAGTTGCCGGCATGATGCACGTGCTCGATGCGGTCAACCCAGTGGTACTTCTCCAAGGCGACAGCGTCGAATCCGACCGCGCCGATCTTCTCGAACGCCGACGGGAGAGCGGCCAAGGACTCTGCCGTCGTCTGCCCGCGCACGGTCTCGTCGTGGTCCAGGATCGTGAGACCGTTGGCGTCGATGACCGGCTCGATGCTGGCGGCGAACCGCTTCTCGGCCCATGCTGTGGCGGCACGCTGCTGGGAACGAGCGGCATAGGCGTCCACATCATCACGGGTGAACCCCTCGAGGGTCGCGATGAGGTCGGCACCAATGCCCTGTGGCACGAAACTGTTGGCGAAGGCCGTGGCCGGATCATTGGCCCAGGCACCGCCGTCGGAGGACATGGGGACCCGCGACATGGATTCGACGCCGCCGGCGAGGATGAGGTCCTCCCATCCCGAACGCACCCGTGCGGCAGCCTGGTTCACAGCTTCGAGGCCCGAAGCACAGAACCTGTTCAGCTGCACGCCTGCCACGGTGTCGGGCCAACCAGCCGCGGTGGTGGCGGTACGTGCAATATCGGCCCCTTGGTCGCCGACCGGCGTCACCACCCCCATGATCAGGTCATCGACTCCGGCGGGATCGAACGTCTCATTACGCTCGGTCAGCCGATGCAGCAACCCGGTCACGAGATCGATCGGCTTGACCTCATGCAGTGAACCGGTGGATTTTCCCTTGCCTCGAGGGGTGCGGACCGCATCGTAGATGATCGCGTCAGCCATGTCGGTGTGCTCCTTCGCTCGCCTGGGCAGCACTGTACATGCTCAGTGAGCCGCCGTTAACAGGCTGAGCGGGGAATCGACACGACGTTCCTCACCGCCTTGCGATGGGGCCCTCCAACGCGTCGATCACGTCCTCCGGCATGGTCGCCTCGTCCAGGGCCGCCCGGACCGGCTTGCGCAGCAGCGCCCGTGAGAGCGCCGAGAGGATCCGCAGATGCTCGCTGCCCGCCTGCGCCTCGGGAACCCCGATCAGGAAGATCGTGGTGACCGGCTCCCCGTCGAGTGCGTTCCACTCGACGCCGGCGGGGACACGGGCGAACGCGATGAACGGCTCGGTGACCCCGGCGGTCTTGGCGTGCGGGATCGCGATGCCGTCACCGACCCCCGTGGTGCCCTTGGCCTCCCGCGCCAACGCGCTGGTCACCACATCGTCGACATCACCGATCTGCCCGGTGCCCACACCGCACTCGGCCAGACGTCGGATCAGGGCATCACGATCCAGACCGTCTGCGTCCAGCAGGACCGCCTCGGGCTTCATGTATTCACGCAGGGCAATGGTCTTGCTCGGTGCGGTGACGGGTTCCGGATCCTCGGCCACAGGGGCCTCGGGAGCCTCGGGAGTCGCGGCTGCCTGCTCCCGGCCACGACCCGAGAGGCGAATGAGCAGCAACGCCACCCCGGCGGTGACCACCAGACCAACGGCAAGGGAAAGGAAGAAGCCCAAGACGTTGTCGACCGCACCCAGCACCGCGACGATCGGGCCACCGTGCATGACATGGTCGCCCACCCCCAGGACACCCGCGAGCCCACCGGCCACGGCACCGCCGAGGATGTTGGCGGGGATCACCTGGAGCGGACGCGCGGCCGCCAACGGGATGGCCCCTTCGGTGATGCCGAAGAAACCCATGAACAGGGCCGCGATTCCCGAATCCTTCTCGGGCTTGGTGAAGACGCTCCGTCCGAGGATCGTCGCGAGCCCCACCCCCAAGGGCGGAACAGCGATGGCTGCGGCCACCATGCCCATGGGGCCCGCGTTACCGGTGGCGATGAGCCCGCCGCCGAAGAGGAAGGCGGTCTTGTTGATCGGGCCTCCCATGTCGGACGCCACCATGGCACCGAGGATGAGTCCCAGGACGATGGCGCTGGTGCCCTGCATCCCCGACAGCCACTCGGTGAGGAACGCGAACAGGCCCGCCACCGGCCCACCGATCACCACGATGAAGAACAGCCCGACGATCACCGTCGTCAGGATCGGGATGATGATGATCGGCATGATCGGCGCGATGTACTTGTGCACCTTGATCTTCTTGATCCCCAGCGCCACCACACCGGAGAGGAAGCCAGTCAGGATTCCTCCGAGAAACCCGGCCCCGGCCTCGGAACCGTAGAGTTCACCGGTCACCGCGACCATGCCGGTCACCATGCCCGGCGCCAATCCGGGACGGTCGGCGATCGCGTAGGCGATGTACGCCGAGAGAATCGGCACCATCAACGAGAACGACAGCCCGCCCAGCGCATTGAGATGTCCCCAGAAGGTCCCTTCGGCCACCTGGATCCCCTCGGCAGTGGTCTCACCGCCCAGCGAGAGCGCGAGCGCGATGAGCAGACCGCCCACGACGACGAACGGAATCATGTGGGAGACGCCGCTCAGCAGAGCTTTCAACGCCACCTGCATGACACCCGGCCGACCAGCCGATGCGTCAGTTCGCCCGGAGGTGGCGTCCGCACCGGCATGGTGCTCACCGGCGGACGGAGCCGACTCGAGCGCTCGTCTGATCAGTCCCTTCGGATCTTTGATGCCCGATGCCACCGACGCGCTCACCAGGGGAATGCCCGCGAAGCGGGAGGTGTCGATCTGGGTGTCGGCCGCGATGACCACGGCGTCGGCCTGCTCGAGCTGCTCGGCGGTGAACTCGTTCTCGACCCCGATGGACCCATGGGTCTCGACCGATATCTCGTACCCGAGCTCCTTTGCTCCCTTTTCGAGGTTCTCGGCCGCCATGAAGGTGTGAGCGATGCCCGTGGGACATGCTGTGACGGCGAGGATGTGCTTTGTCATGCTTTTCTCCTCCTGCCCGGCTGTTCCGACGAACAGCGATCACGCAGTGTAGGAGGTGATCAGGGGTAGGAGGTGATCAGGGGTGGGAGGTGATCAGGCCTGGGGAAGCAACGGATCGATCGCCATGGCGAGGAACAAGATCGCGATGTAGCTGTTCGAGTAGTGGAACAGGCGCATGGCCTTCAACGCCGAGTCGGTGAGACCGGCACGTGCGCGACGCAGCAGGGCCACGGCCTCGACAAGGAACACCAGCCCCGAGACTGCGGCCACCGCCGGATAGAACCAGCCGGTCTCGGCGACCGGCCACAGCAATATCGAAGTTGCGACGGTCAGCGCGCTGTAGACAAGGATCCGCACGGCCACCCGTTCCGGCCCCATCACCACCGGCAGCATCGGCACATCGGCCGCCGCGTAGTCCTCGCGGTACCGGAAAGCCATCGCCCACGTGTGCGGAGGCGTCCAGAAGAACACGATGACGAACATGAGGATCGGAGCCAGTGCAACCTCATCGGCCACCGCCGTCCAGCCGATGAGCGGCGGGAAGCACCCGGCGATGCCACCCCACACGATGTTCTGTGAGGTTCGACGCTTGAGCCACATCGTGTACACGAACACATAGAAGGCGTTCGCCGTGGTCGCGAGAATCGCCGAGAGCCAGTTCGCACCGAAGCCGAGGATCAGGATGGAGACGACCCCCAGCACGACCCCGAAGATCGTGGCCGCCACCGGGCCCACTTGATGTCGGGGCATCGGTCGGCGTCGGGTACGGCGCATCTTCTCATCGATGTCGCGGTCCAGCACACAGTTGAACACATTGGCCGAACCCGCCGCGAACATGCCGCCGATCAGCGTCCACAACGCGAGCAGAGGGTCGGGCCAACCACCCGAGGCCATGAACATGGGGGGCAGCGTGGTGACCAGAAGCAGCTCGATGATGCGTGGCTTGGTCAGTGCCACGTAGGCCCTGACCACATCGGAGAACCGAACCCGACCCTGAGAGGCCACCACGGGAGACCCCACCGTCGTGTCGGTGTCGATGCGTGACAAACTGACTCCTGCGTGTTCCAGAATCCCGGGGCAGACGCGCGATGCGGGCCCGGATCGGGACATGACAAAACTCGGGACATGACAAAGCGCCCCTTTCGGGGCGGCGTCCCGACAGTCTACGCGCTCGTTCGATGTCCGCCAATCACGTTCCGATCACGTCGGGAAACACCCACCCGAGCCGCGACGCCGACGATCTCCCACGCTAGGCTCGCCCCTGCGAGTGGAACCGCTGCGGCGGCGCGTCCGTGTGCCGCCATCACTGCTTTCGGAAGGAACGCCTCGATGACCGACACCCCCAGCACCACGGCAGCCCTCGAGTGGACCGAACTGGACCAACGGGCCGTCGACACCGCGCGACTCCTCGCTGCGGATGCTGTGCAGAAGTGTGGCAGCGGCCACCCGGGCACCGCGATGAGCCTCGCGCCTGCCGCGTACCTGCTGTACCAGAAGGTGATGCGGCACAACCCGGCCAACCCCGACTGGGTCGGGCGTGACCGGTTCGTCCTGTCGTGCGGGCATTCCTCCCTGACGCAGTACATCCAGCTCTTCCTCGGCGGTTTCGGCCTCGAGCTCGACGATCTCAAGGCCCTGCGCACCTGGGGCTCGGCGACACCGGGCCACCCCGAGTACGGCCACACCGCCGGCGTCGAGACCACCACCGGCCCGCTCGGCACCGGCGTCGGCAACGCCGTGGGCATGGCCATGGCGGCTCGCCGTGAGCGCGGCCTCTTCGACCCCGACGCCGCCCCCGGGGACTCCCTCTTCGATCACCACATCTACGCCATCGCCTCCGACGGCGACCTGCAGGAAGGCGTCTCGGCCGAGGCGTCCTCCCTCGCCGGCACCCAGCGTCTGGGCAACCTCACGATGATCTGGGATGACAACCGCATCTCCATCGAGGATGACACCAACATCGCCTTCACCGAGGATGTCGCCGCCCGCTATGAGGCCTACGGCTGGCACGTCCAGACCGTTGATTGGGTCGGTACCGGTGACTACACCGAAGATGTCCAAGCCCTCCACGACGCCCTGATGGCGGCCCGCAAGGTCACCGACCGCCCCTCGTTCATCCGGCTGCGCACCATCATCGCCTGGCCTGCTCCCAGCAAGCAGGGAACCGGGGCCTCCCACGGTGCCGCTCTCGGCGAGGACGAGGTGGCCGCCACCAAGCGTGTGCTGAACTTCGACCCAGAGAAGCACTTCGACGTGGCCGACGACGTTCTCGCGCACACCCGTTCGCTCCGTGATCGCGGTCAGGCCGCCGAGGACGCCTGGAACGAGTCGGCCAAGGCCTGGCGCTCGGCGAACCCCGAGAACGCAGCACTCTTCGATCGCCTGATGAAGCAGGAGCTGCCACAGGGTTGGGATCTCGACCTCCCGCAGTACGAGGCCGACGCCAAGGGCGTCGCCACCCGCAAGGCCAGCGGCGAGTTCCTGAGCGCTGCCGCACCGAAACTCCCCGAACTCTGGGGCGGTTCGGCCGACCTCGCCGGTTCCAACAACACCTCACCCAAGGGAGAGCCGAGCTTCCTTCCCGAAGACCGCCAGAGCGCGATGTTCTCCGGCTCGGAGTACGGCCGCGTGTTGCATTTCGGCATCCGCGAGCACGCCATGGGCGCGATCATGAACGGCATCCTGCAACACGGCAACACCCGCGTCTACGGCGGCACATTCGCAGTCTTCAGCGACTACATGCGCCCCACGGCGCGTCTCGCCGCGCTGATGAAGCTGCCCGCGGTCTACGTCTGGACACACGACTCCATCGGTGTCGGCGAAGACGGCCCGACGCACCAGCCGATCGAGCATGTCACCGCACTGCGCGCCATCCCCGGCCTCGACGTGGTGCGTCCCGCCGACGCCAACGAGACCGTGGCGGCATGGAAACAGGCGCTGCAGCACAACGACCGCCCCACAGCCCTGCTGCTTACACGCCAGAACGTGCCGACACTCCCCCGTGACACCGACGGATTCGCCGGCATCGACCAGGTGGCACGTGGTGGCTACGTCCTCAAGGATTTCGGCGACGACATCCAGGTGATCATCATGGCCACCGGCTCGGAGGTCCAGCACGCCGTGGCCGGCGCCGAGAAGCTCGCCGAAGATGGCGTCGGGGTCCGCGTGGTCTCCATGCCCTGCCGGGAATGGTTCGACGCCCAGGACGACGAGTACCGCGAGAGCGTCCTGCCCGCATCTGTCACCGCACGTGTGAGCGTCGAAGCCGGTATCGCCATGAGCTGGCGTGACCTCCTCGGCAGCGCCGGACGCCCGGTGAGCATCGAACACTACGGGGCCTCGGCCCCCGGCACCGAGCTCTTCGAGCGCTTTGGATTCAACGCCGACGCCGTGGTCTCGGCCGCCCGTGAGTCGATGGAAGCAGCTTCGACAAGTGCTTCCACCCTGCCTCGAAATGCCCACGGCCCGGTGGGTCCGGCCGTCTGATCCACCGGACCGATCAACACACCGACCCCGACAATCCCAGACAGCATCCGCAGGAGGATTCCATGACCACACGTCTCGCTGCCCTTGCCGGGGCCGGTGTTTCGATCTGGCTCGACGATCTGTCGCGTGACCGGATCAATTCCGGAAACCTGGCATCCCTCATCTCCGATTCGAGCGTCACCGGCGTCACCACCAATCCGACGATCTTCGCGGCGGCTCTCGCCGACGGTGAGGCCTATGCCCAGCAGATGAAGGAGCTCAAGGCTTCGGGGGCATCGGTGGCCGAGGCCATCACGTCCATGACCACCACCGATGTCCGTGACGCCTGCGACCTGTTCATGGAGACCTACCGGGCCACCGATGGTGTGGACGGCCGGGTCTCGATCGAGGTCGATCCCGGATTGGCCAATGACACCGATGCCACCGTCGCGCAGGCCGCCGAACTGCATCGGCTCGTCGATCGGGAAAACGTCCTGATCAAGATCCCGGCCACTGAGGCGGGCATCCCTGCCATCCGCCGCACCATCGCTGCGGGGATCAGCGTCAATGTCACCCTGATCTTCTCGACCAAACGCTACGGCGAGGTGATCGACGCCTACTTCAGCGGCCTGGAGGATGCCAAGGCCGCGGGCATCGATATATCCACGATCCACTCGGTCGCGTCGTTCTTCATCTCCCGTGTGGATACCGAGGTCGACAAGCGGCTGGCCGCCCTCGGCGTCGAGCCGACGCGTGGGCTCACCGGGGCTTCGGGTATCGCCAATGCACGTCTGGCATACGAGGTGTTCCTCAAGTCGATCGAGGATCCGCGGTGGGAGGCTCTCGCCGCGGCCGGCGGTAACCTGCAGCGTCCGCTGTGGGCGTCGACGGGGACGAAGAATCCGGCCTACCCCGACACGCTGTACGTCACCGAGCTCATCGCCGCTCACACCGTCAACACCATGCCGCAGGCCACGATGGACGCCTTCGCCGATCATGGCACTGTACGCGGCGACCGCGTGACCGGCCTGATCGATCCTGCCCACGGAACGATGAAGATGGTCGCCGACGCCGGGGTCGATTTCTCCGATGTGGAGCAGGTTCTCGAGACCGAGGGCGTCGAGAAGTTCATGAAGAGCTGGAACGAACTCGAAGAGACGGTGCGGACGGCCCTCGACGAGGCCTGAAGCACACCGGGACGCCCGATGAGCGTTTGCGCCCGCGGTCATGGCATCGTTGTCCCGTAATCCCTCGGGAGGAAGTCATGTCCGTCGTCCGTTGCGCCGATCCGAAGGCGCTGGCAGCAAAGGTCGCCGATTCATTCAATGACGCGATCGCTGCCCGCCTCGGTGCCGGTCAGGGTCACGTCCACGTGGCCCTGACCGGTGGAACCATCGCCACCGAGCTGTACCGTCTCTGGCCCGACCGCCCCGGAACCGCCGAGGTGGACTGGTCTCGCGTCGAAGTGTGGTGGGGCGATGAACGGTGGGTTCCGAGCGATTCGGATCAGCGCAACGCCGAGCCGGCACTCGAGTTGTTGGCTCCGATGGGATTCGGCGCGGTACACCCCATGCCGTCAGGTGAAGGACCGGGACTGACCGCTGCGGCCCAGCAATACTCCGCCGAGCTGGGCAGTGTTCGCATGGATATCTGTCTGCTCGGGCTCGGCCCCGATGGGCATGTGGCCTCGGTATTTCCCGGCCATCCCTCGATGAATGCCAGCGGAGACCCGGTGATTGCGGTCCGGAACTCCCCCAAACCGCCGCCGGAACGGCTTTCGCTGACCCTCCAGACCATCTCCGCCAGCGACGAGGTCTGGTTCATCGTCAGTGGGTCGTCCAAGGCTCCGGCCCTGACAGGTTCGTATCACGGCGATGATGAGCTGCCCGGTGCACATGCCCGCGGTGTGCGGCGTACCCGATGGTTCTGCGACGAAGACGCCGCCCGTAGCCTGGGCTGATCATCAACCATCTGGTTGATGCCCATGGGTGATCGTGGCCCTAGCGTCGATGGTGCCGTCCACGCCCTCCAGGAGACCCCATGCGCCCATCACGTCGCTCGCTCATCCGTGCGTTCATCCTCATCGCCCTGGTGGGCATCTGGCTCGGTGTTTCCGCTGTGGGAGGCCGCAGTATCGGCATGCTGTCGCAGGTCACCGAGAACGACTCGAGCGCCTTCCTGCCGCAGGCTTCGGAATCCATCGAGGCCAGAGAGGCGGTGAAGGAATTCCAGGACAGCGACGCGCTGCCTGCCTTCGTCACCATCATGGGAGCCGATGTCGTCTCCGAGGCGCTTCCCGCCGGTCCCCCACGAGGCATGCCCGGGGCCGCCTATGCCTCCGACGTGGTCGATGGGATCGATGTCGACGGGATTCCTCTGCGTGACTACCTGGCCACAGATGCGGTGGTCCCGGTCATCCCTGCCGACGACGGCAGCGGCGTTCTGCTGTTGCTTCCGCTTTCTGGTGAGAAGGTGAATGCACAAGATGCCGACGGCGATCCACGCCTCGATTCTGTGGTCGCCTCCATCCGCGAGCAGACGCCGCAGATCACCA
>NZ_VFOR01000002.1 GCF_006716235.1 Propioniferax innocua | reverse complement strand
CACCGAACTTCGCCCAGTTGCCCGGACGCCACATCCCGGCCCGGGCCGCCATCGTGGCGTCACCGAGGCCCAGTTCCACGTACTGCCGCATGTGGGCATCGAGGTTCGCCTTCAGATTCACCGCCTGTGTGCAGGTGAAGTCCGTGGGATCGGAGATGATGCCGAAGCCCACCACCTCCTCGACGGCCTGATCGATCACCATCGCCTCGAACGAATCCCGCAGAGCCGACGCCACGTCGTCGATCTGCTGCGTGTACCACACACCGAGATCTGTCATACGCCAAGCAAATCAGTCACCCCGGAGCTTCGAACAAGGGGCACCTGGAGTTTCCTGGGTCGCCCCGAGGTCAACCGGCTCGCAGCGCGGCCCACATCTGCGCGGCGAGGCCGTGGCTGTGGTCCCGCCCCATCGGCACCACCTGGTAGGCCTGACGCCCCACCCCCGGAACCGGGATCGTGGGCCCGCTGATGCCCGGCAACGACCACTGCCGCATTCCGTCGGGGCCCACACGCCATTGGATCGTCGCGTCCACCGCGCGCAGCGCCTGCAGCGCCGGTTCGCGATACGACGGGTCCAGGACGCCGAGAGCGACGCCGTGCAGCCACCCGGCGGCGACGAGCGAGGTCACCGACGCCTCGGCGCGCTCGGGTTCGTCGAGGAGCGTGGCGAACCAACCGTCATGCCGCTGGAGGGGCGCGATGGCGTCGCTGGTGCGGCGCAGGATGTGCGCGATGGTTTCGACCTCCTGATCGAACCCGCCGGCGGCCATCAGTTCTTCCATGATCAACGGAAGGGCGGCGACGACCCAGCCGTTGCCCCGGCCCCAGAACACACCTTCTGGCACCGGACGCCGACCGCGCCGCCACCACGAGTGGTGCCACAGGCCGCTGGGGTGCTGCAGCACCGACGCGTACGCCGCAGGTTGCGACGCGGCGATCCGCAACAGCTCGGCGTCGCCCGACGCCCTCCCCCACCGCGCGGCGAAAACCCCGAACATCATCAGGCTGTCGACCCACACCGACTTCGGATACAGCCTTCCGATCATGGAACCGCCGAGGTGGTTGGTCATCTCGGCGTCCATGCGCGGTTCATCCCGCACGTAGGCCGCGATGCGCTCACAGACCTCGCGATGGCGAGACGCCGCCCCACGCGCATGGAGCCCGGCGGCCACCAGCCCGGGGGTGACGCGGTCGGAGGTGTCGGTCACGGTGCCGCGTGCCAGATGGTGATCCACCCAGCCCGTGGCCCACGCCACATGTCGATCATGGTTCGGGCCCGCCGCCGCGGCGTCCAGGGCAGCCGCACCGAACAGTGCCGGGCCCCACGTCCACGGGGAGTAACGCCCGGTGCGGAGTTCCCACGCGCAGACGGTGTCGGCCACGAGCGAGATGCGCTCCAGTGGGTCGTTCATCGCGTCTCCCGGGTGCCGGCCGGCCAGTCCAGCGTCAGGGCATGCCCGGCGTGTTCCACGTGGAACCGCTGCGGATCACGCTCGACCCGCCCGAAGGGGCTGTCCAGCCGTGGATGGTCGAGGTCGATCCGCTCACCGTCGATCATGAAATCCCGGTCCGGTCCGAGCCGCCACTGCCATCGCTCACGGGCCGGTTCCCACATCGGATCGGTCTGCACCTCGAGCACTCGGCGTCCCCGCTCCCGGACCAGACGCATGGCCGACCGCCGCAGACCGGCCACGAACCACTCGAACGAGCCCGCCTCGGCGGCATCACTGCAGATCGCCACCCAAGCGGTGTACCGGCCATACTGCTTCACCTCACCGGGCATGCCATCCTCAAGGTCACGCAGCGCCAACACACCCACATAGGAATCGTCGACGCGACCGGCGAGCCACCGGTCTCCACGTTCTTCCTGATCGAACAGGTCGGCGGGCCAGTACACATGGCTGAGCAGACGCCGTGGCGATTCCAGGTAGCCGGAGCGTCCGGTGAGGTCATGAAGAACCAGCACCGCGTTGGCATCTGCGGCCACCAGCGGAAGACGCCCGTTGCCGATCCACTCCGAGGGCGAGAAGTCACGCGTGCGGTCTGCGAAGAACGGCTCGGCGGGATGGGTGCTGAACACCGACACATCTCCTGGCAGCAACACCTGCCAGATGTGCTGCTGGTCACCGAACCTGCGGGGGTTATGGGCCTGCGCCGCAGAAACCAGCCACGAGGAACTTCGAGTGGTCACCACGTCGGCTCGATGCAGCGCCACTCCCTGCGTGGCCGGATTGACGATGTGCATCATCTGCGGCAGGACGCCGCGTCCGCGAAGTTCTGCGAACGGGGTGAAGTCCTTGAGGAACGGGTTCTCGACCAGGTCGTAATGGTGGAGCATCTCGGAGGTGAGCTCCACCGATTCGGGGGTGGTGATCGCCTCCATGCCCCAGAAGAACAAGCCGGCGCGCGTGATTCCGGGGCCGACGGCGTCCACCACTTCACCGGCATCCAGGCCGAACGTGGCTCGCACCGTGTTCTCCTTCGTCTCCTGCGCAATGGCGGTGATGACCGGAGGGATTCGGTAGGAACTCAGACGCAACAGCGCACCCAGTCGAGTCTCGTCCCAATCGGCATCGGTGCCCGCGATGGCCTCGACCAGGCTCTGGACGGGTGCCTGTTTCGGATCCACCTTCGCCAAGTCGTAGCAGCGTCCGCTGGAGGGCAGGAACCTCGGCCCGGTCGGGAAGGAGTGCAGTGCGAGATCGAGCATCAGCAGGTCGAGGACCGAACTCGCGGCGGTGACGAGTTCAGGGTCATCGGCCTCATCGATGAGAACCGCGAGCGCGGCGGCGTCCTCCTCGTAATAGATCGGCGACAACCACTCGCTGAAACCAAAGCGAAAGCGATGATCCAGCCACAGCCGGAGCCGTTCTGCCGCTCGCTCGCGTTGCTCCACACCACGGCGCCCGGAATTGGCGAACACCTCATCGGGCCAGTGCTGACCGGCGAGGTATTGAGTCACCCCGGTGACCACCTGATGGTTCTCCGACCACAGGCACATGCCGTCGCGTCCTGGCTCATCCATCCAGTACTTGTGGCGCATCAGCGTGGTGGAGATACGTTCCCTCGTCGCTTCGGGGAGTCGGTCCCCCCACGCGAGAAGGGTCTTGATCAGCACCAGGGCGCGGAAGTCGGAACAGTCATGGCGGGCGTCCACGAAATCGCAGATCGCCTCGAGGTCATCACGCCCCGAGGCGGTCAGGACGCCACCCCCGGCCAATTCTCGGATGCCACGGAACCCCGGGGGTGCCATCTTGACGGCCATGCCCGGGTCCTCGGAACTACGCGTCACGGTGTCCATGGAGCCTTCCTGCTGTGTCGACAAAACCATCTCTACTACATCGAAAGTGGATTCAGCTGGTCGGCGGCTCAGGATGCCTCCGAGTTTCGAGTTCCGCAGCCGTGGCCAGACACCGTTCCCGTGTCAGAGGCCAATGGGACGACACATACCGGCCGATCCCCAATGTGAGCACCACGCCCACGGCCACGCAGCCCCGGATGCCCCATTCCGCGCTGAGCGGCTGAGGGCCACCACCGGGGCGATAACCGGTGAACTGCAGGACGAGCCCGATGACCTGAAGCATCGCAGCGCTCAAGATGTTGCGGGTGAACGTCATGAGCCCTGCGAAGGTTCCCGAGTCCCTACGCCCCCAGACGAGCTCGGCGTCGTCGAGCACATCGGGGAACATGACCCACGGCAACAGTTGTGCGCCGGCGGTTCCGACGGCGAGCACGAGCACGAGCACATAGGCGCCCCACGGCGTCCAATCACTCGGATACAACGCCAGTCCCACTGCGGCAACCATCGCCCACGGCATACCGAAGCGGTAGATCCGATGCTTGTCGTGGCGTCGAAGCATATGCAGGATCACCGGAAAGGCCACGACGGTGACGGCGATGAACACCCCGAGGAAAACCGTCGCCGAGAGTCCGATGACCACATGCGCGGTGTAATAGAGCACGATCGCCGATATCACATCCATCGCCAGGGCCTGGCAGATGTACATGGTGATGAGCCCACGCGTCGGCCCGTGCATCAGCGGCATCATCGATCGGCTCCACCAGGTCCGGGTGTCATCCACCGGCGGCAGGGCCACACGTTCCCGACAGCCGATGGCGACACCCAGCGCAGCCACCGCGAACGGGACGCCGAACACCAACAAGATCGTCAGATGGAGCGTCACCACCCCCATGCTGCCGTCACGGTGGGATTCGACCAGATGGGTCGCAACGAGCGTCACCACAGCACTGGCGATGGTCGAGAACAGGAGCCGGGTCAGATTGATCCGGTTCCGTTCATGGGGTTCGACGGCCACCTCGCTGCTCATGGAGATGTACGGAACCATGATCATCGTCTGGATGGAGTTGTAGACGATATAGGTGCCCATCGTCCACAGCATCAGCGACACCTGCCCGTCGAAGGGCGGGTCGGGCATCCACATGAGCGCCATGCCGCCCACCAGGAGCAACGCACCGATGCCGATCCAGGGCCGACGTCGACCCCACCGCGAGCGGGTGCGGTCACTCAACGACCCCACGAGCGGGTCGTTGACGGCATCCCACAACCGCGCGACGAAGATGGCGTTTCCCGCAAGTGCCGGCTGCAGGCCCACGATGTCGGTGAGGAAGATCAGATACAACACCGCGATCAGGGATCCTCCCCCACCGCCGAAGATGTCCCCGGCAGCGAAGAGAATCCGTTCACGTCTCGGGATCACCCTGACCCTCCCCGACGAGGAGACCGGGCGGTCCCGCTCTCCGGCGACGCCACATCCACAGCCTTCTGCCCGATGGATGGAGCCGGGACGGTGGCTTTCGGTTCGATGCGGGCAAGAGCAGTGACGCCGAATTCCTCACCCGGTCGCTGGTCACCGCCTTCACGCCCTCGCCAGGCGATCAGCAGGCTCGACAACGTGGCCGCGAGATACAACGTCGTTCCGATGTTCCGGTCGGCCACCCCCTCCACCTGATCGAGTGAGGCGGGACTCGCTGACCCGGCCACCGTGCCGGCCAAGATGCAGACACCGATCAGAAGCATGTTCCCCAACCCGAGCAGGACGCGGGCATCGACGCGAAACACACTCGTGCCCCGCTGTGTGAACTCGTATTCGGTCAACTGACGCCAGATCAGACCGACCGCCAATGCCGCCGAGGCTCCCGACACCGCGAAGAGATTGGTGAAGGGTTCATCGAACCAGTCACGGATCGTGTAGAAGCGGGAGAGGAGGAATGCGGTGGCGATCGCCAGGAGGCGGTCCGGCGTCAGCCGCCGTGCGACGATCAGACCCACGAGAATCAACAGCGTCAGGCCATCGAGCACCAGCGTCAGCGCCTGGCCACTGACCAACGAGACCCTCAGTGCATTCAGCGACTGGATGAGGAACGTGGAGGCCGCCGATGTGGCCAGGATGACCGCGGTCGTCGCCTCACCCCGGCGTGCAGCCCGGATCGCCAGTACCAGGAAGAAGATGCTGAGCACGAACTGAAGGCTGTGGTAGGTGCTCAGCCCGCCGAAGGTCACGGCGTCCCAGATGAGAGGGCCCAACAGGTAGGCACCGGCGAAGCCCATCACGATCGGGCGGGACGCCCGCACCCACGCGGCGCTCACGTCATCGGCGTCCACCGGGACTCCCGGACGCATCCCCATGGGCACCAACCAGCCGATCATCAGCGCGACCAGACCCACCAGGACCACAACGATCAGCGCCACCAGCAGTCGGCTCGGGAGCACCTCCACCGAACCCTCGGTGAGCGAGAGGACGTCGGCGAGCAGCGTCCACACGATCAGGAGTGCGAACAGGGTCCATCCCGCACGTCGGGACCCCGAGTACGCGGCCTCCCAAACACCACGTGCCGTCCATGATGCGGCACCCACAGCGATCTCCACGATGGCCGCACCGGCCGCGAACACCGACGGATAGGCCATCCAGGAGAGAAACTGCAGCAGCATGGCCAGTGCGTCCAGTGGTGTGACATCTCGGGGCTCCATGATGATGCTGCTGGTCAGGATCCCGAAGAAGAACACCGCCAAGGGCATCTCCCATCGCGCGACACGGGCTCTGCGTCGCACGATGCTCAGAACGATCATCGGGAGCGCCAGCACAGCTCCCACCAACATCACGATCCCCGAGGACGCGAAGACATAACTGATCACCAGGGCCGCGAAGATCGCGTAGCGCACGGGGTGACGCCAATGGCACGCCGCCACGAAGAACCCTGCTGACCCGAAGATGATCGCCGGGATCATGACGAGAATCACCAGCACAGGCAGGGACATCGATCCGCCGGCGACCACCGGTGTGACTTCACGCAGTCGCGTTCCCACCACCGACAGGGCAACCAAAGCGGTGTACAGCACGGTGGCGATCACCACGAGCACGCGAATCCCCCGGGGCCACGGGAACTCCGGATCCTCGGACATGCGGCCCCGTCGCACAGGCTCGACGAAGGTGCGGTGCGCCACGAAGCGCAGCACTCCCCACACCCGTTGCCCTGCCGTCGCGGTGGGCTCCTTTGTGCTCGGTGTGTTCTGGTCAGCCAACGCGGATCACCACCTGTCGTGCCCCGGCGACGGTGTACCACCACGCAGTCGCATGGGTGTCCGCGCGCGACTGACCGATCAGCCTCGGCTCACCCGTGGAGCCGTGCGAATCCCAGCTCTGCTGGACCTCACCCAGCAGATCACGCACGACATGGGTCTCACCACTCACCTCGAGCACCCCGACCCCGGGCACAGGATGGAGGTGCCCCTCGGCTCTCGGCCGGTCCACGACGCCCAGCGTGGTGGCGTCGAGGACCACCATCGTTCCGGGTCCCACCGCCGCCACTGCCCCGGGATGATCGGGGCTCGTCACAAGATCGAGTGCATCATCACGGGCCAGGGTCGTCTCCATGGCCATCGCTTCGCCGTCCTCGTAGGCGTAGCGGACCAGGGACTTGTTTCCGTTGAGCACCACAAGACCCACATCGGTGGCGGCCGCGGACAGCAACGAACCGGCTCCTTCGGAGACCCAGCGCTGCTGTCCGGTCGCGTCGATCACCACCACTTCATCCTCGGTGGTGTATGCGACGATCAGCGGCCCGGTGGGAGCATCCACGACGTGGAGAGCAGCCTCGAGCGGGTCGGTCCGGACCCTCCAACGCTCGGTCCCGTCCTCGAGATCGAACGCCGTCACGTGTCCGGTCACCGAACTCACCACCACCACGTCATCGCCCAACGGCTGGGGGGTCCCGAACGGCGTGTCAGCCATCTCGCTCTGCCACAGGCGACGACCGTCGCGGTCGTAAGCGAGCAGATGGCCGGTGCTCGTGCTCACGATCACGTGGTGGCCCATGACCTGCAATCCGACGACCTTGCCCGGTGGCGATGCCGTCCACGACGGCGACAGGGCACCGTCGGGAGTGTCCTCCACCAGACCCACGATTCCCCTGTTCCCGGCCTGGGTGCTGACGACCATCCCGTCGGTGGTCACGCCGGTCGTACGGGAGTCGAGGGACACCTCGCGGAACCCGAAGTGTTCATCACCGGCGCGGGGGATCAACTCCACACTCTCCTCCCCATCCGGGATCTTCACAGGACCACCGGTGATGGGAGGGAGCGGCTCTTCGGCCACTGGTCCCTGCACATAACCCGAATAGGGGACGCCACCGTCCACGATCCCGCGTCCGGGGCACCACGTCACGACGCCCGTGCGGCTCATCTCCTCGTCTTCGACCTCCAGATCCCAGCGAGACCGCAGACACCCCTCACCGGCCGCGGGACCGGAGGGCTCGTCCACCTCCAGCTCGTATCTGTACCGCTGGCCGACCTTTTCACCGAACCGGACCATCCCGGTCATCTGCTGCGTCACTCCCGGGTCGGCCTGCGCCGGGATCATGGGAAGGCCCGGCTCGAAGGCCGCACTCTGCGCACGATCGATGACGCCCTCCAGCGTCACTCCCTCAGCGGCCACACCGAAGTACGCTTCCCGCACGCCGAGGCCATCACCGCCCGACATGCTGACGCGCCAGAATCGACTGATCCCATCCCCATCGACCATGTGGGGATTGATCGATCTGGTCTCCCCCACCGTCAGGATCCCGTTCTCGAGGGATGCCGCCCCGCCCACCATCTCGACACGTGTGGAGTGGCCATCGGCAGGGACGAAGCCGGTCGATGCTGCGACCGGGAGTCCGGTTCCGGCCACCCACACCGTTCCCATGACGCCGAACAGCACCAGCAGAACCACGATGAGGATGCCGCTGATCAGGCTCACCATCCCACTCGCCGCGTTCTGCATGTCGGTGAGTCTATGGCTCACTCCCGGGCGCGGGAAGGAATAGCGTCGCCCCACACGACGTTGGATAACCTCGGATGGACTCTCCAGAAAGGTTCAGCACATGAGCGAGGTTCGCGAAGTCATCATCGTCGGCAGCGGTCCGGCAGGTTGGACGGCGGCGGTGTACGCAGCCCGCGCCAATCTCACCCCCTTGGTGATCGAGGGCGAGATCGAGGGCGGCGGCGCTCTCATGAACACCACCGAGGTGGAGAACTTCCCCGGCTTCCCCGAGGGCATCATGGGACCCGACCTGATGGCCAACATGCGTCAGCAGGCCGAACGCTTCGGAGCCGAGATCCTCACCGAGGACGCCACCGAACTGGAGCTGACCGGCGAGATCAAGACCGTCAAGGTCGGCGATGCCGAGTACCGAAGCAAGACCGTCATCCTCGCCACCGGTTCGGGATACCGCCGCCTGGGGCTCCCGGATGAGGACCGTCTCTCGGGCCGCGGCGTCTCGTGGTGCGCCACCTGCGACGGATTCTTCTTCCGTGACAAGCCCATCGCCGTCGTCGGTGGCGGCGATTCCGCGATCGAGGAGGCCACCTTCCTCTCGCGCTTCGGTGAATCGGTCACCGTGATCCATCGACGCGATGAACTGCGTGCGTCGGCGATCATGGCGGAGCGAGCCAAGAACGATCCCAAGATCGACTTCGCCTGGAACTCCCAAGTCGTCGCCATCAACGGCGAGCAGCAGGTGGAGAGCGTCACGCTGGAGGACACCGTGACCGGGGAGCGCCGCGACCTGCCGGTCAACGGCCTGTTCATCGCCATCGGCCACGATCCCCGCTCCGAACTGGTCAAGGGTCAGGTCGATCTCGACGACGAAGGCTACGTACTGGTCGAAGGACGCAGCACTCGCACCAACCTGCCAGGTGTCTTCGCCTGTGGCGATCTGGTGGACCACACCTATCGTCAGGCGATCACCGCCGCAGGCACCGGCTGCCAGGCCGCCCTCGATGCCGAGAAGTACCTCATGCGCTTGGCGGACTGAACGTCCGCTTCGTCACGGAATGGCCCCGGTTCGGGCGTCAATGGCAAGATGTCACTGCTGAACGAGACAACAGAAGGGCCGCCATGACCGTGCTTGACGTGACCGATGCGACGTTCGCCGACGAGGTACTGAAGTCGGACATTCCGGTTCTGGTGGACTACTGGGCCGATTGGTGTGCGCCCTGCCGTCAGATCGCTCCGATCATCGACGAACTCGCCAGGACCTACGAGGGTCGCGTGAAGTTTGTGAAGGTCGACACCAACGCCAACCCGGTGACTCCTGCCGATCAACTCGTGCGTGGCCTTCCCACGCTCCAACTGTTCGTGAACGGTGAGGTTGTGGAGTCACTGCAGGGCGCCAAGCCCAAGACGGTGATCGTGAAGGCCCTTCAGGAACACATCTGACCCTTCGGGACACACCCGGGGAGTGCATCTGCAAACTCCCCGGCCAGCAGCCCAGTGAGGCAGGAGCCAGGCATGAGTGAGGACCAGACCGATCCCTACAGCGGTCTCTCCGATGATGAGATCATCGAGGAGGAGGTCGAACAGGGACGCAGCAACGTTCCCATGATCACCATGGTGGTTTCGCTGGTCGTGCTCGCCACGACGGTCGCCGTCATCGGCTACTTCATCTCCAGCGCCACCACCGATCTTCCTGCACCGACCGAGACCCCATCGGTGCAGCCCACCGGTGAGCCCAAGCTTCCGCAGGAGATCGGCGAATACTCACGTGCGCCGGGTGGCGGCGGGGTCGACGACAGCGACCCGGACCAGATGACCTCCACCGCCTTCTACATCAAGAACGGCCAGGAATCGATGCTGATCGCCGCGATCCGGCCGGCGAAGGATCCACGTCAACAGCTCGAGGACATCGACACCACCAACATCGTCGACTACGACGACGACGCCCGCTGCGGTCGAGACAAGAACGATCTCGACATCTGTGCAGTGCCCTACGGCAACACGCTCGTGGTGGTGCAGGGCCTGCGCGACCAGTCCGTCGATGACATGGTCGAGTTCGCCCGCGAGGTGGCACCGCACATCGGTTGAGCGCCTCCGGCACAACTCAAGCTCTGACACAGAGGAGGATCGGGCACGACCCGCGCTTCATGGACCCGGGCACACCATCAGGTGTGCCCGGGTTCATTCGTCTCCTCGCCTGCCTTCGCGAGGACGCTGCGGATGCATGAATGCGTATACCCACTCACGTAAACGGGTAGTTCTACGTGTTCCACATCACATTCTGGCTGCCTAATGTGAGGAACGTCCCGAACTCGAGGAGGAGTCAGTGACTTTCTTCATGCAACACCTCGCCGAAGCATTGGGTGAGGATCCCGATCAGCTCGACATCCCGGAGGTCGCTCTTCGCCCGAGCCGTCCGGTCTCCCGCGGCACCGGCACCGACCGTCAGATCGAACTGCGATCGCTCGCCGAGCAGCTCGTCTGCGAAGCCAACGCGATCATCCAGGACCGGGTGAACCGGCTCACCTTGGACGACGAATACGGACGCGAGGAGCTGGCTTTCACGATCACGTGCAAGGACCACACCGCTCGCGTCAGCACCCGGTACGACGGCGATATGACGTACGGGCAGATCACCTCCAGCGACCTGCCGGGTACCGAGGTGCACGAGCTGGACGGCCCCGAGGCCCTCCCCAATCTCATCATTCGCCTCTGCTTGGTGGCCGGTCTGCACAACGAGCAGTCCGCACACCTCATCTGAGCGACGCCCCGGCCCTCACCAGCAGGTTCCCGACCAGTATCAGGAGAACTCCATGCAGTATGAACTCAAAACCCAGGTGATCGAGCCCACGCGGCACACGTTCGATCACATCGCGGCCCGCTACGGCGACCGCCCCGCCACCCGGTACCAGGAGGGAACCATCGGCCTCCAGCCGAAGGAGAACTTCCATTACCGCCCGAGCTACGCCCCCGAACGCGAGATGTACGACGTCAACTACAGCGCGTACAAACTCGCCGACCCCGAAGGCTTCGTCGATCCTCGCGGCTATTACTACACGCCGTACGTGACGAACCGTTCCGAGATGCACGAAGGTTTCGGCGCGTCTTTGGAGTACGTCACCAAGCGTGAACTGTTCGGTCGCACCCCCGATGCGTGGAAGACCGTGATGACCGAGGTTCTCATCCCGACGCGTCACTACGAGTCCGGTGCCCAGATGCTGTTCTCGGGGGCCTGCCGCTTCTGCTACGGCTCGGCACTCGCTCAGTGCTGTGCCTACGAAAGCTTCGACCGCGTCGGCAACGCCCAGCTGATCAGCCGCATCGGCATCGCCCTGGGTGACCAGACCGCAACCGTCCTCCGCGAGGGCAAGCGTGCCTGGATGGAGGCCGAACACATGCAGCCCCTCCGCAAGCTCATCGAGGAGCTTCTCATCGAGGAGGACTGGGCAGATTCGGTCACCGGCATCGACTACGCCGACCGCCTGCTGAGCGCCCTGCTGCACAAGCATCTCGAGGAGGTGGCGATCAACAACGGCGCCGGTGCCTACTCGCTTCTGATCCAGCATCTCGACGGGTGGTACGCCGAGCACCGCAAGTGGCTCGACGCGCTCTACAAGGCATGGACCTCCGATGAGACGCACGGCGCATCCAACATCGAGCTCTTCTCGGCGTCGGCCAACAAGTGGCTGCCACAGGCCGAGGCCGCAGTCCGCGACATCGCCGCTCGTGCCGACGAGCTCCTCGGTGCCGACGCCGGGTGCGTCGCCGCCGTCGAGGCCGCCGCCCTCGAAACCCGTGAAGCCCTGTCCAAGCTCGGACTCACCGTGGAGGAGGCCCGATGACCACAGAGACCCGCACGGTCAGCGTCGACATCCAGGAGACGGAGAACAACCGCGCCCTGATCGATGCGATCGAGGCCGACAACAGCGAACTCGTCATGCGGCACCTGCCCGGAATCGTGAAACTGCAGGCACCCGGACGGCTCGAGATCAACCGCGCCAGCGTCGAGGAGCGCCTCGGACGCGAGTGGGAGACCCACGAATTCCAGATGGCCATCGTGACCCTGGCCGGCAACATCAGCGAATGGGACGAAGACCACATCGTCATCTCGTGGGGACGCCCCGTCGAGGACGACGAAGACGATGACGATGACGAGGAGGACTACTGATGACCACCGAAGCAACCACCAACACCGGCGGGAAGCCCGCCAAGAAGCTCACGATGAAGAAGCGCTACAGCGCTCTGACCCGTGACCTCGACTGGAAGCCCAGCTACGTCACCGAGGAACAGATGTTCCCGCACACCACGTACGAGGGCATCAAGATCCACGACTGGTCGAAGTGGGACGACCCCTTCCGCCTCACCGTGGACGCCTACTACCGCTACCAGGCCGAGAAGGACAAGCGTCTGTACTCGGTGCTCGACGGCTTCGCGCAGGGCCAGGGTCACCTGACCATCTCCGAGGCCCGCTACCTGAACGCCATGAAGGTGTTCCTCGGTGGCGTGACCCCGCTCGAATACGCCGCCCACCGCCACTTCGCCTATCTGGCTCGTCACTACAACGGCCCGGGCCCCCGCTTCGCGGCCCTGTGCCAGTCGATCGACGAGATGCGTCACGCGCAGACCGAGATCCACACGCTCTCGAACTACAACAAGTACTACTCGGGCTTCCACAACTTCTCCGAGTCGTTCGACCGCGTCTGGTACCTCTCGGTGCCGAAGTCGTACTTCGACGACGCCCTCACCGCCGGCCCGTTCGAGTTCCTGATCGCCATCGGCTTCTCGTTCGAGTACCTGCTGACGAACCTGCTGTTCGTGCCGTTCATGTCGGCCGCGTCGTTCAACGGCGACCTGCCGACCATGACCTTCGGCTTCTCGGCGCAGTCCGACGAGTCGCGTCATATGACCCTCGGGTTGGAAGCCATCAAGTTCCTGCTCGAGCAGGACGAGGACAACGTGCCGATCGTCCAGGAGTGGGTCGACAAGTGGTTCTGGCGTGGCTACCGCGTCACCGCGATCATCGCCCAGATGCTCGACTACATGCTGCCGCGCCCGGTCATGAGCTGGAAGGAGGCCTTCGAGCTCTACTTCGAGGAGCAGATGCTCGGCGGCCTGTTCCCCGACCTCGCGTACTACGGCATCAAGCCGCCGCGTCACGTCGAGCAGGCCATCTGGGAGAAGGACCACCTCTCACACGTGGTGTACGAGACGCTGTACAACTTCAGCTTCGCGGCGAACTTCACCACCACGGTGCCCGACGAGGAGCACCACAAGTGGCTCGCCCAGCAGTACCCCGACACCTACGAGAAGACGTACAAGCCCCGTTGGGACAAGTACGAGGAACTCGACAAGGCCGGCAAGCGCCAGTACTTCCCGGGTCTGCCGCAGCTCTGCCAGGTGTGCCAGGTGCCCATGTGTTTCCCGGCCCACGATGACGAGACGCAGACGCAGTTCCACTCCGAGTTCGAGGGTGAGCACTACAACCTGTGCTCCGAGGGCTGCAAGTGGATCTTCGAGCGTGAGCCCGGCAAGTACCGCCAGGCGTGGCTGCCGGTGCACCAGATCCTCGCCGGCAACTGTGGCGGACCGACCGTTCCCGATGTGCTCGCCTGGTACAAGTTCCAGGAGGGCGACAACGGTGAGTACGTCGGTTCGGTGGATCACAAGCACTGGATCGAGTGGCATGACCAGATCGAAGACGTCGCCGGTGAGACCGCCGACGCGGGCAAGGAGGCCTGATCATGGGTGAGACCCTGGGTACCTACAACTTCCCGTCACGCTCGGCGGTGGAGAACTACGACGGCGACATGATCGTCCACATCTGGATCAAGGGACGCTCCCTGCTGCCGTGCGCCGCGGCGGTCCGCGTCCCACAGACCATGCCGTGGAGCGAGTTCCATGAGACGCAGGTCAAGCCCCTCATCGACGCCGATGCCTTCTTCGATCACTCGAAGACGATCTCGTGGGAGCTCGTCGGCGAACCCTTCACCCCTGAAGACGGCAAGTCACTCGTGGACAACGGGATCTCCCACAAGAACACCGTGTCCATCCTGACGGCCTGATCGATCCCCACACACCCGAACGACGCGGCCCGTCCTCCCCACGAACTGGACGGGCCGCGTCGTCCATCCCCCACGAACCACGAACCACCGTCCGCGACGCAGCGGCGGCGTCCGAAGGAGTTTCCCCATGAGCGAGACCCACACCGTCACCATCGAACCCCTGGGCCGAGAGATCGAGTGCCGGGACGACCAGACCATCCTCGATGCCTGCCTCCGCGCCGGCGTGTGGGTGCCCCACTCGTGCACGCACGGCACGTGCGCCACGTGCAAGGTGGATGTGCTCGACGGCGATGTGGACCATGGCGAGTCCTCCAGCTTCGCCCTCATGGACTTCGAGCGCGACGAGGGAAAGACGCTGTTGTGCTGCGCCCGCCCCGAATCCGACGTGACCTTCGAGGCCGATCTCGACGTGGACGAGGAGCTCGAGGTGTTCCCCGTGCGCGACTTCACCGGCACCATCATCGAGCTCGAGGACATCGCCAAGGACATCAAGCGCCTCAAGATCGAACTCGACGACGACCTCGGCTTCAATGCCGGCCAGTACATGCGCGTCATCATCCCGGGCACCGATGGCATCGACCGCACCTGGTCGATGGCCAACTCCCCCACCGAGCAGCGCATCATCGAGTTCCAGGTGCGCAATGTCCCCGGTGGCGTCGCCACCGATGGGTGGTTGTTCAAGGACGCCGCCGTCGGCGATGAGCTGAAGCTCTCGGGTCCGTACGGCAAGTTCGTCCTCCGCACCTGGGAGGAGGACAAGCCCATCGTCATGCTCGGTGGCGGCACCGGTCTGGCGCCCCTGGCGTCGATGGTGAAGCACGCCTTGGAGGATGAGGCCTACGAGGGCCACATCACCCTCTACGCCGGCGGTGCCACCGCTGAACACCTCTACGACGTCGACTACTTCCGTGAACTGGAGGAGGAGTACGAGGACCAGTTCACCTTCCACGCCTGCACCTCCGAGGAGGCCGAGGGCTTCCGTCACGGCCACGTGAACACCGTCATGGAGGAGGACTTCAAGACACTCAGCGGTTACCAGGGCTACATGTGTGGTTCACCGGTGATGGTCGAGGCGTGCCTGAAGTCCTTCATGGGCAAGCGTCTGTTCCCTCGCGACATCTTTCACGAGGACTTCTTCAACGAGGCCGACAAGGCCGAGGGCGGTCTGAACTCGCCACTGATCAAACGCTGATCGCATCCGCGGCAGGAACCCGCTCACAGCAAGGACGACGCCCGGCTCATCATGAGCCGGGCGTCGTCATATGTCGTGTTGCTTTCAGGGATCAGTCCCTGGGGTCGATCTGTTCGACGCTCGATGTCTCGGCACCGGGTCCGAAGGCACCGGGACCGTCGGCATTGGGGGTCGAGAACAGGATCGGTCCGGGGATGCCCGCGGCGCGGAGGCGGGACATGCCGACCTCCAGGAGTTCTCGCTTGACCCCCCAGTGGGTCTCGGGGAGGCACTTGGCCATGGCCTTGACCGTCATGGTGCCGTTCTGCACCTCGCCCACACCGAGGACGATGGGCTTCTCGAGCATCTTCTCGTTCCACTTGGGGTCGGCGTAGACGTCTTCACAGGTTCCTTCGAGCACCGCGATGGTCCGTGCCGGGTCGGCGTTGTAGGCCACGGGGAAGTCCACCCAGGCGGTGTTCCAGCCCTGCGTCTTGTTGGCGATGCGGAGGATTTCACCGTTGCGGATGTACCAGATGACGCCGTCGTAGTCGCGCAGCTTGGTGATCCGCAGCGTGACCTCCTCGACGGTTCCGATCACATCTCCGGTGTCGACGACATCCCCGACACCGTACTGGTCCTCGATGATCATGAAGATTCCCGAGAGCAGGTCCTTGACGATGGACTGGGCGCCGAAGCCCAGGGCCAGACCGCCCACACCGGCCGAGGCGAGCAACGGTGCGAGCGGCAGCCCGAGGATCTGCATGATCATCATCACCGCGACGATCACGATGACGACGGTGGAGACACTCCGCAGCATGGACGCCAGGGCACCGGTGCGTGCGCGGACACGCGCGACGTCGACGCCGATGCGCTTCTTGGGGTTCTCCGCAGCCAATTTCGCGCTCTTGACCGTGGCGTCGACCACGCGTCGGATCCCGAAATGCAGGATGATCCGGGCCGCGACGGCCACGACCACGACGAGACCGATCTGGATGGCGGTTTCAGGCCATTCGAACATCAATGACTTCACATCGTCATTGATACCAGCGCCGCACACGCCACAATCAAGAAATCAGGCGGAGTGATCCGCGCGCTCGGCCATGCGTCCCTGCGCGACAGGACGCGGCCACAGGCCGACGAGTCGGTCGACCAGGTGGAACCCCGGTGTACGCACCGTGCGTTCGAGGTCCAGACGCATCCATGGATGGATGTCATCGACGAATGCCGCCGACCCGTGCCACGACCAGCCGCGCGGCTTGCCGATCGGCCGGAACCCGATCCGCTCCAGGTCGTCATGGTCGGGCAGAGCGCAGTGTGGGGAGATGCGTGTGGAGCGCACCTGCAGCCCATGCCACTGACGCGTCCGCCCACGCTGCAACAGGTGTCCCATCGCCCGCTGGATGAGGGCGTCGGCCAGCCACTCCCCCTCCCCGTCGAGGACGCGGAGCTGGAGAATGACCGCCGAATCGCTGAGAGGGGCTCGACGTATCCGATGCCACGCTCCCCCGGCCCAGGACTGTGGACCCCTGTGTGGCGCGTGCGAGGGCGGAGCCCACATGAGGAAGGCGACGGGAACAGGGTCATCCACCCCGGCATGCACGATGAAGCCCACGCACCCGAACTCGCGCTCGGCCGCCCACGCCCAACCGGTGTCGAGCCCGGGAACACGTCCAGCACCGAGGGGACAGCTGTCACATGTACGCGGCAACCGCTCCACGGCGGAGAGGTGCAGTGGGGTCAGACGTTCCATGGATTCAATCCCGGTCGGCGATCCCGGCCAGCTCCTCTCGGTCAGGGGCCGCGAGTCCCAACAGGAAACCGGTTCCGAGCGCCAACAGCAGGCCCACGGCGAGCAACAACCACCGGCGTCGTGTCGGCAACAGCAGGTCTTCTCGACCCACGAGCCGCCGCCAGATCGAAGGCTTCTTCATGCCCCTATCGTAGGATGAGAGCACCATGACCGATCCTCACTCCTTCAACCCGTCGCGGTTGCCGTCCACCGGTGGGCGCTCCGACACGCGGCTGGATCATTACGTAGACAGTTACGCGCAACGCACGCACAAGATGACCGCCTCGGCGGTTCGATCCTTGTTCTCCGTGGCCAACCGGCCCGAAGTGGTGTCGCTCGCCGGGGGAATGCCCAATATCGCCGATCTTCCGCTCGGCAAGGTCGGCAATCTGCTCGATGAACTCATCCAGCGCGACGGTGCCCGCATCATGCAGTACGGGTCGGGGCAGGGAGAACTGCAGATCCGTGAACAGATCTGCGAGGTCATGGCCGAGGAGCAGATCCGGGCCCACCCCGATGATGTGGTCATCACAGCCGGATCTCAGCAGGGGCTCGATCTGGTGACGCGGATCTTCTGCGATCCCGACGATGTGGTGCTCGTGGAGGCCCCCAGCTATGTGGGTGCGCTCGGGACCTTCAAGTCGTACCAGACGCAGATCTCCCACGTGGCGATGGATGATCAGGGCCTTGACCCCGACGCACTGCGTCAGGTCGTCACATCGCTGCGGGATCAGGGGCGTCGGGTGAAGTTCTTGTACACGATCCCCAATTTCAACAATCCCGCCGGCATCACCCAGCCCACCGAGCGCCGACGCGAGATCCTGCAGGTGGCCGAGGATCTGGACCTGCTCATAGTCGAGGACAACCCCTACGGTCTGCTCACCATCGACGGTGAACCCCTGCCCGCCATGCGTTCCATGGAAACCGATCGCGTCATCTACCTGGGATCGTTCTCGAAGACCTTCGCACCGGGCTTTCGCGTCGGCTGGGTGCTGGCCCCGCATGCGGTCCGCGAGAAACTGGTTCTGGCCCAGGAATCAGCGACGCTGTGCCCGCCGGTGTTCTCACAGTTCGCGATCTCGGAGTACTTGGCGAAGCACGACTGGCGCGGCCAGATCCGTCAGTACCGCGACATGTACCGCGAGCGTCGTGACGCCATGCTGCAGGGCCTCACCGAAAACATGCCCCAGGGAACCACATGGACCCACCCCACCGGCGGGTTCTTCGTATGGGTCACGCTCCCCCAGGGCGTCGACTCCCAGAAGATGCTGCCCCGTGCGGTGACCGCCCGCGTCGCCTACGTTCCCGGGGACGCCTTCTTCGCCGATGGTTTCGGATCGCGCCACATGCGCCTGTCCTACTGCTTCCCGACGCCCGAGCGCATCATCGAGGGCACCCGTCGACTCGGCGAGGTCATCGCCGACGAGATGCGCATCAACGAGGTGTTCGGCATCACCGACGACCACCGCCTGCACAGCAATCCGACGCCGGGCCCCTCCCCCGACATCTCGTGACCCCGATACCTCGTGACCATGACATTTCGTGACCATGACCAGCGATTCCCGCGCCACCTCGAACAGGAGCACGACATGACCTCCAAACCCACCGTTGCCGTTCTGGCGGGCGGTCTCTCCCATGAGCGGGAGATCTCCCTGCGCTCGGGCCGACGCGTCACCCAGGCTCTCCGCGACCTGGGTCATGAGGTGATCGAAAGCGATGTGGACAGCGGGCTGATCGAGACGCTCACCGGTCTGGACGATGTGGTCGCCTTCCCACTGCTCCATGGGGAGAGCGGTGAGGACGGTGCCCTGCGCGAAGTGCTCTCGATGCTCGACATCCCCTTTGTGGGGACGCTCCCGCGTTCGTGCCGGCTGGCGTTCGACAAGGCGGTCTCCACAACGCTCGTGCGTCGCGCCGGTATCCGTACCCCCGAGCAGGTGGCCCTGCCGCACGATCTGTTCCGTGAGCTCGGGGCGAAGCACATCGTGCGTTCCTTGGGGGAGAAGCTCGGTTTCCCGCTCATGGTCAAGCCGGCCCGCTGCGGCTCGGCGTTGGGCTGCACAAGGGTCGACGCCCCTGAGGATCTTCCTGCCGCCATGGTGGCCGCCTACGGGTACGGCCCCCTCGCGGTGGTGGAAGAAGGCGTCTCGGGCGTGGAGGTGACCGTCACCGTCATCGACACCGGCAACGGGCCCGAGGCCCAACCGGTGGTCAAGATCGAGCCGGCCAGCGGCGTCTACGACTACGAGGCCCGCTACACCGCCGGAGCCACCCGTTTCACCGTTCCCGCGGATCTCTCCGACGAGATCACCGCACAGTGCGCCGACATGGCGGTGCGTGTCCATGAACTGCTCGGGCTCCGGGATCTCTCGCGCACCGACATCATCATCGATGAGGAGGGCCCAGTGTTCATCGAGACGAATGTGGCCCCCGGCATGACCGAGACCTCACTGGTGCCGCTGGCGCTCGACGCCGGCCCGGACGGTTTCGCCAAGGTCTGCTCGCAGCTGGTCTCGGTGGCGGCGGCCCGGGCACGCGGCTGACGCGATGTCCTCCCGCTCGCGCACCCAGGCGCTCATCTGGTCGATCGGTCTGACCGTCACCCTCGTGATGGTCGCTCTCGGGCTCTGGCAGGCGAATGCCTTCCAGGCGTCGGGACGCGATGCGATGGTCACCCGTTTGACCGGTGAGCCCGAACCACTTCAGGATCATCTCGACGGCGAGAAGGGAATCCAAAGCGCCTACGGGCTGCCGGTGGAGGTCACCGGGGAGTACACCGATGAACCCGACCTGCTGGCCGGCATCGGTGAGCCCTATCGCGTGGTCTCGGCGTTGGAACTCGCCGATGGCCAGATCCTCCCGGTGGTGCGGGGCGCAACCCAACTCGAACCGATCCCGCCCGTTCCCGGGGAAGAGGTCACGCTCACCGGCATCCTGCTGCCCACCGACCCCGACGAGCCGGCGCCTGCGCCGACTGCCGGCGTCGCCCCCGGCGTCGGCTACACCGAGGATCCTTCGTCGTTGCCGACGCCGGGGCCACACGTGCAGGGAGGGGCGAATCCAGAGGACCTGACCATGATCGACAACGTCCGGCTCCCGGAGATGGCCCAGATCTGGACCAGGCCCATGCACGCGGGGTACCTGACCGTCGACGCATCACTGGCCGCGAAGAACGGTCTGAATCCGGTCATCGTCCCGGTGCCGGACACGGCGGAGGGCCAGGCCCGCAACCAGGGGTACGCCCTGCAGTGGTGGGTCTTCGCGATCGTCGCCATGGCCGCCACCGTCAAACTCAGTCATGACGCCGGACGCGGCACCGGTTTCATGGCCCCAAGGACGAACGCCGGGACGGACAACGGGCCGACCGAGCCGAAGAGTTCCCGGACCACCGAGATGGAGGACCAGCACGATGACTGAACAGCAGCCGAGCACTGAGCCCACAGCAGCAAACGCGCAGGTCGAGGGCGTCAAGAAGGCCCTGATGTTCTACCGCGTCATGGCCTACATCGTCGGTGTGCTGCTCGTGCTGCTCGTGCTGGTCGGCATGCCCTTGAAGTACCTCTCCCCTGACCCCTATCTGCAGCAGATCGGTGCCGGTATGAACACCTATCTGGGTGTCGGGCATGGCTGGTTGTACGCGGTCCTGTTGCTCTCGGCCTATCTTCTGGGACGCCGCGTGCAGTGGAGCTGGAAGTGGCTGCTGGCCATCGCTCTGGCCGGCACCGTGCCGATCCTGTCCTTCGTTGCAGAACGCAAGGCCACCCAGAACGTGAAACAGCACATCGCTCACCTGGAGTCCGCCGAGCGCTGACCGGGGATACATTCGGCGCTTCGAGGGCATCCGCGCAGCGCTGATCGTCTTGTCCTCTTGATCCTCGCGGGGTTGCACCCTCATGGCTAATAGTATTAGCTAAAGCCATGGACAGCAGGGTGATGAACCTGGAACATCAAGGTCGGTCCGTCGTCGTCGAATTGCTGGGGCCCGAGGGCGCCCCCGGTGTCATCTGTCTTCCCGGTATGGGGGACATACGTTCGGTGTATCGCCATGTGCGTGAGCCACTGGTGTCCCGTGGCCACCAGGTTGCTCTGATGGATCTTCCGGGTCACGGCGAGAGTGAAGCCGGCGTGGAGCCCTCACAGGTGGACATCGCTCACCTGGTGGCCAACCTGACCGAGCAGCTGACCTCACCTGTGATCGTCATCGCGCATTCCTACACTCCGGACAGTGCCCTGCTGGCTTCGCAGATGAACCCGTCCATCGTCGGGGTGCTCGCCATCGGCCCGTGGGCCACGACACCCGAACTCGATCCCTTCATGCGTATGGTCAGCCGAATCGTCGGCCGCACGCCATGGCTGTGGGGGTGGTTCTATCGATCCCTTCACAAGAGGCCACCGACTGACCTGAAGGATCATGTGCAAGCGATCCGACGATCCCTACGGCGGGCCAATGGCACCTCCACCCTGCAAAGCATGGTCCTCGGCAACGGGAAGGATGCCACCGATCGCCGCGAGACCACCACGGTCCCGGTGGGCATCATCATGGGAAGCGCGGATCCGGACTTCAAGAACCCCCGAGCCGAAGCCGAGGCTTTCGCCCAAGGACTCGATGCCACGATCACCCTCGCTGACGGCAGTGGGCATTACCCCCACACGGAGGACCCCGACGCGGTACTCAAAGCTTTCGACATGTTGTCCCGCCGCATAGATTCCGACACTGATGCCTAGGGCGGGATTAAACCGTGAACGCGTCGTGGACATCGCGCTCGAGCTGGGACGTTCGGGTTCACCCGCCTCCCTCGGGGCCGTGGCCAGAGTCGCCGGCGTGAAAACCCCCTCGCTCTACAAACATGTGGCTTCAGCGTCCGAACTGTCCTCCCTGGTGGCGGAACGAGCTCTGACGCAGTTCGCTGACGCTTTGACGCTCGCTGTCGGTGACGCTCAGAGAACAGAGGCCGCAAGACGTTTCCTTCATGCCTACCGAAGCTTCGCCATCTCAGATCCTCACCTGTTCTCCCTGATTCCACTTCAGCCGGGAAACGATCCTCGTCTGCGACCGATCGCCCAGCGACTGATGCGCAGTATGGCAACAGCGCTGGGGTTCACCGGCCCCACAGCTCCTGGCGCCCTTCACGCCCTACGTTTCCTGCGTTCATGCGCCGATGGCTTCGTACGCCTCGAACTCGCTGGAGGTTTCGGCGAACCGATCGATGTGAACGAGAGCTGGGACCGCCTCGTGGAAGCCACGAGCAAATCCACTCTTCTCTACCCTGCTTGATCGGCGTTTCATCACGCCGTCGTTGCTAAGGTTGCTCAGCGCCTGACCGAAGGGAGAGTCATGGGAGAGCAATCAGCGGCTCGTCGCCGAGCTCGCATGGATGAAGCCGTGGAGCGCCCAACTCCTGTTTCACGTGAAACAGGAGCCCGACAAGCACCACGGCGTGCGCAGTTCGATGTGGAAGAAGAAGACAATTCCCTTGCCACCGAGGATGGAGCCACGGCTCCTGGGCCAGAGTCGACTGCCCTGGCGGAAGCCACGAAAACAGACACCCCCGGGTCTGGCACCCACACCACTGTTGCCGGTGGACGACCGCGAACGGTTTCGCGCCAACGCCTTCCCAAGCCGAAGCATCCGCGAACCATGGTCGTTGCCAATCAGAAAGGCGGCGTCGGAAAGACGACCACCACGGTGAACCTCGCCACGGCGCTGGCTGCCGGTGGGCTCCGGGTTCTTGTCATCGATGTGGACCCCCAGGGAAACGCATCAACAGCTCTGGGGGTCGATCACGAGCCCGGGACGCCAGGAACCTATGAAGTTCTTCTGGAAGAAGCGCCGATCGCCAAGCACGTCGTCAAATCCGATGAAGCCCCCAACCTGTGGGTACTTCCCGCGACTATCGATCTTGCTGGCTCAGAGATACAACTCGTTTCCGTCGTTTCACGTGAAACACGTCTGCGTCGAGCCGTGGAAGAACTCCAACAGCAGTACGACGTCGACTACGTCCTCTTCGACTGCCCACCCTCCTTGGGTCTGCTCACACTCAATGCTCTCGTGGCGGCCAAGGAACTCATCCTTCCGATCCAATGCGAGTACTACGCATTGGAGGGTGTCACCCAGCTCATGAACACCATCCGAATGGTCGTCAGTGAAGTGAACAACGAACTTGAACTCACCACCGTCCTGATGACGATGTTCGATCGACGCACCAATCTTTCACAGGAAGTGGTGGAGGAAGTCCGGAAGCACTTCCCGGATATCACTCTCTCCACTGTTATTCCTCGTTCGGTGCGTATCGCCGAAGCGCCGAGTTACAACCAGTCGGTCATCACCTACGACCCTCGATCCGCAGGATCCCGCGCCTACATCGAGGCAGCCAAGGAAATCGCTCAACGCGGGGCAAAGGAGACGCCATGAGTGCACAGAAGCGCGCGGGACTCGGCAGAGGCCTCGGTCAGCTCATCCAGAACACCGATCCGGAGGCACGAAAGAGCCGCCCGGTGGACGAGGTGATCGACTCGCGCTACTCCTCGCGTCGCATCCCCGAAGGATCTCACTACATGGAGATCCCCATCGAGTCGGTGACTCCGAACCCTCATCAGCCGCGTACCGATTTCGATGAGGAGAAGCACCACGAACTCACCGAATCCATTGCAGAGGTCGGCCTGCTCCAGCCCGTCGTGGTTCGTCCCCTTGAGAACGGCACCTTCGAACTCGTCATGGGGGAGCGCAGATGGCGTGCCTCCAAGGCCGCCGGGCTCACCGAGATTCCTGCGATCGTGCGCCCCACCGAGGAAGCAGACATGCTTCGCGACGCACTCCTGGAGAACCTCCACCGTGCCGAGCTCAATCCGCTGGAAGAGGCGAACGCCTATCAGCAGATGCTGGATGACTTCGGTTGTACCCACGAAGAACTCGCCACTCGCATCAAACGTTCCCGCCCACAGATCTCCAACACCATCCGTCTGCTGAAGCTCCCACCCTCGGTGCAGCGACGCGTCGCCGCAGGGGTTCTCAGCTCAGGACATGCCCGTGCTCTTCTCGGACTCGATGACCAGTTGGCTCAAGAGCGTCTGGCCCAGCGGATCGTTGCGGAGGGCCTGTCGGTGCGGGCCACCGAGGAGGCCGTCCTTCTCAACGACGACACCCACAGACCCGCCACCAATCGGACGCCGCAGGAACCCTCACCTCGGGCTGTTGAACTCACCGAGCGTCTGACCGATCACTTCGACACCCGAGCCAAAGTACAGATCGGGAAGAAGAAGGGAAAGATCACCATTGAGTTCGCGTCCGAAGATGATCTTGAACGGATTCTTCAGCTGATGCATGTCAGCGCAGAGGACACCGACTGATCCACAAGCGCACCAGCTTCTTCAGACTCCTGCGACGAAGAAGTAGCTGGTGCGCATTTTGATCAGACCTTCAGCATCAAATTCGAAGAAATCAGCGAATTCGATCTGGACGTCCCGGCCATCTCTCAGTCGCCCGGTGAATAAACCCTGAACCGCCGAGGTTTTGCCGTTCACCAGCACGGTGTGTATCTCGTGTCGTCCGCTTTCGATGATGCGTTGGGAGCGGTAGAAGCGTCTGATCTCATCTCCCGTCATGGGGGAGTAACCCCCGCGGCGGTAGCTCCATCGGAGGCGAAGAGGTCCGCCGTGGCGTCCGGATCACCAGCATCGACGGTGGTGTAGTAACGGTCAGTCCATGTTCGTACATTCGTCATGTGAACCCTCCGGACGAGGGTGCCACAGTCGATCGCTCAGGTACAGGGATGAGCGTGAATCCACTCTCCGGCCCTCAAGCGCGGCGAAGACGTACAACCGTGGTGGACTCTGTCTCGGAATGGGCCCGTGCGGTCAGGATCTCCGCACGCAGCCCCAACTTATCCAGAGACTTATCCACAGCCTTGAGCTCGTCCGGTGCAGAACCTCCCTTGAGGAGAACCGCCTGGCCGCCCGGCTTGGCCATGAGCCCATACACCCATGGCACCAAGCGTTTCAAGGGGCCCACGGCACGACCGGTCACGACATCGAAAGATTCATGGCATTCCTCGGCGCGTCGCCGAAGGATCTCCACCTGGGAAGTTATCCCCAGGTTGTCCACAACCTCTGTGAGGAAGTTCACCCTCCGCAGCAGTGGCTCCAGAAGTGTGATCCTCAGGTCGGGTCGGGCCAGGGCCAGCGGGATCCCGGGGAGACCGGCGCCCGAACCCACGTCCACGACACTCGATCCTTCCGGCATCAGATCGGCGATCGCAGCTGAGTTGAGGATGTGGCGTTCCCACAGACGCTCACGTTCGCGCGGGCCGATGAGGCCGCGCTCGATGCCGGCCTCCGCCAAGAAATCGTGGTACTGCTGTGCTTGGGGAACCATCTCGCCGAACACATCGGCGAGAATGTCGTTCAGGGCATCACCACGACACACCGCTGTGGCTCCTCGCCCTCGGACTCGCTGCTCAGTCCCGCAGCGGCCACGACGTCATGGACGATCTTGCGCTCGAACGGATTCATCGGCGACAGTCGCACCGATTCACCGGAGGTCTTGACCTCGGTCACCGCGTCGGTGGCCAGGTCGGTGAGTTCCCGACGACGACGGTCACGATGCCCAGCCACATCCAGCATCAGACGGCTGCGCTTTCCGGTCTCGGTCATCACCGCGAGTCGTGACAGTTCCTGAAGGGCCTCGAGCACATCACCGTCACGACCCACCAACAAGGTGCTGTCGGTCATGATCGCCACGTGGGCCCGCCCACCTTCTGTGTAGGTGTCGATGTCACCATCCAGATCGGCGATATCGAGCAGCTCCTCCAGGTAGTCGGCCGCAATGTCGCCTTCTTCGTCCAAGATCTGCATCTTGTTCGACCGGGGTCGCTCGCTCGATTCCTCGTCATCGTCCAGATCGTCCCCGTCCACATCCTCGTCAGGGGTCTCGATGTCGTCGGAATCCAGGTCCGTCGCCTTCTCGTCCACCACGACATCGACATCTTCACCAGTGGGGGAGAGCTCGGTCTCCGGAGCCACGTTGCTGTCGTTCTCGCTCACGTTCATTCCCTTCATCACCCCATGGGGTGGGTTCGCAGCCCTCGCATGGATGGGCTCGGCCCCACTGCGGGACCTGGAACAGAACGGTAGCCGATGCCGGTCACCGTCTGTGAATCAGTGTCAACGACGTCGCTTGGAGCGACTCTGTCGACGCGGCTGCTGCCGTTGCACCTTCGGACGAGTCTCCTTGGTCGCCTGGGTGTCATCGGACGCTCCAGTGGCGTCATCACCGGACTGTGCGGTACCAAACCGTTCGACCGGTTTGCGGGGAATCTTCTGCCCCGGCTTGTACATCTTCGGATCATGCCCCTTCGCACGCAGACGCTCCTCCCAGGCAGCGTAAGCAGGGGTGTTCGGCGTCGGATTGTTGCGGATCACATAGAACTGCTGCGCCATCGACCACAGGTTCGTGACGGTCCAGTAGATCAACAGACCGATGGGGAAGTTGACGCCACCGACCGCGAAGATCAGCGGGAACAGGTACAGCATCATCTTCTGCTGCTGGGCGAACTGACCGGTCATGGCCTCCGGCGGCATGTTCTTGCCCATCAGCTGACGCTGGGAGAGGAACATCGTCGCAGTCATGGTGATGATCAGGATCACCGCGACGATCTGAACCGCTCCAAAGCCGTCGGTGACGGGCCAGAATGTCTCGGAGATCTGTGCGCCGAAGATCGTGGCCTGCTGCATCGATTCGATCAGGTGAGGACGATCGATGAGGAAGGTCCCGACCGGATTACCCCGAGACACGCCATTGAGCACCTGGAACAGTGCGAAGAAGATCGGCATCTGGAGCAGGATGGGGAAGCAGGAAGCGAAGGGATTGACGCCCTCCTCCTTGTAGAGCTTCTGCATCTCCATGCCCATTTTCTCGCGGTCATGCGAGTACTTCTCCTGCAGTTCACGCAGTTTGGGCTGGATCACCTGCATGTTCCGCGTCGAACGAATCTGACGCACGAACAGTGGGATGAGGAGCGTCCTGATCACCACAGTGAGCAGCACGATGGAAAGCACCCAGGTCAGACCCGTGTCGTTCCCGGTGAAGGGGGAGAAGATGGTGTGTGCCAACACCAACAGACCCGAGACCGCCCAATGCAGGGGCCACATGATCGTCTCGAAGAATCCCATCGGCAGCATATGTGCCATCAGCATCAGTTCGTTCCTCGGTTTTCCTGGTCGGGGGAAGCGTCGGTGCCAGTGTGCCCTGTGGTGATGACGGAGTCGATTCCATCGTCATCCCCGCGGGAGGTTTCGGGGTTGTTCGGGGGATCGGCACGGGCGAAGGCTGCGCGCTCCTCGGCGATGCGTTGCTGCTCCTTCGCCCATTCCCGTGCCTCGGGGGTTCCCGGAACCGGGTCATAACCACCAGCATGCCAAGGAGTGCATCGGGCCAGGCGTTTGATGATGAGCCATGACCCTTTGATCGTGCCGTGCACACGGACCGAATCCAGGCCGTATTGCGAGCAGCTCGGGTAGTACCGGCACACCCGGCCGTACAGCGGACTGATCAACAGCCGCCATAGTTTGATGAACCCGATCAACAGGTACTTCATGGAGTCAACTGCTCACACTTGCGCAGACTCCGCTCCCAAGCTGCGTGAAGATCATCGGCCAGTTCCCGGTCAGCGTTGGCAGCCGGAGGAAGGGCACGAACCACCACATGGAACGACCTGTCCTCCAGCGCTTCCACAAGCGGACGCGTCAGATGCCGCAACCGACGCTTGACGCGGTTGCGGCAGACGGCGTTTCCCACCGCCGTGGACACCACGAAGCCGACGAGTGTTGGACCATCGCTCGGCCTTGCATGCACCACCACCGTGCTGCGTCCGGAACGGACGCCACGTCGTACGGTAAGGCGAAAATCCTCACCTTCGCGCATGCGGTGGGCAGCGCTGAGCACGGTGTGATCAGCCAGCGAGCTTCGCGCGGCCCTTGCGACGACGGCTCGAGATGATCGAACGCCCGGCACGCGTGCGCATGCGGAGACGGAATCCATGGGTACGACTACGGCGCCGATTGCTCGGCTGGAATGTGCGCTTGCTCACGGGTCTCTCCCAGTTTCTGAATTACGTGTATCGCTGACCCGCGGACACTGCATCCCGGGCACGCAGGATTGCCGGACGGACCGGCGACCAGACAACGATACGCTCACGAACCATCCCAGGCAACTCCACACGATGGTGAGAAGTGTCTCTCACGCACCCGTCCAGCCGACACGCCGAGGCATCGATTTCTGGTGTTGCGATCATGGATCACGGTGGTCTACCGTCATTCCCCATCGGGTTGCCTGATGATCCGTCGCCGGTCGGTGCCAACCCAACGGCGTCGGATGACCAGGAGTCACAGCCCGCACCTTGTCATATCCACAGTCTGTGGAAAACTGTGTGGAAAAGCGACTGACGTTGGAGAGCAGGGGGAAACGGATTGAGTACTTCTCCCGATTTCGCCTCCGCATGGGCGCAGGTCATCACCAATGCCCCCAGTGAACAGCAACGTGCTTGGCTGCGTCGCACAGCTCCCCTCACGCTCCACCAGAATCGCGCCATCGTTGCCGTACCGGACTCCTTCACCGGAACACAGATCGAAACGCGTCTGCGTCAACACATCGAATCCACGCTGACCGAACAGTTCGGACGTCCCACACAGTTGGCCATCACCGTGGACAATTCCATGGAAGAGCCCGTCGCCGAAGCATCCGAAGATCCCTCACCAGAACCCGAAGCAGACCTTCCGCAGTCGCCGCGAACCCCTTCGACGATGGATCCCAGGCTGAATCCAAAATACTCTTTCGATTCCTTCGTCATCGGTTCATCCAACCGCTTCGCCCACGCAGCTGCGGTCGCAGTGGCAGAGGCTCCCGGCAAGGCCTACAACCCACTGATGATCTACGGCGAGTCAGGTCTGGGAAAGACGCATCTGCTCCACGCTCTGGGGCACTATGTCCGCAACTACTACGACCGCGTTCGAGTGCGCTATGTCTCGACCGAGGAACTCACCAACGACTTCATCAACGCGATCTCCACCAACCGCACCGCAGAATTCCGACGCCAGTACCGCGACGTGGACGTCCTGCTGATCGACGACATCCAGTTCCTGGAATCCAAGATCCAGACGCAGGAGGAGTTCTTCCACACGTTCAACACGCTGCACAATGCGCAGAAGCAGATCGTGATGACCTCCGACCGTCCCCCCAAGTCGCTCGAAGCCCTGGAACCACGGCTTCGCAGCCGGTTCGAATGGGGTCTCATCACCGATGTGCAGGCCCCCGACCTCGAGACACGCATCGCGATCCTGAAGAAGAAGGCCTCCCAGGAACGCCTGACCGTCTCCCTCGAGGTGCTGGAGTTCATCGCCTCACGCATCCAGACGAACATCCGCGAACTCGAAGGTGCCCTCATCCGCATCAGTGCCTTCGCAAGTCTGAACCACCAGCGCGTCGACATGGACCTCGCCAGCCACGTGCTCAAGGACCTCATCCCCGACGAGCAGACCGAAATCACCGCCGAACGGATCATCGACCTCACCGCCGATTACTTCCACTTCGACGTCTCCGAACTCTGCGGACCCGGCCGCCAAAGCGCCCTCGCCCAAGCCCGTCAGATCGCCATGTACCTGTGCCGCGAACTCACCGACCTCTCCCTGCCCAAGATCGGCCAGGAATTCGGTGGACGCGACCACACCACCGTCATGCACGCCTACCGCAAGATCCACGGACTCATGTCCGAACAACGCAACGTGTTCGACAAGGTCACCGAACTCACGAACATCATCAAGAACAACCGCTGACGCCGGCGTCCACCCGTTCCGAACACGTGCGCACTACCGTCATGGCATGGCTCTTTTCAGTTCCAACGCCGACATCGCACGCCTGAAACGTCAGCTAGCCGAGCAGCAGGCGCTGATCGATCACCTCTACCTCCAGCTCGGGCTGCCCAAGCCCACCGCGTCCCGCGATGAGGAACTGGCCACGCAAGCAGGACGCCTCAAGGAATCCGGCAAGGAGGTCCAAGCCATCAAGCTCGTCCGTGAGAAGACCGGGATGGGGTTGCTGGAGGCCAAGCAGTACGTGGACAGGCTCTGAACCACGTCACCAACACGCGCCATCCGACGCTGTTCAGCCCAACGGAACAGTTTTCCCAAGGTGTGGATGGTGCTGGGGATAACTGTGGACATCCGGCGGACAACCTCGTGGTCCTGTGCACCGATGAACAACACGGACACGCTCATCCGCAAATACTCCCCATGTGATTCACGGTTCTCCACAGGAATCACAACTTTGTGGTTCTCGATCCCCTCAAGGGAAACCGTGGTTCTCCACATCTTCCACACCGGTGATGATGAGTATGAGTGTGTAACTACAAGAATGATTACAAGTGGGGAGCGCTCAAAACTGTGGACATCCCGAACGAATCACAAGATCCTGGACGGACTGGCTCGTCTCCGCATCACGCGCCTTGGGACCAGCGGGGCAGGACCGATATGCTCGATGAGCCCCAGCGGATCAACGCGGGCATGTAATTCCATCGAACGAGGAAGCGAGCGACCGTGAAGATTCGCCTGGAACGCGACGTATTGGCCGACGCCGTTCAGTGGGTCGCCCGTTCCCTACCGTCCAAGCCGAGCGTCCCGATTCTCGCCGGACTGCTGATCCGGACCGAGTCCGACACCGTCACACTCTCGAGCTTCGACTACGAGACCTCCGCGCACATCCAGGTGCCCGCTCACATCGCCGATGAAGGCGAGGTCCTGGTCTCGGGCAAGCTGCTGGCCGACATCAGCCGCTCCCTGCCCAACAAGCCCGTCGAACTCAACGCTGATGAGACCAAGGTCGAGCTGGTGTGTGGTTCTGCTCGCTTCACGTTGCAGACACTTCCGGTCGAGGACTACCCGGCATTGCCGACGATGCCCGACTCCACAGGAACGGTGGATTCCACAGCGTTCGCACAGGCCGTCCAGCAGGTCGTCGTGGCCGCCGGTCGCGATGAGCTCCTGCCGGTGTTCACCGGTGTTCGCGTGGAGATCGATGGAGACACCGTCTCCCTGCTCGCCACCGACCGCTACCGCATGGCGCTCAAGGAGATCACCTGGAATCCCGCGACGCCGCAGGAATCGGGCGGCGCCCTTGTTCCGCACCGCGTGCTGGCCGAGACCGCCAAGTCGATGACCGCGGGCGAGGACATCACCGTGGCTCTCTCCTCGGGTTCGACCGGTGAAGGCCTCATCGGTTTCCAGGGCGAGGGATCCAGCGGACGCCGCGAAACCACCACGCGTCTGCTCGATGGTGAGTTCCCGAAGGTGCGTCATCTCATGAACATCGCTCCTGGGCTGACGGTTCGTGCCTCCACCAGTGAGCTGATCGCGGCTGCCAAACGTGTGGCGTTGGTCGCCGAGCGGAACACCCCGCTGCGCATGACCATCGGCACCGATGACGTCATCCTCGAAGCAGCCACCGGTGACCAGGCCCAGGCATCGGAATCGATCCCGTCCACCATCGAGAACCACGATGGCGGCGAACCCCCGATCACCGCTGCGGGCTTCAACCCCACGTACCTGCTCGATGCGCTCACCGCTGTCGACACACCCTTCGTGCAGTTCACGTTCACCGCACCCGGCAAGCCCTGCCTCATCACCGGGCTCACCGAGGAGACCGGCGATCCGCTGGTCGACTACCGGCACGTGATCATGCTCATGCGCCTGCCCAGCTGACCGTGTATGTCGATCACCTGACCCTCGCCGATTTCCGCTCCTACGAGCATGTCGAGATCACTCTCGACGCCGGCGTCACCACCTTCGTGGGGGCGAACGGGCAGGGAAAGACGAACCTGGTCGAGGCCGTGGAGTACGCCTCCACGATGTCCTCGCATCGCGTGGCGTCGGAGATCCCACTGGTGCGGGCGGGTGCGTCACGTGCCATCGTCCGGGCGCGCGTCCGGGCCGGCCGCGAGGACGATCGGGCCCTGGTCATCGAGATCGACATCACTCCCGGCAGATCGAACCGCGCGAAACTGAACCGCTCGGTCCTGACGCGTGCACGCGACATCGTGGGCACGCTGCGCACCGTGGTCTTCTCCCCCGAGGACCTTGCGATCGTGAAGGGCGACCCCTCGGAGCGTCGACGTTTCCTCGATGCGCTGGTGGTCAACCGGTGGCCGCGCATGGCCGGGGTCAAAGCCGATTACGATCGCATCCTCAAGCAGCGAAATGCCCTTCTGAAGGGGATCGCCAAGCAGCGCTCGAGCCGCGATGACGACGCCCTGATCGAGAGCACCTTGGCGGTCTGGAATGAGCAACTCGCCGATGTCGGAGCCGAACTGCTCGAGGCCCGCCTCGACACCCTTGCTGACCTGGGCCCCCACATGGCCACCGCTTACGCCGACATCGCTCCGACCAACAATGTGGCCTCAGCCTCCTACCGGACCCAGGTGGTGCTGCCGTCCGAACCTTCACGTGAAGGACTCCGTGAGGCATTGGCCGAAGCGATGCATCAGCGACAGGATGACGAGATGGCGCGTGGGGTCTCGCTGGTCGGGCCACACCGTGATGATGTGACCCTGCATCTGGGTGATCTTCCCGCGAAGGGGTATGCATCACACGGTGAGTCGTGGTCGTACGCGTTGTCATTGCGCCTGGGTGCCTTCCAGCTGTTGCGCGCTGACGGCATCGAGCCGGTCCTGGTGCTGGATGATGTGTTCGCCGAACTCGACGCCACCCGCCGTGAGCGTCTGGCCGCAGGCATCGTCGACGCCGAACAGGTGCTCATCACCGCCGCGGTCGCCGCGGACGTACCCGATTTGTTGAGTGGCGTCCGCTTCGATGTGCGGAACGGTGAGGTGACCCGGAATGAGTGAACCCGGAACGGAGGACCCCGAACGGTTCGAGGCGCTCGATCCGGTGGACGAGGAGGTCGAGGTTCCCGAGCGGGAGGACAGCCGCGAACCCGGATCGACCGACGTCACCCAACACGATCCGACCGGTCTGGACCTGGCCCGGAAGGTGGCCGCCTCCATCGGTGCCGGTCCTGCGCCGGCGAAGCGTCGTCGGCGTCGACCCTCACCCCGCAAGCGTTCGGGATCGAAACCGTATGACGATGGACGCGATCCGCTCGCCTTGGGCGATGTGTTCGGCCGGGTGGTGCACGAACGCGGATGGACCACGCAGGTCAGCATCCATGCGATGTTGGCGAACTGGCCGCGATTGGTGGGCACGAGCATCGCCGATCACTCCCGGCCCGAACGATTCGAGGACGGAGTGCTTCACGTGCGGGCCGAATCGACCGCGTGGGCCACACAGATGCGTCTGATGGCCCCCAATCTCGTGGCGCGTCTGAACGACGAACTGGGGCAGGGGAGCGTCGTCTCGGTGCAGGTGAAGGGCCCGGACGCGCCGAGTTGGAAACACGGTCCCAGGTCGGTTCCCGGACGCGGACCCCGCGACACCTACGGTTGATCCTCTGCGATGTCCTTGTGACCGCATGGGGGCACGTGACCCCTGTCGGGGCCCTACGATGCTGCTGTGCGAGCTTCGATGGCCGATTTCGCCGCCCTGGTACGTCGGCTGGTGACCGGTACGGCACGCGCCTGGTGGGTGTTGTTGCCGCAGTTGATGATTCTGCAGCTTCTGCAGTGGTTGGTGACCGAGCTGTCGTTCCGCTTCGCCTCCCTGGTGATCGACATTTCGGGATGGCTCGCATTGGGGGTCTTCGGTCTGTCGATCCTCATCGTGTTGGCGATGGTGGTGCTGCAGATGCGCCTGGTCTCCAATCATGTGGGGGGTCGACGCCTCATCCCCGCCGATCTGAGATTGGTGCAGGCACGCGTCCACGACGATGAGTTCGGCCGCTTCCTGGGGCTGACTATTCTGCCGTTCCTGTGCATCTACGGAGCCTTCGGTGAGATCGATCGACGCATGCAGCGGCTCTCGCAGGAATCGGTGGCCATCCAGGATGTCCTGGCCGGAGTGACATTGACCCAGCAATTCTCCATCGATCCGCTGTGGCCCAAGGGGGCATTCCTGCTTCTTGTGTTGTTGGTGCTGTTCGCGGTGCGTCGTTCGTTGGAGTTCGCGAACGAATCGACGACCTTCCGGGGTTTCGGGTACCTGGCCGCATTCGCCGAGTGCATGTTCATGCTCCTGATCATCATGATCCTGCGGGAGCTGTACTCGACCACGGAGATGAGTTTCAGAGGCACGCGGATGGCTGCGTGGGTCGAGGCCGTGGGGGAGTGGATCGTCAGTCATATGGCTCCGGTGGCATCACTCATTGACATGGTGGCCTCCGGGATGACGATCATCTGGCCCCTGGTGAGTGTGGTGCTGTTGCTCCCGGCCCTGTGGTTCGCCCTGGCCGGTCTGGTGCACGGCTCGAAAGTGATTTCGCTCGCTGATCTGTGGCAGGCCGGCGTCTCACCGAAGATGGCGGTGCGTGCATTGGTGCGGCGACAGGCCCCGGTGGACGCCGGTGGATCGCGCACAGTGCGACACGTGGTGTTGACCGTGCAGGAGCTGCTGTTTGGTGATCTCGATGACAAGTACATTCCGGCTGCGCAGGCCGTACGGCTCGCTTTCCGGGGTGGGGCCCTGTTCCTGGCGGCACTGTCGGTGCTCCACACCCTGCTCCATCTGTTGGGAGAGGAGATCCTTCCCTGGTTGATGGTGAGACTGCTCGGGGGGCACGTCTATGACTTCTGGTTCCGGTTCGCTCCCATGTTCGTGGATCTTCCGGTGGAACTGCTGATCGAGCCGGTGCGTATCACGCTGCTCTCGGTGGCGTTCGCCGAATGTCTGCGTCGGGTGCGGGACGTGTCGGAGAACGTCCGAAACCAGGAGGCCACGGCATGAGGATGACGTGGCCCAACATCGTGGTGGGCGTGGTCTGGGTGACGCTCATGGCTGTACTCACTCAGGTGACGATGCAGATGACCCAGCCCGGAGAGGACGTCATCGAGGTCGAGATGGGTGGCTCCGGGAGGATCGAGGACGCCGAGATCAAGGTCACGCAGATCCAGCTCACCTCGGCCATCGAGGATGAGATGGGGGCGCAGAATCCTTGTGGAGAATCCTGTGCTTTTCTGGTGGCTACCGTGGAGGTCACCGATCATGGCCGCACCAATCTTCCGCTGACGACCTCCTTGGAATATGCCGGCCTCGAGGCCCAGCCCACGTCATCGGTCATCGGTCAACAGGCCGGCTACGCCATCACCTCGACGGTGCCGATCGCGGTGGATCCGTCGCGGTTGGAAGGTGCCCGATTCAGCGTCTGGCCCTTGGAGGATCTCGAGGTGTATCCACGTCGTGTCACCTTCGACCTGGGAATCGACCGCGTCGAGCTGCAGCGCTTGGCCGCAGAAGCGCCACCGAGCATCGAGGTTCCCGTCAGCCCGACGAGGAGGCCCCTGTGAACCGTGATGTCCGGGGCGTTTCCTTGCGACGCCGTCCCCGCCCGGAGACGTGGATCCTGCTGGTGATGGTCATGGTGGTGGTGGCCACGTGGTGCATCGGATGGGGCAGGTACTCGGCCACATGGTCCCAGCCACGCATCGTGCCCACCGAACCCGGAGCATGGGTGCCGACATCCGGTGGCCGTATACGGGTGGTGTCGATCGACCAACGTCCCGAGATAATCGATGGTTTCTCCGGACCCCTGCGTCAGGAGGGGGAGGTCTTCGTGGTCGCCCGGTTCGAGTTCCACAAGGATCCGGGAGATGTGGCCCCCGATTGCCGACTGTCCTTGGTGTTCGATGACGGCATGGTGGTGAACAAGCCGGGGAACACCGCGATCCGTGATGTCCCCTCCTACTGCTTGGGGGAGACCGATGTCGAGGTGGGGGAGGCGGTGTTCGCCATTCCCGTGGAGCGGGCGGAGCACGTCATCGGCGTCGGCCATGCCGTCAGGTTCGGCGAGATGCAACTGTTGCGTCCGGCCTGAGCGATCCCGTCAGTATCCTTCGACGATCGTCAGTGGAACCTTCGTGCGCAGGCCGGCCGGTGCCGGAACCCACCGACTCGTGGGATTGCCGAGATGTACGTGGGTCTGACGCTGCATCAGCACGTTCACGCCCACGGGAAACTCGGAGGTGGTGCGTTCCAGGTCAGAGGCCGGCACGGTGAACGACAGCTGGAAGTCCTGCCATCCGAGGCCTGGTACCAGATCCATGCCGAATGCTGACGAATCAGCGGGCCCGATGGTGAAGAAAGTGGGCGTAACCCCCGATTTGGATGCGATGAACGAGCTCATGTTCAACGTGTGGTTCGTGGTTTCGAGGTTGTGGATCCGGGCATCGACCTTCACCGTCCACGACGCCACCGATCCCTCCAGGCCGGAGTCGGTGAACGTGGCAGTGGCGGCGTCGAACCTCACCTCATAAGGGCCGATCTGCATGATTTCGTTCGCCGGGACGTGGGTCCAGGTGTCACGACGTTGAGCAAAAGCCCCGACCCAGGTGAGCATCGCGATCAGCAACCCGACGCAGGCCACACCGATCATGACCTTCGTGCCGTCGGTGAGGAGTCGGGGACTGGATCGGGTGCCGATCCGAGATGTGGGCATGACATCACTGTAGGACCAGTGAATGCACTGGGCCCTATTGATTCGCGGACGAACGCGGTCGTTAGGCTCTTGAGCGTGGTGTGGCGTGGATGTCACCGACTTTTCGCCCACGTACTCGCGCTCATGAAGGGAAGCACATGTCCAGTCCCGAACAGCCGAATCCGGCGGATCTGCCCACGAATGACGAGGTTGCAGCCAACGTTCCGGAGGCCTTGGATCTGGCCGAAGGTTTCAATGCACCGGACCACTCCCAGTGGGAGGAAGCCGTCCTCAAGGTGATGAACCGGGGGCGTCCCGAGGGCCGGGAACTCACCACCGAAAAGGCATTGGCCCGCCTGCGGAGCACCACCGTCGACGGCGTCGAGATCGAGCCGCTGTACACCTTCGATGATGATGCGGCCGAACTCGGATATCCGGGCGTGGCCCCATTCACTCGGGGTTCCACCATCCGTTCCGGTGAGTTGGACTCGTGGGATGTGCGGGCGTTGCATGAACATCCCGATGCCGGTGTGACGCGTCGTGCGATCCTGGACGACCTTCAGCGTGGCGCAACCTCGATCCATCTGCGCATCGATCCCGACGCGGTCCAGCCCGAAGATGTCGGCACCGACCTGGCCGACGTACTGCTGGATCTGGCCAAGATCTCGGTGAGCAGCCGACATGATCAGAACACCGCGGCCGAGACCGTGCTGGGTGTGTTCGAGAAATCCGACGTGGCCGATGAGAATCTTCAGGTGAACCTCGGGATCGACCCGATCGGTTTCGCCGCACTGAACCACACCGACCCCGATCTGGCGGGGTTGAGTGGCTGGGTCGAGAGGATCCGCGGTTTCGACGCCACCTCGCGGGCCATCACGGTCGATGCCAGCGTCTGGCACAACGCCGGAGCCGGGGACGTGCACGAGGTCGCGTGGCTGATCGCGACCGCGGTGGAGTACGTGCGGGCACTTGCCGAACAGGGCATCTCCCCGAACGAGTCCTTCGGAGCGATCAACTTCCGTGTCACCGCGACCGATGACCAGTTCGCCACCATCGCACGTCTTCGTGCATTGCGGACCCTGTGGAACCGTGTCGGTGAAGTGTTCGAGGTGGACGCCGACCGCCGTGGTGCTCGTCAGTGGGCGGTGCAGTCGTGGCGTCAGATCACCCGCGACGATGCCTACAACAACATCCTGCGTTCGACGGTCTCGACATTCGCGGCGGCTGTGGGAGGCGCCGAGGCGATTTCGACGCTTCCGTTCGACACCGCGTGGGGCCTGCCGACCGACTTCGCCCGACGCATCGCCCGTAACACCCAGATCGTCCTGGCCGAAGAGTCACATATCGGACGCGTCAACGATCCCGCCGGTGGCTCGTATTACGCCGAGGAACTCACCCGGGCACTCGAGGACGCTGCCTGGGCCGAGTTCCAGACCATCGAGGCAGCCGGGGGCATGGTGGCTGCTCTCGGTTCGGGGCATGTGACCGATCGTCTCGCAGAACTGAATGCCGAGCGCGCCAAGCGCCTGGCGCATCGGAGCCTGCCGATCACGGGCGTCTCGATGTTCCCGAACCGCACTGAGGAGCCCCTCACCGGGCAGACGCCCAGACCACCGGCACCCGAGCGTCATGGTCTGCCTTGGCATCGTGATGCGGAGGTCTTCGAGGCTCTGCGTGACCGGACGAACCGAGCCGATGGGGAGCCTGCCGTCTTCTTGGCCTGCATGGGAACCCGACGCGAATTCGGTGCGCGGGAGGGATTCACCACCACGTTGTTCCATGTGGCCGGACTCGCCACGCCTTCCTCCGAAGGTGGCGACATCGCGGAGATCGTCGAGCGGTTCCGGGCTTCCGGAACGCCAGTGGCGGTGCTGTGCTCCAACGCCGCGACGTATGCGACGCAGGCCCGCGAACTGGCCGACGCCCTGCGCGCCGCCGGTGCCCAACGCGTCCTGATCGCAGGCGCCTACAGCGAAGCCGGTGAAGGAGCCGAGGCGTCCTTCGATGGCCGGGTCTTCGCAGGAATGGACGTCGTCGAACTCCTCACCGACACGCTTGATGTGCTCGGAATCGCTCACGAAGGGGATCAGAAGTGACCACACCTCGTTTCGACCAGATCGATCTGGGCGACCGCAGCGTCGCCCCGGACGCCGCACAGCGCTACGCCGACATGGCGGCCGCGCATGAATCCCAGCCGTGGGTGACTCCTGAACAGATCCAGGTGGCCAACCTGTATGGCTCCGAGGTCTATGGCGACATCGACTTCCTGCACACCTACCCGGGGTTCCCGCCGTATCTGCGTGGTCCCTACGCCACCATGTACACCTCACGTCCGTGGACGATCCGCCAGTACGCGGGTTTCTCGACGGCCGAGGAGTCCAATGCGTTCTATCGACGCAACCTCGCGGCGGGCCAGAAGGGTCTGTCGGTGGCATTCGATCTTGCGACGCACCGCGGCTACGACTCCGATCATCCCCGTGTGGCCGGTGACGTGGGAATGGCCGGCGTCGCGGTCGATTCGATCCTCGACATGAGGCAGCTCTTCGACGGCATCCCGTTGGACCAGATGTCGGTGTCGATGACGATGAACGGTGCGGTGCTGCCGATCCTCGCGTTGTACGTGGTGGCCGCCGAGGAACAGGGCGTTCCCACCGAGAAGCTGGCCGGAACCATTCAGAACGACATTCTGAAGGAGTTCATGGTCCGCAACACCTACATCTATCCGCCGCAGCCGTCGATGCGGATCATCTCGGAGATCTTCGCGTTCACATCGGCGAACATGCCCAAATGGAACTCGATCTCCATCTCCGGCTACCACATGCAGGAAGCCGGTGCGACGGCTGACATCGAGATGGCGTACACGCTCGCCGATGGCGTCGATTACATCCGCGCGGGTGAGTCGGTGGGCCTGCAGGTGGATCAGTTCGCACCGCGCCTGTCGTTCTTCTGGGCCATCGGCATGAATTTCTTCATGGAGGTCGCCAAGATGCGTGCCGCGCGCATGCTCTGGGCGAAGCTGGTGAAGCAGTTCGACCCGAAGAATCCGAAGTCGATGAGCCTGCGCACACACTCGCAGACCTCGGGTTGGTCGCTGACCGCCCAAGATGTCTACAACAACGTGGTTCGTACCGGTATCGAGGCCATGGCGGCGACGCAGGGCCACACCCAGTCGTTGCACACCAACGCCCTGGATGAGGCCATTGCACTGCCGACCGACTTCTCGGCCCGCATTGCCCGCAATACGCAGCTGCTGTTGCAGCAGGAGTCGGGAACCACGCGCGTCATCGACCCGTGGGCCGGTTCGGCGTATGTGGAGAAGCTGACGCTCGAGCTCGCCCGCAAGGCCTGGGGACACATCCAAGAGGTCGAGTCTGCCGGGGGCATGGCGAAGGCCATCGAGGCCGGTATCCCGAAGATGCGCATCGAGGAGGCCGCAGCTCGTACCCAGGCGCGGATCGACTCGGGTCGCCAGCCGCTCATCGGCGTCAACAAATACCAGCTCGACCACGATGAGGACCTCGAGGTGCTCAAGGTCGAGAACGCACAGGTTCGGGCCGGGCAGATCGCCAAGCTCAAGAAGCTCCGTGCTGAGCGTGACGAGGACGCATGCCGTGCGGCTCTGGACCGGCTGTCGTGGGCCGCGGCGAATCCCGATCCCACCGATGCCGACCGCAACCTGCTCAAGCTCTCGATTGACGCCGCCCGCGCGCAGGCCAGCGTCGGGGAGATCTCCGATGCCATGGAGAAGGTCTTCGGACGCTACACCGCAGAGATCCATACGATCTCGGGTGTGTATCGAGAAGAAGCAGGCCAGACCGCCAACTCCGAGAAGGTCCGAGGCATGGTGGACGACTTCGCCGAGAAGGCCGGACGCCGCCCCCGCATCCTCGTGGCCAAGATGGGTCAGGACGGGCATGACCGTGGTCAGAAGGTGATCGCCACGGCGTTCGCCGATCTCGGCATGGACGTCGATGTGGGCCCGTTGTTCCAGACCCCTCAGGAGGTGGCGCGTCAGGCCATCGACGCCGATGTGCATGTGGTGGGTGTCTCCTCACTGGCTGCTGGGCATCTCTCGCTGGTGCCGGCCCTGCGGGAGGAACTCGACAAGATGGGCCGCGAGGACATCTTCATCGTCGTGGGTGGTGTCATTCCGTCGCAGGACTTCGCTGAACTGCGGGAGAAGGGTGCCGATGCGATCTATCCGCCCGGCACGGTGATCCCCGATGCCGCCGTGGAGCTCATGGAGAAGCTCATCGCGTCGGTGCAGGGAGCCTGAGTGCGTTCTGTTCCCGAACTGGTCGCGGGAATCCGTTCGGGTTCCCGCGGCCATATCGCGCAGGCGTTGACGCTCGTCGAATCCACTCGACACGATCACCGGGTGGCGGCTCGAGAGTTGCTTCAGGAGCTGTCGGGCTCCGGTGATTCGGTGCGGGTCGGCATCACCGGAGTTCCCGGTGCGGGCAAGTCGACCACGATCAACGCCCTGGGCATGTTGCTGATCGAGAAGGGCCACCGGGTGGCGGTGCTCGCAGTGGATCCGACGAGTTCTCGCACCGGTGGCTCCATCCTGGGTGATCGGACGCGGATGCCGGAGCTCGCGAACCATGACAATGCGTTCGTCCGCCCTTCACCGGCGGGCAGGGAGCTCGGTGGTGTGGCGCGGGCCACTCGGGAGGCCATCATCGTGATGGAGGCCGCCGGTTATGACGTCGTCATCGTCGAGACCGTGGGTGTCGGGCAGAGTGAGGTCGCAGTGGCCGGCATGGTGGACACATTCCTCATGCTCACGGTGGCTGGAACCGGTGACCAGTTGCAGGGCATCAAACGCGGGATCCTGGAGATGGCCGATGTCATCGCGGTCAACAAGGCCGATGGTGACAATGCTGGTCGTGCACGGGTGGCCGCTCGGGATCTGTCGGTGGCCATGAAGCTCATCAGTGGGGCTGACAAGCGTCGGCCACCGGTGTTGACATGCTCGGCGCAGACCGGGGATGGGCTGGAGGATGTGTGGGATGCGGTTCTCGACCATCGGGCCTCGTTGACCAAGACCGGTTCCCTGCATGCTCGACGAGTGGAACAACAACGTGAGTGGTTGCACACGCTGGTGCGCACACAGTTGATCGAAGCCCTGGAGGAGCCTGCGCTGCGAGAGGTCGTCGAGCAGGTCGAAAGCCAGCTGGACGGTGAGGCCACGAGTGCTCTCGAGGGATCTGCGAGCATATTGCATGCCTATGCCGCAGCTGTTTCCGATTTTGAGTGGGCTCAATAGAAAAATCAAGCATAATTTTTTCTTATTTTCGATGCCGCTCGATTGTCTCGATTTTTCGGAGATCGACAGTCCAATCTTGCAAAATCATTTATAACTACGTAAGGTAGTCGATGTTTTATTGAGGTGTTGTTGGAGCTCTCGTGGCTCTTGGCGGGAGTGGTGGTATGAGAAGATGGCGCGGAGAAGTGGGAGAAAATTCGTTCCCATCGAGACCTGGGCGTCATCCTCGGAATCCTGTCTCCCTGATGTTGGCCATGGCCTTGATCCTGGCGAGTTGTCTGGCTGCGGGGCTCACCCAGAGTTCTGACGCGGCTGCCGCTGAAACCACCACCAGTGATGCTCGTCTGACCGTCGTGGCGCTGAAGCCCTCTTCTTTCGTGGGGGTTGGGCATCCACAGGTCGGAAACCGCATGAAGGACTGTCCACAGGCCGCCTGCCGGTGAGCTCGAATTCGGGAAGCCCCTTCCATAACGAGGGGCATGACACGTATCTCAGCGGAGGTATCAACCTCTTCCGAACCTCCGGAGCCAGATGCCTCACCAAAGTCAGCTGTTTCAACATCGGTTACGGGCCGAAGCAATCGAACCAAGCAGCGCTCAATCTCAGGCGACACTGAACGGTTGGCGGCCCTGCTGCAGGAGGGCAACGGGGTGATCCTGACCCGTGAATGTGAGGAGGATGACAAGCGCCGACTGCTGCGCTGGTGCCGCTGGGGCCTTCTCAAACGTGTGATGCGTGGCCTCTATGTGGCCCCTGAACCGCGTGTCGAACTTCTGGTGCGGGCAGTTGCCCGGATGTACCCGGATGCGATCTTCGTGGGCGAGACCGCAGCTTGGCTGAACGGACAGATCAAGCGGGTTCCCAAGATCATCACAGCTGCCCACGTCGGGCGTTCCCGAACTTTCGCCGGAATACGGATGATCCGGAGCAGGGTGCCAGATGATCTTTGGGTCGAGCGCCACGGTCTCCGGCGTATGACTGGCAGCGCAGCAGCTGTGGAGGTCGTACCCCAGCGAGGCGCTGAACTGATCGATGACCTGATGCGGTTCTCGAGAGATAACCGGAGGTTACTGGCACATCTTGGTGCCGTTCTCCGCAGTCGGCCATGGCGGTCGGGGAATGTGCAACGGCGTGTGGTCGTTGAACGTACCTCGACTTTCCCTTGGTCGGCTGCGGAGCGGGTTCTGCATGAACTCTTGGATGAGGCGGGGATCAAAGGGTGGTCTGCCAACACCGAGATGATGATCGACGGCCAGATGATCGTGCCGGATGTGACCTTCAAGAGATCCCGGTTGATTCTGGAGGCGGATGGTTATGCCTTCCACGCTGATCGAATCTCTTTTCAACGTGATCGGGCTCGTCAGAACCAGCTGGTACTTGAAGGGTGGCGAATCCTGCGCTTCACCTGGGAGGACCTGACAGAGCGCCCCGACGAGGTTGTGCGGCAGGTTCTCAGCGCGCTCACCTGAGCATTGCTTGCGGCGTGCGGGAGAACATTTCACGCGGTTTCTTCCCACAGGATTTTGCGGTGACTGCTCAGAGCCCCATCCAGCGGGAGACGGTGGGGTCTCGTGGGAGGAAACCACGAGAGGGAGAAGTACAGCCCAGCCCCATCTGTGCCAGAAATGCCAAAGGTCAAACGCTGAGTGGGCCGGGTCCAAGGGCCAAGCGGTCAAGCGGTCAAGGCCAAGCGGCCGGGGCCAAGGGAAAACCGTTCAAGCAGGGTAGTGAATCGGGAGCCGAGCTGGCGGGAGTCGAAGGTGAAAACCAGAAGATGGATGATCCTGCCAGCCAGATGCTTGATCGAGCGGTTCAGTTCCCGGTGTTCGGCAGACCGCGTTTGGGAGCTCCGGGAGGTGGAGTCGAGTTGCCTGGGGACTTTGTCGGAGCACCGGTGGGATCAGGAGTTCCAGTGGGTTCGGTCGTGGGCTCTGCCGAAGGTGTCGGTTCGCTGGTCTGGCCCGGGAAGCTGGCCTTGATCCACACCAGACGGTGGTCTGATGTCGGGAACGGGTATTCGCCGGTGAGCCTGCTCAGCGGGTTGTCGCTGGTGGGCCAGAAGATCCCGGAATCGCTCACATCGGCCGCCGCGTTGGGCAGCACGTAGTCCACGCGCAGGTTGCCCGGGGCGGGATCATCGTTGAAGTCGGAGGTGTCGAGCCTCGGATCACCCTGATGATCGGTGTTGGCACCGCCCTGCTGGGCCGCTTCCTCACCGCCGGGCGAGGTCGGCTTCGGATCCTGGATCTGCTCAGCGGTCAACAGCTGATCGATCGCACCGGGCCAAGAATCACCGTCGTTCGGGTCGGAGTTGTAGTCACCGACGATGACGAAGTTCGCCCCCGCATCCAGACCGCCGGTTTGGCCGTTGTCGTCGTACAGGTAATCGGCATGGCCGGAGACGTAGTCGTGCCACAGTCGGATCTCGTCCGAGTTGCGACGCTGGTTGCGTTTCTCGGGGCCATCGAACGATGGGGGCGTGGGATGGGCAGCCAGCACATGCACGGTGGTGCCATTCACATCGACCGGCACATCGGCGTGGGTCTTGGACGACAGTGGCATGATCGCGAGTTCTTCCTCGGAGTACCACGCGGTCCCGTCTTCTGCGACAGGGAGCAACGCATCAGGCATGTCGGCCCACCGGAAGTTCTGGAAGGTGCGCACCTGATCCTCAGCGATCGGATGCTTGGAGTAGACCACGAAACCGTACTGCCCGGGGAACTCACCGAAACCGAGGGCGTCGTCGGGGCCGCCGATCTGTCCGTCATTGTTCAGGTCGAATCCGCTGGGCACACCGGTGTTCACCGGGCCGCTCCATGCGTAGGGGTAGTCGGCGGTGGGAGCCCCGTTCTGCGAGACGTTCAGGTAGTTCTCCCGGAACAGATCGACGGCCTTGCCCTCGGCGTCGAAGTCGAATTCGTTGACCAGAACGATGTCCGCTTCGGCTCGCTGGATGGTCTCCGCCACGTTCTGGGCTTGTTCATCATCACCGGTCGAGAGATCGTCGATGAGTTTTCCCGCGCCATCCCGGTTGAGGCTCGCGTTGAAGGTGGCGATGGTGACTTCGGGTGTTTCGGCCGCTGCCGGGGCCGAGGTTCCCAAGGCTGCTGCGAACAACATGAATGGTCCCATGACCAGGGCGAGAAGGCTGCGCACGACGACTCCTGATGCGAGTGGCGGTTTCACTGCGGACGCTAGCGAACCTTTTGGCGGGGAGGAATATCAGTCGGGTGAAATGTTGGTAACGACCTGGGTAACGGCGAAGACATAAACTTGAAATTGAATCTGGATTCATATAACTTGGCGGACATCACGGATTGGATCCCCGCACCGATGTGAGGCACGGCGATGGAGCCGACGATCCCAGCGAAACAAGGAGTCAGAGCATGATGGAGCTCAGCGAGCGCGGCCGTGAGTACAGGGAACGGCTCTTGACGTTCATGGACGAGCACGTCTACCCGGCAGAACCGGTGTACCGCGAGCAGATGGAGGCTGCGGGGGACCCTCACCACCACCCGCAGATCCTCGAGGACCTCAAGGCCGAAGCTCGACGCCGTGGGCTGTGGAACATGTTCCATCCGTACTCGGAATATGGCCCGGGGCTGACCAATTTCGAGTATGCGCACCTGGCCGAGATCACCGGACGGAGCATCGAGTTGGCCCCCGAGGCCACGAACTGCAACGCTCCCGATACCGGCAACATGGAGGTCCTGACGCTCTTCGGTACCGATGAGCACAAGAAGAAGTGGCTCGAGCCGTTGTTGGCGGGTGAGATCGCCTCGGGCTTCGCGATGACCGAGCCTGCTGTGGCGAGTTCCGATGCGACGAACATCGAGACTTCGATGGTCCGTGACGGCGACGAGTACGTGATCAACGGACGCAAATGGTGGTGCTCCAATGCCCTGCACGCGAAGTGCCGCGTGCTGATCGTCATGGGCAAGACCGACCCCGACGGCCCGAAGCATCGGCAGCAGTCGATGATGGTGGTTCCCATCGATACCCCCGGGATCACGATCGAGCGCGGGCTCCCGGTGTTCGGCTATCACGACCGTGAGGGGCATGCGGAGATCACTTTCAATGACGTCCGGGTGCCCACCACGGCCCTGCTCGCCGGTGAGGGTGATGGGTTCATGATCTCCCAGGCACGGTTGGGGCCGGGTCGGATCCACCACTGCATGCGAACGATCGGAATCGCCGAACGCGCATTGGATCTCATGATCGACCGGGCACAGTCCAGGGTGACCTTCGGTTCGCCGGTGGCGGACCGCTCCAACATCCAGGACTGGATCGCTGAATCCCGCATGGAGATCGAGATGGCCCGTCTTCTGACGCTGAAGGCTGCGCACATGATGGACACGGTGGGCAACAAGGAGGCGCGGATGGAGATCGCAGCCATCAAGGTCGTGGCTCCCAATGTGGCTTTGAAGGTGCTTGATCGTGCCATCCAGGTTCATGGGGGAGGCGGGGTCAGCGACGACTTCCCGCTGGCTCGGATGTACGCGGCGGTGCGAACGCTCCGCCTGGCAGATGGCCCCGATGAGGTGCACAGAATGACGATCGCTCGGCAGGAACTGCGTCGCCGCGATCCGGAGTGGGGTCGACGCTGACCATCCGGGAGGATGGACCACGATGCGCCACCTCGGCGAAGGAGCCGTATCCGTCCGACTATGGCGGCCGGACGCGTGGTGATCGAAGGAAGGACGTTTCATGGAGACCGAACGGGTCGAAGGGATCAATGCCGGAGCGGTTGAATCATGGCTGGTTGGTCTGGACGCCGGACTCACAGCACCCCTGACGTTCAAGCGGATCGGTGCCGGTCAATCGAACCTGACCTACACCGCCACAGATCTCGAGGGGCGACGGCTGGTTCTGCGGCGGCCACCATTGGGTGAATTGCTTGCCTCCGCCCACGACGTGGCTCGGGAACACCGGATCCTCACGGCTCTGCAGGGGAGTGAGGTGCCGGTGGTACAGGTGTTCGGGCTGGCGACCGAAGAACCGGTCACCGATGTTCCGCTGATGGCGGTGGAATATGTGGAAGGTCTGGTTCTGAACACCGCTGCCGATGCCGAGCAGCTTGCGGCCGAGCAGCGGCACCGTGTGGGGCTGTCGCTGGTGGAGGCCATCGCGAAGATTCACTCGGTCGATCTCGAGGCCACCGGGCTCATCGATCTGACATCCCACAAGCCGTATGCGGAGCGTCAACTGCGGCGTTGGTCGGGCATGTGGGAGAAGAGCCGGACGCGTGATCTTCCCGAGTTGGATCGGTTGACGCAACGCCTGATCGCGGGAGCCCCCGAACCTTCTGAATTGACGCTCGTGCATGGGGACTGTCACGTGCGCAACATCATCATCGACCCCGCCGACGCCGAGGTGAAGGCGGTGATCGATTGGGAGTTGTGCACGCTGGGGGAGCCCCTCGCTGATCTGGGAACGCTGTTGGCCTACTGGAATGAGCCCGGGGATCCGCCCACGGTGCTGCCGAACTCAACGGCCCGTGCCGGATTCGCCACCCGCGCCGAGCTCATCGAGCACTATGCCCGCGTGACGGGGCGCGATGTGTCGGACCACACCTTCTGGCATGCGATCGGTCTCTGGAAGGTCGCGATCATCCTCGAAGGCGTGCGCAAACGCCAGATGGATGACCATCGGAACCTGACGAGTCTGGGCGAAGTCGGGCCTGAAGCTGTGGACGATCTCGTGGCGCGTGCCAACGCCGTGCTCGACGCAGCAGAACCGGTAACGTGACTTCGATGGAGCATGAAGAATCCGAGCCGATGGGCGAGCTCTCGACCGGTGTCCAGCCCCAGACTGCCCGTGGGCACCGCACCCGGGAGGCGTTGATCGCGGCCGCACGGGTGGTGTTCGAGCGGGACGGTTACGTTGACGCCCGTCTTGTGGACATCGCCCAGGAAGCGAAGTGCTCGATCGGAAGCTTCTACACGTGGTTCGAGGGTAAGGATGAGGTCTTCGCCGCGGTCATGGAGCAGACCAAGAAGGACATGCTCTATCCGGGTACGGGGCGTATCGATGATGATCCGATCGCGACGATCGAGGCGGCCAACCGTGCCTACTTCGAGGCCTACAAGCGAAACGGCAGGCTGAATCTCCTGATGGACCAGGTGGTTGCGGTGGATCCACGTTTCCGCCGACTTCGACGTCAGCGTTCTGAGGCCTTCGTGGAACGCAATGCGCGTGCCATCCGAGATCTCCAGGCTCGCGGTCTGGCGGATCGACAGTTGGACCCAGACGCCGCCTCCGCCGCGCTGTCCGGGATGGTTTCCCGTCTGATCCATGATCAGGTGCGCTATGAGCTCGGAGGGTCGATGGAGCTACTGGTGCAGACCGCGACGCGACTGTGGACCAACGCCTTGGGCCTCACCGCCCCTGATCTCGGCGGTTCGGGGGTTGAGGAAGCAGAGGGGTGAGGCCCCACGGGGTCACCGCTGGATGGTGACGCCTCCATCGACGACGAGCGTTTCACCGACCACGTAATCGCCGGCGTTCGAGGCGAGGTAGACCGCAGCAGCTCCCATGTCGGCGTCGACGCCGATACGCCCTGCGGGGATGCCCTGGACGACTTCATCGGCCTTCTCGGCGGCTTCGCGGTTCATCTTGGTGGCGAAGGCACCGGGTGCGATGGCCGAGACGACGATGCCGCGGGGGGCCAGCGTCACCGCCATACGGCGGGTGAGGTGGATCATTCCCGCCTTGCTCGCGTGGTAGGAGAACGTCTCCATGGGGTTCAGGGAGAGTCCGTCGATGGACGCGATGTTGATCACCTTGGCCTGGTGGCCGTTCGTGACATGGGCCTTGGTCAGCATCGGTGTGAGCTGTTGGGTCAGGAAGAACGGTGCCTTGAGGTTGAGATCCATGACCTTGTCCCAACCATGCTCGGGGAACTCGTCGAAGGGCGCTCCCCATGCCGCCCCGGCGTTGTTCACCAGGATGTCCAGTGAGGTTTCGCGGTCACTGAACTGACGCACGAAGGTCATGAGCGACTCGGGGTCGGAGAGATCGCAGGGCAGTGAGATGCAGGTGCCGAATTCGCTGAGCTCTTCGGCCGTCGCATCACAGGCCTCGGCTTTGCGTGCGGTGATGTAGACGGTGGCGCCGGCGCTGAGCAGCCCCTCGCTGATCATGCGGCCGATGCCGCGTGAGCCGCCGGTGACGATTGCGGTGCGGCCGGTGAGGTCGAACAGAGACGAGAGATCCATGGGCCCTCCGATGTCGATGTGCGCGTCATTGCGTTGGCCGCGAACATACTTGAAAGCGGATTCATGTACAAGTAGTGTGGCCACCCGGACACGGCTAGACGAGGAGGTCTCCATGCCCTGGTCCGCCACTGAGGTGCGGCTTGCACAGCGACCCACCGGATATCCCGATGACAGCACATGGGAGATCGCAACGCGCGAGGTTCCCGATCCCGATGACGGCCAGATCGTCGTCCAGGTGGAGTACATCTCCATCGATCCCGCCATGCGCGGATGGCTCAACGATGTTCGCTCCTATGTGCCGCCGGTGAAGATCGGTGCCGTCATGCGTGCGTTCGGGGCTGGGACGGTCGTGTCCTCACAGCACCCCGACTTCACCGAGGGGGACAAGGTCACCGGCTTGTTCGGCGTGCGTGACTTCGCGCTCTCCAGCGGCAAGGGGGTCGAGAAGGTGGAGGCCGATGCGGTGAGCCTTCCCACTCATCTCGGTGCTCTGGGTATGCCGGGTATGACGGCCTACTTCGGGCTCTTCGAGATCGGACGCCCCGAGCCGACCGACACCGTGCTCGTCTCGGCGGCGGCCGGAGCGGTGGGAAGTGTCGTGGTGCAGCTCGCCAAAGCACGTGGCTGCCGTGTGATCGGTGTCGCCGGTGGGCCGGAAAAGTGTGTCTGGTTGCGGGAGCTCGGGTGCGACGAGGTCATCGACCACCGTGAGGGGAACCTCACCAAGCAGGTCCGTGCAGCTGCGCCAGACGGTGTGAACGTCTACTTCGACAATGTCGGAGGTGACATGTTGGACGCCGCCCTGGCCAACCTCGCGGTGGGGGCGCGCATCGTCATCTGTGGAGCCATATCGGCCTACAACGCAGAGCAGCTCCCCGAGGGCCCACGCCGTTACATGTCGTTGCTCGTGTTCCGTGCCTCGATGAGCGGATTCGTGGTCACCGACTACGAGGCGCGTTATCTCGAAGCTGTCACCGAGATCATGCGCATGATCTCCGACGGTTCCCTGCAGGCCCGCGAAACCGTCCGCACCGGTGGGGTCGCCGCCTTCCCGGAGGCGTTGCTGGACATCTATCGCGGCACCAACACCGGCAAGCTCGTCCTCAAGGTCTGAGCCCACATCGCATTCGACAACGACGACGCATCCGACAACGACGACGCATTCAATAACGACAAGGAAATTCACATGCGTGCCATCCAGATCACCCGGCTCGATGGGCCCGAGGCCCTCGAGCTGCAGGACATTCCCGAGCCCGCCAACCCCGGCCTGGTGACGATCGCGGTCAAAGCTGCAGGTGTCGCTTTTCCCGAGCTCCTGCAGACCCGTGGTCTCTATCAGGTCAAGCCCGAACTTCCCTTCGTTCCCGGGGCTGAGGTCGCCGGTGTCGTGGAGTCCGCCCCCGAAGGTTGTGGGCTCAAGGTCGGTGACCGTGTGGCGTCGCTCTGCCTGCTGGGTGGGTTCGCCGAAAAGGTGCAGGCCCGTCCGGACCTCACCTTCGTGCTCCCGGACGAGGTGTCCTTCGCCGAAGGGGCCTCGTTCCTGTTCAACTACTGCACCGCGTACTTCGCTCTCGTGGAGCGGGGCCATCTGGCGGAGGGGGAAAGCGTCCTGGTGCATGGGGCCGCCGGAGGGATCGGTACCGCGGCGATCCAGATCGCCAAGGCATTCGGCGCCGGACGCGTGGTGGGTGTGGTGTCGACCGAGGAGAAGGCGGCGGTGGCGCGTGAAGCCGGTGCTGATGAGGTCGTGGGTGTCGAAGGATTCAAGGACACGGTGGGCAGGAGCATCGACATCGTGGTCGATCCGGTCGGCGGAGACCGTTTCACCGATTCGCTGCGGACGCTGCGCCCCCACGGACGGCTCCTCGTCATCGGTTTCACTGCCGGATCGATCCCGGAGGTCAAGGTGAATCGGTTGCTGCTCAACAACATCTCGACCGTCGGTGTCGGTTGGGGGGCCTATGCGATGGAGCGCAAGGGCCATGTGGCCAAGGAGTGGGCCGCCATCGAACCGCACCTGCGGTCAGGGGCACTCAAGCCCATGGTCGGGGGAACTTACCCTCTGGAGGACGCGGCCGCCGCACTCCAGTCACTGGAGACGCGCACGGTCACGGGCAAGGTCGTGCTGGAGCCATGAGCCGAATCGGGCCGGTGACCCCGCAGGGTCACCGGCCCGAAATGGTGCGCTCAGCTCACGAAGCGTCCGATCGATTCGGCGACGAGTGAGGGTTTGTCGCTCTCTTCGGTCTCGAGGGTCAACCGCGTCACGACATCAAGCTCTCCGGGGGAACGTTCCTCGGCCCTGATGACCTCCGCCGACATGCGGATCCGGCTGCCCACCGGGACGGGGCTGGTGAACCGGACCTTGTCGTATCCGTAGTTGAGTACGTGACGGAAGCCTTCGGCCTGCAGGAGCTCGGCCATCAGGGCAGGGGTGCGCGACAGGCCGTAGAGGCCGTGCGCGATCGTGCCGCCGAACGGACTCTCGGCGGCACGTTCTGTGTCGATGTGGATCCACTGGTGATCCTGGGTGATGTCGGCGAATGCGTTGATGTCGTCCTGGGCGACCTGATGCCACCGTGTGGGGCCGAGGGTGACACCCACGAGGTTCTTGAGTTCTTCGATCGAGGCGACGCGGCGCGGTGTGGTCTCGCTCATCGGGTGCTCCTGTTCGTCTTTGAGAGGGCACTGGCAAGCTAGTTGAACTCGAAGCCAGATTCAACTAGCGTGAGACCCACGCCACACGTTCAACGTTGAATGGGGAGTCTCGACATGGTGGATCAGCGCGTCGCAATCGTCACCGGAGCAGAACGAGGGATCGGAGCGGAGGTCAGTCGTCGCTTCGCTGCCGACGGCATGGCGGTTGCTGTCCTCGATCTGAAACAGGAGGCCTGCGAGGCCGTGGCCGATGAGATCAGCGCTGCCGGTGGGCGGGCCATCGCCGTGGGCGCCGATGTGTCGGAACCCGACCAGGTGGAGACAGCGGTGAGCGCGTTCGTCGAGAAACGACCGCCCGTGTTCGAGTGAAGCCTTTCCCTGGGTTGGGAGCAGCCAGACACCGGCGGGTTCAGCGTCCACCCATGGCGGTCTGCAACGCGTCGGCCATGGCCGTGACCGCGTCGAGGCCGGTCATGGGGCGTTCCAACACAGGGATCTGGAGCACCGGAGCGTCGACCCGGGCGGTGATCTCTTCGATGTTCCGCGCCTCCTCGTCGATTCGCCATTGGGGCGCGTCGGGGGCGGAACAGCGGTTGATCAGAACCGCGGGGACGCCCATGCCCAGTGCGCACAGTTGTTCGTGCAGCGCGAGTGATTCGAGGGTCGGGAGTCGTTCGGGCAGGGTCACCACCATGAACCCGGTCAGCACCGGATCACCGAGGATCTCCTGCACCTGGATGAATCGGGTGCGCCGTTCCTCGAGCAGATGACGAATCCGACTGTTGCGGACATCGACGGCATCGGGAGCACGGCGGTCCCCGTCGAGGCCACGGATGGCGTCGCTGAACCGGTCGGCGCGGTCACGGCTGGCGAGAAGCCCGTCGGTCCACATCTGCATCAGCCGCGGCATCTCCAGCAGACGCGTGGTGTGGCCGGTGGGCGCGGTGTCGAACACGAGCGTGTCGTACTCCTCGAAGCCCTCCAGCACGAGTCGGCCCATGGCGTCCACGAGCGCCGATTCATGTGTTCCGGGGGCTTCGAGGGTGAGTGCGAAGTAGTCGTCGACGCGTTTGTGGAGGTGTTCGGGCATGAGCCCGCGCACGGTCCGTGACACCGCCCGCACATGTTCGCGGGCGATCTGTGTGGGATCGAGTTCGGTTCCCCAGACGCCGTTCGTCAGCGGCACCTGTCCCGCTCCGACCGTCTCGTCCCACAGATGTCCCAGGTTGTGGGCCGGGTCGGTGGAGACCACCAGCACACGCTCACCCTGACGGGCTTTCGCCATGGCCATGGCCGACGCCAGAGTGGTCTTCCCAACGCCCCCCTTGCCTCCGAAGAACAGGATTCGGCGGTCATGCCATGGAGCAGTGCTCATGTGAACTCACCTGTACACATGTGGCATCAACAGCACGCGAGGGTGTCGAGGGGGGATCGTTCCATGCCCATGCGGCGATGCCATTCGTGGAAGCGTTCGAACATCACCGGGGTCAGTTCGAGAGTGTGGTAGGACGCCGGGTTGGGGACGCCGAGGGCCTCGGCGAACACCATCATGCTGAACAGATCATCCTCGTCGCGGCGGGCACGGGCGAACGTCGCACGGTAGTTCCCGGAATAGAACTGCGACAGCCCGCGGGCGAAGACGCGAAGGCGTTCGCGTACGTTCATGTCACTTTGTGGATTTCATGGTCGATTCGGCTGGTGTCTCGTCGTCCTCGGGCTCATTGCGTGCCCGGGCCAGTGCCAGTGCCGATTCCAGCACCACCCACACCGCGCACACGAGGATGATCGCGTCGAGGGCCAGCAGCAGCCACTCCTGCTGGGACCAGTACTGGCCGAGTTGGGTGACCAGCGCCAGCAGCGTCATCACGAGGATGAACAACAGCGGGAGGACGATCGCGGTGATCGGGCGACGTTTGCGGGTCAACATGACCGCGAGGATGCTGAGCGTGAGCGCGGCCATGAGCTGGTTGGTGGTACCGAACAGTGGCCAGATCACCATGCCGCCTTCGCCATCGGCTCCGGTGCTGAACGACAGGGCGAGCGTGACGACGATGACGATGAGCGTCGAGACCGCGGCGTTCGGTTTGCGGCCGAACAGTTCACCGATCTCACTGACGACGTAGCGCTGCAGGCGGACGCCGGTGTCCATGGTGGTGGCGGCGAAGAGGACGGCCATGGTGGCCAGGATCGTGGAGGACAGACTGGTGGGAATGGCCAGTCCTGCGTTGAGGATCTGCCCACCGGCCTCGACGAACGCGGTGACGCCACCTTCACCGAACTCCTTGTAGACCTCTTCCCAGTCGGCCAGGGCGGCGAAGCCCGAGGTGGTGGCGATGATGGTGCCCAGTGCGAGGAGCCCTTCGCCCACGGCGCCGAAGTAGCCGACGAATCGTTCGTCGGTCTCCTTGTCGATCTGCTTGGAGGACGTGCCCGAGGCGACGACCCCGTGGAAGCCGGAGACAGCACCACAGGCGATCGTCACGAACAGCAGCGGAGCGATTCCCGGAGTGCCCTCGGGAAGGTTGGAGTTCACCGCCGGAGCCACGATCTCGGGCCGTGAAACCAAGATGCTGACGTAGAGGATGCCCAGACCGATGAACAGCTGCAGGCCGTTGATGTAATCGCGGGGCTGCAGGAGCATCCACACCGGGAGCAGGGACGCGATGCCCGCGTAGATGAACAGGACCACGATCCAGAAGGCATTCGCCGTCAGGCCGAGGATCGTATCGGGCAGAACGATGGGGAACCGGTCGCCCAAGATCATCAGAGCGTACAGCGCGATGACACCCACCAGTGACACCACTGGCAGATTCCACTTGAGGCGGTAGATCGCCTGCCCGATGCACAGAGCCACCACGATTGCGCCCCACGTGGGGATCACGGCGGTGGGTGTGCTCACAAGCAGGCCTGAGATGACCACGGCGAACGCCGAGTTCACCATGAGCAGCAGCAGGAAGATGACGACGAGGAACAGGTTACGTCCGCGTCCGCCGATGTAGCGGCCCGACAGGGTGCCGATGGACTGGCCCTTGTTACGGGCCGAGGCCCAGAGCGCACCGACGTCGTGTGCGCCGGCGAAGAAGATGGTGCCGAGCGTGACCCACAGGAAGGCCGGGAGCCAGCCCCAGATCACCGCGATCGCGGGGCCGACGATGGGTGCGGCACCGGCCACGGAGGTGAAATGGTGCCCCCACAGCACGTACTTGTTGGTCGGTACGTAGTCGACGCCGTCCTCGAATTCGTGTGCGGGGGTTTCGAAGTCCGGGTCCAGTCGGAAGACCCGGTTCGCGATGTAGTGCGAATACAGCAGGTATCCGAGCGCGACCATCGCGATGCCGATGAGGGTCAACATCACCGAGTTCATGGGTCCTCCGAGCGTCGTTGCAAAAATGTCTAGCCAATATCACCAGAGCCTCCGATTTTTGTCATCACCGTGGGGGAGTGCTGTCGGAGTCTGTTATGGAGTGGTGATCAACCCGGCCGCGAGAGACGCTGTGACGGGGCCGAGGGCGTTTCGGGTGGGACACCACTGCTGACGGGCTCGCGGGCGTGTGAGCGGCATCGGGCGGCTTGGTCGACTAAGATCGACACGTTGATCTTCGATGGGAGACGAATGAGCGAGCAGGCCGGTACTCCGGAGGTGCCTGAAGATCAGGTGCGTGAACCCAAGCATCCTGATGCGGACCCGGGTATCACCCCCGAGGCCTCTGCCGAGGTGGAGGCCAAGGCCGAGCAGACCAAGCAGCAGCTTGTGGAGGCGGGCGTGTACGACGCGTCGGCCATCACAGTGCTCGAGGGCCTGGAGGCGGTGCGCAAGCGCCCGGGCATGTATATCGGGTCCACCGGTGAACGGGGCCTGCACCATCTTGTCTACGAGATCGTCGACAATGCCGTGGATGAAGCCCTGGCCGGGTACTGCGACACGATCGATGTGCGCCTCCTTCCCGAGGGCGGGATCTCGGTATCGGACAACGGCCGCGGTATTCCGGTGGAGATGCATCCCACCAAGGGCATCCCGACCGTGACGCTGGTGCTCACCGAGCTCCACGCCGGCGGCAAGTTCGGCGATGGCGGCTACAAGGTCTCCGGTGGTCTGCACGGCGTCGGTGCCTCTGTGGTGAACGCCCTGTCGGAGCGGCTCGAGGTCCGTGTTCGTCGCGAGGGAAGCACGTGGGCTCAGGACTTCGTGCTCGGTGTCCCCGTGGAGGATCTCCGCGAGGTGGACGCCGAGGGGGTCGACGAGACCGGTACGCGCATCACGTTCTACGCGAGCCCGGATATCTTCGAGACCACCGAGTACTCCTACGAGACGCTTGCCACACGTTTTCGCGAGATGGCGTTCCTCAACAAGGGCCTCACGATCAAGATCACCGATGAGCGCCCCGATCGGCTCGACGAGGACGGCGAACAGCTCACCGACACCTTCCACTACGCCGAGGGCATCACCGACTATGTTCGGTACCTGACACGGGCCAAGGATCCGATCCACAGCACCATCATCGACGTGGAATCGGAGTGGGCCGATGAGGGCCTCAGCATCGAGATCGCGATGCAGTGGACCACCTCGTACGCCGAATCGGTGCATACCTTCGCCAACACCATCAACACCCATGAGGGTGGCACGCATGAGGAAGGGTTCCGTGCGGCGTTGACCACGACGGTCAACAAATGGGCCGAGGCATGGGGCATGGTCAAAAAGAAGGAAGAGCGCGTCTCGGGTGACGACATCCGGGAAGGGCTCACCGCGATCGTCTCGGTGAAACTGGCCGAGCCACAGTTCGAGGGCCAGACCAAGACGAAGCTCGGCAACACCGAGGCCCGTTCGTATGTGCAGAAGGTGACCTACGAGAAACTCTCGGACTGGTTCGAGCAGAACCCCGGGGACGGCAAGCAGATCGTGCGTAAGGCCCAGGCCGCCGCTCAGGCCCGCATCGCCGCCCGCAAGGCCCGCGACATGGCGCGTTCACGCAAGTCGCTGCTCGGGGGCAGCGGTGCCTACGGCAAACTCGTGGACTGCTCCTCCAACGAGCCGGAGGAGTGCGAGGTCTTCATCGTCGAGGGTGACTCGGCCGGCGGTTCGGCCAAGGGCGGACGTGACCCGCGCACCCAGGCGATCCTGCCGATCCGCGGCAAGATCCTGAACGTCGAGAAGGCCACGGTCGACCGGATCTTCGCGAACAAGGAGGTCGAGGCGATCATCAACGTCCTCGGCACCGGCGTCCAGGAGGACTTCAACGTCGAGGGTCTGCGCTATCACAAGATCGTGTTGATGGCTGACGCCGACGTGGACGGCGCCCACATTCGCACCCTGCTGCTGACGCTGCTGTTCCGTTACATGAAGCCGCTGCTCGACGGTGGGCACGTGTACCTGGCCCAGCCGCCGCTGTACCGCTTGAAGTGGACGAACTCCCCCCACGAGCTCGCCTACACCGATGCCGAACGTGACGTCCTCTACAAGGCCGGTCTGGAGGCGGGCAAGAAGCTGCCGAACGTCAACCCCATCCAGCGGTACAAGGGTCTGGGCGAGATGAACGCCGACGACCTGTGGGAAACCACCATGGACCCGGAGAACCGCATCCTCCTGCAGGTCCAGCTCGAGGACGCGGCACGGGCCGATGAGATGTTCTCCATCCTGATGGGCGAAGACGTCGAACAGCGCCGCACCTTCATCCAACGCAATGCCAAGGACGTCCGTTTCCTCGACATCTGACCCGGGCCGGACGCCTTCGCGCCGCCCATCATCCGTAGCAAGGAGCCATGACGCATGAGTGAGCAACCTCCCGAGAGCGAGAAGCTCAAATCCCCGGCCAAGGGCACGACGCAGCAGATCGATCTGCAGGCGGAGATCCAGAGCTCGTACCTCGACTATGCGATGAGCGTCATCGTCGGGCGCGCGCTGCCCGACGTGCGGGATGGTCTTAAGCCGGTGCATCGGCGCGTCATCTACGCCATGTACGACGGTGGATACCGCCCCGATCGTGGTTGGAACAAGTGCTCCCGCGTGGTCGGTGAGGTCATGGGTCTGTACCACCCTCACGGTGACTCGGCGATCTATGACACTCTCGTGCGCCTGGCCCAGCCTTGGGCGATGCGGCACCGGTTGGTTCAAGGGCAGGGGAACTTCGGTTCTCCGGGCAATGACAAGGCCGCAGCGATGCGGTACACCGAGTGCCGCATGGCGAATCTCGCGATGGAGATGGTGCGAGACATCGACGAGGACACCGTCGATTTCAAGCCCAACTACGACAACCGTGACACCGAACCGGTTGTGCTTCCGGCACGTTTCCCGAATCTCCTGGTCAACGGTTCCACCGGTATCGCGGTGGGTATGGCCACCAATATCCCGCCGCACAACATGCGAGAGGTGGCCGACGCCGTCCAGTGGTCGCTGGAGAATCCTGACGCCACCGACGAGGAGCTTCTCGAGGCGGCGATGGCTCGGGTCAAGGGCCCAGACTTCCCCAGTGGCGCTCTCATCGTGGGGCGGTCAGGTATCGAGGAGGCCTACCGCACCGGTCGTGGCTCGGTCACGATGCGCGCGGTCATCGACATGGAGGAGGACGCCAAGGGCCGCCAGATGCTGGTGGTCACCGAGCTTCCGTACATGTGCAATCCGGACAACCTTGCGATCAAGATCGCCGATCTGGTCAATACCGGACGTATCCAGGGGATTGCCGACATCCGTGACGAGTCCTCGGGCCGTACCGGTCAGCGTCTGGTGATCGTCCTCAAGCGTGACGCCCGCCCGCGTGTGGTGATGAACAACCTGTACAAGCACACGCCGCTGCAGGACACGTTCGGCTGCAACATGCTTGCACTGGTGGACGATGTGCCGCGGACGCTGCGTCTTGACCAGTTCATCTCCAACTGGGTCAAGCACCAGATCGAGGTCATCCAACGACGCACGGCCTTCCGCCTGCGCAAGGCCGAGGAACAGGCCCACATCTACCGGGGTCTGGTCAAGGCACTCGACGCGCTGGACGAGGTCATCGCTTTGATCCGACGCTCGCCGACCACCGAGGCCGCACGTGATGGCCTCAAGGAGCTCCTGGACATCGATGATGTGCAGGCCACCGCGATCCTGGACATGCAGCTCCGGCGTCTGGCGGCGCTCGAGCGTCAGAAGATCGTGGACACGCTGGCCGAGCTCGAGCGTCGCATCGCAGACCTCAAGGACATCCTCGCCAGCGATGAGCGTCAGCGTGAGATCATCTCCACCGAGCTGGCGGAGATCGTCGAGAAGTACGGCGATGATCGACGCACGCGCATCGTGGCCGCGGACGGGGACATGTCCGAGGAGGACTTCATCCCCAACGAGGAGATGGTGGTGACCATCACCCAGGGCGGCTATGCCAAGCGCACGCGCATGGACCAGTACCGCGTCCAGAAGCGTGGCGGCAAGGGTGTGCGCGGTGCTGCGCTGCGGGCCGATGATGAGGTGGCGCACCTGTTCGCCACATCGAACCATCAGTGGGTGCTGTTCTTCACGAACATGGGTCGGGTCTACCGAACCAAGGTGTGGCAGCTTCCCGAAGCCGGCCGTGATGCGCGTGGCTCGCACGTCGCGGGACTGCTGTCCTTCCTTCCCGATGAGCAGATCGCGCAGGTTCTGGCCATCGGTTCCTACGAGGACGAGCCGTATCTTCTGCTGGCCACGAAGAAGGGCATGGTCAAGAAGACCGAGCTCAGCGCTTACGACACCCCGCGTCAGGCAGGCGTCATCGCCCTGACGTTCCGAACCGAGGACGATGAGCTCATCGGTGCCGGTCTGGCCGGTCCGGAGGATGACGTGCTGTTGATCAGCAAGCATGGGCAGGCGATCCGGTTCAATGCCAGTGATGAGCAGCTGCGTCCCATGGGGCGTGCCACCTCGGGTGTGACCGGCATGAAGTTCCGTGGTGACGATGAGCTGCTGTCGATGGCGATGATCGACAATGATCTTCCCGAGGACGCATGGTATGTGTTCACGGTGACCGACGAGGGGTATGGCAAACGCACCCCGGTGTCGGATTACCGGGTGCAGGGACGCGGTGGCCTGGGCATCAAGGCCATGAAGCTCAACGCCAAACGCGGCGAGCTCGTGGGCGGGCTGATCTGCCGTGAATCGGATGAGATCATCGCGATCAAGCACAGCGGTCAGATCACTCGCAGTGGTGTCGATGAGGTGGATGTGCATGGTCGTGACACCATGGGCGTGCGATTCGTCGGCGTCAACGAGGATGATGCGGTCTCGCTGATCGCGTTGAACCCTGAAGCAAGTCTCGTGGACGAGGATGAATCGACGGAAGTTGATTCCATGGTGAATGATGGTTCGGCAGAAAACACGGGTGCCGAGCCGCAACCTGTCAACGACACCGCTAATGCGGAGGAGGACGAGCGTGAGTGACTCCAACAACGATGCTTCGGACGCCGAGCAGACGGTGATCCGCAAGCTCGACAAGAAGGGTGATCCTTCCGAGAGCACGCTCGCCGACCGGGTCATGGGCCGTGTGCGCGGCGGCAAGGACGATGGGAGCAAGGGCTCATCGAACAAGGACAAGCCTGGCTCCACACAGGGAGCCGGAGCGCCACAGGGTGGCGGGCAGAAGCCGCAGAACCCGGGCCCACAGACGCCGGGCGGACAGGACAAGTCCGGTGCTGCGCAGGTTGGTGGCCAGGGCGGTAAGCCCGGGTCCCAGAAACCGGGTGCACAGAAACCGGGAGCCCAGAAGCCGGGTGCTGTGCAGGGTGATACTTCGGCCGGTGGTCAGAAGGCGGGAGCTCAGGAGTCCGGCGCCCAGAAGAAGGACGCTCAGAAGCAGGGCGCTCAGGCGAACGCTGGTGGACAGGCGAACCCCGGCGGTCCGGGTGGCAAGCCCGGTGACGCCACCAAGCCCGGCGACGCCACCAAGCAGGGGCCCCAGCAGTCCGGTGGTCAGGGCGGTAAGGCCGCGACCGCTGGTGCTGCGGGCGCGGCCGGGGCTGGTGCTGCGGGCGCGGCTGCTGCAGGTGGTTCGGGCAGGCAGCAGACCCACTCCGGTCAGCAGGCTCAGGCCGGTCAGCAGGGTCAGGCCGGTCAGGTGCGCACCGGTGAGGCTGCTCAGGGGGTTCCGGCGCCGTCCAAGGGTGGCCAGCAGACTCAGCAGCCCGCCAAGGAGGCTGCTGCACAGCAGAATGCCTCACAGGGCGGCAAGCCACAGGAAGGACGGGGAGCAGCTGCCAAGGCCGGCCTCGCTGCCGCCGCAGGTGTGGCGACCGGGCGCGCTGCTGCGGACGGCTCCAAGGACGACGCTGACAAGGCTCGCCAGGTCGGACGCACCCGACGCACGCGCAAGGCACGGCTGCGGCTGTCGCAGATCGACCCCTGGTCGGTCATGAAGACATCGTTCCTGTTCTCCATCGCCGGGGCGGTCATCCTGATCGTGGCGACGCTGGTGGTCTACGGCGTCCTCGAGGCTTCGGGCCTGTTCAACCACATCAACACGATCGTGGCACCCTTCCTCGAGACTCCCGGTGACACCGAGAAATTCGACATCAAGCGATACATCGGATTCCAGCGGGTTCTGGGTGGGTCTGTGGTGTTGGCCGCGATCAACATCGCGATCATCACCGCTCTCGCCACCCTCGGCGCGTTTCTGTACAACCTCGCGTCCTCGCTCATCGGTGGCCTCGAGGTGACTCTCGCGGAGGACTGACCTCGATTTTGCGTGAACTGGTGATGTGTCGTAATCTAAGTCTTCGGTTCACGCCATGCGCCTATAGCTCAGACGGTTAGAGCGCAGTCCTGATAAGACTGAGGTCCCTGGTTCAAGTCCAGGTAGGCGCACTGATGAAACGCCGCAGCCCATGGGCTGCGGCGTTTCGTGTTTCCGGGCAGACCCTGCTTCGTTCCGGCGGTCGTCAGATCATCAAGAATCCACAGGGTTGTCCACACCTGTGGATGAATCACATCGATGTCATTATCCGGTTGCGAACAGAGCGCAGGGCTACCAGATCCGTATGACCATGTCGGGGCAGTGGGACGTCTCCGCCGTGTGCGGGAATGAGTATGGGGCCGGTCGACATGACCGGCCCCACGGTCGGGCCCTGTGATGCGCGTGGCCGAGGCCATGCGCAGGCAAGTCAGCTCTTGACCAGTCGAGTGATCGCAGCGTTGACCTCGTTGAGCTTCTCGTCGATCTCGTCCTTGCCCCCGTGTTCGGCGGCGTGGCGCACACAGTGATTGATGTGGTCGTCGAGCAGAGCGAGAGCGACGTTCTCCAGGGCGCTGGTGATCGCACTGATCTGGGTGAGCACATCGATGCAGTAGACGTCCTCGTCGATCATCCGGTGGATGCCTCGCGTCTGCCCCTCGATGCGCTTCAGGCGCGCCAGATAACGCTCCTTGTCACTCACATACCCGTGGGCCACGACGTTCTCCATTTCTGCAGGCGCTCCCGGCATGTGGCCGGAGCTTTCTCGTACTCAGATGATCTTCGCACGGAAACTCCATCACACCGACCGCGGCGTGAAGCTCTTCAGGCGAAGACTGTTACTCACGACGAACACACTCGAGAATGCCATGGCGGCCCCAGCGAGCATCGGATTCAACAGGCCCAGAGCCGCCAGCGGGATGGCCAGGCAGTTGTAGAAGAAGGCCCAGAACAGGTTGCCCTTGATGGTGCGAAGGGTGGCGCGCGATAGGCGTACGGCGTCGGCTGCCGCCTTCGGATCGCCACGCACCAAGGTGATGTCTGCCGCCTCGATGGCCACGTCGGTTCCGGTGCCCATGGCCAGCCCCAGGTCGGCCTGGGCCAATGCGGCCGCGTCGTTCACACCATCACCGACCATGGCCACGACGCGGCCCTCACGCTGCAACTCCTGGACCGTCTGGACCTTGTCCTCGGGCATCACCTCGGCCCGGACGCGTGTGATGCCCACGGTCCTGGCCACATGCTCGGCGACGATGCGGTTGTCACCGGTCAGCAGGACCGGTTCCAGACCCAACCTTCGGAATTCGTCGACCGCATCGACGCTGCTCTCCTTGATCTGATCGGCCACCGTGATGACGCCGCGAGCAGTACCATCCCAGCCCACGAGGACGGCAGTGTGGCCACGCGTCTCGGCGTCATCCATGGCAGTGGCCAGATGTTCGGGAATCAGCAGGTCGGCGTCGACCAACAGGCTGCGACGGCCCACCAGAACCACGACATCATCGACGCTGCCGCGTACCCCGCGTCCCTCGACGTTCTCGAACCCCGTGACCGGTGGCAGCGAACCGAGCGCTGCTCGTGCACCATCGGCGATCGCACGCGCGATCGGGTGTTCAGATGCGTGCTCCACGGCACCGGCACGGCGAAGCACCTCGTGCCGGTCCTCATCGGTGGTCACAACGTCCTGGAGGACCATCTCGCCGGTGGTGATGGTTCCGGTCTTGTCGAGCACGATGGTGTCGATGCGGCGCGTCGACTCCAACATCTCCGGGCCCTTTATCAGGATCCCCAGCCGCGCACCGCGGCCGGTTCCCACCAGGAGTGCGGTGGGTGTCGCGAGTCCGAGCGCGCATGGGCACGCGATGATGAGGACCGCCACCGCAGCGGTGAATGCCGATGCAACGGGGTGCCCGAGCAGCAGCCAGACTGCGAGGGTTCCCATGGCGATCAGGATCACCGCAGGCACGAAGATTGCCGACACCCGATCGGCCAGACGCTGCACCTCGGCCTTGCCCGATTGAGCCTCCTCCACCAGGCGCGCCATCTGCGCAAGGCTCGTGTCCGATCCGACGCGCGTGGCCTCTACGATCAGACGGCCGCCGGTGTTGACCGTGGCGCCGATGACGTCATCTCCGACACCGACCTCCACCGGGAGCGACTCCCCGGTGAGCATGGATGCGTCGACGGAGCTGCGACCTTCGACGATGCGGCCATCGGTGGCGATCTTCTCGCCGGGCCGGGCCACGAAGTGATCGCCGACCCGCAGCTCCGCGGCAAGAATGCGCGACTCCCGACCGTCTCGCAGCACCGAGACCTCATCGGGGCTCAGCTCCATGAGGGCCCGCAGGGCGTCGCCTGCTCGAAGTTTGGCGCGTGCCTCGAGGTATCGGCCGAGCAGCAGGAACATGACGACTCCTGCAGAGACCTCGAGGTAGATGTTGTTGAGCCCGTCCGCAGAGTCTCGCGAGATGCTCAGCTCGAAGGCGTGCTTCATTCCCGGTTCCCCGGCACCGCCGAAGAACAGGGCGATGATCGACCAGAGCAGGGCCGCGGTAGTTCCCAGCGTGATCAGGGTGTCCATGGTGGCCTGGCCCTGCCTCAGGTTCTTCCACGTCGCCCGGTGGAACGGCCAACCGCCCCAGACGACGACGGGTGCGGCGAGGACGAGTGAGGCGAACCCCCAGTGGTCGAACTGCAACGCCGGGATCATCGCCACGAGGATCACCGGGATCGAGAGTGCAGCAGAGATCAGGAGCCGCTGCCGCAGTGCTGTGAGCTCACGCTCCTTCTCAGACTCGACCGGCGTCGAGTCCCCCTCAGGGTTCTTTCTGGGTTCGGGGACCCGTGCGCCGTAGCCGATCTTCTCGACCACGGCGATGAGGTCGGCGGCATCGGTGCCGTTGTAGGTGTGCGCGGTGGCCTTCTCCGTCGCGTAGTTGACGCTGGCTTCCACGCCCTCCATGCGGTTGAGTTTCTTCTCGACACGAGCCGCGCAGGAGGCACAGGTCATGCCGGTGATCTCCAGTTCGATCCTGGTGGGTTCGGTGGTGACCGTCATGGCAGTTCCCTCCTGTGGTTGCTTTCCCCGGTGGGGATGGTTGCTGACACGAACCACTCTCCATACTTATACCCCCTAGGGGTATTTTCAAGTAGAAGGTAACGGTTTCATAACATGGTGTGATTTTGTGCGCGTTTTGGGGGGGCTGGATGAGAAAAATCACGAGCGCGCCCTCTGGTGGCATTTTCCGAGTTGGGCAGAGGGCGTGAACATGCTTTGATGTGCCACAGATGACGGTGTCGTGCGGGGGGACCTCACCGGAGCCGTCAGCTCACAACGAGAATTTCGAGCTCAGAATGCTCGACGGAAGGAAGCGAGAAACATGACAGCACGTCGTCTGCTGGCCGCTTTTGGTGCGGCGGCTCTTGGCGTCTCCATGGTGCCTGCGCTGGCCCATGCAGAGCCCACCGCAACGCCCACGCCGACTCCTTCGGTGACGGCCACGCCCACGCCTTCGGCTGAGGCAACCCCGACCGCTTCGGCCACACCCACCCCGGAGGCCACGCCCACCCCGGAGGCCACGCCTTCGGTCGAGGAAACCCCGACCGCTGAGCCGCAGGCCATCATTTCGACGGGCTTCCGTGGCGCGTCGTGCGCCGAGCCCATGCCGGTCACCTTCGAGGGATCCTCGGCGACGCTCACGCTGTGCGAGCAGACCGATGAGAACTACCAGTGGGCCCCGTCGACCCAGTTCGACGAGATCACCTTCTACGGTGGCGCTTCGAGCAATGCCGAAGATGTCATTGCCGAGGGCAACGTCGTTGGCACCGCTCCGGTGGCCGCTGACGGAACCTTCTCGTTCAACATCCCCGACAACGGCTACATCGTCGGCGTTCCGACCGGAGCCGAGGGCAACATGCCGCGCTTCATCGTCGGTGACAACCCGGACTCCGGTGGTACTCCGACCCCGGCCCCGTCGGAGACTCCTGCTCCGTCGGATACTCCTGCTCCGTCGGATACCCCGGCCCCGTCGCAGACTCCTGCTCCGTCGCAGACCCCGACCGTCGATCCGGCCACGGTTGTGGTCGATTTCGGCGTGAACGGTGAGTGCGGTGCACGTCCCGGCTCCTACGAGACCGGCAAGACCTACACCTTCACCGCGTGCAACGAGGCCGGTGAGCCCGTCACAGAGGGCGAGATCAAGATCTACACCACCGCCGATGGTGACATCGCCAAGCTGGAGAACGGTTCGCTGGTCGAGACCGTCAACCTCGCCGAGACCGGCGGTACCTTCCAGATGACCGTTCAGGATTCGGGCTACATCGGTGCGATCGCCGACAGCGGAACCGCCCTGCTCATCGGCCCCGATCCGCATCAGGGTGGCAAGCCCGGCGACGGTGGCTCGAAGGACGGCGGCTCGAAGGGCCAGACCGGTAAGAGCAATGGCAGCGCTGGCAAGAAGGGCCTGCCCAAGACCGGTAACTGATCGCTCGGTCACAGGATGACCCCTGAGCCGAATGACCCCTGGGCCGCATGACCTGGGGCTGACTGAGCAACAGATCGGCTGAACAACGAGGAGGGCCACCCCGTGCGGGGTGGCCCTCCTCGTTGTGTATCTCTTGTTTCTGTGCTGTCTTCTGTGCTGCGCCCGTGCGTGGCCGTCTGGTGGGCCAGAGGTTTTGGTGGGTCAGGTGTCAGTGGCGACGCAGGACTCTGCGTACCTCGGCGAGAGATTTCTTGTGGGCGAGGCTGTCGTTGCCGTCAACCGGGTTGACGCCGAACGTTCCCAGAGAAGTCCGCTTGGCTGCATCGATACGGCGTCGCTCTTCACGCTCAGCGCATTCGCCCTGGGCGCGCCCTTCGGCTTCGGCCCGCACCACGGCATCGAGACGTTGGAACACGTTCTCGGGCATCTTCTCGTGTGGTTCGTCGGCCAAGAGCTGGCGCACGAAACGATCGGCTTCTGTCTCTTCGTTCATGGCGCTCCTTCGCAGTGCTGCGGGTCGAGATGTGACTTGAGTATGGTCATGTGGCTTGAGTGCGGGTCAAGCGCTTGTGACGTCGCAAGGTCCTGGATGGTTCCCTCGCTGGCACGTGCCGTGAAAAGGATCACGTCGGGGAGGGGTCCATGCGCAAGTGCTTCAGAAGTGGCGCGAGTTTCGTTCGCCCCCGATGGCACCTGCTCTTGACCGTACCCGGGGCGCAGCCCAGGATCTCGGCTGCCTCCTGCACCGAATAATCCTCCATGTCGACCAGGACGATCGCGGCGCGTTGATCGCTGTTCAGCTGGCGCAGGGCAGCGAGTACCTCGGACCGCTGTTCTTCGATCTCCACGTGATCGGTGTGGCTCACCACGCCCATCTCCGGAGCCCGATCAGGATTCTCCGGCAGTGGTTCCGCTCGGCGGACCTTGTTGCGTCGGATCCGGTCAAGACATGCGTTGACCACGATTCGATGTAGCCACGTGGTCACCTGGGCCCCACCACGGAAGCTTCCTGCCCGACGAAAGGCCGAGATGTAAGCATCCTGCAGGGCGTCGGCGGCATCTTCACGGTTCCGCATCGTGCGCAGGGCAACGGCCCAGAGACGGTCTCGGTGGCGTGCCACGAGCACGGCGAAAGCTTCTGCGTCACCGTCCACATGAGCGGCGAGCAGTGCCTCATCCGAACGGACATCGTCCATACCGGGGGCCTGGTGGGTATCAGGTGCGGACATCGGATATCGAGTATACGGCTGTTCAGCGGTGCCCGAGAACCGAGATCTCCGCGATACCCCCGAGATAGCCACCCTGATCGCTCGACGGCAGCTCCTTGAGCCAGACCTGTACTTCGCCGGTACGGGTGGGGGGTACGTCGATGGTCACGTCACGGCCGGCATCGTCGGCACTGCCGATGGTGCGCCACTGGTCGCCGTCAGGAACGCGTATGTCCAGATCGGTGCCATCGCCGACCAACATCAGCTCCACCTTCGTGACCTCGATCTCCCCGTCCAACTGGATATTGACGCCCACGCCGTCCTTGGGAGCCATGTCCGGATTGCGGTAGACGACCGTTTCCCACGCCGTCTCGGGGTCTCCATCATGGGCCTGGGGCACCAGATCGGGGTTCTCCTGCTGGTCACTCCCTTGTGGATCGAAGTCGGTGGCACCGGTGATTCCGGCAGGAATCGGCTCGGTCGGCGCCGATGGTGAGTCCACCTGTGGTTCTGTCTCTTCCTGGCCGCGTCCGAAGACCGCGAACAGGCTGATGAGCGCGATCACCGCCACGATGGCCAACAGGACACCCAACCAGCGTCTGGACGGCTCCTCCTCCCGCACCGGGAGCCCGGCGTCGGGAGTGGGGTCGTCGTCGGTGAGCTCATTGCCAGCGTCACTGACGGCGAACATGCTGGTGGGTTCGGAATCGTCGTCGGAGGCATCGGCGAACAGGGAAGCCGGGATGGGGGCGTGATCGATCGCAACCGGCTGGGTGTGTTCGGTGTCCCAGTCGGTGTCGTCCTCGCCCCACGAGGTCGGCCCGGTCGTGGCGGGGTTGCGGAGACGTCGCTCCAGATCGGTCGACGCATCCGCGGTTCCGAGCACCCGGGTGAGCGCGCGCCCGATCTCGGGCATGGTCTGCAACGGAGCCCCACTACGTGGACGCTCGCTCAGGATCTGCTCACAGATCCGGTCCAGCGCCGGGGAGACGCCCGGACGCACGTCGCGTGGGGTGAGCCATGCACCATCGGCACCGACCGGCACGGCGGGCAGCCCGTGGGCGGGGCCACCGGGGTAGTGCGCAGCCAGCGTGGCGTAGAGGACGCGTCCGACGTCGTGGACATCGGCCTGCGCCGGGTCGGGGGAGCCATTGGTCGGGGGCTCCAGTACCGACTGGATCCCGAAACCGACGATCTTCACATTTCCGGTGGGTGTGATCACGATGCTCTCGGGGGAGATGCGCTCGTGATACATGCCCTGTGCATGCATGCCGGCAAGGGCGTCGGCGACCTCACGGGTCAGCCAGCCGGCCTCCAGCGCACTCATGGGGCCGTGGGCCAATATGCTGGCCAGGGTCTCACCGGCGGCGTATTCGCAGACGACGAACGGCCCGTCGGGGGCGTCGTCATCGGGCTGGGCCGGTTCGCCGCTGGCGTCGAGGACACGCAGGAATCGCGCATCGGTGGCGATGGCCGAGCGGCGGGCGGCCTCGAGGAGTTCGTCATTGCGTCCATCGCCACGCGGCAGGAGATACAGCATGACCGGACGCGAGAGCACCTGATCGGTCGCCACCCAGCTCTGCGTCTCGGGCTGTTCGGAAAGGATCTCCTCCAGCATGTAACGCCCGGCCAGGCTCTGGCCGGGCGATGCGTGAATGGATCGCCCGGAGGGTTGGTCGAAGACGTTCGGGTCGAACGCGGGTCGGATCACCGTGGACACCACCGACTCGTCGTCGGCGTCGTCGAAGTGGTCGGTGCCGTACAGTTCAGCGTCGTCCTCATCGAAGTCCTCGTCCGCGCCGTGCCACGCGCCCCCGGCAGGGTCGAGCAGGGCGTCCGGCAGTGATTCTTCGTCGTCCACCTGTGAGGTTACCGGCCGCGTCCCAACTTCGGCGTCAGCCACGGCTGTGCGCGTGCCGGGCGTCTCCGATTCGAGGCTTTCGTCGGGCTCGGCCGTGGCAGGGGTCCTGCCGCCTCGACGCAGGATGGTGCGAAGCACCTCGGTGACCTCGCCGATGCGCAGTACATGCGCACAGAGCAGATACAGCGCGACCGCCACCAAGCCCGTCACACCGAGGATGCCGAGCGTCATGACCTTGGACGCGTCCCAACGGCCGATGAGGACGCTCGCGCCCCACGCCAGCAGACCTGCGGGCAGGATCGCGGCGGTGACACGCACCACCTGTCGAGCCAGCTCGAGGAAGCGAAGATGCGGCAGGTGCCGGTGCAGGTGATGGAATGACACGAAGAAACCGACCGTGTAGGCGGATGCGAAGGCCACGGCCAGGGCCGGTGCCACCCAGCTCGGGTTGTGGAACGGCACCACGAGCGCGAGAGCGAGTGAAACCTGGACGCTGGCGATGAGCACCTGGATGTAGAAGGTGATCTTGGTGTTCTCGAGAGCATAGAACGCACGCAGACACACGTACTGCAACGTGAAGGGCAACAATCCGAGCGCGAAGGCGCGGAGCGTCCAACCGACGAATTGAGCATCGGCCGCGCCGAGACCGTTGCCGAACATGAGGCGGGTGATGGGGTCGCCGAGGGCCAGCAGGGCCACCGCTGCGGGTAGCAGGACGGCGGTCACCAGACGCAGCGTCCGCATGGTCTCGCGGGCCACACCACGCATGTCCCCGGAGGCCGCCAACCGCGATGCAGAGGGCAGCATGGCTGTTGCAAGGGAGACCGTCACCAGCGAGTGCGGGAGCACGAAGATCAGGTAGGCCTTGTTGTAGGCGGCGATACCGGCGCCCGCGCCGTCCACGGTGGCGGCCGTGGCCAGACGCGTCACCACCACCAAGGCGAGTTGGTTCACCAGGACGAAGCCCAGCGTCCACTTCGCCAACGAGAAGGTGTGACCCAGCCCGGTGCCCTTCAGATCGAAGCGAGGCTTGTAGCGGTACCCCGCGCGGCGAAGACAGATGAGCATCACCAGCGTCTGGCAGGCGATGCCGAATGTGGCGCCGCCACCGAGAAGGAGGCCCTGTGCGGGAGTGAACGGCGCGGCACCATCGGAGGTCCCGTAGATCCACAGGTAGATGCCCAGAACACCGATCTGCACGATGTTGTTCACCACCGGCGCCCACATCATGGGACCGAAGTGGTCGCGAGCGTTCAGGATCTGCCCGATCAGGAAGAACACGCCGTACAGGAAGATCTGTGGCAGGAACAGATAACCCAGGAAGAGCATCGATTCCAGGTGAGCGGCCATCTCCGGACGCAACCATTGGTCGGATGCATAGATCCGGCCCACGATGATCGGGGTGCCCAGCGTGGAGATGAGCGCGATCGCGGCGACGATCAGCCCGAAGGCTGTCATGATGCGGTTGGTGTAGGCCTCACCGTTGTCATCGTCGTTCTTCACCGCCCGCACAAGTTGTGGCACCAGCACGGTGTTGAGAGCACCACCGGCGAACAGGATGTAAAGACTCGTGGGCACCATCGACGCGATGTCATATATATCGGCCTGGCGCGTGCCGTTTCCGATGAGAAATGCCAGCAGCGCGACGCGGACGAAGCCGAGGACGCGGGATGTCATGGTCCCGGCGGCCATCAACGCACCGGCCGAGACGAGTCGACGTGTGCTTCCCGACTCGCCGGCTTCGGGGCGTTCTGTCAGTTCGTCCTGAGATGCGTCGTCTGCTGCGGGCTGGATGCTGGTGTGCTGGATGCGAGTGTCGTCATCGGCGTCGCCGATGTCGTGGACGATCGTTTCGTCATCGGTCTGATCACCGGTCCTCTTGGCCTCGGCCACCGAGTACCTCCAGTTCATCATTCAGCACGGCCCCGGAAGCGTGCGGGGGAAGGGCAGCGGGGGCGTCCTCGGCTCGTGCTCGTTCGCGCCGGACCTGACGGATTCGCAGAGCGGTGGTGAGCACCAGCACGATTCCCGAGGCAACCACGATGATCCACCCGATGGCCCCCAGATTGGTGGCATTCACAAGGATCGGCGTGGTGTTTCCCAAGGGCGTTCCGTTCTGCGTGGCCAATTGGGCCTTGACCTGCACCGGCCCATTGGCGTTGGCCTCGGGGCGGACCGTGACGGTGGTGGTGCCCTGTGGGGGGATCTCGATGTTGGTCATCGACGGCACATCCAGACGCTGCGGTTGGGCGGATTCGAAGTGGAGGGCCACCACGATGGGCACGTCCAGGTGGTTCTGGACCGATGCGGGGAACGAACTCCCGTCACGGGCCAGCATGGTCACCGAGGGGGAGACGGCCAAGGACACCGATTGCGGGCCGAGGATGTGCGCCACGCCATCGCGCAGGGTGCCGCTGTAGGAACCGAGCGCGTCGGGGCGTCCGCGCCACCAACTGCTCGACATGTTCGCCATGGCGCGATCACCCTGCCCGTCCACCGATTCATCGGCGGACATCAGTGACGCCACCGCGGCATAGTCGGCCTGGAGCTCGCCCAGTCCGTTGTCGGTGGTGTTGAGGGCTTCACGCTCGGCGTCGGTCTTGGAGTAGTCGAAGGTCTGCGACCATTCGAAACGTTGACCGCTGAGCAGATCACGGAAGGTGATGTGTTCCTGCCATGGTGCATCGGCGGCCAGCACCGCGCGTGCGTCGACGCCGGTGGTGATGACCCGGACGGTCGGTTCGGTCTCGCCGTTCGTGGCCTGTACCCAGCTCTCGGCGAGCAGACGTTGGCGTCGGTGGAGCTCCGATGCCGCCGGCGCTGGGCCGGGGCCACCGGTGAACAGGTCGGGGTCGAAACGCACGATCGGCTGTTTGCCGACGGGTTCCAGGAGTGTGTGTTCCGATTCAGCGGTGCTCGACAGCACCGCTATCGGCTCGCCCTGCTCCAAGAGCCCCACCGCTGCATCGTCCACCCGGCCACCTCCGGAGAGGTCGAGTCGGGGCAGGTGTTCCAGATCGGGCACGGCCTGGTCGGCTGCGTCGATGCGGTCCCACAGGTCGACATGGCCGCCGTGGGCGACCGCAGCGGCATCGGGCAGTCCATAGGTGGCACGGAATCCGTTGGCGGGGTCGAGTCTTTGGAAATCCTCGAGCCAGGCTGCGGCGACGCGTTGTCCCTGTGGGTCACCGCCGCCGTGGAGTTCATAGCCCTCGGCCATCTGTTTCACGGCCGAATACAGCGCGGGGTCGATGATCCATGAGGACTGTGGCGCGCTGGCGGTCTGCAGCAGTGTGTGCAGGCGGCCACCGTCGGCCAACTCCTCGGTCAGTGAATCGTCGATGAAGGTGCCGCTTCCGGTCCGCTTCGGCTGGGTGGAGAGGACGACGAGGTCAACGCTGGGCGTCGTGGGTGATGACGCGGGTTCTCCTTCGGCCGGGAGCGGCATGAACATACGGTTCCGGCCAAGCGTCTCGACCCCGCCGCCACCGATCTGGCCCAGGGCGTGGGCGCCGATCAGGTAGACACCTCCGGTGCTCGGCAGTTCGAGTTCGGACACGTCCGCAGTCACTTCGAAGGGGGCTGCCTCGCCGGGGGCCAGCGAGGGCATGCGGTCATCGGTGAGGGTCTGGAAAGCCCCTTCGGTGACCATGCGGGAGCCGTACGGCGTGGTGGCCGGGCTTTCGACGGCAGCGGTGAATCCTTCCTCGGCAGTGATCGGTGACTGGTCTCGCCACATGAGCACCTGAAGATTGCTGATCGGTTCCGATGTCGTGTTGCGCACGTGCCCGGTCAGCGTGATCCGCCCCTCCCGCGTCGGCATCGACGGCGTCATGGTGTCGAACACGATCTCGGCGCGTTGCTGTTCGGTGTCCGGCTTCACCGCATGGGCTGGTGCCGATGGCGTGGAGAGCGACGCCGACAACAGCATCGGGAACACCAGCAGGAGCGCGAGGAGAACGTGGACGCCATGCGTCCACCTCACCTGTCGCCTGCTGCTCGTCATCACCCGTTCATGGTACGGGCTCGGGTGACGACGAGCAGGGGACTCGGGTCAGTTGCGTCGGAGATGCACTGGGTCAGACGTTGCGTCGGAGATGCACTGCTCAGACGTTGCGTCGGAGATGCACTGGGTCAGACGTTGCGTCGGTATTGGCCGCCGACTTCGAAGAATGCTTCGGTCACCTGTTGCAGTGAGCAGACCCGTGCGGCCTCCATCAGGACGGCGAAGACGTTGTCGCCGGCCATCGCGGCGTCCTTGAGCCTGGCGAGGGCGGCCTCGGCCTCGGAGCGGTGCTCGGTGCGGTACTCCTGCACACGGTTGAGCTGTGACTCCTTCTCCTCCTCGGTGGCACGTGCAAGTTCGATGGTCTGTGGGGTGGCGTCGGGTGCTTCTTCCTTGAGGAATGTGTTGACGCCGATGATCGGCAGACTGCCGTCGTGCTTGCGGTGCTCGTAGAGCATCGACTGGTCCTGGATCCGGCCACGCTGGTAGCCGGTCTCCATGGCGCCCAGGACGCCACCGCGCTGGGTGATGGCATCGAACTCCTGCAGGACCGCCTCTTCCACCAGGTCGGTGAGTTCGTCGATGATGAACGCGCCCTGCAGCGGGTTCTCGTTCATCGCCAGGCCCCACTCGCGGTTGATGATGAGCTGGATGGCCAGCGCGCGTCGCACCGACTCCTCCGTGGGCGTGGTGACGGCCTCGTCGTAGGCGTTGGTGTGCAGCGAGTTCGCGTTGTCGTAGATGGCGATGAGTGCCTGCAGCGTGGTGCGGATGTCGTTGAAATCCATCTCCTGCGCGTGCAGGGAGCGACCCGAGGTCTGCACGTGGTACTTGAGCTTCTGCGAACGCTCGTTCGCTCCGTACTTCTCCTTCATCGTGACCGCCCAGATGCGCCGTGCGACGCGGCCGATCACCGAGTACTCCGGATCCATGCCGTTGGAGAAGAAGAACGACAGGTTCGGGGCGAAGTCGTCGATGTTCATGCCACGGGCCAGATAGGCCTCCACGTAGGTGAAACCGTTGGCGAGGGTGAACGCGAGCTGGCTGATGGGATTCGCCCCGGCCTCGGCGATGTGGTAGCCCGAGATGGACACCGAGTAGAAGTTCCGCACGCCCTTCTCGATGAACCATTCCTGGATGTCGGCCATCATCCGCAGCGAGAACTCGGTGGAGAACAGGCAGGTGTTCTGGCCCTGATCCTCCTTGAGGATGTCGGCCTGCACGGTGCCACGAACCTGTGAGAGCGCGAACGCGGTGAGTTCCTCACGCTCGGCCTCGTCGGGTTCGCGGTCGTGCTCGGCGCGGAACTTGTCGATCTGTTGGTCGATGGCGGTGTTCAGGAAGAACGCCAGCACCGTCGGTGCCGGGCCGTTGATCGTCATCGACACCGACGTCGTGGGCGAGACCAGATCGAACCCGTCGTACAACGCCTTCATGTCGTCCAAGGTCGCCACCGAGACGCCCGAGGTGCCGACCTTGCCGTAGATGTCGGGGCGTCGATCCGGGTCGCGGCCGTAGAGCGTCACCGAGTCGAAGGCCGTGGACAGGCGGGTGGCCTCGCTGTCCTTCGACAGGTACTTGAACCGACGGTTGGTGCGGAACGGATCGCCCTCACCGGCGAACATGCGGGCCGGGTCCTCCCCGTCTCGCTTGAATTTGAACACGCCAGCGGTGAATGGGAAGTACCCCGGGAGGTTCTCGCGTCGCCAGAATGAGACGAGCTCGCCGTTGTCCTCGAAGCGGGGGAGCGCGACGCGCGGGACGCGGCTGCCGCTCAACGATTCACGGGTGAGCCGGGTGACGATCTCCTTGTCGCGGACCTTCACCACCTGCTCGGTGCCGGAGTAGGCCTCGACGACGTTCGGCCATTCGGCGATCTGCTCCTGGATCTCGGCCGGAAGCTGTTTGCGGTGTTTCTCGGCGAGTTCGAGGACGCTGGTGCCGTCTTCGAGTTGGGAGGCGACCCATTCGGCCCGCTGGAGATCGCGGGCGTGCTCGGCGAAGCGTCTGGTCTCGGCGTGGTAGCCGCGGACGGTCTCACTGATTTCGCTGAGATAGCGGACGCGATCGGCCGGTAGCACCTGCGCGATGCGGCTGGAATGACGCACATCCACCTTGGGGAGCGTTCCCTCATCCACCGGGAGTCCCTGCTCGTCGAGCAGGCTGCGCAGATGCTGGTAGAGCGCGGTGACGCCGTCGTCATTGAACGTGGCCGCCGATGTGCCGTACACCGGCATGTCCTCGGGTTTGGCGCCGAAGGCCTCACGGTTGCGGATGAGCTGACGGCTGACGTCGCGGAGGGCGTCCTCGGCGCCTCGGCGTTCGAACTTGTTGATTGCCACGACATCGGCGAAATCGAGCATGTCGATCTTCTCGAGCTGACTGGCCGCGCCGAACTCCGGGGTCATCACGTAGAGGGAGGTGTCGACGAATGGCACGATGCCGGCGCTTCCCTGACCGATGCCGGGGGTCTCGACGATCACCAGGTCGCAGCCGGAGGCCTTGAGCACGTCGATGATCTCGGGCAGGTACGGCGGCACCTCCTGCTCGCCGCGTGTTGCGATGGAGCGGAAGTAGATCTGGTCGCCGAGGGCGTTGGCGCGGATGCGGTCACCGAGCAGCGCGCCGCCACCCTTGCGACGGGTGGGGTCGATGGCGATGATGCCGACGCGGAGCTTGTCCTGCTGGTCGACGCGGAGGCGTCGCACGAGTTCGTCGGTGAGGGATGACTTGCCCGAACCACCGGTGCCGGTGATGCCGAGAACGGGGACCTGGCGTGTGGCGGCGGCCTCGCGGAATGTGGCGATCAGGTCGCCGAGCTGACCCTGCTCGGCTCCGGTGATGGCGCGGGCCACCTGGGTGCGGTCGCCGGCCAGGACACCCTCGGCGCTTGCCGGACGCTGCGCCCAGACGTCGAAGTCACAGGAGGTCACGACCTCATTGATCATGCCCGGCAGGCCCAGGCGCTGCCCGTCTTCGGGAGAGAAGATCGTGACGCCGGCCTTGCGGAGCCGCTGGATCTCGTCGTGGACGATGACGCCGCCGCCACCGCCGACAATCTTGACGTGGCCGGCCCCCGCCTCGGTCAATGACTCGGCGAGGTACTCGAAGTACTCGACGTGACCGCCTTGGTAGGACGAGACTGCGACGCCCTGGGCGTCCTCGTCGAGTACCGCATCGACGACTTCCTGCACCGAACGGTTGTGGCCGAGGTGGATGACCTCACAACCTTGGGCTTGGAAGATGCGCCGCATGATGTTGATCGAGGCGTCATGGCCATCGAACAGACTGGCGGCGGTGACGATGCGGACGTTGTGCTCGGGCTTGTGCAGGTCGGCCATGGCTCCCTCATTGGAATGTGGTCCGGTGGAACGCGGTCAGGTCCTGCACGGATAGTAGGACATCCAAGCATCGGTCGTCCACATGTTCTAGCATGCTGTGCATGCCCGAGCCAGATCCGATCCGCGAAGCCCGGCGCCAGTGGGTCGCCCATGGATGGGAGGACTCCGCCGACGGAATGGCGTTGGTCACCTCGCTCATGCGTGCACAGCAACTGCTGGCCGAGCGGATCGATGCCGAACTGCGCCCGCTGAACCTCACCTTCGCCCGTTACGAGGTACTGCGGTTGCTGGCGTTCACCAAACAGGGCTGTATGCGCATGACCCGGCTGGGCTCCCTGTTGCAGGTGCATCCCACGAGCGTCACCAGCGCGGTGGACCGTCTCGTGCGGCAGGGATTCGTCGAGCGTGCACGTCGGGAGGGCGACCGCCGAGTGGTCCTGGCTGCCATCACTCCCGCTGGACGTGTCGTGGTGGAAGAGGCCACCGAACGGCTCAATGCTGCGGTGTTCTCCCGGCCCGGGTTGCCTGCTGCCGAGGTCACGGAGCTGACCGGCCTGCTGGGGCGCCTGCGCGCCGAGGCCGGGGATGTGGTGACGACCTGAGGTCACCGGACCTCTCGAGCGCTGCGGTGTGCAGCGTTTCATCCATGATCGATTCGCCTGTGTGCGCGTGGGGCCGTGAAACGCTGCACACCGCAGGCCTCAGAAGAGCGCCTGTGGCAATGCCCGGGCGGCTTCGACGAGCGAGGGGCCGTACCAGGTGAGGAGCCGCCCCTCGACCAGCACGGTGCGGTGGTCGGGGAATGCCTCGGGGCCGTCATCGGCGGTGAAGGTGTACGGCTCGTCCGGCAGTAGCACCACATCGGGGTCGGCGGCGTGGATCTCGGTGAGCTCCATGTGGGGATAGCGGCCTGTGTGGTCGTCGAAGGCGTTGACGACGCCGAGTCTGCGCACAAGATCACCGGTGAAGGTGGATGATCCGACGACCATCCACGGGTCGCGCCAGATCGGGATCACCGTTCGGGCCCGTGCCGGTGGCATGGGTCCGCCCCAGAGCTCATGGGCTTCGGTGAGCCAGTCAGGGATGTCCCACCGCAGGCATTCGGCGAACATGCGGGTGAGGGACTCGAGGGCCTCGGGTACCGATTCGGTCACCGTCACCCAGACGGCGACTCCCGAATCGCGCAGGCGACGGACGTCGATCTCCCGGTTCTCCTCCTTGTTGGCCAGCACCACGTCCGGGCGCAGGTCTCGGATCGCGGCGAGGTCGGGGTTCTTGGTGCCTCGGACGCGCGGTACATCGAGGCTGGCCGGATGTGTGCACCATTCGGTGGCGCCGACGAGGACATCGGGGCGAGTGGCGGCGACTGACTCGGTCAATGAGGGCACCAACGACACCACGCGTTCGATGGAGCCCACCTCCATGGGGGTTCCCAGGTCATCTTTGATTCCCATGTGGGCATCGTCTCGCATGACCCCATCGTGGCATGTGTGTTGGTACCCCCTCGGCCGCTGCGGGTGTGGGCAGTCTCGGGGAACTGCAGACAGGGTGCACTGGTCGCTGGGCGCGAGCGTCTACACTTCCGCCCGTGTCTGATCGAAACCCGGCTGCTTCCGCCGACCCCACGACGCTCTCCGCGGTGCAACGCAACGCGGTGGCCGAACTGCTGCGCATAGCACCGGTGGCCGACCGTCTGGCGGAACTCTTCGACGAGGCCGGGCACCAGCTTCATCTGGTGGGCGGGTCGGTACGTGACGCCTTGATGGGGCGCTTGGGGGAGGACCTCGATTTCACCACCTCGGCCCGCCCTGACGAGATCGAGCGCCTGCTGCGGCGTCTGACCCCGGCGGTGTGGGACGTGGGCAAGGCCTTCGGGACGATCGGTGCCCGCGTGTCCCGTGACGACGGCCCGGACTGGATCATCGAGATCACCACGTACCGGGCCGACACCTATCGGGATGACTCGCGCAAGCCCGAGGTTGCGTTCGGCGACACGCTTGAGGGCGATCTGATCCGTCGTGACTTCACCGTCAACGCCATGGCGATCACTTTGGGCAGCCGCACCTTCGTCGACCCCCATCATGGGCTGGGCGATCTCGCGGCCGGTGTGCTGCGCACACCCTCGGCGCCCGAGGTCTCCTTCAGCGATGATCCGCTGCGCATGATGCGGGCCGCGCGGTTCACTTCTCAGCTCAGCTCGGGTGAGCAGCGTTTCGCGCCCGACGCCGCCGCCGTCGCTGCGATGGTGAACATGGCCGAACGCATCGAGATCATTTCGGCCGAACGCGTCCGTGACGAGCTGTGCAAACTTCTTCTCACCGATTCCCCGCGTCCGGGCATCAACCTGTTGGTCGAGACCGGCATCGCCGAACGCGTTTTGCCGGAGCTACCTGCGATGCGTCTGGAACGCGACGAACACCACCGACACAAGGATGTCTACGAGCATTCGTTGACCGTGCTCGATCAGGCCATCGACATCGAGCGGGCCCGTGGGCACGAGCCCGATCTGGTGAGCCGACTGGCTGCGCTGCTGCACGACATCGGCAAACCGGCGACGCGGAAGTTCGAGCCGGGCGGCAAGGTGTCGTTCCACCATCACGATGTGGTGGGGGCCAAGATGACCCGCAAACGGATGAAGGCGCTGCGGTTCTCGTCCGAGGAGATCGCGCAGGTCTCCAAACTGGTCGAGCTCCATCTCCGTTTCCACGGGTACGGGGAGGCCAAGTGGACCGATTCGGCGGTGCGTCGGTATGTGCGTGACGCCGGCGACCAGCTCGAGCGTCTGCACATCCTCACCCGGGCCGACTGCACCACACGAAACAATCGCAAGGCCGCGCGCCTGCGTCGGGCCTATGACGATCTGGAGGCCCGGATCGACGAGCTCGCCGCCCAAGAGGAACTGGATGCCATGCGTCCGGATCTGAATGGTGAGGAGATCATGGAGATCCTCGACATCAAGCCCTCCAAGACCGTGGGGGAGGCGTACCGGCACCTGCTCGACCTGCGCATGGAGCACGGCCCGTTGGGGCGTGAGCGTGCCGAGGAGGAGCTGCGGCGTTGGTGGGCCGAGCAGCCCTGACGCCGTTGGGGTGAATGCCCCGGGGCGGCGGGATGGCCCCGATGGTGCAATGATCGATCCCATGATGGTGACCAGCAATGGCCTGCCCGGGTATCGGATCGACGCGGTGGTCGGCGAGGTGTTCGCATCGACGATCCGACCAGGCGCTGGAAGTGGCCTTCTTCGCGGGATCAGTGGCGGTGATGAAGCGGGGCAACTGCGTCTGGCGCATGAATCACGCCAGCATGTGCTCAACGAACTCCACGAGGCGATGCAGCGTGCCGGTGGCAATGCCGTGATCGGTCTGCGCTTCGATTCGTGTGCGCTCGGCAACGGCAGCGAGGTCTGCGCCTACGGAACCGCGGTGCGGATCGTGCCCTTGGGTGAGGGTGAGCCCGGTGCGACCACCCAGTCGATCGCCGACGCCAACGGTCAAGGTGGCCCGGCGACTCCGCAGCAGACGTGGCCGACGATGGGCGGCATGGGGAACACGCCGTACGAGACGGGGGAGCGTCCCGGTGCGACATCGCGAGCCGAGGCACCATCGGCTCCCCGGACTCCCTCGGCCGAACCGCGCCCGGCCCCGCAGCCGCCGCATCGGAACGAGGCTCCGGAATCGGTGCAGCCAGAACCCCGACAGCAGGTGTCGCAGGGCGGGGAGCAGCACGACGATCAACGACCGCGCAGCCCGGAACAGCAGCGTCCCAATCAAGATGGGTCGTGGCTGGACCTCTGATCGTTTGAGGCAGGGGAGTTGCGCTCTGTCCGGTGATCGCGCGCACGGGCCGCAGTCGGCGGATAGTGAGGTCACCCGCGCGCGGTCTCGAACTCCGAACCGCGGTCGAAGATCGCCGAGCCCAACGGTGCTGAAGCACGCCAGAAGGCCAGCCCGGTGACGATGAGACATGCACCGAGCGTGATGAATCCCACCAGCGTGTGACCGTCGGCGGGCAGTAACGCCCAGGTGAGCAGTGCCGCGCCGACGAAGCATGCGTTGAAGATCATGTCGTAGAGCGTGAACACGCGGCCCTTGAAGTCGTCATCCACGTGGGCCTGCACGAGGGTGTCGACGCAGATCTTGAGCGACTGCGAGCCGATGCCCAGCAGGAAGCCGGCCACCACGAGCGTCGGCAGCGTGAAGATCGATCCCGGGACGATCTGGAGGACGCCGGCTCCCACCACGAGGGCGACGATCGCGTAGCGGACGCCGATCCGGCGGGCGAGTGGTGGCACCACGATCGCCGAGACGATGAATCCGACGCCCGTGGCGCCGGCCCACAGGCCGAGGTCCCGCATCGCGGGCTCGATCTGGTCGACCTCGTGGAACCAGTTGCGGAACAGCAGGATGGTGGCCACCTGCGTCATGCCGTAGAAGATGCGCTGGAAACCGATGACGATGAGGCCCAGACCCGCCGGACGGCGCTCGCGGAGATGCCCGAAGGCATGCCACAGGCCGCGGGCCACATCGCTGGCTTTGGTGCTGCGGGCCTCGTCGGTGATCAGCATGGGCCCCAGGGCGCGTCGGGGGATCGCCATCGCCAGGAACGCGGTGAGGATGAATCCGGCACCGGCCACCCCGAAGATGATGGCGTCGGCCTGATTGATGGGGAGGAATTGGCCGAACGTGAGACGGATGCCGAAGGCGACCCCGGCACCGACGATGACGCCCGCTGGGCCGATCGTGGGCATCACCGAGGACGCCATCAGGTACTCGTCCTCGTCGACGGTGTGCTGCAGCGCGGCGGAGAGCCCCGCCATCAGATAGCGGTTGAGGCTCATCGCCACCAGCACCGAGGCGTAGAACAGGAACATCGACCAGTGGTGACGCAGGTCGGGATTCAGCACCAGCACCACCAGCAGGAATGCCAGTACTGCGCGGAGCACATTGGTGACCACGGACACCTGGCGTCTGTCCCAACGGTCAAGCGTGGTGGAGACGAAGGGTCCGATGATCGAGAACGGCAGGAGCGTGATCGCCAGCACCGCTGCGATCGAGCCGGCGTCGGGTTGGTCCTGGGGGGAGAACAGCACATACGCCGCCGTGCCCACCTGGAGCAGCCCATCGGCTGCCTGGGTCCCGATGCGGACGAACACCAGTTGACGGAACAACCTGTGTCGCCACAGTCGCCGCAGACGCGCGAAGAACCCCATGCGTTCCTTTCGATCGAGCGGCCTGTGGCGCACCACCGATGCAACCGGGTGTGCGCCGCGGGTCAGGCTACCCGGTCACATGGAACGAGCCGCTCTCCCCGGTGAACGCGGTGATCCGGCCACTGCCGTCCTTGGCGTCGCCGTGGTAGATGAACCGGTATTCCCCCGTGCTGCCTGCCGGGGGCGTCCACGAGAGGGTCACCTTCGACTGCGCGGCGAGGTGGCGTGTCCATCTGAACGAGGTCGAGAAGTCCGCGTCATCGGCGACGGTCACCCATCCATCGCCCTCCTTGCGCTGCACCTCGAGATAGGTGTCTTCGTGGTGCAGGTCATTGTTCGGGTGGGCGCCCTTGAACTCGGCACTGGCCGTCTCACCCACGGCTGTGTCGGTGGGCTGACGCAGCACCGTCCCATAACCCTCGGGGCCAGGGAGGTCGTAGAGCACTTTGCCCACAGCAGAATCGACGGGGTCTCGTCTGGTGGGCTTGTCTCCCAACGGGGTCTCCTGGCCGGACGCCATGTCGGAGCCGAGGGAGGCCAGCGTTCCCTCGAGCGTCGGCACCGTCCAGCGTCCGAACAATGTCGCCCCGCCCTCGTACTGCTGCTCGCCGTATTCCTCGGGGGTGGTGAAGTAGTGGCCGTAGGCGTTCGCGGTCTGCTGGATGATCACATTGGCCGGATCGACGCCCACCGCTTCGGCGACGGCTGAACGGAACCGGACGCCCGCTGCTCCGGTCACCTCACCGGGCAGCGCTGCGATGTAGTGGTCGCCGATCCGCAACAGCTGGACCGGCAGCTTCGTCTGGACGGCGTCCAGAGCCCCCACGTGGAACAGCGTGCCCTTGGGCGACTGACAGCGCTCCAACTCCGGATCGTTCCGGTACTGCGTCTCGCTGATCTTCTCGAAGAAGGGGTTGTTGTCGACGCCCTCGTGCAGGAAGGCCGGTCCGCCCCCGCCGTCCTCGACCGAGCCGGCCCCGAAACTGGCGCCCAGTGCTGCCTCACAGGTGTGCTCGTCGTGGCCGCTGCCGGTGAATCGTGCGGGAGCGGTGGCGTTCTCCATGTCGATGTAGACGATGCGGGAATCGACTCCACCGGGCAGAGGCGCGGAGGCCGCTTCACCTGCACGGGCGGCGTCGAACTGGCGCTCGCCCAGAATCCGCATGTTCTCGAATTCGTCCTCGGTGGGTCCCGATCCGGGACGCAGGTTGAGGTTCGGGGAGACATCGGCCCCGTTCGACATCATGAACGACGCCACCATGGCGGGATCGGCGTCACTGCGATGATCGACGCCGGCCTCCGTCTCCCACAGGTACTGGGCGTAACCCTTGTTGTCGCCGGAGATGAGCGTGTTGTCGGCGGTGAGGCTCGTGGGGTGGGTGGCGAACCAGTTCACGGCCCCCACCGTTTCGCCTCCGCGTCCGAAGGTGAGCGTGACGGAGGTGGGGTCGTGACCGTCGGGAAGCTGGTCGCGGATCTCGGCCGGATTCTTCTCGAACGCCGCCGCGGATCGCTGGACCCCGGCATCATCACGGGTGCTCGTGCCGAGCGCGACCTCGGTGGGGGAGAGGTCCGCTTCGGCACGACGGACGGACTCGACGATTCCGGAGACCTGCGCTTCGAACGTCTCAGGATGGAATCCCATCGTGGTGACGTTGTACAGCGGATATTCGGTGACGCCACCCGGCGTCGCGTGGGTGTGCGTCCCGGCGACCATCACATTGCGCTCATTCCAACGTTCGCCGTACTCGGCGGCCAGACGGCGCAGGGCCTCGTCACGCACCGCGTTGGTTCCGGTGAGCGCATCCAGCGTCACCAGCAGAACACGTTCGCCACCGGATTCGATGATGTACGAGCGGGCATATTGACGCATGTGCAACCCGGACGTCTTCTGGGATCCGGAGCCGTAACCCATCATCCCGACCTCAGCCACCTCACCGGTGATGTCGGCGACGCCACGTCCGACGAGATGATCGCCGGAGGCGGTGGAGCCCGCGTCGGATGCCGTGACGGGGGTGGCTTCCGTCTGGGGCGCCTGGGCCACGGGAGCTGCGGAGGCTGGGAGCGCGGTGATGAAGGGCAGCGTCAGTGCACAGATGGCCGTGGTGATCGTTGTGGCTGAAGTCATGGGTGGGGGATCCCTTTCCACGGAGTGCGACGTCGATGGCGTCTCCGCTTCGGTGGTGGTCGCCTACTCTCAATAGGTATCCAGCACTTTAGAGCACGATGTGACTGGCGTCACCCTGTGCCTGTTCTGGGCAGGGGTATTGCACCCTGCGAGCGAACGGTGGAGCGTGGGGCACGGTGGCCTCGACCAGACGGCTGCGTACCTCCGGGCACCCCAGACAATCCGGGGCATCCCGGATACCCCAGACATTCCGGACGCCCCGGACATTCCGGACGCCTCGGACATTGCGGACACCCCAGACACTTGGAAAAACGTTGCGGTCAGAAGCTGTCCGCAGCTGCACGCGATGAAGGCAGCATGGGCACAATTGTGGCCAGAATCTGACCTCAATGTTTTTCCATGCATGGTGCCCAAAACCCTGCGGCGGCCTCCACCACAGCAGGGCTGCGGTCACCTGACTCAACAACGACCAGCCACTCAACCACGCGCTCCTGACAGGAGCATGGGAAACCCCACGGGCGGCGATCACATCTCCTCGGAGTTCGACCCCTCGTCGAGCCCGCAGAACTGCATGTACTCGGAGATGACCTCGTCGGGTTCGCCCCGCATCATGAGTTCGCCCTGGTGCAGCCAGATGCAGTCGTCGCAGAGCTCACGGACGCTGTCCATGCCGTGGCTGACGAAGAACATGGCCTGCGACTGCTGACGCAGCTCCTCCAGGGCCTTGGCCGCACGGGTGCGGAAACCGGCATCACCGGTGGAGAGGGCCTCGTCGACCATCAGGATGTCGGGCTGCATGTGGATGCCCACCGAGAAACCGACGCGGACCGCCTGCCCGGAGGAGTAGGTGCGCATCGGGCGGTCGATGAAGGAATTGCTGCCCTCCTCGGCCCAGCGTCCGATCTCGTCGGCGCGCTCCTGCACCTCGTGCTTCGACAGGCCCGACGCCAGACCGCCCAACACGATGTTCTCGCGTCCGGTGAGAGCGTTGTTGAACCCGACGCCGAGCGCCAACATCGTCGATGCGTGCCCCCACGTCTCCACGTGCCCCTCGGTGGGCGGGAGGATCCCCGCGAGGGTGCGCAGCAGCGTCGACTTCCCGGCACCGTTGGCCCCGATGACGCCGAGCGTCGTGCCTTTCCTCACCTCGAAGGAGAGGTTCTTGATGGCCTCGACGCGGCGCACCGAGCGGGTGCCGCGGCCGAGTCGGATCACGGCCTGTTTGAGGGTCGGGCGCTTCTCGAATGTCGTCTTGTAGGTCACCGACAGGTTGGTGACCCGCACGGCGAGATCGGTGCGGTCGGGCTCGGGAACGAAGCCGTCCCGTCGGCGTCGCGCGGGCCGACGTTCGGTCGGCTGATGTTCGGTCGACTGATGTTCGGTCGGCTGGGGCTCAGAAGATGCGGACAGCGAACTCACGCTCCCTCGACATGAAGAACAGACTCCCGATGAGCAGGGTGCCGATGCTCCAAGCACCCGCGACCCACCACAGCGTCGGCTCGGGGATCCGTCCCTCCAGAAGTGCTTCGGAGTATCCGCCGAGCATCGCGTAGGCCGGGTTCAGGACGGCCCACTCGGACAGGGCGTGGTCGGAGACGTCCTGCACCGTCCACAGCACCGGCGAGAGATACATCCAGATGCGGGTGAGGAACGGCAGGAAGTTGTTGGTGTCACGGAAGTACACCTGCGCCGTGGCGAAGAACGCGGCCAGGCCCGCGCCGAAGGCCAGCATGAACAACAGGAACACGACCGCCACGAGCATGGACACCGACCACCCGATGCCCGGCGTCACGATCAACAGGATGACGGTGACGATCAGCGTCGGAAGGAACCGGAAGAACGCCGTGTGCACCGCGCCCAAGGGGATCAGGAGCCTCGGGAAGGCAGTGTTGAGGATGAGCTTGCCGGCCGTCGTCACTGAGGTGGCACCAAGGTTCGCGCACGTGGTGATGAACGTGAACACGAACAGGTTCGTGGTCAGGTGCAGGAAGTACTGCGGATCGTTGCGACCCCGGTTGGTGAGGATGTTGACGAGCAGGAAGTACACCCCGGCCATGAGGATCGGGTTGAGCACCAGCCAGAGCTGGCCGAAGAAGGTGTCCGAATCCGACGAACGCATGTTGGAGCGCGAGAGCTCGAACGCGAACTCGCGGCGCTGCCACAACTCGGTGAAGTACTTGCGCAGCGGAGGAAGCCCGTTGTGATGCGGGCCGAAGTGGTGGTAGACGGGCGAACCCTGCCGTGTGGTCACGCATCCTCCGCGCGGACCAGCACCGAGACCAGGAAATCCGACTCAGGGGTGAAGGGGTGCAGCTCCCACGTGCTGTAACCGGCCTGGAGCTGCAGGCCCGTGTGAGCGGCGTCGTCGAGAAACTCCTGGAAGTCGTACCCGCGGTTGGCGCCGAAACCGATCACGACGCGGGACGCATGCTCGTTTCCGGTGGCGAGCTGATCGTAGAAGTTCGCCAGGACGGTGCGACGCGTCCCAGGGTGCAGGAACGTCATGACGTTGCCTGCACAGACGATCACGTCGTAGGCACCGAAGCGTGGATCAGCCAGATCGCCGACGGTGAACTCGGCGTCGGGAAAGTCAGCGCGGGCCTGTTCGATGAGGACCTTGTCGATGTCCACGCCGTAGGCATGGTGTCCGCGGGCGGCGAGATATCCGGCGATGCGCCCCGCGCCACAGCCGGCGTCGAGGATGTTGGCGCCGCGTGGAGCCATCGCGTCGATCAGGCGGGCCTCACCGTCGATGTCGGCACCCGAGGCCGCGAGATCCTTGAAGCGACGCGCATACCGGTACGAATGCTCCGGGTCGGCGTCGATCTTGTCCTGCCACTGGCTACGCATGTTCATCGCGCGTCAGTGTAGGCCGTGACGCCACGTAAAGCGGATTCCGCGGGCGGTGTTGCGGCGGTGGGCGCATCACACCGGTCAGGCCTCGAGGAGCTCGGGGGCATGTTCACGCAGGCGCCGGATCGCCTGCGAGCACCGTTTGCGGACCAACGCACGCGAGATCCCGAGCCGGTCGGCGGCATCCTGGCCACCGATCCCGTGGTGATACACGGTGCTCAACAACTGGTCGGTGGCCGCATCGATCAACCCGAGCTCACGTGCGGTGACCAGGATCCGCCGCGCGGTCACCTCGTCGCCGATGGGCTGGTCGGTGTCTCGCAGCTCGAAGGCGCCGGGGCCACGCACCTGCTCGGTCTTGACGGCCTTCAACGTGTCGAGGGCAAGGTTCGCCGCGATCCGGTGCGGTCGTGCTGCCAACGGATAGGTACACAGACGCAGCCACAGGTGCCCGGTGTAGTCCTCGAAGGACGCCTGGGGGTCGCGTCGTGTCATGGCTCGCATCTTGGGGAGCATCGAGTGCCACACGATGCGTCCGGCATGGGGGTGCTCCGAGAGATGCTCGGCGATGAGGAAACCCAGGATCGGGTCGGGTGCGGCCCGGATGGCAGACAGCACGTCGTCGGCGCTGCGGCAGCCGCCGAACAGATCGGGGCGGGCGCGACGCCAGCGCCGGATGTCCAAGGTGGTGGACGAGAGCACGTCATGCCAATCGGCGGTGAGGGATGCGGCGGAGGTCATGGCCACGAGTCTCACCGTGGCCCGGTGCACCGAGCGTTGTCCACGACGCCGAGGTGTTGTCCGTCGATTGTGCGGATGTGGAGCCCCGTTGGTGGTGTTCGGGCAGTCGGTGATGCCACGGGCCCCGTTCACCGGGGGAGCGTCAACCGCGTCCGGTGAGATCCTCCGGGCCGGTGAGACCGGTCTCGTAGGCGAACAGGACCAGTCCGACGCGATCGCGGCAGTTGAGCTTGGAGAGCAACCGACCGATGTGCGTCTTGACCGTTCCCTCGGCCATGTAGAGGCTCGTGCAGATCTCGGCGTTCGTGGCTCCACGGGCGATCTCGATCAGCACCTCGCGCTCGCGGTCGGTCAGCACATCCAGACGCGGATCCGGCCCTGCTGTGGCGGGGCTCGCGGGCAGCGTCGGCACGATGTGGTCGAGAAGACGCCGGGTGGCGCTGGGGGCGACAACCGCGTCACCGGCGGCCACATCGCGGATGGCCACCAGGAGATCCTCGGGCCGCGAATCCTTCAACATGAAGCCACTTGCGCCGGCCTTGAGCGCGGCGAACACGTACTCGTCCAGATCGAACGTGGTGAGAACCAACACACGCGGGGGGTCGTCGTGGGCGAGTAGCTGACGTGTCGCCTCGACGCCATCGACCTGCGGCATACGGATGTCCATCAGAACCACATCGGCCTCGATGTGTGTCAGTGCGGCGAGTGCCTTCTCGCCGTCGGTGGCCTCGCCGACCACGCTCATGTCGTCCTCTGCCTCGATGAGCATGCGGAACCCGCTGCGCACCAAAGCCTGATCGTCAACCAGAAAGACTCGAATCATGCTGTTCTCCTCGCTGTGAGAGGCAATCTAGCCCGCACCTGGAAACCACCATTGGCACGGGGCCCCGCTGAGAGACTGCCGCCCATGGCCGTCACTCGCTCGGACATGCCCTGCAGACCGTGCCCACCGGTCGAGGTGCCACCCGGTGCGCCCAATCCGTCATCGGTGACCCGCACCTCGATCTCGTCGCGGTGGAACAACAATTGCACCTCGCACGTGGCGTCGGGGCCGGCGTGCTTGAGGAAGTTCGTCAGCGCCTCCTGAACCACTCGGAACACCGTGAGTTGGAGACCCTGGGAGGCGTGGGGCTCCTCCCCCTCGGTGGTCAGGGTGACGCGGCCGCCGGTGCGTTCGATCATGTCGGCGATGTCGCCCAGGCTCGGCATCGGGGTGAACTCATCATCGTCGACGCTCCGCAGGACGCCGACGATCCGGCGGATGTCGGTGAGTGCCTCACGACCGGTATCGGCGATCGTCTCCAGAACCTCGGCGGCCTTCTCGGGCTTCTTCGTCGCCAGGGCACGGCCACCCTCGGCCTGCACCACCATCACCGAGAGCGAGTGGGCCACGATGTCGTGCAGCTCGCGGGCGATCTGGTTCCGGCTGTTGATCTCGGCCATGCGGGTCTCACGTGCCTGCTCCTCGAGCTGTGCCTCATAACGTTCGGCCTGCGCGGTGTGCTCCCAGAGCTTCGCACGTGCGGTCTCCCGCACGCGGCGTCCCACCACGTAGGGCGTCAGGACCATGCCCATACACACCAGCATGGCCAGCACCATCGAGTTGAAATCCCAGGTGCGGCCGCTCGTGGCCCAGGTCAATGGACCCAAAAACGATCCGACACCGCCGATGGCCACCACCAGACGCGACCGCTGGTTGTCCACCCAGCGCGCCACCGAATAGACCATCACCGGCACGACGATCAGGCAGGGCAGCGGCGAGCTCAAAAACAGCAGGTGGGCCAACCCGCCGACCGTGGCCAGCGCCACCATCGTCAGAGGATGGTGCGAGCGCAGCGCCAGAGGCGTCACGATCATCGTGCCCACCACCACCGAGAGCCAACTCCCGGAGCCGTAATACCCGTAGGTGAGGATCAGGAAGTACGGGAAGACGGTGGTGAGCAGGAAGAACGCCGTCAATGCGATGTCGGCGGTCCAGCCATGTGGCTCATCCACTTCGGTGCGGCCATCGCTGCTCATGCGTTCAGCCTATGCGCGACTCTTCGCAGGTCGCTTCGTGCGAGGTCTGAATGTCGGGGTCGACAAGTGGCCCGGTCACCAGTCGGAGAGATCCGAGACGCCCGGCTCCCCGGTGTGCGTCACCTTGCCGGGGTTGAGGTTCTTGCCCGGATCCACGGCGTCGAACAGTGAATCGATCATGCCCGAACCAGCCGGTGAGACGTCCTGTTCCATCCACGGACTGTGCTCCATACCCACACCGTGGTGGTGCGACAGGGTGCCGCCGTTGTCGATGAAGCTCTGCTGCACCGCGCGTTTGACCATGTCGTAGGCCTGGAGCTGTTCCTCGGGCTTCTCGACCACGGCGAACGTGAAGTACAGGCAGGCACCGGAGTGATAGTTGTGCGACAGGTGACACATGATGTAGCCCGGAACCCCGGCCTCGGTCATGGCCTCCTCGGCCGCGGTGATCGTGTTGTCGTAAAGCTCCTTGATCTGTGAATACGGCACCGCGGTCTCGGAGACATCGGCGGTGGCTCCGCGGTCCAGCAGGAAGTCCCGGAGGTACGGGGTGTCGAACTTCTTCTGGTCGTACATCTGGCCGGGACCCTTGCCGACGAACACACCGTCGTATTTGCCCACGATGTCCTTGACCAAGGATTTCTGGTGGGTCACGTGTGATTTCGACCCCTCGAAGCCGATGAATGCCATACACATCTTGTCGAGGTCCCAGCCGCGTCGCTCCAACATCTTGAACAGGCCGTCTGTGACCAGCTTCTTGACGCCCTTCTGCTTCTTCTGCGTCGCGAAGGAGAAAGCGGTCTCTCGGTGGTCGGAGCAACGGGCCACGAGCACGTTCACCTCGGACTGCGAGATGTCCTGCATCGCCTTCAGCCCACGCTCGAAGTCGGGGAAGAACCACGCCAGCACGACGCGCTCCTCCGGCAGCTGATGCACATTGACCGTCACCTCGGTGATGACCCCCAGACGCCCCTCCGACCCGAGGATCATCTCGCGCACGCTCGGGCCGGTGGATGTCGACGGCAGCGGACGCAGAACCACGGTGTCCACGCCGGGGCCGTTCTCGGACTCGGTGCGCGTCACCATGCGCAGGCCGCGGGTGATGTCGGCGATGTCGCCGTATTTGTCGGACTGCATGCCCGACGAGCGCGTGGCCACCCAGCCACCGAGCGTCGAGTGGGTGAAGGAATCGGGGAAGTGGCCGAGCGTCCAGCCACGGCGGTTGAGTTGTTCCTCCAGCGCGGGTCCGAGGGCGCCAGCCTGGATACGGGCGAGTCCGGCTTCGGTGTCGAGGTCGAGGACCCGGTTCATCCGGCCCATGTCCATGGAGACCACCGGTCGTGTCTCACCGGTCAGCGGCTCGAGTGACCCGGCGATGTTCGAACCGCCGCCGAAGGGAATGAGGACGGCGTCGGCGTCGAGAACGGCCTGCATGACGGCGCTGACCTGGGATTCGTCGCCGGGGTAGACCACGGCGTCGGGGACGCGCTTGAGCTGATTGCGACGCAACCGCACCAGATCGCGGACGGACTTGCCGAAGGTGTGGACGACACGATCGAGATCTTCGGTTATCACGTGTTTGTCACCGACAGCGCGAGCGAGGGCTGCGGCGAGTTCATCGGGCAGCAGTGATTCGGGTACGTCGATCTCGTCGAAACCGGGTGCCGCAGTGCCGGGTTCGGAGAGGTCGAGACCAACCTTCTCCTTGACGAACGGAGCGAAGCGCGGCTTGTCCTCGTGATGGAAACCGACGCCTTCGACGCCCCATCCCCACCACTTCATGTGCTTGACTCCGAACATCAGTCCTCCTTGGTTCTGGATGTTTCCCCGGTGTCGGGGGTGGTTTCCTCGAGAGCGGCAGCGGCCTCGAGCTCAGCGAAGGTGGGCATGCCCACGGCCTTGGCGGTCTCCTCATGCATCTGACGCACGGTGTCCTCGAGCCGCTGGGTGAAGGCACCTGCGGTCTCATCCGGCAATGGAAGCATCGGGGTCCCGAAATCGACGTGGATCGGTGGGCGTCCCTTGACCGGCCATGAGCTGTCCTTCGGCATCGCGGCACCGCAGCCGATGAGCGCGATCGGCAGCACCGGCACCTTGCGAGACATCGACAACCGCGCGACGCCTGGCTTGAAACGTCGCATCGCCTTGGTCTTGGAGCGCGTCCCCTCGGGGAAGATCAAGAGCGGGACACCGGCTTCGAGCAGATGCCCGGACATGCCACGACGCTTCCCGGTGCGCTTGCGATCCACGGGGAAGGCATTGAAGAACAGGGACGTTCCGACGGCCTTGGCCTTGTTCTTGAAGAAGTAGTCCTGCGCGGCACCGGCGGCGAGGTAACGCGAGAGACGACGTGGCAGCGCACCCATGATCACCGGGGTGTCGAGATGACTGGTGTGGTTGGCCACCACGACCATCGGTGGACGGGCACCATCGAGCCGATCAGCGTGGTGCACGGTGACATCGGTCACCGACCACACGAGACGCTTCATCAGCCCCTGCTGGGCCACGAAGCGGGCCGCGGCGAGGGTGCGCGATGTGTAGCGGCTCGTTTCGTTCACGGGGTGAGGCTATCGCTCGGGGCCGACCGAGTCCTAGTCAGCCGTACCCTGTCGGGTTCTGAGGTGTCGGTTTCCGGGGGGATCATGATGTCACTGACGCTTGGAGGTGAGTTTGCGGGAGACCGCGCGGATGGCGCCGCGGGGCGCGATGCGGGCGAGCGTCACCGCGATCTTCCACGGCACCGACGCCACTGAGATGACGCGACCGGTGGCTGCGGCACGGAGGCCATCGCGGACCACCTCGTCCACGTCGATCCACGCCCAGTCGGGGATGGAGCCCTGGTTGATCCCGGCGCGGTCATGGAACTCGGTGTGCACCCATCCCGGGCAGATCGCCACGACGCTGACCCCGGTGCCCTTGAGCTGGGTGGCCAGTGACTCGGCCCAGACGGTGACCCACGCCTTGATGGCCGAATAATTGCCCATCGTGACGTAACCCGAAGACGATGAGGTGGTGATGATCGTGCCGCGGCCCCGGTTCTTCATGACGCGTGCCGCGGTCCCGCCGAGCAGGTAGACCGCGCGGATCATGACGTCGAACGCGCGCTCATCGGTCGAGGTGTCCTCGACGAGGAGGTCCTTGTGGAGGCCGAACCCGGCGTTGTTGATGAACATCTCGATCGGCTGATCAGGGCTCTCGAGACGCTGCTGAACCCGGACCACCTCGTCACGATCGGCGAGGTCGGCGGGGAATGTCTCCACCTCGACGCCGTACTGGGTGCTCAACTCGTCGGCGAAGGTCGTGAGGCGCTCGGGGTTGCGGGCCACGAGGACGAGGTCGGTTCCGCTCGCTGCGAGGTGACGCGCGAAGGCCGCGCCGATGCCGGAAGTTCCACCGGTGATCAAAGCCGTCATGGGAAGAACCGTATCGAGATGCTCGCGGTCAGGCGAGACATGGTCTGGACATCGGCGTGGCCACGGTGTCATGTTCCGGGCGTGGCGGGGCATGATGGTGCTCATGTTGCCCCTCGCCCCTCTGATGACCGAGGCGTCGGTGCTGGGCCTGCCGGTGCTGACGCTGTTGGGCCTGGTGCTGGCGGCCTTCGTGGCCGGCTGGGTCGATTCGGTGGTCGGCGGTGGTGGGTTGATCCAGCTCCCCTCTCTGGTGATCGGACTGCCGGACGACACCCCCACCCCCACCGTTCTGGGGACCAACAAGCTCTCGTCGGTGGCCGGCACGCTGGTGGCGTCGGTCACCTATGTACGCAAGGTCCGCGTGGAGGCCTGGACCGTCATTCCCCTCGTACTCGCCGCGTTCGCCGGGTCGGCGTTCGGCTCTTTGCTGGCGCGGTTCATCCCCAAATCATGGTTGACGCCGATCGTCCTTGTGGCACTCATCGCCGTGGGGGCCTACACCTTCCTCAAGCCGCAGATGGGTCTGGAGCATCGACCATCGCATCGGGGCATCCATGCGCTGGGACGGGTTGTGGGCATCGGCCTGCTCGTCGGGTTCTACGACGGGATCCTTGGGCCCGGGACGGGTTCGTTCTTCGTCATCGGGATGGTCGCGGTTCTGGGCTACGGGTTCCTCGAAGCCACCGTCAATGCGAAGATCGCGAACCTGACCACCAACGTGGCCTCGATCCTCGTCTTCGGAGCCCACGGGGAACTGCTGGTGGCCGTGGGCTTGGTGATGGCCATGGCGAACCTGACCGGCGGAGCGCTCGGGGCCCGCATGGCCCTGCAGCGGGGCAGCGCGTTCATCCGCCGTATCTTCCTGGTGGTGCTCGGCATCCTGGTGGTCAAACTCGCGTGGGACACCGCGTCCATGTGGTTCTGATCCATGTGGTTCTGATTCGTGTGGTTCTGATTCGGGGGACCCCGCTGCGGACGGGAAGCGTCGATGCCCGGGAGCTGCGTCCCAGGAACGTGTGAGGCAGCCGTCAGGCGACAGCCTCGCGCACCCAGGCGAGGTCTTCTGCCAGCGTCGCCGGGGGCGTTTCGAGGATGATGGGAGCCCCGGCCTCACGCAGAACGGCACGGATGCCGTTGGGGTCGGCCTGGCCGGTGCCGAGCGTCGCATGACGGTCGGCACCCGATCCGAAGGCGTCACGTGAGTCATTGCAGTGGATGAGGTCGATCCGCCCGGTGATCTCCCGGATCCGCCCCACGACTCCGTCGAGCTCCTCGCCCGCCGCATGCGCGTGGCAGGTATCGAGGCAGAAGCCGACGTTCTCGGCTCCCGACGCGGCCTGTACGGCCTGCCACACCCGTTCGATCCGGTCCAGATGGCGTGCCATCGCATTGGCGCCTCCGGCAGTGTTCTCGATCAGCACCGGGACCTTGAGGTCGAGGCCGTCGATGCACTTGAACCAGTTCTCGAAGCCTGCTTCCGGGTCGTCGTCCTTGGTGACATGGCCACCGTGCACGATGACCCCCTTCGCGTCGATCCGGGCGGCGGCATCCACGTTCTTCTGCAGGAGCTTGCGACTGGGGATCCGCACGCGGTTGTTCGTGGTGGCCACGTTGATGATGTACGGCGAATGCACGTAGATGTGCACGTCGGCCTCCTCGGCCTCGGCACGCAGTTCCTCTGCGACACCCGGCTCGAACACCGGGCCCTTCCAGCTCCGGGGGTCGCCGATCATGATCTGGACCGCCTCCAACCCGGAGGTGCGGGCGCTTCCGATGGGGTCGGTCTGGTCGACGTGGGCTCCGATTCGCATGGACCGAGCCTAGCCCGAGTGTCCGGTGAGGGCAGTGACCAGATCGGTGCTCTCCATGGCATCGGCCAGGCGCTCGAGCATGTCCTCACGGCGGGCCCCGTAACCGGGGGCATCGAGATCGGGCAGCCATCGGCTTCCGGTCGCTGTGGCCACATGCGTCAGGAACCGACGGCGGAACACATCGCCCTCCAGTGCACCGTGCCACAGGGTGCCGAAGACCTCTCCGACACGAACCCCGCCGGGGAACGGCTCACCTCCGGTGACATCGACACGCCCGTGATGGATCTCGTAACCGGAGACTTCAACACCCTCCCAGGATCCCTGCGGCCTGGCGAGCGTCTTCTCCTCCTCGAACGTGACCCGGTGCGGGAGGAGCCCCAGCCCGGCGGTGGGAGGGGAGCCGGTCAATTCGACTCCATCGGTGATCTGCTCCCCGAGCATCTGGTGTCCGCCGCAGATGCCCAGTACCGGACGTTTTTCAACGGCGCGCCGGGCCACCACCTGGGAGATGCCGCGTTCGTGCAGCCACGCCAGATCATGCAGGGTGGCGCGTGTTCCGGGTAGCACCAGCAGGTCGGCAGCGGCACAGGTGTCCGGGTCGGTGGTCACCACGACGTGCACCCCCGGTTCGGCGGCCAGGGCGTCGACATCGGTGGTGTTCGAGATGCGGGGAAACCGGACCACGGCCACGGTGAGAGAGTCCTCCCGGGTGTGGCCGGTGCGCCAGCGTCCCACCTCCAGGGCGTCCTCGCCGTCGAACCAGACGTCTTGGAGCCAGCCGACCGTGCCTGCATGGCGCATGCCCGTTCTGCGTGTGATCTCCTGCAGCCCCGGCTCCAAGATGTTCGCATCGCCGCGGAACTTATTTATCACATAGGAATCCAGAAGCGCCCGATCTGCGGCATCGAGCAGGCCCCAGGTGCCGTACAGGGATGCCAGGGCGCCCCCACGATCGATGTCGGCCACGAGGGCGACGGGGATGTCGACGGCGCGGGCCAGCCCCATGTTCGTGTAGTCGCCGTTGCGCAGATTGATCTCGGCCGGGGAGCCGGCACCTTCGCAGACGACCACATCGAACCGGGCCGCCAGCTCGGCGTGGGCGGCGAACGCCACCTCGGCGAGATGGGCGCGTCCGGTGGTGTACTCGCCCGCACGCAGCACCCCGGCCGGGCGACCGCGCAGGACCACGTGGGAGGAACGGTCGCTCCCGGGCTTCAGCAGCACGGGGTTCATGGCCGACTCGGCCTCGACACCGGCGGCCTGGGCCTGTAGGAACTGTGCCCGACCGATCTCCGAGCCATCGGCGCAGACCATCGAGTTGTTCGACATGTTCTGGGCCTTGAATGGCGCCACCCGTACACCTCGCCGGGCCAACGCCCGGCACAGGCCCGCGCTCAGAAGGGATTTTCCTGCATCCGAACAGGTGCCGGCCATGAGGATTCCGCGCATGATTCCTCCCTGAGTGGTGGGGTGCGCCGCCATGTGCAGATTCTCACAGCCCTTCGAGCACGTGAGCGAAACGATCATGGATGAAACGCTGCATTCGGTTGGCGCATTAGCGGCTTAGGCTGACCTAAGTTAGGATTGAGGTGTGGCCGAGGGAGGTGACCATGCTTGACGCCATCCGTGCGTTGCCGATCGGCTGGACCATCGCGGTGCTCTACGTGATCGTCTTCCTGCGCGCCAATGCCACGTACTGGATCGGGCGGGCCATTCGGCACCAAGGTGGTCGGATGCAGTGGGCCAGGCGATACCTCGAATCGGGAGCGATGTGTACCGCCGAACGGTTCAGCGCGCGGTTCGGTGTGTATGCGATTGCGCTGTCATTCCTGACCATCGGGATCCAGACCGCCGTGAACATGTCGGCCGGGGCCCTGCGAATGCCGTACCGGCGGTACCTTCCGGGTCTGTGTGTGGGATGCCTGGCGTGGGCGATCCTCTACGGAACCATTGGTCTGGCGGTGTTCCAAGCCATCGTCCTGGGCATGCTCGGCTCCCCGTACGTGTTCGTGCCCCTGGGGATCGTGGCAGTGATCGCCGGTGCATGGTGGGGCGGCCGACGCCGACTGCGCCCGATGACATCACCTGACGGCGTCGACGAGGGCCTTGGCCGAACGGATGACGCTGGGCAGGCCGAGCCCATCCACCGAACCGGCGCCCACGAAGAGTCCGGTGCCCTGGAGCGCTGAACGCGCGCGAGCCATGCGGTCGAGGTGTCCCACCTGTAACTGCGGGTAGGCATCGGGCCAGCGGGTCACTCGGGTGGCGACCGGTCTCGAGGTGAGATCGGTGAGTTCGGCCAGTTCACGATGCACACGCTTGGCGAGGTGGTCGTCGTCGGTGATGTCGAGTACATCGGAGCCGGCGCGGCCCACTGAAGCGCGGATCACGAACACGTCATCACCGTCGAGGTGCTCCCACTTCTGGCTGGAGAACGTTGCGGCCTTCACCAGCCGTCCGCTCGTGGAGTTCAACAGCAGGCCATTGGCGTCTCGCACGAGGCGGCCGATGGTTTCCCGGGGGTAGGCGAGCAGGATCGTGGCGACCGTGGCCCGCTCGGTGGAGGCGAGCAGGTCAGCTGCCTCGGGGACGTGGGGGCGCACCAGTTCCTCGATGGCCGGGGACCCGGCGGTGAGCACGATGCGGTCGGTGTACTGGTAGCCCGAGGTTGCGTGGACGCACCATCGGTCGTTCTCGCGGGTGAGGTGCGTGACGCGGCTGTTGGCATGGACGCCGACGCCCCGGCGCTCGAGATCGGACACGAGGGAATCGATCAGCAGCTGGAGGCCTTGGGGAAATGTCGCGAACATCGGCAGGCCACCTGCGCCACCCGAAGGTCGTGCCGCGCGGAGGATGGAACGTCCCTCGGCTGCTGCCGGACGCAACTGGGGCGCGGTGGCGTGCAGGCTGAGGCGGTGGATGTCACCGGCGTGCAGGTTGCCGAGCAGGGGATCGACGAAGGTGTCGGCCACCGCACGGCCGAAGCGTCGCGCGACGAAGTCACCGACGGAGATGTCCTGGGAGATCTTTCGGGCCATGAGCGGTTCGAGCCCGGCACGTGCCAGGGCGAACGGGCCGAGCAGTCCGGATTTCAGCACCGGCATGATCTTCGTCGGACCGGTTGGTCCGACTCCCTCGGGAAGTTTGGTCATGCGGCGACCGCGATGCAGCCATGATGTGCCGGCCCGGGGCCCGACGACGGCGTCGAGAAGCCCGAGTTCGGTCACCAATTCCTTCAGCGGTGGCGCGCCGAGGAACATGGCCTCGGCGCCGATATCCACAGGTAGGCCGCAGAACTCGACGGTCTGGATCTGGCCGCCGAACCGCTCGGCTGCCTCCACCACGGTGACGTCATGGCCGATCGCATTCAGGCCACGGGCCGCGACGAGACCGCCGAGGCCGCCGCCGATGACGATGGTGCTGGTCACGTCAGTTCTTCTTGCGGCGGCCGAGAATGAGGAATATGCCGCCGGCCAGCAGGAGGACCACCACCAGTCCGATGAGCCACGGAGCCAGCTGGGCGCCGGCCCGGGCCAGATGTGGCCCTTCGGATTCGGGCGCGAGAGCGCCGCCGAACAGCAGTGCGGTCAGGGTGAGGGAGAGGACGGCAAAGACTGCGGAGACACGAGCGAACCGGTGTGTGAGCATGTTCCGAGCGTACCGATTCGGGAGCATCTGCGTGACGCGTGGGGCTCAGCTGACGATCTGCTGGATGGTTCGGGCTGTCAGGTCGGGATCGTACTCGGGGAGGCGGGGCTCGAAAAACAGGTGCCCCGGGCCCTCGGTGGGTACGTGTTCGAACCGAGCACCGCTTGCGGTCACGGCCTGGCCCAGCGTAGCCACGAGGGCGGGGTCGACGAAGGTGTCCTGCGTGAAGTGATGCACCTGCGTATCAACGCCGGGCCAAGGACGTTCGGGCTTGTGTGGGTTCACGTTGCCGATGAGCACCAGGCGTGCTGGCTTGGCCCCCTGAGTCACCATGCGCTGGGCGAATGACGCGCCAAGGGAAGTGCCCACCAGAATCTGGTCGGTGACGTCGAGTCCGTCGAGGCGGCTGTAGAGCTCCATGTAGCCGACCTTCTCCAGATGACCCATGGCGGAATCCTGATCGGTGAAGATCTCGCCGCGGTAGAAGTCGGGCATCGTGAGCTCGCCGCCCGAGGCGGCGGCGATCTGTTCGGCGAATGCGCGGGTTCCCGGCGTCAGTCCGTAGGCGGTGTGCAGGAGCGTCACGTTCATGCGGGATCAGGCCTTTCGTGATGGTTGTGCGCGGTTTCCCGGGTGCGTGGACGACGCTTCGTGACGCGGCTGACCAAACTGGCGGCCCGCGCCTTCCAGACCGCGCGGTTCATGTAGAGATCGAAGGCCCGGTAGAGCACGGGGTTGAGGGGCTTGTCCCATTCACCGGGGTACTGGACGGCGCCGCCGCCGGTTCCGACCTTGAACCGGATCAGGCCCAGGTGCGGATCGTCGCTGGCCACCGAATCGGTGATGCCACGCAGGTCGTAGACCTTCGCGCCCGCCTCCAGGGCATCCTGCATCATCTGCCACTGGATGGCGTTGGAGCCGCGCACATCACGTTTGGCGTTGGTCGATGCGCCGTACGAGTACCAGGCGTGTTCGCCGACGCGCACCCACGTGGTCGCGGCCACGAGGTCACCCTCATGGTGCGCGAGGTAGAGGCGCAGTCGGTCGGGGTCCTCGGCGGTCATGGCGTCGAACATCGACTCGAAGTATGTGAGCGGACGCGGTGTGAAGTCGTCGCGTTCGGCGGTCTCGACGTAGATGCGGTGGAACTCGGCGAGATCGTCCCGTCCGCCGAGTGTCACCTCCACGCCGGACTTCGCGGCCTTCTTGATGTTGCGACGCCACTGCTGGTTCATGCCCTTGAGGATCTCGTCGGGCGTCTTGGCGGTGCCATCGGGATGGGCCAGCGGCAGCCAGAAGTTGAAGGCGGGCTGTCCGGCCGCGAACCCTTCACCCTCGGGCTTGGGTGGAAGCCAGCCGAGGCGGTCGAGCTGGTTCTGCAGGCGGACCGCATCGGTGTCGAGGAAGTCCGGCTCGACCTCGAGCAGGCTCCGTACCGTGTCGTCGGCGATGGCGTCTTTGATCGTGTCGGTGTCCCAACGGCGCAGCACGATCGTCGGGCCGATGCGGATGCCGAACGCACGGCGGCTCTTGGCATGGGCCACCAGCGGCGTGAGCCAGGGTTCGAGGTCGTCCGAACCCACACCGACCGCGCGGCCCCAGTCCAGGACCGGGCCCTCGGGCAGGTAGGCGAGGCAGTTTTTCAACTTCGGGAGCCGCCGATACAGGACCAGGGCAGCGCCGATGAGTTCACCGTCGACGAACCAGCCCACGCTCTCGGAATCCCACTCGGCCTTCACCCGGGCCCAGGCGGGAGTCTGCAGGAAGCTTGCGCTTGGTTGGGCCTCGATGAACGCGCGGTGCTCCTCGGCGCTGATCGGACGAACGCTGATGTCAGAGGTGCTCACGGCGCCGAACCTACCCGGCCGTGCCGCCGGGATGAAACACCCCGCGGTCGATCCGAGGGGGATCGACCGCGGGGCATGGGACTTCTCATTCGGTTCCCGGTCGTGCTCCACGATCCAAAGTGGGCTGGGCCTGCACCGGTTCGAGCGACACCGAGCTGGTGCAGGGATGCCGGTCCGCTGTACGGCGGATCAGTACTGGCTGGATCAGTATTGAGGGATCTGTGGCGCCGGATACTGCGGCCCGGGGTGACCCTGGATGGGCGGCCAGCCACCGGGAACGGCGTGCGGCTGCGCTTGGCCGAGGACCTGATCGACCACCGAGCGCTGTTCGTGGAGCAGGGCGGCGAGATCGGCGTGATTCTCCAACAGCCCCTGGCTCGGGGGGATCTTCATCTGGTCCAGACGTGTGCGCAGGTGGGCGAGCTCGGTCGCGTTCTGGATGAAGTCCTTCAGCACCTGTTCGTGGGGTCCTGCCTGCTTGAGGATCTGCTTGCGTGCCTGCATGTTCGCCAACCAGCCGGCTTCGCGGGGCGTCACCCAGCCGAAGTGCACCATGGACGGAAGCTGCATCTCCAGGTTCTTCCGCTCGCCGATGCTCGAACGGATCGCGATCACGATGCCGACGACGAAGATGACGAATTCCAGCAGGAGCACGATGACCAGGGCGCCGATCCCGAACTGGGAGACACCATTGTGGATCATGTGCAGGGCCACCGCGCCCAAGTAGCCGAGGATGCCGAAGATCCACGCCGACGCCCCACCGCGGCGGATACCGGCCCACAGACCCACGGCGAAGATCGACTGGTAGAGCGAATGCCCGAAGGCGCCGAGGCCGATCCGGACGAAGACGATGAACGCGAGTTCCTCGGGCGTCTGGCCGACGCGGATGATGTAGATGATGTCCTCGAGGAAGGTGAAACCCAAGCCGACGATACCGGCGTAGATGAGGGTGTCGGTGAGGCTGTTGAGCTCACGACGGCCCCGCGTGCTGGTGAACAGCACAAGGACCAGGAACAGGCTCTTGAAGAACTCCTCGCCGAAGGGCGCCGAGACCACGGCAGCGAACCCGTCGCCGAACAGCGCCGCGTTGAAGTCGTTGACCAGGCTGCCGAAGAATGTCGCGACGCCGGCTCCCCACAGGAACGCGATGATCAACAGGAATGGTGGTTCGGGTTCCCATCGGTCGAGCCAGCGATAGAAGATGAGGCCGATCGCGGCGACGATCCCGGTCACCACGAAGGCGACGAGTTTGCTGTAGGTGGGACTGTCGGTGAGGAAGATGAGGATCAGCATCAGGATGAGACCGACCACGCCGAGGAGAGCGCCGATGACCGGCCCGACGATGGGGTTCTTCTTCACCCGTGCCCCTGATGCCCCGAACTGCTGATGCGGCATCGGTTGCTGCCCGGGAAATTGCTGATTGGGCATCTGCTGGCCGGGGAACTGACCGCCACCGGGCGTGGGCTGGCCACCCATCTGCTGACCGGGGTGTTGTCCACCGGGGAACTGCTGGCCGCCCTGCATGGGTTGGCCACCGGCGTGATGGGGCTGCTGGGGATCGGGGTATTGGCCCTGCGGCGGATACGACATGGGCCCGACGTTACTGTGTGAACCGTTCGATCGCCTGCTCGATGGCGATAACGGATGTATCAAGTCTGTCCACGCGCCAAGCGGCCTTGCCGCCGCCACAGATCACCATCGGCGGGTCCACGCTGTCGTCGACCCAGAATTTCGCGTCCTCCCACGCCACGATCCTGCCATTGACCCACACGCCATCGGGGTCCAGGGCGAACGCGACGGGCGGATTCGCCAGACGGGCGAGCGCGAGGCGTCGGATCCCCATCCCCGACGATGCCGCGAACACGCCACTGCCGATCACGATCGCGCCGAAGAAGTAGCTCGCCGGATCATCTGCATACAGCAAGGTCATGGTGATGCCCAGCATGATCATCACGATGCCGGGAGCCAGCAGGATCGGTGTTCCCCAGCGTCCGCTCAACAGGGGGTGCGCGCCGGGGTGAAGATGCGCCACCAGGGCATCTGGGTGGGCATCCACGGCATGGTCGGAGGTCTCCATCGACGCCGACCCTACCGGTCGCGACCGCAACCGGATGATCGTCGGAGGATGATGTGGGGCAGGCTTGATGGAAGTCCGCGATGTGGGCGGATCGTGCTCAGATGTCGGTCTCGGAGTGGCGCCGGGCGAGTGGCCCCCCGAAACATGGGGGCGCGCTTTCGATTTTTGGACACGATTGCATCACGAGATTCCGCATGGTGGACGCTGGGGGTTACCGTGTCCGTGCATTGCCTGTGGAGAATGGGCTCCACGGGTGACAACGCGATGGTCCGGCTCCACCGATGGGGCCTGGCCGCGCAACATGTTGGAGAAAGGACCGAGCGTGGCCGATCCCGCACACGAGATGGTGCAGCTTCTCACCCCCGAAGGCGAGCGAGTCGAGCACCCGGATTTCACATTCGACGGATCTGATGAGGACGTCGCCGGATACCTGCGGGACATGGTGATGACGCGTCGGCTCGACAACGAGGCCACGGCGCTGCAGCGTCAAGGTGAGCTGGGCCTCTGGGCGCCGTGCCTGGGGCAGGAGGCCGCCCAGGTCGGTTCGGGGCGAGCCACCCGGGCACAGGACGTGGTGTTTCCCTCCTACCGTGAGCACGGGGTCGCATGGACGCGTGGCGTCAAGCCCGTCACATTGCTCGGGCTCTTCCGTGGCGTCAGCCTCGGTGGCTGGGACCCCCACGCCAACTACTTCGCGCCGTACGCCATCGTCATCGGCACCCAGGCCCTCCACGGGACCGGTTACGCCATGGGCGTCCTCAACGATGGCGCCGTCGGCACCGGGGACCCCGACCGCGATACCGCGGTGGTGACCTACTTCGGTGACGGAGCGACCTCCCAGGGTGACGTGAACGAGGCGTTCGTCTTCGCCAACTCGTACACCGCCCCGGTGGTGTTCTTCTGCCAGAACAACCAATGGGCGATCTCCGAGCCGATCACACGGCAGTCGAAGATCCCCCTCTACCGGCGTGCCGACGGGTTCGGGTTCCCCGGTATCCAGGTGGACGGCAACGACGTCCTCGCGGTGCACGCGGTCACCACATGGGCGCTGAACCGGGCACGCAACGGTGAGGGCCCGGCGCTGATCGAGGCATTCACCTACCGGATGGGTGCGCACACCACCAGCGATGACCCCACCAAGTACCGGTTGGCCGAAGAGCTCGAGACGTGGAAGCTCAAGGACCCGATCGAGCGCGTCAAGGCATATCTGGCGCGGCGCGGAGTCATCGATCAGGCCTGGCTCGACGACCTCCAGGCCGAGGCCGACGACATGGCCGCCGAGATGCGCGCCGGATGCCTCGCCCTGCCCGACCCCGACATGGGTGATCTGTTCGACCTGGTGTACGCCGAACAGACCGAGCATCTGCGCGAACAGCAGGCCGAGTACCGCGCCTACGCGGCGTCCTTCGAGGAGGAGAACTGATGGCTGTGGAGAAGCTGACGCTGGGCAAGGCGCTCAACGCCGGGTTGCGGCGGGCCATGGAGGCCGATCCCAAGGTCGTGCTGGCCGGTGAGGACATCGGTGCGCTGGGCGGCGTGTTCCGCATCACCGAGGGCCTGCAGAAGGATTTCGGTGAGTCGCGCGTGATCGATTCGCCGCTCGCGGAGTCCGGCATCCTCGGCACGGCCGTGGGCATGGCGATGCGCGGCTACCGTCCGGTGTGCGAGGTGCAGTTCGACGGATTCGTCTTCCCGGCGTTCGACCAGATCGTCACCCAGTGGGCCAAGATGCACAACCGCACCCTCGGGGCGGTCAAGATGCCGATCGTGCTGCGTCTGCCGTTTGGCGGTGGCATCGGTGCGGTGGAGCATCACTCCGAGTCGCCGGAGGCCTACTTCGCGCACACGCCGGGCCTCAAGGTTGTCTCGCCGAGCAATCCGGTGGATGCGTACTGGATGATCCAGCAGGCCATCGCGTCGGAGGACCCGGTGGTCTTCTTGGAGCCCAAGCGTCGCTACCACGAGAAGGCCGAGGTGGATGTCGAGGCGTCTCCGCGCCCGTTGCACGAGGCCGTGGTGGCGCGTCCGGGCAAGGATCTGACGCTGCTGGCCTACGGCCCCATGATGAAGACGTGCCTGCAGGCTGCGGACGCGGCCGCCGAGGAGGGTGTGGACATCGAGGTGGTCGACCTGCGGACGCTCGCGCCGCTGGACATGCCGACGATCATCGAGTCGGTGCGTCGCACGACCCGGGCCGTCGTCGTCCACGAGGCGCCCCTCAGCGGTGGCCTCGGTGGCGAGATCGCCGCGCGTCTGCACGAGACGCTTTTCTACGACATGGAGGCGCCGGTGCTTCGCGTCGGCGGTTACGACCTGCCCTACCCGCCGAGCCGCGCGGAAGATGAGTACCTGCCCGATCTCGACCGAGTGCTGGACGCCGTCGACCGCTCACTCGCCCACTGAGGCTGCTCGCCAGCACCTTCGCAGAAAGGACGCACATGAAGAGGTTCAACCTGCCCGATCCAGGTGAAGGCCTGGTCGAGGCCGAGATCATCACGTGGCATGTGAAGCCGGGCGATGAGGTCAAGGTCAACGATGTGTTGGTGGAGATCGAGACCTCCAAGTCACTCGTCGAACTTCCCAGCCCGTGGGCTGGACGGGTCACCGAACTGCTCGTTCCCGAGGGAGAGACCGTCGAGGTGGGCACCCCGATCATCGAGATCGATGACGGTTCGGGTGAGGCGGCACCGTCGAAGGGTGACGCCGATGAATCCGGCCAGCAGGCGGGTGATGACGAGAGTGCGGACGCGGGCGAGAAGCGCGTTCCGGTGCTCGTGGGCTACGGCGCTTCGGCGGGACGGACGCGCCGTCGCGCACGCAAGCGTCCGGCTGACCCCGAGGCCGCCGAGGTGACCCGTGAGGCATCGCGGGCCATGGACACCAGCGAACCGGTCGGCTTCCATTCCGACACCGCCCAGGTTCTCGACAGCCACCGCAAGCCATCGCACCCGCGTGGCCGACTCCCAAGCCCCGGTCAGGCGAGTTCGTCCACCACGTCGATGCCGACCGCTCCGCAGCATGTGCGGGCCAAGCCACCGGTGCGCAAACTCGCCAAGGACTTGGGGGTGGACCTCGCATCGATCACTCCGTCGGGTGCGGGAGGCATCGTCACCCGTGACGATGTGCACGCCGCAGCTCAAGGTTCTTCGGGCGCGCAGGGAGCAGGGGAGACCCCGGCCGCCGCGCCCCGACGTGCTGCATCGCTGGGCGGTGAGGAAGTGCGTGTCCCGATCAAGGGCGTGCGCAAACACACCGCGGCGGCGATGGTGGCCAGCGCGTTCACCGCACCGCATGTGACCGAATGGGTCGAGGTGGACGTGACCGCCGGCATGGAGCTCCTGGCACGTCTGCGCGAGCGTCGTGAATTCCGAGACATCAAGCTGTCCCCGACCGTTCTGGTGGCGCGTGCGGTGTGCCTCGCCGCGCAGGCCACCCCGGAGGTGAACGCGAGCTGGGATGAGGACGCACAGGAGATCGTGCTGCATCCGCACGTGAACCTCGGCATCGCGGCGGCCACACCGCGTGGGCTCGTGGTGCCGAACATCAAGGGCGCCGAGACCCTCGGGCTCAAGGAATTGGCGGAGGAGCTCGCCGAGCTCGTCACCACCGCCCGAGCGGGGCGGACACAGCCGGCCGACATGTCGGGAGGCACCATGACGATCACCAACATCGGTGTCTTCGACGTCGATGGTGGGACGCCGATCCTCAACCCCGGCGAGGCCATGATCGTGGCCACTGGGCGGATCATGCGACGCCCCTGGGTGGTGGGATCCGGAGCGGACGAACGCATCGAAGCCCGCGACGTCATGACCCTGTCGTGCAGCTTCGATCATCGCCTCGTGGACGGCGAACAGGGCTCACGCTTCCTGGCCCGCGTCGCCGCACTGCTCTGCGATCCCGCGCTCGCGATGATCTGAGCACGCGTCGGCACCGCTGGCCTTCGAGCCGTTCTGTGACCGCGTGGTCGTCTGGGCCGGGCTTGGCTGGGGCGTGGTCGCTTGGGTCAGTTGGAGCCCCGAAGCAACACTCGCTGTTGCTTCGGGGCTCCAGCTCTACGTCCCACCTCTACCTCAGAGTCCCACCTCTACCTTGGGCCGGGTAGTCACGGCGCAAGGTAGAGGTGGGGCTGCGGGTTGGTGTGTGGAGGGTTCTATCTCTGTGTTGGGCCGGGTGGTCGCGGCGTAACGTCGAGGTGGGGCTTCGAGGTGGGGCTGCGGGTTGGTGTGTGGAGGGTTCTATCTCTGTGTTGGGCCGGGTGGTTGCGGCGCAAGGTTGAGGTGGGGCTGCGGGTTGGTGTGTGGAGGGTTCTATCTCTGTGTTGGGCCGGGTGGTCGCGGCGTAACGTCGAGGTGGGGCTTCGAGGTGGGGCTGCGGGTTGGTGTGTGGAGGGTTCTGCCTCTGCGTTGGGCCGGGTAGTCACGGCGCAAGGTAGAGGTGGGGCTGCGGGTTGGTGTGTGGAGGGTTCTGCCTCTGCGTTGGGCCGGGTGGTCGCGGCGCAAGGTTGAGGTGGGGCTGCGGGTTGGTGTGTGGAGGGTTCTGCCTCTGCGTTGGGCCGGGTGGTCGCGGCGTAACGTCGAGGTGGGGCTTCGAGGTGGGGCTGCGGGTTGGTGTGTGGAGGGTTCTGCCTCTGCGTTGGGCCGGGTAGTCACGGCGCAAGGTCGAGGTGGAGCCGCAGATTGGTCCGAGGCAGGGGTCGGCTCTGATCTCTGGCTTTCGATGAGATACCCCCGACGCGGCTGCCCGCGATGAGATACCTCCGGTGCGACTGCCCCCGACGCGGCTGCCCGCGATGAGATACCTCCGACGCGACAGCCTCCGACGCGACTGCTCCCGATGAGACAGCCCCCGAAGTGACAGGTGCCCGGCCCCTCGAGGGGCCGGGCACCTGCGGTGTTCAGTTGTTCATCAGCTGATCAGAGGCCGGTCTTGGGCAGACCGCCCTTGCTGGGGCCTCCGGGCTTACCGGGCTTGCCGGGCTTGTCACCTGCACCGGGTTCACCGGGCTTCACGGGGTCCTCGGTGATGGGCTCGCCGGTGGTGGGGTTCTGGCCGACGATGACGCGGACCTCGGGGGTGACAGTCGAGACTGCACCGATGTAGCCGGCCTCGGGGATGGTCATCTGGAACTCACCCTTGTCGTTGGTGGTGAGGGTGTCGACCAGGTTGCCCTGCTCGAGGTTCGCGGCGTTGTTGTCAGCGGTCTCGAACACCTTGAACTCGGTGTTTGCGACCGGCTCGCCGAAGGCGTTGCAGGCGACCCAGGTGTAGGTCTCACCGGGGGTGTACTCGCGGCTGCCATCGGCCGGCGTGCACGAGGTGTCGTAGGAGAGGTGCGTCACCATGTTGGGATCGACCTGCTCCTCGGCGGCCTCGATCACCATCGGAACGCGGATCACGGTGCCGTTGGGATCGACGGTGAACTCGATCACGTGCATACCGGGCTCGACCTCGGCCGGCACGATGAGCTCCATGTCGGTGATCATGTTGTCGGTCACGGTGCCCTCACCGATGACGACATCGCCGATGCGAGCGGTCACGGTGGCCGGGTCCGGCACATCGGTGCTGGCGGTGGTCAGGGTGTCGGGGGCGACGCCACCGTCGACGGGAACGCCGAGCGAGATGGTGCCGGGCTCATCGTGGACGAGCACCTCGGGAACATCGGTGACGCTGACGCCACGACGAGCGAAGTCGGGGTTCAGCGGCGAGTTGCTCTCGAGCCACTCGGTCCAGGCCTCGAGGTCGACGCGGCCGGTGTCGGTGCGGTTGGCGCCGTTGGCCAGCTCGTAGAACTGGTCGCCACCGTCGATCAGGAAGTTGCCCGAACCCACGGTGTAGGTGGCCTCCGGGTCGATCGGCTCGCCGTTGATCCAGATGCCGGTGATGCGGTCATCCATCTCGCGCGACTCGTCGTAGGTGTAGGTCACGTTGTCCGACAGGCCCAGAGCGAGGAAGGGACGGCCCTCGGCGAGGGGCTCGCCGTTCTCGTCACGCTGCCACTGCTGCTCGAGCACGGTCTTGAACTGTGCACCGGTCAGCTCGGTGGTCATCAGCGAGTTGGCGAAAGGCAGCACCTTGGCGGCCTCTTCGTACGTGATCTCACCGGCGTCGATGTCATCACGGGTACCGCCGGGGTTCTGGATGCCGATGAAGTTCGCGTCCTCGTTGCCCAGCACCTCCTTGAACTGCTGCGCGACCATGTTGGTGAGGGTCGACTCGGCGAGACGGTTCTCGCTGCCGTCGGCACCGGTGGCGCGGGTGATCGGGGCCGTGGCCTCACCGACGACCTGCGAGCCGATGACCGAGGCCTCGTTCAGCGTGCGCTCCAGGATCTGGGCGGCCGCTGCGGCGCGCGGATACTGGTCGGCGGCCTCGTCGGCGGTCATGGTGCTCTCGATGTTCTCGGCGGTGTACGAGCAGACGTTGCCCTCGGCGTCGATCTCGAGCTGCACGTGGCCCAGCGCCTCGAAGTAGGACTTGGCCTGGAGCACCGGGCGGGTGCGGTCGGTGCCCTCGATCGGGGCGTCGTAGGCGTACTCCTGATGCGTGTGGCCCTGGAAGATCGCATCAACCTCGGGGGAGGTCTGGGTGCTCATCTTCTCGAAGTTGGCGTTGGCCATGTTGGAGTCGAGATCACCGGAGGAGGGACCACCGTCGTGGTACTCGGCGATGATGATGTCGGCCTCGCCGTTGGACTCGTCACCATCGGAGAGCTGCGCGGCAACGCGGTTGACGGCCTCGACCGGGTCGCCGAACTCGATGTCCTCGATGCCGGCGGGAGAGACCATGCCGGCGGTCGCGCCGGTCACCGCACCGATGACGGCCACCTGGACGCCGGCCTTCTCGAAGGTCGCGTATTCCTCGAGCACGGGATCCTGCGTGCCGGCGCCGTACACATTCGCGCCGAGGTAGGGGAATCCGGCCTGGGTGCGTTCGCCGCCACCGTCGATGCGCTCGCGCAGATCGGCGTAGCCACGGTCGAACTCGTGGTTGCCGACCGCTGCCGCGTCGAGCTCGATGGCGTTGAGGAACTCGATGGCGGGGTCGTCATCCTGCGAGAACGACGGGAACAGCGAGCCGCCGATGTTGTCGCCGGCCGAGAGCAGGAGCGAGTTCTCCTCGCCCGCCTCGGCGCGCAGCTTCTCGATGTCACCGACGACACCGATGGTGTCGGGGTACTCCGGGGCGAGACGTCCGTGGAAGTCGTTGAAGTTGATCAGCGACAGGGTCTCGGCGGGGGTGCAGGCCTGCGGCGTCACCTCGGGGGTGGCGTCGGGCGTCGGCGTCGCCTCGGGCGTGGCCGCGGCCTCGGGGGTGGTGGAGGTGGACGGCGTGGGCGTGGGGGACGGGGTGGCTGCCGAGGCGTTCGCCGCGACGGTCACACCGGTCAACCCGAGGGCGCAGATGGCTGCGGCACCCCGGATCCAGCGGTTGGACATGAGTACTCCTCGCGAAACTTGGTATCGCCCGGGTGGGCGTTTGGTCGGTTACGCCCGGGTGGGCGTTTTGTCGGTTACGCCCGGGTGGGCGTGAATGGCCAAGTCCAACCTGAGGGTTCGAGTACGCGCGGAGCAAGGTCTGTCGACAGGAGTTTTCCGAGGGTTCATCTTGTCGACGGCGGGTTTGCGTCGACCCTCTCGCACCAGATATAAGTCGATTCACATCTGTGTGCGAGAGGGTCTCGGCGTCTCCCCGTTCGGGGTGGGTTGTCTCAGAAGGCGCTCTCAGGCAGCTCCATGATGTCGGGCGTCTGTGCCTGCGCGATCTTGAGCTCGGAGATCACCTTCGGCAGGTGCGTCTGCGCGAACCACTTGGCCGCTGCGACCTTGCCGCTGTAGAAATCGGTCTCCGTGGTGCCTTCGGCGAGCCGGGCCGACGCCACTTCGCCCGCCCGGAGCATCAGATAGGAGCACACGACGTCGCCGAGGACCATCAGCAGGCGCGAGGTGTTGAGCCCCACCGTGTAGAGGGCCTTGGGGTTGCTGCCCTGGGATTCCTGCAGGTGTCCGAACATCACGCCGAGCATGCCCTGCACGGCCTCGAGTGCCTTCGCCAGCAGCGCCTGCTCGGCCTTGAGTTCTCCGCCCGCCTGCAGGAACGCCTCGATCTCCTCGGCGACTGCGCCGATGGCGACGCCCTGATCCTTCACGATCTTGCGGAAGAAGAGATCCTGGCCCTGGATGGCGGTGGTGCCCTCGTACAGCGTGTCGATCTTCGCGTCGCGCACGTACTGCTCGAGGGGGTAGTCCTGCAGGAAGCCCGAGCCGCCGAAGGTCTGCAGGCTCTCGGTGCCCAGCAGCGTCCACGCCTTCTCGGAGCAGTAGCCCTTGACCACCGGCAGCAGCAGATCGTTGATCTTCTCGGCGAGAGTGTCGTGTTCGGCGCCGGTCTCCTCGGCCCACCAGACGCGGTCCTGGAAGCTCGCGGTGTAGAGCACGAGCATGCGCAGGGCCTCGGCGGTGGCTTTCTGCGTCATGAGTGAGCGGCGCACATCGGGGTGGTGGGTGATCGTGACGCGGGGGGCGTCCTTGCCGGGCGTGAGCAGGTCAGCGCCCTGCACACGCGTCTTGGCGTACTCGAGTGCATTCAGGTAGCCGGTCGACGCCGTGGCCATCGCCTTGGTGCCCACCATCATGCGGGCGTGCTCGATCACCTGGAACATCTGGGCGATGCCGTCGTGGCTCTCCCCCAGGAGATATCCGACGGCGGGCTGACCGTCGCCGAAGGTCACCTCGCATGTGGAGGAGACCTTCAGGCCCATCTTCTTCTCGAGGTTGGTGACGTAGACGCCGTTGCGCTCCTTGAGGTCGCCGGTCTCGAGATCGAACATGTACTTCGGCACGAGGAACAAGGACAGCCCCTTGGTGCCCGGGCCGCCGACTCCCTCGACGCCGACAGGACGAGCGAGCACCAGGTGCATGATGTTCTCGGTCATGTCCTGATCACCCGAGGTGATGAAGCGCTTGACGCCTTCGAGATGCCAGGTGCCGTCCTCCTGCAGGAACGCCTTGGTGCGTCCGGCTCCGACGTCGGAGCCGGCGTCCGGCTCGGTCAGGACCATCGTGGCACCCCACTGGCGGTCGACCATGTGCTGGGCGATCTTCTTGTCCCGCTCGGTGCCGTTGCGGTGCACGACCTGGCCGAACTTGGGGCCGGCGGAGTACATGTAGACCGCCGGGTTGGCGGCCAGGACGAGTTCGATGAGGCCCCAGCGCAGCGACGGCGGGGCGTTCAGGCCTTCCAGCTCGGTGGGCAGCTCGACGCGCCACCACTCGGAGTCCATGTAGGACTTGAAGGCCTTCTTCGTGGAATCGGGGACCGTGATGCTCTTGCTGTCGGGGTCGTATGTCGGGGGGACGCGGTCATCGTCTTCGAATCCGAGTGACACCTTCTCGGTGCAGAGCGTGTCCAGCTCCTTCAGTGCGGTCTCGGCGGTGTCGCGGTCCATGTCTTCTGCGGGACCTGTGCCGAGCAGTTCATCGCGGCCGAGTACTTCGAACAGGTTGAATTCGATATCGCGGACGTTCGACTTGTAGTGGCTCATCTTCACCTCTGCTGACTGGAGCGGATTGACGCTCTGCTGAGTAAGGGGGGCCGCGGCCCCGGCGCATCGGAGCACTGCGTTGTTACCCACTGGTAGCACAGTACGTGTGTCTCGGGGTATCACGCAAGAGGGCCGTCGCAGATGGCCTGGCGGAGACGTCTGGAGATGCACGACGCCCGGCCCCTTCGGGCTTGGATCACAGGGGTGATCCGGTCCGCGAAGAGGCCGGGCGTGCTGGAGTGTGGGTCAGGAGAGCTGACGCTCGGTCGCGCCCTCCTCGGCGTTGGCGACGACGACCGGTTCGGCCGGAGGGGCGGGTGCCTCGGGCGGAGGCCCGGGGACGTTGAACCGGTAGAGGTCGTGTTCGCGCATGGTGCCGATGATGATGTCGGCGTAGGCGGGGTCGGTGGCATAGCCGGCGGCATGCACCTCACGGATGAACTGGTCCGGATCGTGCGAGAAGTTGAACGCATTGGCGTACAGCGGCACGGTGCGCAGGAACTCGCCGTGATCCAGGAACGATGCCTCGGCGGTGGGGTAGGTGCGGAACCCGTCGGTGATCTGCGTCGGCTGGCCGTCGTACACCTCCTGGGTGGGCAGGTGCACACAGCCGGTGGCGTGGTTCGACTCGGAGCACTTGATGCCGAAGTACGCGTTGCCCTGCGTCGTGAGGCCGGAGGTTCCCCAGCCGCTTTCGATGATCGCCTGGGCGATCGTGACCGACGCCGGGACGCCGTACTGTTCCTGTCCGCGTTGGGCGAGGGGTGCCACGGTGTCGATGAACGACTGATGGCTTGAGGCGTCGACCTCATTGGCGTCGGCACGGGGGATGGTCAGCGGAACGCCGATGACCACAGCGGCCATGGCCGCAACAGCGATCAGGACCGAGGCCGGCGTGCGAGGCGTCGAGGAACGGCGAGTCGCCGAGCGGGTTCGGGGCATGGCTGCACTCCTTGGGGGAAGACGAGTGGTGTAACCGCGCTTCAAGCTAGGGCCCCGAGCGGCCGATGTGTGTGAACGAATCGCCGGGGAGGGCCGAATCGGACGATTTCTGGTCACCGCTTGCCATGGGGTTAGGGATGCCTAAGATGGCGGCATGGAGTCAGTGGACAAGAACAAGGCGGTTCCCAAGACCGTGACGGTGCACAGCATCGAACGCCTCGCGCCGGAGATGGTGCGCCTTGTGTTGACCGGTGACGATCTGGATCTCATGCCGGAACTGCCGTGGACCGACCACTACGTGAAGCTCTTCTTCCCGCCCGAGGGTGCTGACTACGGCCATCCGGTCGACCCCGAGCACATTCGCCAGACCCGGCCGCGTGAGCAGTGGCCGGTGTCCCGGACGTACACGATCCGGAAGTTCGATCCCGAGGAGCGTCTGCTCACACTCGACTGCGTCGTCCATGACAACGGTCTCGCCGGACGATGGATGACACAGGCCCAGCCGGGGGACCAGGTCTCCTTCCGTGGTCCCGGTGGTAAGTGGCGGCCGGACCCTTCGGCGTCGACGCTGCTGCTCGCCGGCGACGAGGCGGCCCTTCCCGCGATCGCCCGGGCCATGGAGGAGATGCCCGAATCGACGACCCCGATCGTGTTCTGCGAGGTGGAGGACGCCGAGGGGGAGATCGAGATGCCCGGGCCGGTCACGTGGGTGCATCGACGTGGAGCAGAGCCGGGGCAGGCTCTTGCGCATGCGGTCCGTTGCGCTGACCTGCCGGAGACGTTCGACGCCTTCGTGCACGGTGTGGCCGAGATGGTCCGGGATCTGCGTCGTTTCCTCTTCGTCGAGAGGGGTCTGCCCAAGGATCGGGTCTCGATCTCGGGTTACTGGCGCATCGGTATGACCGAGGACGTCTGGCAGTCCACCAAGAAGGACTTCGTGGCGGCGATGGAGGCCGAGGAACGGGTTCACCGAGCAGCCGACGCCTGAGCCGAGGTGGAGGGCAGCGGGTTCGAAACGGAGATTGACGCGCCGATCACTGAACTCCCGCCGGTGTTTCGGGCTAGGGTGGCGGCGTGAAGCTGCTGCAGTCCATGGGTCTTACGCATCCGGGGACCGTGAAGGACGTCAATGAGGATGCCATCCTGGCCGAGGAACCGGTGTTCGTGGTGGCCGATGGCATCGGTGGTTCGGAGCATGGTGAGTTCGCGAGCCAGACCGTCGTGGAACTGTTCGGGGAACTCGCCCGGCGCGGAGCCCCCAGCACCGATGACGTGGTTGAATGCCTGCAGCAGGCGCACGAAAGTGTCCGCCGGATGCAGCAGGAACGCAGCTGCAATGCCGCAACCACCGCCTGTGGGGCCGTCGCCGTGCGCATGGGTCAGGCGGCCTATTGGGTGATCTTCAACATCGGTGATTCACGGGTCTACCGCATGCAGGGACGCAGCGGGCGTCTGGAGCAGGTCAGCGTCGACCATTCGCATGTGCAGGAACTCGTGGAAGCCGGCCTTCTGGATGAGGCCGACGCCGAGACCCATCCCAACCGCAATGTGGTGACACGCGCGGTGGGGGCCGATGACCAATTCCTCCCCGACTACTGGCTCGCGCCGGTGGTGGCCGGGGACCGGCTGATGATCTGTTCGGACGGTCTCCTGCGCGATTCGGACGAGACGCAGGTGCATGACATCGTGTGTCGTCGGGGAGAAGGGCCGGATGTCATCGCGCATGAGTTGATGACCTTGGCTCTGGAATCGGGTGCCCGAGACAATGTCTCGGTCATCATCGTGGACGTGGCCGATGACGATGACGCCGAGGTGGGGAACACTGAGGCGAGCAATGACCTGACGACTATGCCGGGGAGTAGACGATGAGCGCGGAGATCAGCAAATGGCGAGCCACCTACACGCCTGGGAACTGGGTGGTTCTGGGCGGGCCATCATCACTGGTGGTGATGCAGCCGGCGCCGGCGCGGGCATCGCGCACCATCAACGGTTTCTGGGATGTGATCCGCACCGCCGATTCACTCGATGAGCTGATGCGGTTGTTTGCGCAGTCACGTCTGGATCAGATGCCGAGTTTCGCGACGTTCTTCTGGCACAAGGGCGAGATGCGGTCGATCGTCCGCGGCAAGGTGCAGGTCGTCGACGCCGAGACCGGTCGTGCGCTTGCCGACGGTGAGGGCGTCCAGACATGGTCCGAGACGGGGCTGAAGGACGTGAAGAAGGTCCGTGTGGACATGGAGCCGGTGGATCAGGACGCCGTCCTGCAGCTTCCTCTGGCCACGGGTGTGGTGCTTGCGTCGGCCATCTATCTCGACGGAACACAGCAGATCACGAGTCCGCAGGATCCGGGTGTCGCCGTGGCGTCGGACGCCCCGGCTGAAGAGCCGGCTGCCGCGTCCAAGGGCCAGGAGGCGCAGGAGCAGGAGGACCACCTGACCGACGCCGACCGGCACAAGCTGGATCAGCAGATGGCCGACCTGTTCGGTGGGGCCCCCAAGAAGGATGAGTCCGCTGCACCCACCGGTGCGGGAGCCGGTTCGCCCACGAAGTCGGAGGGCGCAGGTGCGGCAGGTGTCGCGGCGGCTGGAGCTGCTGGAGCTGCGGCTGGCGCCATGGGCGCCGGTGCCGCCGGAGAAGCCGGGTCGTCGGATCCGTTCGACTTCGCCGGACAGCAGTCGGCCCCTCAGCAGCCCGTTTCGCAGCCGTCGGCTCCTCAGCAGCCCGTTTCGCAGCCGTCGGCTCCTCAGCAACCCGCGCCCCAGCAGCAGGGTTTCGGCGGGTCGCCCTTCCAGCGTCCCAACGAACCCGGTGGATTCGGCCAGCAGCCCGGGGGCCCGGCGCAGCCCGGTCAGGGCATGGCGCAGCCCGCTCATCCGCAGAGCCAACCGAGTCCCTTCGCTCCACCACACAGTCAGGCTTCAGCCGGCGGTCAAGGATCGGCCAGCCCGGCCCCTGCCGGTCAGGGGCAGGGTTTTGGCGACCAGCAGACCGAACCGCATGTGGTTCAGGCGCCTTTTGGTCAGCATGGTGCTCCGCGTATCATCCTGCGCCCCACCACCGGTGATCCTGTCGAGGTCGACCGAACGGTTCTGATCGGTCGTTCACCGACCGCGAGCCGCGTCGCCGCCACCGACATCCCCAAGCTGCTCACGGTTCCCAGCCCGAGCCACGACATCAGCCGTACGCACCTCCAGGTGACCGTCGAAGGTGGGGTGGTGCGGGCCACCGACCTCAACTCGACCAACGGCACTGCACTCATCCGCCCCGAGACGAGCACGCAGGAACTCCTGCCGGCCGGTGAGCCGGTCGAGATCCGCCCCGGCTGCGTCCTGTCGCTGGGTGACGGCGTCGAGCTGCACGTCGAGCAGGCCTGACACCGGCAGTGACCCCCTCGTTCACTCCTGCGCCGCTGGGGCCTCGTGCCGTGGCATGGGTTCTTGACCATGCTCTGCCGATGACGCTCGCCCTCGTGGCGGGAATCACCCTCGGCGGCATGTCCGGTGGACTGTCCGCCGCGTCGTTCGTGGTGCTCGTCGTGTGTCTGGTGTTCACCGCCGGATGGGGCATCTACCTGTGGTGGAGCGGTGGGGAACGTGGCGCCACCCCGGGCTTGCGTCTGATGGGGCTGCAGGTCGTCTCGGTCAAGACGGGACGGCCCGTGGGATGGGGCCGGTATCTGGCTCGGATGGTGACGGTTTCGGCGCTCGCAGCGACCGGCGTCGGGTGGCCGCTGATGCTGATCTGGCTCACGGCACACCGGCAGCGTCGAGGCTGGCATGACCTCGTGGCCGAAGCGATCGTGGCACAGCGTCCGCGTATCCGTACGACCTTCGAAAGTCCACGAGCGCCCGGTGGGGGACGCCGCACCGTGCCGTTGCCCGCACATCTGCGGGCGTGGGCACCTCCGGAGGAACCGCGCGAGCAGACAACGGGTGCCCCGATCGAGAACATATCGGGGCCGACTGCGCCGGAATCGTCGATCCCCAGCGCCGCGGGTGGTTATGCCCCCGCCGAGGCGACCGGACCGGTGCCGCCCGATGCCGTCCCCGAACAGGCCTGGGCTCCGCCGACGGCTGATGCCACGGTCCCGCCGCCCTTTGAGGATCAGCAGTGGTCATCCATGTACGCGCAGTCGCCCACCGGCGATCACGGTGCGTCGACCCGGCCGCCCCGGCAACAGCCGGAGCAGCAGCGTTCCATTCCGCCGCAACCACCGGTGCAGCTCGGTCCTCCTGCGGAGGACCCGGACCGCACATCCCTGCGTCCGACACAGGATGATCCCGATGTGACGGCTCTGCGCCCCCAGGCCGGCGAGGATCTGGATCGGACCTCGCTGCGATCGGAGATGGGTGCTCCTGCCGTGCCCGCCCAGCCGCCCCCGCCGAAGTGGCAGATCGTTCTCGAGGACGGACGCATCATTCCGCTCGACAAGGCCGCGATCCTCGGGCGACGTCCGTCCCAGCCGCCGGGCAAGCTGGTGCATCTGGTGACGGTGGAGGACACCACCAAGACGCTGTCGAAGTCACACATCCGCGTCGATGCCGACGACGACTCCCCGTTCGTCACCGATCTTGGGTCCACGAACGGATCAGCTCTTGTCACCTCGACCGGGCAGGTGGACCTGCGTCCCCAGCAGCCGCGTCGCATTCCGGGGGGCCAGGTCGTGAAGTTCGGGGAACAGCGGTTCACCGTGGAGCGCACCCAGCGACGCTGACCGGTCTCGGCGGCGTCGATCCCGGCCGGGGTGCGGTAGCCTGCGCACATGCTTCTGTCGGATCGCGACATCAACGCCGGCCTTGATTCCGGCCGGATCGGCCTCGACCCCCTGGACCGCGAGATGGTCCAGCCCGCCAGCGTCGACGTACGTATCGACCGTTTCTTCCGGGTGTTCGAGAACCACCGGTACCCCAATATCGACCCCTCCGCCGAGCAGGCTGAGCTGACACGCATGATCGAGGTCCAGGCGGACGAGGCGTTCGTGCTGCATCCCGGCGAGTTCGTGCTCGCCTCCACCTTCGAGGTGGTGACGCTGGGGCAGGACGTCGCGGCGCGGCTGGAGGGCAAGTCCTCGCTGGGGCGTCTTGGCCTGTTGACGCATTCGACCGCCGGATTCATCGACCCCGGTTTCTCCGGTCACGTGACGCTCGAACTGTCGAACGTGGCGACGCTGCCCATCAAGCTCTGGCCGGGCATGAAGGTGGGGCAGTTGTGCTTCTTCCAGCTGAGTTCACCGGTCGAGAACGCCTATGGTTCGGCCAAGTACGGATCGCGCTACCAGAATCAGCGTGGGCCGACACCGAGCCGCTCGCACCTGAACTTCCACCGGACCGAGGTCTGAGTTCGCGGACGCTCGCCCGAACCCGCCGTCGAGACGCCCCGAACAGCGTTTAGGGTGGCGTGGCATCTGTGAGGAGGTTCGATGAGTCACCCGTATGGTTCGTGGCAGCAACCGCAACAGCCGCAGCAACCGCAACAGCCGCAGCAACCGCAACAGCCGCAGCAACCACAACAGCCACAGCAACCACAATGGGGCTCGGCGCAAGGTGCTCGTCCTCCTCAGCCCGGTGGGCCGTTCCCTCCACACGCCGGCTCGGCGCTGCCCCAGGGACTGCCGTCGGCCGCGTTGATGCAGCCCGGGGTGGTGCCTTTGCGTCCGTTGAACCTCGGGGACGTGCTCGGCGGAGCGATGCAGATGTACCGCTTCAATCCCCGCGCGATGTTGCTGGTCCCCATGCTGTTGATCGGGGGACTGGCCCTGGCGCTTGCTCCGGCGGTCTACTTCCTCGATCCTGAAGGCTTTGCCTTCGACTCCGGGGCCATCACCAACCGGGCCGAGATGGGGCAGGCTTTCGCGACGCTGGCGGGCGTCATGCTTCCGGGGCTGCTGACAGCATTCGTCTCACCGATGGTGAGCACGGCGACGCACGGTGGTGCGATCGGCCTGCGGACCGGCCCCTTCGCGTATCTGCGCACCATCATCGGCCGCGGTCTGGTGGGGATCGTGGTGGGTTTGCTGGTGTACGTGATCATGGTGGTCGTCCTCGGTATCGCTGTCGGTGTGGTTGTCCTGACTCACATCGCAGGGGACAGCACCGCACTGACCGTGGCGGTCGGAATCGTCATGGGGATCCTGGCGATGGCCGCGATCATCACGGTCTCCACGTGGATGTTGTTCGCGCCCTACGTGGTCTACCGCGAGGGCGTGGGGCCGATCACGGCGATGCGCCGGTCGTATCGACTCGTCCGGCACGCCTTCTGGAGGACGCTGGGGATCTACTTCCTGCTCAACATCATCGGGAACATCATCAGCTCGGTGTTGTCCTATGTCATCCACATCCCCGCCACGGTGGTGGCTGCGGTCGGTGAGATGGCAGGGCTCCAGGTGGCAAGCACCGTGTTGGTCACGGGCATCGGCTATGCATTGCTGACCCCGCTGCTCGCTGCAGGTGTGACGATGTTGTATCTCGATCGCCGTATCCGCACCGAGGGCTTTGACGTCGAGTTGGGGCGGCAGGCCCAGCAGGTGGCGGCCGATCCCGCGTCGGAGCAATGGCTCACCAGCCCAGCACCTTCAAGTCCAGCACCTCCAAATCCAGCGCCTCCAAGTCCAGCACCTCCAAATATGGGGCAGGCGCCTTGGGGGCAGGGACGATGACCGTGCCCGTTGAACCGGACGCCGACACCGCGCGGCGTTGGCTGGAGGACGAGCTTGCCAAAGCCGATTACTCCGATCTCACGTTGTTGCAGCGCCTGAACGAGTGGTTCCAGCGTCTGTGGAGTGGCGTCGATCCGGAGGCTGCGGCCCGGGGTCTGGGGAGTGTCATCGTCACCGTGTTGATCGCCGGCGCGTTGGCGCTGTTGTTGTGGATCCTGGTCCGGTGGCGACGCCGACACCGCCTCGAGCGCGGGATCACGGAGGCCGAAGCGCCCCAGGTTGCCACGGTGGGTGATCTGGTGGATCCCGCTGAGCACCGAAGGCGTGCGCAGGAGGCACTCGCGGACGGTCGTTTCGACGAAGCCGTCGTGGAGCGGTTTCGCGCCGTGGTGGCTGTTCTGGTCGAACGTGATTGGGTCATCGCCACTGCCGGACTGACTTCGCAGGAGGCGGCCGACGCCGCGTCGGTGACACTGCCCGAACTCGCCGCGGACCTGCGTCGGGCCGCGAACCTGTTCGATCATGCCCGTTACGGCCATGGGCTTGCCGGTGTGCGGGAGTTGGGGACCGAAGACGTCGATGTCATCGCCGCGCTCGATGAACGCGTGTCGGTCTCCCGTGAGCATGAGGCCGACTCGGTCTCCCGTGAGCATGGGGCTGAGCCCATGGGTGCGAGCCGGTGAGCGTCACCACCGAGGCGACCGATGGGCACCGCGAGGAGGCGTCCGCCGGGTCGAGGGGACGCCGCCGGTTTCCCAAGTGGCTTTGGTGGCTGCTCGGGATCATCGTGCTCACCGTCGGGCTGTCACTGCTGGCTGCGCAGGCAGGCCGGAACGCCTCGAGAGAACCCTGGCATCCGAACAACGCGATGCCGGAGGGAAGCCGGGCCGTCGACGAGGTGCTGACGGCACAGGGTGTGCGGAGCCGCACGGTCACCACTCGGGCCGAGATGCGTAGACTCGACCCCGGGCCGGATACGACCGTCGTGGTGGACGCCCGTGGTTTCGATGTGGATGCTTTGCAGGACATCAGCCCCGATCTCCAGCGGGCCGGCCGTGTGATCCTTGCAGAACCGGGGCATCCGCAGTTGATCGCATTGGACCTGCCGGTGCAGACCAACGGCAACACGTCCGGGGTGCCCCGGGCCGAATGTGTAACCGACCTGTTGCCGGATCCCGCACCGGTGTGGGCCGTGACCGGTGCCACGACGTACAGGCCCGAGGGGAACTGGGTGGGCTGCTACGGACCCACCGGTCAGGCCGGACTGGTCACCGGAACGTGGGGTGGAACAGAAATGGTGGTGCTCGGGGACTTCGATTTCGCCACCAACGGTGAAGTTCTGCATGGCGACAACGCGCAGATGGCGTTGCGGCTGCTGGGTGCCCACGAGAACCTCGTCTGGTATTTCCCCGACGCCACGGATGTCCCGGCGAGCGATGAGCCCGGCGACACCGATCAGCCCAGCGTGATGCCGCCTTGGTTCGGCCCGGTTCTGGGCCTGTCCTTCGGCGTCGTCGCGGTGTTCATGGTGGCCGGTGGACGCCGATTCGGGCCCCTGAGCCGAGAGCCCCTGCCGGTGGTGGTGTCGGCGGCGGAGAGCACGATCGCGCGAGCGCGGCTCCTGCGCAGGCATGGCACCATCGGGCATTCGGCCGAACGGTTGCGTCAGGCCACGTGCCGACGCCTGTGTCGACGCATCGGTCTGCCCTCGGGGGCCTCACCCGAGCGTCTCGCCGAGCGACTGCGCATCACCCATCCCCAGGCCGTCGACCTCCTGACCGGCCCCTTGCCCACGACCGAACGAACGGCCCTGGAATGGGTCGAACAACTCCAGCAGCTCGAACGAGAGGTGTCCCTGCGATGACTAAACCGACGAACTCCCCGGCGATGAATTCCCAGGCGATGAATCCCCCGTCGCGCGCGGCCCGGGGTGATGAGGGCCCCGGTGGCTCCGACACCACCCGCGATGCGTCCCGAGCCGCCGCGTGGGATGCGCTGCAGGCCGTTCGCGGTGAGGTCGCCAAGGCCGTGGTGGGTCAGGAGAGAGCCGTCGATGCCCTGCTCATCGGCCTGCTGGCCCGCGGTCACGTGCTGTTGGAAGGCGTTCCCGGAACGGCCAAGACGCTGCTGGTGCGGTCCTTGGCCAAGGCGTTGTCGGTGGAGACCCGACGCATCCAGTTCACCGCCGACATGATGCCCGGCGATGTCACCGGTTCGCTGGTCTATGACTCCCAGACCAGCGAGTTCGAGTTCCGCCCCGGCCCGGTGTTCTCCAATCTCGTGTTGGCCGACGAGATCAACCGGACGCCCCCCAAGACGCAGGCCGCCCTGTTGGAGGCCATGGAGGAGCGTCAGGTGACCACCGACGGCGTCACCCGAGCACTTCCCGATCCCTTCCTGGTGGCGGCCACGCAGAACCCCATCGAGTTCGAGGGCACCTATCCGCTGCCCGAGGCACAGTTGGACCGTTTCCTGCTCAAGGCGGATGTGGATCTGCCGCCGCGTGATGCCGAGATCGCCATCGTCGAGCGTCATGCGCACGGGTTCAACCCCCACGATCTCGATGCCGCCGGGCTGCAGGGTGTGGCGTCGGCGGAGGATCTGCGCGTCGCGGCGGATTCGGTGGCGCGGGTCCAACTCGGGCGCGAGGTCGCGGCCTACCTGGTGGATCTGGCGCGGGCGACGCGGCACGCCCCATCGGTGCTGGCCGGCGTCAGCCCCCGTGCGACCACGGCCCTGCTGCGCGCGGCCAAGGCCCGCGCGTGGCTCACCGGACGTGAATTCATCACCCCCGACGATGTGAAGGAACTCGCGCCGATGGCCTGGGCACACCGGATCGCTCTGCGTCCCGAGGCGGAGCTGGAAGGGGTCGGGGTCCAGCAGGTTCTGGGTGCGGCACTCGAATCCGTGCTCGTTCCGCGCTGAGTCGGCATGTTCTGGACGATGCGTGCCGTGGTTCTCACGGCGCTCGGCCTGCCCCTGGTGATGCTGTGGCCGAACGGCTGGGTGGTGGTGCTGTGGCTGCTGCTCGTGGTGCTGCTGGCGATGCTCGATGTGATGGTGGCTCCGAGCACGAAGGGTGTGGAGGCATCGCGGGGCCCGATCTCGCCGATCCGATTCGGTGAGACCGCCAAGAGTGTCGTCACGCTGACCAACACCGGGCGTCGCAGGCGTCTTCGGGTGCGTGACGTGTGGCAGCCTCTGGCCGGGGCCAACAGCTCACCGGTGAAGGTGCGCCTGGACGCCTTCGGGTCGGCGACGCTCACGACCACGCTGACGCCGCGCCGTCGGGGAACGGTCAGGACACATCGGCTGGTGATCCGGTCTGTCGGTCCTCTCGGGCTCGGTGGGCGCCAAGGCGCACGGGAGCTCCCCGGTGAGGTCACGGTGCTGCCGGCCTTTCCGTCGCGTCGGGTGCTGCCGAGCCGATTGACCAGACTGCGGGAACTCGATGGCCGCTCCGCGGTGCGGACGCGAGGGCAGGGCACCGAGTTCGATTCGCTGCGTGACTACGTGCGCGGTGACGATGTGCGCAGTATCGACTGGCGTGCGTCGGCGCGTCATCAGGATCTCGTGGTGCGCACCTGGCAGCCCGAGCGGGACAGGCACGTGGTCATTGCTCTTGATTCGGGCCGTCTGGCGGCCGGACGCGTCGGTGATCGTCCTCGTCTGGATTCCTCGATGGACGCGGCGCTCCTGCTCGCTGCGCTGGCTTCCCGTGCGGGGGACCGCATCACGTTCGTCTCACTCGATCGCAGCGTGCACACCACCGTTCGCCCCGAGGCGCGGCGCGTCGTGGCGGACCTCAGCAGCGCCATGGCGTCGATCCAACCCGGTCTGGAGGTGACCGACTGGTCCCTGCTGCTTCCCCACCTGCAGCGTGATGCGCTGGTGGTGCTGCTCACATCGTTGGAGGCTGATCCGACCATGGAGGATCTGGTGCCCTTCGTGGCGGTGGTCGGGCGTCGGCACCGGGTTGTGGTGGCGTCGGTGGCCGATCCGGCGGTGGAGGACATCGCACGGCGGGGACTGCTCGACGACGAACCCGATGACGGTATGGACATGGATCGTTTCCATGCGATGGCTGCGGCCGAGGGCGGCCGACTCCGCACCGAACTCGCTCGTGACGGTCTGGTCCGGGCAGGGGCGACGGTGCTGGATCAACCACCGGATCGGATTCCCACCGCGCTCGTCGATCACTACCTGTGGCTCAAGAGCGAAGGGCTTCTGTGACGGGGTCTGTTGGCGTGTTCAGGCCTTCGTGATCTCGAGGGATCCGCGGCGGACCGCGTCCTCCACATCGCCGACGTTGCCGGAGCCACGGGCTGCGCGTCCGAGCGTCCACACGTAGACGAAGAAGGCGATCTCGGCGGCGACGCCGATGCCGACGCGGACGGCGGTGGGCAGGGGAGACGGCGTCACGAACGCCTCGATGACGCCGGTGACCGCGAGGACGACTGCAATACCGAGGACGACCGAGATCGAGGCGCGCCCGGCCTTGGCGAAGGCGCTGGCGCGTGGCAGATCGCCGGGCTGCACCCACGACCAGAAGATACGCAGGCCGACCCCGGCCGCCACGAACACCGCCGTCAGTTCAAGCAGGCCGTGGGGCGTGATGAGGCCGAAGAACACGTCGGCGCGACCGTGATGGATCATGATCGACCCGGTCAGGGCGGTGTTGATCGCGTTGTTCAGAAGGATGTAGATCACCGGGAAGCCGAGGAAGCCCAGCGCTATGGCCTGGGCGGACAACCACGCATTGTTCGTCCAGACCCGGAGCGCGAAATCGGTGGCGGCGTACTCGGAGTAGTAGTTCTCGAAGTCGCTGTGCACCAGCGAATCGATCTCGGCCGGTGAGAGCAGCGAGCTTTCGATCTGTGGGTTCTGCAGGTAGTAGAACGTCATCACGGCCATGAGGGCGAAACTCGCGATCGTGGTCACCAGCCACCACCTGCGCATGTCGTACAGGGCGCCGGGGAAGTCGTGGGTGAAGAACCGGGCCAGGGCCACGAGGGTGGGGCGGCGAGGCGTCAACGCTCGGCGGCGGGCTTTCCCCAGCGTGCCGGAGAGCCATTCGACCATGGATGGCGACATCATCTGGCCGCGCAGGGCCGCCAGGTGCATGCCGGTGCGTTGGTAGAGGGTCATGAGCCGTTCGGCGTCCTCGGGCCCGAGATGACGCTCGGTGGCCAGCTGTTCGAGCTCGACCCACTCCTGATGGTGTTGCCGTGCGAATGCCTGCGTGTCCACGGGCGCCAGAGTAGCGGCCATGGGGCGGAACGGGAGCGGTTAGGGTGGCGTCCATGACGACCGCCTCTGCCCCGCGCATGTCGCCCCCCAGCATGATGGGCGCGTCCTGGGCCAAAGAGCGAGGGCCGGTCACCGGTGACGCCGTGGAGCTCGTCCTGCCTCCTGCACCGATCGGATCGAGAATCCTCTCCGGCCTCCTCGACGTGGTCTGCATCTACGTGTGGGTGGTCGCGTTGTTGGTGCTTCTTCTCCGTATCGGAGAGGGGTGGAGCTCGGCTCTCGCGGCTGCGGTCGGGGTGGGCCTTGTCGTCTTCGCCTTCGTGGTGTGGCCGACGGGCTTCGAGACGATCAGTGGCGGACGTTCACCCGGCAAGATCGCCCTGGGCCTGCGGTCGGTGCGTCTGGATGGTGGCCCCATCCAGTTCCAGCATGCTCTGGCCCGGGCCCTGTTCGCCTTCCCGGAGATCCACCTGTTCAGCGGTGTTCCGGCGCTGACATCGGCGGCGATGTCATCCAAGCATCAGCGGATGGGGGACCGATTGGCCGGCACCGTGGTGATCCAGGAGCGGATCAAGTGGGAGATCCCCCAGCCACCCGACATGCCGCCACATCTGGCGGATTGGGCCGCGGCTGCTGACCTGGGACGGATCCCGGAGATCTGGTTGCACTGGAGTTCGGAGATCCTCACGCGGCAGGACATGTATCCGGCTGCGCGCGAGTCGGCGCTGCACGACATGGTCGTCGGGATAGCGCCCTGGGTGATGCCACCCCCGCCGCCGGCGTCGGATGAGGAGATCATCTCCGCAGTGCTGGCCGAGCGGAATCGACGTGCGGTACGTATCGAGCAGAAGCGGGCCGATCTCCGGCGTCGACTCGTGGGAGAGGCCTGAGGCTCGTCAGCCCAGTTCGGCGTCGAGGAAGTCCAAGACCTTCGGCCAGGCATCGGTGCGCGCGGCGGCGATCCCCTGGGGTGTGCCGCCCATCTGGGTGAGTTTCCTGTCCTCGGCTTCCTGCGCGGTGATCGGTGGTCCGCTGATGAGGTGTCCGGCGTCCGGATAGGCGAGGACCTCGATGACCGGACCGTCGTGGGTCTCACTGCGTTCCTGTGCGGCCCGGGCCATCGGGCATCCGGGCCACAGGGTGTCGTCTTCACCGCAGACCAACAGCATGCCCGCCTCGGACTCCTCGACGGGGATCTCCGCCTCGGGGTGCTGGGGAAGGGTGTCGAGAGACATCTGGTAGAACTCGGCCGTGGTGCCGCCACGGAACTCGTCGGTGTACGGCAGGAAGGGAACCGGCTGGCCGCCTTCGCTCCAGGTGGAGCCCATGCCCATCATCTTCCAGGGGTGACGCATGTCGATTCCCGGCCACACGACATGGGAGGGGACGTAGCCGACTGCCGCCCTGATCCGTGGGTCCCGCGACGCCATCAGCAGCGTCGCTTCACCGCCCTTGGAGACGCCGAGCATGCCGATACGTTCAGGATCGACCTCGGGGTGGGCACTGAGCCAATCGAGGGCCGTGGTGAAGGACTCGAGGGGAAGTTCCTCCATCCGCTCGGGCTGATCCTCGGCGCCCCAGTAGGACAGGACCAGGGTGGTGTGGCCGGCATCGCGGATCTCGCGGGCCATCTCGTCCATGAACGGGTTCAGCCCGCCCTCCGATCCGCCGATCAGCAGAACCGCGGAATGGGGGCCTGCTCCTTCTGCGGGGTAGTGGTTGGCCAGCATGCCGTCGTCGGTGACGCGCTCGCCGCCCGGACCGGGCTCGACGACCTCGATCTTCGGCGCCCACGGCGTCGTCACGTAGAGCACTCCGCCGACCACCACGAGAGCCAGCATGATGGCGCCCAGAACCTTGAGGACGGTACGTACTCGACGACGAGGTCTGGAATCGCTGGTCACATGTTCACCATCTCATGTCGTGCTCGGAGACATGTCGAGCGTTCCGGAGAGACCGACGCGTGAACGGTGGACCTCGACGGCGACCGAACGCACAATGGAGACATGCTCGTAGCGTTCTCCGTGGCCCCCAGTGGCCCCGAATCCATGCATGAGGCCGTCGCGGCAGCGGTGAAGGTCGTCCGTGAATCCGGCCTGCCCAACCACACCGACGCGATGTTCACCACCATCGAAGGCGAGTGGGATGAAGTGATGGACGTCGTCAAACGCGCCACCGAAGCCGTCGGAGAGTACGGCAACCGCGTCTCGCTGGTCCTGAAGGCCGACATCCGCCCCGGACACACCGGGGAACTCACCGGCAAGGTGGAACGCGTGGAGGCCGTGCTCGACGGATCGTCCTGAGCCGGGGATGCCTGCTGCCTGACAGGTGCCCGCCTGACAGGTGCCCGGATGCAGGCATGGCCGATAGGCTCGGGCCCATGCGAGCGGTTGTGTACCACGACGCGGATGCCGTTGAAGAGCCCGGCGGCCTGATCGGACGCTACCTGCGAGCCACCGGATGGGATGTGGTTCCGGTGGTCCGTGCCGCTGAACTCCCCGAATCGGAACGCCCCATGGAGTTGTCGGTCCACATGGGCTCGGACGCCCTGCCCTGCGACCCGGCCTGCGCAGAACTCGTCGACCCCGAGCGACGTGCCATGCGTGCCGCCCTGGACGCCGGTGTGCCCGTGCTCGGCGTCTGCTTCGGTGCCCAACTCTTGGCTGAGGTGCTCGGTGGCGAGACGGGGGAGGCGCCGATCGCCGAATACGGCCTCCACACCCATGTTTCGGCCGACGACCTCTGCCCTCCGGGCCCCTGGGTGCAGTCGCATCGACACACCTTCACCGTGCCTGCGGGCGCACGCGAGTTGGGGCATTCGGCGGCAGGCCCTCAGGGGCTGGCGTGGGAGGGCACCGCGCGGGCCCTGGGCTGGCAGTTCCATCCCGAGGTGCTGCCGGAGACCATCCGACGCTGGGGGCGTGAGGGTGAGCAGTGGCGATCCCACGCGGACGATGTCGTCGCGGCGCTGCTGGACGAGAAGGCCGAGCTCGCCGAGCGCTCCGGGAGACTCATCGCCGACGCGGTCACCTGGCTCACCGGAGCCGACGCATGATCTGCCCGTGCGGTGAGGGGGACTACGCCACCTGCTGCCAGCCGTACCATCTCGGAACACGCTGGCCCGAGACGCCGGTGAAGCTCATGCGCGCCCGCTACTCGGCCTTCGCCAAGGACCAGAACGACTTCGTGTTCAAGACGTGGCATCCGCGCACACGCCCACAGGACCCCGGGGTGCTGGGCGTCGAATGGACCGGTCTGGAGATCCTCGCCACCCGAGGCGCTGCGCTCGATGGTGACGGGGACGAGGGTGGCGTCGAGTTCCGGGCGCATTTCCGGGTGAATGGGGAGAACCTCGTGCTCCATGAGCGTTCGCGGTTCACCAAACGGGCCCGACGCTGGTTCTACCTCGATGGGCAGGTCATCGGCGACTGAACGTCAGTCCCGGCGCACCCATCGGTGACCGATGTGTTGTGGCTCCACGTCATGCTGCAGGAGCTCAGAGACCATTGCCCCCAGATGATGCCCGTCATGGCTGAGCAGGTGCAGCGTCACCGCAGCGTCGTAGATGTGGTCGACGACCTCCACGCCGTCGGTTCGCAGGGCCGACTCGACCCGGCCCGCGTCGGCATGGGGCACGGTGATCGCCCACTCGTCGGTCAGCGTCATCGTCCTCGGCGTGGCGACGTCGATGGCGGCGCGCACCGCCTCCGAATAGGCCCGAACCAGACCACCGGCACCCAGCAGCGTCCCGCCGAACCAGCGGGTGACCACCGCGACCACGTCGGTCAGTCCTGATCCTCGGAGAACATCGAGCATGGGAGCGCCTGCGGTTCCGGAGGGCTCACCGTCATCGCTGGAACGCTCCACGCGGCCCTCGGGCCCGAGGATGAATGCGGAGCAGTGGTGGCGGGCGTCCCAGAACTCCTTGCGCGCCTGCTCCACCGCTCGACGGGCGTCATCCTCGGTCTCGACCGGCGTCAGGTCACACCTGAAGCGTGACCGCTTCTCCTCGATCTGCGCGGTCACCGCAGTGGTGATCGTTCGATACTCCATGGGCGCTCCTGAAGGTTCTCCACGCCGGACCGTGCGGGAGCACGGTCGGTTCCATGTGGGGTGAGCGTACGACGCTCGCCGAGTGCTGGTGAGTCCGACCGTCAGCGTCCGGCCGTCACTCGAATCAGCAATGCACTGCCTCCATCGATGACATCGGGCATCTCGGTGGCGGGGGAGAGTGGCGTCATATCCACCGATCGTGAGCCGAGGTCCTCGCCGGTCAGGAGTGACCCCTGGATGGTCCCGTCGCCGAGGCCGTTCAGATCGAGGGGCCGGGGGCGCCCGGGCTTGTCCATGTTCACCACGACGAGGTCGGTGCCGTCCTCGTGATCCACGGCGTAGGCGAAGACCTTGCTGCTGCCGGTGACCTTCACCTGCTTCATCGTGCCTTCCGGAACCTGCCCGGCGAACAGCAGCGCGAGGTAGTTGCTGCGGCCCTTGAGGTCTTCGCTGGGTTCCTTCCGCTCTCGATCGCAGACCACACTCATGGGAGGGCCGCCCTTGCACGGTTGCAGTGCTGAGTGCATGTTCATGCGCTGGACACCGTGACGGGCGCCGTTGAAGGTGTAATCCACGGCCCACAGGCCCTGGGCGAGGGTGCGCGAGGTCTCGTTCGTGCCGGGGCAGGAGGTGGGGCCGGTCTCGTCGACGAACAGCGGGAGGTCGTACGAACTCGCGACCTTCTTGGCCTTGGTGAAGGTCGCGGAGGCCTTCTGATGGACGGCCGTCGAGGTCATGTTCTCGACAGTCGGGGCGAACCGGCGGTCACCACCACTCTTCCGGTCCGGGCAGGACCACAGCGGATACCAGTGCTGCGTCATCGCCACGGTGCCCGGCAGGTCCGCGTCCCCGAATGCACGCCACCATTGCGCGTCGTATGCCCCGGGCCCCATCACCCCCAACCCGGGCGTCTCCTTCTCGACGGCCTTCTGGACGCGCCGTGCCTCACCGACCCAATCTGATGGGCCATAACCGGCATCGCGCAGTTGGAGTTCGGGCTGGTTCGGATGGTGGTAGCCGTTGGGCTCATTGCCGAAAGCCACTGCGATCAGCCGCTCGCCCCAGGCCTTGCGGGCGTGGGCGGCCATGTCGGCGGCACGATCGGGATCCACGTGGCCGAGCGGCAGCACGAGCGTCACCGTGGCATCGACCTCATCGAGGAACCGTCCGACGCGCTCCAGGTCTTTCGGTGTCACCGTGGCCTTCGCCCAACTCGGTGCCTTCTCGCCGCTGGAGGTCCACCAGACCCGGCGATCCACCGAGTTGCCGCCGAAGCGCAGCGAGGGTTCGTCCAGCGAGCCGATGAGCAGATCCAGACTCGACTCACCCGGCTCCCAACGGGGGTCTGCCAGGTCGGACGCCTCGAACGAGAGCCCGACGTTCGTGCTGCGCCACGTGGCCTTGGTGTTCTTCCCGACGCTCACCGTCACCGGTTTGCCCTTGCCGGTCGCGTCGACCTCGAAATCCTCGGCTTCGGGCCCCAAGCCGGGGGCATGATCCTCCAGCTCCGGTGGCTCCGGCGTCGGCGAAGGAGTGGGCGACGCCGACGTGGGTGTGGGAGAGGGGGTCGACGGTGGGTCGGGGGTGATGACACCGCAGGCGGTTGCGGTGCTGGTGACGACCAGAGCAGCGACCACCGTCAGGAACCGTCTGGCACGGGAGCATGCAGGGAAAGACACGCCCCCATTCCAGCAGGCTGGGTGAACCCGATCACAACCGAGCCGCACAGAAGGTTCCTGTGGGGATGTCGACGGCGGGTCAGCGATCAGTTCGGGCAGGCGACAGCTGTTCTTCAGCAGACAAGGCCTCGGAGACGAACGCGCGGTGGCGTTTGGGCCTCTATGAGGCCTCGCCGGAGTCGCTGGGTGAGCTGTGGCAGATTCCACCGTCTTCGGTGCGGATCGCCACACCGTGGAGCCTCGATGGGTGACGGCCGCTCGCTAACCGTGGAAACGCGCTGACCGACTATTTGAACAGGTCCCAGATACTGAAGGTCGTGCGCTTGTAGACGGCGTTCTTCACCGACTTCTTCGGACTCTTCACAAACCCCATACCCGGCTTGCCGTAGCCGGGGACCACCTTGCGCTTGATGGCCCGCTTTGCTCGACCGGTGGTTCGCACTTTGAGCGAGCGCTTGAGGCTTGGCTTCCGCATACCGAACTTCATCGTCACGTCCTCGCCTGGGGGTCCTCTCCTCCTGCGTCCGCAGGTCCGTCTTCGGAGGCCATGTCGGTTTCCTGATCCAACTCTGAGGTCTCGTCGTCGGAGGCCGTGTCGGCTTCCGGCCCCGGCTCGGGAGTCTCATCACTGGCCTCGGTGGTCTGCTCGTCCACCACGGCGTCCGCAGCATCGTCCTCGGCTTCGGTCTGCCCACGGCGCACGGCCTCAAGCAGGAGCTGAGCGACATCGAGGACCTCGACGTTCTCGGCCTGGCCATCCTGCTGCTTCGCGGTGACACCATCGGCCAGCATCACACGGCAGAACGGACAGCCCACGGCGATCGCCGAGTTCTCCTGGTTGTTCAGGACGGTGAGGGCCTCTTCGGTGCGGTTCATGTTGATCCGCGTGCCGATGGTCTCCTCCATCCACATGCGTGCGCCACCGGCGCCGCAGCAGAACGAGGTGGAGCGGTTGCGCGGCATCTCGGCCACCGTCGCGCCGGGGATCGACCCGAGCAGTTCACGCGGCGGCTCGTAGATGCGGTTGTGACGACCGATATAGCAGGGGTCGTGGTACGTGATCGTGCGATTCGCGCCGGCGGCGTCGGGTGCCGGCTTGAGTTTGCCCTCACGCACAAGACGATTGAGCAACTGCGTGTGGTGCACGACCTCCATCGTCAGACCAAGCTGCGGATATTCGTTCTTCAGGGTGTTGAGGCAGTGCGCGCAGGTGGTGACCACCTTTTTCGCCTCCGCCTCGGTCAGCGTCGCCACGTTCTCCCCGGCGAGCTGCTGGTAGATGAACTCGTTGCCCGAGCGGCGGGCCGAGTCGCCGGTGCAGGTCTCGTTCTTGCCGAGGATCGCGTAGGTGACACCGGCGGTGTGCAGGAGCTCCGCGACCGCCTGCGTCGTCTTCTTCGCACGATCCTCGAAGGCACCGGCACAACCGACCCAGAACAGGTACTCGACCTCGTTGAGATCATCGACATCCTTGCCCACCACGGGCACGTCGAAGTCGAGTCCCTTGGTCCAGTCCAAGCGACCCTTCTTGTTGAGGTTCCACGGGTTGCCCTTGGACTCGAGCCCCTTGTAGAGGCCATTGAGCTCCTCGGGGAACTCGTTCTCGATCATGACCTGGAAGCGGCGCATGTCCATGATGTGGTCGACATGCTCGATGTCGACCGGGCACTGCTCCACGCATGCGCCACATGAGGTGCACGACCACAGAACATCCGGGTCGACGACGGCCGCGATGCCGTCATCGCCGATCTGGATCGGGTTGTTGTGTGCAGCCTGGGCCAGCGCCTGCTGCCGCACGGCGGCCTCATCGGCACCCTCGGTGACCGTCGCGCCCACCAGCGGACGTTCGCCCTCCGCCTGCGCTTCCTTCGGCAGACCACCGCGAGCCTCCTCGGCGGCCTGCAGCCAGGGCGCCTTCGCGAAGGTGTGCTCGCGCAGGCCCATCATCAGGAGTTTCGGCGAGAGCGGCTTCTCGGTGTTCCATGCCGGGCACTGCGACTGGCAGCGTCCGCACTCGGTGCAGGAGGTGAAGTCGAGCAGGCCCTTCCAGGAGAAATCCTCGATCTTGCCGGCGCCCAGGGCGGCGTCCTCATCGAGATCCTCAAGTTCCTCGAAGTCCAAGGGCTTGCCGCCGACATTGACCGGATCGAGTTCACCGAGGGCCACGGTGCCGTCAGCGTGCCGCTTGAACCAGATGTTCGGCCACGCGGTGAAGCGGTGCCACGCCACACCCATTGTGAGGTTGAGGGAGATCACGCAGAACCAAGCCATCGAGACGAGGATCTTGATTGCCGCCACCCAGATGATCGCGGTCTCCAAGGCCTCGACCGAAGCGTTCGGCGCGAGGAAGGAGGTGAGCGGAAAGTGGAAGGGCGTGGCGCTCTCGGCACCCTGGGCCCGGAAGAGACCGAATTCAAGCCCTCGCAGTGCAAGCACACAGATGCCGATGGCGAGGATCGTGAACTCCACATACAGGGCCATCCAGGAACGTGAGCCTGTGAAGCGGCCCTTGCCATTGCCCACCAGGACGAGGCGGTTGAGGATCAGGAAGCAGATCGCCACCGTCATGATCCAGGCGATACCTTCCAGAACCCACTCGTAGAGGAAGAAATGCCCGATGAGAGGCAGTGCGAAGGAGGGGTTGAAGATCTGCCCGTACGCATTCACCAAGGTGGTGAACAGGTACATGAAGCCGATCAGCACGATCCAGTGCGCGGCACCGACACCGCTGAGCTTGAGCATGCGGGTGTGTCCCAGAGACTCGATGAGCAGGACCTTCCAACGGTTTCCTGCGGCATCAGTGCGGCCGAGAGTGGGCTGGCCCAGCTTCATCACGCCGACGATGCGCATGACTGCTCGTACGAACAGTGCGACACCGAGCACGGTGCTCGCGAGCGCCAGAACAAGGGGCACAACAGTCACGGTCAACTCCGTCCGTAGGGTCCGCACCAGATTACGGGTGACAGCAGGTTACGCGAAGGTAACTTATTCGGCCAGTAGTGTCCGGTGAATTGCTACATGGCCAGCGCGGCGTGAACTTCTGCGACCACCTGGGCGGGGCGGGAGGTCAGGTCATCCCAAGTGAAGCGCAGCACACGCCATCCTGCGAGGGTCAGCAGATTTTGCCGCCTGCGGTCTCGGACGAAGGTGGAGCGGTCGGAGTGGAAGGCGAAGCCGTCCGCCTCCACCACAAGGCGTTCCTTGTCGAATCGTGCGTCGGGGTGGATGGTCTGTGTTCCCACCTGGAGAGGCGCATTGGCCGTCCAGCCGGTGATGCCCGCGTGGTCGAAGAGATCGTGCAGGAGCCTTTCCATCTCCGACCAGGGCCACGTGGTGGTGCGCTGGACGAGGCGGCGACGGACCGGGTTGCCGATCCGGCCCGGCGTTGAGCGCAGGGCTGAGCTGATCTGGTCGAGGGTCTCCACGGGGTGGCGAGTCGCACGCATCAATGCGTCGATGAGCTCGGCCCCGCGTGTGGCCGCCACATCAACTGCAGCCATGGCTGCAGTGGTGCGGCGGATTCCGTGGACCTCCCTCCAATGATCGTCGGGGACCTGCCTGTGGATGAGCCGGAACCTTGTGAAGCGATGGGACCTGCCTCGATGCGCGGCGGTGATGCGCGTGGGGGGTGTCGTGATCTGACCATTGAGCCACGCAGCGGTTTCGCCCACGAAGATCGCATCGGGATAGGCGCGAGCCACGGCCCGAACGACCGTGGCCGTATCGGCTCGTGGAGTGATGTACAGGCCACGCATCAGACGTGTGAGATGGCCGAGCCCATGCCACCGCAGGACCCGGCGCTTGTCCGAAGTCGACAGTTCCGGAGCATGGATGACCCCACCACCGGCTTCGAGAAGCGCGGTGAGTCGTTCATCCGGCAGGCCGGTCGCTCTCTTGGAATGGGCTCTTCTCGGTTCATCACTGGACACCCGGTGATGTGGTGCTTGGCGGTGCGGTGCTGCCTCATGCGCTGGTGGATGGCTCATGCCCTGCACTGTGGAAGGGGCAGCAGCAGATCGAACCCCTTGAATCTGGTGCTCTGGATAATGCTCGGTGCGGTTTCCTACTTGTGGATAACTGTGCGGAGCGAAGGTATGGGCTCTGGTGCTCGCTGGCGGAATCCAGTGGGAGGAAACCGCATGGCGAAGATGGACACTGAGCGCCCCATGGGGTGAGCCTCAACGTGTGGGGCGTCTATTGCCGCGTGGGTTGTCCGTCACTGAGCGCCGGCGAGCACAGACCGGGTGCCCGACATGCCCAAGCGTGTGGCGCCGGCATCGAGCATCTCGTTGGCGGTCTTCCAGTCTCGGATTCCTCCGGAGGCCTTCACTCCCAGACGCCCGCCCACGGTGCGGTGCATGAGGTGCACGGCCTGCAGGCTGGCGCCGCCCGCAGGGTGGAAGCCCGTCGAGGTCTTGACGAAGTCGGCGCCCGCTTCCTCAGCAAGGCGACAGCCGGTGACGATTTCCTCGTCGGTGAGAGCCGCGGTTTCGAGGATCACCTTCAGCAGCGCTCCGTGAACGGCGTTGCGGACGCACGCGATGTCGGCGCCGGCGCGGTCGGGGTCAGAGCGCAGAAGCCCAAGGTCCACGACCATGTCGATCTCGTCAGCGCCATGGCCCACAGCCAGAGCGGCCTCGATCGCCTTCACCGAAGAGTGGTGATTTCCGGAGGGGAAACCGCACACGGCGGCGGTGCGCACCTCTCCGAGATCAGCGTTCAACGGCAATCGTGAAGGGGACACGCACACCGACCAGACTCCGAGCGCCGGTGCCTCCTGCACGAACGCGGTCACCTCTTCATCGGTGGCGTGCGGAGTCAGGATCGTGTGGTCGACGAGTTGCGCGACCTCTCGTGCGGTGCGGGTCATGGCCGCACCGTAAACCTCCCGCCGATCTTGCAGCAATGAACTCGACCTCAGGGTGAGGGTTTCCCGCGGGGTGAGCAGCCGTTTCGGGTGTGGTTCCGAAAGAGGTGCCCATCTCCAAGGGGGACGCAGGGACCTGTGCGCGAGTCTTCCCCGAGAGGACCCGTGGCGCACCGAGCGCGACTAGAGTGCCGCTTGTGAGCTTCAATTTCGGGAACCCTCAGCAACCGTCCGGCTCGGGGGGATCGCAGCCACCGCAGCCGGGTCGACCGACCCCGCCTCAACCGGGCGGTTGGGGAGCGTCGCCGGGTATGCCCCCGGCCCCTCACGGTGCTCCGCCCGCCCCGCAGGGGCCGGCCATGCCGCCGGCCCCACAGGGCCCGATGGGGCAGCCATCGGCGCCGATGAATCAGCCCTCGGCGCCCACGGGGCAGCCATCCGCTCCTCATGCGATGCAGCCGAACCAAGGGCGACCGGCTCCGGTTCGCGCCGGTGGCATCCATCTGGTCGGGATCCTCACGCTTGTGTTGATGGTGATCGTCGGTTCGTGGATCGGGTTCCGGGCCAACCGCGTGAGCCCGGCCTCGGCATCGGTGGATTCTGCGTGGCAGAAGTACGGCGGCGGGGACTCGGCGAGTTCCGAGCTCACCAGCAAGCTCCGTTCCGAGGGTTTCCGGTGCACCGACGATGCGCGTGAGGACGGCACCTTCCGACGGTTCTGCGGAGACTATTCCGCGGAGAATTCGCGGTCGGTCGAATGGGCCGGTGACTCGGAGTCGGGGGCGGTGTCGCGGGTCTACATCGACATGAGCCCCACTGGCGAGGGCAACCGTGCGGTGGCACAGGCGGCTATTTCGGCCGTGGTGCCCGACGGGCCCGAGCGTGAACCTGCGATCGCGCTGTTCCAGCAACCAGGGGCCTCGCAGACGGTTGAAGGCCCGTGGGGCGTCGCAGGGTACCTCCCCGATGGTTCCTTTGCGGCGACCTCGTCGGTTCCGCCCACACTCTCGGAGGCTCGTCTCCTCACCGGGCTGTCGGGTGTTCAGCCCAAAGCCGAGGCTGCGGGCTACACGTGCAAGACGAGTGAATCGACCAACGCTCTCACCTGTGACCGCCAGGCCCAGGACGGACAGTGGACGATCACCGTGACCGATGTGGACGGGCAGTACGTGGATGTCTCCGCTGAAGTGGCGGCGGCCGACGTCAACAGCGTGGACCCGGCAGAGGAATTGCTGAAGGTCATTCCCGACGATCCGGAGAACCGCGACGCTCGACGCTGGCTGGAGCAGGCTCCGCGCAAGCAGGGGTCGGCGGGTCTTTGGCGTGGGTTCGTCATGGAATACCGCGTGAACGAGGCCGGCGGCACGGTTCGCGCTTCGGCCGGCACGACCTGTCATCCGGTCGCCCCGGGCGAGACCGAATACGTCTGCTGATGCGTCCAGTGGTGGTCGACGATGGCCGGGACACCCGCGTGGCCCTGTCGGGCGGTTGGCTCTGGCGTGGTCCACGACATCGTCGTGCGGAGGAAAGGCTCCGTGCAGAAGCTGGGCTGCTGGCATGGGTGGCGCCACAGGTGCCGCTGGCGGTGCCCCTGCCGGAGCTGTTCTCCGCCGAGCCGTTGCGTTTCCGGCACCGTCCGATCATGGGTGGGCCCTGGACGCCGGGGGCCGATGACGCGGCCGAGGGCGAGTCGTTCGGGGCCTTCCTGAAGGCGCTGCACGCCTTGCCCGTCGACGAGGCGGTGGCCGCAGGTGCTCGGGACGCCGAGGAGATCAGCGGTGAGCAGCAACGATTGCGGGAGCGGTGTTCCACCGAGGTGGTGCCGCGTCTGCCGCGCTCGGCTCAGGCTCCGGCGTTGGCCGTGCTCATGCGGCAGATCGGAGTCGGCGATATCGATGCCACATTTGTGCACGCTGATGTACGCGCCGAGCACCTTTTGCGTGGTGAAGAGGGATTGACCGGAGTCATCGACTGGCTCGACGCCGGGATCGGCGACCCGGCTATGGACCTCGCCTGGCCGCTGTACGGTGCCACGCCGCAGTTCGCTGAAGGGTTCCGCGCGGCTTACGGGGTGCCGTCAGGCTTGGAGGCCAGAGCCAAGGACCATCACCTGTTGCGCGGGATGCTCGGTGTCTTGCGAGCGCTGGATCGTACAGATGTTGCGGCGGCGGAAGAGATGTCGGCGAGGCTGGAGCGCATTCTGTCTGATGTCGAATCGATTCATGGCGGTCGGCGTCTGTAGTGTTCGGCGCATGAAGACGCTGCGTCTGTTGCTCGGTGACGTTGTACTGCTCGTTGCGCGCTTGGCGCTGGGGGCTGTTCTGATCCTGCGGGGTTGGAGCCGTTTGATGGCTGAGGGCGGCATGGGCGCGCAAGTGCAGTATCTGACCGATCGGCAGGTTCCTGCGCCCGAGATCATGGCCTGGGGCGCGACGATCTTCGAGCTCGGGGGCGGGGCGTTCTTGGTCTTCGGGTTGTTGACGCCTCTGATCGGGGCAGTCCTTGCGGTCGAGCAGATTTTGGTGATCGTGTGGACCAACTGGTTCAACGGGCTTCAAGGCGGCCCTTCCGGCCCGGGGTTCGAAACCAATCTTGCTCAGGCCAGCATGGGCTTGGCGTTCCTTGCTTTCGGAGGGGGCCGGGCAGCGCTGGACAATCTCTTCAAGAGGCCCAAGGACGATGTGGGCGAGCAGCAGGTGATGAATGACGAGCTCGCTGATGAGCCTGGTCAGGACGGGCAGGAGAGTCTGTTGCCGATCAGCTGAGTCCGGATCTCTGGCCGCACATTGAGTTCCGCACAACGGAACGACTCCGGCGGGTCGGCGGGAGTGCAGACCTAGGATGACGCCATGACTGCTGCCAAGGATGAAGCAATCCGGGCCGCCGCCGATCGTCTCATCGAGGCCTTTGCGACGGGTGAGCCCACCGATCCGATTCGGGATTCCGTTCCGGACATGACTCTGGACGATGCCTATGAGGTCCAGGTGCTGGTCGAGCAGGCCCTCGTCAAGACCCGTGGCGCGGTCGTGGGGCGCAAGATCGGCCTGACGTCGAAGGCCATGCAGGAACAGCTCGGAGTCGATTCGCCCGATTTCGGCTTCCTGACCGAAGACATGATGCACTACGGCGACTCCACCGTTCTGGCCGAGAACTTCATCTCGCCGAAGGTCGAGCCGGAGTTCGCCTTCAAGCTCAACAAGCGTCTCGCCGGGCCAGGTGTCACGCGTGAGGATGCCGTCGCCGCCATCGAGAGTGTGCACCCGGCCATCGAGATCATCGATTCACGCGTGCGTGATTGGAACATCCGTCTGGTCGACACCGTTTCCGACAATGCGAGTTGCGGCGCCGTGGTGATCGGCAGCGAACCGCTCGACGTCGATCCGAACAATCTCATGCCGGTTGCCTGCTCGATCGTGATCGACGGCAAGCAGATCGCCAGCGGTACCGGCGCCGATGTGCTCGACGATCCGATCGCCCCCATGGTCTGGCTGGCCAACATCCTCGGTGAACGTGGCGTCGCCATGAACGCCGGCGACATCGTGATCCCCGGAAGTTTCACCGCTGCTCAGGTGGTCGAGTCCGGGTCCACCGCCACTGCCGACTTCGGCGAACTCGGCAGCATCTCGGTCACTTTCTGAGGCCGACGCCTCCCGGTGGCGCGCTTTGACGCGTCCTGAGACCTCACACGATCCCCAGCAAGGAGCTCCTCGACATGACGGAAATTCTCACCGACGAGTCCCGGCCGTTCACAGCGGCCATCGTGGGCTCGGGCAACATCGGCACCGACCTGATGTTCAAGCTCGCCCGCCGCAGCAAGGTCATCTCGCCGAAGTACATGATCGGCATCGACCCCAACTCCGACGGCCTCAAGCGTGCCGCTCAGCACGGCCTCACCGCCAGCCACGAGGGTGTCGACTGGTTGCTCGATCTCCCCAAGGACGAGCTGCCCGACTTCGTCTTCGAGTGCACCTCGGCCAAGGCCCACGCCGCCAACGCGCCGCGGTACAAGGAAGCCGGCATCCACGCCATCGACCTGACGCCCGCCGCCGTCGGCCCGTACCTCTGCCCGCCGGTGAACCTCGACAGCCTCGAGGAGGTCATGAACGTCAACATGATCACCTGCGGTGGCCAGGCGACCACTCCGATGGTGGCCGCGGTGTCGCGCATCGTGGATGTGGACTATGCCGAGATCGTCGCGTCGATCAGCTCCAAGTCAGCCGGCCCGGGAACTCGCGCCAATATCGACGAATTCACCGAGACCACCTCCGAGGCCCTCAAGGTCGTCGGTGGTGCGAAGGACTCCAAGGCGATCATCATCCTGAACCCGGCCGAGCCGCCGGTCATGATGCGCAACACCGTCTATTGTTCGCTGCCCGCCGAGGCGGCGGCTCCCGGCGAGTTGCGCGACAAGATCACCGAATCGGTCAACGAGATGGTCAAGATCGTGCAGGACTACGTGCCCGGCTACGAACTGACCGCCGAGCCCCAGTTCGACGAGGCGCAGGAGCGTTGGGGCGGCAAGGGTCGCGTCACGCTGCTGGTGCAGGTCCGTGGTGCTGCGGACTATCTGCCCGAGTACGCGGGCAACCTGGACATCATCACCTCGGCGGCGACGCGTACCGCCGACCTGCTCGCCGAGATGATCAGCAACGAGAAGGGACAGTGAGCATGTCGCAGACCAACAACGGGCCCTACGAGGTTCGCCTCACCGATACGACGCTGCGTGACGGCTCGCATGCCGTGCAGCACCAGTTCACCGAGAAGCAGGTCCGTGACGTCGTTCGCGCGCTGGACGATGCCCGCGTCGAGGTCATCGAGGTGACCCACGGTGATGGCCTGGCCGGTTCCTCGTTCAACTACGGCTTCTCGGGAACCCCCGAGATGGAGCTCATCTCCGCCGCCGTGGACGAGGCCAAGAACGCGCGCATCGCCTGCCTGATGTTGCCGGGTGTCGCCCGCATCCCCGACATGCAGGAGGCCCGTGACCGTGGCGCGGAGATCATCCGCATCGCCACGCACTGCACCGAGGCTGACATCTCGATTCAGCATTTCCAGGAAGCCCGCAACATGGGCTTCGAGACCGTCGGCTTCCTGATGCTGTCGCACATGACCACGCCGGACAACCTCGCCAAGCAGGCCCGGATCATGGTCGACGCAGGCTGCCAGTGCGTGTACGTCGTGGATTCGGCCGGGCACCTCATCCTCGAGGATGTCTCCGATCGCGTCGACGCCCTCATGCAGGAGATCGGTGGCGAGGCCCAGGTCGGCTACCACGGTCACCAGAACCTCTCGATGGGTGTCGCCAACTCCGTGCTCGCGATTCGCGCCGGCGCCAAGCAGATCGACGGCACCCTGTGCGCTCTCGGTGCCGGCGCCGGCAACTCGCCCACCGAGGTGCTCGCCGCGGTGTTCGAGCGTCTGGACATCAAGGCAGACATCGACCTCTCCGGGCTGCTCGACGCCGCCGAGGATGTCGTCAAGCCGATCATCACGCGCATGCCGCTGATGGATCGTTCCTCGATCGTCCAGGGCAAGGCGGGTGTCTACAACTCGTTCCTCATCCACGCGGAGCGGGCACAGGAGCGCTACGGCGTTCCGGCTCACAAGATTCTCGAGGAGGTCGGACGCCGTCAGCTCGTCGGTGGTCAGGAGGACATGATCATCGATGTGGCCGTCGCGCTGAAGAACGAGGGCGTCACGCTCTGACGGTCTTTCCACCGCATTGATTCACAGCGCATTGAACGCTGAGGTCTGAATGCCCCGTGCCGACAGGTGCGGGGCATTCGGCGTTCTTGGGTCGACGCGCGGGTCTGGAATTTTCAGTGGAGGCTCAGGCACCGATGTCGGTGCGTGGGCTTCCACTGAACCAAGCGGGGTGCTGAACCAGGCGAGGCGCAGAACGGTTTAGGACACCTGACGTCGCGGTACGTACTGCCGGGCGAACAACGCGAGCCCGGCGGCGATCACGATGAGGACGCCGACCAGCAGCACCACGCCGGGCCAGCGTCCGGCCTGCCATGCGGTGCCCGCGAGGGAACCGAAGCCGGCCGAACCGAGGTAGTAGACGCACAGGTACATGGATGCCGCCTGCCCGGCTCCGCCGCTGCGGGCCACCGCCCGTGCCGGGACCCAGGCACTCGTGACGCCATGTGCGGCGAAGAACCCGCCGGTGAGGATGGCGACGCCGAGCACCACCAGCCACAGGGGTTGGGCGAGGGTCAGTGCGGTCCCGGCGAGGGTGATGAGGATGCTGGCGAGTACGACGGTTCCGGCACCGTGTTTGTCGGCCAAGCGTCCGCCCAGTCCGCTGGTCCATGAGCCGATGGCGTAGCTGAGAAAGACGAAGGACACCGCGCCGACGCTGAGGTGGTACGGGTCGGTGACGAGCCGGAATGCCAGTCCGTTGTAGGCGGCGACGAAGGCGCCGAAGAGGGTTCCGCCGATGGCGTACATGGCCAGCAGGGCGGGGTCGGTGAGGACGCGTCCCATGCGGCGAAGGATCTCGCGGGGCTGGGCGGGCTGGGGCTGGAAGTTCTGGGAGCGGGGGAGGAGCCAGAACACGGCGACGGCACAGGCGAGCCCCACCAGCCCCAGTCCGCCGACGGCCGCGCGCCAGCCGAAGAAGTCGGTCAGTGTGCCGCTGATGAGTCGACCGCTCATGCCACCGATCGCGGTGCCGCCGATGTAACTGCCCGTCGCCCGCAGCCGTGCTTGAGGATGGACTTCCTCGCGCAGGTAGGCGGTCGCGGTGGAGGGGAGGCCGGCGAGTACCACGCCCTGGAAGGCGCGCAACAGCACGAGCAGGTGCCAGTTCGGGCTGAATGAGATGCCGACGCCCACCGCCGACGCCGCGAACAGCGAGCCGAAGATCAACGGGGTTCGGCCCACCGTGTCGGTCAGTGGCCCGGCAAGCACGAGTGCGATACCGATGCCGAGCGTCGCCGCTGACAGGCTCCACGTGCTCTGGGTCGCGGTGATGTCGAAGGCGTCGGCGAGTTCGGGCAGCAGGGGCTGCGTCGCGTGCAGCAGCGCGAATGTCGCCAGACCTGCGAGGAACAGGCTGCCTGTCAGGCGGCGGTAGCCGCCCGATCCCGGCGCATGTCCTTCGAAAGACGTCACCTTTGCATCTTAGGCACGTTGCACGGGGGCCTCGAGGATGCTGCTCCAACGCACTCTCATCTGGCGTGTGCCGTGTGAGGATGGGCCTGATGACCTCGCCTGACAACATCTTGTTACGCCTCGATCCCGCCGACGAGGGGCGGGTGCGTGCGGTGTTCGATGCTCTCGAAGCCCGTGGATTCCCGCGTCAGCAGCAGACGCCCCACATCACGATCACTTTCGCGCCGACGATGCCCGCCGACGTCGTCGATCTGGCGGGCGAACTTTTGCCCGCTGTGGTCCCCGCATCGTTTCGACGGGCTGGCGTTGTGGTGTTCGGGACCCGTCGCAGGCAGACCGTCGCATGGCTGTTGGAGACATCCGAGGAGCTGGAGCACATCGCCTGTGAGGTCAGCGCGGCGAACCCCGAAGGACGGGGCCGACGCTGGACCCCTCATCTGACCGTGGGGTTGCGGCTTCCGCGCCGGATGGTGGGTGAATACATCACCGCTCTCGATGCGCTGACGCCGCCGGATCTTGCAGAATTCACGGCCGTGCGAGCGGGGTTGTGGCGTCCGCGGGCCCAGGAGTTCACGTTGCTGGCTGGGGAGGCCCCGTGAGGAGGCCCGTGCTGTGATCCATTCAGGTCAGCGTCAGCTCTTGGGCATGGGGCGCACGGTGAGGATCTGCTCCAGCTTTCCGAGTGGTCCTTCGACGTCATGGAGGACGCTGGAGGTGAGCCCGGCACCGTCGTTGCTGAATGACTGTCGGATCTCCAACCCGAGCCATTCGGTGTCCACCGGCTGACGGAAGATGTGGGCGGTCCAGTCGACGTTCGGGAACATCCAGACCTTGGGGCTCGTGCGGGGAACCGAGCCGTTGGCGCAGTCGGCGAGGCGAAGGAATTCGGCGAGGGCCGGTGCCGAACCGTCGGTGAACAGTGGGTTGTCACTGCGTACCCAGACGATGCCGTGGCCGGGTTTGTTGTCCCGGTGCGCGCGCACATCGATCTGTTCGATGAATCCACCGGGCCAGGACTTCAGGAAAGGCTCCACTGTGGCGCATTCCTCGTGGCCGGGGATCGCGTCGTAGGGGTGGCCCGCCACTTCGCCGGTGTCGTTGTGGGCAAGACGCCATGAGCGTCCTCGGATCGCCACGCGGTCGCCGATGGTGGCCTCACCCTCGACGAGTTCGATGGTCCGGCCCGGGCGCAGGGTGCGTGTCTCCACGTGGGTGTCGGTCAGGTCGATGACGCCGCAGATCTCCAGGCTGATCCGTGCGGTCTGCATGTCTTCACGGTGGTCGTGCATCTGCAGGGCGGCGGTGAGCAGTCCGGCGACCGGTGCCATGTGTTGCTCGGTGTCGCGCCAGGCGCCTTGGACGTGTTTGGTCGGCCGGTACATGCCGTCGCCGAGGGGTTCGTAGAAGCCGCGGGGTTGTTCGCTCAACGTCGTCGTCATGCGTCCTCCTCAAAGTGTGACGCCAGAAGGTTAGCCGTCGTTCACTGAGGCTGGGAAGAGGGTCGCGATACCGTTTCACCCATGGAGGGCCTGGCGCGAGCTGCGATGCCCCGCCCGGGCGGTGGGCGGGCCCCGTCGGCTCTCTCGCCGGTGGTCCTTGGGCTCGTCGCCCTCGGCGGCGGAATCGGTGCGGTCCTGCGTCATGCCCTGACGCTCGCAGTCGCGGGTCACTCGGTGGCGGTGATCCTGGTGATCAACATCGTCGGCTCGGGTGTTCTCGGTGGGTTGAGTGCCCGTCTTGCCCGCCCCGACGCGCCGTTCTGGCTCAGGCCGGTGTTCGGTGTCGGGCTCCTGGGTGGGTTCACCACGTTCTCCTCGGTGATGGCCGACGCGGCGGCCGCTGGCCCCGCGGGTGGGGCTGTGCAGATTCTGGTGCAGGTCGTGACGTGTGTGCCGGCCGCTGCTCTGGGGCACGGTCTGGTGGCCCGGGGGAAGCCGGTCGGGGAGGGGCGATGACGATGCTCGGGGTCTTCCTCGGTGGAGCGCTCGGCGCGACCCTGCGGTACCTGCTGGAGACGCTCTTCTCGGCGGGCCGAACCTTTGCCTGGGGCATGTTGGCGGCCAATGCGCTCGGCTCCATGGCCCTTGGGCTGGTGCTGGCGAACGTTCCGCCGGGGCCTTTGCAGGTGTTCCTCGGTGCGGGTTTCTGCGGTGCGTTGACGACGTTCTCGTCGTATTCCGTCGCAACCGTCGAGTTCTGGCGAGAGGGCCGATGCGGCATGGCGGGCGTGCACATCGTGGTTCATCTGGCTCTCGGATTGGCTGCCTTCTCGCTTGGCGTCAGCGTCTGACGCGGCTGCCGGCCTCCATGGGCGGGCGTGTCCTCGGGCACTGAAACCCTGATTGGACCCGGAGTTGAGTCGGCTCGACTCAATGTGATTTGCGTGACGGGCAAAGCGGGTACATAGTTGAGTGCGTAAGGCTCAAGGTCAATATTGAGTGATATTGACTCAAGTCGCTCACCACGCAGGAAGTACTCAACCGCCCGCTCTGCGGGCGCATCCCAGGAGGAACACACATGGCTCGTGCAGTAGGTATCGACCTCGGCACCACCAACTCGGTCGTCGCGGTTCTCGAGGGCGGCGAACCCACCGTCATCCCCAACGCGGAGGGCGCGCGCACCACTCCATCGGTGGTCGCCTTCGCCAAGGGCGGCGAGGTTCTGGTCGGCGAGGTCGCCAAGCGTCAGGCCGTCACCAATGTCGACCGCACCATCCGTTCGGTCAAGCGCCACATGGGCACCGACTGGAACGTCGACATCGACGACAAGAAGTACACGGCGCAGGAGATCAGCGCTCGTACTTTGATGAAGCTCAAGCGTGACGCCGAGTCGTACCTCGGCGAGCCGGTCACCAACGCGGTCATCACCGTGCCGGCCTACTTCTCCGACGCCGAGCGGCAGGCGACGAAGGAGGCCGGCGAGATCGCCGGACTCACCGTGGACCGCATCGTCAATGAGCCCACCGCTGCCGCGCTCGCCTACGGTCTGGACAAGGACGAGGCCGATCAGACGGTCCTGGTCTTCGACCTCGGTGGCGGCACGTTTGACGTCTCGCTCCTGGACATCGGCCACGAGGGCGGCAAGTCGTTCTTCGAGGTCCGATCCACCAACGGCGACAACCGCCTGGGTGGCGACGACTGGGACAACCGCATCGTCGATTGGCTCGTCGAGCAGTTCAAGAACAAGAACGGTGTCGATCTCGGTGCCGACAAGATCGCCAAGCAGCGTCTGCTCGAGGCCGCCGAGAAGGCCAAGATCGAGCTGTCGAGCGCGAGCGAGACCTCGATCAACCTCCCGTACGTGACGCTGGGTGAATCCGGCCCGCTGCACCTCGAGGAGAAACTGACCCGCGCCGAGTTCCAGAAGATGACTTCGGATCTCATCGACCGCTGCCGCGCACCGTTCAACGCCGTGGTCAAGGACGCCGGCATTTCGCTGGGCGAGATCGACCATGTCGTTCTGGTCGGTGGTTCGACGCGTATGCCCGCCGTGGTCGATCTGGTCAAGGAGATGACCGGCGGCAAGGACCCGCACAAGGGCGTCAACCCCGATGAGGTCGTGGCTCTGGGCGCTTCGCTGCAGGCCGGTGTGCTCAAGGGTGAGGTCAAGGACGTGCTGCTGCTCGACGTCACCCCGCTGTCGCTGGGCATTGAGACCAAGGGTGGCGTCATGACCAAGATCATCGAGCGCAACACCACAATTCCGACCAAGTCCAGCGAGGTCTTCACCACCGCCGAGGACAACCAGTCGCAGGTGATGATTCAGGTCTACCAGGGTGAGCGCGAGTTCGCCCGCGACAACAAGTCGCTCGGCAACTTCGAGCTCACCGGTCTGATGCCGGCGCCGCGCGGTGTCCCGCAGATCGAGGTGACCTTCGACATCGACGCCAACGGCATCGTCCACGTCAACGCCAAGGACACCGCGACCGGCAAGGAACAGTCCATGACCGTCACCGGCGGTTCGGCCCTGTCGAAGGACGAGATCGACCGGATGGTCGCCGAGGCCGAGAAGCACGCTGACGAGGACAAGAAGCGTCGTGAGGATGTCGAGGCCCGCAATGAGGCCGAGCAGCTGGTGTTCCGCACCGAGAAGTTGCTCGACGAGAACGACGAAACCCTCGAGGACAGCGTCAAGGATCCGGTGAAGGACGCCGTGGCCGAGCTCAAGACCGCGCTGGAGGGCGAGGACATCGAGGAGATCAAGGCCAAGATGGAGAACCTCAACGGCAAGGCTGCTGAGATGGGCCAGGCCGTGTACGCCAAGGCCCAGGCCGATGCCGCCGCCCAGCCGGGCACCGAAGGTGAATCCACCTCCACCGGTGAGCAGGCCGACGACGATGTCGTCGATGCCGAGATCATCGATGAAGAGAACGGTGACGAGCAGAAGTGACGTCGTACCGTCATCCGGGCTCGGGGGCGCATGTTTCCGGGCCCGGATGGTCGGGCTTCGGGCCCGACCACGAGTCGGCCGAGCCGCGTGTGGTCATCCGTGACCGACGCCGCATCGACCCGAACACCTACACCGTTCGCGATCAGACCAACGTTGATGACCAGACAGGAGATGCCGTGGGCACCGATCCGACCGAACCCATGAACGAGGGCGAGGTCCTCGATCCCCAATCGAGCGACGCTGTCGGCAGCGTCGACGGATCCGAGGCCGCCGCAGCCGCGGATCAGGAAGACGCCGCCACCGAGGCGATCCCAGAGAATCACGAGGCCGACGCCGGAATCGACCCCGAGATCGCCGCTGCCAAGGCGGAGGCCGCTGAGCGGACCGAGGACCTCAAACGTCTGCAGGCGGAGTATGTCAATTACAAGCGGCGGGTGGACCGCGACCGCGAACTCCAGAAGCAGGCTGGCATCGAGAAGGTCCTCCACGACCTCATGGGAGTGCTCGATGATCTGCGTGCGGCCAAGCAGCACGAGGAACTCTCGGGCGGCTTCAAGCTCGTCGCCGAGGAGATCGAGAAGGTCGCGCACAAGCATGGTCTCGAGGCCTACGGAGAGAAGGACGACCCCTTCGACCCGCAGATCCACGAGGCGCTGATGCAGGTGCCGACGCCGGGCGTCACCGAGCCGACCTGCTTGGACGTCATGCAAGTGGGCTATCGCCGTGGCGAGCGTGTGCTGCGTGCGGCACGCGTGGCCGTGGCGATGCCTTCCGAGGAACAGGCCGAAGGCTGAGTGCTCCCGCGCGGGGGCGGAGAGAAGTGCACTGGTGAGTGGCAAGGACTGGGCGGAGAAGGACTACTACAAGATCCTCGGCGTCAACAAGAACGCCACCGACAAGGAGATTCGCGAGGCCTTCCGCAAGATCGCTCGGCAGAACCACCCGGATCAACATCCAGGTGATGCTGCTGCGGAGAAGCGTTTCAAAGAGGCTTCAGAGGCGAACTCGGTGCTCGGTGACGCCAAGAAGCGTAAGGAATACGACGACATGCGTCGCTTTGCGCACATGGGTGGAGGCGGGTTCCGCTTCCAGCGTGGTGGCGCGGAGGACATCTTCGCCGGTGCCCAGGGCCAGGATCTCGGTGACCTCTTCGGTGGACTGTTCAACCGTGGCGGTGCCACCCGTGCATCCGGTGGCGGGGCGCGGCCACGCCCCGCCCGCCGGGGTGCGGATGTGGAGTCCGAGATCACCTTGGACTTTGCCGACGCGGTGAACGGCACCACGGTGCCGATCAGATCGATCTCCAACAACGCCTGCTCCGTGTGCCACGGCACTGGCGCGAAATCCGGGACCATGCCGACGGTGTGCACGAGTTGCCAGGGCTCTGGCATGCGCGTGACCACTTCGGCGTCCGGATTCCCCGAGACCGCCACCTGCACCGACTGCCTCGGTCGTGGCCTCATCGTCAATGACCCCTGCGACGAGTGCAAGGGCTCGGGGCGTGCTCGCTCCAGCCGGACCATCCAGGTGCGCATTCCGGCGGGCGTCGATGATGGCCAGCGCATCCGGATCCGTGGCAAGGGCGGGCCGGGAGAGAACGGTGGCCCCAACGGTGACCTCTTCGTGGTGGCGCACGTCCGTCCCCACGAGATCTTCGGCCGTGACGGCGCCAACCTCACCATCACCGCTCCGATCACCTTCCCCGAAGCGGTCTTGGGGGCCGAGATCGAGGTTCCGACGCTCGACGGCACTGGCGTCCGGCTCCGGATCCCGGCGGGAACGCCCAGTGGTCGACGCTTCCGCGCCCGCGGCAAGGGGGCCACCCGTGCGGACGGGACCCGCGCCGATCTCATGGTGACGGTGGAGGTGACCGTGCCGCCGACGCTGAGTGCCGACGCCCGCGCCGCCCTCGAGCAGTACGCGGAACTGGCGAACGAGCCCGATCCTCGGGCTGACTTGAACCAGCACTGACGCGGGCGGCACGCTCCAGGGCACCGTGACCGGAGCGTTGCATGATTGATTGACAGCAAGTAGCGCCGCTTCGGCGGTTCAGGAGGAGAGATGGCCGGCCAGAAGCCCGGTGATGGGTTGCAACGCATCGACCGGGACGCGCCCATCTTCGTGATCTCGGTGGCTGCCCATCTGGCGGGCATGCACCCCCAGACCCTGCGCACCTACGACCGCATGGGGCTGGTCAGCCCTCGGCGCGCCCGTGGCCGGGGGCGTCGCTACTCGCCCCGGGACGTCGCCAAACTGCGTCTTGTGCAGCGCCTCAGCAAGGACGAGGGCGTCAATCTGGAAGGTATCCGGCGGATTCTCCAGATGCAGGAACAGATCGACGAACTGCGCGAAGAGGTCGAGACCCTGCAGGAGGAGCTCGACCACGCCCGGGACCAAGCAGTCCCGTCCGACCCGGGCGTCCGGTTCTTCACCGTCGGTGAAGACGGGGTGCGCATCGCCCGCTGGCGTCAGGAACGACGCCTCCGCAAGCGTCCGCCAGAACTTCCCGGCTGACCCGGTGTTTTCCGGCTGGCCCGGTGTTTCCTGACTACGAAGGAACCGGGCTGCGGGGATGCTCGTCAGTGCCCACATGATGAGTTTGCAGCGTGTGTGGTCCTTCCGTTCCGGCCGTGCTTTCTCACACGTTCTCGTGGGGGCTGGTCTTGTCGTGACGCTCGCCGCGACCTGCTGGGTTGCTCGTGCCGGCGTCGTTGCCGCAGTGGCCGTTCTCCTGACCGGTTTGATGATGCTTCCGTTCCTCGGTTACCAGCATCGGCTGCGTCACCTGATCGGTTCGGCTGGGCGTGGTGACGATCTGCTGCTCTGGCTCGAATCCCATGGCGGTGAGTACGACTTCACCAGGCGCTCGGTCGCCGAATCGGCTTTCGACATCGGGCGAGTGCTGTGGCGTGCGGGCGTCGATGCGGATGCCACCGTCACCGACGCGGTCCGACGCGGCCCCGACGGCTGCTTCGCCTTCGTCGCTCATCACGACGCCGTGGAACAGTTCGTCGTCGTCCCGACTGCTTACCTGCCGACCGTCACGATCGATGAGTCGCGTGATCCGGAACTGATCCGCACACGTATCGCCGGCCACATCATCCAGACCGACGATGCACAGTTCGCCAGCCTCTTCGCTGACGCCGCGGCCCTCGCCCACGTCGAGACCGCCGGGCTCGGTCGCGTCACCCTGGCCGATGGATTCCTCATCTCCCGCAGCCCACGATTCGTCGATGCCTCGGAGCTCGACCAGCGCATCCGCGATCTGCGTCAGCTGATGCGTGCTCTCCCCAAGGGCGCCGTGCGTCGCTTCAGCCGCGAACAGGATCTCGTGACGCGCCTGCGTGCTTCGGTCTGATGCCTCGGCCGTGCCCGCACGCTGGGGCCTGATTTCCCCGCGCCGCGTCAGTTCGCTCTGAGGCGTGCGATCTCGGAGATCGCCTCGCTGTATCCCGCTGTGCCGCGTCCCACGATGGACGCGGCACAGACAGCTTCCAGATAGGAATGGTGGCGGAACTCCTCGCGCGCGTGGATGTCGGAGATGTGCACCTCGATCACCGGGGCCTCCACGGTCTCCACGGCATCGCGCAGTGCGACCGAGGTGTGCGTCCAGCCCCCCGCGTTGATGACCATGCCCACCACGCTGGTGCGCAGTTCGTGGATCCAATCGATGCAGACGCCCTCGTGGTTGGTCTGACGGAAGTCGAGGTTCCAGCCGTGGGACCGAGCGGCGATTCGGCACTGTTCTTCCACGTCGGCGAGGGTTTCGCGGCCGTACACATCGGGGTTTCGGACGCCGAGCAGGTTGAGGTTCGGACCATTGATGACTGCGACTGGGTTCACCTTCGGCACCCTACGCGTAGGCTCGTGGCCGTGAGCTCGATGTTCCCCAAACCGCGTCCGCGCAAGCAGCGTCCCAAGGCCTTCGACGGTGATGGCCCCAATGGGAGCACTGCGTGGTTTCTTGGCCTCATCGCTGTGCTGCTTCCCGGGCTCGGCGCGATTCTGGCCGGCCCGGTGATGACGCTCTACGCTCGACGCGAGGCCCCCGCCAATGACTTTGCGCGTGAGAACTGTCGCCGCGCCGCCAACTGGGGGATCACCTACAGCGTCCTGACCGTGTTGTTCTTCATCGTCCACTTCGGTGCCTGGTGGGCGCTCGCCGCCCGCGGCGTCGAGTTGCGGGGCATGGGAGTGCTGGGGTTCGTGGCTCTGCTGTGGCTGCTGCTGTCGGCGGTCCACGTGGGAATCTGCATGGTGGGAGGGCTCCGCGCGAAACGGGGCGAGGACTTCGAATGGAAGGCATCGCTCAAGATCTTCGAGTGATGCGATGACACGCTCCACCTTGACGTTGTGCTGCTTTCGGGAGGCTGCGTCGCGTCCCACCGTGACGTTGTGTTGCCTTCGGGCGACCGCATCGCTTCCATCTCTACGTTGAGCCGTGTCTGCGTGGCCGCGTCGCTTCGATCTCTACGTTGAGCCGTGTCTGCGCGGCACAACGTCAAGGTGGAAGCGGGGGAAGGGTGGAGTGCGGCCTGAGGCAGCACGGCTTGCCCCGATCTCGGCACGCTTCACCCTGACTTGACCCGGAGTTGAGCGTGGTGCACTCAACTTTTCTTGCTTACGGCGATCGGGCGGAGCATAGTTGAGTGCGTAGGGCTCAACCCTGTTGGTGCAGTGGTGGCGTAGCCCAGAAAGCATCGAATCTCGGAGGATGGATGGACACCAACAAGCTGACTGCCAAGAGCCGGGACGCCGTCTCGGCAGCCGTGCGTACCGCTCTCACCGAGGGCAACCCCCAGGCCGAGCCGCAGCACCTGCTCGCGGCCCTGCTCATGACCCCGAACAACTCATGTGGCCCGCTGCTGGAAAGCGTCGGGGCGGATCCGCAGGTCGTGGAGGCCGCAGCCCAGGGCGCGATCAAGAAGCTGCCTTCGACGAGCGGGAACTCCGTGGCGAACCCGACGATGTCGGGGCCACTGGCGCGCGTCCATGCCGAGGCCGAGACGCTCGCCCAGAAGCAGGGGGACAAGTTCGTGGCCACCGAGCACCTGCTGATCGCGCTGGCCAAGGTCAAAAGTGACACCAGCCGTCTGTTGGGACAGCTCGGCGTCACCGCCGACAAGCTGCTCAAGGCCTTCAACGAGGCCCGCGGTGACCGACGCATCGTCAACGACACCGATGAGGCCACGTCGTCGTCCCTCGATCAGTACTCCACCGACCTCACCGAGATGGCACGTTCGGGCAAGCTGGACCCGGTCATCGGACGTGATTCGGAGATCCGCCGCGTTGTGCAGGTGCTGGCGCGTCGAACCAAGAACAATCCCGTTCTGATCGGTGAGCCCGGCGTCGGCAAGACCGCCGTCGTGGAGGGCTTGGCACAGCGCGTCGTCAGTGGTGACGTCCCCGAATCGCTCAAGGGCCGCAAGGTGTTGAGCCTCGACCTCGCCGCGATGATCGCCGGGGCCAAGTACCGCGGTGAGTTCGAGGAGCGTCTCAAGGCGGTCCTCACCGAGATCAAGGACGCCGAGGGCCAGGTCATCACCTTCATCGACGAGCTGCATACCGTCGTCGGTGCGGGCAAGGCCGATGGCGCCATGGACGCCGGCAACATGCTCAAGCCCATGCTCGCGCGTGGCGAACTGCGCATGATCGGGGCCACGACGCTCGACGAGTACCGGGAGAACATCGAGAAGGATCCGGCTCTGGAGCGTCGTTTCCAGCAGGTGCTCGTCGATGAGCCGTCGGTGGAGGACACCGTGGCGATTCTGCGTGGCCTGCGTGAGCGCTACGAGGCGCACCACAAGGTCGCCATCACTGACGGTGCCCTGGTGGCCGCAGCGTCACTCTCGCACCGTTACATCACCGCGCGTCAGCTTCCTGACAAGGCCATCGACCTCGTCGACGAGGCAGCATCGCGTCTGCGGATGGAGATCGATTCCTCGCCGGAGGAGATCGACCAGCTTCGTCGCGTCGTCGACCGCCTGACCATGGAGAAGATGGCTGTCGAAAAGGAGGACGACGACGCCTCGCGGGAGCGTCTGGCGCGCATCGAGGAGGAGATCGCCGACAAGACCGAACAGCTCCGCGGGCTGGAGGCACGGTGGGAGGCCGAGAAGAGCGACCTCAACCGTGTCGGTGAACTCAAGAAGGAGATCGACGCTCTCCGCGTGGAGGCCGAGAAGGCCCAGCGTGAGGGCGACCTGACGCGCGCCTCGGAGCTCTTGTACGGCGAGATCCCGGCGAAACAGAAGCAGCTCGAGAAGGCCGATCAGGAAGAGGCTGCGCGTAAGCCGATGGTCTCGGAGGAGGTTTCGACTGAGGACATCGCCGAGGTTGTTGCAGCATGGACGGGTGTGCCCGTGGGGCGGATGCTCGAGGGTGAATCGCAGAAGCTCCTGCACATGGAGGAGCGCGTCGCCGAGCGCCTCATCGGTCAGAGGAAAGCCGTCAAGGCGGTCTCCGACGCCGTGCGGCGCTCGCGTGCCGGCATCTCCGATCCCAACCGGCCCACCGGTTCGTTCCTGTTCCTCGGCCCCACGGGCGTCGGCAAGACCGAGCTGGCCAAGACCCTCGCGGAGTTCCTCTTCGACGACGAGCAGGCCATGGTGCGCATCGACATGTCCGAGTACGGCGAGAAGCACTCGGTGGCGCGACTCGTTGGTGCCCCTCCGGGCTATGTCGGATACGAGCAGGGCGGCCAGCTGACCGAATCGGTGCGGCGTCGCCCCTACTCGGTGGTGCTTCTCGATGAGGTGGAGAAAGCCCATCCGGACGTGTTCAACGTGCTGCTTCAGGTGCTCGACGATGGGCGACTCACCGATGGGCAGGGACGGACGGTCGACTTCCGCAATGTGCTGATCATCCTGACTTCGAACCTGGGTTCGCAGTTCCTGGCTGACCCGAAGTTGGATGACAAGACCAAGCACGATGCCGTGATGGAAGTGGTGCGCAAATCGTTCAAGCCCGAGTTCCTGAACCGGCTGGACGAGACGGTCATGTTCGACCCGCTGGGCTCGGAGGAGCTGGCGCGTATCGTCGACATCAACGTCGATCGTCTGAATGCCCGTCTCGCCGAGCGTCGCATCCGGATCGACGTCACCGATGCCGCCAAGGAATGGCTCGCGCTCACCGGCTTCGACCCGGTGTACGGCGCGCGTCCGCTGCGCAGGCTCGTGCAGTCCACGGTGGAGGACGCTCTCGCCCGGCGCGTTCTCGCCGGGGAGGTCCATGAGGGCGACACCGTCCGCTTCGACGTGGACGAGGCAGGTGACGGACTGCGGGTCGTGGAGTGACCATGCAAGTGGGGCATAGGTTGACAGCCCGTCCATGTGCCTGAGCGCTCACCGCCCATGCGCCGAGCATGGGGCCGCCCAGCGCTGAGTGGGAGACACACCAGCGTTGAGTGGGTACAACCCAGACGTCGAACGCGTGACAGATGGACCCGAGCCGCAGAGCTCGGGTCCATCTTCGTCTACTTGGACGCGTATGTCTGGCTGCCTTTGCCTAGCCCCCTCCAACTGAGTCATGACCCGAGGAGAGCCCACGAGGGAGAACCAAAGAGGAGGTCACCCATCAACACGCCCCCCAGTACTGCGGCAGTAATCCCCACCGCGCCCACACACAGGCGAACTCCAGTCGCAGACCCACGTGCCAACACAGCAGCGGCAAGGAAGGCCACACCGACGGCCCATAACCACTGCGGGACAAACAACGCAGTAATGACCGCGAGTGCGACAGACAGCACTAAGGCTGCTACTGCCGAGTGGCGCGGATTACAGAGCGCAATGAGTGAAGCCGGCATACCGATACCCGTCGTGGTTCAACCGCAGCTGATTGCACAGTTAGCCCAAACGTTGCTACCGCGGCGTTCCATCTGTTTCGGTTGAACATGATCATTCACTTTCACAGTAGCAGCAGTAGTACTGGTGGCCACCTGCCAGGGATGTTAACTGAGACGACTCACGCGCGCTGGACGTTAGGATAAATCGACGCATTTTCACTTGGTGTTCGCCGAAACGTTCCCTAGCTTTCACCGATGTCCAGTCGGCCCAACGGCAGCGGGCACCCCGCCCAAGACCGATACCACCAGGGAACTCGGGAATGGGTTCCTGTGGCGGGATGGGGCGGGGCATTTTAGAGGCGTCAACCACAGTGGGGGCGCCCCGCACCGTCGAAGAGACAAGGTGCCGCGCGTCATTGCAGGAGGCGTCGGCGCGTCAGGGCGTGGTCGAGTTCGCGGGGCGTGACGTGGGCGGTCGAGGTTGAACGTTGCGTGGCGGCGCGAGTGAGCATGGGGCGGAGGTCGAGTACCGAGAGGCGGTCGTCGGTAGCTGATTTCGATCTGGTGGGCATGGTTTGGGTCGCGGGGGGCACGGTGCGGAGCGGTTCAGGGGCCATGAGCCGATCCTGCAACCACCGGGCGTTGTGGGCGTCGGGACGCACCTGATGATCGGCGGCCACGGCCGTCCAGAAGGCGCAGCGTCGGATCCCGCTTCGATCGCCCGGGACCTTCCCCAGCGCCGCGTGAACCTGCGCATAGCGCCGTGGATCATCGAGTGCCTGCATGGCCCGGTAGAGGTCGAGAACGTCGTGGTCGGCCAACACCTTCACCCATCCCAGCGCGGTCGTGGCCTTCGTGGGTGCATCGCGTCGCGTCCATACGCGCTGGGCGTTGGCAATCTCGATCAGGGTGGCCTCGTCGGGGAAGAACTCGGTGAACATGGTGAGGTCGATGTCATCGACGGCCAGCAGTGTCGGTGATGCCGTCACCGGCTCGGTGACCATGCAGTGGTCGGCGACGCGTCTGGTCAGCCGCTCGGCCTGTTCGGCGCGCGTCCCCACGCTCCAGATGGCCCACACGACGCACCAGGGCAGGGAGGTCCATCGTTCGGGCAGGGGCGTCACCTCGATCGTGTGCAGGATCTCGGAGGAATCGGTGTGCGGCGTGCGGTGTGGATCGGGTGAATCCAACGGCAGGGGAGTGGTGGTCGACATGGGCTTCCTCTCGTGGGTCCTTCGCCCTGCACAGGTCGCAGCGGAGGCCCGGCTGTGACGCCGGCCCCGCAGGAAGGTTCCGGATCTCTCACCGCGGCCCTAGCATCGGGGCATGGCCCGCACCCCCGGCACCCGAGATCTGAGCGGCGACGCCCCGGCGTCCGACCCTCGCCTCGTCCCCGACCCCGACCATCCCGGGGCATGGTTCGTGCGCGTAGACGGCACAGACCAGTCGTGGGTGGACCCCGACGACCCCACGCGTCTGGAATTCGACTATCTCCAACGCATCGCCGATGTCATCGACGCCGTGGCGTTCCCGCAGGAACGTCTCCGTGTCATCCATCTCGGGGGTGCGGGAATGAGCCTGGCTCGATACGTGGCACACACGCGCCCCACGTCACCGCAGATCGTCTGTGAACCCGACGCCTCCCTCACCGAGGCGGTCCGGTCGGTGGTGCCGCTGCCGAAACGTTCGGGTATCAAGGTGCGTCCGGTCGACGCTCGATCCGGTGTCGCGGCCATGCCCGACGACTACGCCGATGTGGTGATCCTCGACGCCTTCGCCGGGGCACGCGTCCCTGCAGAGCTGACCACCATCGAGTTCTTCGACGACGTGGCGCGCATCCTGCGTCCGGCCGGAACCTTCGTTGTCAACATCACCGATCACACGCCCTTCGCATACTCCCGACGCGTCGCCGCCACCGCCGCCAGCCTCGGGGATGTGCTCGTCAGCGCCGAGCCCGCCACTCTTCGAGGGCGGCGTTTCGGCAACATCATCGTCACCGTGCGCCGGGGAGCGGCGCTTCCGGCCGTTGAGCTGGCCCGCGCCGCCGCGGGTTCGGTGTTTCCCTATCGCCTGCTGTACGGGGACCACGTGGAGCGGTGGATCGGTGGGGCCCGCCCGTTCACCGATCTCGACGCCGAGCCCTCACCCACACCGCCGGATGGGCCATTGACTTTTCGGTGAGGGATTTCACCGAGTCTGGTCTAATGGTGCTATGACACGCAGGCACAGGCGTCAAGAAGACAAGCGCGGGAACCCGGTGTTCACCGTCCTCGGGGTGATCTTTCTCGTGGTCGGTATCGGTGCGCTGGGTTACGTCGCCTGGGAGTATTTCGGCACCAACATCACTGCGAACCAGGCGATGGGCGACAAGTCGAAGAACCTGCGTGACGAGTGGGATTCCGCTCCGGAACCGGAAGGCCAGACCGAGGAGGCGGCCCCGGAAGGACAGACGACCACGGCTTCCTATGTGCCCGGTGACGCCGTCGCTCTGCTGCGTATCCCGCGTTTCGGCGATGACTACGAGGTTCCCATCGTCGCGGGAACCGACGTGGAGTCCCTCAAAGAGGGAGTCGGTTGGTACGACGCCTCAGTCGGGCCCGGTGAGATCGGAAACTTCGCACTCGCGGGGCACCGCATCACAAATGGCGAACCGTTCGCGAAGGCGTTGGAGCTCCAGCCCGGTGACGAGGTCATCGTCGAAACCCGTGACGCCATCTACACCTACACGATGGATACATCCCCGGCCGACCTGACGGTGGAGGACACCGAGACCTGGGTGCTCGACCCCGTTCCCGGAAAGCCGGATGAAACGCCCACGAAGGCGATCATCACGATCACCACGTGCCAGGACCTGTTCCACTCGGTGGACCGCTCGATCGGTTTCGGCACCCTCACCGAAACCGAGAAGAAGTGAGCAGGCAAGGCAGCGTCAGAACCACTCCTCAAGACGTTCCAAGGCCGTCCAGAAGCCTTCGCCATTGTTGACGTGCCCCATCCAGATCTCGGGAATGAAGGGCACACCCGGCGCGAGTTCATCGAGTTGCTTGGCAAGCATCGGCCAATCCACTTCGCCCTCACCGATCTGCGGGCCCTCACCGTCGACGCCCTCGGCGTCCACGATGTGCAGATGTTCGGTGTGTGGGGCCAGCCCGTCCACGTACTCGCTGAATGGACGTTTGTGGAAGTTGGCCGCCAGCTTCGAATGTGAGATGTCCAGCGTCAGACGCTGACCGTACTGCTCACAGAACTCGACGGTGTCCTCGAGCTGCATGAACAGGTTGTGGTGCTGCTGGCCGCCCATGAGCCACGGGAAGGGCGGCAGCGTCTGGCAGGTGAGGCGCACGTCGGTGGTGTCGACGCGTTCGATGCCCTGGGCGATCCGCGCATACATGGCCGGTCGTTCGCCGGGGTCGACGAAACGGTCGGCCGTGAACCCGCCCATGGTCGCGATGACGACCGGCGGTTCGTCACAGGTGAAGTACTGCGTCATGTCACGGGTGATGTCGATGACCCGCTGCAACTCGGCGATCGACCGTTCCCACACCGCGTCCTCGGGGGAGGCGAGGTTCACGATGAAATCACCGTCGTAGAGATCGGGCAGGTGGACGGTGAAGAACATGTCCAGACGCTTGTCGAACACGTCGTGGATGTCCATGTCCACGTCCTTGTAGGACATGTGGAACTCGAGGAAGTCCGGGGTGCAGTCCTCGATCAGCCTGGCGTGATCGTGGTACCGCACCGGCAGGCCCCAGGGGCGTCGGAACGTGTACTGACGGCCGCCGACGGGGGCGTCATGGAGGTCGCCGGGGTAGAAGAAGTCCCCGGCCTCGACCGTCCGTTTGGCCAGGCGTCCCACCAGCTCCTCGAGCCGGTTCGGCTGCAGGCCGCGTCCGGGGGACTTGATGTCCACGTCGGCGTGCCCGATCGTCTCGCCGACCTCGATGTGGCGTGCTGCCACGAGCGACTTCGCGAGGTTCACCCGGTTCATCGATTCGCCGGTGGAGACGACGCGGGCCTCCCCGTCGCCCAGGGCCTCCTCGAGTTCGCGGATGCGTTCCACCATCTGCCCGAACTCCTCGGGGAGGAGGGAGACCTTGTGGTCGTTGCCCTCGAGGGTGCGGTCGGTGGTGAAATGCTTCTCGATGATCCGCGCGCCCATGGCGACCGCGGCCACCGGAATATGGAAACCGCGTTCATGGCCGGAGTAACCCACCGGGCCACCGGTGATCTCGGCCAGACGCTTCAGGTAGCGCAGGTTGATGTCCTTGAACGGTGCCGGGTAGGTCGACTGGCAGTGCAGCATCGCCCACGGTGACCCCGAGGAGCGCAGTAGCTCGGCGGACTGGCGGATCTCGGCCTCGGTGGACATTCCCGTCGAGACGATCAAGGGAAGTCCGGTGGCGAACATCTCACGCAACAGCGCGTGGTTGGTCATATCGGCCGATGCGACCTTCAAAGCGGGGATCCCGTACTCCTGCAACGCCCTGACCGAGGGGGTGTCCCACGGGGTGCACAGCACGTCGACATCGCGTTTCCGGCAGTGATCGAAGACCTCGAACATCTGCTCGGCGTCGAGAGAGAACTTCGCCAAGAGGTTCAAGGTGTACTGCGCGCCGAGATCTTCCCCGGCCGATTCCCCGCCCGACTGGCGGTACAGGGCGTCCATGTCGCGAAGCTGGAACTTCACCACGTCGGCGCCGGCGTCCGCCGCGAGATCGACGAGCTCCTTGGCGAACGAGACGCTGCCCTGATGGTTGTTGCCGATCTCGGCGATGATCAGCGTCGGGTCCTCGGCCGAGACGCGGTGGCGTCCGATGTGCAGGGCGTCGGCGGTGGGGGTGGCCACCGCCACGACGCGGTTTTGTGCATCGAGCAGCGGCACGTGGGTGATCGGCCCGGCGAGCAGGGCATTGATCTGGTCGGGGGAGGCGTCGATGGGGGCCGAACGCACATTGCGGTTGGCGACGTGGTCGACGCTCGTGGCCAGATCGGCCTCCGGGTTCGCGATGAGCCACCGGCGCACGTCACCGTCGGACAGCGCACCGATGAGGTGGCCGTGCGAGTCGGCGACGAACAGGATCCGTGCCTTGTTGGCGGTGATCTTGGTCAGCGCCGCCACGAGCGACTCCTGACCCAGGATCACAAACGGGCCGATGGCGCGATCGATGATCATGACTCTCCCACTCCTCGCCGGATTCGCCCACTATAGGAGCGGGCTTCGGCTCTGCTGGTCCCGACCCGCGCGAAGTGGGCGAGACCGGGCCCATCGGGTGCAGTTCTGCCACGTGCCGGGTGCGGGCACGTGCTGGCTCGATGTGCGGTTTCCTACCACGCGATTCGGCCCGACGGCGTGGCCACGGCGTCTGCCGCCGATCCATGGAATCCGGTGGTAGGAAACCGCAACGTGGAGATGGTGATGCCTGAGCTCGGTGACCTGCCCGAGGCCCACCTCACTTGCGTCGTGCGAACCACCTGCGGCGACGACCGGTGCTCGTGGTCCCTTCCGGTTCGGCCTCATCGGCCAGACCGACATCGGCCAGGCTGCCGGGATCGTCGTCCTCGCGCAGTGCCTCGTCGCGTTTGGCCTGCTTGCGCTCGGCCCGCTTGAGGATGCGCGATTCGAGCAGGTGATACAGCACCGGCACGAGGATGAGCGTCAACAGGGTGGAGGAGATCAGCCCGCCGATCACCACGAGCGCCAGTGACTGCGAGATGAAGATGCTCTGCCCGGTCAATCCCGAGGCCATGGGCGCCAGACCCATGATGGTGGCCAGGGCGGTCATGATGATCGGACGCAGACGCAGGCGGGCGCCGTGGATCACCGCGTCATCGAGGCTGCTGCCTCGACTCCGGTAGGTGTTGATCAGGTCGATCAGCACGATGGCGTTGGTGACCACGATGCCGATCAACATGAGCAGGCCGATCATCGCCGGAAGGCCGAGAGCGGTGTCGGTCACCAGCAGGATGCCGATGACGCCCGTGCCCGCGAACGGCACCGAGATCAGCAGCAGCAGGGGCTGCAGCACCGAGCGGAACGTTGCGACCATGATGATGTAGACCATCGCGATCGCCACACCCATGGCGAGCCACAGTTCTTCGAACGCCTCGTCCTGTTCGGCGGTGACGCCGCCGGTTCCGGTCTTGACGCCGGGCGGCAGGTCGGTGCTGGCGAGCGCCTGCTGGACTTCGGCGTTGAGGGCGCCGAGGTCGTCGCCGGTCGGGGTGGCGGTGATGGTGATGGTGCGTGAACCGTTCATGCGGGTGATGGACGCGGGCGTCTTGGCTTCGACCACCTTGCCCACATCGGAGACCTTCGCCGGATCGCCCTTGACCTCCTCGGCCTGTTCGGAGAGCTCCTCGATCTCCTCGCTTCGCGCCCTCTGCTCGGCGGCCTCGGAACGTTGTTCGTCCAGGGCGGCCATCTGGTCGTCGAGCTCCTCAAGCTGTTCTTCGAGCTGGGTGACCGATTCCTCCATCTGCCCGACGGGGGAGCCGCCCATGCCCTCCATGCCGGGCCCCATGCCGCCGGCGGGGAGCTGGGGGCCCTGTTGTTCGGCCCGACGCGCCTCGGAGAGCTGGGAGCGGGCCTCGTTGAGTTGTTGCTGGAGTTCGGCGCGGGAGTCCTGCAGTTCCTGCTCCTGCTCGCGCATCTCCTCTTCGGCCTTGGCCTCCTCCTCGTTGGACATCTCGTCCTGACGCCGTTCCACCTCGTCGGTGATCTCCTGGCGTGCGTCGGCGGTCTGCTTCTCGGTCACGGGCAGCTCGAGGTTCTCGAGTTCCTCGGCCTTGGTGATCGGTTCGCGGGAACGCAGCAGCACCTCGGTGCTGCCGTGGTCGGTGGTGATGTCGCCCAAGGTGGTGCCCTGGATGGCTTCGTTGACGGCGGTGCCGATGCTGGCCTGGGACATGCCCCGTTTCGCGGCGGCGTCCTCATCGACCTCCACCTGCAGCAGGGTCTCGGCCTCGGAGAAGTCGGAACGGATGTCGTCGAGTCCCTCGATCTTCTCCAGTTTGGCGGTGATGCGGTTGGTGGCGGTCTCGAGGTCCTCGATCTCGGTGCCGTTGATCCCGACGCTGATGTCCTGCGAGCCGGTGGCGGAGCCGCCGGCGCTGATCATGAACTCGCCGGAATCGGGGGCATCCTCGAACTTCTGACGCAACCGTTGGCTGATTTCCTCGGCGTCGGCGTCGTCCTGCAGTGTCAGCGAGTAGGTGACGTTGTTCTCGCCGCCTCCGCCGTATTGGTCCATCTGGCCGCCGATGCTCGACTGGTAGGTCTTGATCTCCGGCTCCTCGGCGAGTATCGCCTCCATGTCGCGGGCGTGGGAGTCGGTCTCCTCCAGAGTGGTCCCCTCGGGGAGGGTCTGGTTGACCATGATGGTGTTCTCGCCGGTGTCGCCCATGAACTCGGTGCGCAGCAGTCCCGCGGACATCATGGTGCCGAGGAAGATGAACGTCGCCAGGGCGAGTGTGACCCAGCGGTGCCGCAGCGACCACTTCAGCGCGGGCAGGTAGGCACGCTGCATGCGGCTCGGCTTCTCGGCCTGCTGGCTGGCGAGGTCATCGGTGTCGGCGGAGCGTCGTGCCTCGGCCGCACGGGCGGTCTCGGCGGCGAGTTCCTTGTTGGTGGGGCGCAGGAACCAGTAGGAGAGCACCGGCACCACCACCAGAGCCACCAGGAGTGAGCCGAGCAGGGCCACCATGCTGGTCAGGGCGAAGGGGCGGAAGAGTTCTCCGGTTTCGCCGCCCACGAAGCCGATGGGAAGGAACACCGCGACGGTGATGAGGGTGGAAGACGCCACCGCGGTGCCGACCTCGCCGACGGCGCGGGTGATGACGTCGGGGCCGAAGTCCTTCAGCGGTGTGAGCCCACGGTGTCGGTTGATGTTCTCGATCACCACGATCGAGTCGTCGACGACGCGTCCCACCGAGATGGTCAGGGCGCTGAGCGTCAACAGGTTGAGGGTGTGGTCACCCACGAACAGCGCGACCACCGCGATGAGCAGCGACAGCGGGATGGAGACGCCGGTGATGATCGTCGAGCGTCCCGACCACAGGAACACCAGAATGATGGTGATGGCCATGATGAGGCCGAGGATGCCGTCGGTGGCGAGGTTGTCGATGGAGTCCTCGATGTAGGGGGCCTGGTTGAACACGTCGGTGAAGACGGTGTTTCCGCCGATGTCGTTGGCCAGGGCCGGGAGGGCGTCGGTGACGGAGTTGGCCACCTGCACGGTGTTGGCGTCGGGGGTCTTGATGACCATGAGCGAGAGGGCTTCACGGCCGTTGACGCGGGAGTAGGAGGTCGCGGGGGCGTCGACGAGTTCGACGTCGGCGATGTCGCCGAGCCGCACGGGGCCGTCGGGGGACTGGAGCTGGAGGGCAGCGATGTCCTCGGGGGTCTTGAGGGTGTCGCCGACCTGCACGTTGAGGCGTCCCTGCTTGGTGGAGAGGTTTCCTGCGGGGACGGGGTTGAGTTTGCCCTCGAACAGTTCTGGGACCTGCGCCAGATCCACCTCGTGTCGGTCGACGTCGTCGGGGCGGGCGGTGATCTCGATCTGTTTGGCGCGTTGCCCGCTGACCTGCACGGTGCGGACGCCGGGGAGGTCCTGCAGGTCGGGAACGACCTGTTCGTCGAGGCGTTGGGCCAGGACGCTGGGGTCGTGGTCGGAGGCGACGGACATGACGACGACGGGGAAGTCGTCCATGCCGCCCATGATGACGTCGCTCTCGGCGTTGTCGGGGAGTTGGGCTTCGGTGCGCGCGACGGCTTGGCGGATCTGGGATTCCATGTCGGTGGCGTTGCGGCCGTACTCCCATTCCACCTCGATCTGGGCGCTGTTGGTCTGGCTGGTGGAGCTGACATTGGTGACGCCGGGGATGCCGCGCAGGGCGGTCTCGATGGGTTCGGCGACCTCCCGTTCGACCGCTTCGCCCGTCGCGCCGGGGTAGCTGACGCTGATCGACCCGGCGGGCATCGTGAGGTCGGGGAACAGCTCCTGCTTGAGCTTGGAGGCGGCGAAGACACCCGCGCCCAGGACGACGATGCACAGCAGCGTGATGACGGCACGGTTGGCGATGCTCAGTTGAGCGAGTTTCTTCACCGGAGACCCTTCAATATTGCTCGTTGGATGCGACACGGGTGGCCGTGCCGCGGCCACTGTATGGGCGGGGACGGGGGCGATGCCATTGGGTAGGTCCCCCAGTCGACCCTCAGTGTGGGCTCGGGGCGCGCCGGTGCGTGGGGTGGTTCTCCGGCGCCGCCGTGGGCGCCTGTGAAAGGCCGGTTAGGATGCGGGTCATGGCCGATCGCGATGCCCTCATCGAACACATCAAGCAGTTGGCGGTGGTGCATGGACGCGTCACGCTGAGCTCTGGCCGTGAGGCCGATTACTACATCGACATGCGTCGGGTGACGCTCGATGGTGCCGCCTCGCCGTTGGTGGGCAGCGTCATGCGTGACCTCACCGCCGATCTGGACTTCGACGCCGTGGGGGGCCTGACGCTCGGGGCCGACCCGGTGGCCACGGCCATGTTGCACAGTGCTGCATCCGAGGGGAAGCGGTTGGACGCGTTCGTGGTGCGCAAGGTCGAGAAGGCGCACGGTATGCAGCGGCGGATCGAGGGCACTGACATCGCGGGGCGTCGGGTGCTGGTGGTGGAGGACACATCCACCACCGGTGGCTCGGCGTTGACCGCGGTGGAGGCGGTGCGTGCCGCTGGCGCTGTGGTGGTGGCGGTCGCCGTGGTGGTGGATCGCCGCACCGAAGCTGCTGCGGCCATCGAGGCGCAGGGGCTGGAATATCGTTATGCGGTCTCGGCCGATGAACTCGGGCTTGACGAGTACTGACCGCTAGGGTGAGCCGCGAGGCACCCTCGTCTGTCACAACCCCCTAATGTGAAGGAGCTCGCTCATGGTCTGGGCGATCATCATCGTTTTGCTGCTCGTGGTGCTCGGCGTGGTCGGGTACGGCTTGGCGACCTACAACGGATTCGTCAAGATGCGCAACAAGATCCAGGAGTCGTGGCGTCAGATAGACGTCGAATTGAACCGACGTTACGAGCTCATTCCCAACCTCGTGGAGACCGTGCGTGGTTTCGCTGCGCATGAGCGCAACACGTTGGAGGACGTGACGCGGTTGCGGAACCAGGCCGCGCAGGTGGCCCAGGGTGAGGGTGCGATGCCGTCGGCGGCCCGCGCCGAGACCGAGGAAGCGCTCTCGGGTGCTGTGCGGAACCTGCTGGTGACCGTGGAGGCCTACCCGGACCTGAAGTCGAACACCAATTTCCTGCATCTGCAGAAGGAGCTGTCCGAGACCGAGGACCGCATTGCTGCTGGACGCCGCTACTACAACGCCAATGTGCGTGAGTACAACACCAAGGTGGAGTCGCTGCCCAGCAATGTCATCGCCGGGATGGGCAAGTTCGAGAAGGCCACCTACTTCGAGATCCAGGATCCGGCAGCACGCCAGTCGCCGGATGTGAACTTCGGCTCCATCGCGTATCGCGGTGACGAGCGTCAGGCCCCTTCGCAGGCGCCCCAGCCGCAGCTCGACGCCCAACCGTCGCAGCCCCAGTATGGACAGCAGCAACCGCAGCAGTACGGACAGCCGACGCAGAACCAGCAGCCGCAGCAGCAGTATGCACAGCCCCAGCAGGCTCAGCAGCCGCAGCAGGGCCAGTACGGGGTTCCGCAGGGTCAGCCTTCCGCGTCCCAGCCTCCGGCTGCGCCGCAGCAGGCGCCTGAATCTCAGCAGTATGGGCAGCAGCCTTACGGTGATCAGGGTCAGTATGGCCAGCAGCCCTATGGTGATCAGGGTCAGTACGGCCAGCAGCCCTATGGTGATCAGGGTCAGTATGGCCAGCAGCCCTATGGTGATCAGGGTCAGTACGGCCAGAACTGATCCACGCACGGCCTCCTTCGCAGGGCGGCTCGTCCGGTCTTGATGATCGGCGAGTCGCCCTTTGCGTGTCTTGATTGTTTCCCTTTCCTTGGCCGCCCCACCCTTGAGCGCGCTCCACTCCTTGGCCATTCCGCTCCTTGGCCGCTCCACCTTGACGTTGTGCTGTGTCTGTGCGGCTGGGTGTAGAGGTGGGGCGTCCAGTCCGTGGGTGTGCCGCTCCATCTTGACGTTGTGCTGTGTCTGTGCGGCTGGGTGTAGAGGTGGGGCGTTTGACTTGTGGTGGGTGGTGCTTTCTCTTGTGCCCCTGCGCTCCTTGATGCTCCACCTTGACGTTGTGCTGTGTCTGTGCGGCTGGGCGTAGAGGTGGGGCGTTTGGTCTGTGGGTGTGCCGCTCTACCTTGACGTTGTGCTGTGTCTGTGCGGCTGGATGTAGAGGTGGGGCGTTCAACCTGTGGGTCGCGGAGCAGGGGAGCGGGGGTGCCGGGCTAATCTGCAGGGGTGTCTGAGACCTCAGTATCCGGAACCCCAGTGCCCGGAGCGCAAGAATCCGAAGCCCCAGAGTCCGAAGTCCCAGAGTCCGAAGTCCCAGAACCACAGGTCGGTGTTGGTCCGCATCCCGAGCCGTGGCCACAGGATCCGTGTCTGGACCCGGAGCTTTTGGCGCAGGGGGATCGGCGCAACGTGGTTGATGAGTTCCGCTACTGGAGTGTCGAGGCGATCGTCGCCGAGCTCGACACGCGGCGTCGGCCCCTCCGTATCGCGATCGAGAACTGGGAACACGATTTCAACATCGGGTCCATGGTGCGCACGGCTAATGCGTTCAACGTCTCCGGTGTCCACATCATCGGGCGGCGGCGTTGGAATCGGCGCGGCGCCATGGTCACCGACAGGTACCTCAGCGTCCATCACCATCCAGATGCCAGCGATTTTCTGGCCTTCCTCGCAGGGGTCGGGTCGACGCCGATCGCCGTGGACAACGTGCCCGGTTCGGTCCCCCTGGAATCGGCGACGCTGCCGCGTGCGTCCTGTCTTGTGTTCGGTTCGGAGGGGCCGGGGTTGAGCCCGGAGATCCTCGACGCCGCCGAGCGCATCGTGGCGATCACCCAGCATGGGTCGACGAGGTCGATCAACGCCGGTGCTGCGGCGGCGATCGCGATGTACCACTGGGGGCTGCAGCACCCGGCGTGATGCCCCTGCCGCCGGTGGGGGTCACCGGCCGTGCCGCCCGGCGGCGGCCCCTGATCAGCGCGAATGCCTCTGGTGGATACTGGTCCGGGGTCAATACCAGTCAGGAGTCGTCATGGAGACCTATCGCGGAAGGATCGCCGCCACGACCAAGCGCGCCCAGGTTCGCGAGTTGCTGGAACAGATGATCCACAGCCAACTGCACCCCGGTGATGCCATCCCTTCCGAGCGGCGTCTGGTGGAGCAGTTCGGGGTCTCCCGGGTGACAGTGCGGTTGGCGATCGCCGATCTGGTCGAGGCCGGACAGCTGGAGCGCGTGCACGGCAAGGGCACGTACGTGACCGGCCCCAAGATCAACACCCAGCTCCATCTCATGTCCTTCTCCCGTGAGATGCGTGCCCGTGGCCTCGAACCGCAGACGAAGGTCCTGGACGCCGAGGAGGTTCGCGTGGATGCCGAGACCGCCGCCAGGCTGCATCTGCGGACGGGCGCGCCGGTGGTCCGCGTCGAGCGACTGAGACTGGCCGATGGAGCCCCGATGGCCCTGGAGGTGGGGCACTACCCGTCGGAGATGTTCCCCGGGCTGCTCGAGCAGGACCTCAACTCCCTCTACGACGTGTTCGCGAATCGCTACAACGTGTGGGTCACCTCGGCCCAGCAGACCGTGCGGGCCGAATCGGCCGATGTGCGTCAGGCGAGTGTTCTGGGCGTCGCCCGTCGCGCACCGCTGCTGGTGCAGGAGCGCGTCACCTGGGCGGGGGAGCAGGTCATGGAGTTGGCCGCCTCCCACTACCGTGCTGATCGTTACCGGTTGAAGATGGATCTGACGCTTACCGGTGCCGGTTGATGATTGATCTGGTTCACGACCACCGGTGTTCTAGGGTGGGCGCGTGAATACCTACCCGGTCCATTTCGAGTACGAGAAGGCTCAGGCGCATGTGACCGATCGTCGCCGTGCGCTCGTGTTCGGTCCGGGGTACCCGTGGACGTTCGATCTGGTCTCAGTGGGCTTCACCGTGTTGCTGGCTGGGACGGCGCTGTTGTTGGGGCGCACGGTCTTTCGTGGCTGGGTGGGCGCGGCGGGTTACAGCGTCACGGTCATCCTGTGGGCGGTGGTGCTGCTGAACGTGGTCGTCGGCGCGGTGTGCGCAGTCGTGCGTGGGATCAGGTATCGGCGGGCCAAGGCGGAGGCCGGCATGGTCAAGCCGGGGTTGGCGATGATCTTCGGCCCCGACGGAATCCAGACCGAGCAGCAGTTCGTTGCCTGGGAGCAGGTCCGTGAGGTTCGCGTCGACAAGCGAGGTTTCGGTTGGGGGTGGCACCTGGTGGTCGACGCCGACGCCGGCGAGGTCATCCGTTTCCCGCTCGATGCACTCGACGCCAGCCCCGCCACATTGGATCTGGTGGTGCGCGCCGAGACGGTCAATCGGCTGGGCATCGACCTGCGGCCCATCGACCGTGACGTCACGAGGGGCTCTGGGGCGGTGGCCCCCTCACCGGACCCGCAGCAACCGGCGGGGCCCTCGTCGGCGTCGGCGCATGCAATGACAGACTGAGACCGACACACTCCACCAAGAGAGAGGTGCAGCAATGCCCATCGCCACTCCTGATGTCTATGCCGAGATGCTGGACCGGGCCAAGAACAAGTCCTTCGCCTACCCCGCGATCAACGTGAGCTCCTCGCAGACGCTTCACGCTGCGCTCCAGGGCTTCGCCGAAGCCGAGTCGGACGGCATCATCCAGGTGTCGACCGGTGGCTCGCAGTACCTTTCCGGGCCCACGGTCAAGGACATGGTCACCGGTGCCACGGCCTTCGCCGAGTATGCCCGGGTGGTCGCCGAGAAGTACCCGGTGAACATCGCCCTGCACACCGACCACTGCCCCAAGGACAAGCTGGACGGCTTTGTGCGTCCGCTGCTCGCGATCTCCGAGGAGCGCGTCAAGAACGGGCAGGATCCGCTGTTCCAGTCGCACATGTGGGACGGATCGGCCACCGAGCTGACCGAGAACCTGCAGATCGCCCAGGAGCTCCTCGAGCGCTGCGTGAAGGCCAAGATCGTCCTCGAGGTCGAGATCGGTGTCGTCGGTGGTGAGGAGGACGGCGTCGTCGGTGAGATGAACGAGAAGCTGTACTCCACCCCGGAGGACGCCATCGCCACCGCAAAGGCCCTCGGCACCGGTGAGAAGGGCTATTACATGACGGCTCTGACCTTCGGCAACGTGCACGGTGTCTACAAGCCCGGCCATGTGAAGCTGCGCCCCGAGGTGCTCAAGGAGGCCCAGGCCGCGGTGTCGAAGGAGCTCGGCACCAAGACCGACAAGCCGTTCCACCTCGTGTTCCACGGTGGCTCGGGCTCGTCGGCCCAGGAGATCTCCGACGCCGTTGATTACGGCGTGGTGAAGATGAACGTCGACACCGACACGCAGTACGCGTTCACCCGCCCGGTGGCGGAGCACATGCTCCGCAACTACGACGGTGTGCTGAAGATCGATGGTGAGGTCGGCAACAAGAAGATGTACGACCCGCGCGCGTGGGGCAAGGCCGCTGAGGCCGGCATGGCTGCCCGTGTCGTCCAGGCCTGCCAGGAGCTGCGTTCGGCCGGCACCAAGATGTGATCATCGGTTGATCTGATCGACTCGCACGAGCGGCGCATCCTTCGGGGTGCGCCGCTTTGTCGTGGGCTGCGACGAACGCCTTGGCTCTACTCTAAAAATTTTAGAGTAGAGCTGGAGTGGTGCGAAGAAGCCTGTGGTGGTGGGGTTTGCAGGCTTTCTACTCTCAAGTGAGGTGTTGAGAGTAGCTTTCGAGTACTCATCGCATTGGTGTGAACGCTTGCGTATCGGAGTGGAGGAGGCCGATGAGCCAGCATGAACCACGACCGGTCGGATCATTCCAAGGTGTCGACGCCACTTGGGCCTGGGCTTTCGTGCGCCGTCTGGAGGAACGTGGGGCATCCAGTTCGGAGGTGAACCGAGCCGTGGGCGACCTGCATGATGCCCATGCGAGGTCTGCCATGGCCCGCGAGCGGGGTTTGCATGCGGCCTTCGGGGATCCGGTCGTGCTCGCCGATCAGTGGACGCTCGGGCAGCGAGGTGACTCCGATGAGGAGTTCTTGAACATGTCCGGGTTCGCTCTGGGCAGGGAGATCGGCATGCCGGTCTATGTGGCGGCGATCGTGTGGATCGCCGTCATGGTGGTGGCCTGTTTTGCGTCGATCATGGCCGGGATCATGTACGCCGATGGTGGATCCGGTGTGCACATGACCTCGGGCTTCCTTCTGGGGGTGCTGGCCCCGCTCGCCGTGGTTCTGGGGTGCACGCTGCTTCCCATGAGGCTCCTGCTCAATCACCTGATTGCGCTCATGTTCGTCCTCACCGTGGTGCTGGTCGTTCTGATCGTGGTCGCAGTGATGTGGCAGGTGCCCTTGGTGTGGATTCCCCGCGTGTTCCTGGTAGGGGCAGCCGTGGTGTTGACGGTGGCGTCGGTCGTGGGGCTGCGGGTCGAAGCCGGGCGAGCCGAACGCAAGGGGGATGAGCCGATCGCGAAACATATGCGCGAGATCTCCTGGCTTGCTGTGCTCCTGGGCCCGGTGGCGGGGGCGTTGTCCTACTTCGGATGAGGCCGGTGTTCTGGGAGACTGTGGCATCAGTGGGCACTGAGCCCGGGAGACGGGAGGTTTCATCATGAAGGCATGGGCCGCATCGGGTTTCGATGCTGACGATCCGGTTTCACAGCTCGACCTCATCCACGTGGATGACCGCGCTCCTGTCGAGGGCTGGGTGCGGGTGAGGACGCGCATGGCGTCCCTGAATCATCATGACCTGTGGTCGCTGCGAGGCGTGGGTCTGCGTGAGGAGCAGCTCCCCATGGTGCTCGGCACGGACGTGGCGGGCGTCACCGATGATGGTGACGAGGTGATCGTGCACGCGGTGATCCCTTCCCCCGACTGGTCGGGTGAGGAGACGCTCGACCCGAAGCGGACGCTGTTGTCCGAGAAGTACCCCGGCACATTGGCCGAATACGTGTACGTTCCCAAGCGGAATCTGGTGCCCAAGCCGGAGGGCATGTCGTGGGCGACGGCGGCGAGCCTGCCGACCGCATGGTTGACGGCCTACAAGATGCTGTTCTCCAGCGCAGGCGTCCAGCCCGGTGACACGGTTCTGGTGCAGGGCGCGGGTGGCGGCGTCGCCACAGCAGCGGTGCAACTGGCTGCCGCGACGGGGATCCGGGCTTTCGTGACGAGTCGGTCGGAGGAACGAGGCCAACGTGCCGTCGATCTGGGCGCAGCCGATGCCTTCGAGACCGGTGAACGTCTGCCGGTGAAGGTCGACGCGGTGCTCGACACCGTGGGCGAGGCCACGTGGTCGCATTCGCTCAAGTCCCTGCGCCCCGGTGGCACGCTCGTGCTGACCGGGACCACCTCTGGAGCGAATCCGCCCAAGGGTGAGCTGCAGCGTCTCTTCTTCCAGCAGCTCCGTGTGATCGGTAGCACGATGGGGTCGGTCGCCCAGCTCCATCAAGTGACCGACCTCGTGATGCACCAACACATTGAACCGACGATCGACCAGACCTTCGCGTTCGCCGACGCCAAGGACGCCTTCGCACGACTTGAATCGGGACACGCCTTCGGCAAGGTGTTGGTGGAGGCAGAGGGGTAGGTCAGCGAACGGGCCTGTTCATCACGGTCGTTCGAACGTTGACGCGTGGTACGGCTGTAGCGGCACAGCTCCGTTGAGCGGTGCCCCTGTGAGGCTAAAGGCCCGTGTGTGAGGTTTGAAGGGGCGTTTCTTCCTCGAGGTGCCATAGCCTCGTTCTGGTTCGAGTCTTTCGTGCGGACACTAACGGTGAAGTTTTCGATATGCGGAGAACTCTTTGCCGGCCACAAGGTCGCGCTCTACACGCACTTGAGCATTGATGTAGTAACTACCCAACTTTTGGTCCCACCTCCGTGTAAACTCCCAGAGGCCTCCGGGGCGGGGCGTGAACTCGTTCAGGTATGGTTCGCTCCCGCGCAGGAAGTCGATTCGGATAAATGGGGCAGGAATCTCCCGGCTGATCCTTTGGGCTAAATCCATCATCCCGTCAGGGACCCCTGAGCCCTCGAAGAAACTGCTGTCGAAAACTCCAGTCGTGTGTTCGAGGTTTCCGTCGCCGTCATACCAGCATCGCCGTACTTCGGGCTCTCGGATCGTCTCCAAGACCAACGGAATGGCCCCATAGAATCCGTAGAACTTGAAGTCGTGCGGGATCCCGCCTGTTTCTGGGTCGGTCACCAACCCTTCGACTATCCAAGCGTCTTTGACTTTGTTGGACGTGATGCGTTCACGTAGTACTTGGAGCATCTCTTCGATGGGCATGGCGCGGTTCGTTGTGAGCTCGGTGGCCTCGTCATCGATGATCTTAAACACATTCTTGGACAAGACGCCGACCTTGGGCTTGAGGACACAGGCTGAATTGAGCGGAACTTGCTCAAGGGGAACATTTTCTGCCAAAACCTCGGGGCGCTTGACGCCGAGGGAGTCAGCGAAGCGATAAGTGGTAATCTTGTCGTCGAGCGTATAAACAACTGATGGTCCAACTGCATAAGAAGCTCTGGAATGCATGGCCAGAAGATGGTCGAATGACGGGACGTGTTTGGTGGCCACGGGAACTCGCTCTCTACGAGAAAATTAGATCCAGTCTTGTCCGGCGGGTGTTGCCAGAGCAGGGATATTGTGTGGCAGGCTGCAGATGTGCGGATTGGTGGAGTTTGGGGCCTCTTGTTTATGGGGCTGCATATTCAGAAATCTTTATCGGCGCAATCTTTCAGTTCTGATCTTGGGTTCCCTTCGCGGAGGCAGGCCCCAGCGGCTGTGGAGAGGTAACGTTTAGGCTTGGCTTTGGCGGTCAACAGGATGCCGCTTTTTCTCGGACCTGTTCACTTATCCAGTCATATGCGGGGGCCGTGTAGTGCCAAGGGGCGGCTCCCCACTGATGATCCTCGTCTGCCACAGCAAGCTCTGGCGGCATCCTCCGAACCTCGATCCCCAGTTCCTGGAGTGTATGCGCATATCCCGCAAGGAGGCTGCTTATGGCTTCAACATCGTAGCGTTGGAATTTATGCATCGGTCGCCCGGTCGATGTGACATTTGCCAATGGCGTGCTGATGACTATGGTTCGGGATAGTAGGTCGTGCCCGTTCAGGGAATCTGCAAGATGAAATGCGGCACGGTGGAACAAATTCTGATGCTGCGGTGTTCCTTCGCGGATGTGAGGTGGTGCAGGCTTGAGGGGAGAGAGGGCTGATGATTTGATCAACTCGTTGGAGCGGGTGATGTACGTCCTGTCGGGCATCTTCAGAACGCCGAGTCTCTCGACGAGAAGGTCCATGGCGAATACGTCCGCATCAGCGCTGAATCGACTGATCTTGGTATAAAGATCGCCCTTGATATCGCCGTCAACGCACCTTTTCTGAAAGGCTGATCCAAGCTTGGGATCCGGCAGTCCAGAAGTAGGGCCACTCATTGCGCTAATAAGTGACTGGCGAGCAACGTAGCACAGCAGTGAGAAATCGCCCTTCAGACGCTGGTGGTAGGTGTCGCCCATCAAGCATCCACCGAAGAGCATTAGGCCAGCCACGATATGTACCCCCATGTGCACCAAGAGCAGGATTGTGGCAGGTTAGCACTCGAAGGTGGCCATGGCGACTCGCCGGGAAGGGCCTGCGTGGCTTGGGTTAAGAAGCGCAGGCGTCGTCTGCCCCTGGCTGCTGTGATATTTTTGCCGATTCTAATTTTCGTGCGCTCATGCCTCTGATGCGGCCTGGGTGTGGCGACGGCTGTGTCGACCATCTTGTAGGTTCAGCCTCAAGCTGAGGTGGCTGTCATGACGGAGGTGTGTACGTGTCAGCTTCAAGGGAAGGCGGAGACGCGCCCGGTACTCGGCGTGTGTTTGTGTACGGCAGCGGCTTGGCGCGTCGCGTCGTCGATGGGCACATGGCAGGCAGGGCGGAGATGTTGGACTTCGTAGTCAGACAGTCGCTTATCAGTTCCTATGCTCCAGCCAACGGAATTTTGGAGAAGCTTCCTCGATTTCGGGTATCCGCAAGCGCGAGGAACGTGCGGGGGGCTTCATGGAATGGAACTCCACGGACAGGGTCGCGATGCTTTTGTCGGGCCATGCCCACAGGTGGAACCGTTCATCGATCGGGTCATAGATCAATGCATCGGGGTCGCTCTGGATCAGACGCGTCACGCCTTGCTTGGTGAGGTCGAACTCGACCATGCGCCGTTGGAACGATGAGGTGATCGTGTGGGTCGGAAAGATCTGTGGCGGTGCTGCAGAGCACAGGCTCGCCAGCGAGGAGCGCGCGATGTACTGGCCAAGTTCGAAGGTGGGGTCGCTCTTGCCGGGAAATGCATCTCGAGTGACGCAGCTGCCGAGGATGGATATTTTCACGATGATCCTTGCGATGCGGGGCTCTGTGCACGATCTGCGTCATTCTACTTGTGCAGCAGTCCCGGGAATATCAGGGTATGGGATGTCATGAGACGGCTTGGTGGTCAGACTGGTACGGCGCAGAGTCGCAGCCTGCCGCTACAGTTGTGGGCGTGAATCAGGAACCTCGCGAGAATCTGCTGTCGACACACGGTACGACGCCCGAAACGCTGCTGCCTCAAGATCCTGCCGCCCTTGACATTGCAGAGCATGGACGCGACCGGTTCGTCGCGATCGTGAAGGCGCACCCGTCGTCGAGTCTGTGTTGGGCGCTGCTGGCGGAGGGCGCTTTGACGATGAAGAAGGTGGACGCGGACCTCAATGCATATGCGTATGCCCGAACAGGCTACCACCGCGGGCTGGATTCTCTTCGACGAGCAGGTTGGAAGGGGGCGGGCCCGATCCCTTGGTCGCATGTTCCCAACCGTGGATTTCTACGGTGCGTGTGGGCACTGGCTGTTGCAGCCAATCGGATCGGAGAGGCTGCCGAGGCGCAGCGTTGCGCGCAACTGCTGCGGGACTCCTCGGAAGAAGCGTACGAGCGGTTGTCTGCGGATAACCCCTTGGGGGAGAGCAGCTGATGCATTAGGGCTGGGAAGCTTGACGGATGGGATGGACATACCGGTCGGTGACTTGTCCGATTGAGGCTATGAGCAGCTCTTTATCGGTGGCGTGGCCGGGCGTAGTCGCCTCAATGAGGAGCTCAGCCGTGCTGGCTGTCTCCCAAGACCGAGCCCTGAACGCATCATCAACCACACGGAGCCCGAACCTCAAGTCCGTGGATTCACCACGATGGAGGTACTTGAGCTCAATCTCTTCTGCAGTCTCGACGAGGTCGATGCGGTAGGCGAATGATCCGATTTCCAGTTCGAGGAAGATCTTTCCTCGTGCCATCTCGTTTGCGTAGGGGTTCTTGATCCGAAGCGCCAACTGGAGTGGTTTCGGGGTCTTGAAGCGCACCTTAGCGGTATGGCCGACATACATCCCGGCTTCCGGCTGGGTCACCCCAACCAACCCGACCGAGAGATGCTGGGTTCCGAAGCGGAATGGCCCCTTCGGCTTGGGCTTGACGCCCCCGAGCCCGACAGAGGAGGGCTGGACTTCAGTGAAGAAGGCTGAGGGGGCGACGGCAGGCTTGGCTGCGGTCTTGGCAGGGGTGGCATTGGCCACAGCTTCGTCGTCGGCTGGTACCTCATAGACCGCTTCGACCGGTTCCATGTCAGCGATCGCGCTGACAGCGATGTCCAGTGAGGCAAGCGCAGCGTTTTCCAAGTCGCGAACTGCCGCTGTGTTGGCTTCGGAGAGTCCGCTGTTCATGCTGGCAGTGAGTGCTCTTGCGATGTCTTCGGAGGAGGCGGTCAACGGGAGGCCAGCATCACTACGCCCGACCTCCGCAAAGTGTCGGGTCACTTTGGGGTCATAGCACAAGCCAACCGCGGGTCGGCCGGACCGGTGTGCCAAGAGCGCTGCGTGAAGTCGCATACACAGGATGGTCGAGCAGTGTTCGAGTGCCCCCAGGTAGTTCTCCAAGGACAAGTTGCCGCTGGGCGCAAAGTGCACGTGCTTGACTGAGAGGGGGAGGTGCTTGAACACGGACTGGATCGCTGCCTCATCCATACGCTTGCCACCCTGCATGGGCAGACCGATGACGGCAAGCTTCTGCCCTCGTTGTTCCAAGTCAGCTGCAACCTGGGAGAGAGCTGTGGCTGCCGCCTCGGCGACGTCGTCCATGTTGGCAGCTGCCCACGGGCGCAGGTTGAGGCCGATGATTGTGTAACCCTCATCCTTCAACTCTTCGACCTCGCGAGGAATCACGTGGGAAATCCTGTTCAGATCCACGGCGTACACAGTGTCCGGTCCGACGTGGATGTTGGCATCAGAGCCCAGGATCTCGGTGAGCATGTCCCCGGATTCGGGGTCTCGCACGAAGATTGAATCCGCTTGTGACGCGAGGTATCGAACCGCTTTGCGTGCGAGCGGGTCATCAAGGGGCCCCACTCCCATGCCCACCACGTGGAACGGAACATCGATGACACGGCCCATCAGGGGAAGAATGCCGAACCCGGCGATGGAGATCGTGCCTCCGTTGAACATCGCTGACAGGCCGCCGCCCCGTTCGAAGGTGTAGTCGTGCCAAAGACCGCCGCCTCCGAGAACCACGGCGGAGGCCTGCCGAACCTGGTATCCGGTGACCCTGTGGGCTTTACGTTCGAAAGCTTGGAGGCCATGTGTCGCTTCCACCAAAGTGGGATTCTCCGAGGCGACATGGACTTGGATGGCTTCGTCGGCACTCTGAAGTCGAGAGCTGATCGACCGAAGGATGGCTTCGTCCCCCAAGTTCCGTGCTCCGTAGAACCCGGAGACGATGACCTTCTTGGCTCGTGGGTAAGACTTGCCCAAGATCTCGCGTACGTCGGCGACTCGCTTTTGGTCGAGTTGGCTGGCATTGGGGATGTCCATCGTGCGGATCTGCCTGAAAAGATCCATCCAGCGGTGCTCATACAGGTGGTCATTGACTATCCGTTTGAACCCGTTGACGGAAATCCGTTCCAGCTCGTCGGGGTTTGCTAGGAGATGGGTAATCTGGTGAGCCAAATCTTCGGAGTCGTCGTACCCGATGATCTCCTCGCCGTACTCGAAGAACCGAGCCATCTCGTCAAACCGTCCAGTGGCCACCAGCCGACCTTGGCCAGCCGACTCGAATACGCCGCACTTGATGTTCACGAAACCAGCGCGAGTCAGCGGGAAGTTCACGTGGATACGTCCCCCGCGGAGCGCTTGGACCATCTCCGTTCCGGATACTGTCTCGGAGTTGGGGATCTCCCAGCCACGACCGTAGGTCTTGACGTCGAAGTCCTTCGCAAGAGCCGTCATCATCGAGTTCCGGTCGGGCCGGTTGGTGGCGTGGCCGAGGCAGATCACGTCCGCGTCGAATTTCCCGGTCTCTGGAACGCTTTGCGTGACGAAACCCCGGTCGATTCCGAACGGGAAATACACAGTGTTGTTCAGTCCGGCTTCCTGATACATGTCCAACGCAATCTCTGCATTGGTGGTGTGTATGTCGAAGACGTGCTGGTGCTCCTTGATTGACGGGAAGACATCAGGGTCGCTGAGGGTGATACCGACTAGCACGATGCCGCGTTCCTTGAGGCGCTGCGCGTCCTCTTCCGTGAAGGTCATGCCGCCGGCGCAGCACACGATCATCTGGGGCTCGAACCGGTCGAGCACCGGACGGAGGCTTTCGAACTGCACGTATACTGGGCCCATGCCGCCTTGCCGCTTGAGCGGATTGCTACGGTACTTGTGCTTTCGGGCGTCCAGTTCCAGTACGTGATGTCCTAGGTTCCGCAGCGATCGCGACAACGAAGCGACGATGTCCGTCGGGCCGTTGACAGAGGTGCCCAAGAAAAGAATGCGCCAATGAAAACCTTGGTCGAAGATCTTGCCCTCGAGATCGTGGCGAAGCTCGGCGATCTCCTCGTTCATGCTACTCCTCGTGCTGACGTCTGACGTGCGCCTGAATCCTATGGTTGAAGTGAGGCAAGCAGTTCGCCCATGTGTTTCTCTGCAGAGTATCGGTCCAGCGCTGCGGCGCGGGCGGCGTCGCGGAACGGCTCTAGGTCGGGATTGTCTCGTGCCAAACGACGGAGTTTCAACTGCGCCTCGCGGGGGTCATTGAACACGAGACAGTTTACCCCGGACTGGAGATCTGCCGGTATCACGCATGTGCGAGGGATCAGGACGATATTTCGGGCGGCAAGGCTGACCCCTAGCAGCCGGTGGGGCAAGTTTCCTGCTCGTGACGGATCCGGGAGCGTGCACGTAATCATGCCTCCCAGGGCTGCGGCAAGCCGTTCCATGGCGGCAGGAAATTCAGAGATGCGGTCAGTGGTGTAGTGAAGGATGTCGGTTTCGGGGGCCCAGTCCCACAGCTTCGGGAACGAACGCACGTGGCGCTCTGTTTCAGACAGGACGCAGATGGCGTGCTCGCCCTCAGCGCGGCCATCTGTTGCGGCAAGCATCTCGGCGTCGAACAGGTCAGGCAGATACGACAGGTTAGTGAATCCTCGTGTGATCCAGTGGGCGACCTGATCGAGCTGTGGGCTGGTGATGCGATGGCATCGGGCGGCGATCCGGGTGGCAGGGGTGACGACATTGTTGAGCATGGCGCCATGCCAGACGCACGGGCGCGCGCTTGGGGGCGGGGGCAGGTACTCGTTGGAACATAGGAACAACACGTCCGCGCGGTCTCCTGCCGCTTCATCCACGAGGCTCCACGTCAACTCGCCGCGTAGCTCCCCCAGGTGGTCGGTCTTCAGCCTGGTTTCATTCGAAGCCAGGTCGAGGCGCGTGACCGTATGGCCGAGCGCACGGAGGCTTCTCTCCGTGATCCTCGCCAAGGAAAAGGGTTCACGCCACCGTTCTCCCGCGATGACGATGCGAAGGCGGCGTTGCGTGTCCGGAGAGATTCGCATGGTGGAGCGATCAGCTGCCTTGACGGTTTCAGCGGAGGTGTTTATTGCGGAATCTCCGTCGAACTGTTCGTAGAACGTTGTTCGCTCTTCTGCGGAGAGTTGGCGCCATGTTTCGGGGTCTTGGGCCAGGTGCTCGAGCATCAGCGCACGCGCGGACGCAGAGAACGTTGAGCGAAAACGGCTGTGGACCGCTTCGGAGAGGGCACGTAGATCGGTGTCGTTTAGGATTGCTTTGATCGTGCGTTGCAGTGCGTCGGGATCAGGTACGCGGGTGACCTCCGGAAATGGATGCCGGTGGCTTGGTGGGATCGTCTCCAAGCTCACGACAGGAAGGCCCATCGCTGCGCACTGTATGACGCGGCTGGGCAGCTCGAATGTTCCGAGTGCGTCAAGTCCCTCGAACCATGTGGGGCGGTTGGCGTGGTCGGAGAATCGTTGGGGGATGTTGATGGCAATCCGTGAGGTTGCAGCCATCTCCTCCAGCTCGCGGTGCGAGTCGAGGAGGCCTCCCGAGAGATGGAAGTGGTCGTCGGGGACATCGCCGTGGACTCGGAGGTTCACTCCGAGGCTGCTCAAGAGGAAGTACCGCTCTCGACGAACGCTGTTCCCGACATTGCCCAAGAAGACCGCGTCCGTTTCGGGTTCTTTCGAGCCGTACACACGGGCGAACTGATCCTGCCCCGTCCAGAATGGAAAGTTCAGGCCCGTGGGGCGGCCGTGGTTGGATTCGTAGAATTTCAGGATCCGTTCAGAGCCACAGTGCAGAACGAAATCGTAGAAGTCCAGCGTGGGCGCATAGCTGAGCTTCCACAAGACTGGATCGTCGGAGAACCAAGCAAGGACAAGACAATCGTTGGGAATTCTCCCCCGTAGCAATTGAATGAGTTGGGGAGGGAGGGCGGCAGGGCGGAAAACCAAGATGAGGTCGGGCTCGAACTCGGCAACGGACGTGATGGCGAGACTGACTGTCAGCTGGTCTTCGGTGCTTTCGATGTAGGTAAAGCCCCCAGTCAGCTTGCCTGTCACTTGCACGTCATGGCCACGAGCACGCAACGCTGACGCCAGAGAGTGCACGACGTGCATCTCTTGAATTCCGTCAAATAATGTCACCTTCATGAGCAGTGCCGATCCCGTCCGAGCAGAACCTCTCCGAGGTGGTATGGCTCGCTTCCCACGTGGAAAACCTTGACTTCGGGAGGAAGCGTCTGGGGTGTGTCCAGCGGTTCCGGGATAACGACTTGGCCCAACGCGGCGATCAACGATTCGAAAGCCTTGGCATTGTTGTTAGGGTTCGTCCACAAGCCCATTGTTTCAACGTTGGAAGCCTGCAACGTGCCAATCAGCGAACTTAAATCCCTGTCGAGGGTCTTGCCGGTTGCCAAGCGTTTGAACCAGCTGGGCCGCGTGGGAAGCGTGATCAACTCGATGGCCAAGCACCTCGGGCGAAGAAACCTGGGCGCAATTTTGATGTCGCGAGGGGTTATGTGGATGAGGTGGGCGCGGTTCTGGATGGAGTCGGCGAGCCGCTGAGATCCGATGTAGAAGATGTCCCCGGGGAAGCCAGTGCCGTACGGAGTTACTGGCAAGGACGAGGCGAGAGCGGCAAGCTTGGTTGTGAAAGTGCCCACACCCAACCCCTTTCGTCGACATGGCCCCAACGGTGCCTGACCATATTCGCGCCGTGCCGATAGCGTCCCAAGTCTGAGCCAAGAGCAGCTGCGCGACCTATCACGAAGTACGGTATCGCAAGTTCTCCGAGGCTCGCCGTGTCGTTGTCGCTGTCGCGGGGTGGCCTCTCAATCGCTGAAGGCTGGGTCGAAGTCGTCCCGAGTGGGTATGCTCCTGCCGTTGCCGTTCGAAGGGGTAGTCGCCGTGGCGCAGGACAACCGGAACCAGCTGTCGACCTATCAGAGTGGTTGGCCGTGGGCACGTGAACGTTTCGGGCGGTTTGAGATCGGGCACGAAGCGGAGGGGGGCCCGATCACTGATGAGCTCCGGGCGATCTGGAACAAGATGCCCGATGAGGCCGAGCGTGCTGCAGACATTGTAGTGGTGGGAGGTGGCCTGTCTGGCGTCGCCGCCGCTGTTGCCTCTGCGCGTCGTGGTTTGCAGGTTGTTCTGGTTGAAGAAACCCACATGGTGGGAGGGCAGGCAACTGCTGCCGGGGTGTCGTCTTTTGATGTCACCACATTCTATGATCGCATGATCAACGATCATGGAATTTGGGGAGAGTACGTCAGCAGGTTGCTGGACCTGTATGAAGGGGAATTGTCACGTCCTCTCAATGTCACGCACTACCGGGATGATTCCATCGGCCCCAATGTTTCAGGAGCTGAGCGCGTGTTGACTGAGATGCTCAGGGAGTCCGGGGTCGTGACGCTGCGCAACACTCAGGTGACCGGTGTTATCAGGAACGGGGCAACAGTGGGCGGCGTCAAGACGCAAGCTGGCCCCATCACGGCGAAAGTTACGATCGATGCGACCGAGACAGGGGAACTGCTCTCTCTCGGGGGAGTTCCGCATCGAATCGGCCGGTTGGAGTCAGATGGTTTGATGACTTGGCCGCGAGCAGTAGCATTTGCGCCAATCCAGGACATCACGCGGACTTTGGTAGTGCGTGAGTATCCCGACGGTGTGCCGGATGAGCTGGTGCTGAAGGAGCCTCCGCGCGGCTACGGGCGAACGTCGTTGTCATTCGCGCGCGCAATGCCGAAGTTGGGTGTCCCGTTGGTCGATCCCATGCTGAGGCTGGGGCCATTGGGGTTTGCCGCCTATCGAGCGGCTCCGGACCTTAGTCGTCGTCAAGTGCACACTGGGGCCGAGTGGCAGCGCGTGACTCGCACGTGCCTCAACTACATGAACGACTTCCCCGTCACTACTGCGTACCTCACTAGCCCTGAAGAGCGCCAAGAGGCGGACGCGATGGCGTTCGAGAAAACCCTTTGTGTCCTCTTTTACATGCAGCAAGAGTTGGGCTTGAATTGGTCGGTTGCAACGGACGAGGGGTTTGCGGATGGTCCGCGGTCGTTCAATCCTCATATCGATGAGAAGTATCGTGAGTTTGAGCGGCACAGCCCGTTGATTCCGTATATTCGTGAGTCTAGGCGCGTTATAGGGGCCGGCACGTTGGTTGGGAAGGAAATCTGGCGCGACCGTAACCATGGAGAGGCGCCTTGGCACAAGGACACCATTGCGGTAGGGACCTATCCGCCGGACCTTCACGGGGGGAGGCAGGCCGGCGACTTGGAAAAAGAGACGCTTGGCGAGACGTTGGAGGATAAGCCGAAGTCGTGGAGAGAGGGGCCGTTCTCCATTCCGATGCATTCGCTCATACCGAAGTGGGTGGATGGTTTTCTTGTGGCAGAGAAAAACATCTCTGTGAGTCGCATTGCATCTGGGGCTATTCGCCTCCATCCCACAGTGACTGCGATTGGCGAAGCGGCAGGGGTTTTAGCGGCAATTGCTGTCAAGACCAACCGTAGCTCGCGCGAGGTGCTGCCAGTTGAAGTTCAGCTAGAATTGGCTAATGGTGGTGCATTGATTACGCAGCTCGCTGTTGCTTCAATTGGTCGTGACAGTGAGGACTTTGCTCCCGTTACGCTGGCACTGGCGCGAGAGCGAGTGGATTCGCAAATAAGGCGACCGGCGAATGCTGAGCCGGAAATCGAGGTGGACATTGAGTGTGCCCGTGATGTTGGGGGAAAGATGTCAGCGTATCTGCACTCACGCTGGGAGAATTTCGGGTGGAAGCGGAAAGGCTGAGTGGCGGTCACTCAAGCGGTTTGTGAAGGTTTCGGAAGGGGAGCAATGCCCAGCATCATCGTGATGGGAGCCCAGTGGGGCGACGAGGGAAAGGGCAAGGCGACCGACCAGCTCGGTGACCGCGTCGACTACGTCGTGCGGTACTCGGGCGGCAACAACGCCGGTCACACCCTTGTGGTCGGCGGCGAGAAGTACGCCATGCACCTGCTGCCCTCCGGCGTCCTCAACCCCGGCGCCACGCCAGTCATCGGCAACGGCGTCGTCGTCGACCCCGAGGTGCTGTTCGAGGAGATCGATACGCTCGCCAGCCGTGGCGTGCCCATCGAGAAACTCAAGATCTCGGCCAACGCCCACATCATCGCTCCGTACCACCGGACGATCGACAAGGTCACCGAGCGCTTCCTCGGCAAGCGCCGCATTGGAACCACCGGTCGCGGCGTCGGTCCTGCCTATGCCGACAAGGTGAACCGCATCGGTCTGCGGATGCAGGATCTGTTCGACGAATCGATCCTGCGCCAGAAGGTCGAGAGCGCGCTCGATCAGAAGAATCACCTGTTGGTGAAGGTCTACAACCGTCGCGCCATGGACATCGAGCGCACCGCCGATGAGCTTTTGGGCTACACCGAACGGTTGCGTCCCATGGTCACCGACACCACGCGTCTGCTCAACGACGCGCTCGACCGCGACGAGGTCGTGCTGTTCGAGGGTGCCCAGGCGCATCACCTCGATGTCGACCACGGCACCTACCCGTACGTGACGTCCTCCAACCCCACTGCCGGCGGAGCCTGCACCGGCACCGGGGTCGGACCCACGCGGATCGACCGCGTCGTCGGCATCGCCAAGGCCTACACCACGCGCGTGGGGGAGGGGCCCTTCCCCACCGAGCTCCACGATGAGGCCGGCGAGAAGCTGCGTTCTGACGGCGGCGAGTTCGGAGCCACGACCGGGCGTCCGCGTCGCTGTGGTTGGTTCGACGCCCCCCTCGTCGAGGCTGCTGCCACGGCCAACGGTTTCACCGACATCTTCTTGACCAAGCTCGACATCCTCTCGGGGTGGGAGACCATCCCGGTGTGCGTCGCCTACGACGTCCGCGGCAAACGCGTGGACGAGATGCCGGTCAACCAGTCCGATTTCCACGCCGCGACGCCGATCTACGAAGAGCTTCCCGGGTGGAAGGAAGACATCTCCGGCTGCCGCGAATTCGGTGACCTGCCACAGGCTGCGCAAGACTATGTGAAGCGTCTCGAGGAGCTCTGCGGCTCGCGTATCTCCGGCATCGGAGTCGGGCCGAGCCGCGAACAATCCATCATGATCCACGACCTGCTCTGAAGCTCGGAAAGGGAAGACCCAATGAAGGTACTCGTCATCGGCTCCGGAGGCCGCGAACACGCACTGACGCACTTCATCTCGCGTGACCCCGTCGTCACCGAGGTGCACGCGGCACCCGGCAACCCCGGGATGGAGCTGAATGCCGACATCCACCCGCTCGATGACATCACCGACGCCGACGCGATCATCGCGCTCGCCAAGGAATTCGCCATCGACCTGGTCGTGATCGGCCCCGAGGCCCCGCTCGTCGCCGGCGTCGCAGACCGCGTCCGTGAGGCCGGCTTCGCCTGCTTCGGCCCGTCGGAGGCGGCTTCCCAGCTCGAGGGTTCCAAGGCCTTCGCCAAGGACGTCATGGCTGCTGCCGGTGTCCCCACCGCCGAATCGCGTACCTGCCGCACCCTCGACGAGGTCGAGGCCGCCATGGAGGAGTTCGGCGCCCCCTACGTCATCAAGGAGGACGGGCTCGCCAACGGCAAGGGCGTCCTGGTCACCAAGGACAAGTCCGCCGCACTGGAGCACGCCAAGGGACGCGAGACGGTCGTGGTCGAGGAGTTCCTCGACGGCCCCGAGGTGTCGCTGTTCGTCGTCACCGACGGCACCCGCGCCGTGGCCTTCCCCCCGGCGCAGGACTACAAGCGTGTCGGCGACGGCGACACCGGCCCCAACACCGGCGGGATGGGCGCGTACACCCCGTTGCCGTGGGCTCCCGACGACCTCGTCGAGACCGTGACCGACACGATCGTGACGCCCACGCTCGAGGAGATGAAGAAGCGCGACGCCGAGTTCCAGGGCCTGCTCTACGTAGGCCTTGCGCTCACCGCCAAGGGGCCCAAGGTCATCGAGTTCAACGCACGCTTCGGCGACCCCGAGACGCAGGCCGTTTTGACGCTGAACGCCACTCCGTTGGCACAGTTGCTCCACGCCGCCGCGAACGGTGACCTCTCCGAGTACCGGGAACTCGAGCAGTACCCGGGAGCCGCCGTGGCAGTGGTCATGGCCGCCAACGGGTATCCCGAGGAGCCGACGACCGGTTCGCGGATCGCGGAGAACCAGTTCTCCTCCGGATCGGTGAAGATCTTCCACTGCGGCACCGCCCGTGATGAGGAAGAGCGCTTGATCTCCGCATCGGGTCGCGTCATGTGCGCCGTCGGGCGCGGTGGCAGCCTGAAGTTCTCGCGCAACATGGTCTACGCGACGCTGCGCTCGTTCTGGCTCACCGACCTGTTCTGGCGTCACGACATCGCCGAGAACGCCGTCCTCGGCCAGGTCGAGGTGCCGCGCTCGTGACCACCCCCGACGTTCTCGCCACCCGTTACGCCTCGGCCGAGATGGCCGAGATCTGGTCTCCCGAATACAAGATCATCGCCGAACGCCAGCTCTGGTTGGCCGTCCTGCGCGCCCAGCGTGACTTGGGCGTCGACTTCGCCGGTGCCGACGTGGACGCGATGCTCGCCGATTACGAGCGCGTGATCGACCAGGTGGATCTCGATTCGATCGCCGAACGTGAACGCATCACCAAGCACGACGTGAAGGCGCGTATCGAGGAGTTCAATGCCCTCGCGGGCCACGAACAGGTCCACAAGGGCATGACCAGTCGGGATCTGACCGAGAACGTCGAGCTGCTGCAGCAGCGTCGTGGCCTGGAACTCGTCCGGGACCGTGTGGTGGCCGCCCTGGCAGCGCTCACGCGGATCGCCGCCACCTATGCCGAGACTCCGATGGCGGGCCGTTCACACAACGTGGCGGCGCAGATCACGACGCTCGGCAAGCGCTTCGCCACCGCCACCGATGAACTGCTGGTCGCCTACGAGCGTGTCAACGAACTGCTCGAGCGTCTCCCGTTGCGGGGCATCAAGGGGCCGGTGGGAACCGGGCAGGACATGCTCGACCTTTTCGACGGCGACGCGGGCAAGCTCGCCGAGATGGAGCGCCGCGTCGCCGATCATCTCGGCTTCGAGCGGGTCCTGACCTCCACCGGACAGGTGTATCCACGGTCGGTCGATTTCGACGTCGTCACCGCCCTCGCGCAGGTGGCGGCGGCCCCCAGCAATGTCGCGACCTCGATCCGACTCATGGCCGGCCACGAACTCGTCACCGAAGGGTTCAAGCCCGGCCAGGTGGGGTCGAGTGCCATGCCGCACAAGATGAACACGCGCTCGTGTGAACGGGTCAACGGCATGTCGGTGATCCTGCGCGGCTTCGTGTCGATGGTCGGCGAACTGGCCGGAGACCAGTGGAATGAAGGTGACGTCTCGTGTTCGGTGGTGCGCCGCGTCGCCCTTCCGGGTGCGTTCCATGCCATCGATGGGCTGTTCGAGACGTTCCTCACGGTGCTCGCCGACTTCGGCGCGTTCGAGGCCGTCATCGACGCCGAACTCCAGCGCTATCTGCCGTTCCTCAGCACCACCAAGGTGTTGATGGCTGCGGTGCGCGCCGGAGTGGGGCGTGAGACCGCCCATGAGGCCATCAAGGAGCACGCGGTGGCCGTCGCCCTCGAGATGCGGGAGACCGGAAAGGCTGAGAATGACCTGTTCGATCGCCTCGGCCAGGACGAACGCCTGGGGCTTTCCCGGGACGCCCTGGCGGCCCTGGTGACCGAGCCGCTGGACATGGCCGGCGCGGCCCCGGCACAGATTTCGAGTGTTGCCCAGCGAGTCGAGGACATTGCGGCGCAGCATCCACGAGCCGCCGCGTACACACCCGGTTCGGTGCTCTGACCGACTCCCGGAAGCTGATTCAGCAGATACCCGGTGCGGAACGAATCCGGATGCGATAATCGCCCGGTGAGCAGTATCGAACCGGTCTACGCTGAAACCTTGGGTCTGCCATTGGTCCATGCAGGGAGGACCCACGAACTGTATGAGGCTCCCGGACGGGACGCCCATCTCATGGTGGCCATTGACCGGTTGCCCCTCGGCGGTCACATCCTGACCCCTGAGATTCCTGACAAAGGAATCATCCTGAGCCAGATGTCTCTGTGGTGGTTCGATCGGCTCGGCGTCGACAACCACGTGATCTCCACCGACGTTCCAGACGCCGTGGCGGGGCGAGCGGTGATTGTCGAGAAGCTCACGATGTTCCCAGTGGTGTGCGTGGCGTGCGGTTACCTGACCGGCCAGGGATGGATGGAGTATCAGCAGACCGGTCACGTCTGCGGTGTTCCACTTCCCGAAGGACTGCGTGAGGGCAGCCGTCTGGACACGCCCATCTTCACACCGGTCATCAAGGCCGGACGGGGCGAAGACGACGAGTACGTGGATTTTTCCGCGATATCCGAACTGGTGGGGCCCGACATCGCCCACCGGCTCCGCGACCTGACGTTGGACCTCTACCGTCGCGCTGAAGGGATCGCTCGGGAGCGTGGTGTCATCATCGCCGATGCCGAGTTCGAGTTCGGTCAGCGTTCAGATGGGACCATCGTTCTCGCAGGTGAGGCCCTGACCCCCGATTCTTCACGGTTCTGGGATGCCGAGACGTGGCCGCAGAACCTTGTGCCGTGGGGCGTGGAGTACGTGCGTGATTGGCTGGTCAATGATTCAGGATGGGACCAGGCTGGCGATATGGCGGTTCCCGAGTTGCCGGTCGAGGTCGTCACCGTGACTCGCCAGCGCTACTGCGCTGCTTACACCAGGCTGACCGGTCGGCTTTGCGATGGTGATCCCGCGCAGCCTGAGAAACCGAAGGATCCGGACATCGCCCAGGTCGAGGCCCCTCGGCCCGACGACCTCCGGGGAGGAATCGTCCGGGCTCTTCGGCAGCAGGCTGCGGTTGAGACCGAGCTGCGCGAGGCGTACGACCGGGAGGAACGACTCCTTCGGGAGATCGAGCAACACGACGACGAGCTTTCCCAGTACGTCTGGCAGCTCCAGACCTCGCTCGCCGAGCGGGACCGCCAGCTGACTGATCTGAGACGGCGCTACGACAATCTGGCCTCATCGAAGATGGGGCGGATCCAGCGTGCGTGGTGGAACCTGCGGTCGCGTACCCGTGGGGCGAAGCCAGGGAAGGAATGACAATGGGATTCCAACGCATGCCCCTTGCTGCGCGACGACAGCAGCTCGCGCAGGCACGAGCCCGAGCCGAGGAGCGTCGCCTTCTGCTTGCGGACACAGACTCCTACACGGACTCCGATCTGTTCGAACAACTGGTGAGGGAGGGCCGCAATCCCTTTCCTGCGGCCTCAGGCGCGGAATATGAGCAGATGCTGGCGACTGATGCCCTTCCCGATCAGGCCGACGCCATCGACGAACTCATCGCGGATCTTCCCGACCACCTGGGCAGCAGGCTGCTGCGTCCCCACCCGGTACGCATCGGCATCATCGCCGATCAGTTCCTCTACTCGTCGCTCGAAGGCCTCGCCGACCTCGTTCCGTTGACTCCCGGAAACTGGCGCGACCACGTGGATGACGTGGACCTGTTCATGATCACCTCGGCGTGGCGTGGCCTCAACCAGGAGTGGTTCGGGCTCTCGCGTGGATCATGGGTCCGGCGATTGGTGATGGATGAGATGGTGCCCGTGTTCCGTGACGCCGGGGTGCCGATCGTCTACTACTCCAAGGAGGACCCGCCGAACTTCGACGTGTTCCTGCCTCTGGCAACCGTGGCCGATCACGTCTACACAACGGCAGACACCAAACTCAAGGACTACCGCAGCAAGTGCGCGGGGGCCGAGTCGTTCGGCGTCATGAGTTTCGGCGTCAACCCTTTCCACCACAACCCCGTGGGCTCGCGGCGTCGTCGGCTCGACCGGATCATGTTCGCCGGCTCGTGGCACCGTCACAAGTACCAGCTGCGACGCAAGGCCGGTACCGCGATCTTCCAAGGGATCCTCGACGCCGACCGTGAGCTGATCATCTTCGATCGGAACTTCGATCTCGGCATGGCGAAATACGCATTCCCGCACATGCTGATGCCGCACATCGCACCCTCGATCAGCCATGAGCGGCTCCTGAAGCTGCAGCGGATCACCGACATCAGCGTGAACCTCAACTCGGTGGTCGGTTCGATGACCATGTACGCCAACCGTGTGGTGGAACTGCAGGCCATGGGGGCCTACGTCATCTCGAACTACAACGCTGGCGTCAACGATCGGTTCCCGACGGTGTTCATGGCCGAATCGGCCATCGACGTGGCCCACCAGTTGCAGACGCTCGACCCCGAACGCATGTATCGGGCGCAGATGGCGGGGCTCCGCACGGTGTTCTCGGCCCACACCGCACATCGACATCTGGGCGCGATGCTCGACGCGATCGGGTTGCCCACCGCTTCGTTGGCCCCACGCGTCGCCGTCACCGGTCCCGAGGCTGCTGCCCGAGAATTCTGTGAACGCCAGTCGCTGCCCGGACTGGAGGTGCTGGCGCAGGACCAGTTGAGTGCTGCGGCCGAGACCGCCGACGTGGTGATTCCGGTCTCCGAGGGCGTGGAGTACGGGCTTCACCACGCCGAGGACCTGCTCAACGGCTTCGTCTACACCGACAGTGATTTCATCACCAAGAGCACCTCGCTGATCGACGGCGAGATCGGCTCGGCCACCGAGCATGACCGGGTGAGTGAGGCTCGCCCCGAGCTGAGTGCGATCTGGGTAGACAGCCCCTCCTTCGGGGCGTACATCCGAGACGGGGTCGTGAACGGTCTCGGTTACGCCATCGACCCCTTCGAGTTCGCTCTCGCCGGTTCTGGGGATCTCACCCTCCCGAGCCGTGAACCGGATTTCGAGGACGCCGAGACCGCGCAGCCGCGTGCCACGGACGCTCGGCTTTCGGTGATCGTGCCGGTCTACAACAACGGGCGATACCTGAGGGACAAGTGCTTCAGCTCCCTGCGACGCAGCTCGATCTTCTCGGATATGGAGATCCTGCTCGTGGACGATGGCTCGACCGACCCGGAAACGGTGGATCTTCTCGCGCGGTTGAGCAGGGGAACCGACCGCGTCCGATGGCTGCGGAACGCACCGGGGGGATCCGGCAGTGCGTCGCGGCCGCGGAACCAGGGGCTGGCGGCGGCCAGCGCCGAATATGTCACGTACCTCGACCCCGACAACGAAGCCGTCAACGACGGGTTCGCGCGCCTGTTCGAGATGATCACCGAATCAGGCGTGGATTTCGCGATCGGTGACATGAGCAAGCGCAAGGGCATGCCCAAACACGTCGCCAATGCCAAGATGCTCAAGAAGTACCTCGTGGACAACGAGGACGGAACCCACTCGCCGACGCCCACGAGCCTGGCCGACATCCGGTTCACACCGATGAGCATCCAGGCCCTCGTCGCGAACACCGAGTGGCTGCGGAGCCTCGGCCTGACCCAACCCGTCGGCGCCGTGGGGCAGGACTCCTATTTCTTCCAGCAGATGCTCTATTACGCACGCCGTATCCAGATCCTCCCGATCGTGATCCATGTGTACTACGCGGCGGTCTCCACCTCGACGGTCAACACCATCAGCCCCAACTTCTTCCGCAAATACCTGCCGCTGGAGAAGAGCCGCTCGGCATGGTTGCGTGAGGTGGGCCTGATGGACGAATACGTGGAAACTCGTTACGAGGCGTTCCTGAAGGGGTGGCACCTGCCGAGACTCAAGCAGGTGCTGCCCGAGGACTATGACGAAGCGGTGTCGTTGTTGCAACAGATCAACGACATGTACGACTTCACGGAGTGGACCGATGAGGAGCTCAGAACGATCTTCGGAGGCAGGGAAGACGATGCCGTGACACCGGGAGAGACCGTTTCCGCAGGCTGACCCGGGCGCGGTGGAAACAGAACAGGCGTCGGGCTTGGGGCTAGAGTCAGCCGGACAGACCTTTCCGTGGTTCAGAGGACGCAGAGATGAAGATCAGCACGATCGGTTGTGGCTACTTGGGGGCCGTTCACGCGGCCTGTATGGCCGAGTTGGGGCATGAGGTCGTCGGCCTCGACGTGGACGAGCGAAAAGTCGAGCTGCTGGCGCGTGGTGAGGCCCCTTTCCACGAGGCCGGGCTTCCCGAGCTGCTGCGCCGTAACGTCGATGCGGGTCGACTCACCTTCACCACCGATCCCTCCGCCATCGCTGACTGTGACATCCACTTCATCGGTGTCGGAACCCCGCAGATGCAGGGCCGCTATGCCGCAGACATGTCCCAGGTCGATGCCGCCGTTCAGACGATCCTGGACAACACGGACCCGAACCGTGAAGAGCCGGCGCTGATCGCTGGTAAATCGACCGTCCCGGTCGGGACCGCCGAGGCCATCGCGGGGAAGGTCGCCGAATCCGGCAAGAACCTCCTTGTCCTGTGGAACCCGGAGTTTCTGCGCGAAGGGTTCGCGGTCAAGGACACTTTGGAACCCGACCGCATCGTCTACGGGCTCAGCGAAGACGTCGCTGAGGGCGAGAAGGCACGAGAGATGCTCGATGAGTGCTACCGCGAGATCCTCGATCGGGGAACGCCCCGCCTGCTGGCCAACTATCCGACGGCCGAACTGGTGAAGGTCGCCGCCAACTCGTTCCTCGCCACCAAGATCAGCTTCATCAATGCCATGGCTGAGCTCTGCGATGCCACCGGTGCTGACGTCACCAAACTGGCTGAGGCGATCGGCCACGATGACCGCATCGGCAAGAAGTTCCTGCGTGCCGGCATCGGCTTCGGCGGCGGCTGTCTGCCCAAGGACATCCGCGCCTTCATGGCCCGCGCCGGTGAGCTCGGCGTCGATCAGGCGCTGACCTTCCTTCGTGAAGTCGACGCCATCAACACGCGTCGTCGCGTGGGCGCTGTCGACCTGGTCACCGACCTTGTCGGCCCCCGTCTCGTCGGACATCGGGTGGCGGTGCTGGGTGCCGCCTTCAAACCGGACTCCGACGACCTGCGTGATTCGCCGGCGCTGGACATCGCCCTGACGCTGTGGTCACGCGGTGCCGATGTGGTGATCCACGATCCGCAGGCCGGTGGGAAACTCAAGGAACAGCGCCCCGACCTGGAAGTCGTCGACACCATCGAGGAAGCCCTCAGTGGGGCGGAGGTCACGATGCTGCTCACCGAATGGAAACAGTTCCGGGAGCTGGATCCGGCTGCGGTGAAGAGCATCGTCAAGACCCCCGTCATCGTTGACGGTCGCAATGTGCTCGACCCCAGAGCTTGGAGCGAGGCGGGATGGGACTATCACGGCATCGGTCGCGGGGTCTCGATCTGGTGACAGCGTCCGCCTCTGCGTATGTGGGCACCGGCAGGGAACAGCTCCGGCGCCGCAACACGCAGAAAGGCCCTTGGCGTCCGCTGCGCGGTGCAGCAGTTCGTGACATGATCGAGCGGTGAATACTGAGTCTGTCTACGGTGACGTTCTGGGCCTCCCGCTGGTGCATGCGGGAAAGGTGCGCGAACTCTACGCTCTACCCGACCGTGACGACGCGCTGTTGATGGTGGCGACCGATGCGATCTCGGCCTACGACCATGTGCTGTCCACACCCATCCCCGACAAGGGCGCCATTCTCAACCAGATGGCTCTGTGGTGGTTCGAGCAGCTCGTCGACGTGGTGCCCAACCACGTACTCAGTACCGATGTGCCCGACGCCGTGGCCGGCCGTGCCGTCATCGTGGAGAAGCTCGATATGTTTCCCGTCGAATGCGTGGCACGTGGCTACCTGACCGGATCGGGATGGGCCGAATACCAGGTGGATCGCAGCATCTGTGGGGTCCCGTTGCCCGCTGGGCTGCACGACGGGGCGCGTCTGGAAGATCCGATCTTCACCCCGGCCACCAAGGCGGCGATGGGCGATCACGACGAGAACGTCGACTTCGCGACCGTTGCAGCGACCGTCGGTGGACAAGCCGCCGACGAGCTCCGCGATCTCACTCTCTCGGTCTACACGCGCGCCGAGCGCATCGCCCGTGAGCGCGGAGTCCTCATCGCCGACACCAAGGTGGAGTTCGGGCGTCGTGCTGACGGGACGATCGTGCTCGCCGATGAAGTGCTCACCCCCGACTCCTCGCGTTTCTGGGATGCCCAGGCATGGCCGGAGAGCCTCGACTCGTTCGACAAACAGTTCGTGCGTGACTGGCTCGTGCACGAATCGGGATGGGATCGGTCTGGTGACCAAGCGCCACCCCCACTGCCGGACCACATCGTCGACGCCACGCGGCAGCGCTATCTCGATGCCTATGAACGGCTCACGGGCAACGCGTTCACGCGCTGAGGACAGGCAGGATCCTTGGGGAGGCCTGTCTCCTCGCGGCAGGTGAGATGATGGGGCTGAGCTGGCCGGGCCCGGCCACGCTGGAGATCCCCATGGAGGTACGGCGAGATGAGTTCCACCGCTTCTTTGACGAACAAGGAGCTGTTGCTCGCCGCGAGCGCTGCCCTGGCAGCGTGGTTCGTGGCGAGGATCGTGTCCCACACCACTGAAGGATGGATCGCTCCAGTTGCGGCCGACACTGCTTTCGTGGTGGCTGCGGGAGCCATCCTCGTGGTGCTGCAGCGGTTGGCCACCAGCCAGCAGGTCGAGGGTGTCGAGCGTCACCTGACCGAAGAACTGCAGGCCGCCGAAAGCCGACGGCCCGACACCGACGACGCCCCGACCAAGGAATGATCGGGGCGGCCGCGGGCCGGGCCGACGTGACGTTCGGTCAGTGATCGGAGGCTGCGCTCAGCGCCACACCCCTCGGGTGTCGATCAAGGCCTTCTCGGAGAGCTTCTCGCGGTCGAACTCCTTGAAATCGGTGTGGTCAACCAGGAGCAGCACGATGTCTGCTTCGGCGACGGCGGTGTCCAGCTCTGCGAGCTCGACATTGCCGAAATCCGCCAGTGACTTCGGCAGCTCATCGACATTGGGTTCGACGGCCAGAATCTTGCCGACGTCCAGCCGCTTCGCGAGGTCTTCGGTGATGTGCAGCGCAGGGGATTCACGCAGGTCGTCGATGTCGGGTTTGAAGGCCAAGCCCAGTGCCGCGATGACGGGACTCTCAAACTTGTCAGCCAACGGCAGCACCTTGTCGAGAACCCATTCGGGCTTTGCGTCATTGATCTCGCGGGCTGCTCGGATGATCCGTGCCTCCTCGGGGGCAGCCGCCACGATGAACCACGGGTCCACGGCGATGCAGTGTCCACCGACGCCGGGGCCGGGCTGGAGGATGTTCACGCGTGGGTGATGGTTGGCGAGTTCGATGAGCTCCCACACGTCGATGCCAAGCTTGTCGGAGAGAATCGACAGCTCGTTGGCGAAGGCGATGTTGACGTCGCGGAAAGAGTTCTCCACGAGCTTCGACATCTCGGCGGTCTTGGCGTCGGTGAGCAGGAAATCGCCGTCGCAGAACAGCTGATAGAGGTCGCGAGCACGCTCTGCGGCGTCGCCGTTGAGGCCACCACAGATGCGGTCATTGGTGCGCAGCTCCACCATGATGCGGCCGGGCAGTACACGCTCGGGGCAGTGGCAGACATAGATGGTGTTCGGCTGGTTGGGCTCCAGCGTCAGATCCGTGCGCGATTCCAAGAAGATCTGAGCCATGCGCTCGGTAGCCCCGGGAGGCGAGGTCGATTCGAGGATCACGAGCTCACCGCCGGTCAACTGTGGCGCGATGTTCTTGGCCGCGGTCTCGATGTAGGAGAGATCGGGCTCGTTGTCGCCCTTGAACGGGGTGGGCACTGCCACGATGTAGTTGTCGGCGTGCGGCACCTCGAACTGAGCACTCAGACGCCCCTGCTTGACCGCGCCGGCCAGGACGGTGCCCAGGTCGGGTTCGACGAACGGCACCTCGCCGCGGTTGACGGCATCGATCGTTGTCTCCTTGACGTCGATACCGGTCACCTGCGCACCTGCGCTGGCGAGAACCGCGGCCGTCGGCAGCCCGATGTAGCCGAGCCCGATCACCGCGACGGTGGGGGTCTGCTGGGTCATCCCGCACTCCTAGAATTCGTGTTCGTGAATCGATCATTCACAGTATGGACCCATCGGCTGGGCAATCGCACGTCGTCAGTGGTATCTCTGGTCGGCAGATGGCCGGGGGACGCCCCGATGTGAAGGCCATGTCCTAGTGTGGTGACACAACAAATAAGGCGTGTGGCGACACAGAAAATGAGGTCGCGCTCATTCACGCGGGTTGTATTCGTGGGGGATTTGGAGGAAGTCATGGCTGAACGCCCGGCAGTGATGGTGGTTTACGGCACACGTCCCGAGGCGATCAAGGTCGCACCGGTCATCAAGGCGCTCGAGGAGTCCGAGAAGCTCGATGTGATCTCGGTCATCACCGCGCAGCATCGTGAGATGTTGGATCAGGTGAACGAGGTCTTCGAGGTCACTCCCGATGTGGACCTCAATCTGATGAAGCCCGGGCAGACGCTCAACGAGATCGCGGCCCGCGTGCTCACCTCCATCGACGAGACCATCGCCGAGCACCAGCCCGCCGCCGTGCTCGTGCAGGGCGACACCACCACCGTGATGGCAGCCGGTATCGCTGCGTTCAACCGCTCGATCCCGGTGGTCCACCTCGAGGCCGGTCTCCGCAGCGGCGACCTGTTCTCCCCGTTCCCGGAGGAGGGCAACCGAAAGCTCGTCTCGCAGATCGCGTCACTGCACTTGGCTCCCACCGAGGTCTCCAAGGCCAACCTGCTGCACGACGGCGTCGATGAATCCGACATCGTCGTCACCGGCAACACCGTCATCGACGCCCTGCACTGGGCCGTCGAGCGTCCCCGTGAGTTCACCGATCCGGTGCTCAACGAAGTGGCCGACAGCGGCAGGCAGATCATCCTCGTCACCACACACCGTCGTGAGAACCTCGGCTCCAACATGGAGAACATCGGCCGCGCCATGCGCGTGCTCGCCGAGCGGTATCCCGATGCGGTGCTCGTGTGGCCTGCCCACAAGAACCCTAAGGTGCGCGAGACCATCAAGCCGCACATCGCAGATCTCGCCAACGTGATCAGCATCGAACCGGTCGCCTACGGCGAATTCGCCCACCTCATCGGCGCCTCCCACATCGTGCTCACCGATTCCGGCGGAATTCAGGAGGAGGCGCCAAGCCTCGGCAAGCCGGTCCTGGTGCTCCGCGAGAACACCGAGCGTCCCGAGGCCGTCGACGCCGGCACCGTCAAGCTCATCGGCGCACAGGAAGCCGACATCGTGCGCGAGGTCAGCGCATTGATGGACTCCGAGGATGCCTACCAAGCCATGGCCCAAGCGGTGAACCCGTACGGAGACGGGAAATCCGCACAGCGATGCCTGGACGCCATGGGCGCGTTGTTGGATCTCTGAACTGGCTTGGTGAAGTGAATCAGGGTCGGTGTTACCGTGCCCCTGCCCAGCTTGAGGATTGTTCGGAAGGTTGACCGTGCACGCTGACGAGAAACGTTCACCCGAGAGACTTCGCCGGCAGCGTGTTTCCCAACTTCTGGCGGATCCTGACGCTTTGGTTACGCGGTTCGAGGGTATGGCCGAGCGAAACCGTGCCGACCGAACGGTGATCAAGAAGCTGGAATCCGAGTTGGCAGAGGCGCGCAAGGAAGCCGAACGGGCGATGTCGACGGCGGAGAAGAGCGAGAAGGAACGCGACAAGATCTGGAGCGACCTTGGGACGGCGCGCTCTGCACTGGACGCGTATCGCCGGGAGACGAAGGATCTCAAGCGGCAACTGGCGAACCTGCGGAACTCCAAGGCGATTCGCCTGACCCGCATGGTTCGATCGACTCTGGGCCGTGGCGGGGCCAACGCAGACGGGCGAGGGCCTTCAGCGCCCGACGCAAAACCTGAAACAGTGCAGGACAGTACCGTGCCTGTCCCCGCCCCGACAGCCCTCGAGACACACGAGATTCACAAGGCCGCAGATTCGACGGGCTTCGTTCCGGCGACCGAGGAGCCTCCAGCGCCTACACTCGAGGACCTTCTGGAGGATCTGCAGGCCGATCCCACCCCCGCCAAGCTTGTCGCTGTGGTGACACGCCAGTGGTTCGGTGAGGGCATGATCGATGCACCCTGCGAGCTGCTCGATCGCTATTCGGCTCAGTCAGCCAAGATGACCAAGACGAAACGGACACTGGCGCAGGTCATCCGGGGGACTTGGAAGGTCACCCGCAATGGCGTCGCCATCCCGATGCGCGCCAAGGGCTCGGCCTTCGTCCCCGAGCCGGATCGCGTCATGTATTGCGTGCACTCCACACCGCACTACAACTCCAACGGGTACTCCACCCGCACCCGTGGCGTCGCTGCCGGGATGAAGGAGGTGGGTACCGATGTCGTCGTCGTGGCTCGCGAAGGATATCCGTGGGACAGCAACAAGACCGACATCCCGGCCCCCAAGGAGGCGAAGCGGACGGTGGTGCAGATCGACGAGGTCGACTATGTGCACCTCCCGGGCAGCAGATTGGCTGACGCCCCGCTCGACGAGTACTTCGCCACGGCCGCTGATGCATTCGTGCGGGAGGCGCGGCTGCAGCGTCCCAGCGTGATCCAATCCGCGTCCAATCATCTGACCGCGATCCCTGCGCTGATCGCTGCCCGTCGGCTTGGTGTGCCGTTCGTGTATGAGGTGCGGGGCTTCTGGGAACTCACCCAAGCGTCACGCGACCCCAGTTGGGCCGCGAGCGACCGTTTCAAGGCCGCCGTCCAGCTGGAGACCTTGGTTGCTCAGAACGCCGACCGTGTGCTGGCGATCACCCAGGAGGTTGCTGACGAGCTCGTCGAGCGTGGCGTCGAACGGTCCAAAATCGCGCTCGCGCCCAACTCGGTCGACCCCGAGACCTTCCTGCCGATACCGGCCGATGCCCAGTACGCCAAGAAACATGGCATCCGAACCGATGTCCCCGTGGTCGGTTTCGCAGGCAGCATGGTCGATTACGAGGGCCTCGACACTCTGATCGAGGCATCGGCACGCCTCGTCGAGCGTGGTGTGGAACACCAGGTGGTCATCGCAGGATCCGGTGGCGCTGAAGCCGACCTGAAGGCGCGAGTGGCCGAGCTGGAACTGGAACACGTGCGGTTCCTCGGGCGACTTCCCATGATCGAGATCCCGCAGCTGCTCAGCACCTTCTCGATCATGCCGTGCCCCCGGCACTCCAGCGTTGTGACCGAGATGGTGTCACCGCTGAAACCTCTCGAAGCCTTCAGCGCCGGTAAAGCCGTCCTCATGTCGGACGTCTCGCCCCACCGCACTCTGGCAGGGAAGAACCAGGAGAGGGCGCTGCTCTTCCCCGCCGGTGATGTGGAGGCGTGTGCCGAACAGCTTGGGAAGCTCGTCGGTGACGAGGACCTACGCGCGCGCCTCGGTCGCGTGGCACGCCACTGGACTTTCCACGAACGCAACTGGAGGACGCTCGGACGGGCCATGTCCAGCGCCCACCACAGTGCCCGGTGGCACCACGACGCCCACCTTCCTGCCGATTCTCGACATCTTGGTGATCTTCGTTTCGGGCTTGTGGCCGATGAGTTCACCACGAGCACGCTCAGCGGCAGCGTCACCGTCGTGCCCCTGTCCCGGAGCCGATGGCGGGAGCAACTGGACGCCGAACATCTCGACATCGTGTTCATCGAGTCGGCGTGGAACGGCAATGATGGTGACTGGTTCCGCGGGGTCGGGTACTACGGCGAGGAGGAGAACGCCGACCTGTACTCGCTACTGGCACAGTGCCGCACGCGGGGTATCCCGACGGTGTTCTGGAACAAGGAGGATCCGGTCCACTTCCAGCGGTTCCGGGAAACCGCAGCCCGCTGTGACCACGTCTTCACCACCGATGCCAACATGATTCCGCAGTATCTGCGGACCGAGGGGTCGGCGTCGCTGACCGCCTCCAGCCTCCCGTTCTACGCGCAGCCGAAGATCCACAACCCGCTACCGGGACACCGGCGCTACGAACAGTCGGCCGCCTATGCAGGCACGTACTACGGTGATCGATACAAAACCCGATCGCATCAACTTGCGCGTTTGCTGAAGACCAGCCAAGAGGTCGCCGGGTTGACCATCTACGACCGTCAGCTGGCCAACCCCGAATCGCCGTACCAGTTCCCCGAGGAGTTTGAACGGCACATCCGCGGCGTCCTGCCGTACGACGAGGTCATCGACTCCTACAAATCCCACATCGCCCAACTGAACGTGAATTCGGTGACATCGTCGCCGACGATGTTCTCCCGTCGCGTCGTGGAGGTCGCAGCCTGCGGCGGTCTTGTGCTCTCCGGGCCGGGGCGCGGTGTTGCCGAGACGTTCGGTGGCGTCATCCCCAGCTCCAACGACGCGGCGGTGTGGGCCGCGCTGTTGTGGGACTGGTCTTGCAATCCGGTTGAACGCGCCCGCGAAGCCTGGTTGCAGATGCGCGCGGTGTATCGCTCACACACCGTGGATGACGCGCTGGCGATCCTGGCGCGTACTGCCGGCATTCCTGTCGATGGCCCGTGCCGGGAGACCGCAGCTCTCGCGGTTGATTCGCAGAGTCATGATGTGTGGTCCTCGATCGTGGCGCAGTCGGTGCGTCCGGTCGCCGTCTACGCCGATGACGTGCCCGAGGCCGTCGCCGATGAACTCTCCGGTCTGGAGATTCCCCTCTGGCCGCGCGACGCGGTCACCGAAGCGACGTCCGATTGGGTCGGCATCGTGACCGGACCGCTGAGCCGGACCTGGTTGGAGGACCGGCTTCAAGCCACCCGCTTCGGCCAGTGGACGCGGATCGGGTCGCGTCCGGTCACGGGTGAGGACGTGGGTGCTCCGTTGGCCCGGCCGGTGGCGTCCACCTCGATGCAGGTCGACCTGATCCGGACCGATGAGGTGCGTACCGCCGGTGGTACTTCGCAGGCGCTCTTGGTGGATGCTGCCAGCGGCGTCGAGCTGCTGACGGTCGAGGACGCACATGCCGGTGATATGGGCGAGTCCCTGAGCCAGGCTGCGAGTTCACCCCTGCAGGTTCGAACCCCCGAACGTGTCGTCGTGGCCGGGCATGATCTGAAGTTCGCCACCGAGATCATGCAGTCTCTGCAGGATCGTGGCGTCGAGGTGATCGTGGACGAATGGCAGAGCCATGGGAGCCATGACGAGTTGGCGTCGAAGGACGCCCTCGCGCAGGCCGACGCGATCTTCTGTGAATGGGGTCTCGGGAACGCCGAGTGGTACTCCAAACATGTGCGTGCCGACCAGCGCCTCGTCGTGCGTAGCCACTCCCAGGAGCTGCGTTTGCCGTATCTGCGGCGGATCGCTCACCCGCATGTTGACCGGCACATCTTCGTCAGCGAACTGATCCGCCAGGCAGCGGTGCGGAGTCATGGTGTCCCTCTCGCCGACACGATGGTGATCCCCAATCCGGTCGCGGTCGACGACCTTCGCCGAGAGAAGGTCGCCGATGCTCGTTTCAATCTGGGATTCGTGGGGATGGTGCCCAGGACCAAGCGCATCGACCGTGCCATTGATCTGTTGGAACGCCTCCGTTCGGAGGATGACCGGTACCGCCTGTTCGTGAAGGGCAAGACGCCCGACGCTTACCCGTGGCTTGCGCGGCGCACCGATGAAATGGCGTACTACCAGCGCGTCTTCGACCGCATCGACGAGCTCAACGCTGGAGCGGCGGATGCCGTCGTGTTCGACGGATTCGGCCCCGATATGGCCGATTGGTACCGCAAGATCGGCGTCGCGATCTCTGTCAGTGAGTTCGAGTCGTTCCATCTCACCATCGCCGATGGCGCGGCGTCCGGCGCGCTTCCTGTGACGCTCAACTGGCCCGGGGCCGAGTTCATCTACCCGGATGCGTGGCTGTGCACGAACGTGGACGAGATGGTCGAGCGGGTGCTCACCCACGAGCCCTCTGCGGAATACAGTCAGGCCGCGCAGGAGCTGTTCGATGAGCAGCACGTGCTGCCCATGCTGACCGATGAGATCCTCGGGACGGCATGAGCATGCGAGATGCAATGCTGACCGGTGTGCCGCCCATGCCTGCTCCCGGTAGGGCGCGGCGGCTCCAGGAGACCATCATCGATGCGGCCGAGGACGATGTGAACCGTCTGGCCGATGCGGTGACCCGCATACTCGAAGGGGAGACCGGCGCGGGCACCGAGCAGATGATCGTGGTGATGATCCCGCTGGCTAAGCATGAGTTGCGGGATGCTGTGGGGGATGTGCTGGACGATGTGCGATGTATGGCAGGGCAGGCTGTGCGTCTGCATCAGTACGATCTGCATGAGGACGAGGATTTCGCCGCGTGGAACGCCCGCTGTGATGAAGCTCTCGCCGATGTAGACCGGACCAGATACGAGGAGTGTGTCCGCGAACATCTGTCTGTGGACTTGGAAGGCGCATTCGCATGAGGAGGATCTACGACCCCGGCGAACCCGAGCGACTCACACCGGATTATCGCGACGACGTCGTCTTCACATGGGACTCGATCACGAGCTTCCATGATGCCGAGCCCGCTGACGGGGTCCATGTCATCACCACGGAGCATGGACAATTGGAGATCCTCACCGGCGGATCTCCTTGGAACGTGGCGCAGGGCCCTGTGCTGATGATCTTCTCGGGCGCGGTCCAACGTGATGAGGGACGACCTCCGCCGTTCTTCTCTGGCCGTGGCATCGCGACGGCCACGGGGCTGCCATTCATTGCGATCACCGACCCGACTCTCGCTCTGCGTGATGACATCTCCCTCGGTTGGTACGCGGGGAATGCGTGGCAGGACGTGCAGCAGGATGTCTTCAACCTCGTGCTTCCCCTCGCCGAGACGCTTGGTCGGGATCTGTGGTTGGTGGGCGGCTCCGCAGGTGGCTTCGCGGCCTTGGATCTCGGGCACCAACTGGGCAAGCGGTGTTCGGTGCTGGTCTGGAACCCGCAGACCGACATCATGGAGTACTCCCGAAGTTATGTTGTTGCCTACCTGCAGGCGGCCTTCCGCGTCAGCAGCGTCAAGTTCGCTGCAGAAGGATGGAAACGTCGTGGACGACAGGTCATGCGACGCTTCGGCCGCCGACACTCGGTTGTGCAGGGAATCCTCCCGTCCCAGGCGCCCGCTCGTTTGTTGTACTTGCAGAACTCCGGAGACTGGCATGTGCAGAAACACTGCTCCCCTTATCTGGAAGCCCACGGATACACCCCCAATGGTGGGAACATATGGCGTCGCGATGCCGACCACGTCATCTGGATGACGCGCTTCGGGGAGGGACATGCACCTCCGCCACGTGAGTGCATCATCGATCTCATCAAGGCCTGTATCGATCCCGGCACCAGCATCCTTACGACCGTCCGGCGATTGAGTGCTTCTGAGTTCTTCGGGGAGCAGGACGAACGTATCCAACCGCGAGATCTGCGTCCGCACGCCGATGACGTGGACAAAGCCGTGCACGCCTACGTGAATGACCGGAACGTGACCGTGTGCATGGACGGCGTCGCCTCCGGAACGGCCGGCCTGCACTGGGTGGTCCAGGTGTGGAACCAGCAAGGGGTCCGGATCGCAACCAGCCCTCTGCAGCGTGGCTGGATGAGCTGGCCCGCCCCTCACTCATCAGAGCCGTTGTGGTGTGACATCGATGTGTTCGACGGACTCGGGCATGATCTAGCCACCCGGCGTCTAAAGATTCCTGCTGCGCGCTGACGCGGCCCCGCTGATTGGAGAACGCATGACAACCAGCTCGACGCCGAGCCGCCTCACCCCGACGATCGTGGCGACACCGGGGCAGCGCACGATGACGACAGTGATCAGTGGCGAAGCTCCCGTTCAGATCGGGCGACGTTATTTCTGGCTGGATGGAAGCGTCGTGCTTTATGGACGGGCCGTCCTGGACACGCAGGGGCTCGCCACGGTGCTGCCGTCGGGTGTCGGTTCTTGGGATATTGCCCGACTCGCCAAGTGGTGGGCCGACGGTGCCCGTGACGTCGGCGCTCTTTATGTCTGGGACGAGAGTCAGGATTGGGCAGCCTGCCTGCCCGATCCCTTGGGCGGGGCGCTGGCCTTTCATATGAATCATACGGGGCTCCAGGCCGTCTCCACTGATGTCCAGGGCTTGGTTGACTACGCGCGGGACGCGGGGGCTCCCCTGCAGAAGTCTCCGTTGTTCCAAGCCGAGCGGATTCTCTTTGGTAACGGCAGCCTCGTGCACAGCAGTTACGAAGACGTCGAAGTGGCCGATCCGTTCGAGTTCATTTACGTACGCCATGGTGCCGTTATGGTGCGTCCGTATGAGCATGCCTTCGACCTTGCTGATTGGCCTCTTACTGACCTGTTCGAGGCCACGCGTCAGGACCTGCTGACCAACGTGGCCGCCCTGCACCAGTCACCCAGCGACTTCCGGATCACTCACCTGACAGGTGGATTCGACTCGCGATTGGTGTTCGGGGCCATCCACGAACTTGGGCTCGATGACTCATTCCTCTACTTCTGTTCCGGACCTCCTGCCACGCGGGACCGCATCGTGTCCGACGGACTGTTCCGGCAGTTCGGTCTGCGGCGTGCGGAAAGTGCGGGCCTGTCGAGTGCTGGCTCTCGCAACATCGCTGAGATGCTTCTCGGCCCCATGTTCAACAGTGCCGGGATGATGGAGACCGGGCCGAACGGCCGGGAGGGCAGCGTCTCGGTGACGGCTCTGGGAGGCGGCTACGGCGAGGTTCTGCGGACGTTCTACGGTGACCGTCAATGGTCGAAGGATGGACGGACCATCGATGCGCAGCTCGTCGATGAGAACTTCATGCCCAAGGGCACCGGTGTCACCCGCGAATCGGCGCGGAAACATCTGCACGACAGGCTGGTGGCCCGGCTCACCGGGCTGCTGCCGAAGTTCGATGTCGACTTCCTCGGGGACGCCTATTACACGTACAGCCGCAACCGCTACCACATCGGTCAGGGATCGCTGATCTGGAGCAGGATCGGTGCTCGTTTCGATCCGCTCTACTCCGTGGCAGGCTTCTTCCTCGCGAGTCGGCTCACGCAGAAGGGCCGCCGTTCCAATGTCGTGGGCCATGACCTGATGGAATCCTTCGAGCCGCGGCTGTTGCAGTACCCGTTCGACAAAGAACGCTTCAACGACGACCTGCTCGCACTACGCAAGCGCCGTCCGGTCCGGGATCTGCCGACCGAGGGGGAGATAACCTCAGTGCCCACGGCGGTCCCCGGGATCGTCGCCGAAGGGCCCGCCGCCGAGCTCATGCAGGAGCTGGACATTCTTCCCACCGACAGTTCTCCGGAGGCACGCAAGGCAGCCACAGACAAGGCGAACGCCATGAGGATGAACTTCTGGCAGATCTACAACCTTGAGCCTGCTCGTGCGCTGCTGCGCGTCGCCATTGAACGGGTTCAGGACAACGCCGACGTGCAACAGGTCTTCGATCTCGATCAGTTGCGTCAGATCGCCAACACCAAGGAACCGCGCAAGCCGCAGATCCGGAACATCTACAGCGGTCTCTCCTCGATCCTGTGGCTGGCCGTCGACTGACGCTGGGCGGAAGCTGTGGGATCAGGGTCCACGCCGTCAGCAAATGGGCGAAGTCGATGAATGGACCGCTAGGATGCCGCCATGCCGCGGATTATTGTCGACGTGATGCCCAAGCCCGAGATCCTGGATCCGCAGGGCAAGGCGATCACCGGAGTCCTGGAAAAGCTCGGTCACACCGGCCTCTCGGTGCGTCAGGGCAAGCGATTCGAGATCGAGGTCGATCAAATCACCGACGCTCGCCTTGACGAGGTGCGCAAAGCCGCCTCCGAGGTGCTCGCCAACGAAGTCATCGAGAACTTCACCGTCCGCGTCGAGGAGGCGCAGTGAGCGGCCGCGTCGGCGTCGTCACGTTCCCCGGGTCGTTGGATGACCGGGATGCCCTGCGCGCCGTCGAACAATGTGGGTTCGCGCCCGTGCCGCTGTGGCACGGTTCGGACACGATCGACGATGTGGACGCGGTGATCCTGCCCGGCGGCTTCTCCTACGGCGACTACCTGCGCGCCGGAGCCCTGGCCCGCTTCTCACCGCTGATGGCCGACATCATCAAGCGCGCCGAGGCCGGCATGCCAGTGCTGGGCATCTGCAACGGTTTCCAGGTGCTCTGCGAATCCCACCTGCTCCCCGGGGCGCTCACCCGCAACGCACACCGACGCTTCCGCTGCCGCGACGAGCGTCTGCTGGTGGAATCGGTCGACACGGTGTGGTCCAACGCCTTCACCGATGGCCAGGAGATCAACATCGTCCTCAAGAACGGTGAGGGCAACTATGTGGCCGACGCCGAAACCCTCATGGTGCTCGAGGCCGAGCGTCGCGTCGTGTTCCGCTACCTCGAGAACCCGAACGGCTCGATGAACGATATCGCCGGCATCACCAACGAACGCGGAAACGTCGTGGGCCTCATGCCGCACCCCGAGCACAACGTCGACCCGCTGGTGGCCCCCTCCACCGACGGCCGGGGATTCTTCGCGAGCCTCACCAACTTCCTCAGCCGCGTCGCGGCCTGACGCCCGTCGGCGTCGAGTACCGAGAAAGGACGCAACATGGCCGACACCACCGCCAACGCCGCCAACACTCCCGATGTGGAACAGCCCTGGGCCGATCTCGGCCTCAAGGAGGACGAGTACCAGCGCATCCGCGAGATCCTCGGTCGACGCCCCACTGCGGCCGAACTGGCGATGTACTCGGTGATGTGGTCCGAGCATTGCTCCTACAAGTCCTCCAAAGTGCACCTGCGGAAGTTCGGGGACCTGCCCAAGACGACCCCCCGTGGCGAACTGCTCGCCGGTATCGGTGAGAACGCCGGCGTCCTCGACATCGGCAACGGCTGGGCGGTCACCTTCAAGATCGAATCGCACAACCACCCGAGCTACGTCGAGCCGCATCAGGGTGCTGCAACCGGCGTCGGTGGCATCGTCCGTGACATCCTCGCCATGGGTGCCCGTCCCGTGGGTGTCATGGACTCGCTTCGCTTCGGTCCCCTCGACCTGCCCGACACCCAGCGCGTGCTGCCCGGCGTCGTCGCCGGCGTCGGCACTTACGGCAACTGCCTGGGCCTGCCCAATATCGGCGGCGAAGCGTTCTTCGACCCCACCTACTCAGGCAACCCACTGGTCAACGCCTTGGGCGTCGGTGTCCTCAAGCATGAAGATCTCCACCTGGCCCACGCGTCGGGCACCGGCAACAAGGTGGTGCTCTACGGCGCGACCACCGGTGGCGACGGCATCGGCGGTGTTTCGGTGCTGGCGTCGGAGACCTTCGACGCCGACGGTCCCGCGAAGCGGCCTTCGGTGCAGGTCGGCGACCCGTTCATGGAGAAGCTCCTGATCGAATGCACCCTCGAGCTGTTCGCCGCAGGAGTCGTGACCGGCATTCAGGATCTCGGCGGTGCCGGGCTCTCCTGCGCCACCTCCGAGCTCGCCTCCGCCGGAGACGGCGGTATGCACATCGAACTCGACCGCACCCCGCTGCGTGATTCCTCCCTGAGCCCGGAGGAGATCCTCATGAGCGAATCACAGGAACGCATGATGGCTGTGGTCGAGCCCGGCCGCGTCGATGAATTCATGGAGATCTGCGCCAAGTGGGATGTGGAGGCCACCGTCATCGGTGAAGTCACCGACGGCGACCGACTCGTCATCGACTGGCACGGCGAAACCGTCGTCGATGTTCCCCCACGCACCGTCGCCCATGATGGGCCGGTGTACGAGCGGCCCTACGCGCGTCCCGAATGGATCGACAAGGTCAATGCCGACGCCGCCGAGGACCTCGCCCGGGACGCTCTGCCGTTGCGCGAGCAGGTGCTCCGGGTCATGGGGGCCCCGAATGTGGCCGATCGCACGTGGATCACCGAGCAGTACGACCGATACGTGCTCGGCGACACCGTGCTTGCACGCCCCGAATCAGCCGGGATGATCCGCGTTGACGAGGACGGTCTCGGCGTCGCGCTCTCGGTGGACTGCAATGGTCGTATCGCCTACCTCAACCCGTACCTCGGTGCCCAGCACGCCCTTGCGCAGGCTTACCGTTGTGTGGCCGCGACCGGCGCCGAGCCCGTCGCTGTCAGTGACTGCCTCAACTTCGGGTCTCCCGAGGACCCCTCGGCCATGTGGCAGTTCGTCGAGGCGATCCTCGGGTTGGTCGACGGCTGCCGCGAACTCGGCACTCCGGTGACCGGCGGCAACGTCAGCTTCTACAACCAGACCGGTGAGACCGCCATCGTGCCGACGCCCACCGTTGGCGTTCTTGGCGTCATCGACGATGTTGCGACGCGCGTGAGCTCGAAACTTCCCGACGTCGGACACGAGCTGTGGCTGCTGGGTGAATCCCGCGATGAGCTCTCCGGATCGGTCTGGGCCGATGTCGTCCACGATGGTCATCTGGGTGGCATGCCCCCGAAGGTGGATCTTGAGGCGGAGAAGCGTCTGGTGGCTCTGATGTCGGAGGCCCACGGGCTGGTCGCCAGCGCGCGACCGCTCGTCGAAGGTGGCCTGGTACGTGCCGCGGTCGAATCGGCGATCATCGCCGGACGTGGCGTCGAGATCGAACAGCAGGGTGAACCTGTGGCCTGGTGGTTCGGCGAGAGTTCGGCCCGTCTCCTCGTGGGGGTCGACCCTGCTGTGGCAGCCGAGTGGAACGCCGCGTGTGAGAAGCATGAGGTTCCGGCGGTGCGCGTCGGCACTGTGCTGGATGGGACGCAGGTACGGCTTGGGGACATGGAGTTCTCTCTGGAGGAGCTCAGTGGCACCTGGCGTGCTCCGATCCCCGCAGCCATGGAGTCCTGAGGCTTCGCCTCTGAACCGGGAGTTCTTCCCGAACTGACTGTCGCCCACGCTCCTGTCTGGGGCACGCCACCGCGCTTCACCTTGACGTAAAGCCGTGTCTGCGCGGCATAACGCGGAGGTGGAGGGAACGCATCTCCTCATGGCAGCGTCGGCCCCAGCCTTGGGCGCTCCACCTTGACGTAAAGCGGTGTCTGCGCGGCGCAACGCGGAGGTGGAGGGGACGCGTCTCCTCATGGCAGCGTCGGTCCCGGCCTTGGGCGCTTCACCTTGACGTTGGGCCGCGTCTGCGCGGCACAACGTAGAGGTGGGCTGGTGGCGGTAGCCGTCTGGGCCGACCACTGTGCTCTACCTTGACGTAAAGCGGTGTCTGCGCGGCACAACGCGGAGGTGGAGGGGACGCGTCTCCTCATGGCAGCGTCGGTCCCGGCCTTGGGCGCTTCACCTTGACGTTGGGCCGCGTCTGCGCGGCACAACGCGGAGGTGGAGTCGGGTGTGTCTCACGGGCAGGAAGAGCAGCGACGCAGGTGGCCGTCCCAGCCGTTGCGCTGCAGCACACTGGCGACCCGGTGTGCTGTCCTGCAGGGGTTGACCACGATGTCATCCCAGCCGAACCGGAGGGTCGTGATGCCCAGAGCTGCGCGATCAGCGTCGGCGCGCGCGTCTGACTGCACACGGTCTTTGTGGAAGCGCCAGCCGTCCATCTCGATGGCGCAGTTCCACTCGCGGTACCAGCCGTCCACGATGTTGGGGCCGACGCGGACCTGACGCGAGGCGCGGGGCAACCCATGAGGCCGTTCCACCCCGCGCACGTATCGATGTTCGAGAGGGGATTCCGCGCCTTCCTGTGCATCCTCCATCAACTCGCTGATCAGTGTTCGATGGCGATGCCGCAACCGTGCGTCGAGAAGGTCGTTGAGTCGTTGCGGGCTCGTCCACCGGTCCCGTATCGCATCCGTGCAGAGGCCGATCGTGTTGCTCACGTCGAGCTCACTGCAGAGATCCAACACGATGTCGCCCGGCTCCAGTGTGCGTTGGATCAGCATGCGCCGCAGGCGTCCGTACCCATCTTCCCGGAACCGCCACCCGGCCCTTGGACGCTTCTTCGTGCCGTTGGGAACCCACACGGTCACCGGCTGCTGCAGGTTCTGCTGGGGAACCTTCATGCCGAGCATGTGCAGCCCATGCCAACCTCCGACGGCTGCGCCGGCCCCAGCAACCCGGAGCCCGACGTGGGCCAGCGTCTTCGGTGTGGGAATGCCCAGGCTGTACTGGCCCGGCGTCAGCAGGTGCAGTCGGCTCTCCGCGACCAACCGGCGTCGCGCATGCCGTCCCACGCCTTCGGCCTCAAGGTCCTGGACACTCAACAGGCCGTACCGCGCCTGTTTCCTCAGTTTCTCGGACAGATGCTGTTTCGCTCGCATGCTGCTCACCATGGATGGGGCGCGTCGAAAACGAACCGTCTTCGATGATTCTGTGGACAACTCCCAGCAGCTCCGACGCCATCCACAACCACTCGCTGAGTACATCGCTCACTTCGTCGCCCACCTTGACGTTGTGCTGGGCAGACGCGGCTTCAGGTAGAGGTGGAGCGCGGGGTGGGGTGGGTGCGCCAAGAGGGAGAGCGGCAGAGAGGGGCGTCCTCTTCCACCTTGACGTTGTGCCGGGTAGACGCGGCACAACGTCAAGGTGGGGCGCGGTGGTTGGCCCGGGTGGCTGCCACAAACAGCCCACCTTGACCTATTGCCGGGTAGACGCGGCACAACGTAGAGGTGGGGCGTGGTGGCTGGTTCGGGCGGCTGCCACAAACAGCCCACCTTGACCTATTGCCGCGCAGACGCGGCACAGCGTCGAGGTGGGGCGTGGTGGCTGGTTCGGGTGGCTGCCACAAACAGCCCACCTTGACCTATTGCCGGGCAGACGCGGCACAACGTCGAGGTGGGGCGCGCCAGAGCAGGCAAGGGGAGCGGACGCTGCTCAACGTGTCGCAGCGCAGAAGAAGCGGGACGCTGCTCAGTCGACGTGCCGGAAACGTGGGGGAGGGTTGACCCCGAGGTCCTTCCAGACGAAGTCGGGGATGCGGCCGAAGAATCCGTGGGTCCAATCGAGGCGCCAGGCGAGGTTGGCGGTGTTGAGCGAATGGGTCTCCCAGCGCACGCGTCCATCCTCGATCGACAGATCGACGCGGCCGCGCTGTTCCATCCACTGCATCGTGCGGGGATGGACCACGTCATGGGCGAACTTCGGATGGGCGCTACGTACCGCGAACATCTTGTCGAACGTGATGCTCTCGAACTGACGCTTCTCCCCGCCCGAGAGCCACCCCGCATTGAACGAGATGGGGCTGAACGGGAAGGGGACGTTGACCTCCATGAGGTACTCGTCATGGTTCTTGATCCGCGTCTTGGTGCGTCCCTCGCTGTCGGTGTACTGCTCGCGGGTCTTCCACTTGTGATGCAGGGCGATGAAAGCGAGTCCGTCGTTGGGGCCGGAGATGACGTCCACCGCCTTGTGGTCGAAGCCTCCGCGGGTGTGCTGCACATAATCCAGAGCCGAGTCGTTCTGAACCTCGTACAGCCAGTCAGTGCCGTGGAATCCGAGCTGCTGTTTCGGCATCGGCCGCGCGTACTGCTCCAAGGACGGGGCGCTCAGCGCGCGGGCGAGGGCCACGGCTCGTCGGATGTGGGCCTCCATCTCGTCGGGCTTGGGCGGGGTGTTGAGAAGCACCACATGGTTGCCGTCGATGGCGAACTGCGTATCGCCCGAACCCGCCACCTGGGGAAGGACGGGGCCGATGACCGACTGGACGGTCTGCATCCACTCTTCGCTGGTCGCGTGGGCTTTGCCGGGCCCCATCTCGACCGGTCCGAAGCCGCGGACACCTTCGAGTTTGCCCTGCTCGCTGTACTGGAACTCATCCAGCGCCCACGGGATCTCCACGACCGTGACGCGGTTCTCCTTGAATCCCCGGTACTTGTACTCGAACACGGTGAAGTCGACGCCGTCGACCTGACCGCGCACCGCATCATCAACGGCCCGCCCCAAGCCGACGCCGAACGGTGGGCAGTTGAGCCCGTGGGCGATGGTGATCGACGGGCTGGTGATGAACTCCCAGCCCTTCTCCCGCAATGACTTCACGTAGCGCCACCGAAGGATTCCCCACACGATGAGAGCGATGGCCGCCACCACGGCCACGATGATGACGATGAGCACCACAGGGTTGTCGGTCATGCCCCGATCCTTCCATGCGGGGGTTCGGCATTGCCTGCGGTCACGCAAGTGCCGCCAGTGAAAGTCGAGGGCGGGCTCCGATGCCTCGACGGCGCTGGGTGGTGGCAGGTCTACGATGCCGATATGACCGACATCATTGCTGCCGTTGACCGTGTCCTCCCCGGAGTCCGGGAGGATCTTGCCGCACTGGTGAAGATCCCCTCGGTGAGTTCGCAGGCAGAACATGTCGATGATGTTCGACGCAGCGCACAGTTCGTCGCCGACAAGCTCGCCGAGATCGGTTGCCCCCAGGTGGAGGTCGTCTCCGAAGGTGGGCATCCGGCCGTCATCGGACGCTTCCCCGCGCCCGAAGGTGCGCCCACGGTGACGCTGTATGCACACCACGATGTGCAGCCCACCGGTGATCCCGACGCCTGGACCTCGGCGCCCTTCACCCCTACCGAGCGTGAGGGGCGCCTGTTCGCTCGCGGGTCGGCGGATGACAAGGGTGGCGTCGGTGTCCATCTCGCGGCGTTGCGCGCCTTCGATGGCAAGCCCCCGGTGGGGGTGAACCTGTTCATCGAGGGTGAGGAGGAGATCGGTTCCCCCTCGCTCCCGGCGCTTTTCGCGAAGCATGGTGACAAACTCGCGTGCGATGTGTTCCTCATCGCCGATTCGGGCAACTGGGCGGTGGGGGAGCCGGCCTTCACCACGGCGTTGCGCGGTATGGCCACCCTCGACGTGGAGGTGGCGACGCTCGACCACGGGTTGCATTCGGGGCAGTACGGCGGTGTGGTGCCCGACGCCCTGATGGCTCTGACGCGACTGCTCGCCACCCTGCACGATGACGCCGGGTCGGTGGCCGTGGCCGGTCTCAAACATGCCGGGCCGCAGGACCTCGACTACCCCGAGGAGCGGCTGCGCGCCGAAGCCGCACCGTTGGACGGCGTCGATCTCATCGGCACCGGTACGCTCACCCACCGCATGTGGCACCAGCCCGCGATCACGGTGATCGGGATCGACACCACGCCGGTGGGTCAGTCGTCCAACACCCTCATCCCCTCGGCCCGGGCCCGGATCTCGGTGCGATTGGCTCCCGGGGACGACCCCGAGAACGCCCACCGAGTCGTCGCCGAGCACCTCACCGGCCACGCCCCGTGGGGTGCGCACGTCACGGTCACTCCAATCGAGGGCGGACGCCCGGTCTCGCTGGAGCTCGAGGGTCCGGTGGCCGATGCCGCCGATGCCGCATGGACCGAGGGTTTCGGTGTCGCGCCGGTGCGCATGGGTATGGGCGGGTCCATCCCGTTGACCCAGGAGTTCCGCGATCTGCACCCGAACGCACAGGTGCTGATAACCGCTGTGGTCGACCCGGACTCGCGGATGCATGGTATCGACGAGTCGCTGGACCTCGGTGACTTCGCGAAGGCCTGCCGCTCCGAGGCGCTGTTCTTGGCGAGGCTTGCTGAGGTCTCCTTGCGCTGACGCCACCGCGCGTCAGCGCAAGGGCGCGACGTGGGCCAGAGAGCGACGTGGGTCAGGGGCCACCGCAGGGGCCGATCCGGCCCATGGGGTGGAACTCCTCGCTGATCTGTGTCGAGATCTGCCGCACCTGTTCCGCGTCGACCTCGAAGAACATGCTGTAGTACCCGTCGTTGAGTTCATACACCGTGGTGGACCCATGGACGTGGTGCTCGTAGGAGGTGCGTTTCTTCGCCTCGGGGTACAGCTCGTCGACCTTCGACGGAGGATCGCCGATGCGCAGCCCGGACTTCGTGGAGCTGGCCTCGGACCACAACGCGATCATCTCGATGCGGCCCGATCGTTCGGTGTTGGTGGTGAACACCATCACGATCTCCTCGCCGTCCTGCTCGAAGATCGGTCCCAGACACTCCCATTCGGGTGTGAAAGCTGTGCGCACCTTGCGGGGAATGGGCTCGTCCATGCGCACCGGACCCCATCCGGCGGTGGTCAGCGTCCATTCCTCCCACTGACCGGGGCCATCGGCGCCCATGGTCTGTTTCGGCGAGGTGGTCTGTTTCGGTGTGGCGTTGCCGGACGCCTCCGCCGTCGGTTCCTGTGACGGTGATGAGGCCTCCTCGGTCGGGGCGGAGGACTCTGTTTTCTCGGAGGGGCTCGGACGGGGAGTCTCATCGGGGCGTTGCTGCCAAGGGGCCTTCCACGGGGCTTCGGGGACCACCTCGATCACGGCGCAGCCGGTGGTGCTCAGCACACCGGTCAACATCAGGGCGGCGATGATTCGCCAGGTCGACTTCCGTCCGCTGCTGTCGTGCATGGTCCCCCCTGAGTCCCTTGTTCTCCCGAGCCCTTTGGGGGAGAACGCATCCCCGCGGGCAGATCGAATCGCTTCGGACCTCTTGGGCAGGAGCCTACTCACAAGACCGGGCGCGTGGGGGCCGGAATGACCGAATCGTGCGGCGGGACGATTCCGGTGCAGAACGGGTACCCTGTACCAGTGCGCCGTCCCGATGGAATGTTGACCCACGAGCTTGATCCACAGGACCACGGCCCTCAGGACGCCTGCGGTGTCTTCGGGGTCTGGGCTCCGGGAGAAGAGGTGGCCAAGCTCACCTATTTCGGCCTGTTCGCGTTGCAGCACCGGGGCCAGGAATCGGCCGGTATGGCGGTCTCGAACGGACGCCAGCTCATGGTCTTCAAAGACATGGGGTTGGTCTCGCAGGTCTTCGACGAGTCCACATTGGGGTCCCTCAAGGGGCATCTGGCAGTGGGGCACACGCGTTACTCGACGACCGGGGCGAGTGTCTGGTCCAATGCGCAGCCGACCTTCCGTTCCACCCGACGCGGATCGATGGCCCTGTGCCACAACGGCAACCTGACCAATTCCACCCGGTTGGAGCAGCTGCTCTCCGAGCGCACCGACGCTCCGGTGCCGCACAAGGAGAACATGGATTCGACGAACGACACCTCGCTCGTCACCGCACTGCTCGCCACGTACGACGAACCGCTCGAAGAGGCTGCGCTGGAGGTTCTTCCCAAGCTCGAGGGTGCGTTCAGTCTGACGTTCTGTGATGAGGAGACGCTCTACGCCGCACGGGACCCCCAGGGCATCCGTCCGTTGGTGTTGGGGCGTCTGTCTCACGGGTGGGTCGTCGCCTCCGAGACCTGTGCGCTCGACATCGTGGGCGCCTCGTTCGTGCGTGAGGTGGAGCCCGGAGAGCTCGTCATGATCGACGAGAATGGCCTGCGTTCACGCACTTTCGCCGAGCCCGAGCCCAAGGGCTGCATCTTCGAGTACGTCTATCTGGCCCGCCCCGACACCCAGATCTCGGGCCGCCGGGTCCATGAGGTCCGCGTCGAGATCGGGCGTCGCCTCGCGCGGGAACATCCGGCCGATGCCGACATGGTCATGCCCGTACCCGAGTCGGGAACGCCGGCCGCGCTCGGGTACGCCGAGGAATCGGGCATCCCCTTCGGGCAGGGCCTGGTCAAGAACGCCTATGTGGGTCGGACCTTCATCCAGCCCAGTCAGACGATCCGTCAGTTGGGCATCCGGCTCAAGCTCAATCCTCTGCGGCATGTGATCGAGGGACGCCGTCTGGTGGTGGTCGACGACTCGATCGTGCGAGGCAATACCCAGCGTCAGCTCATTCGGATGCTTCGGGAGGCGGGCGCGGCCGAGGTGCATGTGCGGATCTCGTCGCCGCCGGTGCAGTGGCCGTGCTTCTATGGCATCGACTTCGCCTCGCGCGCTGAATTGATCGCGCCGGGGCTGTCCGTCGACGAGATCCGACGCTCGATAGGTGCCGACACGCTCGGATACGTTGGCATCGACGGCCTCACCGAGGCCAGCGGCATCCCTGAAACCAACCTGTGCCGAGCCTGTTTCGACGGCAGGTATCCGGTTGCCACACCAGAGCACTTCGTCCAGGAGGAATCGTGACCGACGCCAACCATCCCACCTCCGCCTACGCTGCGGCGGGCGTCGACATCGAGGCGGGGGAGCGCGCTGTCGCGCTCATGAAGGAGTCGGTAGCCCGGACGCGCCGCCCCGAGGTGCTTGGTGGTCTTGGTGGGTTCGCCGGCTTCTTCGATGCGTCAGCCCTGGCGAAATACCGGCACCCGGTTTTGACGACCTCCACCGACGGTGTCGGGACGAAGGTCGCCATCGCCCAGGCCATGGACAAGCACGACACCATCGGTCGCGACCTCATCGGCATGCTTGTGGATGATCTGGTGGTCTGTGGGGCCGAGCCGCTCTTCGTCACCGATTACATCGCCTGCGGACGCCTCGTTCCCGAACGCATCGCCGACATCGTGCGGGGCATCGCCGAGGGCTGTGAACTCGCTGGCTGCTCGCTGCTCGGTGGGGAGACCGCCGAGCATCCCGGCCTGCTCGGCGCAGATGAATACGACGTCGCCGGAGCCACCACCGGTGTGGTCGAAAAGGACGCCATCATCGGATCGGAGCGGATCCGCCCCGGTGATGTGGTGTTGGGTATGGCCAGTTCGGGTCTGCATTCCAATGGGTACTCGTTGGTGCGCAAGGTGTTGTTGTCCGACGCGGGCTGGTCCCTCGACCGCGATGTTCCCGAACTGGGGCGGACGCTTGGTGAGGAACTCCTGGAGCCGACACGTATCTACGCCAAGGCCTGCCTGGACCTCATCGACGCGGTCGAGGTGCATGCCATGAGCCACATCACCGGCGGTGGGCTGGCGAACAATCTCGCTCGCGTGCTGCCCGAGAACGTGCATGTCACCATCGACCGCTCCACGTGGCGGCCGGCCCCGATCTTCTCGCTGGTGCAGCAGGTGGGCGGTATCAGCGTCCCCGATATCGAGGCCACGTTGAACATGGGCGTCGGCATGGTGGCACTCCTGCCCGCCGGTGACGCCGATGTGGCGCGAGCACGGCTGGCGGATGTGGGTATCGACGCGTGGATCATGGGGGAGGTCTCAAGCGGTCCGGCGGATAACGCTGGTGTCACATTGGTGGGCGAACACCGGGGATGAACGCTCCGTTCGCCTAGAGTTCGGGCCATGAACTCACCCATCCTGATTCCCGGGCAGAAACTGGAACTCGGACAGGCGATGATTGGCCCGTTCAAGGTCTACAAGCGTGGTTTCGGGACGTTCATCTCGGCCATGCTCCTTCCTCTCGGTGTGGCGGTGGCGCTGTTGCTCGCCGGCTCGCTGATCACGATGGCGGTGTTCGCTGCGAATCCCGGGAACTCTCCGGCTGCGGCGGCGTTCATCTTCATCGGGTTCTACGTGGCGACGGCGGTGGCTGCGGGATTGTTCTCCCTCAAGGCCTACGGGATGATCATCCAGGGGACCTTCGACATCGTTCAGGGGCACAAGCCCTCGTTCGGTGATCTGTGGCGTCGGACACGCGGCGTCGTGGGACGTATGGTCGTGATTTTTCTGCTGGGGCTTGTGCTGGTGCTGGCCCTCAGTGCGCTGGTGAGTGTTGTGATGATCGTGCCCGCGCTCGGTCTCGGGGTGGCCATGGACAGCGAATACGCCGGAGCAGGTTCGGCGGTGGGCATGCTCCTTGGGTACCTGCTGATGTTCGCGCTGGAGATCGGGATCTTCATCCTCTCGATCAAGCTCATGTTCCTCATGCCGGAGGTCACCGTCCAGGGCAATGGCGGGATCACGGCGGCCAAACGATCGTGGACGCTGACCCGAGGTCGTTTCTGGCGCCTGCTCGGTTACACGCTGTTGTTCAGCGTGATCTATTCGGTGATCTATTACGCGATCATGATGTTGGGTGCGTTCATCATGATGGCATCGGTCCTGACTTCGATCCCGGCGCTCGAGAACGGCCAGTTCCCGGTCGGCATGGCCATCGGGATGGCGTTGTTCTATCTGGTGGTCTTCGCCGGGATCTTCCTCACCCTGCCGCTGGTCATCATCTTCAACACTCTCATGTATGCCGAGCGCATCAATGAGACCGGAGACACCGGCAACGCGTGGACCTACCCCGGAAGCGGCCCTCGTGCGCCCGGCGGCATGGGTTCTGGGAACGACGGCAGTGGGTACTTCGGGGGTCAGGATCTCGGGGGTCAGGGCTTTGGGGGTCAGGGCTTTGGGGCTCAGGGCTTCACGCCGCCGGCCGGTGGGCAGCCGGGAGGTCCGTGGCAGCAGCCGAATGCGCAGTGGGGGCATGGCCCGGGTCACGCCGGTGGTGGGCCGTGGGAGGGGCCCCGTGGCTCCGGCGGCCAGAATGCCGGCGGGTTCTGACCTATGATGTGAGGCGTCCAGCGCGGAAATCGAACGAATCCGCGCGGGGTTTGTTCCCGCTTGATGGGCACTGTACCCTTTGGGACACGAGATGACACACATGCCCGGCAAGACCGGGATCGGACAATGCGAGGGGGTCGACCCAATGGGGCGCGGCCGTGCAAAGGCAAAGCAGACCAAGGTTGCTCGTGAGTTGAAGTACCGTTCGGTGAACACCGACTTCGCTTCTCTCGAGCGTGAGCTGCGTGGTGAGCAGTATTCTGATCGTCACGAGGCAGATGAGTCGATTGAGGCCATCCCGGATGCGTATGCCGACCTGGCAGCCAAGTACGCAGACGGCGATGATCACGGTGAAGGGCTCCGCAAGACCAGCTGAGCCCTCTTGACCGTCGCCTTGTGTGCATGTGTAACGCTGGAGATGTGAGCAAACCACATGTCGTCATCGTTGGCGGTGGGTTCGCTGGGCTGAATGCAGCCGACGAACTCGCTTCGATGGGGTGCCGAGTCACGATCGTCGATCGTCGCCCCTACACGACCTTCCAGCCGCTGCTGTATCAAGTGGCGACGGGCGGATTGAACCCAGGAGACGTCACCTATTCGTTGCGGTCCTACGCGGGGCGGCGACGGGCGAAGGTGCGTTTCCGGCGAGCCGGGGTCACAGGAATCGACAGCGAGGCACGAGTCGTCCACTGCGATCGTGGTGAACCGATCGAGTATGACTTCCTCGTCCTCGCTCAGGGCGCTGGTATCAGCCACTTCGGGATTCCGGGGGCCGAGGAGAACACCTACTCCATCTACACCCGCGGGCAGGCGCTCGAGGTGCGTGACGAGGTCATGACACTCCTCGATCGCCTCGCCGTCGACCCGTACCGCGAGGCGGTCATTGTTGTGGTCGGTGGCGGTGCCACTGGTGTGGAGATGGCTGGGACGCTGGCCGAGATGCGGATGCAGGGTATTCCGATCGCCTACCCCGACGTGCATCCGAGTCGGATCCGCGTCATGTTGGTGGAGATGGGCGACGCTGTGCTCGCGCCCTTCGAGCCGGATCTGCGTGACTACACCTTCGAGCAGCTCGTGCAGCGTGGGGTGGACGTGCGTCTGCAGACTGCGATCGCCGAAGTCGGGCCGGACACCGTGAGGTTCAAGGACGGCGAAACCATGCAGGCCGACCTCGTGGTGTGGGCCGCCGGAATCGGTGCCCACCCCATTGTCGAGGAGTGGGGGATGCCGCAGGGCAGGGGCGGCCGTATCGAGGTCAGCGAACACCTGTTGGTACATGGCCACGACCGCATCTTCGCCGTCGGCGATGGTGCAATCATCGATGACAATGCTCTGCCGCAGCAGGCCCAGCCGGCGATCCAGCAAGGACGCCATGTGGCTCAGCAGATCAAGGCTCTGTGCACCGGTGAACCGCTGCGGCCGTTCGCCTACGTCGACAAGGGCACCATGGCAACGATCGGGCGAAGCGCCGCGGTGGTGCAGCTCAAGAACGGGCCGAAATTCACCGGCTTTCCCGCGTGGAGCTTCTGGGTGGTGCTGCACCTGTCGTTCCTGCTGGGTGGGCGCAACCGCATCCAGGCGATGATCAACCTGGGATTCCGTTACCTGCTCTATCCACGCACGGCCAATTCGATCGTGGGTGACGTGCGCGAAGAGCCGACGAAGGCGGATGAGTGAGCAGGATTTGGCGGTTCGCTCAGGGTGCGATATGTTTCTCTGGTCGGTCTGACCGGCGGCTGTAGCGCACAAGCGCTCTGGCCCCGTAGCGCAGTTGGTTAGCGCGCCGCCCTGTCACGGCGGAGGTCGCGGGTTCGAGTCCCGTCGGGGTCGCTGAAGCGGTGATGGTGAACATCACCGCTTTTTGGCTCACCAGTGGGTGGGTCAGGCGGCCAGGTAGCTCAGTTGGTAGCAGCGTTCGCCTGAAAAGTGAAAGGTCGCCGGTTCGAACCCGGCCCTGGCCACAGCACGATGAAGAACCCCGAGCCGAGCGCTCGGGGTTCTCGCGTTTCCACGGCGGCCATCAGCGTCAGTGACGCTGCGGTGGCGTCCACCCGCACAGCTGCATGCGTGCCTCGGTGGGGTTCTCCGGATACTGCAGGAAAGTCAGCCGTCCGCTCTGCTCCACGTTCTGCCAGAACCGTTCCTGTGTCATGGGTTCGGTGATCGCCGCCTGCAGTGCCGCAAGGTCACCACATTGCAAGGCAGCGCGGGCGTCGGTGACCTCGAGGTCCTCCTCGGGATCAGGTGCGGCGTAGCGGGCGAGACGCCAGGCAGGGTTGCGGGGAGCGTGGCCGGTGCGTTGCGCCGAGTCGGTCACCTCGTCTGGTCGAGTGCGTGCGGTCACCGCGTCGGCCAGGGCCAGCTGGTCGAGCACCTTCACGCGGGGCCCTGCGAACATGCTGGTGATCCCCATGTTGTTGTGGCTGACGATGACGCCGACGCCGGTGGCCGTCTCGTAGCGTTCACCGGAATCATGCTCCTGGTAGTAGGTGCGGTGACGCTCGGCGTCCATTCGGGCGAGCAGCCCGGTCTGGGCGGGGTAGGAGCCACGCCAATCCTGCAGTGTGATGGCACGGTGGTGTCGCGTCGAGTTCACCCAGAATGTGCGTTCGTTGGCGATACCCTCCAAGGTGGGGCGGCCGGTGTTGCGGCCGACGAGGTCGATCGATGTGTCATAGCGGGTCGTCACGCCGGCGGCGACCATGGCCCAGCCCAGCAGTAGTGCGGTTGCTGCGGCCAGGACGCCACGGCGTTCGTTGCTCAGTCCGATGCAGGCCACCGGCAGCAGGACGGCGAAGGTCGCCGGCAGCAGGAAGCGTCCGTGCATGAAATCGCCGCCGACGCGGATGATGTAGGCACCATGCAGCAGCCCTGCCACGACGGGCGCCAGCAGCACGGCCATGCGACCCACATCGCGGAGGCGCGCGGTGTGACGCAGCCGGTCGATCACGACGAACAGCCCGATGGTGACGGGGAACCACACCGCGTACAGCCCGATGAAGTCCTGGAAGTAGTAGAGACCAGCATCGATGTTGGCCGCACCCGCAGATTTCGCCAGCGCCGTGTTGGGCACCAGTGCGGCGTAGTAACCCATGCGCCAGATCTGATAGCCCACCGGAATGGGTAACGCGAGACCGAGAGCTCCCAGCCACGAAAGGACCGACACCTTGCTCTGCAGCAGCAGTGCCAGCGCGAAGAAGGCCGAGAAAAGGGCGGAATCGGGGCGCACCAGCCAGCCGAGCCCGATGATCAGAGCCGGCCAGATGGGCCAGAAGGCGCCCTCCTGCCGGTGTCGGGGACGGTTCAGTCGTGCGACCAGCAGGTGGAAGCACAGGGCCATCCAGAACAGATTCAAGCTGGTCTCCAGGCCGCTGGTGGTGAAGTCCCACATGGGGGGAAGAGCCACCCAGACCACGGTCCCGAGAGGGAGGAGCGCCGTGATGCGGTACTCACCGGTGCGGGCCAGATGCGACGCGGCCACCGTCGCCAAGGTGAAGGCGCCGACCATGAACGCGATGCCCAGGATGATCGAGATCTGACTGTGGGTGGCGTCGGGAAAGATGAGGCCGACGCCACGCAGGGTCCAGAGCCACAGGGTGCTGGTGCCGACCTCGACGCGTTCGCCGGCGTTGAAGACCGGCCCGTTTCCGGCGTCCCACTGCTGGAGGACGCGCATGTTGATCCAGCCGTCGTCGCTGATCCAGCGTCGCCGCCACGCGAGGGCTGCGATCACGATGATTGGGAGTGACAGCAACAACAGTGAGCCGAAACGCCCGGGGTAGGCGCGGAGACGGCCGAGGGGCCCACGGGGGGGTTCCGGGGGCGGTTCTGGCTTGATGCGTCGAGGAGGCGCGTCGGGGGCCTCGCTCACCAGTCCAATCTCCACCCGCTCAGGCTACCGAGTCGGGCCGGATTCCTCTCATCTGTGGAATGTTCGGAGGCACGATCTGCCAAGGTCTGATCGGTGATGAGATCGATGGACACCGATGAGATCACCTGGTCCCGCAGCCCAGGGGCGGGAATATCTTTGGTGCATGGTCATACAGCAGGCCGGTGGCGAGGTCCCGGAGGCCGATCTCGCAGGTCACAGTGCGCCGCGGCATTGGTTCTGGGGGCCCGGGCTGCGTCCGGGCATAGGTCTGCCGATGGATGTTCCCGGCGTCAACCGACCCGGGCAGCGTCGCTCGTGGTGGCGTCAGCCGTGGTTTCGGCTCCTCGTCTACATGGTCGTGCTGGTGGTGCTGGTCGGGTCATCCGCCGTGGTGGCCTCCGTCGTGGGCGGCCCCGACCTGCTGGAACGATCCTCGGTGGCGGCGGCGATGACCGTGGGGCCGGCCATCGCCGTGCTGCTTCTCGGCTCGATGGTGCTCGAGCGGCGGCCCCGGCCCGTCGAGTTCGATCCTGCACGAATCGGAGGGCTCGGGGCCGGTTTGATGTTGGGAACGGCCATGATGCTCGTGATCTTCGGCATCATCATGGCGCTCGGCGGATACCGCGTGGAGGGCACCACCACGGGGTATGACTATGTGGGCGCGATCCTGCTGCTCGGTGTGCAGGCCGGCATCTTCGAGGAGATCGTGTTCCGCTGGATCCTGTTCCGGTTGTCGGAGGAGTACCTCGGCACCTGGCTGGCCATGCTGCTCTCTGCGGCGTTCTTCGGTTTCGTGCACATCGGAAACCCGGACGGGACGGTGCTCGGGGGTGTTGCGATCATGCTCGAGGCCGGGCTGTTGTTCGCGCTGCTGTATGCCCTGACGCGGTCGCTGTGGGTCGTCATCGGGGTGCACGCCGCATGGAACGTGGTCCAGGGACCGGTCCTTGGGGTCACGGTGAGTGGAGCGATGGAGGGAGGCTGGCTGGACACCTCGGTGCATGGGCCGGAGATCCTCTCCGGTGGCGCATTCGGGGCGGAGTCGACGCTCGTTGCGGTCATGGTCTGTCTGTTGTTGGCGCTGTGGGCGGCAAGACAGTTGGTGCGTCGGGGTTTGGTCGTCGCACCGGTGTGGGTGCGCCGGCGTCGGATCAGGGAGATGACAGCGGGGTGACCATGCAGGTTCTCCGATTGGTCGTGTGACCCACCTGCATTCGAGGAGCACATACACCTGAGCCGCATCACCGTGTGACGATGATGCGGCTCAGAACAGTGGCATCCCCAACGGGATTCGAACCCGCGCTGCCGCCTTGAAAGGGCGGTGTCCTAGGCCGCTAGACGATGGGGACCAGACCCAGCAACTATAGACGGACCAAGTGGCCTGCGGCCAAATCGCCCGTCGGCCCCGACTCCGTGGGCGCGGACGCCTTCCGAGGTCGGGGCCGAGTTGCCGGGCAGCGGTCAGTTGACCGAGATGTGGACGTGATCGAGGTGGTTGGCGGTGTGTGAGCCACGATCACCCATCTGACGCCAGCCTTCACCGTCGCGGGCGACCGACCAGATCTGCTGATCGAAGATGATGTACTTCACGTCGAACTGCGCCGCATTCGCGCGGTAGTAGTTCGCGATCTCCCAGCCCAGGGCGTTGTTGTTGCTCCAGTCGGGGATCATCAGGTCCAGAGCGCGGCCGCTCGGGTGATCGGGGATCGGGTCGGGGCGAACACCGTGGTACGTCTGGATCTGTGGGTAGCGCTGCTGAGCATCGGTGAGGATGCTCGCGGTCGTGGGCTGCAGACCCGGCAGGGTGACTCCACCTGACGAACCGGCGTTCGACGCCGGCACGGTCTCGGCCTCATCCGACGGTGCGGCATCGCTGAGGTACTGAGCGGTGACCCAGCGCACGGCGCCGTCATGGATCACCTGAGCGCGGCCGTTCTCCTCGACGCCGGTGACCTCGAGCTCGGTGCCCTTGGCGACTTCGGTGACAGTGGTCGAATCCGCGCCCGATGAGGTGCGGATGTCGAGGGCGGCGGTGGCGAACTTCGTCCCGCTGGCCTTCGGCAGCGCCTCGGCCTCCGGGCCCTGTGGCGATGCGGACTCAGGTGCCTCGGATGCCTGCTCCTCGGGGGCCTGTGGCGAGGGCTGTTCGGTCGGCTCGTCACCCAGGTAACGCGACGATACCCACGCCGATCCGCCTGCATGCTCGATCTCGGTGTAGCCATCCCGGACCTGCCCGGTGGTGGTCACCTGCGTACCCCGGGACAGCGTGGTGACCACGCCGCTCTGGAGACCGGGCCCGGACCGCACATTGAGCTCGGTGGTGGTGTACGCGGTGCCGGTGTTGCCGGACTGCTCGCCGGCGCCGGACTGCTCTTCGGCATCGGTTACTCCGCCCTGACCCGGACGGGGTGTGGTCTTCACGTAATCGGTGGAGATGTACGCGGTGTCGCCCATGAAACGGACCGGCAACCAGCCGTTCTGTTCTTCGCCCGCGGACTCGACGCGCTGGCCACCACCGAAGGTGCCGACCACCTCGCCCTCAAGCCCGGGTGCGCTACGCACGTTGACGCTGTCGGTGGCGGTGATCTGGTATGGATCGGCATGGGCGGAGCCACTGGCGGCGACGCCGGCGAGCGTGCTGCCCGCGACGAGCACGCCGATCCCAAGGCTCATCCGGCCGGTTGACTTCACGTGATGCGAAAAGCTCACGGAACCTCCTGCACGACCCCTGCTGGAGGGGTCGGTTGATCCTTCGGTGGCCTTCCCCTTGCCACCGACTGACATTCCGGGCCTCGTCATGTGCACGTAGACCCGGTCGAGCCCGAGGGCCCGTCATGGTGAGGTCTTCCCAAACCTCACCGGTGGGCCGAGCTTCCCGGCTACGACCCGCAAAGGACTGAACCAGAGCCCCGAAGCCGGGGGCAACCCTTCCTCGGGTCACCACATCGAGCACACGGCCCGAATCACATCGGTGTGCTTTTGGGCTCGGGGTAGGTTCACCACATGCCTGTGCAGATGAGCGAAGAGGACTTCGAGGAGGCGGTGAACGATGCCCTCGATGAGCTCCCTGAACGGCTCCTCGAGCACGTCGAGAACTGCCTGCTGTTCATCGAACCGGAAGCGCCCGAGGGGATGCCTCCACTGTTGGGTCTCTATGAGGGAATCCCCCTCACAGAGCGGGATACGCACTATGTGGGAGTGCTTCCCGACCGCATCTATATCTTTCGGAATCCGATCCTTCGGATGTGTTCGACGCGAGCCGAGGCCGTCGAGCAGATCCGCATCACCGTCATCCACGAGATCGCGCATCACTTCGGCATCGATGACGCCAGGCTGCACGAACTCGGATGGGGCTGACACACCTCTGCTCGGGTGGACGACACTGCTCATCCGAAGGTCACGAAACGGTCAAGGAAGACCTTGAGTCTCACGTGAGCCTTGAGGGTTTTCCGGGGGATATCTGGGTGGAGGGCTGCACGAGGAGTGCAGACAGGGCGTAACGTGAGTGCCCATGTTGGAGAAGCTGCATGACGCCTTCCGCCTACGCACCTCACCGACGGTCTTTTTCGGGTCCATCGGGCTCACCGTCCTGTTCGTCGCCGTGACGTTGATGTTCGGCGATGGAGTGGGGCTGGCCTTCGGCCACGCCTCCACCTGGATCAAGACGAACCTCGGATGGTTCTACATCCTCGGTGTATCGGTGTTCCTGATCTTTCTCATCTTCGTGGCGATGACGCGCTTCGGACGCGTCCGCCTCTCACCCAAGGACGAAGCCCCCGAGCATTCGTTCCTCGCCTGGTTCGCGATGCTCTTCGCAGCCGGCATCGGCACGATCCTGATGTTCTGGGGTGTGGCCGAACCGATCAGCCACATGGCCAACCCGCCCATGCAGGATGTGCAGCCCGGTTCACCCGAGGCCGCACGTGAAGCCATGGGCTTCACCCTGTACCACTTCGGCCTGCACACGTGGACGATCTTCGCGTTGCCGTCGCTGGCGTTCGCCTACTTCATCCACAAGCGAAACCTCCCGCCGCGCGTGAGCTCGCTGTTCTACCCACTGTTGAAGGACCGCATCCACGGCCCCATCGGCAAGGCCATCGACATCGGTTCCATCGTCGGCACCATCTTCGGTGTCGCGGTCTCCATCGGCCTCGGCACGCTGCAGATCAACTCGGGCATGAACCAGCTGTTCGGGATCAGCGAGAGCGCGCTGTCGCAGGTGTTGATCATCGCGGTGGTGACGCTCGTGGCGTTCATCTCGGTGTCGCGTGGCCTCGACAAGGGCGTGAAGTTGCTGTCCAACGCCAACATCGTCGCCGCGGTCTCACTGTTGGTGTTCGTGGTGGTGTTCGGCCCCACGCTGACCCTGCTCAAGGGCACCGTCGAGTCGGTCGGTATCTACATGGATACGTTGCCGGGGTTGATGTTCTGGAATGACACCTTCGGCAACACCGGGTGGCAGGACGGCTGGACCGTCTTCTACTGGGCTTGGACGATCACCTGGTCGCCCTTCGTCGGCATCTTCATCGCCAAGATCTCCCGTGGACGCAGCATCCGTGAGTTCGTGTTCGGCGTCCTCGCCGCACCGGTGACCTTCTCGGTCATCTGGTTCGGCATCTTCGGGATGGCGTCCTTCCAGATCGAATGGACCAACGGGGGCCTGGTGAAGGCCGTCGTGGAAGATGAAAACATCCCCGGTTCGCTGTTCGCGTTCCTGTCCCACTACCCGGCGGCGACGTTCATGTCGGGGTTCGCGATCCTGCTGGTGGCCACGTTCTTCGTCACCTCCATGGACTCGGCCGCGCTCGTGCTGGACGCCATGGGTCGCGGCTATGACGATGACGCCTATCTGACGCCCCTGCACCAGCGCGCCATCTGGGTGCTGTCGGTGGGTGCCATCGCGGCCGTCGTCCTCACTGCCACCGGTGAACAGGGACTGAGCGCGTTGCAGAACGTCATCACCGTGGTCGGTCTGCCGTTCTTCGTGCTCGGCTACGTGATGATCTGGGCGATCATGCGCGCCTTGCGTGAGGACGCCGGTGAGCTCCTGCCGCTGGAGACCAAGCGGTGGCGTCAGGTGCTGGCCCCCGAGGAGGCGTCCAGGCGACGCGAGGCCGGCGACGATGACGCCTACGACACCCCGGAGGTGGAGCACGACCCCACCTACACCACAGGGGAGGGCAGGATCGTCTCCGCCCCCGAGTTGCACAGCTATCACCGCACCGAGCTGGAGCGTGCCGAGAAGGTCGAGGATGAGGTGGGTGTCGACCTCACCGAGATGCCGGAGACCTCGGGCTCTGACAGCGACTCGGACGATGGCGTCGGAGCCGTCGGGAAAGGGAACTGACCCGGTCCGGTGACGGGTTCTGCGGCGTGCTCGGAACCCGTCACGGCTCGGGCATGGCACGATGCTAGGCATGCTCACGCCGCCCACCGCCCTGCGTCGTGCGGCCCGTTGGCTGCTCGACGTCGATCCCCGTACCAGGGGCTGGACCCCACCTTGGGTGCTGTGGGTGGCAGGTGTGGCTCTGGCGATGTTCGTCGCGGTCAGCCGCGCGAACCCGGTGGACACGTGGAACCCGCAGCCGTATGTGCTGGGCCATGTCCTGCACGCAGCACGACGCATGCTTGCAGGAGAGGCGTTCCCGCTGCCGGCCATCGACCTCTCGACACCGGTCATCGCAGCGAGCACACCGCTGACCCTCCTCGCCCCACAGGCCGCCGCGTTCGTGATACTCGCACTCAGCGGAGCCTGCGCGGTGCTTCTGGTGCGTCTGCTGGGCGTCCGCGGTTGGGCGATGGGTCTGGTTGCTGTGGCGTTCCTGGCCTCGGCCTCGGCACTGGAGGTCCTGGAACGCGGTGACTGGCTGCTGGTCCTCACGACCATGGCCGTGGCCGATGCGACCCTCGCGCGCCATGCCACCACCCGACGCTGGTCTGGCTTCCTCGGGGGCGCCGCAGTGGCGGCGTCACCCATCTTCGCGCTGTTCGCTCTTCCCGGGCTGATCCAGAACCGCTGGTCGACGCTGTGGCGCGCTGCCGCAGGATTCGGCGTCGCGAACCTGCCCGCAGTTCTGCTGTCCCCACGGGAGACCTGGGCGTTCTGGAGATACCACCAGCTCAACCGCCTCGCATTCGATGAGGAGATGGTTGATCACCAGCCGTTCGCATCGGTGCTCGTCCACAACCTCGGCATCGAGACGCGGTGGGCCACCGTGGCGCTGTTGGCGCTCGTGTGGGGACTCGCCGCCGCGCTCGTCGTTCTGGCGGTTCGCCGTGAACGCTTCGAGTCTGCGCTGGCCGCTGCGGGCGTCGCCGCTTTCTTCTGGGCCGCCTGGCCCGCCGGATCGCTGTTGTTGCTGCCGCTGGCAGCGCTGCTGTTCAGCCGGGAGCCCGGAAGGGGGAGCCGGGTGCCCGCGGCGGCACTGCTGCTCATCGGTGTGCTCGAGGTGTGGCGTCGGCTTCCCGAGGAGGTCTACGCGACCAGTCTGACCACCACGACCCCGTTGACGGTTCTGATCCTGTGGTGGCTCGTGCTGCACGTGATCGAGATGCTGGAGGTGCCGTCGCTCCGGCCGGTGGGACGGTTCTGCACTTGGCCGATCGTGCTGATGCCGTTCCTGGCCGCCTACTTCCTGGCCGGAACGTTCTTCTACCCGCGGTCCAACCCCTGGAATCCCTGGGTCGCCCTGATGCCGGACTTCAACGTCTACATCGTGGCTGCCAACAACGTCGCCGCCGGGCTGAGTCCGTACGCCCCCCAGGAGTGGCCGTACCTGTATCCGCCGATCGCGGCGTTCCTGGCCCTGCCGACCGTGCCGTGGCCCGTGGCGTCCCAGGTGGTGTGGATGGCCATCAAAGTGACGCTGTGGCTGTTGGTCATGTACCGCATCGGACTGCGCGGCTGGCGCGGGCCCTTCGTCCTCACCGCGCTGATGCTGCTCATGGGCTCGTTCAGCGCCGACTTCATGATGGGCAACATCCAGGGCCTCATGGTGGCGCTGGTCTTCCTCGACCTCGCTCCGGGCCGCACCGTCTTCCAAGACCTGGCCGAGAAACGCGGGTGGTCGTGGGCCGCTGGACGGACACACCTGCTGCCCCACGGCGTCCTCACCGGATTCGTGACCGCGATCAAGATCATCCCGGGGCTGTTCCTGGTTCTGCTCCTGCTGCAGCGGCAATGGCGTCCGGTACGCAACGCGGTGATCACAGGTGTGGCCATGACCCTGCTTGGTGCAGTCCTCGCGCCGAAGGCAACGCTCGAATATGCGGGGATGCTGCTGCACGGACAACTCAACCAGGACATCGAGGGTGTGGGTGTGCACTACGTGTCGCTGGTGATCGGGCTGCAGCGTTTCGTCGGGGAGGGTGCCGAGAGCGTCTTGACGCTCGTCTCCCTGGGCGTCGGCGCCATCGGGTTCTTCGCGGCGTGGCGTTGGTACCGGGCCGGGCGTCACTGGATCGGTCTCAGCCTGTGCGGTATCGCCACGGTGTTCTTCTCGCCGGTGGCATGGAACTACTACTACGTGTGGCTCATCCCGGCCTTGCTGATCGTGATGCGGCAGATCGCCTTGGACACACCGATGCCGCGCTGGGTGCAATTCATCCTCGTGGGCGCGGTGATCTGGGCCAGCTACGAATTCCACCTGAAGTTGCCCAACGGGGACAATCCCGAGGGCGGTGAGTTCGAGGACCTCTACACGCTGTCGAACAACGTCGTCGCCGGCATGTTGGCGTTCAGCAGTGCCGCAGTGCTTCTCGCTGCCGCCGTGCTCGGGCGACGCCGCCGAAACCCCGAATCGGTGCCCGAACCCGATGAGGAATCGGTGGAATCCGAAGAGCTGGACGCGAACAGGGCCTGACGCCTCGCGTCAGACCCTGTCCATCAGAGCTGTCCTGCTCGTTTGCTCAGGTCGTCAGATGCAGGTCACTGTTGCCCGAAACCCTCGCCACGTGGCCGTCCGAAACCCTCATCCGGGCGACGCCCGAAGCCCTGATCGGACGAACCGAACTGACCTGCGGATGAACCGCCGAAGCCACTTTGACGTTGACCGAAAGCGGGCTCCTTGCGTGGGCTCTCCTGCTGGGGCTGTTCGGGTTGGGGCTGTTCGGGTTGGGGCTGGGAGTGAGGTGCCGCCGGCGCGGCAGGGGCAGGCGGAGTCGCGGGCTCCGGGGGCGTTTCAGCCGCCGGGGTGGATTCGGCGGCACGAGCCGGGGCGGGATCGTCGTACGGATCATCGTCGTACGCATCACTGGCGTCGTGCGTCCCGAAATGCCCCATACTCCGTGTCGGTCCCTGCGTCGCTGCCGTCTCCGGTGCGGGGGCCTGAGGTGCGGGGGTCTGAGGTGCGGGGGTCTGGGGTGCGGGCTGCTGAGGTGCCTGTCGTTCAGGTGCGGCTTGTTCAGGTGCGGCCTGACGGGCGAAGGGGCTCGGCGCCGAATCGTTCACCTGCGTCGGGGCGTCGTCCTCGACCGGACCGTCCTCCGGCACGGGGCCTGCAGAGCGGGCAGCACGCGACGGCGCGGGGGCTTCCTCCGAGCCCTCGGCGGGCATCTCGCCGGCGGAGCGGCCGGGCGCAGGCATCGTGACGTCCTGGCCCTGCTGACCCGGTGCCTGCTGGTTCTGGCCCAGCTGATCGAAGCCCTGGTGTCCCGGTGTCTGGTGTCCCGGTGTCTGATGTTCGGTGCCCGGCCCGGTCTGGCCGTGGTTTCCATCGGAGCTCTGGTTGCCGTGCCCATGTGCTGCTGCGGCCGCGACACCGGCGGCACCCATACCCGCTGCACCGGCGGCACCGGCTCCTGCGGCATTTCCGAAGCCCGGTCCGTCATCGTGTCCCTGCTCGGGGGCGGGAGGACGCCCGAATCCGGGCCCCTGCTGATGCTGCAGGCCCTGGCCCTGTTGGCTCGGGGTCTGCTCATCGCTCGAGCGCGGTGCGTTCTGTGCGAACGGCTGCCCCTGCGGAGCCGCCGACCCGTCCATCGCCTGGTGTCCGGGCTGCTGCTGTCCCATCTGCTGGTCAGGGGACTGGGGCTGCCCGGCGCCCTGGGGCTGCCCGGTGTTCTGGGGCTGCCCGGTGTTCTGGGGGAGTTGGTAGTAGTCCTTGAGCTGGACCTCGTCCTCGGGATCGAGATGCTGATCCGGTCCGAGGGACGGGGCGTTCTTCACAAATGACTTTGTCCAGGGAACCTGGAGCTGATTGTTCTCGGCGTCGTGCTTCGCGCCGTCGAACGGGATGAAGGCCACGGCGGAGCCGAAGATGCCGACACGTGCTGTGACCCAGCTCGGCTGCTGCGTCTCGTCGTCGAGATAGAGCTGGTCGACCGGGCCGATCTTGCGCCCTTCGGAGTCCATCACGGTCGCCTTGCTCAACGCGTTGAAGAGCTCTTCGTCCTGCATCACTTCTCCCTGCTGTCGCAAGTGTCGATGCCATCACATTGGGCGTATGACATCGGCGTCGCTCGACGCTTTGAACAGCACGCTACCGCTGTTGGGAGCAAGGCGGTGTGAGGGTGGGGTATCGCAGGAGCCATCCCGGGCTTGGCCCCGCCTCCTATACTTCGGGCATGATCCGCGCACTTCCGGTCATCATCACCGTGATGCTGATGATCTATTGCATCGTCGAGGTGGCGCAGGCGGACGCGGACGAGGTGCGTCACGCCCCCAAATGGTTGTGGGCTGTTGCTGTGATCGCTCTGCCGCTCGTCGGCTCGTTGCTCTGGTTGTTCCTCGGCCGCCCGACCGACGATTCCCGCCGTGAAGCTCAAGACGTACGCTTCCCGGCTGCGCCCGATGATGATGAGGATTTTCTCCGGGGCCTGCGCTGATCGGGTTCAGCCGAGGATGAGGCCGACCGCGAGGCCCACCGCACAGGCGAGTTCGCCGATCCCGATGGCCTTCAGAACCCCGATCAGTCTGAGCCCTTGCACACCGCGCATCACCCGCACCATCGAGGGAGTGACGATCGGGAGGAACACCAGCCCCAGCAGCGCCCATATGGTCGAGGTCATCGCGACCCCCACCACGGTCAACGAGGCGACGAGCATAAGGAGCGTCAGGAACATGCGGGTGCCGTTGTCCCCGAGCCTGGTGGCAAGGGTGCGCTTGCCGACCAGAACATCACCGTCGATGTCACGAAGGTTGTTGGCCACCAGGATCGCGGCGGCGAGGAACCCGATCGCGCAGGCGGCCCACCATCCGGGCATGGGGACGGCATCGAGCTGGACATAGACCGTGCCGCCCACGGCGACGAGTCCGAAGAACACGAACACGAACACCTCACCCAGCCCGAGGTAGCCGTAGGGGTTCGTTCCACCGGTGTAGTACCAAGCCGCCACCACGGACAGCACACCGACCACGATCAGCCACCAGTGGCCACTGAGTGCGATCAACACAAGCCCGGCCACTGCGGCGAGGCCGAAACAACCGAATGCAGCCCGTTTGACCGTCGTGGGGGGTGCAGCGCCGGAACCGACCAGCCGCATCGGGCCGACGCGGCCGGCGTCATCGGTGCCCCGGATGCCGTCGGAATAGTCGTTGGCGAAGTTGACGCCGACCTGCAGCGCCAGCGAGACCACCAGGGCCAGCAGGGACATCACCAGCTGGAAGCCACCGAAGAAGGAAGCGATGCCTGCACCGGCGATCACGGGGGAGAAGGCGGCGGGGAGGGTGCGCAGACGTGCTCCCTCGACCCAATCGGCGGCGGTGGCCATCAGCGCTCCTCCCTCTCGATATGTGTGCGCCACAGCAGGGGCAGGGCGCGACGGTCGATCTTGCCGCGATCGGTGAGGGGAAGCGAATCGAGACGAACGAGCCCGCGGGGCAGCGCCGCCGGCGGGAGGTCGGCGGCCAGCTGTTTCCGGGCCTGCTCCAGGGTGATGGTGCCGGTGGTGGCGAGCACGACGCGTGTACCCCACTCGGGATCGTCGATGCCGAAGGCACTGTGATCGCCGGGCAGGGACGCCGCAGCGCGGGTGACGGCGGCCAGATCCACATTCACCCCGCCACTGATGACCACGTCGTCGATCCGGCCGAGCACGCGGAGGCGTCCGTCGGCCCAGATGCCACGGTCCTGCGTTCGCACCGTTCTGATTCCAGAGCCCGTCCCTGCCGATGTGGGTCTGTGCAGGACCTCGGAGGTGCGTCGGGGGTCACCCAGATAGCCGGAGAACATCATGGGGCCGGTGAGCTCGATGCGGTCATCGGTGTCGAGTGTCACGTCCACGCCGGGCAGGGGCACACCGTTGTAGACACATCCACCGCTGGTTTCGGACATCCCATAGGTGGTGACCACCTCGATGCCGGCGTCGTGGGCTCGGGCCAGCGTCTCGCGTGAGGCCGGTGCCCCACCCAGCAGCACGGTGGCGCATGCGGCGAGACGCCGAGTGGTCTCGGGAGATTCCAGGGCTCGGTTCAGTTGCGTGGGCACCAGGGACAGATGGGTGGGTTCCTCCGGATCCAGATCGGCCAGGTCGGAACCGACCCACGTCACCCGCGATTCGGTGACCACCGCGCGGGCCACCACCATGAGGCCAGCGACGAAATCGATGGGGAGTGCGAGCGCCCAGTCGCCGTCGCCGATGCGTTCACAGGTGGCGACCGCCCCGGCCCGGACGGCATCGGCGGTGAGCATGACCCCTTTGGGGCGGCCCGTGGACCCGGATGTGGCCACGACGAAAGCCGCATCGTCAGGGGCGGAGGCGAGGTCTTCGGGATGGAAGTCGCTGCCCGGGGACACCCATCGCGGCCCGCCGCCCAAAGCCTCGGACACCCGTGCACATTCGCGTTCCAGCCGCCTCCGATCCACTCGCCCACCTTAATGCGCGGCTAGTGTGGGCGCATGCAGCCCGTGGTCGTCGACATCCCCATGCGTGTTCGTTTCCGTGGCATCACCCGGCGCCAGGCCATGGTGTGGCAGGGGCCGGCGGGGTGGGCGGAGTGGTCGCCCTTCCTGGATTACTCGGGGGACGAGATCGTGCCCTGGCTCGCGGCGGCCCGCGAAGCGGCTCAGGACGGGTGGCCCGCACCGGTTCGGGACCGCGTTCCGGTCAACTGCACCATTCCGGTCATCGACCCGGAGGCCGCCGCCGAACGTGCAGCGACGTCGGGGTGTGGCACGGCGAAGATCAAGGTCGCCGACCATCGGGCGTCAAAGGCCGAGGACGAGGCCCGCATCGCCGCCGTCCGTGACGCTCTGGGGGCTCGCGGACGCATCCGCATCGACGCCAATGGCGCCTGGGATGTGGACACCGCGGTCGAGCGGCTCACTCGCCTGGCTCGGTTCGACCTCGAATACGCCGAGCAGCCGGTCGCGACCACCGAGGAGCTGGCTGAGCTACGACGTCGCCTGGCGCAGCAACACGTGGATGTCCCCATCGCCGCGGATGAATCGATCCGACGCTCCGGCGACCCGGAAAAGGTCAAGGCCTTGGAGGCCGCCGACGTGGCCGTGTTGAAGGTGCAGCCTCTGGGGGGTGTGCGACGCTGCCTCGACCTGGCTGAGCTGCTGGACATGCCGGTGGTGGTCTCGAGCGCCTTGGAGACCTCGATCGGGCTCGCCGCCGGCATCGCCCTGGCCGCCGCGCTGCCGGAGCTGCCCTTCGCCTGCGGCCTGAACACCATCGACCTGCTGGACGCCGACCTGGTGTCCTCATCGCTGCGAGCCGAGAACGGGGCGATCCCGGTGACGGCGCGACCGGTGCCCGAATCGGCTCTGCTCGAAGCCGCACGGGCGGACGACACCGTGATCAGGATGTGGCAGGCCCGCCTCGCCGAGACCGAACGCCGCTACGACGGGGGAATGGATACATGAACGCCAGTGCCGATGCGCCCTTCGCGTCCGGAGACACCGCCGAAGGCCCCAGCAGCCCCAGGCTGGGCCGGCAGCTCATCGACGCATTGGTCGATCATGGAGTGACACGGTTCGTGGCAGCCCCGGGGTCGCGCAACGCGCCGCTGCTGTTGGCTCTGGCCGATGCGGCTGCCGCGGGGCGTGTGCGATTGACGATGCGGATCGATGAACGGGGGGCAGGTTTCTGGGCGTTGGGGCAGGCGAAAGCGTCAGGAGAGCCGGTGGGGGTGGTGACCACCTCGGGAACAGCCGTCGGCAACCTCCTCCCGTCGATCATGGAAGCGCATCATGCGCAGGTTCCGATCATGGTGCTGTCGGCGGATCGGCCCGAGACCGATCTCGACACCGGCGCCAACCAGACCACTCGACAGCCCGGTATCTTCACCGGCTTCGTTCGGGCCGACGCCGGCCTCAGCGACCAGGTGGCCTCGTCGGCATCGGTGCGGCATCAGGCCGCGAGGCTGACCCTGGCGGCACGAGGAACGATGGGGCCTGCAGGGCCGGTTCATCTGAATGTGCGGTTCTCGGCCCCGTTGGTCACTGCTGACGGCGAAGGTGACGACGCCCCGGCCCGCACGAAGACCGATGCCGCTGCTCGATGCCGACCCTCTGGAAGCGACGAAAACGTTCCCGCGGGAACGCTCCACGACGCCCGGGACGTTCCCGCGGGAACGTCCCGGCGTCAATTCCAGCGTCAGGTGGTGGCGCCCCTGGCACGTCCTGTCGAACTGCCTGCCGGGCCGAGGACGGTCGTGATCGCCGGTGACGCGACGCCCACGGTGGGGGAGCGAGCGCGTCGTGCTGCGGAGGGATACCCGTTGCTGGCAGAACCCTCCAGCAATGCCCGCGCCGGTGATGCCCTGCGGTTCCCCCGGCTGCTACTGCGTACCGGGTTGGCCGAGGAGATCGAGAGGGTCGTGGTGTTCGGGCATCCGACGTTGTCGCGGCCGCAGCAGGCTCTGCTGGCCCGTGACGATGTGGAGGTCATCCAGGTCGGTGACAGTGACACCGTTCCGGCACGGGCGGCGTTGGTCTGTGGTGACATCGTGCTGCCCGCGCCCGCTCAGCTGTCTGCCGCCGAGCAGTCGTGGAACGCGCAGTGGAAGGCTGTGGACGCGGAGTTGGCGACGGGCGTCGACGCACTGCTGGCCGAACGCTGGGGTGGCCCGAAGCTTGCGGCGACGGTGGTGGAAGCGGTGGGACACGGCGATCTGATCATGGGCTCGTCGAGCCCGGCCCGTGACCTCGACATCGCGCCGGTCCCGGCTGTGTCGCCACGGATGTGGGCGAACCGCGGGCTCGCAGGGATCGACGGTCTGATCGCCACGGCCGGTGGTGTGGCGTCCGAGACCGGCTCGGCGACCCTGCTGATCGGTGACATCTCCTTCGCCCACGACCTCACGGGCCTGCTCACCGGCCCCTTGGAGGACCGCCCGGGCGTGCGCATCGTGGTGGCCAATGACAGTGGTGGTTCGATCTTCCACACTCTCGAACAGGGTTCAAATGCCCATGCGACCTATTTCGAGCGGGTCTTCGCCACCCCGTTGACGCTCGGTATCGAGTCCCTCGCCCGAGCAGTGGGCGCCACCTTCCACCGGGCCGAGGATCCGGCCTCCCTGCGGAGTGCGCTGGCCGCGCCGATCGAGGGAATGCAGATCGTCGAAGTCACCATTCCCCGACACGACCGACGTGAACTGGACGCCGAGATCAACGCTCTCGCCCAAGAGGTGGGCCGGGCAGGACTTCCGTGACAGATGTGAGCGATGGGCACCTGCCCCGGCCGATGAGACTCTGAGAAAAAAGCCGATGAGACCCTGAGAGAATGAGGGCCGACGCCACGACGACGTGAGGAGATCCGATGGAGAAGCACAACCACGGCCAGGACGTTCTCGACGACATCAAGCCCCACACGCGGTCCCTGCGCGAACGCATCCCCGATGTCTATGCGGGATTCGCGCAGATGTCGAAGGCCGCCGTCGCGCCAGGAGAGCTCGACACCAAGACCAAGGAGCTCATCGCCCTGGCCATCGGCGTCAGCAAGCAGTGTGACGGCTGCATCGCCTCGCACGCGCGTGGTGTCATCCGGGCGGGCGCCACGCCGCAGGAGGCTGCGGAGGCCATCGGTGTGGCGATCCTCATGAACGGTGGCCCGGCCACCGTCTACGGGCCGCGCGCGATGGCAGCGGTGGAGGAGTTCGCCGAGAAGGCCTGACCGGCCGATTCAGGCCGAAGCGTCCAGCCACGCACGCAGATGGTGGGTGGCGCGCACGTCGTCCTCGTTGTATTCGAGGAGGCGACGCTGTGCGGCTGCGCGCTCGGCTGCGGTCTCGGCGCCGACGGCCTCCTCGTACCACTGAAGAGACTTCAGCCCGTCGGGTTCGGCGTCACGCCAGTGGAAATCTGCGCCGAGCTGTGCCACGACCTTCAACCCGAGACCATGACAGCCGAAGAAGTTGTTCTTGACGCTCGTGTAGAGGTCCACGAAATGCTCATGCACCCACGGCAGAACCCAGTCCAGATGTGGTGTTCCCCCGGAGCCTACCAGTTGGCCCACATGGCGCGTCTCATAGGACGAGTAATGGTAGACGCGGGTGCGTGCTGTCGTGCTGATGTCGCGTAGCCACTCCAGCGCTTCGGACGCGAGTGCGAGCTCCGCCGCATCATCCATGGGCGTCCAAGAGGTGAACGCTTTGTAGTAGGGGCGTTCGCCGGAGCGTCGATCATGGACGAGGAAGCCCCACAGATAGGCGCGGTCGTCATAGGTTTCGAGATCGAAGTCGATCTCGAGGTCGGCGCGGTCGATGGGAATCGGGCCCTCGGTGGTCCGTTCCAGTTCGATGCCGTCGCGGAGCATGCGTGCACGTCTCGCCGCATTGCGCAGACGTGAATCGGCTTGGCTGCGGTGCGTGACCTCGGGAAGGTATTTGGGGAGCAGGGACTCCAGATCGGTCCCGGCGAGATCATCGATGGTGCGGATCCCCATCGCCCGCAGCGTTCGGATCTCGCGCACGTCCAAGGGGGCGGTGTCGATCCGGGCCGAAAGGTCGTTGGGGCCCAGGATCGGTTCGCACGTGCGCCACCACGGACACCAGTCACATTCGCGGATGCGCACCGGCTCGACCAGTGGCTCGCCGCCGCCCAGAGCATTCTTGGCAACCTGTACACGGAACGCGTGCTCATGGTCATGACGCTCCAGCGGGCTGCGGCTCTTGCGGCCGGTGGGTTCGCTGCGGGAGAAGGTCTTCAGGAACGGTTCGTCGAGATCCACCCACGTCACCACCGGGCCTTCGACGCCGGGCACCTCGTCGGTTCCGATGATCCCCGCCACGCGAGCGCCCGGCGCCACCCGACCATGGGTCTCGAGCAGTCGGTACAGGTGTGCGACCTGGATGAAGTCGTTCTCGTGTCGGCGCAGCGCTCGGTTCTCGGCGACGCGTCCGGGCTCGTGCGCCAGGTCATGCAGGGGGCTGTAGGGAACCTCCCACACGTTCTCCCGGCCCGAGACCCGACGCTCCATGATCCGCCGTGGCTTCACCAGAACCGGGCGATAGGCGGCCGGCCCCGAGGTGTTGGCGTTCTCGGCCCGAACCAGCACGTTCACGCGCCCGCGGCGATGCCCGGCCGGATCGGGCTGGAGCTCCCCGCCCATGATCACCGCGACACCCGCGTCCATCGCATCGGCGCATGCTGACTCCGCCTCGCCACGGGGCGTCTCACGCAGATCGACGATGTCGTGGTGGCCGGCCAGGAGAAGTTCGGCCACATGGGCCACATGATCGATACCGCCGTGGAAGGAGTCCTGCAGTGATTCGTCGACGGGCCCCGGCGTCAACCCCGGCGTGAACAGGTGCTGCGTCTTCACCGCACAGGTGCGCGCGGCGTAGGCGTCGAGTGTGAAATCCATCAACGCACGCCCCGGTGCAGGGCCACGATCCCGCTGGAGAGATTGCGCCACGCCACGTCACGCCACCCGGCTCCGCGCATCAGCTCTGCCAGTTCGGGCTGGGTCGGCCACGCGCGGATCGAATCGGCCAGATAGGTGTAGGCAGTGGCATTCGACGAGAAGACCTTGCCCAGGGTGGGCAGGGCAGTCAGCAGATAGCCCTTGTACACGGTGGCGAAGGGCGCCCAGGTGGGCGTGGAGAACTCACAGATGATCACACGTCCACCGGGCTTGGTGACGCGCCGGAGTTCCTCCAGGGCGGCCGCGGTGTGCTCGACGTTGCGCAGCCCGTAGGAGATGGTGGTGCAGTCGAAGGATGCGTCGGCGAATGGCAGTTGCAGGCCATCGGCGTTGACGAAGGAGAGATCGGGCTGACGGCTCTTGCCGACGCGCAACATGCCGAGGGAGAGGTCAGCCGGCACAACGGTGGCGCCGGCGTCGGCGAAGGGTCGTGAGGAGGTTCCGGTGCCGGCGGCCAGATCGAGGATGCGCTCGCCGGGCCGCGGGGCCACGGCGTCGACCACTTCCTGACGCCACTGCTGGTCCTGGCCCATCGTCATGAGGCTGTTCATGAGGTCGTAGCGCTGGGCCACTCCGTCGAACATCTGGGCCACATCGGCGCGGCGTTTGGCCAGCGTTGCGCGGAATTCTTCTCGATCAGTCACAGGACCATCCTGCCACCGAGCCCCGACAGCTTCCGAGCCGCGGCGGTTCAGCGCTCCGGCGATATGACGGCCATTGGTGCCGTGGGTGACAATCGACCCCATGGCGAAACGTGAAGTGGTGTTGAAGGTGTCGGGGCTGTCCCGCAGGTTCGGGGACAAGGCCATCATCGATGACTTCGACCTCACCGTTCGTTCCGGTGAAGCCGTGGCTCTGGTCGGTCGCAACGGCGCGGGAAAGTCCACGGTTCTGCGGTGTCTGGTGGGTGCGGACAAACCCACCGACGGAACCGTCGAGATCGGCGGTGAAAGGTACTCCGAATCCTCCATGGCCATCCGACGCGACCTCGCCACCGTCATCGACGACCTCGACTTCTTCCCAGATCTCAGTGTCGTCGAGCACCTCGACCTCCTGGCCCGCGCCCATGGCGTCGAGGAGCCGGACGAACTGGTCGACGAGGTGTTGGAGGAGGTCGGTCTGGTTCCGCAGTCGGGCCAGCTTCCCGGCACCCTTTCCTCCGGACAGCGGCGTCGCCTCGCCCTCGCGACCGCCTTCGTCCGCCCTCGCAAGCTTCTGGTGCTGGATGAGCCCGAGCAGCGTCTCGACGTCGACGGTGTCGCGTGGCTGGGAGAGCGACTGGCGCGTGAGGTCACCGAGGGCCTCGCCGTCGTGTTCGCCAGCCACGAACCCCGCCTCATCGAGGCCGTGGCCACCCGAACCGTGCGCATCGGCGACGAAGAGCCCGATCCCGGTGAGGCCGAGACCGACCCGCCGCCGGTCCTGCAGGCACATTCACGCCCGGATTCCTCGCCCAAGAAGCAAGCGCCCAAGAAGCAAGCGCCCAAGAAGAAGAGCGCAGGCAAGAAGCGTGGGGGGCGTCGTCGATGACGCTCGAGAGGGAACTGCGTCTTCTCATCTCCGACTGGCGTAAGGGCCGCGCCACGCGGACGCTGGGCGAGGTGCTGTCGGACGGCTATGTGGCGGTTCTGGCGGCACTGATGTTCGGCGCGATGCTCGTGACCGTCCTGGTCGATGCGCAGAGCCAGTCGGCCGCCTGCACCTCCGAATCCTGCACCACGGCCCGGCTCCTGCTGCCCTGGGCGATGCTCGCCACCGTCGGTGCCATGGCCGCATCGGTGAGCCGACTGTTCGGGCCCGTGGTGGCGTCGGCCGCCGAGGGGTTCTGGCTGTTCGAGGCGCCGTTGGATCGGCGACGCCTGCTGCTGCGACGCACCCTGATCGCGATCGGCGGAGCCGTCGTGGTGGGCGCGGTGCTGGGTGCTCTGGTGGCGACGCTCACCGGCACCGGGGCAGCGCAGATCGGTGGTTGGGCCGCTGCCTGTGGGCTGGCGTCGGGTGCCGTGGTGGCGGGATCGGCCATCGAGCAGGGGCTGCAGCGTGAATGGGTGACACGTCTGGCGGTGTGGCTGTTGGGGGCTCTGGCGCTCGCGGGTTTCCTCATGGTCGTGGCGGTGGCCTCCGGATGGGCCACGATGCCGCTCTCGTCGCAGGAAGAGCTGCAGTTGGCGTGGATCGTGGCGGCTGCCTCGGGTGCGGTGCTCGCGCTCAGCTCCCTGGTGGCTGTGGGGCGCCTCAACAACATTCGGCGGAGTCACCTGGTGGCCGGCGGTGAGCTCGTCAGCGGCATGGCCGGTGCAGCGTTCGCCATGGACTTCGGCCTGATTCGGGACATGATCATCGAGCGTCGTGAACTGGAGCGCGGCCAGGTGCGTCCCACGCGCGGTCAACGCACCGGACTCGACGCATTGGAGGGACGTGACTGGCAGCGTCTCCAGCGTCGCCCACAACTGCTGGTCGGCCCGATCGCGGTCCTCGTGGTGCCCTACGCGATGAATGCGCTCGGGTTCGGCGCCTTCGCGCCGACGGTCTCCGCGCTGGCACTCTTCGTCACCCTCGTGCCGCTGATGAACGGCATGCGGGTGCTCAGCCGCACCAAGGGTCTGGCCCGCTGCTTCCCGTTCGACACCCCGGCTCTGCGCAAGGCCTCCATGCGGGTACCGGCCGTCGTCGCTGGCATGTGGTCGGTGGCGGCCATCCCCGCGATGGTGGTGAATCGGCCGTTGTTCGAGGCGGTCGTGGTGGCCCTCCTGATCGGTGCGGCGGGCGTCATCGCGGCGACGCGCTGGGTCACCTGTCGTCCGGTCGACTACGGGACCCCGCAGATGTACACCCCCATGGGCGCGCTGCCGCCAGGACTCGCGATGAACCTCGTGGCCGGTATCGAGGTCGTCGTCCTCATCACCGCGCCGCTGGTGTTCAACCTGCCGTGGATGGTGTCGGCGGCGATCGCTGGCATCGCCTTCCTGCTGGTGCAGGGGCACATCACCATGGATCGTCTGCAGGAGCAGCAGGAGGAACAGCAGCGACTGTTGGCGGAGGCCAAACAGAAGCGCGGACGCTGATCGCGGCCCGCGTCGGCTGCCATTCCCGGCTCCTGCACTTACACTCGCAGCATGGACACCAAGCTTCTCGAGGTCTTCCTCACCGTGGTCAACGCTGGGAGCATCTCGGCAGCTGCGCGCCGACTCGAATTCAGCCAGCCGACCGTGAGCCAACAGATGAAGTCGTTGGAACGCATCATGGGAGTGGAGCTCTTCACCCGTGAGGGCGGTCGCGTCGAGCTCACCGCCGCCGGCAAGACACTTCAGGCCCACGCCGAATCGACGCTCTCCGCCTGGCACGACGTCCGCGACCGCGTCCGGGAGTCCGCGCGTCGTGATGAGGCGATCAGCCTGAGCCTGGGGGCCTTCCCCAGCGCCAACGCCGTCCTGCTGCCCACGGCCCTGGGGCGGATGGTCACCGCCGAGCCGCGCCTCGAGGTCCGCGTCCTGGACACCGAACCGCCTGCCGACTTCGGCCTGCTGCGCTCGGGTCAGTGCGATGCGCTCATCACTTTCGAGGAGCGCACCATCACGCGCAAGGGCGTGGAGGACCTGGCCATCCTGCGTGAGCAGAACGTCCTCCTCGTCGCGGAGGACCACCCCCTGGCCGGACGTGAATCGATCGCTCTGGAGGAAGCCGCGGAGTCTTCGTTCGTCGGCGGGTGTCCCCACTGCCGCCAAGAATTGGTGGAGAACTGTCTGCGACGCGGGTTCCATCCGCAGATCAGCGTCTCCTCCGACGACCCGGGATTGACGGTCGCCCTCGTGCGTCAGGGCATCGGGGTCGCCATGCGGCCCGCACTCACCGTGCTGGGGCAGGTCCATCCGGGGGTCGTCGCGCTGACGATCGAGGACGCCCCGAGCCGGGAGGTCTCGGTGCAGTACCTGGTGCAGGACGAGGGGCCTGCCGGATCAGTGAAGGAGACCATCGCCGACCTCCACCAGCACCTGCGCGCGGTGGCTGGGGAACTCGCCGACGAATGGGGCTGGCTCACGCCGCTGTGATGGCGGTGGGCCGGCGTGGGGGCCTCACCCCTCCAGGGCCTCACGCATCGGGATGAGCTTGGCGTTGGATTCGGCCAGCTCGTCTGCAGGTACCGAATCGGCCACGATGCCGCAGCCCGCGTAGAGGTGCGCCCGGTCACCGTCGATCCGGCCTCCACGCAGCGCAATGGCCCATTCGCCGTCGCCGCTGGAGTCGATCCATCCGATGGGGGCGGCATAACGCCCACGGTCGAGTCCCTCGACCTCCGCGATGAGGTCGCGTGCGAGACCGGTGGGGGTTCCGCACACCGCGGCCGAGGGGTGCAATGCCGCGGCAAGGCCCAGTGAGGTCGCGCCTTGCTTGGCGACGCCGGTGACGTCGGAGGCCAGGTGGAACACATTGGGCAGCTCGAGGACGTAGGGGGCATCGGGCACGTTCATGCCCGAGCACCATGGCTCGAGTGCTTCAGCCACCGACGCCACGGCGTACTCGTGTTCCCCGAGATCCTTTGACGAGCGCGCCAGGTGGGTGGCCAGCGCCCGGTCGGCGTCGGCCTCACTGGTGCGTTGGATGGTTCCGGCCAGGACCCGCGAGGTCACCAGGCCGTCGCGTCGACGCACCAGCATCTCCGGTGAGGCGCCGACCCATCGGTCGACCATCGCCGTCCAGCAACGGTGGTAGGACGTGGCGAGGTTCGCCGCGAGATGTCGTGCGTCGATGCCCTCCGAGCCGGTGGCGACCATCTCGCGGGCCAACACGGCCTTCTCCAGCTCTCCTGCCCGAATGCGCTCGATCGCCATGTGCACGCGACGCTCCCACTCGATGGCCGAAAGGGACCCATCGGCGTAGGTGACCGTGCCGGGGTGGCGGCGGACCGGCACGGGCGTCGGCGCCTTCGGAGGGGCGGTGATGGGCTCGGTGGAGATCTGCGTGACCCAGGTGACGCCGTCACGGCGTCCCACCACCCATTCGGGCACCTGGAGCACCGCGTCGCTGTGGCTTCGTTCGGGATCGAACACGAAATGTCCGAACGCCATGACGCCTGGGGGTGTGATGACCCTCGGGGAGCCTTCGGGGCCCAGTCGACCATCGAAGTCCTCGTCGATGGTGTGCTCGAAGGTCAGGCGGGACCACCAGGCGTCGGCCTCCTGCGGGGTTCGGCAGGCGAGGCCCGTCACGCGACCGCTGCCCACGAACCCATCGCCGAGCCGGAGGAAGGCGGTGTCGAACTGGTCTCCCGGAAGCAGATCGATCAGGGATCCGGGGTCGTCGATGCGCGCGGAACGGGCGTGGAGATGTACGGGTTGGTCGGTGAGCACCGATCGAGCGTACCCGGAAACGGCGATGCCGACGGGGGTTGCATCAGACCACGGTATGAACTTAGGTTTACCTAAGTGAACTCGTGTCCGATGTCGATTGGTCCGGAATAAGAGATGGGGCCTAGACTGTCGCTGTCCGTGTCCAGTTGCCGTCCTGAAAGGTGGAGCATGCCTGCAGTTCCATCCCGACGGCATTGGGGTCACGTCCCGGCAGCAGTCTGCGCGGAGTTCTGGAAGAGGTAGTTCGATGGATCTCGGTCTTTACTTCCCTCTGATCGTCATGCTCTTGATCGCGACGGCCTTCGCGGCCGCTGGTCTGGCTGTGACGATGCAGATGGGGCCGCGTCGCTTCAACCGAGTCAAGTACGACTCGTACGAATGCGGTATTCAGCCCACCCCTCAGCCGGTGGGTGGTGGCCGGTTCCAGGTGAAGTACTACATCACCGCGATGTTGTTCATCGTCTTCGACATCGAGATCGTCTTCCTCTATCCGTGGGCGGTCGCGTTCGATGAGCTGGGCCCATGGGCCCTCATCGCGATGGTGCTGTTCATCGACGCGGTGCTCGTCGCATACCTCTACGTGATCCAGCGCGGCGGTCTGCAGTGGGAGGAATGAACATGAACGGGCCCGTTCCGAGGAAGGCGAACTGACATGGCTGGTGGTATCGAGGACAACATCCCGGCCGGGATCGCGCTGACGACCGTCGAGGCCCTCGCCGGGTGGATGCGTCAGGCATCCTCGTGGCCGGTGACCTTCGGCTTGGCCTGCTGCGCCATCGAGATGATGACCTACGGCGCACCGCGCTACGACGCGTCACGCTGGGGCCAGGAGGTGTTCCGTGCATCACCGCGCCAGGCGGACATCATGATCGTGGCCGGGCGGGTGAGTCAGAAGATGGCGCCGGTGGTGCGTCAGGTCTACGACCAGATGCCCAACCCCAAGTGGGTCATCTCGATGGGTGTGTGCGCCAGCTCCGGCGGCATGTTCAACAACTATGCGATCGTGCAGGGCGTCGACCACGTCGTGCCCGTCGACATCTACGTGCCCGGCTGTCCGCCGCGCCCCGAGATGCTCATCGACGCGATGTTCAAGCTCAAGAAGGACATCATCGAGAAGACCCCCATGGGCGCGCACGAGATCGCCCGCAACGTCGAGGCCGAGCGTGACGCGCTCAACGCCCCGGCCACCAGTGAGATGAAGGGGCTGCTGCGATGAGCGAGAAGAATCCGAAGGACGTGGAGAAGAAGGCCGCCGAGGTCGAGCAGGATTCCGCCGACGTCAGCGACCCGGTGAACCCCTTCGTGCCTCAGCCGCCGAAGAGCACCGAGGCCGGGCGCGCGATGAGTACCCAGAAGATGGGCAATGTCCGGGCGCTGGCCGATGAGAACCCCAACGCCACGGTGCTCGAGCACGATGGCCCGACGCCCGAGCTCGTCGAGGTGCGCCGGGGCCAGTTCGGCACCGCCGACAACGACACCTCCGGCTTCGGGGGGCTCCGTCGCCCCATCACCCGTCCGGCCGGCTCGGTGCCGCCCTATGGTGAGTGGTACGACGAGGCCGTCGAGATCATCAACGAGACCGTTCCCGGTGCGATCGAACGCGTCGTCGTCGACCACGGCGGTCTGACGCTGTTGGTGCACGCCGAGAAGATGCTCGAACTGGCGTGGGTGCTCCGCGATGATGCCCGACTGCGCTTCGAGGTGCTCCCCAGCGTGTCCGGCGTGCACTTCCCGGCCGATGTCGATCACGAGCTGGTGGTGGTGTACCACTTCCTGTCGATGACGCACCGGCGTCGTGTCCGCGTCCAGACCGCGGTTCCCGAGACCAATCCCCACGTGCCCTCCATCGTCCGGGTCTACCCGGCCGCCGACTGGCACGAGCGCGAGACCTGGGACATGTTCGGCGTCATCTTCGATGGACATCCCGCGTTGACACGCATCCTCATGCCGGATGATTGGCCCGGCCATCCGCAGCGGAAGGACTACCCGCTCGGTGGCGTGCCGGTGGAATACAAGGGCGCCACGATCGCGCCGCCCGACGAGCGCAGGAGCTACTCGAAGTGACTGACGACTACTACGGCACCATGGCCAACGACGACGTCGAGGCCGATCAGGTCTACACCGCCACCGGTCAGGACTGGGACGAGATCGTCACCTCCCAGGCCGAACGCGGTGACGAACTGCTCGTGGTCAACATGGGCCCGCAGCACCCCTCGACGCACGGCGTGCTCCGCCTCATCCTCGAGATGGACGGTGAAACGGTGCAGAAGGCCCGGGCGGGCATCGGATACCTGCACACCGGTATCGAGAAGAACATGGAGTTTCGTACGTTCACGCAGGGCGCCACGTTCTGCACGCGTATGGACTATCTGACGCCGTTCTCCCAGGAGACGGCCTACGCGATGGCCGTCGAGGAGCTCCTCGGGATCACCGACGAGATCCCCGAGAAGGCCAACGTCATCCGCGTCATGCTGTTGGAGTTCAACCGCATCGCGTCGCACCTCATCGCGATCGGGACCGGTGCCAACGAGCTCGGCGCCACCACCGTGATGACCCAGGCATTCCGTAACCGCGAGATGATCCTCGATGTGTTCGAGGCCATCACCGGCCTGCGGATGAACCACGGCTTCATCCGTCCCGGCGGCGTCCCCAATGACGTCACCGACGAAGAACTCGACGTGGTCGACGAGACCATCCGTTTCCTGCACTGGCGTCTGCCCGAGATCGCGGAGCTCTGCAACGAGAACCCGATCTTCAAGGGGCGCCACGTCGGTGTCGGCTACCTCGATGAGGCGACGTGTCTGGCGCTCGGGATCACCGGTCCGATGCTGCGTTCAACGGGTAACACGTGGGACCTGCGCAAGGACATGCCCTACCTGGGCTACGAGACCTACGACTTCGACGTCATCACCCGCGATGAGGGCGATGCCTACGCGAAGTTCCGCGTGCGTCAGGACGAGCTGTACCAGTCACTGCGCATCGTCGAGCAGTGCCGGGACCGCCTGCGCAAGATGCAGGGCGCCCGTCACATCGTGGACGACCCGAAGATCGCCTGGCCGGCACAGATGGCCGTGGGTGGCGACGGCATCGGCAACTCCAACGAGCACATCAAGCACATCATGGGTGAATCCATGGAGGGGCTGATCCACCACTTCAAGATCGTCACCGAGGGCTTCCACGTGCCGGCCGGTCAGGCCTACGCGGCGGTGGAGTCCCCGAAGGGCGAGCTCGGCGCCCACGTGGTTTCCGACGGCGGCACGCGTCCGTGGCGTGCCCACTTCCGGGACCCGTCATTCAACAACCTGCAGGCGGTCTCGGCTCTCGCCGAGGGCGCCATGATGTCGGACGTGATCGTGGCCGTGGCCTCGGTCGACCCCGTGATGGGAGGCGTGGACCGGTGAGCGGTTTCAAGTCGTACTTCGAGAAATCCGGCGGAATCGATGTCGCCGACGACGCGACGAACCTGACCGACGAACACCGCGAGGAGATCCGCCAGATCGCCGCCCGGTACCCCCAGAAGCGTTCGGCCCTGCTGCCCGCGCTGCACCTGGTGCAGTCGGTCGACGGCCGCGTCAGCCCCAAGGGCTTGGAGATGTGCGCCGAGGAACTCGGCATCACCACCGCCGAGGCCAACGGCGTCGCCACGTTCTACACCATGTACAAGCGCAAGAAGGCCGGCAAGCACCACGTCGGCGTTTGCAGCACCGCGCTCTGCGCGATCATGGGCGGGGACCACATCTTCGAGACGCTCTCGGAGCACCTCGGCGTCGGCAACGACGAGACCACCGAGGACGGCTCGGTGACGCTCGAGCGCGTCGAATGCAATGCCGGCTGTGACTACGCCCCCGTGGTGATGGTCAACTGGGAGTTCTTCGACAACATGACGCCGGATTCGGCGATCAGGCTTGTCGACGACCTGGCCGCCGGCAACCCGGTCACCTCGACCCGTGGCGCCGAGATCACCTCATGGCGCGAGGCCGAGCGTGTCCTCGCCGGTTTCGACGACGGCCGCACCGACGAGGGACCGGCCGGTGGCCCCGCGAGCCTGCTCGGCGTCGAGATCGCAGCGGAGAAGGGCTGGAAGGCGCCGGATCCGGCCGCCCTGCCCGCCAACGACACGGAGGGGGAGTCGAAGTGACCGACCTGTTGACGCCCGTTCTCTCCGCCAACTGGGCCGACGATCGGCCGTGGCGGATCAACAACTACGAGCGGCGCGGCGGCTATGACGCGCTGCGCAAGGCGCTCGACATGCAGCCCGATGACGTCATCGCGCTGGTGAAGGACGCCAACCTCCGTGGGCGTGGTGGCGCGGGCTTCCCGACGGGCATGAAGTGGAGCTTCGTTCCCAAGGACAACCCGAACCCGAAGTACCTCGTGGTGAACGCCGACGAGTCCGAGCCGGGCACCTGCAAGGACATCCCGCTGATGATGGCCAGCCCCCACACCCTGGTGGAGGGCATCATCATCGCCTCGCACGCGATCGGCGTCTCGCACGCGTTCATCTACGTGCGCGGTGAGGTGCTCCACGTGGCACGACGTCTGCAGCAGGCGGTGCGTGAGGCCTACTCGGCCGGCTATCTGGGCAGGAACATCCTCGGCAAGGGCCTCGATTTGGAGCTGACCGTGCACAGCGGTGCCGGCGCCTACATCTGTGGCGAGGAGACCGCGCTGCTCGATTCGCTCGAGGGCCGCCGCGGCCAGCCCCGCCTGCGTCCGCCGTTCCCAGCCGTCGCCGGTCTGTACGCGAGCCCGACGGTGGTCAACAACGTCGAGTCGATCGCGTCGGTGCCGAGCATCGTCGCGAACGGCAAGGAATGGTTCCAGTCCATGGGCACCGAGAAGAGCAAGGGCTTCACGCTCTACTCGCTCTCGGGGCACGTCAAGAAGCCCGGCCAGTTCGAGGCCCCGATGGGGATCACTCTCCGTGAACTCATCGACCTCGGTGGGGGCATGCGTGACGGCCACAAGCTGAAGTTCTGGACGCCCGGCGGTTCATCGACGCCGCTGCTGACGGCCGAACACATGGACATGCCGCTCGACTACGAGGCCACTGCGGCCGCCGGGTCGATGCTGGGCACCAAGGCGCTGCAGTGTTTCGACGAGACCACCTCGGTGGTGCGATCGACGCTGCGGTTCGTCGAGTTCTACAAGCATGAATCGTGCGGCAAGTGCACGCCGTGCCGTGAGGGCACCTGGTGGTTGGTACAGATCCTCATGCGCATCGAGCGCGGTGAGGGCGTCGAGGGTGATATCGAGAAGCTCCTCGACCTCAGCGAGAACATCGGTGGACGCTCGTTCTGCGCTCTGGCCGATGGCGCCGTGGCGACGGTCACCTCGGCGATCAAGCATTTCCGCTCCGAGTTCGAGGCCGGCTACACGACGCCGGCGTGGGAACTCTTCCCGTACGAGAAGAGCGCCCTGTTCGAGGCCAAGCCGTTGGCCGCGGCGTCCGAGCACGCCGGTGCGCAGCAGAAGGTGGGGACCCACTGATGACGGTTGAGAAGGACGAGAAGAAGGGCCAGACCCAGCCGCCGGCGGATCAGGCCAGGCCGCCGGAGGAACTGGTCACCTTCAGCATCGACGACATCGAGACATCGGTGCCGAAGGGGACGCTGGTGATCCGCGCGGCCGAGGAACTGGGCATCGACATTCCCCGGTTCTGCGACCATCCGCTCCTCGACCCGGCCGGTGCCTGCCGCCAGTGCATGGTCGATGTGGTGGACGACGGACGTGGGCGTCAGATGCCCAAGCCGCAGACCTCGTGCACACTGACCGCGATGCCGGGTATGAAGGTGCGCACCCAGTACACCTCGCCGGTGGCTGAGAAGGCCCAGCGCGGCATGATCGAGTTCCTGCTCATCAACCATCCGCTGGACTGCCCGATCTGCGACAAGGGTGGCGAGTGCCCGCTGCAGAACCAGGCCATGTCCACCGGTGACGGGGAATCGCGCTACGAGGGTGAGAAGCGCACCTACCCCAAGCCGATCAACATCTCCAGCCAGGTTCTGCTCGACCGCGAGCGCTGCATCCTCTGTGCGCGCTGCACGCGGTTCTCCGAGCAGATCGCCGGTGACCCGTTCATCGCACTGGCCGAGCGTGGCGCCCTGCAGCAGGTCGCGATCTACGAGAAGGAACCCTTCGAGTCGTACTTCTCGGGCAACACGATCCAGATCTGCCCGGTGGGTGCGCTGACCTCGTCGGCCTACCGTTTCCGTTCGCGTCCGTTCGACTTGGTCTCGACGCACACCACGTGCGAGAACTGCGCGTCCGGTTGTGATCTGCGCGTCGACCACCGCCGTGGCACCGTCATGCGACGCATGGCCGGCAACGACCCGGAGGTCAACGAGGAGTGGAACTGCGACCGCGGCCGTTTCGGCTTCGTCTCCGGACGCGGCGATGACCGCATCACCACGCCGCTCGTGCGACGCGGTGACGAGCTGCTTCCCGCGTCCTGGCCCGAGGCGATCGACGCCGCCGTGGCTGGGCTGCAGAAGGCCGGCAAGGACGTCGGTGTGCTCACCGGCGGACGCCTGACGGTCGAGGACGCCTACGCCTACTCGCGTTTCGCGCGTGTGGGGCTCGGTACCAACAACATCGACTTCCGTGCCCGTGCCCACAGCGCCGAGGAGACCGACTTCCTCGCCAACGCCGTGGCCGGCACCGGGCTCGGCGTCACCTACGCCGAACTGGAACGCGCCAAGCACGTGGTGCTCGTGGGCTTCGAGCCCGAGGACGAGTCTCCGATCGTGTTCCTGCGGCTCCGCAAGGCCATGCGCAAGAAGGGGCTCAAGGTCACCACGATCGCGCCGTTCCTCTCGCGCGGTTCGCAGAAGCTCAACGCGACGCTGGTGTCCGCCGTCCCAGGCGGCGAACCACAGGCCCTGGCTTCGGTGGATCTCGACGGAGACACCGTCGTGCTCGTGGGTGAGCGTGCGGCCGAGATTCCCGGTCTGCTGACCATGGTGCTCGACACCACAGGACGTTCCGGAGCCCGCATGGCGTGGATCCCGCGTCGTGCCGGTGAACGTGGCGCGGTCGAGGCCGGCTGCCTGCCGCATCTCCTCCCGGGTGGACGCCCGCTGTCGGATCCGGCCGCTCGCGTCGATGCCCAAGCGGTGTGGGGTGCCGATGTTCCGGCTCGCGTCGGACTCGATGCCACCGGCATGTTCAACGCCGTCCTGGCCGGAGAGCTCGGGGCCCTCGTGGTCGCCGGCGTCGAACCCGAGGACTTCCCCAAGCCCCGGATCGCGCTCGAGGCGCTCGAGGAGGCCGGTTTCGTGCTCAGCCTCGAGGCCCGCGAGTCCTCGGTGACCGCCCGCGCCGACGTGGTGCTGCCCATCTCGCTCCTGGAGGAGCGGTCGGGCACGTTCATCGACTGGGAGGGGCGTGAACGCCCCGTGCACAACGTGATTCCGAAGAAGCACGTCATGACCGACGGTCGTGCTCTCGCCGCTCTCACCGACGCGCTCGGTGCGCCCGCCGCACCGCGGACCGTCTCCGCGGCCAAGGCCGAGTTCGACGAGTTCGGGCCGTGGTCGGGCAACCGGGCAGCAGAACCACGCGTCGCCGGCAGCACGGCCATCGAGGTCGGCCCCGGTGAAGCGGTGCTGAGCACTTGGCGTGACCTGCTCGACGACTCTCGCTGTCTGGATGGGGAGGACGCACTCCTTGGCACTGCGCAGCGCCCGGTCGTCGCGATGGGGCCGACCATGGCAGCAGACGCCCCCGAGGGCGCGCTCGTCGAGGTCTCGCGTGGGCAGCGTTCGGTGACGCTGCCGCTGAAGATCGTCGAGAACATGGCATCTGGCTGCGTGTGGCTCCCTGCCCACGCGCGGGGCCACAACCTGTCCACCGAACTCGAAGCCACCGCTGGCGACCTCGTGCGGTTGGACATGATCGAGCCGGAGGCATCCGAGGGTGACGGACCCGAGGGCGCCGCATCGGTGAGCACGGAAGGAACCAAGTGATGATCCCCTTCGCTACTGATGTCAGCGTCCTCGCGGACGACCCGTGGTGGATGGCGCCGCTCAAGGGCGTGTTCGTCCTGGTGTTCCTGCTGCTCATCACGATCTTCAACATCGTGTACGAGCGCAAGGCCCTGGCGAAGATGCAGAACCGCATCGGCCCGCGCATGAACGGTCCGCGCGGTTGGCTGCAGACGCTCGCCGATGGTCTGAAGCTGATGTTCAAGGAGGACTTCCGCCCGGCCCAGGCCGAGAAGTGGGTGTTCAACCTCGCCCCGTACCTGGTGGCGATCCCGGCATTCAGCATTCTGTCGATGATCCCGTTCGGCGGACAGGTCACCATCTTCGGTGAGGAGACCCTCCTGCAGATGACCGACCTGCCGGTCGCCATCCTGGCGATCCTCGGCTTGGCCTCGGTGGGCATCTACGGCATCGTGCTCGCGGGTTGGTCCTCCAACTCCACCTACTCGCTGCTCGGCGGCCTGCGGTCGAGCGCCCAGATGATCTCGTACGAGATCGCGATGGGTCTGTCGTTCGTGCCGGTGTTCATGTTCGCCGGTTCGATGTCGACCTCCGAGATCGTGGCCGCTCAGCAGGAGCCGATGAGCTTCTTCGGAGCGGGCACCGGCCTGCAGGTGCCGCAGTGGTACTGGCTGATCCTCATCCCGAGCTTCGTGGTCTACGTGATCGCGATGTTCGGTGAGACCAACCGTCTGCCCTTCGACCTCCCCGAGTCCGAGGGCGAGCTCGTGGCGGGCTTCCACACCGAGTACTCGGGCTTCCGCTTCGCGATGTTCTACCTCGGCGAGTACCTCAACATGGTCAACGTCTCGGCGATCGCCACCACGCTCTTCCTGGGCGGCTGGCATGCGCCGTGGCCGGTCAACCTCCTCGAGGGCAATGTGGTCGGCGATGTTCTACTCAACCCGTGGTTCGGCATCGTGTGGTTCACGATCAAGCTGCTGCTGCTGGTGTTCCTGTTCATCTGGGTCCGCGCATCGCTTCCGCGATTCCGCTACGACCAGTTCATGCGTCTGGGCTGGAAGTACCTGATCCCGATCTCACTGCTGTGGATCTCGCTGGTTGCGATCATGCGCTCGGTCTCCGCCAACAGCATGGGCATCTACGCGATCATCGCGATCGTGTTCACCGCACTGGCCGTCCTTCTCTTCGCCTTCTTCGGGTTCGAGGCGACCCCCGATGATGATGAAGAGGTCGAGTACGGCGACGGCGATGACTTCGATCCCTACGCCGGTGGATATCCGGTTCCGCCCAAGGAGGGCCAGACGCTTCCGGAGCTGGCCACGATCGTCAGCTCCGACGCGGAATCCGATGCCGAGTCGAACGACAAGGAGAAATGATGGGATTCCTTCAGAACTGGGCCGGCTTCGGCGTCACGTTCCGGACGATGTTCCAGAAGACGTTCACCGAGGACTACCCGCATGTGAAGGGCGCCCGCCCCGACTTCATGCCCCGATTCCACGGTCGGCACCAGCTGAACCGTTGGCCCGACGGGCTGGAGAAGTGTGTCGGCTGTGAGCTCTGCGCGTGGGCCTGTCCTGCAGACGCCATCTACGTGGAGGGTGCCTCCAACGTCGACGGTGAGAACATCTCTCCCGGTGAACGCTATGGCCGCGTCTACCAGATCAACTATCTGCGCTGCATTCTCTGCGGCATGTGCATCGAGGCCTGCCCGACGCGTGCCCTCACCATGACGCACGAGTTCGAGCTGGCCGACACCACGCGCGCCAAGATGATCTACGAGAAGCAGGACCTCCTGGCCCCGCTGCTGCCCGGTATGGAGCAGCCGCCGCATCCGCGTCGTCTGGGCGATGACGAGAAGGACTACTTCCTCGGTCTCCCGGCCACCGGAACGCCCGACACGCTCGAGAACCGCAAGAAATCCCAATCCGGAGATGTGCAGTCAGGAGCGCAGAAGTGATCGTTCCTCTTGTCACGGGTACCGCCGTCGCCTTCTGGCTGTTGGCGCCCATCATCGTCCTCGCGGCCATCGGCATGGTCATGGCCAGGAAGCCGGTCCATTCGGCGCTGGGCCTGGCCACGGTCATGGTCGGCCTCGCTGTGCAGTACGCGGCCCAGCAGGCGCCGTTCCTGTTCGCGGTGCAGATCATCGTCTACACCGGTGCTGCGCTCATGCTCTTCCTGTTCGTGCTGATGCTCGTCGGCGTCGACTCCACCGATTCGCTGGTGGAGACGCTCCGCGGCCAGCGCCTGGCCGCCGGCCTCGCCGCCTTCGGGCTGGGTGCGCTGCTGGTCGGCGTCATGGGCAATGCGATCGTCGAGGGCCAGGTCGTTGGCTACACCCCCGAGGTGGAGGGCAACAACGTCCAGCAGATCGCCTACGCGGTCTTCGGACGATGGATCTTCATCTTCGAGACCACCGCCGCCCTGCTCATCACCGCAGCCCTGGCCGCGATGGTCTTGGCACACCGTGAACGTATCGGTGGCCGACTGACGCAGCGTCGTCGCGCGCTGCTGCGGATGCGCAAGTATGCCGAGGACGGCACGCACCCGGGCTCGGGCGCGACGCCGGGCGTCTACGCGCGCCACAACGCCGTCGACACCCCCGCGCTGCTGCCCGATGGCAGTGCCGCCGAGTCCTCGGTCTCCACGAGCTTGGCCGCCCGCGGCGATGTGGTCGACGCCCATCGTCTGGCCGCAGCCACCAAGTGGGCCCTCGACGAGATCGACGGCGAGGAACCGGTCGGCGACGAGCGTCAGGTGCTTGGAACCGGCCCGACTGCACGAGGTGAGGTCGACACCGCGCCGCGCGCCGAGGTCGGTGCCGGAGATGAGCGGTCCGAGGCCACGGCAGAGGAGGACGCCAAGTGAATCCCGAGAACTACCTGGTGCTGGCGGCGATCCTGTTCGCCATCGGCACCGTGGGCTTCATGGTGCGCCGCAACGCACTCATCGCGTTCATGTCGGTGGAGCTCATGCTCAACGCCACGAACCTGGCCCTGGTCACGTTCAGCCGTATCAACGGCAACATCGATGGGCAGATCGCAAGCTTCTTCGTCATGATCGTCGCCGCGGCGGAGATCGTGGTGGGTCTGGCGATCATCGTCTCCATCTTCCGTACCCGCCGTTCGGCCTCGGTCGACGACGCCAACCTGCTGAAGTTCTGAGGTGTTCGTGGTGAATCCTTTGCAGACCGCAATCCTCGAGCCGGTGGCCGCGTCGGGACTGTTCCAGATGGCCTGGCTGATGATCGCCATCCCGCTGGTCTCGGCCGCGTTCCTGCTGCTGGTGGGCAAAGCCAGCAATGCGTGGGGCCATCTGCTCGCCACCTTGGCCCCGATCGCCTCGTTCGGCATCGGCCTGGCCCTGTTCTTCCAGCTCCTCGGCGCCTCGGTGGCCGAACGCACAGTGGAGGTGCCGGTCTACGAGTGGATCGGCGTCGGGCCGTGGGACGTGCAGATCGCGCTGCTGGTCGATCAACTCTCGATCCTGTTCGTGCTGCTGATCACCGGTGTGGGCTCGCTGATCCACATCTACTCGATCGGCTACATGGAGCACGATGAGCGTCGCCGACGCTTCTTCGCCTATCTGAACCTCTTCATCGCAGCCATGCTGGTGCTGGTGCTGGCCAACAGCTACCTGGTGTTGTTCATCGGCTGGGAGGGCGTCGGTCTGGCGTCGTACCTGCTGATCGGTTTCTGGCAGCACCGTCCGGCAGCGGCCGCGGCCGCCAAGAAGGCCTTCGTCATGAACCGTGTCGGCGACATCGGTATGGCGCTGGCCATGATCACGATGTTCGCCCACTTCGGCTCCGTCGAGTTCGCCGAGGTCGGCAAGAACGCTGCACAGTTCTCGCCGCTCACCGCGACGCTGGTCGGTTTGTTCCTGCTGCTCGCGGCCTGCGGCAAGTCCGCACAGGTGCCGCTGCAGGCCTGGCTGCTCGACGCCATGGAGGGCCCCACCCCGGTGTCGGCTCTCATCCACGCCGCGACGATGGTCACCGCGGGCGTCTACCTGATCGTCCGCTCCGGTCCGATCTTCGATCAGACGCCGGTGGCCTCCACCGCCGTGGTGGTCGTCGGTACCGTCACGCTGCTGGTGGGCGCCTGGATCGGCACGTCGAAGGACGACATCAAGAAGGTGCTCGCCGGTTCGACCATGTCGCAGATCGGCTACATGATCCTGGCCGCGGGCATCGGCCCGGCAGGCTACGTCTTTGCGATCTTCCACCTGCTGACGCACGGCTTCTTCAAGGCCAACATGTTCCTGGGCGCCGGCTCGATCATGCATGGCATGGACGATGACGTGAACATGCGCAACTTCGGCGCGCTCGGCCGGGCCATGCGCTGGACGTTCCTGACCTTCGCGATGGGCTACCTCGCGATCATCGGGTTCCCGTTCTTCGCGGGCTTCTACTCGAAGGACCACATCATCGTGGCGGCCTTCGAGCACAACATGATCGTCGGCATCTGCGCCCTCATCGGAGCCGGCATCACCGCGTACTACATGACGCGCCTGATGGTGATGACGTTCTTCGGACGCAAGCGCTGGGAACATGGAGTGCACCCGCACGAGTCGCCCGGAGTCATGGTGTTCCCGTTGGTGGTGCTCGCCATCTTGTCGGTCGTGGCCGGTGTGGCCATGAACAGCTGGATCAACGGTTGGCTCGTGCCGGCCGTTGGCGGTGAGGAGCACACCTACGGCCTGCTCGATGGGTTCACCGAACCCATCGGCTGGCTGACGATGGGTGTGGTGGCCATCGGAGTGGTCATCGCGGTGTCGGTGTTCAAGAGCGTGCCGAAGGAAGCCCCGCGCGGGAACTTCCTGGAGCGTGCTGCTCGACGTGACGTGTACGGCGATGACATCAACAATGCTGTCGTGGTGAACCCGCTCATGGCGTTCATCGGGCTCCTGACCGGCTTCGACCGCGGCAAGGTCGACGGTGCGGTCGAAGGCATCGGGGCTTCCACCTCGGGCCTCGGCCAGGTGCTGCGTCGACTGCAATCGGGTTACGTGCGTTCGTACGGCCTGACCATGGTGGCGGGAGCCGTCCTGGTCGGCGCCGTCCTGATCCTGGGCCAACTGGCCTGAGTGGAGGAGTCTTCATGAGTTTTCCCCTGTTGACCCTGCTCGGGGCCGTCCCCCTGGTCGGCGCACTCGTGGTGATGTTCACCCCGCGTGCCACCGGACGCGTCACCGGCCTGTTCATCTCCCTGCTGACCACGGCGCTCGCGCTCGTGGTGGTGGGCCTCGCTGCCGGAGGCCGCGACCTCTCGGAGCAGTTCACCTGGATCCCCGCCTTCGGCGCCCACTGGGCCATGAACGCCGACGGCATCTCGCTGACCATGGTGCTGCTCACGGTGTTGCTGACTCCGTTCGTGCTCATCGCCTCGTGGAACGTGGGGCATGCCGACGCCGAGGACGGCTGGGGCCCGCGGGCCTTCTCCGCCCTGGTGCTGGTGATGGAGAGCTTCGCGCTGTTCTGCTTCATGGCCACCGATGTGCTGGTGTTCTACATCTTCTTCGAGGCCACCCTGATCCCGATGTACTTCCTCATCGGTGGTTTCGGGGAAGCCGGACGCCGCCGCGCGGCCATCAAGTTCCTGCTGTTCGGCCTCGGTGGCGGTCTGATCCTGCTGGCCGGTGTGGTCGGCGTCTATGCGATCTCGGCTGGAAACGGCCAACCGACGATGCTGCTGGCCGACCTCGCCGGCATGCCGATGGGCACCGGGACCGAGCGGGTGCTGTTCGTGCTGTTCTTCATCGCCTTCGCGCTGAAGGCCCCGATGGTTCCGTTCCACACCTGGCTGCCCGACGCCGCCGAGTCCGGCACCCCCGGCACCTCGGCGCTGCTGGTCGGTGTGCTCGACAAGATCGGCACGTTCGGCATGATCCGGTTCTGCCTCGAGCTGTTCCCCGGCGCGAGCCAGTGGGCGGCCCCGGTGGTGCTGATCCTGGCATTGATCTCGATGATCTACGGTGCCCTGGCCGCGATCGGTGAGACCGACATCCTGCGTCTGATCGCGTTCACCTCGGTGAGCCACTTCGGCTTCATCGTGATCGGCATCTTCTCGTTCACCACCATCTCGATGACCGGTGCCACGTTCTACATGTTCAACCACGCGTTCTCGACCGGTGTGCTGTTCTTGGCCGCGCACTTCCTGATCCAGCGTCGTGGCTCGCAGAAGATCGCCGACTACGGCGGCGTGCAGAAGCTGGCGCCGGTCCTGGCCGGGGTCTTCCTGCTCGGCGGCCTCTCGTCGTTGGCGCTGCCCGGTATGTCGAGCTTCGTCTCGGAGTTCATGGTGATCGCCGGATCGTTCTCGCAGAACATCTGGATCGGCGGCATCTCGACGCTCGGCATGGTTCTGGCGGCCACCTACATCCTGCTGATGTATCAGCGCACGATGACCGGCCCGGTCACCGAGGATGTCGAGGAGGCCTTCGGCGAGGAACGCAGCAATGACCTCACCGGCCGCGAACGCTGGGCGGTCGCCCCGCTGCTGCTCATCATCTTCGTGTTCGGCTTCTTCCCGAAGCCGATGCTGGATCTGATCGAGCCAGCGGTGACCACCACGATGTCCCAGGTGGGCGTCTCCGACCCCAGCCTCACGATGGAGGGAAGCAACTGATGTCCGGGTTCACTGCTCCGGCGCTCGAATACGGGCACCTCGCTCCGCTGATCTTCGTCTTCCTCGCCGGCACGTTCGGTGTCGGTGTCGAGGCCACGGTCCCGCGTCGCTTCCGGCCGACGGCCCAGCTCGTGCTGGTCGCCATCGGTCTGATCGGTGCGCTCATCACCACCATCGGCAACTGGGTCGGCGCGCTGGCCCAGCCCGACACGGGCTTCTTCATCGGTGTCGAGGGCTCGCTCGCCTTCGACGGCCCGACGTACTTCATCTGGGCCACCCTCATCGTGCTGGGCGCCCTGAGCATCCTCATGTTCGGCGAGCGTCAGCTCGGTGGTGGCGCGACGCCGTTCACCCCGCAGGCCGCGTCGCTCCCGGGCACCCCCGCCGAGCGTGAGGCCACGGCGCTCAAGCTTGAGCACACCGAGGTCTACCCGCTGGCGATGTTCTCGCTCACCGGCATGATGATCTTCCCGGCTGCGGCCGACATGCTGACCTTGTTCGTCTCGCTCGAGATCATGTCGCTGCCGCTGTATCTGCTGGCCGGGCTTGCACGTCGCCGCCGTCTGCTCTCGCAGGAGGCCGCGCTGAAGTACTTCATGCTCGGCTCGTTCTCCTCGGCGTTCTTCGTGATGGGCATGGCCCTCATCTACGGTTACGCCGGATCGTTCGACCTCGGCATCGTTGCGGAGGCCATCACCCAGGGTGCTGGCTCGTACTCCCTCGTGGTGGGCGGTATCGGCCTGATGGCTGTCGGCACCCTGTTCAAGGTGGGTGCGGTTCCGTTCCACAACTGGACGCCTGACGTCTACCAGGGTTCACCCACGGTCGTCACAGGTTTCATGGCCTCGTGTGTCAAGATCGCCGCCTTCGGCGCTCTGCTGCGTCTGTTCTTCGTCGCCTTCGGCGGAGCCCGTTGGGACTGGCAGCCGTTCATGGCCGTCATCGCGGTCCTGACCATGTTCGTGGGGGCCATCATCGGCATCGTCCAGGACGATGTGAAGCGCATGCTGGCCTACTCGTCGATCGCCCACGCAGGCTTCATCCTCACCGCCCTGGTGGGCGCGGCCCAGGGCGAGGCCATCATGGGTATGACGTCGGTCTCCTCGGCGTTGTTCTACCTGGCGGTCTACGGACTCACCACGGTCGGTGCGTTCGCCATCATCACGATGGTGCGCAACGAGGGCGGCGAGGTGACGCGACTCTCGGCATGGGCTGGCATCGGCCGCCGGAATCCCGGCATTGCCGGAATCTTCGCCCTGTTCCTTCTGAGCTTCGCAGGCATCCCGCTGACCAGCGGTTTCATCGGCAAGCTTGCTGTGTTCGGTGCGGCCTGGCAGGGCGGATTCGGTTGGCTCGTTGTCGTCGCGGTTCTCGCGTCGCTGGTCGCTGCCTTCTTCTACCTGCGCGTCATCGTCGTCATGTTCTTCTCCGACGCCGGTGACGAGGAGGATGGCGTCGAGGTCGTGATGCCGAGCTGGCGCACCACGCTCACGATCGCCGTCGCCCTGGTCACGACCGTAGGGTTGGGCGTGCTGCCGAACCTGTTGCTGCCTGCAGCATCGATGGCGGCCGAGTTCCTGCGCTGACCGCGCCTCGACATCCCACTCTTCAAGGAGCCCACGTGAAGCCATCTGGACTCGGTTCGGTCGACCCCGGCTTCGCTGCCACGGTGGAGGGCCGACTGGACTCCATCGAACAGCGTCTGCTGACGGCGTCCGAAGCCGACACCCGGTTGGTCACAGAGGCCGCTCAGCACATCATCTCCGCCGGGGGCAAGCGCTTCCGGCCGATGCTGGTGGTGTTGTGCGCGCATCTCGCCGACGCCGAGGGCGCCGCTGTGGATGCCGATCGGTTGGAGAAGGCCGCCCTGGTGGTGGAGCTCACCCATGTGGCGAGCCTCTACCACGACGACGTGATGGATGACGCCGATCTGCGGCGTGGAGCGGTGGCGGCGAACCGCCGGTGGCAGAACTCGGTGGCCATTCTGGTGGGGGACTACCTGTTCGCGCGGGCATCGGACACCGTGGCCGAACTCGGCACCGACTACGTGCAGATCCAGGCGCGCACGTTCGCGCGTCTGGTGCAGGGGCAGATCGCCGAGACCGTCGGTCCGGTCCCCGACGCCGACCCGATCGCCCACCATCTCCAGGTGATTGCAGACAAGACCGGATCGCTCATCGCGACCTCGGCGGTGTTCGGCGGCATGGTCGCTGGTTTCGACGAGGAGACCCTCGAGGTCCTCAGGGACTTCGGTGAGGAGATCGGGCTGGTGTTCCAGCTCCACGACGACATCATCGACATCACCTCCGATGTCACCGGCAAGACACCCGGGACCGACCTGCGTGAGGGCATTCCGACGTTGCCGACGCTCCTGGCCCGCGCGATGGACCGGCCCGAGGATGAGCGTCTGTTCGCGCTGGTGGACTCGGACCTTGAATCCGAAGAGGATCTGGCCGAGGCCGTGCGTCTGTTGCGGGAACATCCCGCGATCGAGGAAGCCCGTACCGAGGTGCGACGCCGCGCCGACGCCGCACGTGCCCGTCTTCAGGTGTTGCCTGCAGGACCAGCGCGTGAAGCGCTCGAAGCGCTCTGCGACCACGTCATCAACCGGGACGACTGAGATACGGCGGGGAGTATCACGTGAAGCCTGACTTTCGCAGCGCGATCGATCTGGCCGGGAGCATCCTGGCGCAGGACATCAGCGTCACCAATGTGACGCGAGCCGCGCTGGAGCGGGCTCAGGCCGACCCGTATGGTGCGTTCGCCCATGTGGCCGCCGAATCGGCGCTGGAACGTGCGATGGTTCTCGACGAACGGCTGGAGGAGCCGGGATTCTCCGGCGGCCCGCTGTTCGGTGTTCCGGTGCCCATCAAGGACCTGACGCTCCTGTATGGGGAGCCGTGCTCGTTCGGGTCTCCGGTGATGAGCGACTTCCGTGCCCAAACCGATGACGGCGTGGTCACCAGGCTCAAGCAGGCCGGGACCGTGGCGATCGGGAAGACATCGACACCGGAGTTCGGACTCCCGTGTTACACCGAGCCCCAGGACGCCCCACCGGCGGTGACTCCGTGGGACACCACACGCATGGCCGGTGGCTCCAGCGGTGGCGCGGCGGCCGCAGTGGCGTCGGGCATCGTTCCGGTGGCCCATGGCAACGACGGGGGCGGCTCCATCCGTATCCCCGCTGCCTGCTGTGGTGTCGTGGGTATGAAGCCGAGCCGCGGCACCATCAGTTGGGGGCCGAACCAGGGCGCGGGGCCGGGTCTTGCCGCCCACGGCGTCCTCGCGCGGACGGTGAATGACATCGCGGCCGGACTGGAGGCGATGCGCGGCGGCTTCCCGGGGGACACCTTCCCCGACATCGGCGGGTCCTTCTCCGAGGCTCTGGTGGAGCGCACCCGCACCCTGCGGGTCGGTGTGGTGGTCGATCCGATCATCGCCGAGGACGCTGACGTGCATCCCGAGGCATTGGCCGCGGTGGAGCAGACCATGGAACGCCTCGCCCGATTGGGGCATCGCGTGGGCCCGGCGGCGGTTCCGTTCCCGGCCAAGGAATGGGCGGCGTTCCGGCCGATCTGGGCAGTGGGCGCTGCGCAGGTTCCCGTGCCGGAGGAGCAGGAAGGGTTGCTGCGTCCGCTGACTCGGTGGCTCCGTGAGATCGGGCGGGCCACCAGTGGCGTCGAATATGCCGATGCGGTGGCGGCCATCCAGCGGATCCGACGCCGCGTCGCAACGACCTGGGACGACTTCGACATCATCGTGACTCCGACCATCGCCCAGCCGCCACTGCCAGTGGGGGAGCTACGCCATGACGACGATCCGGCCGAGGATTTCGCTGCCCAGACGCGGTTCACACCGTGGACGAGCGTGCAGAACATCACCGGAACGCCAGCAATCTCCGTGCCGCTGCACCATGCGGATGTGGATGGGGTGCGTCTGCCGTTCGGCGTCCAGCTGATCGGATCATTCGGTCAGGACGCTTTGGTGTTGCAGGTGGCGCGTGACCTCATGGGTGGGGGAGCGGTCCAGGCGGTCCCGCCGCTGATGTGACGCGCGGTCAGCGCGCGGTGGTCATCAGGGGCCCTGGACGGGCTCGGAGGCCTCGGGCAGGCAGATCGATGGGGTGCTGACCTGGAGGGAACGGGGGGCATCGGCCACGAGACCGTCGTAGTCGGAGCCGACGATGATCTCGACCATGTGATCGGCGCGGTTGTTGCCGACGCGTTCAGCGCCCACCACGTGCTTGGCGACGAGGTTGACCTCCGGGGCATCGGGGGAGTGGCCAACCACCTGCGTCTTCTCTGCTGGCTCGGGAGTGTTGCCGGTGGACACCACACGGAATCCCTGGGCGCGCAACGCCTGCTGGACCTCGCCGGCCTTGCCGCGGAGATCACTGCCGTTCAGGACACGGATGCTGACTTGCTGGGCCTTGAGCTCGCCGTTCTCGATCGGGGTGTCGACACAGGGTGTGACCGACGGGCCGGGGAGAGGCTTCTTGAGCTGGTTCAGGCCCCACCAGGTTCCGACCAGCAACAGGGCCAGCATGGTCACAAGGATCAGTGGCGCCTTCACGGTTTGCCACACGCGGCTCGCGTCCATTTGTCCACCCTCCTCGATCACGGCTGTACGGCTGCGAACATTATCAGCGCAACTCGAGTACGCGGGCGTGCATGGTCTGACGCTGCTGCAGTGCGGCGCGGAGGGCACGATGCAGCCCGTCCTCGAGATAAAGCTCGCCACGCCACAACACCACGTGGGCGAAGAGGTCGCCGTAGAACGTCGAATCCTCTTCGAGGAGGGCCTCGAGATCGAGCGTCCGCTTGGTGGTCACGAGCTGATCGAGCCGCACCTGGTGCGGCGCGATTGCAGCCCACTGCTTCTGGACATACCCGTGGTCCGGATATGGCCGAGTGTCACCGACGCGCTTGAAGATCACCCCGCCACTGTAGACGAGGGCGCGCAAAGGTTGGTGGCGAACAGATCACGATTTGCTTCCCTTTGGGTTGCAGAAGGCTAACTCCCGGCGGGAAACTGCTGCCATGGGTGCGGATGAGGGCCAGGACGTCACGGCAACACAGGTCGACACGGTCAAGCAGGGATACACGTTCGATGAGGGTGCCATCGATCTTGGCGTGTTGATGGCCGCCGATGAGCCGGTTCCCGATGCCCGGGTCCGGGTGCCGTTGAGCATGCTGAACCGGCATGGGCTGATCGCCGGCGCCACGGGAACCGGTAAGACCAAGACACTGCAGGTGTTGGCCGAGCAGATCTCGGCTGCGGGCGTCCCGGTGTTCGCCGCCGATGTGAAGGGCGACCTCTCCGGCTTGGCGGCGCCCGGGGAGGCGAACGAGAAGCTCGACCGACGCACCGCCGGAATCGGCCAGAACTGGCAGCCCACCGCGTCGCCGGTGGAGTTCCACCGGTTGGGCTCCGAGGGCGTCGGGGTGCCGGTGCGGGCCACCATCTCGTCGTTCGGGCCGACGCTCCTGTCGAAGGTCCTGGGCCTCAATCAGACCCAGGAATCGACGCTCGGGCTGGTCTTCCACTACGCCGACACCGTCGGCCTTCCGCTGCTCGACGTCTCCGACCTCTCCGCGGTGCTGGCCCACCTGGTCAGCGATGAGGGCAAGGACGACCTCAAGGGCCTGGGTGGCGTCTCCAAGGCGACCGTCGGCGTCATCCAACGCAATCTGACGACGCTGGCGGCCCAGGGCGCTGATGAGTTCTTCGGCGAACCGGAGTTCGACACCGCCGACCTGCTGCGCACCACCCAGGACGGTCGGGGGCTGATCTCGCTGATGGAGCTGCCGTCGGTGCAGGACCGTCCGCAGGTGTTCTCGACCTTCCTGATGTGGCTTCTCGCCGATCTGTTCCAGGACCTCCCCGAAGTGGGGGATACCGACAAGCCGAAGCTCGTGTTCTTCTTCGACGAGGCACACCTGCTGTTCAAGGACGCGTCGAAGGCGTTCCTGGACGCCATCACCCAGACGGTGCGGTTGATCCGGTCCAAGGGTGTGGGTGTGTTCTTCGTGACGCAGACGCCGAAGGACGTGCCCGAGGACGTGCTGGCGCAACTCGGCTCGCGCGTGCAGCACCAGCTGCGCGCCCACACCCCCAATGATGCGAAGGCATTGAAGGCCACCGTCGCCACGTTCCCCACGTCCTCGTACGACCTCGGCGAGGTGCTGACGACACTCGGGATCGGTGAGGCGGTCGTCACCGTCATGGATCCCGACGGTGCCCCGACCCCCGTTGCCTGGACGCGGATCCTCGCCCCGCAGTCGTTGATGTCGCCGTGTCCCGCTGCACAGATGGAGTCAGCCGTGGCGGCGTCGCCGCTGATGGCGAAGTACGGGCAGGCCATCGACCGCGAATCGGCCCGCGAGATGCTTGCGGCTCGCCTTGAGGCCGGTGCCGAAGAGGCTGCCCGGGAACAAGTCGTCCAGGAACAAGCGGCCCGTGGGCCCGCAGCTTCCGGCGGCCAGGCCCGCATGCCCCGGGCTCCCCGGGAGCCCGCGCCGCGTCCGGTCAAGGATGAGCCGAGCATGTTCGAGAAGCTCAGCAAGAACACGCTGGTGCGGCAGATGGGCCGGACGGCTGTGCGTGAGGTCATGCGAGGGGTGTTCGGCACCGGGCGTCGTCGGCGTTGATGCGTTCGGCACCGCTGAGCGCCACGTAGCCGTGGTGCCACAGCCACTCGACGGGGCCGCGGGAGAAGCGTCGCAGCCACACATGGGCACCGGCGATGATGGCGCCGCTCACCACCACGAAGGCGATGGGGGTCGTGATCAGACGCCAGGTCGGGGGCGCGCCGCCGAGGTCGAGTCCCCAGCCGTAGAAGATTGCTGACGCCAGGATGTTCTGGAGCATGTAGGCGCTCAGGGCGACGCGGCCCAATTCGGCCATCCGGTCGCCGAACCAGCCCGTGGATGACGGGAGGTGGGCGATGAGGGCCAGAAGGCCCAGAGCCACCAGCGGCGCCGTGCCGTACCGGGTTGCCAGGAACCAGTTGGGATGCGCCATGCCGAGCCCGATGTCCAGCGGCAGCGCGATGGCACCGACGAGCATCAGGCGTCGACGCAGTGTGGCCCCGTGGGGCAGGAACAGCCCTGCGTGATGCAGGCGGTGGCCGATCAGGAACATGCAGATCGACATCGCCCCGATCAGCACCGGTTCGACGCGAAACATGGCCGCGTTGTCGAGGCGGAAGAGAACCAGATCCCACCACGAGCCGTCTCGGTAGGGATTGGGAGTGAGCGTCGTGGGGAGCTGATCGGCCGGGGTGGACCACAGGAGCGTGGTGAGTCCTCCGATCAGGGCCAGATGGAGGGCGCCGGTGGTGATGGCCCAGATGCGTTGGGTGCGTGGGCTCGTGCAGATGATGTGGGCGACGACCGCGCCGGTGACGGCGTACCCCATCAACACATCGAACTCGATCACCAGGAAGTAGTGGACGATGCCATCCAGGAGCAGGAGCCCCGCTCGCCACAGATAGGGGCCGGGCCATGGGCGACCTCGACGCCGGGCCGCATCGGCCTGGATCGCCAGGCCGATCCCGAACATGAGCGTGAGCAGCCCGAGGAATTTGCCGTTGGTGACCTGCTGGAGGAACGTCTCGATCTGCTGTTGCCAGGGCGGGGCGCCGGGGGAGGTTGGGGATGCGAGGTGGCCGACAAGGCCCTCTGGGTGGCTGAAGACCCAGATGTTGGTTCCGAGCGTTCCGAGGATTGCGATGCCTCGGGCGACATCGAGTTGCGTGATGCGTGTGGTCATGGGGCCTCGCTGGTCGTGCTTGTGTGTCACGGCTGTGATACGTGAGTTTTATATCACGGCTGTGACACATGGGGCGATACGATGTCCGCATGCCCAAACCTGTTGATGTCGAGGAGCGCCGCCGCGCGATCGCCGATGCGGTGTTCGAGCTCGTCGACGAGCGCGGGGTCGAGGGCGCATCGCTGCGCAATGTCGCCGAACGCTCCGGGCTCAACATCGGCTCGGTGCGTCATTACGTGGACGGGGCGTCCGGAATGCTGGCGTTGGCGGCCCGGGTGATGGCCGAACGCGTCGAGGCCCGGCTGCGCGCGATCGCGTCGCGCGCCTCGGAGCGGGGTATGGATGGGGAGCAGGTGGCGCTGGATCTCTTCGAGGAGTTCCTGCCCCTGGATGAGCGCCGTCGGCACGAGGTCACGGTGTGGTTGGCCTTCACCGAACTCGCTCGCGTCGAGCCCGACTTCGCTGCCGAGGCGAAGAACCTCCTCGAAGCGCCCCGTGAGGTGAGTGCCCTGGTGCTGCAACGTGCGGGCGTCGCCGATGTGCGGCTCGGGGCGGAGCTGATGGCGGCGTCGATCGACGGGTTGACGCTGGCGCTGCTCCACGATCCCGGCCGGATTTCGCAGGGTGAGGTCAGGGAGCTGCTGCGTGCCCAGCTCGGCCTCTGCATGGCGCTTCGATCTGAGGGTGGCGATGCGGAATGACAACGGCCCCGGATCCACAGGGGGTCCGGGGCCGGGTGGCGGAGCATAGGGGATTCGAACCCCTGAGGGCGTAAACCCAACCCGCTTTCCAAGCGAGCGCACTAGGCCACTATGCGAATGCTCCGTCGAAGATCGTACCGCGGAGCCCGAATGTGTGCGAATCGGCGTCGGAGTGGCCCGTGCGCTACACTGCAGGGCAGGTCCCCCGTGTGGCGTTACCTCACCCAACCCCCCCAGGGCCGGAAGGCAGCAAGGGTAAGTGGGCTCTGTCGGGTACGCGGGGGGCCCTCATCATTTCCGGGTCATTTCCGACGCGCACGGATCCGCTCGTACATGGACTCCACCTTGTCGCGGAACTTCTGCTCCACGGCCCGGCGGCGCACCTTCAGCGTCGGGGTGAGCATGCCGTTCTCCATGGTCATGCCGTCCTCGATCACCTCGAACTCACGGATCTTCTCGTGATTCGCCAGGCCCTCGGACACCTTCGCGATGCGGGCCCGGATCTCTTCGGTGATGCGTTCGTGGGAGAGCAGCTCGTGGGCGTCGTCGAAGGCGATGGCGGCCTGCTTGGCGAACCCCTCGAGGCCGGGGAGGTTCGGGCGGACGAGGACGGTGAGGCAGGGCCGGTTGTCGCCCAGCACCACGGCATATTCGATGAGGGGGTCACTGGCGAGCTCGCCCTCGATCGGTCCGGGGGCGACGTTCTTCCCGCCGGCGGTGACGATGATGTCCTTCATGCGGTCGGTGATCGTCAAGAACCCGTCGGCGTCGATCTCGCCGATGTCTCCGGTGCGCAGCCAGCCGTCCTCGGTCATCGACTCCGCAGTGGCGTCGGGAAGGTTGTGGTAGCCGAGCATCACGTTGGGGCCGCGATAGAGGATCTCCCCCTCGTCCCCGATGCGGAACTCACTGCCGGGCATCACCCGGCCCACGGTGCCGAAGCGGAAGGCGTCGGGGGAGTTGAACGAGATCAGGGGAGCGGCCTCGGTGAGCCCGTAACCCTGGCAGACGAGGATCCCTGCGGCGTGGAAGAACTCCTCCACCTCCTGGCGCAGCGGTGCGCCGCCGGAGGCGAGCACGGTCTTGGGGCCGCCGATCGCTTCGCGGATGTTGCGGAGCACCAGCCGGTCGGCGAGGCGCAACTGCGCATTCAGCCACGGGCCGCGGTGGCGTCCGGCTGCCTGGGCGCGACGCCCGGTGGCGACCGCCCAGGTGAAGATGCGGTTCTTCAGTGGCGATGCGGCGGCCTGTTCGTGGGCCACCGAATAGACCTTCTCGTACAGACGCGGCACCGACACCATCAACGTCGGCCTGGCCAGGGGCATCGCATCGGCGACGGTGCGCGCATCGGACCAATAGGTGTTCATGGCACCGACGGTGAGGACCACGAACGTCCATGCACGTTCAAGGGCGTGGGCCAGGGGCAGGAAACAGAGGCTGTGGTCGTGCTCGGTGATGTCGAAGAAGGAGAGGACCGCGGCGATCTCACTGGTGAAGGCACCGTGGCTCAGCACCACGCCCTTGGGATCGCCGGTGGTTCCGGAGGTGTAGATGATCGACGCCACGTCGTCACCGGAGACCTGGGCGCGACGGGTGGTGAGGGTGTCGGCGTCGGGGGTGGTGGCGGTGAGGTCGGTGTAGCCGGTGTATCCGTCCACGGGGTCGAAGGTGATGACATCCACCAGATCGGGCAGCTCGTGGCGGACCTGGGCGATCCGGTCGGCCTCGTCGGCACCCTCGGCGAAGACCACCGAGGTGGCGGAGTCAGCGAGGATGTGGCGGGCCTGCTTGGGCGTCGAGGTCTGGTAGATGGGGACCACGACCGCACCGATGCCGATCGCGGCGAGATCGACCACCGTCCAGGCCGGGCGGTTGCGGGAGAAGATGGCGACCCGGTCGCCGTGGCGGACGCCGCGCTCGATCAGCGCGGTCGCGACCGCGTCGACACGCTCCTGCAGCTCACGGTAGGTGATGACCTTCCACGCATCGTCGACCCGCTCGCGCAGTGCGGGGCGCGAGGGGTGTGCCGCGACCGTTTCGGTGATCATCTCGCCGAGGTGTGCGTGGGCGACGGGACGGGGCATGGGGCCTCCCTAGAAAGCTACGGTTCCGTAGGTAACGTTACGGCACCGGCGCCGGTGCGCGATAGGGGACCTGCGGCACTCCGCGCGTCCGGTTAGGGTTGCGATGTGCAGCACGATGAGCCCCGTGACGAACCGGGGAATGGAACCTGGGACGAAACCGCCGATGACGCGGTCGACCACGGCATCGAGCGCTTCGAGCAGGACGGCGCCTCGCTGCTGGGCGATGACGCGCCGGCGTCGGCGCCTGTGACATCGGCGGCCGAGATCGAGGCCGAAGCGCCTCTCGCGTTGTACCGGCGCTATCGGCCCGAGACGTTCGCCGACGTCATCGGACAGGAACATGTCACAGAGCCTCTGGGCCGTGCGCTGGCGAACAACCGCGTCAACCACGCATACCTGTTCTCGGGGCCGCGCGGCTGTGGCAAGACCACCTCGGCGCGCATCCTGGCCCGCTGCCTGAACTGTGAACAGGGGCCGACGCCGACGCCCTGCGGGGAATGCCAGTCGTGTCGTGACCTCGCCCGTGGTGGGGCGGGCAGCATCGATGTGATCGAGATCGACGCCGCATCGCACGGTGGTGTCGAAGATGCCCGTGACCTGCGGGAACGCGCGATCTTCGCGCCGGTGCACAGCCGCTACAAGGTGTACATCGTCGACGAGGCGCACATGGTGACGCCGGCCGGGTTCAACGCCCTGCTGAAGCTGGTGGAGGAACCGCCGCCGCATGTGAAATTCGTGTTCGCGACCACCGAACCCGACAAGGTGATCGGGACCATCCGCTCGCGCACACACCACTATCCGTTCCGCTTGGTTCCCCCGCGCACGTTGACGTCCTATCTCGCGCGGCTGTGTGAGGCCGAGGGTGTGACGGTGGACCCTGCGGTGCTGCCGTTGGTGGTGCGGGCCGGTGCCGGTTCGGTGCGGGACTCCCTCTCGGTGCTCGACCAGCTACTCGGTGGTGCTGAGGACACGGGCGTCTCCTACGACCATGCCGCGGCTCTGCTGGGATTCACGCCGGAGGCACTGCTCGATGAGATCGTCGACGCCTTCGCCGCAGGGGACGGGCAAGGCGTGTTCGCAGCGGTGGACCGTGTCATCGAGGTGGGGCAGGATCCCCGCCGGTTCGGTGAGGACCTGCTGCGGCGCTTCCGCGATCTGGTCGTGATCGATGCGGTGCCCGATGCCGTCGGCTCCGGGCTCGTGGACGTGCCCGAGGATCAGGCCGACCGGATGCGCAGTCAGGCGTCGACCATGGGGCTGGGGGAGCTGACGCGGGCCGCCGAGGTGATGTCGACCGGCCTGACCGCCATGCGCGGCACCACCGCGCCGCGTCTGCATCTGGAGCTGATGTGCGCACGAGTGCTGTTGCCCGGCTCGGACGTGGATGAACGCGGTGTGCATGCCCGGCTGGACCGCCTCGAACGACGCATGGGCATGATCGACGCCGGTGAGGGTCCGCAGACGGACACGGCCCCTCAACCGGAGAATGTGCCACAGTCGGGTGGTGCGCCGCAGACCGATCCACGACAGGTCGCGCGGGAACGGGCCGGCGGCCCACGGCAGCAACCTCCGCGGGAGCAGGAGTCGCCTCCGCCTGCCGAACCGCCGACCCGGCAGCAGCGTCCGTCCGGCGACGGCCCCGGGCTGGGGACCGCGGAGTTCCGGCAGGTGTGGCCGCAGGTGCTGGACCGGATCAAGTCGATGCGTCGACTCACCTGGATCCTGTTGAGCCAGAACGCCCATGTCGCCGAGGTGCATGACGGGGTCCTGACGCTGGCTCTCCACAACCAGGGCGTGCGCGACAGCTTCCTGCGGGGAGACAACGAGAACATCTTGCGTGAGGCGATCGCCGCGGTCGTCGGTGCTGATCTCCGTATCGACTACATCGTCGACGGTGGTCCTCCCGGTGGTGGTTCTTCCGGCGGTGGAGGTCCTTCCCGAGGTGGTCCTCCTGCGCGAGACGGTTCGGGTGGGCCGCCGCCCCCGCCCCCGCCCCCGCCGTCACGGGGAAAAGCACCGGAGCCTCAGGCGACGCGGCATCTGCACGCAGTCAGGGATACCCCCGCGGCGTCTGCAGAACCGGGCCAGCCAAGTCCCCGGGGCCACCGGGAGCCTCCGAGCCCTCAGGACCCTCCGGCCGCACCTGAGCCACCGGAGGATCCCTGGCCGCCAGAGCCTGCAGATCCACCGGAGCCCGCGGACCCGCCGCAGATCCGCGCCGTGGCACCGCCGCCCCCTCCGGTCGCGCGAGAGCAGGCGTCGGCCCCGGCGTCGGCGTCTGTGCCATCGCAGGCAGCGGCGCCGGCCATGTCGGAAGCCGATGCGGCGCGGTCGGTGGCGCGGGCCGGCGTGGTCTCGGCGGCGCAACGGGCCCGTGAACAGTTGGCGGCCAGCCATCACGCGCGGTCGGCGGCGTCCCCCAACCATGAACCGGCGCCCGAGGACGACTACGACGACTTCGATCCCGCTGAACTCCGCGGAGCGCAGGACGCCGGGGCCGACTATCGCGAGCTGCTCTCCAAACATCTTGGCGCGGAGCTGGTCGAAGAGATCAGCGACTAGGCTGTCGACCCGGACGATTACTCGACCGAGAATCCACCACGACCGACCGCAACCCGACGACCGACCGCAACCCGACGAAAGGCCACCATGCTTCCCGACGGTATGGACATGAACCAGCTGCTCGCCCAAGCGCAGCAGATGCAGGAACAGATGCAGCAGGCACAGGCCGAGCTGGCTGAGACCACCTTCGACGGCTCGGCCGGCGGCGGTCTGGTGACGGTGAAGATGAACGGCACCGGTGACCTCACCAGCGTCGACATCAAGCCCGAGGCCTGCGACCCCGAGGACACCGACTCGCTGGGCGACCTCGTCGTTGCCGCCGTGCGCGATGCCATGGGCAAGGTGCAGGCGATGACCGAGGCCAAGCTCGGCGGTTTCGCCGGGGGTGGTCCGTTCTCGCAGGGCATGTGAGAACGACTTGTACGAAGGACCGATCCAGGACCTCATCGACGAACTCGGGCAGCTTCCCGGGGTCGGGCCGAAGAGCGCTCAGCGCATCGCTTTCCACATCCTCGGTGCTGAGGCCGAGGATGTGGAACGTCTCGCCGACACCCTCAAGCTGGTCAAGGAGACGGTGAAGTTCTGCGAGATCTGCTTCAACGTCGCCGAGGAGGAGCGCTGCCGCATCTGTCGCGATCCTCGGCGCGACCAGACCTCGATCTGCGTGGTCGAGGAGGTCAAGGACGTCGTCGCGATCGAACGGACGCGGGAGTTCCGGGGCACCTATCACGTGCTCGGTGGGGCGATCAGCCCGATCGACGGGATCGGACCCGCTGACCTCAACATCCGCGAACTCGTCCAGCGATTGGGCGACGGGACGGTGACCGAGGTCATCCTCGCCACCGACCCCAACCTCGAGGGTGAGGCCACCGCCACCTATCTGAGTCGTCTGCTGGTGCCGATGGGAGTCCGTGTCGCGCGTCTCGCCAGCGGTCTGCCCGTGGGCGGGGACCTCGAATACGCCGATGAGGTGACGCTCGGGCGTGCCTTCGAAGGACGCCGCTACCTGGAGAGCTGACCGAGGCCCTTCCGACGCCGCATCATGACGCGAGCGACGGAGTTTCCGTCAGGGACCACAATGCGCCCACGCACTCGTGCAGCAGGAATCCTTCACCGCCTCGGGGTGGGAAGATCCTGCCACCATCGGGACGCGCGGCCTGCTCCGAGGCCCATTGGGCCAGTTCGTCGGCGAGTGCGGCATCGCTCAGTGGGTACTGGTCGGTGAGCCGGTTCCCGTTCGGCAGCGTGAAGGTGCGGTCGGTGTGGTCGCCGCTGATGTTGATCTGCCCTTCGTGCACGCACGTGTGGTGGAAGTTGCACAGGAGCATGAGGTTGTCGAGGTCGGTCGGGCCACCGTTCGCCCAATGTTGCACGTGGTGGGCGTGCAATCTGCGTCGCCGTACACAGCCAGGGAAACGGCAGGTGTGGTGGTCGCGGATTCCCAGAGCTCGGCGCTGCGTCCGCGTCACCAGACGTTGAGTGCGACCGAGGGCGAGCACATCGCCACTCGCGTCGATCAGGGCAGGCACCAGTGGGGCGTCGCAGGCGAGACGCCGAGCGGTCTCCGGATCGACCGCGCCGACCCCGGGAACATGCGCCGTACTGGTGGGAATATCGGTGTCGGACGTTCCCGCGGGAACGTCCGTGGCCGTTCCGGAGGGGGCGGTCGTGGCGATGAGATCGGTCGCTGAGACGTGCACCGTCACCAGATGATGGTCGTCGACCGGCGCTGAGGTGTCCTCATCGAGATGGGTGCGCGTGACCTCGAGCAGCGCGTCGACCATGTTCACCCGGGGTTTCTCGGCATCGGGGGACATCTCGGCAGCAGGTGTTTGTGCATCCCGGCGTAGACGCCCTTCTGCCACATCCAACGCCGCACGAACCTCCGCAGCCTGTTCCGGTGGAAGGATGACGCGCAGCTCCATCATCCCGTCGTCCCTGTTCCGCCATGCCAAGGTCCGTTGCACCTCCTGCTGGATCCGCAGCCCCGCATGGGTGCGATACGCCCGCACCGTCCGCGACAGTTGCGAAGCCGTCATCTCGGCAGCCAGATCACACAGTTCCTCTTCGTTCTCGAGGCGCGGTGGTTCGGGAGCCGCCTGATCAGGGGATGCATCGGAAGCGGGATCCTCGGGCTCGGGCGGGGCCAGCCGCGTCAGTTCCCGGACCTTGGAGTAGGAGAGTTCCCCGGCTGCCATGCGCGACGCGACCACGGGCATCCGGTGTAGGGCACGCGCGACCCGGACATGTTCACGGGCGGTGCCGTCAGCCATGGAGCAGGCCCACGCGAGCCAGTGGGCCGTGCTCACGATCCCATCGAAGAAACGGTGGTACTCGTTGCGATCGAACTCGTGGAGTTCACGTAGGAAATCGGCTTCGAGCTGTGCCCGGGCAGCTGCGATGCCCTGGAGCCTGACGCCGAGTGCGGTGGCGCGTTCACGCTCGGCTCGGCCCACCTCGATGGAGGTGACGGTTGCGGGGTGGGGTGAATCTGCTTGAGGGGACGAAGGGGACATCGGCGGGGTCATCGGAACTCCTCACGGTCATCTGGGTGAAGGAACGCGGGTGAAGGAATGCGGGGGAGGAATGCGGGGGAGGAATGCGGGAGTGGGTGCGATGTGGCCATCCGAGCAGAAGGGTCTGACATTTCCGTCGCCTCCGGCGTGTTCATCGGGCAGACGCCCTGACACACTGGGGCCCATGCAGTCCAACGACAGCAGCGCATCCCAGGCCACCGCCACGTCATCGAGTGAGACCGAGCACGAAACCACCACCCTGGTGATCCTCGGCGCTTCTGGTGACCTCACCAGTCGACTCCTGCTGCCGGGGCTGGGCACTCTGCTGAAGGCCGAGCCCGAGCGGCGGATCCGGTTGGTGGGTGCCGGACGCGAGGAGCTCAGCCATGACGATTGGCAGCAGCTCGTGCGGCGGACGCTGAGCGTCGGGGGGTGCACCGACGAGCGCATCGAGCAGATCGTCGAAGCGGCCCGCTACACGCAGGGCGACATCCTCGGGGAGGAGGGGTCGAGTTGGCTGCGCGATCAGATCGAGGGGCGCACCGTCATCTACTTCGCGCTTCCCCCGGCGATCACCCTGAAGGCCTGTGAAGCACTTGCGGATCGGCCGCTTCCCGCGAACGTCACTCTCGCCCTGGAGAAGCCCTTCGGCGCCGACCTCGAATCGGCGCGTCACCTCAACCGGGTCCTGGCCTCCATGGCGCGGGAGGAGCAGATCTTCCGCGTCGACCATTTCCTCGGACGCGGCACCGTGCTCAACCTGCTGGGCCTGCGCTTTGCCAACCGCATCTTCGAACCGGTGTGGAACACCGACAACATCGAATCCATCGAGGTCGTGTTCGACGAGGACCTCGCGCTGGAGGGGCGTGCCGCCTACTACGACAATGCCGGCGCGATGGTCGACATGCTGCAGAGCCACCTGCTGCTGGTGTTGGCGATGGTGGCGATGGAACAGCCCGCCAAACTCGATGCCGTCGACTTCCGTGACCTCCAGGCACACCTGCTGCGGTCGACACACCTGTGGAGCGCCGACGCCACGGAGTCCTCCCGCCGTGCTCGTTACACCGCCGGTGAGATCGACGGACGCGCCGTGCCGAGCTACGTGGACGAGGAGGGCGTCGATCCCGAACGCGGCACCGAGACGCTGGCTGAGGTGAAGGTCCGCATCGACAACTCCCGCTGGGCCAACGTTCCCATCACCCTGCGCAGCGGCAAGGCCATCGGTGAGCCGAAATATCGCGTGGTGGTTCACTTCAAGCGGGTCGCTCACCTTCCCGAGCTGTTCGGTGACGACGTCGTTCCCCACAATGCGTTGACGCTGGACATCAAGCCCGGACGCATCGAGATGCTCGTCACCACCAACGGTGCGGGGCACCGCTTCCAGCTCGAGCACACGGTGCTGGAGGCCGATCTCCCCGACAGCCCCGTGCGGCCCTACGGGGAGATCCTCGCGGGCATCCTGGATGAGAACCCGCTGTTGGGCGTCCGGTCGGATGTCGCCGAGGAGTGCTGGCGCATCGTGACGCCGGTGGTCGAGGCCTGGCGCGCCGGTGAGGTTCCCATGGATGAGTACCCGGCCGGTTCGACGGGGCCCGAGCACTGGGAACAGCTTCTCTGACCCCTCGGTGTGCGGTTAGACTGTCGGCGTCACACGGCGATGATGGGGCCATCACCCCGGAGCTGCCGGAAGAACGGCGTTTCGAGCTGCGAAGGCGGCTGATACAAACGCTCATTAGACCCGGCGGTGGCGCAACGAAGTGGATGTCTGGCACCGATGAGTGGGCCGGGCGTCAAGGAGGGTGGTACCGCGGGCAGGGCCCGTCCCTCGCAGCGACCACCCGACCGCGAGGACTTCGATGAGCCACGATGCGCCGATGAACACCGATGTGAATGACGCCCGCCGCTACGCCGCCGTGCCGGCCCAGATCGACCTTCCGGCGATGGAACGCGAGATTCTGGCGTACTGGGCGGAGAACCAGACCTTCGCCGCATCACTCGAGCAGACCGCCGACGGTGAACCGTGGACGTTCTACGAGGGGCCGCCGACCGCGAACGGCCGTCCCGGCACCCACCACATCGAGGCGCGCGTGTTCAAGGACGTGTTCCCGCGGTTCCGCACCATGCAGGGACGCCGCGTCGACCGCAAGGCCGGCTGGGACTGCCATGGTCTGCCGGTGGAGCTGGCTGTCGAGAAGGAACTCGGCATCAACGGCAAGCCACAGATCGAGGAGTACGGCGTCGAGGCGTTCAACGCGAAGTGTCGCGAATCGGTGCAGCGGCACGTGGACGCGTTCGCCGAGCTCACCGACCGCATGGGCTACTGGGTGAACCTCGATGAGGCGTACTGGACGATGCATCCGAGTTACGTCGAATCGGTGTGGTGGGCGCTCAAGCAGATCTTCGACAAGGGCATGCTCACCGAGGACCACCGCGTCGCGCCGTACTGCCCGCGCTGTGGCACGGGTCTGTCGGACCACGAGCTCGCGCAGGGTTACGAGGACATCGTCGACCCCTCCATCTACGTGCGGTTCAAACTCACTTCCGGGCCATGGGCCGGGCGTTCGATGCTGGTGTGGACCACGACGCCATGGACGGTCGTGTCCAACACGGCGGTGGCCGTGCATCCCGAGGTCACCTACGTGACCGCGCAGGGGCCCACCGCCGACGGCGGCACCGAGCAGCTCGTCGTCGCCGAGGATCTTGTGGAGAAAGCGCTCGGTGAGGGTTGGGAGGTCATCGACCGCATCCAGGGCTCCGAGATGGAGCGCTGGACTTATGAGCGTCCCCTCGATCTCGTCCCCTTCGACGAACCCGCGCACTACGTGGTGCTCGCTGATTACGTCACCATCACCGACGGCACCGGCCTGGTGCACCAGTCGCCGGCGTTCGGCGCCGACGACATGGTGGTGTGCCGTGGCTACGGGCTGCCCATGGTCAACCCCGTGCGCAGCGACGGCACGTTCGAGGAGAATGTGCCGTTGGTCGGTGGGGTGTTCTTCAAGGACGCCGACCCGAAGCTCATCGAGGAGATGGAACGCCGCGGCGTCCTGTTCCGCAGCCTCGACTACCCTCACGCCTACCCGCACTGCTGGCGGTGCCACACCGCGCTGCTCTACTACGCGCAGCCGTCCTGGTACGTGCGCACCACACAGGTGAAGGAGGCGTTGCTGCGTGAGAACGACGCCACCACGTGGCACCCGGAGAACGTGAAGTACGGACGCTTCGGTGACTGGCTCGACAACAACGTCGACTGGGCGCTCTCCCGCAAGCGCTACTGGGGCACCCCGCTGCCGGTGTGGCGCAATGACGAGGATCCCAGCGATGTCGTCTGCGTCGGCTCGCTGGCAGAACTCTCCGAGCTCACCGGACGCGACTTGGCCGACCTCGACCCGCATCGCCCGTTCATCGACGACATCACCTTCACCCGCGAAGGCGTCGCCGGTACCTACCGGCGTGTCCCCGAGGTGATCGACGCCTGGTTCGACTCCGGCTCGATGCCATTCGCGCAGTGGGGCTACCCGCACGCACCCGGTTCGGAGGAGAAACTCGCCGACGCCTACCCGGCCGACTTCATCTGCGAGGCCATCGACCAGACGCGTGGCTGGTTCTACTCGCTGATGGCGGTGGGCACCACGGTGTTCGACCAGTCCTCGTACAAGAACGTCGTGTGCCTGGGGCACATCCTCGCCGAGGACGGCCGCAAGATGTCCAAGCATCTGGGCAACATCCTTGAGCCCATCCCGTTGATGGACCGCCACGGCGCCGATGCTGTCCGTTGGTTCATGGCCTGCTCGGGTTCGCCGTGGTCGGCCCGACGCGTCGGCGATGGAACCCTCAACGAGACCGTCCGCAAGGTGCTGCTGACCTTCTGGAACACCGTCGCCTTCCATGCGCTCTACGCCAATGCCAACGACTGGTCGCCGGTGGGCGAGGCGCCTGCCGAGCGTCACGTGCTGGACCGTTGGTTGCGTTCGTGCACCCAGGGGCTGGTGGAGCAGGTGACCGATGCCCTCGAGAACTTCGAGACCCAGCGCGCCGGCCACGTCATCAGCGAGTTCATCGATGATCTTTCCAACTGGTACGTGCGCCGTTCGCGTCGCCGTTTCTGGGAGGGGGAGGCGTCGGCGCTGTGGACGTTGCACGAGACCTTGCACACGGTGGTCAGGCTGATGGCGCCACTGACGCCGTTCGTCACTGAGCGGGTGTGGCAGGACCTCTTCGCGTCCACCGACCCCGAGGGGCCCGCATCGGTGCACCTGGCGTCGTGGCCGAAGGCCGACACCTCCCTGCGAGATCTGGAGCTCGAACAGGCGATGACGCTCACCGAACGGCTGGTGCTGCTGGGGCGGGCCGCGCGTTCGGAAGCCAAGATGAAGGTGCGTCAGCCGCTGGCGCAGGCCCTGGTGCCCTCGGCGGCGTTCGATCAGCTGACCGATGAGTTGAAGGCCGAGATCTGTGCGGAACTGAACGTCGGTGAGGTCGGTTCGTTCGCCGGTGCCGGTGATCTGGTCGATTTCTCGGCCAAGGGCAATTTCCGCAACCTCGGTAAGCGGTTCGCCAAGCAGACGCCGATCGTGGCCAAGGCCATCGCGGCAGCCGACGCCGCGGCGCTCGCGGCCGCACTGGCCGAGTCCGGCACCGCGACGATCGACTGCCCCGAGGTGGATGCCAACGGGGTGGAGGTCACCGCCGATGATGTGATCATCTCCGAGCGCCCACGTGAAGGTTGGTCGGTGGTCAATGACCAGGGCGAGACCATTGCCCTCGACCTCGAACTGACCCCAGAGCTGGAGCGGGCGGGACTGGCCCGCGAGGTGATCCGCTTCGTGCAGGACAGCCGCAAGAACGCCGGCTTCGAGGTGTCGGACCGCATCGCCCTGCAATGGGCGGCGAGTGGTGCGGTGGCCGAGGCCGTTGTCGAGCACGCCGATCAGATTGCCGGCGAGGTGTTGGCCACGAGCATGGAGCGCGCCGATGCTGCCGGTGACGGGTGGGTGACCGAGGAGGATCTGGGGCTCGCGATCTCGATCGTCCGCGCCTGACGCCGTGTCGGCCGGGATCAGTCGTCTTCGGGATCGGGCCACCAGGCGGGCCCGATGGTCTCGAACTCGAACGACGGCTGCTCAGGCCGTGCGGTGGGGCGTCGGGAGTGACGCTCCAGAAGCGCGGTGGCGTCTGGGGTGATCTCGGTGGCGTCGGTGAGGATCGCGTGCAGGTCGGCTTCAACCGCTTCGGTGTCGATGCCCACGCCGATGGCCACCAGTCGGGTGGTGCGTGGGTCGGATGACGGCCAGCGGTCACGGGTGAATCGGAACCATCCCCCGACGCCCTGCACGACCCAGCGCGCTCGGGCATCGCCCACGCGCACGGCTCCCTTGAGTCGATAGACCCCAGACGGTGGTGCCTCGAGCAGGGAGATGAGGCGTTCGGGGTCGACGCCGCGCCCGGATTCGACCGTCACCTGCGACCATCGTTCGTGTTCGTGTTCGTGTTCGTGTTCGTGTTCGTGGTCATGCCCATGCCCGAGGGATTCGGCGTAGGCGGCGGCGAGCGTGGGCTGGGCGCGTTGGTCTGCGGCGGCGTCGAAGAGCAGTGAGGCATCGAGGCGGCCCTCGGTGATCTCGACGACCGGTGTGTTCGGGGCGGATGCGGTGATGAGCCCGCAGAGTTCGGCGGCGGACGCGGCATCGGGGAGCCGATCGGTCTTGGTGATGCCCAGCAGTGACGCGACGCGCAGGTTCTCGCGCCCGGGCAGGGTGCTGTCGGCATGCCAGGCGGCGGCGTCGATGAGTTGGACGATCCCGCCGAATGTCACGCCCCGCACCGGCGAGCCGGCGATGAGACCGGCGAGAGGCCCGGGCTCGGCGAGTCCGCTGGCCTCCACCACGATCGCGTCCAGGTCGGCGGCGGCGAGCATCGTCAAGGCGTCGTCGAGTTCGCTGGTGTCCTCGATGCAGCACAGGCAGCTGCCGGAGATCGCTGCGGTGGCGTCCACGTGGGAGTTGACCAGGAAGGCATCCACGTTGATGGCGCCGAAATCGTTGATGATGACGCCGAGCCGCTCGACGCGCTCCAGCAGCAGATGGTTCAACAACGTCGTCTTCCCACTGCCGAGGCCACCGGACAGGATCAGGACCGGGATGTCTGGCGCGTTGGTCATGCGCGACATTGTCCCTCACCGGCACAATGGGCGGGTGCTTCCCGACTGGTTCCGCTCCCTGTTCGTCAAAGGGCTCAAATTCACCGCCATCGGCATCTTTGGGGCCCTGATCGACTATGGGACGCGTCAGTTGATGCTGCACCTGGGCGTGTGGCCGTTCGCCGCCCGAGGGATCAGTTACATCGTGGGCAGTACGTTCGCCTATTACGCGAACAGCTTCCTCACCTTCAGCGGTGACCGTTCGGCAGCGGAGAAGATGCGGGCCACCGTCACCTACATCGTGTGTTTCTGCGCCGCGGTGCTGGTCGATTTCGGGTGGCGGCACACGTTCCCGGAGATGCAGAACACGCTGTTCTGGTCGTGGTTCGCGTCGCAGGCCACCGCCACGATCCTCAACTTCTCGATGCAGAATCTGTGGGTGTTCAAGGCTGCGAAACCCGTGTCGACGGGGGAATGAATCGGCGCCGCAGATGTCTCACACATGAACCCGTGGTGGCAGAGGGCGTGCCCGTCCCCTTAAACTTTCACACGACATTTCCGAATCTGAGGAGTAATCAGTGGCCCGAGTCGTGATGAAGTTCGGCGGTTCGTCAGTGGAGAACGCAGAATCGATCAAGCGGGTTGCCAAGCGGGTGCTCCAGTCGCAACAGTCCGGAAACGAGGTCGTCGTCGTGATCTCGGCGATGGGCGATACGACCGATGAACTCATGGACCTCGCCCTCCAGGTCTCGCCGATCCCGGCGCCACGTGAGCTCGACATGCTGCTCACCACCGGTGAGCGCCAGAGCGCGGCACTGTTGGCGATGGCGTTGAGCGATCTGGGCGGGACCGCGAAGTCCTACACCGGTTCGCAGGCCGGCGTCATCACCACCGGCAAACACGGAGATGCGCGCATCCTCGACATCACCCCCGGCCGCATCGAGGATGCCCTCGGAGACGGCGCCATCGTGATCGTCGCCGGGTTCCAGGGCGTTTCGCGGTCCACGAAGGACGTCACGACGCTGGGACGCGGCGCCTCCGACACCACGGCCGTCGCGCTCGCGGCATCCCTGAACGCCGACTACTGCGAGATCTACACCGATGTGGACGGCATCTTCACCGCCGACCCGCGGATCTGCTCCAGCGCCCGGCACGTCCCCGAGATCTCCTACGACGAGATGCTGGAGATGGCCGCCTGCGGCGCGAAGATCCTGCACCTGCGCTGCGTGGAGTATGCGCGGCGCGAGGGCGTGCCGGTGCACGTCCGCTCCTCGTTCACCGACCGTCCCGGCACATGGGTGCGGGACCCCGAGACCACCACGGAAGGAACCCCCATGGCTCTGGAACAGGCACTCATCTCCGGTGTTGCACACGACCGCGGCGAGGCCAAGATCACCATCGTCGGCGTTCCCGACAAGATCGGTGAGGCCGCCCGCGTGTTCGACGCCATCGCCGAGCGGGACATCAACATCGACATGATCGTGCAGAACGTGTCGCGCGTCTCCACCTCGCGTACCGACATCAGCTTCACACTGCCCAAGTCGGACAGCCGCCTGGCCATGGAAGTCCTCAACGGTCTCAAGGAGAGCGTCGGCTTCGAGGAGCTCCTCTACGACGACCAGATCGGCAAGGTCTCGGTGGTCGGTGTCGGGATGAAAACCCACCCCGGTGTGACCGCGCGCTTCTTCCGTGCCCTGGCCGAGGCCGATGTGAACCTCGGAATGATCTCCACCTCGGAGATTCGCATTTCGGTCGTCGTCGACGCCGATTCGGTCGACCGTGCGGTGCAGGCCGCACACGCCGAGTTCGGGCTGGACGGCGAAAGCGAGGCCACCGTCTACGCCGGTACCGGACGCTGACGCGCCGATGGCCCTGTACGGATTCGTCAGCGCGGCGATGTCGCTGATCTACATCGTCGGCATCCTGGCCATCTTCGGCTACGGGTTGGTCAAGGCGCAGGGCCATCAGCGGACAGCTCTTCTGCTGTCCGGCGGCCTGCTCGTCGGTTCGGTGTTGCTCGGCCTGGTCGCATCCTTCGTTGGCTCATTCATCGGCCTCGGTGGCATCCAGACATTCGGATTCGTCGGTCGCCTGGCGGAGCTTGTCGGCCTGGGCGTGCTCGTGTTCGCCTTCGTGAAGCAGCCCGCTGTGACCGAGGCCGGCGCCCTTCCGGCGGCCGGTTCGGGATATCTGACGCCTGGCCCATATGCCCCCAATCAGAATCAGCAGGGCCAGAATCAACAGGGGCAGAATCAGCAGGGCCCGTGGCAACAGGGGCAGGGTCCGCACCTGTACTGAGGTTCTGTTGTAATGCCACTGTGAGAATCAGTGGGGGAGCGGCGGGGGTCGAGAAGGTCGGTCGGAGCGTTCGACGACCGGTCGGGCCATGGACGCCGGCGGTGCATGCACTGTTGGAGTATGTGCAGGTACGCATCCCGGGTGTTCCACGGGTCTTGGGCGTGGATGAGGAGGCCGAGGAGCTCAGCTTCGTCCCCGGAGTCGTTCATGAGCAGCTCAATGACGCTCAGGTCGCGTCGGCGGCGTCATGGATCCGAATGTTCCATGACGCAGTGTTCGAGTTCGAGCATGAAGGGCCGTGGCGCTTCTTCGGCGTCGAGCGTCCCTCCATCATCGGACACAACGATCTTCGTCCGGCGAACATGTGCTTCGATGGCGACGCCGTGGCGGGGGTGTTCGACTGGGACCTGGCCGGCCCCTCGACGCCGGCGTTGGATCTGGCCTACTTCGCCTGGAGCACCGTGCTGACCGATCCTGACGTGGATGTGGCCGCGCTGCGTCTGGAGATCATCGCTGAAGCGTATGGATGTCTGCCCGAATGGATCTGCGAAGCCGTCGTACCTCGCCTGGACATCCTCATCGCCGGGATCCCCGAAGCCGTGCGTCGCGGGGACGTCAACATGCAGCGTCTGGTGGATGCCGGGGAACCTGAACGCGTGGCGGCGTTGCGTGATCGATTCGTGGAGGACTTTCTGAGTCGGGGTGACAGGATTTGAACCTGCGGCCTCGTCGTCCCGAACGACGCGCGCTACCAAGCTGCGCCACACCCCGTTGCTCTCACGTGTGAACGTGTTGAGCACCAGAGAACTCTATACCTCTCCGTGTGGTTCGGTCCAACCGACGCAGGCTCCAAATGCGGCAACTCTTGACGAGGTCGCGTACCCTGAACGCCATGTCCAAGTCTTCCCTGCAAGCTGGCAGCGTCGTTTATCGGATCGCGTCCTTCGGTCTGGTGAGTCTGTTCGCCGGCATCCTCGTGGCCGGGCTCTTCATCCCGGGCGCGCTGGCGGCCAGCGCTTTCTCGCGGAACGTGGCTGATGCGATGGAGACATTGCCGGCAGATCTGGAGATCAGCGCGCAGTCGGAACGCTCGCGCGTCATCATGGCGAACGGCGAGGAGCTCGCGAGCTTCTTCGAGGAGAACCGTGTCTACCGGCCATTGAGTGAGATCTCCCCGGTCATGCAGCAGGCGCAGGTGGCCATCGAGGACCACCGCTTCTTCGACCACGGAGCCATCGATGTCAAGGGCACGCTTCGAGCACTCGTGCGCAACAGCACCGGTGACGGCGGTACCCAGGGTGGTTCGTCGATCACCCAGCAGTTCGTGAAGATGGCGCAGGTCGAGGCGGCGAAACAGCGTGGTGACGAGGAGGCCATCCACGAGGCGCAGGAGAAGACCGTCGCCCGAAAGGTGCAGGAGCTCCGTTACGCGATCGCGCTGGAGAAGAAGTACGACAAGAAGTGGATCCTGGAGCAGTACCTGAACATCGCCTATTACGGTGATGGTGCTTATGGCGTGCAGCAGGCTGCATGGCACTACTTCGGAACACATGCCGACCAGCTCAATGTGGAGCAGTCGGCGATGCTGGCCGGGCTGGTGCAGAACCCGGCCGCCACAGACCCGGTGCACTATCCACTGATCGCCGTCGAGCGTCGCAACGTGGTGCTCGACCGCATGGCTTCGCCCGATGTGGGGGTCATCTCCCCAGCGGAGGCCGAGGAAGCTGCGAAGAAGCCCTTCGACCCAGCTCGTGTGCAGCCGATGCCCAATGGCTGTGTGGGTACGCGGTACCCGTTCCTGTGTGATTACGTCCGTCGTGAGCTGCTGACGATGCCGGAGCTCGGGCCCACCCCCGAAGACCGTATGAACACGGTGAATCGCGGTGGTCTGCGTATCGAGACCGAGATCGACCCGAAGACGCAGGATGCAGCGGAACGGGCGATCGCCGACCGGATCAGCCCTCGTGACCCGGTCATCGCCACCATGTCGATGATCCAGCCGGGAACCGGCCTGATCGTGGCTCTGGCGCAGAACCGTCCCGAGATGGGTGGAGATGTAGGGGCCGGCGAGACCTACTACAACTACAGCGTGGGTGGGCGCCTGTCCGGTGAGGACATGGGCGGCGCCGAGGGCTACCAGGCAGGTTCGACGTTCAAGACCTTCACCGTGGCCGCTGCTCTCGAACAGGGCATCTCGCCGAGCAAGTCCTACAACGCCGCCGATGACATGAACTTCGGTGGGCAGACCTTCGAGAACTGCGAAGGAGCCTTCACCGCGCCGGATTACAAGGTGAGCAACTCCACCGGACGCAACGGCAACATGAACATGAAGATGGCGCTCGCCTATTCGGTGAACACCTACTTCATCCATCTCGAACGCGACGCCGGTATCTGCAACACCGCGCAGATGACGCAGAAGCTCGGCGTCCGGCTGGCCAACGAACCGCAGGAGAATTTCACCAAGGTGCACGCCAACAACCCCTCGTTCACGCTGGGCACCCCGGAGGTCACGCCGCTGTCGATGGCCGAGGCCTATGCCACCTTCGCGGCCCGAGGCAAGCACTGCAACCCCGTCATCCTCAAGCGCGTCACGAACCGTGCCGGTGATGAGGTCAAGGTGCCCGGCGGTAAGTGCGAGCAGGTGATCTCCGAGGAGGTCGCCGACCAGACGAACCAGTTGCTGCAGGCGGTGATGAACGGTACGGGTTCGCGCGCCCGCATCCCCGGCGGTATGCCTCAGGGCGGCAAGACCGGAACGATCGATGACAACCAGGCCGTGTGGTTCACAGGAATCACGCCTGAGATGGCCGGGGTGTCGATGATCGCGATCGACAAGACGCATCCCTACTGGGGCAGCGAGAACTGGTACCGGGGCAAGCCCTCGCTCAAGGGCATCCAGCTTCCCGACTCGGGCACCTACCTCGAGGGCTCCGGTAGTGGTGACGCCGGTGCGTGGATCTACGCCCCTGCGATGGCTGCTGCACTCGAGGGCCGTCCGAGCACGCCGTTCGGCAAACCGGCCAGCATGCCGGGGGATGGCGCCATGAACAGCCTCGAGCCCCAGCCGACGCAGCGGAACGGCGGGTGACCCGGTTCTGGAAGGCCGCAGCATCCGGGGCCATTGCTGCGGGGGTGTCGGGAGCGGCGACGTTGGCGCTGGCGCACGCCGCACGGCATGACTATCAGCTGCGTGAGTACACCGTGCCGGTGCTGCCGCGTGGTGCGTTGCCGATCCGCGTCCTGCACATCTCCGACCTGCATCTGCTGCACGACGACCATGTTCGCCAGGCCTGGGTCCGCTCGCTGGCGGCACTCCAGCCGGATCTGGTGGTGAACACCGGAGACAACCACGCAGATGCGCAGGCTTGGCGGTCGGTCATCGACTGTCTCGGTGTGCTGCTGGAGCGTCCCGGCGCCTTCGTGTGGGGATCCAACGACTATTTCGCACCATCGTTCAAGAACCCTGCGCGGTACCTGTTGGGGCCGAGCAGCCGCACCGCCGATGCCGACCCCGAACCGGACCTTCCCTACGAGGAACTGGGCTCGGCCTTCGTCGAACGTGGCTGGCACGATCTCAACCATCATCGTGTACGGCTGCGCATCAACGGAACCGAGGTCGAGTTGCGTGGCACCGATGACGCCCACCACGCCCGCGACGATTACTCCCTCGTGGCGGGGCCGCCCGGCGATGATGTCGCCCTCGCGATCGGCGTCACCCATGCGCCCTACCGCCGCGTCCTCGATGGTTTCGCGCGCGATGGGATGGACCTGATCATGGCTGGGCACACCCACGGTGGACAGGTCTGCCTGCCGGGTGAACGCGCGGTCATCACCAACTGCGATATCGAGCGGCGTCGCGTCAAAGGGCTCAGTCGCCACACATGGACATCCACCGAGCAGCGTCGTTCGCGCACGTCGGCGCTGCACGTCTCGGGAGGACTGGGCACCTCGCCCTTCGCTCCTTACCGACTGTTCTGCCCGCCAGAGGCCTCCCTGCTGACGCTCGTGTCGCGCTGATCTGCGCTTGTTTTGCTGTTCTGCCCCTTCAGGCCGTACTGTGAGCGAGCAAGTGAACACCGATAACATCTTCTGGGGGGAGGCTGCAATCGTGTCGAGTCAGGTTGAGCCGAGCGATTGGGTTCTGCATGCACGGTGCCGTGATTCGGCGGACATCCTGTTCGCCGACAACGCGAAGCAGCGTGAAGCCCGTCAGGTGTGTCGGGAGTGCCCGGTGTGGGCGGAGTGCCTGGCCGAGGCTCTCGACAACCGCATCGAGTGGGGCGTCTGGGGTGGTATGACCGAGCGTGAGCGGCGGCGTCTGCTCCGCAAGCACAGCGATGTGCGGTCATGGCGTGAACTGATTCGCCGCCACCAGCAGGCAACGGCCGGAGCACACGCGACTTCTGGCTCAGGAGCCCGCTGAGAGAATCTCCCCGATACGGCGCAATGCCTCCAGGTCGTTGACATCCTGTGGTTGTGCAGCGGCGGTCACCAGCGGGACGCCCGGGTGGGTGATTCCGAAACGCTCGGTGGCGCGGGTCTCCACCTCGACGGTCTTCAAGCGGCGTAGCTGTTGCTCCAGCGCCAGTTCGGTCAGCCGGTCATCGGTTGCGGCGAGATGTGCGTGCACCTGGCTCTCACCGAGATCGGGGACGGCGGCATGCACTCGGTTCACGATCACCGCGGCCAGGGGCATCGCCTCCTCGTGCAGGCGTTCCACGAAATAGCCGGCCTCCCGCAACGTGTCACGTTCGGGCGTCGCGACCACCAGGAACCGGGTGTGTGGTGAGGCCAGGTTCGCGAGTGTCGCTTCGGCGCGCTGACGGAAACCTCCGAACAGGGTCTCGAAGGCGGCCACGAAGGTCTGCACGTCGGTGAGCACCTGGGCGCCGAGGACCTTCTGCATCGTCCTCATCACCAGCGTGATCCCGGCGCCCATCAGTTTCATGGGACCCTTGGCCGGGGCGAGCAGCATGCGCAGCATGCGCCCGTCCAACAGATTCGAGAGATGCTCGGGGGCATCCAAGAAGTCGAGCGCTGAACGGGATGGCGGTGTGTCCACCACGATGAGGTCCCAGCGTCCATCTTCGGAGGCCTCGGTGTGGAGTTGGCTGAGCTTCTCCATCGCCATGTATTCCTGCGTGCCGGCGAAGGACGTCGAGAGCGCTTGATAGAAGGGATTCTGGAGGATCTGCTCGGCCCGTTCCGGGGTGGAATGGGCGATCACGACCTCGTCGAAGGTCCGCTTCATGTCGAGCATCATCGCGTCGAGACTGCCATCGCCCGAGATGCCGGGGACGGCACGGGGCGTGTTGTCGAGGTGACCCACGCCCAAGGACTGGGCGAGTCGCTTGGCCGGGTCGATGGTCAACACCACGACGCGGCGACCGGCTTCGGCGGCGCGCAGGGCCACGGCGGCCGATGTGGTGGTCTTCCCGACGCCGCCGGCGCCGGTGCACAGCACGATGCGGACCGAGGCGTCATCAAGCATCTGATCGAGATCGAAACTCATCGTCCCTCCAGATCCAAGGCATCGGCGAGTCGAACGCCCTGGGCCAGGAGCAGCGCACGGTCGACGCCGCTGGGGTCGAGGGGGAGATCAACCATGGGCAGCCCGAGCTCCCTGAGACGTTCACGATGCCCGTCCTCCGCGGCCGCGCGGGCGGAGGCGGAGCGGAGTTGGCGTTGGAGCGCGGCGATCGTGGTCTCGTCCAGGCCGGGGCAGGTCAGTTCGGTGCTGTCGATGAGATCTCGCTCCTCGGCGGTGAAGTCATCGGAGACCTTGTTGCAGATCACCGAGATCGGGGCGATTCCGGTCGGTTCCAGATCCTGCACCGCTGTCAGGGTCTCGGTGACGGGCATGTCCTCGAGCAGCGTCACCAAGTGCAGCACCGTGGTGCTGGACCTGAACATCCGCATGATCGCGCCGGCCTGTTTGTGGATGGGGCCGACCTTCGCCAGCCCACTGACCGCTTCGTGCACGTTGAGGAAGTTCGCGATGCGTCCGGTGGGCGGGGCATCCAACACCACGGCGCTGTAGGCGTCGGAAGCGCCCCGCGCGCGGCGTCGTACCGCTTCGTAGACCTTGCCGGTGAGCAACACATCACCGAGCCCGGGGGCGATGGAGGTGGCGAAGTCGAAGACGCCGAACCTGTCGAGCATCCGGCCGGCCATGCCGAGGCGGTAGAACGTCGCCAGATACTCCCGGAGAGCCTCCTCCGCCGTCACCGACAGGCCGTACACCTCGCCCCCTTCGGGAGTTCGCGTCAGCCGGGTCTCGGTGGTGCAGGGGCCGGGGCGGTCGAAGAGCTCTCCGATGGCGGCGCGATCCTCGACCTCGCACAGCAGAACGCGGCGTCCCGAGGTGGCCAACGCGCAGGCCAGGGATGCGGCGACGGTGGTCTTGCCGACACCACCCTTGCCGGTCACGATATGGAGCTGACGGGCGGGCCCCTCGATTCGCGTCATGATGGGCCAGCCTACTGGCGTGCACATCTGTGAGTAAGCTCGCCGTATGCAGAAATGGGAATACGCGACCGCGCCGGTGCTGATCCATTCCACCAAACAGATCCTCGACAACTGGGGAGCTGATGGTTGGGAGCTCGTCCAGGTTGTTCCAGGGCCGAACCCGGAGAACCTGGTCGCCTACTTCAAGCGACCGCTGTCATGACGCTGCGCGAACGACTCGCTGACGCCGGGGTGACGCTTCCTCCGGTGGCCAAGCCGGTGGCGGCCTACACCCCTGCCCGTCTGGTGGGGCGTCAGGTGTGGACCTCCGGGCAGCTGCCGATGGTCGACGGCGCCCTCCCGCGCGTCGGCCACGTCGGCAGTGATGTGTCGACCGAGGACGCCCGCGCCGATGCGCGTCAGTGCACCCTCAACGCTCTGGCCGCAGTGGGGTCGGTGGTCGATCTCGACCAGGTTCTGCGCATCACCAAGGTGACGGTGTTCGTGAACTCCGCGCCCGACTTCACCGATCAGGCACTGGTGGCCAACGGTGCCAGTGAACTGCTCGGTGAGCTCTTCGACGAGGCGCACGTGCGCAGTGCGGTGGGCGTCGCCACCTTGCCGTTGGGCGCGCCGGTCGAGGTGGAGTTGATCGCCGAGGTCGGCTGATCCGCATGGTTCACCAGTGGGAGGTGCTCAAGCGGCTGCCTCGTCCTGAGTGCTCACCGGAACGGGCCAGGGCGGCCGCCGAGTGCGTCACGCCGATACAGTCGGCTGCGACGGTCGTACTGGTGGATGACACCGCTCGGGTGTGGATGATGCGTCGCGTCTCCAGCATGGTGTTCGCGGCCGGTGCATGGGTGTTCCCCGGTGGCCGCGTCGAGGACGATGACGTGGACCCCGACCCGATCCGTGCGGCCGCCGTGCGGGAATGCGCCGAGGAGACCGGCGTCGAACTCGACCCACACGAACTGCTGCCCTGGATGCGCTGGACCACACCGCCGGGGCACCCGCGTCGCTACGACACCCACTTCTTCGTGGCCTCCGGCATCGGCCGTGAGCCGCAGAACCCCAGCACCGAAGCCGATGCAGCCCGCTGGTGGCGTCCGTCCGAGATGCTCGCCTCCTCTGAGACCTTCCTGCCGCCGACGCGCGCGGTCCTGATCGAACTCACCGATCACGCGGACTGGGACTCGGTACGACGTGCCACCGAGGGCCGCATCGTCGAAGGATTCACCCCACGCATCATCGAACGCGATGGTCGTTTCCACTTCACCTACCCAGATGAGACGGGAGTGTGGACATGATCCGCAGCGTCCTCGCGCCGAATCCCGGCCCCATGACGCTCGAGGGGACCAACACCTGGATCGTCGACGCCCCGGGCGGTGCGCTCGTCATCGATCCCGGTCCCGACGCCGACTCCCACGTGGACGCCATCCTCGACGCCTGCCCCCGCGGGATCGCCGAGGTGTGGTTGACCCATCACCACCTCGACCATGTCGAGGTGGCGCCACGGCTCGCCGATCTGGTGGAAGCGCCGATCCGCGCCGCCGACCCCGATCTCTGCCGGGATGCTGCACCGTTGACCCCCGATGAGGACGCCACATTCGGTGGTCATGAGGTCCAGGTGGTGGCGCTGCCGGGACACACCCGCGATTCCCTGGGTTTTGTGGTGGATGACGCTCTCATCGCCGGAGACATGATCCTTGGTCGCGGAACGACCGTCATCATGCACCCCGACGGTGATCTCGCCGCCTACCTTGGATCCCTGGACCGGATCGACGCCCTCGCCGCTGAGGGGGTCAGCCGCATCCTGCCCGCCCATGGGCCCGACCTGGACGACGTTCCCGGCGTGGTCGGCCATTACCGGAAACACCGCCACGAGCGTCTTGCACAGGTACGGGCCGCGGTCGACGCAGGCGCCCGCACCGCCGAGGATGTGGTGGCGACGGTGTATCGCGATGTGCCCGCCGAGGTCCGCTTCGCCGCGCAGATGTCGGTGCAGTCCCAACTGGATTACCTGAACGGTGAGGAAGCACGGTGACGGTCCACAAGGTTCTGCTCTACTACCGCTTCACACCGATCCCGGACCCGGAGGCGATCCGGCTGTGGCAATGGGAGCTGTGTCAGCGCTTGGGCCTCACCGGACGGATTCTGATCTCCAAGCACGGGATCAACGGCACCGTCGGCGGTTCTGTCGAAGCCTGCAAGCAGTATGTGAAGACGACCCGGCAGTACGAGGCGTTCGCCGACATCGACTGGAAATGGTCCGAGGGCACCGGGAACGAGTTCCCCAAGCTCTCGGTGAAGGCACGGCCCGAGGTCGTCACCTTCGGCGTCCCCGACGAGATCGAGGTGGCCGATGACGGTGTCGTGGGTGGGGGAGCGCACCTCTCACCGGAGCAGGTCCATGAACTGGTGGAATCACGCGACGACGTGGTGTTCTTCGATGGACGCAACGCGTGGGAGGCCGAGATCGGCCGATTCCGCGGAGCAGTGGTGCCCAACACCGACACGACGGCGGACTTCATCGCCGAACTCGAGTCGGGCCGCTACGACGAGCTCAAGGACAAACCCGTCGTCACGTACTGCACCGGCGGCATCCGCTGCGAGGTGCTGTCGGCCCTCATGGTCAATCGTGGCTTCGAGCAGGTCTTCCAGATCGACGGCGGCATCGTCCGCTACGGCGAGGCCTATGGCGATGATGGCCTGTGGGAGGGGTCGTTGGCGGTGTTCGACGGCCGCGAACGCATCGAATTCTCCGACCACGCCGAGGTGATCGGCAGCTGTGAGCACTGCGGCGCGCCCACCAGTGATGTGCTCCGGTGCCAGGCTCCGCAGGATCAGCAGGCCCCGCAGGATCAGCAGGCCCCGCAACACCCGGGCATCTGCAATGCCCGGGTGTTGATCTGCGAGGCGTGTTCCGGGCCGCGCGCTGAAGGGCTCAGCGGGCCCGGCGTGCGATGCGTTCGGTGTCGATGAGCGTCACCGAACGGGGCTCGAGACGCAGCCAGCCACGCGTGGCGAAATCGGCGAGGGCCTTGTTCACGGTCTCGCGGGAAGCCCCGACGAGATGTGCAAGTTCCTCCTGCGTCAGTTCGTGACGCACCACCAGACCTTGGGGGGATTCCTCCCCGAAACGCTCGGCGAGATCGAGCAGCGCCTTGGCGACGCGGCCCGGGACGTCGGAGAACACCAGGTCGGAGACCACGTCATTGGCCCGACGCAGACGCTGAGCCAGCTGGGCGAGCAGACCACGCGCAGCTTCGGGGCGGCCGTCGAGCCACGCGATCAGGTTGTCGTGTTCGAGCACCCACAGTTCCGACGCCGACACCGCGGTGGCGGTGGTGGAACGAGGACCCGGGTCGAACACCGAGAGCTCGCCGAACATCTGACCGGGGCCGAGCACGGCGTGGAGGCTCTCGCGTCCGGAGGAGCCGTGGCGTCCGAGCTTGATCTTCCCGGAGGCCACGATGTACATCTCATCGCCCGAATCCCCTTCACGGAAGACCACTGCGCTGCGTCGCAACTGCACCGGTCGCATCGTGCTCGCCAGGGATTCCTGGGCCTCGGAATCAAGTCCGGTGAACAACGGTGCCCGGTACAACACGTCGGGCGTCACGGACTGCTCGTTCTGGGCTGACACTCGTGGGACCTTTCTCCGGCTCTGGGGTCGATCCCCCAGCGTACCGCCCCGTCCTTCGGCGTCGGTGCGGGTCTGGCGGCTCGTCGTATGGTGGCGTTCATGGAATCCCGCCTCGCCCTGGTGCGTCGTGCCCGCCGCATGAATCGGATGCTGCACGAGACGTATCCCGACGCCCACTGTGAGCTGGATTTCCGCACCCCGTTCGAACTGTTGGTGGCCACCGTGCTCTCGGCGCAGACCACCGATGTGCGCGTCAACCAGGTGACGCCAGCCCTGTTCGAGGAGTTCGGGGACGCCGCGGCCATGGCCGACGCCGATCGCGACCGGCTCGAGGAACTCATCCGGCCCACCGGCTTCTTCCGTGCCAAGGCCGAATCGCTGCAGAAACTCGCACGGGTGCTCGTCGACGACTTCGGCGGGGAGGTGCCGCGTCGGCTCGTGGACCTGGTGAAACTCCCGGGCGTCGGACGCAAGACCGCGAACGTGGTGCTCGCCGAGGCCCACGGCGTTCCCGGCATCACCGTCGACACCCACTTCGGCAGACTCGTGCGACGCTTCGGCTGGACGGCCGAAACCGATCCGGTGAAGGTCGAGCACGCCGTGGGCGACCTGTTCGAGAAGAAGGACTGGAACCAGCTCTGCCACACCCTCATCTGGCATGGACGCCGCCGTTGCCACAGCCGTCGACCCGCATGTGGCGCATGCCCCATCGCCGCGCAGTGCCCGGCCTTCGGCGAGGGGGAGACCGACCCGGTCAAGGCCGCGAAGCTCATCAGGGATCCACGCCGATGAGGGGGCTGAAACGTTCCCGCGGGAACGTCGTGCGGTGGTTCGCCGGCGTCGCCATGCTCGTGCTGGTGACCGGATGCGCCCCCGACACACCCGTGACGCCCACCGGTGAGGGGCCCGCTCCGACCTCCGGAGACGGACCGGTCACCCCCGACGTGCCGGATCAGGAAGTGCTCGACGCGCGTCGCGCCGCCGGGATCGAGGACTGCCCGACGCCAGAAGCGTCCGGCCCCGTCGTGGAGGAGGGTCCTGTGGTCGAGGGCGGGTTGCCGGACCTGACCCTGGACTGCCTGGGTGGGGACTCCACCGTGCGGTTGTCGTCGTTGCGCGGACCGTTGATCATCAACGTCTGGGCCCAGTGGTGCGGCCCGTGTCGCGCCGAGGCCCCCTACCTCGCGGAGTTCGCCGACGCCCACCCCGAGGTGCACATGCTCGGCATCGACTACGCGGACCCCCGCCCGGGTGCGGCGGTGGCCTTCGCCGACGAGGCCGGCTGGGATTGGCCGCAACTCTCGGACCCCGACCGCAGCATCGCCGGCCCCCTCAAGGTGGTGGGCCCACCACACACCGTGTTCGTGGACGCCGACGGGCGCATCACCCACATGCACGCAGGACCGTTCACCTCCACCGAACAACTCGAAGACCTGGCTGCCGAACACCTCTGAGGTGTCGGCCGACCTGTCGGCGACAATGACCCCATGGATGTCGACGACATGTTCGGCCGCCTTGCATCGGCCATCGGGCAGGGACACGCCGCGGCGCCACCGAGCCGGACCCCGCGGGGAGCCCGTGAGGCGGCGGTGCTCGTGTTGTTCGACTCCGGGCGCGGCCCGGCGGTGGGCGACCTGGCTCTGACCTTCGTGGAGAAGTCTGCTCTGCTGCGACGACATGCCGGACAGATCGCGTTCCCCGGGGGTCGCGTCGAACCCGAGGACGCCGACATGACCGCCACCGCGCTGCGTGAGGCCCACGAGGAGACCGGTCTGACGCCCGACGCGGTGTCGGTCCGCGCGATCATGCCGGAGGTCTCAGTGCCCAGTGGTTATGACGTGACCGCGGTGATCGCCCACAGCCCGAGGGCACCGGAGCTGTGCGTCAACGATCCGGGGGAGATCGCTGCGGTGCATCGCATCCCGGTCGCGACACTGGTGGACCCCGCCCACCGGTTGACCGCCACACTCGACGAACCCCGGCCCTACGCCGGGCCGGCGTTCGGGGTGCCCGCCGAGGGCGCGCGTCCCGGCGTGTTCATCTGGGGCATGACGGCCCATCTGCTCGACACGATCCTCACCCTCGCCGGGCTGGCGTCGGAATGGGACCGAGAACGCCGCGTACCGGTACCCAGGCAGTACCGCTGAACGCACTCGGGGATCATTCCGGGTAGGACCATGGTCCGATTTGGGGGCGTCTGGCTTGTGGAGCGGCCCCGTCGGGAGTGAGATGGAACCATGCAAGCCGTGATGGGCAGGCCGGACGAACCGGCACCGGTCTCAAAGGGTCCGAACGAGAAGTTGCGCATCCTGCTGTGCACCGATTGGTGGGACCAATCGGTCAACGGAGTGGTCGCCAGTGTCTGGACGCTCCGTAGGGAACTTGAGCGCCAGGGCCATGAGGTCCGCGTTCTCACGATCGCCAAGGGGCTGCGCTCGCGGCGGCACGGCGGCGTCTACCGATTGGGCTCGATCTCGGCGTCGATCTTCTACGAGAACGCCCGTATCTGCTATCCGGTGCAGGACACCATTCACCGGGACATCCTCGCGTGGTCGCCGGATGTGGTGCACGCGAACAGTGAGTTCTCGACCTTCACGTGGGCCAAGCGGATCTCCCGCGAACTGGGTGTGCCGCTCGTGCACACCTATCACACGATCTACGAGGACTACACGCATTACTACTCGCCCAGTCACACCATGGGACGCCATGTGGCTGCGACGTTCTCGCGTCATGTGTTGGGATCGACCGACCACGTGGTGGCGCCGACGCAGAAGGTCGCCACGCTCCTGCGGGGCTACGGTGTGACACGTCCCATCAGCGTGGTGCCGACCGGATTGCGTCTGGGACATTTCCGCCCGGCCCGCACCGAGGCCGAACACGTCGACTGCCAGCGACTCCGACGTCGTCTCGGCATCGACCCCGATCGTCGCGTCCTGGTGTCGGTGGGGCGACTCGCCAAGGAGAAGAACCTTGATGAGGTTCTCGACCACCTCGCGGCACTGCCGCGTCGGGACTGGACGCTGCTGCTCGTGGGGGAAGGCCCATACAGGGAGAATCTGGAGCGGCACGCGCATGCTCTCGGACTCGATGACCACGTGGTGTTCACCGGATGCGTCGACCCTCGTCAGGTGGCCCGTTACTACCGTGTGGGGGATGCGTTCGTCAGCGCCTCCACCAGCGAGACGCAGGGACTGACGTTCGCCGAGGCCCTTGCCTGCGGGCTGCCGCTGCTGTGTCGGCGCGATCCTGCGCTGTGCGGGATCCTCGTCGATGGTTCCAACGGGTACGGCTTCGACGATGGTGCCGAGTTCGCGGCACGACTCGATGACCTGTTCGACGATGCCGTCCTGCGGACCCGCCTCGCGCACAACGCGGCCCGCCACGCCCATCGCGTCTGCGGATCGGAGACGTTCGGCGCTGCCGTATGCGACGTCTACCGGGAGGCCATCGCCCGGCATCGTTCATATCTGCTCGTCGCGTGATCGCCGTGGCCGGCCACGACCCGCTGCGGATCGCAGCCCGAATCGCTCCCTTCGTCGGGCTTCTCGCCTGTGTGGCGGTGGTCGCCTGGGGGTTGCGCACCGGCGTTCTGCAATCCCAGGAGAACCTGCGCGCGTTCATCGAGTCCCTCGGCTGGCCCGGACCGATCGTCTACACGATCCTCAGTGCTGCGGTCGTGGTGTTCCCCATTGTTCCCGGCGGGCTGCTGGTGATCTCAGCGCCGGTCCTGTTCGGCGGACTCTGGGGGACGGTTCTCAACTACGTGGCGGTGTGCGCCGGGTCGTTCGTGAACTTCTGGATCGCTCGACGGTACGGCATGCCGCTCATACGCAGACTGTTTCCCGAGCACATCGTCGACAAATGGCTGAGCTGGACCGAGCACCGCAACTTCGCCCGAGGCTTCGCGCTCGCCATCGCCATGCCCATCGCCCCGGACGACCTGCTGTGCTACATCGCCGGCACCACGTCGATGACCTGGCGTCGGTATGCCCTCATCATCCTGACCTGCAAACCGTGGGCACTCATCGCCTACGGTCTCGGTGTCAGCGCACTTCTCGCGAAGGTTCTGCCATGGTGACTCCACTGCGTGTCCTCATCCCCCGGGGGCTCTCCCGTCTTGCCACGCAGTCCGGCATCGGGGAAGCGATCCGACACCAGGAGCACGCGGTGCGGGCCCTCGGCCATGAGGTGGTCACCGATCCGCGTCGATCCTTCGATGTCGTCCACCTCAACACACCGTTCCCGGACACGCCCCTGATGGGGCTGTGGGCCAAGATGCGACGCCGACCCGTGTTGGTGTGGGCGCATTCCACCGAGGAGGACTTTCGCGATTCGTTCACCGGCGCCAACCGCGTCGCTCCGTGGTTCCGGCGATGGATCGCATCGCTCTACCGCATGGGGGACGCGGTGGTGACGCCCACGCCCTACGCCAAGTCACTCATCGAGCAGTCGCAGTACGGCATCCGACGACCCATCCACGTGCTCTCCAACGGCGTCGACACCGACTTCTTCAGCGCCGAAGCAGCTGCCGAGGCGTTCCCGCGGGAACGCCTCCGCGAATGTCTGGGGCTCGATGCGGACGCCAGGGTGGTGGTCAGCGTCGGGATCCAGATGGTCCGCAAGGGCATCCTGGACTGGGTGGAGGTTGCGCGGGCCATGCCGGATGTGGAGTTCGTGTGGTTCGGCCACACCGACCCCCGCCTCATCACCGCCGATGTGTCTGCAGCCATCGCGTCGGCCCCCATCAACTGTCACTTCCCGGGCTATGTGAAGCAGCAGGTGCTGCGTGACGCCTACTGCGGCGCCGACGCTTTCTGCTTCCTGACCAAGGAGGAGACCGAGGGCATCGTGCTGCTGGAGGCGCTGGCGTGCCAGGTTCCGGTGGTGGTGCGAGACATCCCGATCTACCGCGAATGGCTTCCCGACGGCGAGGTGACGCACATGGTGCGCGGAACCGGGGCGGCGGTGGTGCCCGACACCGTGCAGCGCCTCACCGACCTGTTCGCCGGACGCCTCCCCGACCTCTCGGAAGCCAGTCGCGCCGCTGCGCTGGAGTGCGATCTGGGAGCGGTGGCGGATCGACTCCAGGAGATCTACCGGAGTCTGGGCCTGTTCGATCCGGAGTCTGGGCCTGTTCGATCCGGTTGTGGGATGCTGGGCGCATGGCACCACCGCGTTATCGCAGCGCCCGCAGGGATGAGTCGCTGCTCGTGGCTGCCCTGACCATGCAGGCCGCCAGGGCCGAGGGCCGGACGATCCCGGAGAAGTTCATGGACCGCTTCGCCGAGACCTGGCTCGCGCTCGATGGGCAGCACCCGGTGTGGATCTGTGAATTCGACGGCGAGCACGTCGGCTTCCTGCAGGCCGCACGGATTCGTCCGCTGCCGTGGCCGGGCGTCAGCGGTGGTGGGGAACTCCGTGAAGAACGCCTTTTCGTCCGCGCCGAACACGCCGCACAGGGATTCGACGTGGGTCTGCGCGCCGCAGCGGCGGCTTGGTCCGCCTCGCGTGGCGTCCGGTGGGTTCCTGCCGACGGCTGATGTCTCGATGCCGGACGCCGGCGTCTTCCAACAGTCTTCAGTACTTCTGCCCACGACGGGTCAGACAGCTGGCCCATCCGGGCCGATCAACGAAAGGAATACGCATGACACCTCGAGCCCTGACCATCGCCGGTTCCGATGTCTCCGGTGGTGCCGGCATCGAGGCCGACCTCAAGATGTTCCAGGAATCCGGTGTGTTCGGCACCGCCGTGCTCACCTGCATCGTGACGTTCGACCCCGAGAATGACTTCGGCCATGCCCTCGACTTCATGGAGCCCGACACGGTGCAACGTCAGCTCGATTCGACATTGGCGGTGCACCGTTTCGACGTGTTGAAGTCGGGCATGTTGGGCTCGGTGGAGTCAGCGTTGGTGCTGGCCGAACGTCTCCGCACCAATGAGTTGCCGTATGTGTTCGACCCGGTGCTGGTCTGCAAGGGGGCCGGCACGATGGTGGATCTCAAGGACCTTTTCGTGGAGAACCTCGTGCCGCTCGCCCACGTCATCACCCCGAACCTGGAGGAGGCCGCCACCCTCACCGGCGCCGATGCCCTCACCAGTGTTGACGAGATGGCTGAGGCCGCTCGGGCCATCCACGCCCAGGGTGCCACGAACGTGGTCATCAAGGGTGGGGCCCGTCTGGCGGGCGATGAAGCGATCGACGTGCTGTTCGATGGCGAGACCCTCACCACATTCAGCTCCCCGAAGATCGAGGAACACCTCGTCAACGGCGCGGGGTGTTCATTCGCCTCGACCGTCGCCGCCGAGATCGCGCACGGCCGCCCGGTGGCCGACGCCGTGGCCAACGCCAAGCAGCGCGTCACCCGTGGCATCGCCACCTCGCTGGACAACGCGATCGGCGTCGACTCGCTGTTCTTCGGCGGACCCCGCGACGGCGATGCCGGGCTGCCCGAGGTGACGCGCCAGACCCGCTGACCACGGGCCGAAACCTAATGCAGCGTTTCATCCATGATCGTTCACCTGGAGGTGTTGATCATGGATGAAACGCTGCATACGGCTTGGCCGCTCCAGATCAGATCGGCAACTTCTTGAAGATCGGGCGTGGGATGTGCTTCAGCACGAGCATCACGTACTGGAATGCAGCCGGCGCCCAGACCAGAGACTTCTTCTTCTGTACCGAACGGACGGCGATCTTCGCGACGTCCTCCTTGTCGACGGTCAGGGGGGCTTCGTCGACGTCGGCCGACATGCGGGTGCGCACCTGCCCGGGGCGGATCACCAGCACGCGCGGCCCGTACTCCTCCAGGGCCTCGCCGAGGTTCAGGTAGAACCCGTCGAGCCCGGCCTTGGTTGAGCCGTAGACGAAGTTGGAGCGGCGCACCCGCTCGCCGGCGGCCGAGCTCATCGCGATGATCTGCCCGTGCCCCTGATGCTTCATCTTCTGACCCATGAGCACGCCCACGCTGACTGCGCCGGTGTAGTTGAGCTCCGCAGCAAACACCGCCTTGGGCTGGTTCTGCCACAGTTCCTCGTTGTCGCCGAGCATGCCGAATGCGACGATCGCGAGATCGACATCCCCGCCCTGCCAGGCGGCGTCGATCACCGAGGGGTGGGAATCGAAGTCGACGGCGTCGAAATCGAGGACGGTCACCTCACGGGCGCCGGCGTCCTTCATCTGCTGCACCGAGGCCTCGGCGCGTTCGTCGCCGGGCTGCATCGCGAGCACGACATCGGCAGGCTGACCGGTGAGGAACTCGCTCACCATGGCGAGCCCGATCTCCGATGAACCGCCGAGCAGCAGGATTTTCTGGGGGGCTCCAACGGCATTGATCATGGTTTCTCCTTGAGTCGGGGTCACACGAGTTCGAGTCGGCGGGCCATGTCGGAGACGAAGACACCGGAGGGGTCGATGGCGCGGCGCGTCTTCAAAAAGCGCGGCACCTCCGGATACATCTGATGGAAGTGTTCGGCCGAGACTCGGGAATCCTTTGCGGTGTAGACGCGGCCACCGAACTCCATGATGCGCTGGTCCAGTTCATTGCAGAACTCGCCCAGACCGGGCTTGATGGGGAAATCGACGCATACGTTCCAGCCCTCCATGGGGAAGGACAGGGGAGCATTGTTGCCCTTGCCGAAGAGCTTGAACACGTTGAGGAACGAGTAGTGCCCCGACTTCTGGATGTCGGTGATGACCTGCTTGAACGGCTCCACGGCATCGCGCGGGACGAGTGTCTGGTACTGCAGGAAACCTGCCGGGCCCATGGCCCGGTTCCACTCACCGAACAGATCGAGCATGTGGTAGAACTGCGTCAGATTCTTGATCTGGTTCTGCCGGTTCCCGCCCAAGCGGTAGTAGGCCTCGCCCACGAGCTTGAAGCTCCATTTGTTGGCCAGGCCGTTGGGGAAGATGTCGGGGAACGTCATCAACGTGGGTGCGTTGAATGCCAGCGGATCCTTCGCCAACTTGGGAGCGTACTCCTGAAGCTGGTCGAGCGTTGCCAGGTTTCCGCGCGATATCGCGGCGCGGCCCAGTTTCGGCGGGGCCGAGATCGCATCGAACCAAGCCGAGGAGTACGTGTAGTTCTCCTCCGACCCGTCCGAGTGGATCGCGATGGTCTCATCCAGCGTCGAGGTCTGCGCGTCGTCAGCCAGGAAGTAAGCGGTCTCGGTGCGCGTCATCGCGATCTTCGCGGTGAGGATGATGCCGGTCAGGCCCATACCGCCGATCGTGCACCAGAAGATCTCCGCATCGGGGTCGTCGGGCGAACCCCCCGGGCGCAGCGTCAGGACCCGCCCGTCGGCCACGAGCAGTTCCATCTCGGTGATGTGGTCGCCGAACGACCCGGCCGAGTGGTGGTTCTTGCCATGGATGTCGTTGCCGATCGCACCTCCGACGGTGACCTGACGCGTGCCCGGGAGCACCGGGACCCACAGGCCGTGCGGGAGCGCGGCGCGCATCAGCGTCTCCAGATCGACGCCGGCGTCCACATGGACCTCGCCGGTGCTCTCGTCGATGTCGTGGATGCGGGACAGTGGTGTCATGTCCACCACGAGGCCACCGGCGTTCTGGGCGACATCCCCGTACGACCGTCCCAGACCGCGCGCGATGATGCCGCGACGCAGGTGCGGAGGTTTGGAATCGTTGTCCTCGGCGACGCGGGCCACCGCGTCACAGATCACTGAGACATCGGGGGTGGACAGCACGTGGGCTGTCGTGGCGGCGGTGCGACCCCAGCCACAGAGCTTCTGGGTCTGGGTCGGCAAGGCATTCGGCATGTTCTCAGGCATCCCCACGAGGGTACTCGTGTGCCAAATACGTCTAGCGCTCAGGCCCCCCGAACACCGCTCCGCCCACGAGGGCGACCGATTCGGTGTCGGCGACCGCGCGCACCGCCACACCGGGGCCGAGGTTCACCCTGACCCGCTCCAGGATGCTGGCGCCGAACACATCCCATGCGTGACACACCGACCCGCCGAGCACCATCATCTCGGGACGGAAATGTTCGAGCCAGGGGGTGATCACATCCACCAGGCCGACCATGTGGGAGACAACGAGTTCACGGGCGGCGGCGTCGTTCCGCGCGAGGGCCGCGAGCTCCTTGTAGGAACCGACCGACTGCTCCGGCCCGCCGAGATTGTGGCGATCCACCGCAGCCTGCGGCCCGTAGGCGCCCTCGAGTGATCGGCCATCACCGGTGGGTTCGCGATAGATCTCCGAGGGCAGACGCGGGTCGTCGCTGGGGACTCCGTCGGCGATGAACGCTGACCCGATGCCCGATCCCAGCGTCATGGCGAACAGACGCGCCGGACGCTCGTAGAGAGACCAAGCGCCAACCCCGAAGGCATGGGCGTCATTGCAGAATCGGATCGACGACGCCTTCCAGCGGTCGGTCAGGAGCCGGCGCAGGTCCACTCCGCCGAAGGCATTGAACTTGCCGTCGGTATGGCGCCCGCCTATGCCGTTGGCGTAGTCGAACGGACCGGGGACCGCGACCACCCAAGGCCGTCCAGGCACGATGAGCGCCTCACACGCCTGGTCGAGATCGGCGAGGAGTTCCGGGAGGGGCTGGCGCGTGTCAAGCATGGTGTGCCGATGATCATGCAATGCGGGTGTGGCACCCGAAAGCCCCACCAGACCGGCACTCGCGTGGCTGCCGCCGAGCTCCAGGACGGCGGTCAGCATCGCTTACCCGAGGTTGCCCGGATTGTGAAGGTCGGGGTGATCCATCGACTTCACCTCGAGGGCCATGGTCTGTTGCCGGGTGTTGGCCCGGGTGATGGCGAGCTTGGCCTCCTCGATCACGGCCTTACCGTTCGAGATGGCCTTCTCCGGTCCCTTGACCTTGTCCATCTGAGATTTGCCGATCAACGCCAACACACCCGCCACCAGCAGGACCAGCAGGCCCATCACCACGAAGCCGAGCGATGCCCAGCCGGTGGGAGCGCCGAAGAGGCGTCCGATACCGAGGGCGCCGGCGATGAACCACAGGGAGAGTCCGTTGAGTGCGAAGTATCCCGCACCCGCGAACATCCCTGATCCGATGCCGGCGTGTTTGCCCGAGGGGATGAGCTCCGCCTTGGCGAGGGCAACCTCGTCGGCGACGAGCTGCTTCACATCAGTTGTGATGAGCCCGATGAGCTCATTGACGCGGCTGACCTCGCCGGCCTGCTCGGCGTCCTTCGCTGCGTCTGATCGCTCGTATTCTGTCTGCGCCATGACTAAGACCCTAGTGCGTGCAGCGGCGGCGCGCCACGGTGCCCTTCGGGAGTGGACCGGCGAGATCAGCCACGTTTGAGCCCCTTTGCGATCTGATCCATGACCGTGGAGTCTGTCAACGTCGACACATCGCCCACCTCACGGTTCTCGGCGATATCACGCAACAGACGACGCATGATCTTGCCCGAACGGGTCTTGGGCAGTTCATCGACCACCATGATCTGACGCGGCTTGGCGATCGGACTGATCTCGGTGGCCACGTGCCTACGCAGTTCCTCGACCACATCCTCCTCGCGGCCGGTGGCGGATTCACGGAGGATGACGAACGCCACGATCGCCTGACCGGTGGTGGGGTCCGACGCCCCGACCACCGCGGCCTCGGCGACCGTGTCGTGCGAGACGAGCGCCGATTCGATCTCGGTGGTGGACATCCGGTGGCCCGAGACGTTCATGACATCGTCGACGCGACCCAGCAGCCAGATGTCGCCGTCCTCGTCGAGTTTGGCGCCGTCACCGGCGAAGTAGAGACCGTCGAAGCGCGACCAATAGGTGTCCACGTACCGCTGGTCGTCGCCCCACAGGGTGCGCAGCATCGCCGGCCACGGCTTCTTGACCACCAAGTAGCCGCCCTCACCGTTCGCGACCTCGCGGCCCTCCTCGTCGACGACGGCCACCGCGACACCGGGCACGGCGTGTTGGGCCGAACCGGGCTTGGCCTCGGCCACGCCCGGCATCGGGGCGATCAGATGCATGCCGGTCTCGGTCTGCCACCACGTGTCCACGATCGGGCAGTTCTCGCGCCCGATGTGCGTGCGGAACCAGATGTACGCCTCGGGGTTGATCGGTTCACCGACGCTGCCCAGCAGCCGCAGTGACGACAGGTCGTACTTCGCCGGGATCTCGTGCCCCCACTTCATGAAGGTGCGAATGGCCGTGGGTGCGCAGTACAGGATCGACACCTTGTACTTGTCGACGATCTCCCACCAACGGCCCTGATGGGGCGAGTTGGGGGTGCCCTCGTAGAGCACCGATGTGGCACCGTTCACCAGCGGCGCGTACACCAGATAGGAATGCCCGGTGACCCAGCCGACGTCGGCGGCGCACCAGAACACGTCGGTCTCGGGCTTGAGATCGAATGAGGCCCAGTGCGTGAAGGCCGTGCCGACCAGATAACCGCCGGTGGTGTGCAGGATGCCCTTGGGCTTACCCGTCGAACCGGAGGTGTACATGATGTACAGCGGGTGTTCGGCGTCGAACATCTCGGGGGTGTGTTCGCTGCTCTGGCGATCCACCACGTCGTGCCACCACACATCACGCCCTTCGACCATCTCTGTCTTCTCGCCGGTGCGCTGTACCACCAGGACCGAGCGGACGCCGGGGCACTGCTCGCACGCGGCGTCGACGGCGGGTTTGAGGGCGGTCGGCTCACCGCGTCGGAACTGGCCGTCGGCGGTGATGACGACCTCGACACCACAGTCGGTGATGCGGGAGGCCAGAGCGTCGGCCGAGAACCCGGCGAAGACCACCATGTGCGGTGCGCCGATGCGGGCGCATGCGAGCATCGCGATGATGGTCTCGGGGATCATGGGCATGTAGATGCCCACGCGGTCGCCGGCTTTGACGCCCAGCTCGGTCAGGGCGTTGGCGGCCTTGCAGACCTCGTCGGTCAGCTCGGCGTAGGTGATGTCGCGGGAATCACCGCGGTCGCCTTCGAAATGGAAGGCGATTCGGTCACCATGCCCGGCCTCCACATGGCGGTCCAGAGCGTTGTGGGCGGCGTTCAACCTGCCATCGGCGAACCACTTGGCGAAGGGTGGGTTCGACCAGTCAAGGATCTGGGTGGGCTCGGTGCCCCAGGTGAGGCGTTTGGCCTGCTCGGCCCAGAACGCCTCGGGGTCGGCGTCGGCCCGTGCGACCAGCTCAGGAGTGACGTTGGCGTTCGCAGCCATCTCCGCCGGTGGCGGGAAAGTGCGGTCCTCCTTCAGCAGATTGGACAGTGTTTCGGCCCCATCCTTGGCGGGCTCGGTCTTGCTCTGGTCGGCAGACATCGGCGCTCCTTCGCGTGGGTGTGCTCTGCGTCACAGCATCGGTCACATCGCCAGTAGATCAGAAATGGAGCCGGATGGACAGGGCGTCCGTTCTGGGAGCGGGTGCCTCCACGGTGGACGGGTCCACTTCGGCGCGGACGCACACGACCTCGAAGGGCAGCTGGAGCTTCTCTCCCGGACGTGCTGCACGATCGTGGATGGCCAACAGATCGGCGGTGAGGTCACTGCGCTGCTTCTCGTCGAGGGCGATCACCGCTGGACGGGTCAGCACCATGCCCAGGAGCCGGTCCCGGCTCAATGGGACCCAGCGGCGGAAGATGCGGTGCTGCGCGTCGACGAAGTGGTGGGATGCCTCGATGAACTCCAACAGCCGAGAACCATGGGACCGCATCGCGGTGGGGTCATCCGCCTGGAGCCGTTCGGCGAAGCGTCGAACCCACGGGATACTGTCATCGCGGGAGTATTCGATCGCGGCGAGCTGACCGCCGGGGGCCAGAACACGGGCTGCTTCGGAGAGCACCGGGCTCACGAGCAGTTCACCATCGGTGGCGGTCACCAGATCGAAGGATCCGGGCGCGAATGGCAACAACGAAGGTTTCGTCCGAACCACGGGTGAGGACTGCGGCACGTCATCGCCATGGCAGGCGGCCACCACGCGGTTGGTGGTCGCGATCTGATCGGTCAAACCGCCGCCCAGGTCCAGGACAGGTCGCCGACAGGTGGGCACGAGCCAAGCGAGGGAAGCGTCGGGGAAGCGCGGGCTGGCCATGGGGCGAGACTACCGACTCGCACGAGGCGCGGTTGCGTCTGTGAAACTTGGGGTCATGAGCACCACGCATGACCCTCTGGCTGATCTTGCTGCCATGGAGGGCGTTCCGTCAGCCGTCACCGCCGCCCGGGATGCCGCCGATGCCGTCCTGCGGGACCGCGGCATGCGTCAGGTGCCCGCCGAACAGTCGGCCAAGGCGCTGTTGGCCGGTGCGCGAGATTCGGCGACCTTGGCCCTGCAGGATCCCTCGACGGGCGAGACCATCCACGAATCGGACGATGTGCGGCGTGCGGTGGAAGCCGGTTCGGTCCGGATGTCGACACAGCTCATCGACCTCGCCGCCGATATCCGCAGCCAACCGTCCCGCGTGATCGCACGGGCACACACGATCGTAGCCAAAGGGCTCGTCGATGTCGGGCGCATCGACGCCGATGGCCTTGGTCAGGTGCGTCCGGACTGCCGCGAACGCGTGTCGGGGGTGTCGGAGCTGCTCAGCATGCCGACGACAGCTTCGCCGGTGGTGGTCGGCGCCATCGCCCATGCCGAGATCATGGCGACCCAGCCGTTCGAGCTCGTCAGCGGGATCGTGGCTCGGGCCGTGGACCACATGGTGCTCATCCAGGCCGGCATCGACCCACGCGCGGTACTTCTACCCGAGACCGCCCATCTGGTCGCGGGGCGCGCCTACCACCGTGCCTTGGCTGAATACTCCACCGGGACCGCAGATGGAGTTCGTGCGTGGATCATCCACTGTTGCGATGCCCTCACCCATGGGGCCGAGCAGTCACCGATGGGGGCGGCGCCGAGGTTCCGCGATGACAAGGTGTGAGGGCTCGCAAAAGGTGCCCCTCAGCGGCGCCTCGAGGGAGGATTTCCCTCCTGTGTCGTTGTAGACGGCGATAATGCACACCACCGTGTGAGAGCAGAGTTCTCCACAGGTCGGCGCGCGCGGATGTGGTTGTCCACAATCGTGCGCGAAGCGGTCCGATGGAGAGGTACCCCCTTCCATGGTGTGGAGCATGGAGATTCAACGTGCCCCGGTCCTGCTGACCTCTGATCCGCAGCTGCGTGACGCGGTATTGGCCGCGGCAGCAGCAGCGGGCACCACGGCGATGACCGTCAGCGACCCCGAACAGATCCCGCACCTGCAGACCCTCGACCAGCCGCTGGTCATCGGCATCGACCGTGTCCGTCACATCGCCCATCACACCCTTCCGCCGTCCTCACTGACATGCTTGGTGGGCACAGAGGCGGACCGTGATGATCTGTGCGCGTGGTCGGCACCGCTGGGCGCCAGCGTCGTGGTCCTGCCCGATGGCGTGCGTTGGCTGACGAGTCTGCTGGCCGGTGACCGTGCTGAAGGGGCGGGGCGCGTGATCGGTGTCATCGGCGGGCACGGCGGAGCCGGGGCTTCGACGCTGGCGGTGAGTCTGGCCCAATGCGCCGACGGGTCGGCGGCATTGGTGGATCTGGATGAGCGTGGGGGCGGCCTGGATCTCCTTCTCGGGGCCGAGCGTGAGCAGGGCTGGCGGTGGCCGGATCTGGCGTCCTCATCCGGGTACATCGACGACCTTGCGGAGTTCCTGCCGTCGGCGCGTGGTGTTCCGGTGCTGTCGATGGCCCGCGCCGAGGACGGCCCGGGGGACCCTTCTCCCGATGCTGTCGCGGCGGTCCTGCGATCCCTGGCTCGTGAGCACGCACTGGTCATCGTCGATCTGGGGCGTTCGCTCAGCGCTGGGGCGCGTCAGGGGCTGCGCCATTGTCATGCGCGGATCGTGGTGACCGGCGGGTGCGTGCGGCAGGTGGCGGCGACCGAGCGGCTCATCGCTGAGGTCTCCGATCGAGCCGGCGTCGTGGTGCGACGCGCAGCAGAAGGGGCAAGTGCGCAGGCGGTGGCGGACACGCTCGGGCTCCCGTTGTGGGGCGAGATTCCCGATGAGTCGCGGTTGGTCGCGGCTACCGAACGCGGCGAACCACTGGGGGACATCACTCGCCGGTGGCAGCAGTCGTGTGGTCGGGTTCTGGCGCAGGTGACGGCATGAGGAAAGACGATCTGGCCGGCATTCGACGCCGACTCGCCACCCTGGGCCGCAGCCCGATGCCTGAGGACGTGGCCGCAGCGATGCGTGCCGAAGGGCTCGTCGTCTCCGACGCCGCGCTCATGGACTGTGTGGAGACCCTGCGTCGTGACTCAGTGGGGGCCGGAGTGTTGGAGCCTCTGTTGCGGAGCGAAGGCGTCACCGATGTGCTGGTCAACGGGCCCTCGGAGGTGTTCATCGATCGCGGCGAGGGCCTTGAACGGACCGGGGTGACGTTCGCCGACGACGCCGAGGTCCGACGCCTGGCTGCGCGTATGGCTGCGAGCGCGGGTCGACGGTTCGATGAGGGCGCGCCGTTCGTGGATTCCCGATTGCCCGATGGCACACGTGTCCACGCGATCCTGGCATCGGTGGCGGATCCTGGGACATGCCTGTCGTTGCGGGTGCCGGCGCGTCGGCGGCTCAGCCTGGATGAATGGGTGGAGCGGGGTTCGGTCCCGGCGCAGGGCGCGGCGTTGTTGCGGGAGGTGGTGGCATCGAGGCTCGCGTTCCTCGTCTGCGGCGGAACAGGCACGGGGAAGACGACGCTGCTGGCGTCGATGTTGGCGGAGATGCCGTCGAATGAGCGGCTCGTGGTGGTGGAGGACTCCCGCGAGTTGAACCCCGAGCACCCGCATTGTGTGCGGCTGGAGGCGCGAGCGGCCAACGCTGAAGGAGCGGGGGCTGTGACGTTGACCGATCTGGTGCGTCAGGCGTTGCGTATGCGGCCTGATCGGCTCGCGGTGGGTGAGGTGCGCGGCGCGGAGCTGACCGATCTGCTCACCGCGCTCAACACCGGTCATGAGGGTGGCTGCGGCACCATTCACGCGAACTCGGCCGCCGATGTGCCCGCGCGGCTCACGGCCTTGGCCGCATTGGGTGGATTGAGTCCGCAGGCGCTGGTGGCGCAGGCGTCGGCGGCATTGGACGTGGTGGTGCCCCTGAGGCGACGTGATGGTCGACGCCAGGTCACAGGGATTCATGTGTTGAGACGTGCTGGGACGGTGCGTGCTGCAGGGGAGTGGTCCGAGCTGGAGGTCGTTCCCGCGGTGGAGTTCGAGGATGGCAGGTGTGTGCCCGGGCCGGCCATCGACGAACTGCGCAGGATGTGTGGGCGATGACCACCGCGGTGTTGTGGGCATTGGCGGTCTGGTGGTCGGTGCCGCCGTGTCATGATCGGCGATTGGCCCGGGTGGGGGCGGTTTCGCCGCGTCACCGGAGCGGTTGGCCGCTTCCGGCGGCGGTCGCGGCGGGCGTGGCGGTGCTGATGCTGATCGTGGGGGGAGTGCTGACGCTGCTGCTCGCACTGGCGTGTGCTGGACCGATCGCCACGGCCGGATGGGTGTTGCGTGCGCGGCTCGCGGCGCGGCGTGGGAACCGGGAACGGCAGGCGGTGGCGCGGGCCTGCGGCATCGTTGCCAGTCAGCTGCGGGCTGGGCGGATGCCGACGTCGGCGTTGGCCCTGGCCGCCGAGGAATGCTCGGTGTTGGCCGACGCGGCAGGACTCACCGCGGTGGGTGGTGACCCGGCGTCGCTCTGGCTGGATCAGGCCATGGAGCCGGGGCGGGAGGGGCTGGGGCAGGTGGCGCGGGCGTGGTCGTTGTCGCAGATGACAGGTGCGCCCATGGCCGAGGCGCTTGGTGCCGTGGCCGAGGCCCTGCAACAGGACGCTGAGGTGCGGCGGACGGTGGAATCGGAGTTGGCGGCGCCGTTGATGACGAGCCGGCTGTTGGCGGTCCTTCCGCTGGCGGGGATCGGTATCGGGTACGCGATCGGCGGTGACCCTGTGGCGTTCCTGACCGGTTCGGTGGCTGGTGGGGTCTGTCTGGCGTTGGGGTCGGCTCTGGCGTGTGCGGGAGTGGTGTGGACCGAGCGCATCACGGCGAGGGCCGCACGGTGATGTCGGGCGGGTGTGAGGAGGCGTGATGGCGTCGATGTTGGCTTTGGCGGCGGCATGTTCCTGGGCCGCTGCGGTGTGGTTGTTGGTGCCGGGGACGCGTGGTGCGCTCGGGCGTCTGGTGATGGAGCGCGAAGGTTCGGTGTGGTTCGAACCGCCGCCGGGGGCGTTGTCGCGTCGGGTTCGGGCGGTGATGTCGGTGGCAGTCGGTGTGATCGTCGTGGTGCTGGTGGGGGTGGGGCCTTTGGTCGGGGCTCTGTTGGGTTGTGGTGCGGGGCTGGCGGCGTTCGTGGGGTTGAGGTTCGTCTCCACCGAGGACCGGGCCGCCCACCGCGAGGAGTTGATGCTGGATCTGCCCGAGATACTGGACTTGTTGGCCTCGGCGTTGGCGTCCGGCGCGCCGTTGCGGCGTGCGGTGCGCATGGTGGCCGATCTGGCCGAGACGCCGGTCACCGAGGAATTGCGGCAGGTGGTGGCGCGTATCGATGTGGGGATGCCCGACGCCGACGCGTGGGCCGCGCTGGCCGATGATCCGGTGTTGGGGGAGACCGCACGGGATCTGGCGCGTCAGGTGGAGAGCGGGACCGGCGTCGAGGAACTGTTGCGGGTTCGTGCCGCGGACGCCCGCACCGAGGCCGTCGCCCTGCGGCAGCGGCGGGCACGGACCGCAGGTGTGCGCAGTGCCCTTCCCCTGGCGGCCTGTTTTCTGCCCGCGTTCGTGCTGGTGGGGATCGTGCCCGCGGTCGCCGGTGCGGTTGTGGCGTTGTGGCCGGGGCTGTGAGTGTTTCTCCACAGGGGCCGGTGGTCTCGAAGCTTCATCCACAGATTCGACGTCGGGCGGATCGGTTCGGGGTCGACCCGTCCATAACGATGGGTGCGGCATCCAAACGGTGCTGCAGGCCCTGCGAAGGAGATGACCATGTACCTCGACCAGACCTGCCTCAACCCCAACCCCGTCCTTGACACATGTGATCACGTCGGCGCTGAGACCGAGACATTCGATCAGCGTGGTATGACCACGGCCGAATACGCCGTCGGAACCGTTGCTGCTGCGAGCTTCGGCACGATCCTGATCAAGATCCTCACCGATGAGCAGGTGCGGCAGGCGCTGCTGCAGCTCATCCTGCGCATCCTCGAGATGATCATGACCGGAATGCCCACCCCGTTCTGAACCTCGATCTGCTGGTGGTCGCCCCGGGTGGATGTTCTGTCCGGGGCGACCCGCATCAAGGAGTCTGACCATGGATGGACGACGTGAACGCGGCATGGTGACCGTCGAACTCGCCGTGGGGCTGCTGGCTGCTGGACTCGCAGTGGCGGCGGTGTCCTGGCTCATGGCGGTGCTGGTGGCGCAGGCACAGATCTTCAACACCGCCACCGAGGTCGCCCGTCAGGTCGCGCGGGGTGATGAGGCGGCAGTGGAACGTGCCCGCGATGATGCGCTCGAAGGGGCGGTGGTGACCGACGAGGTGGTCGATGGCGCAGTGCGGGTGGAGGTGCGCTACGACGCCAATCCGCTGGGCCCGAGATTTCTGACCGTGCCGCTCGTGGCGACCGCAACGGTGGAGGCGGAACCATGATCGGGCAGGTGCGCGATGAGCGCGGTGGCGGCACGATGGTCTCCCTGTCGACGATCGCGGTGGTGACCCTGCTCGGAATCGTCGTGGTCGTGGGCGTGCTCTACGTGGCGGCGGTGCATCGTGCGCGTGGTGCTGCCGACCTGGCGGCTCTGTCGGCGGCGGCCCGGGTCCCCGACGGGGGTGACGTGTGCGGTGCCGCCGAGCGAGTGGCCGGACGCAACGGCGCAGAAGTGGTGGCCTGTGAGACCGCCGGAGACACGGTGGAGTGGGCTGTGCACGTCAAGGTGAAGCTCGGGGTCAAACCGCTGTTCCCCGGGTTGCCGGATCATGTACCCGCCGAAGCATGGGCAGGATCGCCGAGCCTGGGGTGATCCGGGCCTGGGGTGATCCGAGCCTGGGGTGATCCGGGTCTGGGGGTCATCCACCGCCAGCGACGTTCCCGCGGGAACGCCCACGAACGCTTCCATCGTGACGTTGTGCCGTGTCTGCGCGGCACAACGTCAAGGTGGGGCAGGGATCAGGGATGTCTGGGGCCGATGTGGATCCAGACGCGTTCTTCGGAGTCGACGACCTCTTTGCCGTAGTCGTCGGGGTCGCCCCACATGCGGATGGTGACCGGGTAGATGCCGTCTTCGATCGAGCCCAGCTCGGGGCGTGGGCTATTGGTCATGTCCATGCTGTCGAGGACCAGATCCCCGTGGAGGTGGAGGTCGAGGTCATAGGAGTACTCCCACTCCATGACCAGCCAGTCCACGGTCTCGACATCTTGGGAGATGTGGACGGTGATCCTGCCTGCCCTGACTTGTGTGAAGAACATGACAGCCCAGTCGGTGACGAGGATGACATCGCCACTTTGTCGCATGGCTTGACTTGGGCTGTCTTCGAGCGGGGCCTTGCCCCAGCCGAGCCAAGCCGTACGGCGGTCGATCATCAATGTGTGTGTCTGAGGCGCCTCCAAGGGAGGCAATGAAGGTTGTCCATCCGAATCCGTGTGGCATGGAGCTTCGCCCTTGGGGTATTTGGGGCCGATGTGGATCCAGACGCGTTCTTCGGAGTCGGGGACTGTTCCGTCGTAGTCGTCGGGGTTGCCCCACATGCGGATGGTAACCGGGTAGATGCCGTCTTCGATTGAGCCCAGCTCGGGGCGTGGGCTCATGCTCATGTCGAGGCTGTCGAGGACCAGATCCCCGTGGAGGTGGAGATCGAGGTCGAAAGAATGGGTCCATTCCATGGTGAGCCATTCGGGGAGCTCCACATCCTGGGAGATGTGAACGGTGATGTCGCCCAGCGTGACTTGGGTGAAGAACAGGACCGCCCGGTCGGTAACGAGGATGACGTCGTCAGGACTTCTGCTGTTTTGGCTTGGTGTCTGCTCGAGCGGATTGTCGCCCCATCCGAGCCATGAGGTGCCGTAGTCGATCGCCAATTTATGTGTCTGTGGAGTATCAAACGTAGACAACGAATTCATCCTTCTCGAGTACGCGTTGCTTGGAGTACATGCTTCTCAGCTCGTTCCCGCCATAATTATTCGAGTCTTGGGGTATGAAACACCGGCTGGTTCCTCGGCCGGTGGATTTCGGATCCTTCATCTGGCAACTGGGTATCGCTTGCGTCACCACAGGAAGGCGTCCTCCTTGGTAGGTGCTGGCGAATGGGTGCTCATCGCACTCGTAGCCCTTGGGTCGAGGTAGCGACCCGTCGGTCGGACATATGGCGTTGCGGTTCTTCCGGATGGCCTTCGGGTCTGTGAGTCGAGTCAATCGAGACGGGTGGCCTGCGGCGATGGCGGCACGGACATGCTCGTAGTACTCCTTGTTTTTAGTGCTGATATGTAGTTCGGCGTGCCCCATCGCAACGCACCCTTGGGCTTTGGGCTTTCCCATCTTGTTGTCGCATCGCGCGAAACGAGGTGAATCGAAAAAGACGGCGTTGGACATGAATGGGCCCATTTTGGCTCCAGCCATGTAGGTCCCTGAGACCATTCCTTGGGTGCCGGTCTCCAGCGCTGGCTTGTAGGTGTACCGGTGTGTGGATGCAGAGCCGTAGTCCTTGACAAGGATTGGTTTTCCCGTTGTAGGTCCATTGATGTTCATCGCCCATCCATACTGGGCAACCTTGGCGGCTCCCCATTCGTGTATGCGAGTAACCGTGTGCGAGATATCGATTGCTCGTGTGCCATCGGTGGAGACGTTGATCCGAACCACGTGAGTTGCGCCGCCCACGGCTATTTCGTCTGAGTCGAAAACTGCTGAATAAACATACATGAAGGCGCAAAGTTTGAAACGGTCGGTTAGTACTCGGTCAGGGGCGCCGCGCTTGTCGGAGCATTCCTTCGCGTTCCAGTTGTTCTCATTCGGCGTGGAAGAGGCGGAGCTGCGGCGGGTTTCCACTGCGGGGTCGGCGCCCTCGATGGGGCGTAATGAACTGCAGTAGTACCTGCCATCGTCGCGCTTGCTGCAGAGGTCGAGAAAATCGTTGGTTTCAGCCCTGGCTGGGATGGGCGTGATGGAGAAGAGGAGGAGTATGGATGCTGCTATTGACAGTAAGGGGGGCGCATGGCAGCAGCTCAGCATGCTGAGGAAGAAGGTGCTGCAAGTATTGAGAATTTTTGCCAGATGTTCATGTTGGCGTCACGTAAGGGGAAACATGGTCCACCGGTCTCCGCAGATCTCTCACCCGTCCGGGCACAACAACCCCGCGAGCCAAGCGGCTCCTGCTTTGTCGAGGGCGGCGTTGTGATCGGGACAGCGCACCGAGACGATGCACCGTGGGCAGCCGTCGGTGCACGGACAGGCCTCGAGGAGGTCACGTGCGGACTGCATCAGGTCCACCGCGCGCGGCGCGATCATGCGGATGAAACCACCGCCACCGGGAACGAGGTCGTGGATGACGAGCCGTGCCCCGCCCGGGTCGCTCACGGCCACCACTTCGGAGCGGTCGCAGGCGACGAACCCCGGCAGCAGCGCGGTCACCACGTGTTCCAGAGCATGCATGGCGGCGGCGAACCGACCCTTCGGGGTCATGTGCGCGGCCGTGGCCGACGGCAGCTCCCACCACAGCCCCTCGGTGTCGAGGGTGCGCATGGGCCGGTCGACGGCGAAGTTGTCGATCACATCACCGGAGTACTCGTCGAACACCAGGCACTGGTTCACCTGGCTCGTCACCCGCACTTCGCCGAGCCCGCTGGTCCCGACGCCCGCCTCGGCGGTCGATTCGGTGCCGATCACCTCGACCCCGCCCACCGACTGTGCCGCGGTGCGCACCCCCGGCTGCGCGGGTTCGACCCAGGCGATGGGGGAGTCGGCCACATGATCCACCACCTGCCAGGGGACACCCCGCACGACGTGGATGGCCCCCGGATGCACGGTGCGGTCGGCGGAACCGGCATCGACCGTGGCGAGGATCTGGCCGGTCTCGATATCGGTCACCTCCACGCCACCGGGGCCGATGGTGCGCAGGCTGATCGCATCCACGGCGCGGTCGGGCCGCGTCCAGTACCACCCGGTGGGACGCTTCCGCAGCACCTTGCCCGCCACCAGTTCATCCACCAGTTCGCGAGCCTTCGCCCCGAAGAGTGGCAGAGCGTCCTCGGTCAATGGCAGTTCCTGAGCTGACGCCGCCAGATGCGCCGCCACGATGTTGCGGTTGCCGACCCCGACCGGGATCGGCTCGAATGTGCGTGAGGCCAACACCTCGGGGTGATCCAGCAACCAGGCGTCGAGTGGATCATCGGCGGCCACCAGGACCGCCAGAGCGTCCGCGCCGCTGCGTCCGGCCCGGCCGAAACGCTGCCACAGCGACGACAACGAACCTGGATGCCCCGAACACACCACGGCATCCAACCCGGTGATGTCGACGCCCAGCTCCAGGGCACTCGTGGCGGCGACGCCCCGCACCGAACCGTCCCGCAGGCCCTGCTCGACCGCCCGCCGGTCCAGGTCCAGATGCCCACCGCGATAACTCTCGACGCGTTCGCCGGTGTGCTCGGCGGTGGTCGACGCCACCTTCTCGGCACCATTGCGTGATGAGGTGAACGCCAGCGTCTGCCGTCCACGGCCGATGAGTTGTGAGCACAGCACGGCGGTCTCGATGTCGTGATGGTCACGGGGCTGCCACAGCACGGTGTCCAGCGCGGCAGCCGGTGCGGTGGATTCGGAGACCACGGTCACCGCGTCTGGATCCAGGCCGGTCAACGCGGCCACATGCGCGGCGGCGTCGCCGATCGTCGCCGACGCCATCGCCACCACCGGATCGGCACCGTGATGGCGGGCCACCCGCAGCAGCCGACGCAGAACCATGGCCACGTGGGCGCCGAAACCACCGCGATAGTGGTGTGCCTCGTCCACGACGATGTACCGCAGGGACGACAGGAACCCCGACCATCGGCTGTGCGACGGCAGCAACGCCGCGTGCACCCAGTCCGGATTCGTCAACACGTAGGCCGCATGGTCCCGCGCCCACATCCGGTCATCGGTCGAGGAGTCCCCGTCCACCGCGATCGTGCGCCACGTCGGCAACCCGGCCTCGGTCAGGCGTCGGCACAGGGCCCATTGATCGTGGGCCAATGCCTTGGTCGGGGCCAGATACAACGCGGTGTGTGGACGCTTGGCCCACCGGAACCGTGCACGTCCGAGATCCACCTCCGGGGGAGAACACTCCGTGCCACCCCAGGTGGCGGCCAGCACCGGAGCCAGATATCCCAATGATTTCCCCGAGGCGGTGGGGGTGGTCAGGATCGTCGGATGCCCGCCGTGCAGTGACGCCGCAGCCTGCTGTTGGTGCAACCAGGGTCGTTCGACGCCCACCTCGGCGAATGCTGCGGCCACCTCGTCGGGGAGCCAACCCGGCCAAGCGCCGACGCGTCCGGGCCGGGACTCCCGATGCAGATGGGCTCGCGCCCGCACATCGCTGATCAGCCACTCCGGTACCGCCACGTCACCACCTTAGGGGCAGCCCTCAGAGATGCTCCCGACGTGGGAAGCCACAACAACGTCGAACATGAAGCATTCTTCATGCCGTGCTCATGGAGATTTCACGCATGTCCGGTGGACTTCCTGATGAACTCGCCCCGACTTCACGAAGGAACACGATGACCCTGCTCGAATTTCGCACCGCCCCCACCACGTTGACCGAGGAGTTGATGAACCCGGTGCAGGCCGCTTTGGCGCTTCGCCGAGCCAAGTACGCCTATTCCACGCGGTTCGTGTTCGAGCACGAGGATCGGGCTTCGTTCGGGGTCGACACCGACCGCACCGCAGCGCCCGAAACGGGCGACGTCGTGCTGGCACGCGTGGCTGAGGTCGGTCACCACAAGCGCCTCGAGGGTCCGGGTTCGCGTCGGCAGACGCTGTTCATCGGTGATGAGATCGTGGTCGCCTACGGCAGCCGCTATGCCGCCGACCAGTTCCTCGCGACCCTTCCCAAGGACCTCGGGCCCTGCAACCTCGCGGCGGCCGGTGGGCTGGCCTCCGAGGTCATCGAACAGCACGATCGCATCGATGAGGCCACGGTCATCGAGCCCATCGGGCGGGTGACCGATGCTCAGGGAAAGCCGCTCAACCTCCGGGACTGCGCACCTCTCCAGATCGCTGAGGCCACAGCCCCGACCCATCGTGTACCGGTGATCGCGGTCCTCGGCACGTCCATGAACTCGGGCAAGTCCACGACGCTGGCCTGTCTCGCTCACGGGTTGAGCCGCGCGGGTCTGCGCGTCCACACCGGCAAGGCCACCGGGACCGGCTCGGGGAACGACTCGCACCTGTTCACCGACGCCGGCGCGCACCGTGTGCTCGACTTCACCGACTTCGGTCTCTCCACCACCTTCGGGCTCGATTACGGCGAGGTTCGCAATGTGTTCGCCTCACTGGTCGATGAGCTCGCCGGCAACGTGGGCGAGGGCATTCCCGATGTGGTGCTGGTGGAGGTCGCCGACGGCATCTATCAGGGAGAGACGCGTCGCCTTCTGACCGATGAGGTCTTCACCCAGCGTGTGGATCAGGTGGTCTTCGCCGCCGGGGACGCCCTCGGGGCGGTCGGAGGCGTCGATGTCATGCGCTCCCTCGGGCACACCCCGACGCTGGTGTCCGGCGTCCTGACCGCATCTCCGCTGGCCACCCGTGAGGCCATGGCCGCCCTCGATGTCCCCGTGGTGGCGACATTCGATCTCTGTGAGCCGGGGATCGGTACGAGTTTTCTTGCCAACAACCGTGTCGGGGCCTGACGCCGGCGGTCTGCCGCCGCTGTTCACCGGGGTCCGACGGGCCTGGCTGGCCGTGCTCGTCGTGCTGGGGCTCGGACAGGCCGCCATCGGCATGGCCATGGCCTGGGCGATGATTCGGCTGCAGGAGAGCGTCGATCCGTCGACCAGCAGATGGGCGCTCCTCACCATGGTGCTCGCCGCGTTCGCTGTTGGAGCGCTGCGCGTGAACGAGCGTGTGGTCGCTGAACGACTCGGGCAGCACTATGTGCGTGAGGTGCGCCGTGAACTGCTGCGTTCGGTCCTGACGCCCGGAGACTCAAGTTCCTTGGGGATCACGGTGGCCCGCACGACGAACGACCTCACCTCGGTACGCAACTGGGTGGCCCAGGGGGTCGCGCCGATGGTGGTGGCGGTGCCACTCATCGCCGGAGTGCTCGTGGCGTTGACCCTGTTGGATTGGAGGCTCGCCGCCGTGGCTCTCGTGCCGCTGGCTCTGCTGGCGGCGGGGCTGATGTTCTGGGCGCGGGAGGCCTACGCGAAATCCCGGGCACTGCGCCGTACCCGTGGTGCCATGGCCTCCCGGATCGCCGAGACCGTCACCGCCTCCGACGCCATTCTCGCAGCCGGTGGCGGCCACCGGGAACTGCGGAATCTCGATGAGGTCTCTGCCCGTGTTGCCGACCGGGCCGTCGACCGTGCAGGCACCCTCGGGCTCATCAGGGCGACCGGCGTGGTGGCGTCGACGCTGGTGGGCATGCTCGTGGCCGCGGTCGGCACTCTCGGGCATGTGGATGCAGCGGTCATCGTCGCCGCCATGGCCATCGCTGCCATCGCGGCGCCACCGATCATGGATCTGGGCCGGGTCGTTGAGTTCCGTCAGAGTTTCCTGGCCGCCCGGGCCGTTTTGGCGCCGACGCTCCAGCACGCCGCCCTGCGTCGTGCCGCCCGCGTCGAACACCGTGATCGCTCGAGTGAACTGACGGTGCCCGACACCGACGCACTCGTGCACATCCAGCTGCCCGAGCTGCTCGAACGCGCCGTCATCGCTCGGGGCGGGAACCGGTACGTGCTCCAGGGTGATCCGGCGGCCACCGAGCTTGCGGTGAATCGGATCCTTGGGCTGGCGCTTCCCCCGGGCCATCTCACCGATCATGTTCGGATCGCGGGGCTCAACATCGCCGAGGCCGAGAGCCGGGAGACGCGGGAACTGGTGGGCGTCGCAAGGGCCGGAACGGCTTTCGAGCGTGGCCGGTTGTTGCGCGCGGCCCGTTATCGACGCCCCGATCTCGACGCCGATGCGGCTCGCGATCTGCTGTATCGGGTCGGTCTTCCCGACTCTTCGCTGCCGGAGGGCCATCGGACCCAGCTACGACGCGGTGGATCACCTCTCACCGTCGACCAGCGAGCACGGCTTTCGTTGGCGCGCGCCCTCTACGGTGAACCGGAATTGTTGATCCTTGACCGGATCGAAAATGATCTCTCCTCCTCGGGGAAGGACATGCTCGTGGACTTGGTCTGTGAGTATCCCGGTGTGGTGCTGCTGATCGGTTGTGAACACGTCTGTGCGGCGTTGGATCCCGAGCCGGTCTCGGTGATGCACGTCGATGGGGACGTCCGCACCGATCCCACCGATTGGGCTGAGGACGAGGATGCGTCCCGGCCAGCGGCGTCACCTCATCGAGCAGGGTGACTCAGGCGGGGCGGAAGGCCACCGTGTCGCCGGGGGCCAGCTGACCCATCAGGTGGAGATCTTCGGCTCGGACCAGCCCGATCACCGGATAGCCTCCGGTGGTGGGGTGGTCATGCATGAACACCACCGGACGGCCGTCACCGGGCACCTGGATGGCTCCGGTGATGAGCCCTTCACTGCGCAGTTCCTCATGACGCCGCCGTTCCAGCGTCGGACCTTCGAGCCGCACCCCGATCCGGTTCGAACGAGGGCTCACGCAGAACTCCTGCGACACCAATGTCTCCCAGGCCGATTGGGTCAGCCAATCGCGCCGTGGCCCGGGATGGACGAGGCAGATGACGTGACTGGTCGGCACCGAGACCGGGGCGAACGAGATCGCTGCGGGGTTCACGGCCCCCGGATCTGGTCGGCGCAGGTCGATACGGTCCCCGGCCTGCAATGGTTCGGGGCCGAGACCGGAGAGCAGGTCGGTGGATGATGAATCGAACAGTGTGGGCAGTGAGAAGAGCCCGGAGACCGCGACATAGGATCGCAGTCCACTCCGTGGCGCTCCCAGCCGCAGCGTGGTGCCCCGGGGTACTCGGAGCACGCAGTTGATGGCTTCTTGGCGGTCGCCGACGAACACGTCCACGTCCGCCCCGGTGACCGCGACCACCACCGGTCCGGAGAACCGGACGGCCAGACCGCCGAGTGTCGCCTCCACCGTCGGATGGGTCTCGGGGTTGCCGACGAGTCGGTTCGCCAGGCGGTGGGATCTCTCATCGAGAGCGCCCGAGACCGGGATCCCGAGCCCCATGACACCATGCCGACCCAGATCCTGGAAGGTGGCGATGGGGCCGGGGTGGACGACCTCCATCGTGGTGGGCATCGTGCTCACTGCGCATCCCTCCTGTCGGATGATTCCACTGGGAGGAACCGCACGAGGTCGCCGGGTGCCAGCACATTGGGCTGCTCGGAATCGTCCCGCCACATGGGCTGCAGTGATCTGCCGATCAGATTCCAACCACCGGGGGACACCCGTGGGTACACGGCGCTGTATTCTCCGGCGATCGCCACCGAGCGGGGTGGGACGCGGGTGCGTGGATCTTTTCGCCGGGGAAGGTGGAGGACTTCGGGAAGGCCGGTGAGATACCCGAACCCGGGAGCGAATCCCATGAAGGCGACACGGTATTCGGCGTCGGAGTGGATGGAGATGATCTCGTCGCGGTCCATCCCCGTCAGACGGCGGACCTCATCGATGTCGGGGCCGTCGTAGACGACTTCGATCCGGTGCTCGGCCCCGGTGGCCGCCACTTCGTCCGAGGGAGACCATGTCTCGGCGACGCCGACGACGGCCGTGCGGGTGGCGGGGGTGCGCGTCAGCACCATGAGGGTGCGGGCAGCGGGCACCATGTCCTCGACGTCGGTCAACGTTCCGGCATCGACGGCGGTCCGCAGATGTGCGGAGAGATCTTCCACATGTACCTGGGCGTCGAGCTCGAACATCGCGCACGTGGGCCCATATTCGAGCAGACGGAAGGGGCGCTCGGGGTCCATCAGCGCTCCTGCGGCTCGGTGGAGTGCTGCCCCGCGAATGCTCCGATCGTGATTCCGGCATCGCGCAGGGCGCTGTGTACCGCCTTGGCCATGGCCACGGCGCCGGGGGAATCCCCATGGGTGCAGATGGAATCGGCGTCGACCCGGACCAGTTCCCCGGTCACCGCCTCGATGTGGCCGTTGCGGACAAGGCCGATCATGCGCTCGGCAACGACCTGTGGATCATCGAGGACGGCTCCCGGTCGGCTGCGGGAGACCAGTGTGCCGTCGGCGTTGTAGGCCCTGTCGGCGAAGGCCTCGGTGACCGTCCGCAGCCCCGCAGCGTCGGCGCGGACAAGGAATCGGGAACCGGGCAGACCCAGAACGGCGAGTTCAGGGTTGAAAGCTCGGACTGCCCGCACCACCGCCTGCGCCTGCTCGTCATCGCGAACGATGCGGTTGTAGAGCGCACCATGGGGTTTGACGTAGGTGACCCGGGTGCCGTGGGCGCGGGCCACGCCGTCGAGGGCGGCGATCTGGTACAGCACATCGGCCTCGAGCTCACCGGGAGCGATGTCCATCGACCGGCGGCCGAAACCGGCCAGATCGTTGTAGCTCACGTGTGCTCCGATCGCGACGCCACGTTCGGCGGCTGCCGTCACGGTTCGGCGCATCACCATGGGGTCCCCGGCGTGGAAACCACACGCGATGTTGGCACTGGAGACGACATCGAGCATGGCGGCGTCATCACCCATCGACCACTGGCCGAAGCTTTCGCCCAGATCGGCGTTCAGATCGATCGAGGTGGGCATGTGGTCCATGGTGCCGTTCCTTTCACTGGATTCGAGTGGTGATCGTCGGCGGGGTCAGCTGTTCCACAGTTCGGCAAGACCCCCGAGGGACTGGTAGCCGAGCCACAGCGTCAGGATCCAGGCCAGCAACCCTGAGATGAGCAGCCACTTCGGGTAGACGTAACCCTTGAGAAGGTCACGACGCCGCCATGCGACCCACAGGATGATGGTGAAACCGAGCGGAAGGATGAGGCCGTTCAAAGCGCCGGCGAACACCAGCAATGTCGCCGGGGCCTTCCCGAGCACGAGGTACAGCAGCAGACAGAGGGCGGCGAAGCCGACGGTCATCAGATTTCGGGTGCGGTCCGGCGTCTCGGACGAGGTGATGAAACTGATGGAGGTGTAGGACGCTCCGATCACCGAGGTGATGGCGGCGGCCCAGAGGATGATCCCGAACACGGTGACGCCGAGGTCGCCCAGGGCGAAACCGAAGGCGTCGGCCGCGGCATTCTTCTCACTGAGTTCTGCTCCGGCCATGACGGTGCCCAAGATGGCGAGGAACAGCAGCACACGCATGACACCGGTGACGATGATGCCGGTCATCGAGCTGCGGGTGATGGTGCCAGCGTGCTCGGGGCCGGTCTGGCCGGCGTCGACGAGTCGGTGGGCACCGGCGTAGGTGATGTAACCGCCCACGGTGCCGCCGATGAGGGTGGTCACAACGACCCATTCCGTGGTCTCGGGGAAAACGGACTGGCGGAGGGCCTCGCCCACCGGTGGGCTCGTGGTGAAGGCCACCCAGAGCATGAGCAGGATCATCAGTGTGCCCAACACCACCACGAGGCGGTCGAGTGCGGCACCGGCTCGTTTGACGAGAAACACCACCATGGCCACGGCCACCGAGATGACCGCGCCGATGCGTGGATCAAGCCCGTAGGCGGTGCCTTCGGAGGGGATGAAATCGACCAGGGAGGTCATGTATTGCATGCCCATGCCGGTTCCAGCGATGTTGCCGATGTTGAACACCAGGCCGCCGAAGACGACGAGCGCGGCCAGCACCCAACCGAGGCCGGGGCGTACGTCATTGGCGAGGGCGTTGGCGCGGCGTCCGCTGACGCCAAGGACGCGCCAGACGTTCATCTGGACGGCGAAATCGACGATGAGCGACACCAGGATCGCGAACGCGAAGGCTGCGCCCAGCTGCATCGTGAACTGAGAGGTCTGGGTGATGAAACCGGGGCCGATGGCGGAGGTCGCCATCAGGAACATGGCACCCAGCAGAGCGGTCCTGGCTCCCTTCGGGCGCGCAGTGGTGGTCGTTGTGTTGTCCTTCTCGGCGGCCATGGGGCCTCCTCCGTGGTGGGGGGACGCGGCACGACGGGGCCTCCTTGCCGCGCTCACGAACGTTGTGAGTGAGGTCAACGTACAACAGATTGTTGAACAATCCTAGGGGTCAAGGTGTGGAACACTCGCGTGATCCAATGCTTACCGGACGTCCTCCTGTTCTGGGTGTCCTTGGGAACACTGCGGAGGAATGGTCATGAATCCACATCCTGAACCGGTCGAAACCCCGGGGCTCGAGGAGCGATTGCAGGTATCGGCGGTCGATGCGTCCACCGAGGCACTCCGAGTCGCCATCGTGGACGGAGAGTTCCCGGCGGGAAGCCGTCTTGTGGAGATGGAGATCACCGCGAGACTGGGTGTCTCACGCAACACGGTGCGTGAGGTGTTCCGGATCCTGCAGGCAGAACGCCTGGTCGAACGCGAGGCGCATCGTGGGGTGGTGGTGCGCACGTTGACCCCTGAGTCCATCAAGGATGTGTTCGTGGTGCGGCGTCTGGCCGAGACCGGCGCGATCCGGGAGGCCGCGTCGGCCCCGCTCGGCACCCGCGAAGAGTGTTGCCGACGCATGCGCGCTGCACTGGCCGATGCTGGGGCCGCATTGAAGGCCTCTGACGCGCATCGCCTTGCCGCTGCCGATCTGGCCTTCCATGGTGCCGTGGCTGCGCTGGCTGGAAGCGGGCGTCTGGTCGAGGTGATCTCCGCGATCAAGGAAGAGTTGCGTCTGGCCTTCGGCTCGGTGCCCGACCGAGTGGCCTTCCACGCGCCGTACGTGGCGCGTAATGCGGAGATCTGCGAGCTGGTGGAGAATGGGGAGGACGAGGCCGCCGCCAACGTCCTGCACCAGTATTTGATCGATTCCGAGGCGCAGATCATCGCCCTGCTCACGGAGTGATGCCGATACCGGCCGTGCCGGACGACTCATGTGGCGCGTCCTCCATGAAGGAGTCTTCATCTTCCCTTCAGTAGGTTTTCACCACGGGTGGGCAGGATGGACTCCATGAGGATGACGGTGACCGTGGCGATGCTGCTCGCCCTGGCCGGAAGCGGGCTCGCGCTCGCGATGGCGGGGCAGCCTGATCGCGACGACGGTCGCCACGACGGTGTGGTGGTGACCGGGCCGCAGACCCCTGACCCGGAGCAGGGGGAGCCCGCATCTCCATCCCCCACACCGAGCCCCACCCCGACGCGGACTCCGCCGCCCCCGAAGGTGCCCGACTTCAAACCCAACCCCGAGCCGACGGAACCCTCTGGCGGTCAGGGTTCGGGAACCAGCGGCGGTGAGACGGGATCATCGGACACCGGATCATCCGGCTCGGGCACATCGGGTGGCCAGGGCTCGGGGAAACGTGAATCCCGAACACAGGCACCAGCCCCGAGAACTCAGGCCCCGAGAACTCAGGCCCCGCCCCAGAACGTGTGTGAGTGGGATGACGACGGCTGGGAATGCGAGGGCGGGGACGATGATGACGATGACGATGATGGTGACGACGACTGACGCTGCAGGGCGGACCATCGCCACGGAGGCCATGGCGCGTTGGCGAGGCCGGGCTCAGGCCGGATCCACGATCTTGTAGCCGGCTCCACGCACGGTGACGAAGCGGGTGGCTCCGAGTTTGTTGCGCAGCGTCCGGATATAGACGTCGACGATGTTCGACGAACCATCGAAGTCGAACCCCCAGACGCGGGAGAGTAGTTGCTCACGGGTGAGTACCTGCTGAGGGTTGTCCAGGAACATGGAGGTCAGGGCGAACTCGCGGGATGAGAGTTCCACCTCACGTCGGCGGCCGTTCTCGGCGGTGAAAGTGGCCACGCGCGTCCGCCGGTCGAGCGAGAGATCACCGAGGGTGAGCACATCGGAGGTACTCGCCCCGGCGGCGGTGGGTTCCTTGATCCGGACTCGTACGCGCGCGAGCAGCTCCTCGAACCGAAAGGGTTTGCTGATGTAGTCGTTCGCTCCCGATTCGAACCCCTCGACGGTGTCCTCCACGGCCGTGCGGGCGGTGACCATGATGATCGGCAGGTCGGCGCCGAGATCTCGCAGGTTGCGGAGCACGGTGAAGCCATCCATGCGTGGCAGCCCGACATCGAGGATCAGGAGATCTGCCTCACCGGTTGATGCCAGATCCAGTGCCGCTATGCCGTCATGCACAACGGTGCAGGTGTACCCATTCGCGGTGAGGCCCTTCTCCATGAACCTCGCGATCCGCTGCTCGTCCTCGGCGATCAGGATGTGCATGTGCTCCTCACTCGTCGGTGTTCGTCGGTTTGTGCTTTTCGGTCCGTTGGGGGATGACCAGGGAGAAGCGCGATCCCTGTCCCGGGGACGATTCCACTTCTATCCGGCCCCCGTGGGCCTCGGCGATCGCCCGGACGATCGGCAGTCCCAGCCCCGATCCCGGACGCTCACCGGTCGCATCGAGTCGGGCGAACCGTTCGAAGATCCGGGCGTGGTCCTGGTGGGCTATCCCGATGCCGTGGTCGCGCATCGACACAACCACATCACTGCCGCCGGAGTGGCTGCGGTGGTCGACCGCGAGGTGCACCGAGGTGTCGGGCTCGCTGTAGCGCACTGCGTTCGCGGCCAATTGGACGACCGCCTGCATCAGACGCTGCTGATCGACCTGTGCGGTGACCGGAGCCGTGCGATCGAGGACCCACTCGCGGTCACCGACGCGACGGACGCGGGCCAGGGCGTCGTGGGCGAACTCGGTCATGTCGACCGGTGCGAGGCGCACGAAATCGGGTTGACGTGTCTGCGCCAGCACCGACAGGTCGCCGACGAGCCGACCCATGCGGTCGAGCTCGTCGAGCGCGATCGAACGGGATTCGTCGAAGTCCGCATCCTCGGTGGACATCATCTCCACGGTCCCCTGCACGATCGTGATGGGCGTCCGCAGCTCGTGTCCGGCGTCACGGAGGAACTGACGCTGGGCGTCGTAGCCGGATTGGAGTCTGTCGAGCATCAGATTGAACCGTCCGGCGAGGGCGGCGATCTCGTCGTCGGAGTCCGGGACGGGGACGCGGCGGTTGAAGTCGTCCACCGTGATCTCCTCGGTGGCCTGCTGCAATGTCTCCAGAGGGCGAAGGAGCCGTCCGACCGCGATCCAGGCCGTGGTGCCCACGAGGATGAGTGTCACGATCGACACTGCGATGTAGTTGAAGGCCGACTGCCAGATGAGATCGCGCTGGGTCTCTATTGCGCTGGCCACCACAAACGTGCCCTCGGTGGGGTCTCCCTCGACCTCCACTGACGCGATGAGGACGCGCAACTGCCCGTACTTGGGACTCTCCACGTCGATGTACACCGTTTCGCCCGGGCTTCGATGCCGTTTCAGGGCCTCTATGACCTCCGGCGTGGCGAGGTCGAAGTCCTGCGTCTTGGGGCGGAACCGAGGCTCGCCGTTGGTCAGCGCGAGCACCGACTCGTGCTGGCTGGGCACGGCGGCGTCGGTCGCGGCCCGCAGCAGCGAGGTGACATCGGTGAAGGGCTCTTCGTCCTCGCCGCGCTGATCGGCGAGGGCCTGCAACTCCGCAAGTTCCTGATAAAGCTCACGATCGACACGGTCCTCGAGGACGCCGAAGAGGATGGAGAAGGTCAGTGCACCGGCGAGTCCCAACCCGACGGCTGTGAACGTCAGGACCATCATCAGGACCCGTGAGCGCACACTGCGACCACGGCGCGAAGCGGAGGGGCTCGGCATACAGGGAGTCTAGAGTTCACGGCGTGGAAAGCATCATCAACGCCCTCACCGCTGCTGAGTACACCACCGATGCGGTCATGGAGCGCATCGGCGAAGCCGGGCAGCGGGCTCTCAACCGCAACAGCACCATCGCCTCGGACCGTGCCGTGGGGCAGACCGACGACCCGCTGGCGACGCTGATTCGGTTGTTCATCCTGCAGCAACCGCTCGACGTGGCCCGCGTCGCCGAAGCACTTCCGGTGGAGGACGCGGTCACTGCCGGTTTGGTCGCCCGCGATGGAGACCAGATCCGCGCGCTCATTGACGTGCGGCCCTACTCCAGTGATGACGGCACGCGCGCTTGGATCGTCTCCGATCTCACCTGTGGTCTCGACACGCCACCGCCCCCGATGACCGAGGATTACGTGCTGGGGCTCTCCCCGGCGTCCACACAGTTGACGCAGCTCATGGTGCCGGGGCGCTTCGACGCGGCCCTGGATCTTGGCTCGGGCTGTGGCATCCAGTCGGTGCATCTGGCCCAGCGCGCCGAGCGGGTGGTGGCCACCGATCTCAACCCGCGGGCCAATGCGCTGGCCGGATTGACGTTCGAACTCAACGGTCTGGAGGTGGAGCAGCGGTTGGGGTCGCTTTACGAACCTGTGGCGGGGGAGCGGTTCGATCTGATCGTCACCAATCCGCCGTACGTGATGTCACCGCCCTCGGAGTCGCGCCTCACCTACCGTGAGGGCGTCTTCACCGCCGACGGCCTCGTGCATCACATCGTCGCCAACTGCGCCGACCATCTGAACCCCGGCGGTGTACTGCAGGTTCTCGGCAACTGGGCGATTCTCGACCCTGACCGATGGGCCGAACGGCTTACCGAGTGGATCCCCGCCGGGTGCGACGCGCTGATCATCGAACGTGAACGTCTCGATCCCTACGAGTACATCGAGATCTGGCTGACCGATGCAGGATTGGCCGGCAGCGAGGATTTCGTGCCGCGTTACCGCCAATGGCTGGAGTATTTCGACCGACTCGGCATCACCGAGGTCGGTATGGGCTGGATCAATGTCCGCAACAGTGGCGCGGCGATCCCCGAGGTCCGCGTCGAGTCGTGGCCACACGCGGTGCAACAACCTGTTGGGCCCGCCATCGCCGAATGGTTCGATGCCGTCACGCTCCTGCGCGGACGTGGTGACGACGGTGTCCTCGATGCGCACTGGACCCTCGCCGAAGGCGTCCTCCAGGAGACCTTGGGCGAACCCGGAGCGGCGGACCCGAACCACATCGTGTTCCGGCAGTACCGGGGGCTTCGTCGCGCGATCGAGACCGACACCGCCCTGGCCGCCGTGCTGGGTGCTTGTGACGGAGAACTGACACCGCGTCAGATCATCGGCGCGGTCGCTGCCCTGCTTGATGCGGATGCTGACGCGCTCACAGAGGAGCTTGCGCCGAAGCTGCGGGAGGCCGTGATCGATGGGTTCCTCGCAAAACATGCCTCTGAATGAGACGTTGAGGGAATATTTCCCTTTGCGTGCGCTCAGAGCGCCTCGAATGCCGGCGGCCACCGTGCAGGTGAGAGAATGGGGGCATGGAGAGCGGGTTCCCGGTGTACGGCGATGAAGCAGAGCACGCTGACAAACGGGCGAGCGCCCACGCACGTGAGCGGGTGCGGCAACGGCTTGCGCAGGCACGCGACTGCGGCGAATTGACCGTAGCCGAGTACGAGCAGCGTGCGGCCGCGGTGGATGGGGCCTTGACCTACGGGTCGCTCGGTGAGTTGACCCACGATCTCGTCGATGGCAAAGAGCTGGCTGTTCCCACTCGGGAGGATCTGGTGTCGGTGGCCTCGCAGAACCAGACGCCGGGATGGTTGCAGAAAACGCCGCCGATCACCGTTCCCTGGATCACAACCTCGTTGATCCTCTCGACGATCTGGGGCATCTCCTGTGTGGCCTCCGGCGAGCTCATCTGGTTCTGGCCGATCTGGCCGCTCGGCATCATGGCGGCGATCTTCGTGGCTCAGATGGCCACCGGGCAGCGTGGTCCTTCGAAGAAGCACGATGAGGGGCCCGGCCGAGACGATTGATCGAGCGCCCTTGCGTGGGATGTAGGCTGCGCGATGAAATCGCACTCATGACCATTTGAAGGGACACCGTGGCCGACAGCATTACCCGCAGACTCGTGATCGTCGAGTCCCCCACCAAGGCGAGCAAGATCGCCGGCTATCTGGGGGCGGGCCATCGGGTGGAGTCCAGCCGCGGCCACATCCGCGACCTGCCCACACGGGCATCCGACATCCCCGCCAAGTACAAGGGTGAGAAATGGGCGCGCCTCGGTGTCGACGTCGACCACGATTTCCAGGCCATCTATGTGGTGCCCCAGGAGAAGAAGTCACAGATCCGCGAGTTGAAGGCCGCCCTCAAGGACGTCGACGAACTTTGGCTCGCCACGGACGGTGACCGTGAGGGCGAGGCCATCGCTTGGCATCTGCTCGATGAGTTGAAGCCCAAGGTTCCGGTGCACCGCATGGTGTTCCATGAGATCACCGAGCAGGCCATCCAGGAGGCCGCGCAGAATCTGCGTCCGCTCGACACCGATCTGGTCGACGCCCAGGAGACCCGACGCATTCTTGACCGCTTGTACGGCTACGAGGTGTCGCCGGTGTTGTGGCGCAAGGTCGCCCAGGGGCTGTCGGCGGGTCGGGTGCAGTCGGTGGCGACGCGACTGGTGGTGGAAAGGGAGAAGGAACGCATCGCGTTCACCACCGCGTCGTACTGGGATCTCGACGCGGTGCTCGACGCCGGTTCCGGCGCTGAACCGCCACTGTTCGACGCTCGACTGACCCATGTCGGTGAGGCGAAGATCGCGCAGGGGCGGGACTTCAACGCCGACGGTCAGCTGACCGACACCAAACTCGTCCATCTGGATGAGCAGCGGGCCACGGTGCTGGCGGAGTCGTTGAAGTCGGCGGCCTACACCGTGCAGTCGGTGGAGGCCAAGCCATACACACGTCGCCCCTATGCGCCGTTCCGCACCACGACGCTGCAGCAGGAGGCCGGACGCAAGCTCGGCTACGGGGCGCAGCGCACCATGTCGATCGCGCAGGATCTCTACGAGCAGGGTTTCATCACCTACATGCGTACCGATTCGGTGACGCTCTCGGGGTCGGCGATCTCCGCCGCGCGTGCTCAGGTGTCGCAGCTGTTCGGTTCGTCGTACCTGCCGGAGAAGCCGCGGATCTATGCCTCGAAGGTGAAGAATGCGCAGGAGGCCCACGAGGCGATCCGCCCCGCCGGTGATTCGTTCGCCACTCCCGCACAGACCGGCCTCAAGGGCGACCATTTCAAGCTCTACGAGCTCATCTGGATGCGCACGATCGCGTCGCAGATGGCCGATGCCCGTGGCGAGTCGATGTCGGTGAAGATCGCTGCCCGCCCCGCTTCGGGTGAGGAGTGCACATTCGTGGCCTCGGGCCGCACGATCACGTTCCACGGTTTTCTCAAGGCCTATGTCGAATCGGTCGATGAGACCAAGGGTGGCGCGAAGGACGATGCGCAGAAGCGTTTGCCGGACCTCTCGGAGGGGCAGACGCTCAGCGCCGAGGACGTCACGGCGTCCGGCCATGAGACCAAGCCGCCGGCCCGCTACACCGAGCCGTCGTTGGTCGCCAAGCTCGAGGAGCTCGAGATCGGGCGTCCCTCGACCTACGCGTCGATCATCCGCACCATCACGGCGCGTGACTACGTGTTCCGTAAGGGATCGGCGCTCGTTCCCACCTGGCTGGCCTTCGCCGTGACGCGGCTGCTCGAGGCGCACTTCAGTGAATTGGTCGATTATCGCTTCACCGCCGAGATGGAGGAGACGCTCGACCACATCGCCCGTGGCGACGCCGACCGCCCCGCCGTGCTGCGCGATTTCTACTTCGGTGGCGAGGACGCCGCGGAGGGCCTCAACAAGCTCGTCACCGAGTTGGGGGAGATCGACGCGCGGCGGCTGTGCACCTTCCCGTTGACCAGCGGGCTGGATGGCGAGGAACCGATCTCGGTGCGTGTCGGGCGCTACGGCACTTCGGTGGAACAGGGTGAGAAGCGCGCCGCCGTGGCCGACGACCTGCCGCCCGATGAGTTGACCGTCGAGCGGGCTCGTGAACTGTTGGCCAAGCCGATGGGGGAGCAGCGTGAGCTTGGCGTCGATCCTGAATCCGGCCTCACGATTGTCGCCAAGAACGGACGCTTCGGGCCGTATGTGACGCAGGTGCTTCCTGAGGACGCGCCCAAGTCGCAGAAGCCGAAGACCGGTTCGCTGTTCAAGTCCATGGACCTCGAGACCATCGATCTGGCGGATGCGCTGAAGCTGCTGTCGTTGCCTCGAGTGGTGGGGCAGGACGCCGAGGGCGTCGACATCACCGCACAGAACGGGCGCTACGGCCCGTATCTGAAGAAGGGCACCGATTCGCGTTCGTTGCAGACTGAGGACCAGATCTTCTCGATCACGGTCGAGGAGGCCCTGGCGCTCTATGCACAGCCCAAGCAACGTGGGCGGGCTGCAGCCAAGCCGCCGCTGAAGGAGCTCGGCAACGATCCGATCTCGGGTAAGCCGATGCTGGTCAAGGACGGCCGTTTTGGGCCCTATGTGACTGACGGCGAATACAACGCGACGCTGCGTCGGGGTGACAGCGTCGAGGAGATCACGCCTGAACGTGCCGCCGAGTTGCTGGCGGAGAAGCGCGCGAAGGGTCCGGCGAAGAAGACTGCCCGGAAGAAGTCGACCGCGAAGAAGTCGACGGCGAAGAAGTCGACGGCGAAGAAGTCGACGGCGAAGAAGTCGACCGCGAAGAAGTCGACCGCGAAGAAGACGACGGCCAAGAAGACGACCGCGAAGAAGACGACAGCCAAGAAGACCGCAGCGAAGAAGACGACCGCGAAGAAGTCCTGAGCGATGTTCGTCGTCTTCGAAGGTGGTGACGGGGCAGGCAAGACCACACAGTCGCGACTGCTGGCCGAGTGGCTCGAGGAGCAGGGACGCACCGTCGTGCGCACCCGTCAGCCGGGCGGCACCGCGTTGGGGACGAAGGTGCGGGAACTCGTGCTGGATCCTTCCACCGGAGACGTCGATCCACGTGCCGAGGCCCTGCTGTATTCGGCCGACAAGGCCCAGCATGTGGCCGAGGTCATCCGCCCGGCTCTGGCTGCGGGGGCCGATGTGGTCTGTGACCGGTACGTCGATTCGATGATCGCTTATCAGGGTGCAGGACGTGTGCTCGACCCTGCTGAGATCACGAAGCTGGCGCGCTGGGCCACCGGTGGGCTGTGTCCGGATCTGACCGTCCTGCTCGATGTGGACCCCGATGACGCTCTTGCTGCCAAGGACCTCGGTGACCGGCTGGAGTCGGCCGGCGAGTCCTTCCACCACCGTGTCCGGGAGGGGTTCCTGGCTCTGGCCGAGGAGGATCCGGGTCGCCATCTCGTGGTTCCGGCCCGTGGCGCCCGGGACGAGATCGCCGCACGTGTCCGGGACGCGGTGACACGGCTGCGGGAGAAGCCCGGGGGATGACGGTGACGGTTCGTGGGATGACGGGCGTCTGGGCCGATGTGGTCGGTCAGCAGAACGCGGTGACGACGTTGCAGCGCGCGGTCGCCGGAGACCGGCATGCGATGACGCACGCCTGGCTCGTCACCGGGCCGCCCGGCTCCGGTCGATCCAACGTGGCGCGTGCCTTTGCAGCCGCATTGCAGTGCGAACGTGGTGGATGCGGTGAATGTCAGGCCTGTCGGACCGCGCTCAGTGGCGCCCACCCCGATGTCACATTGGTGCGGACCGAGAAGCTCTCGATCGGTGTCGATGAGGTACGTGATCTGGTGCGGCGGGCGTCGATGAGCCCGACGCTGGGGCGTCACCAGGTGTTGGTTATGGAGGACGCCGACCGCGTCACCGATCGGGGTGCGGACGCATTGTTGAAGAGCATCGAGGAGCCCGCGCCGAAGACCGTCTGGCTGCTGTGCGCGCCCACTCCCGATGATGTGGTGACGACGATCCGGTCTCGATGCCGTGCGCTGGGTCTCTCCACCCCGCCGGTCGGTGCCGTCGCCGATCTGCTCACTCGTCGTGACGGGGTCGATCCGGCCATGGCCATGAATGCGGCCCGTGCTGCGCAGGGCCATATCGGACGTGCTCGGGTCCTCGCCCTTCATGAGGACGCCCGTGATCGTCGACGTGACGTGCTGCAGATCCCGCGTCGGCTCACCGGATCGGCGGCCTGCTTGACGGCGGCCCAGAAACTTGTGGACGCCTGTGCGGCCGAGGCGAAGGCAGCCACGGAAGCTCTCGACGCGGCCGAACGTGAGGAGCTGGGCGAAGCTCTGGGGTTCGGCACGAAGGGAGCCAAGCCCAAACAGGCGCGAGCTGCGATGAAGGAGCTCGAGGACGAGCAGAAGGTCCGGGCGAAGCGGATGCAGCGCGATGCGCTGGATCGCGCTCTCACCGAGCTCACCACCTACTACCGCGATGTGGTGACGCTGCAGCTCACCGGTGAGCAGGACCGACTCGTGAATCCCGAGATCGCTGGGGAGCTGTGGGAGCAGGCCAGGGGCACCACACCCGAGGCGAGCCTGCGTCGCATCGATGCGTTGTTGCAGTGTCGTGAGGAGCTGGAGGGCAATGTCGCTCCGCTCCTGGCGGTGGAGGCACTGTTGATCAGGCTGATGAAGGGCTGGTCCTACGGAGGCTGAGCCCTTCGTTTCACAGGTGGTGGGTGTCGCTGCGGCATGGTGGCGGGCCGCGCTGCAAGGATGTTGAAGAACTCTTGCGAGGATCTTCCCCCTCAGCCGTCGCACGAAAGGGACTTCCATGAGCCGTCAGGACAAGGACACCACCAAGGACGAGAAGTCCATCAAGAGCGGGTCCTTCTTCGATGACGCCGATCAGGGTGAGTCCACTCAGGCCATGGACGCGAAGGATGTCACGGCTGAGGAGCCCGGCACCGACAAGTCGGCGACCGATGATGCGACCCAGAAGATCAGCACCGATTCGGACACCGTCGGCAAGACCGATTCCGACAGGATCGCCGCCGGGAACGATGCGGCTGATGATGAGAAGACGCAGGTCGTCGCCGCCGGATCTGACGGGGATGACGAATCGGAGGCGACCAAGGTCCAGCCGGTGCCAGAGGATCCCGAAGCCGAGCGTCGCCGTGAGACCGAGCGACGCAGGGCCGAGCGTGAGGCTGCCCTGGGCAAGCGTCGCCGTCGTAACGACAAGGCCGACGCGCAGACGGCCCCGACCGCGCCGCCACGTCCCCCGCGGACGACGGACAAGGCATTCGGATCATTGGGGCTGTTCGTGCTTCGGCTCGTCATCGCCGGGGTCATGGCCCTGCACGGTGTGGCCAAGGTTCTGGACATCCAGGGCACCATCGGAATGGTCGAAGGAACGCTTCTTGGGCAGATGACCGGTCAGGGGGTGATCCTCGGTTACGCGCTCGCGATCGGTGAGCTGTTGATCGCGGTGGCCCTGCTGTTCGGTCTGGCCACGCGTTTCGCGGGGGTGGGCCTCATGGCCATCACCATCATGGCTCTGGTGTTCGTGCACTGGACGGGTAACCCGTTCAACGGCTACGAGCTCGACGGTGAGGTGCCGTTGATCCTGGCGGGGGTCGGTTTCCTCTTCCTGTGTGTCGGTGCCGGTGGTTGGTCGGCTGATCGTGCGCTGCGGCGCAATCGGGCGCAGCGCAAGGAAGACAAGGTGAACAAGGCCTCCTCGGTGGCATGACCGCACGGTGGGTGGCTGCGGCGGCTGCTTCAGCGTTGATGTTGGCAGGTTGTTCGCTGCTTCCTGGTACGACATCACCCGATCCGGAGACACCGGAGCCACCGGAAATGTCGAGCACCCCGGCACCGGACCGGCCCGAGGTGGATGTTCCCGATGTGGCGCCCCATGGGTTCCGGGATGCTCCGCCCGGCGCGGGCGTCGACCGTTATACCGATCAGGATCTGGCTTGGGAACCCTGCGGTGAGCATGAATGTGCTGACATCGCGGTGCCGCTCGACTGGGCCGACCCCGATGGGCAGGCCATCACGTTGTCGATGCGCAGGGTCGCAGCCACGCAGCAGCCCCGCCGTGGAACGATCTTCCTGAACCCCGGCGGTCCCGGTTCCTCGGGCAAGGAGATGGTCGAGTATTTCAGTCATGCCGGGCTCGAGCACTACGACCTCATCGGCTGGGATCCCCGCGGCGTCGGTGACTCGACGCCGGTTCGTTGCCTCGACGGTGCCGAGATGGACGAGTTCCTCACCGTCGACGCCAGCCCCGACGATGAAGCCGAGGATGCTGCATTGGAGGAGGCCGCCAGAGGTTTCGGGCAGAGATGTCTCGAGCGTTCGGGCCCGTTGCTGGCGCATGTGTCGACCACCGCGACCGTGCAGGACCTGGATCTGCTGCGTGGGCTCGTCGGCGACGAACGGCTCAACTACCTCGGTTATTCATACGGCACGGAGATCGGCGCGGTGTATGCGGCCACATTTCCGGACCGTGTGGGACGTCTGGTGTTGGACAGCGCGGTCTCCCTCGCCGACGACAGTGACGTGACGCAGGCCGAAGGCTTCGAACGGGCCCTCGAGTCCTTCGCCGAATGGTGCGCGGAGGGCGACTGTGATCTCGGGGATGACAGGGACGAGGTGATCCAGGCCGTGACGGGGTTGTTGCGGCATCTGGACCATCAGCCGCTGCAGGTGCATGACCGGGAGCTGACGCAGACGCTGGCCGTGTCCGGAATCCTCATGCCGCTGTATGGGACGAAGGACTGGTATCCGATATTGGCCGATGCGGTGTCGGCGGCGCGTTCAGGGCGGGGGCAGGCCCTGTTGGAGTTGGCGGACGCCTACAACGAACGCGATATCGACGGCAACTATGGGTCGCTCATGACGGCTTTCAACGCCATTCGGTGCAACAGTCACGTCGACCTCGGTCTTGCGGGGGAACGTGCCCGGGCAAAGAAGGAGGCCGAGGAGGCCGGGGCCCTGGGGCCGTTCATGGGGCCGGATCTCATCTGCCCGCTCTGGCCTGCTCCGGTGGTGCCGAACCCGGAGGATCAGACCGCGCCGGGGGCTGCGCCGATCATGGTGATCGGTGCACGGATGGACTCCGCGACGCCCTATGAGAATGCCGTTGATATGGCCGACACCTTCGAATCGGGCTTCCTGGTCACGTGGGAGGGAGACGGCCACGGAACCTACGGAGGCACGTCGACGTGCGTCGATGATGCGGTCCATCGGTTCTTCGCCGATGATCTGCCGGCCGAGGACATCATCTGCACCGAGTAGGGCGCGTCGCGGGACGCCTCCGCCTTCCTTCGCATGGGGTGCGTTCCCCGGCGCTGTGAGGTGCCCGTGAGCGTTCGACATCGCCGATCCGGCGAAGTATCCGTTCGACGTCGACCGCCGTTTCGGCCTCGGGGTGGCCGATCTATCCTGTTCCGGGGAAGGCGACTCGGGAAGCTTCACCAAGGGACATGGGGCCCGTCGTGAATGGCGGCGAGAGGGAGCTGGGAACAACGGTATGGCAGTGAAGCTGTTCCATTGGTTGCGCTGGCTGGTGGTCGTGGCGCTGGCGGCGGACCATGCCTCCTTCTTCCTCGCGCAGCATCTCGAGGTGGATCCGGAGCTGGGAACGACCACCGATGGTCATGTGTTCCTCCATCTGGCATCCTTCGCCGCCATCGTCGCCATATTGTGGGGCTGGCGAAACTTCGCTTTGATTCTCTGGGTCATCGTGATGTCAGGAAGTCTGATCCATCCTGATGGCTCTGGAAATGTCGTTGCATTTGCGATGGTGACATATTCAATACTCGCCGAATCCAGCCGTTCCCGCAGGTATTTGGTTCTCATGGCCCAGCTGGGATTCACGGCTGTTTTTGACAGCCTGTATGGGCCCGCGTGGCCGGTGGCGTCGACTGCGGTGATTCTGGTGGCTTTCCTGGCCATGGCCATCCGTATTGTCGTCAACAAGACGGAATCCCTGCGCGAGAAAGCTCTGAGGGAGCGTCGAAAGGCCCGCGAAATCAGGGAGTCCGAGCTCAATCAGCTGGCCCTCGAGCTTGAAAGCTTCGTGGTCAACCGTCTCGGTGAGATCAGAGACGAGGCGCTTCGTGGAATCGCCGAAGAAGATGTTTTCGGGGCGCGGCTGAGGATTCAGCGGTTGAACCAGCACCTGCGATCAGAACTGCGGGACCTGGTCTATTTCTTGCGCATGAGGGACCATGCGGCACGAAACGATCCGGAGTCATGCTTCGGACGTCTGGTGGGCTTCCGACTGCAGGGGCTGTGGCGCTGGGCAGCATTCGGCGCACTGGCGATCCCCGCGAGACTTCTCGGCGTCGCTGTCCTGTCTCGACGTGAGCCGCTGGCCTATCTGCTCTGTTTCGTGGTGGCAGTGTGCGCACTGGGCGTGGCGAAAGGGCTGGGCGGGATGCTTGCCGTCGGGGGCTTTTCCGCCCTTCTGGCCGTACTGGCGTGGAGCATCGTCCCTGACGGGGACCGGCTCACGTTCTGGGTGACGCTGAGCTACGCGACCGCGCTCAGTGCGATGGCGGCGATGGTGCTGCGTGCCCTGCGGCAGGATCGAAGCTCGGCGCGGACGGCCTTGCATGATGCACGACAGTTCGTGGGGACCGGAGCGCAAGGAGACAGGGCAGCGATCGCGCGGGAGCTCCATGACGTCGTCGGCCATCAGGTGTCCCTGATCGGGCTGCGGATGATGTCTGCGCACACTTCGGACGAGAAGGGGCAGCGGCTGCTGCTCGAAGAGATCTCCGTGTTGACCATGGCGGCTCAGGCAGAACTCGAAGCGTTGCTGACTGTGATGCGCTCCGGGGAGACGCTTCCGGCTGAGGTCGCTGGCCCGCTGGTGCGCCCACGTGCGGTGTTGCAGGCGATGTGCGATGAGTTGGCGGCTCGATCCGGCACGGTGACGGCGGATATCTCGGATTCCCTTGACTGTTTGTCGGTGTTGGCCCAGCGCACGGTGGTGCGGGTGGTCCAGGAGAGCGTGACGAACATTCTTCGACATGCACCAGAAGGGTGCTCATCCAGCGTCCGTGTGACGGTCGAGGAAGAATCCGTCACGGTTCATGTGGCGAACACACTGGCGGGCTCGCCGAGTGCCCCTCCGGGCGGTGCCATCGACCGATCCACCGTGTGTGGGGTGGGTCTTCGTGGCCTTCACGAAAGGGTCGGTGCTCTGGGCGGGACGTTCTCGGCAGGGGCCCAGGAAGGGCGGTGGGTCGTCCACGCCGACATCCCGGCGAAGGCCTGCCCTGCCGAAAATCGATCTTCAGGCGAGGCTTCTCGTTGCTCCGATTCACATCGCGGCGAAGCGGCTTCAGCCGATGGGCGAGTATGAGTCGCCCTGGCTGAAGCCGCGGCCGTGGACCACTGGTCGTTCCGGCGTCGGGGTCAGACGTGGCAGGCCCAATCGACCAAGTAGCACAGCCATGTCGCGCGGACCGGTTCGTCGTGTCCGGCCGCCTCACTGGCTGCGGCCGTGGGGCGGCTCCCAAAGTCAATACCGCCATCAGGGAAAGTGCTGCGATCTTTTTCATGGAGGCCTCCTGGATTTCTTCTTCGTCGCGTTGAATTCCGCGACTTCTAGGGTGCCCCAAAGAATTCTGTGGCTCTACTAACGAAAGGTATCTTTTGTGCGCGAGGTGGAGGCCCTTGGCTGTGCTCGTGGCCGAACCGCTAACCTCTGGGCGCATGGTGGATGCACATCGGGTGTTGCTCGTCGACGATGACGTTGTCGTACGAGCGTTCTTCGAGAACTTCTTCGCTGGCCAGCCCGAGTGGGAGATCGTGGCCTCGGCCTGCAATGGTGAGGAAGGGGTGGCGGCCTATGCCGCCCATGAGCCCGACCTGGTGCTGATGGATCTTCAGATGCCCGGCATCAGCGGCGTCGAGGCGACACGGCGGATCAAGGATGATCATCCGGAAGCGTGTGTGATCGTGATGACGTCCTTCGTCAGTGATGACCTGATCGTTGCCGCCCTTCGCGTCGGTGCAGCGGGGTACTTGGAGAAGGGGGCGGATGGGGAAGCGGTCCTGCAGGGCCTTCGGCAGGCACTGCGGGGTGAGATGCCCCTTTCGGCGAGTGTGCGTCAGTGCCTGGTCACACGTTTGCTCGAAGACGAACCACCGGATGTCGAGGACGGGAGGAGCCTCGGGGTGACCTGTCGTGAGCGAGAACTCCTGGGGTGGCTGGCCCACGGCATGACGAATCAGGAGATCGCCCGCCAGATGTATCTGGCGGAAGGTTCGGTCAAGCAGTACCTGCACGCGTTGGGGGCAAAGCTGGGAGAGGGGTCTCGTACCGGAATCCTGATGCGCGCGATCCGGCTGAGGCTCGTGGACCCCTATCGCCTTCCCCGGCCACGGTGATGCCGCTCTCGATGCATGGCGCAGGCAGGGGCACAGGGGGCGATGGTGGCCGGCGGCTGGCCCGGCAGACGGGGCCGCCAGGAGGTTTTCACGTACAGGCAGCCGGGGCAAGTGGACGTTCGTTCAGACTCTTTCTGCCTCGCGCTCACCTTCGTTAACGCTTTTCCGTCGAGCATTGACGGGGTGTTCCCGTGATGTTCTGATCAATGCGGAAGGTGCGCCTTCTGGATAACACCCTCAGAAATAGAACTTAGGAGTCCCTGTGGAAAGAAAGCTGTTCGGGCTGTCGGCTATTGCCTTGGCCGTGTGCGGATTTGGGGCGTTCGGTGCTCCTGCTGCATTTGCGGAAGAGCCCAATGTTGTTTCTGCTGAAGCCGTTGAAACTGTTGATGTCGAAGAGTACTGGACGGCTGAGCGCATGGAGAATGCCAAGTCGCCCCTGGAATTGGTCGAAGGAAAGACCGGCAGCTCGGGCGTGGAGATCGGTGAGCCCACCAGCGGCCCCGCGCAGACCCCGAAGGTGGGGCCGCGTGCCACGCCCGAGACACCGCAGCCCACGATCGGGAAGGTGTTCTTCACCATCGGCGGAAGCGACTTCGTCTGCTCCGGTAACTCGATCTCTTCCGAGAACCATTCGGTGGTCTCCACCGCGGGGCACTGCTTGAACGAGGGCCCCGGCGAATTCGCCGAGAACTGGATCTTCGTCCCGGCGTACGACAACGGCGATGCGCCGATGGGCAAGTGGTCCGCGGAGAAGCTGTTCACCAGCGCGGACTGGGCCGATGAGGGCGACATCACGTACGACGTGGGCTTCGCCGTCATGGCCACCAATGACGAGGGCCAGACCTTGGCCGATGTGGCCGGCGCGACCGGCTGGGAGTTCAACGCTCCTCGTGGACACTCCTACAAGTCCTACGGGTACCCTGCAGCTGCGCCCTTCGACGGACAGACCCTGCAGTCCTGCGAGGGCACGGCGTCCGATGACCCGGTGCGTCCGGGCACCACACAGGGGATTCCCTGTGACATGACCGGTGGATCGTCGGGTGGTCCGTGGTTCATCGATGGCGGAGATGTGCAGAACTCGGTGAACAGCTACGGCTACACCGGCAAGGAGATCATGTACGGCCCTTACTGGGGTGAGGTCGCCCATGATGTGTACAACGAAGCGAGCACCTACGGGGTTGAATGAGCCAGCACGATGGTGAGCGGCCGGGTCGTCCTCAGCGGGCGGCCCGGTCGGCTTCGGTTGACGCGGGGCGGTCCCTGGAGCACTTCACGGAACAGCGTCAGGAGCAGGCCGCACCGGCGCCGATGCCTGACCCGTGGAAAACACCGGGAGGACAGGGCCGACCAAACGTGAGTGGTGAAGACCTCAGCAAGGACGAGGCCCTTGAATTCATCGAACGGTTGTTGGGGGTTCCCTCGGTGAAAGCGGAGGAGGTCCTTGCGACATTGGATGTTTCTTTTCCCATTCGGGAGGACGCGCTTCGCGACAGGCTCGGGCAGCGGCCTCGAAGTGGGGAATGAAATCGCAGAGGCCCACATGAAGGGCGCACGCCCCGTGGCTGAGGGCTGAAACGTGGAGCCACCCACGGGACTCGAACCCGTGACCTACGCTTTACGAGAGCGTTGCTCTACCAACTGAGCTAGGGTGGCCTGCGCGCCGCGAGACGTTCGAGAATCACGCCAAGCGCACCGGTCGAGTATAGCCACGCACCGTGTGGAAGGGCCAAATCCGGCCGAAGCCGCCTCACGCAGACCCTGGCAGCCGCAGGTGGCTGCCCGAGTCGGCGCGGGACGTCACTCGCTCCAGCGGAAATGCACCTGACGCCCGAGAGTGCCGTTCAGGGCCTTGAGATAGGCGGGCGACTGCACGTCGGCGAGTGCAGACTGAAGGGCGTCGAGACGCTCTGCCAGGCCCAACCGCTCCACCGGGTTGACGTTGGCCTCGCTTCGCACGAACGGTTCCAGATCGTCGATTCCTCGGCGCAGATGCTGCACATCGGCGGTCTGGCGGGAGGTCAGCCGCTGCGCGTACCAGTCGGACCCCAGGATCGCCCGACGCTCGAATGATGCCCGGAACTCCGGTGAGTGCAGCGTCCACCCTTCCTGGGATGTGCCACGGGCCATGATCTCCAACAGGGCCCGCAGCGGCGGCGCGGCCAGCGCGATCGTGCCGTCGGTGAAGTACGACTCCGCGACATGCTGATGTGTGGCGACGATGACGTCCACACTCTCGGCGAACACATCTGGATCCTGCAGCTCAGGCTTGAGCATCTCGCTGGTGAACACCTTGTCGGGACGCAGGAAGATACGTCCGAAGAATGTGGACGCGAACCGTTCGTTCATGCGGTAGCCGAGACGGCTGGCCTCGATCGTGCGGCCGTCGTGCTCGAAGTCCTCGAGCTTGTCGAGGAAACCGTGTTCGATCAACGCCTGCGCGTCCCGCTCGGTCGGCTTCATGCGACTGAACAGTTCGGGCACCAACAGCGAGATGTCATGGTCGACGCGTACGTGCGGGCCGATCACGCCGGCGGAGGAGAGCCACCCGTCGGTGTCGGTGAGGGCGTAGCTGAGCAATGCCGCGTTGAGGTCGATGACCGTCGGCAGGGCGTTGAACGGCTTCTTGGTGAGAGCCCCTTCGCTGCCCGCGCCGGTGGTGGACGGTGACTTGCCGGTCATGGAACTGATGTACTCCATGAACAACTCCGGCAGCTCCATGTAATGCAGCGGGTTGTACGCGCACAGCGGCGGCACCCCTTCTTCCGCGGGGTTGTTGCGACGGCCGGCCGCCACCACATCCACCTGCTGACGCAGTGGTTCACCCACCGGCAGCTCACGCTGCAGATGCATCGCCAGATATGCCAGATCGGTGCCCTGCGGATCGGTCAGATCGGGGCGAGGCTGTAGGTAGCGCGGGTTACGGGTGCGCTTGCCGTCGATGATCCGAGGCTCGGACGAGACCGCGAGGTACGTCGGCTGGTCATGGTCGCTGCCGTTGGCGAACTCCACGATCCGGTCCCGCATGGGCGGGGTGAACTGGCTGAGCCCCGGGGCGTCGGCGACGATCTCGCGGGCCTCGGCGCGCGTCAACGGTTGGAAGTTCGAGATGAACGTGCCGTCCTGCGCCATGTCGTGTTCGGTCTGGCGGTCATAGCCGCGGTGGATCGCGTCGTCGGGACGCTGGAACAACAGTTGCTCGCAGTTCTCGACGTACTTGTCCGAGACCGGGTCGTCCACCTCGCCGAGTGGTGGCGCAACGACCGAAGCGGTGATGTCGTCCTCGGTCTGCACCTTCGCGGCGGGGGAGAAGTCCGGACGCAGGCTGAACAGACGCCAGCCGCCGTCGGCGTCGAAACCGACGCGCAGCATGTTCACCATGATCTTGTCGCCGTCGAGACGCAGCGAATTGCCCTGACGCCCGTTGATGACGCCCACGGTGAAGTGGCTCTGCCAGTCATCGCCCCATTCGGGCTGGTAGTAGCGCTTGACGGTGAACACCAGCTCGCTGATGTGGGGAGGGATGGTGGCCAGCCACTCGTTGTATTCCGCGGAGTACTCCTCCCGCGGGGTGAGCAGCTTGATCACCGAACCGAGCGAACGGTCCGGTGAGAGCAGCGTCCGGTCATCGGTGTGCGAAGGGTCGGCGAACCGTGTCGAGAAGTCGTGCTCGAGGATCTGCGCAACCTGCGCCATGTCCTTCTCGAAGTCCGGTGTGTAGGCGTTGCCGAACACGAAGGCATCCAGCAGACGCTTGCTGATCTCGCTCTTGCCGCCGCCGGAGACCGTCGCCGGTTTGTGCGCCTGCGTCGAGATGGGTGATATGCCCACCAGGTGCCACTGTGTGGGGTCGGCGTCGCGGGGTTTGGCATGGATCCGATAACCGTCGGGGGTCATGTGCGTGACGCCCGTACGCAGCGGGATCGTCTGCTCCTGGCCGTGGGCGTCGGTCCATCGCACGGTCTGGGTACGCATGGAGTAGGTGGCCTGGCCGGGGACGATCACCAGATCGTCACGTCCGACATGTTTTGCGTGCCCCTCGGGCTCCATCGCGAACAGCTCGGGATTGCGCGCCACGATCTGCTCGACGCTGCGGTCCTGTGGCGTGTATTTGTCGAACCAGTCCTGGCCGAGGTTGTAGGCGGGGAAGGACAAAGCACCACCGGCGTGCTCCTCCTCGGCGAGCCCGAAGAGGTTGGCCGAGTAGGAGATCTGCGTCTTGACCTCCTTCTTGCAGTACCCGAAGTAGTTGTCGGCGATCACCGTGACGATGACGCCGTTCTCGTCCCGGGCACAGATCTTGAAGGCCTTGCCGTCGTTGTAGAGGTCGTCCTCGTGTTCCCAGCACATGCCATCGCGACGCTGGCGTTCGGTGGCGTCGTTCACGTGGGGCAGGCCCAGTGACTTCTTGGTGACCGTCGTCAGATGCGGGGCGAGAATCACTGCGCCGGTGGTTCCGGTCCAGCCCTCCGGGTCGAGGGAGGCGTCATTCTCCGGCAGGTGGGGGTCGCCGCCGTTGCCGAAGATCCCTTCGACGAAGTCGAGGTTCGCCACCAGGGCGCCGGGGGCGAAGAACCGAACTTCCATCGTGCGTTCGCGGGTGAATCCCGGCACGGCGGGAACCACCAACGGGCGCAGCAGCAATGAGGTGAAGCACTGCGTCGGCTCGGCCTGATTGGCCGTCCATGGCAGCACCAGGTCGTCCTCGGGTGGCTGGAACGCGAGCTCCAGGAGTCGCGCGAACGCCGAACGGGGGATCGCGATCTTGTCGTCCTGGATCGGCAGTCCACCTTCGGCGATGTGGAACACACCTGCGGTGGTGCGTCGGTCGTTGACCGGGTTGTGCAGCACGCCGTTCGCCAGACGGTAGGAGGCGATACGGGCCGAGTGGAACTCGTCGCCGTCGCACGGGAGACTCAGTGCACGGGCCAGCCCCGGCATGTCGAGGATGAATGTCTTGCGGGGCAGCGACGGGGATGCCTCCTCGTCACGGAGGTAGGAGTCCAGGAAGGTCTGGATTCGCGTATCGGTGGCGCAGTGCCGGTCCTTGAGCCTCCGGGAGAGTTCCCGTTGGCGTGCAAGCAGGGGTCGGATGAGCTCGGAATCCTCGGAGGAGGCCTTGGCTTGAACGCCGGGCAGGCCCAGTAGACCGAGGCGGAGATCGATGGCGTCGGAGAGGTTCATGTTCATGTCAACCTGCCAGATGTACGTGGGTGACGCGGGTGTCCTGGAGTCGATCCCAGGAATCCACATCGACGCGGGTGAGGGTTGCGGTGGGGTAGCCGGCCTCGAGTCGGGCCATGGCGTCGGGGTCGGATCCTTCGCGTGCCAGGTCTTGGGCGAGGGCGGGAACACCGGGAGCGTGCCCCACCACGAGAAGCGTCTGCACCGCGGGGTCGACCTCGCCGATCAGATGGACGATGGCGTCCGAACCGGCCTGGTAGATGTTCTCACAGAACTCCACCGGAGCATCCAGGCCCAACCCTTCGAGGGTCTCACGGGTGCGGGTGGCGGTGGAACACAGGACGTGTTCGATGGGTTCCTGCCGGGCCAGAAGGCGGCCGATGGTGTCGGCCTGGGTGCGGCCGCGTTCGGTCAGGGGACGTTCGGCATCCCCACGGCCGGGGGTGAAATTCGCGGCTTTGGCATGTCGGAGCAACCAGAGGGTCGGCATGGATCGTTCTCCTCTCGCGACGCCCCGGACGGGCGGCTCGATTCAGGCGAAGGTCGCCAGGGACACGGACGCCCGCAGCAGTTCGCGCTCTCCGGCGCTGCCGAACCACCACGAGGCGGTGTATTTCTCGGGGATCAGGATGCCGTTCCAACGACTCCATGATTCGGCCCGGACGCCGAACGGCGCCTCGACGCCGGGGCCCTTCTCCTCGGGCCATCCGAATCGGAGCATGGATGCGGTCAGCAGGTGGCCGTCTTCATCGGTGGTCACGGTGATGTCGAAACTCCGGTCACCGACGGGGATCGTCACGGTGAATTCGTTCTCGGTGGAGCCCTCGGTGAAGGTCCATCGGTCCCATCCGGTGGGCAGGAGCAGGGACTCCAGGGCGAAACGGCCCGCAGCGCTCTCGGAGAGCTGATCGGGGTCCTGCCAACGGATGGGTACCACGCCGGCGAGGCGCAGTCGCAGGTTGCCGACACCTTCGGTGTATTGGTCGACGATCCGCAGGGGGACGCCCTTGGTGCTCAGGCCGGCCCAGATGAAGCCCTTGTCGACGTTGACGATCTCGCGGGCGAGGAACTCGTGCCAGTCGCCGTAGCGCAGTTCACCGCGGGTGACCATCTGCACCGACTGCCAGTGTGGGGTGTTGGGATCGACCGATGCGCTGATCCATCGGCGTGCGGCCTTCGGGAGCCCATCGGGGGTGGGCATGACCTGCTCCGGGTCGTCGGAGGGGACGAGTTTCTCCCAATCCGGACGCAACAGCACGGGCACGCCAGCGATCATGCGGACACCCTATCGGCGTACATCAAGGCGATGGTCAGGGGGCGTACACGGGGGTCGGGCCGGGGATCTGGCCCTGTCGGAGTGCCTGCGAGGTGACGGGCGTTTCTGTGGATCAGTCGGCCGGACGGGTGCCCACCACCACGTCGCGGTGGATGGAGGAGTCGACGCGGTGGGCCAGGCGACGCCAGGGGCCGTCGTCGTGCACGTGGAGTCCGGCGTCGGTGAGCGCGGCGACGAGATCTTCGCGGGGCATGCCGAGCGTGTTCCAGGAGATGCCCAGCGAGCCACCGGGGGCGAGTTGGGAGCCCCACACCGGCACGGACTCGGTGAGCAGGTCGGCAGCGGTGCGTTGTTTGCGGCCGCGGCCCTGTGAACCATGGATCACGCCGTAGGGGGCGTCGGTCACGATCGCCTCGAAGCGGCGCTTTCCGTAGAGTTTCGCCGACTGGCGGGTGTCACCGGTGAACACGGTCAGGTGTGACGCGGCGGCGTCCTTCGAGGGGCGGACCTCCACGTCGAAGCGTTTCCCGATCGACTTGCCCTCCCGGCGAACGGGGGAGACATCGGCGGTGTGCTTGAGCCGTTTGCGGCGAAGCCAGGTGCGCCAGAACGCGGCCATGGCCTCCACCGATTTGGTGTCGATCTCGACGCCCGCCGCATCGTGTCCACCGATCAGCGCATGGGCGAGTGTCGTGCCGCGTCCGCACATCGGATCCAGCACGGTCCAGCGTCGCCCAGTGGGGCTTTCCACCGCGGCGAGGGTGACGTTCAGCAGCAGGCGTGTGAACTGTTCGTTGGTCTTGCCCGAGTACTTGGGGATCGTCACCAGGTCGTCGTCGAACAACCCGTGCGCCGGCACCTCGAGGGGGTCGAGCAGACCGTCGTGGCGGGCGAACAGCGCCAGAAACGCCGAATGGCGCGCCAGTGCGGCGCGGAGTTCGGGCGTGGAGTCGGCGTCGAAGGCGAGATATTCGACGCCGGCGATGTGCACCGGCTCCACCGGGACGCCACTGAGGATCTCCAGTTCGGCGGAGGTGAGGACGCCAGCGCCGGCCGCGTACACACGGTTCGCGGCCGGCGCTGTGAGAGCAAGGAGTTCCACCTCAGTAGAGGTTGACGTGCTTGTGCTCGAAGGGCGTGCCCTTGGCGCGCTCGAAGGACTCCTTGATCTCCTTCTCGGACTCCTCCAGACCCACCCAGATGGCGCCTTCGACCGACTTGCCGGGCTCGAGGTCCTTGTAGACGGTGAAGAAGTGCTCGATCTCGAGGATCGAGTGCGTCGGGATGTCCTCGATGTCCTGAAGATGATCGCGGCGGTGATCATCGGTCGGGACGCAGACGACCTTGTCGTCGCCGCCGGCCTCGTCGGTCATGCGGAACATGCCGATCGCGCGGCACTCGATGAGGCAGCCGGGGAAGGTGGGATCGGGGATGAGCACCAAGGCGTCCAGCGGGTCGCCGTCCTGGCCGAGCGTGCCCTCGATGAACCCGTAGTCGTACGGGTACTGGGTCGAGGTGAACAGCGTGCGGTCCAGCCGGATGCGGCCGGTCGCATGATCGAGCTCGTACTTGTTTCTGGTGCCCTTGGGGATCTCAACCGTCACGTCGAACCGCAGGCTCTTCGCGGCGTCAGCAGCATCCTTGCCGGTGGGGGGCACGTATTCGTCAGTCACCCGGGGTCTCCCTGTAGTTTGGTGTGCGGCGATTGTTTGTGCCCGCGATGGTACCGCTTCGCCCACTGGTCTGGTGTCCCGAGGCGCCGTCAGTCGGAACGATCAGGAGTGAAATGAAGCACATTCGCGGCCGGTTCGGCGTGGCCTGCGCGACCATGGCGGTCATCGCGGTCGTGATCTTCGCTGTCACAGGGGTGATCGGGTCGGCCGCCAGTGCGGTGATGGAGAAGGTGGGAGCGCGCCCGTCGGCCCCTGACACGGTGGATCCGCGGATCTTCGATGCCCCTCCGCCCGCGATGGATGTCGCCCCTGCGCCGGCCCATGTGGTCGGGCCCGCCACCGCCGAGCCCGGCACCGACGCCGACACGGTCACCAGACGTATCGAAGGCGTCGGCCCCGCCCCGGGCCGTGTGTTCGGTCAGGTGATCGACGCCGAGTCCGGCAAGGTGCTCCATGAATCCGAGCCCACGAGCGGCGGCATCCCGGCGTCGACGATGAAGGTGCTCACCTCCCTGGCCGTTCTGGACTCCTATGGCCCGCAGCATCAGTTCACCACCGAGGTGCGTGGCGATGCGGCCGATTCGGGTGTGCTGTGGCTCGTCGGTGGTGGGGATCCGACGCTCTCGCGTGCCGATCTCGACGCCCTGGCAGACCAGACGGCCGAATCCCTCAGGGCCGAAGGTGCTCCGCGCGTCTCCCTCGGCGTCGACGCCACGATCTTCGCCGGCGACCCGTGGAACCCGGCCTGGCCCGACGTCTACCGCGACTACGTGACCCCCAGCGAGGGCCTGTGGGTCGATCGCGGTCGGCTCTCGCCCAACCCGGTGGGGCCGCGTGAGGCACAGCCCGCCGATGCCGCGGGTCGTGTCTTCGCCGATGCGCTCAAGGCCCGTGGCATCGAGGTGACGGGGATCAGCCGGGGTGATGCTCCCGAGGGGGATGCCGCCGTCGACCGCGCGCGTGTGGAATCGCCGCCGCTGTCCACGATCGTCGAGAGTGCTCTGGCCTTCTCCGACAACGACACCACCGAGATCCTGTTCCGGCACGTGGGCCGTGTCGACGGTGGCGACGGCTCCCTCGATTCGGCTCGACAGAAGCAGCGCAAGGTTTTGGAGGACCGGGGTCTGTGGGTCGATGGCATGGTCGTCGACGACGGCTCCGGGCTGTCACGGGAGAACCGCGTGGCCGCATCGACGCTGGCTGGTGCGATCGGGCTGGCGTCGGCCGAGGAGGAGCCCGATCTGCGAGCGGTGCTGACCGGACTGCCGGTGGCCGGGGCCGAGGGCACCCTCCTCGACCGGTATGTGGAGGACGGCACTGCGCCCGGCCGTGGTGTGGTGCGCGGCAAGACCGGAACGCTCACAGGGGTGTCATCCCTCGCCGGATACATGCGTGACAAGGACGGCGCGATCCTGGTGTTCGCCTTCATCGTCAACGGCGCGCCCGAGGCGGACTACGGCGCTCGCGTCTATCTCGACCGGGTCACGTCCGCACTCGCCGACTGTGGGTGCTCCTGATGGTTGGACCCCGCTACGGTTCTGTCGACGCTTTCGTCCGGGAATTCGTGTGCGCCACGTTCACCCGGCCGATCGGTTCGGAGCACGGACGGTTCTGGGACGCCGAATGGTGGCGTCATCCCGAGGCCGTGCTGCGCCTCGAGGCCCTGTGGCATTCGTGGGAGGCCGCCCAGGACGATCCCGGCGGGATGTCGGTATGGCTCCGCGACCACGCGGACTACCACCTGGGGATGCTCATGGCCGCGGATGGGCCGTTCGCCGGGAGCGTCCACCGTTCGGCGGCCGGTGAACCCCTGCCGTACACAGCACCGCCGCCGGGGATGTTCCCCGACGGTGGTTCGGCATCTCCGAAGCGGGCCATCGGGGGCTGAGCCCGAGCGTCTGGCATTGCGGCGGACTGGTGGGCCTGTATCGGGTCATGGACGTTAGGTTGTGGCCATGAGTGGAGTGGGTCGTGCCAAGCCGGCCGAGAGGGGTCTTCGGGGGCCGATCGACTGGGACGTGGCCGCTCGCGTCGGGGCGCGGACGGCCCCGCGTCCACCGAAGGCCACGCGTGCCGAGGTGAGCGCGCTCGAGGCCGGTCTGGCCGACGCCGCCGAACGTGCGCGGTCCATCGCCGCCGAGACCGCGCAACTGCCCCTGGCACCAGATTCCACGACGATCGTCCTCGACCGCCCGGGCTGGGTCCGCGCTTCCTGTGAGTCCTTCGGCGGTCTGTTCGGTCAGCCCGGAGGAGGGCGTGGTCGGGCGGTGGCGGCCGGTGCCGAGACCGGGGCACTGCTGGGTCTGCTCGCCGGACGCGTGCTGGGTCAGTTCGATCCGTGGGCCCAGCGGCTGGTGTTGGTGGCGCCCAACGTGCTCATGGCGCAGCGCAAGATGGAGGTGCCGGCCGACCCGTTCCATCTGTGGGTGTGTCTGCACGAGGAGACCCACCGGCTGCAGTTCAACGCCGCGCCGTGGCTCACCGAGCACATCACGGTGGCCGCCCGGGAGTTGCTGGAGCACGTGGAGCCGGACTGGGCGGTCATGATGCGCACCATCGGCTCGATGATCCGGGGTGAGAAGGCGTCGACCGCCGATGTGATCGGCTCCAACCCCCGGGCCGCTGCGAGCATGGATCGGGTCACGGCGGTGATGTCGCTCCTCGAAGGGCACGCCGATGTCATGATGGACCGCGTCGGTCCCGGAGTGGTGCCCGGGCTCGGCCGTATCCGGCGACGTTTCGAGGCCCGACGCCGTGGCACCCTGCGCGACCGAGTGATCGGGCGACTGCTGGGGCTGGACGTCAAACTCGCACAGTATCGAGACGGTGCGAGATTCTGTCGTGACGTGATCGCCGAGGTCGGCGTCGAGGGGCTCAACCGTGTGTGGGCAGGGCCCGACGCCCTCCCGACACGCACCGAGATCGCCGCCCCCGACCAATGGATCGAGAGGAACACATGAGCCTGCTGGAGGTCATCGCCCTGGGCTCCGACGACGCCGTGCGCGCCGAAGCCGGTGGCGCCGACCGCATCGAACTCGTCGGCACCATGGACCACGGTGGTCTGGCACCCGACCCGCGCCTCGTCGAAGAGACCTGCGCCGCCACCGACCTTCCCGTGCGGCCCATGCTGCGTCTGCGTCCGGGATTCGGCGTCGCCGAGGACATCGACGCGCTGGCCGTGCTGGCGCGGCAGTTCCGCGACGCGGGCGCGGCAGGCGTCGTGCTCGGATTCCTGACTGGTCAGATGGTGGACACCGCCACCGTCGAGACGCTCGTGGAGGCCGCCGAACTGCCGGTCACCTTCCACCGGGCCATCGACGAGGTCGCCGACCGGGACGCCGCATGGCGCGCCATCGCCGGGTTCGCCGCCATCGACCAGGTGCTCACCGCAGGCTGCCGCACCGGAGTGGGGGACGGGCTCGATGCGTTGCTGCAGGCCGCCCGCGCCGACGAGACCATCGCCGTACGCACCATGGCCGGCGGTGGCCTACGCGCTGATCACGTCCCGGCGCTGCTCGCCGCTGGCGTCACTGCGTTCCACATCGGCTCACCGGCACGCCGCGACGCATCCTTCGATCAACCCGTCGACGACGCGAACGTCACCGCCTGGCGCGAACTCATCGCTGGCTGAGGCGGTGTTCCAACAACGCGTGGACCGTCGGCCATTCGTGACGCAGGATCGAGTACATCACCGTGTCCCGCAACACGCCGTTGCGATGACGCTGATGGGAGCGCAGCACACCGTCACACTTGGCCCCGAGCCGGTCGAGGGCCTGCCGAGAGCGATGGTTCACCCACTGGGTGCGGAAACCAACACATTCACAGCCCGCTTCGTCGAAGGCGTGGCTCAGCAGAAGTTTCTTCGCTTCCACGTTCACCCCTGTGCCATGCGTTCCGGCGCGCAACCACGTGTATCCGATCTCCCGACGCGGTACCGCGTCGTCGAAGTCGTAGAACGCCGTCATGCCCAACACCTCACCGGTCGGTGACATCTGCGTGAACGGCATCATCGCGTTCTCGTCGGCCAGGGCAAGACGACGCTCGATCTCGGCACGCATGCCACCGGGCTCGGGGACCGATGTCCACCAGTGCTCCCACAGTTCACCATCACCGGCCGCGTCGACCAAACCGTCGTGGTGATCGAGAGCCAGCGGCACGAGGTGCACGAACTCGCCGACCAACGTTGGAATCTCCATGCGCGAAATCTACTCGTGCATCCGTGACATGCTGCTGGTGATTCGGTGTGTGGCGGAATGCCGGAAGATGCCAAGAGGAGGGGCGATGGCGAAACGAGCGCTCGGCGAGCATGCGTTGGCCGTGGTGCAGGCCGTGCGTGCCGTGCCGGATGCTCCGGTCGTGGTCGGCTGTTCGGGTGGTCCCGATTCGTTGGCGCTGGCCGCAGCGGTGGCGCACCTGGGCCTCGAGGCACGCGCTCTGGTGATCGACCACGGTCTGCAGCCCGAGACCGCCGACGTCGCCGTTCGCGTCCGGGAACAGATGCAACCCCGGGGCCTGCCGGTAGAGATCCGCAGCGTCCATGTCGACCCGACAACCGACTCGGGCCCCGAGGCATCGGCACGGGAAGCCCGCTACCGAGCCTTCGACGATGCGACCGCCGCCTCCGGGGACGTTCCCGCGGGAACGCTTTTGCTCGGCCACACCTTGGACGATCAGGCCGAACAGGTGCTGCTGGGGCTGGCCCGCGGATCGGGAACACGGTCCCTGGCGGGCATCCCACCGGAGCGTTCCCTGCCCGGCGGCGGACGCCTCCTCCGACCACTGCTGGGCCTGCGACGCACCGACACCGAGCGGGCCTGCACCGAATGGGGCCTCACCCCATGGCACGACCCCCACAACGACGACCCGGCCTACACGCGCGTCCGCGTCCGCCACGACGTGCTGCCGGTGCTCGAGGACCACCTCGGCCCCGGCGTCGCCGAAGCCCTGGCCCGTACCGCACGACAGGCACGCGATGACGCGGACCTTCTCGACGAACTGGCCGAGCGGCACCTCGGCGACATTCCCGATGAACTGCCCGTCACCGTCCTCGACGCCCCGACGCCGATCGCCACCCGCGTCCTGCGTCGCTGGCTCATCGTCCACGGAGCCGCCGAGCCCGGGCATGACCACGTCCATGCGGTCATGCGGCTGGTCACGCACTGGCGTGGTCAACATTCGGTCGAGGTTCCGGGGCTGCGGGTGGGGAGACGTGGCGGGCGATTGGTCGTCATGCGAGACTGAGTTGCGTGGATGCTTCACACATCGCAGATGACCTGACGCACGTTCTCTACACCGACGCCCAGATCCAAGCCCGCCTCGCCGAGATGGCCGTAGAGCTGGACGAGGTCTACAAGGACAAGAACGTTCTGATGATCGGCGTCCTCAACGGCGCGGTGATGGTGATGGCCGATCTTTCCCGTCACATGACGTCTCACGTGGAGAATGACTGGATGGCGATCTCCTCCTACGGATCGGGGACGCAGTCCTCGGGTGTGGTGCGCATCCTGAAGGACCTCAACACCGATATCCACGATCGTCACGTGCTCGTGGTCGAGGACATCATCGACACCGGTCTGACGCTGAGCTACCTCATCTCCAACCTGCTCTCGCGTGAGCCGGCGAGCCTCGAGGTGATGACGATGTTCCGCAAGCCCGACGCTGCGAACAACGACGTCGAGGTCAAGTACGTGGGGTTCGACATCCCCAACGAGTTCGTCGTCGGCTACGGCCTGGATTTCGCCGGGAAGTACCGGAATCTGCGTGATGTGGGGACGCTCGCCCCGCACGTGTACTCCTGAAGCCGCGTGCATTCTCGGGATCACAGGGATTTCTGAGGCCTCGGGGTCGTCTGCGACACGGTCCCTGACATGGCTTGGCCCCTCGGGTAGCATCGGGGCGCTAACCCGCGTCGCTTCCTAGGCAGGACATGAAACTCTCCAAGATCTTTCGAAGCCCGTTCTTCTGGATCATCCTCGGTCTGCTGGGCCTCATCATCGTCATGGACTTCGCCCGCGGCGCCGACGGGTACGAGGAGATCCCGACCTCCGAAGCGGTCTCCCGGCTCGAGAGCAAAGAGCCCATCAAGAGCGTGACGCTCGTCGACAACGAGCAGCTCATCCGCATCGAGATGCCCGATGAGACCAAGTACAAGGCCTACTGGGTCGGTGCGCAGGGCCAGGAACTCACCTCGGCGTTGCAGACACGCGTCACCGAGAACACGCTCGAGGAATGGAGCGTCGAGGTTCCGCAGCCGTCGTTCTGGAGCTTCATCCTGCCGACGCTGATCCCGTTCCTGCTGATCGGCCTGCTGTTCTTCTGGCTCATCTCGTCGGTGCAGGGTGGCGGTTCACGCGTCATGCAGTTCGGCAAGTCCAAAGCCAAGGCCATGAGCAAGGATTCGCCCAAGACCACCTTCGGTGACGTCGCCGGCTGCGAGGAAGCGCTCGAGGAACTCGAGGAGATCAAGGAGTTCCTCTCCGAACCGGCCAAGTTCCAGGCCGTGGGCGCCAAGATCCCCAAGGGCGTTCTGCTGTACGGGCCGCCCGGAACCGGTAAGACGCTGCTCGCCCGCGCCGTCGCGGGGGAGGCCGGCGTCCCGTTCTACTCGATCTCCGGCTCGGACTTCGTCGAGATGTTCGTCGGCGTCGGCGCCTCGCGCGTCCGGGACCTGTTCGAGCAGGCCAAGGAGAACGCCCCTGCGATCGTGTTCATCGACGAGATCGATGCCGTCGGACGCCACCGCGGAGCCGGCATGGGCGGTGGTCATGATGAACGTGAACAGACGCTCAACCAGCTCCTTGTCGAGATGGATGGCTTCGACGTCCGTGGTGGCGTCATCCTCATCGCGGCCACCAACCGCCCCGACGTGCTCGACCCGGCGCTGTTGCGTCCGGGCCGGTTCGACCGACAGATCGGCGTTGAGGCACCCGATGTCAAGGGCCGCCTGCAGATCCTCAAAGTGCACGCGCAAGGCAAGCCGATGGGTGGTGACGTCGACCTGGCGTCGATCGCCCGCCGTACTCCGGGCTTCACCGGCGCCGACCTGGCCAACGTGCTCAACGAGGCCGCACTGCTCACGGCCCGTGCGAACCAGAACCTGATCACCGCGGCCTTTCTCGACGAGGCCGTCGATCGTGTCATCGCAGGTCCGCAGAAGAGCTCGCGTCTGATGAACCATCACGAGCTCCTGACCACCGCGTACCACGAGGGTGGGCACGCACTTGTGGCGGCGGCCATGCCGAAGACCGATCCAGTGCAGAAGATCACGATCCTGCCGCGTGGGCGTGCTCTTGGCTACACGATGGTGATGCCGGATGACGACAAGTACTCGCACTCGCGGGGTGAACTGCTCGATCAGCTCGCCTACATGCTTGGTGGCCGCGCCGCCGAGGAGATGGTCTTCCACGACCCGACCACCGGGGCGTCGAACGATATCGAGAAGGCCACCGGCGTCGCCCGGGCGATGGTGACGCAGTACGGCATGAGCGACCGCGTGGGTGCCATCCGGCTGGGCAAGGGTGACTCCGAGCCCTTCCTCGGCATGGAGATGGGCGGCGGGCACACCCGCGACTACTCCGAATCGGTCGCTGCGGTGGTGGACGAGGAGGTCAAGTACCTCATCGCCAACGCCCACCAGGAGGCCTACGAGGTCCTTGAGGCCAACCGCGACATCCTCGACGAACTCGTGCGGCAGCTCTTCGAGAAGGAAACCCTCAATCGCGACGAGGTGGACCATATCTTCGCCGGCCTGCGCCGCTTCCCTGACCGCGGTGCTTGGACCGGGTCGGACCGACGTGTGCCTTCGCAGATCCCTCCTGTGGACGTCCCCGAACGCCCTGCGCAGGATCCCGATGCGCCCCGAGCCACGCCTGCGGATCCGACGACACCGGTCCTGCCCGGGCCGACGCCCGATGGCTCGCATCCACCGTATCCCGGTGGTTCACGGTGATGTGCGACTGAAGCCGTCCCATTGATCCACGCGTGGGTGAATGGGACGGAGCTTCGTTGTGGGTGAGAGGGCCTTCATCGGCGGGTTCTGCTGCTCCCGGTCTTGAGGCGTTAGATGTGGGCCGGTCTGTTTTTACTAATATTGCCGCTTGAGCATATGGTTGTGGGTGGCTTCGTATTGGAGCTTTCTCAGCCGTCCAGATGCTGGGGCCCGGCTCATTGCCGTGCGCCCTGCTCATCATGCCGCCGCTCAACGCGAGTGGAGGTGAGGGAGGGTACGAGAAGTAATGCCTGACGGGAAGGACCGTTCGTGAATTTAAGAACGACCGCGGGAAGGGGCCTTCGCATACTGTCGGCCGCTGCCCTGATATGTGCAGGCGGGGTGATGACGACCGTGTCGTCCCCGCTGGAAGCGGAAGCTGCTCCGCAGACTGTGCAGATGGGCGACGTCACAGCGTCGATGACCCACAGTCGCAATCCGGGGCAGCTCGCCTCCGACACCTGTTTGACGACTGCATCCGAAAACACTGAAACGGGGGCGGTCACCGCAGGTGACCAAATGGTCGGCAAGGGTAACGTGAGCTATGTGAGCCATGGCAGCCAGCAGGGGCGTTGCCCTGAGACGTCCACTTCGGAGCTGAACGTCCAGAGCTCGATCGGTTTCGAGCCGATGGCGCCGGACAATGCTGTGGCTGGTGAGACCTTTCTGCTGGGGCAGATGTCCCACCAGAACTGGGTGATCCAGCTGAAGGATCCGGGTAACAAGTACCTCTACGGCGATCTGAACCTCAACATTGAAAAGGCCACTGGTGGGGACACCTCCGACTCGTTCGCGTGGAACCTCGAGGAGACCCTCAACGCGAGGGAGCCGAAGGATGAGGATCTGTATGAACTGGACGAGGACGGCAACCGGCAGTACTGGAACCGTGTGGATGGTGAGCTGATCCTCAGCGACACGCAGGCGTGGCAGGGGCAGGCTCCGGCAACGCGTGTGGCCCGGGATAAGGAGGGCAACATGCTCTTCTATCACTACTACCAAGCCACGGACGGCTACATGTACCCCAACACGCGTCGGACGTACACAACGCCCGACCCTTTGACGCGCACTCAGACCAACTGGTGGGACTGGCTTTACGTCGTACCTGATCAGAGCACTGCGGTCGATGACATCACTCAGTTCGAGAATGTTCGTTCGACGAAGATCGTGACGAATGAGGGCGGTATGCCCTACCGCCTCGTGATCCGAGGCTTCACCGAACCGGCTGAGGGTGAGACCTGCTCCACCACGCCCGAGGGAAAAAGCGTCACCCAGACGTTTGAGACCGAGGAGGACAAGGTCAGCTACGGCTGCCTCTATGCGTCGTGGGAGCAGGAGCGTCCCGTGAGCATCGAGAAGGAGGCGCAGAAGGCTGCTGCCACGGAGGCCCCCGCGGAGATCCCCAGCTTCACCTATACGCAGGATCCCGCTGGAATGCCCGGATGGGAGAACTTCACCGGGCTGACCCCGACGGCGTTCCAGCCTGCCACCGGTGCTCCGACCAACACTCAGGACGGAGTTGACCGCTCACCGCAGACATTGCTGGTGCCCCATGACGGACTCACCGTGACCGAGGACCAGCGCCTCCCAGAGGGATGGGAACTCACCGATGTGCAGTGCGTGCAGGCACCAGGAACGCAGTTGGCCGACGGAACCTATGAGGTTGAACCGGTGGAGGATTGGGCCGACCGGACCCGGTATCCGCTGGTGCTCAATGGAGACGGATCCGAGGTCTCGGTCGATCCCGCGACAGGGACGGTCAACCTTTCCAATATTGATATGGCGGACTCTCTCGACACGCTCGGCATCACCTGTCGTTACGTCAACCGGTTCGGCCCTGCGCCCGAACCCGGCTTCGCGGTGTCGAAGACCGTGAGCGAGGGTCAGGCCGATCCGGTTGTGGTCGGCGCTGATGGTGCATTCACGGTCTCGTACGAGGTGACGGTGTCGAACACCGGTGAAACCTCTGGTACGAGTGCTGCGGTGACCGATGAGCCGATCGTGCCGGAGGGCATGACCGTGGATGAAGTCACTGTCGACGGCAATGTGGTCACCGCTGGCGCTGATGGCCTGTACCCGGTGTCGCCGGGTGTGGAGTTGGCGCCGGGTGAGACCAAATCTTTCACCGTGGTGGTGTCAGGCACTGCTGATGTGGAGGGTGTCGACTGGACTACCGTGGGTGAATGTGACACCGCAGGTGCTGGGACCCCTGGCGCTGGCTTGTTCAACCGCGTCGCCATGGAGGGTGACTCCGATGGCCCTGACAACAACGATGCGTGCGTGCCGCCTTCGTACACGCCTCCGGGTGAGCCTGGTTTGTCGTTGGTGAAGATGATCAATGGTGCGGATGCTGAGGCTGATGCGCCGGTGGTTGTTGAGCCTGGTTCGGATATGGATGTGTCGTTTGAGGTCACCAATACTGGTGAGACTTCGTTGAGTGATGTGTCTGTGTCTGATGATGTGGTGGCTGCTGATCAGATTCAGGTTCCGGAGCAGAAGCGGACTGTTGATGGTGAGATGGTGCCGTTTGATGGTTCGTTGGAGCCGGGTGAGGTTGTGGTGTTTACTGCGACTGTTCCGGCGCCGGCTGCTGGTGAGCATCATGTGAATGTGGCTACTGCTGAGGGGACTCCTCCGCCTGGTGATGGTGGGGATGTTCCTCCGTCGGTGACGACTCCTCCGGATGAGGGGCATGCTGATGTTCCTGCGTTGGAGATCACTAAGTTCATCAATGGTGAGGATGCCAATGAGGCTCCTGGTGTTGCTGTTGAGCCGGGTTCGGATATGGAGATCACCTATGAGGTGGTGAACTCTGGTTTGGTTGATCTGACTGATGTTCGGGTTGATGACCGGATTACCACTGAGGGCGACAAGGTTGTTGAGGGTATTGAGTGCCCGGCGACTGAGTTGGCTGCTGGTGAGTCGATGACGTGTTCGGTGACGATTCCTGCGCCTGTTGGTGTTGGGGAGCAGCACACGAATGTGGCTAAGGCTGTGGGTGATGTTCCGCCTGGTGATGGTGGGGATGTTCCGCCGGTTGAGTCGCCTGAGGATCCGGGTAATGCTCACACGCCTCCGGGTGAGCCTGGTTTGTCGTTGGTGAAGATGATCAATGGTGCGGATGCTGAGGCTGATGCGCCGGTGGTTGTTGAGCCTGGTTCGGATATGGATGTGTCGTTTGAGGTCACCAATACTGGTGAGACTTCGTTGAGTGATGTGTCTGTGTCTGATGATGTGGTGGCTGCTGATCAGATTCAGGTTCCGGAGCAGAAGCGGACTGTTGATGGTGAGATGGTGCCGTTTGATGGTTCGTTGGAGCCGGGTGAGGTTGTGGTGTTTACTGCGACTGTTCCGGCGCCGGCTGCTGGTGAGCATCATGTGAATGTGGCTACTGCTGAGGGGACTCCTCCGCCTGGTGATGGTGGGGATGTTCCTCCGTCGGTGACGACTCCTCCGGATGAGGGGCATGCTGATGTTCCTGGGTTGGAGATCACTAAGTTCATCAATGGTGAGGATGCCAATGAGGCTCCTGGTGTTGCTGTTGAGCCGGGTTCGGATATGGAGATCACCTATGAGGTGGTGAACTCTGGTTTGGTTGATCTGACTGATGTTCGGGTTGATGACCGGATTACCACTGAGGGCGACAAGGTTGTTGAGGGTATTGAGTGCCCGGCGACTGAGTTGGCTGCTGGTGAGTCGATGACGTGTTCGGTGACGATTCCTGCGCCTGTTGGTGTTGGGGAGCAGCACACGAATGTGGCTAAGGCTGTGGGTGATGTTCCGCCTGGTGATGGTGGGGATGTTCCGCCGGTTGAGTCGCCTGAGGATCCGGGTAATGCTCACACGCCTCCGGGTGAGCCTGGTTTGTCGTTGGTGAAGATGATCAATGGTGCGGATGCTGAGGCTGATGCGCCGGTGGTTGTTGAGCCTGGTTCGGATATGGATGTGTCGTTTGAGGTCACCAATACTGGTGAGACTTCGTTGAGTGATGTGTCTGTGTCTGATGATGTGGTGGCTGCTGATCAGATTCAGGTTCCGGAGCAGAAGCGGACTGTTGATGGTGAGATGGTGCCGTTTGATGGTTCGTTGGAGCCGGGTGAGGTTGTGGTGTTTACTGCGACTGTTCCGGCGCCGGCTGCTGGTGAGCATCATGTGAATGTGGCTACTGCTGAGGGGACTCCTCCGCCTGGTGATGGTGGGGATGTTCCTCCGTCGGTGACGACTCCTCCGGATGAGGGGCATGCTGATGTTCCTGCGTTGGAGATCACTAAGTTCATCAATGGTGAGGATGCCAATGAGGCTCCTGGTGTTGCTGTTGAGCCGGGTTCGGATATGGAGATCACCTATGAGGTGGTGAACTCTGGTTTGGTTGATCTGACTGATGTTCGGGTTGATGACCGGATTACCACTGAGGGCGACAAGGTTGTTGAGGGTATTGAGTGCCCGGCGACTGAGTTGGCTGCTGGTGAGTCGATGACGTGTTCGGTGACGATTCCTGCGCCTGTTGGTGTTGGGGAGCAGCACACGAATGTGGCTAAGGCTGTGGGTGATGTTCCGCCTGGTGATGGTGGGGATGTTCCGCCGGTTGAGTCGCCTGAGGATCCGGGTAATGCTCACACGCCTCCGGGTGAGCCTGGTTTGTCGTTGGTGAAGATGATCAATGGTGCGGATGCTGAGGCTGATGCGCCGGTGGTTGTTGAGCCTGGTTCGGATATGGATGTGTCGTTTGAGGTCACCAATACTGGTGAGACTTCGTTGAGTGATGTGTCTGTGTCTGATGATGTGGTGGCTGCTGATCAGATTCAGGTTCCGGAGCAGAAGCGGACTGTTGATGGTGAGATGGTGCCGTTTGATGGTTCGTTGGAGCCGGGTGAGGTTGTGGTGTTTACTGCGACTGTTCCGGCGCCGGCTGCTGGTGAGCATCATGTGAATGTGGCTACTGCTGAGGGGACTCCTCCGCCTGGTGATGGTGGGGATGTTCCTCCGTCGGTGACGACTCCTCCGGATGAGGGGCATGCTGATGTTCCTGGGTTGGAGATCACTAAGTTCATCAATGGTGAGGATGCCAATGAGGCTCCTGGTGTTGCTGTTGAGCCGGGTTCGGATATGGAGATCACCTATGAGGTGGTGAACTCTGGTTTGGTTGATCTGACTGATGTTCGGGTTGATGACCGGATTACCACTGAGGGCGACAAGGTTGTTGAGGGTATTGAGTGCCCGGCGACTGAGTTGGCTGCTGGTGAGTCGATGACGTGTTCGGTGACGATTCCTGCGCCTGTTGGTGTTGGGGAGCAGCACACGAATGTGGCTAAGGCTGTGGGTGATGTTCCGCCTGGTGATGGTGGGGATGTTCCGCCGGTTGAGTCGCCTGAGGATCCGGGTAATGCTCACACGCCTCCGGAGGGTCCGGCCCCGGAGCCGACTCCGGAACCGACTCAGCCTCCGGCTGAGCCCGGGCAGCCGAAGCCGGGCGGTCCGCTGCCCAACACCGGTGGTCCTGCTCTGGCCATCCTCCTTGGAGGGTTGGCGCTGACAGGTGCCGGAATGGCGGTGATCCGCCGTCGTCGGTGAATAACTGAAACTGTCACGGGCCGGTGAACACCACCGGGCCATGACAGTCACGCGAGGGGGCTCGACGCACAGCGTCGGGCCCCCTCGCAGCTTCACATCAGATCTTTTACGGATGTGAAGTAGCAGGCCCGATCGGCTCGGCTTTGTCCTGCAACGCCGAGCCTCTGATGACTTGTCAACGCCCAGCGTCGATGCGTGGACCCTTGCTCATGGCGATGTCATCGACAAAATCTCCAGAGAGACCCAACCCACAGCCCTGACGTTGTGCGATGTGAATACATCGCCGAGCCCGTCGTCCCACCTGGATGGGACGACTGTTCTGCATGGAAGAGAATGGACCGATGACCTCATCGATCCTCATCCTCGGCGGTACCGCAGAGGCCCGCAGTCTTGCCGACGCGCTGACCGACTGCGGAACACGGGTTCTATCCTCACTCGCCGGCCGGGTGCAGAATCCCGTGCTCCCGGCGGGGGAGGTGCGTGTTGGTGGTTTTGGCGGCGTGGATGGCCTGGCTCGCTGGCTGGTGAAGAATCGCCCTGCTGCCGTTGTGGATGCCACCCATCCGTTCGCCGCGAACATCTCGGCCAATGCCGTCGCCGCTTGCGCCCGGACACGGGTGCCGCTGCTGCGACTGGAACGGCCCGGCTGGTCGGAGCACACCCTCGCCGACACGTGGCGTTGGGTCGACGACATGGAGCAGGTGTGTCAGGCCATGGAGTCGCTGGGCACGCGGCCGTTGATCACGACCGGCCGCCAAGGTCTGGATCACTATGGGCACTGGCGGGAGCGTTGGGCACTCGTGCGGGTCGTGGATCCGCCGGAGAACCCACCCGCAGCGTGGGAGATCCTGTGCCGCCGCGGCCCCTTCGATCTCGACACCGAACGTCGACTGATGCGTGAACATGACATCGACGTCCTGACCACCAAGGACTCCGGGGGCTCGCTCACCGAACCGAAGCTGCGGGCTGCCCATGACCTCGGGGTGCCGGTCATCATCGTGCGTCGGCCCACTCCACCGGAGGTGGACGTGGTCAACACCGTCGATGCGGCCACCCGATGGGTCCTCGAGCGCGCGTAACCGGGACCGGGTGCTGGTCGAGGAATGAAACGGTCAACACAATGCAGCGTTTCACAGGGGGCCGAGCCTGTAGCAGAAATGATCATGGATCAAACGCTGCATTCGGGCGAGCATGTCACCTTGAGCGAGTGGTTCCCCTCTCAGCTCTGTCCACTGAGATCGAGTTCACCCACGCGTCCGATCACGGTTGTGGCCGGTGGCTGAACGTTGGCGTCGGCGCACGCCTCAGCGATGGTGGAGACCGTGCCCCGGAGCACGCGCTGATCGGGATGAGAGGCGCGCTCCACGGTCAGCGCCGGAGTGTCCGCATCCATGCCAGCTTCGAGCAAGGCGTGACATATGTGCGGCAGATTCAGTACACCCATGAGAATCACCAAGGTTGTTCCAGTACGTGCCAGAGCCGCCCAGTCGAGATCTGAACGTGGATCTCCCGGCGGAACATGCCCGGACACCACGGTGAAACCCTGTGTCAGGCCCCGGTGAGTGACAGGAACCCCGCCGGTTGCAGCCGACGCGAGCGCTGACGTGATGCCCGGGACCACATCGAAAGGAATGCCAGCTTCCATGCAGGCGAGAGCCTCTTCACCACCGCGACCGAACACGTAGGGGTCGCCACCCTTCAGCCGCACAACGTGCTTGCCGGTGAGTGCACGTTGGATGAGCAGGGCATTTATCTGCTCCTGGGGCGTGAACTCGCCACGCGGGATCTTGCCCACATCGATCAACTCACAGTCCGGGCGGGCCAACTCGATCGGATTGGGAGCCAACCGGTCATACAGCACCACATCGGCCTTCGCCACTTCAGCAGCTCCCCGAACCGTGATCAGATCCTGATCTCCTGGGCCGCCACCCACCAACACCACGCGTCCAGCCATCACATCCCACCTTCCTCGAGCCACCGTGCACAGGCGGCAGCGAAATTCTGTGCCATCATCGGGTGCCCCGCCCAATGCGTGTGCATGTAGGACGCGTGGACGCTCGGTGGTCCCGTCGGAGCAAGAGAGAACCCATGCCCGGCCCCGCCGTGCCGCCAAGCGCCGGTGCCGGCGTACCCGGGCGTCATGACCGTGCGATGGAACTCGTGCCCGGTCACATGATCTCCAGCGCTGGTCAACAGTGTGTCGACCGGGCTCACCACATCTCGATACCCCAGCGTCAGATGTGGCCCCATCTGCGCGGAGGCGGGGACAGCGCCAACCATGGCGTGACCATCGAGCGACTCGGCCAGATACAGCATGCCCGCGCACTCGGCGACCGTGGGAAGCCCCTCGCCGATTCGACGACTCAGGTCATCGACCATCGTCGTATTCGCGGCGAGGTCGATGGCGTGGACCTCGGGAAAACCTCCACCCATATACAGCCCGGCGATGTCATCGGGAAGCGCCGGGTCGGTCAGCGGGTCGAATTCCACGACTTGGCAGCCTGCTGCCTCCAGCAACTCTGAGAGCTCGGCATAGCGGAACGTGAAGGCACGCCCACCGGCGACTGCCACACGTGGCCGCCCGCGCACCGGAACCATCTCGGCATGGGGATCCCACGGTGTCGTATCCAGCGGTTCGGCCGCAGCGGCAACCGCGGCGATGGCGGCGACATCGACCTCGGCACGAATCTGCTCCGCCAATCGAGACATTGCGACATCGGCCTCAGCACGTTCGCCCACCGGGACCAGACCCAAGTGGCGGGAGGGGACATGGATCGCTTCATCCCGAGGAAGAACACCGAACACCGGTATGCCGGTGGACTCCACCGCTCGGACCGCCTCGTCGGCATGACGGACCGTCGCGGCCTTGTTGAGGACCACACCTGCCACGTGGAGATCCGGATCGAAGGTTGCGAGTCCGTGGACCCAAGCCGCCACCGTGCGTGACGTGTGCGAGACATCGACGGTCAACACGATGGGGGAGCGGGTCAAATGTGCCACGTGCGCGGACGAACCGAATCCCTCGGTGTTGAGACGACCGTCGAACAAGCCCATGACGCCCTCAATCACACTCACCCTGGTGCCCTCCGCACCGTGAGCGAGCAACGGGGCGATGCGGTCTTCACCACACATCACCGGATCGAGGTTACGCCCGGGACGCCCGGTGGCGAGCCGATGGTAGCCGGGGTCGATGTAGTCCGGCCCGACTTTGAACGGGGCCACATCATGGCCCGACGCATGCATCGCCGCCATGAGGCCCGACGCGATGGTGGTCTTGCCGTGCCCCGACGCCGGAGCGGCGATGAGGACCCGAGGCAGGTCCAGTGGGCCGGTCATGCGGCCCGATGAGCGCGCACGGTGTCGGCCAGACGCGTCGGATCGATCGTGGAGCCGCCGTCCGCCAGATCATCGAGCGGACAGAGCCTGGCGCCGAGCGCGGTGGCGAGGCGTCGGGCCAAGCCCATGCGGAAACGGCCCGTCTCGCAGTCGACCATGATCGAATCGATTCCCTCGGACCGCAGGTGGGCCGCGGCCATCTCGGCGCGACCGACGGCATCGGTCCCGTGGGTGGCGCGGCCATCACTGATGATGACCAGCAGAGCACGCCGGTCGGGGTCTCGAAGCTTCTCGAGCCGGAGAACCTCGCCTGCCTGCAGGAGCCCCTCGGCCAAGGGGGTTCGCCCGCCGTGGGCCAGATCGGTGAGACGTCGGGCGGCGGCGTCCACTGAGGAGGTGGGCGGCAGGAGCAGTTCCGAATCTGCACCACGGAACGAGATGAGCCCCACCTTGTCGCGGCGCTGATAGGCGTCCAGGAGAAGCGATAGCACCGCGGTCTTGACCGAGGCCATCCGGCGGCGAGCAGCCATGGAACCGGAGGCATCGACGCAGAACAGCACGAGATTGGACTCGCGTCCCTCGGTGACGGCACGACGCAGATCGTGGCGACGGAGCAGGAGACGCCCTTCACGGCCACGGGCGGCCTGGTGTGGTGCTGCAGCCCGCACCGTGGCAGGGACATGCACCGGGCCTGCGTTGGATGTGGTGACACCGACCCGACGTCCGCGGCTTGTTATGGCGCGGCTGCGTCGTCCGGCAGCGCCCCGGCCAACGCCCTCGGCGGTGAATGTCCGGGTGCGGTATGCCTCACCGACTTCGGCGACCCCGACGGGGAGGGGCGTGACGTCCGAGTCGGGGCCATCATCCGCCGTGTTGGTCGGTTCGTTGGTCTGGGGCTGCTCAGGGGCCGGCCCGGAATCCGGCTCCGAGGATTCATGCTCCGAGCCGGGCGAAGACTGGTCCTCTGCGGGCTCCCCCTCCGGTGTGTTCGGGGCAGGGTCGTCCGGACCGTCGGGCTGGTCGGGGTCCGGCGGCTCCGGATCGTCGTCCAGGAGACGATCGAGGAGTTCCTCGTCGAGCCCCGGAGCATCGAACGGATTCCGGCGTCGGCGGTGGGGCAGTGTCAGTCGGGCGGCGGCGCGCACATCGGCGCGCACCACGTGGTCACGACCCTGCCAAGCGGCGTGGGCCATGGCGGTACGGGCGGTGACGATATCGGCACGCATGCCGTCCACATCGAAACCAGCACACACACGGGCGATCGCAGCGAGGGACCAATCGGTGAGCACGACTTCGGCCAGACGCGTGCGAGCCTCGGCGATACGGCGCGCCAAGTTCTCTTGGGTCGAACCGTAGCGAGAAGCGAATGCGTCCGGATCGGCTTCATAGGCCAACCGTCGGCGCACGACCTCGGTGCGCATGCCTGGCTCGCGAGGAGCGGCAACCTCGACCGTCAACCCGAACCGGTCCAGAAGCTGGGGCCGGAGCTCACCCTCCTCGGGATTCATGGTGCCGACCAGCACGATCCGAGCGGCGTGGCTGACCGACACCCCGTCGCGCTCGACGGTGTTGCGGCCCATCGCGGCGGCATCCAGCAGCAGGTCGACCAGATGGTCGTGGAGGAGGTTCACCTCATCGACGTACAGGATGCCGCGATTCGCCTCGGCCAGCAGGCCGGGCTCGAATGCTGCCTCGCCGGCACCGAGAGCCTTCTCGAGGTCGAGCGAACCGATCACCCGATCCTCAGTTGCACCGACGGGCAGCTCCACGAGCCTGGAGGGGCGGTGCAGGATGTTCTCGGTGTGCTGGTCGGTGTCGGGGCACGTGGGGTCAGGCTGTGCTGGCTCACAACCGAATCGACAGCCGGCCATGACCTGCTGCGTCGGCAGAACATCGGCCAGGGCTCGCACCATCGTGGATTTCGCGGTGCCCTTCTCGCCACGGACGAGAACTCCGCCGATGGCCGGGGAGACGGCGGTCAAGGTGAGGGCCAGCCCCATGTCGTCCGAGCCCACGATGGCGGTGAACGGGAAAGGTTTCATGTGGTGTACCTCCTCACGGGTCCTCGCCCGTGGTCGTGACCGGAAGGAGTGAACTCGACCTGGCTCGCGACGTGTCGCTCACAGTGGCGGGACCGCTCCGGGTTTGCACCGGATTCCGTTCGACTCCACCGAGCATCCTTCCACATCTGCTGCGGCCCCGGTGCGCACCACCGCATGGATGATCTGCGATCGAGCGAACGGGCCTCGCCGAGGAGTGGCTGCTCTGCTGTCACAGTGACGGTGCGCGTGATACGAGGGCTCGGCGGATCAGAGCGATGACCCCATCGGGGTCCTCGGTGAGCATTCGCCAGGTGAGGCGGAGCACCTGCCATCCGTTGATGACCAAGGTGTTCTGCCGTCGGCGATCGCGTTCGAAGACTTCCCGGCCACTGTGGAACGCGAATCCATCGACTTCCAGGATGAGCCGAGCAGCGCGGAAGACCACGTCGGGGTGGAAGCGTTGCCCGTCCTCGACGACGGGATCGTTGGCTGACCAGCCGGTGATCCCGGCGGCATCGAGGAGGTCGTGCAGATGACGCTCGGCTTCGGACCACGGATTGCTTCGGCTGCGTTCGAGCAGGATGCGCCGAACCACGTTGCCGGCTCGCCCTGGGGAGCTGGCCAGCGCTCGGTGGAGCTGTGTCAGGACTCCGCCGGTGCGGTCGGTGCGCAACAGGTCATCCACCAATTTGCCGCCCAACTCCGGTACAAGATCGAGTGCGGCCATGGCCGGGGTGAGGAAACGAAGCCCATGCCGTTCATGCCACACCTCGTCGGAGAGCGTTCCGTGGCTGAGGCGGATGCGTCCGCTGCGGATGCTGCGACCACGGTGCATGGCGGTGATCTTTCGAGGGACCACATCCGACCAGCCGTTGAGCCATGCCGCGGTTCGACCGGTGAAGATCGCATCCGGATAAGCGCGAGCCACCACCCGAACGAGCGTGCGGTGATCGTGCTGGGTTCCGGCGGCCACATAGATGCCCCGTAGCACCCGCACCAGCAGGCCGCGATCGGCCCATCGGGACAGCCGGCGGCGCAGGGGCCGATGGTCACGGGCCAAGATCACACCGTCGTTCAGTAGCAGAAGAGCTTCGAGATCCATGCTCTTCGTTATGGAAGGGGAAGAGCCGTCGCCGAACCGCCGGTGCTGCAGCTGTGGATGGGCGCACAGACTGTCCACAACCCTCCAGGGGATGAGGCAGGCAGATGGGGAAGCCCGCTGTTGTGGGGTTGGCGCGGCTCGGCAGGAATCTGCTGGGAGGTTGTGGTCATGCCCGGTCGAGCGTGATTGCCCGGTCGAGCGTGATTGCCCGGGGCGATGGGCGAAGCCATGCACGGCTCATTAGGCTGTGCGCGTGATCGACGTGGTGGGAATCGGAGCTGCAGGGCCCGACGCAGCGGCCAGGGCTCTGATCGAGCAGGCGGATGTGGTCATCGGGGCGCCGCGGCACCTCGATCTGGTCGGCCCTCTGCGCGGTGAGACCCACGAGCTTCCATCGCCTCTGCGCGCCGGGCTCTGCGAACTCATCGGGCAAGACCCGGAGACGGAACGGCGAGTGGCGGTGCTGGCCTCGGGCGACCCCCTCGTAGCAGGAGTCGGGACGACGCTCATCGACCTCTTCGGCTCGGACAGAGTACGAATCCACCCTGCGGTTTCATCGGTGGCATTGGCGAGGGCTCGCATGGGGTGGGCCGCCGAGTCGGTGGAGATCGTCCGGCTCGGTACGCCCGATCAGATCCGCCGATTCGTTGCCCCGAATGCCCGCATCATCGTTCTGTCTGTTGATGAGACCTCACCGGTGGCCATCGCCATGACCCTCATCGCGGCCGGTGCTGGCGATACGACCCTGACCGTTCTCGGAGATCTCGGCACCGAGCACGAGTCTCGCGCCACGGCAACGGCTCGAGAACTTCTCGAATCCACCATGGAATGTCCGCGCCTCAACGTGGTGTGCGTGCAGGTCTCCGGTGCCGATGCCGCAGGGGTTCTTGCGCCCGGGCTCGATGATGACGCTTTTCACCATGACGGGCAGATCACCAAACGGCACATCCGCGCCAGTGCGCTGGCAGCCCTTGCGCCGAAACCCGGAGAACTTCTGTGGGATCTCGGGGCTGGCTCGGGTTCGATCGGAATCGAGTGGGCGCGATGCCACCGGTCCCTGCGCACCATCGCGGTGGAGCAGAATCCCGAACGCGCCGAACGCATCGCCTTGAATGCGGCAGCTTTGGGGGTCCCCGGCCAAGTCGAGGTTCACATCGGCTCTTCCAGGGAAGCCCTCGCCCCGCTGTCGGAACCTGATGCGATCTTCATCGGCGGCGGTCTCGACGCCGACCTCGTGGAGGCCTGCTGGCAGCGGCTCACCATCGGTGGACGCCTCGTGGTGCACGCCGTGACACTCGAGACCGAATCACTGCTCATCGACCTCCAAGACCGTCGGGGCGGTGACCTTGCACAGCTTCACGCCCAGACCCTTGAGCGCCTTGGACGTTTTCGGGCCTGGCAGCCCAGCCGCCCGGTTGTGCAGTGGTGTGTGACGAAGACATCCCAGGAGGACCAGTGACCATTCATTTCATCGGGGCAGGGCCCGGCGCGGCAGATCTGCTCACCGTGCGTGCCACCCGGCTCATCGCCGCCAGCGGTGTGGTCATCTACGCAGGGACCTATCTCGACGCCGAGGTCCTCTCCCACGCCTCACCAGGCGCTGATCTGGTTGATTCCCAGCGCCTCAATCTGGACGACATCATCGAGGTCTGCCAACGCGCCCACGCCGATGGTAAGGATGTTGCTCGACTGTGCTCGGGGGATCCGTCGGTCTACTCAGCCCTGGCCGAGCAGACCCGCCGTCTCGACCGCGCCGGGGTGCCGTGGGATGTGTGCCCGGGGGTTCCCGCCTACGCCGCCGCGGCCGCGCTGCTGGGCCGTGAGCTCACCGTTCCCGAGGTGGCGCAGACGGTCACGCTCACCCGGGCTCAAGCCCGCTCCACCCGCATGCCCGAGACCGAGACCATCGAGAACGTCGCCCAGGTCGGCGGCACGGTGGTGCTCCATCTGGCGATCCGGCATGTCCGACGCCTCGCCGAGGCCCTCGCCGCCGCCCACGGGGCGGAGACGCCCGCCGTCGTCGTGGCCCGCGCGTCACAACCCGAGCAGCAGATCCTGCGTGGCACCCTCGCCGACATCGCCGATCAGGTGGATGAATCCGGTCTGACGCAGGCCGCGGTCGTCCTTGTCGGCACGGCGCTGGGGTCCGACGACTTCATCGAGTCGCACCTGTACCGGTCCCGACGCGACTGAAGCACCCTGACGCGATGTCACCGGTCGTCGAGGAGGGCGACCACATCGGCCATGGTGCGTGGTGCCTGCCCGTCGGCAGGCAGGAGACCGGCATCGATCAGCCGAGCGGTGAGTTCCAGCGGCCACGGGCGACGCAACCGTGCTGCGGAGATCACCGAGGTGTCGGAGAGGATCTCGGTGGTGTCGCCGACGCGGGCCGTCCCGCCGCCCACCACCAACGCACGGGTGGACCAGGCCAGGGCGAGATCGACGTCATGGGTGGCCATGACCACGGTGGTGCCCTGCTCCTCGAGTCGGTCCAGGACACCCAGCATGTCGTCGATGCCCTCCGGATCCAGACCCGCGGTCGGTTCGTCGAGCAGCAGCACCTGGGGGCGCATGGCCACCGCGCCGGCGATCGCGACCCGTTTGCGTTCTCCACCGGAGAGCTGGTGCACCGGCCTGTCACGCAGGTGATCCAGCGTCAGCAGGGCGCAGGCCTCGTCGACGCGGGCGAGGGCGTCGTCGGGGGAGAGCCCGAGGTTCAGGGGGCCGAAGGAGATGTCGGCTGCGACGTCGGCGCTGAACAGTTGGTCGTCGGGGTCCTGCAGCACCATCTGCACCACACGCCGATGCTCGGCCAGAGCCCGTGGCCGGTACGACAGCGGTTGACCGTTCCGTAGCACCTGCCCGGCCGTCGGTCGCAGAGCACCGCTGAGCACTGAGAGCAGCGTCGTCTTGCCCGAGCCGTTCGCTCCGAGTACGACCCAGCGTGTTCCCCCGGTCAGGTCCACGGTCAGGTCGTCCAACACGGTGCCCCGGTCATAGCCGACGCGGAGCCCGCGGGCCCCCAGCGTCACCACGGGAACCACCCGAGCACGGCCGTGGCGGTCACCAGCAACGTCGCCGCGATGAGGAACGGCATCGAGTGGGGGCGGGGTGGGGTCACGGTGCGCAACGCCCCGGTGTAGCCGCGCCCGGCCAGTCCGGCCTCGAGGCGACGAGCCCGATCCCAGGCGAGCACGAACACGCGGCTCGCGACCCGTCCTGCGGTCTGGAACCGGCCCGACAGGGTCGTCGTGCCCAGCCGGGCGGCCTGCGCCCGATGCAGGCTACCGGCGGTCGCGGCGAACAGGAACAGCATGCGATAGGTCAACGCGGCGACCTCGATGAGTTCGTCAGGGATCCGCAGCCGACGCAGCCCGGTGAGGAGATCGACCATGGGTGTGGTCGCGGCCAGCAGCACCACTGCGGTCATCCCGGCGAAACCTCGCCCGACCAGTTCGGCGGCCCGCACCAGACCCGGCGTGGTGATCGCGATCGGCCCGGTCCGCCACACGGCGTCCACACTCCGGGACGTGTCGAGGCTGATGGCGACAGCCAGTACCCCCACGGCGATGAAGACCGTGGGTGCAGCCACAGCGCGGGCCCAGATACCGACCGGTACCCGGGCCCACACGAGGGCACACGCCACGGCCATCGCGCCGGCGGCCACGCCACCCGGCCACACCGGCGCGGACACCGCGACGATCAACAGGCCCAACGACAGCAGGGCCTTGTCGCCGACATTGCGGGTCCGCCACCGGCTGGCCCACGCGGCACGGTCGAGGGCGGGTTGGTGCATCAGCCGTCCGCGCGGGGCTCCGCCGGATCGGGGGCTGGTTCGGTGACATTACGACGACGCGCGCTGTAATGACCGATGGCGTAGCCGAGGACGCCGGCGCCCAACGCCGCCTGCAGCGCGAACAGACCCGATTCGATCTCTCCGCTGCCGGGTTCGAAGACCGGCGAGAACCACGGCTCGTAGCCGTCCTCCTCCAACTGCTCGGTGGCGGCGGCGTCGGTTCCGCCGAACGCCTCCTCGCCCTCGGGGGCTTCGGGCGCGATGAGCATCGGGATCGCGAACAACAGCACCAGGGCCGCCAACAGGGCGAGGGTCACACCCAGGGAGTTCTTCTTCTGCACGGTGGATTCAGACATTGGCCGGCTCCTGGGAGACGGGAGCGCGCAGGAAACCCAACAGACGCAGCTCCGGATCGGCGATGGCCACCAGGCCACGGAACAGCAGCACCCCGAGGACACCCTCGGCGAGTGCCAGCGGGATCTGGGTCAGTGCGAAGATGCCCAGGAACTTCGCCGCGGCCGCGCCGAAACCGCCGACCGGGTCGGGGTGGGCGATCGCGAGTTGCAGCGAGGTCACCACATAGGTGGTGAGGTTCGCCACCGCCATGGCGAAGAACACTCCGACCATCTGCGGAAGCCGCACGCTCTGACACAGCCGGTACACCGCGTACCCGGCCCACGGACCGACGATGGCCATCGAGAAGACATTGGCCCCCAGCGTCGTCAACCCACCGTGGGCCAGCAGCAATGACTGGAACAACAGCACCACCAGCCCCAGGAAGGCCATGACCGGTGGTTTGAACAACACCGCGCCGGCACCGGTTCCGGTGGGATGAGATGAGGATCCGGTCACGGACGGGAGTTTGATGGCCGACAGGACGAACGTGAAGGCTCCGACAGCGCCCAACAGCAGGCGAGCCTCGGGTTTTTCACGGGAGATGCGGACCACTTCGCGGGCGCCGTGCACGACGAAGGGGGCTGACACGGCGAACCACAGGCCGGCTTGAACAGGAGGGAGGAATCCCTCGGCGATATGCATGTTGTCGACTCCTCACCCGGGATTGCGCGTCCCGGATCGTAGGGCTGCCCCGACGCGCAGTTCCTGACTCCCGGGGCTGAGCCCGGTGCACAGTGGCGCGACCGTGCCGGATTTGCACCGGCTTCCTCCGCAACGGGGCGATCTTGCCTCGAGTATCGCACAGCGCTCGGAGGTGCGGTCGGGGTCTGCGATATCCGGTTTCGCCGCAGTGACGCCGCAGCGGCCAGGCTCGATGTGACGTCCAGGCCACGTGCCGATCAGGGACGTACGAACCTGGGCGTCCACACCCCATGCGGCCCGATCCGTGTCGAAGATGCTCCGATGATGAGGCAACAGCCCATGTCGATGCTCTCGGGGTCCAGTTCGCCGAGCGTGGTCACCTCCAAAGATTCCTCCGCCCGGCCGATGTGTCGGCCAACCACGACGACCGTCTCCGGTGAACGCTCGGTGCGCAGTACCTCCAGCGCTTCACCGAGTTGGTGTGGCCGGCTCCGCGAGCGCGGGTTGTAGATCGCGAGCACCAGATCGGCCCGGGAGATGTGCACGAGACGGTTGACGATCACGTCCCACGGCTTGAGTCGGTCCGACAAGGACATGACCGCGAAGTCGGCGCCGAGCGGGGCCCCGGCGCGAGCCGCCACGGCCTGTGCCGCAGTGACGCCGGGATGCACCTGTACCTCCACGTCGACGAAACGTTCGTCCTCAGCGGCCTCGAACACCGCCGCCGCCATGCCGAACACACCGGCATCACCGCCGGAGACCACCGCGACATCAACGCCACCCAGAGCCGCCTCGAGGGCGTCTCGGGCGCGATCGACCTCCACGGTGTTGCCTGACGGGTTGAGCGCCAATCCCGGACGCGGAGGTACCTTCGCCACGTACGGCGCATACCCATAGACCGCGCTCACCGACGCCAACACCGAAGCGGCATCGGGGGTCAGCCAGGTGTCACCGGCCGGGCCGAGCCCCACCACATGCACCGTTCCGATGGCCGAATCAGTCCTCGAGGGTGCAACGCTGCCAGCAGCAGCGGCTCGTCCGGCATCATCGGCGCGTCGATCCCGCCCGGTCACGATCGCGATGGAGAAGTAGGGCACTTCGTCCACCTCGGCCGCACGGTGCACCGATTGCTCATTCCAGGTGGCCCGCTCGATGACGTGTGTGCGATCCAACAACCCTGCCTGCCGCAGGGCCTCCTTCACCGATGGCCATGTGCGGCCGAGTTTCATGATCGCTGCGGCGTCGGTGTGGGCCAGACGCCATGCCAGTTCCGGCACGGGGAGTGTGCCGGGCAGGACTGTCAGCACGTCTTCGTGGAAGGTCAGGCCGTGGAAACCCGGCATGTCGGCCAGTGCTGCGGTGGATCCGCTGATCGACGTGACTCCGGGCACGACCTCGATGGGGAAGCGACCCTCGAGACGTTCATGGAGATACATCCAAGAACCGAAGAACAGTGGGTCCCCGGCGGCCAGCACTACGACGCTGCGGCCGGCCTCCAGATGTCTGAGTATCCGCTCGGCAGCATCATCGTAGAAATTCTCGATCACGCTGTAGTAATCCGTGACCGCGCCGGTCGTCACGGGGTAGGGAAGGAGCTCCTCGATGACATCGTCGCCGAAGAGTGGGGCGGCGATCCGCCGAGCGATGGAGGTGCCGTGGGTGCCGGAGAAGTAAGCGATGACGTCGGCATCCTCGATGCGCCGTGCGGCTTTCAGCGTGATCAGATCAGGGTCGCCGGGGCCCACTCCGACGGCTGTAAGAACCGCGGTCATGGCAGCTCGCGTTTCTGGGCCAGAGCGTTGATCGCGGCGACGGCCATGGCAGATCCACCGCGCCGTCCGCGCACGGTCAACCAGGGAATGTCGGACTCTTCCAGGGCCGCCTTCGACTCGGCCGAGCCCACGAAACCGACCGGTACGCCCACGACCGCCGCTGGACGTGGCCCCCCGTCGGCCACCAGGTCCAAGAGATGGAACAGGGCGGTGGGAGCGTTTCCGATTGCCACGACGGCACCCTCGAGAAGTTCGTCCCACAGCGATACGGCAGCCGCTGAACGTGTCGTTCCCCACTGCATGGCGAGATCGGCTACGCGTTCATCGTGCAGCAAACAATGGATCTCGTTGGCGGCAGGAAGGCGTCGGCGCGTGATGCCGGTGCTGATCATCGTGGCATCGGTGAGGATCGGAGCCCCGGCCTCAAGTGCTTCGCGGGCTGCTGGCACGAGGTCTGGGTGGAATGCGATATCCGAAGCCACGCTGGTGTCTCCGGCAGCGTGGATGATCCGTACGGCAACGATCTCCTGCTCGGTGTCGAAGCCGGTCAGGTCGGATTCCTCACGGATCATCGCGAACGACCGGCGGTAGATCTCAGTGCCATCGGTCTCGTAGTCATACAGGCGGGGCGGTGGTTGCATCACCAGACAACTTTCCCATGCCCCTGTGCCTGAGGATGCGCCGGTGCTCGTGTCGGGGCACGGGGGCTGCCGAGCATGGGGTGTCCACAACCGACCAGTCGTTGTCCGGCATTCGTCGCTGGAGCCCTCACTCCGTGGGTGACGAGAATCGAGTGGTCGGTTGTGGACACCTCGTGCGGATGGATGAAGCCGATTCAGGCGAGCACCTCGACGCGGGCATCGCGCGGAGCTCCGCAGCGGCGGTCGCATCCGGCCACATGAACCGGTTCATCGACTCCTGTCTCAGCCAGCCGCTGTGCGTGGCCGATGGTGTCGGCATCGGTGCGACGGCATGACGGGGCGCCGACGCAGGCGCTGATCGAAGCCCATGGATCAGCCGCATCGATGATGAATCCCGCTTCGCCGAGTCCAGGATGCTCGGGCATGACGAGTTGTCGCCACGGTGTGACTGTCACCTCGGTGTTCCCGCCGAGGCCGTGTAGGACCTGGATCAGGCTCGCGGTCAGGAACCCGAGGGGTACCCCGGCCACGACCTGCCCACCATCGAGGGGGCCACATGGCAGCGGGGTTCCCGAAGGAGTCGGGCGTGCCTCCCAGTCCACGCCGAAGACCGCAGGATCCACCTCGCGCACATGCCACGGTGCAGCATGGCCTCGCTCGGCCGCCTGTGTGCGGAAGCCCTGGAAGACGCGAGCCACGTGGACGAGAGTTTCTGCGGCGTCCTCGGCCCGGACCCGGCGTGCCAGGCCGTGGCCACCCAGATGGAGCCATCCGACCGTCGGGTCGGTGCGATCTGCGGCCCAGGCCAGATCGAAGGGTTCGCCGATCACATCACCACAGGTGTCGATGACGGCGAGGAAACGTCCGGGGAGTCCCGCCAGGTCGGGATCAGCACACAGACGGGTGTCGACATCGGCGATCATCGTCTGGGCGGCATCGTCGAGGGGGCTGGCGAGGAGATTGCGCACGAGCTCGTGGTCGGGAAAGGGAAGCCAATCGTGCAGGTCATTGACGAGGTCTTCCGGGAGTGGATCGGGAAGCGCCCGCAGCTGCAGATTGCCGCGAGAGGTGAGCTGGATCAGTTCCGCGCCGGAGTGGCGGCGAGTCACCTCCAGCAGCTCAACGAGCTCGTGCACCCGCACCCGGCCTCCGGGGCGGCGGACACGAACCATCGAGCCGTCACCGGAGACGAAAGGGCGAAGGGCGCCGGGGCAACGATCGGGGACCTGGTGATTCACCGGAAGCGACATGCGCGAAACGGTAGTCCTGTGGCATCGGCCACAGGGCGGGGCCCCGGGGCGGTGCTCGTGTTCCACGGGTGAGGTATCGCATGGGTGTGATCCTGATGTCGCCGGTTTCACCGGGTGTGTGTTGCGAGGGACGTGAGCGTGGTTACGATTCCGGCATGCGTATCGCCCTGCTTTCGACCTCCGACACCGACCTTCTCGCTGCTCGCGCCAGTGGCGCAGATTGGACTTGGGAGAACCCCTTCCGCACCCCCGAGATCGATTGGGCGGCGGTCTGTGCCAAAGCCGACCTGGTGGTGTTCCGCTGGCTCGGTTCGGCGGCGAACCTGCCCGAGATGTGGCCCACGATCCGCGACTGCGGCAAACCCCTTGTGGTGCTCGGCGGCGAGCAGGTTCCCGAGGCATCGTTGATGGAGCTGTCATCGGTTCCGGTGAACGTGGCGGCGCAGGCGCATCTCTACCTGGCTCAGGGCGGAGCGGAGAATCTGCGGCAGGTGCATGCCTTTCTCGCTTCGACGGTGCTCATGGATGGTGTCGAGTTCGAGCCGGTGACCGAGCAGCCCGAGTGGGGGACGCTGGAGCGCCCCGAGCAGCCCGCCGATCCGTCGGACGGGGCCCGCCCTCGTGTCGGAATCCTGTTCTACCGTGCGCAGTGGGCGGCAGGGAACACCGATTATGTGCATGCCCTGGCGGATGCCGTTGACGACGCTGGGGGTGTCGGCGTCCCGGTGTTCGTCACGTCTTTGCGTACACCGTCCGATGAGCTCCTCGAGCATCTCAAGGACTATGACGCCCTGGTCACGACGGTGTTGGCGGCCGGTGGCACGAACCCGGCGCAGGCCTCGGCCGGCGGCGATGACGAAGCATGGGATGTGGCGGCGCTCGCTGCCCTCGATGTTCCGATCCTGCAGGCCCTGTGTCTCACCTGGAGTCGTGCTGAATGGGCGGCCAGTGATGATGGGGCACGTCCGCTCGATGTGGCCACCCAGGTGGCGGTGCCCGAATTCGACGGGCGCATCATCGGCGTTCCGATCTCGTTCAAGGAGGTCGACGATGACGGCCTCCCCGCCTACGTGCCCGACCATGAGCGATGCCGACGCATGGGGCGTATGGCCGTCAAGCACGCCCGGCTGCGGTCGATTCCACCCCGGGAGCGCCGTATCGCGGTGGTCTTGGGTGCTTATCCGACCAAGCACGCCCGCATCGGTAACGCCGTGGGGCTCGACACACCGGTCTCCACGATCCGTCTGCTGCGTGCCATGCGTGTGGCCGGTTACGACATCGGTGAGCCCGGTGAGATCCCGGGGACCGGTCCGATCGAGCCGGTCGAGGGGGAGGCCGAGGACACCACACGCGGCAATGCCCTCATGCATGGCCTCATCGCAGCGGGCGGCCAGGATCCCGAGTGGCTCACCGAGGAACAGCTCACCGGCCAGCCGGTCCGGATCCCCGCATCACGCTATGCAGAGTGGTTCGCCGATCTTCCCGAGGAACTCCGAGAGGCCATGTCCGAGGCCTGGGGCGAAGCACCCGGGGAGGTCTTCGTCACTGCGGAGGGCCAGTCGGAGAGCGGTGAACGCGAGATCGTCGCGGCCACCCTGCAAGCCGGCAATGTGGTGATCCTCATCCAGCCGCCGCGTGGTTTCGGCGAGAATCCGATCGCGATCTACCATGATCCCGATATTCCGCCCACGCATCACTATGTGGCGACCTATCGCTGGATCGAGGAGGAGTTCGGCGCCGATGCCGTGGTGCATGTCGGCAAGCATGGCAACCTCGAGTGGCTACCCGGCAAGAGCCTTGCGCTGTCTCCTGGCTGCGGGCCTGACGCGACTCTCGGTTCCATGCCGTTCATCTACCCGTTCCTCGTCAACGATCCCGGCGAGGGTTCGGAGGCCAAACGTCGTGCGCATGCCACGATCGTCGATCACCTCGTGCCACCGATGGCCCGGGCTGAGACCTATGGCGATGTCGCCCGCCTCGAGCAGCTCCTCGATGAATACGGCAATGTCTCGGTGATGGACCCGGCCAAGGCTCCGGCCCTGCGTGGTGAGATCTGGACGCTCATCAAGGCTGCAGAGATGCACCGTGATCTCGGCCTTGACGAGGCTCCCGAAGAGGATGAGTTCGACGACTTCGTCATGCACGTCGATGGCTGGCTCTGCGAGATCAAGGATGTGCTGATCCGCGATGGTCTGCATGTGTTGGGGCAGGCTCCGACCGGCGAGGAGCTGGTCAGCATGGTGCTGGCGATCCTGCGGGCCCGCCAGATGTTCGGCGGTGGCGACGCTCTCCCGGGTCTGCGTACGGCGCTGGGCCTTGAGGATCAGGCTTCGACAGCCGAGGTGGATCGTGTCGAGGAGATCGCCCACGATCTTGTGCGACGCCTTGCCGATGTCGGCTGGGACGCCGCCGGTGTCGATCTCACCGACCTTCCCGAAGGGGCGGACGCCGAGGCGGTGCGCGACTCTCTCGAGTTCGGCGCGACGGAGGTGCGTCCGCGGCTGGCTGAGACCGAGCGCGAGATCGACATGGTGCTCCACGCGCTCGATGGCGGATACATTCCGGCCGGTCCGTCGGGCTCGCCGCTGCGTGGGCTGATCAATGTGTTGCCCACGGGACGGAACTTCTATTCGGTCGATCCGAAGGCGATCCCGTCTCGGTTGGCGTGGGGGACTGGCCAGGGTTTGGCTGATTCGCTCATCCAGCGGCACCTCGATGAGACCGGTGAATATCCGCGGTCGGTGGGCCTGTCGGTGTGGGGTACTTCGGCCATGCGGAACTCCGGTGATGACATCGCCGAGGTCCTCGCCCTCATGGGCGTCGTGCCGCAGTGGGATGATGCGTCGCGTCGCGTGGTCGGCCTGGAGCCGATCCCCTTGGAGGAGTTGGGGCGTCCACGCATTGATGTGACGGTGCGTATCTCGGGGTTCTTCCGCGATGCCTTTCCCCATGTGCTGACGCTTCTGGATGACGCCGTGCGCATGGTCGCTGAGCTCGATGAGCCGGATGACCAGAATTATGTGCGGGCACACACCCGGGCCGACGTGGCTGAGCATGGTGATGAACGCCGGGCGACCACACGTATCTTCGGATCGAAACCGGGATCGTATGGGGCGGGAATCCTGCCGCTGATGGAGGCGGGCAACTGGCGTTCCGACGCCGATCTGGCCGAGGTCTACGCCACATGGGGCGGTTTTGCCTATGGGCGTGGGCTGGACGGTGTGCCGGCACGGGAGACCATGGAGGCCAATTACAGGCGTATCCAGGTGGCGGCGAAGAACATCGACACCCGTGAGCACGACATCGCCGATTCCGATGACTACTTCCAGTACCACGGCGGCATGGTCGCCACGGTTCGGCATCTCTCGGGGGCCGAGCCGAAGGCCTTCGTCGGTGATTCGACAGTTCCCGAGTCGGTCCGCACCCGCACCCTCAGCGAGGAGACCGCCCGCGTCTTCCGCGCCCGCGTGGTGAATCCCCGCTGGATCGCGGCGATGAAGCGTCACGGTTACAAGGGCGCTTTCGAGCTCGCGGCCACCGTGGACTACCTGTTCGGCTTCGACGCCACCGCGCATGTGGTGCCCGACTGGATGTACGCCAAACTGGCCGAAAGCTACGTGCTCGACGCTGATACCCAGCAGTTCTTGAAGGACGCCAACCCGTGGGCGTTGCGCGGCATGATCGAGAAGCTTCACGAGGCCGTGGATCGTGAGATGTGGGCCGAGCCCGACGCCGAGGTGTTGCAGCAGATGCAGCAGGTGTATCTCGACGTCGAAGGCGACCTCGAGGAGTGACTGGCCAGGGTCAGGATCTCGGGGGCTCGCCCGGTTGGGGCTCGCCCGGTTGGGTCTCGCCCGCTGGGGTCTCGGGGGCCCGCAGGAGGTAGATGTCCATCATCCAGCCGTGTTCGGCGCGGCCACGTTCCCGGAGGTCGATGATCTCGTCGGCCACATCGTCGACGAGGCCGTGCACGAGCATTTCGTGGGGTGAGCCGAGGTAGGCGCCCCAGTGGATCTCGATGCCGTGTCCCTTGAGTTCCTCGGCGGGGAATCTGCCGTTGAGCATCACCACGGCGTCGGCTTCGGGGTTCCTGGTGCCGATCGGCCAGTCCTGGAGGAGTCGTCTCCCGGTGGTGATGACGACGGGTTTTCCGATGCGGTTCAGCACGATGCCGTGTGACGCGGCCAGTTGCTGGACCGCAGAGATCCCCGGTTCCACGTGTACAGGTGCGGGGTGCACCTGCTGCAGGTGTGTCACGAGGCGCAGGGTGGAGTCGTAGAACGCCGGGTCCCCCCATACGAGGAACCCGATGTGCAGGTCCGAAGCTCCGGCGCGCAGGAGGTCGTCGATGGCCACCAGGTGGGCCGCGACCCGGCGGTCGTGCCATGCCTCGACTCCTGCCCGATACTCCTGCGCGGTGCGTTGGGCGTCCGGGCCGCGGTCGGCATCGGGGATCTCGATCATCCGGTGCGGATGACGCATGTGCCGCTCGCACAGGCGTCGACGCAGCAGGCGGAGGTCGCTGGTGGCATCACCCTTGTCGGGGACGAGGAACACGTCGACGCGGTTCATGGCTTCGATGGCGGCCAGCGTCAGCTGGTCCTCGCCGCCACAGCCGATGCCGATCACTTCGTAGGAGGCCACCATGGGGTCAAGCCTACGGCGCGGTCGCTGCGGGCGTGGGCGTCGGTACTACCATCTGGCGCATGACTGACGCACGACGCGACTACGACCATGATCGGGTGGCCGCCGCGGTGCGGGAGATCCTCATCGGCATCGGCGAGGACCCCGACCGGGAGGGACTCATCGAGACCCCTGATCGGGTCGCACGCGCCTATGCCGAACTGTTCGCCGGGTTGCGGCAGGATGCGGCTGAGCCTCTGGCCACCACCTTCGCGGTGGATCACGACGAGATGGTGCTCGTCAAGGACATCGAGATGGTGAGCTGTTGTGAGCATCATCTCCTGCCGTTCACCGGCGTTGCGCATGTGGGCTACATCCCGGCGTTGAATGGGCGCGTCACGGGCCTGTCCAAACTGGGGCGGCTCGTAGACGTGTACGCCCGGCGCCCGCAGGTCCAGGAACGTCTGACCGGGCAGGTCGCCGATGCTCTCGTCGACCACTTGGAGGCACGCGGCGTCATCGTGGTCATCGAGGCCGAGCACCAATGCATGACGATGCGCGGGGTGCACAAGCCCGGGTCGCGCACCATCACCAGCGCAGTCCGTGGGCAGCTGCTCAATGCGGCGACGCGCGCCGAGGCGATGTCGCTGATCGTGGGGCGCTGATCGTGGGGAGGAGGACGCGCATGTGCGAACGCCTTGACCTGCACGGACCCACCCGTGTGATGGGCGTGGTGAACGTGACCCCTGACTCGTTCTCCGATGGGGGTGATTGGTTCCAGCATCAGCGCGCGATCGAGCATGCGTTGGAGCTGACGCGTTTGGGCGCCCACATCATCGATGTCGGCGGGGAATCGACCCGTCCCGGGATCGAGCGGACCTCTGTGGAGGAGGAGGCGCGACGCGTGCTGCCGGTGGTGGAGGCTCTCAGCGAGGCCGGAGTCCTGATCTCAGTGGACACCATGCGGGCTGAGATCGCCGAGGCCTGTCTGGAGCGGGGTGCCCACGTGATAAACGACGTCTCCGGTGGCATGGCCGACCCTGACATGTTGGGGGTGGTCGCGGCCTCGGGTGCAGCGTTCATTGCGCAGCACTGGCGCGCTCACTCCCATGAGATGGATGCGGCCGCGTCCTACGGCGATGTGGTCTCGGAGGTGCGCGGTGAGCTTGCCGTTCGGCGGGACGCGGCGTTGGCGGCGGGGATCGAGGCCGATCGCCTCATCCTCGACCCCGGTTTCGGCTTCGCCAAACGCACCGAACACAACTGGGAGATCCTGCGGAGTCTCGAAGAATTCGTGGGGCTGGGGCATCCCCTGCTGTTGGGGGTGTCGCGCAAACGCTTTCTCGGTGAGCTGTTGGCCGATGATGACGGGCCGCGACCGGCCAAGGAACGTGACGCCGCCACCGCTGCGGTGACGGCCTTGGTGGCTGGCCGTGGCGTCTGGGCGGTGCGGACGCATGACGTCACGCTGAATGCCGATGCGATCAGGGTCGCCGAGCAGATGCGGCGTCCACGAAACGATGAGGGGCGATGACCATGAGCCATGACCGCATCACCCTCCGGGGGATTCGGGCGCGGGGACGTCACGGAGTGTTGAGGGATGAACGCGAGAACGGGCAGGAGTTCGTTGTCGACGTGGATCTGCATATGAACCACGAGGAGGCGGCGCGGAGTGATTCGATCACCGACACCGTCGACTACGACGAGTTGGCGAAGGTGATCGTGGCCGATATTGCCGCAGAGCCGTTGAATCTCATCGAATCCTTGGCCGAACGTATTGCGCAGACGGTGTTGCGGGAGCCTGCTGTGGCAGCGGTTGAGGTCGTGGTGCACAAACCCGAGGCGCCCGTTTCGGTCCCGGTGGCAGATGTATCGGCCACCGTGTTTCGTTCCCGGTCCTCCGGTGGCCTAGGGTCAGCGGTGTCCAGCCAGTTCGTTCGGTGATCCAGGCCGTTCGGTGATCCAGGAGTTCCGAGTCATGACGCATCCTTATGCCATCGACGCCGACACCTTGAGCGGCATGAAGCCGCTGCGCAAGGTCGTGTTCGCTCTTGGTGCGAACCTGGGGGATCGGCTCGACAATCTCCAAAGTGCCCTCGACGAGTTGTCCAACACCCCCGATGTGATCGTCGTCGATGTCTCTCCGGTGTACGAGACCGAAGCCATCGGTGGTCCGGAAGACAATCCGGACTTCCTCAATGCCGTCGTGGTGGCCGAGACCACCCAGCCACCGCGGACCCTGATCGAACGCGCTCATGCGATCGAATCAGCGTACGGGCGCAATCGTGAGGAGCCCAACGGCCCGCGGACCTTGGATGTCGACGTCATCGTCGTTGGCAACGTACGCCAGGAGACTGACCCGACGCTGCCGCACCCGCGTGCACATCAGCGTGCCTTCGTGCTCGTCCCTTGGGCCGCCGTCGACCCGTTGGGGGAGATCCCGGGGCACGGCAGGATCGTCGAGCTCTTGGAGGACATGGATGCCAGTGGCGTCCGCAAGACCGATCTCACGCTCGAGGTCGAGTGAGGTGGAGGGATCGGAGGATCCCGGTTCTCGGCAGGCGACGCCGCTGCAGTTGACCTCTCGTCGGGATCTTGCCGTTGCCGGGCTCGCCGGTGGGCTGCTGGGGTGGCTGATCGTGGCCACGGTCCGTCTGATCACCAAGGCCGATCCGTTGTTGCCGTGGGTCGGTCCGGGAGTTCTGTGGTTCATCGCGTTGGTGTTGCTGGTGACCGCGATCGTGGCTCGTCGACGCTTCCGCACCGCCCGCACTGAGGTGGAGCCCGAACAGGCCGTGACGTTCCTGGTGCTCGGCAAGACCGGGGCTTTGGCCGGGGCGATCGTCGGCGCTGGGTATGCGGTGTTCGCGTTGATGTTCGTGGAGCATCTCCATGCGGCCGGGCCCCGTGACCGGGTGATCCGTGGTGCTGTCGCGGCTGTTGCCGGGTTGGTGACGATGCTCTCCGGGCTGTGGCTCGAGCGGCAGTGTCGGGTACCCGACGGGTCCGGCACCGATGATGATTCGGGTTTCTCCGATGAGGCGTCCGGTTTCTCCGATGAGGCGTCTGGGACCTGAGCGCCCGCCCATGTCGCACGGGCCGTCCCGGACTTGGGTGGGATGGCCTTCCGTGACGAAGGTACCTATGATTGATTCGTGGGAAACGAGACTGCTGATACCAATACCTTCCGTCGTTCTGAAGCCCGAGTGACTCCACTGCAGCGCCGTGCGCTGATCGTGTTGGGCGTCGGGGCGCTCATCGCGCTGGGGCTCGCATTCGGCCCGGCATGGTTCGTGCGTGCCGGCGTGGGGGTCGCCATCCTTGCCGGTCTGTGGGCGCTGGTGACTTCGTTCCGCGAGCTTCACTTCGAGAAGCTCGAGTCCGAGCGTCGCCTCATCCGTCAGACCCGTGACCACGGCCGTGCTCTCAGCGAGGAACGCATCCGCAATGGTGAGGTCGTGGAGGCCCTGCGTCGCTCCAACGTGGACGCCAGCCAGCGTCTGCGCGCCGCGAAGGCTGAGGCCCATGAGGGGCAGGTTCGGATCGTCGAGTTGACCGGCACCGTCGGGCGGCTCAATGCCGAGCTGTCGTCGCTGCGTGGCAACAACCTTGCTCTTCGGCAGGAGATCGAGGAGGTCAAGGCCCGTCTCGAGGAGGCTCAGGCCGAGCTGGCCGAGCTCCGTGCTGAACTCGATGACGACGAGGTCGTGGCCCTGCCGCGGCGTGCTGCGCGACTGTGGGAGCAGCTCCCCAGCGCCGAGGAACTCTGGGTCGAGGGCAATCACCCCACCGTCGTCGATCTTCAGCGTCTCGCCTTCCCCACCGAAGAGTTCCTCGAGGAGCGCAAGCAGGCCTGAGCGTTCTGGCCGTCACGTCTGCCAGAGGGGACGTGATCGGCGCACCTCTTTCAGCAGCTCACGTTGTGCATCAGCCCGGACGGTGACCGTCCGGGTTGATCGCTTTTGTCAGGTCGTTGTCGGTGAAGGTCGTTTGCTGGGACGCGGGCTGGTGCTCATCTGGCACGGACGCTCATCTGTCCCGGTGCGCTCATTTATCCAAGTCGCCGACGACCCAGCCCACCGAGGCCAGTGCTGTCTCGACATCCTCGGCTCGGGTCCCAGGCAATAGCACTTCCAGTGCGGCGACGTGCTGGAACGATGGTGTGCGCAGCTTCATCCGCCATGGCGTCTTCTGGCCACGTGAGACGACACGGAACCCCATCCGCCCCAACGCACCCTCGAGCATGAGGTGTCCACTGCCTTCGGGAAGCTTCACGATTTTTGGAAGCTTCGAATTGACCGGGCCGTCGGGGAGGCGAGGAGCCAGTCGCGCCACGATCCGGGCACTGTCGGACACCTCGCCGATCATCTGCGCGAAGCGGGCTGCGGCGTCCCCGGTGCTGGCGTGGATTTCGAGGAGGTCCAGCACGTCGGCGTAGTCGGGGTCGTCACGTCGGAGATCGCTCGCCACACCTGCGGAACGAGCCAGCGGGCCGGACAGGCCCCACGCGTCGACCGCGCCCTCGGGCACGGGCGCCACCCCTTCGCATTCAGCACCGATGGCGAGCCGGGACGTGGCCTCTGCGGCTGCTTCCAGCGCCTCGACCAGAGCCGGGATCGCCCGAGCGTCCGGTTCTGCTGCCAGACCACCCAGCCGTGTCACCATCGGGTGGATGCGATTTCCGGTCCACATCACAAGCACCTCGCGCAACTGCTCGCGGTGCTCGTGCAGTGAGTGGCCACAGCGATGGGCCAGCCACGAGAGCTGCCCCAGGTGGCTGGTGACGCGCGCATGTTCGGCCAGGAGCACACGCAGAGCGGCGGCTCGCGGAGGGACGGGAAGCCCCATCATCTCTTCGAACAATCGAGCGGCGGCGAGTTCGCCGAAGAAGGGGGCCTGCCAGTCGTGTCGGTTGGCGAGCATGAGGATTTGTCGGTAGTCGCGCACCTCGAAGAGTTTTTCGACCCCACGGTGCATGGCGCCGATCCGTGGCTCCGCAGTGCGTACGACGCCGTCCTCGGTTGTCAGGTGCAGTTCCAGCAGCCCGGCGTGTGACGGATGGTCGAGACCCAGGTCCAGGCGTTGCGCGCCGGGAACGGCGGCGCCCAGGGAGCCGATCAGGAGGTGGTGCGTCTTGCGCATGGACCCATTGTGTGGCACAGCCACCAGAAGTCGCCCGCGGGTCCGTTGTAGAAGTGGCGCTCACCGCGACGAGCCAAGTCTGTCAGCGCATCAGGAGCAGATGGAGCGTGCGGTGCGAGTGAGTCCACCTGTGCGATCACATTGCGGACGCGGTCCATGGCGTGAAGCTCGGCTCCCGCGTTGCGCATCGCGGCGTCGACGGCGTCGACCGCCACATGGGCGGTGAGGTTCACCGATCCCACGTCGGAGGGCTCGAGCCTTGCGGGGTCGATCATGTGACCGGCGCGATGTGCTGTGAATGTCGGACGCCGTTCTCCTTGGATGTGTCCGTAGTCGACCATGAGCAGGGTGCTCCCCGGAGACGCGGCTCGGGCGATGGCGGTCCAGGCCGAGTCCCTGCCGTGCCCGACCTCGGCATGTGGGACGCCCTCGTCCCACCAGTGTTCGAGCCAGGACACCTCCGCATCATGGATGGCCGGGCCGAGCGAGCCGTCTGGGCACTGGTGTCGCCACACGCCGTCCACGCGTTGCACCACCGGTGCCGGAATGTCGTCCAGCAGTTCCAGCGCCACGATCAGGGCGGGCTCGGTGGCGAGGGGCTCCAACCCCGGGGACCACGAATCGGTGGACCACTGGCTCATCCACCATGTGCCCGGACATCCGGGGGGCTGAGGGCGTTGATCGATGCCGACCAGATCCAGTGTGGGATCGAGCGTGTGCAGTCGGTTCAGCAGGGCGCCGTGGCCTGCGCCGATGTCGATGATCCGGCGCAGTCCTCGTTCTCGGGCCAGTTGCAGGACTGCGGTGGCGAACAGTGTGCCGACCGTGGCCAATCCGTGAAAATGTGATTCTGGCTGGTTCCGCTTCCAGAAGTCGCTCGACCTCCACGCGTCCAGCCACGTTTCGGACGACTTCCTCCTGTGCCACTGATTTTCCGACAATGCGGGGCCTCTCTGAAATTTGCTTATTTCTTTGCCGGATCTCTGCTTTCGCCATAAGATGCAGCACGACCACAAGAAAGGAGCTCGCAATGGTTCAGCGAGTCCATGTTGTTCTGGAAGATGACATCGACGGTTCCTCCGCAGACCAGACAGTACATTTCGGCTGGAAGGGCGTCGAGTACGAGATTGACCTTTCTGCTGCCCATGTCGAGGAATTCACCGAGGCGATGGAGCCCTGGCTGAAGAATGCCCGTCGTTCCTCGGCCTCCGGAACGCGAGGAAAGCGCCGCGCTGCGAAGTCTTCCTCCGCCTCCGGTCTCAATCCGGCCGAGGTGCGTGCTTGGGCGCGTGCTCAGGGTATGCAGGTCAACGATCGCGGACGTGTCCCGGCGAGCGTGTTGGAGGCCTACCGCGAGGCGCACTGACCCTGCCGCGAGGCGCACTGGCCCTGCCGCGAGGCGCACTGGCAACATCTGTTCGTGAGACATGCGGTGGTTCTGCCTGTGAGAAGTGAAGTCTGTGCGGGGTGGGTTGGTGTTCTGCATTAGCATGCAGGGCGACCGACCATCGAGGGAGCGACACCATGGACCACGATTCTGACCGAGGTTCATGGGGACGTGCCCTCTGGCTGCGCGTGCGGGAGCTGCTCATCATCGTCGTTGGCGCGGTGATCGTCTCGGCCGGGCTTCGCGCGTTCGTGTTCGAACCGTTCACGATCCCATCCGGGTCGATGGAGCAGACCTTTCAGATAGACGACAAGGTCATGGCGCAGAAGGTCACTGACTTTCAGCGCGGCGACATCATCGTCTTCGCAGATCCGGGAAGCTGGCTCGATCAGCCGGTCCAGAAGAGCACCGGGCCCAAGCGTGTGCTGGAACTCATGGGTGTTCTTCCCGACACCAGCCGCAACTACCTCACCAAGCGTGTCATCGGAATGCCCGGGGACACGGTGAGTTGTTGTGACGCTCAGGGGCGTGTGTCGATCAATGGGGCCGCTCTGGACGAATCGGAATACCTCTATGCCGAAGGGGGCCAGACCGTCGATCCCTCGGAGATCGAGTTCGATGTCACCGTGCCCCGGGGGCGGGTTTTCGTCATGGGTGACCATCGCAACGCATCAGCCGATTCACGATGTCACCTCAATGATCTGGTGCCAGGAAAACCTCGCGGCATCACCGGTTTCGTTCCCATCGAGAATGTCACTGGTTCGGTGGTGATGGTGATTGCGCCCTTCGAGCGGTTCCGGACGTTTTCCACGCCGGAGGCCTTCGCGGGGGTCCCGCCCCCGAGGGGCGAAGCCCCAAAGGCCCCTGAAGTTCTTGTTCAGGGAACCTGCTGACGCATCGGTCAGGAGGCTGGGTTCGACCCCAGCGGCTTGCGGATCGAGAGCGTCGCGAGGGCGACGGCGGCGACGAGGTAGAGCACTCCGAGGGAGGCGTGCACGGTCTGCAGGCCACCGGCGGCCAGACCGGCCTCTCCGATACCGACCTGCGCGACGGCAAGGATCATGACGCCGATCGCGTGGAACATGAGTCCCTTGTTTCCGCTCGGCCGCGCCCAGAGCACGGCAGCGATCGAGGCGATGACGCTGATCGCGAAGCTGGCCATGCCGATGATCTTGTGCAGCTGGGGGGCGCCGCCACCGAGCAGTACGAAGCCGAGGACCGCTTGAACGATCGAGAGCGCTGCGAGGAGGCAGGCGGTGATACGCAGGATGAGCAGGGATGAGGAATTGGTTGAAGTGGTCACGTTCCCAGCCTAGGCGAATGGCATAGGTTGGCAGGCATGATCGAGAGCAGGAACGACATCATCCGGCTTCTCGCGGCGGTGGGGGCGACTGCGGTCGGTACCGCGTTCGCGGCAGTGGGATTCGCCACGGAGTCGACGCTGGCCCTCACCTGGTTCGGTGCCGCGGTGCTCGTCTGGGTGGGTGCAGCAGCGACTGCGGGGCCGCTGCCGTGGCGTCCGCGCCGTGGGTGGTCGGCCCAGGCTGTCACGGCACCGTTGGTTCTGGGTGTTCTTCTCGGCCTTCTGCTGGCGGTCGGTCTGTGGATCCTCTCGTCGGTGGGTATGGCTGAGTCCGTTGCGGCGATCATGGCGCCGTGGGGTCGGCTGGACATCGTCTGGTCCTGCGCGGCGGTGATCGCACTGGCCACCGGTGAGGAGCTCGCGTTGCGTCATGGGCTGTTCACATTGCTGCCCAAACCAGCACGGATTCTGGGGACCATGGCGCTCTCGGCGATCATGTGGGTGGTCATCGGCAATGAGGTGATGGCGCTTGGGGCAGTCGTCCTGGGGTTGGCCTGCGCGCGTCAGCGGTGGGTGACCGGGAGCATCCTGCCGCCGCTGCTGACCCATGGGACGGCAGTGGCCATGCTCTGCGTTCTTGCGCCGATGTTGGTCGGCTGACAGCACCCGGCGTGGGTCGGCCGGGTTCGCCCACGGTGAATTCTTACGCTCACGGTGAACATGCGGGAATGAAAGTGCCGGCCGACGCATTGTTGAGTGCATGACGCTCAACCGAAGCATGACTAGAGTTGGGCGAACCGAGGCAAAGAATCCGGCACAACGCCGGTAGGGGAGTGTGAAACATGTTCGAACGGTTCACCGATCGAGCGCGACGCGTGGTCGTGCTCGCCCAAGACGAGGCGCGTAATCTCAACCACAATTACATCGGCACCGAGCACATCCTGCTCGGCCTCATCGCCGAGGGTGAGGGCGTGGCAGCCAGAGCCTTGGAATCCATGGACATTTCGCTCGACGCCGTACGTGAGCAGGTGGAGGAGATCATCGGTCACGGGCAGCAGTCGCCCACCGGCCACATTCCCTTCACCCCGCGCGCCAAGAAGGTGCTCGAGCTCTCGCTGCGTGAAGCCCTGCAGCTCAACCACCAGTACATCGGTACCGAGCACATCCTGCTCGGGCTGATCCGCGAGGGTGAGGGTGTCGCCGCACAGGTGCTGGTCAAGCTCGGTGCCGACCTCGGCCGCGTCCGCAACACAGTGCTCCAGTTGCTCTCCGGATTCCAGGGGGGCAAGGGTGAGGGCGCCGCCGTCGGTGGCGGCCCCTCCGATCAGGGTCAGGGGCCGGGGTCATCGACGGTGCTGGACCAGTTCGGTCGCAACCTCACCCAGGCGGCACGTGAGAACAACCTCGATCCCGTGATCGGGCGTGAACGCGAGATCGAGCGGGTCATGACGGTGCTGAGCCGCCGGACCAAGAACAACCCGGTGCTGATCGGCGAACCCGGCGTCGGCAAGACCGCCGTCGTGGAGGGCCTCTCGCAGGCCATCGTGCGCGGCGACGTGCCCGAGACACTGCGTGACAAGCAGATCTACACACTCGACCTCGGTGCCCTCGTCGCCGGTTCTCGCTACCGCGGTGACTTCGAGGAGCGTCTGAAGAAGGTTCTCAAGGAGATCCGCACCCGTGGCGACGTGGTGCTGTTCATCGATGAGATCCATACGCTCGTGGGTGCTGGCGCGGCCGAGGGGGCGATCGACGCCGCGAGCATCCTCAAGCCGATGCTCGCTCGTGGTGAGCTGCAGACCATCGGCGCCACCACGCTCGATGAGTATCGCAAGCACATCGAGAAGGACGCTGCTCTTGAGCGAAGGTTCCAGCCCATTCAGGTGGACGAGCCGACGATCCCGCAGACCGTTGACATCCTGAAGGGTCTGCGTGACCGTTACGAGGCGCACCACCGCATCACCATCACCGACGCGGCCCTCAGCGCGGCCGCTCAGATGGCTGACCGGTACATCCAGGACCGCTTCCTGCCCGACAAGGCGATCGACCTGATCGACGAGGCCGGCGCTCGGCTCCGCATCAAGCGCATGACCGCGCCGCCGGACCTGCGGGAGTTCGACGAGAAGATCGCCACCGTGCGTCTGGAGAAGGAAGCCGCGATCGACGCGCAGGACTTCGAGAAGGCCGCAGGCCTGCGTGATGATGAGAAGAAGCTGCTCGCGGAGCGTGCGGAGAAGGAGCAGGCGTGGAAGGCCGGTGACTCCGACACCGCCGCCGAGGTGGATGAGGAGACCATTGCCGAGGTGTTGAGCTCGGCCACCGGTATCCCGGTGTTCAAGCTCACCGAGGAGGAGTCCCAGCGGCTGCTTCACATGGAGGATGAGCTGCACAAGCGTTATGTCGGTCAGGTGGACGCGGTCGCCGCGCTCTCACGTTCGATCCGACGCACTCGTGCTGGTCTGAAGGATCCGAAGCGTCCTTCGGGGTCGTTCATCTTCGCCGGCCCCTCCGGCGTCGGCAAGACCGAGCTCACCAAGGCCCTCACCGAGTTCCTGTTCGGTGACGAGGAAGCGCTCATCACGCTCGACATGTCGGAGTATTCCGAGAAGCACACCGCATCGCGGATGTTCGGCTCGCCCCCCGGGTACGTCGGCTACGAGGAGGGCGGTCAGCTCACCGAGAAGGTGCGCCGCAAGCCATTCTCCGTGGTGCTGTTCGATGAGATCGAGAAGGCCCATCCCGATATCTTCAACTCGTTGTTGCAGATCCTCGACGAGGGTCGCCTCAGTGATGCACAGGGTCGCGTGGTGGACTTCAAGAACACCGTCATCGTGATGACCACGAACCTCGGTACACGTGACATCAGCAAGTCGGTCAACCTCGGGTTCTCCCAGAGCACCGATACCGAGTCGACCTATGAGCGGATGAAGTCGAAGGTCTCCGAGGAGCTCAAGGGCCATTTCCGTCCCGAGTTCTTGAACCGTGTCGACGAGATCGTGGTCTTCCGTCAGCTGACGCAGGAGAACATCGAGAACATCGTCGATCTCATGGTCGCGCAGGTCGAGGAGCGGCTCCGGGACAAGGACATGGGCATCGAGCTCACCCAGGAGGCGCGCAAGCTCATCGCGAAGCGTGGCTTCGATCCGGTGCTGGGAGCGCGGCCGCTGCGTCGTGCATTGCAGCGTGATGTCGAAGATGTCTTGGCGGAGAAGATCCTGTTCGGTGAATTCGGTGCCGGCGAGATCATCCTGGTCGATGTGAACGAGGGTGAGAACGCCACCGAGGAGCCGTTCACCTTCACCAGTACACGACCGGCCGCAGCGCCCGATGAGATCCCGGCCGAGCTGACCGGCGGGGACGATGCCTGACCCGATCCGAGCGTCGGATCTGTGAGTACTGCCCTGGCAACCGCACTCCGCCACCGCCGCACCGTCGGCAAGGTGGTGGGTGCGGTTGCCGTGCTTCTGACGCTCGCCGCAGCGTTCTTCGGCGCCGGTAATCTCCTGTTCCAGTTACGCGCCGAAGCAGCAACCGGTTCGGTGGTCGAGCTGGAAACGCTGAAAGACGAGGCGGGGCAGGTTCGGGTCCCGGTGCAGTACACCGTTCTGGTCCGCTTCACCGATGGTGCTGGGAACACCCATGAATTCACCGATCCGCGACCGCTGAGCGACCCGCCGGCTGTTGGTGAGGATGTTCCGGTCCTCTACGCGGTGGCCGATCCGGGGCAGGCACGGATCCGTGAATATCTCGTCATGTACCGCGAGGCGATCTTCTGTGGCGCGTGGGCGCTCGTGCTGGGGATTGCGGCCGAGGAACTCATCCGACGCCGACAGGAACTTTCCGGTCCTCCGCACTCGGGTTAACATGACCCGAGCCCGCGTGTGTGCGGGCTGACGGTGCCGCGATCTGTTGTGCTCGGACAGATCGAGCGGGGCACCAAGGACCAACGTGGGGAGATGTGTGGAGGACACCGCGGACATGGGCGGGCCGGACCGAACGGAGTCTCTCGAAGACACCGATGAGTTCCTCGACCTTCTGGGCGAGCATGCCCGCGCCGAGGAGCGCGAACGGCGCAACAAGATGTGGGTCGGCGGCGCGGTTGCACTGCTCTACACATTGCTGTGCGGGTGGCTGGCGGGCTTGTGGCTGACGCTGATCCTCGTCGGTCTCCCGGTGTTCCTCATCGGAACGATTCTGTGGTTCCGCCGTTCCTCGTACCTGTCGGAAGTGCCACGACGCTTCACTGCGCCGATGGCCATCATCGGTGCCATCCTCGTCGTGGTCGGAGTGGTTCTGGCGCTCCGTCCCGGGACCCTGCCGACCTACGCGACGCCCGAGCCCGACCCGCCACCGCTCGTTCCCGGCGCGACGTCGGAGGCCCCGGCGCCGGTGACACCCGCGAGCCCGCCTCCCTCCGAAGAGCCACCGATGGGGGAGCCCCCCGCCGATGCCCCGCAGCCGGAGGCCCCGCAGGACCCGGGCGAAGGAGAACCGGACCCCGAGCAGCCTGCGCCCGGGCAGCCACAGCCGGAACAGCCTGCGCCCGAGCAGCCGCAGCCGGAACAGCCTGCGCCCGAGCAGCCGCAGCCGGAACAGCCGCAGCCCGAGCAGCCGCAGCCTGAGCAGCCACAGCCGGAGCAGCCACAGCCTGAGCAGCCGCAGCCTGAGCAGCCGCAGCCCGGGCAGCCACAGCCGGAACAGCCGCAGCCTGAGCGGTCGGGCCCTGTGGTGAGCCAGCCGGCGCAGCCGATCCCCGGCGAGAGCGCTTCCGGGAACCCCGCCCCCGAACAGTCTGTGGCTGATGGACACCGGTACCTGGAAGGTTCGGAGACCGGACCGCCAGATCACGCTTCGTCGCGGGGAGACAGCCCCCGGTATCGGGTTCAGGCGCCCCTGTACATGGCCTGACAGGCCCGGTGGCCTGAGTACGAGCGCAGACGACCGCGCTCAGTCGCGTGGACCGATCCGGCGTCCGAGTTCGACGATCTGGTCGGCGAGATCTCGCTGAACCTCCGGTACGTAGTGAAACGGGGCCGGTCCCCACTGGTGATCGCCCTGCGCGGCGACGCGAACCCGGGGGCGGATGACCCAAGGATCCACACGGTCGAACATCGCATACAGGTAGCGCGAGTACACCACGTTCGCCAGGTCTGCCGATAGCTTGAAACTCGCGGGGGTCGCCTCGCCATCGACCGTCTGTGAGGCCCAGGGCACGTGCAGCACGACCACGCGGTCGAGCAACCCGGCGTCGGCAACGGTGGTGGCCCAGCGGTCGAGGGCATGCTCGAAGAGCCGGAAATGCTCGTCGTCGCCCAGCTCGATCAATCGCAGCCCAGCGGGGTATACGTGCTGGGCCAGTCCTTCGACGGTGCGCGTCAGGTAGGAACCATCGGGGAGGGCGAACACGCCGAGCCGTTCATCGGTGAGATCACACACCAACAGGTCTGTCTCAGCGGCCACCCCTGTGATGTGTTCGAGCGCGTCACCGCGCAGGTCACCGGAGAGCATGCGGATCTGGAACGGGCTGTCCAGCAGGTCAGCGGGGTCGAACAGTGGCGGGCATGCGGTACCGGCGCTGATCAGCGACTGACGGGCTATATACCGGGTCAGGGTGGCCTGGGCTGGATCGATGAGCTCGAAGGCATCGCGGGAGACGCAACTGCCGTGGATCGTGACACGCATCAGACTGCCCGGCATGCTTCCACTTCGGCGAGGTTCGCGGCACGTTTCTCCGTGAACTCCTCGCGGGCCTGGTGCAGGAGTTTCTCGGCCACGTGGGGCTCGTCCTGGGCCACGTTCCAGGCCCACCAGCGGTACTTGCGGGCGGTTTCCTCCGCAGGTCCGTCGGCGAGCAACTCGCCGTTGTGGAGCCAGATGGCCCGCGAGCAGGTCTCCTCGACGGTCTGTGCGGCGTGCGAGACCAGGAAGATCGTGCCGGCATTGGCCCGCAATCGTTTGACGACCTTCTCGCTGCGGCTGGAGAACGCGGCGTCACCGGCCCCCAGCGCCTCATCGATCAGCATGATGTGTGGTTGGTAGGCGGCGGCGATGGCGAACCGCAGACGGGCGCCCATTCCGGAGGAGTAAGTACTCATCGGACGCTTGATCGCGGCCCCGATACCCGCCAGCTTCGCGACCTGCGGGATCATCCTGTGCACCTTGTCGGGGTGGAGCCCCATGGCGAGCAGGCCGAGCTCGATATTGCGTTCCCCGCTCAGCGTCGGAATGAGTGCAGCGTTGATGCCGAGCAGGATCGGGGTCGACGTCGAGCGGACGGTGCCGCGTGTAGGTGGTTCGACACCCGCGATGATGCGCAGCAGGGTGGATTTGCCCGAACCGTTCTGGCCCACGAGGCCGATCTGCTCGCCCTCGTGTGCGACGAACGAGACGTCCTTCAGCGCGTGGACGTAGGTGTGGTTGCTCATACCCACCATGCGGCGAAGATTGTGCGTGAAGCGGCGACGTCGGCCCGAGGGCGGGGCGGTGGTGGGGGTGCGGTAATCCATCCCGACGTGATCCACGACCACGGTTGCCGGGCCGGGGCGGTCATTCGCGTCCATAGTTCACCTCTCCCCGCCAGAAATAGATGAAACCGAACAGGAGCATGCCCACCGACCACGCGGTCAGGATCAGCCACGGTTCGGCCGGGGGGACCGTTTCGTCGATGACGATGCTGCGGGCGATCGCCAGGATGTGGAACAACGGGTTGATCTTCATGAACGTCATGAAGCCCGGACTGTCCACGAACCGTTCGACGGAGAACAGCACGCCCGAGCCGTACATCCAGAACCGGCTGAGGACGCTGATCAGGCTCGAGAGGTCGGGGAGATGGTAGGTCAACCGTGCCGTGGTGAGGATCAGCCCGAAGTTGAACACCGTCTGCAGTGCCAGCAGCGCTGGAAGAAGTATCCACAGCCTGTTCGGTGGCTCGTGCGGAGGCACCGCAACCACGAGCACGAGCGCAGTGATGATCACCGGGACCATCGAGATGGCCTCACGGATCAGCGCCGCCAGGGGAAGGGCTGCACGTGGGAACGCGAACCCCCGGATGAGGCCCTTGCTGCTGCGGATCAACCCGCTTCCGGCGTTGAGGGACTTCATCGAGTAACGGAACAGGAAGACACCCAGAACGATGAAGGCGAAGAAGTTCGGCATCCCGCGGTCGGTCTTGAGGATCAGCGCGAAGATCACGTAGTACGCGAATGCATCGAGCATCGGCCCGAGCACCAGCCAGATGTTGCCCAAGACGTTGCTTGAGTTCTTCGACAGAGCCTGTGCCGACGCGTGCGTCCACGCGAAATGGCGTCGGGCCAGCAACCGGGTGATGTAGACGCCGAGCGGGGGGCGTCCACCGACTTCGTGGAGCATGGGACCGGCCGGCTCTCGGCGTGCTTCGCCGCCCCTGCGCGAGCCGTTGCCCCGTCGCCCCTGGGCCGGATCCCCCTCGGCCGGGCCGCGGTCAGCGGATTCATCGGCGGCGGGGACGCTGCCCGCGTCGGCGACATCGACCGCACGACGTGGATGCAGCTCATCGGCAGGGGTCATGGCTCCTCACTCAATCTTCGGTAGAGGTCACAGTAGTCCGCAGCAACATGGGCCCAAGTGTGACGCGCGGCGTGGGCCCGCCCTCGTTCTGCGGCGGTTCTGCGCCATTGCCGGTCTGATTGCGCCGCGATCAGGGCGCTCGCCCAGGCCTGAGGGTCGTCCGGCGGCGCCAGTGCGCCGACCGCGCCGTCGGCTGTCACCTCTGCCAGCGCGGGCAGGTCGCTGGCCAGCACGGGGCGCCCCAGGGCCATGGCCTCCAGAGGTTTCAGAGGGGTGACGTAACGGCATACGGGGGTGTCGCGCCGGGGAACGGTGAATACGTCGAGGGCCTCATGCCAGTGCAGGGCTTCGTCTGCTGGCACGCGGCCGGGGAACACGATCGCGTCATTCAGCCCGAGTTCGTGAACCCTGTGGATGAGCCCGGGCCGTGCGACCCCGTCACCCACGAGGGCAGCCCGCAGATCGTGGCCGGCCTCTCGGGCCAGAGCCACGGCCTCCACGAGGGTGTCGAGCCCTTCATAGTCGACCATCGAGGTGACCGTGCCGACCCAGAACCCATCCCGGGGCAACCCGAGCCGTTCACGAGCCGTCAGTGGATCGGTGCGGGGACGCTCCAGGACCTTGTCGGCAACGGCGTTGGGGGCCACCACGATCTTGTCGGCCTCGACGCCCCGCCCGACCAGATCGTCCTTCTGCACCCGGGAGAGGCAGATGACGGCGTCGGCGTCGCCGGCCAGTTCGGCCTCGCGGGCACGCAGCAGCCGCACCCGTTCGGATGCTGCCGCCGTGGGTTGATGACGCAGCGGGCGTGAAGCGATCCAGGTCAGCTCGAGCATGCCGCGCATCTCGTACACCCACGGCAGGCCGGTGGCCTCGGCGACTGCTCGCGTCGCCACGGCGTTGGTGTAGTCGGTGGTGGTGTGCAGCACGCTTGGACGCAGTTTCTCGGCGAGCTCGCGCACGAGTGCCGCCTGTTGCCCCGCCCTGCCATCAAGGGTGGGCTCCAGCGCGGCCACCGGCAGCCGATGGTGGGGAACACCGTCCACGTGGTGGAGCACAGGACGGGCGGGGAGCCCCACGGTGACGGGGTAACCGATCCGTGTCACCACCGAAACATCGACGCCAGCCTGTTTCAACGCCGAACAGATCGCCCGGGAACGTGCGGTGTAACCACTCCGCGTCCACGGCAGGCAGTTGGTCAGCGGCATCAGGACGCCAGTGCCATCCCGGAGGGGAGTGCGGCGGGTGAGCCGAACCTCCATGCCGGGTGTCAGCATGCGGCGTTCGGATTCGATGCGTTGTGCGAGCACCGAGTCGCTGTCGGCGAGCTCTTCGATGGCTTCGGTGAGAGCGCCGAGCTGCCACAGCGCCCGAGCCCGCCCCGCAGGGCTGGACGCCTCGGCGTCCAGCTCTCCCAGAGCCACCGCCAACAATTCCCGTAGGCGTCCGGCCGGGCTCGAATCCGAGAGCGGTGAGTGAGGTCGCTGTGGGCCGGTGGAGAGCGCGGCGAGCATGCGGGCAGCATCAGCCGGGTGATCCGACAACCAGGCGCGGAACGCTCGGGTCAGCGATGCGGGGCCGGGTTTGGGCTCCAGATGCCTGCGAAGGCCCGCGGGGAGGCGTCTGCTCACCTGAACGAGAGCGTGCATGGGGTCCTCGGCCAGCAGCCGCGCTCCGGTGTGGGTGATCAGTGATGCGTCCTTGAACCAGGATCGATCAGTCACGGGACTCCCGACGGCGCTGCACGACGCGAGTCAGCAGGCTCAGGTAGTTCTCGGCGAGTTCGTGGGGGGAGGCATGTTCGGCAACCCATTCGGGGCCCCGGCCACGTTTCTGGAGCCGACGGCGGTCGGCGTGGAGTTCGGCCCACAGTTCCGCGAGTGCTTCTGGATCTTCGGGCGGCACCACGTCACCGGCACGGGCCTCGGCAACGATGGCTGCGGCCTCTCCGCGCAGGCTCGCGCTGACGTGGCGTCCGCATTGCAGGATCTCATAGAGCTTGGAAGGCACGGTCCACTGCATCCCCGGCCACCGGCGCAGACACACGAGCACGGTGTCGGCCCATTCGTAGCTTGCGGCCACCTCAGCAGCCTCGACGCGGGAGATCACCTCAGCCGGATGGCCGAGACGTTCGTTGAACTGACGCATGGCGGTGGACTCGGCGCCATCGCCCACGAGACGAAGCCGTACCGGAACCCCGCGCTGCTGCGCGATGGCTGCGGCACGGATCGCTGTGGCGAGATGTTGGGCTCGGCCGATGTTGCCCAGGTAGAGCACGCGAAGGGTGCCGTCGCGGCGTTCGGCGGGTGGATCCAAGGGAGCTGGTACCAGACCGAAGGAGGTGTTGCGGATCGCATCGACCTTGATGCCACGGTTCTGAAACACGTGCGCAAGACTCTCGGTGGTGGTGACGACGTGATCGGCGGAGCGCTCCATCGAGGTGTAGACACGATCGATGATCGGTACCAGCGTCGACATGATGATGCCGACCGACAGGCTCTTCTGCCCGCCCTCATCGGAGGTTCCGGTGTCTCCCCATTCACGCCAGTGACGGATGATGTCGGGCCAGGCGTCGCGGATGTCGGCGACCACGGGGATGTTGTGCCCCCTGCCGATCGCAAGGGCGATCGGGAGTGCACCCAGCGCCGGAACGGTACCGATGACGACATCGGTGCGGGGGCCCTCGTGGGCGATGCGCCATCCCGTGGCCAGGGAGCCGAGGGTGGTGAGAGCCTCGTTCATGATCCTGCGTTGCAGCCGGATACCTCTCACAAAGCTCCGGACGGTGTGCACGGTGACCCCTTCGGGGGGAACCCATTCCGTCGTTTCCTGCCACCGGGGGACGACGACATCGATCCGGTGGCCCCGCTTTGCGAAGTGGGCCACGAGCATGCCCCAACGCCGCGACTGTGGCCCCGGTTCCGGTGGGAAGTGCTGCGTCAGCAGCATGATCCGCATCGGTACCCCCTGTCGCACTCGACGGGAGACTAACAGAGGAGGCTGTTACTCTGCTGCGCGACGAGCTGTGAAGGACGGAACAGGGTGGATACTCGAACGCTTCGCCGCATGCTGTGGCACCTGCGGACCGGTGGAATCGGGCAGGCGAGAACATTCCTGGCCCGGCAACGGACCGACATCCCGGAGACCGCACGTATCGACAGCGGTGGCCGTCCCGTCTACGAACCGTGGCCTTACCCCGAACGTGAACCGCGGCGCGGCCTCCGCGTCGGCGTCATCATGGATGACTTCTCGAAGGACGCTTTCGCCTACGAATGGGATCAGGTGGAGCTGTCCCCCAAATCCTGGCCGACGCAGGTGGCTGACGCAGAGGGCCGACAGCTGATCGACCTGCTGTTCGTCGAATCGGCGTGGCACGGCAACGGCGATCTGTGGCAATACCACCTCACCGGTGCCTCGGCGCCTGCCGCCGCCCTCGTGGAGCTTGTGGAACGCTGCCGGGAACTCGGGGTCCCGACGGTGTTCTGGAACAAGGAGGATCCGGTGCACTACGAGGATTTCCTCGACACCGCGAAACTCTTCGACCACGTGTGGACCACTGATGCGGAATGCCTGCCCCGCTACGAACGTGACCTCGGGCGCACCGCGGGCCTGCTGCCGTTCGCAGCGCAACCGGCCATCCACAACCCGATCCGTCCCCGTACCGGGCATGCGTCCCGGGACATCGGCTTCGGGGGTATGTATTTCGTGCACAAATATCCCGAGCGCCGGGAGCAGATGGATCTGCTGCTGGGGGCGGCGTCGGAGGTCTCCGCCAAGATGGAACACGGGCTGGAGATCTATTCGCGGTACCTGGGGCAGGACGAGCGCTACCAGTTTCCCGAACCGCTGGACGCGCATGTGGTCGGATCGCTCGAGTACCGGCAGATGCTCAGTGCTTACCGGGCCCACAAGGTCTTCTGCAATGTGAACTCGGTGGTCAGCTCGAGCACCATGTGTGCGCGTCGTGTGTTCGAGATCACCGCCTGCGGCACACCTGTGGTCTCGACACCCTCGCCGGCCATCGAATCGTTCTTCCCCGAAAGTGAGGTGGCACGCGTCTCAACGCCCGAGGAGGCCAGTCACACCTTTCGTGCTCTGGTCCGCAGCCCCGAGCTTCGGGACCGGATGGTGCATCTGGGGCAGCGTCGCATCTGGCGCGAGCACACCTACGGTCAGCGTGTCGATCAGGTCCTCGATCAGGTGGGGCTCGACGCGCATCGGGCGAAGCGTCCCACGGTCTCGTTGCTGGTCTCCACCAACCGCCCCCACCAGGTGGACCATGTGCTCGACACCGCGGTGGCCTTCGCTGATGTCGAGGTGGAGCTGTGTCTGCTGACGCACGGCTTCGAGCTCTCCGATGCGGCCCGTGAACGAGCCCGACATCTCGGCCTGGAGATGCAGCACACGATGGCCGACTCGACGGTGCTGCTGGGGAGTTGCCTCAACAGGCTGGTCGAGATGGCCTCCGGCGACGTCTACACCAAGATGGACGATGACGATGAGTATGGAAGCAACTATTTGAGTGACCAGCTCCATGCACTCGACTACTCGGGAGCCGACATCGTCGGTAAACAGGCGCATTTCGTTCGCCTGGTGGACCGCAACATCACCGCCCTGCGTTTCGTTGAGCGTGAGCATCGCTTCACCGATCTGGTGATGGGCCCCACGATCATGGGGTCGGCCGAGGTGTTCAGGGAGATCCCATTCGCCGATCGTCAACGTGGTGAGGACACCAGGTTCCTCGGTGATGTGGTTCGAGCCGGGGGGCACATATACAGCTCGGATCGTTTCAACTTCACCCTCACCAGACGGGGACGCGAGGGCGGCCACACCTGGAACGCCGACGACAGCGAGATCCTCGCCAACTCCAATGTCGTCGGCTTCGGTCAGATGGACGACCACATCTTCATCTGACCCCCTTTTCATCGGGCACCTGTCCCCGGGCACCTGTCCTCGGGCACCTCGGTGTGCGTGCACTAGTCTGCGCGCGTGCGAGGTTCGGGTGTCTGGCTGGTGCCGTGCAGCGTCGCATCGATCCAGATCGGTGCGGCCATCGCCAAACTGCTGTTCGGACGCGTCGAGCCCTCCACTCTCGTGTGGCTGCGTCTTGCTCTGGCGGCCTGCGTGCTGCTGGTGGTCGCGATGCCACGGTTGCGGGGCCGCTCACCTCGTGACTGGGCGGCCGTGACCGCTTACGGGGCAGCTCTGGCGGTGATGAACATATCGCTGTACCAGGCGATCGCCCGCATCCCCCTTGGAACCGCGGTGACCATCGAATTCCTCGGGCCGCTCACGGTGGCGACGCTTGGCTCCCGCCGTCTGCGCGACTGGTGCTGGATCCTGCTCGCCGGGGCGGGCGTGGCCCTGCTCGGTGCGGCGCCGAGCGACCTCGATCCTGTCGGGGTCGGTTTCGCGTTCCTGGCGGCGACGGCGTGGGGCGCCTACATCGTGCTCAGTACCCACACCGGGCGTCGGTGGACAGGGATCAGCGGACTCGCGGTCGGGTCGACGATCGGGACGCTCATCGCGACGCCCGTCATGCTTGGTGCCGCGGGATGGGTGGCTCCCACCGATGTGCGGGGGCTCGACGACCCGTGGGTGTGGCTCATCGGGTTGTTCGTCGCACTGCTCTCGACCGTTGTCCCCTACAGCCTGGAGATGATCGCCCTGCGTCGCATCCCTCCGGCGGTTTTCGGGATCCTCATGTCGCTGGAGCCCGCGGCGGCCGCGATCGCCGGCATGCTCGTGGTGGGAGAGTTCATCGGTCCTGTCGAATGGGCCGCGGTGGTCTGCGTCATGGTTGCGAGCATCGGCAGCGTGCGTACCTCTCACAGGTCCTGAACTCACAGGTCCTGAACTCACAGGTCCTGAACTCACAGGTCCTGAACTCAGGGGGCCTGAACCGATCAGGTCGGCAGTGTCAGACCCGCATCGGTTTCCACTGCCAAGCCGTCCTTCAACAGGCTCGTGAGCGCGCGGTCGAGCTGGGTGGCGTCGTGCCAGACGGTCGCGATGCGGTGGCGGGGAACAGCGATATCGCTCTCGCGGAGCAGGGCCATGATGCGTCCGCGGACCTGACGGTCGGTGCCTGCGAAGGCTTGGCCACGACGTGGGGGTCCGGTGTGTGCAGGGCGTCCGGCGGCGACCCAGGCGCAGGAGTCGGCGATGGGGCACCGGTCACAGGCGGGGCTGCGGGCCGTGCAGATCAGAGCACCGAGTTCCATGGACGCCGCTGCCCACATCGCTGCGGGGAAGGGCCCATCGACGGGCATGACCGTGGCGCCCAGGCGCTTCTCGGCCGCGGTGACGGCGTTGGGTGGGAACTCGTCGCCGTTGATCGCGCGGGCCAGGACGCGTCGCACATTGGTGTCGAGCACCACTTCGGCACGGCCGAATGCGAAGCTTGCGATGGCTGCCGCCGTGTAGTCCCCGACGCCGGGGAGCGCGCGCAGTGCGTCACGGGTCTCCGGGACTCGGCCTCCATGATCAGTGGTGATCGAGACGGCGGCGTTGTGCAGACGCTGAGCGCGTCGGGGATATCCGAGCCTGCCCCACTGGCGGATGGCCTCACCCACCGGTTCGGCGGCGAGATCGGCCGGAGTAGGCCATCGTTCCAGCCAGGCCCGCCACGGTTCGAGGACGCGTGCGACCGGCGTCTGCTGAAGCATGAACTCGCTCACCATGACGCCCCAGGGTGTGCATGATTCACGTCGCCATGGCAGATCACGTGCCGCCCCCACGTACCACTCGCAGACTGGCGCGATCAGGGGGTGCATGGGGCTCCTCGAGAACTGGTCTGATGCGGCGTGGCAACCGAGGATAACGGTTCGGTCTCCATAAGCTTGGGCATATGTTTGGACTGCTGCACCCCGTGGGTCCTGAAGGCGAGCGTACTTACTGGGTACGTCGCGCCGTCGTGATCGGCGCGGCCATCGTCATCATCGCCGCCGTCGTGGCCGCGACGCTGCGTCTGAGCGCTGGCGCGACCGATGGTGACCCGAAGGCTGCAGAGACGTCGGCTCCTGCCGTCGACGAGTCCGCGCCTCCGGAGGAGAACGCGGCTGATCCTGAGCCGGGCGGGCCGGACGAACAGGGCGGTCAGGGAGACAACGGCGGTGAAGGAGGCCAGGAACCTGCCCCTGCGCCCTCGCCCGAGGCCGATGGAACCGAGACGCCCGCCGGCGATGGGACGCTGCTCGAGGACGAACAGCAGCAGGCCGAGGAACAGGCTGACGAGGCCCCCGCGCCCGTGCCCGAGGAACAGCCCGCACCCGAGGCTCCGGCCCGTGCCCAGGCACCCGAATGCACTCCTGAACAGCTCGAGGTGGCAGTCGACGGGGCCGATGAGGTCTCCAAGGCCGCTGGTGCACAGCCGTTCGGTGTTGTGGTGACCAACACCGGAACCGCGAACTGCACCCTTCCGGTATCGGCTGACAACCTCAAGGTCACGATCTTCACCGGAACCGAACGGATCTGGTCCACCGAGGACTGCGCCGCTGTGATTCCCGCCCGGTCTGCCCTGCTGGCTCCCGGCGCATGGATCAGCTCCGATGTGACGTGGGGAATCGGCCGCAGCGCGGCCGGATGTGCCACCGCGTCCGGTGAGATCCCGACAGGTGACTACCGCGTCGTGGCCGAGCTTGCCGAGGTGGTACCGGCCCAGCGGGAGTTCTCGCTCGTCTGATCGGACCGCGATCGGGAATCCGACGCGATGGCCTGTGGGTGAATCCCAGAAACTGTCGGACCACCCGCTTAGAGTGCTGCCATGGCCAAGAATTCGAAGCGTTCCAGCGATGGTTACCGCTGCACCGAGTGTGGGTGGACCACGGTTCGGTGGGTCGGCCGGTGCGGGGAATGCCAGACGTGGGGAAGCGTCGAGGAGATCGGTGCGCCCAAGGTCGCGGAGGTTCGTGCCAGTGCGCCGACCACGCGGGCGGTTCCCATCGGATCGGTCGACGCTCAGGCCGCTGATCGTCATCTGACCGGTGTCGAGGAGCTGGATCGGGTGCTCGGCGGTGGGCTCGTGCCCGGGGCCGCGGTCTTGCTGGCGGGCGAACCGGGCGTCGGAAAATCGACGCTTCTGCTCGATGTCGCGGCCAGATGGGCGGCCGCCGGGCGGCGTACGTTGTACGTCACCGGTGAGGAGTCCGCAGCTCAGGTGCGGTTGCGTGCCACCCGGACCGATGCCGTGGAGGATGAGCTCTATCTCGCCGCCGAGAATGATCTGGGCGCCATCCTCGGGCAGGTCGAGGCGGTGGAACCATCTCTCCTCGTGGTCGATTCGGCGCAGACCATCGTCACCGCCGAAGCCGATGGTTCCGCCGGGGGAGTGAGCCAGGTCCGCGAGACCACGGGAGCGCTTGTTCGAGTGGCGAAGCGGCGTGGCATGGCGGTCATCATCGTCGGCCATGTCACCAAGGAGGGCACGATCGCAGGCCCGCGCACCATGGAGCATCTCGTCGACGTCGTGCTCACCTTCGAAGGTGAACGCCACTCCGGGTTCCGCATGGTGCGTGCGACCAAGAATCGGTTCGGTCCGGCGGACGAGGTTGGCTGTTTCGAAATGGTGGAGCACGGCATCGTCGAGGTCCCCGATCCCTCGGGTCTGTTCACATCCCGACATGATGAACCGGTGCCCGGCACGGCGGTGACGGTCACGATGGAAGGGCGCCGTCCCCTGCTTGCGGAGATGCAGGCGCTCGTGGTTCCCGCGGGGCAGCAGAGCCCGCGTCGCACCACCCACGGGATCGAGGGCAGCCGAGTCGCGATGATCGCCGCCGTCGTGTATCGCAGGGCCGGGATCGCGGTGCACAACCACGATCTCTACGTCTCCACGGTCGGGGGTGCGCGCGTGAATGATCCGAGCGCCGATCTCGCCATCGCGATCTCGTTGGCGTCCGCGGCCCGCAACCGCATCGCTCGATCACAGCAGCGGTTCGTGGCGATGGGGGAGGTCGGTCTGGCCGGTGAGCTTCGTCGAGTCCCCGGGATCGGTCGACGCCTGTTGGAAGCTCACCGGCTCGGTTTCGGTGCGGCGATCGTGCCCTCGGGCAGTGACGGTGTTCGGGAGGCTCGGTTGCAGGGGATGAAGGTCTTCGAGGCGAACACCCTCGTCGACGCCCTTCGGGCGGTGAAACTCGATCGTTCGTCTCAACGAGATGAAGGCCGAGGCGTTTCCGATGGCGTGGATACTGTGGTGGCATTGCACAAGGAGCAGTGAGGACCATGACCGATCGATCGAACGACGAGGCACGGTTGCGTCGTTACCGTGCGCAACTCGCCACGGGAACACGGCTGCGCGAAGGGCTGGATCGAATCGTCAGCGGTGGCACCGGCGCATTGGTCGTTCTGGGTGGCAATCGCGTCCTCGACTCCATCTGCACCGGTGGTTTTGCACTGGATGCGCCGTTCACCGCCACGAACCTCCGTGAGCTCGCGAAGATGGACGGTGCGATTCTGTGCAGCGCCGACGTCGAACGCATCCACAGTGCGGGGATTCACCTGATGCCCGATCCGACGCTGCCCGCGGTCGAGACCGGCACCCGGCATCGCACGGCCGAGCGAGTGGCGCGGCAGACACATCTGCCGGTGGTGGCGGTGTCAGCGTCGATGGGCAGCATTTCGCTCTATGTGGAGGGCCGGCGTTACCCGGTCGACCCGCCGGCAGCGATTCTCGTCCGTGCGAATCAGGCGATGCAGACACTGCAGCGATACCAGGAGCGGTTGCAGCAGGTTCTGGACCGCCTCTCGATGTTGGAGATCCAGGACCAGGTGACGGTCCGTGACCTCGTGGTCGTCGCGCAGCGTTGGGAACGTGTGCGTCGGCTCGAGGAGGAGACCGCCGGATACGTCGCTGAACTGGGCTCCGACGGTCGGCTGCTGGAACTCCAACTCCTGGAGATCATCGTGGATACCGAGCGGCTGCCCGAGCTACTGAACTGTGACTACGGAGATGACGAATCCGACGGGGCGAAGGCGTTGGAGGAACTGCTCGATGAGGAATTGGTCGACCCGGTGACCGTGGCACGGACCCTCGGCTTTCCTGAGGTACTCGAGACGCGGCTACGGCCGTTGGGATACCGGCAGCTCGCCCAGGTGCCGCGCCTTCCGGTGACGATCGCGGCACGACTGGTGGAAGCCTTCGGCGACCTCCAAGGGCTCATGGGTGCGACGCATGCCGAGTTGCTGGCCGTCGAGGGCGTTGGTTCGGGGCGGGCGCGGACGATCCGCGACGCTCTGACGCGCGCTGCGGAGGCCTCCCTCAATGAATGACGGTGAGGCCCGCCTCGATGAATGACGGTGAGGCCCGCCTCAACGAATGGTGGTGAGGCCCGCCTCAACGAAGACCGGCGGCGGCGTCGAGGACGCGGTCGTTGATCTCCGGGGTGCTGACGGTGATACGGATGCCATCGGGGGCGTAGGCGCGCACGATGAGGCCGTGATCGGCGAAATGGGCGGCCCAGCGATCGGTCTGATCGGCGGCCGGGAGCCACACGAAGTTCCCCTGGGAGTCCGGGACGTCGAAGCCGAGTCCACGCATGCGACCCACCATGCGGTCGCGTTCGGCAATGGTCTTCTCGACTTGGGCGAGTAGCTTCTCCCTCGCGGCCAGAGTTGCCAACGCTGCGGCCTGTGCAGGGACCGATACCGAGAACGGTGGCGTCACGGTGCGGATCGCGGCGGCCAGCGTCGGGTGGGTGATTCCGTAGCCGATGCGGAACCCTGCCAGCCCCCAAGCCTTGGAGAAAGTGCGGAGCACCGCGATGCGGGGGTCGTCCAGCAGCTCCAGGGGACGGGCGGCCTCGGGGTCGGTGGCGAACTCGATGTAGGCCTCGTCCACCACGAGCATGGTGCGTTCCGGAAGCTGCGCAAGCAGATCGGTCAGCTCTTCATGGGTGACGCAGGGGCCTGTCGGGTTGTTCGGCGTGCACACCAGTACGGCGCGGGTACGTTCGGTGACGGCCGCGCACATCGCCTCCAGATCGTGGCGGCCGTCGGTGAGCAGCGGTATCTGGACAGGAGTGGCACCCGGAACGTTCACCGCGAGGGGATAGGCCTCGAAGCTACGCCACGGGAACACGATCTCGTCCCCCGGGCCGCTGATCGCATTCAGCAGATGCATCAGGACGCTGACCGAGCCGGCACCGAACGAGAGATGCTCGGCGGACACATCGAGCCAGTTCGCGACCTCGGTGGTGAGCTGGGCGGCGGCGTTGTCCGGGTACAGCGGCAGGTGCGCGGCAGATTCGGCGATGGCCTCCGCCACAGAGGGCAATGGAGGGAAAGGGTTCTCGTTGCTGGAGAGCTTGACCGCGTCCGGGCCCGGAGCCGCGCCACCGGGGCGATAGGCGGCGAGGGCTGCGATTTCCGGACGGATGGGGACCGGGCCAGCGGCCGCTTCAAAAGACATGCCCTGGTCGGTTCCCGTCAGATCCGGATCTTGCCGAGCGGGGTATCGAAGTGCGCGGCGATGAGACCGGGTTGGCCGTGGGGGGCGACCCATTCGATGTCGATGTCGAGGAGCTCGGCGGAGTCGCCGTTGATCCAGTCATCGAGCCGGCTCTTGTCGCCGGCGATCTCGATACGGATCATCTCCAACTCACTCGTCAGTGCGCTGGGACGCACGATGTCATCGCTGACCCATTTCAGGAAGAACGGGAGCTGCGGATCGGCCTGGAGCCCCTTGATGCCGATCTGGCGCCATTCCAGCTGCCGACCGTCGGGGAAGGTGCGGTTACCGGGGACGCTCTCACGGTCAAGCCGTGCCTCGATCGGAGCCATATCGTCCACCGAGAGTGCCCAGCCGAGCCAGCCACCGCCCGCCTCGGAACGAGCCCGCACCACCTGACCGAAGGGGGCCTTCTCGGCGGCAGGGTGATCGAGCACCTCGACGATCTCGACGTAGCGACCGTGAGCGACGGGGATCAGGCGGTTGCGAGTGCCGAAGCGCGGGTGGAAGCCACCATCGCGGGATGGCGCACCGAGCAACTTGCTCAGGCGATCAGCCGATGCCTGCAGTCCGTCGGGGTTCGCTGCATAGATGATGTGGTCGACGTGCATGTGCTTATTCTGGACTCAACCTTCCTCCAGGGGAAAATCCGGTGCCTCCTTCGGGGAAGGAATCGATCTGCTATGAGGCTTGCCGGTCATCGGGATCGGCGGGGTGCATCGGGCCGAGGTGACGCTCTTCATGGGCTGCGCAGTGACGGGCCAGCTCTTCGTAGGCGGGTGCGCCGAGCAGCTCCACGAGCTCATCTCGGCTGCTGCGCCACACCGGTTCGTCGGCGGTGTGGGCCTCGGTGTTGGAGGTGCAGAACCAATCGAGATCGTGCCCGCCGGGACCCCAGTGGGCGCGGGTGTACTCGCTGATGGAGATCTCCAGATACTCGGTGCCGTCACCGCGCTCCACATCGCGATAGCTGCGTTTGATGGGCAGCTGCCAGCACACGTCGGGCTTGGTCTCCACGAAACTGCGTCCCTCGCGGAGCGCCAAGGCATGCAGCGCGCAGCCGTGCCCGGCTTCGAAGCCGGGACGATTGAGGAAGACGCATGCCCCCTCGTGAAGGGTGGTGCACAGTTCGGGTCCCTCATCCGGATCGGAATCCTCGTCGGGTTCGGCCTCGGTCAGCCATTCGACGCCGTGGTTCTGCCATGTCTGCGGGGTCAGCCGTTCCACGGCTGTTCGGACGCGTGCGACGTCATCGTCATCGGTGAAATGCGCACCGAAGGAGCAGCATCCATGGTCCGGGTCGCCGGTGATCCCGGGGCATCCGTTACCGAACGTGCAGTGCCAGCGGGACGTCAGCCAGGTCAGATCGGCCCGGATCACCTGATCGGTATCGGCGGGGTCGGTGAACTCCACCCACGTGCGAGGAAAACCCAGTTCGATCTCCATGCTGCTCCGTTCCGCGTTCGCTTTGCCGTAGCACTCGACGGTACGCTGTCATGTTGTGCGACTGGGAGTGCTGGACATCGGATCCAATACCGTCCATCTGCTGGTGATGGACGCTCGTGTGGGTGGCCCGCCGATCCCGGCGGCCAGCCACAAGTCGCAGCTGCGTCTGGCCGAACACATCGAGGATGACGGCTCCATGAGCAAGAAGGGCGCGGATGCCCTGATCGAGATGGTCGCCAGCTCTCGAGAGTTCGCCGAGGACACCGGCTGCTCGTCCCTGCTGCCGTTCGTCACCTCCGCGCTGCGTGAGGCCACGAACTGTGATGATGTCATCTTGCGGTGCAAGAAGGAGACCGGCGTCGAACTCCGCGTTCTCTCCGGGACCGATGAGTCTCGACTCACCTTCCTCTCGGCCCGTCGTTGGTACGGCTGGTCGGCTGGGACCCTGGGCGTGTTCGACATCGGCGGTGGCTCGCTGGAGATCGCGGCAGGCAGTGACGAGGAGCCCCACGTCGCGCTGTCGGTGCCGCTCGGCGCCGGACGCCTGACACGTGATTTCGGGAGCTCTGGGAACACCAAGGCCATGCGTCGGCACGCCCGCACCACGATCGGCTCGGTGATCGGTGACGTCCTCCGTGTCGCACCGTTCGACAGGACCGTTGGGACGTCGAAGACCTTCCGGACGCTCGGCCGTATCGCCGGGGCCGCGCCGGCCTCGGAGGGGCCGTATGTGCCTCGCGTCCTGCACCGTGAGGCCCTGCGAGACATGGTCGATCGCCTCGACCGCACACCGGTGGAGCAGCGTGCCGCGCTCCCTGGTGTCTCCGAGGGGCGGGCCCCGCAGGTGCTCGCCGGTGCCGTCGTGGCCGAGGCCGTCATGGAGCTGGCCGGCATCGACCACCTCGATCTGTGCCCCTGGGCCGTGCGTGAGGGCGTCATCGTGACGTACCTCGACCACCTCGACTTCTACACCAATGGATCGCCGAGCGCGCGGGCGCTGAAGCCGACGCCCTCACCCGGGCTCGTGCTCGCCGAGACACCGGTCTGATTCCATGACCTCAGCCCCGGGAACGTCGATGAACGTCACCACGCCGGTGGACGTCGCGCTCAGCACCAGCTGCGCCTACCCCGACGGGACGACCGCGGGGTTCGAACTGGCCCGTGACTGTGGCTTCGACGGCGTGGAGGTGATGGTCGGGCTCGATCCACTGGCCGAGGACGTCGACGCCGTGGAGCGACTGCGTGACCATTTCGGGGTTCCGGTGGTCTCGGTACACGCACCCTGCCTGCTCGTGACGCAGGATGTCTGGGGCAAGGACCCCTGGGGCAAACTGCAGCGCTCGGCCGAGGCGGCTCGTCAGTTGGGTGCCGAGATCGTCGTGGTCCATCCACCCTTCCGTTGGCAGGGCCGTTACGGAACCTCGTTCGTGGAGGGCATCGATCGGCTCAACGCCGAGACCGGCATCACGTTCTGCGTCGAGAACATGTATCCATGGCGGTTGCCGAAGACCCGACGCGAATTCAAGGCCTACCTGCCCACCTGGGACCCCACCGACCAGCCCTATGAAAACCTGACGCTCGACCTCTCGCACGCCTCCACCGCGGGGCAGCGGTCCCGTGAACTCGTGGCCGCGTGGGGTGACCGGCTGCGTCACCTGCACCTGACCGACGGGAAGGGGTCGTTTGCCGATGAACACCTCATGCCCGGTGAGGGTGACCAGGACGCGGCGGGCGTCCTCGCCGATCTTGCGGCGGCCGGCTTCGCCGGACACATCGTGCTCGAGGCCAGCACCCGTGGTCTGGATCGGGACGCGCGGGTGGAGACGCTCGTCGCCGCCCGCGATTTCGCCCGGCGCCACTTCACCGTCTGAGACCCATGCCGGATAGGGCCATGGTGGGAGGCGACGGCGACCGGCCGGTTGCTCCGGGGTCGACGCGGGGTCTCGGCCTCGAGGTTCTCCTGGTCCTGGGCGTCTCCCTGGGTGCTGATGCGCTGCGTTCCATCCTGCGCATCATCGATCGCATGACGCGTGCTGAGCCCTTGGCTTCGCAGTCGACGCAGATGAACTCATCGGTGGCTGCCGACCGACCCTGGCTGGATCTGGCCTTCCAACTCACCTGGATCGTGACGAGTCTTGTGCCCGTGGCGTTGGTGATGTACCTGCTGTGGGTTCGGCCGGCGCTCCCGGAGACCGTGGGGAACGCCGGAGATGGTCCGGTCTCTGCGAACAGTCGAGGCCTCGGGAATGGCTTGGGGTTCGACCTGGCGCGACCGGCCTCGGACCTGCTGCGTGGTTTCCTGCTGGCCTTCGCCATCGGAGTTCCTGGGCTCGGCTTCTATCTGATGGCCCGTGAGCTGGGCGTCAACACCACCGTGGAGCCGGGCAATCTCGCCGAGAACTGGTGGACGATCCCGGTGTACATGCTGGCGGCGGCGATGAACGGGATCGTCGAGGAGGTCATCATGCTCGGCTACCTGTTCCTCCGGTTGCGTCAGATCGGCTGGACATGGTGGGCCATCGTGGTGGCAAGCGCGTTGATTCGCGGTTCGTATCACCTGTATCAGGGGTTCGGCGGGTTCGCCGGGAACGTGGTCATGGGCATCGTGTTCGGGCTGCTGTTCCTGCGGTGGCGACGCAGCGGGCCGTTCGTCGCCGCGCACACCTTCATCGACATCGCCGCGTTCATCGGTTACGCGATGCTGGCGGGGCGCGTCGACTGGTTGTGACGCCCGGCCTCTCCCAATGTGACGTTGTGCCGGTCAGACGCGGCTCTGCGTCGAGGTGGCGTCCTCAGTTGGTGTCCGCGCCCGGTGGAAGATCCAATCCGTCATCGATCGGCAACTGACCCTCGGGCATGTCGCTGTAGGACTCGGGGTCCTCGACCGGCTCCAGATGCGTCACGACCTCGATGCCGGGAAGGGCGTGCTGGAGCTGCGTCTCGATGTCGTGGGTGAACGCATGCCCGCGCTGGACCGTCCAGTCGCCCGGTACCAGGACATGTACCGACGCGTGCCGCAGATGGCCGGCGGCCCGGGTGCGCAGGCCGTGGAAGCGTGTCTCCCCGGTGGTGTTCCGGCGCAGGATCTCGATGATCCTTTCGTTCTCCTCGTCCGGCAGGGTGCGATCGAGGAGGCCCTGCGCGGCTTCGCTGACCAGCCCGATGCCCACATAGATGATGTTGAGTCCCACGGCGAAACCGAGGATCGGGTCGAGCCGTTCCCAGCCGGTGAGCATGACCAGCCCCACGCCCACGAGAACACCCACCGAGGTGACCACATCGGTCATGAGGTGCTTGCCGTCGGCCACGAGGGTGGCCGACCGGTGCTGTTTTCCGGTGCGGATCAGCACGAGCCCGATGACGCCGTTGAGCACCGCCGCAACCATCGAGATGACCAGTCCCAACCCGAGATTGTCGAGGGGCTGCGGTTTGAGGAAGCGCTCCACCGAGGTGATGAGGATCCAGCCGGCAGCGGCGAAGATCATCAGCCCCTCCACTGCGGCGGAGAAGTACTCGGCCTTGGCCCGTCCGAAGCTGAACGTCTGATCGGCTGGCTTCGCCGCGACCTTCAATGCGATCAGGGCCACCACCGCGGCCACGAGGTTGACCAGTGATTCGGCGGCGTCGGCGAGAAGACCGACCGATCCGGTGTAGACCCATGCTGCTGCCTTGAGGGTGATCGTCGCGACGGCGGCTGCGATCGAGAGCCATGCATAGCGCAGTAGCTGGGTGCGGTTGGTGTTCACCGAGAGGATTTTACTGGTTGTCCACACCGTATGCAGCGTGTCGGCGGGGGAGGGCTGTGGGATACCGTGGATCACCACGTGGAGGCGGAACGAGCCCCAGAACCGGAGATCCGGCTTCTGCCGGAGGAGGAGTGCACATGCAGGTTGGCGTTTTCGGAGCGACCGGACAGGTCGGCGAAGTCATCCGAACTTTGTTGGTGGAGCGGGATTTCCCGGTCACCGGCATCCGGTTCTTCGCCTCGGCCCGGAGCGCCGGCAAGACGATCGAATTCGCCGGAACCAAGGTCGAGGTTGAAGACACCGCGACCGCCGACTTCAGCGGACTCGACGTCGCCCTCTTCTCCGCAGGCAAGGGAACCTCCAAGGAGTTCGCCCCGAAGGTCGCCGAAGCCGGTGCCATCGTCGTCGACAACTCGAGTGCTTGGCGTCTGGATCCGCAGGTCCCGCTGGTGGTCAGCGAGGTGAACCCGTTGGACGCCGTGAACCCGCCCAAGGGCATCATCGCCAACCCCAACTGCACCACGATGGCCGCCATGCCGGTGCTCAAGCCGCTGCACGAGGCAGCGGGATTGAAGCGTCTGATCGTCTCCACCTACCAGGCGGTCTCGGGCTCGGGCGGTGCCGCGGTGCAGGCCTTCGCCGATCAGGTGAAGAGCACCGAGGATCCCACGCGCCTCACCCACGACGGACAGTACGCGATGCCGTCCGACACCGGTCCCTACCCGAAGGCCATCGCCTTCAACGCGCTCCCACTCGCCGGTTCGATCGTCGACGATGGCTCGCTGGAGACCGATGAGGAGCAGAAGCTCCGCAATGAATCGCGCAAGATCCTGCACATCCCCGACCTGTTGGTCTCGGGGACCTGCGTGCGTGTCCCGGTGTTCACCGGCCACTCGCTGTCGATCAACGCCGAGTTCTCCGGCGACATGACACCGGAGAAGGCCATCGAACTGCTCAAGGAAGCCCCCGGCGTCGAGCTCGCCGATGTGCCCACCCCTCGGGACGCCGCCGGTGTCGATCCGTCCCTGGTGGGCCGCATCCGCGCCGACCACTCCGCCCCGGAGGGCAAGGGGCTTGCGCTGTTCGTGTCCAACGACAATCTGCGCAAGGGAGCCGCCCTCAACACGGTTCAGGTGGCCGAACTGGTGGCTGCGGGCCGAGGCGTCAGCAACTGAGGACGAACCGAAGGAAGCGAGAGAGCATGTCGCGTGTGACCGTCATCGGCGTCGGGAACATGGGAGGAGCCATTCTCGACGGCCTCGTGGCCAAGGGATGGCCGACCTCCGACCTCGCCACCGTCGACCCGGCCGTGGATTCCGCACGTTCGGGTGTCCGCCACGGCACGATCGAGGAAATGGTGCCGGGGGCCGACGCGGTCCTCGTTGCGGTCAAGCCCGACGCCATCGCTGGGCTTCTCGGGCAGGTCGCCGATCACCTCGATCCGGATGCGGTCGTCATCTCGGTCGCGGCGGGCGTTTCGGTGGCGACGCTCGAATCCGCTCTGGGAACGGCCAACCCGGTGGCACGGGTCATGCCCAACACCCCGGCACGGGTTGGGCGGGGCGTCTCGATCGTCTCGCCGGGAACGCATACCGGGGACGACCACCTCGCGCTGGTGCGGTCATTGCTCGAAGCCGTCGGCATCGTGGAGGTCCTTCCCGAACGGCTGCAGGACGCGGCCACCGGAGTCTCCGGCTCGGGGCCGGCGTATGTCTTCGCGATGGTTGACGCGATGATCGAAGCAGGCGTCCAACAGGGGCTGCCTCGTCCGGTCGCGACGCGGTTGACGGTGCAGACCTTCCTGGGCGCTTCGACCATGCTCGACGCCGGCACCCATCCGGTGGAGCTGAGAGAGCAGGTCAGCTCTCCGGGCGGCACCACGGTGCAGGGACTGCGGGCATTGGATCGGCATGGGCTGCGTCCGGCGATCGCCGATGCCGTCGAGGCCGCGCGTCAACGAAGTGAAGAACTGGGACGATCCTGATGAAGCCCCACCTGGTGCATGGCGAAGGGCTGGCCGAATACAGTTTCGGGGCCGAACACCCCATGGGCCCGCACCGGGTGCGTGCCGCGGTCGAACTGGCTCGTTGTCTGGGCGTGCTGGATGCCTTCGAGATCGTCCCTCCCGGTGAGGCCGACGACGCACTGTTGGAACTCGTTCACGAGCCTGAATACATCGACGCGGTCAAACGTGAACGGCTGAGCGTCCAGCACGGCATCGGGACCGAGGACAACCCGATCTTCGAGGGAATGCATCAGGTGTCATCGCGGATCTGCGCAGCCACGGTGACTGCCGCCGAACTGGTGTGGTCCGGGCGCACCGACCGGGCGGTCAACATCGCCGGCGGCCTGCATCATGCGATGCCGGGTGCGGCGAGCGGCTTCTGCGTCTACAACGATGCCGCGGTCGCCATCGCCTGGCTCAAGGAGCGCGGTGCCGAGCGCATCGCCTATCTCGACATCGACGCCCACCACGGCGACGGCGTCCAGCAGATGTTCTATGACGACCCTTCGGTGATGACGGTCAGCATCCACGAATCACCCATCCATCTCTTCCCCGGTACCGGGTTCGCCACCGAAACCGGAGGTTCTGGAGCCCGTGGCAGTGCGGTGAACATCGCGCTCCCGGCGATCACCGAGGACGCAGACTGGCTGCGAGCCTTCGGCGCGGTCGTTCCCGATGTGCTGGAGGCATTCGCCCCGGAGATCATCATCACTCAGCACGGCTGTGATGCCCACCGGCTCGACCCTCTCACCGATCTGCGGCTCAGCCTGGACGGTCTGGCCGAGAGCTATCGCCTGGTCGCCGATCTCGCTGACGCCCACGCGTGCGGACGCTGGGTGGCGATCGGCGGCGGCGGGTATTCCCGCGAGGTGGTCGGGCGCGCCTGGGCGCACCTGCTCGGTGTCGTGGCTGGCCAGCCGATCGACCCGGCGACGCCGACGCCGCAGGAGTGGCGCGAGATGTACGTCGCGAAGTTCGGTGGAACGGCGCCCACCGGCATGGGCGACGGCTGCAGTACCGAACACGACACGATCGACTTCGGTTTCAACCCCGCCTCCCGGCTCGATCAGGCGATCATCGCCACGCGCCGGGCCGTGTATCCCGAGCTCGGCATGGACCCGGGTTTCTGAGGTGCGGCCCCTGTGATGGAGCGGTGCTGTTGTCGGTGCGACAGCACCGGGCCGAAGCGCGGGTTTGTGGCGGTGGGGATCGTCCCGGTAAAGTGATGGTCTTGGTCGGCAGTCGGCCACATTCACTCGCGAAAGGCACGATCTGTGGGTTCGGTCATCAAGAAGCGCCGCAAGCGCATGGCTAAGAAGAAGCACCGCAAGCTGCTGAAGCGTACGCGCATCCAGCGCCGCAAGGCTGGCAAGTAAGCCATAGTCAGGGCAGCTGTCGTGTCCCGCGTCGTCCTGGTCACCGGGGTGTCGCGGGATATCGCTGCCCGGATGGCTCGGTCCCTGGCCGGTATCGAGGGGTTCGAGGTCGTCGGGATCGATCTGGTGCCCCCGACGCATGATCTTGGGCGTGCGCGGTTCGTGCGCGCTGATCTGCGTAGCCCTCTGCTCGGAAGAACACTGGCGGAGCTGGAGCCGGACACTGTCGTCCACGCGGCCCTCAGCGATGATCTGAGTGGAGCGCATGGGAAGGAACTCAACGTTCTGGGTTCCATGCGGTTGTTCGCGGTCTGCCAGCCCCTTCCCACAGTGCGTCATGTCGTGGCGATCAGCTCCGGTGAGGTCTACGGAGCCTCGGCCTCCGGGCCGACGCGCGTGAGTGAGGTATCCGATCTTCCTCGGTCCGGCAGGTCTCCTTTTGGCCGTGATGCCGCTGAGATGGAGGCCTATCTGAAAGGGCTCTCCGAGCATCGGCCCGATATCTGCACTACCACGCTGCGGTTCGCCGCAGTCCTCGGGGCTGAGATCGACAGCCGTCTTGGCCGCTTCCTCTCCCTGCCCGTGGTGCCCAAACCCATGGGTTTCGATGCGCGGATGCAGTTCCTCCACCCGTTCGACGCCGTTGACGCGTGTCGGCACGTCGTGACGGGATCGGTCGCCGGGGTCTTCAACGTGGCCGCCGCCGATGCACTCCCACTCACCAGGGTGCTTCGCATCATGGGGCGGCCGAATATCGACGTCGCACGATCGTGGGCTCCTGCGTTGATCGAGGCCGGCGGTGTGCGCCGTGCGGGGGCGCGTATCGGTACCGGTGAGCTTCGTGAGGTCACCTATGGTCGAGTCATGGACGTGACCCGGCTCGAGGCCGCGGGATTCACCGCGCACTACTCATCGGCCCGCACTGTGGAGGAGTTCGCGGCCTTCGGCACGCCCGGTCTGTTCTCGGCGGCGAATGTCGATCGCGCCACACGTGCCATCGATGGTCTCGGGGCGGCCGTCAGTACTTTTCTGCGGAGGCGAGATGGCTGATGAGAACATGACCGGTGGTGAGGGGGCCGAGCACCAGGGCTGGGCGGCCGTCGTCGGTGAGTTTCTTGGGGCGGCTCGCGGGGCCGGGCGTCAGCTCGCCTCTTGGGCACGTTCCTCAGGAGCGGCGGACCTGCCGTTCATGGAAGATCTCATCCGCGTCGCCGAGGGAGTCGATCCCGAAGAGGAGTTCTTCCGGCTGACTCGCCGGTTGGGGGTCGACTGGGATGGGTCCTGTGACGAACTCCGTGACTTCGCCCGCTCGCGCTTGACCGGCGAATACGCGGTGGATGAATTCGGTTTCGATCCCGAGTTCACCGAGCGCATCGTGATGCCGCTGCTTCGAGTCGTGGCTGAGAAATGGTTCCGCATCGAAGTGCGTGGGGCCGAGAATCTCCCTGCAGAAGGAGCGGCGCTGCTGGTCAGCAATCACGCCGGAGCGCTCCCGTGGGACGCTCTGATCCTGCATGCGATGGTGCATCGCGACACCGGTCGCCACATACGGCTCCTGGGGGCCGGGCTCGTGTTCGAGACTCCTTACGTGCACGACTTCTCCCGCCGGATCGGTGCCACGGTCGCCCGCCGGGAGGACGCCGACGCCCTCCTCGAGGCGGGGGAACTGGTGTCGGTGTTCCCCGAAGGCTTCAAAGGCCTGGGCAAGCCCTATGGCGAGCGTTATCGGCTGCAGCGGTTCGGCCGAGGAGGATTCGTCTCCACCGCGGTCCGTGCCGGCGCGCCCATCATCCCTGTTGCGATCGTGGGGTCGGAGGAGATCTACCCCCTGATCTCGGGGGCGCCGACGCTGGCCCGCATGCTGGGGCTCCCGTACTTCCCGGTCACGCCGTTCTTCCCGTGGTTCGGGATGCTCGGGGCGATCCCGCTGCCGGTCAAGTGGATCATCGAGATCGGTGAGCCGATCGTCACAGCCGACCTTCCCGAGGGGACGGCGGACGACCCCATGGCGGTCTTCCGGACCACCGACCGCGTGCGTCTGGGGATTCAGAACCGGCTGTATGCGCTGCTGGAGGAGCGCCGACACCCCTTCTGGGGGTGAGCGGAACATGGGTGAGATCCGCTGGCCATGGCGTCGACGCCGCACCGAGCCTGTTCCGTCCCCGGTGGATGCCGCGTCCCGCGTGGTCATCCTCGTGCGGGAGCGCTGTGGTCTGTGCGTGGAAGCGGCTGCGACAGCCGAGGAGGTCTGCGGGGCGAAGGGCGTCCGGTGGGAGACGCAGGATGTCGACGCCGACGAGACCCTGCGGTCCGCCTACACCGACCACGTCCCGGTGACATTCGTGGACGGGAAGCGCTTGGGTTACTGGGGCCTGGATCCGCAAGATCTGAAGGCCGCGCTCGACCGGACACCCTGACTGACCTCGGGGTGGCGGGTCAGTGGCGCGCCTGCTCGTCCCTTCCCGCCGGCTGGGGGCTTCAGGAATGGACCCGATGGTGGATCTGGCTAGAATCCGTGTGCGAAGGCTGCGGTGCGAGGAGGGGTGCGTGAAGGACGAGGGTGAGACGCTCGATCTCCCCGAAGCCGTCGTCGGCCGGGTCGCGGGTTACCGCTCCGCGCTGGATCGTCTTCACCGTGACGGGGTCGCCACGATCAGCTCGAGTGCCTTGGCCGAGATCTCCGGCGTCAACTCCGCCCAGCTTCGCAAGGACCTCTCCCACTTCGGTTCCTACGGCGTGCGTGGCGTCGGTTATGACGTGCCCTATCTCCGTGAACAGCTGCGCCACCACATGGGGGATACCACGCATGTCCCCGTCGTCATCGTCGGAGCGGGGAACCTGGGGCGGGCGCTCGCCAATCACGCCGGCTTCGGTGGGCGTGGCTTCCGCGTCCAAGGACTCTTCGACATCCTTCCCGCCGAGCCGGGGGTGCGCTCCATGGTCGAACTGCCAGGTGTGGTCACCTCTCCGGCTGAGACGATCGGCATCATCGCCACGCCGGCGAGGGCCGCGCAGGAGGTGGCCGATCTGCTCGTCGATCTGGGGATCCGCAGCCTCCTCAACTTCGCTCCGACGCGACTGGTGGTCGGGCCCGATGTGGCGGTTCGCAAGGTCGACCTCGGTTCAGAATTGGAGATTTTGGCGTATCATCGGCCCACAGCACAGGCTCCGGTTTCTGGGGCGCCCCGAGTTGCGGAGGAGCTGCGCGTCGGCGCGGGTCCCATGGAAGGCGGTTGACGCCCGGTGAATGTCCTTGTGGTGAGCGTTTCGCACCGCACGGCACCGATGCACATCCTGTCGGCACTTGCCATGGATGCGGCTGAGTCGGCCAAGCTGTTGGATGCTGTGACACAGTCGGAGTTCATCGCCGAGGCTCTGGTCCTCTCCACCTGCAACCGCACCGAGGTCTATGTGGCCTCGACGCGGTTCCATGGCGGACTCGAAGTCATCGTCACCGAGCTCGCCGCCATGGCCGGCCTTGCCGAGAGCGACCTCTCCGATCACTGCTCGGTGTTCTATGAGGAGGCTGCCGTCCAGCACGGATTCATGGTGGCCGGTGGCCTCGATTCGGCTGTCGCCGGTGAGCACCAGATCCTTGGGCAGGTGCGCAAGGCCCTGACCGTCGCGCAGGGGGAGGGGACGATCGGCACGACCCTCAATGCGTTGTTCCAGCAGGCTCTCCGCGTCGGCAAGCGTGTGCAGACCGAGACCTCGATCGGCAGTGCCGGCCGTTCGCTCGTGAGTGCTGCGGCCGATGTGCTCGGTCTCGACGATCTGACCGGCCGTTCGGTCACCGTCGTCGGGGCGGGGTCGATGGCCGCCGTCGCCGCGCACACCGCGGCTGATCGCGGGGCAGATGTCACCGTGGTGAACCGTACCTTCGCCAAGGCCGAGCGTCTGGCGGAGATCGTCGGCGGTTCGGCCCGGCCGATGGATGTGCTGCCCAGCGTGCTGGCCAGCACCGACGTGCTCATGTCCTGCACCGGTGCGTTGGGTGTTCACCTGATGCCTGAAGACATCGCGGCCACGCCTGTTCGCGAGATCATCGACCTCGGGCTCCCCCCGGATGTCTCCGTCGACGTGGAACAGCTCCCGGGCGTCCGGCTCATGAATCTCGATCGCCTCGTCAGCGAGCATGCCGACCCGGCCACCGAGGCCCAGGTGGAGTCGGCCAACCAGTTGGTCCGCCAGGAGGTCTCCGACTTCGTTGCGTTGCGTCGTGCCGCTGCGGTGACCCCGACCGTCGTGGCACTCCGCTCCTTGGGCAACAACGTGCTCGAGCTCGAGCACCAGCGGCTGCGGCAGCGTCTGCCCGGGCTCGAGGACGCCCAGTACGAGGAGATCCGTCAGTCCATGCGTCGGGTGATCGAGAAGCTCCTGCACCAGCCGACGGTCAACGTGAAGAAGGCCGCCGCGTCCTCGACTGATTACGATTACGCGCGCGCTCTGCGTGACCTGTTCGCCCTCGATCAGGCGCTCGTGGACGCCGTCCGGGAGCCATGATGAGAACTCTGCGTATCGGTGCCCGTACCTCGCCGCTGGCCACGGCCCAGGCCATGTCGGTGGCCAGGCAGCTCGAGGCAGCAGGCTTCACCTGTGAATTCGTGGGCGTCACGACCACCGGTGATGTGGACCGACGACATCTGACGCAGATCGGTGGCACCGGCGTCTTTGCGCAGGCGGTGCGTCATTCGTTGATAACCGGAGGCATCGATCTCGCGGTCCACTCACTGAAGGACCTCCCCACGGCCCCTGCGGAAGGTCTGGAGATCACCGCGGTGCCCGAGAGGGAGGATCCCGCCGATGTGTTGATCGGTGTGCACCCGGACGAAGTGCGCGATGGCATGCGTATCGGAACCGGCTCGCCACGCCGCGCGACGCAGCTCAGCGCCCACTTCGCCTCCCGAGGGATCGACGTGGAGTTCGTGCCCATCCGCGGCAATGTCGATCGTCGCATCGGTCTGGTCCGTGAAGGGCAGGTGGACGCCACGTTGTTGGCTGCGGCCGGCCTGCGTCGCCTCGGGCGATGGTCCGGTGAGCCGGAGGTTTCGGGGCTCCCGGCCACCGCGCTGGGATTCGACGCCGTCGTCCCCGCCGCCGGGCAGGGCGCGTTGGCCCTGGAGATGGCCGCGGACGCCGACGAGGACCTGCGCGCCGCCGTGGCGTCGCTGGACCATCGGGTCACGCGCGCTGCGGTTGAGGCTGAACGAGAGTTCCTGCGCGTGCTGGAGGCCGGGTGTCTGGCGCCGGTCGGGGTGCACGCGCGGCCTATAGCACACCCGGATTCCGATGATGACTTGACTCTCGTCGCTGTTGCTGGGAGAACGTATCTAGAGAACTCGACGAGCAATGATTCGGACGCTTTGGTGAAGACGGAGGGGCGCTGCACCCTCGCCGACGCCGTGGCGTCCGGAGCGAGTCTCGCGCACACGACCCTGGGTCTGTTGGGTGGACCACCCGCCGACCCGGAGCACCGATAAGCCCCACAGCAGAACGCGAGTGAACCAGTGAGCACCAACTCCGCCCCGACCGAATCGGCCTTCCCGCTGTCGACGCCCGCGGCTCGTGGTCGCGTGATCTTCGTGGGGGCGGGCCCCGGCGATCCCGACCTGCTCACCCTGGGGGCGGTCTCGGCCATCGCAGAGGCTTCTGCGGTCGTGCTCGACAATGACAACCTGCGGGCGATCTTCGATCATCCGGCCGTGACGGTGGGCGACACGGTTCCGGTGCGGGTCGTGGAGGCACAGGCGAGTGGAAAGCCGCTGCCGCCCAGCGGGCGGGCACGTTCGGTGCTCAAGCTCGCTGCCGACGGTGGCCGCGTGGTGCGTCTGGTCGCGGGTGACCCCTTCCTCGACGCGGGTGTCGCCGATGAGGCAGCGGCCTGCGCCCGGGGCGGTATCGACTTCGAGATCGTCCCCGGCGTCTCGAGCCTCACCGCGATGCCGGAGTACGCGGGCATCGATCTCACCGAGGCCGGTGCCCACTTCGTTCGGACCGGCGACAACATCACCAAGACCCGGGCCGCGCAGTGGGCCAGCACCGGTACCCTCGTGATCGCCTCCACTGCGCGCCTGATTCCCGAGATCGCCGCGGGTGCTCTCAGCACGGGGCGACCTGCCGAGGATTCGACACTGGTGACGATCCACGGTGGTTCCACCGACCAGTCCACGTTCGAGACGACGTTGGGCGAGTTGGCCGATCTCCTGACGGACAAGGACATTCCCGACGAGGAGCCGGTCCACGTGATCATCGGCCCTGCTGTTTCGCAGCGTGAGGATCTTGTCTGGTACGAGTCCAAGCCGTTGTTCGGGTGGCGCGTCCTGGTTCCGCGGACCAAGGACCAGGCTGGGCCCATGACGAACCGGTTGCGCACCTATGGGGCCCATTCCGAGGAGGTCCCGACCATTTCGGTCGAGCCGCCGCGCAGCCCCCAGCAGATGGAGCGCGCCGTCCGTGGCCTGGTGGAGGGCCGCTACGAATGGGTGGCGTTCACCTCGGTCAACGCCGTCAAGGCCGTGCGTGAGAAGTTCGAAGCCTACGGTCTCGACGCCCGCGCGTTCTCCGGTCTGAAGGTGGCCGCCGTGGGCAAGGTCACCGCGCGGGCGCTGCGTGACTGGGGCATCGACCCGGATCTGGTGCCGACCGGCGAGCAGTCCGCCGCCGGCCTGGCCGCGGAGTGGCCGCCCTATGACGATGTGTTGGATCCGATCAACCGGGTGCTCCTGCCGCGGGCGGACATCGCCACCGAGACCCTGTCGACCGGTCTGTCGGATCTTGGCTGGGAGGTCGAGGACGTCACCGCTTACCGGACGGTTCGTGCCGCCCCGCCGCCGGCGCCGACGCGCAGCGCCATCAAGACCGGCAAGTTCGACGCGGTGGTGTTCACCTCGTCCTCGACGGTCCGCAACCTCGTGGGTATCGCCGGCAAGCCCCACCCGCAGACGGTCATCGCAGCCATCGGCCCGCAGACCGCTCGCACGTGTGAAGAGCACGGTCTGCAGGTGGACGTGATGGCGGGCCAACCCGGTGCGGTCGAGCTGGCCGACGCCCTCGCCAACTTCGCGGCCGAGCGTCGTGATCAGCTCATGGAGGCCGGTGAGAAGGTCACCAAGCCGTCGGATCGCAAGCCGAGGTCGCGTCGATGAGTTCGATCCCACGCCCTCGTCGACTCCGCGCCAACCCGACGATGCGGGCGATGGTCGCCGAGACCTCATGGCGTCCCGAGCAGTTGGTGTTGCCGGCCTTCGTCGGTGAAGGCTTCACCGAGCCGCGTCCAATCTCGTCGATGCCCGGCGTGGTGCAGCACACCCTGGACACGCTCGCGCAGACCGCTGCTGAGGCGGCCGCAGCAGGGCTCGGCGGCATCATGTTGTTCGGTCTGCCGGAGGAGAAGGACGCCGAGGGATCTGGTGCCACCGATCCCGAGGGCATCCTCAACGTGGCGATCGCCCGCGTGCGGCAGGAGGTGGGCGATGACTGCCTGGTCATGACGGATGTCTGTCTCGACGAGTTCACCGATCACGGCCACTGCGGGGTTCTGACCGAATCCGGGGTCGTCGACAACGACGCGACCGTCGAGCGCTACCAGGAGATGGCGGTTCAGCACGCCGAAGCGGGAGCCCATGTGGTGGCGCCCAGCGGCATGATGGACGGGCAGGTGCGCGCCATCCGCGCGGCCCTGGATACGGCCGGGCACGACTCGGTGACGCTCATGGCCTACGCCGCCAAGTACGCATCGGCCTTCTACGGACCCTTCCGTGAGGCTGTCGCGTCGTCGCTGCAGGGGGACCGCCGCACGTATCAGCAGGATCCGGCCAACCTGCGTGAGGCCGCCCGGGAGATCGAGTTGGATCTCGCCGAGGGGGCGGACGTCATCATGGTCAAGCCCGCGCTCGGTTACCTCGACGTGGTGCGGATGGCGCGCGAGATGTGTGACGTGCCGATCGCCGCGTACAACGTGTCGGGGGAGTACGCGATGGTCGAGGCCGCGGCCGCGCAGGGCTGGATCGACCGCGACCGCGCGATGGCCGAGACCGTCACCTCGATCCGCCGGGCCGGTGCCGACATCATCCTGACGTACTGGGCTCTGGAGTTGGCTCAACAACGTATGAACTGAGCCACCGCTACCGGCGGCGCGCCGCAGCCGGGTGCACATTGTTGCTTCCGTCTACACTGCGGGGCATGGATATCAGCCGCTCGGAAGAGATCTTCGCGCATGCCCGGCAACTGGTTCCCGGTGGTGTGAACTCCCCGGTGCGTGCCTTCAGCTCCGTGGGTGGTACCCCGCGCTTCATCGAGCGTGCCTCGGGGCCGTTCCTCTACGACGTCGATGGCAACGAGTACGTCGACCTCATCTGCTCGTGGGGCCCCATGTTGTTGGGTCACGCGCACAGCGAGGTGATCCATGCCGTCGGTGCCGCCGTGGCACACGGCACGTCCTTCGGAGCCCCCACCGAGGTGGAGGCGAAGCTCGCCGAGGCGATCATCGAGCGGACGCCGGTGGATCAGGTGCGGATGGTCAACTCCGGTACCGAGGCCACAATGACGGTCATCCGTCTGGCCCGTGGCATCACCGGGCGCGACCTCATCGTCAAGTTCGCCGGCTGCTACCACGGGCACGTCGATTCCCTGCTGGTCGCGGCGGGTTCCGGGGTGGCGACGCTGCACGGTGGAGAACCGTCCTCGCCCGGGGTGACGGCCGGAACCACCGCCGACACCCTCGTGGTGGACTACAACGATCGCGCCGGGCTCGAGGCCGTCTTCGCCGAGCACGGTGACCGCATCGCGGCGGTCATGGCCGAGGCCTCACCGGGCAACATGGGCGTCGTGCCCCCGTCGGTGGTCGACGGGGAGAACTTCAACGCGTTCTGCAAGCGCGTCTGTCACGCGCACGGTGCGCTGTTCATCAGCGACGAGGTGATGACGGGCTTCCGTGTGACCCGCTCGGGCCAGTTCGGCCTCGACGGCGTCGAGCCCGATCTCATGACCTTCGGCAAGGTCATGGGTGGTGGTTTCCCCGCCGCCGCGTTCGGTGGTCGGGCCGAGTACATGGCGCACCTCTCGCCGGTGGGCGGCGTCTATCAGGCGGGGACGCTCGCCGGGAACCCGGTGGCCACCACCGCCGGTCTCAAGACCCTGCAACTCGCCGATGACGCCGTCTACGAGCGTGTCGACCGAGCCGCCGAGATCGTCCGTGGTGAGACCGGCCGGGCTCTGGAGGAGGCCGGCGTCCCGCACGTCATCAACTCCAACGGTTCGATGTTCAGCGTCTTCTTCACCGACCAGCCGGTGACCGACTTCGCATCGGCCCAGACCACCGACACCAAGCGCTACGCAGCGTTCTTCCATGCGATGCTCGACGCCGGTGTCCACCTGCCCCCGAGCGCGTTCGAGACGTGGTTCTGTTCGAGCACGCACCACGATTCGGTGCTGGATCGCATCACCTCCGCACTCCCCGCAGCCGCACGCGCCGCTGCCGCAGTCAACTGACCCGAGGAGTTCCCCATGGCCCGAGCAACCGTCCACCTGCTTCGACACGGGTTGGTGCACAACCCCGACGGCATCCTCTACGGACGCCTGCCCGACTTCCACCTCTCCGAGGTGGGCCAGAAGATGGCCGAGCGCATGGCCGAGTACACGGCGGACTTCGACATCGTCCACCTCCGCTGCTCCCCGCTGGAGCGGGCCCGCGAGACCATGGAACCGGTGAGCCGCAACCACGAGGGAGTCGAGGTCGTCATCGACGACCGCGTGATCGAGGCCTCCAACAAGCTTCAGGGACGCGTGTTCTCGGCCTCGGCGAGTTCGTTCGCCGACCCCCGCGTCTGGTGGCACCTGCGCAACCCGCTGCGCCCCTCGTGGGGTGAGCCCTACCAGGAGATCGTGGCACGCATGCATGAGGCGATCCTCGATGCGGCGGCGCAGGCCGAGGGCCACGAGGCGTTGATCGTCTCGCACCAGCTGCCGATCTGGATGGCCCGTCTCGCGGCGGAGGGACGCGCGCTCGTCCACGATCCCCGCAAGCGCGAGTGCTCCTTGGCGAGCCTGACGAGTTTCGCCGTGGAGGACGGGCGGATCACCCAGGTCTCATACGCCGACCCCTGCGCGGATCTGGTGCCGGCCAAGAAGGGCAAGAAGTTCGTGGCAGGGGCCTGATGGTCCGCCTGGCCCGACTCCTGACACTTCTGTCGGCTCTGCCCATTCTGCTGGCGCTCGGGGCCTGCAGCTCCGGAGGTGACGGTGGTACCGGGTTCGTGGAGGGCGACACCGGCCTGACGGTGGTGCCGGTGGCCGAACGTGAGCAGGCCCCCGTGGTGACCGGTGACGGACTCGATGGGGAGCCGCTGACCACCGATCACCCCGGCAAGGTGGTCGTGATCAACGTGTGGGGCTCGTGGTGTGCGCCCTGCCGCAAGGAGGCCCCCGACCTGGAAGCCGCGCATCAGGCGACGAAGGATGTGGCGGTGTTCGTCGGGATCGACACCCGTGACCCCGACCCGGCGCCGGCTCAGGCCTTCGTCCGGAACTTCGAGATCACCTATCCCTCGATCTTCGATCCGCAGGGCCAGACACTCCTCGAGTTCGCCGGGCAACTGCCACCCTCGGGTATCCCGTCGTCCCTCGTGATCGACCCCGAGGGACGCGTGGCGGCCCGCATCATCGGTGTGGTCGATGAGGGGACGCTGACCGAGCTCGTCCGAGACACGGCGGAGGGACGGTGACCCCGATCCAGGCCCCGCCGCTGAGCCCGGTGCCCATGGTGCTCCCGCCCCTCGACATGGGGACGTGGGCGGCCGATGCCGTGGGCGGAAGCATGTTGTTGGCCATCCCGGTGGCGATGCTTGCCGGCCTGGTCTCGTTCCTTTCCCCATGCGTGGTTCCGTTGCTGCCGGGCTATGTCTCCTACATGACGGGGATGAGTGCGGCCGATGTGGTGGCCGGGCGCGGTGCCCGTGGCCGCATGCTTCTCGGGTCCTTGGGATTCGTGCTCGGATTCGCGGTCTTCTTCGTGGCCTCCGGTGTGCTCGCCGGCACGGTGGGGGCAGCGCTCCATGCCCATGCGCGGTTGCTGGCCGTGGTGTTGGGGGTGCTGACCATCGTGCTCGGTCTCATGTTCGCCGGCGTCCTGAAGTTCGGGCAGGTCGATCTGCGGTTGCAGACCAGGCCCATCGTCGGCGTGGCGGCCTCGCCACTGCTGGGCCTGTTGTTCGGTATCGGCTGGACCCCCTGCATCGGGCCGACCCTCGCGGTGGTGTTGGGGCTCTCCCTCAATGAGGGATCGGCCATGCGGGGTGGCATCCTCATGGCTGCTTACGCCTTGGGGCTGGGGATCCCCTTCATCGTTGCGGCACTGGCCTTCACCCGGGTCCGCCCACTCGTCGGGTTCGTGCAGCGTCACCAGCAGGTATTGCTACGCCTTGGCGGGGGCATGCTCATCGTGGTGGGCGTGCTGTTGGTGACCGGATGGTGGGCCTACCTGATGGGCTTCGTGCAGCAATGGGCCGCCGAATTCGGAGTGATCCTGTGACCGGTGACAAGACGCGGGCGAGTGCCCTGACCCCCCTCGAGTTCGCGCGTTTCCTGTGGACGCAGCTCACCTCGATGCGCACGGCCCTGAGCCTGTTGTTCCTCGGTGCCCTGGCGGCGATCCCTGGGTCGTTGATCCCGCAGCGTCCGGTCTCGCCGGCGCAGGTGGATAAGTTCCTCACCGACAACCCCCGGCTCGGCGGTGTCTACGAAGCCCTGGGGCTGTTCAACGTCTACACGAGCCCGTGGTTCTCAGCGATCTACCTGTTGCTGCTCATCTCCCTGGTGGGCTGCATCATTCCCCGGTGCTTCGTCTATGCCCGGGCTCTCCGCGCCGAACCGGTCGCCGTTCCCTCCCGGCTCGATCGGATGCCGGTGTCGGCGTCCGCGCCCAGAAGCGGATCGGCGGCGTCGGCTCTCGACAGGGGAGAGGCCTGGCTGAAGCAGCATCGCTACCGTGTGCGTCGTGAACGGGGGGCGCTGTCGGCTGAACGGGGGTACCTGCGTGAGTTCGGCAACCTGGTCTTCCACATCTCACTGGTCTTCCTGCTGATCGGTATCACCTGGACGGTGACGTTCGGTTATCGAGGCACCTCCAATGTGTTGGTCGGGCAGGGCTTCTCCAACACCCTGACCCAGTACGACGAGATCAGTTCCGGCCCCGCCTTCACCGACGCCGACCTCGCGCCGTTTTCGGTGGTCGTGGAGGACTTCGAGGCACAGTTCGAGCAGGGCGAGGTCAACACCGGACAACCGCGTGAGTTCGCGCTGTTGACCAGGGTCGTCGACGAACCCGGCGCACAGCCGCGTGAATACGTGATCCGCCTCAACGAGCCGCTCGAGGTCCGCAACACCCAGATCCACCTGCTCGGGCATGGATATGCGCCGCAGATGACGGTGCGCGACGGGGACGGGAACATCGCCTGGCAGGGGCCGTCGATGTTCATGCCCCAGGACGGAAACCTGACATCGACCGGCGTGATCAACGCCGTGGATGCGCGTCCCGAACGACTCGGATTCGAGGGGTTCTTCCTCCCCACCGGAACCGTCGATGAGATGGGCCCACGGTCGTTGTTCCCCGACGCGCTGAAGCCACAGGTGTTCCTGACCGCCTACCACGGTCCGCCCAAGCACGAGACGGGCGTTCCCACGAATGTGCACACCCTCGACAAGAACGGGCTCGAGCAGTTCAGCCGCCCCGACGGATCGCCCCTGGCGTTCAAGATGGACGTGGGGGAGACCGTCGAACTCCCCGATGGCCGGGGGACGATCACCTTCGACGGATATCAACGATGGGTGCGCCTGCAGGTCTCGCACCAGCCCGGCATGGGCTTCACGCTGGCGTCGGTCATCGTCGCCGTCCTCGGCCTGTGCCTGTCCCTGTTCGTGCGGCCCCGACGCCTGTGGGTGCGCGTCGACGATGACCGCCTCGACGTGGCCGGGCTCGACCGCGCCGACGCCCGCACCGGCCTTGCCGATGAGGTGGAACAGCTCGCCGAAAGCGTTCTGGGAGAGGAGACCCGGCACGATTAGTTCAACGTGAACCTGTGGCTGGGCTGTCGAAACGGCCGATCCGGTTCGGCTGGGACGCGTATGCTCGGCTCGACCACCTCGAACGGAGCATGATGGATTACGCGGAGTTCTCATTCCAAGCCATGGTCGTGGCAGCCGTCGTGTACCTCTTCGCCGGAGCGGCGCACACCGTGGAGTGGGCGGCGGCGAAGAACGCGACGGCCGAGCCGCCCAAGAAACGTCGCCGAGTGAAGGTACTTGTCGGGGCGGCCGGTGGCCGCGATGAGATGGGCGATGAAGCCGGGCTGGAGGCCCGGGCCGGGGATGGGGGAGCCCGTCGTGAGACCGAGAACGACCGGTTGCGCGTCGATCAGTTCGGACGCGTCGGGTTGGCTTTCACCACGGTGGCGTTCTTCGTGCATCTCGCCGCGGTCGTCACCCGTGGGCTCGCCGCAGATCGGGCCCCTTGGGCCAATATGCACGAGTTCACCGCAACCTCCCTGGCGCTCCTGGTCGGGGCCTATCTCGTCATGAACCTCAAATGGTCCATGCGTTGGCTGGGTCTCTTCGTGGCCCTGTTCTCCTCCATCGGGTTGGGGCTGGCCGTCACCGTGTTCTATGTGGACGTCTCCCCGCTGGTGCCGTCGCTGCATTCCACGTGGTTCATGTTCCACATCAGCGCCGCGATGGCGTCGGGCTCGGCCTTCACCGTCGGGGCCATCGCGTCGGTGCTCTACATCGTCCGTGAACGGGCCGAGCGGCGCGGGGAGGTCCGGGGCTATCTGGCCAAGCTGCCCGATTCCCGGGCCATCGACACCTTCGCCTACCGGTGTGCGGCATTCGCCTTCCCGATGTTCACCTTCGTCATCGCCGCCGGGGCCATCTGGGCGCAGTACGCCTGGGGGCGCTACTGGGGCTGGGACCCCAAGGAGACATGGTCGCTCATCACGTGGGCGGTCTACGCCGCGTACCTCCACGCCCGCTCGACCGCCGGATGGCGTGGGACGCCTGCGGCGATCATCTCGATCATCGGCGGCCTGCTGTTCTGGTGGAACTACGTGGGTATCAACCTGTTCGTCCAAGGACTGCACAGCTACGCCAAGTGACCCTCGGGCACCTTGAAGGGGGCGCGATTCCCTCCAGGGATGGTGGTGCTCCCGTGGCAGACGCGGTGATGTGTGGACCGCACTGGTTAGAGTGGCTCGCATGGTTGTCGAGACCCCGCAAGCGACCCACCACGACCTGTGCATCATCGGCTCGGGATCGGCCAATTCCCTCATCGATGAGAGCCTGGAGCATCTGAGCATCGCCCAGGTGGAGCGTGGTGTCGGTAGCACGGGGGCCTTCGGCGGCACCTGTCTGAACGTCGGGTGCATCCCCACCAAGATGTATGCCCATCCCGCGACGCTGGCGGCCTCGGCGCCGGACGCGTCGCGGCTCGGCGTCGACCTGGAGTTCCACCGGGCTCACTGGGGGCAGATCCGAGACCGCATCTTCGGGCGGATCGACCAGATCAGCTCCGGGGGCCGGGACTGGCGGCACCAGAACGAGAACGTCACCCTCCTGGAGGGGGAGGGGCGCTTCGTGGACGCCCACACCCTCGACGTGACAAGCGCCAACGGGTCCACCCGTCGTATCACCGCGGACCGCTTCGTCATCGCGACCGGATCGAGGCCCCGCCGTCTCGAAGTGCCCGGGGCGGATGAGATCACCGTGCACACCTCCGACGACATCATGCGTCGTGAAACATTGCCCGCATCCTTGATCATCCTCGGTGGAGGCTTCATCTCGGCCGAGTTCGCGCACATCTTCGCGTCCTTCGGCACGCGTGTGCAGATCATCAATCGATCCGGCGCACTGCTGCGTCAGCATGACGCCGAGATCTCACAGAGATTCACCGAGATCATGGGCCGACGCCTTCCGGTGCACCTGGACGAGCCGGTGGTGTCGGTGGCCCGCGGTGGGGAAGGCGTCATCGTCCGCACCAAGGACGCCGAGGGCGTCGAACGGGAACACACTGCCGAGGCTCTGCTCAACGCGACCGGTCGGATCCCCAATTCAGACGGTCTGGGGCTCGATGCCGCCGGGGTGACCGTCGAAAACGGGCGGGTTGTCGTCGATGAACATCAGCGCACGAGCCAGCCGCACATCTTCGCCCTCGGCGATGTCAGCTCGCCGTTCCAGCTCAAGCACGTCGCAAACCATGAGGCGAAGGTGGTGCAGCACAATCTGCTGCATTCCGAGGAGCCGATCGCCGTCAATCATGAGGCCGTCCCCGCAGCGGTGTTCGGCCACCCACAGGTCGCCGCCGTCGGGCTCACCGAATCTGCAGCGCGCGAAGAGTTCGATGACGTCGTGACGGTCACCCAGCCCTACGGGAGCGTCGCCTACGGGTGGGCGATGGAGGACGAGGATCACTTCTGCAAACTTGTCGCCCGTTGTGACGGGGCGCTGTTGGGAGCCCACATCATCGGGCCAGAGGCGTCGATCCTCATCCAGCCCCTGGTGCAGGCCATGGCCACCGGGCTCGATGTGCGCACCATGGCCACGGGGCAGTACTGGATCCACCCCGCGCTCACCGAACTCGTCGAGAACGCATTGCTGGCGCTGCCTGTCGATCGGAAGGAACCATGAAACGTCTCATCGCTCCCCTTGCGACGGTCTCGATCCTGACGCTGCTCGCCGCCTGCGGGCAGGCACCCGAAGATGCCGCACCGAGCCCGGAGGAGTCTTCGTCACCGGTCGCTTCCGAATCGCCGAGCGCGGCGCCGACATCGACACCGACGCCCACCAACGCCTGCGCGATCGATCCGGCACGGATCTCGCTCGAGGAGAAGGTCGGGTACCTGTTCATGATGGGGCGCGACACCACCGCGGGGCCCGTCGACGAGACCTATCGGCTGACGATGGAGGAGAACCGCATCAAGGCCGTGGTGCTGCTGGGGGACACCACGGCGGGCGTCGACGGTGTGCGTGGGATCGTGCAGGGGCTCGATCCCAACGGTGACGTTCTCATCGCAGCCGACCAGGAGGGTGGACAGATCCAGCGTCTGCAGGGGCCGGGCTTCGACACGATGCCGTCGGCGGCCGAGCAGGCCGAGATGTCGGCACAGGAGCTCACCGGTGGCGCTGCCACGTGGGGCGAACAGCTGACCGCTGCCGGGGTCGACATGAACCTCGCACCGGTGGCAGATGTCGTGCCCGAGGAGGTGGGGACCGACAATGAACCGGTGGCGGCGCTTGAGCGCGGCTATGGGTCGGATCCTGGAGCGGTGGGGCGGCATGCCGCTGCTTATGTGAAGGGAATGCAGCAGGGCGGGCAGCTGACCTCGGTCAAGCACTTCCCGGGCCTGGGGGCGGTGCAGGGGAACACTGACTTCTCCGCCGACGTGGTGGACGACCGTACCGCGCAGGACGACCCTGGTCTGGAATCATTCCGGGCCGTGAAGGACGCGGGTGTCGATTCGGTGATGGTGGCGACGGCCAAGTACGAACGCATCGACCCCGAGAACCTTGCGGCGTTCTCGCCGGTCGTCATCGAGGAGATGATTCGAGGTGACCTCGGCTTCGACAAGGTCGTGATCTCCGATGACATGGGTGCTGCGGCTCAGGTGGCCGATGTGACGCCGGGAGAGCGTGCTGTGCGGTTCCTGGCGGCCGGTGGTGACATCGTCATCAACGGAGATCCCTCGATCCAGTCCGAGATGACAGAGGGGGTGCTCGCTCGGGCGAAGGATGATCCGGAGTTCGAGAAGTCGTTGGACGAGAAGGTCGCCCGGATCTCCGCTCTTCACGAAGGCTCCTGTGGCATTTCCTGAACCTCGTGTGCATGCCTTCGTGGGGTGTCCCGAAGCCACCTGAGAAGGGTGCTGAGGATCATTGCCAGTATGAGTGGCGTCTCAGAATGTAACGATTTGCACATCGACGCCTCAGTTAACCCATTGTTAACCCGGAGGTGCTGAACAGGACACTCTGCACTCTTACTTTCGACGGTGGCACGGGTCAGATGCCCGGGAGTCGCGGAAGCGCGGCCTCTCCTCCAGTTCGCTGGAGCCATACTCGACACGAAGGAAAGAAACATCGTGAAGATGCACAAGTTCGCCAAGCTGGCTGCCGTTGCGGCTGCTGGTGCCCTCGTCCTCTCCGGCTGCGCCAACAACGAACAGCCCACCGGCGGCGAAGGTGGCGAGGGCGGCTCGGAGCTGTCCGGCACCTTGACCGGCATCGGCGCCTCGTCGATGCAGGCCGCCCAGGAGAAGTGGGTCGCCGAATTCATGACCCAGAACCCCGGCGTTCAGGTCTCCTACGCGCCCGAGGGCTCCGGCGCGGGCCGTGAGGCCTTCATGGGAGGCGGCGCCGACTTCGCCGGTTCCGACCGTGCGCTCAAGGAAGATGAGAACAAGGCCGGTGAGTTCGGTCGCTGCGCCGAGGGCTCCATCGCCTACGACATGCCGATGTACATCTCGCCGATCGCCATCATCTTCAACGTTGAGGGCGTCGACGATCTCAACCTGAACGCCGAAGTCACCGCCAAGATCTTCGACGGCAAGATCAAGAAGTGGAACGACCCGGCCATCGCCGAGCTGAACCCTGACGCGGAGCTCCCCGATGCCGATATCCACCCGGTCCACCGTTCGGACGACTCGGGCACCACCGAGAACTTCACCTCCTACCTCAGCGAGGTCGCTCCCGACGCCTGGCCGCACGAGCCGGACGGTGAGTGGGCCGCCGAGGGTGGCGAAGGCGCCAAGGGCACCTCCGGTGTCGTGGCCGCCGTCACCAACGGCACCGGCACCATCGGCTACGCCGATGCTTCGCAGGCCGGCGACCTGGCCCAGGCCAAGGTCGGCGAGGAGGGTAACTTCTCCGAGCTCACGCCTGAGTCCGCCGCCCAGATCGTCGAGAACTCGCCGGTCGAGGAAGGCCGTGAAGAGCACGACCTCGCCATGGAGCTCAACCGCAAGGGTGAGGGCTACCCGATCGTCCTGGTCTCCTACGCCATCGCGTGCGCCGAGTACCAGGATCCCGCACAGGCCGAGCTCGTGAAGGCCTACCTCTCCTACATGGCTTCGGAGGAAGGCCAGAAGGCTGCCGAAGAGGCTGCCGGTTCGGCCCCGCTGTCGCCCAAGCTCGCTGAGCAGGTCAACGCCTCGATCGAGGCCATCAAGTGACCTGGTCCCTGTGACCAGATGTGACGCCCAGTCCGACGTGCGTCGTCGGGCTGGGCGTCACGCCCTTGCCGACACTTTGTCGGCCATGCCCATGGGTCGGCGTCCACTCGCTGATGAAGGCCCACATGTGATCGAGGCCTCGTACCTGCGAATACGCCTCCTTCCCAGCGTTGTCAGCGAGTTCAGACAGGTCCATCCAGCTACTCGGAGAGGCGGCACACATGAGTACGTCCGTTGAGCCTCGAGACCCACAGGCCACGCCGGAGGGCGAGGCATCCCAGCCGACCAGCGTCGGCCGTGGGGGCGAGCTCGTCTTCAGCACCATCTCCACGGTTTCCGGCTTGAGCATCCTCGCGATCCTCGCCGCCGTGGCCTTCTTCCTCGTACTTCTCGCGGCCCCCGCGTTGACCAGCGATCCGGCAGACCTCCCCTACGGTGAGTTCTGGCAGTGGGTTGCCCCGTTCGCGTTCGGTACGGTCTGGGCCGCTGTCCTCGCGTTGCTCATGGCGGTCCCCGTCGCGATCGGCATCGCGTTGTTCATCTCCCACTACGCCCCACGCAAGCTCGCCAATGGGCTCGGTTACATCGTCGACCTGCTGGCGGCGGTACCTTCGGTGGTCTTCGGCCTCTGGGGTATCAATGCTCTGGCGCCGGCCGTCATGCCGGTCTACGGCTGGCTGAACAAGGCGTTCGGGTGGTTCCCGCCGTTCGCCGGCGGTGTGTCCGGTACGGGTCGCACGATGCTGACCGCCGCGATCGTGCTGGCGGTCATGGTGCTGCCCATCATCACCGCGCTCTGCCGTGAGGTATTCCTGCAGACACCGAAGCTCCATGAGGAGGCATCGCTCGCGTTGGGTGCCACCCGTTGGGAGATGATCAAGCAGGCGGTGTTCCCCTTCGGGATGCCCGGCATCATCTCGGCCGCCATGCTGGGGCTCGGCCGTGCCCTGGGTGAGACGATGGCCGTGGCCATGGTGCTCTCCCCGTCCGATCAGATCAGCTTCGAGCTGCTCACGCCCAATGGCCCCAACACCATCGCAGCCAATATCGCCCTCAACTTCCCCGAGGCATTCGGGCTCGGCATCAACCAGCTCATCGCGTCGGGTCTGGTGCTGTTCGTCATCACACTGGCCGTCAACATGGCCGCTCGTGCCATCATCGCAAGCCGCGCAGAATTCTCAGGAGCCAACTGATGACCACTCGTTATTCGGAGAAATCGCCCGAGACCGGTGCGGAATCGCGTCAGAGCGGCGACGAAGCGACACGCAAGGCGCTGGTTTCCGGTCAGCTGCCATCTTTCACGCCCATCGCCACATTGGTGGTCTCGATCGTCGTGGTGGCCGGCGTCCTCGCGCTGTTCGGCTCATTCGGCATCGCGATGACCCTCGTGCTGGGCTTTGTCACGTTCCTCGTGGTGATGCGGGTGCTCTCCCACGTGGTGGAGGGATCCCGTCGCGCTGCGGACCGCACGGCCCGTTATGTGGTGACCGGAGCATTCGTCCTCGCGCTGCTCCCGTTGCTCTCGCTGCTGTGGACCGTCACCAGCAAGGGCGTCCAGCGCTTCGACGGTGAGTTCTTCAGCTCATCGATGTTCGCGATCGTCGGCGAAGGTGGTGGTGCGGTCCACGCCATCTGGGGCACATTGATCATCACCGGGATCACGACGCTGATCGCCGTCCCGATCGGTATCTTCAGCTCGATCTTCCTCGTCGAGTACTCCAATGAGACTCCGCTGCTGCGCAAGACGGCCAGCGTCCTGCGTTTCTTCGTGGACGTCATGACAGGTATTCCATCGATTGTGGCGGGTCTGTTCGCCTACACGCTGTTCTCCTTCATCTTCGGGGCCGGTTACAAGTCCGGCCTCGCCGGAGCGGTCGCGCTCGCCGTGCTCATGATTCCCGTCGTGGTGCGCTCGACCGAGGAGATGCTTCGGCTGGTGCCGAACGAGCTGCGCGAGGCCTCCTACGCTCTCGGTGTACCGAAGTGGAAGACGATCGTCAAAGTTGTACTTCCCACCTCCGTGGCAGGTATTGTCACCGGCGTGATCCTTGCAATCGCCCGAGTGATCGGCGAGACGGCCCCGTTACTCATGACCGCTGGTCTCTACACCGGCATGAACACCAATGCCTTGCAGGGGCAGATGACCACGCTGCCGGTGTTCGCCTACTACCAGTACGTGACTCCGGGTATTCCCCAGGAGCCGTACTATGCGCGGGCGTTCGCCTCAGCGCTGACGCTCATCATCATCGTCATGGCCCTGAACGCCATCGGTCGGTACGTGGCATACAAGTTCGCACCCAAGACCGGTCGCTGACCAGCAGGAGTAAGAAACACATGTCCAAGCGCATCGATATCAAGAATCTGGATATCTACTACGGCAAGTTCCATGCTGTGAAGAACGTCAGCATGGCAATTCCTGCGCGGGCGGTGACGGCCTTCATCGGTTCCTCCGGCTGCGGCAAGTCGACCGTGCTCCGTACGCTCAACCGCATGCACGAGGTCATCCCCGGTGCCTACTGCACCGGTGAGGTGAATCTCGACGGCACCAACCTGTACGGCAAGGGCGTTGACGCGGTGGCCGTGCGCCGCATGGTGGGCATGGTGTTCCAGCGGCCCAACCCGTTCCCGACGATGAGCATCAAGGAGAATGTGCTTGCGGGCATGAAGCTCAACAGCAAGCGCATCTCTGCGAGCCGTCAGGATGAGATCGTCGAGAAGGCACTCAGCGGAGCGAACCTGTGGAACGAGGTCAAGGACCGTCTGGACAAGCCCGGCTCGGGTCTGTCCGGTGGTCAGCAGCAGCGTCTGTGCATCGCCCGTGCGATCGCGGTGGAGCCTGATGTTCTGCTGATGGATGAGCCCTGTTCGGCGCTGGACCCGATCTCGACCCTCGCGATCGAGGATCTGATCCACGAGCTGAAGGAGAAGTTCACCGTCGTCATCGTGACGCACAACATGCAGCAGGCGCAGCGTGTGTCCGACCAGACGGCCTTCTTCAACCTGAAGGCGGTGGGGGAGCCCGGTGAGCTGATCGAGGTCGGTGAGACCGAGCAGATCTTCACCAGCCCGGAACATGAGGACACCGAGCGTTACATCACGGGTCAGTTCGGCTGATCCTGCGCCACGGCAGCAACGTGCCGGCACACCTTGGGGTGCCACCATGGCATTGACGATCCGGTCACGACGCATGGTCTCGTGTGTGGTGACCGGATTCGTCGGCGTCATGCTGGCCGGGTGCGCCGGCCCGTCGCTTCCCTCTCCTGTCGAGCAGACACCTCCGCGGGAGTGCCCGCCCGGTTATCTGATGGGGGCCGGATCGACGGCCCAGCAGGGCGTCATCGACAGTTCGATCGCCACCTATGGTGCGGCCTGCCGGGGCTCCAACACCGTTGAATACGACGGCAAGGGGTCCGGGGACGGCGTCACGGACTTCGTGAACGGCCTGACACACTTCGCCGGTACCGACACTGTGATGGATGCCGAGGCCATCGAGCGGGCCAGATGCCGGTGCAACGGAAACGAGGCGTGGCACCTGCCGATGGTGGTGGGGCCCATCGCATTGGCGCACAATGTCGAAGGTGTCGAAGATCTGGTGCTGACCCCGGAGGTCGTGGCCGAGATCTTCACCGGCGAGATCTCTCGTTGGGACGATGCACAGATCATTGCGCTGAACCCCGGCGTGAACCTGCCGTCGCAGCCGATCACCGTCATCCATCGCTCTGACGCCTCGGGAACCACGGAGAACTTCACCACCTGGCTGAATGCTGCGGCCAGCGATCAATGGGCGTCCGACAAGGTCTCGAAGAACTGGAAGGGTTCGGGAGAGGGCGCTGCGAAGAGCGACGGCGTGGCCACCCGGGTCCAGGAGACGCCCGGGGCGATCACCTACGTGGAATCGTCATACGCCGATGACCACAAGCTTCCGACCGCCGGTATTGAGACCGGTCGTGGGGTTGTTCGGCTTGATGACGCTTCGGTCGCCAAGACTCTGGCTGGGGCTCGTCGCACGGGCCAGGGCCCCGACATGCGTCTGGAGATCGATGCGGTTCCCGACGACCCGGAGGCCTACCCGCTGGTCCAGGTCACCTACGAGGTGGTCTGTTCAGCCGGGCTCGGGCCAGAGCAGACCGAGATCCTCAAGGACTTCCTCGGATTCATGGCTGAGCAGCAGACGCGGGATGAGCTTGCGGCGCGCGGATACGTCCCTCTGCCGGAGGAGCTCAACTCCGAGGTGCGCGAGTCCATCGGCCAGATCCGTCCCTGAGTCATGATCGACCAGAACGGCTGGAACGTCCGGGACGCATGGCCTGATCGAAGCACCTAAAGTGGACGTGTGACGAGCAATCCTCCTCCCGGCTGGTACCCGGACCCCAGTGGCGCCCCGAACATGTTCCGCTACTGGGACGGAAAGGCTTGGTCGGCGTCAGTGTCGCCGACTCCGGAAGCTCCCCCTCCACCGGGAGCTCCGGCACCCACGCCAAACGCTGGTCCACAGGCCGCATTCGGAGACGGATCCTCCACCGGCGGGGGCGGGGGCACATCTTGGCCCCTGTGGATCGGTGCCGGGGCGGCGGTGCTGATCCTGGTACTCGTGGTCTCGTTCGCCTTCCGCACCATCGGCGGTGAAGGTCCCCGGAACCGACCGGGCGCGGCACCGTCGGAATCGATCTGCCCCACAGGTAACACGACTCCCGAGTCCCCGCGGGCTCATCCTCGCGATGGACGGGTGCACGGTGGAGCGTTGTCCTATCCGCGGCTCGATGCACCATGGGGCCCCGTCCGATCTGACAATCGTGTTCCGTTCGGCAAGGACGCCTATGTGCAGTCGGTCACCACGCAGGAGACGTATGCGCCGGGGCAGTCCTGGCAGGCGTCGATCATGGTGGCCGAGCTCAGCGCCGGTGACGGGTTCATGATTCCTGAGGAGGCCTCCGAGGTCGTGGTGACCTGCATCGTCGGGGCCTTCTATGGTGAGAACCGGGTCGAACGCAATGACATCGTCTCCGAAGCCAAGAGCCTCGACGGCCATGATGGGTGGTATGTGGAATCGGAACTGTCGTTCGACATCAAGAACCTCAACACTGATGGGGAGTTGTTGATGGTCTGGATCGTGCGCACCTCCGAGCTCACCTCGAGCCTGTACTACGCGTCCATCCCGAACGATGTTCGTGCTGAACGTGAACCGGATGCGCGTCGTGTGATGGAGCAACTGCGTGTCGAAAACTGATCGCGCGAAGCGCTGACAGCCCCATGGGATCAAGGGCGTAGGGCTTCAACCACGATGTCAGGGCGCTTCGATGCGCTCGATGTCCAAGACCTCCCCATTCTCGTCCACGTGAGCGATGGCCATCTCGGCGGGCTCGAAGAAGTGGTCCTCCATGCCGAAACCGGCGAGCATGTCAGGCAGCACAGGGCGGTGACCGCAGAAGACGGTGGGCGTGCCGGACTGGCTGACCTGACGTCGCCATTCACCGCAGGTGGTACGGACGCTCTGCGGGTTCGCTTCTCCGTATGGTTCGGACAGGACGCTCTGACGTTCGATGGTGAGCCCGAGTGATGACGCGAGCTCGAGGACAGTGGCCACACAGCGCCATGCCGGGGAACTCACCACGCGGCCGACCCCCCGCGCCACCAGCCGTGGGGTGAGTTTCTCGGTCTGGTCGAGGCCATGGCCATCCAGGGGGCGGGCCTCGTCATCCCCTTCCCATTCTTTGCGAGGGAGCGCCTTGGCGTGACGCGCCACGATGAGTGGGGTGGTGGGCGTCAGGGACACCGCATGGTCCAGGAGTTCCCGCTCGTCGTCGTAGGTGAGCAGCTCCCGGGCCTTCTCCAGCCGCACCCAGCGGACCTCGTCCACCTCGCCGTCGGCTGCCCGTTTCTCGGTGCCGTCCTCGAGGGAGACACCGAGCCACCAGTGCACCACCTTGGGGCGGTCCTCGACCTGGTAGCGGATGTCCGGGAGGGGGCGGGAGAGGCGGATGGTCACCCCGGTCTCCTCGGCGACCTCCCGGACCGCGGTGAGGTCGGGTGTTTCATCCTTGTCGAGCTTGCCCTTGGGCAAACTCCAATCGTCGTGGTGAGGACGGTGCACGATCAGCACCTCGGGCCCTCGGTCGGTGGGTCGGAGCACAACGGCTCCCGCTGCGGTTATCAAACGGTCAGAGGAAGGAACCGATCCCATGATCATCAGGGTAGAGCCATCACTTCGGCGCCGCTCTTCGGGGTGTGGTCAGGTCCGGTTGGTCGTGCGGTAGAGGACATCGGTGTTGATGATCTCGAAGCCGCTGGTGCGGTAGAGGCGGACGACATGTTCCAGATCGCCCTCCACGTAGAGGATGATCTCGTCGACACCCCGCTGCGCGAGATGCTGCATGCCGGCATTGAGCAGGTGGCGCCCGAGCCCGCGGCCGCTCCACTCGGGGTGGATGCCGATGACGTACACCTCACCGCGCTGGGCCGAGTGCTGCTTGGTCCAGTGGAAACCGATCACCCGTTCCTGGTGTTCGAGCACCAGGAATCCTTCGGGGTCGAACCAGTCCTCCGACATCCGTGCCCGGACGTCATCGGCGCTCATCTGCCCCTGCTCGGGGTGGTGTGCGAAGGCGAGCGCGTTCACCTCCAACATCTGTGCCATATCGGCCTCGACGAATGGACGCACCGTGAACCCGGCGTCGAACCGTGGCGCGGGCACCTCCGCTGCCGGGCGTCGCATGATCAGGAGCTGGCGCACGGGGGCGGCCCCGTATTTCTCGGCCCAGGTACGCGCGGAGGGGAGGTTGCCGAAGGACCACGCCGAGATGAGCAGCCCGGCACGGTGACGTTCGGCCTGATCGGCGTCGGCCTCCGGACGCACGTCGAACCCGAGGGATCCGGCCATCTGCCAAGCGATCCCGCGTCGACGGTGCTGTGGATGCACCATGAACTGGGCCACCGACAAGGCACCCAACTGGGGGTCGGGGATGGCGGAATCGAGCAGCGCGTAGGCCACGATCTGACCATCGATCTCGGCGACCACATGAGCGATGCCGTCGTGGATCTTCCCGTCGTTCAATGTGAGGAGGGCCTGCTCGTTGAGGGGGGCGACGCCATCGTGGTTCTCGCAGAGCTCGCACAGAGCCACGACCTGATCGGCCTTGGCCCGGTCGAGCACGGAGAGCGAGCTGAGCGTGGGGTGGGAGGAATCAATCGATCCGCTGGGCATGCCGAACACGCTAGTAGGCTGGAAGGCGCGCTGCCACCCCGGTGGCGGCGAGTGATCCGTTCCCCGTCGCATAGGAATCGTCATGGCCGTGCCGCCCACGAGCATCGTGCCCGAGGCCGATCTCGCGGCCCGGGTCGGCCCACAGCTTCGCCGCATCCGTGTTGGTTTGGCGGCATCCCTGATCGCGCTCGCGGCAGCGGTGGTGACCTCGTGGACATTCGTGGCCTGGACCTCGCAGGCACAGACCTGGCCGCTGATCCTGCTGGTGGGGCAGATCCTGCTTGCCGGGGTCTGCGGCCTGCAGTGGTGGGTGTGGCTCCTCGCGCGTGCTCGGTGGAGCGGTGAGTGGGCCGGCCAGCTCGGAGGTCTTGTGGGAACCTCGGTCAGTGCGCACGCGCTCTCGTGGCCGGTGGTGGTGGGGACGGCGCTCGCCGCGATCGCCATCGCCGCGGACGCCGGGTGGTCTGTGACGGCCGTCTCTGCGGGATTGTCGATCGCTTCCTCGGTGGTTGCCCAGCTTTTCGGAAGTTCCCAGCACCTGCGGCTCGACGGCCCCGCCGACACCGTGGCTCCCGACTTCGCCGGGCGTCTCTGACCTGATTGAGGCAACGCCGAACCGCTTGTCACGTGAAGGTAGCCTGTGCGCCATGTCTGTGGAAGTCACGTTGCGTTACTGGGCCGGTGCACGGGCCGCTGCCGGCGTCGAATCCGAATCGGTCTCCGCTGAGACCGTTGCTTCCGCTCTCGACCTCGCCAGCACCAACCGTCCCGGGCTGGGCCCGGTCATCGACCGCAGCAGCATCCTGATGAACGGACGCAATGTCTCCGTCGAGCAGCGTGCTGAACCGCTTCAGGAAGCAGCATTCGTCGAGGTCCTGCCGCCCTTCGCCGGCGGGTGACTCATCAGCGGCGAGGCATGCGTCATTCGTCGGTGTCGAGCAGGATCGTCACTGGGCCGTCGTTGACCAGATGCACCTGCATGTGTGCGCCGAATCGTCCCGTCTCCACGGTGGCCCCCAATTCCCTCAACGTGGAGACGTAGGCATCCACCAGAGGTTCGCTGACCGCTCCCGGAGCAGCACGGTTCCATGAGGGTCGGCGCCCCTTGCGGGTGTCTGCATACAGGGTGAACTGTGAGACGGCGAGGATCGGTGCATCGAGATCGGACGCGGACTTCTCGCCGGGCAGGATCCGTAGCTTCCACGTCTTCTCGGCCAGCCTGCGGGCCTCTTCAACGGTGTCATCGTGGGTGACTCCGACCAGGGCGAGCAGTCCGGGGCCCTCGATCGACCCCACCGTGGAACCGTCCACCTCGACCCGGGCATGACCCACCCGCTGCAGCACAGTACGCATGCCGACACTTTAAATGAGTTCTCGTCGCCCTGGACGGTCCAGCGTCCCGACCGCCGGGGTGCTGCGTATGGGGACTCGTTGCCGGGATCGTGTGGGCGGCGCCGAGTAGGGTGGACGCCGCAACTTCACCGTCGACCTGTGAGGACCAACATGACCGACCAGACATCCGAGCCGAGTTCGCTGGATTACTCCTTCCCCGAGGGGATGCACCCCAAGCTCAAGGGGCTCGCATGGATGATCGGTCACTGGGAGGGGCATGGGCAGACGCAGTGGCCGGGCCAGGACGATGTGCAGTTGGTGGAGCAGCTCGATATGAGCCATAACGGTGAGCCCTACCTGCACTACCTGCTGCAGACCTTCCGGATGAAGGACGACGGCACGGCCGGTGAGCCCGTTTCGATGGAGACCGGTTTCTGGATCCCCGGTGAGGGCAATGACGTGATGATGGTCGTCACCAATCCCGAAGGCGTGGCGCAGACCTGGCACGGCACGATCACAGGCCTCCAGTCGCCGGCCGGTGGTGAACTCGCCACCAAGATCGAGCTCACCACCGATGCGGTGCTGAGCCGTGGCACCCACACCGCCGGACAGCGTCTGTATGGCTACATCAAGGGCAAGATGATGTTCGCCTACGACCGTGCCGACACCGAGATCGAGTTGCAGCCCCACCTGACGGGCGAACTGGAGCGCCGATGACCGCGGTACGGCTGACCGAGGGGCCGGACGCCGGGGCCATCGCGCATCTTGGCGCCCCGTCGCAGGAGGGGCGGACGCTCGAGCGTGGCGAGGGCATCGTCGATCTCTCCCATCGTGATGTGCTCACCATCAGCGGGCCCGACCGGCTCGATTGGTTGCATTCGCTCACGACGCAGTACTTCACCGGGTTGCAGCCCGGCGTCGGCACCTCGGCGCTCGTGCTCAGCCCGAAGGGGCACATCGAGCACGCGTTCAGTGGCGTCGATGACGGGGAGACCTTCTTCGCGCACACCGAACCCGGCATGGGCCAGGCACTCGTGGACTTCCTCGACAGCATGCGTTTCATGCGCCGCGTGGAGGTGGCGCTACGCACCGCCGAATACGCCTTGGTGTGGCAGCCCGGCGAGCCGTCGGAGGAGGTCACGGCGAGTGGGTTCGTGACGCGACGCGCTGCCGACAGCCTGGATGGTTTCGAGACCTTCGTCCCGCGTGAACGGTTGGACGAGTACCTGTCTGCTGCACCGGCGGTGGGCCTGTGGGCGTACGAGGCCCGACGCATCGCAGCGGGGGTGCCGAGGTTCGGCGTCGACACCGATCACCGCACGATCCCCAACGAGATCGGGGTCCTCGAGACAGCCGTGCACCTCGACAAGGGCTGTTACCGGGGGCAGGAGACTGTTGCGCGCGTCCACACCCTCGGCAAGCCGCCGCGTCGACTCGTGCTGCTGCATCTCGACGGTTCGGTGGACGCTCTGCCTGAAACCGGGTCCGAGGTGCGGCTCGGTGAGCGTGTCGTGGGCCGCGTCGGCTCCAACGCGCGCCATCACGAGCTCGGCCCGATCGCTTTGGCTCTGGTCAAGCGGAACACCGCGGTCGACGCCACCCTCGATGTTGGGGAGTTCGACGCCGAGACCGGGCGGGCGCAGATCGCTGCGTCGCAGGAGGTTCTCGTCGATCCCGAGGTCGGCCTGCACGTGCGCCCCCTGCGCTGACCCCGAGGGGGAACACGTCACCTGAGGTGATGGGCGGAGAGCGCATCACCTGCGGTGGTAGAAGTGGAATCGTGACTCGAGACTTCGCACCTGCATCGGAACTGGCCAATGATCCCGCGCTCGTCGCGGTGGAGCGCTGCGGCATGGTGGAGGGCGTCCACCACGGGCGCGTCGCCGTCACCGCCGCCGATGGTTCGCTGCTGACCGAGCTCGGAGCGGTTGAAGCGCCGATGTATCCACGGTCGGCGGTCAAGCCCCTCCAAGCGATCGCGATGCTCCGCAATGGACTCGACCTCGACGGGGAGCTGCTGGCTCTCGCCGCGGCATCTCACGATGGTGAGCCGTTCCATGTGGACGGCGTGCGCCAGATCTTGGAGGGCTGCGGTCTCACCGAGGAGGACCTCCAGAACCCCGCGGAGTTCCCGCTGTCGGACAGGGCGCGGGTCGATTGGATCCGAGAGCATGGCGATCCGGCGCCGGTCGCCATGAACTGTTCGGGCAAACATGCGGCGATGTTGCGGACCTGCGTGCGCAGCAAGTGGGACAGGGCCTCGTACCTCGCTCCGGAACACCCGCTGCAGACCGCGGTGTTCGACGCCATCGCGGAGTTCGCCGGTGAGGACATCACGCATGTCGCGGTGGACGGCTGCGGAGCGCCGTTGGTCGCGATCAGCCTGGCCGGTCTTGCCCGGGCGTTCGGTCGCATCGCTGCCGCCGAGGACGGACCGGCGCGGCAGATCGCCGACGCCTATCGTGCGCATCCCACCTGGGCGTCGGGCACCAGGCGCGGCGAAGCCAAGCTGCATGCTGCCGTGCCCGGTCTCGTCTGCAAGGGCGGGGCCGAAGCGGTGTACGCCGCCGGTCTTCCCGATGGGCGGGGCATCGCGGTCAAGATCGACGACGGCGCCTCGCGGGCGCACCAGTTGATCGTCGCCCAGATCCTCGTGGAGATGGGCTACGAACATCCGAACGTGACCGGACGGACCACCAAGAACGTGCTCGGACACGGCAAACCCGTGGGGACGATCTCCTCGCTGGTCGATTCGTTCCTCTGAACCGTTCCACCTCTGCACAAAGCCGCGTCTGCCCGGCACAACGTAGAGGTGGGGCGGGGTGAGGGCGCGGAGCATGCATCGACGCATGGGGCAGACCCCGCTAGGCTCGCGGGCGTGACTTGGCTCGATGACTTGGACCCAGCCGCCATCCTCTTCGACCTTGACGGGGTGCTGACTCCCACTGCGGAGGTGCACCGTCGGGCCTGGTCGGAGTTGTTCACCGATTATCTGGATCGCCGTGGTGTCGCGCCCTACACCGAGGCCGACTACTACGACCACATCGACGGCAAACCCCGCTACGACGGGGTGCGGCACATGCTCGACGCCCGCGGCATCGAACTCCCCGAGGGGGACCCCTCCGACGCCCCCGACGCCGAGACAGTGTGTGGACTCGGCAACCGCAAGGACGCCACGTTCAACACGATTCTCGAGACCGAGGGCATCGAGCCCTACCCGGCGTCGGTGCGTTTTCTGGATCACGTGATGGGGCGGGGGATGGCCGTCGCGGTCGTCTCGTCCTCCAAGAACGCCACGAAGGTCTTGGCAGCGGCAGGTCTGAGCGACCGGTTCGAGGTCGTGGTGGATGGGCTCGTGGCGGTGTCCGCCGAGCTTCCGGGCAAGCCCGCTCCCGACATGTTCCTGCACGGAGCACGTCTCCTCGGTGTTCCCGCCGAAAAGTGCATCGTGGTGGAGGACGCTCTCTCCGGTGTCCGGGCTGGAGCGGCTGGAGGCTTCGCGGGGGTGGTCGGCGTCGACCGTGGCACCGGTGAGGAACGGCTGCGGGACGCCGGCGCCGACGTCGTGGTGGCCGAACTCGATGAGATCGGAGGCGCATGATGACCGAACTCGACGCCACGGAACAGGCTCTGGGCGAGACGTTTGCCGAAACCATGGTCGGCCCCGATGACGTACCGCCCGATCCGACCGATCCGCTGGACCGTACTCGGTTCCCCATCGATGAGTGGCGGTTGGTCGAGAAGCATCCCGATGTCTCCGATCTCGGGACCACCGAGACTCTGTTCGCCGTCGGGAATGGTTATCTCGGGATGCGGGGCAACCCTGAGGAGGGGCGGCCGTCAGAGGAGTCGGGAACTTACGTCAACGGGTTCCATGAGACGTGGCAGATTCAGCACGCCGAAGGTGCCTACGGTTTCGCACGCGTCGGGCAGACCATCGTCAACGCCCCGGATGCGAAGGTCCTCAAGGTCTACGTCGATGACGAACCGCTCAACCTTGCCCACGCGGACCTGGTGGATTACGAGCGCAGCCTCGACTTCCGCTCCGGTCTGCTGCGGCGGCGTCTGGTCTGGCGCACGCCGGCGGGCAAGAAGGTGCAGGTTCACACGACGCGACTGGTGTCGTTCGCGCAGCGTCATCTCTCGGTGATGACGCTGGATGTCACGATGCTCGAGGGTGATGCCCCCATCGTGATCAGCTCCCAGGTGATCAACCGTCAGGACGGGGGTGATGAGTACACCGCCGATGAGGAGTTCGATCCGCGCAAGGCCGAGAGTCTGGCACACCGGGTACTCGAGCCACAGACGCAGTGGTGTGCCGACGGACGGATCCTGCTGGGGTACCGGACCGCGCAGTCCAAGCTGGGGATCGCCGTGGGCGTCGACCACGAGATGGTGACCGACAACGAGTGGTCGGCGGCCACCTCCACCGAGGCCGACCAGGGCAAGCAGGTCTACCGGATCTCCGCACGTGAGGGGCAGACGATCCATCTGGAGAAGCTTGCCGCCTATCACAACGGCCCGTCGGGTGTTCCGGTGCGAGAACTCTTTGATCGTTGCCGCCGGACGCTTGATCGTGCACGTATTGAGGGCGTCGAAGCGGTGTTGGACGCCCAGCGGGAATGGCTGGAGAAGTACTGGGCGAACGCCGATGTCGAGGTTGGTTCTCATCCGGCCGAGCAGCAGGCCATCCGATGGAACCTGTTCCAGCTCGCCCAGGCGTCCGCGCGTGCCGAGGTGGAGGGGGTCCCCGCCAAGGGCGTGACCGGCTCGGGGTATTCGGGGCATTACTTCTGGGACACCGAGGTGTATGTCCTGCCGTTCCTGACGTACACATTGCCCCAGGCCGCACGCAGTGCGTTGCGGTTCCGGTATCTCATGCTCGACGCGGCACGGCGCCGTGCGCGGGAGATGGCGCAGGACGGGGCTCTCTTCCCCTGGCGGACGATCAGCGGTGAGGAGGCGTCGGCCTATTACGCGGCCGGTACCGCGCAGTACCACATCGACGCCGACATCTCCTTCGCGCTGAGCAAATACGTCGACGCCACCGGTGACACCGACTTCCTTCTCGAGGAGGGGGTCGACATGTTGGTGGAGACCGCGCGCATGTGGGCCGATCTCGGTTTCTTCGATGAGAAGGGCGATGGACTTTTCCATATCCATTCGGTGACTGGCCCCGATGAATACACCACGGTCGTCAATGACAACCTGTTCACCAACACCATGGCCAGGTTCAACCTGCGGCGGGCCGCTGAGGTGGTGCAGGAACTCAAGGATCGTGACGGGGCCGACTATGACCGCATGGTGAAGCGGTTGGAGTTGGGGCCTGCCGAAACCGATTTCTGGCTCCGGTGCGCCGAGCAGATGGCCATTCCCTACGACGACCGGTTCGGAGTCCATCCGCAGGATCTCCACTTCCTGGAGCGTGAGGTGTGGGATCTGGCCGCGACACCGTTGGAGAAGCGCCCACTGCTGCTGCACTTCCACCCGCTGGTGTTGTATCGCTTCCAGGTGCTGAAGCAGGCCGACGTGGTGCTCGCGATGTTCCTGCAGGGGGACCAGTTCACGCTGGCGGAGAAGCGCGCCAACTTCGAGTACTACGACCCGATCACCACAGGGGACTCCTCGCTGTCGGCGGTGGTGCAGTCGATCATCGCTGCTGAGGTCGGTTATTCGGAACTGGCTCTGCGTTACTTTCATGCGGGTCTGTTCGTCGATCTCGACGACCGCCATGGGAACACCTCCGACGGTGTGCATGTCGCCTCCACAGGTGGTCTGTGGTCGGCGCTGGTCAACGGCTTCGGTGGCCTCCGCGATCACGGTGGGGTCATCTCGTTCGATCCGCGCCTGCCGGAACCGTGGCCCTCGTTGCGTTGGCGCATGCGGTTGCGGCAGACGCGACTCACCGTCACCGTCACCCAGGACGCCATCGAGCTCGCGGCAGAGGGCCCCAGGGTCGAGGTGTGGGTGCGCGGGGAGCAGGTGGCGGTGCCCGCCGACGACAGCGTCCGGGTCGAACTCACCGGACACGGGCCGCGGATCCCCGGTGAGGTCGGTGACGTGCCGTTGATCTGGGGGAAACCCCGGGATGAGGACTGACTGGTCGTGCTGACCACGCCACCGACAGGGGATATCCCCGAAGGGCCGCTGCGTATCGGGGATGTTGCCGAGTTGACAGGGCTGAGCCTGCGTTCAATCCGGCATTACGAGGAACTGGGCATCGTGATGCCTGCCCGCCGAACCAGTGGCGGATTTCGTGAATACGACTCCGAGGCCGTCGAACGGCTGCGTCTCATCATGCAGTTGCGGGTGGCTGGGATCGGACTCGATCAGGTGGGGACCATCGTGGACGCGTGCCGCGCGATGGAGACCGGTGGGAAGGCCGAGGGGTTGGCCGAAGCGATCGTGGAACTGGATTCCGCGGTGGCCGAACTCGAACGGCGTCTCGAAGTGGCGCGGAGCGTTCGTGCTCGTCTGGGAGGCTCCCCCCGGGGCTGACGCCCATCGATTTCAAGTCTCACATCGTGTCAGGTTAGAGTGTCGCGTCTTTTCCGCTCATCTTTGATGCCTGCCCGAACGGAGCCCCATGTCACGACCTTCTCGAAATGAGCGAACCCCACTCGAATTGAAGGACCCTGCCACGGACGACGGACTCGGGGCGTCCGAGGAACGTTCGCTCGATGTCGAGGGCTTCCCGCTGGTGCCCCCGGCCGATGAGGGAAGGTCGTCGGTTCTGGCAGCGTTGCGCAGCCCGCGTCGTCTCAAGACCGAGGTGTTGGCGGGCCTGGTGGTGGCGCTGGCATTGATTCCCGAGGCCATCAGCTTCTCGCTGATCGCAGGCGTTGACCCTCGTGTGGGGCTGTTCGCCTCTTTCACCATGGCCTGCACCATTGCGATCGTCGGTGGTCGCCCGGCGATGATCTCCGCTGCCACTGGGGCCATCGCCCTGGTGATCGCCCCGATCTCCCGCGAGCACGGTATGGATCATTTCATCGCGACGGTGCTGCTGGCTGGAGTGCTCCAGATCATCCTGAGCCTTCTGGGCGTGGCCCGTCTGATGCGGTTCATCCCGCGGATGGTGATGGTGGGCTTCGTCAACGCCTTGGCGATCCTCATCTTCATGGCACAGCTTCCGCAGTTGATCGGTCCCTCGATCCCGTGGATCGTGTATCCGTTGGTGGCGCTCGGCATCGTCATCATGGTCGGGTTGCCGCGATTGACGACGGTGGTGCCCGCTCCTTTGGTGGCGATCGCCATCGTGACCGCATTGGTGCAGCTGGCGGGGTGGAAGATGCCCACCGTGGGAGACCAGGGTGAGCTCCCATCCTCGCTGCCCACCCTGTTCATCCCCGATGTCCCGTGGACACTGGAGACGCTGAGGATCATCGGGCCAGTGGCGCTCGCCATGGCGCTCGTGGGCCTGCTGGAGTCGTTGATGACTGCCAAACTCGTGGACGACATCACCGACACGCACTCCAACAAGACCCGCGAGGGCTGGGGGCAGGGCGTTGCGAACATCGTGACCGGTTTCTTCGGCGGCATGGGTGGCTGCGCGATGATCGGGCAGACCATGATCAACGTGAAGGTTTCCGGTGCGCGGACGCGCATCTCCACCTTCCTCGCGGGTCTCTTCCTGCTGGGGTTGGTGATGCTCGCCGGGCCGGCAGTGGCGCGGATCCCCATGGCGGCGCTTGTGGCAGTGATGATCATGGTTTCGGTGGGGACGATGGACTGGCACAGCGTGGATCCCCGGACGCTGCGTCGCATGCCGCTGAGCGAGACCATCGTCATGCTCGTGACGGTCGTGGTGACGGTGACCACGCACAATCTCGCCTACGGCGTCATCATGGGCGTCAACGTCGCTTTCGTCGTCTTCGCACGTCGCGTGGCGCACTTTTCGACGGTGGAGAAGATCTCGGAGGTCGATGTCGACGGGGACGGTACGGTCGACCGGCGCGTCTACCGAGTGCATGGCGAGTTGTTCTTCGCCTCGAGCAATGATCTTGTCTACCAGTTCGACTACGCGGGTGATCCGGAGGAGGTCGTCATCGACATGTCCGGATCGCACATCTGGGACGCCTCCACCGTGGCCGCACTCGATGCGGTCGAGGCGAAATACGCCGCGAAGGGCAAGGACGTGAAGATCCTCGGTCTCAACCAGGCGTCCGCAGAGCGTCACGCAAAACTCAGCGGGTACCTCGGCGACGGGCACTGACCTTTCGAGAGGGGATTCGAGGGGGGGAGGGAATCCCGGCCACCCCATCGGCCGCTCACCCCATCGGCCGCTCACCACATCGGCCGCTCACCACATGGGCTGGCCACTCACGCAGGGATATCGCCGAACACGACGGCGCCCCGGTCACATGACCGGGGCGCCGTCTGCGTTGTGTTGTTCGGGGCCTGTGCGTCAGTAGACGACGACCTTGTCCCCAACCTTCACCTGTGTGTCATACAGCCACTGGAGACCTTCGTAGTCACGGATGTTCACACAACCGTGCGACGCGCCGGCATAACCGCGGGCGGCGAAGTCGTAGCTGTAGTGGACGGCCTGACCCCCGTCGAAGTACATCGCGAACGGCATCGGGGTGTTGCCGTACATCCACGAGACCTCGTCACGCACCTTGCGGAACACCTGGTGGGTGCCGTTGCGCGTCGGGGTGGAGGCCTTGCCGAAGCGTGCGTCGAAGGTCTTGATGACGCGGCCGTCGATCATCCAACGCATCTTGCGGTCGCCCTTGCTGATGCACAGCACGCGGCCGGTCTGGCAGCGCGGATCCACGTTCACATTGCCCTCGACACGGAACTTGCCGCCCTCGTAGTAGAGGCGTCCACCTTCGAAGTCCTGGGCCCAGCCCTTGCCGGTGCCGAACTCGTTGCCCTTGGGTGCGCCGAGGGAGCCGCGCTCGTAGCCTCGCTGGGCGTAACCCTCGAGGAGCTTGCCGCGGACGGTCCATGAACCGGTGCGGGCTGTCCAGATGATGATGCCGTTCTGGAAGCGGTTGACGCGGGATCCCTTGCCGCCGGAGAACTCCGAGGAGGTCGGCATGCCCAGCACGCCGTTCTCGCGGCCACGGTCGTGGTATTCGGAGAAGATCTTGCCGTAGACGGCATTGGCGTCGGCGCCGGTGGTCGGATGCCAGTAGATGGCGCCGCGATCGAAGGTGTTGACACGGACGCCGTGGCCGCCGGTGAACTCATTGCTGAGAGGGGCGCCGAGCGGGCCGCGTTCCCAATCGAGCTCGCCGTACTTCTTGACGATCTTGCCGTAGATGGCCTTCGCTCCGCGGTCGGCCTTCCAGATGATGAGGCCGCCGTGCTGGAAGCGTGTGACGCGGGTGCCGTGGCCGCCGGAGAATTCACTCGACATCGGGACGCCGAGAGCCGACGTGTGACGGCCCATCTGCATGTAGCGCTTGTAGATGTCGCCTCGGATGGTGCGGGTGCCGTTGCCGCGGCTCCAGTAGATGGCTCCATGCTCGAAGTAGGACACGCGGGCACCCTTGGCCTGACCTTCATTGCTGACCGGCAGGCCAAGCGGGCCGCGCTCCCAGTTGTACTTGGCGTACTCGTTGAGGATCATGCCGCGCACCATGTGGGCGCCGCCCTGTGGGGTCCACAGGGCCAGGCCGTGCTGGAAACGTTGGGCGACTGCTCCGCGTCCGACCGCGAACTCACCGCTGGTGGGCAGCCCGACCGGTCCGGAGGCGGAACCCTCGTTGGTGAAGACCTTGTAGATGTCGCCCAGGACTGCGTGTGCGCCGGTGCTCGGGCTCCAGTAGATCCGACCGCCGGTGAACTCGCTCTGCCGCGACCCCCGGGGTCCCTCGTACTCATTGGTGCGGGGGAAGCCGATCCGGTCCGTTCCGCCGATGGCATCCAGCTCCTGCAGGATCAGGCCACGGACGTACTTGGCGCCGGTCGACCTGCTCCAGTAGATCCGGCCGTTCTCGTAGTTCTGGTAGCGGCCGCCGTTGATGGCCTTCTCCGAGCCGGCCGACTTGCCGAGCCACGAGTTCTTCTTGCGGAGAGCCCGGATCGCCTCGGTGGCCTCCGAGGTCGCCTGTGCCTTCGGCGTCACCGTCGGGGTGGCCTGCGGGGTCGGCGACGGAGTCGGGGAAGCCGTCGGGGTGGGCGATGCCGTGGGCGTCGGAGTGGCCGTCGGCGTGGGCGTTGGAGTGGGTGTGGGCGTCGGAGTCGCGGTGGGGCTCGACGTCGCATCACCGGGGGCCGCCATGGCGAGGCCCGGGGTGGTGAACATCAGCGCTGCCGTGAGCACTCCGATCGCTGCTGTCTTCAACGACTTCATACAGCTTCCTTACTTCGTCAGCCGACCCATCGGGGCCGGTTCCCCCTGATGAAGCCCTGATCCGACCATGGGATTACAGGACACTTGCCACGGTACGGCCAAGGGCCGATTCTCGCTGAATCAGAAGGTCACGAACCGGCAACGATCACCTGACAGTTTGCTCACCCGGTGCTGGTGGGTCAGCCCTTCTTCGCGCGGTTGCGGGTCTTGGTCCGGTCGTGCGCGGAGAGCTCCACCTTGCGGATCCGCACGGCGTCAGGTGTCACCTCGAGGCACTCGTCCTCACGGCAGAACTCCAGGGCCTGTTCCATGTTGAGGAGCTTCGCCGGGATGAGTCGTTCGAGCTCATCACCGGTGGCTGAGCGCACATTGGTGAGCTTCTTCTCCTTGGTGGGATTGACGTCCATGTCGTCGGCACGCGAGTTCTCGCCCACGATCATGCCCTCGTACACCGGGTCGCCGGGGGAGACGAACATCGTGCCGCGCTCCTGCAGGTTGAACAGCGAGTAAGCGGTGACGACGCCGGCGCGGTCGGCCACCAGTGAACCGGTGGGGCGCGTCCGCAACTCACCCACCCACGGCTGGTACCCCTCGAAGACGTGGTGCATCATGCCGGTACCGCGGGTCTCGGTGAGGAACTCGGTGCGGAAACCGATGAGACCTCGCGCCGGGATGATGAACTCCATCCGGACCCATCCGGTGCCGTGGTTCACCATCTGCTCCAAGCGGCTTCGGCGGGTGCCCATCAATTCGGTGATGGTGCCCACGAACTCATCGGGGACATCGATGGTCAGACGCTCGAACGGCTCATGCAGCTTTCCGTCGATCTCGCGCGTCACCACCTGAGGCTTGCCGACGGTCAGCTCGAACGACTCGCGTCGCATCATCTCCACCAGAACCGCCAGCTGCAGCTCACCGCGGCCCTGCACCTCCCAGGTGTCGGGGCGTTCGGTGGTGCTGACGCGGACCGAGACATTGCCGATCAGTTCCTGATCCAATCGTGCCTTCACCAGCCGCGCGGTGAGGTTCTTGCCGGACTTGCCGGAGAGCGGAGAGGTGTTGATGCCGATCGTCATCGAGATCGACGGCTCGTCCACCTTGATGAGGGGCAGTGGCCGGGGATCGTTGGGGTCGGCGAGGGTCTCACCGATGGTGATGTCGTCGATGCCTGCGATGGCGGCGATGTCACCGGGACGGGCCACGTCGGCGGGTTTGCGCTCCAGGGCGTCGGTCATGAGGAGCTCCGAGAGCTTCACATGCTTGACCGAGCCGTCCCGGCGGCACCAGGCCACCGTCTGGCCGCGGCGGAGCTCACCTTCGGCGACGCGGAGCAGCGCAAGACGACCCAGATAGGGGGAGGCGTCGAGGTTGGTGACGAGGGCCTGCAGTGGGGCGCCCTCGGTGTACTCGGGGGCGGGGACGTGCTCCATGATCGTCTCGAAGAGGGGCTCGAGGTTCTCCGAGTCGGGCATCTCGCCGTTCTCGGGACGGTTCTGGGAGGCCCGTCCCGCCTTGGCCGAGGCATAGACGACCGGGAAGTCGAGGATGTCGGTGTCGTCGTCCTCGATCAGGTCCATGAACAGGTCGTAGACCTCTTCGACGACTTCGGGGATCCGTGAATCGGGGCGGTCCACCTTGTTGACCACCACGATGATCGGAAGTTTCTTGGCCAGGGCCTTGCGCAGCACGAAGCGGGTCTGGGGCAGCGGCCCTTCGGAGGCGTCGACCAACAGGATGACGCCGTCGACCATTTCCAGGCCACGTTCGACCTCGCCACCGAAATCGGCGTGGCCCGGGGTGTCGATGATGTTGATGGTGACCTCGTCACCGTTGATCACGTGCTTGACGGCGGTGTTCTTCGCCAGGATCGTGATGCCCTTCTCACGTTCGAGGTCCATCGAGTCCATGACGCGGTTGTCGACGTCGGATCCTTCACGGAATGCACCGGACTGCCAGAGCATGGCGTCCACCATCGTGGTCTTTCCGTGGTCGACGTGGGCGATGATGGCGATATTGCGCAGATCGGCGCGTGTGGGCATGAACGTTCTTCCTGGTCGGGAGCGGCCGTGCGTGGCCGATGGTGATCCTCTCACACCTCTTGTCGTGAACCTTCGTCCTTTCGACCCTCCTCGTCGTCGTCAGCCCATGTCGTCGTCAATCCATGTCGTCGTCAATCCATGGGGGGCCTGTCGGTCCGGCGGCAGGTCACTTCGTCGGGAACAACGGGTCGGGGATTTCCCTGACGCGACGCTTGTGCACGACGATCATGATCGTGCCGATGAGCCAGCCGGCAGCGCCGACCGTGAGCCACGTCATCGGTCCGTCGCCCAGGCCCAGCCACCGCATCAGGTCCGTGGCCACGTAGGTGCCGAAGTGGATCCCCACCGCGGGCCAGATGCTGCGCGTCACCACCACGGCCGCCGCTGCGAACATGGCGAAGCCGCTCGCGTGGAGTGCGTACAGCCAAGGACTGGCGTCGTTCCCCTGGGAGAGCAGGTGCAGGGAACCGAATGAAAGGGCGCTGATCGCGGCCACCACCCACGGGCGGCGACGCATCTCCAGGGTCTGCATCAGATAGCCGCGGTAGATGAGCTCCTCGCAGAACGATGCGTGGATCAGGGCTCGGAAGATGAGGTCCATCACCGTCATCCATGCGGCCGGATAGGCGCTGGGTTCGGGCTCATAGGACACACCGGCCGTGCGGGCGATGAAGCCGACGGTCATCGTCAGCGCGGTCATGGCCAGCAGCGCCCCCACGAACCAGACGATGTCGACGGAGCGCCACGTGAGGCCGGCCTGACGCCACGGGCGGCGGTCGACGAACCGCATGAGGACCCACACGATCACCAAGGTGGCGGCGACCATGCCGAGCGAGGGCAGCTCCAGGAGCAGCAGATCGAGGAACGAATCCGGCTCCGGATCGATGAATTCGTGCAGGGGCCAGGCGATCAACCCGGCGAGCGCCCCACCGACAAAGGTCAGGAACATGGCCGCGACGGTGAATGCCAGTCGGGCGACCCAGTGGAACCGGCGCGTCGGAGGGCCGGATGCGGTGTCCGGTGACGTCGTCGCGGATGTGCCCACGTTCATTGTTCTCCTTGGTGCTCAGGTGACCCATGATGAACCGGTCATGTCGGCGCCATTGAAGCCATGTTGAGATGTGGGTGTCATGAACCAAAGATGAACGGCGGGTGTCGTCCCCCCTTGGCCCGGGCCGTTGGTCAGGTGAAGGGGGCCGGAGCGTCGGCTTCGGTCACGGTGTGGGCGCCCCTACGCTGGGGTCATGGCACCGCGCACTTCCCCGCGCCCCGCACCCAAGCGGGCTGCGTCCCGTCTTCCGATCTCTTCCCGGCGAGCGGCCGTGGGCATCGGTGCGCTGGTGCTGGTGGTCTTCGGGGGCAGCGCGGTGGTCCTCGGCTCCTACGAGGAGCGCGTGGGGAATGCCGTGGCCGGGCCGGAGGATCCCGAGATCGAGGTCGTGCCCACACCGACTCCCACGCCGACGCCGACCCCCACTCCCGAGCCCCCAGAAACGCCCCAGCCCCCGCCGGCGGACATCGATCACCCCAACAGCGTCGACGTGGTGGTGAACAAACAGCGCCCACTGCCGGCGGACTACGGCCCCACCGACCTGACCAATCCGGCCCACGTTCCCAACCCCAGCGGTGAGCTCCTGCGCCCCGAGGCGGCCCGTGCCCTGGACGAGATGCACGGAGCCGCACGGGCCGCCGGTGTGGAGTTCTCGATCACCAGCGGATACCGCTCCTTCCAGGAGCAGGAGGCCATCTATACGCAGAAGCGTGCCGAGCGTGGCGACGAGGCCGACCTCGTGAGTGCCCGCCCCGGTCACAGCGAGCATCAGACCGGGCTGGCCGCCGACGTGGGACGTCCCGATGGGCAATGCACGCTTCAGCCCTGCTTCGGTGAGACCGCTGAAGGAAAGTGGCTCGCCGAGAACGCTTGGCGATACGGCTTCCTGCTCCGATACCCACAGGATCTGACGCCGGTGATCGGCTACGCCTACGAGCCATGGCATTTCCGCTTCGTCGGTATCGAGACCGCGACGCGGATGCATCACGAAGGGGTGCGGACCCTCGAGGAATATCGTGGTCTTCCCGCAGCGCCCGATTACCCCTGAGCCCGTTTCATCCCTGAGCCCGTTCAGCCGTCGGGTGGTCATTCACGGCGAATCTGTGGCGCCCGCCGGGCGAACTCATCGGTGAAGGCTTTGCGCACCGCAGCATTGTCGAGGACGCCACTCGCTGTGCGGAAGCGTCCTTGGGCGACGCGTTCACAGACCGAAATCCAGGCCTGACCCATCGCGAACGTGAAGGCGGAGGCGACGCCGGCCCCGATGACCCCGCCGGTGATGCTGCCGGCTCCCGGGAGGAGCTTGATGAGGTTCGTGACGGCGGTGCGTCCGCCCACCGTGGCCGCCGAGGTGGAGGCCACTGCAAGCATTGCCGCGCGGTCGAATGGAATGTTGAACACGTGGGAGATGCGGGCCATCATGCCGAGCTGGATGGGTACGAGCGCGGCGGCATCTGCGAACGGGATCGGTGTTGCGGCCACGCCTGCGGCGGTGGCTGCTGCTGCGGTCACCGCTCTCTGCGCGACGCTCTTCTTCGCTTGGGGATCAATCGTCTGCGCGCTCGCGAGCGCCTCGTGGACAGCCTCGGGTGTTGTGCGAAAGGTCTCGCGCAACAGCTCCATCAAGCCGTGTGCTGGCTGACCGGTGAACCGGTCCCTCGCTGCGTTGGTCATGTGGGGGTGCCCCACGATGGGCAGCCCCATGTCTGCGATGTGGTGTGCCATGGCTATGGCGTCGGGATGGAAACGACCCTGGTCGTCCCGGGGCACCTGCGTCAGCACCACGAGGGTGGGGACGCCGAGCCTGTCGAGCTCGCGGATGAAATCGGCCTCGGAATCTTCGAAACGGCGGTCCATGGGGCGTACGCAGTACCAGGCGACGTGCATCTGTTCGGCCAGCGGTAGCCGGCGCGTGGTGCGGATCAGCTTGCGCAGGTCGCCGATGAGTTGCTTGTCGTCGCGTCCGACTTCCAATCCTTCGGTGTCGATGAGGCCGAGGCGTCCGCGTTTGTCGAGATAGAGATGGCTGCCGCGGGTGACCGGTTCGCCGATTCCGGTCCGTGCCACCTCTTCGCCGAAGATCGCGTTGATGAGTGTGGACTTGCCGACACCGGTCTTGCCGAAGACTGCGAGATTGAAGCGCCCAAGCTGTTCGCTGGTGCGCTCGAACTCCGATTTGAAGGAGTCGGTGAACCACTGAGACATGCGAGCCTCCTGTCTGGTGGGGTCGTGGGGACCACTGACTCATCGTTGCACAGCGGGATGAGGCGGCTGGTTGAGAGCCGGAAGGTCTGTTCAGGTTCTCGGCCGCGTTGGACGGCAAGGCGGAACTGCGCGTCGAGATTTCACTTGGCCTGGAGTCGTTCTGCGCAGATGACCCGGAGGTCGCACGGCTCCGTGAGGAAGCAGCGAACCGTCCGGCCGGGGTGCGCAGACTCCTTGAGAAGCGCGTGGAGAAAGCCAAGAAGGGCATCGTCGACCGAGCCGCTGATGACTATTACCCCGACTGGCGCGCCCGGCTGGCCCGACACTGTGCTCAGATCGAGGAGTACCGGCGCCCCCTGACCGATCCGGGCCTGGTGCCCGTCCTGACGATGGCCTGCCTCACCGACCGCGTCGACATCCCCACGGTGGGGGCCGTGCTGACCTCTATCCGAGAAGCCGAGCCTGCGGTCACGATTCGCTTTCTCGGGCCTTGGCCGGCCTACTCCTTCACGGATATGGAGATCGGTGCCAGCAGACCTTCGGGAACATGATCACACTTCGGGCTGACTGAGATCTTTCCTCATGATGCCCGGCTGAGCCGGCATGGTCGGCTCTCGAACCGAGGCCGCATATCCCAGCGGCATACTCACCAAAGGATATGCGATCCCCGTGGACGGCAAGACAGGGGGAGGGTGCTGGGCGGCACGACCGGAGTTGACAGAATAGGTTCCGTGCCTGATACGAAGCAGATGGAAACGAAACAGATCGGGGTCACCGAGCTTGCCTTGCGCGACGCCCACCAGAGCCTCATGGCCACGCGCATGGCCATGGAGGACATGGTTGACGTCTGTGAGGATATCGACCGAGCCGGCTATTGGAGCGTCGAGTGCTGGGGTGGCGCGACCTTCGACGCATGTATCCGCTTCCTCAATGAAGATCCGTGGGAACGACTGCGGACTTTCCGTGAGTTGATGCCGAACTCACGTCTGCAGATGCTCCTGCGCGGCCAGAACCTGTTGGGTTACCGCCACTACGGCGATGGGGTGGTCGACAAGTTCGTGGAGAAGTCTGCGGAGAACGGTATGGACGTCTTCCGCGTGTTCGATGCGCTGAACGATCCGCGCAACCTCGAGCGCGCGATGGCGGCGGTGCGCAAGACGGGCAAGCATGCGCAGGGCACGATCTGCTACACGGTCTCGCCCCTGCATGACACCGAGAAGTACGTGCAACTTGCGGGACGTCTGCTCGACATGGGAGCCGAGTCGATCGCGCTGAAGGACATGGCTGCACTGCTCAAGCCACAGCCGGCCTACGACATCGTCAAGGGCATCAAGGACACCTACGGTGATGTGCAGATCAACGTGCACTGTCACTCGACGACCGGCGTCACCTTGGTGTCGCTGATGAAGGCCATCGAGGCCGGTGCCGATGTGGTCGACACCGCGATCTCGTCGATGTCGCTTGGGCCGGGGCACAACCCGACCGAGTCCCTCATCGAGATGCTGGAGGGCACCGGTTACTCAACCGGTGTCGACATGGAGCGTCTGGAGCGCGTGCGGGACCATTTCGCTGAGGTGCGCCCGCGTTACGCCGAGTTCATGTCGGCCATCACCGGCGTCGACACCGACATCTTCAAGTCGCAGATCCCCGGCGGCATGATCTCGAACATGGAGTCGCAGTTGAAGGCGCAGGGCGCCGGTGACCGCGTCAAGGAGGTCATGGAGGAGGTGCCGCGGGTCCGTGAGGACGCGGGATTCCCTCCGCTGGTCACACCGTCGAGCCAGATCGTGGGCACACAGGCGGTGTTCAACGTCCTGATGGGTCGCTACAAGGTGCTGACCGGCGAGTTCGCCGATCTCATGCTCGGCTACTACGGCGAATGCCCGGGCGAACGTTCTGCTGAGGTGACCGCCCTGGCCGAGGAGCAGACCGGGAAGTCCCCGATCACGCAGCGACCGGCTGACCTGATCGAGCCCGAGTGGGAGAACCTCCGTGTGGAGGCTGCTGAACTGCCGGGGGCTGACGGAACCGACGAGGACGTGCTGACGTACGCGATGTTCCCGGGAGTGGCGCCCAAGTTCTTCACCACGCGTCATGAGGGGCCGAAGAACGTCGGCAAGACCGCCGAACAGGTCAAGAAGGAGGCCGACGCCGCCAGTGGTGCGAGCAAGGCCATCCGTGAACCGATCAAGTACAACGTCACGGTCGGCGATCACTCGCACACCGTCAGCGTCGAACCTGCCTGAGGACATCAAGTATGAGCACAGAAACCAACATCCCTTCGATGGCGGACCGCCTCGAGCAGCTGGCCGAGGCCAAGGCCAAGGTGTCGGTCGGTGGCGGTGAGGAACGTATCGCGAAGCAGCACGAGCGCGGCAAACTCAGCGCTCGGGAGCGTATCGACGCTTTCGCCGACCCCGGAACGTTCACCGAGAGCGGCATGTTCGCCAAGCATCGCACCGTCTATTTCGGCATGGACAAGGCCGAGGCCCCTGCAGATGGCGTCGTGACCGGTTCTGCCGCAGTACTCGGGCGGCCGGTGCACATCGCCTCGCAGGACTTCACCGTGATGGGTGGCTCGGCCGGCGAGACGCAGTCGAACAAGGTCGTGGACATGATGAAGGCTGCCCACACCACGGGCACTCCCTTCGTGTTCATCAACGATTCCGGTGGCGCGCGTGTCCAGGAGGGCATCGATTCGCTCTCCGGCTACGGCCGCGTGTTCTTCAACAACGTGCTGCTTTCCGGTGTCGTACCGCAGATCTCCATCATTGCCGGGCCCTGCGCCGGTGGTGCGGCCTACTCGCCCGCGTTGACCGACTTCATCATCCAGACGCGCAAGTCGCACATGTTCATCACCGGTCCCAACGTGATCAAGGCCGTCACCGGCGAACAGGTGACTGCGGACGATCTGGGTGGCGCGGACTCGCACATGGCTCGGTCGGGTGTCGCTCACTTCGTGGCCGATGACGATGAGCAGGCACTGCTCATCGCCAAGAAGCTGCTGAGCTTCCTGCCGCAGAACAACACCGAGGACCCGCCGGTGCTCGACGGGTTCGAGGAGGTCGAGGCGAACCCCGAGCTGCGCGATGTGGTCCCCGTCGACGGCAGCAAGGGCTACGACGTGCGCGACGTGATCGGGAATATCGTGGACGGCGCTGACTTCCTCGAGGTGCAGGCCGGTTACGCACAGAACCTCGTGGTGGGCTTCGCCCGCATCACCGGACGCACCGTCGGCGTCATCGCCAACCAGCCCAGCGTGATGTCGGGTGTGCTCGACATCAATTCCTCCGACAAGGGCTCGCAGTTCATCCGGTTCTGCAACGCGTTCAACATTCCGCTGCTGACGCTGGTGGATGTGCCCGGTTTCCTCCCGGGCGTCGCCCAGGAGCATGGCGGCATCATCCGCCATGGCGCCAAGATGCTGTACGCGTACTCGGCGGCCACGGTGCCGAAGATCACCGTGGTGCTCCGCAAGTCCTACGGCGGCGCCTACCTGGCCATGTGCGGCAAGGATCTTGGTGCAGACCGCGTCTTTGCGTGGCCGACGGCCGAGATCGCGGTGATGGGTGCCGATGGCGCGGCGAACATCGTGTTCAAGCGCGAGATCGCCGAGGCCGAGGATCCGGAGGCCAAGCGCGCCGAACTTGTGGAGTTGTACCGGGAAACCTTCTCGACCCCCTACATGGCTGCATCGCGCCGCCTCGTCGATGACATCATCGATCCGGCAGACACGCGCCGTGAGGTCTCCATGGCGCTCGAGGTGCTGGTCAACAAGCGCGAGCTCCGCCCGAACAAGAAGCACGGCCTCGGGCCGACGTGAGGTGGGAACCATGGCAGAAGACACAGCAGAGCTACTCGCGCTCGTACGCGGGATCTCCGAACGGTTGGAGAAGGTCGAGGGCGAACTGGCAGAGCTCAAGGCCGCTCGCAGCAAGGAGATTCCCGAAGAAGTGGTGATGGCGATCTCCGCGGCCGTTGCTGCCTATATGGGGCACCGCGCCAAGGTGAAGGCCGTGCGGTTCCACCGTCAGGGCGCGTGGACTGCACAGGGCCGTTCGTACGTCCAGAGTCGTTCCGTCCCCCACGTCCGCTGATACGCGTAAGGAAGTCACATGAAACTGAAGGTAACGGTCAACGGGACTGCCTACGAGGTCGACGTGGAGGTGGCCGAGGAAGAGCGTCCGGCCCTGGGGTCGATCGTTGTCGGCGGCACTGGCCCGACGCCGGCAGCTCCGACCAGCGCGTCGGTGCAGGCCGCCACCGCGAATGCAGTGGTCGCTCCACTGGCCGGCTCGGTCGCCAAGATCCTCGTGAACGAAGGCGATGAGATCGAGGCCGGGCACGTTCTCATGACGCTCGAGGCCATGAAGATGGAGACCGAGATCACTGCGCCCAAGGAGGGCAAGGTCACCGCCATCCATGTCGATTCCGGGGAGGCGGTGCAGGGCGGGCAGCCCCTGCTCGACCTGGAATGAGGTTCAGCCCAGTGCCATGACGCCGCGCGCGATGGTGCTGATCGCTCCGATGCCGGCCAGGGTGAGCGCGATTCCGCGTGCTCTCCCGGCCGGCATCCTGCGTGTTGCGAGCTTCCCCAGCCAACCACCGATCAAGACGGCCGTGATCACACCCGGGATGAGCCAGAACGACGCGTCCAGAGCGGTGATCGACCCGGTCGCCGCCTTGGCGATGAGGGACATGGCGCCGAGCGTCATGAAGGTGGGTTGCATCGTGGCCGCATAGCGACGGTGTTCCCACCGCGTCATCAAGGCGTAGATGATCATGGCCGCTGCTGCGACGCCGGCGGTGACATTGAAGAACCCGCCCAGGGCACCTGCGATGACGCCACCGAGGACGACCGGCACGAACGGGGGATTGCGGACGCTCACGGTCAGGCCGAGGGAAAGCAGGACGACACCGCCGACCAGGATCTGAAGCCACGCGTGGGGGAGCGAGCCCACCAGCAGCGCTCCTGCGAGCACCCCGGCGGATGCGGAGGCGCACAGCACGCCCCAACGACGCCACTCGACATCACGCCGGACGGACAGCGTGAGCATGAACCCCGACGCCGTGGTGATCACATTCGTGAGGACGATGCCCTCGACAGGGCCCATGAGCAGAGCGGCCACCGGCGCGACCACGAGCCCCACACCGGTCCCCGAGAGCCGCTGCAGTGCTGCGCCGGTCACGACGAACAAGCACAGCACTGCAGCACTCATCATGGCGACATGATGTCAGAGGATGATGACGCCGAGTGGCGTGACCTCCGCGAAGGTCAGCGAGCAGCCTTGGGGTCGGGCTGTTGTGTGCTGGCCGTGACTCCGTGGGGGTTCATGAAGTGTTCCATCGAGAGGATCTCGTCGAGCCGCTCCTCTGACATGACCCCCATCTCCAGGGCGACCTCGCGGACCGACTTGCCGGTGCGCGCGCACTCCTTGCCGATCAGGTCGCCGTTGTGGTGTCCGATGAAATCATTGAGGTAGGTGACGATACCGATGGACGTCATCACGTAATCGTGGCACCGCTCGACGTTCGCGGTGATCCCTTCGACGCAGCGTTCACGCAGGTTGTCGCAGGCGTTGGTGAGCAGGGACACCGATTCGAACATCGACGAGGCGATCACCGGCTCCATGACGTTGAGCTGCAGCTGCCCTGCCTCGGCAGCCCATGTGACGGTGACATCGTTGCCGAACACCTTGAAGCAGGCCTGGTTGACCACCTCGGGGATGACCGGATTCACCTTGGCCGGCATGATCGAGCTACCAGCCTGGAGTTCGGGCAGGTTGATCTCCTTGAGGCCGGCGCGTGGACCCGATGAGAGCAGTCGCAGGTCGTTGCAGATCTTCGAGAGCTTCATCCCGAAGCGCTTGAGCGCGGCATGCACAAGAACGTAGGCACCGCAGTCGTTGGTCGCTTCGATCAGGTTCGGTGCAGGGCTGCAGTCATAGCCGGTGACCTCGCTCAACTTCTTCACCGCCAGTTCCGAGTAGCCCGGAGGAGTGTTGATGCCGGTGCCGATCGCGGTTGCTCCGAGGTTCACCATCAGCAACAACTTGCTGAAATTCTGGACGTGGCCCAGATCCTCCTTGATGGTCGCGGCCCAGGCGCCGAACTCCTGCCCCAATGTCATGGGAACCGCGTCCTGCAACTGGGTGCGGCCCATCTTGAGGACGTCGGCGAACTCGGTCTCCTTCTTCTCGAACGCGGCGATCAGATTCTCCATCGCTGTGATGAGCGTCTGCAGTTCGGTGTGAAGACCGATCCGGAAGCCCGTGGGGTAGGCATCGTTCGTCGACTGGCTGCGGTTCACGTGGTCGTTGGGGTTGATCTTGTCGTAGGCGCCGTGCGGTTCGCCGATGTGCTCCAGCGCGAGGTTCGCGATGACCTCATTGGTGTTCATGTTCACCGACGTGCCGGCTCCTCCTTGGAACACGTCGATGGGGAACTGGTCCATGCAGCGACCGTTCTCCAGGATCTCGTCGCAGGCCCACACGATCGCGTCTTTGATGTCTTCGGGGAGAGCTCCCAGCTCGGCGTTCGCCAGGGCGGTGGCCTTCTTGACCTGCACCATGCCTCGGATGAAGGAGGGGACCTCGTTGATGGTGCGATCCGAGATCGTGAAGTTCTCCATCGCTCGAAGCGTGTGGATGCCGTAGTAGGCGTCTGTAGGCACTTGCTTCTCGCCGAGCAGATCCACTTCATTCCGCCACGTGGTCACGTTTCCTCCGAGGGTAGTCATCTGATATGGCAGCACCAATGCTACGCGGCGTAGTATTTCTTGTGTCGTTGGGTGCATGGCCCCGTCGTGTCGCGCAAGCGGCGTCCTCTCGTGCCGAGCCACACCTCCGTGTAGGGCGGCGTAGTGTGGCGGCCCGGGAACATTTGATGGGCCGATGAGCCCGGATGGATCGACAGAACCGGACGGATCGACAGACAGGGAGATGCCATGGATGCCAGTGGTGCCATTCGTGAAGCGTTGGAGGACCTGGGCCTGCCATGGCAGGAGAAGACCGACGTCTTCACCGTGACTCTTCCCGGCGAGCACAAGCTGCAGACCGAGTGTGCGTTGGTGCTGGATGCGCACTCGTTGCAGATCCGCGCCTTCGTCGCCAGGCACCCCGATGAGAACCATCTGGAGGTCTACCGATGGTTGCTGGAACGCAATCTGAAGACCTATGTGGTGGCTTTCAGCGTCGACCATCAAGGCGATATCCACCTGACCGGACGGATCAGCCGGGAAGCGGTCACCCCGGCCGAAGTGGATCGGTTGCTGGGGGCCGTCGCCGAAGCCGCAGATTCCTCGTTCAACTCGATCCTCGAACTCGGTTTCGCCAGCGCCATCCGGAAGGAGTGGCAGTGGCGTCTGGACCGGGGGGAGTCCACGCACAACCTCGCGGCGTTCGAACACCTGCGTCCCGACGCCACCTGACCCTGAACTGATCGATGCAGCCCGGCCGGTGCGGTCTCATCCAGCCGTGCACCTCCGGTGGGTCGGGGCCTCCTTGGGTATGGTGCGAGGATGCCCCTGTCAGACGCCGCTGACGCCGGACGGTACCGCTCCGAACCAGAAGCGGTCCGGGTACATCCCGACGTCCTCATCCCCCTCTCCGATGGAACTGAACTCGCAGCGCGCATCTGGCGTCCGGTGAGCGCCGACCACGCCCCGGCCCCCGCGGTGTTGGAGTACATCCCCTATCGACGCGGGGACGTGACCGCGCACCGCGATCACACCATCCATGCAGAGTTCGCGAGAGCGGGCTACGTGAGTGTGCGGGTCGACCTCCGCGGCGCCGGTGATTCGACCGGGATCATGACCGACGAGTACTCCGAGACCGAGCTGGCCGACGGGCTGGAGGTGTTGAGCTGGATCGCCGCACAGCACTGGTGTGACGGTCAGGTCGGCATCATCGGCAAGTCCTGGGGCGGATTCAACGGCCTCCAGATCGCAGCGTTGCAGCCACCGGAGCTCGCAGCTGTCATCAGTATCTGTTCCACCGACGACCGGTACGGCGGGGATGTGCACTACCACGGGGGAGCGATCGTCGCCGATCAGATGCTCCCGTGGGCAGCCACCATGTGGGCCTACAACGCGCGTCCATCCGATCCTTCGATGGCCGGTGAGCAATGGCGTGAGGACTGGATCCGGCGTATCGACAGTGCGCCGGTGAACATCGAGACGTGGCTCGGCCATCAGCGTCGTGACGACTATTGGAAGCATGGGTCGGTGGGGGAGGACCTCTCTGCGATCAAGGTGCCGGTACTGGCGGTGGGTGGACTCCTCGATCAGTACCGTTCGACGCCTTTCCGGTTGCTCGCACACGCCGACACCGTGGTGCACGCCCTCGTGGGGCCATGGACACATCACTATCCGCATCAGGGGGTGCCGGGCCCGTCGACGGATTTCATCGCCGAATCGATCCGCTGGTGGGATCACTGGATGGCCGGTGTCGACAATGGTGTGGATGTCGAGCCGCGGCTGAGGGTCTGGATGCCTGATGCTGCCCCGGTCGGAACCGACCACGAATACCGACCGGGACGATGGGTGGCGGAGCAGGAATGGCCCTCGCCGCGCGTGAAGGAGGTCACGCTCGACGGCACCGAGGCCGTTCGGGCCGGACCCCGTGGAATGCGCAGCACCGAGCAGATCGGCTACGCGGCCGGACGTTGGCTGCAGTTCGGCGACCCCGCGGGACATGCCTTGGACCAGCGTGCTGATGATGCGCGCTCCAGAACGTTCGACTGGCGGGTGAACGATCCGGTGGAGGTGCTTGGGATACCGCGTGTCCGGCTGCGGGCGAAGAGTGATCAGGACACCGGGGTGCTGGCGATCCGGCTGTGCGATGTGGCGCCGGATGGCACATCGCGTCTGGTCACGATGACGCTGTGCAACCTGACCCATCACTCGTCCCACGAGCACCCCGAGCCTCTCGTCCCCGGGGAGCCGGTGGATATCGATGTGCCGCTGTTGGCCATCGCACATCGGTTCGAGCCCGGGCACTGGATCCGACTCAGCGTCTCATCGAGTCTCTGGCCCCTCATGTGGCCGACGAAGGAACACGCGACGATCCGTCTCGATGGGCACCCGGAGCTGACGCTCCCCACGCGAGACCTTGGGCCCGGTTCGCCGCGGGATGTGTGGGAACAACCGGAACTGGAGTTGCCACCCGAGCCACCGGGCACTCCCATCGACGCCGGGGCGGCCCCGATGGAACGCATCCTCACCCATGATCTGGTACGTGGCACCGTGGAGCTGCGCAGCAAGAGGGAGATCTGGCAGACCGATCTCTCCGATGGCCTCTATTACCAGGCCGTCGAGGAGGATGTGTATGAGCGTGACATCAACGACACATCCAGCCCACGTGTCGAGTGTCTGCGTCTGATCCGGTACCGACGCCCCGCGCCGCCGGGTGCCGCGGTGCGGGAAGCGGCGGATTGGGACATCGAGTTGCAGACGCGCAGCACGATGTTCGGTGATTCATTCAAATTCACCGTCACCAACGAACTGGCCGCCTACGAGAACGGCCGACGCATCCACACGCGTCGCACCAGTGCGGACATCCCGCGGGACCTGGTCTGACGCCTGCGGCCGCGTCGGCCGTCCGGTCACGTGGTGGAGATCAGCTCTGCTCGGGGGCCGATCGGATCAGTTTGTGCATCGCAGCTTGGGCGCGCGGACGCACGACCATGCGGTCGATGTTGACATGCCACGGGCGCGATGCGACCCAGCGGATGCACTCGGCGATGTCCTCGGCCACCAGCGGACCCTCGACACCCTCGTACTCCTTGTCGGCTCGTTCCTGGTCGCCGTCGAAACGTGTCAGGGAGAATTCGTCGGTCTTGACCAGGCCGGGCACGATCTCGCAGATGCGGATCGGCTCACCGGCGAGCTCCAGACGCAGCGAGCCGGCGAGCATCCGTTCGGCGGCCTTGACGCCGCAGTAGCCGCCGCCGCCTTCGTAGGCGGTCTCTGCGGCCACGGAGGTGACGAAGGCGATCTGCCCCTCAGCCGTGCGAAGCGCCGGCAACAGGGCTTGGGTCACGCGTGCGGCTCCCATGACATTGGAGTTGTACATGCGTTGCCAGAGTTCCAGATCTGTTTCGGTGAGAGGGTCCTTGCCGAGGGCGCCGCCGGCGTTGTTCACCAAGAGGTCGACGCGGTCGCCGACGGCCTTGGTGAGGGAGGCCACGGCGCTGGGGTTCGAGACATCGCACGTGACGGCGGTACCCCCGATCTCGGCGGCGAGGCTTTCGATGCGTTCGGTGCGGCGGGCCACGCAGAACACGTGGAAACCGTCCTTGGTGAGGGCTCGTGCGGTGGCGGCTCCGATGCCGCTGCTGGCTCCGGTCACTACTGCGATGGGTTTTGACATGGGCACAGTCTGGCAAACATGGGCGAGCCGTAGGCTTGGGGTATGACCGCACGATTGATCCTGCTCCGCCACGGCGAGAGCGAATGGAACGCCAAGAACCTGTTCACCGGCTGGGTGGACGTCGATATCAACGAGAAGGGCGTCGGAGAGGCGCAGAAGGCCGCTGAGCTTCTGAAGGGCGAGGGGCTGTTGCCCGACGTTCTGCACACGTCGCTGTTGCGTCGCGCGATCCACACCGCGAACATCGCACTCGATGGTTGCGACCGGCATTGGATCCCGGTGCGACGCTCATGGCGGCTCAACGAGCGGCACTACGGTGCGCTCCAAGGCCTGGACAAGGCCGAGACCCGCGAGAAGTATGGCGAGGAGCAGTTCATGACGTGGCGTCGTTCGTACGACACCCCGCCCCCGGTTCTCGACGCCGACGCCGAGTACTCGCAGTTCCATGATCCCCGTTACGCGGACATCCCCGAGGAAGAGCGTCCCCGCACCGAGTGTCTGGCCGATGTCGTGGCACGCATGCTCCCGTACTGGGAAGCATCGATCGTGCCCGACCTGAAGGGCGGCAAGATCGTGATGATCGCGGCGCACGGAAACTCGCTGCGCGCTCTTGTCAAACACCTTGACGGCATCTCCGACGCCGACATCGCGGGCCTCAACATCCCCACCGGTGTTCCACTGCTGTACGAGCTCGATGACGATATGAAGCCCACCACGCCGGGCGGACGCTACCTCGACCCCGATGCCGCCGCAGCATCGATCGAAGCGGTCAAGAACCAGGGCAAGAAGTAAGTCAGCTGCTCGACCAGGTCGCTCGGTCGTCCTTTTCGCCGGTCACCACGAAGGCGACGCGACGGCCGAGCGACACGGCATGGTCGGCGATGCGCTCGTAGTAGCGCCCCAGCAGTGCCACGTCGACGGCAGCCTCGACGCCGTGTGCCCAATCGTCATTCAAAAGGGTGCGGAACTGGTCGCGGCGCAGCTCGTCCATCTCCTCATCGATGGTGGCGAGTTCGGCGGCGACAGCAACATCGCGGGTACGCAATGTGTCCCCGGCCTTGGCGATCATCTGGTCGGCCAGCTTGGCCATGCGCTCGAAGTTCGGCTGCAGGTCATCGGGTACGGCCCGCTCGGGGAAGCGCATCCGAGCGATCTTGGCCACATGCGCAGCCAAGTCGCCCATGCGTTCCATCGCGGTGACCATGCGCAGCGCCGAGACAACGGTGCGCAGATCACTGGCGATCGGAGCCTGCCGGGCCAGGAGGGAGAAGCACCGCGACTCGATGTCGTTGTGGGCTTCGTCGATGCTCTCGTCCTCGCTGATGACCTGTTCCGCCGAGCGGATGTCCGCTTCGAGAAGGGCTCGCGTACCCGTGGAGACGCTGGTGCGCACGAGGCCTGCCATCCGTACGAGGTCGTCGACCACGTCGTTCAGATCATCGTGATAGGAGTTGCGCATCATCATCCTTCATCGTCGAGGTCCGGCCCTGCCACACGCGCCACGGATCGAAAGGGCGACCAAGGTCGAACGGGCAGTGTGTCACACCGTATGCGCGCTGTTTGGAGCATGCCCCACCGAGACGTGAACGTGACGTGAACAGTATCTGAACGTCGCGCGTGCCCGGGGCCATGGATCGCAGGCCGTGTGAGGCGGAACTAGGGTGAGTCGAATGGCGTGGATTCTCGGTGTGCTGATCGGGCTGGTGCTGGGAGCAGCGTGCGCCGTCATCGTCATGAAACGGCGTCGGGCTCTGGAGCCGCCGCCCACGGAGAACGAGCCTGTGGACGTGCTTCCGGAAGGGCTGGCCGAAGTCGTCTCGGTGCTGCGTTCGGCAGTGATCGTCGTCGATGCACATGATGCCGTCCGGCTTTCGACGGTGCCGGCCCGCAATCTGGGGTTGGTGCGTGACAACCACGTCGCCGTGGATGTGTTGCTGGAGTTGGCCCGTGAAGTACGCCAGGCCGGGGAGATCCGGACCACCGAGCTGGAGCTGCGTCGTCCTCAACGAGCCCCGTCCACTGTGCTGTCGGTGCGCGTTGCGCCCGTGGCCGATCTGGTGCTGATCCTCGCCGATGACCGGACCCAGGCCCGACGCGTCGAGGAGACTCGCCGTGACTTCGTCGCCAACGTCAGCCATGAACTCAAGACGCCGATCGGGGCGATCTCTCTGCTCGCCGAGGCCGTGGAGGGCGCTGCCGACGACCCGGAGGCCGTGCAGCGATTCGCCTCGCGGATGCAGGTCGAGTCGGCCCGGTTGTCGGAGCTGGTGGCCAACATCATCCAGCTCTCTCGACTTCAGGCGCACGAGCCGATGACCGAGGCGTCGACTGTGGACGTGGATCAGGTGCTGGCGGTGGCCTCGGATCGGCGACGTGTCGACGCCGACCAGCGGGGGATCGCGTTGGTCATCGCGGGGGAGCGGGGGTTGCAGGTCACAGGTGATGCCGAGCAGCTGACTGTCGCTGTGGCCAATCTGGTGGAGAATGCGGTGATCTACTCCGACTCCGACGGGCGAGTGGTGCTCTCGGCGCGACGCGTGGACGACTTCGATGAGCAGGGAATCGAGATCAGCGTCTCCGACTCCGGCGTCGGCATCGATCAGTCCGAGGTGCAACGGATCTTCGAGCGCTTCTACCGGGTGGACTATGCACGCAGCCGTGACACCGGGGGTACGGGCCTTGGGCTGGCCATCGTCAAGCACATCGTGGGTACCCATGGTGGCGAGGTGACGGTGTGGTCCAAGCCGGGGCAGGGATCGACGTTCACTCTGCGGCTGCCCGAAGCAGCCGAGGATCTGGTTGAATCGGACGATGAGAGCGGTTCCGAGCCCGCCCGGGATCGGACGGCACAGGAGTGGGAATGACGCGTGTTCTGGTGGTGGAGGACGAGGAGTCCTACCGCGAGGCTTTGAGCTACATGCTCCGCAAGGAGGGCTTCGATGTCATCGAGGCCGCTGACGGAGATCAGGGCCTGAGTGAGTATGACCGCAATGGCGCAGACATCGTGTTGCTCGACCTGATGATGCCCGGCCTGCCCGGTACCGAGGTCTGTCGACAGCTGCGTCTGCGGGGCACCGTGCCGGTGATCATGGTCACCGCGCGCGACTCGGAGGTCGACAAGGTGGTGGGCCTCGAGATCGGTGCTGATGATTACGTCACCAAACCGTTCTCACACCGCGAGTTGCTGGCCCGGGTGCGGGCGGTGCTGCGTCGTGGACAGGATGTCGAACTGGTTCCTGACGTGGTGGAGAGTGGCGGTGTCCGCATGGATGTGGAGCGGCACACCGTTGCGGTCGACGGCAAGGACGTCCGACTCGCGCTCAAGGAATTCGAGCTGCTGGAGATGCTCCTGCGCAATGCCGGGCGCGTGATGACGCGAGGCCAGCTCATCGACCGCATCTGGGGAGCCGACTATGTGGGGGACACCAAAACCCTTGATGTCCACGTCAAGCGGCTCCGCTCCAAGATCGAGCCGGATCCGAGTAAACCGCGTTATCTGATCACCGTGCGCGGGTTGGGCTACAAGTTCGAGGGCTGATCGTTACGCTGGGCCCAGATCGATCAGGAGGCCCTATATGTCCGACGACATCACGATCTTCAGCGGAAGCGCCCACACCGAATTCGCGCAGGAGATGTGTGACATCCTGGGCGTTGAGCTGAATCCGGTGAACATCACACGTTTCAGCAATGACTGCCTGCAGGTCCAGCTGCGCGCCAATTGTCGGCAGCGTGATGTCTACATCGTTCAGCCCCTCGTGCCGCCGGTGCAGGAGAACCTCGTCGAACTTCTGTTCATGCTCGACGCCGCCCGTGGTGCGTCCGCGAGCCACATCACCGCGGTCATCCCGCACTTCTCCTACGCGCGTTCGGACAAGAAGGACGCGCCCCGCATCTCCATCGGTGGACGCCTGGTTGCCGACCTGCTCCAGACGGCGGGTGCGACGCGCGTCATCACCATGACGCTGCATTCGGAGCAGGTGCACGGGTTCTTCTCGATGCCGGTGGATCATCTGACGGCGGTGCGTGAACTGGCCGACCATTTCAAAGGTCGTGACCTGTCGAACACCGTGGTCGTCTCGCCCGACTTCGGTTACGCGAAGGTCGCCTCGCAGTTCGCACGACTCTTGGGTGTGGAGGTGGCTGCCGGGTCCAAGCGGCGTCTCGCCGACGACAAGGTCGTCATCGACCGGATCGTCGGTGACGTCGAGGGCCGCGATGTGATCGTCATCGATGACGAGATCGCGACAGGTGGTTCCATGATCGAGCTGCTGGAGCGGCTCCGGGAGTACAAGGTTCGGTCCATCGCGATCGCGACGACTCACGGGTTGTTCACCGGCAAGGCGGTCGAGCGTCTCAACGCTCAGCCCGATGTGACCGAGGTCGTCTCCACCAGCACGGTCCCCTTGACCCCCGAGCGGCGCCCGGATCGGCTCTCGGTGCGTTCGGTTGCACCCCTGTTCGCCGAGGCCGTCAAGCGCCATCACCTCGGTTCGTCGATCAGTTCACTCTTCTCCGACGAGGTCACGCACGGCTGAGCCCGACGCCTTGCTCCACCTTGACGTTGCGCCGGTCAGACGCGGCGTCACGTCAAGGTGGGGTGCGTGCTGGCGTGGGTCAGGGGTTTTCGACCTCGACCGGAGCGCTCGGCGTGTTCTCGGGGAAGTTGTCGTAGTTGGACTTGCTGCCGTCCACCACGGGAACCTGCACTGTTGCGGGCTCGCCAGTGGCGAAGGTGATGGTGAGTTCGGTGAGGAGGCCGGGCTCCATGTCGCTCGAGGTCACCTTGACGTCCTGGCCCTCGAAGTTCATCGGCTCATCGGCCTTGAGCGTGAAATCTGCACCGCTGACCTTGAGCTCGCCGAGGGGCTTCCCCTCGACGTCCAGGGCCGTGCCCTCGATGGATTCCAGCTTCGTGTCGATGGGGGAGATGACCGCGCCGGCGAGCACGGCGTCGCCGCCTTCGTCCTGCACGATCATGAGGTTGCGGATCTTGATGGGGACCTGCGTCGTGTCTGCGGGTGAGTCGGCCTCGGAGGGGAGGATCTCCACCGGGACACCTTCCGACGGGGTGTACTGCTCCAAGGACTGGAAGTCATTGACGCGCATGCACGCGGTGCCACCCAGCAGGACGCCTGCTGCAACGGTGCCGATCAGGATCGGACGCAGACGCTTCAACACATCCATCGGAGACTCTCCTTGTTCGCTCACTGCGAGATGACTCACTGCGCGGTTCGGGACATTCGGGCCCGGGCCACGTGGATCCGGACTGTGGAACACGATGCTCGCACAGGGTGGACCCGCCCGCACACTACCTGTTTCGTCTGGCCTTTGCTGCATTCGGCCGAGGGTAAGACGGAATCGTGATAAACTGGGCAGCCGGGAAAGGGGATCAAAAGAATATGACCTTTACTGTTGGCGAGACCGTTGTGTATCCCAATCATGGGGCTGCTGTCATCGAAGAGATCGAAACCCGGACCATCAAGGGCGAGGACAAGCTCTACCTCGTTCTTCGGATCGTCGGCCAGAATGATCTGGTCGTCCGCGTCCCGGCCTGCAACCTCGATCTCGTGGGCGTTCGTGATGTCGTGGATGCCGAGGGGCTCAAGGAAGTCCTCGAAGTGCTGCGCAAGCCCAAGGTGGAGGAACCCACGAACTGGTCGCGTCGTTACAAGGCGAACGTCGAGAAGCTGCATTCGGGTAACGTGCTGAAGGTTGCCGAGGTCGTCCGTGACCTCTGGCGTCGGGAACGTGACCGTGGTCTCTCGGCAGGGGAGAAGCGCATGCTCGCCAAGGCCCGTCAGATCCTGACCTCCGAACTCGCTCTTGCGAAGAAGGTCGATGAGGAGAAGGCCGAGGAAATGCTTGACGAGGTTCTCGCGTCCTGAATGATGTGCATGTGAGCACACAACAGGAGAAGTACTCAGTGAAACCGGCCGTCGCCCTTGTGGCGGCGGCCGGTTCTGGTACCCGCTTGGGGGCGCCAGTGGTGAAGGCCCTCGTGGAGGTCGCCGGACGCACACTCGTCGCCCGATCGGTCGATGCGCTGGCTCGTGGAGGTGTTGACGAGGCGGTTGTGGTGGTCCCGGCGGGACTGGAGAGGGCCTTCGCCGACGCACTTGCCGACGCGCCGGTCTCGGTGAGACTGGTGACCGGTGGCGCCGAGCGTCAGGAGTCAGTGGAGCGTGGCCTTGCCGCGGTTCCTGCCGATGCGATCGTTCTCGTGCATGACGCCGCTCGCCCGTTCGTGCCGGTCGATGTCGTGGCGTCGGTCATCGACGCGGTGCGTGGTGGGGCCGTGGCCGTGACGCCGGTGATCGCCTTGGCTGACAGCGTCCGCATGATGCAGGACGGGGCGTCAACCGTGGTGGATCGGTCCGCGTTGCGTGCGGTGCAGACCCCGCAGGGTTTCGACGCCGGCGTCCTGCGGGCCAGCCACCGAGCAGCAGTACAAGCCCGACGCGTCGTGACCGATGATGTCAGCGTCTGTGAAGCGGCTGGCCATCCGGTGACGCTCGTGGCCGGATCGCGTCGGTCGTTCAAGATCACCGACCCGTTCGATCTGGAGATCGCCGAGGCCATCGCCGGGGGCTGAACGCCAGCCCGGGCGTCTTCGTCTGTGGCCTGAATCGGATCGTGCGTCCGGCCAAGGAGGCTTCAGCGCACGTGTGCTTCGGGGGCGACCCAGCTGTTGCAGGTGCCCACGCCGGTGGAGTTGAGGCCCTGGCGCATCCAGTAGTCGCGGGTGTCGGAGTGCGGGTGTGTCGACTCGATCGTCGGGTCACCGCTGCCGACATCGGCGCCGCCGGCCTTGGTTGCGGCGATGATGTTGTCGAACTCATCGTTGGTGATGTTGCGGGAGAGGGCCATCGCCGAGAGTGCCATGCCGGCCATGCAGTCTGCCTGGGTCTCGGAGCGTCGACTCATGGTGAGAGCCTCACGTTCTGTGACCTGGCCGGCCTCGTACTGCCACGCCAAGCCGATGTTGACGCGGGCCTGCACCCCATGCGCGAACTCGTGCGCCATCACCATGTCGAGCACCATGGGCTGCCCGTACTCGGGAACCTCCTTGGACAGCTCGGTGGACCAGTACACCTCTTGGTTCGCAGGGCAGTACAGAGCATTCGGCCCCATGGTTTCACCGCTGTTGCAGGGGGTCACCACCGACTCACCGTAGACGTTGGCGCGGGGGCGGACGAGTTCGTACTCGGTGCCGGCGAACGCCGGGTCCCAGATGGCCATGAGACACCCATTGAGCTGGTCGATGTGTGCCTCCAGCTCGTGGTCTTCGGCTGCATGGGCGTCGATGGGTTCCATCTCACAACGCACCGGGGAGGCGATCTGCTGTGCGTAGAGACTGTTGTTCTCCAGCAGTTCGTCCACAGTGTCATCGAGCTCGGGCTCGGGGAGGGGAGCCGGGTTGTTGGTGGCCGGTGCGGGAACGTAGCCCTCGTTGGCGTATTCGGGGCCGCTCAGCGCGTTCAACGTCGCGACGATCGCGATGATGGCGACCACCGCGAGAGCGCACAGCCCGAACAGCGGCGCCATCTTGCCGCGCCTGCGGGGCGGCGGAGCGCCGCCGGGAGGCTGGTGCTGGCCGAACTGGCTCTGGCCGAAATGACCTTGACCGAATTGGCCTTGGCCTCCGGAGTTGAACCCTCCCGGCGTCTGATGTCCGTAAGGGCCTGCACCGGCGGGGTGGCCCGCGCCCTGGGGGAATCCTCCCTGCCATGGCGCATTCCCGGGGGCGGTTTGGCCGTGGTGGGGCTGCTGGAAGCCCCCTCCATGCCCGGGGTTACCGAAGCCGGCATTCCCGAAACCGGGGTTGCCGAAGTTGCCGTTGTTGAATCCGTTGCCGTTCCCCCATGCGCTCACGCGGGAGATGGTAGCCCTTCACAGGGGCTGGTGCGGATCTTGGCCGCCGGCATCGGCGGAGCCGCTGAGGTGGAAGTCGCCGTGCCGCGAGAACGTTCCGAACGGCGCCCAGCATGTGTTCGGTGGTTCAGTCGGCGATGGCGTCTGCTGCCTGACGCAGGACCAGAGCAGTGGCCATGGCCGCGATTCCCTCACCGCGCCCGGTGAGGCCAAGCCCGTCGGTGGTGGTGGCCGAGAGACTGACCGGGGCGTTGATGGCGTCCTGCATGGCCTGCTGGCACTCTTCGCGGACCGGGCCGATACGAGGACGGTTGCCGATCACCTGCACCGCCACATTGCCGATCCGCCAACCGGCCTCGCGAACCATGCGAGCGGTCTCGGCCAACAGCGCGGCCCCACTCGCGCCGGACCACTCGGGACGACCGGTGCCGAAATTCTGGCCGAGATCGCCCAGCCCAGCGGCAGAGAGCAGGGCATCACAGGCCGCATGTGCGGCCACGTCGCCGTCGGAATGGCCAACCGGTCCCACATCGTCGGGATGCCGGACGCAGGCGACCATCATGGGGCGACCGGTTTCGAGGGCATGGACGTCGACGCCGATGCCGGTACGGAATTCGGGCACGTTCGCGCTCATGCAGGTGATCCTACGAGGTGGAGAACTCCTACCAGGTCGCGCGCTGTTCCGACGGGTTCGGTGTTCCTTCGTAGCTTCTACGAAGGTGTTCCCAAGACCGGGGACGTCGTGGCCGCCTACTGAGTGCACCGCGAGTCCACTCGATCACCCCGCCACCTCGTGCTGGACTTCTCCGGCCGGGGTGGCGTTCGTGTGTGCGAAGATGCCTGATGTGATGACGCGAATGACCCACGTGGGCCGACTCCTGACTGTGTTGCTCCTGGGCTTGGGGGCCGCCTTCACCGTTCAGCCCGCCCATGCCGCCGAAGCCATCGAGGCGTACGAGGCGAAGACCATCGTGGAACCCGACGGTGCGTTGCGTGTGACCGCCACGGTCACACCCGGTGAGGCCGGGCCCGAGCAGTTCGAACAGACCTTCACCCTGCATGAGGAGATCGCCGACCTGCGCGAGTACCGCTACATGGTCGAGAACGTGGAGATCACCTCCGATGGTCGGCCCTCGGGCGAGGTGACGAAACAGGATTCCGACGTGCTGACCGCCACCATGCGCTCACGTGATGGCAAGCCGATCCAGCTGAGCTACGTGGTGCGTGGCGCAGCAACCAGGGACGAGGGCGGGGCGACGCTCGTCCATTGGAACGTGCTGCAGGGACTCGACGTCGGCGTCACCGACTTCCGCGGGCAGCTGGTGATCCCCGCCATGTTCCAGGACTTCAAGTGCAATGCCGGAGCCCCCGGCGGGCAGGCGAGTTGCCGTGCCGCGCAGGGATTCCCGCAGATGGGTGGGAGCCCTGAGTTCCTCGACGGTCCGCGGGCCGCCGGGGAGGTCGTGGGCTTCCGGATGCTCTTCGATCCTGCGGCCGTGGCGCCCAACGAGATGATCGTCGAGCAGTGGTCGGTGGGGCGGGCCTTCCGCGCCAGCGGGTGGCCGCTGGTGGTGGCACTGTCGACGCTCCTCGTCGGCGTCCTCGTGCTGTACCTGTTGCATCGTCGCGCCGGTGCCGATGAGGATTCTCGGGGAGAGGTCGAGCGGATCGCCGAGTTCAAGCCCACCGGTGAGGGCGAGAGCATGTTCGTGCTGCGTCAGGAGATCCGCCCCGGTCAGGTGGGGACGCTGGCTGATGAACGCGTCGACCCGGTGGACGTCACCGCGTCGGTCATCGACCTTGCGGTACGTGGACACCTGCGGATCCGTGAACTCCCGCGGGAGGGGCGCTTCAGCGGTGGTGACTGGGAGATCGAGCGTCGCGATGACGCCGATGACGCAGAGCTCCTGCCCTACGAGAAGGCCTTGCTCGATGGCCTGACGCGTGAGGACGGTGCGCCACTGCGGGTGTCGCAGATCAGCGAGGTCTCCGGGGTGATCCCGCAGGTGCAGTCTTTGCTCTATGACGAAATGGTGCGACAGGGCTGGTACGAGTATCGCCCCGATGCCACCCGAAATCGTTGGTCGGTGGTGGCTGTGGTCGGCGCCGTGGTCGGCATCGTGGGAACCGCCGTGTTGGCCGCGTTCACATCGTTCGGTCTCACGGGCCTTGCAGCTCTGGTGGTGGCTCTGGGGCTGGCCTATGTGGCCACCGAGATGCCGGCGCGCACGGCCAAGGGCTCGCGGGCCCTGCAGGGGCTCGCGATGCTCGGCAGCGAGCTTCGTGCCCATGACACCGACGAGATGCCCAAGGGACGCGAGTATGCCGAGCTGTCGAAGGTGCTGCCCTATGCGATCGTGTTGGGCGGCCGTGAGCGGTGGCTGAAGGCGATCGTGACCGCCGATGACGATGACGATGCCGACCCGGTAGATCTCGACTGGTTCCACGCTCCAGACGACTGGCACCTCAGAGATCTGCCCGACTCACTGCACAACCTCGTGGTGCATCTGGAGGGTGAACTCTTCTCGCGGTGATCGGAGCCTGCGGCGATTCAGCCGGGTGCCATCTGCGGGCACCGGCCTCGAAGCCTGACCAGGAGGGAACGGCCCGGCACCGCTCCACTTGATGGCCAGGGCGCAGAAGCAATGATCAGGGCGCAGTAGCAATGGTCAGGGCCGCACCCCGTTCGGGATGCGGCCCTGACCATGTTGGGTTCTGTTGTGAATCAGTTGTTGTGCGTCATGTCCATGGGAACGACCCACTTGTCGAAGTCGGCTTCGGAGACCTCACCGGAGGCCAGTGCCGCTTCGCGCAGCGTCGTTCCTTCGGCGTGGGCCTTCTTCGCGATGGTGGCGGCCTTGTCATAGCCGATGTGGCGGTTCAGGGCCGTCACGACCATCAGGTTGCGGTCCAGGTTGTGCGCGATGACCTCATGGTCCGGTTCGATTCCCTGGGCACAGTGTTCATCGAAGCTGACGCAGGCGTCGGCGATCAGTCGGATCGACTCGAGCACGGCGTGGGCCATGACCGGCTTGTAGACGTTGAGCTGGAAATTGCCCTGCGTCCCGGCGAAACCGACGGTGGCGTCGTTGCCGAAGACGCGGGTGGCGACCATCGTCATGGCCTCACACTGGGTGGGGTTCACCTTGCCCGGCATGATCGAGCTGCCCGGCTCATTGGCGGGGATGAGGAGTTCGCCGATGCCGTTGCGTGGGCCGGACGCGAGCCAGCGCACGTCGTTCGCCATCTTCATGAGCGCGCCGGCGAGCGTGCGCAGGGCAGCGCTGACGGTGACCAGGGCGTCGTGGGCGCTGAGGGAGGCGAACAGGTTCTCGGCCTGACGGAACTCCAGCCCGGTCTCCTTGGAGATCTCCGCCGCGCAGGTCTTGCCGAACTCGGGATGTGCGTTGAGACCCGTGCCCACTGCCGTGCCGCCGATGGCGAGATCACGGGTGGCGGTATCGGCCTCACGGACCCGCTCGAGGGCGAAGTCGATCTGCGCGACCCATTCACCGATCTCCTGGCCAAGGGTGATGGGGGTGGCGTCCTGCAGATGTGTGCGACCGACCTTGACGACGTCGGCGTATTCCTCGGACTTCTTCGCAAGGGTGTCGCGCAGCTGCTTGACCGAGCCATACAGACGCTCGTTCAGCTCACACACCACAGCGATGTGCATGGCGGTGGGGAAGGTGTCATTGGAGGACTGGCCGCGGTTCACATGGTCGTTGGGGTGAACCGGGTCCTTCGAACCCTTCTCGCCCCCAGCGAGTTCGATGGCGCGGTTGGAGATGACCTCGTTGGAGTTCATGTTCGACTGCGTTCCCGAGCCGGTCTGGAACACCACCAGCGGGAAGTGATCGTCGAGTTTGCCTGCGATGACCTCATCGGCGGCCTGCACCACGAGGTTCCCGACTTCGCTCGGGAGCTCGCCCAGCGCGGTGTTCGCGGCGGCGGCCGACTTCTTCAGGACGCCCAACGCGTGGACCATGGCGCGGCCCCACACGAAGGTGTCACGGCCGATATCGAAGTTTCCGAGCGAGCGCTGCGTCTGTGCGCCCCAGTAGCGGTCGGCGGGCACGTCAATCGTGCCCATGCTGTCGCGTTCAATGCGGGTTTCCATAGCCAAGTTCTAGCACGCGACGCTTCGCCGGGGTGCTCTGGGTGGTGCCCGGAGGGCGGCGTCAACAGGGATCGATGGATGAGGCCCTCGGGCAGGGGCTGCTCGGCTCAGTGGCCGGATGGCGGCGGAGCCCCTGCCGGTGTGCCTTGTGGGTTGGACTTCGTTGACTCGCGGGCGGTGAACCACCACACGATGGCACCACTGAACAGTGCGATCCCGCCGATGATGAACAGGATCGGGGTCAGGATGCGTGGTGGCATGACGCTGGTGGCGCTGATGGTTCCCTTGAACTCCTCAGGGTCGGTCCACGTGACGGTACGGCCCTCCACCGTGGATGAACCGCTGTTCTCAAGCACCTCGCCGGGGAACGTGACGCTGAACCGGACCGATGTTTCGGAGAATTCTGGAGGCAGCTCCACGTCTTCGGGAATGCCCAGGGCCTGCCAGTCGAGCTCCTCGGGCAGGCCGAGAGACTTGATGGGTTCCTTGAGGGTCAGGATCAGCTTGCCGTCGGCGCGTTCGAGCCCGCTGCCGTCGGAGATCTTGAAGGCCTCCGCCGGGATGGGCCCGGATGCACGGCAACCGGCGCGACCGTTCTCGACGTAGGGGTGGAGCTTCTGGCCGAGCACCATGATCGGTTCACAGACCGTCAGGGGCTCGAGCTCGAAGCTCTCCACCTTCGCCGGGAGCGACACATCCACATCGACAGATGCGGTGTGCTCATCCCACAGCCACACACCCAGATTGGTGTTGATGCCGCAGCTGGTGAGCAGCAGCGTCAGCGTGGTGACGAGCAGGGCCGCGATGGAGCGCCGAAGGCGCATCGCTCAGAGCTCCAGGCCGGGGTACAGCGGGTGGGCGTCGAGAAGTTCGTCGGTGGCGGACTGCACGCGATCGGCCACACCATCGGCGATCGTGTACTTGGCCTTGCCCGGTTTGCCGGTGGATGCGGTGACCGGCTCGGTGTTCTGCAACACCTCCACCATGAGTTCGGCGATGCGGTCGAAGTCATCGGCACCGAAGCCACGGCTGGTCAGGGCCGGGGTGCCCAGACGGATGCCGGAGGTGTACCAGGCACCGTTCGGGTCGTTGGGAATCGAGTTGCGGTTGGTCACCACGCCCGAATCCAGCAGGGCCGACTCCGCCTGACGCCCCGTGAGACCGAATCCGGAGACGTCGAGCAGAACGATGTGGTTGTCGGTGCCACCGGTGACCAGGCGTGCACCACGCTTGAGGAAGCCTTCGGCGAGTGCTTTGGCGTTGTCGGCGACGTTCTGTGCGTAGGTGCGGAATGTCTCGGTGCGGGCCTCGGCCAAAGCGACGGCCTTGGCCGCCATCATGTGCGAGAGCGGGCCGCCGAGCACCAGCGGGCAACCGCGATCCACCGACGGGGCGTACTCCTCGGTGGCCATGACCAGACCGCCACGCGGGCCGCGAAGTGACTTGTGGGTCGTGGTGGTCACGACATCGGCGTGGGGGACGGGGTCTTCGTCACCGGTGAACACCTTGCCGGCCACGAGACCGGCGAAGTGAGCCATGTCGACCATCAGCGTCGCGCCGACCTCGTCGGCGATCTCACGCATCTTGGCGAAGTTGATCCGACGCGGGTAGGCCGAGTAGCCGGCCACGAGAACCAGCGGCTTGAACTCGCGGGCGAGGGCGGCAACGGCGTCGTAGTCGAGCAGGCCCGTTTCGGGATCGGTGCCGTAGGAGCGCTGGTGGAACATCTTGCCCGAGATGTTGGGCCGGAAACCGTGGGTGAGGTGACCGCCGGCATCGAGGCTCATGCCGATGAGGCGCTGTTCGCCGAACTTGCGGCGCAGCGTCTCCCACTGTTCCTCGGTCATCTGATTGACGTTCTTCAAACCCAGATCGGCGAGTTCGGGCTGCTCGATGCGGTGGGCGAGGATCGCCCAGAAAGCGGTGAGGTTGGCGTCGATACCCGAGTGCGGCTGCGCGTAGGCGTATTCGGAGCCGAAGAGCTCGCGGGCGTGTTCGGCGGCGACGTCCTCGACGGTGTCGACGTTCTGGCACCCGGCGTAGAAGCGGTGGCCGACGGTGCCCTCGGCGTACTTGTCGGAGAGCCAGGTGCCCATGGTGGCGAGCACCGGGAGCGACGCGTAGTTCTCAGAGGCGATGAGTTTCAGGGAACCTCGCTGGTCGGTCAGCTCAGCCCGCGTCGCATCGGCGATACGCGGCTCGACCTTCGCGACCTCATCGAGGATCGTCTTGTATGCACTGCTGAGGTTCTGGTTCGTCTCGGACACGCCACACACTCCTTCTGGTCTGCGTCGGTGAGTCTAGTCGACCGGTACCCACAGGCGTCAGACCGCAGCCGATCATCGATGGTGGCCCAGATCGTGCCACCGGGGGCATTGAGGCTCGGCCATCCAACTGGGCGGGCCATGTTTATCTTCAGCGCCTTGAGCTTCGGGAGACCAAGGTTCTGGGAAGGGTTAAGACGGATGGGTGCCTGGCACGTGCCGAGCTCGACGCGGACTTCGTGCCCTCACCCACACCGTGTTGACTCGACGTGGGCTGACCCCTGCGGCCGGTTCCGGTGCGTTTGAACAGCCTGTGAGCGGGGATGAGACCGCACCTTCGATTCGGTCGCGTTCACTGTGTGGAGTCATTCCGCCAGCGTCTGGGCCAGCTCCTGCACCACCGGACGCAGATGCGAGATCCATTCCTTGACGCGCGTCCCGGGTACTTCGTGAGGAAGTTGGCTGACCCGGATGGTGAAGATCGGGCGCTGGTGCTCGTCGGGAACGGGCATGACGATCGAGCCGATGGAGTAGGTCGCGTCATCGTCGATCTCCTGGGCCTCATAACCCACAGCGCCCCGTGCGATGGCCTCGCTCAGTTCCCGCTCTTCGGCCGGAGTGAGGTTTCCTTGGGCGAAGCGTTGTGCCGCAGCCGCCATGGCTTCGTACGAGGAACGTCCTCCTTGGGGCAGGAACGACGCCAGGTAGCCATGCTTCCGACAGAACTCGATGCGGCCCCAGAAGAGATCTCGCTCGTGATCCTCGAGGCGGGGGCCTCGGCTGAGCCATTCCTCCACGTCCTCGTCGGAACCCCCGGCCACGTAGGTGTCACCGATCGGGGGAATCATCGGCACGCGCTCGCCGAGGTCATCAGTCGCGTTGACGCACGCGCCCTGCGCTGTCGCCACGGCCACGAGTTCATGGGGGCTCAGTGCTGCCATGAGCTGCACCTGCCCGCCGAGTTCGGTGGCGACGCGTTCGAGGATGCGTCGTGCACGCGCGCCGCGTCGCACCGGGCCCACATTGTCGCCATCGACTCGGGCCACGAGCGATTTGACCATGAAGCGCCCGTAGCCTCCCTGGAAGAAGATCAGGGGAGGGGAGGCGTCGCCCACCCCGAGATCGAGCACCTGGCACATGGCGATCCAGTGATCGCCGGCTTCGATGGTGTCGCTGATTCGTACATCGAGCCAGGCCAACGATCCGGTGAGGATGGGGGCCCCGTTGGGGGAGTACTCCCATTCGACGCCGTCGAGCTTGTTCTCCCGGCGGCTGGCGATGAGACGCCCGAGCTTCTCCTGATCGCCGGTGAGGACGTTGACGCACACCGAAGCACACCTGCTGAGTTCCTGGAACGTGCGGGAGCTCTTCATCGGCAGGAACGCCACCAGCGGTGGCTCGATCGACACCGATGTGAAGGTTCCCACGACCATGGCGAGAACCTCGTCGGATTCGGAGATCCCGGTGACGATCGTGACGCCCGTCGGGTAATGACCCAGGACATTTCGGAACTTCGCGGGATCGATCTGGGGGACGCTCTGCTGCACTGCAATGCTCCTTGAACTCGACATGTGTCGGTCACGCTAAGCGTGCTCGAGCCCGGCGCACAGCCCCAGAAACCTTTAGCCCGACCGTTCTTGGGGTAAAGGAATCACCGATTCCGCAGCGCGTTCGGGCTCTCTAGCTTGTGTGGCACGGACTCGGCAGTGCCGCCCTCCGCACTTGGAGTGGCCGTGCTCATCGGGGTCTGGAACCACAAAGGAGTGCGCTATGAACAAGACTTTGCTGGCCCTCGCGTCAGCCCTGGTCGCCGCAGTCCTGGTCCTCAGCGGGTGCGGTGCTGGGGGAGGCGATGGCAAGGACGTTCGCCTGACCTTCCTCACCGCCTTCCCCGAGAAGGGCCAGAACAACGACGGCTTCTGGATTTTCGTCGAGGTGCTGAAGGAGAAGGCGCCATGGATCGAGGTCGATTACCGGGGCGGGCCGGAGGTGGTCTCGCCGACCGACCTGATCGAAGGCGTTTCAACCGGAGCCTATGACGGTGGGCATCTGCCGGGTGACTATTACGCCGGACAGATGCCGTTGATGGATCTGCAGCGGTTCACGCCCTATTCGCCCATGGAAGAGCGCGAGAACGGCGTGTATGACCTTTTGGCCACCGCGCATGAAGAGATCGGCGTCCACTATCTGGGGCATACGCATGCAGGTGTTCCGCAGGCGCTCCTGCTCAAGGACAGGATCGAGTCACCGGACCTGACCGGGCGTTCGATCCGCGGCTCATCGGCAGCCACCAGCATGATCACCTCGCTGGGCGGCACGCCTGTCGACATGCCTGGTGACGAAGTCTTCACCGCACTCGAACGTGGGGTCATCGATGGAACGGTCTGGGCCTCGGTGGGTCCGTCGACGTTCGGTTTCCACACCGAGGTCGGGTACTACGTGGAACCGCGCTGGTACGAGTCCTTGGCGAACACCGTCATCAGCCTCGACACCTGGGAGGCCTTGGATGACCGTTCACGACAGGCATTGACCGAAGCCATGATCGAAGCCGAGCCGAAGATCTTCGAGCATTACCAGAAGCTCTCGGAGCAGGAGACCGCTGCCTGGGAGGAAGCCGGCATGGAGCGGATCGAGTTCACCGACGCCGACGCCGAGAAGATGATGCAGATCGCCTATCGCGACTCCTGGGATCAACTGGACTGGAAGCGCATCGCCAGCAAGTCCCCCGAAGCCGCTGAGTTGCGACGCAAGTACGAGGAAGGCTACGGCGAGGATCTGTCCGAAGCCGTCCCCGGTCGAGCACGGATCGAGGCCGCGTCATGAACATGAGAGATGAACGGCATGAGGCGGAGAACCCGAACGTCGCGGAGGAGCTGGGCACGCTCGAGGTCGAAGAGGCCGATGACTCCCGCGTGTGGACGCTCGCGCTGGTGCCGGAGTGGCTCGGCGCTGTCGTCCTCATGGTGCTGACCATGGCGATCACCGTGGGTGTGATCGCGCGTCTGACCGGTCACGCGATCACCGGCATCGTGGAGCTGGCCGGGGCCTCGATGGTGGTGATGGTGATCCTCGGCACCGCTGCTGTGGCGATGCGTGACGGTCACGTACGTCTTGAGGTCATCGATCCACTGCTCACCGAGAAGTCGCTGAAGGTGGTCAACCTCTTCAGCCTCGGCGTGCAGATCGTTGTCAGTGCCGCCCTCTCCTGGGCCTGTTGGTTGACCTTCCTCAAGGACGTCGACCGTGGCACCACACTTCCCGGTGAGCTGGCCTTCCCCCGGATGTACGTCTCAGGCGTGGTCGCGGTGTGTTGCATCGTCCTGCTGCTTTCACTCATCCGCCGCCTGATGACCGATGTGCGTCGTCGGCACACTTCCGTACTCGCGAAGGACGCGAGTGCCACCACTGACGTCAAGGGAGACGCGTGATGGATTGGCCCCTGTTCTTGGCTGCCTTCATGGGCGCCCTCATTGTGCTGCTTCTGCTGAGAGTTCCTGTCGCCTTCGCCATGATCGGCGTCGGGATCCTCGGAGCCCTCGTCTCCTTCCCGCGTGTTTCGGCTGCCATGAACCAGGTCGGCCTCAGCGTCATGGGAAGCGTCGACAGTTTCGTGTTCACCGCGATCCCGCTGTTCGTGTTCATGGGTGAACTGTTGTTCCGCGGACGTGTCGCTCAAGATGCGCTGGCCGAGATCGCTCGCGTCCTTGGGCGTCTCCCCGGCCAGTTGGCGATGGTCTCGGTCGGCGGAGGTGCGCTGTTCGGCCTGCTCTCGGGATCGACGCTCGCCAACACAGCGCTGTTCGGCAAGACGCTGCTGCCTCAGATGCAGGAGCGTGGATATGACGATCGTCTGGCCATGGGGTCGATCCTGGCCTCGGGTGGGTTGGCCATGGTCCTGCCCCCGAGTGCTTTCGCCATCCTGTGGGGCGGTATCGCCGAAGTCCCGATCGGGCCGCTGCTGGTGGCCGGCATCATCCCCGGAATCCTCATGGCCACCGGCTACGCGGTCATCGTCGTGGCCTGGGCCAAGCGGGGAGGAGCGGGGGATCGCGACCTGCCGCCCCGACGTTCCTTCGGCCAGGTGATGAGCGACGGGGTGCGCTACGCGCTGCCTCCCGGTCTGCTGGTGGGCCTGGTTCTGGGCATCATCTTCTTCGGTTTCGCCACGCCCACCGAGGCTGCGGCCATCGGCGCGGTCGGCACCGTGGTGCTCAGCGTCATCCTGCGTCGCATCTCGGCCAAGGAGATCTTCCGTGCCGCCGTGGCCACGATCCAGACGACCGTCATGATCTTCATGATCGTCCTCGGTTCCAACCTGTACAGCCAGCTCATGAGCTTCAACGGTGCGACCCGTGGCGTGGTGGAGGCCGTGACCGGATCCATCACCAATGGTGCGGTGATGCTTCTGGTCATCATGCTGATCGTGCTGGTCCTGGGCGCCTTCATCGACCAGGTCTCGATCATGCTCGTCTCGGCGCCGCTGTTCATGCCGTTGGTGGAGCACTTCGGCTGGGATCCGGTCTGGTTCTCGATCCTGCTCATGATCAATCTGCAGATCGCGAACACCACACCGCCGTTCGGCATGAGCCTGTTCGTCATGAAGGGAGTCGCGCCCAAGACCGCCATGTCGACGCTCTACCGAGCCGCACTCCCATGGATCGGCTCGGACCTCGTGGTGATGCTCCTGATCGCAGCGGTGCCGTCGATCGCCCTCGTACTGCCCAACCTCATGGCTGGCACCTGATGCCAGCACACCTCATGGGTCAGGGCGGCAGCCCTGATCCGAAAGCGAGCTCCTTCAGCATGCGGACGCGCAGATGCCACCCGATGTGGATCGGGAAGGATGTGAGGCCCCGGAGGTCTTCGGCGAAGAGATCATCGACGAATTGGTCGCCGCACAGGAGCGGGGATTGCGCGATGGTCCGGGCTTCTTCGATCACCGGGCGGCTGACGCCTCGGCCTGTCGCCGTGGCGTGCTGGCCCGCATGGCTGAATCGGCTCGCCATGTGCAGGGCATGGAGGTGCCGCCCATGACGACGGAATGGCGCTTGGTTGGCAACGACGAGTCAGGTGCACCAGCGAACAGGTGGTGAAGGAGGCACGATGCAGGGTTATCCGTGGAATGGCAGTCCAACGCTTCGGGAAACGCTCACGAAGGTGGCAGGAGGGACGCCCGCGGCGTCGGTGTATGCCGACGCGCGGGCACGCATCGAGGAGTGCGAACCGCAACTCTCTGCGTGGGCCGCTCTGGATTCTCGTGCGACCTCACGCGCGGAGGAGCTCGATGCTCGACCCGTCTCGAACGTGCTGCCGCTTCGTGGCGTGCCGGTCGGGGTGAAGGACATCATCGACGTCGCCGGGTTGCCGACACGTTGTGGCTCATCGGTCACGTCCCCCGACCCGGCCGAGCTTTCGGCCGCCTGCGTCGAACGGTTGGAGCAGTGCGGCGCGGTGGTGGTCGGCAAGACCGTCACGACCGAATTCGCCTACTTCAAACCCGGCCCGACGAAGAACCCCTGGAACACCGGCCACACCCCGGGCGGTTCCTCCAGTGGTTCGGCGGCTGCGGTCGCGTCGGGAATGGTGGCTTTGGCGCTGGGGACGCAGACCGCAGCATCGCTCATCCGTCCCGCCGCCTACTGCGGGATCGCCGGCCTTGTCATGGGTCGGGGAACCGCGGATCTCACCGGAATCACCGGGCTGAGCCCCAGCCTGGATTCGCTGGGTTTCATGGCGCGCACCGTGGAGGACCTCCGCATCGCTCACGCTGCCTTCACCGGAACCGCCCCCGTCGACGCGGGCACGGCACCACTGCTTGTGTGGAACGGCAGCGATCTCGCCGACCTCGACCCGGCGATGCGGGCGGCCCTTCGGCGTCTGCCCGAGTGGCTCGATGGTTGGGACGTGACCGATTTCGCCCACGACGACCACATCACGACGCTGGCCGCCGACCATGCGGTGATCATGGCGTACGAGGCGGCACGGGAGCGTCGGAGGGAACGGGAGAATCACCTCGCAGATCTCAGTGTGCCACTGGCCGAACTCCTCACCGGAGGAACGCAGATCAACGAGGACGACTACTGGGGAGCCGACTATCGTTGTGGACGCTCCCGTGGGGACCTCGCCGAGGTGCTGCAGGGGAAATTCATCATCGGCCCCGCCGCTCAGGGGCCCGCACCTGCGGGACTGGAGGCCACCGGGTCACCCATCATGAGCAGGCCGTGGCAGGCGCTGGGCTTTCCGACGGTGGCCGTGCCCGGTCTCGTCACCGATTCCGGGCTGCCCCTGGGGCTGCAGATGATCGGCGCACCGGGCACGGAGGATGCCCTGCTCGCGGCGGCCATGCGCGTCGAGGAACGGCTCCGTGGGCAGCCACCGGTGGCGTCGGCCATGCCATGACGCCGGGAAAGGACGCGAGAACCATGCAGACGATCGACAGCACCGAGAACACCACGAGGGAGCGAACCATGTCCGAGCAGCCGTTGAATCCACGCCCGACCAATCACCACCGGATGTTCCTCACCTGCTACGAGGACACCTTCGGCTACGGCTGGCACCACGTGGACCTGTTCGTTCACGATGAGTTCGGCCGCGAGGTGAACTGGGTGCATTGGGGAGTGGCCGAGGACGGGCCGGACGCCGCAGACCGATCCATCGACAAATATGAGCCCGAGCTCGAGCGCACCACCGAGTGGGAAGCGGCCACGAGCCCTGCGGGGATGCGGTATTGGACGGCCGAGGCCCGATGGCGAGACGCAGCCTGAGATGTCCGGTGTCAATGTGGTGTCGGGCGTCAGTGGGATGTCGGGCGTCAGTGGGATTTCTGGGGTGAACGGCGCAGAGCAGGTTCCGGCCGCGCGCCTGTACGTGGTCGATGACGACGCCGCGGTCTGTGAGTCGGTCTCGTGGCTGCTCGCGAGCGTCGGGGTGGAGACCACGATCTTCCACAGCGGCGGTGAGTTCCTGGAGCACTACCAAGGGGACCACCCCGCGTGCGTCATCCTCGATGTGCGCATGCCGCAGATGAGCGGAACCAGGCTCCAGCAGGAGCTGGCGGCCTTCGCGCCGCACGTGGCGATCATCTTCGTCTCGGCGCATGGGGACATCAAGATGTCGGTGCGTTCCATGCAGCGCGGCGCCATCGACTTTCTGGAGAAACCGTACGAACCGCAGTACTTGCTCGACGTGGCGCAGGTGGGTCTCGACAAGGCCCGCACCATGTACATCGAACATGTGCAGCGTGAGGAGCTGCAGCGACGCCTCGACACCCTCACACCTCGGGAACGCGAGATCCTGACGCTCGTGGTCCAAGGGCTTCCGAGCCAGAATGTGGCGCGCCGGTTGGGGATGAGCGTCAAGACCGTGGACGTCCATCGCACACGCATCAAGAGCAAGACCGATGCGGACTCGATCAACACCCTGGTCCGCGACATCCTGCTCTACCGCCCTAAAGGATTCTTCAGCTGAGGGTGGAGAAGTTCCAATACCGAGGGGCGGGGGAGCGCGCCTAGATTTTTCGGCATCACCCATCAAAGCCGATGGCCTTCTGGAGGGATGCCGATGACCATGCAGAACACCGCTCGTGTGAGCGCCGAGCCGGCCGGCCCGGCCCGCGAACAGGCTTTCCAGCACGCCTTGGACGTGTTGGTCGAGCGTCGTGACGAGTTCGCCGAACAGGGATATGTGCCGCGGGACTTCATCGACCTGCTCAAGAAGGCCGGGATCTACCGGGCATCGACGCCGGAACGCTTCGGCGGTGAACCGATGCCCCCGGCCGAGTTCCTGCGTCTGATCGAACGGATCTCCGAAGTGGATCCGGCCACCGGATGGGTGGCCAGCTTCGGTTCGGCCCTGACCTACTTCGCCGCACTTCCGGAGGAGACCCAGGCCGAGATCTACGCCGATGGCCCCGACATCTGTTTCGCCGGTGGACTGTTCCCCATGCACGAGCCCGAAGTGGTGGAGGGAGGCTACCGCTGTACCGGTGTCTGGCAGTTCGCCAGCGGTTGCGCCGGCGCCGACATCCTCGGCGTCGGGCTCGCCGGTGGTGAGGAGACCAATGGACGCCCCATCACGGCTCTGGTCGACCCCTCGCAGGCCGAGATCCGCGTCAACTGGGATGTGTCGGGGATGAAGGCGACCGGATCGAACCAGGTGGTCCTCGACGATGTGTTCATCCCGGCCTCGCGCACCTTCATCCGCGGGTCCGAGCCCAGGATCGATGAGCCGTTCACCCGGTACCCGGCATTGGCGTACGCCGCGCAGGTGTTGGCGGTCACCGGGCTCGGCGCCGCCCGGGCGGCACTGGACTACTGCACCGAGGTGGCATCGGCCCGCACCAGCATCACCGGTGGGTCGAAGCGCTCGGCACGGCCCAGCTACCAAGATGGTCTTGCTCGTGGGGAGGCGCGTCTGCGCTCGGCACGGTCCTTCTTCTACGAGACCACCGATCAGGTCTGGCAGAAGGCTCTGGCCGACGAACCGATCGATGATGACCTGCGCGCGCTGCTGCGTCTGGCCACCACACATGTGGCGCACGAGTGCCGCAGCGTCGTGCTCGATGCGTTCGACCTCGCCGGAACCGGCGCCATCTACCGGACCCACCCGCTGCAGCGGTATCTCCAGGACGGCCTCGTCCCGGCTCAGCACGCCATGCTGAACAGCGCCACCTATGAAGCGGTCGGCGCGATCCTGCTGGGAATGAAGCCCTCGGTCCCCAGCTTCCCCTGACCCGAACCTCACGAACTGTCCGCACACATCACGCTGTCGTGAAAGGAAAAGACATGTCCGAGACACCTCTCCGAGTGCTGTTCTGCATCGGAATCAACCAGAACTTCTTCGATCTGCCCACCGGAGGCGGCGGCATGGTCTGGAAGGCCTTCGCCGGCATGCTTGCCGAGATGGAGGACATGGAGGGCGTCGACGTCCTCGGCAACATGGACGACGACTCCCACATGGTCGGCCCCTCGCAGGGATGGCCGTGGACCTGTTACGTGCTCGCCGACGTGAAGGACCAGGAGACGGTCAAGGCCGTGTGCAACCTGTTCCGCACCACGCCGGTGGGTGAGCACAGCCTGTGGCGTTACGCCCACATCGAGGCGCGGATGGGACGCGCGCTCACCGTGCGGCCCGATGTGACGCTGCCCGAGGACTGAGGCTGATGGAGAATCCGTCGATCGGCGTCCTGCAGCGCAGGCTCGATGTACTGGAGGCGAAGGACGCGATGCGTGCGACGCTCATGCGGTACATGGACCTGTGCGATGTGCCCGGCCCGCTGCGCAGCACCGACCAACTGGCGGAGCTGTTCACACCCCAGGCGGTGTGGGAAGGCATCGGGCCCGAGTACGAGGGCAAGTTCGGCCGGGTCACCGGTCGGCACCAGATCGCCGAGATGGTCGCCGGATATCTCCCACCGGCCGTGCACTTCGAACGCAATGCGCATCTGGTGGGCAGTGAACAGCTCGAAGCCAGCGGCGTGTCCGGACGCGGCCAATGGATCATGCAGCAGCTCTCGCACTACGACGCGTCGCTCGGCAAACCACCGGATCTGCTGTGTGCGCGTCTGACGATCGACTTCGCGATCACCCGCGACGCCGAATCCTGCACCGCACTGATCCGACACTTCCGAACCCGACGCATGTTCGCCGCACCTCTGGCAGCGACTCCCGGTCCCTGAACCGGCCCCCGGCGCCTGATCCAACGGCGTCCCAGTCCAACGAAACGACCCTCATCGATCCGTGGTCGGCCCGATCCCGGGCCGACATGGACCCACCAAGCAAGGAGCACCATGGAAACCGCAGACGCCGCACGCCACGCGGATCTGGCCGGGACCGACCGCGTGGCCGGTCGGCTCTACACAGACCCGGAACTGTTCGATCTGGAGATGGAGAAGATCTTCTACAAGTCGTGGGTCTGGGTGGCTCACGAGAGCGAGATCCCCGAGGCCGGGTCGTTCAAGACCATGCAGATCGGCAAGCAGCCGGTCATCGTGGTCCGCGACCGCAAGGGCAACTTCAACACCCTGCTCAACCGTTGCCGCCATCGTGGCGCCACCGTGTGCGATGTGTCGAAGGGTAAGGCCAACGGCTTCACCTGCCCCTACCACAACTGGTCGTATGCGCTCGACGGGCGTCTGCGCGGCATCCCGTACCCCGAGGGCTACGAGGACGTGGTGGAGAAGGCCGACTTCCCGCTGCGCAAGCTACGTACCGAGAGCCACCTGGGCATGATCTTCGCGACCTTCAACGAGGACGCCGAGCCGCTCGAGGATTTCCTCGGTGACGCCAAGATCTGGATGGAGCGCTTCTTCAAACAGACCAACGGCTATGCGCCCAAGGTGATCGGCGTTCACAAGTTCCGTTTCCGCGGCAACTGGAAGATCCAGCTGGAGAACACCACCGACGGCTACCACTTCCCGATGGTGCACAAGTCGTGGATGGCCTCGGTCGACGCCGAGACCGCCGACATGATGTCGTTCATGAACGACCCCGAGGCCGTGACGCACGCGCTGGGCAACGGCCACAGCGTCGCGATCATGGCCAAGGCACACATGGACCTCGACGAGGACGACGGCACCGAGGAGATCCAGCCGCGTTTCCAGCACCTTGTGGATGCGATGCAGGGCGAGTACTCCGACGCCGAGATCCGTCGCATCATGCGGTCGATGCACGGCTGTGGGTTCAATCTGAATCTGTTCCCGAACATCGGCATGTCCTCGGCGTTCTTCCGGGTGCTGATCCCGATCTCGGTCGACGAGACCGAGATCTGGCACATGGCCATCGGCATGGATGGCGGCCCGGAGATCGTCAACCAGGAGCGCCTGCGCATCCACGAGCACTTCCAGGGGCCCTTCGGGTTCGGCTCGCCCGATGATGCCGAGGGCTGGGACCGCGTCCAGCAGGGCGCGCACGCAGATCCGGAGATGCCGATTCTGGTGAACCGTGGGCTCAACCGTGAGGTCACCAGCCCCGAGGGCTGGCCCACCTCCCACGTGACCGATGAGACCGGCATGCGTGAGGCGTATGCGCAGTGGAAGAAGATGATGGCAGCCGACGAGAAGGGCGATGCGTGATGTCGGAAATTCTGTTCACCGATGAGCGGGTGGTGCGGGCGATCTCCTTGATCTGGTCCGAGGCCAAGCTGCTCGACGACAAGAACTACCCCGAGTGGCAGGAGCTCTTCACCGACGACGGCATCTACGTGGTGCCGATCGATCCGGAGACCGAGGACTTCGCCAGCTCGCTCAACATGGTCTACGACGACAAGCGGATGCGTGAGATGCGCGTCGAACGCATGATGCAGGGCTTCTCTCCCTCCGCTGTGGCTGCAGCGCGCACGGTGCGCACCGTTTCGCGGTTCACCGTGGAATCGGTCAGTGACAGTGAGGTGACGCTGAAGTCGGCGCAGATCCTTTCGGCCTACAAGCGCAACCACTTCGACACCCTCGGGGCGGAGCTGACGCACACCATCGTGCTCGATGAGGGTGGTGACCGCATCAAGCTGAAGGTTGTGCGTCTGATCAACAGTGAAGAGGCCGTGACCGCGTCGGGATACCTGCTGTGAGCGGGATCGCGGTCGTCACAGGTGCAGCCGGCGGCATGGGTGAGGCCATCTGCCGCCGGCTGGCCGCCGATGGGCGGCACGTGCTGGTCACCGACATCGACGCCGACGCCGCCACCGACCTGGCGGGACGGCTCGAGGGCGAGGGTGAAGCAGCCGGTGCACGTCTGGATGTCAGCAGCAGGGACGACTTCGAGGCCGCGCTCGCCATGGTGCGCGAGCGGTGGGGCGAGCCGACCATCCTGGTCAACAACGCCGCCATCACGCAGGCCGCCGACCTGATGACGCTGCCTGCGCAGGAGTTCACCTCGGTGTTGGGGATCAACACCTCCAGTGCCTTCCTCGGCTGCCAGGTGTTCGGACAGGCCATGGCCGACGCCGGTTTCGGACGCATCGTCAACATGGCGTCACTGGCCGGCCAGAACGGGGGAACCGCCACCGGCGGGCATTACGCGGCGTCGAAGGGCGCGATCCTGACGGTGACGAAGATCTTCGCGCGTGAACTGGCGTCGAAGGGTGTCACGGTGAACTCGATCTCGCCGGGGCCGCACGACCTGCCGATCGTCCACCGCACCGTGCCGCCGGAGAAGTTGGAGGCTGTGATGGCCGGGATCCCCGTGGGGCATCTCGGTGATCCGGAGTTCATCGCCGACACCGTCGCGCTTCTGGCGAGTGACCGGGCGTCGTTCGTGACCGGTGCGTGCTGGGACATCAACGGGGGCCTGTACCTGCGGTGACGCAGATGTGGTCCCGTGATCGACCACGGGGCCGGGAACAACGAAGACACCGCAGTGGAGCGGTGGAAGGGGAACTGCCATGTCCATGATCGATGTTCGCGTGGTCGAGATCGTCGACGAGACCCCCACGGTCAAGTCGATCCGGCTGCAACGCGTCGACGGCAAGCCCTTGGGCGTGTACCAGGCCGGGGCCCACGTCGACGTGGTGGGGCCCACCGCGATCACGCGTCAGTACTCGCTGTGCAGCACACCCGATGATGCGGAGTCGTACACCGTCGCGGTCAAGCGGGAGGAAGCCGGCCGCGGCGGTTCGGCCGCCATGCATGAACTGAAGGTGGGGGACACCCTCCAGATCAGTGCACCCCGCAACCTGATGGGGATGGATGAGCGGGCCAAGCACCATGTGCTGATCGGCGCGGGCATCGGCATCACGCCGATGCTGAGTCTGGCGCGGTGGATGCACGTGCACGGACATTCGTTCGAGCTGCACTACTTCGCGCGCAGCACCGAGGATGCGGCATTCCTGCCGTTGTTGCAGGAACGGTGCCCCGAACATCTGCACACCCATCTGGGGGTGGGCGTGGGTGAACATGCCGGTCTGCTGCGTCGGTATTTCGCCGAGATGCCGGAGGGTTCGCACATCTACATGTGTGGCCCGGGGCCGTTCATGGATGTGGTGCGTGAGGTCGGCAGGGAGTTCGTGGCCGAGGACGAGATCCATGAGGAGAACTTCCACGCCGCGGAGCAGCCCGATGCGTCGGAGAACAGTGCCTTCGAGGTGGAGTTCGAGGACGAGACCTATCAGATCCCCGCCGACCGCTCGATCGTGGAGGTGCTGCAGGAGAACGGCGTCGAGGTGGACACCTCCTGCGAGGAAGGGATCTGCGGCACCTGCATCATGACGGTGCTGGAGGGTGAACCGGAGCATCGTGACAATGTGCTGACCAAGGCCGAACGCGCCGCGGGTGACCAGATGGCGGTGTGCGTCTCGCGGTGCAAGGGCGAGCGTCTGGTGCTCGACTACTTCTGATGGTGAAGTGTCCCGGGTGATGAACGGAGAGATCTTCCCGTCCGGCCCCGACTTCAGGGCCATGGTGCAGGGGCTCGATTCGGGCATCCTGATCCACGAGGCCGCGTCGAAGAACATCCTGTGGGCGAACGAGGCCGCCTGCCGGATGTTCGGGTTTCGTCTCGAGGAGCTGCGTCCGCTGAAGGCGCACCACATGAGCAGCCCCGATCAGCGGTATCGGCGCGATGTCGGCGTCGCATGGCTGCAGGAAGCCGTGGTGCGCGGTGAGAGCCGGCGTCGGTGGAAGTATCGCGCCAAGAACGGAGAGGTGTTCTTGACCGATGCGGTGGCCAAGCGGCTCGACTTCCGCGATGGGCCGGTGGTCATGGTGGTCTTCCGAGGTGTGACGCCCGAGGACGATCTGCGCGCGGAGCTGGATCGGGCCGAGGGGTATCTGCAGAGGTTGATGGTGTCGGCGTCGGCGGGGATCGCGTTGCTGGACGAGGAGAATCGCGTCCAGGACATCTCGGATTTCGCGGCGCGGTTGCTGGGCACGACGGCCGAGGAGGCGGCCGGGCAGCGGCTGGATGCGCTGGCCACGCCCTCATTGCCGCTGGATGGAGAGGTCGTCTCCGGGCACCTGTCACATCCGGGTGATCCGGTGGAGATCACGTTCGAGGTCGACGCCGAGGACGGGACGCGGTGGTTGTCGGTGGACATCGAGGTGGTGCGCCACGACGGCATCCAGTCGCGCCTGGCGGCTTTCCGTGATGTGACTGAACGCGAGGAGCTCGCGCGGCACAACGAGTACCAGCAGGCGCGGCTGCAGTACATGAGCAGGTACAACGCCATGGGAGACATGGCGATGACGATCGCGCACGAACTCGGGCAGCCTCTGGCTGCGGCCCGCAACTCGTTGATGGGTCTGCAGGCGCGGCATGCGTCGGGGAATCTCAGTACCGAGGATTTCGAGTACGGGCTGGATCTCGCCGCACGGCAGTTGACGCGGTCGGCGCAGATCGTGAGCAGCGTCAAGCGTTACGTGCAACGCATCGAGACCTCGATGGCGGTGGAGGACCTCGACGACGTCGTGGCCGATGCCCTGTACTTCGCACAGTTGCGAGCCAGGGAGAAGGGCATCGAGCTGCAGGCGGACCTCAGCGAGGAACCGTTACCGGTGAAGGTGGATCAGATCCTGATCGGGCAGGTGGTCATCAACCTGTGCTTCAACGCCGTGGACGAGGTGTCCGAGGCGATCGCAGAAGGACTGACGCCACCGCCGGTGGTGGAGCTGACCTGCTTCCGTGAAGGCGACTGGGCCTGTTTCTCGGTGGCCGACCGGGGACGCGGCCTGGCCGAACCCACCGATCAGGCCTTCAGCACCAAACAGGATGGCGCCGGGATCGGACTGATCATCTGCGAACGGATCATCGAACGCCACGGCGGAGAACTCGTCTTCACCTCCGGCGAGCCCGGGACCATCGCCACCGGGCGACTGCCGCTGGTGGAAAGCGTCGGATCGTCGGAAGAATGACCCTGAGGTGTGTTGTTGGGCGATGAGGTCGGGGAATGCATGCCACACCGGGGCTTCGATGTCGTTTCTCTGCCGTCGGGTTCGCTTCGCTTGAGCGCCCCTTGTGGACCGTTGAGTCAGAGCTGCTGAGGGTGCACGTTCCGCTCTAGCCAGTCGCGGAGGGGCTGCGTGGTCTCCCAGACCGTTGCTATCTCGTCGGCGAGTTGATGGGTGTGTATCCAGTCTGCGCGAGGCCAGTGCTGGATGACGGCGGCGCCTTTCCAACGGAGGTGGTGGATGCGCGGGTGTTCAGCGGGGTAGCCGCGTGGGGCTGTCTTCAGTGGGGTATCAGCGCCGGGGGTGAGTTCCAGTGAGTGGCTATGGAGGTCGTCGACGATCTGTTGGAACTGTGTTCCGGTGGGGTGGTCGTCGATGGCGGATCGGAATCGCCTGAGCTGCTCGGGCGTCATGCGCATGGCCCCATAGCCAGTGACCACGCCGGTGGGTGAGGCTTCGAGGTAGTAGCCGATGCCGCCGGTGGAATCGCGGGTGCTGGTCGCTCCGGTCCACGTCTTGTAGGGGGCGGCATCCTTGGTGAATCGCAGATCCCGGTGAGGACGGAAAATGCGCAGGGGCTCGAAGCGTTCACTGAGTTCTGCGACCAGAACTTGCACCGGTTGGCGAACATCGCGTTCCCAGCGCTGTCTGTTCGCTGCCCAGAATTCTTTCGTGTTGTTCCGCTCGAGGTCCTCGAAGAACTCGAAGAATCCAGCGGGGAGTCCGTCGCACTGGGTCATGGCCGGGCTGTGGTGGTGCGGTTGTAGATCATTGCTTCCTCTATCCATGCGTCAAGGGCTTGGTCTGTGGTGAGGTGATCTGGGGCGATGGTGATCCACCCGGGGCCCATGGAGCGTCCGGTGCCCATCTCAGCCTGGGATGCTCCAGGTTGTTGGAGGAGTCTGTCGTGGTCGTTGGTGTCGACGCGGACGAGCAGGCTGCCGTCCTTGCCGACGCTGACGATCATCTTGTCGTTGGCCATGATGGCGCGGCCACCGAACATCGAGACCTCCCGCACCGGAACATCTGGGTCCAGAAGGCCACGAACACGTTCGACCAAGGACTGCTGAGTATCGGTCATGGCAGCCATGGGTCAGCCTTCCGAGGGCGGGCCGTAGGACAGTCGGTCGAAGATCAGGACGCTGTCGACGATCAGGTCATCGCGCACTGTGAACAGTTCGGCGGCCGGTGCGGTGCTGGTCGCTGCGGTCTGGGGGTAGTAGAACAGGGCGACCCGGTCGCCATCGGTGAACTCGGCGATGTCGCCGATGCCGGTGAGTATGGGCGCGAACCCGGCGATGAAGCCTTCGTATTCCTGCTTGCCGGTCAGGTCGATGCCGGGGGCGCGGCAGGTGATGTCGTCGGCTACCAGGCTCATGGCGGTCTCGATGTCACCGGTGGTCCATGCGTGGTGGTACTTCTTGACGATGTCGTAGGCGGTCATGATCGGAGTCCTTTCACAGGTCATGACGGGATCGGGTGGTGATCGGTCAGTCGGAAAGTGGGGTCCATGTGTCGTGTCCGGGATCTCGACCGGACGCTGCCAGCGTGAGGCGTGGCAGGAAGTTCGCCCAGCCGTCGGCGTGACCGGCGACAGCACTCTCGGGCAGGTCGCTGTGCCGCAGATCAACCCGCGTGCCAGCCGGTACTGCGGTGAGGCGAAACTCCACCGTGGACGCCCCTGCCGGTAGCTCATCGCTGCCGGGAAAGCCCCAGGACACGACCACTCGGTGTGGCGGTTCGACGGCCAGGAATTTCCCGCGGACCGGGTGTCCGGCGATGTCCACGGAGAAGCGGCCGCCCTCGGTTGGGTCGAGGTCGGCGAATTGACCCATCCACGCGGTCATGCCTTCGTTCGTGGTGAGGTAGGTGAAGACCGTCTCGGGAGGCGCGGCGATCTCGATGGAATCGGTGAACTCAGCCATCCTGCTTCTCCTCGTGTGCTTCCACGGCAGCCTTCAAGGCGGCGAGCTTGGTGGGCCAGAAGCCATCCAGATACGACCGCACTGCAGCCAGGCCGTCGGTGTTGACCATGTAGAGGTGTCGGGTCTGCTCGCGGGTGCTTGTCGCCAGTCCCGCACGCGATAGAGCGCGCAGATGATGCGACGCTGCTTGCTGGGACAGACCGACCTCATCGGCCACCTCGCCCACCGGGCGAGGCGTGGAACGGATGACTCTCAAGATCGCGCGCCGGTTTCCATCGGCCAGCGCGCGCAACGCAAGATCCAGATCGGCAGCTTCGGCACTCATCCAGCACTCCTCTCGGTGTCTGACCCACGCTAACACAAGCAGTCACTTGTGCAAGCGTTTGCTTGTGGACCACCGGGGTCCTGGGAGGTGTCTGCCGAGTTCCGGAAAGTCGATCTAGGGTCAATTCAACCGCTGAGGTGTGCTCTCCATCTGGCGATGAGGGTCGCGAGGGCTTGCAAAGTAGACCATGTAGATGCCTGGCTAGGTTCACGGTTGCTCTCGACGCGGGCAACGTCGGCTCAGAACTCTTGGGATGCCGGCGACCATGGGGTGGGTGCACTGGTGGAACAAGAACCGTTTGCATGAGTCCCCGGATTACCGCGCGCCTGCGGAGGTCGAAGCTGCATACAGTCGCAACCACGACGTAGCGCCCGCTGCGTCGTGTCCGAGGAACGAGTCTCCAAGGCGCGTCAGGTGTCAATGGCAATCTTAGTTCGTCCGGTCAGAGCTGGGAGTGTCGGTGGTGTGCCATACGCTGAACCCAACCAGCACCAGTGACCAAGGAGTACCCCGTGGTTAACGCCCAACGCATCGGCGATAGCAGTAACGGAAACCAGCAGATCCAGACGGGCGGCGACGTCAAAGCTCCGTTCGCAAGGGGTGGAGGCGTTGCCTTCGGTGGCGACAACCACGGCATTGTGGTCACCTCGGTGCCGACCTCTGATGAGCCGCGGCACACTTTCGATATCGTTAAGAAGACCCGAATCCCCACCCCGGCGGCACTCATCGGTGTCGTCTCTGGCTTGATAACCATTGCCGGGTTCGTCACGGGGGCCTTCTCGGTGAAGCAGCTCGTGGATATCTTCGCGTCGGGCAGCGGCTTCGACATTTCGGCCGGGGTGCCGACGGCATACTGGTGGCTCATCGTTTCTGTCTTCGTCATCGCCATCAGTTTCATTGGCTGGTCGTTCTTCCGGTTCCTTCGCCGAAATGTGCTTCGCCTGCCGAAGCATCCCTTCTTCCGTGCCTGGGCGGGCATCAAGGAGGAGGACGGTGTGACCTACCCGTACTCGCTTCGTCTAGCGATGCGGTGCCCGAAGTGCAAGAACCAGAAGCTTCGTTTCCAGCAGGTCCCCGAGACCTGGGTTGACTTCTACGACAACAATGGCAAGCGCACCAAGCGCGACGTGACGAAGTGGATGCCGATGGCTGTCTGCCCACGCAATGAGGAGCACTCGATCCGGGTCGATATCTCAGGCAATGATTTTGACGAGGCGCTGCCTCGATAAGTCCTGCTCGGGGTGCTAGTGCAGTGACGGGTGCGATCGTTGGGCCGCCCGTACCGTCTAGCTGCGTCGAATAGTTCGAAGTCCCTCTATGATGGCCCCATCCGTAGGGGTGTGCTTTCTATCCGGCGACGAGGGTCGCGAGATGACAGGCACACCCCTGTTGTTTCTCTCCAGGGTGGGTGTGCGGGCGAGAACCCGGGTGTCATAGCCCTGCTTTGTGCCAGTGCACGGCGATCTGGACGCGGTCGCGGAGGTTGAGCTTGGTGAGGAGGCGGCTGACGTTGCGGCGTACGGATCCTGGTTCGATGGCGAGTCGTTCGGCGATTTCGGCGTTGGAGTCGCCGTCGGCGATGAGGCGGGCGATGTCGCGTTCGCGGGGTGTGAGCAGGTCGAGCAGTGCTCGCATCTCGGTCTGCTGGTGGTGGGGGAGGGCGCGGGGGATGCCGCGTTCGATGACTTGACGGGTGATGCGTGGGGTGAGGATGGCGTCGCCGCGGGCAACGGCTTGGACCGCGGTGATGAGGTCGGGAGTGCGGACGTCTTTGAGGAGGTACCCGGACGCGCCCGCGGTGAGAGCTCCGAAAGCGTAGTCATCTTCGTCGTAGGTGGTCAGCACCAGGACCTTCACCGACGGGAATGCGCGGGTGATCCGACGAGTGGTTTCGATGCCGTCGAGCACCGGCATGCGAACATCCATCAGGATCACGTGGGGAAGGGGAGCTGCTTCCTCTCGCGCGGCGGTGAGCAGGTCCAGGGCTTCTTGGCCGTTGCTGGCTTCGGCGACGACGGTGAGGTTCGGGCTTCGTCGGAGCATGAGGGCGAATCCTCGACGTGCCATGGGCTGGTCGTCGACCAGCATGATGCGCAGCCGGTCAGGCATGGTGGTTCTCTTCGTTCGGTGCGGGTGGCAGTTTGGCATCGACGATCCACTCGTCGGGCTCGCCGGGGCCAGCGTTGAATGTGCCACCCTGGCTGGTGACTCGATGGGAGAGGCGTTGCAGCCCGCTGCCCGGCTCGTACTCGTCGGCTTTGCGCGGGTGCCCGTGGCTGCGGATGGTGATCCGCGTGCCTTTGGTCGTGTGGTGGTCGATGGCGATGGATGCTCGTTCGAGGGGCTCAGTGTGGCGCACGGCGTTGGTGAGGGCTTCGCGGACGATGCTGAAACCGAGATCGGCGACGGGCGTTCCGTTGGGGCGTCGTCCGGTCTCGGTCACCACCACCGGGACGTCGAGGGCACGGACGCGGTCGGCCAGATCATGGACGTCGTCCCAGCTATGGGGGTGATGGTGGTCTGGAGCGGGCGCGGCCGGGTCCTCAAGGCGTCCGAGCAGGGAGACGGCGCGCCTGGTCTCGTCGAGCCCTTCTCGTGCCAGGGTCTCGATGTCTTCCAATGATTCGTCGAGTTCTGGATTCTCTGTGGCCCCGGCGAGGCCTTGGGAGAGGGCGATGATGGCGGTCAGGTTGTGCCCGACGCTGTCGTGAAGCTCGGCGGCGATGAGCGTGCGCGCTATGGCCTGATCCCGTTCGGCGGCGATGGCACGCGCGCGCTCGGCATCATGGTGGGATTGCTGGGTGGCTGTTCTCCAGCCGCGTACGCTGCGGACCCCGACCGCGGCCAGGATGCTGAGCGCTGCCACGCTGAGCTGACCGGTGAACTCGTCAACGACCGTCGTCGAGGTCGCCAGCCATGAACTGGCCAGCATGCCGGCGCCCGTCGATGTGACCGAGCCGACCACGGATGCTAGCCCGGTGTCGGCGACGACGCGGAACAGCGCGAACAGCAGCGGGAAGGCGACGTAGTCGTGCATGCCGATCGCGGACGCCGCCAGGTACGCGGCCCCGATGACCGCGAGCGCCAGCACCGGCCGTCGGGGGCTCCACAGCAAGATCATCCCTGTGAGGACCACAGCGATCGTGATGCCCACGGCTCCCGGCGTCGACTGGACGAGCTCGAAGGCGATTCCGTCACGCGCGCTCCCGGCGAACAGGAGGCGCGCGACCATCAGTGCCTGGAACGCGACGCAGGCGAGCACGATCACCAGCCACGCCGTACCGGCTTCCCGACGCTCGCCGCAGGTCTGATCGAACCAGTCCCGAACAGCCTGCACCGCCGCTCCTCCCAGACCTCGACTGCTGATGATCGCTCTTGCCAGTGTTTCAGGCGTGGCGCAGCCCCGCCGCTGCTTCCCGGCGCAGCCACGGCATCGCCTGGCTGAACTGGACGGCCCACAGCACGAACCAGCACACCAGGAAGCCCGCGGCCAACCCCAGCCATGGCACGCTCAGCGCCACGGAGCCCACCAGCGCCAGTGAGCAGCTGACCACCAGCCACGCGACCAGAGCCACCGGAAGCAGCCCCATCCCGGCTGCGCACAGAGCCAGACAGAACGACTGCCACGCGACCAAGCGTGAGACCTGCACGGGGCTCATCCCCGACGCGCGCAGCGTCGTGTGCTCGCGCACCTGGTCGCGGCCGCTGAGCGCGATGACCGCCATGCTCGTCGCGATCGCCATCAAGCAGAACAGCCCCGAGAGAAGAGCGACGTCGGTCAGGTTCGGATCCTCCAGCGGGAAACCCGCCCGCGTCATCACGGCTAGGTAGGAGCCGGTTGCGGTGAAGATGACGCCGCCCAGTCCGATCGCTGCCGCCAACGGTGCGATCGTGTTCGCGTTCATCGCCGCTTGCGCCCGGGCCGAGCGCGCTGCCACCTGTCCCACGGGGACACGGAGGAGACGCAGGACCTGGTGCGCGAGGCTCAGGGCGACATGCACCAGAGCGGGTCCGGCCACGTAGACCGCTCCGGCGCTCAATCCGCCGACCCATGTCGCCGCATTCACCGTCGCCGTGGTCGACCGCCCGACCTGCGCAGGATCCAGCGTTCGGGGCGTGGCGACCGCCATCGCCACAGCACAGGCCAGCAGCAGGCCTCCAACGAGCCATCGCCCCCACGCACGCCGGCTCTGCACAGCCGCGGGCCCACGCATCGCTTCAACGGGCTCCACCAGAGCCGCACGATGCGCAGGCCAGGCAGCTCCCAGCAGACAGGTCACCACCGAGAGCACAAGCGCCGCGCTACCCGCGACAGCGCTTGGCGTGAAGGGTGGTGGAGCGAAGTCACCGGTGCCGCCCGGAAAGCTCGCACCGGCCATCGCGTTGAACCACGGCACCACGAGCGAACTCAGGACCGAGCCGAGCACCACCCCCGGAACGGCCCCGACGAAGCTGGCCAGCCCGACCAGCGCCCACAGGCAGGCGCGGACCTGCCGGGGCGAGGCTCCCATCAGCTGCCACTGGGCGAACGTGCTGCGGGTGCGTTCCACCGTCGCGGAGCCCACTACGGTCAGCGAGCACACCGCGAGCAGCGCGATCACCGTGTAGATCGTCATCGAAACCATCGCGAACTCGCCGCCGTCGAGACCTGATCGCCGGGCCGCGTCCAAGAACTCGGTGGAACTGGTCCAGAGGAACTGGTTCGTGCACGCCGTGACCAGGATCGTCACCGCGGCGACCACGCCCATACTTGGCGCCCACCCAGCCCAGTCGCTGCGAAGGATCCGCACCACATGACGCAGCATCACCGCACCTCCCGCCCACGCACCCGTTGACGCATTCCGGCCAGCACCTGACCGGCGTCCAGCCCGGAGCCAACCCCGGTGATCGACCCGTCGCGCATGAACACCACACGATCAGCACGGACAGCGGCATCCACGTCATGCGTCACCATCACCACCGTGATCCCTGCATCCGCGAGCTCCCGCAGAACCTCCAGAACCAGGCGTGAATTGGCGCTGTCCAACGCGCCCGTTGGCTCGTCGGCGAATACGACAGCGGGTCGGAGCAGCAGCACACGGCACAGCGCCACCCGTTGTTGCTCGCCGCCCGACAGCGCCCCCGCGGCCGTCCCTGCCTTCGCCGCCAAGCCGAAGCGTTCCAGCAGCCGAGTGAGGACCTGACGGTCAACCTGCCGGCCGGCCAGAGACAGCGGTAGGGCCACGTTCTCCTCGACGCTGAGATAGCTCACCAGGTTGTACTGCTGGAACACGAACCCGACCCGCGACCGCAGGAACGTCGCCCGCGCCTGCCGAGACATCGCATAGACGTCATGACCCTCAACCAGCACCTGACCCGCGGTAGGAGCATCCAACCCGCTCAAGCAATACATCAGTGACGTCTTGCCTGCGCCGCTGGCACCCACGATCGCCGTCAACGACCCTGGAGAGAACGTCACCGAACACTCCCGCAAAACCCAGTCGCCGCTCGCGATCTGCCGCCCCACAGCAACGGCACTCACCGCGCTAACGTTGTTCGCCTGCACTATCTATTCCTTCCAGTACCGGCCCTCCATTCGAAGGCTTACGACGAGCAAAGCCCAGCGCTGGCGTTCGCGTCACGGCGATGGCAAGAACTGTCATCACCAGTGGACAAGGCCAAGTCGGTGCCGGTCCAACAAGGTAGGATGTGGGTATCCACCGGGGTGTGCTTTCTATCTGGCGACGAGGGCAGGGAATAGCAACCACGCCTTGGGGCTTCTCAAGCCGAGAAGCTCTGAGTGCAGTACGTCTCAAGATGGCGGCGCTGCAGCAGAGGTGGGTCGCTACCGCGCTGACACATCGCATTGATGGTGTTCGTTGCTTCCGGTGGAGAGGATCGTTCCGTCGGAGCGGAGCGCGAGGGAGTGGCGAGAGCCAGCAGCGATGGCCACGACATCGTCCCAATCACTCGTGTTGCACTGGCCCTCAACATTGCGGCCGGTGGCGATGACAGTGCCGTCCTCGCGGACGCCGAGGGTGAAGCGCCAGCCTGCGGCGAGTGAGCGGATACTGTGCCAGCCGTTGACCTCGCATTGACCGTGTGCGTTCCACCCTGTGGCCACGACCGTTCCGTCATTCCGAAGACCGAGCGTGTGTGACTTGCCGGTGTTGCTGAAGGTGTGGACGTTGCCGGCAGCGACTGCGACCACGTTCTCCCACGTCGAAACCTGGCATTCGCCAGCACGATCGTGTTCGACCGCGACGACGGTGCCATCGTCGCGACACCACACGGAGTGACGCCGCCCCGCGGCGATTGCTCCGGAACGCTGATGGCGGGGGAGAGACATGCTCTTGATCGTAGTTGTCGGGAGGCTTGCGGGGCGTGAGCATGGCGTCGGGGTTCGACTTGCAGCCAACGCAGACCATCGCGCACCACAGCCTGGTAACCGGGACCCTGCTCATCCCGCTCGCAGCCGAACTGTCTCTGCGCGTCGCACCATGAACAGCAGCCCGGTGAACAGCACCAGGCATGTGGGAACGGCGAGCATGAGGCGTGCCGGTGTGTCCGCGCATTCGGCCCACAGCGGCAGTGAAACGGCCCATAGGGGAGTGGATGCAAGAACATCGCCGGCGAAGGTGACCGAGAAGATCCACCACAGCAGTCCTCCGGCGATGGCCATTCCCGGTCCGAAACGAATCGTGGTCGTCAGAGACGCCAGTACCACCACAGCGCCGGTCAATACCCACAGCAATGTGCGACGCGGAAGGTCCTCGGGGGAGCCCTCGAGCAGGACCGCCATGACCGCGGCCGCGGTCATGGCCGCCACGTGAATGACGATGCGGGCAACGAGCGCGTGACGCGTTCGTGGGCCCTTCAGCGCAGTGATCCGCCACGCATCGCGCACCCCGGACCAGGCCACGACCGGCAGGATGATCGCTCCGACCGGCAACACCAGATAGGAGAAAGTCCCGGCTGCGGCACCGGGCCGATCCACGAGCGCGACGACCACCATCAACGCGAGTGCCCCGGCAGTGAGCCAGCCGATGGCGGTCCCGCGCAGAGCCAGGTGCGCGGCTCCGAGGGCTCCGCCACGCGTCGAACGACGTGGCGCTGGGGCGACAACAGCGCGGCGTCCCACCCAAGGGAGATGCCTGGTGTTTCTGTCGAGAAGCAGCAGAACTGCAAGTGAGGCTGCGGCAGTGATGATGCAGCCGGCCAAAGCCGTCCACGGCTCGGTGATGATCGGTGTTTCACCGGGCGCGAGTGGCACCGCGTTCTGATGCACGCCCAGCGCCCACAACGAGGGTCGCACCGGCCACGTCATCGGGACGGCCCACCACCACGACTTCTCCGCGGAAAGCGTGCCGATGATCTGCAACCCAAGGGCTATGAGTATGGCCGGGATCGTTCCGGAGAGGTCGGCCAGCACCAGACCCGGCAGGCACAGCGCCCACGATGACACCCAGCTCACCAGAGCGGCGATCACGATGCTTCCCATTGCATCCGTGAACCCCGTCAGCATGGCCACCACGGCGATACCGCCGTATGAGAGCAGATGGAACACACCAGACAGGGCGATGAGTACGAGCGCGCGAGCGATGAGGATCAGGTGACGGGGTGTGCTGCGCCATCTGGTCCCACCTTCACGGGCGCCGCGTTCGCGGTCGGCGACAGCGCCAGCCAGGAGCGTCATGATCGGTGCGGCGAGCCCTGTTGCGTACAAGCCCTGCCAGTTCAACAGATCATGCACGCTGCCGTTCATGCCGGCAGAGACGGCGAACCGGCTGGAGAGCAGGGCGAAGATCAGTCCACTGAGTGTCAGCAGCAAGGCCGCAGACCCACGGGTGCGCGTCACCTCGGCGCGAAGAGCTCTGATCATCGGGACGCCTCCGCGGTCATCGTGAGCTCGAGGAAACGTTCCTCCAACATGCCCACGGGGGCGAAGTCCTCCAATGGCCCACTCCACTGGCACCGTCCCGCGGCGAGCACGGTGATGTCGTCAACGAGACGAGACACCTCGCCCAACTGGTGAGAACTGACCAACACCGTGCCGCCGGCGGCCGCATGATCCCGCAACAGCATGCGCAGCTCGACGATGCCCTGGGGATCCAACCCGTTCTGCGGTTCGTCCAGGATCAGGACCTCGGGCTCCCCGAGCAGGGCGACCGCAAGGGTGAGACGCATCTTCATGCCGGTGGAGAACGACCTGGCTCGCTTGCGGCCGGTGCCTTCCAGGCCGACGAGCCCCAGCACTTCATCGATCCGTGAACGGGAGCAGCCCAGAAGCCGGGCATGGACGGTCAGGTTGTCCCGCGCAGACAGGTGCCCATACAACGCGGGTCCGTCGACGCTCGCACCGATCCGGTCGAGTGCGCCCCGCTCCCACGGCCGGCCGAACAGCGAGATATGCCCGGCGTCGGGCTGTTCGAGACCGAGGACCATGCGGATGGTGGTGGACTTGCCCGCGCCGTTGCGGCCCAGGAATCCGTGGACCCGCCCGGGAAGGATGTCCATGTCGAGTCCGTCGAGGACAGGACGACCTGTGTAGGACTTGGTGAGCCCGCGACACGAGACCACAGGAGTGGTTCCGGGTGGAGGAGAGTGCGGTTCCGGTGCAGCAGGAGTCGTCATGGGTCAAGTCAAAGCCCGGGACCGGTGATGACGGATCGGGCGCATGACGGAAATTCAGCCGTTCTGCCTCCGCCGCGTGGGGGAGGGGTCAGGCCAAGCCCGCCCGATGGGCCAGCACCACCAGTGCCACACGGTCTCGGCAGTCGAGCTTGATGAGCAGGTTGGACATGTGCGTCTTGACCGTCGCCTCGCCCACGCCGAGGACAGTGGCGATCTCGCCGTTGCTGGCGCCGTCGCTGAGCGCCAGCAGTACATCGAGTTCGCGGGGCGTGAGCATCGCCAGCCCTTGGCGGGCGCGTGATGAGATGCGTCCGGCAGAGTGCGCCACCGCTTCCCGGTAGGCGCGGATGACGTGACCGGTGACCCCCGACGCCAGGACGCTCCGCCCCTCATGGACCAGTCGGATTGCCGTGGCCAGTTCCGCGGGGTCGGCGTCCTTGAGTAGAAACCCTTGGGCCCCCGCATCGAGGGCGGCCCGCACGAGATCTTCCGAGTCGAAGGTCGTGAGCATGACGACCTTCGGCGGTGAGGCACGGTCGGCGATGCGGCGAGCAGCGGTGATTCCATCGGTGCCGGGCATACGGATGTCCAGGACGGCCACGTCCACCAGACGCCGGTCGAGCGCGGCCAGTGCGGCGTCACCGTCCTCGACAGCCTCGACTACGTCGATCTCGGCTTGGGCATCGAGGATCGTGCGCAGAGACGCCAGTAACAGTGGTTGGTCGTCGGCCAGAAGGACGCGGATCGGGCGATCGCAAGCAGCGGTCATCAAAGTTCCCTGAGAAGAGAGTTGTGCAGGGGAATCGTGGCGGTCAGCTCGAAGTGGCCGCCAGAGATGGCGGTCTGCAGCGCGCCACCGAGGTCGGAGAGACGGGCGGTGAGACTGGTGAGGCCTGTTCCAGTGCCGACGACTGCAGGGGCATCGGTGGGGGAGTCGAGGTCGTCGCGGAGACGGTTGCGCACCTCGAGGCGCACCGGGTCATCCAGTGCGAGTACGAGGTCTGCGCCAGCGGCGGGGTCACCATGGCGTAGAGCGTTGGTCAGTGCTTCCTCGAGCACACGCAGCACTGCCAGACGCACGAGAACCGGCAGATGCTCCTGGGCGGTCGTGAGTTCGGGCAGCGCGGGGATGCGCCCACGGACGGGGAGCCCGCTGGCGCGGAACCGATCCAGCAGAGTCGGTATGTCCCGCAGGTCGCCTGCCGGAGCTGGCGCCTCCTCGGCAGCGATTGGGCTTGTGGAAGTGCCTGCCCCCGCAAGAGTTCCCACGAGGGATCGCACTCCGCTCAGGGCCTCCGACGCTGTGGCGCGCACATCGTTCAAAGCATCTCGGGCCGAGGATGGGTCGGCGTCCAACGTGATGAGGCCTGCGGTCGAGCGCGCGTGGATCAGCGTCAGGCTGTGGGCCAGGACATCGTGGATCTCTGTGGCGATTCGCTGACGCTCCGCCTGGGCCGCTGCCTTGACCCGATGCTCCCTTTCTCGCTCGGCGGCCTCTCGGCGCTCCTCACCTTCCTTCCTTGCCCGTGCCGTTGCCGCATCCCGCGCTCGGTGATGACGCGCCAGCAACCACACGAAGGCAAGGATGAGGCACTGCAGGGCGACAGCCACCAGGTCATACCGAAACCCGGCGGTCGTTGGGAGCGCATTGCCGGGGGAGACGACCGCGCCGAGCAGACCGAGCACACCAGCCACTGCCTCCCAGCGTCGTCCCGGGACCCACCGCGTCCATGCGTACACCACGAACCCGGCCAGCAGCAGATACGGCGTGAGACCGGTGTTGAGGGGCATGGCTGCCCAGAACACTGCGGCCCAACCAGCCAGGAGCGCGGCGATCACGCACCCGGCTGCCCGTGGCCGCACTCGCCAGAACAACGCTGCACCGGTCAATCCGAAAGAGAGAAGCATCTGCGTGAGGGCGATCGTGCGGGGGGTGCCGTCGGGGCGCAGTGCGATCCCGACGTAGGCCAGAGAGACCAGACCGCAGGACGCGGCGAGCAAGGCATCGCCGAGCCCCGGACGCTGGGCCGGAGAGTCGGCGACGCTGTGGCGGTGCATGGGCCGACGATATCGACGTGTGAGGTGGCATGACCTCCCCCGCGTGGGGGATGCGCGCCGTGCGACCGGTGGGCCTCGTACGCGGGCAGGTTACGGTGAGGGGCGGCGCATCAAGCCGTCATCCTTGACCCGACGAGGTGTCTTCGATGGATTGCTGAGTGCCGTCCCAAGCACTCAGATGGTTCTCGAGTCTGCTCATGGCCGTGACGATGCGGCGAGTGCGTTGGGAAAGTTGCTGGTGGCGTTCGCGCAGTGCCTCCAAGAGTCGGGTGGCGTCCTGGTCGGTGTCGAGCGTGGACAGCAGGTCGCGGATGTGGGGGATGCCGAGTCCGGCGCGACGCAGGGTGAGAATGAGGCTGGCACGCCGCACGAGGCTGGGAGAGTAGTGCCGGTATCCCGTGGTGGGTGAGCGTCCGGGCTCGAGTAGCCCTTCACCTTCCCACACGCGCAGAGTGCTGGCCTTGATGTGGAGGGCTCGGGCAGTCTCGGTGATGGTGCGCAGGCCGTGATGGGCAGATTGTTGCTTTGGTGGGTCATACTGCAGAGCTGCGATGGTGTCGTCCAGATGATGCCGCTCAGCGTCGTGTCGGCAGATTCGTGCCGTGATGGTCCGCAGCGCGCTGTCCACCTCTCCTGCTTGGATGAGGATAAGGATGTGGCCGGCGGTTGCGATGTCGAAGGCATCGGTGAGAGCGCGATAGGCGTGGAGAGCCGCAAGATGACATTCGCCGTAGCTTCGGTACCCATTGGCGAGTCGAGGGGCCGGGGGCAGGATCCCGCGTGTCTCCAGATTGCGGATGGTCTGCGTGCTCACTCCCACAGCCCGCGCCAATGCGGCGGTTCGCACGACCGAAACCTCCTGATTGATGGATGTTTTCCTAGTCATCGAGGATTTCTGCACAAAGTCCCCAACAGCAGAAGCATCCCGAATCCTGCGCTATTGGGCAGGCGCTGTGGCGCAGATGGACTTGACCAGCGAAACGGGCCACCCGCTCATGAACGCGGCCTACGACACCCAGGTGGGACGCCTGCGACTCGTGCACACTGGCAACGCCGAGGAGTGAGACCCGGCAGGGTCGTGTTCGCATTCGCATGGCCGTAGTGGAGCGGTTACTTGATGTGTCGTTCGTTGAACTGCAGGTCGTGTCCGTCGGGTGCTGCGACCGTCGCATAGGTGCCCCACGGAGCGACTGTCACCTCGGAGACCTCTGCGCCTCGAACTTTGATGGCCTCGGCGGTTGCGGCAACGTCATCTGTTGCGAAAGTCAGATGTGCCCCTTCACCCGGCTGTTTGCCGAAGGCGGATGCTGAGGCCAGCATGAGGGAGGTCGTGCCGTGCGCCGGAGCGACTTCCAACCAGCGGCCTTCGTGCTCCATCTCGACGTCTTGGACGATGTCGAAGCCCAGTATGTCCCGGTAGAACGTCAAGGCTTGGTCCTGATCGCTGACGTAGATGATGGCGGTCGCTATGTGCGTGATCATGTGGGCACGTTAGATCGGGGGGAGCGTGCAAGGTTTGTCCGAACCTGCTGGGCTTCATCAGCGGTGTCGGTGCGTGGGCGACCGTGCGTCGGTCATGCCGGAGTCGAGGATGTCCTGGATGATCGCGCCGTAGGTCCGTGCCAGTTCTTTGTGGGACGCGGTGGCGATGGCGTCGAGTTTCACCAGATGTCGGGTGACCATCAGCCCCACCATCGTCACCTGGATCCGTGCGATGAACTGATCACGGGCGTGCTGGGGGAGTTCGGGGAACCGGATGGCGGCGAGTTCCTGAACGATCTTGGTCATCATGGCCCCGAACGCGGAGGCGAGACGGGCGTTGGAGGTGAGCGTCTGGATCGTGACCTGCCCCATGGGGCTGTCCCACAGCATCAGCAGTCGTCGTACGAGCGTGACGCCGATCGCGTCGGTGGGGACTGCGAGGATCGCTTCGAGGTTCTTCCGGGGATCGACGGCGAGGTGCGCGGTATGGACGAACAGGTCCTCCTTGCCGTCGAAGTAGTGGTGCAACAGTGCCGGATCGACGCCGGCCCGCCGCGCGACCCCACGCAGGGAGCGCGCATCGCTGTTGCACTGTTCCTGTCCGGTCAGACTCTCTGGCGCCAGTACCAGCATGCTTTCGTCGACGCTGCAGGAGAATGCCTATAGTAGGTAAAACGTGGTCGTTGGATTTTCGAGGGGAGTGCGCATGAGCATCTCGATTTCGAGCGCGGAGTTCAACAGGGACGTTTCTGCGGCGAAGCGCGCTGCAGCCGATGGCCCGGTGACCATCACCGACCATGGCAGACGTGCACATGTGCTGATGACCGTTGAGGACTACGACCATCTGGCGGGTGAACGCGAACGAGTCGGGAATCGTCTGTGGGCACGGCAGACCGCTGATGTCGAGCTCGAGCTCGAACCTCGGCAGGTGGAGGAGCCTCGCGAGGCAGAGCTGTGAAGTACCTGCTCGACACGAACGTCCTGAGCGACGCGCGGCGTCGGCGGTCGGAGCAGCTCGAGCGGTGGTTGAGCGAGCAGGAAGTGGGAGATCTGGCGATCAGCGTCATCACGCTGTTGGAGATCGAGCGAGGGATCCGCCGGAAGCAGAGGGCTGATCCTGCTGGCGCGGCGCCGCTGTGGCTCTGGCTGAATGAGGACGTACGGCCTCTGTTTGCGGGCCGTGTGCTGGCGGTCGATGAGTCCGTGGCGAGCGTCGCGTCGGGACTGCATGTGCCCGACCCCATGCCCGAGATGGATGCCTTGATCGCAGCGACCGCGCAGGTCCACGGTCTGGTGCTGGTGACCCGGAACACGAAGGATTTCATGCGAGCCGCCGTGCCGCTGATCGATCCAAGCGCGATGCACTGACTGTCGGCCTCGAAGCGCTGGCCACGGTCCTCATCGGTCTACTGGCGGAGAAGACGACCGACCGGGGACTCTTCTGGCCCATTGTGATGACTCTCTGTTGGACGATGGGTCTGCAGAATGCGCTCATCACCAAAGTCACCGACGCCCAGATCCGTACCACGCATGTGACCGGAATGGTGACCGACATCGGCATCGACTCGGCAAGATGCTCTATCGGAATCGCCCGAACGGCCCCGATCCGGTGCGCGCCAGCAAGAACCGACTGCAGCTTCACACCATGATCGTCTTCCTGTTCTTACTCGGGGGCGTGTTCGGGGCCTTGCTGGGAAGTGCGATCGGCTTCCTGACGGTCCTGCCCGCAGCGGCGATCCTGTTCTTGCTGTCGAGCTTCCCGACCTGTGCCGATCTGCGCAGCGGCGCTTTCGCTCGCGCTCCGTCGTGAGGATCCTCCGCGCCGAGGGTGGGGCGCAGAGGACGCTCGATCGCACGGCTACAGTGTCGAATCGACAAGGAGGTCGCCATGAAGATCGTGCTCGCCCCTGATTCGTTCAAGGAATCCGCCACGGCGTTGCAGGCCGCCGAGGCATTGGCGCGGGGTGTGCGTGCCGCCGATCCGGGTGCCGAGGTGGTTCCGGTGCCCCTGGCAGATGGTGGGGAGGGGTTCACCGACGCGATGGCTGCTGCGTTGGATGCGGGTATGCGTCAGGTGGAGATCGTCGACGCTCTGGGGTGCCCGACTCACGCACACTTCGCATTGGCCGGCGACGTGGCGGTCGTCGAGGCGGCGCAGGCCGTGGGACTGGGGCGTATCGCGCCGGAGGATCGGTCGATCTTCGACTCCGACACACGAGGACTCGGGCAGCTGATGCGCGCCGCCCTCGATGCGGGAGCACGCGAGATCATCGTGGGGATCGGTGGCACGGCCACCAACGACGCCGGTGCCGGGATGCTCGCCGAACTCGGCGTCCGTTTCTTGGATGGTGGCGGGGCAGAGCTGGGCACCACGCCGCGGGAATTGGCGCAGGTCGTCAGTGTGGACGCCTCGGGAGTCGATCCGCGTCTGGCGCGCACTCGCGTCCGGGCAGCCTGTGACGTCAACAATCCGCTCGTGGGTGACAACGGGGCGTCTGCCGTCTATGGCCCCCAGAAGGGTGCTGCGCCGGATGATGTCCCGGTGCTGGATGAGATCCTGCGCCGGGTTGCGGAGGCGGCCGGGCATCTGGAAGGGCCGGCGCAGACGCCGGGGGCCGGTGCGGCCGGCGGCCTGGGCTACGCGCTGGGGGCTTTCTGCGGGGCCGATCTGGTTCCCGGCATCGACGTGGTCCTCGAGGCGGTTGACTTCCGCTCGGTGATCGCCGACGCCGACGCTGTCTTCACCGGGGAAGGGGCCATCGACGCCCAGACCCTGATGGGCAAGACTCTCAGTGGGGTGGCATGTGAGGCACGGGCCGCTGGGGTGCCCCTCGTGGCTTTCGCCGGGCGGGTCGCGGCAGACGCCGCCGTGCTGCACGACCACGGATTCACCGCACTCGTGCCCATCGGCTCCGGGCCTGAGCCCTTGTCCGAAGCGCTTGCGAACGCGGAGGTTCATCTTGCACGAGCAGCAGAGATGGTCATCCGGTTGATGGGGTCTCACCGCGCACGATCGTGATGAGCGTTCGGGCCATGCTCAAAGGCCACTGAAGTCAGGAGCGTGGTGTGCTGCGTGCTTGGTTCACGGCGTCGATGATCGCCTGACGTTTCCAACTCACGAGGTTGAACTCATGACCGGTTTGAGTGGTGACGGTCAGAAGTGCCGCAGCGAGTCTGCGGTGGGGACGCAAGCCGGTGATGTGGTCGAGCGGAATGTGGAGCTCGGTGTGCGTCGCATTGAGGCTGTGTGGGATGAAGGCGAGCTCGTTCGGCGTGACGTGGATGTGGCCACCGAGGGAGATCTTTCCGTACAGCCCGGTCAGTGCCTGCAAGGGTTGATAGGCCAGTAGTTTCTCGAGTCCGCTGGCGGGGTCTGTCACCAGGTTACCGGCGGATGTGTGGGTGGCACCGTGGGGATGGGGCATGGGCGTTCCTTGATGCTCAGGCGGTTAATGGGCCGCACAGCGTAGCTGAACCCGAGATCGGCGGCAGCTCCGGCGTGATGGGTGTGAGGTTTTCCCCTGCGATCGACGGAGGTTGGCTCACGCGTCCGAGCGTCGCGACAACAGTCCATGGGACGCCGCCACAGCCAGGACGACCAGACCGGCCCCGAGCAGCTGGATCGCTGTGGGACGTTCGGCGAGAACGATCGCTGCGATGATCAGAGCGAAGACTGGTTGGGCCAGCAGCAGACTCGCCGTTGTGGAGGGGCTGAGGTTCGCGCTGCCGTGATGGACGAGTAGCCACGCGATAACCTGCCCGACCACGGCGAGTGCGATCAGCAGCGCCCATGCTTGGGGCGTGATCTCCGCAAACTGGAGGCCCCCGAAGAACAGACCGACGACCGCGGTGGTCGCTCCCGCCGACGCGGTGGCCCACGCCAACTGTTGGATGATGTTGCTGCTCCCGCTACGGGTGGTACGTCGGGTGATGAACATGTAAATGCCGTAGCCGACGCCTGCCAGCAGCGCCAGAGCAGTACCGGTCAACACCTCCGGCCCGAGCTCGCTTGATCCCCACAGACCCCCCAACATGCCGATGCCCAACAGCATCACTGGGGCCGCCAGCTTGAAGCGTCGTGAGACAGGCTCCTTGTCGAACATCCACGCCAGCAGCGGCAGGACGATCACTTGGAAGTTCAGCAGCACCGTGCTGACACCGGCGCCGACCTTGAAAATGGATGCGGTCCATGCCGCGTAGTCGATTCCCAAGGCTATCCCCGCGGCGATCGACCACCAGATGTTGCGACCTGAGAGTGCACCGTGTGAGGACTTTTCCCGGAGGGCCAGGAGGGCCAAGAGGGGAACCGCGATCGCACAACGCAGCGTCGCGGTGGTGATGGGCTCGACAGCGGCGAGCTTGATGACGATTGCCGATACCGAGAAAAACAACGCACCCAACAACACGGTGAGGATTCCGCGACGCGAATGGGTGATGGCTGTGCTCGGCGTGGACATGCCCCCCACGGTAGGCAATGGACGCACTGCACACGAGTGTGAACAACACGGTTTGGGTCAGCGATAGGGCCGCCCCGTGTTTCAGGGGAGTGCAGCAATGATCGCGGCGTGGGGTCGTGAGCCCTCGTCGTGACGCTGCACCGTTTCGAGGATCGAGAAGCCGACCGTTTCGAGTAGGGCCGAGAGTTCGTGCACGGGCCAGAAGTGGGCGGTCGTGACCGCGTGATCGAATGCTTCCACCGCGGGACCGTCGAAGAATCCGATCAGCAGTGACCCACCCGGAACGAGGGCGGACCGGCATCGCCTCAGAGCCGGCTCCATCTCCGTGGGCTCGAGGTGGATCAGGGAATACCACGCCATGATGCCGTTGGCCGCCCCATCGGCCAGCTCCATCACGGACCCGACGTCGTACTCGACCTCCGGATGCGCGCGCTGAGCGATGTCGATGAATCGTTCCACCGGGTCGATGCCACGCACCGACGCGCCCTGCTGATGCAGGAAAGCCGCCCAATGTCCGGGGCCACAGCCGAGGTCGATGATGCGACCTCCCACGCCGCTCGCCCATCGCCCGATGAGCTCTCGATCCGCCGGATGGGTGGCCTCCAGCGACCCCAGGTGATGGGCGTACTCATCGGCGCGGGCCGTGTAGTGCTGGACCGTCTGCGGTGTGGACACGATTTCCTTTCGAGGACGAAGCGGCATGAGGTGAGAAGAAGGGGCAGGTCGTCAGACGAGTACGGTGGTTTTGGGGTCCTCTCCGAGGAATGGCACGTGATGTCCGTGATGCATCAACCATGCGAGCACGCGGTTCGCACGATCGGGCATGACGCGGCGACGCTGCCGTACAACGCGCAACGCGCTGCCGCCGGAGGAGTCGATACGGGTCAGTTCGAGGTCGTCTCGGGAGAACACCACATCGAGCACCGGCTTTAGGTCGTGCCTGGTCATGCGGGGCGTTCCAAGTCGCGTAAGTAAGCGTTGGCCGAAACGATCCATCAAACTGGGGTGACAGCCTGCACGGAGCAGCAGCATGATCAGCTCCACGTAGTCTTCCACGTCATCGGGCACAGCGGAGTCGAGGAAGATCAGCAATTCGTTGTAGCTCCCTGCCCGGCACGTGCTCACCGGCCAGCCGGCTGCGAGCAACGCGCGGACCAGCTGCTGGCGTCCCTCGTCGTCGTTGCGTATCCGCAACGCGATGTGCAGTAGATTTCCCAACCCACTGATCGGTTCTTCATCCGGGGGCGCGGCGATGCGCCGGAACTCCGCAGCCAACCACGGCAGCTCCGACTCATGGTTCGCCAAGAACCCCCGCGCACCCAGCTTCTGGATCTGATCTTTCAGGTCCAGGAAATCCCCCAACCGCAACGGATCTCGGGGCGAGGCCGGTTGTGCCGGTGCACGGTCGAGCTGCTTCAAGTACCGCTCGGCGTCCACCCCCGATGGCGGGGCGGGGATCTCGGCCTCGGGAAGCGCGGCCTCCTCCGTGTCCGGGCGGAGGGAAACCAAGAACCAATCGGGCATCCACCACGCGGTGCGCGGATTGCGTCGTTGCTCACACTGTAGGTCGGCAGCCGTCAGCGGCGGATCGAACGCAGGCAAGTGATCGCTGTTGATGTGCTGGCGCATCATGGTCAGCGTCGGGGCCGCATCACTCACATCGATGGTGAACACCGCCGAGAGCCAGGTGCCAAACCCCGGCCAAGCGTCGTCGGCGCGCCACTGCTGGAGCGCCTCGATCATCGCCGGTGGGGGCGCGGCAAATTCTACCAGATCGGAAGCGTCGGCATCCTTGCAGGTGGCAGGAAGGCCGTGATCGAGGAAGGACACGAGGCGCGTCTCGGGAATGGGGTCCGGCCCTAGCTCGGCCCACCCGCGGGCCTCCCAGCGCTCGCCCATCTGCCGGAACAGAAGCCGGATCTTGGCGTCGCCGAGATCTCCCAGGCCGGCTAGCCATGTCTCCAAGCCGTCGACGCTCCGGGTTCGGGTGAATCCGCCGCCAGCATCGGGATCCACCGACAGACCCCAATGATGCGCCGCAGCGCGCTGATCGCGTTCGATCTCCTCGGAGGCACGACGGGCCTCGTGCGCGACGACCTCCGGCAAGATCCAATGCTTGACGCCCCCAGCGACGATCTGCAGACCCCAGCCTTCGGGTATCGCTGTGAGCACCTGACGTCCGGTGAGCCGCACCCGGTCCTTGCCCGTCCGAGGCGTCTCCAATTGTTCCGGTAACGATACGAACACCCGTAGGAACGACGTGGGGTGTCCGTGCACCTTCTTGCTCGCGGTCAGGAAGGCCGGGCCACATCCATAGCCTGCGGGCGGGGTTCCGGTGAGGCCCTGCCCGAAGGGCACAGGAGTGCGGGCGCGTTTGGGGGCTTGGTCCTGCAGTGGTGCGACGACCGAAGCGGCCCGAAAGGCACTCCACAAGTCCGGAACCTCCGGCAGCGGGATTCTCGGAGGGTGTTTGGCCAGCGCCCGCGTCAGTTGCGGAATGTCAAGGTGCAGGTCATTGCTCACGGCAGCTCCTGATCGTGGAGGTCTGTGCGTCAGGGTGTCATATGAGCAGTCCGGTGTAACACAGCCAGCGCGATGTTCATCGAGCGTTGACCCCAGAAGCATGATTCTGACGCATTGCTGCCCTAGGGTCTGTGCGAGCCAATGTGCGAGGAGTGGAGTTGAAGGACACCGGTGTGGCCCCATTCGACGTGGCGGTGTTCGCCGCCGAAATGGCGGTCTATGCAACCATCGCCGCGGCCGGATGGCGGCTGATCCATCCCCTGGCCGGGGTCCTGGGCGTGGCGGTGATGGCCGCGTGGTGGGGCACACTCCACGCGCCGAAGGCGCCGATCGCCCTCCCGGACCCGGTGGACATCACGTTGCGGATCATCTGGTTCATCATCGGAGCCGTCGTGTTGGCCGTGCTGGTCCACCGCCGCCTGTCCACGTGACGCGACTGCAGCCCGAATCGGGACGGCCGGCCTACTCGTCCACGTCCAGATACTGCGCGTACTTGTGAGGCTTCTCCACGCGGAAACGCTCTGCCTCGGTGCTCTCGACCGAGAGATGACGGAGGTGCGATTCCTCCACCAGCACCGACGTCCCGGGTGGCAGGAGCCAGCGGGCCGCGAATTTCCCCGTGTCGAGTTTGATGGGCTCTGGCTCGGCTCCCAACGTCTCACGCACGAGACCGATGACGTGACGGATACGTGCGGCCCCGGGGCCACGATGCTTGTCGGCGTCGAGAGCCCAACGGGTGTGCATCACGTTGATCGTCAACGTCCATGCCTCACCGCCCACGACGGAGGCGGACATGTCTCCGTACTTCATCGACAGGTCGTCGATGATGGCCCAACCGCGGGACTCCAGGTGGCGTTGGGTGGCGTCGGAGCCCAGCGTCCAATCCAGTTCGGATCCGATGGTGCAGAACTCTCGTATCAGCTTGTCGGACAGTGTCTTGCGCGTGACCTCTGGCGTCATGCTCCTGATCGTCTCACCCGTCCTGAGGTGGGAACGGCCCGCGGTTTCCTTCAGAAGCGAACTCCGAAATCGAGCAGGTTGAACTGCACGCATTGGATGGCGAACACCAGCAACGCCAGCGTCAGGACGCCGTTGCCGACGATCGGACGCCACCCGTCGTATCCTCGGAACGCCCTGACCGCCCGTACGGCTGCGGCCACCCCGGCGATCAGCGCGATCACGATGAACACGTGCGCAATGTGCACCAGAACGGGAGCGGGCGTCATGTTCGTCATGCTCTGCACGAACATCATGGCCATCAGCACGGCGAGCGGCGCGAAGGCCGCGAATGGGGTCAGACGCCGAGCCCACAGCGTCAGCCGCGACACCTGTTCCGCCTCTCAAGCCCGGGACGCCCTTCTGCGACGCAGTGCCACGGCCGCAGCCACGGTGACGATGACCCAGAACAGCGCCAGCCCGAACACCAGATGCTTGTGCTCATACCACGGGACCTTCAGCAGCGAATGCGCCGAGAAGAGAACGAGCGTGCCGTGACCCGATGGATGGCTCCACCCATCGGGTCACGGCCTTCGAACTGCTGCCAGACGCTCGGGCTCGCCTCCCGGAGCTTCATGCCGGCGAGAGTGAGGGTGCCGTCGGCATCGGCCGAGGCGTGCATCTGCGAGATCGGGCTCACGAGCTTGAGCACGCCGGACCTCTGTTGACGCGAAAGGGCGTAGCTGCCGGCGAGTTCGCGGCGTCCTCCGGTGCGCTGTCGATGGCCGGGCCCACAGGAGCAGCAGCACCCAGATAGCGGTCGTCGAATGACGCGATGAGGGCGCGCATGTTGATGTCACCGTTGCCGTTGCCATTGCTGGAGATGAAGACCGCCAGATCCTTGTCGGGGACGGCCATCAACATGCTGTGGAACACGCCGGTGTCTCCGCTGTGATAGACGATGTCGTGGCCGTTGCGTTGACCCAGCCAGAACTGCAACCCCATGGTCTCGGTGGACGTGGTGGCCACGCCAGCCTTGCTTGGGTCGAGGGCGGGCGTCTGCATCACTTGCAGGGTTTCTCGCTTCAGGATCCGCGGCTCATGCCCGAGCGCGAAGTTCATGAACCTGGCCATGTCGACGCTCGTTGCAGAAATCGACCTCACCGGGGCGCCGGAGATGTGCTCGAACGGCGCAGGCTCGGTGCCCGCGAACGTGGTGAAGCCTGAGACCATGTCGGGCTGCAGGTCGGCGGGCAGCGGTTGAGCAGCACTTGAGTGCGTCATATCGAGGGGCTGGAGGATGTGCTGGTCGACGTAATCGGCGTAGCTCTGGCCACTAATGATCTCGACGAGCCGACCCAGCAGAGCTGTGCCGAAGTTGGAGTACGCCGTCACGGTGTCGGGTTCGTAGATCTGGTCAGGCTGATCCTGCACGGCTTCTCCCAGTGGCTTCATCTGTTCAGGTGTGGGCACTATGAAGCCTTCGCCCATGTACTCCTCGAAGCCACCTGTGTGTGAGGAGGTGGCGGGCGGTCACCGTGCCCCTGGGTGTGTTGAGTCGAAATCCAAGTATTTCTGCACATCGGCGTCGAGGCCCAATTGCCCCTCTCCGACGAGCGGCATCGCCGAAACCGCAGTGAACAGTTTCGAGACCGAACCGATGCGGAACAGATGGCGTTCGGGATCGACGGGAGTGGCGCAGTCATGGAGCCGTGTGGCCCGGTCGGAGCTGCCGTAGCCGCGGGCAGTGAGCAGCTCGCCGTCGTGAACGACCGAAACGGTGACACCGGGGGCTTCGGCCTGATCCAGCATGGGAAACACAGCGCTATCGAGCCAGGCACCGACGTCAGCCTTGGTGATTTCGGCGGGGTGGTGGACGGAGCAGCGGGGCCGGTTGTGCGGCCCGATCGGTGCCGGAGGTGAGGAGGAGAAAACTCGCCATGAGGGCGAGCAGCGCGGTGAGAAAGCGCAGCGGGGTACGCATCGTTACCCTTCTGAGCAGCGGCACCGCTTGCTCAACTACAAGCGTAGGACAGTGTGCGGCGTGTGCCTCCTGGGTCACCCTGATCGAAGCCGACCCGTTGCTGAGATACCCCTGAAGGGAATTCGTAGGTGAGGATTGGATCGCTGGTCTCTGAGGATGCTGATCAGAGACAGGCGCATATCGAACGGTCAATGGGTGGGTGGCTCCTCAGGCTCGGTGGCCGGGGTGCTTCCATCGCCATAGCGCCGACGCAGCGCTTCACGCGCAGTGTCGATGAACCATGCCTGCTCGGGGGAACGTGAGTGGGGATGGCGTGCGTGGAGGCAGACCTTGATGGGTGCGACGGGCCACGGCAGATCGACCCAGCGCAGACTTCCGCCATCGGTGAAGCCCTCTGCGATGTAGTGGGGGAGGATCGCCACCGCGTCACTCTGGGCCACCAGGTGAGGGACAGCGGTGAACCGCGGAACCTGAACGCGAATGTGTACGTCGCGTTCACGTTGGAGGCGAGCCGGCTCTTGGTGACCGGTCACTCCGACGACGGCGATGTGCGGTTCGGCGTCCAGGGCATGCGCGGTGACTGACGTGCCGATGCGGGGGTGCTCATCAGCCACGAGCGCCACGTATCGCTCCTGAAACAGCTCGTCGCGGTTGATCAAGGGTGAGTGGAATTGTGCGCTCGAGACGAAACAGTCCAGTTCGCCGTGCGTGAGTTGACGTTCGACCAGGTCGATGTCCAGCGGAGCCACCTCGATACTCGCGTGGGGTGCTGACTCGGTAATGGCCGCTGCCAGTGGTGGTAGCACCGAAACCTCGCCGGCGTCGGACATCCCGACGCGGAACGTCGATGTCGACGTGGCCGGTTGGAATGGAGCCGACTGCAGGAACACGCTATCGATCGCGTTGAGAGCTTCGATGAACCGTGGATATGCGCGCACCGCTACTGCAGTCGGCGTTACGCCCTGCGGGCTGCGCACGAACAGGTCGTCCTCGAGCTGGCGTCGGAGCCGGTTTAGGCTGTGCGTCACTGTGGGCTGGGTCAAATGGAGACTGCGTGCCGCTGCCGTTACCGAGCGGGTCTCGAAGACCGTGACGAACGTCCGTACCAAATTCAGATCAACCTTCGGCATGCCCCAACTATAGATGCAGTCTATGTGAGTCGCGCCACAAGATCTATTGGATAGTTGGTGCCGCTCGCTTTAGGTTTCTCGTACCCGTCAATGAGGAGGGAGTGAACCCATGACTGATGTGCGCACCACTGCGCATCAAGTTCTCGTCGAGAACGGCATCACCCGGATCTTCGGGAATCCCGGATCCAATGAGCTTCCCTTCCTCGTTGACCTCCCCGGGAGCATTGAATACGTGCTCGGCCTCCACGAAGGCGTTGTTGTGGGCATGGCTGATGCATGGGCGCAGGTCACCGGTCGACCTGCCTTCTGCAACCTGCACGCTGGTTCAGGTACAGGAAATGCCATGGGGGCATTGCTCAATGCGCGCTATTCCCGGACACCGTTGGTGATCTCGGCCGGCCAGCAGGTCCGTGGAGTCATCGGCATGGAGGGAATGCTGGCAAACGTCGACGCCACGATGCTGGCCAAGCCGCTGGTGGACTGGGCCGCCGAGCCGGCCGATGCGCAGGACGTTCCGCGTGCCTTGGCCGAAGCCATCCACACCGCGGTGGGCCGACGCATGCCCACCTACCTCTCGGTCCCCTACGACGACTGGGACGTGGAATGCAACGACAACGCTCGTCTGGCGTCCCGGCGAAGCGTGACTGTGGGGCGGGAACCCACCGCTGGGCAGATACGTCGCGTGGTGGACCTGGTGCAGGCGGCCAAGCGTCCAGTCCTTGTGTTGGGTGGAGACATCGACACCGATGGACTCAATGATCGGGCTGTCCAACTCGCCGAGCGTCTTGGCTCTCCTGTGTGGGCCGCGCCTTCGCTGTTCCGGCTTCCGTTTCCGAACCGCCACGAACTGTTTCGTGGTGTGCTGCCCGCAGGTATCGCTCCCATCTCCCAGGCCTTGGCACCGTACGATCTCGTCGTGGTTCTCGGGGCTCCGGTGTTCCGCTACCACCAGAACGTCCCCGGTGACCTTCTTGCCGAGGGAACCCGTCTGCTGCAGGTCACCGACGACCTTGCCGCCGCAGCCCGGGCACCCATGGGCGAAGCCTTCGTCGCTGAACCCCGCGCGGTCATCGAGGCACTGCTCGGCGCCCTGCCCTCCACGCACACGAGCCACAACCATTCGATCCCCGATGAGCCTTCCTGTGCCGAGGGTGGAACCCACCCCGAGGAAGTCTTCGCGGCACTGCGCAAGCGCATGCCCACTGATACTGCTTATATCGTGGAATCCACCTCCACGAACAGCTCCTTCTGGAAGCAGATGGATCTGCGTCACCAAGGCTCGTACTTCTTCCCGGCCTCAGGCGCGTTGGGATTCGGGCTTCCTGCGGCGGTCGGCGCAGCACTGGCTCACCGTGACCTTGGCACCGGCCGCCACGTCGTCGGTGTCATCGGTGATGGGTCGGCGAATTACGCCCTGCCAGCTCTGTGGTCTGCGGTGAACCTGGGCGTCGATGTGGACATCGTGATCCTCCGCAATGGCACCTACGGGGCCCTTCGATGGTTCGCTGACCTGCTCGATGTGGGTGAGGTTCCCGGACTCGATGTTCCGGGCATGGATCTCACCAGGATCGCCGCCGGTTACGACCTGCCTGCCCTCCATCTCCCCGACGCCGAAGCCCTTGACGAACTGCTTGCTGTGCCTCGCCCCGAGGGGCCCCGCCTCCTGCAGATCGACACTGCGCTCACTCAACCCTGATCCCTCTGATTTCTGACCTGACCGGCACGACTGCTGCCCGCGCAACGATTCGGGCCATAGACGAAGGAGTACTCATGAGCCTGCTGACACAGAACATCTGGAACGAGAAGATCTTCAACGGTGACTGGTGTGTCGGTGCGGCTTCTCCGCACACCGTGGTCGAGGCAGCGACTGGTGAGACTCTGGGTGCAGTCGGAATGGCAGATGCGAACCAGGCCCTTGCTTCCTCGACGGCAGCAGCCGCCGCCCAGCGTGATTGGGGTAAAGCCGCTCCCTCTGTGCGGGCGCAAGTGCTGCGCCGGGCTGCCCAGCTGTGGCAGGAGCGCGCCGGTGAGGTGCAGGAGTGGCTCATCCGGGAAGCGGGCTCAGTGCGCGCGAAGGCGGAACTCGAGGTGGCCCAGACGGCTGATGCATGCTGGGAGGCTGCGGCGTTGCCGACGCATCCGACCGGTGAGATGCTCGCCTCCAACGAGGATCGCTGGTCGATGTCCCGCAGACGTCCGGCAGGTGTGGTGACGGTCATCGCCCCGTTCAACTTCCCGCTGTTGCTCGCCATCCGCTCGGTGGCACCGGCCCTCGCGCTCGGCAATGCCGTGGTGCTCAAGCCTGATCCGCGCACGGCTGTCTCTGGTGGGGTCACCATCGCGCGGATCTTCGAGGAAGCCGGCCTGCCCGAAGGGCTCCTGCATGTGCTCCCGGGGGATGCCGAGGTTGGCAAGGCCGTGGTGACCGCCCCGGAGGTGGCAGTGGTCTCGTTCACCGGTTCAACCGGTGCTGGACGCCATGTCGGCGCTGCTGCGTCGGGTGCCTTGAAGCGTGTTCATCTTGAGCTGGGTGGCAACAATGCCCTCGTCGTCCTGCCGGGAGCGGATGTTGCCAAAGCCGCCTCGGCCGGCGCCTTCGGATCGTGGCTCCACCAGGGCCAGATCTGTATGACCACCGGACGCCACCTTGTGCACGAGTCGATTGCGGAAGAATACATCGCTGCGTTGACCGAGAAGGCCCGCCACTTGCCGGTCGGAAACCCCTACACCGACGAGGTGGCTCTCGGCCCGATCATCGACGACAAACAACGTGAGCACGTGCATCGCATCGTCACCGCAGCCAGGGACGCCGGGGACACCGTCCACGGCGGTGGCGAACCCGCTGGACGCTTCTATCCGCCCACGGTCATCTCCTGTGACAAGGATTCCCCGGCATGGCGCGAGGAGATCTTCGGCCCGGTCGCCCCGGTGGTGACCTTCGCATCCATCGAGGAAGCCGCGGAACTGGTGAACGACTCCGAGTACGGACTCTCGGTCGGCATTCTCGGTGAGGTTGGCATGGCGATGGAGCTCGCCGACCTGGTGGATTCGGGGAAGATCCACATCAATGAGCAGACCGTCTCCGACGAACCCAACGTCCCCTTCGGCGGTGTCAAGGACTCAGGCAATGGCAGCCGATTCGGTGGCGCTGCGGCCGATATCGAAGCGTTCACCGAGGTGCAGTGGCTGACCATGCGTCCGCAGATTGCCGATTATCCCTTCTGACCTGCCCAAGCACGAGCTGGAAAGGACGATGATGTCTTCATTCACCTCCCGAGCTACGGGCTCGGAAAACACACAACAACGAGCAGGCGCGTCCGCGTGGCCGAGTGTCCTGTGCTGGGTCACCGTGATGCTCGAAGGTTTCGATCTGGTCGCCTTGGGAGCGATCATTCCCACCCTCATCAAGGACGGGCACATGGGGTTCGACAAGGGTGGCGCGACACTGGTGGCCACGGTGTCGTTGATCGGCGTCGCCATTGGTGCGGCGGCTGTGGGGCCCATCGCCGACCGGATCGGACGACGCCTCGTGCTGATCGGCTCGATCTTCCTGTTCTCGGTGTTCACGTTGGTGATTCCGCTGGCTGGTTCGGTCGAGATCTTCGCGGTCTTCCGGCTCATCGCAGGCCTTGGACTCGGCGCATGTATGCCCACCGCGTTGACGCTGATGGCGGAGCATCTGCCCGAATCCAAACGGTCGCACTCCAGCACCTTGACCATGACCGGATACCACGCCGGTGCGGTCGTTGCCTCGCTCGTGGCGCTGGCCGTGGTTCCCGACTGGCAGCTGCTTTTCTACCTCGGCGGCGTCATTGGTTTGCTCGTCGTCCCGGTGATGTGGTTCAAGCTTCCTGAATCCGAAGCCTTCCTGGCGAGCCGCGAGAAGGAGGACGCTGCCCGGGCGAGTCTCTTCCAGCCCGGCCACCGGAAGGCGATCGTCGGTGTCTGGATCGGGTCCTTCATGGGGCTGCTGCTGGTCTACGGCCTCAACACATGGCTGCCGCAGCTGATGCGTGAAGCCGGATACGGCGTCGCCAGCTCCATCACCATGCTGTTTGTGCTCAATGCCGGCGCGGTCGCTGGGCTCCTGCTCGCCGGAAGCATCGCAGACCGACGCGGCGTCAAGCCCACGATCCTGCTGTGGTTCGGCGTCTCCGCAGCATTGCTCGCGCTGCTGTCGGTGCAGATGAAGAGCCCGTGGTTGGTGAATCTCGTCATTTTCATCACCGGCATCTTCGTGTTCAGCGCGATGGTGTTGATCTACGCCTACATCGCCCACACCTTCGCCCCCGAGGTGCGCAACACTGCGATCGGGCTGGCGTCGGCAGTGGGACGTCTGGGCGCCATCGTGGGACCGCTGGTCACCGGTGCTCTTGTGACTGCGGGGATCGCCTACCCGTGGGGCTTCTACTTCTTCGCCGCTGTGGCGGTGCTGGGGCTTCTGGCCATTGTGATGGTGCCCCACGAACAGGTTCTCAAGAACACCGAATCGCAACAGGAGGCTGCCCGTGCCCAAGCGTGAACGAACTCGTATCGGAATTGTCGGAGGAGGCCCGGCAGGCTTGATGCTCTCGCATCTTCTGGCACAGCAGGGCATCGACCACATCGTCGTCGAGGCGCGAACGCGCCACGAGATCGAGAACACCCATCGGGCCGGGATCCTGGAGCAGGGGTCGGCCGACCTGCTGCTCGACGGGGTCAGCGACCGCATCCTCACCGATGGTGACCGTCATGACGGCATCGACATCAGGATCGAGGGGGAGCGGCATCCCATCGACTTCCAGGAGCTGGTCGGCGCGTCGACCTACCTGTACCCCCAGACCGACGTGTTCATCGACCTCGCTGACCGTCGTGAGGCGGACGGGGGCGATATTCGGTACGGCGTCGGACCGGCACAGGTCTCCGACGTGGAATCCCGACCTCTCATCACCTACTCCGACCCGGACAGCGGTGGCACGGTGGAGATCGAGTGCGACCTGCTGGTTGGTGCCGATGGCTCACGTAGCGTCTGTCGCGGCGCGATTCCCGAGCAGCACCGCACCGCACACTTTCGCGAATACCCCTTTGCCTGGTTCGGCGTCCTGGTGGAGACCCCACCCAGCCATGAGGAACTCATCTACTCCCGTTCCGAGGCTGGATTCGCGCTCGTCAGTCAACGCACCGAGACCCTCCAGCGGCTCTACTTCCAATGCGATCCGCGCGAGCGCGCCGAGGACTGGAGCGACGAGCAGATCTGGGAGACCTTCCGTTCTCGATTGAATTTCAACGGGTTCGAGATCAACGAGGGGCCTGTCACCGAGAAGGTCGTGCTGCCGTTTCGCAGCTTCGTCTCCGAACCGATGCGTTGGGGCAAGCTCTTCCTCGCCGGAGATGCTGCCCACACTGTGCCGCCCACGGGGGCCAAGGGACTGAACCTTGCGCTACAGGATGTTCGCATCTTGGGGGATGTGCTGGGGCGCTGGGCTGAAACAGGTGATGACGCCATGCTTGACGAGTACAGCGGACGTTGCCTCGACCGCGTGTGGAAGGCACAGCACTTCTCCTACTGGATGACCTCCATGCTGCACACCACTGCTGATGACAGTGGCTTCGACCGCAAGCGCTCGCTCGGAGAGCTGCGGATGCTGCTGGAATCCGACCACGGAAGGGCTTGGCTCGCTGACGCCTACACCGGCTGGGCCGGAAAGGCCTTGGCATGAGTCGTTACTGGATGCAGCGATGCCTGTTCGACCACCTCCGTGAACTGGAGAAGATCGACAACGATCGGCCCGCCGACAAGGTGGAGACCGACGGCTACGAATTGACCGACGCCGAACGCACCGCACTCGATCGCGCCGATGTAGGAGCCCTGTACGAATTGGGCGTCCACCCGGTGCTCATCAACGCGTTCTGCCGCCAGATGGGGTGGAAACGAGCTGATTACGCTGTGCTCTTCCCCGAAGGTGAAGCCGAACGCATGCGTCACAACCAGGAGGTCCGATGGCTGACATCGTGATGGCCTACAGCAGCGCCCATGCGCCGATGATGTCGGCGAATCCCGAATCGGCGCAGCCCGAGATGGCTGAACGGTTCTTCGCCGGCCTGCACGAGGCCGAGAGCCGGGCCCTCGCACTGGAGCCTCAAGCGGTGGTGATGGTCTCTGGAGAGCACTTCACCAATTTCTTCCTCGACAATCTGCCGCAGGTGAGCGTCGGTTTGGGAGAGACTCACCTCGGGCCGGTGGAGAAGTGGCTCGGTATTGATCGTGTGCAGGTTCCCGGGGCGCCCGAACTCGCCGAACACATCCTCGCAGGGACCATCGCTCGTGGGCATATGCCCGGACTCTCACATGATCTGACCGTGGATCACGGCTTCATGACCGTCTATCACTCGCTCAGCCCCGACGCGTCATTGCCGCTGGTTCCGATGATCATGAACTGTACTTACGAACCGTTGATGACATTGCGTCACTGCTGGAACTTCGGAATCGCGTTGGGGCAGGCCATCCGAGCTCACGATGGCCTAGAACGTGTTTTGCTGGTGGGAGCCGGCGGTCCGTCCCATTTCGTGGGTGAGCCACGTGTCGGTGATATCGATATCGACTTCGACCTGTGGTTCCTGCGCCGACTGGAGCAAGGCTGCCCACCCGACCTTCTCGACATCGGCAATGAGGAACTCATGCTGGCCGGTAACGGCACCGGGGAGATCCGCGCATGGGTCACTGTCGCTGGTGCCATGTCGCCGGAGGCCGGCGCGCCACCCATCACCACGACTGCCGTGGCCTATGAGCCGATTCATGAGTGGATCAACGGCATGGGCGTCGCTGTACACGAGGTGGACGGGACCATCGGGGATGGTCCCGCGACATCGATCTTCTCCGCCGACGGGAGACAGGGAGGCACACGATGAACCCCGGACCGATCATCGACGTGCACGCGCACGCCATGCCGATGCCAGTGCTCGAGTGGTTGCAGGACGAGGGGTTGTGCGATCTCGGCGAGCTGAGTGATGCGAAAGTGTGGCTCGACCCGCGCGTGAGCGGCGTCGGACCGGCAGCCAAGCTTCCGCTGCCTCGCATGATGTACGACGTGCGGAGCCGACTCAAGGCGATGGACGCAGCGGGTGTGGATATCCACGCGGTGTCGCTGCCGCCGTTCCTCATGGCCTCGTCCTGCCCGGATCCGGATCTGGCCCTCGAGATCGTGCGTCGCGGGAATGACGCGTTGGCCGAACTCGTCGGCATCGCCCCGGACAGGCTCGTCGCCTTGGGGACCGCGCCGGTCGGTCTGGATGTGGCCGCCGATGAGGCGCGTCGGTGTCTGGACGACCTCGGCATGGCCGGTATCGCTATCGGATCTCAAGGCGCGGGCAAAGACTTAGATGCCGAGGTGAACGAGCCACTGTGGGCGCTTCTCGCTGAGCGTCGGGTCTTCACGTTCCTGCACCCGAGCGGTTCGCCGAATCCTGAACGCACCGGAGACTTTTGGTTCCCACAACTCGTCGGCTACCCCATGGAGACCGCGTTGGCGGCGTCCCGCTTGATCTTCGGTGGTGTGACCTCGCGGCATCGCTTTCCGCTCTGTCTGGCGCATGGAGGTGGTTGTCTTCCCTCCCTGCGTGGGCGTCTCTCCATGGGGTGGGACCGTAAACCGCAAGCACACACGATCGATGATGACCCACGGAACCACATCGACGAGTTGTACTACGACACCGCCGTCTTCGACGCCGACCTGCTGCGTTCACTCGTGGCGCAGGTGGGGCCCGAACATGTGCTCATGGGCACCGACTTCCCGTTCGATCTCGCCGAGCGCGCACCTGTGCAGTTCGTCGAGGCGTCGGTGGAGCCACAGCAGGCTGCCATCGTTCTCAGCTCGGCTGCAAAGCTTCTCGGGATAGAGATCGCTTCCGGGCCCAGGTGAGGCATGACCGCTCAAAGACGAGTCACCATCACACAGTCAAGGGCGGCGAACAGCCCGCAGAAGACAGGAAGAAGGCAACAGGAGGGAACATGCCCGAAGAAGCAACAACGGAGTTCTGGCGGGGCATCAAGCCGATCGAGAACTACTCCAAGCCTGGGTCACTGCCCGAGGTGCATATTCCAAATGCTGCCGATCTCAGTGATGAGCGCTATTTCGCGCCCTTGAGCGACACGGCGTTCTCTCGACCCTTGTGGATCAACGTCCAGCAAAATATGTGGGCCGATGTGCTCATGGCCAAGGAAGCCGGACTCGTCAATCGGCACTACCACCCTCAGGAGGTGTTCGCGTGGACGATCAGCGGCAAATGGGCATACCTGGAGTACGACTGGACCGCTACAGCCGGGTCTTTCGTGTATGAGACGCCGGGTGGTTCACACACACTGGTGGCGTATGAGTCTGATGAGCCCATGCGAGTGCACTTCGTGGTCAAAGGCCCGCTGATCTGGCTCGACGAGAACGGTGAGAGCATCGGACATTTCGACGTGTTCGACTACATCCAGGTGTGCAAGGAGCACTATGAGAAGGTTGGTTTGGGCGCGCATTTGATCGACGAGTTGACCCGCTGACAGCGGACTCCGTATTCACTTAGCGCTCCACTCCGGCGTTGTGCCGTGTCTATGCGGCGCAACGCCGGAGTGGAGCGTGGTGCGGTTGGGTCACCCCAAGAGCCGTGCGATTCGCGTGAGAGTGATCGGCATGTCTTTACGGGCAGCCTGTTCGCGTTTGGCCATGCCCACCAAGGGCTTGGGGAACTTCTCCATGAAGAAGGCGTGCCCACGCTCGGTGAAGTGCCAGGTATGGGTGACCAGCGTCCCGCCTTCGTGCGGCGCGAGGACGTAGCCCCAGCGCGTGGCGCCGTCGTTGACCTCCCATTCGAACCGCTCGCCAGGTTCAGCGGCGGTCACCTTCGAGGTAGAGGTCCACTGGCGTTTTCCGTCGTCGTTGTGACCGGTGAACAATGCGCCGACGCCGGTCTGCGCTGGATCGTGCCATTCGGCACTCCGGCAGGTGGGGCTCCACTCGCCGGTGCGGGGCACATTCGAGACCAATGCGTAGACGTCTTCGGGCGATGCCGGAACCCACGCCGACACCTCGTGGGTGCGTTCGAGATCGGGCTCGAGACCGCGTTCGGTCGCGAGCTGGGTGATCCGGCCTGCGAGCGCGAGATCGCGGTCGGTGACCTCGCCGACGTCATGGCTGATCAGCAGCACCTCCACGGTGGGGAACGTCAACGTCACATCGGGGTGATGATCTGCTTCCTCGGCCAGCTCGCCGACCTGTTGGACGAAACTGAGTCCGGTCGCGAAGTTGCCGGTTCGATAACGGGCGCAGATGGTTGCGTCGAGAGGACGCCAGCCCTCGGGCAACGTGGTGATGTCGAGCTTCATCGCGTCCTCCTTCGAGCGCCGGATGGTGATGCGAGTCACGCTACCGGTAACGCCTGAGACCCGAGGCCCCACCTTGACGTTGGGCCGCGTCTGCCCGGCGCAACGTAGAGGTGGGTGGCGTTTGGCTTGGTGTAGTGGCTTGTGGTGCTTGAGCGGGGGTTCCATCTTGACGCTGGGCCGCGTCTGCCCGGCGCAACGTAGAGGTGGCGGCAGGGTTCGATGCGGTAGGTGGGGCGGGTCCGCTGCGGCAGATGGAAACACCGATGCGGCAGGGTTCGACGCCGCAGACTCAGCGGAGTTGACGCTTGGACCGTCGACGCACCCTGTCCGCCGAACCATTGGCCACCTGAGTCCCGCGTACGAGAGCGGCGACGGTGGCCAGACCGCCGAGCACGACAGCCACGGCCGGAAGCGCCGAGTTCGCCTCCACCGCGATCATCGCCGCGATCATCACCACGAACATGGCACCGTCGGCGACGATGAGCCAGGGGAGTGCGGCACGGTGGCCGTCATTCCACGCCTTGTTCGAAGTGAGCAGGGCCTTTCCAGGTAGCCCGATCCGGGTGTCTCGACGCAACTGATGGGTGGCGGCACCGTAGGAGAGCGTCGTCAGAATCACCACGCCGAGCAGCGCGATGAGCCCGAGCACCTGCCATGCGGTCACCGGGTCACTCCTTCGGCCGGCGGCGGCTCACCTCATACAGGGCGATGGCCGCCGCAACGCTGGCGTTCAACGATTCGATCGAGCTGGTGATGGGGATCGACGCCACCTGATCGCAGTTCTCGCGCACCAATCGGGCCATCCCCTCGCCCTCGGAGCCGACCACGATCACCAAGGGCCCATCGAGCCCGGGCAGTTCCTCGATCGTCGCGTCCCCATCGCCTGCCAGCCCCACGATCTGGAAGCCGGCCTTCGCGAAGCTGCGCAGAGCCTGATTCAGGTTCGTGGCCTGAGCCACTGGAACCCGCGCCGCCGCACCGGCCGACGTCTTCCACGTCACCGCGGTCATCGACGCCGATCGCCTGGTCGGAATCAGCACACCGACCGATCCGAAAGCCGCTGCCGAACGGATGATGGCGCCCAGATTGCGGGGGTCGGTGATGTGGTCGCACACCACGACCGGACCGGCGCCGGGCTCACGTCCGGCCTCGATGAGGTCGGCGGTTTCCTTGTACTCGTAGGTCGGCAGTTTCACCGCGACGCCCTGGTGGACGCCACCGCCGGTCAGACGGTCGAGTTCACCGCGGGTCACTTGGAGCAACGCGATCGAATGGTCGGCGCAGTGCTTGAGGATGTCCCGCATGCGGTCATCGCGTTCGGCACCCTCGGCCACATAGGCGCCCTGCACCGGGACGCCCTCGGTCAGGGCCTCGAACACCGGGTTGCGTCCGAACACCCACTCGGCACCGGCCTTCGGCTTGGCCGACTGCTTCGCCTTCGCCTGGCCCTGCGCCTGTTTGGCGCGGTAGGCCTTGTGGGCGGGGCGGTCCTCGGCCTTCGGGGTCGGTCCCCGCCCCTTGAGGCCGCGACGGATCCGACCACCGGATCCTGCGGTGCGTCTGCTCTTGGCCATCAGCCGTCCTTCCGCGTCAGGGTCCACTCCGGTCCCTGCGGTGTGTCGGTCACGGTCAGCCCGAGCTCGGCGAGCTGGTCGCGGATCGCGTCGGCCGCCGCGTAGTCCTTGCGGGAACGGGCATCTGCGCGCTGCTGGAGGAGCGCGCCGACCAAACCATCGACCACTGGTTCCAGCGCAGCGTCACCGCTGCCCCCGAGATGCGCCCACGCCTCGTCGTCCCGGTCGAGCCCCAGCACCTGCAACATGCCTCGCACCGCCCCGTAGTGGGACGCCACGGCGTCCAGATCGTCGGCGGACAGTGCCTGGTTGCCGGCTCCGACGTGGCGATGCACCTCCGCGACGGCCTGCGGCGTTCCTAGATCGTTGTCCATGGCCTCGGCGAACGTGTCGGGGATGGTGAACTCGACTTCTCGCTCACCCAGGACTGGCGCGGCGCGATCGACGAAGTTGTCGATACGTTCCAGCTGGGCGGTGGCCTCCTGCAGCGTCTCGGGCGCGAACTCGATGATCGACCGGTAGTGCGGCGCCACCAGATACAGGCGCACCGCACGAGCCGGGTAGTCCTTGGTCACCTGCGAGACCAGCGCCGAGTTGCCCATGGACTTCGACATCTTCTCGCCGCGGGTGGTCACCAGACCGTTGTGCATCCAGTACTTCGCGAACGGACGCCCGGCTGCGCTCGATTGCGCCAACTCGTTCTCGTGGTGAGGGAAGCGAAGATCCAGGCCGCCGCCGTGGATGTCGAACTGGTCCCCGAGATACTTCCCGGCCATCGCCGAGCATTCGATGTGCCAGCCCGGACGCCCACGCCCCCACGGGGAGGGCCACGCCGCGGTCTCGGGCTCGCCGTCCTTGTGACCCTTCCACAGCGCGAAGTCCCGCGGGTCCCGCTTGCCGCGGGCGTCGGCGTCTTCGGCGTCCTGCATGTCGTCGACGCGCTGGTTGGACAGGCAGCCGTACTCCGGCCAGGACCGCACGTCGAAGTAGACGTCACCCGAGCCGTCGGGGGCGGGGTAGGCGTGTCCGCGTTCGATGAGTGACTCGATCAGTTCGATCATCTCGGGGATGTGCCCCGTGGCCCGCGGCTCGTAGGTGGGCGGGATGCAGCCCAGCGCGGCGTAGGCGTTGTGGAGTTCCCGCTCGAACCGGTAGGCGTGCGCCCACCATTCGACGCCGGCGTCAGCGGACTTGGTGAGGATCTTGTCGTCGATGTCGGTCACGTTCGCCACCACACGCACATCCCAGCCGGTGTGCGTCAGCCAGCGGCGCAGGACGTCGAACACGACCTCCTTGCGGATGTGCCCCACATGGGGAGCCGACTGCACGGTCAGCCCACAGTGGTAGATCGAGACCTTTCCCGGCTCGACGGGTTCGAACTCGTGCACGGTGCGGGTCGCGCTGTCATACAGGTGGAACGTCACCCGTTCAGCCTACCGGCCCGCGCCACGGTGATCGAGAATGCGCTTACCGACACTGCGGGATCGCTCAACCGGGAGCAGCCATGTCCTCGGTCTCCTGCAGCTCACGGGCCAACGCGGCGAGGGTGGCGTCGTCGGCAGCGCAGTCGGGGATGGGCGTCCCGAACAACACCCCCTTGGGTAGGGGGACCCCGCCATCCAATGCACGCCACCAGATGTACGGGATGGAGGAGTTCAACACGAGGGCCGCGCGGTCGCGGTCTTCGTCGTTCGCCTCATCCAGAACGTCTCGGAGGATCTGGAACTTGGGCGCCGCCAGATACGACGCCGGCGTCACGGCGATGAAGCCCCGGGCGGAGGTCGCGACCCGCTCGATGAAGAACGCGAAGAACTCGCGGGTGGCCCGGGTCCGCAGACCCGGCTGCATGGGGGCGCGAGCGTACGGAGGGTTGACGATCACGTGATCGTGCTGGGGCAGGGGAGCCGGGGAGAGGAAGTCCCGCTGCACCGCGCGCGAGTGGAGCGCGCGCAGGCCTTCCCTGTCGCCCTGGGCGAGGAAATCGGCCCCGATCAGTGCGACCGCCGACAGCAGCGCGGCCCGGTCGGAGTCCACCAGGATGAGCCGGCCCTGGACGAACTCAGCGGGATCGTTCTGAACCGACGCCAGATGCCACGCGAGATTCCCGACGCCGCAGCACGGATCCATCCAGCCCCCGTCGGGGAACGTCCTGGACTGCCCGGCCATGAAATGTGCCGCATCGTCAGGGGTGAAGTACTGGCCCGATGATTTGCGGGCGGTACTGTCGGTCAGCGCGATCAACGCTTCGTAACACACGCCCACTTCACCGATGGTCAGCGCCGCGAGCGGGCTGTGCCCGTCCTCGAATGGCTCGGCCTCGAGGATGTCGACGAGATCTTCCGCCAGACCCGGCCGCTGTGCCGTGGTGACACTGGCGACTGCGCGCAACCAGTTCTTCTGCGCCTCGGACTGCCGGGGGCCAGAAGATCACGGAGTACGCGCGTCACCGCGGAGACGGAGAACGCGGCCCGTGGTGCGGACAGATCGTAGGGGGTGGCCAAGCGATTCACCTGAGGGCGAGATTTTAGCTGTGAGCTCTTTTGGGTGAGGGTACATGCGCGACGACGTCAGCGCTCTTGGACTTTCCGGGAACGGCCGACTTCACGGAGCACTTTGGCAGAGCCGTCCGACACGATCTCGGTGAAGGTGGCGCGCGCGTCCTGACACGGAGACGTCGGCACCCGTGGCGGACTCGAGGGTGGGGCTCAGCCGCCGAGGTACTGGGCGTACTTGTGGGGCTGCTCGACGCGGAAGGACTCAGCCGTCTTGCAAGGGGCGTCCCTATATTCCGAGTCAATCCGCGAGACCGGTTGGCTCGGGGCGATGTATTGCAGGGATCGAGCGCACCCCCCTATATGGATGGAAAAACATTGAGGACAGATCTTGACCTCGGCGGCCCCGGATCTGTCGCTGAGGAGCGGAGTTGAGGACATGAGGTGTCCTCAATGAAAAACGAAGTGTGGGGCCCCTATCGGTGGGAGGCCAAGCGCAGTGTGGGACTGTTCGCGTCACCGTGTTGTGGAGCTACTGCTGTTGTGGAACATGGGGAGTGTCGATTTCCGTGCCAGACGCTGGCCATGGAGCCGTGCCAGACGCTGGCCATGGATCCGCGCCAGACGCGATCGCAGGGACCCGCGCCAAGCGCTGGGTATGGCGAGACATCCATGTCGATCATCTGTGGCGACCACATGGCTCCGCGCCAAGCGCTGGGCATGGAGGTGCAGGCTTGGACCGCCGGGCCACCTTCAGTTAATCTTCACTCACCCGATCGGGGACTCAAGGGAGAGACGATGGAACGCCTGTTGCCGAATGATGACGCCACAGATCTGCTCGAGGTCGTCCGAGATTTCGCTCAGTCCGAACTGGCGCCGCGGGCTGCCGATGCGGAGGAGAACGAGGAATTCCCTCGGGAGACCTTCCGCCAGATGGGCGAGATGGGGTTGCTGTCACTGGCTTATCCGGAGGAGTACGGCGGTTCCGGTCAGCCATATGAGACCTACCTGCAGGCGTTGGAGGAGATCGCTGCTGCGTGGATGAGCGTCGGCGTCGGGACCTCGGTGCACACCATGACCTGCTACCCGGTCGCCACCTTCGGCACCGATGAGCAGAAGCAGCGTTTCCTCCCCGAGATGCTCGGCGGCTCGCTGCTCGGCGCCTATGCACTCTCCGAGGCCGGCGCGGGTTCGGATGTCGCGGCGATGACTACCCGGGCCACCCGCGATGGAGACGACTACGTCCTCCGCGGCACCAAATCCTGGATCAGCCACGGAGGACACGCAGACTTCTACATCACCTTCGCCCGCACGGGAGAGGGCAAGAGCGGTATCAGCTGCTTCCACGTGCCCGCCGACGCGGACGGACTCGAGTTCGGGGTTCCCGAGAAGAAGATGGGCCTCACCGGTTCGAGCACCACCACCGTCACCTATGACGATGTCCGCGTCCCGGTCGACAACCTCATCGGTGGTGAGGGCAAGGGCATGTCCATCGCGCTCAGCGCGCTCACCTCAGGGCGCCTCGGCATCGCCGCCAGCGCCACCGGTCTGGCACAGGCTGCTCTCGACGCCGCCAGCGCCTACGCCAAGGAACGTCACCAGTTCGGTCAGGCCATCGCGGGCTTTCAGGGCATGCAGTTCATGCTCGCCGACATGGCCGCGAAGGTGGCGTCGGCCCGGGCCCTGTATCTGGACGCGGCCCGTCGCCGTGACCGGGGCATGAAATTCGTCCGTGAGGCCGCCATCGCCAAGATGGTTGCCACCGATGCCGCCATGTCGGTCACCACGGACGCCGTCCAGGTGCTCGGCGGATACGGGTACACCCGCGACTTCCCCGTCGAGCGCTACATGCGCGAGGCGAAGGTGACCCAGATCTTCGAAGGCACCAACCAGATCCAGCGGCTCGTGATCGCCCGCGATCTCTGACGACGCCGACGGCTCGCTCGCCGAGGTGCCTACGGCTCATTCGCCGAGGTACTCATTCGTCGAGGTACTCATTCGCCGAGGTACTGGGCGTACTTGTGGGGCTGTTCGATTCGAAAGGTTTCTGCCTCGGTCAGATCCGGTGAACAGTAACGAATGTCCTCGGCCGTCACGAGAACCGATGTGCCTGCGGGCAGGAGCCAGCGCGCCGCGAAGGCGCCGGTGTCGAGCCGGACCGCTTGGGGTTTGGCGCCGAGATCGTCCCTGACGACGGTGATGACGTGGGAGATGCGGCGAACCGGTTCATCCGCCGTGGTATCGGTTCCCGGGGCCCAGGTCGTGTGCTCGAGTGTGACCGCAGCGGTGTCGGAGATCCCGCTCACCGAACCGAACATCTCCTCGAAGCACAACAGCTCGTCGCCCTCGTCGGTCCAGCCGAACTCGAGCGCTTGTTGGGTCGTCGCTTCGGGGGAGCGTTCCAATCGATCACCGGTCCGAGGGCGAGCAACGCTCGAATCCCTGCATCAGACAGGGCCTCCTCGATCACTTCGCTCATTCGGGCTCCTCATCGTTGGCGGTGGTGAGGATGGGCATGTGGGTGAACCGGCGTGACTGGTTCAGGAGAGAAATGGCGCAGCCCGCGATCTCTCACGCCTACTCGTCGTCCTTGCCGCGGCGGTGCTTGGCGCGCAGCGCATCGATGTCGAGGTGGCCGATGGGGGCAGGCTCCTCCGATGCTGCGGCCTCCTCCCACGGATCGAGCGGCATCTCTTCGACGTCCTCGGCGAAACCCTGGCTCGGGTCATAGGGGTTGGCCAGTTCACGCCCGCCCGGGAGAACGGGGTCGGCGTTCAGCTCCTCATCGGGCAGGGAGCTCAGCACCTCGTTCACATAGCCCTGTGCGGCCTCGGCCAACGGAATCTCGTGGCCGGCCTCCTCCGACCGATACCAGCGGTACTCCAACACCTCGTGAAAGATCTGAGCGGCCTCACGTTTTCCACGCAGGTCCTCGGGAACGGCGGTGACGACCGGTTCGAAATGCTGCGTCAACCACTCGTGGGCGACGATCGCCTCGTCGAGCCCCTGCTGCCCGGTCCGTGCCCGGAAGGTGTCGAGGTCGTTGAGCAGGCGTCGCGCCTGGTTCTCCTCGGTGTCCAGTCCAGTCAACTTCAACAGTCGACGCGAGTGGTGCCCCGGATCGACCACCTTCGGCTGGATCCGTACCGAGGACCCCTCCATGTCGGTGGTGATGTCCAGCTCGGCCACATCGAACCCCAGGGCGTTCAACCGACGCACTCGGCGCTCGATCCGGTGCATCTCCGAATCGTCGAACCATTCGGCACCGGTGAGCTCCTGCCACAGCTCGCGGTAGCGGTTCTCGATGGCCTCCACCAGCGTCGTGGGGTCCAGAGCCGCATCCAGCAGACCACCGGCCTCGAGATCGCAGAACTCCCCGAACAGGTTCACGCGCGCGATCTGCAGATCGTGTTCACGCTGCCCCTCGGTCAATTTCTCATGGAACTCGCCGGTCTCGGCATCCACCAGGTGCGCGGCGAATTCGCTGGCGTCACGCCGGAACAGGGTGTTCGACAACGACACGTCACCCCACAGGAAACCCACCAGATGAAGGCGGACCAGCAGCACCACCATGGCGTCCACCAGCCGGTTGACCGTGTTCTGACGCACACCTTGGGTGAACAGCGAACGATAAGGGAGGGCGAACTGCAGGTGGCGTGTGACCAACACCGGGTCGAGTGGGTTTCCGTCACGGTCGACGCGGCTGCGGATCACCGCAGCCGGCTCCACCGAGGGCGTTCCCAAGCGGTTGAGGTCGTGCAGCAGGCGATATTCGCGAATCGCCAGATGCTCGATGACCTCCTTGGCCGCATACACCTCATCGCCCACGCGGATGAACCGCACCACGTGACGGGAGATGCCGCGTGGGAGCGCGACGAGATGTTCCGGTGGCCATTCCTCGAGTGGGAGGTTCCACGGAAGGGGAATCAAGCCGGCATCCGGCTTCGCTGACAGAAATCTCGGCACGCCCTCAGTGTGGCATGCCGATGAAATCTGCTCGGGGAGGCGTCAGGAGATGCGTTCGCCGGTGGCGTCGGAGAACACGTGGATATCTGCTGGATCCACCTGGAGATGGACCTTCTCCCCGATGCGGGGAGGACGCCGCGTCGTCACGCGGGCCACCACGATGTCGTCACCGGTCACCCCGGCGGGGCGCCCGTGCAGGTAGGCGTCGGAACCGAGCTCCTCCACCAAGGCGATCTCCATGTTCATGCCCTCGTCACCGGAGGCGATCCCGAACGCCTCGGGGCGGATGCCGATGGTGAGAGTGGACTCGTTGGGTGCGCGGTCCAGAACGGTGCGGGCGACCGGAACGGTCCAGCGTCCGATGTGGACGCCGTCCTCGGCCACGGTTCCGCGCAGCAGATTCATCGACGGAGAGCCGAAGAAGCCGGCGACGAAGATGTTGCGGGGCGTGTCATACAACGCGAGGGGGGAGTCGACCTGCTGCAGGACGCCCTCTCGGAGCACGGCGACTCGGTCGCCCATCGTCATGGCCTCCACCTGATCGTGCGTCACGTACACGGTGGTGACGCCCAGACGGGTCTGCAGGGCGGCGATCTGGGTGCGGGTGGCGACGCGAAGCTTGGCGTCGAGGTTCGACAGTGGCTCATCCATGAGGAAGACCTCGGGCTGACGCACGATCGCCCGCCCCATCGCGACACGCTGACGCTGCCCACCGGAGAGCTGTTTGGGTTTGCGGTCGATGAAGTCCTCCAGACCGAGGAGCTCGGCGGCCTCACGGACGCGGGCCTCACGCTCGGCCTTGGGAACGTTCTGCATCTTGAGAGCGAACCCCATGTTCTCCCCGACGCTCATGTGCGGGTACAGCGCGTAGTTCTGGAACACCATGGCGACATCGCGTTCCTTCGGCGGCATCTCGGTGACGTCCTCATCGCCGATGAGGATCGAACCGCTCGTGACCTCTTCCAAACCCGCCAGCATGCGCAGAGAGGTGGACTTTCCACACCCCGACGGGCCCACGAGAACCATGAACTCGCCGTCCTCGATCTCGAGGTTGAGCGCATCCACGGCAGGATGATCCGCGCCCGGGTAGACGCGTGTGGCGTCCCGGAATGTCACTGTGGCCATCAGGCCGTCTCCTTCCACGGGCAGGTACGTGCCCGACGATCCGTTGTGGAAGCCATGTTCTGTTGAGGGGAATCTCCCCCGGCTGTCACACAGTCTTGCATGTTCGCCGGGTGCCCGCAGGTCATTTCGGGGCAGTGGACCTGCGGGCGTGCTCATGCGCGCAGTGAGTCGGCGGGTTGCTCAGCACTCGACGATGTTGACCGCGAGCCCGCCGCGGGCGGTCTCCTTGTACTTCACCTTCATGTCGGCGCCGGTCTCCATCATGGTCTTGATGACCTGATCCAACGAGACCTTCTGATTGCCATCACCGTGAAGGGCAAGTCGCGCCGCAGCGATCGCCTTGCCCGAACCGATCGCATTGCGCTCGATGCATGGGATCTGCACCAACCCGCCCACCGGATCGCAGGTGAGGCCCAGGTGGTGCTCCATGCCGATCTCTGCCGCACACATGACCTGCTGCGGGGAACCGCCCATCACCTCGGTGAGCGCGCCGGCGGCCATGGAGCTCGCCGTTCCCACCTCGCCCTGGCAACCGACCTCGGCCCCGGAGATCGATGCGGTCTGTTGGTAGACCGCAGCCAGGGCCCCCGCGGTCAGCAGGAAGCTGCACACCGCTTCATCGGTGTCGGAACCCGGCACGAAGTGGTAGGCGTAGTGCAGGACCGCGGGGATGATGCCGGCCGCCCCATTTGTGGGGGCGGTCACGACGCGACCACCGGCAGCGTTCTCCTCGTTGACGGCCAACGCCCACAACTGCACCCAATCCATGGCGATCAATGGATCCACCACAGGGCGTTCCCCATCGGTCATCAACCGTTGGTACAAGGTGGCGGCGCGGCGGCGCACCTTCAATCCGCCGGGAAGAGTGCCGCTGGTGGTCGATCCGTTCGTCACGCAGTCCTGCATCACCTGCCAGATCTCGAGCAGACGCTCACGCACCTCTGCTTCGGGGCGGCGTGCGCACTCGTTGGCCCACATCACCTGGCTCACGCGCAGGTCGTTGGCCTCACAGTGCGCCAACAACTCGGCTCCGCTGCGGAACGGGTACGGCACGGGCGTCTCGTCAGGTTGGATCTGCGGGTTTCCCGAACCGTCATCGGCCAGGACGAATCCGCCACCGATGGAGTAGAAGGTCCGTTCGGTCACCTGTTCGTCCCCAGCCCAGGCGGTGAAGGTCATCGCGTTGGAGTGGAACGGCAGACGCTTGGTGCGGTGCAGCACCAGATCGGCGTCGGCGTCGAAGGTGATCGCGTGTTCGTCCGAGCCTCCCAGACGGAGGGTACGGGTCCGGATGATCTCATCGGCCCTCGGGCGCATGGTCTCTGTCGCCACGGTCTTGGGGTCCTCACCCTCGAGGCCCAGCAGCACGGCGGGCTCTGAACCGTGCCCATGGCCGGTCGCTCCGAGCGATCCGAACAACTCGCTGCGGACTCGCGTCACCTTCGATGCAGCAGGATCCGATACGAGATCGTGGGCGAAGGTCGCGGCGGCCCGCATCGGCCCGACTGTATGGGAACTTGAGGGCCCTATGCCGATCTTGAACAGGTCGAAGACACTCGTCGTCATGTCTGCATTGTGACGCATGTCCCCGTGACTTCGGTAACCCGGTCCGGTCTCGTGGCGAACACGTCCGAGCGTCGGTGGCTCGGTGCCGCGCGGCTGGCGGCTTAGGATGCAACGGTGACCGAGCCGTCTGAGAACACCACCGCCTCCGCTGGCGAGCCCTTCGCGCCGCAGCGGGGTGGCCGGGGCGCGAGTGTGTGGAACCACAAGCAGTGGTGGGAGCAACCCGGAATGCCTTTCCAGGAGGAGCCCGGACGCAAGGACAACGTGTGCCTGTGGCTCATCATCCTGCTCGGTGTCTACTCGATGGCTCTGCTTCCGTTCCGCGCGGTGCTCATCACCATGCCCTATGTCTATGCGACGCTCGCGGGATCGCGCACCGCCGTGGTGATGATCGGTGCGCTGGCTGCGCCCCCCACAGAGAATCCGTGGTGGCCGCTTGGTCTCATCCTCGCCACCGTGAGCATCTGCAAGTTCGACTGGGTCTACTTCTGGGCCGGAAAACTGTGGGGACGCGGGCTGATCGAGATGGTCGCCGGCAGGTCGCCGCGCTCACGTCGCAATGCCGAACGGGCCGAGGAGATCGCTCGACGCCACGGCACCCTCGCCATGGCGATCACTTTCCTGCCGGTGCCGTTGCCGGCGTCGGTGATCTACGCCGCTCTTGCGGCAGCCGGTATGTCATGGAGAAGGTTCCTGATCTTGGATGTGCTGTTCGGATTCGTCCTGCAGTCCATCTACATGTATCTGGGGTATCGGATCGGGGAACCGGCTGTGAAAGTCGTGAAGGTCTACGCCGATTACGCGTGGTACGTGGTCATCGCCATCATCGTGTTCATGGTCGTCTCGGCGATGTGGCGGAACCGACGTCAGCCGCGCAACACCTGACGAGCCGAAGCACTGCGCAGGAGCTTGGGGCCGTTGTGAGCCACCCCCGGCACGATGCGCATCTCATGCCGCTCGTGGATGTCCGGGCCGAAGAAACGCTCCAGGGCCTGGTGGTAGTTCTCCATGCGCTCCAGTCGGTTGCTTCCCTGTGCCTCGGCGCCGCACGAGTGGTCGAGACCCCGCGAGGTGGGGCTGTCATCCTCGCCCCCAACCACGTACAGCACATTGCGTGCCGAATACCGTTTGCGCATCTCGGTCTTGGTGCTGGCGGCGGCGTACTGGTTGCGGTTCTCCAAGCCGAACTTCCACTGGTTGACCGCCGAGCAGGCGCTGGCCTGTTCGCCTGAAGTTTTGGGTTCGGGGCGCTGTTCGTCGAACCACAGATAGGACGAGGGAGCCATGACGATGTACTCATCGGCGGTGATGCTGCTCGCGGCCGCGTAGCGATTCACGAACTGCCCGCCGGCGGAGAATCCGGCGATCACCAGATCAGGCCCCTCACCGTCGCCGGCACCCATCGCGCCGATCAGCCGGTCCACCACGGTGAATGATGAAGGGCCGGGGTCGCGGTCACTTCCCAGCGGTCGGGTCACATCGCCGTGGATCCAGCTCTGATGGATCCACGAGAGATGGTGCAGGTCTGACGAGGTGAACAGGGGCGCCACCACCACTGTGTCGGGGTCGGTCACGTCGAGGGCCGCCTGAGCCAGGTTGCAGGCGTCACCGCTGAGGCCGTGGATGACGATGACGATGCGTCGCGTCGATTCGGGGATATCGGTGACTTCGGCGTTCCCGCAGTAGTCGAGTGCATAACCGTCCACATCGGCGCTGCGCTGGGCAGCAGAACGTGTGACGGAGGACGCTTCGGGACGTCCTGGCTCGAGTGAATCGCCCGGCTTCTCGGGGGGCCCGGCAGTCAGCGTCAGGCCAGCGATGAGGACGAGCCCCACGAGGGAGATGAGGACGCTGAGTGTCACCGGGCCAGCGCGGCGTTCCATCGCTCTTCGAAGAAGGGGCGCAGGCTCGTGGCGTAGGTGCGCGAGAGGTGGTTGTCGTCGTGGTACACGTACACGTTGCCGATGGCTCCAGAGCACACACCGCCGGGGCAGAGGTAATCGGTCATGTCGATGGTGGCCTCGAAACCGGGCGTCGACCCGATCTGCTCCATGAACGGCTCGGAGGAAAGCTTCTGATCGATCGGCGGGTTGCACCGTTCACCGCTGGGACCCTCGGTCTGGATGCATTCGGCCACGCTGAACGGGAAGCGGGGGTTGTCACGGATCGTGACCACCTGAATGCCCGCGTCAACGAAGGGCTGCATGCCCGGTATGTAGGTGGGGTCCAGGACTTCTGGGCCGACCGCCGAAGTATGGGTTCCGACGCTCACCACCACATCGGGCTGGTTGCGCAGGACCCAGTCGGTGGCGCCCGCAGAATACTGTTCGCATTCCTCGCTGGCGGCCTCACCGGGAGGCGTCAGGCGGCATGCGGGCCAGGTCACCGAGACCAGACGCCAGTTGTGGTCCTTCGCCATCGCGAGCAGCGGCGTCTGCCACTGGTAGGAGTGCGAGTCACCGACGATGGCCACGGTCTTGGTGGGCTCGACATCGGGCATGTACTCGGCGCACAACTGCGTCACCCATGGCTTGGGGTTCATATCGGCGGGGCAGGGCAGAGGTGTGGCCTCGATGTCCTCGGAGATGCGTGTGGCCGGCGGATAGATGTCGTCGGCACTTTCGGGCTGGATGGCCACCTGGCCGGGCTCGACCGCAGCGGCGCCGAGGGGATCGGCTGTCGCTGCCTTCTGATCCATGCGCTGCACGAGGAGATGACCGCCCTGCACCGTGGCGAGCCCCAGAATGATGAAGATCGCCATCATCGGCACGGCGAAGCGCTTCAGTGAGATGGGCTTCCAACGAAGCAGGCCGCGGTCGATGAGCCGGGTGGAGAGGTCGGCGAGAACGCCGGAGATGGCCATGACCAACAGGCCACCGAGGAGACCGACACTCTCCTCACCGATGGCGGTGAGGTAGTAGACCATCACTGGCCAATGCCACAGATAGATCGCGTAGGCGCGGTCGGCGATGGCCGACATGATCGAGCGGGACAACCACCAATCGGCGGAGAGTCTGCCGCCGGGGGAGCCGGCCAGGACGACGATGCTCGCGGCCAGCAGAGGCAGCAATGCCGCCCAGCTCGGGAAGGGGAACCCTCCGACGATCAAGCCCGCGAAACAGACCGAGAGGACACCGAGCCAGCCCATGGCGATCGCCAGGGGCCGGGGAAACCTGAATGCGGGCAGGACCGCCAGCAGGGAGGGCAGCGCGAACTCCCAGGCGCGAGCCAGGGTGTGGAAGTACGCTGCGACGGGCTCGTTGTTGACCTGCACCACCGCGTAGGTGAAGGAGCCCGCAGTGATCAGGGCGAAGATCGTTCCCAGGACGACACGGATGTTCGCCCTGGTGAGTTTGTGGATCCCGATCGCGAGCACCATCAGCAGGGGCCACACGACGAAGATCTGCCCCTGAACCGACATCGACCAGTAATGCTGCAGAGGACTTGCCGCGCCATGGTTCTGGTCGTAGTAATTGGCGGCGAGGCTGATCAGATGCCAGTTCTCGTAATACAGCACCGATGCCTGCGCCTCTTCGAGGACCGCCTGCCAGCGTGCCGGGGGCACGAAGTAATAACCGGCGGCCACGACTGCGATGATCACCAGGATCGCCTGCGGCACCAGACGCCGGAATCGGTTGACCAGGAAGCCCCAGAGTTTGAACGAGGTGCCGCGTCGGGCGAAGCTGCCCACCATCAGGTAGGCCGAGATCATCAGGAAGACATCGACGCCGCCGGAGACACGACCGCTGCCCCACAGGTGATAGACGACCACCAACACGATTGCAAGGCCACGCAGACCGTGGATCTCGGGGCGGAAGTTCTTGGGGCGTCCCGCTGCTGCTGGCGGTTTCGGGCCGTTTGAGGAGGGCGGCTCTGTGGACGCGGACGTCTTGGACTCGGGCGAAGGTGTTTTGGAGGCCGCTGCCGCCGTGGATGGCGTCGAGGTGTCCTCCGGCGGAACCTCGGTCATGCGCATTCCTTCCTCACACTCGCCTGTAACAGCCGTCCACCGTACCGGGCGGGTGAGGAATCAGCCGAATGTGATGGTCCCGTGTCGAACATCGAGGCTCGGCGCGACGGAGCTGTGGAAAGCCCCCGTGAGGTGTCATCGCACACCGCTCCAACGGATCATCGTGTTGCCGCCGCGGAAGTGGGTGGGTTTGCGGTGCGCGAACGGCACCACATGGCCGGTGCGCACCGACCGGTCGTCCGGGTCGACACTGTGGCACTGCACGCGGATACGTTCCATCTCGATCAGGTCGGCGATGCAGTGCCATGCGTGGTGAGACAGTGCTTGTTGGGCGGCATCGGCCTCACAGTGGTGTTCGTGCGCTGTTCGATACACCGGTTGGGCCTTCGGTTCGGCATATGTCGGGAGGTAGGCGTCGATGGCGGCGTCGCACCCTCCCTCGATGGCGATCTCCAACAAGGAGGCCGCCTGCGTCTGGGCGGCTCTGGCCTCCGGATCGTCGGTCGGCTCGGTGGTGATCTGTGCCGAGGGCGTGCAGGCGGTGACCACCACGAGTGCGAGAACGCCGAACATGAGGAGACTGGTTCTGGTGTGATGCATGTTCTTCGCCCTGATCCGCTGCGTGGTCTGGCTCCATCATCGTCGGTGGCCGATCAGATGCGGACGCCGGCCCGGTGGGTCCGGTGAGCGTCGTCCCCGCCGGAGCGAAAACCACGCCATGGGGATGTGCCGGAGGTGCTCGACGGATACATCCGGGGTGCGGATACATCAACACGAAACGTTGATGTACCGGGCCAAATCGAGCCCCCGACAGGATTCGAACCCGCGACCTACTGATTACAAATCAGTTGCTCTACCAGCTGAGCTACAAGGGCAATGCATGCCATTGTGGCATGGACGAACAAGAATCGCACGGTCACACATGCGTGCTGGTGGCGGCGTGGAACCTCACAGGCCGTGCGAGGCGACGATCACCTCACCGCGCACGGTCACCGGCTCGCCGGCAGAGAGGAAGGCTGCCTGACCAGGGCCCAGGGTGAGCGGTCCATCGGGGGAGACCAGCGCGGCCTCTCCCAGACTGACGGCGATGCGTGGGCTCGGCTCGGCGGGCAGTGCGGTTTCGGAGACGCGCCACAGGGCGAACTCGCCGAATGGTGCCGGGAAGCGCCAGACGCCCGCCCCGGCGGGTTGCCAGGTGACCACATCGACGTCCTGGTGGCGGAAGTCGACCACGCGGGCCAACTCGTCGATGTCGATGTGCTTGGTGGTGAGGCCGCCACGCAGCACGTTGTCGGAATTCGACATGATTTCGATGGCCGTGCCGCGCAGGTAGGCGTGGACGTTCCCGGCCTCCAAGGCGAGCCCCTCACCTGGGTTCAGACGAACCCGGTTGAGGAGCAGCGCGGCGAGGACGCCCGGGTCGCCGGGAAAATCATCGGCCGTGGTGATGGCGGTGTCGCAGAAGTTGGCGAACTCTCCGGGTTCGATCCCGGCATCGAGGCGGTCCTTGGCAGCTGCGACGACGTGGTCGATGAGGTCGGCTGCTTCGGCGCCGAGATCGAGGATGCCCAGAAACACGCGGGCGATGCCGTCCCCATCGGTGAGCGGTTGGACGATCAGCTCGGTGGCATCCACGCCGAGTTCGGCAAAGAGGTGCTGGGTGCGTGTCGGGTCGCGAAAACCGCACAGGGCGTCGAACTCGGTGAGTGCCACCACGGCCTCGGGTTTGGGCCAGTCGTCGCGATAGTTACGGTTCGGGGCGTCGGTGGCAAGACCGGCGGCATTCTCGCGCGCGAAACCTGCTTCGGCCTGTTGGCGTGACGGATGGGCTTGGATCGACAGGGCCGTGCGCGCTGACAGCAGCTTGAGGAGGAAGGGGAGCACGTCGCCGTATTCGGCTCGTCCGCTGTCGCCGAGTTGGTCAGGGTTCTGCGACAGGTGGGCGTCGAGCGTCATTCCTCCGGTGAGGGTGGCCGGTGCCTTGGGGTGGGCACCGAACCAGTACTCCGCGAGAGGGGTTCTGGTGGGTTCTTCACCCAGCACGCGGGGGATACCGTCAGTGGAGCCCCATGGGTAGTGCTGGCGAGTTCCCGTGATGCGCTGCATGGCTGGATGCTAACTCAGCCGTCGGCTCCCAGACGTCGCGCCGAGCGCGCCCGCTGGCGCGTCTCGCGCATGCGGCGCAGACGCTTGATGAGGAGGGGGTCGTGCGCAAGGGCCTCGGGCGAATCGAGCAGGCCGTTGAGGATCTGGTAGTACCGGGTCGCGGACATGTCGAACTGTTCGCGGATGCCCTGTTCCTTGGCCCCGGAGAACTTCCACCACTGACGCTCGAAGTCGAGGATCTCGGCCTCCCGAGCGCTGAGGGCGGTGTGCTCGGAGTTGTGGTCCCGGTACGACTCGGCTGCTGACATGCGGTCCATGTTAGCCCGCGAATCACACTGATGTCATTACTGGGAATCGTCCGGGCGCTCACTGTCGCCGATGTGTCGACTGCTCCTCCGGTGCGGCTTCGACCTTCACCTTGACGCCGGCGGATGTCCCCTGGTTCTGGCCACCCCCACCGGCTGCACCCATGGGCGCCATCGCCGGGCGATCGGAGGAGTCCTGTTCCGATCCGGTGGGAGCCGAAATCGTCGGCTCCGGATCGGCCCCTGTCGCGCTGCTGTTCCCCGAGGGGAGAGGGCTGTCGAGAGGCTGTTCCGACGTGCCAGGTGCTGGCGAGGTGTCGATGGTTTGGCCGTGGGCCGGTTGACCGCTCGGGACGGATGAAGCCTCGTTCGATGGCGGCGTGTTCGGGGAGGCACCGGTGGGCGACTCGTCTGATGCAGGTGCTTCGACACTGCCGCCCAGAGACCCTGGCGAGTCCGGCGCCACGCTCGAACCGCCCCGCACCCCTGACTCTGTCGTTGCGACGTCTGGTTGTGAGGTGCCTGGTGCTGCGGTTTCTGGGCCTGGGGTTTCTGGGCCTGGGGTTTCTGGCGCTGGGGTTTCTGGCGCTGGGGGATTCGAAGGAGTGGGGCCCATGAGATTTCCGGTGGCATCGTCAGGCGATTCGGCGGTGATGTCCTCCCACGGGTCACCTCCCGAGGTGATGTTTCCGTGGGAATCGAGGGCGACGATGTGAACGGTTTCGCTGACGCCGGACTCGCCTTCGGGGCCACGGATCGTGGTGACCGGCTGCTCCTCGTCGTCATCGGAAGGGTCGTCGCCATCGGAGCCGGAGAAGTCGGCCGTTTCTCCGTCAGGCCCGATGATGTCGAGGTCCAGATCGACAGGCCCATCGGACTCGACGTTGATCCCGACGATGCGCCCGTCCTCGTCGACCTCCAGATCGATGTCCACATCCGGATAGTCGTACTCGTCCGGATGTGGCTGCTCGTTCTCCGGCGGTTCTGGCGTGGGCGCGGGCTCCGGCTCCGGCTCCGGTGCGGGTGCCGGTTCTGGGGCAGGAGCGGGCGCGGGCTCTGGCGTCGGTGCGGGTGCCGGTTCTGGGGCAGGAGCGGGCGCGGGCTCTGGCGTCGGTGCGGGTGCCGGTTCTGGGGCAGGCTCCGGTTCCGGTGTGGGTGCTGGTTCTGGGGCAGGGGTCGGTGCCGGTGTGGGCTCCGGGGTAGGAGCGGGAGTCGGTTCTGGGGCAGGCTCCGGTTCCGGTGTGGGTGCCGGTTCTGGGGCAGGGGCCGGTTCCGGTGTGGGTGCCGGTTCTGGTTCTGGTGTGGGTGCCGGTTCTGGTTCTGGTGTGGGTGCCGGTTCTGGTTCTGGTGTGGGTGCCGGTTCTGGTTCGGGAGCCGGTGCCGGTGTGGGGGTTGGCTCTGGTGCCGGTTCTGGCGTGGGGCAGGGTTCCGGCTTCGGTTCCGGTGCTGGTGTCGGTGTGGGCGCCGGTGTCGGTTCCGGTGTGGGTGCCGGTGTCGGTGTGGGGGTCGGTGCCGGCGTAGGTGTGGGGGTTTGTTCCGGCGACGGTGTCGGTTCCGGTGTGGGCGTGGGCGCCGGTGTCGGCGTGGGTGTCGGTTCCGGTGTCGGCGTGGGCGTGGGGGTTGGTTCCGGCGACGGTGTCGGTTCCGGCGACGGTGTCGGTTCCGGTGTGGGCGTCGGATCCTGGGGATCGGCGGGGGCTGTGTTGTCGACGTTCAGTTCGTCCAGCGTCCCCTGGGCATTGTTGATGTTCTCCTGGTTCGCAGCGTTGGTGTCGAGTCCCTTGTCGGCGGGGTTGATGCGTTTGCCGAATTCATTGGTGGCTCGGATGGGGGCACGGACCTTCTCCACGATGGGGCGACTGGTGCGGGTGAAGTCGCTGTTCTTGAAGAAGTCGGCGCCGGGTCGGCCGTTCGTCGAGAACTTCTTGAGCCGCGATGCCGCACGGATGAGATGTTTGGCCGCAGCATCGAAACCTTTGCCGGAGAACCCGAGCTTGCGTGAGATGGCGCCGCACTTGCGCATCAACTTTGCCAGGGTGGCTGCGAATTTCGAGCCGATCATGGCGAAACGCGCGCTCGCCCACGAAGTGAACACGCCAAGGGAGCCGCCCATGGTGGGGACAGCGGTCGCGAGAGCCAGAAGTGCGCCGCGGATCAACTCGATCAAGAATGCGCGGAGCATCTGCCACAGACACTCTCGGAACATCCCGACGACCGCTCCGGTCGCGCTGATGATCTTCGACAGGTTGTTGGCCGCGTTCTCCGCGCTCTGAAAGGCCCCGTCAGTGGCGGCTGCAGCCTCGCCGTAACGCAGAGCAGCGTCACCGCTCCATGACTTCAGGTCTCGCGACGTGGTCTGGTGGTCGATGCGTTGCCCGGCATAGTCGGCAGCGAGGTCTCCCCATTGCGTGGAGCGTTCGTAGATCTTGTCAGGGGCACCCAGCAGTGCATCGAGCACATCGGAGAGCGGCTTCACATTGGCGACGAGCCAGTCCTTGAGGGTGTCGAGGGCATAACCCAAGAGGGTTCCCATGGGATCCACCATCAGGCCGAGCCCGTTGGACAACAGATCGATCGGGGCGCGGAAATCGCTGATCCGTAGCGCCCCATCGGACCAGTTCGACGTCGATTCCAGGATCTCCCAGGCGACCGGGACCTTGACGCGGACCTGTCCGTCTCCGCTGTCGACGCGCAGGGGGTTCTCGAAAGCCATCAGCTCTCCACTCCTCGAACCGCATCCTCCGCCAGTTGTTTGGCATATTCCTCGGTGCCCTCGTAGGCCGTGGCCGTGCTGTCGAAAGTGTCTCGACGTCCGGACATCACATCGGTCAGTGCTTGGAGAGCCCCGACGTTGGCGGCCTCGGCGATCTGCAGGATCGGTACCAGGATGGGGCTGCACATGAGGCCGTACAGATCGAAACCTGCGCCTTGGGCGAGGCCCTGGGCATTGGTGTTGGCGTCCTCGGCACGGGTGGCCAAACCGTCGAGGCGCTGGGCGTGGGCCCGCATCTCCTCGATGTTGAACTCGATCTGATCTGCCATGGGGGCAAGTCAATGCGATGAAGGGGGTTGCCGGCCATCGCGTGGCCCCGGATTCTTACGGATGGACGCTTCTGGCAGGTCGAAGCCCGCTCACATGTCGAAGCGTGAGACGCCGGGGATGTCGGGCCAGTCCGAGTCGGGCATGGCCTCACTCAGCTGTTCGGATGCCGCTGTGCATGCCTCGCCGTAGAGTTTCAGGAAATCGGCGGAGAGCTCCTGCGCTGATCGTTGGGCGGAGGGCTTGCGCAGGACGACATCGGTCAGGCTTCCGGCTCCATTCACCGTGACGGTCATGGTCTTGCCCTCGGCACTGCCGGTGATCTCTGCGATGCGATGTCTCAGATCATCACTGTGCTGTTCAACCTGGGCCAGGGCCTGCTCCAGATCGGTCTGCCAGTCTCCCGTTGCGCTGCGTCGGGAATCGTCGTACCCCAGTTCGCGCAGCTCGGCGGCGATGTCGGTGAGATCCTCGTCGTCGAGCCCGGCGTCGGCCCACAGCTCTTCGACCGACGCCCATGGGAGTTTCTCGGGCTCGGTGTGCCCTGTGGGCCGCTGGTGGGGCTCTTCGGGATCGAGGCCCTGACCCGCCTCGCGGACATCGGGCGAGGCGCTCTCGCGCACGCCCGAAGCGACCCCGTCGAGCCCGATCGTGCTCAACGAATTCGCCAACTGGTCGTTGGAGCGGGCAGCGGCCCGGTGGTATGCGTCCATGAGGGAGGTGCGGACCTGGACAGGTGAGGCGCCTGCTGCCGCATCGGTGAACTCCAGCCCCAACACGCGACCGGCCTGGACACGGATCTTCACGTGCTTGTTGGAGACCTCCTTGGCCGTGGCCTGTTGAATCTCGGCGAGTTCGCGCGCCTGATCCTCCATCTGGGCCACGTACACGTTGAAGTCGTTGAGGAACTTGATCGGGTCGAGTCCGAATTGGGACATGCGCCCAATGTAGACGTTTCCGTCCGGGGCTCGCTCCTTCTGGCTGGAGCCTTCCGCATTGTCGGTAACGGTATCAGTTCCCTCTTTGGTCCATTGGTGTTCACCCGATCGTGGTGCAGGGGACTCCTGCCCGTAGGCGGTGAAGCCATCCTTGCTCCACGGGTGCCGCAAGGGTCGGCGTCCGTGGACCCAGCAGAGAGGTAGCCATGACATCCATTCGACGCCTGTTCCTGACGCTGCTCGCCGGACTGATCGTCCTCGGCGCAGGAATCATGCCGACGCATGCAGACGGTCCCGGGGCCGCGGACGACGGTGTCCTGTCGGTGCTGGTGGCCACCAACGAGCCCTACGGCACCTACCACGTGAAATCGATGGTGGACGAGGTGGAGGAGCAGGGTGGCCGAATGGCTCTCGTCGCCCCCGATCTTGACCACGTCGGTGACGATTCGGCCGTCGACGTCGTGACGTTGGACGAGGCCGCTGACTGGGGAGCTGATCTTCTGGTGGTCAACGGGGCCACCGAATGGCCGGCGGCCGTCGTCAACGAACTCGACACGCTTCCCGTGGTCGCCTCATCGTTGGCGTACCTCCAGCCAGAGGAGGCCGAGTTCGCTGCAGACATCCGGGAGCGCCTGGTGGGGGCCACTGCGCAATCCGCAGACGAGGCCGATGTCTTCGGGGCACACCTCGGGGTCGACCCGTCACAGATCGAGATCGTGGGCAATCCCTCCCTCGACGGGCTCGCGCCGCGGGACCCCCGACCGGGGACGGTTCTGATCGCCACCTCGGTGACGTATCCGGATGAGACCGGCGGGGCCGCGCCGGGCACCGAACTTCTGCTGGAGACCGCGAAGGAGCTGCAGGCGCAGGGCCGCCACGTGCGCGTCGGGCTCCACCCCCGTGAAGATCCTGCCCTGTGGGAGGGGTTCGAGATCGCCGAGGAGGGCACTTTGGCCGCTTCGGCCACGGCCGAGGTCGTGGTGGGCATCCCCGGGTCGATCTTTCCCCAGATCGCGGCGGTGGGGACGCCGCTGGTTGCCGTGATGGATCCAACCATGGAGGTCCCCGACTATCTGGTGGCGCTCTCGGCCGAGGCCTCCACGGTGGATGAGGCCGTCGCCGCAGTGGGTGATGCCTGGCGGCCCCGGCATGCCGAACTCGAGTCGATCGTGGGTCCTGTCGGTGGATCGGCCGAACGGCTCTGGGAGGCATGGGGCGAGGCTGCGGAAAGCGCACCGGGCGTTCCCGGTGCCGGTGAAGGGGGTCCGACCCCGGTGTCCGGCGACACCGATCCGAGTCACGACACGCCATCGCCGACCTCCGGGTCGACGAGCGTGGGGGAATCGGAGCCGACCGGTCAGCGTGGTCTGCCGAACACCGGGATCTGAGCCGTTGCTCAAGTGCGTGCCCCTTTGCGGATGAGGCGGATTCCTCCCGGGCCTTTGCACTCGTTTGGGTCGAGTGCTAAACATGGGTTAGCACTCACGCAGGGTGAGTGCCACCGTCAAGCAGGTGAGGCCGGGGGTGACCTCGGCCGTCCGTCGCGGGCATCGTCTTGGCGTTCCGCCCGGCACGCCCGGGCACCACTGATTTGACCAACCAATGGGGCCATGTGCCCCCGACGCGGGAGGTTTCCCGGAACCAATGTCCAAGCTTATTGAGTTCAACATCGAGGCCCGACGCGGCCTGGAGCGGGGCATGAACACCCTCGCCGACGCCGTCAAGGTCACGCTCGGCCCCAAGGGCCGCAACGTCGTGCTGGAGAAGAAGTGGGGCGCCCCGACCATCACCAATGATGGCGTTTCGATCGCCAAGGAGATCGAGCTCGAGGAGTCCTTCGAGAAGATCGGCGCCGAGCTCGTCAAGGAGGTCGCCAAGAAGACCGACGACGTCGCCGGCGACGGCACCACCACCGCCACCGTGCTGGCCCAGGCCATGGTCCGCGAGGGCCTGCGCAACGTGACCGCCGGCGCCAACCCGATGGGCCTGAAGAAGGGCATCGAGAAGGCCACCAAGGCGATCAGCGATGAGCTCGCCGCCATGTCCACCGAGATCGAGACCAAGGAGCAGATCGCTGCCACCGCGTCCATCTCGGCCGGTGACCCCACCGTCGGCGAGATCATCGCCGAGTCGATGGAGAAGGTCGGCAAGGAAGGCGTCATCACCGTCGAGGAGTCCAACACCTTCGGTCTGGAGCTCGAGCTCACCGAGGGCATGCGCTTCGACAAGGGCTACATCTCGCCCTACTTCGTCACCGATACCGAGCGCATGGAGACGGTCCTCGACGATCCGTACATCCTCATCGCCAACTCCAAGATCGGTAACCTGAAGGATCTCCTCCCGCTGCTGGAGAAGGTCATGCAGTCGGGCAAGCCGCTCGTCGTGATCGCCGAGGATGTCGAGGGTGAGGCCCTCGCCGGCCTGATCGTCAACAAGATCCGTGGCACCTTCAAGTCCGTTGCCGTCAAGGCCCCGGGCTTCGGCGACCGTCGCAAGGCCATGCTCGGCGACATCGCGATCCTCACCGGTGGGCAGGTCATCTCCGAGGAGGTCGGCCTCAAGCTCGACGCCGTCACTCCCGAGCTGCTCGGCCGCGCTCGTTCGGTGCGCGTCACCAAGGACGAGACCACCATCGTCGAGGGTGCCGGCGACGCCGACCAGATCGCTGGTCGCGTGGCCCAGATCCGCAACGAGATCGAGAACTCCGACTCGGACTACGACCGCGAGAAGCTCCAGGAGCGCCTCGCCAAGCTCGCCGGCGGCGTGGCCGTCATCAAGGTGGGCGCCGCCACCGAGGTGGAGCTCAAGGAGCGCAAGCACCGCATCGAGGACGCCGTGCGCAACGCCAAGGCGGCCGTCGAGGAGGGCATCGTCCCCGGCGGCGGTGTCGCCCTGCTGCAGGCCGCCAAGAAGGCCGGTGAGCTCGGCCTCGACAGTGACGAGGCCACCGGTGCGCGCATCGTCATCGATGCTGCTCAGGCCCCGCTCAAGCAGATCGCGATCAACGCCGGTCTCGAGGGCGGTGTCATCGCGGAGAAGGTCGGCTCGCTGCCGGCCGGCCAGGGGCTCAACGCGGCCACCGGCGAGTACGTCGGAATGCTGGATGCCGGCATCATCGACCCCGCCAAGGTGACCCGTTCGGCTCTGCAGAACGCCGCGTCGATCGCTGCGCTCTTCCTCACCACCGAGGCCGTCATCGCCGACAAGCCGGAACCGCTCCCCGCCGGGGGTGGCCACGCCGGCGACGAGATGGGCGGCATGGGCGGCATGGGAATGATGTGATCGGACGCTGACCCGCTTCAGCGCTGATTCGGCCCCGCCGAGTCGGTTCGGCCCGCTCCCTGTGAAGGGGAGCGGGCCGAACTGCGTCCTGGGCCGATGTGCTGTGATGGATCCGTGCGTATCGGCATCATCGGAACGAACTTCATCAGCGATTGGCTCGTGGCCGCCTCGGCGAAGGTGTCGCAGGTCGAGATCACGGCGGTCCAATCCCGCACTCGGGAGCGTGGTGAGGAGTTCGCAGCGCGCCATGGCATCGGCGTCGTCCACACCGATCTCGATACGATGCTCGCCGATTCCGGTCTGGATGCGGTCTATGTGGCGAGCCCCAATGCGGTCCACGCCGAGCAGTGCCTCGCAGCCCTGAGTGCGGGCAAGGACGTGCTGTGTGAGAAGACCCTCGGCGTCGACGCCGCTGAATGCGCCACGATCCTCGACGCCGCGGTCCAGCACGGCCGTGTGGTCCTGGAGGAGGTGCGGCCGCTGTTCGACCCGGCCTGGCAGGTGATCTCCGAGAACCTTTCGCTGGTGGGAGAGGTGCGTCGGGTCTCCTTCGAGAAGGGCCAGTATTCATCGCGTTACGACAAGTTCCGGGCCGGAACCATCGAGAACGCCTTCCGCCCCGAGCTGGGCAATTCGGCACTCGCCGACATCGGCGTCTACTCGCTGCAGCCTGCAATCGACCTGTTCGGTGCACCGAAGAGCGCCACCGCGACGTCGATACGGCTGCACAACGGTTTCGACGCAGCCGGAACGCTCCTGCTCTCCTACGACGACTTCCTCGTCGAGTGTGGCTATTCGAAGATCAGCACGTCGGCGCGGCCGAGCGTCATCGAGGGGGAACGGGGATCGATCCTGATCGATTCGGTGGCCGAGCCGGCCCGTGTGGAGTTCCTCGGGCGCGATGGGGAGCATCGGCTTCTGCTGGACGGGCCCCCTCGGAAGGCGCAGGACAACCTCCATCACGCCCTGGAGGTCTTCGCCGAGCTCTGTGCCGAGCGACGCGTCGAACACCGTTGGCGTGAGGTCACGATACGGTCACGGGAGCTGATGGATCTCACCCCACTTCTGCCTTCGACCTGACAGGTGGGCCGTGTGTGCCCCAAGATGAGCCCATGAGCTATGACTCCTTCCAGCCCCAGCAGCCTCAGCAACCCCAGCACCAGCCCAGCGCCAGTGGATGGGCTCCTGAGGGTCAGCAGCCCGGATCGATGCCCTCTGCCTCGATGCCGTCGGCCACCGAGCCGCCCGCCCAGTCGTATGACCAGCCCACGCAGGCCCAGCCTGCCTACGGCCAGGGTGGTTACGGCCAAGGTGGTCACGGTCAGGGCGGTTACGGCCAGAGTGGTTACGGGCAGCAGGCCCAGACGCAGGCGCAGCCCGCGCAGGGTGCCCAGCCGGGAGCCGGTGTCAACGCCGCCGGGAGTGCGCGTGGGGCGAAGGACGGGATCAAGGCCCTCTTCGACTTCTCGTTCGAGGCCTACGTGACGCCCAGCGTCGCGAAGATCTTCTACATCCTCGGCATCATTCTGGGCGTGTTCGGTTACCTCGGCAGCGTTATCGGCGGCTTCATGACTGTCGGCTCGATGGTCGACAGTCTCTCGTACATCATGGGCGGGGCCGGATTCCTGTACATCTTCCCCGTGCTGGGCGTCATCGCCAACCTGATCGGCCTGGCTGTCTATGTGATCGTGCTGCGCATGATCATCGAGACCGTCCTCGCGCAGATCCGCACCGCGCAGTACACCCGTGATCTGCTGGAGCGTGCTCGAGGAAACTGACCGACCCGACCGAGGGCGGGCCGATCACAGCCATGCGCCCGTCACCACGTGGCCGCCGGATATCCGATAGCCGATGTCGATGACCGGCGGCACGCCACACGGCCGCGTGTTCGAGGTCACTTCGACCTTGAGCGCGCGGCCGTCGACATTCGCGATACGGGCCTCGAAGAACCCGAGCCAGCCCCCGCCCATGCCGGTCCACAGCTTGTAGAGACTCTCCTTGGCCGAGAAGCCGAGCACATCGGGGACGCCTCTCTCGGCCAGTAGACGGCACTCCTCGGTGGTGAGCAGTTCCGGGACGGCCTCGGGGGGAAGTTCGACGGCTGGTTCGGCGTCGACGCCGAGGGCGCTCACATCGCCGCGTCGTGCCACCACGGCGATGCGCAGTCCGGTGCAGTGCGTGATGCTCCCGCAGTAACCCTTGGGCCATGCGGGGGAGCGATCCGGATGACGCTCGATGACCGCGTCGGCGGCCGCCGGACCCATGAACTCGGCCAGACACTCGCGTGCCAGCGTCCGGCCGGTGCGGAACTCGGCGACGCGCGACGGCACCGCCGAGCGGATCAGTTCCTGCTCCCGGGGGTGCAGTTTGCCCGGCACGTCTCCGGTGGACCATCGCACGGCCACGGCGTCGGGGAACAGGGTTCTCGGCACGCGACGATGATACGGCCAGGAGATCGGTGCCGGGACCGGTGCCACGACCGGGCCGGTGCTCGACGCCCTGACCCACGTGCCGCTCGACTACTGTTCGCCGATGTCAGCACCTGGTTCCTCGATCGGGCGCGGCAAACGTAGCCGCGCAATGGCGGTGAGGGCATGGGCGTCGATGACATCGATGACGTCGGCCTCGGGTGGGGGCGATGGATCACTGGGGCGTTCGCCGTGCATGACGTGCCGGCGCATCACTATTCGATCCTGCGTGAACCGGCCCTGGATCACGTCGTGCCCATGATCGACGAGGCCCTTCGTGTCCATGGAGGGGAGTCACGAGCGCAATATTAAGAGAATGGTTATCATCTGCTATTGCGCTTGAGATCCGCACCGTCATCCGTCCAGGAGGAACCATGATCACGACCCGACGCCGCTTCATCGCACTCGGTGGAGCCTCGATGGCCGCCGCGCTGCTGACCGCCTGTGGGGGTGGAACCTCGACCGGCGACGGCAAGGGTGAGGGGTCCGCCGGAGGGGCCTCCGGCGGAACACTGGCCTTCGGCGCGGTGAGCGCCGGGGCCGCGATGGCGACCGACCCGCACGGCAGTCTGTTCAGTGAATCGGACTGGTTCGCCATGAGCTGCCTGTATGACCAGTTGTTGCTGGAGGAGAAGGGTGAGTTGATCCCGAGGCTCGCCACCGAGTGGACCGCCAACGACGACGCGACGGTCTGGACGTTCAAGCTCCGTGACGACGCGGTGTTCGCCGATGGTGAGCCGGTCCGGGCGGCCGATGTGCTGCACTCGATGAAACGCATGAACGACCTCGCGGCCGAGAACGGGATGCGTCTGGGGACGGTCGACGTCGAGAAGTCCAAGGCGATCAGCGACACCGAACTCGAGATCGCCACCATGTCTCCCGACGCCGAGCTTCCCTCCGCGCTGGCGGGCAACGTGTTCGTGGTCCCCGAGGGCGTCGAGAAGTTCGATGAGCCCGCAGGGGGAGGCGCATTCCTGCTCGAATCCAGTGACGGAACCACGGTGGTGCTCAAGCGCAACCCCGAGTGGTGGGGCGGCCAGGAGGGCGCCGAGACCGTTGAGATCCGTGGCTTCAGCGATCCGCAGGCCATGTCCCAGGCCATCACCACCGGTGCGCTGCAGGCGGCTTCGTCGCTGGCGCCGGCGGCGGCCGCGTCGGTCGAGAAGGCGGGGGACCGTTTCACGGTGCGCCGCCGTGAGGGGGCCGAGTGCTACCCCCTCCTGCTGCGCATCGACGCCAAGCCCTTCGACAAGCCGGAGGTCCGCAGGGCGATCAAGATGGGGCTGGACCGGCAGGCTCTCGTGGACACCGTCTTCCTCGGCTACGGCGTGGTGGGCAAGGACATGATCAAGCACAATCAACCCGGCGTCCCCGATGCACCCGAGATCGAACGTGATGTCGAAGGGGCCAAGAAGCTGATCGCCGACGCCGACCTCGGTGACGACGCCAAGCTCGTGCTTCACACCACGCAGGCCTACCCGGGCATGGTGCCCACCGCGACGCTCGCGGCCGAGCAGCTGGCCGAGATCGGGCTGGAGGTGGAGGTGACCGAACACGCTCCCGATGAGTACTGGAGCGGCGTCTACATGGTGGAACCGTTCTGCGTCGGGTACTGGACCGACACCTCCTTCGCCACGACGGTGCGGCAGACGGTGCTCAGCACCTCGGCGTTCTCCGAGACCGGATGGTCGGACAAGGAGTTCGACGCCGACTTCGCCGACGCGATGTCGACCACCGACGAGGCCGAGCGCAACGAGAAGATCGGCAAACTCCACACACGCATGGCCGCCGAGGGCGGTTGGGTCGTGTGGGGCTTCGGTGACGGTGTCGACGTGACCGCCGCGGGGGTCGAGGGATGGGCCGATGGTCGTGCCCGTTACTGCCTGGACAAAGTCACCGCCGGGTGATGCGCGCGGCGTGGCATCTGCTGCGTTCGGTCGGGACCATCGTGGTGGTGGTCTCGACCGTCTTCGTGCTGACCTCCCTGCTTCCCGGTGATGCCGCGTCGGTGCAGGCCGGCCCCGACGAGGAGGCAGCCGCCGACATCCGTAGGGGGCTCGGTCTGGAGCGCCCCTTGGTGATCCGGTTGGTGCTCTGGTGGGGGCACACCCTGCGCGGTGACCTCGGGCAGTCGTGGTTGGATCGGGCCGATGTCGCCGACAGGCTCGCGCCCCGGCTGCTGACCTCGGCGGCCGTGGCGGCCCCGGCCTGGTTGTTCGCCATGGCTGGTGCCGTGGTCCTGGCCCTGATCCTGGGAGGCCTGCGCGGACGCGTCGTGCAGCGCATTGGAACTGGTGTCGTGGCGGCGATCGCCGGGGTTCCCGAGGCGGTCCTGGTGGTGGCATTGGTGCTGTGGCTCGCGGTGTCGTGGCAGATGGTGCCCGCGGTCTCGTTGATGACGCCAGGGGTTCCTCCCTGGGAACAGCCCGAACTGCTGGTGCTGCCGACGCTTGCTCTGGCGATCCCGGCGATGATGTTCGCCACCCGTGTGCTGACCGGCGTCGCCGAGGAGGTGTGGCAGCGACGTGTCCCCACCTCGGCGCTCCGGCGAGGTGTGTCGCCGACGCGGGTGGCCTGTGTGCACGTGTTGCCGGCCATGACACCCGCGCTGGCCCAGGCCGCGGCGATCTCGGCCGCCGGCATCCTCGGTGCCGGGACGGTGGCCGAATCCCTTCTCACTTACCCGGGCATCGGACAACTGCTGGCCTCGTCGTTGGCCGCCCGCGACCTGCCCGTGGTGCAGGGCGTCGCCCTGGTGTTGGCCACACTCGCGGTTGGCGTGTTCTGGGTGGCGGATCAGGCCGCGATGATCGCGAGCCGGAGGGTGCGTCGATGAAGATCCGCGTCTTGACCACTCTCGCCGTCTCACTCACCCTCATCGGCGTCGTCGCGTTCGGGCCGATACTGGCCCCCGCGTCGGTCACCGAGACCGGGTCGGTGCCCTGGGACCCGTTCACCGGCCTGCTGGGGACGGACAATCTGGGGCGTGACGTGTGGTCCCGGCTGCTGGCCGGTGGCGTCGGGTTCCTCCCCGCGCTTCCCCTGGGAATCGCCACGACGCTGGTAGCGGCGGTGGTGGCACTGATCGCGTGTCAGAGCCCACGTCTGGGTGCTGTGCTGGCGCAGGCGTCGGCCTCCCTGCTCGCGGTCCCCAGCGCGGTGGTGGTGCTGTCGGCGGCGGTGTTGTTGCCCAGTTGGGCTGCGGTGGGACTGGTCATGACCGTGTTGGGGATTCCGCTGTCTGCACGTCAGCTGCATGCCGCCGCCGGGCCCCTCGCGTCGTCCGGTTTCGTCGAGGCAGCACGTCTGCGTGGGGAGTCTCGTCTGCTCGTGGCGGTACGTGAACTGGCTCCAGCGCTCTCTCCGGTGGTCGTGGCCGACATGGGCATCCGGTGCGTCGCGGCGATGCATCTGTTGGTGGGGGTGCACGTCCTCGGGCTGGGGCCACAGGCACCCTCGCCGGACTGGGCCCTGATGATCCGTGACAACATCTCCGGTGTCCTGCTCTCACCGGTGGCGACGCTCGCCCCTGCGATCGCGCTCTCGTTCCTTTCATTGGCCCTCCTCGCCGGTCTGGATGCGGCGGCCGAACTCCTTCGCCCGCCCGAACCCCACGCTCAACGTGGATGGAGCGATGCGACCACGACCGGGACCGACACCGAGGCATCGGTGCACCTGTGTGATGTCGAGGTGCGACGCGCGGGCCGCATCGTCATTCGGGTGCCCCGTTTCGTTGTGCGCCCCGGTGAGGTCGTGGGCATCCAGGGACCTTCGGGCGTCGGCAAGTCGACGCTGCTCGGTGTGTTGGCCGGTGATCCCGCGCCGGGGCTGCACGTGAGCGGAGAGATCTCCTTGGGTGGCCGTGGCCTCGCGGAGGCTGGCCGACGCTGCTGGCGTCGTACCAGCATCGGTCTGGCCGAGCAGGACCCCGGCGACACCATCGACGCGCGACTCACCGTGCGTCAGGTGATCGCCGATGGGCGACCCGAGTCGGCGACCGGGCCGATCGACGCCACCCTCTTGGACCGGGCGGGGCTGCCGGCCAACCTGCTGGACCGACCGGCGAGGCTCTCCGGTGGTCAGGCGGCGCGCGTCTCGATGTTGCGCGCCCTGTGCTCCGACCCCGAGGTGCTGCTTCTCGACGAACCCACGGCGGGCCTCGAGAGTGGATCGATCGCAGCGGTCACCCGGCTGGTTCGTGAACGGGCCGAGACATTGTCCGGCGCGACGGTCGTCGTCAGCCACGACGAAGCCTTCCTCGCGGCCGTCTGTGATCGGGTGGAACACGTGGTGCCCGGCGCGGAGGGCGGAACGGTCACCGACGACCCCGCGGAGGGGGAGGACATCACCGATCTGAGCCTGGCGACACCCACCGAATCCGGTCTGCTGCGTGTGGACGGCCTCGATGTGGCCACCCCCGATGGTCGGCTGCTGCTGGAGGACGTCACCTTCGAGGTCGCAGCCGGGGAGATGCTCGCGGTGCAGGGACCCTCGGGGCTCGGCAAGAGCACACTGCTGCGCACGATCTGTGGGCTGCACCCCATGCGGGCCGGGACGCCCACGCCGCCTTCGGAGGTCATCGCACCGGAGGAGATCGGTCTCGTCGCCCAGGATGCGGGGCTCGCGCTCAACCCGTTCTGGTCCATCGGACGTCAGGTCGCCCGAGCGGGCGCGGGCTCATCATCACGAACAGGCGCAGGATCGACACAGCCCCTGGCCGACCTCAACGTCGCAGAACTGGCCGGGCGCCGACCGGGGGAGTGCTCCGGCGGACAGCGTCAGCGGGCGAACCTTGCTCGTTCACTGGCGGGGGAACCCGAACTGCTGCTTGTGGATGAACCCACTGCTGGGCTGGACGCCCGTGCGGCGCGCACGGTGTTGGAGATCCTGGCCGAGCAGGCGCGCCGTGGCCGTGCCGTTGTCATCGTCACGCATGACCCCGACGTGGCCTCGGCGTGCCACCGTGTGCTGCACGTCGAGCGGTTCAGCCCAAGTTCTGGGTGAACAGTTCGGTCTCGATCCAGATGGCTGCGGTCTGGCCCTGACCCGCGCTCGTCGCGACGAAACCGACAGGATTGGGCAGGTCACGGAGCTGCGTGGCATCCCCTGCGGCGTACACCCCGTCGACGCCGGTGCGGTGCTGGGCGTCCACCAGGATGCTGTCCCAATCGGGGTCGATGTCGCACCCGAGATCAGCCCCCAGCGGGGAGGACTGACGCGCGTCGGGACGATGGAAGATCACCTCGCGCTCGTGCGTCGTCCCATCGGCCATCAGCAGTCGCAGGGTGGGCTCCTCACCCTCGATTCCCGTCACATGTCCATCGACGATACGGACGTCACCGGCCTGGGCCAGCGCGAGCATCTTCGCGTCGATCTCCACCCCGTCGAGGCGATAGAGGGCCACGTCGTCGCTGAAGCGGTCGGCGAGGTAACGGGCGAACACGGCATCGGCGGCCCGCAGCGCCACCACACCGATCGTGCGGCCGCGTGACTCGAAACCATGACAGTACGCGCAGTGGTAGACGCCGCGCCCCCACCGTTCAGCGAGCCCGGGAAGGTCGATGAGGTGGTCGGTCATACCGGTGGCCAGCAGGATGCGGGAAGCCTGGATCTCACGATCATCGTCGAGGCGGAGGACGAATTCGCCGACCGAGCCGGTGATCGTGGTGACGGTTCCGGAGATCTTGTCGATGTGGTCGTAGGCGTCCAGTTCGGCGGTGGCCAGAGCGCGATACTCCGATGGAGGGAAGCCATCGCGCGAAAGCACCATGTGCATCTCCCGCGCCGGGGCATTGCGTGCCCGGCCCGAGTCGACCAGTGCGACGCGGCGCTGCTGCCGACCGAGCACCATCGCGGCACTGAGACCGGCCGGGCCGGCCCCGATGACCGCGACATCGTGACGATCGGCTTCGGGACGATCGGCTTTGGGGCGGTCGCCGGCGGTGTCCTGCTCGTCGGCGGTGGAGAACGGTGTGGTCATGATCGGGTCCTTCCGGTCGAATGTCTGTTCTGCAGGGGGCGAAGTCGTGGCGGATGAAGGTGGGGTCAGACGAAGTCGTGGCTCCAAAGACGTCGGTAGTGGCCGTCGTGGGCGAGCAGCTCCTGATGAGTGCCCCGTTCGAGGATCCGGCCCTCACCGAGCACGAGGATCTGGTCGGCGTGCTGCACGGTGCTGAGACGATGGGCGACCATCACCACGGTCGCCTGTTCGGTCAGAGCGTTGATGCCGTCGATGACGGCGGCCTGCTGTTCGGTGTCGAGCGCGGCCGTCACCTCATCGAGAAGCACCAGAGGTGCCTGCTTCACCAACGCGCGGGCGATCGCGACGCGTTGACGCTCACCGCCCGAGAGCGTGCCTCCTACATCGCCCAGGGGAGTGTCGAGCCCCTGCGGCAGACGTTCGACGAGTGGCGTCACCCGGGCCAGATCGAGCACTCGGGCAAGTTCGGCACCGGTGGCCTCGGGCCGGGCCAGCAGGATGTTCTCACGCAGGGTGCCGGCGAGCAGAGGTGTGTCCTGGAAGACGAAGGACACCTGTGCCGCGATCTGCTCGGCGGTCAGGTTCCGTATGTTGGTGCCGCCGAGACGAACCTCCCCGGCGTCGGCGTCCATGAACCGTGCGGCGAGACGCAGGATCGTGCTCTTGCCCGAACCGGAAGCCCCCACGATGGCGACATTCTGTCCCGGTCGCACGTCGATATCGATCCCGTCGAGCACCACGGCGGTGTCAGCTGTTGGATCGCCGTAGCCGTAACGGACGCCGGAGAGCTCGAGTGCGCCGGGATCGGTGATCGTTCCGGGAGTCGCGGGTTCGGTGAGGGGCTCGGTGGCGAGCAACGCATCGAGGCGGTCCATCGCGCCACCGGCCATGCGCAGGGCGGCCGACAGCTCGGCCACCGACCGGAGAGGCTCGGCCAACCGCACCGCGAGCAGGAACAGGATCACCGCATCGACGGGGTCGGCCACCCACCAGACCGTGAGCGCCAACAATGCGGTGAGCATCACCTGCACCATGAGGGTGAACAGCGTGACGCCGGGCAGCACGAGCCGGATCATCGCTCCGGAGCGCTTCGCGATGTCGGCCAGGGCAGCGTCCACACGTTCACGGCCCACGCTGTTGCGTCCGGCCAGACGCAGCGTCGGTTGAAGTCGGGAGAACTCGATGACGCGGCTGGCCGCCTCGGATTGGGCCTCGGCGAGTGCGGCGTCACTGCGGGCCACCATGCGGCGCCCCCACTCGGCGCAGGCCAGCAGCAGGGGGAGGAATCCCAACGCGACGAGGGTGATGCGCAGGTCGACGACCGCGATCACGACCAACAGGGTCAGCGGCATCACCGAGCTCGCCATGAGGCGGGGGAGCAGATGGGCCGGGAGCCCCATGATCTGCATGGCATCGGCGGTGACCAATCGGGCGACATCCCCGCGCCGGTCACGGGTGAACCACCCCAGGGGCAGGGCGGCGATGTGATCACCGATGCGGGAATTGATGCCCACGGCCAGGCCGTAACCACAGGCACGACTCATCCGAACCGCCATCCCCTGGAGGACCGTCCAGGCGACGGCGGCGACGGCAAGGATGATGGCGAGGGTGTGCGCGTCACCGGTGGACAACCCACGCACCACCGGGATCGTGAGCCCCAGCGTCAGACCCTCGGCGACGGCGGCGAGGGTGAGCATCGCCAGCGACAGGCGGTATCGGCGGGCGTCCGAACCGGTCAGGAGGCGGGCTGTGCGGCGGATCATGCGGTGACCTCTCGGGCTTGGCGCAGGGCGGCGAAACGTCCGGTGGGATCGGACGCCAGATCACCGGGAGCTCCTGCCTGCACCAGATGGCCGTCCTCCAGGACCCACACCACATCGGCGTCGTGGGCGAACCCGAGACGGTGGTCGATCCTCACCACGGTCGGCCGTTCCCCCATGGTGTTGACGGCGTTGCGGGGGGCGTCGGCCAGAGCGGCGTCGATGAGGGCCTCGGATTCGAGGTCGGCGAATGCGGTCGGCTCATCCAGCAGCAGGGTGCCGGGTGTGGAGAAGAAGGCACGGGCGAGCGCGAGACGCTGCCGTTCCCCGCCGGAGAACGTGGCGTCCTCACCGATGACGGTGTCGAGCCCGTCGGGGAGTTCCTCGACGCGATCCCAGAGCTGTGCTTTGCGCAGGGCATCTGCGATGGTGTCGGGGTCGGCGTCCTCATGACCGAGCATGACGTTCTCGGCGACCGAGCCGCGGATGATCCCGACATCCTGGGAGACATGACCGATGTGTGCTCCGACCTGTTCCAGCGGAATGTCGGCGAGGTCCACATCGTCGATCAGGATGCGGCCCGAATCGGGGGCGCGGAGACCGCAGAGGGTCTTGAGCAGCGTGGTCTTCCCTGCTCCGGAGGGGCCGACGATGGCGAGCTGCGTGCCAGGCTCGATCGTGGCGGAGACCCCCGCCAACAACACGCGGTCATCACTGACCACGGTGACGTCCTCCAAACGGATCCGTGGCCGCCTGCGGGGCCAGTTCCCGTCCTGTGGTCGTTCGTCTGTGCGGGTTCCGAGCACTTCCATCAGTCGTTCGGCCGCCCGACGCCCCGCGCTGATGTCCTGCATCGCGAACGCGAGGGCCAGAGCCGGTGCCGAGAGGCCCGGGGCCACGAGTGCCACGGCGATCACGGCGGCGACGGGCAGCCCCAGCAGTGCCCCTGCCACGACGGCCACGGCCGCGGCCAGGAGCGGTGAGAGGAGGATCTCCACCGCGGTCATGGCGCCCCCCACCTCCTTGGCCCAGCGCTGCACGAACGCGCCGTGGTCACCGACGGCGGCGTCGAACCGTGAATGCGCCGAACCACTGCGCCCGAAGACCTTGACCACCTGGACGTTCTCCACGTACTCGGTCGCGGCCCGGTCCAGTTCGGTCGTCGCTCGCTGATAGTGCGCCATCTTCGGGCCGAGGGTGCGGTTGTGATGGATCTGGATGGCGAGGCCGATGGCCGCCGGGACCAAAGCGATCATTCCGAGCAGGGGAGCGCGCCACAGCAGGTAGGCGATGCCGGCCACGGGGACCGAGAGGGCACCGACCACGTCGAGCCAGGCATGGGCGACGAGATGATGCAGGGCGCCCACGTCGTCGGTCGCGGCCCGTTTGACGGTGCTCGCAGGGGTGCGGGTGAACCAGTCGAGGCGGACGCGACCGAGATGATCGGTGAGGCGTCGGTGCAGGACGAGCTGGAGATCGTTGTCGGCGAGGTGCGCCACGGTCGTGGCCCCGGCCAGTGCCACGGCGCGGATGAACAGAGTGATCGCCATGGTGGCCACGAGATCCCAGCGGGGACCGTCTCCGGCGAGCAGACCTTCAGCGATGGCCGCAGTCAACATCATCGGCGCCACCGAACAGACTCCGGCAAGAGCCTGGAGCGTTCCGGCTGCGATGAGGCGGCCGTGTACGGGGCGGGTCAGAGAGGGGAGAGCGGACATGGGCATTGATGATAATGGGCGTCGCTTGATATTCCGCATTGAGGTGCTATCAATAACCGTTACTATTTATGGTCATCGATCCGATGAGGCTCCATGTCACAGTTCTCCCCGTCCGAGGTTCCTGACACCGTCAGTGCCGCCGATTCCTCCGTTCTCCGCCTGATCGTGGAGGAAGTGACCGGAACGCCACTGGGCGCCGGTGACGCCTCGCGGACACTCGCCGATCTCGGCGTCGACTCCTTCGGCGCACTCGCGGTGCGACGCGGGATCGCAGAACGTTTGGGCGTTCGGCTCGAGCTGGTGCACCTTCTGGGGTCGGTGACGCTGGGCGAACTGGAGGCCGAGGTGGCCCGTTCTGAAGAGACCCGCTCTGAAGAGGCACGTTCCGACGGGGGAGGCGTGGACGGCGAATCGATGCGCGTGGACGAGTCCGACACCACCGGTGCCGATCTGCGGGACGGGGCGCTCACTGCGGTGCAGGCCGCCTACTGGACCGGTCGTGGCGACGATTTCGAGCTCGGCGGGGTGGCGTCGTGGTGGTACCACGAGTACGAGTGTGAACCGACCGGTGATGTGGACACCTGGCTTGACGGGATCGAACGTGCGTGGCGTCGGGTGGTGGCCCACCATCCGATGTTGCGGACCGTCATCGGCCGCGATGGCCGACAGCACGTGGCCGTCCATGACGTCCGCTCGTGGCAGATGCCGCGCATGGACTGGCGCAACCGTCAGAGCGACGAGGCCCGGGAGGCCTTGGTCGCGCTCGGTGCCGAACGTTCACATCAGCGACGCCCCAGTGATGTGTGGCCGTTGTTCGACATCACCGCGGTGATCCTGCCCGCCGACGCCGAGGGGACCGCCCGTGTACGGCTCCTGGTTGGTTTCGACGTGTTGGTGATCGACTTCGCCTCGTGGTGTCTTGTCATGCGTCAGTGGGGTGAGATGGTCGATCATCCTGAACGAGATCTTCCTCGCGCTCCGGGTTTCGCCGAGGTTCTGGCCGACCGGGCCGAGAGCGAGGAGCACCGAGCCATCGTGGTGCGTGATGCCCAGTGGTGGGCGCAGCGGGACCTGCCCCACGGGCCCACGCTTCCGGTGGATCGGATCGGGGACCGGTTCACCCGTGAGCAGCGACGCCTGCCCGCCGGGGTGTGGGCGGCCCTGCAGGAACGCGCAGCCGAACACGGCGTCAGCCCCACGGCGGTGGTGTTGGCCACGTTCGCCCTCATGCTGGATCGCGTGCGTCGCGGTGAAGGCGGCTTCTCGGTGAACCTGACGCTCTATGACCGCCCGGAGGGCGTCGAGGCGATCGAGTCGGTGGTGGGCGACTTCACCACCACGGGCATCCTCAGCGTCCCGACCGAACCCACCAGGCGCGATTTCGCTGTCCTGGCGAGGGAGGTGAACGCCCGGCTGTGGGAGAGCGTGGAACACCGCGCACATGCCGGGATGCTCGAGCGTCGGCGTCGGGCTTCTGGGGCGGATCCGGATGTGGCGACTGATCCGGTGGTCTTCACCTCCGGCATCGGCGGCCCGGATCCGAGTGTGGACCAGTGGCTCGGGGAGCGGGCGTTCGGTGTCTCGCAGACCCCGCAGGTGATTCTGGACCACCTCGTGTGGGTCGAGGAGGGGGAACTCGTGCTCACCTGGGACCACCGCACCGGTTCCTGGCCCACGGGTTTCTGGGATCTGTTCACCCAAGGCGAGCTCAACGCCCTGACCCGTCTTTCGGGCGCTGAGGACTGGGGGCGACCCGGCCTGCTGTGGGATCCGCTGGCCGCCGACCACGGCGTCGTCCCCCGTGGGGAGGGAGGCCCGCTGTTGGTGGATCCCTGGCGGGAGACCTGTGCCGACGGGCGCGGTGCCGTTGCTCTGTGGTCGGGTGGGCAGAGCCTCGGCCATGACGACCTGATGGCCAGGGCCTGTGATGTGGCGTCGATGCTCGTCGAGCGCGGAATCGGCCCCGGTGATCTGGTGATGGTGGCCTGCCCGCGTGGCGTCGCACAGATCGTCGCAGTGCTCGGTATCGAACTGGCGGGGGCGGGTTATGTGCCGGTCGACACGCAGTGGCCTGCGGTTCGGCTGGCCAGTGTGCAGCGACGCTCCGGGCTGGGGTGGGCCATCTGCTGCGAGACCGATGATGTGGAACTTCCAGAATCGGTGGGGCGCATCGACCTCGACTCTGATGGGCGACCGGTGGCCCCTGCTTCCGATCCGCGGGTTTTCGACCAGGCGTCCACACCTCGGGCCGATGAGCTCGCCTACGCCATCTTCACCTCCGGCTCGACGGGGGAACCGAAGGGCGTGGCCATCGAGCACCAGCAGGCCCGCACCACCATCGACGATGTCAATGAACGGTTCGCCATCGGTGCCGACGATGTGGTGCTGGGGGTATCGGCGCTGAGTTTCGACCTGTCGGTGCACGACATCTTCGGGACGCTGGGGTCCGGTGGCACCCTCGTGCTTCCCGACGTCGACCGAGCCAGGGATCCTGAGCACTGGCTGGAGCTGATGGGGCGTCACGGCGTCACGGTGTGGAATTCCGCGCCACCGCTGCTGGAGATGCTTGTCGAATACGCCGAATTCGCTCCCGGCGCCGCCGAGGCGCTGGCGTCGTTGCGTGTCGTCATGCTCTCGGGCGATTGGATCCCGGTGTCACTACCGGATCGCCTGCGTGCGCTGGCGCCGCAGGTGAGCGTCAACAGTCTGGGCGGTGCGACGGAAGGATCGATCTGGTCGATCACCTACCCGATCGGTGAAGTGGACCCGGCGTGGCCGTCGATCCCGTACGGCCGTGGGCTGCGTGAACAGTGGTTCCACATCCTCGATTCCGAGGGATGGCCGGTGCGTGTCGGTGAGGTGGGGGAGCTGTGGATCGGTGGCAACGGCGTCGCCCAGGGGTATGTGGGTGATCCGGAGAAGACCGCCGAACGCTTCGTCGTCCATCCGGTGTTGCAGGAACGTCTGTATCGCACCGGTGATGTCGGACGCTGGCGCCCGGACGGGAACATCGAGTTCCTCGGGCGCACCGACCGGCAGGTCAAGGTGCGCGGGCATCGGATCGAGCTCGGTGAGGTCGAGGCAGGGTTGCTGCGCACGCCCGGAGTGCGTAGCGCGGTGGCGCTGGCCATGCCCGGCCCCGATGAGCGTCCACGGCTCGTGGCCCACGTGGTGCCCGCGCCCGGGGCGGAGGTGGATGAACGTGAACTCGCGCGTCGACTCTCAGCCGAACTGCCGGAGTACATGGTGCCGACGCGAATCCTGCTGCACAACGGACTGCCGACCACTGAGAACGGCAAGATCGATGTGAAGGCCCTGCCTAACCCGTACCGCGGTGCGCGTGGAGCCCGGCCGAAGGAGAAGGCGTCCGTGAGCACCGAACCTGTGGGCGCCGGGTCCGAAGGGGATGGCGTGCGGACCGCCGTGGCCCCCGAGCGTCCCGAGGCCGACAGCGCCCCGGGCCTGCCGGAGGTCATGGCGACGGAGACGCGCGCGTGGCAGAAGGTGCTGGCTGAGCTCATCGGCGTCGAATCGGAGGAGCGAATCGAACCGGGAGGGTGGCCGGAGCGAACCCTGGTGGACTGTGGCGTCACGAGTCTCGGGCTCGTCCGTCTGGCCAACGCCATGGAGGACGCCGGCTTCCCGCGCCCGCGCTTCGCCGAGCTCATGGGCGGTGCGACGGTGGCGCAGCTCGTCGCCCGGCATGCGCCGTCTTCACGTCCTGCCGCTCAGGATCGGCCCTCCTCCTCCTCGCGGTCCATGGCCGAACCGAGCTCGCGAGAGCGGCGGTCATCTGTGGGGGAGACCTCGCCGGGGCGAACGGTGACCGCAGAACCGGCGGTGGAGGTACGCGGTGGTGGCGATTCCCTGGCCGATCGACTGCGGCTTCTGGCTGATCGGCTCGAGCGTCTGGACGCCGAACTCGCCGCGACCCGGGCCGCGCTCTCCGGTGTGACGGCCCACGGCGCTCCAGCGGGCTCTGAGCCAGCCGCCATCTCCGATGCGGCCCCGACCCCGGGTGGTGTCGCCGAATCGGTGTCGGCCGTGCCGCAGGAGGCCATGTCCGATGCAGACGAGTGGCCTCTCACCGAGATGCAGCTCGCCTATCTGGTGGGTCGGGCACCGGATGCCTCGGGTGTTGCGGTGGCTCCGCACTACTACACCGAGGCGCTGGTTTCCGACCTCGACGCCGAGCGGTTGCAGCGGGCGCTGGACACCCTCGTGGAGCGGCATCCGATGCTTCGGACGGTCGTCACCGAGACCTCCACCCATCGTCTCGATCCCGATGCTGGATGGACGCTGGAGACCGCCGATCACCGGCATCTGGACCGTGAGGCCCAGCTGGGCGAACGTGACCGCATCCGTGCCGAACGGGACCATCGCCTCCTGCCCGTCGACCGGGCACCGATGATGCGTCTTCTGGCGGTCCGTCTGGATGAGCGCTTCTGGCGTCTGCACCTGGATCTGGACCTGTTGTTCTGCGATGCCAGCAGCGCCCATCTTGTGATCAGCGAGCTCGCGACACTGATGCGCGGGGGTCGGCTCGATGTTCGGCGACCGGGTAATCCGTTCGCGCAGTGGTGTCGTGAACGCGAGGGGGCGGACCGCACTGCTGCCCGCGAACACTGGCGCGCGCGGGCGGCGTCGATGCCGCTGGATCCGCCGGTGTCGCTCGGCCCCGGTGATGGACGGTTCCGGCGCCGCCGGTTGGAGTTGACGCCCCGACGCTGGGCCGAGGTGCGTGCCGAGGCGCGGACTGCCGGACTGACACCGACCGCATGGATCGCCGATGCATTGGGTCAGGCCGTGGATGCATCGGCGGGGTTCCCCGTGGTGCTGACCACCACCGAACGCCCCGAGGGCTGGACCGATGTGGTGGGGGACTTCTCCGGCACGATGCTGCTGGCCATCGATCCGACCGCGCCGGAGACCGAGCGTCGAGCCGCTCTGCGGGAGCAGTACTGGTCGGGTCTGGAACATGCCTCCGGGGCGTCGGGTGTGCATGGCAACGAGGTGCTGCGGATGTTGCGCGACCGCGATGCCGACGTGCGTCTGCCGATCGCCATCTCCAGCGCCCTGGGCGGGGTGCGGGGTGATGCCTCCCAGCTTCTGGACGCGCTCGGCACCACCGAGTACGCGATCTCCCAGACGCCGGGGGTGTTGCTCGATGTGCAGTTGTTCGAGTCCGACGGATCGTTGGTGGTGGTGTGGGACGCGGTGTCGTCGGCGTTCCCGACGGGCTGGCTGGAATCCCGGTTCGCCCGGTTCACCGAGTTGCTGCACGGTCGCTCGACGGCCGTCGGCATCGGTGATGCGATGGAACAGATCCTTGGCGAGCTGCTCGGTGCACCGATCGACCGGGCCGCGAGCTTCTTCGAACTGGGAGCGACCTCACTGCAGCTGGTCACGGCTCACCGGCGGCTCCGGGAAGCGGGTTTCGATATCGGTGTGGTCGACGTGTTCGCCCATCCCAGCGTCGCGGCGCTCGAAGCTCAGCATGGAGGAACACATCCGAAGCGGGAGCATGCGGGAACCCTCCGCGCGGGGGAGGGCGGTTCGGCTCCCGAACCCCGTGCCGACCGGGTGCACGACCCGCTGGAACGCGCACGCCGTCGCGGACGCCGCAGGGCTCAAGTGGTGCGGGAACGGGGGTGATGAGCAGCAGGCCCTGCCATTAACATCGGCGCATGATCGAAGACTCCGAGGCAGCAGCTCTGGCTTCCGTCGCGGTGGAGTCGGTTCTCAAAACAGCCAATGACGGACTGGTCCTCCGGTACGGCAGGCTGGAGTCGGTCGATGTCCAGCCCGACGGCACCACCTGCGTGGTGTTCTGCCTGCAGGACGGACACGATGCATGGCCTGCGCGCGTCGGTATCTGCTTTCGCGTCACTGGCGAGAACGACATTCGCGAAGCAGGCAGCTTGGCTTTCCATCTTGAAGAGGCTGCGGATTCGATGCCGGAATCCCGACGCAGAATCCTCACGGAGAGCGACGGTGATGGGATCGCATGGCTGCGTGGCAGCGAGCCCGACCGCCCGGCCATCCTGTGACAGACTCTCTCGGCAGAGGGTATTTGCAGGACAACGGCAGACTCATCCACCGCTACGCGGCCAACGACTTCGTGGACGCCGTTCGTGAATTCGCTGAATCCGTCTTCCGAGTGTGACCGGTGCCTCAGACGTACGCCCATCGGCGCAGACGGACTGCTGTGCAGTATTGGCCTGGGCACCGATTGGTTTCATCGCTGCGTGAGGCCTCGGGCAAGACGTGTGTCCTCGTCAGGGGGGCGCTTCCGGCTCGTTGTCAATTCTGCTGTACGGGGCGCCGAGGCCCTACGGGTGCCCCGTATCGTCACCGATTCAGTGTGCGAAGCCGACCAGGGAGTGCTCCAATGCATAGCTCATGCGCTGGTGCATCTCTTCGCTGGATGCACCTTCCTCTGCCGCTATGAGCCCTGCGGCCTGCACAGCCCCGAGCGCCCCTCCGACCATGGGTGCGACCTTGCTCGGAGGCGCATCCGTTGCGTCGGCGACACTCTCGGTGAGGGCGATGGCCAAGGCGGAGAGCTGAGCCACAAGCGAACGTGGCAATCGACCGAGGCTCGCTGTTTGGGCACGATCGGCTGCATGGCGTACGAGTGTGGAGTCTGCGGTGGCCATGTCGATCATGGCTGCAACGGCGTGCTTGACCCGGGCGCTGGGGCTGGGGGAAGACGATGCTGCCGCCGCCTGCACTGCAACCTCTCGGAAGGTGTCCACATGTGTGAAGAGGAGGTCCTCCTTCGAGGGGAAGTGCAGGAAGAACGTGCGCTGTGACACACCTGCGTCTGCTGCTATTTCTGCCACGGTGGTCGCAGTGAACCCTCTCTCGTCGAACAATCGCGTGGCGCTCTTCAGGATGGCCTCTCGTGTGCGGCGGCGCCTCAGTTCGTGCCCATTCGTCACGGTGATCACCTGATCTCAAGGTCGAAGTGAAGATATACGCGGTCGTCGTCGCTGTCGGCCCTCATTGAATCGTGCCCTGGCGTGCCGTATGGGGCGTTCGCCGACGGGCCAGCCTCACCATCTGAACCAAGGTCCGCGGCGGGTACCGCAGATAGACAGTGTGAGGGCGAACCTTGCGGGTGAGCGCATCTGTCCCGCCGTCGCAGTACACGATCTGACCTGTCATGAAGCGGTTGCGTTCGGATGCCATCCAACAGATCAGGTCCGCGATGGGCTGCACGGGCCCTGGCGTTCCAAGGGGTTGCGGCAAGGCCGCCTCCAAGAGGTCCCGGTCGCGTTCCCATGTTGCCAAGAGCGCGTCAGTGGCAATGACTCCGGGCGCTACGGCGTTGACCGTGATTCCAGGCTTGGTCCACTTCTCGTCCACCGCCGTCGCGCGGACCCAGTGGTTCAGTGCGATCTTGCTCGAACGGTAGATCTGGCTGCCGCGGCCGGTGGCGGTGAGGCGGCCAGCCACGGCGCGTGCACGCGTCTCATCGCCGTTCTTGGCAGCTCGGATCAGGGCGACGTTCCCACGATTCAGTGTCGATGAGGAGGAGACAGCGACGACGGTGGGTGCGTTGCTGGCGACGAGCAGGCCGTGGAGCATTGAAGTCACCTCGGTTACGCCGAAATAGTTCAATGAGACTGTGTTCGGGTGGGGTGCGCCGGATCCGGCGACTGCGACGATTGCGTCCAGGCGACCGCCCGTGATGTTGCGCACGGCTGTGGCCAAGTGGATCCGGCCGTTGCGCTGAGTGAGATCTGCTTGTACATCAACATGCGCGCCGATGCCTGCGCGGATGATCATGCCTGAGCGGGGCAGGGACTCCGCGATTGCGCGACCGAGCCCGGAATCGGCACCTGTAACGAGGGTGACTCGTCCCGAAGTGTGCATATCTGCACTCTAGGGAGAAGTGTGCAGATATGCAATTATTTTCGTGGCGCGTTGACTGGTGAACACGTGGTTCGCATGACCACGGAGTGGTCAATCGTCGAAGGCCTACGAACTTGTGTCGGCAATTGGTGCTTCGTCGGGGGGGGGCGATGTGGCTAGATCTGTTGTTCCAGCAACTCGACTGTTTGGGTGAGCCCGTCCTCGTGTCGTGATATCGCAGCCAGTGCACGTGCACGTCTGGCGTACTGGGAAGCCTGTGGGCCGGTGGTGAGCTCGGTCACCAAGCGGGTCAGTTCTGCGACATCCAGGCGGTTGCGGCGCAGACGTCCCGGTTCTGGCCCCATGCCCAGCGCGTGCAGTCGCGAGGCATGGAAAGGTTGGTCAACGCCGAAGGGGATCACCACCGAGGGGCGTCCGCTGCGTAGAGCCTCATGGGTGGTGCCAGCGCCACCGTGGTGGATGGTTGCCGCGACCATCCCGAAGAGATGCTCGAACGGGGCCGCAGCGATGGCAAGGACATCGTCGGACAGGTGTCCGTTCTCCGTTTCGGAGGGGCTGAGCGTGAGCAGTGGGTATCCGGTGGCTCGGGCCGTGTCGAGGATCGCTGTCAGGTCCTGCTCGCAGGTGAACCGTGTGAAGCTGCCGAATCCGACGAACACTGGATTCCGTGTGAGGAACTCCGCCAATCGTGTACCCGGTTGCCAGGGTTGGGGTGGTGCGCAGAGATAACCGGTCTGGCGTGTGGATGCAGGCCAATCGGGGGCTGGCGGCACGATCAGCGGACTGGCGGCCAGAATGATCGGATACTTGTCAGCCATACGTGTGAGTGCAGCCGCGCCCTTGTGTGGCAACCCGAGTCGACGACGTACGCACGTGGTGAGCGCGCTGCCCAAGGAAGTCGAGAGCCGCCAGCTGAGGCCGGTTCCCCAACGGTCGTAGGGGGCCCATCCACTGAAGAACTGCGGTGCCAGAAAGCTCTCTCGGTGCGTCGTGGGCAACTGGCCGGTGAAGACGACGGTGGTCATGCGGCAGCCGAGGCCAGCGACGCAGGCCATCGCTGCGCCACGTCCCAGGACGCCGGTGATGATCATGTCGTCGCTGTGAACGCTACAGACCAGCGCGTCGGCGAGGCTGTCGGTCATGGCGGAGGTCCAACGACGTAGTAGCAGGTATTGGCCACCGAATGACCTGGACAGCACCTCCTGCGTGGGCGTGCGGGTCAATGCTTCGCCGAGGCTGGTGTCAATGGCCGTGAACTCTGCGCCGGGAGCCAAATGCGATACCAGTGGTCGGTATTCGGCCAAGGCCACCACGCGGGCCTCGTGGCCGGATGCAATCAGTGCGTCGGCGAGCGCCGCCAGAGGTTGGACATCGCCTCGTGACCCGAGAGCCAACAACACGAACATGGAATGAACCCTAGAGGGTCGGCGGGCGGCCGGACCGGGAGTGCACTGTTTTTACGTCAGGCGGGGAATGCGCTGGGTTGTCCAGCCCTGCTGGGTTTCGGCGGAGACACTGCGTCGTCAATGAGTGTGGTGAGAGGGCTGCCCCGCAGTGGAGTCGGTTCTCAACGTCGCCAATGACGGACTGGTCTCGCGGTACGGCAGATTGGAGTCGGTCGATGTCCAGCCCGACGGCATCACCTGCGTGGTGTTCTGCCATACCTGACGCCATGCGGGTGAGTGGAGGATGGTAGAACTCTCACATGATCTCGGTTGCAGACGGACACAACGATCTTCCGTGGGCCATCCGTGCGGGAGGTGGGTTGGACGCGGTCGATCTCGCCGAGGCCCCACAGTTCCACACCGACATCCCGAGGCTGGCCGCCGGTGGCGTCCGCGCTCAGTTCTGGTCGGTGTTCGTGCCGGGAACCGAACGGTGGGCACGAATCGAGGGCGTCGATCCCTTCACTGCCACCTGCGAGCAGATCGACATCGTCCACCGCATGATCCACCGTTGGCCCGAGCACTTCCGACTCACCACCACCGCTGCCGGGCTCACCGACCTCGCATCGTTGGAACGCGGGCCGGTGGCCTCACTGCTGGGCGCCGAAGGCGGGCACAGCATCAACAACTCCCTGGGAGCCCTGCGCACCCTCTACCGTCTCGGCGTCCGCTACATGACGCTGACGCACAACCAGAACAACGATTGGGCCGACTCCGCGACCGACGAACCCCGTCACGGCGGCCTCACCGACTTCGGTCGCGAGGTGGTGGCCGAGATGAACCGCATGGGCATGATGGTCGACCTCTCCCACACCGCCCCCAGCACCATGGCCGATGCCCTCGACGTGTCGAAGGCCCCGGTGATCTTCACCCATTCGAGCGCCCTCGGCATCACCGACTACCCGCGCAACGTTTCCGATGAGATCCTCCAGCGCATGGCGGCCGGAGGGGGCACGTGCATGGTGTCGTTCGTCGCCCCGTTCGTGAACGACGCCGCCCGCGACTGGCGACTCGCCTACGAGGCCGCCAAGGCGAACGTCGCTCCCGATGAGCATGATGCCTTCGACGCCTCGTGGATCGCCGAACACGGAACCTGCCCCATGGCGACCATCGACGACGTGGTGCGTCACGTGAATCATGTGCGTGACGTGGCTGGGGTCGATCATGTGGGTCTCGGCGGCGACTACGACGGCACGACGCAGCTCACCGCCGGGCTCGAGGACGTGGCGTCCTACCCGCACCTGTTCAGCGCCCTGTCCGAGCAGGGCTGGTCCGATGATGACCTGACCAAGTTGGGGTGGCGCAACATCGCCGCGTCGTTCGCTCGCGTCGAGGAAGCCGCCGAGGAGTCTTGGGTGACCTCATGATGCTGGAGGTCGCCGTACGTTCGGTGGCCGACGCCAAGGCGGCGTCGGCCGGGGGAGCGGACCGTGTCGAAGTGGTCGGTGAGGTCCGGTACGGCGAGATGAGCCCCGAACCCACCGTCGTCGCCGAGGTCTGCCGGGAGACCGACCTGCGCGTGCGCGCCCGCCTCAGGCTCCGGGAGGAATACACGACCGACGGCGGCGAACTGGTGCGGCTGCGCGCTCTTGCACACGAGTACACCCGAGCCGGGGCAGAGGGCATGGTGCTGGGATTCCTCACACCCTACGAAGAGATCGACGCCGAACTCTGTGGCGCCGTCGCCGGTGACGCCCCGTGGCCCTGGACCTTCCACGACGCCGTGGACCACGCCTTCGATTCGGACAAGGCATGGCGTGTTCTACGGCAACTACCGCGGTGTGATCAGGCGCTCACCGCAGGCTCGCCACGAGGTGTGGAAGCCGGGCTCGACGAGATCCTGACGCGGGCCCGCGAGGCCGATCCGTCATTGCTCCTGGTCGGCGGGGCCTTGGAGGCCGACCACGTTCCGTGGCTCGTCGGTGCAGGCATCCGGAATTTCCGACTCGATGTGCAGGTGCGTCCCGCGCGGTCATGGGACGAACCGGTGGATGCCGATTTCGTACGCGTGTGGCGGCGTCTGCTCGATGACGCCGAATCACGCTTCGGGTGACGGCACGGGCCTCTCAGTTCAGCCTGTGGTCTCTCAGTTCTTGAGGAAATCCGGCGGCAAGTTGCCGTCGTCATCGGCTAGGGCAGTCCGGGGCATGCCCTCCCAATTGCATTCCACACCCAGCGACGGGCGGCCCTTGAGCGCATACCACGTGGCCGCCGGATCCTTCAGGATCCCGTTCTTGCCCCGTTCCCGTAGTTGATTCATGGCATGGGCCAACGAACCGGGCGTGATGGCGTTGAGATCGAACGACTTCAGATCATCGAACTTCTGCCCCGGCTCCCTGCCGACCCACTGCACCGGCATGTCCGGGCGTCGGAACAGATAGATCGGACGCTTCTCACGGACACCGAAGAAGAACACCGCGTCCTGGGTCGCGTTCTGGGCGGCGAGCGAGATGCTCACCGGGGCCACCGATGCCGCCTTCGCGAGGCTGCGCACGGCCAGATCGACGTCTTCAGGTTTTACGTAGTCGAGTCGTGGAACCTGCTGCATGCCCTTGATGAAGTTGACTCGATTGTTGGGGCCGTCACCCTTGGCCACCGTCAACACCGGCTGCAGATAGGTGTTCTCCTGACGCGCCACGAGTGATGCACCGCCGTGTTCGGCGAGCAACGCCTCGATGTTCCCCAGATCGAAGGTCGTCAGCTCGAAAGGCTGCAGGGAGGGCAGATCATCGCCGCTGGCCTTGCCCTCGCTCCAGCTTCCGTTCCGCCACGTGTGCAGCGTGTGTTCTTCATCCACCACATCGACGCGTTTGGCGTCCGCGCTGATCTTGATCACCAGACCGGACTCGATCTTCTCCTGCAGGTGGGGGAGCAACGTGCCCCAGTCGGGTGTAGGAGAGACGACACTGCAGCCAGTGGCTGCGGTGATTCCAAGCGCGATCGAGGCGCCCAAGAAAGTCCGCCGGGGAAGGAAGAGTGAAGTCACCATCCCGAGGATAGTCCAAGCCGTGGACACATGCCCGCACTATGCCGGTATTCGCGCCATTATCCGCAGCACGCCGGATTTGCAGCACGCGGGACGCGAAAGTTTCCTGCCGGTGGGGCTCGCCTCGCACCCACGGGAGGCTCGACGCCCGAAGCATGCAACAGTGGGTGTCATGCTCATCCCGGAACCACAGGACCGGCCCTTTCGACACCGCGAGGCCACCAGAGTGGTCGTCCTCAACGAGGACGCCGCCGGGGACTCGGTACTTCTGTTCGAGGATTCCGATCCCGGGCTCCCGGACCGACGTTGGTGGGTGACGCCCGGTGGCGGCATCGACCCTGGTGAGGACGAACTCGACGCCGGAGTCCGTGAACTCCAGGAGGAGACCGGCCTGCGCGTGGAACGCGCCGACCTCATCGGGCCACTGGCCACGCGTCGTGTCGTGCATGGCTACACCGACCAGATCCTGGTTCAGCGAGAGACGTTCTACGGGGTCCGCACGTCACGGTTCGATGTCGACACCAGCGGGCACACGGAGGACGAGAAGATCACTCTCCAGTCGTGGCGCTGGTGGCCGGTGGATGAACTCGCCCGGACCGACGCCTGGATCTGGCCCGGCTACCTTCTGGATCTCGTGGCTGGGACGCGCCAGACGCCCGAGACGCCGGTGGATCACGGCGACCAGTTCGACGAGTCGACCGTCGGGCTCCTGCCCGAACAGATGCGGAACATCCTCGGAAGCTGAACCATCGAAACAATGGGCCGCTGGCTCCGGGCTGTTGAGCAAGTGAGCCGTTGAGCGCTGGGCTGTTGAGCAAGTGAGCCGTTGAGCGCTGGGCTGTTGAGCACTGGGCCGTTGAGCAAGTGGACCGTTGAGCGCTGGGCCGTTCCTGCGACGGGCCGTCTCAACAAGCCGTGCCGTCTCATCAAGCTGTGCCGTCAAGGCGAGTTGGTCAGTTCATCATCCGGTAACGGCGGTGGCGTCGGCGTCGACGTTCTGCCAGTGGAAGGGCGATCAGCTCGGCCACGTGGTGTTCGACGGCGTCGATGATGCGATGACAGAAATCCACCCATTCCTCCGTCGTCGCCGTGGCGGGATCGGGTTCGGCGACGATCTCGTCCACGGCTCCGGACCGCTGGAGATCGGCCGCACGGATCTGGTGAAGGTCGGCCATCTCGGGTGCCCGATCACGGGTGCGATGGATGATCGCGCTGGCCCCTTCAGGAGGCAGGGGAGCGATCCATCCGTGTTCGGCGCAGATGGTGCGATCCGCGGGTAGCAGAGCCAATGCGCCCCCACCGCTGCCCTCACCGAGGACCACCGAGATGACCGGAACAGAAGTGGTTGCCAATCGGGCCAGACAGCGGGCGATCTCTCCGGCCAGACCACCTTCCTCCCCCTCGGCGGAGAGCTCAGCCCCAGGTGTGTCGATCACCGTCACCACCGGTAGATCGAGCTCCTCGGCGAGTCGGATCCCGCGTTGAGCCACGCGCAGAGCAGCAGGCCCCAGCTCCGCGTCCTGCTGAGCGCGTCGATCTTGCCCCACGAGCACACATGACCACGTCCCGAACCGCGCGAGTCCGGTGATGATGGTGTGGTCGCTCTCACCCGAACCGGTTCCACTCAGCGGGATGAAGCGAGTGCTGCGGGCAGTCAACAGCTCGCGCAGGCCGGGCCGGTCGGAGCGACGCGTCGCGGTGACCGACTCCCACGCCGACCCCGGCTCCCTGGGCTCGACCGAGGCAGAATGACGCTGGGGCTCCTGCGGACTCAGCAGGATGTCGAGGGTCGCGATCCCCATCTCACGCACTCCGTCCAATGGCACCACTCCATCGATCACGCCGACTGACGAGAGGTTCTCCGCGGTCTGAACATCTTCGGGAAAGGGCTCACCGATCAGGAGTTCTCGGACGCGGGGCCCGAGGAAACCGATCAGGGCTCCGGGCTCGGCCACCGTCACATGTCCCAGCGAACCCCAGGACGCCAGCACCCCGCCGGTGGTGGGGTGGCGCAGATACACGATGTACGGCAGATGGGCGGCCCGATGTTCCATGACGGCTTGGCCGATCTTCACCATCTGGATGAAGGCAGGTGTCCCTTCCTGCATGCGCGTGCCGCCCGAGGACGGCGACACGAGCAGAGGCAACCCCTCCTTTGTGGCCCGCTCGATCGCCGATGTCAGCCGTTCACCGGCGGCGGCGCCGATGGAGCCGGCCAGAAAACCGAACTCTCCGGCCGCGACGGCGACCCGGCGTCCACCGAGCACTCCTTCACCGGTGATGACCGCCTCGTCGACACCGGCCCGCTCCGTAGCGCGGGCCAGCTGGTCGGCGTATTCGGGGCTCGGGTCGGGCTGGGTCGGTGCCACATCCCAGGAGCGAAATGAGGCGTCATCGAGGATGGCGTCGATGAGGTCACGGGCATGCGCGGCCATGGCGTCCTTTCGGCATCGGTGGATCATCGCTGATCGTCTCCAGCAAACAGTGTTGCCGGACGCCCGGCAATGGCAGGATCTGCCGGGAGACACGACCTGGGAATGTGACCAACCGGGGATGGTTGATGCGCCCTGGGTCTGTTGGTGGCCGGTGTGTGGGGGGGGGGCGGGGGTGTTGGTGGTCGGGTGTATGGATGCTCGGGGTGTTGGTGGTCGGCGTGATGCCTGGTGCTGGTCCGGGCATTTCCATGGAACCCCGGTTCCTGCTGCTCCGCCTTTACGTGAAGCCGTGTCTGTCCGGCACAAGGTAGAGGTGGAGGATATGTCCTTTTGAAGCGTCGTCCCACCTCTGCGTAAAGCCGTGTCTGCTCGGCACAAGGTAGAGGTGGAAGCGTCACCGCCGGGACGGTCGCTCTCGTGGCGGCAAAACCTGCTGGAAGTGCTCACCGGCATGCTCCGATGGAAAAATCTGAATGTCCAGATGAATTGCGGACGGCACCCGGGCGATCAGGTCTGGGTCCTGCATGCGGCGAACAGCGCTGAGCACCGTTTGATCGTTGCCCACGGGTGATCAGGATCCGGAGCAGTGCCTATGACCCAGCGTCCTGGTCGCAGGATCCAACGGCTTGGTCGCAGAATGTGTTGTCGCGGGAAGCAGTTCAGACGGACGCAGCGGTTCGTCCCGAGAGCGACGTTTCGGTTCGGCGTGGGCACCGGTTCGGCGTGGGCACCGGTTCGGCGTGGGCACCGGTTCGGCGTAGGCATTTCTGCAGCTTCAGCAAGAGGGCAAGATGCATGGAAAAACGTTGCGGACAGTATCTGTCCGCAACGCCGTCGGTTTTCCGGTTTCCGCCGGTGATTGAGGACGCCTTTTGACCTGAATGATTTTCAATGTGTGTGGGGGCCTTGCATGGATTGATGGAACCGGTGGGGGCTTTGCATGGGTTGGGAGATCTGTGGGGGCTTGTAGGGATTGATGGAACAGTGGGGGCCTTGTAGGGATTGGCAGATCCGTGAGGGAGACAGACAGCGCTGGGATGGCGACGGGGCCGTGCGGGCCACCAGAGGGGTGGCGGGGTCAGAAGGGCGACAGGCTGAGGCGCGGTGTGGTGTTGGCCGGTGCGGTGCGGTGCCGGGGTGCGGTGCGGTGCTGGGCGCCGCAATGCTGGGGGTGTAGCGCGGTGCGGTGTCGGGCAGTGTTGGCCGGTGCAGTGCAGGCGCTGAAGGAGGCGTCGGCAGGTGCTACTTCTGGATTGGCTGCGATGCCCCGGCACAGTATGGAAAGGGCGGGACCGGGCATCGTTCGTGTCGAAGGTGCCTCTGCCTCTACGTGAAGCCGTGTCTGTCCGGTGCAAGGCCGAGGTGGGAGTCAGCAGTCCTGAGTGGGACGTTCCACCTCTGCGTAAGGCCGTGTCTGCCGAGCGCAAGGTTGAGGTGGAGGTCGGCAGCCCTGAGCGGGACCTCCCACCTCTACAGAGAGCCGCGTCTGCCCGGCGCAAAGTCGAGGCGGAAACCCAGCGGGCGTTCGGTGTCAGGCCGGCGGGATGAAGTCGATGGTGATCAGGGGGTTGAAGCCCTCATCGGAGATCTCCAGACGTGTGGGGCCGCGAGGGATGTCGAATGACACCCAGCCACGGGCCTCCGAACCGGAGCCGGTGACCTCCTGGTTGTTGAGGTAGGGCTCCTTGGCTGCGCCGATCGAGGGGACGTATTGATTGCCCTCGAGGTCATAGGCCGCGTACTGGATCGACTCGACCACCATGGTTCCCTCCTCGGTCTCGACCAGCAGATCGATGTTGAGATAGGAGCCCCGACTGGGATCGATGTTGCCATCGTCGGCCCAGTCCGCTGTGACGACGGTGATCCAGCCGGTTCCGTACAGTCCCTGGACATGCACGCGGTCGCCGACCTCGGCCACCTGCACTTCGGGCGGTTCGCCTTCACGGGGAATCAGCTCGGTCTCTTCCGCGCCCGGAACCGGTCCGTCTGAGCCGGTCTGCTGCTGGATGCGCTGTGACCGTAGGAACAGGCCGCCGGAGATGACGAGGGCCAGCACCAATGACCCGATGATGATCATGGTGGGCAAGGTGAGCTCGATGCCGAGGAAAGATTTGGGGGCGTCATCGTCGGCATCCGCATGCGGCTCTGGCGTCGTACGTGGGGTCGCGTTCGTACGTGGGGCCGCGTTCGTACGTGGGGCATCGAAGTCCGGGCCATGCGAGTCCGTCTCGTCCGGACTCTCCGAGGGCACAGGGTCGCCGGGCAGGCGTTCATCGGGGAAACGCGCGGATTCCTGTGGGCGCGCATATCCCTCAGTGTCATCGGACCAGCGACTCATCACAGCTCCTCGGCATCGATGATGCGGTAGGCATAACCCTGCTCGGCCAGGAAACGCTGCCGATGCTGGGCGAAGTCCGCATCCACGGTGTCACGTGCCACCACAGCATAGAAAGTCGCCGAAGCGCCGTCCTTCGGACGCAGCAAACGGCCGAGACGCTGAGCCTCTTCTTGGCGTGATCCGAACGCTCCGGAGACCTGGATCGCCACCTCGGCGGTGGGCAGATCCACCGAGAAGTTGGCGACCTTCGACACCACCAGCAGATCGATCTCGCCGCTGCGGAACCGTTCGTAGAGTTCCTCCCGCTGCTTGGTGCTCGTCGAACCGGTGATGACCGGCGCATCCAGCCGCTCGGCCAGGTCGGTGAGTTGGTCGACGTACTGCCCGATCACCAGCGTCGGCTCCCCGGCGTGCCGGTTGACGATGTCGAGGGTCACCTCCGTCTTGCGGGCAGCGCTCGCCGCAAGGCGGTAACGCGCTTCGGGATCGGCCATCGCATAGGCGAGGCGGTCATCGTCGGGCAGCGTCACCCGGACCTCGACGCAGTCCGCCGGGGCGATCCAGCCCTGCGCCTCGATATCCCGCCACGGGGCATCGAAACGCTTGGGCCCGATGAGGGAGAACACCTCTCCCTCCTGGCCGTCCTCTCGCACCAGCGTCGCTGTGAGCCCCAGGCGACGCCGCGCCTGGAGGTCGGCGGTGCGTCGGAACACCGGGGCCGGCAGCAGATGCACCTCGTCATAGATGATCAGGCCCCAGTCACGGGCGTCGAACAACTCGAGGTGGGGGTGTACACCGTTTCGTTTGGTGGTGACCACCTGGTAGGTCGCGATCGTGACCGGGCGGATCTGCTTCCGGGCCCCGGAGTATTCGCCGATCTCGTCGGCGGTCAACGAGGTCCGACGCACGAGTTCGTCGCGCCACTGACGGGCCGACACGGTGTTGGTCACCAGGATCAGGGTGGTGGCCGACGCCTGCGCCATCGCCCCGGCGCCCACGAGCGTCTTGCCTGCGCCGCAGGGCAGTACGACCACACCGGAGCCCCCGTGGCGGAACGCCTCGACCGCCTGCCGCTGATAGGGCCGCAACTCCCAGTCGTCCTCCTCGAGATCGATCGTGTGTGCCTCACCGTCGATATAGCCGGCAAGATCCTCAGCGGGCCAACCCAGCTTGAGGAGCACCTGCTTGAGGTGTCCGCGTTCGCTGGGATGGACCACGACCGTGTCGGCGTCGATCTGTCGGCCGATCAGGCCTTTCACCTTGGCCGAACGCGTCACTTCGGTGAGCACTGCACGATCCGAGGTCACGAGAACCAGGCCGTGCGTCGGGTGTGACTCGAGCCGCAGCCGCCCGTATCGCTCCATGGTCTCGGCGATGTCCATCAGGAGTGAGCCGGGGACGGGGTATCTGCTGTAGCGCAGGAGGACGTCGACGACTCCTTCTGCGTCATGCCCGGCAGCACGTGCGTTCCACAGGCCCAGTGGAGTCAGACGGTAGGTGTGGATGTGTTCTGGGGCTCGCTCCAGCTCGGCGAACGGCGCTATCTCGATACGGCAGTCGTCGGCTTGTTCATGATCGACCTCGAGAAGGAGCGTTCGATCGGACTGGACGACCAGCGGCCCGCCCGTCATGGGGTCGCGGTCGGCGAATCCGGGGCCGAGGGGTTGTCCAGATTGAAGGACTGTGCCGGTGTGGAGCTCGGCTCGGGCTGTTCATCCATGGGCGGAGAATACGTCAGCGTCGCATAGCTGTATTCCGATTCCTCATCCTTGTTGAAGGCGAACCCCTGGACCTGCACCGATCCCGAGACGCGTGGACACGCCACCGTCATCGACGTCGAGGGGCCGCGGTACTCCTGCGACACCGACCCGCCGAACACCGACACGTCGTATCCGGTGGCATTCTCCGACCCGCTCCACGAGATCGTGAAATGGGAGTCCCGGTTGCACACGTCATCGAGATCCACACTGCTGAAAGTGATTGGCTCCGGGATGCCTGTCGGCGCGTCATCGGAAGGCGACGGCTGACTGCTCGTCGTCTGCTCCGTCGGCTCCGGCTCATCGATATCCGGGGCCGGCGCCGGGGGACGGCCAGGACGGTCCTGTTGTGTGGGGCGATCGCTGGGCGCAGGGGGCTTCGTTGACGACCGTGGAGATCGCGGAGTGGACGACGCACGTGCCGAACTCGAGCTCGATGGCCGCGGGGTGGGAGTCGAGCTCGAAGTCGGGCTCGGGCTCGGGGTCGGTGTGGCGGTGGGTGTGGTGGAGGGCGTCGTCTCCACGAAGGGAGGGGTGGACGACGCCGGTGCCGGAACAGGAGGCTTGGTGCGATGAGGCTCCTGAGCGGTCTGTGAGGATTCCTGGCCCCGGAACAGCCACAGCGCAAAAGTCAAGACGCCGACCAGGAGGACGGCGCCGACGATGATGCGCAGGATGTTCTTACGGGGCACGTATCGAATCGTAACCGAGAGATGTCGATTTGTATGTCACGAATCAGGGGAATCTCGGGGGAGAATATTCTCGGTGCGCTCTTGCTGCTGTTTACAACGTGCCCCTCGGCCCGTTCACGAGGGTCGGGGCCTATCTGGAAGCTGTGGGGTTGACCTGGAGGATCCGGGCGAGGGGGAGCGACAACCGAGTGTCAGGACCCACCAGATGCACCGAACCATCACTCATGCGTATCGGCACGGCCTGCGCGTGGCGTCGGGTTCCGTCGGAGGCCACGTAGCCGACATCGATGAGCTCACCTGCCTCCAAGGCGCGGCGCAACATCAGGGGGATCTCGCGGGAGGCCTTCGCCGCACGGGCGCGGCGGACGATGAGTTCGGCGATGGCATGGGTGTCGGGACGAGGCGGACGCTCGGTCGTGTTCGGCGCGGACACCCGACGCGGAGCGGGGCGTCCACCTGCGGCTGAGGGGGAGAGCCCGAGCCCGCGCAGCCAGGCCACCACATCGTCAGGTTCGGCATCGGCCACCAACACCGTCTCGGCGATTCGCGTGACGCCGAGGGCAGCGGCGCCGGCATCGGCGAGGGCCAGCGTCAGGTGGGCCGGATCGTCCATGGTGATCCAGCACGATGTGGTGCCGAGCCGGATCTGGCCGTGGCGTCGGGACACGTCCGAGATCAGGTAATGCAGTGGTTGCGGAACTTCAGTGGAACTGTGCTCGCTCACCCATGCGATCAGCTCTGACGCCGACCAGCCGTCGTCGAGGGCGCGCTGTACCGAAGCACGGGTGAACCGGAACACCGTTGCGCCGCCACGGGATTCGACCTCGGCGATCCGTCTGGCGACGACGGCCAGATCATGACGCAGTGGACCGGGGGCGATGGCGGTCAGATCAGCCTGAACGATCAGTTCGCCGACCGGTTCGGGGAAACGGGAACGCGCTGCTTCGGCGACCGTCGTCACGTCGTCGAGGACGGTGAACGGAGCCAGAGCCGTGACGGTGTCGAGCGCCATGATCCCCAGCCAGCCGGCCTCGAGCAGAACGTCCTCCACCGGCGGTGGGCCCTGTCGGGCGAACGCGGGGCGCCGGTGGGCGATCGAGGTGCCCAACGCGGTGGCGTCGATCCCGAGACCGGGTCTGCTTGCGAGCAGATCCAGCGTCAGACGTCGGAGGCCTGAAGGATCGGGCGGTTCGTTCTGGTCAACCGTTGCCGGATCGGCCCAAGGGTGGCGCCCGGCGTGACCGGTGCTCGGCCACCAACGTGAGGATCCGCGCCATGCGACGCTGAGAGTGGCCCATCGCGTTGCCAGGTCAGCGGCGAACCATGTGTCGGCCGCGGTGGTCAGGTGCGTGTGGCCCGCTCGGGAGGCTGTGAGCCCTGCCCACAGGGCCAGTTCGAGGAGGAATCCGGTGCGGGTGGTGTCCCTGCCGATACGTCGTGCCAGACGCCCCAGATCGCGTACGCCGATCCCGCCATCGCGGAGCAGTTCGACCGGTGCTGACTCCAGCTCATCGAGCAGTCCCTCGATGTCGCCGACGATCTCCAGCGCCGCTCCCGCGCCGGACTGGTCCACCAGGCCTGTGCCGCGTCCGGGCACGGTGAAGTCGGCCGGGACGGGTGCCACAGGGGTGGTGGGACGGGCCGCCCGCAGGGCGAGCGCCACCGGGCGGGGCAGTTCGACGGTGTGGGCTCCGGTATCGGCCCGGACATGGCGGAGCAGTCCTGCTGCCACCAGACGGCCGACCGGAGTGGACTCGTCGAAGGTCTTCAGACTGCCGACCGGGGGTCCTTGGGCAAGACGCTCGAGCACCGCACGTTCGGCTGTGGGTAGGTCTTGGGGCAGGGAGTCACCGGGCTCGGTGGTGCCGTTGTCGCCGGTGGCGTCCTGCGGGGCTTCGGCCAGTCCGCAGGGGTGAGGGCCGAACTCCTCGCGCACCGGTAGCGGGACACGCCACCCGTCGCCGGAAGGCCAGATCAGTGCCAGACGTGTGAGGTGAGTGAAGGCAGCGAGGGTCCGGGTCTTGTCTGCGCGACCGGTGTGTCCGTGGGCAGAGTTGAGCAGGCGAGCCGTGGCGGTCGGGTCGACCGGTTCGGGGAGAGCGCATGCGGTTTCGAGAACGGCGAGATGCCATGCATCCAGGTGATCGAGGCAGCGCCGGATGGAGGAGCGGGTCAGGGCACGGGCCCCGAGTTCTCCGAAGTCGTGTGGGGCCGGGCTGGTCAGATCCGGACGGGCCTCCAGCAGGGTCGCGATCCACTCGGCGTCGCGACGGCGCAGGGATTCGGCCAGCGTCGGCGCCGACGGGCTGGTCACGGCCGGTGCGGGGTGGGTAGCTCACCCCGGGACAGGGAACGGGTCACCATCGCCAGGACCACCACCAGAGCCAGCCAGCACAGGACGACTGCGATCAGTGAGGTGCTCTGGAGGGCAGGGCCCACCTGCAGGCCATTGAGCAGGGCGGCCATGAGGAACCACACCACCGCGATGGCGGTCGAGGTGATCAGCGTCGTCTGCACGGTGGCGCGTGCCTGGCGTACGCCGAAGCTGAAGACCATCGCTGCCACGAGCGCGATGGGAGGAACCCACGTGAAGGCTCCGAACAGTCCGCCGACGAGCAGGGAGATCACCACACCGGCCTGAGTGGCCTGGAGCACCTGCAGTGCGGTGACCGGGCCGGGCTGCCCGGCCGGCCTGCCGTTCGGGGGAGGCCATTGTGGGCCGGGCTGTGGCTGCCCGCCGCCCAGCGGCGGAATTGGGCGGTTGACCAGGGAGTACTCGGAATCGGCATGGGCTGCGCCCCAGGCGGACGGTTGGCGGCCGTGGTCCACGCCGGTGGCCGCGCTGAGCGGCTGACGTGGATCGGTGGGCTGTGGCGTCGGGGCCTCACCGGCTGTCATGACGTTGCGCGCCACGGCGAAGGCCTCATGCGGATCGCGGTACTCGGCTTCGGGGGCGCTGTGATTGGACAGGGGAGCGACGGGCTGCTCCTGCCTGTAATCGGACGGGGCGATGTGCGGTGCCCCGGAGCTGGGGCATGGCCTCGCCGGCGCCGTGCCCAGTCGGGGGGCGCGGGGCGCCGCGAACTCAGCGGGCCGTTCGCGCGGCGCATACTCCGGTCCGTCGAGCCAGGTAGCCATGGAGGGCAGTCTAACGACCACGGGGCGGTCGCGGCTGGATGCGCCGCCCACGCTGAGGGCTAGAATGGGCGCCTGCGCATCCAGCGCAGTTTCCACCGGCCGCCGGGAGCGGTCGGCGTCCGACCGCGATCGAGTGAGGTTCCAGTGCCCGTTGGCAAGGTCCGCTTCTACGACTCCGAGAAGGGGTTCGGCTTCCTGACCAAGGATGGCGGCGGCGATGTGTACGTGCGCGCGAGCGCACTCCCGGCGGGGGTCGCCACCTTGAAGCCGGGTCAGCGCGTCGAGTTCGGCGTCATCCAGGGACGCAAGGGCGAGCAGGCGTTGTCGCTGACGCTCGTCGATGAGCCCGTCTCGGTGTCCAAAGCCGCACGCAAGAAGCCCGAGCACATGGCCATGATCGTGGAGGACTGCATCAAGATGCTCGACGGTATCGGCAATGGTTATCGCCGAGGCCGTCATCCCGATCCGCGCACCGGCGCCAAGGCCGCCCAGGTGCTGCGTGCCGTCGCCGACGAACTGGAGCTCTGAATATGGCAGCCGCCCCGACACGCACTCCGCGACGCCCGAAACTCGACCCGGCCTGTGCCGAGGCGATCGACTTCGCCCGCGATGCGGTCGCCGAGGTCGCGATCGTGGATGTGGGCGAACACTTGGGCATGACGGCTGAGGCCGATCGCGTCGTCACGCACCGATTCGCCTGTGATCATCCCGGTTATCCGGGTTGGTACTGGGCTGTCACGGTGGTGCGTGCGTCCCGAGCCAAGAAGGTGACGATCAACGAGGTCGTGTTGCTACCCGGTGAGGGCGCGTTGCTGTCCCCGGAGTGGGTGCCGTGGGAGGAGCGCGTCGAGCCCGGTGATCTCCAGCCGGGCATGGTCGAGCCGACGCCCGACAACGATCCGCGACTCGAACCCGGCTACACCGCTGGTGAGCATGCCGCCGACGCCGATCCTGCGGAGGCGAGCTGGACGCGTGCGATCGTCGCCGAGCTGGGGCTGGGACGCGAACGGGTGTTGAGCATCGAAGGACGTTCCGAGGCTGCCGAGCGCTGGATCTCAGGCGATGGCGGCCCCAGGAACGAGATGACCAAGCAGGCTCCGGCCGACTGCCTCTCCTGTGCCTACTTCGTGCGCCTGACCGGTGCATTGGGCCACACCTTCGGCGTCTGCGCCAACGGGCACGCACCCAGTGACGGTCGTGTGGTGAGCGTCGACCACGGTTGTGGCGCGCACTCCGATGTGGTCGCCGACCACCGGGAGGCCGCACGTCCCGCCCCGGTGTGGGACACCATCGATGAGGATCAGAACCTCTTCGACTGACGTACTACGTGCTTTGCGCAGCGCGATACTGCCTCCACCTTGACCTTGTGCCGGGTACACACGGCTTGGCGTATAGGTGGAGTGGTGTGGCCCCGTGCGTGGAGCGGCGCGTGTGGATCAGGCGTGGAGTGCGCGGGTGGCGCGTCGGATGTCGAGGAAGTCCGGGCCGCTCGGGGCCGAACCGGTGTGGATGAACTCGCCCCACACCGAGCGAAGCTCGACGCCGAGGCGTTCCACATCGGCCCAATCGAGACCGTCGAGGAGGCGGCTCGACCGCCATGCGTCCGAACCGAACAGGAGCGGCATCTCGATCACATGCGCTCCGTAGTACTGCGTCGGTGGGCCCCAATCCACCGTGTAGCGGAATCCGTGTCCGCCGTTGCGCCAATGCCGCTCCATGAATGAGTCGACGCTGGCGTGGAAGATCTTGTCGGAGGTGCTGCGGATTATGGTCTCGATGCTGCGATTCACCACGCCAACGCGACCGCCTGCCGCAGCCACCTGCTTCGGGAGATAGAAGGCGGTCTCCCGTACGTTCGTCCCCATGAACACATCGATCTCGGGCGCGGCCTGCGCCCACGCGGCGTCGAGGTCCTCCTCCGCGGGGAGCGGGTGGGAGCCGTACTGCACGGTGTACGGCATCCCCATGTGACGCCAGGAACGCCGCGCCGCTGACACCTGGCCGACGCGCTCCTGGATGGACACCAGATGATCCACCGGTCCTGCCGCGCGCCCGGAGGCGTCCAGACGTCGGCCCATCGCGTCGAAGAGATCTGAACGTCCCGTGGCGATACCCAGCGGCGGCGACTGGCTGATGACGCGGCGGAACAGCCCGCGCGTGCCTTCGCTGATCATGAGATGTGCCACGGCGTCGCCGCCGGCAGACTGGCCGAGGATCGTGACCTTCTCCGGGTCGCCACCGAAGGCCTCGATGTTGTCATGGACCCACCGCAGCGCCGCAACCTGATCGAGGAGCCCGAGGTTCCCGGGGCCCGCCGAGCTCGGGAGATAACCCAGGACGCCCAACCGGTAGGTCACCGCCACCCAGATGACGCGTTGCTCACGAACGAAGATCGTGGGGTCGTAATAGGGGGAGTCTCCGGCACCATTCACATAGGCGCCACCGTGGATGTAGACCACGACAGGGAGGGTCTCCCCGTCAGCGATGTCGGCGGGTGCGTGCACCGAGAGCTGCTGGCAGTCCTCGTCGACACCCAGCCCGGTGAGCGCGCCGGGGAGTAACAGCATCGGATCGGGATAGGTGACCTGCGGGCAGGCGGCCGAGGGGACCGTCGCGTCGATGCGCTCCACCGGTGGCATCGGAGACGGGGGTGCGAAGCGTTCGGCACGGGCGTATCGGATGCCGCCCCAGTGATCGACCGAGTCTGACCGCCATCCGCAGATCGTTCCTGCAGGGGCGGACACGGTGGGTTGTGTCATCTCGTCGACATCTCCCGTTCCTTGCTCCGACATACGTTGCCCCGATGTGCATACGTCGCCCCGGCGTGCTCGTGCGACGTTGTGCCCGAAGTGTGGCGTGGCCGAATCATGCGGCCGCAGCCGATGCTACCGGCCCAGCTTGCGCCGGTGCTCCAGCAGTTCCTCGGCGAGGGCGGACAGTGGCGGGTGCTGGAATTCGTAGGAGAGCTGCGTGAGCACGGCATGCGCTTCGGGTGCGGGGGTGCGCACCAGGGCGTCGTGTGTGGCGGTCAGGAGGTCTGCGGTCTTCTCGCCTCGGGTGATCGCTCGACGCTGGGCCGTGCCCCGGGCATCCGGGTCAAGAGTGCGCACCGCGATCTCGAGGGCGTGTTCGCGCACTGCGGGCTCGGCGGCATCGAAACATGCGGTCACATGTGGCAGGGCGGACGGCCCGATCTGCACGAAGGCGCGAGTCAGGGCATGACGCTGATCCAGGTCGCGGACCCCGATCTTCGACGCCAGAGCGGCGAAGGTCTCGGGGTCGGCAATCCGGGCGAGCGCCCACCAGGCCTTCGACGCGACGGCTGGACGTTCGTCATCGACGAAGGGGACGATCGCGGTGACCGTGGCGGGATCCTCGATCTTGCTGAGGGTGTGGAGCACGCGCACGTGCTCGGCATCGTCGTCGGCGAGGGCGGTGAGCAGGTGAGGAACCGCCGCGCCGCCGCGCGCCACGACGGCCCAGGTGAGGGTCTCCAGGACGAAGGGGTCGATCTCGGTCAGCAGCAGTTCGACGAGTCCGGGTACGAGGGAATCATCGATGTCATCACCGGACCCCGGGTCGGAGTTTTTCCCGGTCTTGGCCCCGGGCCGGAGGGTTCCGAGTCGAAGAGCCGCGCTGTGACGGAGACGGGGGTCAAGGTCTCGTGCAGCGGCGAAGAGAGCGTCCAGATCGGCCATGTGGCAACGGTACGCGGGTGCTGGGAAAGACAACTGGAACGCGTGTGCCGAAACTCTTGACCCAGGTGATGACGGGTTGTGGAACGGGTTTTCGGCGGGGCCGGTGGCCGCTAGGTTTATGCGTATGTTCCATAAAGTCTTGGTAGCGAATCGCGGAGAAATCGCGGTGCGGGCGTTCCGTGCAGCCGTTGAGCTCGGGGCGAAGACCGTTGCGGTCTTCGCCTACGAGGACCGCAACGCCGACCATCGGATCAAAGCCGATGAGTCCTATCTGATCGGCGAGGAAGGGCACCCCGTTCGTGCCTACCTCGATGTCGATGAGATCATCCGTGCTGCCAAGCTGTCAGGTGCCGACGCGGTCTATCCCGGGTACGGCTTCCTCTCCGAGAACCCCGATCTCGCGCAGGCCTGTGCCGACAACGGGTTGACCTTCATCGGCCCCGAGGCCGGTGTGCTCGAAATGGCCGGCAACAAGATCCGGGCCCTCGAATCGGCTCGTTCCGCTGGTGTGCCGGTGCTGGACTCCAGTGACCCGAGCACCGACGTGGAGTACCTGGTCGCAGAAGCTGAACGTATCGGTTATCCGGTGTTCATCAAGGCCGTCGCCGGCGGTGGTGGACGCGGTATGCGTCGCGTCGACGATCCGGAGAAGTTCCGCGAATCGGTGGACGCCGCGATGCGCGAGGCCGAGGGTGCCTTCGGTGACCCCACCGTGTTCATCGAACAGGCGGTGCGTCGTCCGCGTCACATCGAGGTGCAGATCCTTGCCGACACGCAGGGCAACACCATGCACCTGTTCGAGCGTGACTGCTCGATCCAGCGTCGCCACCAGAAGGTCATCGAGCTTGCTCCCGCCCCCAACATCAGTGAGGAGCTCCGGGAGAGGCTGTGCGCCGACGCGGTGAAGTTCGCCGAGTCGATCAACTACTCCTGCGCCGGAACCGTCGAATTCCTCCTCGAGACCGAGGGGGAGCGCGCCGGGAAGCACGTGTTCATCGAGATGAACCCGCGTATCCAGGTGGAGCACACCGTCACCGAGGAGATCACCGACGTCGATCTGGTCTCCTCGCAGATGCGCGTGGCGGCGGGCGAGAGCCTCGAGGATCTCGGGCTTAGCCAGGACGAGCTGCGTATCCGCGGCGCAGCCCTGCAGTGCCGCATCACCACCGAGGACCCGCAGAACGGCTTTCGCCCCGACACCGGCCTCATCACCGGATACCGCTCCGCCAACGGCGCGGGCATCCGCCTCGACGGCGGCACGGTGGCGACCGGCACCGAGATCAGCCCGCACTTCGACTCACTGCTGGTCAAGCTCACCGCCCGTGGCCGCAACTTCGAGATCGCGGCGGCGCGTGCCCGTCGCGCGATCATGGAGTTCCGCGTGCGTGGCGTCGCCACCAACGAGCCCTTCCTGCTCGCGGTGCTCAACGATCCAGCCTTCCTCGCCGGTGACGTCTCCACCGGATTCATCGACGAGCGTCCGCACCTGCTCTCGGCCAAGCCTCCGTCGGACCGCGGAACCCGCATCCTGCGCTACCTCGCCGATGTGACGGTCAACAAGCCCAACGGCGATGCGCCCACGTGGCTGGACCCGTCGGTCAAGCTCCCCGAGCTCGGTGAGGCCGTCATGGCCCAGGATCCGCCCGAGGGATCGCGTCACAGACTGCAGCGCCTGGGCGCGGAGGGCTTCGCCGCCGAGCTGCGCGCAGCGACCCACACCGAGATCACCGACACCACCTTCCGTGACGCACACCAGTCGCTGCTGGCCACGCGGGTGAGGACGCGCGACCTCGCCGCCGTCGGCCCGACGATCGCACGCATGGTTCCCGGGCTGTTCTCGGTCGAGTGCTGGGGTGGCGCCACCTATGACGTGGCACTGCGCTTCCTGTCGGAGGACCCGTGGGAGCGTCTGGCGACGCTGCGTGAGGCGATGCCCGGTCAGTGCCTCCAGATGCTGCTGCGTGGACGCAACACCGTCGGGTACACGCCATATCCCGAAGCGGTGACGCGAGGCTTCGTGGCTGAGGCCAGTGAGGTCGGCGTCGATATCTTCCGTATCTTCGATGCCCTCAACGATGTGGAACAGATGCGTCCGGCCATCGAGGCGGTGCGTGAGACGCCATCGGTGGCGGAGGTCGCCCTCTGCTACACCGCTGACCTGACCGATCCCAACGAGAAGCTCTACACGCTGGACTACTACCTGCGTCTGGCCGAGCAGATCGTGGAGGCCGGTGCGCACATCATCGCGGTCAAGGACATGGCAGGTCTGCTGCGCGCCCCCGCGGCGCGGACGCTGGTCACCGCTCTGCGTGAGCGGTTCGACCTGCCCGTGCATCTCCACACGCACGACACCACCGGAGGCCAGTTGGCGACGCTCCTGGCGGCCATCGACGCCGGGGTCGACGCGGTCGACGTGGCCTCGTCCTCCATGGGTGGCATGACCTCCCAGGTGCCGGCGTCGGCGTTGGTCGCCGCGCTTGAACACACCGAGCGCGCCACCCGCCTCACCACCGATGGCACCGACCTGCGTGCGGTCATGCAGCTCGAGCCCTACTGGGAGGCGGTCCGCGCGATCTACAAGCCGTTCGAGTCGGGCATTCCCAGCCCCACCGGCCGCGTCTACGACCACGAGATCCCCGGCGGCCAGCTCTCGAACCTGCGTCAGCAGGCCATCGCGCTGGGCCTGGGGGAGCGGTTCGAGCAGGTCGAGGAGATGTATGCCGCCGCGAGCCGCATCCTCGGGCGCCCCACCAAGGTGACCCCGTCGTCCAAGGTCGTGGGCGACCTTGCGCTGCATCTTGTGGGAACCGACGCCGACCCGGCCGAGTTCGAGGCCGATCCCGCGTCGTTCGACATCCCTGATTCGGTGATCGGCTTCCTCTCCGGTGAGCTGGGGACCCCTGCCGCCGGGTGGCCCGAGCCGTTCCGCACCAAGGCGCTCGCGCAGCGCACGGTACCCGTGCGGGAGGAGTCGATCTCTGCCGAGGACGAGGCGGCTCTTGCCGTATCGGGCCGTGAGCGTCAGTCGACGCTCAACCGTCTGCTGTTCCCGAAGCCGACGGCGGAGTTCGACGCGATGCGTGAGGAGCACTCGGACATCTCCGTGTTGCCGACCGCGGACTTCCTCTACGGCCTCAAGCAGGGGCAGGAACGGTCCTACAGTCTCGGCAAGGGCGTGACGGTGCTCGTGGAGCTGCAGTCCATCTCCGATCCCGACGCCAAGGGAATGCGCACCGTGATGGCATCCATGAACGGTCAGCTCCGCCCCGTGCGCGTCCGTGACCGCTCCATCGAGTCGGACGTCCCCGCAGCCGAACGTGCCGACCGCACCAACCCCGGTCATGTGGCTGCACCCTTCGCCGGAACGGTGCAGGTGCAGGTCGCCGAGGGCGATGAGGTCGCCGAGGGCGACACCGTCGCGACGATCGAGGCCATGAAGATGGAAGCGTCGATCACCGCGACGAGGTCCGGCACCGTGCAGCGGGTCGTCAGCACCCAAGCCCTGTCGGTCGAGGGCGGCGACCTTGTCCTTGTCATCGGCTGAGCCGACTGCTCCTTGTCATCGGCTGAACCGCCTCGTCCTTGTCATCGGCTGAACCAATTGGGGCCGCGCCGAGCCACCTGATGTGAATCGGTGCGGCCTCGCCGGAGGCGACTACGATGGCCCGGTGACCATTCGCCTCGAGTCGTTCGACCGCCTGCGTTTCTGGCTGCTCGGCATGTGTGCCGTCGTGGCCCTCGCAGCCTTCCTGTGGTGGAGCGCCGATCGGTGGCACGGGTTGGGAGTTGTGATCGTGTTCACCGGGTTGATGGGGGCTTTGAGCCTGTGGGCGTTGCCGTCGGATCTGGTCCGTGTGATCGAGCTCGATGAACACACCGTGACAGTGCGACGTGCCAGCCCGACGGTGACCAGCATCGACCGCTCCGAGGTCGTCGATGCTGCTCTGGAGGGTGATGTGCTCCGGCTGGAGCTCGTCGATGGTGCCGCCGCGAAGTACCCGGACGTGCTCGCGTTGGGACTGGCCGACGGCAACACGGTGCGTCTTCCATTGGCGACGTCGACACCGGAGTCCTCGGTGAAACTGGCCGAACTCGTGGAGCAGATCGCGTGAATCCCCGAACACGCCGACGCATCGTCACTGCGACCCTTGTCCTGATCGTGATCCTCATCGCCGTGGGAGCATGGGTCCGGTGATGCAAGGGCGTACGCTGTGCCTCTCAGCATCCGAACGTCGGAGCGTTCCGACTCGAAAGGTGAGTGTGGGGGAGAGGTGTCGACGAGCGGCCACCATGGCGGTGGCGGGTCTTGTGATGAGCACGGCCGGGCACATGCCGGCGCACGCCGCGGAGGAGCTGCTGAGGTTCACCGATCCTCAGATCACCGAGTCCTCGGGGCTGGCGTGGGATCCGGACAGGCAGCTGTACTGGACGGTGAACGACTCGGGTGACACCGGCAGGATCTTCGGCGTCGGCCTGGATGGACAGACCCAGGGCGTCCACGAGTTCAACGCGCCGGTCCAAGATGTCGAGGCGCTTGCCCGCAGCGCCGATGGCCGTCTGTACGTGGGAGACATCGGCGACAACGACGCGGTGCGCGAGAACATCACTGTCTACTACTTCGACAATCCCTCCACCGACGGTGGCGACGGTTCCTACCGTGCGTGGGACTTCGTGTATCCAGATGGTCCCCATGACGCCGAAGCCATGTACCTCGGGCAGGACGGGCGGCTCCATATCGTCACCAAGGAAGAGTCGGGTGGAATCTACGTGGCGCCGGAGGAGCCGTCCGCGTCCGGCGTCAATGAACTCCAACGCATCGGCGACGCGTCCGCCTTCGTCACCGATGCCGTGGCCCTGCCCGATGGTGCCATCGCCCTGCGGACCTACTCGTCGGTGGAGGTGCTCGTCCCAGATCTGTTGACCCCCAATGCCCGGGCAGCACTCCCGTTCCAGCCCCAGGGAGAGACCATCGCCCTGCACCCCGAGGACCCGGCGCGGGTCGTGGTGGGCAGCGAAGGGGACAACCAGCCTCTGTTGCACGTGGCCCTGCCCACGTCGATCGAGGAGAATCCGCCGGCGGACGCGGAGCCTCCGCCATCACCCACGCCCCAGCCCGATCCGGAGGAGCAGGCCCTCGAGGAGGGAATCCGGTCCAATCGTTCGGGGACGCTGATCGCACTGCTGCTCGCGCTGGTGGCTGCACTCGCCGCCGGTGCCCATGTCTGGCGTCGGGCCGGTTCTCCCGAGGACGCAACCAAGGACGCTGGGGGCTCCGAGAGGTCCCAACCGGTGGAGGACACCGCCGTCCTGGGGCGCCGCGACCCCGACCGCGGTTACCCGATCGATTTGGCCCCGTCGACGTCGGATGACCTCATGCCCCGTCCTCCGCAGCACGGACAGCCCGGTGCGCCACCTCCGGGGGAGCAGCCGTCGAATCGTGCGGTCGATCAGTCGGGAACACGCCAGGACTTCGAGGGTGAGCATTCCGAGGATGACGCCGAGCGCACGATCGCCCGTCCCGAGGACTGGTGGCGCTGAGGCCGGTCACGGCCTGACGCCGGAATGCCTGGCAGGCGCTGCAGGGCGCCCATGGTTCACGCGTCTGGAGTCTCCTCCGGGTGCGTGAGGAGCCAGTCGATGCAGCCCAGGAGACGGGAGACGTCTTCGGCGTCCACGGCCGGGAAGAGGCCGAAACGGAGTTGGTTGCGTCCGAGTTTGCGGTAGGGCTCGACGTCGACGATCGAGTTGTGACGCAGTGTGCTGGCGATCTTCGTGGCATCGATGGCGTCGTCGAAGTCGATGGTCGCCACAACCGGTGAACGGTACTCGGCCTCGACGAACGGCGTGGCATGGGCGTGTTCCTCGGCCCACGTGTAGACCTGATCGGTGTTCTCCCGGGCGCGCCGTTCGGCGAAGGAGATGCCGCCGTTCTCCAACACCCAGGACAGCTGTTCCTTCATGAGCCACAGGGTGGACAGGGACGGGGTGTTGACCGTCTGGTTCTTCAAGGAGTTGGCTCGGGCCTCCACGAGCGACAGGCTCGTGGGGATCCACCGTCCCGACGCGGCGATCCGTTCGGCGCGTTCGATGGCTGCGGGTGAACACAGTGCGAACCACAGCCCACCGTCGGAGGCGAAGGCCTTCTGCGGAGCGAAGTAGTACACATCGAACTGTTCGGGGTCGACGTTGAGTGCGCCCGCTGCGGACGTGCCGTCGATGACGGTCAACGCTTCGGTCCCGCTGCGTCGTACCGGGGCCGCCGCGCCGGTGGAGGTCTCGTTGTGTGCCCAGGCGTGGACATCGGCGTCATCATCGGGCTGGGGCAGCACCACCGAGCCCGGCGCCACCTCGTGGATGATCGGGTCGGCGAGATGGGGGGCTTGAGCTGATGCGGTTGCGAACTTGCCGCCGAACTCGCCGAAGACGCCGTGCGCGGACCGCTGTTCGACCAGTCCGCAGACGGCGATGTCCCAGAACTGCGAAGCGCCGCCGTTGCCGAGAATCACCTCGTACCCGGACGGGAGGTGGTAGAGCTCGGAGAGGCCCTCCCGGATCGTGCCGACGAGACGCTTCACCGGGGACTGTCTGTGCGATGTGCCGAGGAGACTCGTGCCCACGCTTGCCAGCGAAGCGAGCGCTTCGGGCCGGATCTTCGCGGGTCCGGAGCCGAAACGGCCATCACGGGGCATGAGCATGGGGGGGATCTTGCGCATGACTCCATTGTGGCCCGTCTCGCAATCGCGCGGTGCATGGTCCACGAGCTCGTGGAGCGGGATCTTCCGCCGTGTTCTGTTGCGGCCGTGTTCTGATGCGGGCCCATTCTGTTGATGGGCATGTTCTGTTGATGGGGTGGAGCCTGATGCAGGGGCGACTGGTTGACTGTGTGCATGAACTCGACCGGACCGGCTGACCGCAGCCTTGCCGAGGAACGCCTGAATTACGATGTGGCCGCGCTGGCCGACGATGAAGCACCGGAGGACCCGTTCGTGCTCTTCCACGCTTGGCTGGAGGCGGCTCGGGCCGATGACGCCATTCCCGAGCCGACGGCGATGACGCTCACCACGATCCGTACCGGCCCCGATGGTTCGGTCCGGCCCCGCGCACGCGTGGTTCTCTGCAAGGACGCCACCGCCGAGGGGCTGACCTTCTACACCAACCGTGAATCGGGCAAGGGCGAGGAGATCGCTGCGAATCCGCGTGTGGCACTGACTTTCTGGTGGCAGCCGCATCACCGCCAGGTGCACATCGAGGGATGGGCCGAGGCCGTCTCCGACGCCACATCCGATGCCTACTTCGCTGTTCGCCCCCGTGGGTCGCAGATCGGTGCTCATGCGTCGCGTCAGTCTCGGCCCATCGGTTCACGAGCCGAGCTTGAGCAGGCCGATGCCGCCGCTTCGGCACGGTTCGCCGATGGGGATGTCCCACGACCGGTGTATTGGGGCGGGTATCTCGTCACGCCCGAGACCTTCGAGTTCTGGCAGGGCCGCCCCAACCGTCTGCATGACCGATTCCGCTACACACGTGTGGGGGCAGCCGAACAGCGGACTGATGCAGGAGCATGGGCCCGCGTCCGTCTCCAACCCTGAACCCGGGTAGTTTGAGACGCAGGAGGCCCGCGATGTTCCTGACCGAAGAAGAGATCCTGTCCCAGCCGGATTGCTGGCAGCGTGCCGTCGACATGGCCGAGGGCGTGCGGATGGTATGGCCCGAGCAGGGTATGCGCGTGGCCTTCGTCGGAACCGGAACCGCTTGGTTCATGGCCGAGGCGATGGCCGCACTGAGGGAACGGGCAGGGCAGGGGGAGTCGGATGCCTTCGTGGCTTCTGAGTTCCCGCCGACGCGTCGTTACGACCAAGTGGTGGTGATGTCACGCTCTGGCGCGACCACCGACATCGTCAAGACCCTTGAGAACCTGAAGGGGCGCATGCCGACGCTGGCCCTTGTGGGTAATACGCAGACGCAGGCGGCGAAGCTGGCGGATGAGACCATCGACCTCTCGTTCGCCGATGAGGCCTCGGTGGTGCAGACGCGCTTCGCCACCACCGCGCTCGCACTGGCCCGAGCACTGCTGGGCGCTGACGCCCATGCCGAACTCGAGCAGTGGTTACGCGATGCCGACTACGCGCTGGCGATCCGCATCGACGAGGAATATGCCGACGTGGACCAGATCACGTATCTGGGGCGGGACTGGACGATCCCACTCGCGGCTGAGGCTGCAAGCAAGGTGCGTCAGTGTTCGCAGGGGTGGGCGGAGGCCTATTCGGCTCTGGAGTACCGTCATGGTCCCATCACGATCGCTGAGCCGGGGCGTCTGGTCTGGATGATCGGTGAGGCGCCGACCGGTCTGGATGAGGACGTCGAGGCGACCGGGGCGAGGTTCGTGAGCCATATGATCGATCCGATGGCCGAACTCATCGTCGCCCAGCGTCTGGCTGTCGGACGGGCGATGCGGTTGGGGCTCAACCCCGATGCTCCACGTCACCGGACGCGTACGGTGCTTCATCCGGGCTGAGCGTCCCATGATTCCGGAAGTCAGGCTAGGGTTACCGATGTGAGCGAGTTGATCGATACCACGGAGATGTACCTTCGGACGATCTACGAGCTGGAGGAGGAACGCATCCCTCCGCTCCGTGCCCGGATCGCCGAGCGGCTGCATCACAGCGGCCCGACGGTGTCACAGACCGTGGCCCGCATGGAACGCGACGGTCTGCTGACCGTCACCGACAATCGTCACATCCAACTCTCCGACGAGGGACGAATGCTGGCCATCGCGGTCATGCGTAAGCATCGACTCGTCGAACGGCTTCTCATCGACGTCATCGGCCTTGAGTGGGATCTCGTGCATGACGAGGCATGTCGGTGGGAGCATGTCGTCTCCGAGGATGTCGAGGTGCGGTTGGTCAAGATCCTCGCTGACGTCACCGAATCACCGTATGGCAACCCGATTCCGGGGCTGGAGGCGCTCGGTGTTGAAGCCAGGGACGTCGAGCGCCTCCACGTGACGCAGCTGACCAAGGCACTTCGCGATGAAGAGCCGCACACCGTGGTGATCCGCCGTATGGCGGAGACCCTGCAGTCCGAGCACGACATTCTGGAGGACCTCCACAAGTGCGGGATCCGTCCCGGGGTCACGCTGACTGCCCGCCGGGGTGGGCTCGGTGTGACGCTTTCCACCGGCGAGGGGCCAGAGCTGGAGCTGTCCATGGAGGCCGCGTCGCACCTGTATGTGGCCCCCGCATGACTCCCGGTTCCTCCACCGGGCTGGCCGGCGACGATTATCACGTCGAGGGTGACGACACCGAGATCATCGCTTTGTTGGATGGGCATTGGTACGACGCCGTCGCCGCGCTGTTGAAGCGTGCCAACAGTGCCCGCGGTGATCTGGAGTACGCACGGGAGCTGGCCACGGCGGCCAAGCGCGTGTTGGATTTGGACGCCGAGGATTTCGGCATGATCGCGAGCGGTTTCGACGCGCCATGGGCCAAACGGCTGGCGCAGAGCTGCTTTCCCCACGAGCCACGTGACCCCGAGCGAGGAGCGCTGGGGTCTCTTGTTCCGTTGTACGAGCTGATGCTGGAGGTCATCGATCTGCGGGCGCTGCGGCATGAGCCTCTGCAGATCGTGGTGACCGCGCACCTCATCGGTGAGTACTTGTGTCAGTTGGCGTGGGAGAGCGTCCTGGGCCATGGGGGCGATCCGCTGCGGATGGATGAGACGGTGGGCGAGCGATGGGGCACCGATGACCCGGAGTGCCCCCACAGCTCGGCCCTCCAAGCCACGGCGCGTCGGGCGTTGAACGCCTGTGGTGGAGACCGGGTGGGATACACGGCCTACCTGGACAGATTCCATTCGCGGCTCGGCGACGCCCTCGCGGTATGCGCGATGAACCACGAGACGGTCGGGGCCGGTGAACGTCCCGATGTCGGAGAGACCTGCCCGACCCCGTGTTCGTGGGCCGTGCGCGGCTCCGTGGGGGAACGACGCGACCTCGATGCCCGCGTGCGGCTGGCTCTGCTCTACGTCGATTCGCCCATCGTGTCCCTGCGGCATCACGCTCCGGTCGGACACTTCTTCGGGGTGCCGTCGGTGGCTGAGATCTCCGATGCCTGGGTGCGCACGTGGGAGCGTCTGACCGCACCTTGGAACGACGGGAGTAACCCTTTGCTCGTCGAGGGTGCTCCCAAGGAGTTTCCGGTGGGGGAGGCCCTTCCCGGGATGGCTGCCCTGGTGTCGGCCGTCGCGGGGCGACGCGTGGGCCCGGGGAATGTCATCCGCAGCATCGGTGAGGACATCGGGCGGGCTCTCGGGCGTACCGTGGTCGACGAAGCCTCGTGAGGAGGCCGGTCATGGTTCGGCGTGGAGGAAGCGACGAATCGGGGCGGGAGACGAATCGGGATCGATACGGTGGAATATGCGCTTGCCCCGTGGCGTTGCAGCCGTGGAAGGGTGAGTCGGACAGCCTGGTGAATCTGACAGCCCTGTGAACCTGACAGCCCTGTGAACCTGACAGCATGAGACAACGATTCAAGGAGCACCATGGCAACCACTGAACTGACCAACGAGAACTTCTCCGACACCATCAAGGACAACGATTTCGTCATCATCGATTTCTGGGCCGAGTGGTGCGGACCGTGCAAGCGCTTCGGGCCGATCTTCGAGAAGACCTCCGAGGAGTATGACGACGTGGTGTTCGGCAAGCTCGACACCGACGCGAACCAGGAGATCGCCGGCGGGCTGGGGATCATGAGCATCCCGACCGTCATGGCTTTCAACCGTGGGAACCTCGTGTTCAACCAGGCGGGTCTTTTGAGCTCCTCGCAGCTCAAGAGCGTCATCGACCAGCTCCGTGAGATGCCGGCCGAGGATGCCGATCAGGCCGAGGGCGACGCCACGAAGTGATCTGCCGTGCCCGGAGGGGCATTGAAGTCGAAGGGGCGATGCGCTGAATTGCGCATCGCCCCTTCGGCATTCTCCGTGCTGTCGCCGTGTGCCCACTCGTGTGCACGCAACAATGTCACGGGTTGGGAAGCAGAAGGTGAGAATCAGCGATGAGGAGCGGCACCGGCTGGGCTTTGATAAGCGCCGTCTACCCACCCCCAGGAGACTGCCGGTACCGCTCGTTGAGCAAGTCTACTCGTTTTCGGGCAGTAAGCGCGAACACATGAGCAAAAAGTGAGCACCCTCTCAGGACCCCTGGGCGTGAGGAGATATATCGACCAAAGTAAGGCGTCAAGGGAGGCCGGATGCCATGGCGTCTGACAGTGTGTTCCTGGGCAGCCCATGAGGGGCAGCGTCCGCATGACGAAGGGTGACCACCGTGAGTGAAACGACCACCACCGAAGACCCGCGCATCAGCGTCGGATTCCTTGGCCCGCAGCCGTACATGGAGCATGCGCTCGACGTGCTCGGTGAGACCTACGACGTCCACATTCTCAACCCCAAGGGGTGGAGCGATGAGGAGATGGACGCCGTCGCAGCGGACTGCCGAGAGAAAGGGATCCAGGCCGTTGCCGGATACGCCCAGAAAGACGCCTACCACCACATCCTCATCAACGAGCGTCTCGGAAACCCCGTGCCGCGCCGTAAAGCCTTCCTTCACTGCATGAACAAGTACCTCATGCGAACGCTCGAGGCCGACCCGTTCTGGTTCGTGGCCATCGACCCCCTCCAGCAGACCGACGAGGAGATCATCGACTCCATCGCCGAATGGCCCTTCATGCTGAAGAACACCTCGCTGTCGCTGGGTCGCGGAATATACCGGATCAAGGACGCCGATGAACTGCGCCGGGTCCTGGGTGAATACCGTGCCAACACCGAGTTGCAGGAACTCATCGCCTCTGATGTCGACGCCTACACCAAGACGATGGAGGACGACATGCCGCAGGTGGTCCCGCCGTTCATCGGTGAACACCTCGTCGACATGAAGACCTGCGTCGAATACTGCTACGAGGGGTACATCACCGCCGACGGCGAGATAGTCCACTACGCACTCACCGAGGAGGTCTACTTCGACGATCACCAGGCGCTGGGCTACATCACGCCACCGATCAGCCTCGGCACCGAGAAGATCAACGAGATCGAAGCATGGGTCGAGGACTACATGGGGCGTATGCGTGACTTGGGCTACCTCAACCAGTTCTTCAATCTTGAGTTCTGGATCATGGGTGACGGCACCATCGCCCTCACCGAGATCAATCCGCGGGCCGCGCATTCGTATCACTACAACTACGAGTATTCCTTCGGGAACTCGCTCTACGGGGACAACCTCGAACTCGCGCGCACGGGCGAGAAGCTCGAGCACAAGACCCCGTGGCACAAGTGGCGTGACAACGAGACCAGATGTTTCACCCTGATCGCGTTGATAACCTCGCAGGTGCCCGGGAAGGTCTCCGACATCCTCGACTACGACTACGTCGACCAGCTGGAGCAGAACGAAGGTGTGCTCATCCGGCACACGCGTCAGCGCGATGATGTCCTCACGTCGGAGGACATGACCGCCGCCGGCGTCATGCTCCAGCAGATGTGGCTGACCGGTGAGACGCGCGAAGACGTGATCGCCCGTGAACGGGAGATCCGCTCGAAGATCTATCGAGATCAGAGCCACAACGGCTCGGAGAAATATCCTTCGTACTGGAAGTGACCTGCACCCACAGACGACGAAGCGGGGCATCAGTTGGCTGGTGCCCCGCTTCGGTTTCTGGCAGCTCACCGCTGCATGACTGCTGTCACTGTTCGGGATGCTGGATGTTCGGGTGCTGAGCCCCTCCGTAGGGCTGACCCTGGGGGCGGCCGAGGTGCCCCGGGAGCTGCGGGGGCGTCCAGCCGTACTGCTGCTGCGCCTGCTGCTGGGTCTGACGGGCCGCCTGCTGTGCAGCCTGGGCCTTCTCCTGGGCCCTCTTCTCGGCTTCGCGACGTGCACGTGCGCGGGCCCGATCCTGCTCGTCCTGGCTGCCTTCACCATCGACGCGCTCGTTCTCGGAGTTGAACTCGTCGAACGCGGGCTTGGCGCCCTGGGTCTGCAGCAGCGAGGTGCGGATCTCGTCGAACATCCCGCCCATGGCGCCGGGGTTGGACGGGAGGTACAGCACGTTGGTGTTGGAGTTGCGGGCGACGTCCTGCATGGTGTCGAAGTACTGCGTCATGAGCAGGAGCTGCTCCGCTGTGCCTTCGATCCCGGCTTCCCGCAGCATCTCGTACTGGGCGGCGATACCTTCGGCGATCGCGCGACGCTGGGCGGCGATGCCCACACCCTGCAGACGCTTGGCCTCGGCCTCGGCCTCGGCCTGCGTCACGCGCTTGATCTTGTCGGCCTCGGCGAGAGCCTGGGCGGCCTCGCGGTCACGTTGTGCTGCGTTGATGGAGTTCATCGAGTCGCGGACGCGTGCGTCGGGCGAGATGTCGGTGACGAGCGTGTTGACGATCTCGAAACCATAGATGCGCATCTGCGCCGACAGCGTGCGCTCCACCGACTGGGCGATGTCGTCCTTCGACTCGAAGGCCTGGTCCAGTTCGAGCTGGGAGAGGGCCGAACGGACGACGTCGAACACATAGGAGCGGATCTGCCCCTGAGGGTCCATGAGGCGGTAGTAGGCGTCCTGGACGTTCGCCTCGGGGACGAAGTACTGGACGGCGACCGGCACGGTCACGAACACGTTGTCCTTGGTCTTCGTCTCGATGTTCACCTCGAGCTGCTGCACGCGCAACGAGATCGGGGGAGTGGTCGTGTCGATCCAGGGCACCTTGAAGTTCAGACCCGGCTTGGCAACGCGGAGGAACTTTCCAAAACGTTCGACGATGACGTGTTCCTGCGTGCGCACCTTGAAGGACGATTTGAAGATCGTGCTCAAGATGATCAGGCTGATGACGGCCAAGACGCTCATGAGTGCGATTGGCACCGTTTCCCCCTTTTCTGGAGTTCGGCGGTGTGTGAGTCGCTTCCGCCGAGTCTGTTGTGTTCGTTGCCGATGTGCCGGTAATTGTGCCTGATTCGGGGTGCATCGCCCCAGAACCCGGTACCCCTGCTGGATGCAGACGCCTTGTATCTCAACACGAAACATCCCGAGTCGCGACATCGTGTCAGCGACGTCGCGACTCGGGATGGATGGCGGCCCCGACAGGATTCGAACCTGCGGCACAAGGTTTAGGAAACCTCTGCTCTATCCCCTGAGCTACGGGGCCGGGCCGGTCAGCCGGGCATATTCTAGGCGTGCATGGGTGGGGTTGGTCCAGCCGGTCAGTGGTTCAGGCGATCCCAACGCATCCACTCGGGTTTGTTGGTCCATGCCATCCGGTGGTGCTCGGCGGTGGAGAGCCGGCTGGCTGCATCATCGTCGATGACGATCGTCACGTTCGGATGGAGCTGAAGGACCGACGCCGGGCACGAGCTGGAGACCGGACCCTCGAGCATCTTCGCCACTGCCTCGGCCTTGTTGGTGCCCTTGGCGACCATGACGATCTCCCGGGCGTCCATGATCGTTCCGAGGCCCTGCGTCAGGCACTGGGTCGGCACCTCGTCGAGTGAGTCGAAGAACCGCTGGTTGTCTTTACGGGTTCGTTCGGCCAGTGTCATGGGGCGGGTTCGTGATGCCAGTGATGACCCGGGCTCGTTGAATCCGATGTGTCCGTTGGCCCCGATTCCGACGATCTGTACATCCACGCCGCCGGCGTCGATGATGGCCTGTTCGAAGCGTGCGCAGGTGCCCAAGGGGTCATCGCTGTTGCCGTCGAGCACATGGACGTACGCGGGGTCGAGGCCCAAAGGCTCGGTCACGGTGCGTCGGATGACCTCGGCGTAGGACTCGGGGTGTCCCTTGGGAAGCCCGATGTATTCATCGAGTGCGAAGCCGGCCGCTCCGGCGAGGTCGAGGCTTCCGTCCTCCAACATGGCGGTCAGTTCGGCATAGAGGCCGAGGGGGGACGAGCCGGTGGCGAAGCCCAGAACCGGAGGGATGCCGCGGCGTGTGGTTGCGCTGCGGCAGGCGCGGGCGACCCTCAGCGCTGCGAGGCGGGCGACTTCAGCGGCATTCGCGGCGATGACGACTTCCATGGGTGCTCCTTGGTGCGGTGGGGCTTCTCGGTGGGCGTGTGCGCCAAGGTGGTTGGGCTGCAGCGCGCATCCGAGTGGAGCGTAGTGGGCGAGTGGGGCCCGCTGAAAGGCGCCCCGGCATCGATAGGCTTGATCCCATGCCTGAACTCCAGATCTCCAAAGCCGTGGTGGGCAGCGGAGCAGATTCCGCCGTGGCCGAACAGGTCCGGGTGGAATGGTCCGACGATGGCATCATCACCGCCATCGAGACCGACGCGGAAACCCCCACGGCCGGATGGGCGGTGCCGGGGTTCGTGGACACCCACACCCACGGTGCGATGGGGAAGGACTTCGGCAAGGCGGATCTCGACGGGGCTCGTGAGATCCTCGATCACCATCATCGGCACGGCGCGACGACCGTTTTCGCCTCCATGGCGACCGACACTGTCGAGCACATGGCCGCACAGGCACGTGTGCTGGCAGACCTGTGCCGCTCCGGTGAGCTCGACGGGATCCATCTGGAGGGGCCCTTCCTCGCAGAAGAGCGCAAGGGTGCACACAGCGCCGAACTGCTCTGTGACCCGAAGGGCTCGGCGCTCTTTGAGCTCATCGACGCGTGCGGGGGGCACTTGGCCATGGTCACGCTTGCCCCTGAACGTGATGGCGGTATCGATGCGGTCCGCGAGCTCGTGCAGCGTGGCGTGGTGGTCGCTTTTGGGCATTCCGACGCTGACGCCGCCACGACTGCCTCGTGCATCGAAGCAGGGGCGACCGTCGCCACGCATCTGTTCAACGCCATGCCCGGCATCCACCATCGCAGTCCCGGGCCCATTCCGGCCCTGCTGACCGACCCGACGGTGATGTGTGAACTCATCATCGACGGTGTCCACGTGCATCGTGATGTTGCGCAGATGGTCGTCCAGACCGCTGGGGCCGACCGGGTGGCGTTGGTGACCGACTCCATGGAGGCCACCGGGCTCGGCGATGGCCGTTATGGCATCGGTGCTCTGACCGCGCAGGTGACCGATGGTGTCGCACGGATCGTCGAGACCGATGGGTCGGTTGGTGCCATCGCCGGATCGACGCTGACCATCGACGACGCTTTTGCGCGCATGGTCGGCTGGGGGCTGCCCGTCGAGGACGTCGCGCACATGGCCGCCACGACACCGGCGCGATTCCACGGACGTGACGATGTGGGTGTTCTGGAGGTGGGGAGGCGTGCCGATCTTGTCGTCGTAGATGATTCCGGTCGTCTCCAGCACGTTCTGCGTAGGGGAGAGTGGATTCGATGACCGATCATGATGGTGCTGTCGGCTTGGAGCAGGCCCGCAGGAAGATGCAGGACGTCGGAGTCTCCGCCGAGGCCATCGACGTGTTCAGCCACTATTACCGGCAGCTACAGCAAGGTGCCACGGGGCTGGTGCGTGAGCATGAGATCAAGCCGGTCACCGAACTGGACCGGCTGGAGGATGTGAAAGTCGATCCCCAGCGGGCTCGAGACGCCCTGGCACAGACAGTCCAGATCAAGCTCAACGGTGGGCTCGGAACGTCCATGGGCATGGAGAAGGCCAAATCGCTGCTCCCGGTGCGTGAGGGGCGCAGCTTTCTGGACCTCATCGTCACCCAGGTGTTGCATGCTCGCGCTGCGTACGATGTCGGGCTCCCGCTGTTGTGGATGAATTCCTTCCGCACCCGGCGAGAAACCCTCCAAGCCCTCGAGAACCATCCGGACCTTCCCGTGGAAGGACTCCCGGCTGATTTCCTCCAGAATCAGGAACCCAAACTCCGGGCCGATGACCTCACTCCGGTGAGCTGGCCCCAGGACCCCCAGCTCGAATGGTGTCCGCCCGGTCACGGAGATGTGTACACCGCGATACATGCGGCCGGTCTGGTGGATCGACTGCTGCAGCAGGGTTATCGCTATGCAGCAGTCTCCAACTCCGACAACCTCGGCGCGACCCCGGACGCCGGCCTTGCCGGATGGTTCGCCGAATCTGGTGCGCCGTTCGCGATGGAGGTGTGTCGACGCACGCGTGCTGACCGCAAGGGCGGGCACGTCGCATGGCGCTCCAGCGATGGGCGGCTGATCCTGCGTGACAAGGCCCAGGTTCATCCCGATGATGCCGATCGGTTCAGCGACCATCACCTTCACCGATACTTCAACACCAACAACCTGTGGTGGGACCTCGAGCAGCTCAAACATGTTCTGGATGAACGTGGGGGTGTGCTGGGGCTGCCTCTGATCCGCAACACCAAGCCCGTCGATCCAACCGATCCTGAGTCTCCGCAGGTGTATCAGATCGAGACCGCGATGGGTGCGGCGATCGAGGTGTTCGAGGGGGCCACGGCGATCGAGGTGGATCGGTCACGCTTCCTGCCGGTCAAGACCACCAATGATCTGCTCGTCGTCCGGTCCGATGTGTACGAGGTCGGTTCCAACGGGCACTTGGAGCAGCGTTCGGGAGCGGTGCCGTTCGTGACGCTGGATGATGCTCACTACAAGCGCATCGACGACTTCGAGCAGCGTTTCGAGAAAGGGGTGCCATCCCTTGTCGGTGCGGACAGCCTCACCGTGGATGGGGACTGGACCTTCGGTGCCGACGTCACGATCACCGGAGCCGCCCACCTCCGAGGGCCGGGGGGCCACGTCGAGGATGGGTCGCGGCTGTGACCACTCCGCTCGGGCCTGCCACCACCGGCTCTGGACAGCCGGTCGATGCGCCGTGGCATATTGCTCTGGTTGCAGCATTGACCGGGGAACGACGCGATGATCTGGGGCTCCAGACGGAGCCCGACATGGATGTGGTTCTCGACATGGTGGGGGACCAGCCACTGGGGCACCACGCGGTGCCGGACGATCTGATGGAGCAGCTTCCTGCTGCTCGGTTCGCTGCGGTGCTCGTCGAGCTGAGGCGCCGACGGGCGGTGGGTAGAGTCCCGGCGCCGGGGCCACGAAGTCTCGATGCCGACGATCGGAGACTTCTCGCTGATCGTCCGCCGCACTGGGGTTGAAGTTTCCGTCGTACTGGAGTCGCCTGCAGATTTTCCCGATGGCCGGGAAGGGACGGTGCTGCTCGGGGTGACCGAGCAGGTGTGAAGCAGAGGGAAAGCTGAGCGCCCGGCCGAGGGCCGGGCGCTCAGGATGTTTCGGAAAGTCGGTTCAGCGACCGGCGAGCAGGTCGCGGATCTCGACCAGGAGGTCGGCTTCGCTCTTCTCCGCGGACTCTTCGAGACCACGCATCTTCTTGTACTTCTGGTAGGGGGTCACCACGCCGAAGTACAACACGGCTGCAGTGATGAAGAACATGATGAGCGCGGTGATGAAGGCGCCGACGTTCACGCCGGCGATCGCCGTGCTGCTGAAGGCATCGACGCTGAAGACCAGGCCGATGAGGTCGGTGATGATACCGGCGAACGTCGAGACGACCTCGGCGAATGCGGTGCCGATGATGAAGGCAACAGCAAGCTCGATGAGGTTGCCCTGCAGTAGGAATTCCTTGAAGCCCTTCATGAATCACTCCATCTCTGAGGGGGCGGGGTCTCACGTGCTGAGAGCCGCAGAAAAATTTAGCATCGAAACACCCGGAGGTGGGGATGTGGACGTTCAGCGCAGCAGCGGGCTCAGAACGGCTCGGCTGCTGACCTGCGCGAGGGCTGTGGCTTCGTCGGGGGAGGCCTCCACGAGGGTCAGCACTCCCTGCGCGCTGGACGCGGCGCCGAACCCGGTGTCGGTTTCGGCATCGGGAATCGTCACCACGCGAACATCCTCGGCGACGACGGCGTCCGGACCGATGTCGGGCCCGGCAGCGATGATGTCGATGCGGTCACCGGCGCGGATCACCTGAACCAGGCCGGCGTCGGCGAACCGCACCGGGGCGACCGAGCGTCCCGGTGCGAGGGCACGAGGACTGAGGACCGACTGACTCGTCACCGGAACTCCGCGTGGTGTGGTCGCGGTGAGGATCTGCCCGGTGAGCGTGGTCGGATCTGCGGAGGCAGAGTCGGGCACGAGTTCGATCGGCATGTCGACCACTGTGAGATCCGGTTCGGTGAGCGTCCTCCCGCCGGTCAGTTCTGCGGCCGCGACCACCACTGGGGTGGTTGCCGGAGGAGCAGGAGTCAACGCTTGGACGAGAGTCAACACACCCAAAGCAGTGGCGATGGCGGCGAGAGTGCGGCGGTGGTGGCCGAGACGACGCAGGAGTGAGCGGAGGTCCATGCCAGACACCATGGAAGGGGCGGACACGGATCGAGCCCCTTATCCACAGGCAGATCAGGGGTCCACAGGCAGATCAGGGGCCCACAGGTGGGTCAGTTCGACGAACCACTCGTGGAGGAGCCGCCGGTGGATGAGCTATCTGAGGTGTTCGTGGCGGATGCGTCCGACGAGGAGCTCGACGCGGATTCACTCGATGTCGTCGCACTGCTCGAGCCCGATTTGTTCGTGGAACCCCCGGAAGAACGGCTGTCGGTCTTGTAGAAGCCCGACCCCTTGAACACGACTCCGACGGCGTTGAAGATCTTGCGCAGGCGACCTCGGCACTCGGGGCACTCGGTGAGCGCGTCATCGGTGAACTTCTGCACGGCCTCGAGGTCGTGGTCGCATTCGGTGCAGCGGTATTGGTACGTCGGCATCCTTGGTCTCCTGGGTTCTGGCACTCGACTCCTCCGAGTGCCAGCCATGGATGATACATCGAACGACCGGTACCCTCAGCCCGTGCGATTCCTCCCTCCTCGATGGCTCTGGATCACGATGGGCTCGATCATCCTGGTTCTGGCCGCGCTGATAAGTGCATCGACCGTTGCCGTGCGGGGTTCCTTCCCGCGGACCACCGGAGAGCTGATCCTCCCCGCGCTCAATGGGGAGGTCACTGTGCTCCGGAACGCTCGCGGCATTCCTGAGATCCGCGCCGACAGCGCCGAGGACCTCTTCACCGCACAGGGATTCGTGCATGCGCAGGAACGTTTCTTCGAGATGGACGTTCGGCGACACACCACCTCCGGTCGGTTGGCAGAGCTCTTCGGCGATGAGCTGTGGGAAACAGACGCGGTGATCCGTACGATGGGCTGGCGTGAGGTTGCCGAGCGGGAGGTCGATGCACTCCCCGCCGAAACCCGTCGTTACCTCGACGCCTATGCCGCGGGCGTCAATCAGTACCTCGAACAGAGTGACGGATCGATCGCACTCGAATACGACGTGCTCGGCCTGCAGGGCCTCGACGTCGATCCCGAACCTTGGACCGCGGCGGACTCGGTCGCATGGCTCAAGGCGATGGCTTGGAGCCTCGACGGGAATCTCAAGGACGAGATCCTGCACGGCGTGATGGAGAACGAGGTGGGGCCTGATCGTGCAGCCGAGATCTTCCCGACGAACCGCCCCGATCAGTACGCTCCCATCGTGGCGCACGGTCGGCAGACCCCAGAGGGGTTCGTCCCAGCCGGTGGTGGAGACCAGATGGTCGAGGAGCCTGGAGCGGTCCGCGACCGGGTCGCATCGCTGAAGGCCGCGGGGCGAGCGGCTGACACTCTCGGTGCCCTGATCGCCGATCCCGGTCTGGGGGCGGACGTGGGGTCGAACTCCTGGGTCGTCTCGGGGGAGCGGACCGCATCGGGAAAGCCCCTGCTTGCGAATGACCCTCACCTGGCGGCTTCGGTGCCCTCGACGTTCCTGCAGATGCGCTTGCGCTGCAATGAGGTGAACGCGCGATGCCCCTTCGATGTGGGCGGGTACTCGTTCTCCGGTATGCCCGGCATCATCATCGGACACAATTCGCACATCGGCTGGGGCCTGACGGTTCCCTACATCGATTCCCAGGATCTCTACATCGAACACATCGTGGATGGTGCGGCCCGGCGTGCGAAGGGCTCGGCGGAGGTTCGTGAGGAGACAGTGACGCTCAAATCGAGCAGCGGCCGGACCAAGGACATCGTGGTGCGCAGCACCAGCAACGGCCCGCTCATCTCCGATGTCGGGCTGACCGATGAGCTGCGTTCTGACCGCGGGGCTCCGGGCAGTCAGGGGCCGGAGGGCAAGGCCTCGGAAGATGAAGATTCTGGCGAGTACGCGGTCGCTCTGCGATGGGCCGCGCTGGAGCCGAGCCAATCGATCCGCGCGATCTTCGACCTGAACCGCGCCACTGACTTCGACGAGTTCCGAGACGCCGCTGAGCTGTTGAAGTCTCCATCGCAGAATCTGGTGTATGCCGATGTGGAGGGGAACATCGGTTACCAGCTGCCGGGGGCACTGCCGAAGCGCAGGGTCGGGGACGGCAGCAAACCGGTGGAGGCGTGGAGGCCCGGCGCTGCGTGGGACGGTTTCCTCGCCTTCGAGGATCTTCCCTACGCCTACAACCCTCCCGAGGGCTATATCGTCGCCGCCAACCAGCAGATCATTGACGCCGAGATGCCCGAGCAGGCCGGGAACTCCTTCGGATTCCGTTCTCAGCCGATCATCGAGGCCCTCGAGGGGCGCAGAGATTGGGACGCCCGCGCGACCGCTGAGCTGCAGGGCAACACCTACGTCGAATGGGCCGAGGAATTCGTCCCGGCTCTCGTCGCGGCACAACCTCTGGAGCCCTGGGTGGTCGACGGCCAGGAGGTGCTCTCCGAATGGGACCTCGAAGCCGACCCGGAATCCGCCGGTATGGCGTTCTTCGCCTTGACGATGCGTCAGGTCGTCCAGCGGACCTTCGGGGACGAGATCCCGTCGGAGTTGGGGCCGGGGCAGGGCAGTGACCAGTATTTCGCCGTCCTCGAATCGATGATGGACGAGCCGCAGAATCCGTGGTGGGACGATGTGAACACTCCGCAGACCGAATCCCGGGACCAGATCCTTTCCGAGTCCCTGCTGGCCGCCCGCAAGGAGATCACCGCGGTCATGGCCCGTGATCCGGAGCAGTGGTCGTGGGGCAGGCTGCACAGCCTGACGCTCACGCACCAGACGTTGGGCACATCGGGGATCGCCCCGGTCGAGTCGATCTTCAACATCGAGCCGCGTCCTGTCGAGGGCGGTTCGGCGGTCGTGTCGGCCTGGGGCTGGGACTCACGTGGAAAGGACTTCTCCGTCGTCAACGGGCCCACCATGAAGATGGTGGTGGACTTCGGCGATTTCGATGATTCGTTGTGGATCAACCAGAGTGGCACCTCCGGCCATGCCTTCCACGCGCATTACGCCGATCAGCTCCCCGACATCCTCGCCAACGAACACGACCCGTGGCCGTGGACGCGCGCAGCGGTGGATGCGCCCGATGCAGACGGTTTCGTCGATGAACAGCTGAAGCTGCTTCCTCCGGGCTGACACACCTTGGGCAGCGCCCGGCGGGCGGTTCATGTCGCGCGCTGGACGCCCGCCTCGGTCGCGATGACATCGACGCGTAGGTCCCACGGCTCGCACGGCAGTGTCTCGAGGAGCTCGTCGGCGCTCACCAGGGTCATGCTCACGCAGGAAGCGGGGGCCCCGGCCAGAACGCGGTCGAACCAGCCACCACCGACGCCCAGTCGTTGTCCGGATGCGGTCGCTGCGAGGGCGGAGGTGATGATCACGTCGACATCGGCGAGTGCGTGCGGGCCCAACGGGGGCGATGAGGGTTCCGGAATTCCCCACAGGCCCGAGCGCATGCCGGCGGGACCGGTGTAGACGGCCCAGGTGGGCGCTTCGCGTCGGGACCCGTCGGCGTGCGGCGTCAGGACCGGCAGCAGCACCCGTGCCCCACCCGCGTGCAGGGCGGACACGATCTCGGTGGTGTCCGGCTCCGGAACCACGGACAGATAGGACGCCACGGTCAGGCCCGAAACATCCCCGAGGAAGTCCAGGACGGCGGCGGTGCGGCGGGCGTCGGCGTCTGCTCGTTCGTCCTCGCTCCGTACATCACGACGCTGACGGAGAGCTGCCCGAAGTGCTTGTTTGGCAGCGTGGAACTCTGCCGGATCGACCATGGCCGAAGCTTAGATGCCGACGGAGGAGGCGTCCCATAGGGTGGCCCCATGGGACTGTTCCGACGCAAGAAGGCTGAACCGGAGCCCGAGCCGACGCCGGAGCCGGCGCCGACGCTCCCTGAGCCACCCGGTCAGGATGAGCGCGGTCTCCGATCGGTGGAGGATCAGCGGGCATGGACGTTGTCCATGATCCACGAGCTGCCGCCCTTCGGTATGCAGCTACTGGACGCGGTGGGTTTGGGGCTGTGTGAGGAGATCCGCTCCGACGTCAACCTGCCGGGGTTCGACAACACCGCCATGGACGGCTACGCCGTGCGGGCGCAGGACATCGCGGCTGCCACGGCCGATGCGCCGATCGTCCTGGAGGTCGTGGGCCGGATCGCGGCGGGTGAACCGGCAACGGCAGGGCTCGGCGAGGCGGACCTGGCCGAGGGGCAGGCCATCCGGATCATGACCGGCGCGCCGATCCCCTCCGGTGCCGATGCGGTCATTCCCTTCGAGCGGACCGACCGAGGCGAAGATGAGGTGCGTTGCTTCGGGCCTGTTCCCGAAGGCGCCAACATTCGCCGCCGAGGCAGCGATGTGGAGGAGGGAGACCTGCTCATCACCGAGGGAACGCGGCTGAACGACCGTGCCATCGGGTTGCTGGCCGGTGTCGGAATCGATCAGGTGATGGTGCGTCCGCGGCCACGGGTGGTGGTCATCGCAACCGGCAGTGAACTCGTGGAGCCCGGGATGGATCTCGAGGACGATCATCAGATCTACGACTCGAACTCCTGGATGCTTGCTGCCGCGGCCGGGGCCGCCGGTGCGCAGGTTTACCGCGTCGGACTGTTGGCCGACGACCCGGAGCAGGTCAAGCAGTCCATCAGCGACCAGTTGGTGCGGGCCGATCTGGTGGTCACCTCAGGCGGGATCAGCGAAGGGGATCACGACATCATCAAGGAGGTCATGCCCGAGCTTGGCATGGTCGATTTCAGTCGTGTCGCGATGCAGCCGGGCAAGCCGCAGGGGTTCGGGCTCATCGGTGAGGATGAGATCCCGGTGTTCATGCTTCCGGGTAACCCGGTGAGTGCCTACGTCTCGTTCGAGAACTTCGTGCGTCCGGCCATTCGCAAGCTCATGGGCGTCGAGCCACATCTGCGGGAGCCGCGACGCGCCATCGCCTCCACCGTGCTCCGGTCGAAGCCGGGTGTCGCCCAGTTCCACCGCGGATTCGTGCGCACTGACATGAGCGGACGCCGGACCGTCGAGCCGGTCGGGGGGAGCGGCTCCTATCTGCTGGATTCGCTGCAGCGCTCGAACTGTCTGATCCTGATGGAGCGTGATGTCGAGATGATCGCGGCCGGCCAGTCGGTCATGGTCTGGGCGGTCGATGAGGAATGAGTCATGCTGGACGACGAGCTCGTGGAAGGGTGTGAGGCGGGATGATGGGTGAACGACTCACACATCTGAATGATGAGGGCCATGCCCACATGGTTGATGTGACCGCGAAGGAGGTCACTCAAAGGAGTGCGACGGCGTCCGGGCGGGTGCGGCTGGCAGGTGCGGCCGTGGCGGCGCTCCGGGAGGGGAACGTGCCCAAGGGGGACGCTCTGGCCACGGCGAGGATCGCTGGGATCATGGGAGCCAAGAAGACCCCCGAGCTGATTCCCCTGTGCCATCCATTGATGGTCTCGGGAGTGCAGGTGGAGTGCACGGTGGTCGATGAAGGTGTCGAGTTGTCGGCCACGGTGAAGACGGCCGAGCGCACCGGCGTTGAGATGGAGGCATTGACGGCGGTGTCGGTCGCGGCGCTGACGGTGATCGACATGGTCAAGGCACTCGACAAGGGCGCGGTGATCGAGAACATCCAGGTGGAGGCCAAGTCGGGTGGACGAAGCGGTGACTGGAAGCGGGACCATGCTTGGTGAGGCACACACCCAGGATCTTCACGTTCATGACGCGGTGGTGATCACCTGCTCGAATCGAGCCTCGGCGGGGGTCTACGACGACGTGTCCGGCCCGTTGCTGGTGGAGTGGCTGCGAGGGCTCGGCTTCGAGGTCGCCGATCCGGTGGTCGTTCCCGACGGGGAGCCGGTGCGGGCGGCATTGCAGGAGGCACTCGACCGCGGTGCTGCTGTGGTGCTGACCACCGGCGGCACCGGTTTGACGCCCACGGACCAGACCCCCGAGGTGACCCGAGAGCTGCTGGACCGTGAGATCCCGCAGCTCAGCGCTGCCATTGCACAGCACGGCGTGGGGAAGGGCGTCGCCACCGCAACCCTGAGCCGTGGCTTGGCTGGGGTCGCTGGTTCGACGCTGGTGGTGAATCTCCCCGGATCCAAGGGTGGGGTCAAGGACGCGATGGAGGTCCTCGAACCGGTCCTGCACCACGCAGTGTCCCAGATCCACGGGGGCGACCACGCATGACCGCGTGGCCGGTCGCGCTCCGGGAAGGGGCGGTCTGGCTTCGGCCCATCCGAGCACGTGATCAGAAGCAGTGGGACCAGGTGCGGGCCCGCAATCGTGACTGGCTGGCCGAGTGGGAGGCGACGCTACCGCCCGGCGGGCGCCCGGGACCGACGTCCTTCCGTGGTTTCGTGCGCATGGTGACGCGTCAGGCGCGGCGCGGTGAAGCGCTGCCGTGGCTTGTATGGGTCGATCCGGGTGGCGGGGCTGGTTGGCGCGTTGCCGGGCAGTTGACCGTTTCGCCGATCCACTATGGATCTGCCAACTCGGCGACCCTCGGGTACTGGATCGATCAGGGTTTCGCTGGCCGTGGCGTCATTCCCACCGCGGTGGCGCTGGCGGCCGACTTCTGCTTCACCGAACTTGGACTCCACCGCATCGAGATCGCGATTCGCCCTGAGAACACCAAGTCGCTGCGTGTGGTCGACAAGCTCGGATTCCGCCACGAAGGGTGTCGACGTGCTTTCCTGCACATCAACGGGGACTGGCGCGACCATGAGATCTTCGTCATGCTCGCCGAGGAGGCTCCCGCCGGAGGCCTCGTGGCGCGATGGCGGCAGAGCCGTCACGGCGGGTGAAACACGGACACGCGGCCTCGGGTCACGCTCAGGTCACGGCCTGCGCCCTACGGTTCAGTCATGGGTTCGTCGGTATTGATCTTCGGAGGGATCGCCCTTGCGTGGGCGGCGTATTTCGTGTCCCAGGTCATGCGACGCAATTCGGGTGGCCGCGTTGATGCCGCCGCCGAATTGGCGTCGGCCACACCCGTGTTCACCGGTGGTGACTCTGCTTCGGTCATCGACGCCGGAGGAAGCCGGGTCGACCTGTCGACCCCGTTGACGCGTCGAGCCGAGCTGGCCGAGATCCGAGCCATCGACCGCACTGCGGCGCGGCGTCGACGCATGTTCCTGGCCATCGCCTTCGGACTGGTGGCGACAGTGGTGATCCTCGCGGCCACCGGCTATGTCCCATGGTGGGGCACCGCTGTCCCCGGCGGCCTGCTGCTTTTCGTCATCGGGTTCAACCGCTTCAGCGTGTGCGTTCTGCGACGGCAACTCGATGCGCGTTTCGATGCGATCTGCCATGGACATGACGAGGCGACTGTTTCGCTGAGCCGTGATGCCGATCGGTCGGGCGAGGATGGATCGGTGGATGTGGAGGCATCGATGGATGTGACGGTGTCGTCCACTGGTACGGGGACGTCGTTGTCGCCTGAAGGCGGCGGGAACCCCGACCTCTGGAGTCCGCTGCCGGTCACCAAACCCACATATGTGAGCAAGCCGCTGGCGCCTCGGACGGTGCGTACGATCGATCTGAGCCCGCCGGTCTCGCCGGCGTCAGCGCCGATCGTTCCCGTCACGGCTGATGGCGAGCGGGAACCCCGGGCTGTCGCTGTACGGCGGCAAGGTCACAGCAAGTCCGCGTGAACCCTTCCGGCGGGGCCGCGCCGAGTCTTCGTGGGTGGAGCCCGCTCTGTGGGGCGCGCCGGTCGCACGGATGCGCGGTCGGTGGCTGAACGGTAGTGTGGCATCCGGTCACGCACCGCCAGTGGTGGTGCAGGCATTCCCCGGTTGGTCTGTCGGCAGGGCCCGCCTGACTTTGAATCAGGATTTAGCGACGTAGGTTCGACTCCTACCCGGGGAACGAGACGCATCAGGCGGATCGACGGGTCAAGGCTGCGCAAGTGGGGCCCGAGGAGGGAAAGGCCGTGGGAGCAGACTCCACCCCGGTGGCGGCAGTGGTTGTGTTGGCAGCCGGAAGCGGGACGCGTATGCGTTCGAAGACATCCAAGCTGTTGCACACGGTCGGCGGGCATTCGATGTTGTCATGGGCGGTCGGCGCGGCCGATGCCGTCAACCCTCATCACCTGTGTGTGGTGGTGGGGCATGCGCGCGAAGAGGTCACTGCCCATCTCGGCGAGGTCGCGCCACATGCGACCACGGCGCTACAGGCCGAGCAGAACGGCACCGGGCATGCCGTGCAGTGTGCACTGACCGAGCTTGGGGAGCTCGACGGCGAGGTCGTCGTCACCTATGGTGACGTGCCCCTGTTGTCGGGGGAGACGCTGCAGAGCCTGATCTTGGGGCACCGTGAGGCCGGTAACGCTGTCACAGTGTTGACAGCCCAGAACCCGAATCCCACCGGGTACGGGCGCATCGTGCGTGATGCGGCCGGTGAGGTGGAACGCATCGTCGAGCAGAAGGACGCCTCCGACGACGAGTTGGCGATCACCGAGATCAACTCCGGTATCTACGTGTTCGACGGGCGCGTACTCGCCGACGGCTTGGCCCGGATCACGTCGGACAACGCGCAGGCCGAGTTGTATCTGACCGATGTTCTCGGAATCGCCCGCGGCGATGGCCGACGCGTCGGCACACACGTGGTCGATGACCTGTGGCAGACCGAGGGCGTCAATGACCGGGTACAGCTCGCTCGCATGGATGCCGAGATCAATCGGCGCATCTGTGAGCGTTGGATGCGGTCCGGCGTGACCATCGTCAGTCCGGAATCGGTGCGTATCGACCGGGATGTCGATCTCGCCCAGGATGTGACCCTGTTGCCGGGAACGCACCTGCAGGGTGCCACCACGGTGGCATCCGGGGCCACCATCGGGCCGGAAACCACCTTGACCGATGTGGAGGTCGGGGCCGGCGCCACGATCACCCGTGCTGTTGGTTCGCTCGCCGTTGTGGGGGAGGGCGCCACGGTGGGCCCCTTCGCCTACCTGCGGCCGGGTACGCGCATGGCGGCGGGGGCCAAGATCGGGACCTTCGTCGAGTCCAAGAACAGCGTCATCGGGGAAGGGGCCAAGGTCCCACACCTGACGTACGCGGGGGATGCGGACATCGAGGCCGGGGCCAATATCGGTGCCGGAACGATCTTCGCCAACTACGACGGTGTCGCGAAACATCGTACCCATGTGGGACGGGACACCTTCGTCGGATCCAATTCGGTGCTCGTGGCGCCGGTGGATCTTGCCGACGGTTCCTATGTCGCCGCAGGCTCAGCCGTCACCGAGAACCTCGGGCCCGGCGATCTTGCGGTGGCGCGGGGTCGTCAGCGCAATATTCCCGGATGGGTCGCCAAGCAGCGTCCCGGAACCCCCACTGCCGCGTCGGCTGAGGCGGCAGAACCCATCGGCAAGGAGTAACCATGAGCGGCGTGAAGAAGAACCAGGACAAGCACATGATGCTGTTCTCCGGGCGTGCATACCCGGAGTTGGCGCAGGAGGTCGCTGAGCTGTTGGAGGTCGACCTCGTCCCGAGTCGTTCGATCACCTACGCGAACTCCGAGATCTACGTGCGTTTCGAGGAGTCGGTGCGTGGCTCGGATGCCTTTGTGATCCAATCGCACCCAGCTCCGGTCAACGAGTGGCTCATGGAGCAGCTCATCATGATCGATGCTCTCAAGCGGGCTTCTGCCAACCGCATCACCGTGGTGTCGCCGTTCTATCCCTATGCGCGTCAGGACAAGAAGCACGCCGGTCGTGAGCCCATCTCGGCCCGGCTGGTCGCAGACCTGTACAAGACGGCCGGTGCCGACCGCCTCATGTCGGTGGATCTGCACGCCGCACAGATTCAGGGATTCTTCGATGGGCCGGTGGACCACCTGTGGGCACTCCCGGTGCTGGCGGAGTATGTGACCGAGAAGTACGGCCAGGACGAGATGACCGTGGTCTCACCCGACGCCGGCCGCGTGCGTCTTGCCGACATGTGGACCGACAAGCTCAACTGCCCGCTGGCGATCATCCACAAGCGTCGCGATCCGAACGTGGCCAATCAGGTGGCCGTGCACGAGGTCGTCGGTGAGGTTGAGGGGCGGGTCTGCCTGCTCGTGGACGACATGATCGACACCGCCGGAACCATCTGCCAGGCCGCCGATGCGTTGAAGGCCCGCGGAGCCAAGGCCGTCATCGCAGCCACGACGCACCCGATCCTCTCCGGGCCCGCGGCGGACCGTCTGAACGAATCGGCGTTCGAGGAGGTCATCGTCACCAACACGCTGCCGATCTCGGAGGACGTGCAGATCAACAAGCTGACCGTGCTCTCGATCGCGCCACTGATCGCCAAGGCCATCCACGAGGTCTTCGAGGATGGCTCGGTCACCTCATTGTTCGACGGCCAGAGCTGACTTCGAACGTCATACGTGTTCTCCGGCCCCGAGCCTCGTGCTCGGGGCCGGACCCATCCTCGGGTGTCTTCGGGTCCCGTGTTTCGAAGAGCCCGTATTCCTTGGGGCCTGTGTCTTCCTTGGGGTCTGTGTGTTTCTTGGTCCCTGTGTCTTCCTTGGGGTCTGTGTGTTTCTTGGACCCCGTGTTCCCAGGAGGCGTCCGGCCTTTCGAGGGGGCTCGTGTTCCCAGGAGGCGTCCGGCCTTTCGAGGGGGCTCGTGTTCCCAGGAGGCGTCCGGCCTTTCGAAGAGGCCCGTGTTCCTTGGGAAGCCCGTGTTTCTTGGGTGCCTCGTGTGCCGAGTCAAGACGCGAGGCCGGCGGTTCGGGGCTATGTCATGCAGGGGTCGAGCGTTCTTCCTCTGCGGATGGGAGAACAGCCGCACCCGGGGTGTCTCCATGTCGACAGGTGCTGTCCCTCCCGGGCGGATGGGAGAAGAGCAGTACCCGGTGCGGGAACACCGGGGGTGGCAACTCCACCCCCCATACGGATGGAAAAACATTGCGGACAGGTTCTGACCTCGGTGGGGCTGGATCTTCCATTGAAAAGCGCAGTTGAGGACGGGATGTGTCCTTGATGAAAAACGATGTATGGGGCCCAGTCGTTCGGGCGCTCTGCTCGGGTATTCGCGGGGGCTCGGCACTCGCGGGGCGTTTGGATGCTCTGCTCGGGTATTCGCGGGGGCTTGGCGGTTCTGGGGGCGTTTGGTGCTCTGCTCGGGTGCTCACGAGTTGCTCGGGTACTCAGGGGACTCGGGTACTCAGGGGGCTCGGGTACTCACGGGAATGGGGCCTCCTGACCTGGATGATCTGGAATTGCCAGACTGGAATTGGCAGAGGCGGAGGGCGGCGCGTAGACTTCCTCCTTGTCTTGGCGAGGGACCACGGGTCCGTTATCGACGGGAAATTCCTCGCTGTCCGTATGCCCACACAGGGCTCATCCACAGGAGGAATGACATGGCTGATGAGATCCGTATCTCCGCTGAAATCCGTACCGAGTTCGGCAAGGGAGCATCCCGCCGCGTCCGTCGAGCAGAGCGTGTGCCCGCTGTCATGTACGAGAAGGGCAACGAACCTGTCCACCTGACGCTGCCCGGCCATGCGTTGGCCATGGCCCTGCGTCACGAGAATGCCCTCATCACACTCGATATCGATGGGAAGGACCAGCTGGTCCTGCCGTGGCAGGTGCAGCGCGACATCATCACCGGTTTCGTCGAGCATGTTGACTTCTACATGGTGAAGAAGGGCGAGAAGGTCGTCGTCGACATCCCGGTCTACACCACTGGTGAAGCCGGTCCGGAGACCTTCGTCACCATCGAGGCCCAGACCATCTCGGTCGAGGCCGAGGCGACGCACATCCCCGAATCGGTCGAGGTCCCCATCGACGGCATGGAGCCCGGCACCCAAGTGCTGGCTCAGGAGCTCAAGCTCCCGGCCGGCGTCACCTACCAGGGCGAGCCGGAGGACCTCATCGTGAACATCACCCAGGAGGCCAGCGCCGAGCAGGTCGAGGCTGAGCTGGAGGCCGCCGAGGAAGAGGCCGGCATCGAGCGTGAGCCCTCCGATGACGAGGCCCAGGACGAGAACTCCGAGGAGGAGTGATCGTTGGCGACATGGCTGGTGGTCGGCCTCGGTAACCCGGGGCCGGCCTACGCCGCCACCCGACACAATGTCGGGTGGCTCGTCGCCGATCTCCTCGCCGAGCGTGCTGGCGCGCAACTCTCGGCGAGTCGTCGAATGCGAGCAGAGATCGCCGAGACCCGCATGGCTGGCGGGCGCCTCGGTGGAGTGGGGGCGGACGCTCAGAAGGTCGTTCTCTGCAAGCCCACCACGTTCATGAATGAGTCGGGCCGGGCGGTGCGCAGTGTTGCGGACTTCCTCAAGGTCACTCCGGACCACATCGTGGCCATCCATGACGAACTCGACCTCAATCCGGGACAGTTCCGGGTCAAGGTCGGGGGAGGGGACAATGGGCACAATGGTCTGCGCTCCATGCGTCAGCATCTGGGGACAGGCGATTTCCTTCGCGTCCGCTTCGGTATTGGGCGCCCACCGGGACGCCGTTCGGTCACCGACTGGGTGCTCGGGGGATGGTCAGGGTCCGAGGCCGAAGACGTGGCTGTCGATGTGGAGTTGGGGGCTGACGCGGTGGAGTCGCTGATTCGTGATGGTTTGACTGCCACCCAGAACGCCTTCAACGGATATGGTGGCCGCGGGCAGTGACGCTGCCCTCCGAGTCCGGATGATTCATCAGTCGACAACATCGTGGGGGAGAAACGGTGAGCCAGTCACCTTTCAACTTCGGTAGCGCCAGCGGCTCACCGGGAGGCGAGCGCGATCCGTTCGCGCAGCAGCCCGAATCTCAGGTACCCGACCCGTTCGGTTCACCTGCGCCCCCTCCGGGAAGTGGTGGTGAGGGTGCCCCTGCGCCGATGCCTTTCCAGAATCGATCCGCTTCCCAAGGCCCGGGCGATGAGGCCACGGCTGCACACCCGTTCCAGGCCGCCGATGGTTTCGACACCCAGCCCGACGGCGTGTTCGCCGCTCCGGGCGGTGGCTCGCTGACGCTGTCGCGTCCGCCTGTCTTCCTGCTGTTCATCGCTCTGGTCATTGCGGTGGCGGCCGCCATCGTGGCTGGTGTCTTCGGTCAGCCCGTACTCGCGATCGTGTGCTGGGTGCTCGCCGGGCCAGTGGCGATCGGCGTCCTGGCCTTCTTCGTGATGCGAGACAACGCGGCCCGGTCGGTCGGTGTCTATTCCAGCCCCGGCTGGGTTCGTCCCCTGCACATCGTGACCAGCATTGTCTGCTTCGTCGCGGTGATCGTTCCCGCTCTGCGGATCGCTTTTTGGGTGGGGCGTCTCTGATGCGGGCCCGGATGAGGACGCGTCGACGTCTGTCCCGAGATTCGGTGCCCCAGCGTTCGGTCAGTGGAGCGCACTTGTTCAGTGGAGCATGGTCGTTCGGTGGAGCTCTGCGATTGAGCCTCGCTTGGTTCCTGATGGCATCTTTGGGGCTGATCGGCGCATTGGGGATCGGTCCCGAGCGTCCCGCGCACGCCGCGTCTGCGGCCGACGACTTCGTGAAGTGCCTGAACGGCAGCCAGAGCGGTGACTTGATCGTGCTCGTCGACACCTCGGCGAGTCTGCAATCCACCGACCAGGAAGCAGCGCGTGTTCGTGCTGCCGAGTTCCTGCTCAAGCGTCTGGCTCGCAGCGCAGACCGATCCAACGTAAAGATCAATGTTGCGCTGGCAGGCTTTGCGAATCGTTACGAGCACACGTCGAAATTCACTCAGCTCAATGGTCAGTCCGCCGATGGCGTCCTTCGTGAGATGCGTGCTTTCGCCGACCGGAAGCACGGCGAGGGAACCGATTACTGGCTTGGTCTCGATGGCGCGCGTCGTGAGCTGGCTGAACGCAAGCAGCAGAACCCCAACACCTGTCAGGGGATCGTGTTCTTCTCCGACGGCACACTCGATATCGACCGTGCACCCGATGAGGACAGCAATCCGGTCGATCGCCCCTACGATCCGGAGAACCCCCTGCACACCGATCAGGAACGTCAGCGTGCGAAGGAGCGCGCAGCCGCGAGCATGTGCCGTGAGGGAGGCCTGTCCGATCAGTTGCGTGTGGCTCCGGTGACGCTCTTCGGCGTGGGCCTGACCGGGGAGGCGACCGAGGGTGACTTCGACCTGATGAAGCAGGTCAGCTCCGGCGACTGTGGTTCCCAGCCTCCCAACGGTCAGTTCGACACCGCCGATGACATCGACGGATTGCTGCAGGCGTTCGACAACATCAGCGGCGAAGGGACCAAGAACGAAGGCGGCTACTGCCAGGGCCGTGAGGACAAATGTGAGGAGGGCGCGCACACCTTCGTGCTCGACCCCTCGGTGGCCTCGGTGTCGATCCTGGGCAATGGGGACCTGGAGAATTACGAAGTGCTCGTGGTCTCGCCCGGTGGTGAGGAAGTCGTGCTCGCCGATGGTGAGGGCGAGCAGTCCGCCGACGCCAAGGGCGTCAAACTCACGTGGGAGTGGCTCTCGGACAAGTCCTTCAGCCTCGACCTCGACAAGCAGAAGGCTGACAAGCCATGGACAGGCCAGTGGCGGGTCATCTTCATCGATCCGGAGAGCAAGAATCCCGAAGCGCGCAGTCGGACGAACCTGCACGTGACCGGCAACGTCTTTCCCTCGTGGGAGAACTCCGATGTCGTGATCCGTGCCGAGGAGCAGATTCCCCTCGAGTTCGGGCTGGTGGATGCCCAGGGGAGCCCCATCAAGCCGGGGTCGCTACTGGGCGAATCCTCCTTCCAGGCCGTTCTGGTCGACGCCAACGGCGAGGAGAAGGAGATTGCGTCGCTCGCGGGCAAGGAGATCACCGGCACACATGACCTCGACACCGCCGGCCTGCAGCCTGGTAAGGCCACCCTGCGCATGAGCCTGGGGGTCACCACCGCTCCGTGGAAGAACCCGGAGACCGGCAAGGAAGTGCCAGGGACCGAGTTGCGCCCCCAGGTGTCGGAAGTACCTGTCACCATCGGCGCCCCGGCAGGTTTCCCCACCATCGAGGGCGGGGTCTCCTTCGGGCCGATCGAGGGCAAGGTGGAGAACGCTCCGGGGACGCTCAGGGTCACCGGGCCGGGCTGTGTCTGGGTCGACGCCGGCGCCACCCCGACGGTCACCACCGGTCCTGAGGAGATCAGCGCGGTCTCGATCACGTCCGAGCACAACAGCCCGGAGAGCTGCCTGCAGGTCGCCGAGGGTGAGTCCGCCGATCTTCCGGTGTCGCTCACCTCCGAATCCGGGAACGGCGCACTCAACGGCACCTTCGCGGTGATGACATCCTCCGAAGAGGATCCGACTCTCACCCGCCCTGCGGATGTGGAATACAACGCCGAGCTGACAAGGCCGTTGAACCCGGTCAACTTCGCCCTGACGTTGATCGCGGCGTTGCTGCTGGGGCCGGGCATCCCTCTGGGCCTGCTGTATCTGGCGAAGTGGGCCACTGCGAAGATTCCCGGACGCGGTCTGATCTACACGCCGATCCCCGTCACCGTCGAGGACGGACAGGTGCTTCGTGATGGGCGACCCATCGAATGGGAGGACGGCGACCTGCGGCAGATGGCGCACATGGATTCGGGCGGTCAGCGTCGCCTCCAGCTGGGGCCGGTCACCCTGCGTGCCCGTACCGGTGCCTCGCCGTTCGGTGCTGGGCATGTGGTGGTCGAGGCGCCCGATCGCGTCGGTGCCTCATCCGAGTACCGTCAGCCGGTCGGCAAGGAGCATCAGGCCAAGCTCGATCTGGGCGTCCACAACACATGGGTGATGGTGCGCTCGGCCCAGCCCGGGCCCGAGCAGACGATGGTCGTCTTGCTCACCGCTGCCGACGCGGCACCCGGCACCCGCGAGAAGCTCATGGAGGACCTGCGCCGCATTGGTCCGCAGGTGTACAAGCAGCTCGTTGATCTGCATGAGCCCGGTGGTGGTGCAGGAACAGGTGGTGGCGCAGGAACCGGTGGCGACGCAGGAACCGGTGGAGGCAGCCCCTTCGGTGGCCCCTCGACCAACGGGGGTTCTGGTGCACCCGACGGTGCCAATCCTTTCGGGCAGCCGTCCTCCGCGCCGCCTCCTGCGATGCCGGGGCAGCCGGGCCCGTTCGCTTCTGGGGGCGGATCTGCGGGGGCGCCGCCGCAACCCTTCGGTAGCCCGGGTGGGGGGTCGGCCCCTGGCGGGGCGCCGCCGAGTGGTCCTGGCGGGCCGCCTGGACCCGGTTTTCCGCCGAACCCGTGGGGGTGACCTGCTGATCCTGTCAGATAGTGCTGCTGTCGATGGAGAACCGGCGTCATAATGTCCGTGACGAGGTGACCACATTCGAAGGACGCCTGCCCGAGTTAGCCCCTAGGGTTGGTTTTGCACGAGGGGCCTGCTGTGAACCTAGGAGTTGGATTCGATGAGGCGTTTTCTGGTTGTCGGCTGTGGCGGCTCGGGCGGGTCCGCGCTCGCCTACATGATGGACCAGCTGCGTTCGGACCTCGCGCAGGAACAGGTCGACCGGCTTCCGGCGGGGTGGCAGTTCGTCCACTTGGATGTGCCTGCCGGTGAGGAGCCGGGCCCTGACGGCATCGGGAACGTCGAAGCTCAAGGGGGGCGTTACCTCGGGCTGGGCCCGCAGGCAGGTTCGTACGCTGATCTGGACTTCTCCGTATCGCGCAAACTCGGCACCAGTCGTGCTCTCGACGCCATCGGCACCTGGGCGCCGCGACGTCCCGAGGCGATTGCCACACCGATCTCCGTGGGCGCCGGTCAGTACCGCTCGGTGGGCCGCATGATCACGCTCTCGCGTATCGAGGCGCTGCGTGAAGGACTTGTCTCGGCATGGGAGGACCTCTACCGGGTCGAGACGCACACCGAGATGAAGCAGGTGGCCCACCAGGCCAAGCTCGGCGACTATTCCCAGAATGATGTGCCGATCGTGCTCGTGGTCTCATCGATGGCCGGTGGCGCGGGGGCTTCCATGGCTCTCGATGTCTGCCGCATCATGACGACGATCAACGGGCTCGATCCCAAGCTCATGGCCGTGTTCATGGTGTCGGCCGATATTTTCGATTCGCTGCCTGAATCAGCGCGATCCGGTGTTCGCGCCAATGCGCTTGCGATGCTGGGTGAGATCGTCGCGTCGCAGACAGGATCCGCTCAGGAGCATGACGTGCGCACCATGCACGCACTCGGCCAGCAGCACGGCACCGGAGCCTCGATTCCGTTCGCGCGAGTCTTCCCCGTGGGTCGTTTCGTGGGTGCTCAGCGCACCATGTTCGGCGACGGGTCGCCCAAGGCCGTCTACCGCGGACTGGCCCGTGGCCTCGCGGGCATGATGATGTCGGAGCAGGCCACCAACCAATTCGTCTCCTACGACCTCGGCAACACCGGCTCGGTGCCGCCGGACTCGAGCTACTTGGGTTGGGGTGCTCAGCCCGATCCGCTCCCGTGGGGTTCGTTCGGGTTCGCCTCGCTGTCGATGGGACGTGAACGTTACGCCGAGTACGCCGCGCAGCGCATCGCCCGATCGTGCGTCGATCGTGCACTCGATGGTCACCTCCAGGAGGGGAACACCGCTTCTGGTACCGAGCAGGTCAAGGCTCTGGTGCAGAGCCAATGGTCGGCGTTGTGCCATGAGTTGCAGCTCGTCGATGCTCCGGGCCCGAATCCCAACGCCCTTTCACAGTGGCTCATGGGCGTCGCCTATCCGCAGGCACAGGTGAACCAGACCGCGTTCAACATCGTGAACAACGCGGTGATGAATCAGCTTCCGCCGCCTGATGGGCACGATGTCGCGCACTGGGTGCCGTCGATGCGTCAGATGCTCGCCTCGCGCAAGAACGGACTGCAGGACGCCGCTGCCGCCGAGGCCAACCGGTGGGCCTTCGACTGGCACCAGTCCCTCATGCGCCTGCTCATCGACGTCGTCGGTGGCGCGATCTCGCGCTTCGGCCTGCCATTCGCCGTGGCGTTCATCGATCGCCTGCGTCAGCACATCCGTGAGGTCATGGTGCCTGCGGCTCAGGAGCTGCGCCAGTACGACCAGAGCGACATCACCCAGCTCTCGCCGCAGGTGGAGCAGACTTTGGCTGGCATCAAGGGCAAGGTGACCGGCGGTGGTCAGATCCTCAGCCAGATCGGTGACTGCCTCAGCGGCAACGTGTTGCAGCACACCTACGCCAAGGCATCGGGGCTGGTGGCTGAGGTGCTGCAGTCGTTCGTCACCGATGTACTCGCCCCGCTCGGTGAGTCGCTCCACGAACAGCAGCGCATCTTGGAGCAGGCGCGCGAATCGGCTGTCCGTCACGACGGCCTCGCTCGTCTTGCGACCGATCAGTACTCGGCCTGGCCCAGCGATGAGGACCAGAAGGCGCCCGAGCGTTTCGATGAGGCCAACAACGAGGTTCTGCTCACGAACTCGCAACAGTTCGGCCCGCAGTACATGGCCGACATGCGCAATTCGATCAGCGGTGATCTCGGTTTCCCGCAGGCGCGGTTGGCCGTTGCGCGTCAGGTGACCTCGGGGATCTGGGAGACCACTGGCGGCGATCGCCCTCCGGGCGGGCTCATGGAGGTGACCACCGGATGGCAGTGTCGGGTGTTCCCGGTGGACCCCAACACCGGTGAGTCGATCGTCCCGACGCGGGCTCGTTTCGACGTCCATGCCCGGCCCGCTGAGCTTCTCGAACGTGCTCGCCTGTTCGTGGCTCGCCCGGAGGAGTCGTTCCATCGTTTCTGCTCGATGTCGCTGCGTGACTATGTGCGCGGCGTCGGCGCTGCGGAATCCGAGCGCCAGGCACGTATGGATGACATCGTCAGCAAGTTCAACCAGGCACTGACGCTGGCCCTCCCACTGATCTCGGTCAGCAACTCCGCGGTGCAGTTGCTCCATGGGGCCAAGGGCGTCGAATACCGTTTCAAGTTCTCCGCGGTCCCGTTCGCCGATCTGCCGACGGCCGAGGACCTCGAGAAGGCGTTGATCAACAACAACTCGGTCGATGGATCGACGCGCGACAACTACCGCCGCTCGATCAACGATTCGGATCACGTGCGTCGGCTCGACATCTTCGGCTCCTACCCGCTCTACGCGCCGATCTGTTTCGATTCGGTGCTGCGACCGGTGGCCGAGCAGTGGTCGAGTACCCCGCCTGCAGGACGTGAGGCGTTCTGGGCCAACCGTCGCACGCGTCCGCTCGACGCGTCCCTCCCGATGGGCGAGGCGGAACGGCGCACCCTTGTCGCGGGCTGGTTCCTCGGTCAGATCGTCGGCGCGTTGCGTATTCCGCCCTCGCCCTACACGCAGGCCGTCGAGGTCTACGATCTCGGCGAGCGTCAGTGGCTTGAGTTCCCCAACCCGTTGCTCACACCACCACAACGGTTCAAGGCCTCCTACGACTGGCTCCCGGCGGTCCTCGAGTCGATCCTGTTGGCCATGTCACGGTCGCACCAGAACCCGGTGATGGGCTCGCTGCGCCCCTACCGCGCGTTGCGTGGCGTGTTCGACGCCAACCTACTGGGCCCGGCCGAGGGCATCGTGGAGCGTTCCGGCAAGGAGGTCCTGACGCGTTGGCTCCGCGACGGAGACATCGGGTCCGGTGCGAAGACCCGGATTCCCGATGCGCAGAGTGCGGTCGACGCGCAGGGGCGGTATGACGCTGCGTCGGCGTTCGTCACACAGATCGGTGAACTCGCAGCGGTGCACTTCATGGCTCCGGGAGAGGACGGGGCGCCTGGTGGCGGCACGTTCTCGGTGGTCGATGACCGTGGCGTTGCGTCGCAGATGCCGATCTTCGCCGACCTCGCTCCCGATGTGTACTGGGCGATGCAGGAGATCGGACGGATGCTCGATGAGGCGCTGACGCTCGCGACCCAGCCGGCTCAGCAGACGACCTACCAGCCGATCCAGGGCACTGGTCCGTCGCAGATCGAGATGCCGGGTGCCGGGGGCGTGTTCTGATGCCGTCGCTCGTCATCTGCATGGCGCCGGCGGGACCGGCCAGTGGTGTTCGGGCGGCTTTCGCCGACTGGTCGGCGGCCGGGCTCCTGGGCCCCTATCTGTGGGTCGAGCCGTCTGCGGTGACGCCCGGGACTGCGACGACCCCGGCGGTGCAGTGCAGCGATGGGCGGGTCACCGGAACTTCGATTCAGCACACACTCACCCAGGCCCGTTTCGATCGAGTGCGGGTGGTCAGCATCGTTCCCGCCGTCGGTGGGGCGTCGTTGGTCGATCCGGCGGTCGAGCAGGCCGTCCTGCAGTCGGTGTTGGGCACCGGGGCGGTCATGCAGCAGCAGGTGGATCTGTTCCGGTTCATCGTCACACGTCCACAGTCGGGCCCGGTCGGCGGTGATCTGGTTCGCGAGGGCTGGCACAACATCATCTGTTCGCCGGAGCTGTCGGTGGGGCCGCGTCTTGGTCACCAGACGCTTCCGTCGAGCACCGATCCGGTGGAGCTGGGCGCCCCCGCTGCGTCGGTCATCGCGTCGGTCGCAGCCATGTGGGTGGGGCAGCAGCAGGGCCCGCTCGATGGCGTTCAGGCGCCATTCGGGCGCACACTGCGGCTGGCCCGGAGCTGGTATCGAGATCTGGATGCGCGCACCATCGAGGATGATGTGCGTCGCCGGGTGCTCGCCATCGACGGGGCGGTGCCGCAGCCGACGCAGCAGGGTGGCCAGCCGGTCTACATCGACGATGCGGCCTCGGCCTGCCAGGATCTCGCAGCCAGCGTGCTCAAGCGTCACGCGAGCCTGTTCAAATCCGAACGCAAATCTCCGCAGCCGGTGGCCAAGCAGCAGATCGGCATGGGGGAGGCAGCCGGGAAGCTGGCGAGTTTCATCCGGTTGACGATCGGTCAGGCGCCGAGCAAGTGGTATTCCCTCATGGTGGGATCGGCCCCCGATCAGGCTGCGAGCCGTATGCAGAGCCTGGTGTTCGGGGATGATCCGTCGAACTTCGCCGTCGTCGCCGACGGACAGCTCCTCTCGGGAACCGCCGATTGGCAGCAGGTCTCCGAGGCTGCCGGCAACCTCGACCAGCTCAGCAACGGCCCACGCGCCCATCAGGCCGCCGGTGACTTTTCACCGGTGTGGTCAGATTTCATGGCGTGCGGGCTCATGCTCGTCGACGGCGGTGATCGTGGCCAGAACCAGGCGATCATGGTCGGGAACGAGCGTGGCGTCCTACGACACATGAGTGACTCGGCACCGGCTCCCGATGAATGGTTCACCGACATCGGGACGCGGCTGCGCAATCAGATCGGGATCGGTCGGGTGCAGGCGGCAGATCCGCTCGGTGTCCACACCCTTCGCGAGCGGTTGATGTCGCTGGCATCGCACCCCTCGCTGTCGCGTGAAGCGGAGGAGACACTTCGTCGACTCGATGAGTGGAAGGGACGCCACGCGCAGTCCTATGCGGCACAGACCGGGGCGATGCTCGCCAATGAACTGCTGGACACCTCCCGTGAGGTTCAGAACCTCGCCCGGACGGTCCGTCAGGGGCCGCAGGTGGACACCTCCAATGCCAATACCCAGGGGCGTCAGCGTCGCATCGGTATGTGGATGCGCGTGTTGACGTTCGCTCTCGTTGTGATGGTGCTGCTGACGCTTCTCGGCGCAGCGTTCAACGTGCTCACCTGGATGTCCCTGTTGTGGGTGTCGTTGTCGTCGCTGGTGTTCTGGTTCGGTGGTTCGCTGGCGTTGTACATGATCGGGCAACGGGACCTGTTCGCCGACCTCAACCGGCAACGGCAGGCGATGTCGCAGGCCGAGGCCAACGAATACAACCTCAAGGCCGCTGTGCGTGACCTGCACCGGCTCGGCGAGGGGTACGGTCAGTTCCTCGAGTGGACGCGGGTGCTCGGCGTCATGCTGCATGAGCCTTTCGGGCGTGGTGTGGCGGCCAGGACGGTACCGCCGCTCATCGAGTCCGGCCTGCCGATGTCGGTAGGGATCGGTCGTGCCGAGTGCGATGAGGAGTCCACCGAGCAGGTCGTCGATCTGTTGCGCCGTGAACTGTTCCACGTGGGGTGGCTCGGCAATCCGTGGAACGCAGCGCTGCAGGAAGCCAGCCAGCGTCTGGGTGCGCGGGGCCGGGATCTGGAGCAGAACCCGTCGCTCATGTTCTCTCAGCGGGCACGTGTCGAGGAGTCCTTGTTGACGCCGTGGGCCGATTCGTTGGAACGGGACGGCGTGGGTGATTCGGGCGCCGCTGAGTTCTGGCATCGAGCCATGGGCCGACTGGTGCAGCCCGACTATGTGAACCGGTTGGTCTCGCAGGTCCGCCCCGCCGGAGGTGACACCCCGGTCCCGACCGAGGCCTTCCTCGCCGGTGTGGGGTCGGGTGAGGTCTCGGCGAATCGTTTCGACACCGCGCTGTTGACGCGGGAGAACCGTCAGGGTGACGCGAATGTCGTCGAGGTCACGTGGCCGCTGGAACATGCTCATGGTCTCGGACGTCGTGCGGTGATGGTGCAGCTCGGGCGAGCCCTGAGCGAGTACTCATTCGACCTCGGTGAGCGGGTGGCCCCCGAGGTGACAGCCGGAGACGAGCCTGAGCCTCCGCCGATGCAGATGCCATCGGGGGGAGCGGTGTTCTGATGGATCGCACAGCGGTACTGATGGAGTGGGCCCGCGCGCTGTTGGCGCGGGGAGAGGTCCCACCGTCCGAGCGCGCGCTGCGGGAGATCGGTGCGCGCGGGGCGATCCCTGCACATCTGCGTACCCCGGATCTGGATCGGTGGGCACGCGTCATCCAGCACTTGCTGTGGCTGGTCAACCAAGGGCACCCGGCGCCGGTGGCAGACGCCCTGCGGCTCGATCCCGACGGCCCACCGGTCGGTCCGATGCATCAGCCCAGCGGTCCGATGCACCAGCCAAGCGGACCGATGCACCAACCCAGCGGTCCGATGCACCAACCCAGCGCGGTGGGGCAGGACCCTTCGGTGGCGCCGGTCGATGCCGTGCCCCCGCCACGTTCGGCTGCCGAACACAGCCAGGCGACGACGTCCCTGCGGACAGGACAGCCCGGGAACACCGGGCCAGAAGAGCCGCAGCAGTCGGCCGCACCGCCGCCGAACGAATCTCCACGCGAGAAGGTCCAGCGTCTGTTGATGTGGCGTGACGGGCAGGGGCTCTCGGAGCTCAAGGACCGCCATATCCGACAGGTCGTGAATGCTGAACCGCGTCGGATCGACGAGGTGGCCGCCGGTCTTCCGGCGTCGCTGAAGTCGCTGGCCGAACAGATCGCCGGGGAGCTTGGGCTGCAGGCCGGTGACACGGTGTCCGGGGCCGCCACCGAAGCCACGGCGCACACACCGCAGCCCGCCGGAGCACACGGGGGAGGGAACGCGGATCACAACGCTGCAGGTACTGGGGCATCCGCGCCCGCGACGTCCCAAGCACAGGACTCCCAATCCTTCAGTTCGGGGGCCCCGAGTTCTGGGGCCCCGAGCCCAGAACCCCTGAGCCCAGAGGCCCTGAGTCCAGAGACCCTGAATCCGGGAGCGCTGACTTGGAACGATCCCATTGCTCTCGACAACGTGATGAACCAGTTCGCGCCGGTCGATCTGACTCGGCCTCAGACCGAACCGGGGCAGATCCGCACGTCACCGACGCGCGATGGCGTCGGCGTTCGTCTCACGTGGGACAAGCAGACCGGTCCGTACGTGGAATACCGGATCGTCTCCGACGACGATCATCAGCCGATCTCACCTGAGCACGCCGATGTCGTGGGCATCACCGACAGGACGGTGTTCACCGACACCCGTGCGTTCCACACCGCGGTGCGGCACTACCGGATCTGGGCCAATATCGGTTCCGATCAGGATTCGGCCCGTGCCGAGCAGCCGGTTCTGGTGGCCGAGGCCTCGGTGGTGACCCGCCCCGACGAGGTCGTGATCCGTGAGGATGAAGGTCGGGTCATCGGGCAGTGGACCCTGCCGCATGGGGTGCGCCGTGTGCTGGTCCACCGCGTTCCGCAGGAACGCGCGGGCGCTGGGGCCGGTAGCCCGGAGTTCCGCATCTGCGCCAACGAGAACAATCTTGGTGGTTTCGTCGACTACGACGCCGAGCCCGGGCGCAAGTACCACTATCAGCTGCAGGTGGAGGCCGAAGGCAGTTCTCAGCTGTCGTTCCCGACCTCGGTCCCGGTCACGACATCGGCTGTTCTCGAACCGGTCGTCGATCTGGACTGCGAACTCGGTGAGGACGAGGACGCCCAGTTCACGCTCGTGTGGACGCCGCCGCCGATCGGTCATGTGGAGATCTATCGCACGCAGAATGGGCCGCGAGCGGGAGCGGACAACGACACCGTCTCGCAGGAGGCACTTCCCCAGATGGGGCTGCGCAGTGAGGACCAGCTGGCTCACCCCGTGCAGCCCGATGGCGGCAAGTCCCGCATGCAGGAGGTGCCGTGGCCGCGGGGATGGTCGCGTACCTACTTCACCCCGGTGACGCTGCTTGATGGGCAGGCTCGGGTCGGACGCACGATCTCCCGCGTCCGAACCTCTCCGGTGACCGACGCCAAGCTCATCGAGCGTGTCAGTCAGCAGGTGTTGACGATGGCCTGGCCTGCCGGTGCAGCGAATGTGAAGGTCTACTCCGGGCCGATCGGTCAGAGCGCCGAGGAGACGATCACCTCGTCCCAACCGATCGCGGAGATCTCCGCCGATGCCTACGAACGTTTCGGCGGCCTCCATTTCTCGCAGCCGCTGGATCCTCTCGGCTGTGACCTGCATCTGGTGTCAGTCGCCTTCAGCGAGGGCAGTTCGGTGGAGGGGCGTCCCACGACGATCACCTCACCACCGCTGCTGAAGATCAACTACACCGTGCAGGTTCAGCCCGGGGGAGACGGACGTCCGTGGGCGCTCATCGCGATGACCACCGATCTGCATCAACAGGGTGAGCCACCGATGGCATTTGTGTTCAATCACGAGCGTCTGCCACTGGACATCAACGATGGGCAGCAGCTGCCGGTGATGCCACAGACCGGGGGGCATGCCTCGCAGCGGTTCAGGCCGACGATCGGGCCGGACACCGGAGAGATCTGGTGGGCGGCTGCGTTGCCGAGCAATCAGGGCTGGATGCGGCTGTTCATCGATTTCACCCCGCCCTCGGGCACGATCGCGGTGCTGGATCCACCGGTGCACCTGTTGCGGATCGGCAATCCGTCGTGACGCGCTTCGCCCAGTTGACGTACTCGTCGTTCGACCGCCGCGACGGGAACGGGGGAGGCTGGCAGGTCAAGGATGTCACGGGAGGACTCTCCGCGGAGGAGCAACGGCTCCTGTGCGGGCACGTCGCAACGCAGCTCGACGCCGGAGTGGAACTTCCGCGTTTCCCGACGCCTGCCGAGATCACCGAACTGCCGCACCAGATGATGCACATGCCGGTGCGTCTGGATGATGCCGAGGCATTGGTCACGTGGCATCTCGCGCCGGCAGGGGTCGATGCCTCGGGGCGTCCGGGAAATGTGTTCGCCCACGTGCTGGTGGACCACGACTTCGACCCGACCGACGGGCTTCGCCCCATCGAGCGATGGCGGAGTCCTGACTGGCTCATCCCGTATGGGCCCGAGGCCGTTCTTGGAGCCGACCTCACAGGTGAGGTTCCCGGCCGCGGGCACGTGGACCGCAGGACCGTGGCGAGCTGGCTGTTCGCGCCGCGTCAGTGGCGGACCAACACCCTCGCAGCGATCCTTGATGCTCTGGCAGGCCACCGCGCGGGTGGACTGCCCGTGGTGCTCGCCACCGAAGACGTCGACGAGGCCGCCAACTGGATCGCAGCGGTCAGCCTGTGCACCTCGGCGGGTGCGGCGGCGCACATCTCCTTCTCGACGCTGGAACGGGCCTCCGGCCTGCGGCACGCCATCGGTCACGGCATCGAAATCATCTGCGTACCGCGCTTGGACGTGCCGGAGCTGGCACACAACGACAAGGTCGTGGTGATCGACACCGCAGCCCATGTGGAGGTCGCCGATCTGGGCGGAGAGCACCGCACTGACCGCGGTGATGCGATCCCCGCCACGCCGTGGTCGGCCATGATCCTGGAACTGTGCGCAGACCCCGCCACCTTCGTCGAAGCGGTCACCGAGATGGACGCCGCCGCCGTGAGTGTCGGAGATCGTGGTCTGCATCCGGCCTGGCCCGCAGCATTGCTGATCGCGCGGGATCCCGACTCCGATCTCGCGCACGAGGCCACGACGATCATCGCCCGATATTCGCCCGATGAGCTGCGGAACAGCGAGCTGTACGACGTCGTGGCAGATGGCCTTGCCGCTGACGCCGGATCGACGGCGGAGGCATGGCATCACGTGGTTCTGCAAGGCGCCCACGACGATGAACCCGAACGCAACCTGGTGCTGGCCGAGGCAGCCGTGGCCACCTACGTGGGTCTGGCGCTGGAGGACGAGCAGTGGCTGGCGCGGCCTGGCCCCGGGAAACTCCCCGCCCGGCACCTCAAACCCGATGCGGTCAATGGTGAGTGGGTGGCGTCGGCCATCACACGGATGCATGCGTCCGATCCGGTGGTTCTGATCCATGCGATCGAACTGGCATTGCGCATGGGGCTGGAACGCGATGGGACGCTGCGTCAGCTCATGATCGAGCAGGTCCGGAAGCAACTCGTCCCGCGGCTGATCGACCTTGAAGGCGGTCACGAGTTGGCCCTGCAGCTCAAGGAGCTGGGAGCCGAGACCAGGCACCTGCTGTGGGGTGAGATCGCTCGGCATCCGCAGATGCAGTGGGGGCGCCGCCCTCCCGGTGCCCTGTTGGCGTCCCCGGTGGTGGATCTTCTGGGTCCTGCAGCCGATGAGCCAGATCCACTCACGAACGTCGACCCCAGCCGCAACACGGGGCGCAGACCACCGAGCGTGGCACCGATGCTCACCGAACTGGCCTTCGCTGCGGTGCGTCAGGCCGATGCCCCCGAGCATGCCCGATTCATCGCGGCGTGGGCGCAACTCCAGGCCGGTGGGGTGGACGACCAGGGGCGACGCCTCACCCCTGACACGGTGAGTTCGCTGGTCGTCCCGCCGTTCGATGCGTGCCGCACGCGCTCGATGGTTCAACGATTCGGCCCACAGGTGCCGCGTGCCTGGCACCTTCCACACCTGTTGGGTACCGGTGACACATCCGACTGGCGAGAGGTGTGGATGCTGTTGCAGCGTGGCCCGGACGCCATGCTGGGGTATCTGGCGGCTTTGCGCCTCGAGCAGGGCAAGCCCCTCGGCCCCCCGCCCCTGGTGGTGGGGCAGGCCCGGGCGGTCGCGGCTGCTGCTGCACTGCACCCGGTCCAGGACCCAGCGGCACGGCACCGCGCACATCTCGTTCTGGCTGCCACATTGCTCCACGGCACACTCGTCGCCGTTCCCGATGCACTGGACCAACCCGATCGGATGAGCGCCGATGAGGTGAAGATGCTCTCGGAGTGGGGGCCGCAGGCGCTGTCGGTGCCCAGGCTCGTGGAGGTCTTCGCTCGTAGGGCGCAGGGGTCGCCCCTGTACGAGGAGGCCCCGGACAGCGGGACGACCGCACGTGCCCTCACCTGGTTGTTCGGGCTGGGAGCGACGACTCGCACCGAGACCGTGCCCTTGGTGGTCGCGCTGCTGCAGGAGCAGGCGGCTCATGGTGGCAGTGATGAGATCATCGCCGCAGTGTCGAGTGTGCCGGGCCTCGGTGAGCGAGACATCAAATCTTTGGAACGTTGGCTGAATCACTGGCTGCGCCGTGAGCGTCGTCGGGAAGGATGGTGACATGCCCACCCATGTACTCGAGGGCGACAAGCCCGTGACGCTGCCTGCGAAGCCGATCACGTTCCGGATCAGCGGAGCAGGAGGTGTCGAGCTCAACATCTTCGTGGACGGGCGGCCCGACACCCGCGCGTTGCGGCCGACCTCCGACAAGATGATCGTGCCGGTCATCGACGAAACCGCGATCATCCGGGTATCCCCGGCCGGGGGCGGCACATTCGGCTCGGCGACGGTCATCTCGTGCACCGCGGAGATCGAGGTACGGGGCGACCATGATCCGCAGCGTGCCGTGCTCGGCCAGGTGGACCTCTCTGGTCTCACCGGACGCGATCTGATCGAGGTGGTGCCCGATGGTGGACGCCTGCGTCTTGGCTCGCTGGGAGTGGTCACTCAGACCGAGCTCCCCGAGCTCGCGGCTGCGGCCCGTGATGCCGCCCGGGAGGTACTGGGCACCGAGCGCGCGCCCCGGGAGAACCGTTCCGATCTGACGGTTCTGGTCGACTGTTCGGCGTCGATGCGGCCCCTCATGGAGGAAGGTTCGCTCACGTCGGCGATCGAGGTTGTCGTCGGCGTCGCGCAGGTGGTGAGCGATGATGTCCGGGTGCGCCTCGCCGGGGCGTCGGCCACCGATCTTCCCGAGGTGCCGGTGGCTGAACTCGGACGTGCCTCCAACGATGCGGCTCTGAGCCAGCCATTGGCCGGATCGGTTCGCCTCGACCCGGTTGACCGCGGGCGTACCTGCATCGTCAGTGACGCCGTGGTGGGACGCCCCGACGCCCACTGGCTCGTCCTCGCGCCGGCATCCACCTGGTCGGCGGTTCCGTCGGACGCAGACGCCAGCCTCGCGCCGGTCCCCGAATGGGGGCGAGGCTCACTCTCCGACACCCTGCTGAAGGACGGGCAGGCTCTGCGTGATCTGGTCCGTGGGCTCGTGACCGGCCTTGCCGGAGGTGCGGCATGACCAAGTGCCCGCACTGTTTTGTGACGCTCGGCACGCAGTACGCGGCCTGCTGTCGTAACCGTTGCACGGTTCAGCATGACGAGCGGGCTTCGCTGCTGCACGGTTCTCCGGTGGAGAACCCGCCGATCGGTCGGTTCTCCGGCCCGACCCCCGAGTGGGTGCCCGAGTTGCCGCAATGCCGCGAATGCGGTGGCGGACTCACCGAATGTTGCCCGAACTGCCACATGGCGCTGCCGCCGGATTGGCGAAGTGGGCAGGCCACCTGCATCGCACTGGCCGGTGCCCGCGCCACGGGAAAGAGCGTCTACATCGGCGTCCTGGTGAAACTGCTGGAGCTGTTCGCCGATGCCCACGACACCACTGTCGAGTTCGCCGATGGGGCCAGCCGCCAGATGTACGAGAACGTGTACGAGAAGCCGCTGTTCGAAGCACGCGGCATCATCGCACCGACGCCCCGTGCGAATCTTGCCGACTCGTATCAGCGTCAGCCCATCATCCTGTCGTTGGGCGTTCTCAACGGGCAACGTCGCTACATCGTGCTGCGCGATGTGGCGGGGGAGGACCTCGAGAATCGCGTCGAGGGTCAGGCACACCTCGCCTTCTTCGAGCACGCGTCCACTGTGCTGTTCATGTTCGACCCCACGCGGGTGTCCGAAGTGCGCAACCAGTTGCAGGACCTCATCCCCGCCCAGCTCCACGAGGGCGGCGACCCGGCGGTGGTGCTGAACAACCTGAATCTCCTCATCGGGCAGGGGCGTCCGCGACTCGGCGTCGTGCTCAGCAAGTTCGACACCATGCAGACGCTCACGCAGGTGGCCGATACCGAGCTGAGCCGCATCATGTCCAACGCCGGCGCCGCCTTCATGCGCGACCCCGGAACCCTCATGCCCGGGTATGACGAAGGCGATGGTCTGCTCCTGAACGCCGAGGTGCGCTCATTGCTGCAGCGCCTGCACGCCAACCGGATCGTCACCGCTGTGGAGCGCCCCCACACCGGGCAACCGTTCGATCACCGTTTCTTCGTCGTCTCCGCACTCGGGGCCCCGACGCGTGGCGAATCTCTGCATGACCACGGCATCGCATCATTCCGCTGCCTGGACCCGATCAGGTGGTCCCTGCGCTGCGACGGGGCCATCTGAAACACGGGGCCATCTGACACACGGGCCAGCTGAAACCCTGTGGAGGACAGGCCCCCTGAGGCTTGGCCGTCGACAGTGGCGGCGGCCGAGCATCACTTCTTCGCGGCTGTCACTGCTTTTCGATTTCGGCGCCCTCGGTGGGCGTCCATTCGATCGTGCCGCCTTCGAAGGCCTGGCTGCAGCCGTCATCGTCGCAGATCTCCTCGGCGGTCGGAACGCCGAGAGATCCCTCCTCGGATCCCTGGTCGCGGTAGGTACGGAGGATGTCGCCGCGCACCACGAAGGCTTCATCATCGGTGGAGTACATGGTGCCCAGTTCAAAGCGTGTGCGGCAGGCGTCGGCGTCGATCTCGCAGTTGGGATTCTCGATCGGATTACCGAGTGCGGCGACGCCGAAATCTCGCCAGGTCTTGGTGACACGGGCGGGCAGCAGCGTCGGGTCGCCTGCATTGGAGCGACGCAGGGCACCACGCTGGAAGAGTTGCACGCAGCCGCCGTCGGGCAATTCACAGTGGGGAACGTCGACGGGGTCACCGAGATCATGTTCTGCTGCCATCTCATCGAAGGCCGGCAGGCGCTGGCACCCGCTGTTGGCGTTGATCGCCGCGGCGATGCTACGTCCCACTCGTTGGGCGTTGTCCCGCGTGAGATGGATACCGTCATTGGTGGCGCCCTGACGGTATGAACCCGAACCGCTGTCGAGGAACGTGGAGACATCGACCAAGTGGAAGCCGTTCTCCGCGGCAGTTGTTGCCAACATCTTGTTGTACGGGCCGATCTTCTCCGGGGTCACATTGCTGGGTGGCAACTGCACCAGGTAGACGCGGTCGGGAGAGATACCAGAAGTGCGCACGATGCGCTCGATATCGGCCGGTGCCTCGTCGATGGGGGTGCCGTGCAACAGGTTGTTGGTGCCCAGCAGGATCACCAGGTTGGTGTCGACGGGAAACCACGACCGCTGCACGCGTTCGGCGATATCCGAGGTCTCCAGGCCACCCTGTGCCCAGCCTCCGTCGAGCAGGAGCTGGGGATCCTCATTGGCCCAGTACGCCCAGGAGCGGTTACCGACCTTGCCCTCGGCCATCCACGAGCCGTCCTTGCCGTCGTCCACGACATCTTCGGAATTGGCTTGCGTGAACGACGCACCCACGGCGCTGAAACGCATCTCGCACGTACCGAGCTCACGCAGCGGATCCTTGAAGGGTTTGGCGCTCGCCTGCCGTTCGGCGCGGGTGATAGTGGGAGGCGACTTCGCAGGACGGTTCACCATCGCCGGTGCCACTGGGGCAGACTTCGGCGTGGGCGAGGGGGTCACGGTGGGGCTCGCGGCGGGCGTCGCCACAGCGGCCGTGGGGGCATCGGCACGTGCATCACTGATGGACGGCAATGCGCCGGCGGCGATCAAGGATGCAGATGTCACGACACCCACCAACCACGGCAGAATCTGGCGGATACGACGAGACCTCATCAGGGTCAAGGTTACAAGGTTGTGATTCCGGTGGGGAAACGCGCGAAGGCCCGTGTCGGTATCCGCCCGCCATGGATGAGGACGCCGACGCGTGTGATGAGGGGACCGGTGCGTGTGATGAAGGGACCGGCGAGTGGCGTCCTCACCCGCAGTGTTCTGCTCGGAGAGCCGCAGCCACCGATTCTCCCAGGAACCTGGCCCACGGTTCGGTCAGGTGCGTGCCGTCGCTGGTGGCGCCCTCTCGGAACCACCCCTGCCCGTCACCCATGGCGGTGCCCACGTCCAGCAGAGCCCATTCACGTTCGGTCGCGATCTGCGTCAGCTCCGCGTTGAGATCCCTCGTCGCCCCCGGGGCCTGATTGTTGGGCGGCAGCAGAACGAGCAACACCTTTTCGGCAGGGACACCGGCGGTGTCGGCGATGTGGTCCAGATGTGGCGCGATCTCATCGGTGGGGGTGCGCTGCTCCACGTCGTTGGTGCCCAGCAGGATCACCAGATGGGTGCCTTCGGGGAACCATTCGGGGCGCAGATGCCGCGCGACGTCACCGGTGGTCTGCCCCGCGAGTGCCCAGCCCCCTTCCAGTTCCAGATCCGGGTCGGCATCGGTCCAATACGCCCATGAGGAGCCATCGAGCCCGGTGTCGGGCAGACGCGTCCCCATGGGATTCCAGGCGTTGCCCTGCGTGAACGATGCGCCCACGGCGCTGAACCCGATGTGGCACCCGGAGTCCGTGGCCGCCGGGCCATCTGGGGTGAGGGGCGTCGATCTCGGTGGGGTGGGAACCACCCCGGAAGCGTTGGTGAGGAGCACCAGCAGGGTGGCGAAGGCCGTTATCGCGGCGATCGCCAGCCGATTCGTCCGATCCATCAAACCTCCGAGGTGGCTCGTGTGGTGCCGGGGCATCAAACGCCCACTCCAGTGATTGTCACCGATGTCGATGACGTGCACTGGAGCGGGGCGGTGGACAGGCGGTGGATGAATGCAGAACCGATGAGCGCTTCGGTCACGGGCATTGGAACGGTGGTTCCGGGTCGTGGACTAGGGTGGCCCGGTGAGCTTGCCGGGACTGGTGAAACTCGTCGCGTCCGACGCCGTGATAGCCGATGCATGCGCGTCGGCACGGTTGAAACACCCCACACCCACTGACATCGTGCTGCCGCAGACGCTGCAGCCGTTCGTGACGGCCGCGCTCTCGGAGATCCGCCCGGTTCTGCTGGTCACCTCGACCTACCGCGAAGCCGAGCAGATGACCTCGACGCTCGCGTCCATCCTGGGTGAGGACGATGTGGCCTACTATCCCGCGTGGGAGACGCTGCCGCACGAACGCTTGAGCCCTCGCTCGGACACAGTCGGTCGGCGTCTCGAAGTGCTTCGCAGAGTTGCCGGCAAGGACGCACGACCTGCGCCCCGCATCGTGGTGGCGCCGATCCGCGCCGTGATCCAACCCCAGGCTGCGGGGCTCTGTGACCTGCAGCCGGTGACCTTGGCAACCGGTGAGGAACACGAACTCGACCAATTGGTCGAAGCCCTCGCTGCGGCGGCCTACCACCGTGTCGACCTCGTGGAGCGTCGGGGCCAGTTCGCCGTACGTGGAGGGATTCTTGATGTGTTCCCGCCGACGGCCGATCACGCGGTGCGCATCGATTTCTTCGGCGACACGATCGAGGAGATCCGTCCGTTCACCGTCGCCGATCAGCGCTCGGGGGATGAAACCATCGAGCGGGTCACCGCAGACCCGTGCCGAGAGATCCTCATCACCGACGCCGTGCGAGAACGCGCTCTCGCCGTGGGGGCCGAACACGCCGACCTGGCCGAGATGTGTGAACGCATCGCCGATGGGCAGTACGTGGAGGGCATGGAGTCGTTGAGCGCGGTGCTCTGCGACCGGATGGAGCTCCTTGTCGAGACCCTGCCGGTCGACACCATGGTGATAATCGCCGATCCCGAACTGGCCCGGACACGTGCCGAGGATCTGGTGCGGACCAGCTCGGAGTTCCTGCACGCCTCGTGGAAGGCCGCGGCTGGAGGAGGGCAGGCCCCGATCGACCTCGGATCCAGCGCTTACCGCAGCTTGGACGATGTGCGGTTCACCGCGCAGGAACGCGGTCAGGTGTGGTGGACGTTCAGCCAGTTCGGAGCAGGAGAGGACGACGCATCCGGTGGGTCGGACGCCGGTGGGGAGAACACCTCCACCGTCCATGACACCTCAGATGGACACAACATCTCGGACGGACACAACACCTCGGACGGGCACAATCATGCATTCGTGGTGAACCACCTCCGCGTCGATGCACGCCCCACCGAGTCTTGGCGCGGTGATGCCGACGCCGCGATGGCTGACATCACCAAGGCGCTCGCCGAGGGGTGGCGTGTGGTGATGATCGCCGAGGGCAAGGGGTTGGTGAAGCGTCTGGTCGAGGTGTGCTCCGATCACGACATTCCCAGCCGGGCGGTGGCCCAGCTCAACAGACCACCGCAGCCCGAGGTGTTGACGATCGCACTCGGTGAGGTGGCGAGCGGATTCCGCCTCGATGGACCCAAGGTGGCGGTGTTCGGCAGTGGTGATCTCTCCGGACGCAAGACCGTGGACACCCGGCGCCGCCGTATGCCGTCCCGGCGTCGAAACCAGGTGGATCCGCTGGAGCTGGAGGCCGGAGATCCGGTCGTCCACGAGCAGCACGGTGTGGGCCGTTACGTGGAGATGATTCAACGCACCACCTCGGCAGGCACCCGCGAATACCTCATCATCGAGTACGCGCCGAGCAAGCGGGGGCAACCGGGGGACCGCCTGTTCGTCCCGATGGATCAACTCGACCAGGTCACCCGCTACGTGGGTGGCGAGGCACCGACCCTCGACAAGATGGGTGGCGGCGACTGGGCCAGACGCAAGAGTCGGGCACGTCGAGCGGTCAAGGAGATCGCCGCGGAGCTGATCAAGCTCTACGCCGCCCGGCAGGCCACCAAGGGGCATGCCTTCGGGCCTGACAACCCGTGGCAACGCGAGCTGGAGGACTCCTTCGCGCATGTGGAGACACCCGACCAGCTCGCGTGCATCGAGGACGTGAAGCGCGACATGGAGCGGGTCGTGCCCATGGACCGCCTCATCTGCGGGGACGTGGGTTATGGCAAGACCGAGATCGCGGTCCGGGCGGCGTTCAAGGCCGTCCAGGACGGTAAACAGGTGGCGGTGCTGGTGCCGACCACGATCCTGGTGCAGCAGCATGCCTCCACCTTCGCCGAGCGTTACGCGGGATTCCCCGTGCGAGTCGGGCAGCTCTCCCGTTTCCAGACGCCGAAGGAGGCCGACCGCGTCAAGGACGATGTGGCGGCTGGTCGGATCGATGTGGTGGTGGGGACGCACCGGCTGCTCAGCGGGGAGGTCTCGTTCCCCGATCTGGGTTTGGTGATCATCGACGAGGAGCAGCGGTTCGGGGTCGAGCACAAGGAGGCGTTGAAGAAGCTGCGCGTTGATGTGGACGTCCTGTCGATGTCGGCGACGCCGATCCCACGCACGTTGGAGATGGCCGTCACAGGGATCCGTGAGATGTCGACGATCTCCACCCCACCTGAGGAACGGCACCCGGTTCTGACGTTCGCCGGACCCTACGACGCCGCCCAGGTCGGGGCGGCCATCCGCCGTGAACTGCTGCGGGAGGGGCAGGTGTTCTACATCCACAACCGCGTGGAGAGCATCGATCGTGCCGCACAACGGATCGCCGAACTCGTGCCGGAGGCACGGGTGATGACCGCGCATGGTCAGATGGGGGAGGCGCAGCTCGAGAGCGTCATGCTCGATTTCGTCGAACGGCGGGCCGATGTGCTGGTGTGCACCACGATCGTCGAGGCCGGGCTCGACATCTCCACGGCCAACACCCTCATCATCGAGCGGGCCGATGTGATGGGGCTGTCGCAGCTGCACCAGCTGCGCGGGCGCGTCGGACGTTCCCGGGAACGCGGCTACGCCTACTTCCTGTACCCGCCGGACAAACCCCTCACCGAGGCCGCTCACGATCGTCTGTCGACGCTCGCCGCGCACACCGACCTGGGCGCGGGCATGCAGATCGCGATGAAGGACCTCGAACTGCGTGGTGCGGGCAATCTGCTCGGCGGCCAACAGTCCGGGCACATCGCCGACGTGGGCTTCGACCTGTACATCCGATTGGTCGGCGAGGCCGTCACCGAGTACCGCGATGATGCCGATGGTGTCGAACCCGAGGTTCCGATGCGCATCGAGGTGCCCACCGAGGCACACTTGCCGACCGACTATGTGGAGTCCGAGCGGCTGCGACTGGAGATGTACAAGCGGCTGGCCGAGGTGCGCAGCGATGAGGACGTCGATGCGGTGGCCGCAGAGATGGCCGACCGTTACGGGGCACTGCCCGATCCGGCCCGCAAACTGCTCGACGTGGCACATCTGCGGAACGCGGCACGCACCGTTGGTCTCCACGAGATCGTCGCCACTGGTCGGGCATTCCGTTTCGCTCCGCATGATCTGCCCGAATCGCGGGTGCTGCGGCTCCAACGGCTGTACCCGGGGAGTGTGGTGAAAGGCGATGTGGTCCTGGTGCCCAAGCCCTCGGCGTCAGACCTTGGACCAGATGGGGATGTGGTCGCGTGGTGCCGCGACGTGGTGGGCCAGATCTTCACCTGATGCGGCTGTGGAGCGGAGCCTGCTCGACCGACTTTCCTGCGGTGGAGGATGTGGTTGTTCCTGTGGCGTGCCGTGAAGCGCAGGCCGTCTCAGGTACGCTGCCGGGGGATTCCCGGCGAAGAAATGCGCAGGGCACGTGAAGATGCAGCGAGCGGCGAGAGGTGTGGCAGTGGCGAGGATGACGACGAGGGCGAAGCGTCTGCTGGCGGTGGGAATCGCGGCGTCGGCGCTGGTGGTGACCGGCTGTGGTGCCCCGCAGGATGCCGCCACCATCGACGGTGAGACCTACAGCGTCCAAGACGTCCAGGAGCGCACCGACAATCTCAACGCAGCGGTGGGGAGCGAGATGTTCACGCCCGTCTATGTCGTGACCGTGACCGTTGACAACGCCATCGCACAGAAGGTGGCTGCGGAGTTCGGCATGGAGGCCACTGACGAGCAGCTCATGGGGGCGCTTCTGCAGCAGGGAGTTCCCGCTCAGCTGGTGATGGACCCCCAAGCTGGTGAGGTGCTGAAGGATGATCTGTTCAGCAAGGCCGTCCAGCAGCAGGTGCCGCCGGCCGAGTACGCCCGCATTGCCGATGAGGTTGATGTGCAGGTGAACCCGCGTTACGGATCACTCGACGCGAACGGTTACTTCGCGGCCGGTGGTTCGCTCTCGGTGCGTTCGCCCCAGACGATGCTCCGTCTCCAGGAACACTTCGAGGAGCAGGCGGAACGGCGTGACCTCCTCGGTGGATGAACTTCGGCGCCTCGCGGAGGTCATGACGCGGTTGCGCGTCGAATGCCCGTGGGACGCGAAGCAGACCCATCGCAGTCTCGTCCGGTACTTGGTCGAGGAGACCGGTGAGGTGGTCGACGCCATCGAGGCTGGCACCGACGCCGACCTGCGGGAGGAACTCGGTGACCTTCTGCTCCAAGTGTATTTCCACGCCGAGATCGCCCGTACCGAGGGGCGGTTCGACATCGATGATGTGGCACGGGGCATCACCGACAAACTCGTGGAACGACACCCGTACGTGTTCTCCGATGATGAGGTTCCTGACGATCTGAACGCCACATGGGAGGAACGCAAGCGTCGAGAGAAGGGGCGAACGAGTTCGCTCGACGGCATTCCGCACCAGGTGTCGGCGATGACGCGGGCGGCCAAGGTTGTCTCGCGGGCGAGGTCGCACAGGGTTCCGGTGGAGTTGGCAGATGAGCCGATCACCGCCGAGGAGATCGGTGCCGAGGCATTGACGCTGGTGGAGCGGGCCCACGCGAGCGGCGTCGATCCCGAGCAGGCCCTGCGCGATGCCCTGCGCGAGCTGGAGGCCAGTGTTCAGGCAGCGGAGGGGCAGCTCTAGTCTGGGTGCCAGAGTCAACCCACGTCGAAAGGCTCCATAGTGGCAACCATTGAATTCGTCGATGCACGCGAGATTCTCGATTCGCGCGGCAATCCCACCGTCGAGGTCGAAGTCATCCTCGATGACGGCGCCGAGGGCCGCGCGGCGGTTCCGTCTGGTGCCTCCACCGGCCAGTTCGAGGCCGTGGAGCTTCGCGACGGTGGCGATCGCTACGGCGGCAAGGGAGTGCTCCAGGCCGTCCAGAATGTGATCGAGAAGATCTACCCCGAGATCGTGGGCTTCGACGCCAGCGAACAGCGCCTGCTCGATGACGCCATGCTTGAGCTCGACGGGACCGATAACAAGGGCAACCTCGGCGCGAATGCCATCCTTGGTGTGTCGCTGGCCGTGGCCAACGCTGCTGCCATGTCGGCCGAGTTGCCGCTGTACCGCTATCTCGGTGGCCCCAACGGGCATGTGCTCCCGGTGCCTATGATGAACATCCTCAACGGCGGGTCGCATGCCGACTCGAACGTGGACATCCAGGAGTTCATGATCGCCCCGATCGGCGCTGCTTCGTTCCGCGAGTCGCTGCAGATGGGTGCAGGTGTCTACCACGCACTGAAGAAGGTTCTGAAGGACAAGGGGCTGTCGACCGGTCTCGGCGACGAGGGTGGCTTCGCCCCGAACCTCGATTCCAACGCCGCAGCCCTCGATCTCATCATGGAGGCGATCAAGGCCGCCGGTTATGAGCCTGGATCAGATGTGGCGCTCGCTCTTGACGTGGCGGCCTCCGAGTTCTATGAGAACGGCGCCTACCAGTTCGAGGGTGCCGCCAAGTCCGCCGACGAGATGGCTGCCATCTACGGTGAGTGGGTCGAGAAGTACCCGCTTGTCTCGATCGAGGATCCGCTCGACGAGGAGGACTGGGATGGCTGGAAGCACATCACCGAGCAGATCGGTGACAAGGTGCAGCTCGTGGGCGACGACCTGTTCGTGACCAATCCTGAGCGTCTGCAGCGTGGTATCGACACCGATACCGCCAATGCGCTGCTGGTGAAGGTGAACCAGATCGGTTCGCTCACCGAGACCTTCGAGGCCGTCGAGCTCGCACATCGCAACGGTTATCGCTGCATGATGTCGCACCGTTCGGGCGAGACAGAGGACGTCACGATCGCCGACCTTGCCGTTGCCACCAACTGTGGCCAGATCAAGACTGGGGCTCCAGCCCGCTCGGAGCGCGTGGCGAAGTACAACCAGCTGCTGCGCATCGAGGAAGATCTGGACGACGCGGCGACCTATGCCGGAGCCGCGGCCTTCCCGCGTTTCAAGGCCTGACCACACAAGAACCCGTCAGCGGCGCCCCACCGGGAGGTGGGGCGCCGCTGACGTTCGGTGGGGTGGTCCTGCCTGTGGGGTGATGCTGGGGCGGCGAGCCTGCTGGGGAGCGTTGTGTGGGCACCGTACGCTGGCATCGATGTCCAGGCCCCAGAACCCTCGCAGCAAGAACCCTCGCAGTGGAGCCGGGCCCGGTCGTGGCGGGTCCCGGGCCAATCGTCGCCCCCGCGCATCCGCTGACCCGGTGGTGGAGCGCCCTGCTGAACGTGCCCCTGGGAACGATGAGGGGGCTGTCTCGCGACACCGTGGTGGCGTGACACGCCGAACCCTGTTGATGCTGGTGGTGCTGGTGATCCTCGGCCTCAGCTATGCCTCGTCGTTGCGGGTGTACTTCAGCACCGAGAGGGAGAAGGCGGCCGATAGGCACCGCATCGAGCAGTCTCAGCAGCGGATCGCCGAGTTGGAGGACGATCTGCGTCGTTGGAACGACCCGGATTTCGTGGCGGCCGAGGCACGGTCGCGTCTGGGCTGGGTGGTTCCGGGTGATACCGGGTACCGGGTGATCGGGCCCGACGGGGAAGTCGTGGGCATCGATGACAGGTCGGACGGATCCCGTGCTCCCGATGAGCGGGGACCTTGGTATCAGCGTATGAGTGACTCGGTGAATTTCGCCGATCAGCCTCCCACGCAGAAGCCCGAGGATGAGGGCGGCAAGGTTGATCCGGGGGAGCGTCCACCGATCACGACGGAGGGAAACTGAGATGATCCCGGGGTTGGAGCCGATGTCCGCCGATGACGAGCGGGCGATCGAGGGACAGCTGCAGCGTCCACCGCGTGGCGTGGCCGGGGTGGCGCATCGTTGCCCGTGCGGGCGTCCGGATGTGGTGGCGACTGAACCGAGGCTGCCGAATGGAACACCGTTCCCGACGACGTACTACCTGACCTGCCCGCGCGCGACTGCTGCATGTTCGCGATTGGAATCGGCGAGCGTGATGGTGGAGATGAACGAGCGCCTCGCCGAGTCACCTGAGCTTGCCGCTGCTTATGCCGAGGCTCACGAGAGTTATCTGGCCGACCGCGCGAAGCTGGGCGACGTGCCCGAGATCGACGGGATCAGCGCCGGTGGGATGCCGACGCGCGTCAAATGCCTCCATGTGCTCGCGGGGCATGCTCTGGCCAAGGGGCCGGGCGTCAATCCGTTGGGCGACGAGGTCATGGAGGCGATGGGGGAGTACTGGGCCAAGCCCTGCAACCCCGAAGGTGATGCATGACGCGGGTGGCCGTGATCGATTGCGGCACCAATTCGATCCGGCTGCTCATCGCCGATGGGACGAGGACTTCGGGATCTTCGTCGCAGCATGGACAAGGCGTGATCGGGGCCTCGTCACCGCGAGTGTCTGCAGTGGTGGACAACGAGCAGGAGGCTGCTGACGGTCTGATCGAGGTGGATCGGCGCGTTGAACTGGTCCGGTTGGGGCAGGGAGTGGATGCCACCGGCATGTTCCATCCGGATGCGCTGATCAGGACCTTCCGAGCGATCGATGGTTACGCCGAACTGATCGAAGACGCCGGCGTTGAGCGGCTCAGGTTCGTCGCGACGAGCGCGAGCCGTGATGTGCAGAATCGTGCCGAGTTCGAGGCGGGCGTCCGGGAACGTCTGGGCGTGGACGTCGAGGTGATCTCCGGCGAGGAGGAAGCGCGACTTTCGTTCTCCGGGGCGTTGGAAGCGTTGAAGGGGCGTGCGGATGTCGATGCCGGGCCCGTGCTTGTCACCGACATCGGTGGCGGGTCGACCGAACTGGTTGTCGGAGAGCAGACAGGTCAGGTCATGGGAGCCGCATCCGTGGATATCGGCGCGGTTCGGATGCGGGAGCGATTCCTGAGATCGGACCCGGCTACGGCTGCCGAGCGGCGGGCAGCCATCGGCCATGTGGATCGCATCCTCGACGCCAGTGATGTTCCCTGGCATGAGGCTCGGACCTGGGTCGGGGTGGCCGGTACGGCGACATCGATGGCCGCCATGTTCTTGGACCTCACCGCGTATGACCGCGCTCGAGTACACGGTGCGATGCTTCTGCCCACCGACGTGGAGCATCTGAGCAGCCGGATCATCGACTCCACCGTGGAGGAACTGACGACGGTCCCGACGCTGGCGCCCCTGCGGGCTCAGGTGATCGCCGGTGGTGCATTGATCTGCTCGCGGATCGCTGAACGGGTCGGCGTGCCGCTGATCGTCAGCGAGACCGACATCTTGGACGCCGTGGCCGCCGAACTGGTGTGAAACCGCCTGACGGCGAGTTTCTCCGTTCCGGGCTAACCGTTACTTTGCGAGCACCTCAACCGTTACTTTGCGAGTGCCTCAACCGTTACTTTGCGAGTGCCTCAACCTGTGAGTGGGGAGCAGGACGGTACACGGGAAGCCCATGGGGTCGTGTGGGAGGCGGAGGGGTGTTGTGCCGAAGCCCACGGCGTCATGCGGGAGGCGGAGGGCCCCACGTAAAGAAAAACATTGCGGTCAAGATCTGACCGCAATGCCGCCGATGATGCCTTTGTCGCATGCAGATGAGGACAGCTCTTGACCGCAATGTTTTTTCAATGGGGGGTGAGCGTTGGCGATTTGGCCAATCTGATTTGGCTTGGCCCGGCATGCTTTGGCGTACTCGGCTTGGCCTGGCTTGGTCTGGCTCACTTGGCTTGGTCTGGCTTGGTCTGGCTCACTTGGCTTGGTCTGGCTTGGTCTGGCTCACTTGGCTTGGTCTGGCTTGGTCTGGCTCACTTGGCTTGGTCTGGTTCACCCGGCCTGGCCCGGCATGCTCTGGTCTGTCTGGTCCGGGCTGTGGCGTGGGGTCTCATGACGCGGCGTGGGATCTCATAACGCTAGGGTGAAGCCCGCGCCCCCGTAGCCCAACGGCAGAGGCAGGCGGCTTAAACCCGCTCAAGTGTGGGTTCGAATCCCATCGGGGGTACCTCACATCGTCGGCCCGAAACGCTGGATCGGCTGGTGCCCACTCCTACACTGGACATGTTCCAGACCTTTCAGGAGAACCATGCGTACCAGCAACCCCGTGCTCAGCCGCCAGTTCGCGAATCCCTACGCCGGCCAGCACACCAGAACGAGGTACACAGGGCCGCGACACCCCGGTCCGCGATACACCGGTCCGCGACCGGGCTCGTCCTATGCACCTGAGCCCACCGGATCCCAGCGGCCCATGACCTTCGATGACGTGATCGTGAAGTCGATCATCTCCATCGGCCTGGTCGTGGCCGCTGCTGCCGTCACCTGGGTCCTGCTGCCGCCGACCTCGGGGTACTTCATGGTGGCTTGGGGTGTGTCGGCGGTCATGACGCTGGTGCTGTCGATCATGGCTGCCGTTCGCCACAGTGTGCCGGCGCCGTTGGTGATGATCTTCGCCCTCTCCCAAGGCGTGTTCGTCGGCGGGTTCTCCCAGATCTTCGAGCTCCTGTATGACGGGATCGTCGTCCAGGCGGTCATGGCGACGTTCGTCGCGGCTCTTGTGACGCTGTTCGCCTACAAGTTCTTCAACATCCGGGTGACGCCGAAGTTCCAGAAGATCGTGCTGCTCGCCACCGTGTCATTCGGCGTGCTGATGCTGGTCAACTTCGTACTCAGCTTCTTCATGCCCGGTGGCCTCGGCCTGCGTTCGGGTGGCCTCCTGACCATCGGTGTGGCTGTGGTGGGCGTCGTGCTCGGCGTGCTGAACCTCGTGCTCGACTTCGACCACATCGAGCGAGGAGTCCGTGCCGGTGTGCCGGCCGACCAGGCCTGGCGTGCAGCCTTCGGCCTGACGCTGACCCTCATCTGGCTCTACCTCGAGCTGCTGCGTCTCATCTCCTACCTGCGACGCTGACGCCCGTCACGACCTGAGGGGGGAGGCTCAGTCGCGTTCCGCCCGGTGCAGTGCCCACAGGCGTCGGGCCTCGGGAAGATGCTTCGCCAACAATGCACGCGAACCCGATACCCATGGGGTGTCACGCCAGTTGTCCAACGGCACCCAACGTGCCGAGGCGGTGGTGCCGCCGACATCGATCACGACAGGATCGGTGGGGTCGTCGCAGAAGACGGTGTACACCAGACGCACCGCATGAAAATCCTCGAAGCGGCCGTTGGGCGCGTGTCCGATCCAGTGATCGGACTGCACATCCACCAGTGGCCCGATCGTCACGTGCTGACTGGTCTCCTCATGCACTTCCCGGACGACCGTGTGTGGAGGTTGTTCCCCGGGCTCGATGCCGCCGCCTGGTAGGCCGAACGACCCCGATGCGTTGGTGAGCTTGGAGAACTCTGTTCCGAGGATGCCGCGCTCGGAGAGCACGATGCCGTAGGCGGCCACGCGTTGGCGCCTCGTCGGAAGCTCCGAACCTTGCGGATGGTGGCGTCGGCGTCGGCGCTGAACGGGACGATGGAGCGTCGGTGCGCCCTGCACGGTGAGAACGATCTCGTTGCTCGTGTTCTCCGCGGAAAGGGTTCGCGTCAACGTCAGACCGTGCTGCCACACTGTGAGATAGGGGTCCTCGCCATGTCCGAGTGCGGAGCTGAACAGGGGCGACCCTCCCTCGGTGGCCACACATACGATCCGCATCGCTCCATCATGGCACAGGGGCCAATTTCGGCAGCAGGCCTCAGCGTCGCGGGCAGGCGATGAAGCCCTCACTGGAGCCGGTGGGGCGAGTGCAATCGAATCCACGCTCGACTGCTGTACGGACGTGCGGATCGGCATCGGCGAGAACGAACCAGTCACTCTCGACGATGGCGAAGCGTGCATCCGGGTCATACAGACAGGCCAGATTCATCGAGAAACTGCGAGTGTCCGGAACCGCGTCACGATCGCCTGCTCTCTGCAGCCAGGTGGGGGAGACGTATTGACACGTGCTGGGGTTCTGCATCCGATAGGGGGCCGAGAACGACAGATACACAACGGGAGCATCGGTGGCCACGCCGGGGATCTCGAGTGGCTGGGCGAGTGCACGATTGTCGAGATTCGTGGTGCCACGATGCGCCAGAGAGTACGAGTAAGCCGTGACGGGAAACACCGGCACCAGCAGCGTCAGCATGGCGCCGGACGCCAGCCAGTGACGACCCGGGCGCGGCAACCGACGTGCCGACCGGGGCAGGGTGATGAGCCACGTCAGCGCGACCACCGCCACCATCGCGAGGGAAGCGAACTCCCAATGGCGGTTCCGCAACGGCTCGGGAAAGAACCACAGCAACGTGGCGGCGGATGTCGCTCCCAGCCCGGCGACGGCTGCTGTCGGTCCCATCCGTGCTGCCGTGCGAGGGTGCGTGACCACGGCTGCCACCACACCGGCGCACAGCACGGGGATGGGCGCGAGGTGATACAGGAAGTTCTGGTGTTGCAGGACGAACGGGAGGCTGAGGACGCCCACCGCGGCCACACAGCCCGCCACGGCGAGCCGACGCCAGCGCCACAGCGGCAGCAGCACTGCGACGGCCACCATGGTGATCGGGGCGACCAACGGGACGTTGACGAACCCTTCCAGGAGCTCCCGGGGAGTGCCCAGATCGACCGTGGGGTTCAACGCGGACATCTCGGTGAGCCACAGGTACTCAGGGCGAGAGACCAACATCGTGATGACGAGCCCGGAGGCTGCGAATGCGAGCGTCCGCCAGGCCAGCCGCACGCTGTGTGAGAGCCCGCGGGTCCACCACACGAGCCCCCACACCACAACGGCGGTGGTGGTGGTCGTGTACTTCAACAGGCATGCGCAGGCCAGGAGCATGGGTGCGAGCGTCGCGGCCACGGCGTTCACCGCTGGCGGATCGTGGGGTTCGGGGTCGGTGTACCGCAGGGTCAGTCCGAGACCGGCCACGGCGAAGACAGTGGCCATCCACTCCGGCTCGGCGAAATCCCATCCCGGTGCCCACGCCAGGGACACACCGACGACGCCCGCCACCCACCAGGGTCGGGTGTGGATGCGTGACACACCCCAACCGAGCACGAGGCTGGCGAACACGACGGCACCCAGCAACAGCAGTCTTATGGCTGCTTCGGCCACGGGCGTCGGCCCCAGAGCGGCGAACGGCAGCATGGCCACGCGGAACAACAGGGGACGATGTGCCCAGGCGTCACCGACCGGCCATCCGGCGGAGAGCGAACCGAGCACGAAACGGGCGTCCTGGTTGATCCCGGCTGACACGACCGACCAGCCCGTCACCACTAGGACGAGCAGGAACGGGACCGGACGCGAGAAACGCATGGGCCCGAGCCTATGCCGATCCCGCAGATCCGTCGTTCTGGAATGACTCGTCGTGTCGGGTACATGACCGTTCGTCGGTTAACCTGTGCCGCATGCAGCCCGCAGGTTGGTTTCCAGACCCATCCGGTCAGCCCCACCAGTTCCGCTTCTGGGATGGGTCACGGTGGACGGGAGCGGTCTCCCCGGATCCCAACGCGCCTTTCCCCTCACAAGAGCAGATGGACCGAGCTGCCGGGTCCACACCTAGCAGCCAACCCCTCGGCGGATCGGACTCTGTGGGGCAGGAGCGTCCGGGAGCACAGCCCCTGGGCGGCGGGGCGCCGGGGCAGATGCCTCCCATCTCAGGCGGAGGCACCGGCGGCTCGGGTGCTCCGAGGCTCGGGGTCCTCATCGTGGCCGGTGTCATCGTGCTCGCGCTCGTGGCGGGTCTCCTGTTCGTGGTGCTGCGGCCGAAGGGCGGCGAGACGGTCGATCCGGGCGGCGATCCGACGCACCCGCAGCCAACTGCGCAGCCCAGCGAGACTGATGCCGAGGGCGGTAATGGGGGAGAACAGTCCGGTGAGATCGACTGCATGGCGGGCAACCAGACAGCAGTGAGCGTTCGGCCCGGAGAAGACAATCAGACCGCGGGTGTCGTGTTCCGCATTCCCGAGGAATTCGTGTTCCGCCCGGAAACCTCGTATTTCCCTTACTTGAACGATATCGCCGCACGGTTGACCACTCCGGGGGAAGGTGACCAGTTCGGTGTCGTGGTGGGCGGGTTGCCCACCGAAGCCGGGTTCCAGAACCAGGAGCAGGCCAGCAAGGACCTGTTCGAGTGTCTGACCACGAGCATGGACAGTGATTCGGGCTTCACCGGTTTCGACGTTCAGGACACCACCGAACAGCAGGTCGGATCGGTGCCCGGTTACGCGACGGAGGGGATCGCGTCCTACAAGGACAGCAAGAAGCTGTGGACGGTGCACACTCTCGATTCGGGCACCGAGGGCATCTGGACCGTCGTCATCACCATTGAGCCGGTCGATGACCCCGCAGCGTCCAAGAAGCTCGATGAGACTCTGGACAGCGTCCGCGCCTGAAGCCGCTACTCCTCGTCGCGAGAAGTCTTCGGTTCCGGCTCGTTCGCATCGGACGAACCGCCTGCGGAGTCGATGCCCGGTGGTGTCGCCTGTTCAGACGAGGCGTTGTTCCCCGACGATGGGTCGGCAAGCCACGCCGGTTCCTCGGCAAGGTCGTTGAACATGGTCTTGGGATCCAGCGGCGCGCCGGACATGTACACCGCGCGTCCGAGCACATTGGAGCCCACCGAGGAGACCAGGATCATCGCGGTCACGATGATGGCGACGCGTCCCCACACCTCCCACTCGAACCGGTACTCCCACGTGTGCTCCACACCGACGCCGATGACGATCAGGGGGAGGCCGAGACCCGTGGCGGGGGTCATGGCGCTGAGTCGCTCATAGGCGTCGTGGACGCGGAACATGGCGATGGCCGAGTTGATGACGAACAGCCCCCCGCCGATCATCAGCAGCCCGACGATGCTGGTCATGATGATCTCTTCCATCCCGTCACCTCCGTCCTCGGGTGATGATTCGCGCGAGCGCCACGGTGGCGAGGACGCCGACGATCGACGCCAGTACGGCGGCATCGATCGCCACCGATGATTCGTCCAGGATGCTCAGGCCCATGATGATCCCGATCCCGGAGAAGAACACCAGGTCGCCGACGATGGCTCGGGTGCCGCCGTCGGTTGCGGTGGCGATGCGGGCCAGTCCGATGAGGATCGACGCCCCGAGCATGATCATGGTGACCCAGACGATGGCGGTCATCAGCCATGCCCCCTTGTCGCACGCAGGACTCGCGCTTCGAGGTCGTGGAGGTGAGCGACGGCTTCGACGCGGCTCTCCAAGCCCACGAGATGGACGAACAAAGTGGCCGGTTGATCACCTCGAGGACTTCCGGGCATCGCAGCGGCGGTGCCGACCACGAACGAGTCCGGGGTGGCGGCGATGAGTGAGGAGATGAGGAACACCTCCATGTCGGTCCGGGCACGCAGGGGCATCTGCAGGATCATCGCCCGGTCGGTGCGACGCAGCGTCTGCCCGAGGTTCCGGAAGGACCCGGAGAGTATCTGGACCACCAGATAGACCACGAGGGAGAGCCAATACCAGGTGCGATGCAGGAAGTTCATGGCATCACCTGTGCCATGTAGGGATAGGAATCGATGAGGGACTTCCCGGCGTCGCCGAAGAAGGGCATGATCGATCCGGCGGCGAAGAACACCGCGATGACGACGCCGGTCAGGGCCACGGGGATCACCTTCAACCGGGTCGGGACGCGGACGTCGTCGGTGAGTGGTTCGGGGTCACCGCGGCCCTTCTTTGGATCGTCGGGGAGGTATTCCGACGGCAACGGTCCCCAGAACACCTCACGCCACAGATGCTGCAGAGCCATGATCGAGGCGATGGACGCCAGCACGATCGCACCGATGTAGATCGTCGGCGTCCTCCCGGGGCCTTCGGCGGAGGCCAGCACCAGACTGAGCTTGCCCCATGTTCCCGAGGTCGGAGGTAGCCCGATCAGCGACAGCAGTCCGGCTGCCATGCAGGCGGCCAGGGCCTTCTCACGGCGCATGAGGCCACCCAGTTGCGTCAGACGCCCCGAGCCGTAGGTGAATTCGATCGCTGCTGCGGCTGAGAGCAGTGCGGCGATGGTGAGGATGTGGTGGCTCATGTAGAACAGGCCGGCGCTGAGGGAACGCTCGCTGAACAGCACGAGTGCCAAAAGGATGTGCCCGATGCCCGAGACCATCTGGTAGGCGAGGATCCCGCGGATACGCGTCTCGCCGAAGCTGGCGACAGCTCCCACGAGCATGGTCGACACGGCGATGACCGCCACGGTGGTCAGAACCGGCCCGGGCTTGCCGAAGGTGATCGCGTAGATGCGATAGATCGCGTACAGGGCGATCTTGGTGTGCAGGGCCGAGAACAACATCATCATCGCGCCGGACGTGCCCGAGTACGCGCGGGGAAGCCATCCATGCACGGGGAAGGCACCGGCCTTGACCGACAGGGTGAACAGGACCATCGCCAAGGCGCTGGCGCCTCGGGCGTCGCGGGAGCCGGCGTCCGCGAGTGCCGCGAGGTTGACGGTGCCGGTCACGCCGTAGACGAAGCCCACGCCGATCAGCAGGAGCGTCCCGGTGAAGATGTTGACCAGCAGGAACATGCGACCGATGCCGAGTCGACGCCAGGAGCCGGTCACCGCGATGAGGGCGTACGAGGGCATCAGCATGACCTCGATGAACACGAACAGGTTGAACAGGTCGGCTGTCATGAGGGCACCGTTGACGCCGGTGTGCAACAACAGCACCAGCGCGGGCACGAACCGTCGGCGGTCCTCATCGGTGAGCGTGAGCATGAGGGACGCGACCGCGGTGACCGCTGACATGATGAGCATCATCAGCGCCGTCACCGAGTCGGCCACCAGGTTGATGGCGAACACCGCGGGGTAGCCGCCGACGTTGGTCACCAGCACGTTCGAATGCGATGTGGCACCCACGAGCCAGACTGCGACGGTTGTGGTGGCCAGGGGGACACCGACCATCAGCAGGCGCTCCAGCCAGCGGTGACGGACCACCACCAGCAATGCGCTGAGCAGCAGGGGGACCGCGACAAGGGCCGGGAGAAGAATCGTGGGCGTGGTCATGGGCGGTGCGACTCTCCGGATTCGGGGGCGCGCAGCAGGTCGTCATTGTGACCGATCACCGAGAGCGCCAACATCAGGATCGTCGAGGCCATGGTGATGACGATGGCGGTCAGCACGAATGCCTGGGGGAGGGGGTCGGCCGCTTGGTCGGGTGTGGTGACGTTGAGGATCGGGTCCTCGCGCCATGCGGGAACTCCCGAGGTGAGGATCGCGAGGTTCGCAGCATGGCTCAACAGGCTGACGCCGAAGGCGGTCCGCACCATGCTGCGCTGGAGCATGAGGTAGATGCCACCTGCGACGAGCACACCGACCGTGATGGAGATGATCATGGGCGGTACTCCCTTCCGGTCGACAGGATCCGGGTGCCGCGGCCGTAGCGGATGGGGCGCTCACCTCGAGAGGTGTCCATCGGCCCGGGCAGCTCTCCCTCGACCGCCTCGTCGGCACGCTCACGGGTCTGCTCGCCACGTTGGAGCGCGGTGGAGGCGCTGGTGCCCAACAGATTGAACGTCACGAGCATCAGCCCGAGAACTGCAAGGTAGATGCCGACATCGAAGATCAGGGAGGTGGTGAGATGCACCTCGCCGATGTAGAAGTGCAGGGGTGCCAGGAAGGATCCTTTGATGAAGCCGACGCCGCCGATGACAAGGGCGATGACGATACCTGCGGTGATGAGCCGCAACGGAAGTTTCGGAGGGCCGATCTGCCGGTCGCGTGAAGTGGCCAAGTAAACCATCGCCACGATGCAGGAACCCACGAGCGCGGCGACGAAACCGCCGCCGGGTGCGTTGTGGCCGCGCCAGAACAACCACAGTGACAACAGCCCGATCATCGGAGTGCTCAGGTTCACCAGCATCTGCATGTGGACCGCGTTACCCCAGGCCTGTGTGACCGCGCGGTAGGCGAGGGTGCCCGGGCCCTGCAACGGAATCTTCGGGGCGGGAACATAGGAACGGTCCTTTTTCGGGGGCGGGTCGAGGTGGCGGTGTCGGACGGTCGAGATGATCGCGATCACCGACACAGCCGTCATGCCGAGCACTGCGAGTTCGCCGAAGGTGTCCAGAGCCCGGAACTCCACGAGGATCAGGTTCGTGACGTTCTCACCGCCGGCCTCCTGGGCACCGCTTCCCAAGTAGTAGCGCGAGGTTCCCGAGGGGAAGCGTCGGCCGTTGAACAGATGGGTGGCCACGCCGGCGGCCGTGCCGGTGAGCAATGCGATGGCCAGCGCGGATGGACGCCGGTTCTTGCCGGGTTTACCGAAGGTCAACGGAAGTTTCTGCAGCACGAGCATGATGACGATCACCGTCAGTGATTCCACCAGCAGCTGTGTCAGGCCCACATCGGGAGCGCCGAGGGAGAAGATCTGGGTTGTGCCGACGATGCCGATGGTCGACAACGCCACGGTCGCACCGAGTCGTGAATTGGAGGTGCAGACCACGATCACCGCGCCGGTCATCAGCACAAGGAACAATGCATCGAGTGGCTGGGAAACGCCATCCTGCAGGGGAGGGAGCTTGTCGTGGGAGTGTGCCGCGCCCAGTCCGATGACGGCTGTCAGTCCCAGCGCGATGAACGCCAGATGGCGCGTGGGGCTGTCTGAGTTGGCCATCCGGTTCACCAGGCGCCCCATTGCCCCGGCGAGGGTGTACAGACGGTTGATGGCGGTGGTTCCGTCGCCAGCGGCGCGTCGACGCTCGATGTGCGGATGCAGCGCGGTGCGGCGGGCGAGGATGACGATTCCGATACCGATCACGACCGCGGTGGCGATCAACTCGGGTGTGATGCCGTGCCACAACGCGAGGTGGACGTGGGGTTCTGGGGATCCGGGGGTGTTGGCTGCGGTGGTCGCGGCGTTCACCGGGATGTCCAGGAGCCCTGCCGCCAGTGCGAGGGGAAGGCCGAGCACGATGGGCAGCGCGGAGCTGATGCGCAGCCCGAGTGAGACGGGCATGACTTCACGATCGCTGTCGCCGTCGATATATCCGCCGGTCACGATCTTGGCGGTGTAGGTGAACGTGACCACGGCGCTGATCGTCATTACCGCGAACGCGATCCAGCCGTTGAAGATCGGGCCCGGTGCCTGGCGCATGGCGCCGAGAAGACCCTCCTTCGAGATGAAACCGAGCATTGGTGGGACCCCGGCCATCGATGCCGCACCGAGCACGGTCACCACGAACATGGCCGGCATCGCTCGCGCCAGGTGCGGGAGACGTCGAACATCACGCGTGCCGGTGGCGCGGTCGATGACACCCACCACCATGAACAGCCCGGACTTGAACAGCGCATGGGTGATCGTGTGGACGACAGCGGCGCCGAGAGCGAATGCGGTACCGACGCCGACTGCGGCGACGATGAGACCGAGCTGGCTGACCGTCGAATAAGCCATCAACCGCTTGAGGTCATCCTGCCCGATCGCGAGATATCCCCCGAACAGGCTGGTGAACAGGCCGATGCAGATGAGCAGGGCGTTCCAGATCGGAACGTCGGCGAAGGCCGGGCTGAAGCGCATCAGCAAGAAGATGCCGGCTTTCACCACCGCTGCGGCATGAAGGTACGCAGAGACGGGGGTGGCGGCGGCCATGGCGTCGGGCAGCCACACGTGGAAGGGGAACTGGGCTGATTTCGTCATCGCGGCCAGCGCCACGAGGAGGGCCATGGCCCCGGTGAACAGTGGGTCGGTGTCCCAGACGCCATGGGTCAGAACCTCGCTGAGCACGGTGGTTCCGGTACGTGCCCACATGGCGCCGACTGCGGCCAACAGGAACAGACCACCGGTGAAGGTCAGCAGCAGGGTTCGCATGGAAGGCGCCTCGGCGCCCGCTCCGGAACGTCCGATCAGCAGGAAGGAGGCCAGGGACGTCAGCTCCCATGCCACGAACAGCACCAGGAGATTATCGGTGAGCACCAATCCGATCATGGCGACGGTGAACGCCACCATGATCGGGTAGAACGACATGCTTCGTCGCCGATTCGAGGGGGGCAGATAACTGGCCGAGTAGGTGAGGACGACCGCGCCGATCAGCAGTGCCATATAGGTGAACACGACGCCGAGACCGTCGGCGCGCAGGGAGAGATCGACACCGAGTTCGGGGATCCACGGCATGCTCCACGTGGGGATGTTGCCGGACCAGACCGCGAGCGCGGTGGGAGTGAAGAGGGCGGCGGCGGCCAGGAACACGACGGCGAGAAGCCATCCTGTGCGGCGACCTGTGGCCACCACCAACGCAGGGGAGACGACCAGGGCCACTGCTACGAGAAGCAGGGTCCACAGCATCGATCAGGTTCTCCCGGTGGTTGGCGGGAAGAGGGCTGCGCATGATGCATGCCTCCCAGGGCACACGCCAGTCGACATGCGGCGCTGGGGGACATCTCCGGGCATATGGCCACATTAGCAATCGTTTCAACGGGCAACCGTTCCTGTTTGGCATCCGGGCCCCACCCTCGGGAGCGGGGCTGGTGACGCCGATGTCGGGGCCGGGATGGACGTCGGGGCCGGGATGAACGGCCATGGCCGAACACCTGTGGCCCGGTGCGCAGAAGCTGTGGAGTGGATACACGCTGTCGGGTGGATACAGGCTGCCGGGTGGATACAGGCTGCCGGGTGGATTCAGGTTGCCGAGTAGATTCAGGGGCGATGTATGTACCAGCACATTTCCGGATCCCCGACGACGCTGCCTGGGAGTTGCTCGCCACGCCTCGCCCCGGAAATCTGGTGACCATGCCGGCCGACGCGGGGGATGCGCCCCCCAGCGCCACGTTCGTGCCCTTCCACTTGGAAGGTCGGACGCTCGTGACGCACCTGGTGCGCAACAACCCTCAGGCGATCGAACCCATGACGGGGCGTGGTCTGGCGATCATCGACGTGATGGACGGTTACGTCTCGCCGCTGTGGTACGCCACGAACGACGTGATGCCGAACGTTCCGACGTGGGACTACGTGACGCTGCACGTCACCGGACCGGTCCGCGTCGACACGAGCCCGGAGGCCGCTCTGGCCGCGGCCCGTGAACTGACCGACCGGTTCGAATCCGAGGACGTCCTGACCCCGGTGGGTGATGAGAAGCTGGAACGCATGGCGCGGGCGATCGTCAGGGTCGACCTCCAGATCGAGCAGATCGAGGGCAAGGCCAAGATGAGTCAGAACCGCCATCCCGATGATGTGCGCGGCCTGGCCGACAGGTTCGCCGAAGAAGGGGCCACTGACATGGCCGAGTACCTGCGTCGGGTGAGCCTGCCGCATGCCGAGGAACGCTTCGGCACGATCCAGGCGCTGAAATCCAAGCGTTGAACAAACGCCGCTGCAGCGCGCCAGAGGACTAGCCTGTCGTGGGTGAACACTGCGATCGTTGACGCACTGACGTCGGTACTGCCGCCGGAATCGGTGATCATCAACCCCGACTCCATGACGGGCTTCCTTCACGATGAAGCGGCTTGGGCGCCTTATGGTGCACCCGCGGCGGTGGTGCGGCCCGCCGACACCCTCGAGGTCCAGCAGGTGGTGAAGGCGTGCATCGAGACCGGCACCGCGCTGGTTCCGCGTGGTGCCGGAACCGGGCTCTCCGGCGGGGCCAACGCGATCGACGGCTGCGTCATCATCAGTTTCGAACGCATGGCGAAGGTTCTGGAGATCGATCATGCGAACCACATCGCACGTGTCCAACCGGGCATGGTCGGTGACGAATTCCGCGCCGTTCTGGCTGAGGAAGGCCTCTGGTACGGGCCGGACCCGGCGTCGAGCCCGTGGTCGACGATCGGCGGGAATGTCGGTACCAATGCCGGCGGGATGTGCTGCGTCAAATACGGCGTCACCGCCGACTGGGTGCGTGAACTCGAGGTTGTCACCGGAACCGGCGAGATCGTCCGCCTCGGCCGGCGCACGCCCAAGGGCGTTGCGGGATATGACCTGCGAGGACTCATGGTCGGTTCGGAGGGGACGCTGGGCGTTGTCACCGAGATCGTGGTCCGCGTGGAGAACCTGCCCCCCGAACCCATCACGGTGGCGGGCTTCTTCGACTCGCTGATCGACGCCGGCAATGCCGTCGCGGCGATTCGGGGCCAGGGCATCCGGCCGAGCGCGTTGGAACTGGTGGACCGTTACTGCCTCCAAGCGGTCGACGAATGGAAGAACATGGGCCTCTCGGCCGATGCGGAGGTCGTGCTCATCGGCCGCACCGACTCGCCGGGAGCCCAAGGGGACGCCGAAGCCGGCGCCATGCTGAGGTGCTTCGACAATGCCGGAGCGACCCTGTCGATGCGGTCGTCGGATGCTCAGGAGGGGGACGCCCTGTATGCGGCTCGGCGGCTGGCCTATCCCGCGCTGGAACGCCTGGGGCCAGTGCTGACCGAGGACATCTGCGTGCCGTTCACCAAGGTGGCCGAGGTGCTGCAGGAATGCGCCGACATCGGCGAACGGCACGGCGTGCTCGTTGCCAGCATCGCTCACGCCGGCGACGGCAACCTGCATCCGTTGCTCATCACGCCGCCCGGGGACGATGAGGCCGAGGAGCGTGCCAAGGCGGCATTCGATGAGATCATCGCTGCCGCCATCGCCGCCGGGGGCACCGTCACCGGTGAACACGGCATCGGGCTGCTGAAGCTCGACGGGTTGCGTCAGGAGGTCAGCCCCACCGTCGCCGAGATGTATCGCGCGGTGAAACGGGCACTCGACCCGCACGGCATCCTGAATCCCGGCAAGGCCATTCCCAGCTGATCGGGAATTGTGAGGCCGCCTGCCCCGATCAGTCGGCCTGACCACACCTCACACCGGTCGCGTGCACCGGGCAGTAGCCGCCCGGGTTCTTGTGCAGGTACTGCTGATGTTCGGCCTCGGCGTAGTAGAAGGTCTGCCCGGGAGTGATCTCGGTGGTGATCTCGCCGTAGCCGGCTTCGGTGAGAGCCTTCTGGAAGGCATCGCGGGTCTCATGAGCGGCGGCCAACTGGGCGTCGTCGACGGGGAAGAGCGCCGAACGGTACTGCGTTCCCACGTCATTGCCCTGACGATTGAGCTGGGTCGGGTCGTGGGCCTCCCAGAACTGCACGAGCAGGTCGCGGTAGGTGATGACGTTCGGGTCGAAGACCACGCGCACGGTCTCGGTGTGCCCGGTCCGCCCGGTGCAGGACTCCATGTACGTGGGATTGGGCGTGAAGCCACCCATGAACCCGACCGCGGTGTTCACCACACCATCGGTCTGCCAGTACATGCGTTCCTCGCCCCAGTAACAGCCGAGGGCGAAGTGGGCGACCTGGCAACCGGCCGGCACCTCATCGAGGGGACGCCCCAGCACGGCGTGTTCGGGCATCGGGTCGAGCACCGGGGCGTCACGGCCCGGCAGGGCCTGGTCGGCGTTGATCATGACGGGCTCACGCTGGAAGAACATGGCTCCACGGTAGTCGCGTGTCGAAGACCGGGGCGGAGCGTTGCGTCTCGCCGGAGGGGCCCGACGCGCGGCGTGCCGTCAGGCCAGATTCCAGTCGATCGGGGTCGCCCCCTGCTTCTGCAGCAATTCGTTGGTGCGGGAGAACGGACGCGAACCGAAGAACCCGTTGTGTGCTGAGAGGGGGGAGGGGTGAGTGCTCTTCACCACCGGGACGTCACCGAGATGTGGCTCCAGCGACTGCGCATCGCGACCCCACAAGATGGCGACGAGTGGGCCGCCACGTCGCACGAGTGCATCGATCGCGCAGCCGGTGACCTTCTCCCAGCCCTTGCCGCGGTGCGATGCGGGCTTGCCCGGGCGGACTGTCAGCGAACGGTTCAACAACAACACGCCCTGCTCGAACCATGGGGTCAGGTCGCCGTTCTCGGCCGGTGGGACGCCCAGGTCGTCGTGAAGTTCACGGTAGATGTTGATGAGTGATTTCGGGATGGGCCGTACGTCCGGCGCCACGGAGAACGAGAGGCCCATGGCGTGCCCGGGCGTGGGGTAGGGGTCCTGCCCGACGATCAGGACGCGCACATCGGCAAGCGGGCGGGTGAAGGCTTTCAGCACCGCGTCGCCGGGCGGGAGATAGCCGCGTCCTTCGGCGATCTCGGCGCGCAGGAAACGACCCATCGCCGTGATGTCATCGGCAACCGGTGCCAGGGCCTCGGCCCAGTCAGGCGCGACGAGTGCATTCAACGGTTGTGGCATGGGGGCTCCTTCACTCGCGCATCGGCTCAGGCTTCGGCAGGGGTGGAACGGTCTTTCGGGACGCCGGGTGGCATCACCGCAGCCAGAGCGATGACCACGACGAACAGCAGAGTTCCCGATCCGTAGGCGACCGTCCACGAGAAACGGTCGGCGAGGAACCCGGCGGTGAGCGGGCCGATGATGGCGCCGGTGTCGGTGAACATCGAGAAGATCGCCACGGGGGTACCGCCTCGTCCGCCCGAGGCATCACCCACCGAGGCCGCGGGGGCCGTGCCCAGGCATGCGCCGCCGAGACCGTACACCGCCATGATCGCCACGAAGGGCCAGACCGAGGTGGTGAACGGCAGCGTGATCAAACAGGTGCCACACACGACGGCACCACCGATTATCGCGGGGCGGCGTCCCACCGTGTCGACGAAACGGCCCACGGGCTGCAGGGAGATGGTCTGGACCACCGCCGAGCTGGCGAAGGCGATACCGGTCCAGGCGGTGCCCCGTCCCAGTGCCTCGGTCACGAAGACCGGAGTGAGGGAGTTGCGCATGCCCAGGGTGTTCCATCCCTGACTCAGCCCGGCCATGCATGCGGCACGGAACCGGATGTCCCGGATCACCTCCCCGAGTGGACGTGGGGGCTCGCCCTTCGACTCCACCTCATGCTGTTCCCGGCGCAGCAACATCGCGGCCACCGAGCCGGCGACCAGCAACATGATCGCGTAGAAGTGGAATGGTGCGGTGAGACCGATCTGTGCGATCAACGCACCCAGGGCCGGTCCGCCCATGCCGCCGATGAGAAAGCCGGTCTGGAAGGTGCCGGTCGCGCGTCCTCGCATGGTCGGCGGTACTGACGCCAACAGCAGTGTCATGGCCGAGACGGTGAACATCGCCGAACCGATGCCACCCAGCCCGCGCATGACCAACAGCCAGCCATAGGTGGGAGCGAACCCCGCGGCCGCCGAACTCAGCGCGACGATGAAGATGCCGATGGTCATCGTGGCGCGGGTACCGAGGGCGCCGATGATCCGGCCGCAGAACGGGCTGATGGCCAGACGCATCGCGGCAAAGGCCGACACCACGGCCGAAGCAGCGAAGTTGCTGACGCCGAAGTGCTTGGCGAACACCGGCAACACCGGAACGAGAACGCCGAAACCCACGGCCACCGAGAACGCGACCATCGTCAGCACGAGCACCTCGCGGGGCATCGAAGTGCGGCTGCGAAGCCACGAACGCGGAGAAAAGGTCACGCTTCGACCCTAGCCCGTGCCCCGCCAGTACCCCGTAGGATGACGGCCGAACCTGACCGACCCTGCACAAGAAACGGCGAAAACGAATGGGATTCCTCGAACGCCTGCGCAATTTCCGCCCCCGTGGTGGTGACTCCGAGGTGCCTAAGTCCAAGGAACTCACAGGAGACGCCGAGGACGCCCCTGGAGAGATCAGGCCTGGAGAGATCAGCCCGGGAGAGGCCAGCCCGGGAGAGGCCAGCCCGGGAGAGGCCAGCCCGGGAGAGGCCAGCCCGAGAGGGGCCGCCCCGCCGATGGACTCGGCCGACACCGAGCGTCTCGCTCCCGAGTCGGCGCACCATGTCCCCGGAGCGGGCGGTCCGGCGATGCGCGCCGAGGCCCGGGCGCTGGCAGATGAACAGTTCACCCGCGCCGTGCCGTGGGGAATGCAGATCGCGTCGGCATGGGCATGGCGGCTCATCGTGATCGCGGCCGCAGTGGCGCTGGTCGGTTGGTTGATCGTCAAGCTCACCGTGATAACGATCCCGCTCGGCGTCGCCGTCCTGCTGGCCGCAGGCCTGTCCCCATTGAAGAATCTCTTTCTCAAATGGGGATGGCCCAACATCCTGTCCGCAGCCGTGTGTCTGGTGGGTGGCGTGGTGGTGGTGTCCGGTGTGCTCACGGTCATCATCAGTCAGGTGGTGAGCCAGTCAGGCAGATTGGCCGATCAGACGGTCGCCGGCGTCGAACAGTTCTCCAACTGGCTGTCGCGCAGCCCGGTCGGGGTGTCACAGGAACAGATCCTGAGGTGGCAGGAGCAGGGCGTCGACTGGCTGACGCATTGGGTCGGCCAGTCCCAGGCTCTGATCGCCCAGTACAGCCTGCAGGCCGGCGGCTATATCGGGAATTTCATCGCAGGTGGTGTCATGGCGCTGTTCGCAGTGTTCTTCCTGCTGCACGACGGCCGCAATATCTGGGCCTTCGCCCTGCGTTTCGTGCCGCGCGCCGGACGCGCCCGCGCCGACCGTGCGGGGATGGCCGGATGGCACGCCCTTTGTGAGTACGTGAAGGCCACGGTCATGGTCGCCGCGGTCGACGCCGTCGTGCCGCTGATCGCCGCGCTCATCATGGGTGTTCCCCTTGCCGGGGCGCTCGGTGCATTGATCTTCCTCGGTGCATTCATCCCGATCGTCGGTGTGGTCCTGACCGGTGCCGTCGCGGTGTTCGTGACGCTGGTGACGCTCGGCCCCATCCACGCGTTGGTGATGCTCGGGGTGATCGTGTTGGTGAACCAGCTTGAGGGCAACATCCTGCAGCCCATGCTGCTGGGGCGCGCGGTCTCGTTGCATCCGTTGGCTGTGCTGTTCTCGATCGCGGTGGGTATCTCCATCGCCGGCATCGTCGGTGGCCTGATGGTCGTTCCGATCCTGGCGTTCACCAAGTCCTTCGGTGAAAGTCTCGCGGGGGATCGTGACGCGGCCGAGGAGCCGGTTGCGGGGTGACCTGATCGGGGTTCTCCCCGAGGCCGACCGGAATGTGTCAAGGCGGGGAGGGGAACCGTGTGGACGGCTCCTATGCTGAGGGCATGAGCTCGCCCGATGTCACGTCCATCCTCGAAGAACTGGCTGCCGGACGAATCGACGCCGCCGAGGCATCGCGTCGGATCGCGGCTGCCAAGGCCATGCGTCCCATCGAGCAGGAGCCCGCGTCCATGGATGTCGTCGACGCCGATTCCTCTCACGCTGATTCCACGGGCCAGAACCGTTATGCCCGTAACCGCTTCGCCCGTGAGACCTTCGACATGGATCCGCCGAGCTCATCGGCGTCCATTCCAACCGGGAGTGGAGCGGCCGACGCCGGAGCCGGGAAGCCGGCATCGGGGCCAGCTGAAGAAACCGTATCCGCCGCCGGGCAGGAACGGCCCGAGCCGGCTCGCGTCGACGAATCCGAGCCGAACCAGGGCCAGTCACGCCCTGGCCCCGAGCCGCGTCGGGCCCCTGATACAGGCCCCGAGCCGCGTCGGGCCGCCGACACAGGGCCGGAGCAACGAGGAGGTTCGGCCCGATGGGTCAGCCCGGAGCGTCTGCGCGATTGGAGTGCTTTCGCGCGCGAGACACTCACCCGGGACCTGTTCGGGCGTGAGGAGCGCGGACATCCGGGATCGGCGGAGCAGTCGCGACGCCCGGCGGAGCAGCCCCGGCAGAAGGTCGTGGTGCGAAGCGTCGGCCGTCGGGTGCGGATCGTGGGCGATCCTCGGGTCCAGACGGTGTCGGTCGAGGGCGAGCATGTGCTGCGTCGTAGCACGGAGGCGATCGAGGTGATCACCGAGGAAGCCAATCGTCCGTTCGAGGGACTCTCTGTGTTGCGTCTGCCGCGCAGTCTGGAGGACATCCGGGATCTGGGTTTCGGCAAGGAACTGGTGGTACGGGTCAATCCGGCCATGTGCGTTGACGCCGAGGTGACTGCGGGGTCTCTGCGTACCGAGAGAGTGGCTCGGTTGGGTCATGTGCGGGTGACGGCCGGTGGAGCCCGTCTTGTCGATGTCGAACAGGTGGATGACGCGTTGTTCCAGACCGGCGCTGCCACGGTCATCGGGACGATCACGCAGGGGCGCTCGCGGATTCGGTGTGAGTCCGGAAACCTGACCGTCCGGCTGGGGTCGGATTCCAACGTCACGGTGCGGGCCGAGTCGAACGTCGGTCGGGTGATCTGGGACGGTGAGCACACCGGTTCCAGTGACGAGGTGACTGTGGGCAATGGCGCGGCGCGCCTCGATGTGGGGGCTGTCGTCGGTCGCGCCGTGGTGCACATCGGATCGAGCACGGAACCCGATGTGACTCCGGAAGGACCTCACGAACCGCGGCATGAAGATCAGGGAAGACAAAGCCCTGATGCGGACCCACATCCTTGAACCTGTCCGGCGACCGCGCCGTGGATCAGTGGCCGTGGATCAGCGGCCGTGGTTGAGAGCCGATATGGCCGGGACCACCAATGCGAACCGCCCCGGGTGACCTTGTCGTCGACCCGGGGCGGTTCGCATTGGCGGAAACCAGGTGTTGGTCAGGACTCGAAGGGCTCCACTTTCAGGACGGTGACGGAGATCTTGGCTCCGGTCGGCGTCTCATAGGTTGCTTCTGAACCCACTTTGATGCCGGTGATCGCAGCGCCGAGTGGCGACTGCGGGGAATAGACGTTGAGGTCATCGGCGGCATCGTCGAGCCCCAGAACCTCACGTGAACCGAGCAGGAAGGTGTCGGTGTCATCCTCGTCGCCGTCGAAGGCGATGGTGACCTTGGTTCCTGGGGCGACGACGTCGCCGCTGGTTGCCTCTCCGACCTCGGCGCGACGCAGGATGTCTTCGAGCTGGGCGATGCGGGCCTCCTGCTGGCCCTGCTCCTCGCGAGCGGCGTGGTAGCCGCCGTTCTCCTTCAGGTCGCCTTCTTCGCGGGCAGCCGCGATGCGTTCGGAGATTTCGGGGCGACCGACTTCCTTGAGGTACGTCAGCTCACTTTCGAGCTTGTCGTAGGCCTCCTGAGTCAGCCATACGGTGTTGTCAGTGGTTTCAGCCATTGAAGAAGGCTACCAGCGTCTCCAAGGTCCGGTTGGAATACTTGGGAAGTCGCGGTGCTGGGGAAGCACGTCATAGGAGCCGACAGCCCTTGAGATGGGCATTCACCGCAGGCTGGTAGGTCCGAAGCGTGGCCTTGTGCGTCTCGCGTCCTGAGTCGGACGGGGGAACCTCCACCGCCAGTTCGCCGACTGCCTGTTGCGACGAGTCAGAAGCCATCACGGTGCACTCGGCCGGGCGTGATGGGTCGGGGCGCACCACCAGCAGCGTCACGTCGATGTGCTCATCGTCGACCACCTCGAACGTCATGATCGACCCGTCCACCGGAGGCTCGGCCAAACGAGCGGAATTGCCGAGATACCACGTCCCGATCAGAACAACCGCAACCGTGAGAATGGCGATTCCCGCGAATCGGTGGCGGCGATCGGCCGGGGGATAGCGATCGGCGATCCGCTGGGTGGCGCTGTCGGGGTTCTCGGGGTGTTCGGGGTTCTCGGGGTGTTCGGGCACGTCTCCACTCTAATCGGGCGTCGGTGTGAGGGTCCTTCGTGCTGCCAGTGCGGTGAGTTTGACAGGCTCCGGGGTGGCGTCTGGCGAGGGGGCTCTGGGGTGGCGTCTGGCGAGGGGGCTCTGGGGTGGCGTCTGGCGAGGGGGCTCTGGGGTGGCGTCTGGCGAGAGGGCTCTGGGGTGGCGTCTGTCGAGACGAAAGCCATGGGTGCCGTGGGCTGGGAGGTCACAGTCCGCTGCGGTCGTTCCGCTGCGGTCGTCCCGGTGTGGTGGTGTGGTGGTGGCGCGTGTGGACGAGAGCCCTGCCGAACCGCCTATGCTGGGCCATCATGTCGTGGCACGCCACGTCTGACAGCACCGTTTTCCAGCTCAGGCTGTACCACCCAGCAGCCGCATATGCCCCAGCTGCACACGTCCCACTGAAGGAGCCTCATGCCTCAGCGCGCCGATCGCTATGGCGACAAGCTGCGATTGCTGCATGTCCATGCCCATCCCGATGATGAGAGCAGTAAGGGGGCGGCATCGACAGCTCAGTACGTGGAACAGGGCGTCGAGGTCATGGTGGCGACGTGCACCGGCGGTGAGCGGGGCTCGATCTTGAATCCGGCGATGGACCGTCCCGACGTGATCGCCCGGCTGACCGATGTGCGTCGATCCGAGATGGACGCCGCGCGCGACATTCTCGGCATCCGACAGACCTGGCTTGGCTGGCTCGACTCCGGACTCCCCGAAGGGGATCCGATGCCGCCGCTTCCCGAGGGCTGCTTCGCATTGATGCCGGTGGAAGAAGCCGCGCTGCCGCTGGTCAAGGTGATCCGCGAATTTCGACCGCAGGTGGTGACCACCTATGACGAGAACGGCGGCTACCCGCATCCCGACCACATCATGTGCCACAAGGTCTCGATGGCTGCGGTGGAGATGGCTGCCGACGGGTCGATGCATCCGGAGCTGGGACGTCCGTGGCAGATCGACAAGCTCTACTACAGCATCGGCTTCCATCTGGAGCGGACGCAGGCGCTGCACGACGCGATGGTCGCGCGAGGTTTCGATTCACCATATGCCGAGCGTCTGGAACAGATGAAGAAGCGTCCGTCGATGAGTGAGCGAATCACCACCCGCGTCGAATGTGCCGATCATTTCGAGACGCGCGACAAAGCTCTGCTGGCCCATGCGACGCAGATCGACCCCAAGGGCGCCTGGTTCGCGATCCCGCTGGACATCCAGAAGGAGACCTGGCCAACCGAGGACTTCGAACTGGTCCGTGCCTGGGTCGACACCGAAACGCCCGAGGACGACCTCTTCGTCGGCGTCTGACCGCCCCTCCCTCTGCCGTGCCATTGGCTTGCAGGTTCTTTGTTGGCCGGTTCGGCGGGGCTGGTTCTCTCCGGGACGCCGCGTCTTCAGCAGGGTGCTCCGGCATCTCTGTTCAAAGGCCAGTGCTCAGGGATTTCAGCGGTTGTGCCTTGGCCAGAACTGGTGGCCCGGTGCCCAGTGCTCGGTGGCCCAGTGCTCGGTGGCCGGTGGCTCGGTGGCCCAATGCCCGATGGCCCAGTGCCCGATGGCTCGGTGCTCGGTGGCCCAATGCCCGATGGCCAGTGCTCGGTGGCCGGTGCTCGATGCTCGGTGGCCCGGTTTTCGGGAGGGGGAACTGTGAGGGGCACCATGCAGAGAAAAACGTTGAGGTCAGGTCCTGGCCGCAATGGCGCCTGAAAAGCCTCTATCCGATGCAGATGCGGACTGATTGTGACCGCAATGTTTTCTATGTGTATGGGGGGGGCTGCGTGCAGGGGGGGGTGCGTGCAGGGGATCCTCCGTTTCGGATCAGCCATACGTGATGCGACCCGAGTCGTGTGGATGGTGGGGCGTACCGATTCGAATGGACAGAGGATGAATCGCCTTGGGTTTCGTTCCTATCGGGTTCCCTGTCCGGCGACGGGCGGGTGGGGTGATTCAGGACGACTGCCAGAGACACCCAGTCAGAGGCCCCAGAAAGCGGGAGCCCCTACAAAGCGGGAGCCCCTACAAAGCGGCCAGGCTTCGGTCCTTCAGAGCGGGTTCCGTCAAAGCGATTCCCTCAAAGCAGGTCCCCACAAAGCGGGAGGCCCCATTCGGAGGAAGGGGAGGCCCCATTCGGAGGAACGGGAGGCCCCATCCAGAGGAAGATGTCTCAAGGGAATGTGGCGCGTCAGGACTTGGGCTGAGAGTCCTGGATACTTTCGGGATCGTCAGCCGGGGGTTCCGGGTCATGTTTGGAAGGGAGATTCATACTGTTGACGCGTCGGAGCTGACGCAGCAACAGGTAGCACAACGCCGCGCCGAGCAGGATGAGCACCAGGACGACGGCTAGCCCGGTCCAGCCTGCGACAACATCCTCCGGATTCGGCGGGGGTGGAGCAGGCGTGGGTGCCAGGGGCAGGAGTAGCACGGGCAGGAACATACCGAGCACGATACCCCGGTGAGGAAAGCCGGACGCTGCCTTTCATGTCGCCCGGCTGGTCGGGGCGATACATCGGCTGTTGGATGTGTCAGACGCCTGATGTTTCAGCTGGTGGGCGCGTCAGCTGAAAGTGGCCAGAGCGATGGCGGAGTCGAAAGTGGCCAGAGCGATGGCGGAGTAATGACAGGCGAAAGCTCCAACGGTGCAGGCGTGGAATATCTCGTGGAACCCGAACCATCGCGGGGAGGGGTTGGGGCGTTTGCGGGCGTATGCGATGGCTCCGATCGTGTACAGCAGCCCTCCGCCGATGATCAGGAAGAACACCAGAGGCCCGCCGTTGGCCCAGAACTGTGGCAGCCAACCCAACGCGGCCCAACCCATCAACAGATAGAGCACGGTGTAGAGGGCACGGGGTGCCTGCAGCCAGAGGATGCGGAACAGCAGGCCGATCACCCCGGCGGTCCAGATCACGCTCAGCAGCAGGACGCGGGAGCGTCCCTCCAGCAGCATCAATGCCAGGGGCGTGTAGGTGGCTGCGATGAATACGAAGATGTTGGCATGGTCCATGCGGCGCAGGACTGCGATGGTGGCATCGCTCCAGGTGCCCCGATGATAGATGGCGCTGGTTCCGAATAGCATGATCGAGCCGAACAGGAACACCGCACCACCCACCCGGCCTGCGGTGTTGTGGGCGAACACGATCAAACAGATGCCGGCGACGATGGCCACGGGCGTCCACGCTGCATGGATCCAGCCACGCATCAGGGGCTTGCCGGGGGGCGGCGCGTCGAGCACTGGGTCTGGCATGGAGTCGCTCACCTCGTCCTTCTGCCGCAGTTGCGGGCGGTCTCCATCCGAGTGGATGGACACGCGCCCGGTCATTCAGGCTACGCCACCGTAACCTACGCTGGCGTAGCCACTGGTGGCGGATATGTTCGCGCGGCCAACCGCTAGGCTGACGTGCATGGCGCTTGGTGATCGACTGCGCGAAGCCGTGACGCGGATGGACCCGACCGGACTGGTCTATGCCGCATACGAGCGACACGTGATCCGTGCCCTCGATCCCGCCAAGATGCCCCACCACGTGGCCGTCATGGCAGATGGGAACAGGCGGTGGGCTCGGCAGAACGCGCCGGGCCAGCCGCTGGTGACCGGCTACCGAGCCGGTGCGGCCAAGCTACGCCAATTCGTGGAATGGAGCGACGATCTGGGGATCGAGGTGGCGACCATCTGGGTCCTCTCCACCGAGAACTTCCAGCGCTCCGCCGATGCCGAGCTCGGTCCGCTGCTGGACGTGATCGCCGAGCTCGTCGAGGAACTCGCCGACACCGGTCGTTGGCCCATCCGCACCGTGGGTGCCCTTGAACTGCTCCCCGATGAGCATGCTGAGCGGCTTCGGGCTGCAAGCGCGAGGAGTGTCGAGGGCGCAACGGGGCGGACGCAGGTGAACATCGCGGTTTCGTACGGTGGGCGCCATGAGCTTCGGGATGCGGTGCGGTCGTTGCTGCGCGAGGAAGCGCTCAAGGGACGGAGCCTCGAGGAGGTCGCCGACACCCTGGAGATGGACGACATCGCTGCGCATCTCTACACCGCAGGGCAGCCCGACCCCGATCTGGTGATCCGCACCTCTGGGGAACAGCGACTCTCCGGCTTCCTGATCTGGCAGTCCGCACACAGCGAGTTCTGGTTCTGCGAAGCACTGTGGCCTGATTTCCGCAAGGTCGATTTCGTGCGAGCCCTGCGGTCCTTCAGCGAGCGAGAGCGCCGATTCGGCAAGTGATGCGGCCCGGCGTCGAAGGTGACGAAAAGGGAAAGCCGAAGGTGACGAAAAAGGAAACTCGATGCCGCGATGTGGTGAACAAGCGCGACACACCCGGGGTGCTCGCCATGTGCCGCCACTGGCCGCGTACGTTCGTTTCCAACAGGCAGAGGGGAAGCTGCCTGACCGGAGGAACGATGCGACGTTGTGCTCACCCGAGCGTGACCCGCGGGCCTGCACCGGGCCCGGAGGTCTTCCGGCTCCACACCTGACCAGGAGGGGGCCGGACGCAGGTGACGTGCGGCCTTCGAAGAAGGAATCATCGTGACCAACAGCCAGGCCATGAACTCCGACCGCCGCACCTACGTGATCGACACCTCGGTGTTGCTGAGTGATCCCCACGCCCTGACCCGATTCGCCGAACACGACGTCGTGCTGCCGGTGGTGGTGATAACCGAACTCGAAGGGAAGCGACATCATCCCGAACTCGGTTACTTCGCACGCACCGCACTGCGGTTCCTGGATGACTTGCGGGTGAAGTACGGGAGGCTCGATGACGTGGTGCCGGTCAATGACATCGGCGGCACGGTGAAGGTGGAACTCAACCACACCGACCAGAGTGTGCTTCCCAACGGCTTCCGGTTGGGGGACAACGATTCCCGCATCTTGGCCGTCGCATTGAACTTCCGTTCCGAGGGGAGTGACGTGGTGCTCGTCTCCAAGGACCTCCCGATGCGCGTCAAGGCATCTTCGGTCGGCCTGCCCGCAGAGGAATATCGTGCCGACAACGTAGTGGAAACCGGTTTCACCGGCATGAGTGAGCTGTCGGTTGCCCCCTCGGTCATCGATGAGCTGTATGACGAGGGAATCGCCGATTGTGATGAGGCCAAGGACCTCCAAGTCAATGAGGGAGTGGTGCTCTCCGGCGGGGGATCGACTGCGCTGGGACGCATTCGCGCCGACAAGCAGGTCTCGCTCGTGCGGTCTGACCTCGAGGCCTTCGGGCTGCACGGCCGCTCCGCCGAGCAGCGTGTTGCGCTGGACCTGTTGATGGATCCCGAGGTCGGCATCGTCTCGCTCGGTGGGCGTGCCGGGACCGGCAAGTCGGCTCTGGCCCTGTGCGCAGGGCTCGAAGCAGTCCTGGAGCGTCGCCAGCACTCCAAGGTGGTCGTCTTCCGCCCCATGTATCCCGTGGGTGGTCAGGAACTGGGATATCTGCCCGGTTCGGAGGGGGAGAAGATGGCCCCGTGGGCGACTGCGGTGTTCGACACGCTCAGCGCAGTGACCAGCAAACATGTCATCGACGAGGTCATCGACAGGGAGCTGCTCGAAGTCCTGCCGCTCACGCACATCCGTGGACGCTCACTGCACGACGCCTTCGTGATCGTGGATGAGGCGCAGTCCCTGGAACGAGGAGTGCTGCTGACAGTGCTGAGCCGTATCGGCCAGAACTCGCGTGTGGTACTGACCCACGACATCGCCCAGCGTGACAACCTCCGCGTCGGCCGTCACGACGGAATCGTGGCCGTGGTGGAGAAGCTGAAGGGACATCCTCTGTTCGCGCACGTGACGCTGACCCGCTCGGAGCGTTCGCCCATCGCCGCTCTGGTCACCGATCTGCTCGAAGGGCGCTGAACCACTCCTGAGGCCGCTACGGTGACCTTGTGAACGATCTGCGAGGTGACCAGCGCGGCTGGCTCATCGGCGGTGCCGTTGCAGTGTTGGCGTTGCTGCTCGTGTGGTGCTTGGGCGGCCTGGACCGCGTCGACGCCCATCTGGGGCGACAGGTACCGCTGGGCGAACCACTGCAGGGGCGGCGCTGGACGCTCGCGGTGAACTCCGCGCACGTACAGCTCGGATACACCGAGGAGACCGAGATCCTCATCGAGGTGGACGCGATGTTCACCGGTGATCGGGCTGCGGCCTCGCCGACCCAAGGAGTCTTGGTGGTCAAGACTCCCGATGGCTATGCGGTTGAGGAGTTCGTGTGGCGTGGCGCCCCGGGGTTCGGGCAACCCGGAGTCCGGTCTTCAGCGGAGGTGTCGGTGCCGTGTCCACAGTGGAAGGGCGGGGACATGCCGATCCAGGTGGCGGTGTTCGACGAGCGCAGGGGACAGTCGTTCATTCAGGACGAGCGCTGGGAACCGGCGGCAGCATTGGGCCATGTGGCCCTGATGGCGGTCGACACCCGATGAGCCCTCTCCAACAGAACATGGGGACCCCTGTCCGGCAGGATGCGAGGAACCCCGCCCAGCAGGATGCGAGGAACCCCGCCCAGCAGGAACGCCCCGCGACGATGGGGCGGATGCGACGTGCTTGGACGTGGGTCTGGACGATCACCGTGGCCCTGCTGGTGGTCGGGGCGCTCGGCGTGCTCGACCCCAGCCGAGACGAACCTGAGAAGGTGACCCGAGCGGCCATGGGCCGATGGGCAGAGACCGAGCGCGTTCGGGTCCGCGTCGACTCGGTGGAGCGTGCTGCTGCGGTGAAGGACCGATACACCGACGAGACGATCACAGTGCCGGGCGCCGAACTGGTCCAGTTCACCGTGAACGTGGAGTGGCTTCGGAAGAAGGAGGGAATCCTCGATCCCTTCACACTGCGCATCGGTGATGACACCTACACCTTGGCCCCGGAGATGCGACAGGTCCCGGAGATGGACCCGGGCTATGTGGTGACCGGGCAGGTCGGGTTCTGGGTTCCGCATGACCGTATCGACGATGGCGTCCTTGTGCTCCACAGCACACAGAGCCTCTACGGCGGGATCACTGGCGAGGTGGTCCATGTGGCCTGGTCGGACCCCACGCCGATACCGCTGGCCGGCACCAAGAGTCCGATGGTGGAGGCACGATGAGCACCTCATGGAATCCTTCGGCGCACCAACGAGTGGTCGCCGCGCGAGCCCGGATGCGTCTGGTGGCGATGTTCGTGGCGCTGGGATTGTTCATAGCGGCGTCCACTGCGGTCAGTGCCGCGATCCTGCATCGGCAGCGGGCCCGGTTCGAGGTCGCCACCCAAATCGAGGGGCCGACGGAGTGGGCTGGCATGCGGATCGAGCTGGTCGAGTTCCGCAGGCTGGACGTCTTGCCGGGGAACCGGTCGATCCCCACGAAGGATGTCTCGGCCATGCCGAATACGACGTTCGTGTTGGCCGTGGTGCGGCAAACCGTCACCGACGCCGAGACGCTCGGCTCGGCGCGTCTGCAGCTTGGTCGTGGCGATCAGCGATGGGCCGATTCGGCCACCAACATCCATCCCGATTCCGACCTGTCCTATTCGCCGTTGATCCCCGAGCATTACGTGGGCCTGGCCTCGTCATCGGAGCCTGCACCCCGCACGGGCGACCAAGTGGAGTTCGGTCAGGTGTGGATGGTGCCCACCAGCGTGTTGGGTGAACCCGGATCAGGTGACGAGATCCGTCCGGTGGTCACCGTCGAATCCCACGATCTCGATGAACGGCCTCGCGATGTCTGGCTCTGAGGCAACTGACTTCGAGTGACCGGTGACGTCCCTGCATCGTTCGTGGTGGATTTTCGGGTCGATAGAGGGCGGCGCTGCCAGTGTGCACCGGTGGTGTTGCTGACGGCACGGTCGAACGCCGTCAGGTAGAGAGCGCTGAGCAGCGGGAGCATGATCAGCTCTGCGGTCTGATCCACGAACTGTGCCACCGAGATGAGGATCGTGTCGTTGCGGGGGCCAATGAGCTGATGCAGCGTCCATGCGAGATTCGCTTGGGTGAACTGGCCGATCGCCGCGAGGATCAGGTAGGCACCGACGAAGTAGGGGCCGCTGCGCACCACCAGACGAAGGCAGGCCAACACCGGCAGGTACTTCTCCCGGATGTCCTTGGTGAGTACGCCCAGTAGCCCGGATTCCATGCGGGACAGGTGGCGCCCGGGGCGTCCTGTCACCACATCGTGAACATGGAACTCCCGCCACCCATGGACCACGGCAGTGAGCGCCAGCCAGAACAGCGGCAGAGCGACGTAATCGGCCATGGCGGGCAGGAACACCTCCATCACCCAGGGGCCGGACTCGAGGAGGAGCTGATCGATGGTCAGGCCGAAGGGCAGGTCGATGCTGGGGATGGCGTCGAGCAGGGTGTACCACGCGTCCATCGCACGTACGACGATGGATCGTCGCATGATCCAGGGGAACGCGAGGCTCCACAGTGACGTCGCGACGGCGAATGCGGCGAACACCCACATCCCCTCCATGCCGAGCACGATGATGCTCAATACGGTGCGGCGGCGAGGGTGCTTGATCCACCGATCGGAGACGAACTGCACGCTCTGCTTGAGGACGAGCAGCACGATGGCGATGCCGAGGAACGTGGGCCAGCGATTCATTCCGATCGACCAGTGTTCGGTGGCGGCGCCGTGGAAGACGATGTTCATGCCGAACAGGTGGGTGATCTCCTGCTCGACGAGCCCCCACAGGGCATAGGTCAGCAGGAACGGGCCAGTGGCTGCGAGCAGAGTCGTCAGCGCGGTGGAGGGGTGGAAGACCGTCTCCGGAACGCCCACTGGTTTGATGCGCCCCAACTGCGACGGACTCTGCAGGACCTCGCGGGCGCTGTGGAGCATCATGATCAGACACACGATCTTGGTCAGGACACCGAGCACGAACACCACGAGGGCCAAGGTCATGTTGGTGCTGCCGAGAGCCGCAGAACCGAACAGGCCAAGGAGTGCTCCGGTCAGCCCCAAGGCACACCAGAATGTCAGACGCGTGAACGCCTGAAGCCAGATGGTGATTGTCTCCGATCCGAGCAGCATCAGGTCCTGTAGCAGCCGCACGCGAGAACCATAGCGTCGAGCGGGCATATGCGTAGCGACTCGAGCAGGTCGGTGTTGGTTTGGCGCAGGACCTTTGGGAGACTGGCGCAATGGCAGATCAGGGGACGAAGAGCGCGCGGCGTGGACCGACCGTCGGCGACATGGTCCGTTCGTTGGCGATCATCCTGGTTCCCCTGGTGTTGATCTACTGGTTGTTCACCAAGGACATCGAAGAGCAGCCGGTGCGGTCGATCGACTATGCGCCGACGCTGCGTGAGGCGAATGAGCGCGCCCCGTACACGGTCATGGCCCCGGAGGGATTGGGGGAGGGCTGGATCCCCACGCAGTCCCACTACTTCGATGATGGTCAGTTGGGGCGTGACGGAGAACCCACGCAGGGCCATGAGTGGGTCGTGGGGTTCATCAGCCCCGACGAGATCTATTACGGCGTGCTGCAGACCGACCATGACGCGGCCGAGACCATCGGCGATCTCAGCCGGGGCGGGCAGCAGCAGGGCAGCGAGACGATCGAGGGGCGTGAGTGGGAACGCTGGCGCAGCCCCGATGGACGCACCGGAGTGCTGGCAACCACCGCGGACGGGGTGACCCTCACCGTCACCGCTGACGCTGACTTCACCCAGATCGCCGACTTCGCGCGGACCCTCGAGCCGCAGAAGCAGAAGAACTGACCCGTTTCCGGCCGGGTGCGGACACAGCCCGGTTCGTCACGGCGAGTCGAACAGCGGTGCTGTGACCGGGAAAGTGGCGTGCCGATCAGTCCTGGGCATCGTGAGCGGCCCGGGCGGCGTCCACCTTGGCACGGGCGCCGTCGAGCCATTGCTGACAGGTCGCGGCCAGTTTCTCCCCGCGTTCCCAGAGCTGCATCGACTCGGCCAGGGATGCTTCCCCGGATTCGAGTTTGGCGACGACCTGCACCAGCTCCTCGCGGGCGGCCTCGTAGCTGAGCTCTTCGTTGTCCAGGTCGGGGGTGTCGGCACTGTCATCCATGGAGATCGTTCCTTGAGGTGAGTGGGGTTCTCGTTGGCTCGGGGCTTGACTTCGGCCACGCCTGGCCGTGGGGGTGCTCATGTGTCATCGGGTTGGGGATGTCGTGGAGAACGGGCGACGTCCTGCACACGGACGCCGAGCTGACCGTCGGCGAGGAGGATGCGCAGGGCCTCGTCGGTGTCCACCGACTCCACCGAGGTGACTTCGGCACCGTCTCCATCGGCCACGATCGCGTAGCCGCGGGCGAGGGTGGCTCGAGGGGAGAGGGAACGCACGCGAGCCAGATGATGATCGATCGTGGTGCCCTCGGCGCGCAGATGGTGGTCGATCGCGCGTCCCACCCGGCGCTGCAGTTCGGTGATCTCCCGGTGACGGAGGTCGAACGAGTGCAGGGGGTTCTGCAGGGCGGGGCGTGACCGCAATTGGGTGAGACGGTCCTGTTCGCGCCGCACGAAGGTGTCGATGGCGCGTCGCATGGCGCTGCGGGCGAGCCCGAGTTGGTGGAGCTCCTCGCTGACATCGGGCACGACGGTCTTGGCGGCATCGGTGGGGGTGGACGCCCGGTGGTCGGCGACAAGATCGAGGATCGGGGTGTCGGTCTCGTGCCCGATTGCGCTGACGACCGGCGTCTGGCACTCGAAGACTGCACGGACGACGGACTCGTCCGAGAAGGCCAGAAGGTCCTCCAATGACCCTCCGCCGCGCGCGATGATGATGACGTCCACCTGATCGATCGCGTCCAGTTCACCGATGGCGGCGATGATCTCGGCGGGGGCGGATGGACCCTGCACGAGCGAGTGGCGTACCTCGAATGCAGCGGCCGGCCACCGCAGCGTCACGTTCTGCAGGACGTCGCGTTCGGCAGCACTGTGCGCTCCGGTGATCAGACCGATGCGTCGGGGAAGCACCGGCAGCCGTTTCTTCAATCGGGGGTCGAACAGGCCTTCGGCCTGAAGCAGCCGTTTGCGTTGTTCGAGGGCGGCGAGGAGTCGACCTTCACCCGAGGGACGCAGGTCGGTGCACGTGAAGCTGAGGCGTCCCGACTTGCGCCAGACGGTGGCTTTGAGCAGGCACGTGACGGTGGCGCCTTCGGTGAGCGGCCCAGCGGAATCGATCACCGAGGTGGTGGCCGACACCGACACCGACACTTCCTCGTCGGCATCACGGAGGGTGATGAACACCAATCCGCGTCGGCGGTTCATCTCGATGATCTGGCCTTCGACCCAGATCGTTCCGAGACGGTTGATGTAGTCCTGAACCGCCGCAACGACCTCGCGCAGGGGCTGGGGCCGTTCCGGCGAGCTCTGGAGCCTGCCCATCAGTCGATGGTGCGGGGGGCGCGCAGCTCACGAGGGAGCGAGAACGTAAGTGTCTCCTCGGTGAGCTGTTCCTCGACGGCCTTGGGGTAGCCCTTCTCCTCGAGAAGCTCCAGCACACCGCGGACCAGGATGTCCGGCACCGACGCCCCACTGGTGACGCCGATGGTGTCGACGCCCTCGAACCACTCGTCTTTGACCTCGGCGGCGTGGTCGACGCGGTAGGACGCCTTGGCGCCGGCGTCGAGGGCGACCTCGACGAGGCGGTTGGAGTTGGAGGAGTTCGCCGAGCCGACGACGATCACCAGATCCGAGTGCGCGGCGATCTGTTTGATGGCGGCCTGGCGGTTGGACGTGGCGTAGCAGATGTCCTCGCTCGGCGGGTCCTGCAGATTGGGGAAGCGCTCGCGCAGGATCTCGACGGTCGCCATCGTCTCGTCGACGCTCAGCGTGGTCTGGGAGAGCCACGCCAGTTTGTCGGGGTTGTCGACCTCGACGGTGCGGGCCTCCTCGGGGGACTGCACCAGGATCATGTCGTCGGGGGCCTCGCCCATGGTGCCCTCGACCTCTTCATGGCCCGCATGGCCGATGAACAGGATCTGCATGTCGCTGCGAACGAAACGTTTGGCTTCGGTGTGCACCTTGGTCACCAGCGGGCACGTGGCGTCGATGGTGAGGAGGTTCCGCTCGGTGGCCTGGGCGTGGACCGCGGGGGAGACACCGTGTGCGGAGAACACGGTGTGGGCACCTTCGGGAACCTCGTCGAGTTCTTCGACGAAGATGGCGCCGCGTTGTTCGAGCGTCTCGACCACGTGTTTGTTGTGCACGATCTGCTTGCGGACGTACACCGGCGCGCCGTACCGCTCGAGGGCCTTCTCGACCGTCACCACGGCTCGATCGACACCCGCGCAGTATCCGCGGGGAGACGCCACGACGACGCGCTTCTCCCCGGCCTCGGGGGTTCGCGGTTCGGCCGGTTCGGCCAGGTGCAAGGAAGAACTGGTCTGCTCGGAAGTCACGGTGGCCAGTCTACGTACCCGGTATGACAAAGCGAGAGGCGCGGACGTGGGCCGCGTCGGCGCGGTGGGTTTCGGCTCGGCCTGTTCAGCTCAACCTGGCGTTGGTGAGGACCGGGATGCTCTCGCGCGTGGAGACGGGGTCGTCGATGTCGGCGACGAGCAGCTCGGGCGCCGCACCGGCTCGGGCGACGATGCGTCCGTCGGGGGAGACGATCATCGAGTGCCCGACGCCGGTGGGTGCCTTCGGCTTGGCCTCCACGCCCGAGGCGGAAGGCTCGGCCTGGCCACAGGCGAGGATCCACGACGTCGAATCGAGTGCGCGTGCGCGCACCAGCAGCTCCCACTGCTCGACCTTCCCCGGGCCAGCACCCCAACTGGCGGGAAGGAGCACTCCGGCGGCTCCGGCCCGGGCATGGTCGATGAACAGCTGGGGGAACCGCACGTCGTAACAGGTGGCAAGCCCCAGCGTCAGCGCCTCATCGGTGGCGGGGGCGATGCGTACCTGTTCTTCGCCGGCGGCGACGGTGTCGGATTCGGAGAACCCGAACGCGTCGTACAGGTGGATCTTGTCGTAGGAGGTGTCGACGCCGTTGCCCACGGCCAGCAACGTGTTGTGGACACGTGCTCCCTTCTCACCGTCGGGGGCGGGGGTGAACATGCCCGCCACCACGGTGATGCCGTGTTCATCGGCGATGGAACGGAGCCCCTCGGCCCACGGGCCATCGATTGGTTGGGCGATCTCGGTGAGGTTGTGCCCGAAGGCGCGCATGGTGGCTTCGGGGAACAACACGACATCGCACGACCGCTCCGCAGCACGCGCGGCGTGGTCGGCGACCAGTTGCAGGTTGGCATCGAGGTCGCGGCTCGTGCAGATCTGGGCGAGTCCGATACGCATGGGGCAAGCCTGCCAAATGTTCAACCGGCCTGATCGGCCTGCCCGCCGAATGCGATGACGAGCGCAGCAGCGATGAACACGGCCTGGATGGGGGTGCGCACCCAGAGGTCGGTGTGGGGAACGCCGCTTTCGGGGCCCATCTGGGCGGCGTGCACGTTCGCCGGGAAGAGCGCGATCAACAGTGCCGCCGAACTCCATGCGGCGGCCTGGCGGACGGGAAGGAGAGCAGGTGGGGTCAGCAGGGCAACTGCGGCGACGATCTCGAGGACCCCTGTGATCGCCACGAGCAGGGGGCCGGGGAGTGGCTCGGGGACCATCGCGATGAACTGTGAACGTTTTGGTTCCACGAAGTGTGCGGTGCCCGTCATGACGAACATGACGGCGAGGCCGACCGCTGTGGCGTTCGGCCATGTCGAGACGTAGGAGAGGCCCAGGCTGCCGACGACTCGGCAGATCAGGGTGACGGTCACGAGGGTGATCAGTGGGGCCATGGCTGAACCTTTCTGGCGAGGCGCGGCGAACACGCATCTAGTCACTGGATAGATTGCCTGAGGTTCGATGTCTAGTCAATGACTAGATCGGCGTGGAGTCGCTACTGTTGGCGCATGGCGAGGGCATATCACCATGGGGACCTGCGCAGGCATGTGTTGGACATCGCAGTGACGCTGCTGGGCGGTGAGGGCCCCGACGCGGTCTCCCTGCGGGAGGTAGCGCGCCGTGCCGAGGTCTCACATGCCGCGCCGGCTCACCACTTCGGGTCCCGGCAGGGTCTCTTCACGGCGGTGGCCGCGGAGGGGTTCCGGCTCCTGGCCGACGAGATGCGGGCCTCGATCGAGGAGCAGCGCTTCGATCTGACCGCCGTGGCATATGTCGGATGGGCGGTGAAACATCCCGGCCACTTCTCGGTGATGTTCCGCACCGATCTGCTCGACGGGAGTGATGACGAGCTCGTCGCCGCCCAGGCCGAGACATCCGACATGCTGACCTCGGGCGTTGCGATGGTGCCGGACTCGGTACTCACCACCGACCGAGATGCCGCCCGGAAAGCTGCGTGGGCGCTCGTGCACGGGCTGGCCTCATTGGTCATCGGCGGCCAGATCGAAGAGGAGGATGCGGAGAGGCTGACGCTGCAGTGCGCGCGTCAGCTCTTCCCCCTCAGATGAAGTACCGGTAGAACGGGCTCTCCGGGTCGATGCGTTCCACGTTCGTGGTGCCCTGTTCGATGCGCGTGAGCAGCCCGGCGAGGTCGGAGGCGTCACCGAGTTCGATGCCGACCAGTGCCGGGCCCGTCTCGCGGTTGTTGCGCTTGGTGTACTCGAACAGCGTGATGTCGTCGTCGGGGCCGAGTGTTTCGTCCAGGAATCGACGCAGTGCCTGGGGCTCCTGGGTGAAGTTCACCAGGAAGTAGTGCTTGCGACCTTGGTGGATCAGTGAGCGCTCGATGATCTCGGCGTAGCGGGAGACGTCGTTGTTGCCGCCGGAGACGATCGCGACGATGGTCTGCTGGTGGTGCGTCATGAGCTGACGCCCCAGCGACGCGGGCGCCAGCGCGCCTGCGGGCTCGGTGATGATGCCGTCGGTCTGGTAGAGGTCGAGCATCTCGGTGCAGATCTGGCCCTCGGGGACATCGATGAGCTCACCGCCCAGCTCGGCGGTGATCCTGGTGGGCAGCGCTCCGGCGCGCTGCACGGCGGCGCCGTCGACGAAGGTGTCGATGTTCTCCAGGGTGATCGGCCCACCGCTGCGCACGGCCACCGCCAGGCAGGGCGCACCGCTCGGCTCCACGCCGATCACGCGGGTCTGTGGGCAGTTCTCCCGAAACCATGTGAGGCACCCGGCGTACATGCCGCCGCCGCCCACGGGCACGGCCACCACATCGGGGGCGTACCCGAGTTGGTCGACGATCTCGGGGGCGATGGTGCCCTGGCCGACGATCGTGCGGGTGTCGTCGAAGGCGTGCACCTTGGTCGCGCCGGTGCGGGCGGCCTCGGCTGTGGCTGCTGCTGCGGCGTCGTCGTAGGACTCGCCGCCGATGATGAGCTCCACGTGTTCGCCGCCCAGCTGGACCATGCGATCACGCTTCTGTCGCGGCGTTCCGGAAGGGACGAAGACCTTGGCCTTGATGCCGAGCTGGTGGCAGGTCCACGCCACGCCCTGACCGTGGTTGCCGGCGCTGGCGCACACCACGCCGCGGGCGCGTTCTTCGGCGTTGAGGCTGCTGATCAGGTTGTAGGCGCCCCGGAGCTTGTAGGAGCGCACCGGCTGGAGATCTTCCCGTTTGAGGAGCACGCGAGCGCCGGTGAACTCACTGAGCCGCTCGTTGTACTGCAGCGGTGAGCGGTTCACCACCGTCCGGACGTTGGCTACGGCCTGGTCGATGTCGGCCGCTGTGGGCAGGGGGCTGGTGGTGGGGTCATTCACAACGATTCATTGTGCCTTGTTCACCCCGTGCTCCAGAGACCGTCCCGCTCGGTGGTTGATGAGATGTCGTCGCCAACGTCCGGATGCGAGCCGTCGTCGCCACCATCGTCTGCCTCCAATGCCGGTGATGCCGGGGTTCGCGCGTCGTCGGGATCGGCGAAGAACTCCTCGGCACTCACGCTGCGGGGCAGCTCCTCGACCGCCTTGAGGCTCTTGAGCTCGGTGTCGCTGACATCCATGGCCGTGAACCTGCGTGCGGTCACCATGACGCGGGCCTCCAGCGACCCGACCATCTCGTTGTACGACCGCACCGCCGTGTTCAATGAGCGGCCGGTCTTCTCCACATGCGCACCCATCTTGGCCAGGCGTCCGTGCAGCTCGCGTCCGAGTTCGAGCACTTCTGCAGCGTCCTCGGCGAGGGAGACCTGTTTCCAGCCGTACGCGACCGCGCGGAGCATCGCGATGAGGGTGTTCGGTGTGCCGATCACGATGTTCTTCGACGCCGCGTATTCGTGCAGGTCCGGGTACTGTTCGAGAGCCTCGAACAGGAAGTTTTCGTTGGGAAGAAACAGCACCACGAACTCCGGGGTGCCGATGTCGGCCTTCCAGTACTCCTTGCTCGAGAGGTCGTCGATGTGGCTGCGGACGTTCTTGCCGAACTGCTTCATCTTCTCGGCCCGCGTGGTGTCGTCGGCGGCTTCGAGTGCGTCGAGGAATGCCGAGAGGGGCACCTTGGCGTCGACGAACACGTGACGCCCATTGGTCAGGTTGACCCGCATATCGGGACGGATCGTGCGATCGGCGGAGGTCGTGGTGGTCGTCTGGGTGTCGAAATCGCAACGTGACACCATGCCCGCGTACTCGGCGATGCGTCGCAACTGTGTTTCGCCCCATGCCCCGCGCACCTGAGGTTTGCGTAGAGCCGTGGCCAGCGAGTGGGTCTCCCGGCGCAGGTGCTCCCCGGTCATCTGGACCGCCTGCACCTGGCTGCGCAGATCGGCCGCCATCGTGGCACGTTCCTTCTCCACCTCCGTGAGCCGGTTCTGATATCGCTCCAACAACGCCTGCAGTGGCTCCAGGGCCTGCTGCGTCCTCTTCAGGCGTTCCTCCGCCGTGGCATCGGCAGCCTTGCCCTGACGCTCGAGCGATTCCCCGCTGAGCACCTTGAACTGGTTGACCAAACTCTCGCGATCGGCGGCAAGTTGCTGGGCACGTTGGGTCGCGGCATCGCGTTCGGCCCGCATCCCAGCCAGTTGTGCCGAGGCCTCGGCCTGCTCGGTGCGGGCAGCTGCCGCCTCGGCTCGGGCTTCGGCGACATCGGCGCGGTATTGCTCGACATCGGCCTTCGCTTCGGCACGGAGCCCCCGCAGTTCGGCGGTCTCGGCGCGGGCACTCTCGGCATGGGCGGTGAGCTCCTGGAGCCTGGCGTCGCGTCGGGAGGCTGCGAGGCGGGCTCCGATCAGAAGACCGATCGCCACGCCCGCAGCCAGCGTGAAGATCAGCAGAAGAACCGATGTGATGTCCATGCCGACATCCTGACGCAGGGGTACGACAAATCTGGCGCGGGAGGTTTTCGGATCGGCAACCCCGTCAGGTGTCATGCAGGGGCACGGTGATTGGATGGTCCCATGCCACACACAGATGCACCGCCGCATGCCGAGAATCTCGCCGCCTTCGTCCAGGCCTCGCCCTCGAGTTACCACGCGGCCAACGCCGTGGCCGACCTGCTCGTCGAGGCCGGCTTCACGCGTCAGGACGAGACCGAGGCGTGGGACGCGAGCCCCGGAGGGCATGTGCTCGTCAGAGACGGTGCGGTGTTGGCGTGGCGTGTGCCCGAGAACGCCACGCCCGGTGACGTGGGATTTCGCATCGTGGGTTGCCACACCGACTCCCCGGGATTCAAGGTGAAACCCGATCCGACGCTCGGGGCTGCTGGGTGGCAGCAGGTCGGCGTCGAGGTCTACGGAAGCCCGCTGCTCGGTTCGTGGACCGATCGAGAACTCGGCATTTCCGGGCGCGTCCACACCCGGAGCGGGGAATGTCGGCTGGTGCGACTCGACGGGCTCATGCGGATCCCGCAGTTGGCCATCCATCTCAACCGTGGCGTCAACAACGACGGGCTCAAGCTTGATCCGCAGACGCACGTGCAGCCCATCTATTCGGCGCGTCGTCCCGACCTGCGTCTGCTCGACCTGCTCGCTGAGAAGGTGGGGATCGAAGCCGAGGACATCGCGGGCCACGACCTCTTCGCACACACCTGCCAGGCGCCCGAGGTCTTCGGCGCCGATGACGAGTTCTTCGCCTCGCCGCGACTCGACAACCTCTCCAGCGTCCACGCCGCACTGATCGCGCTCATGAATGCGGACGAATGCGATGACATCCAGGTGTTGGCTGCCTTCGACCACGAGGAGGTTGGGTCAAGTACCCGTTCAGGGGCCGCCGGGCCGCTTCTGGAGGACGTCCTGCGGCGCACTGCCCACGCCCTGGGTGCCGACGCCGACCAGTTCGCGCGCATGATCGCCCGCTCCACCTGTATCTCGGCCGACGCCGGACACGCGGTGCATCCGAACTACGCCACGTTCCACGATCCGGTGCACCATCCGTTGTTGAACGAGGGGCCGTTGTTGAAGGTCAACGCCAATCAGCGTTACACGTCGGATGCCTCCGGGGCGACCCTGTGGGAGCGGGTGTGTGCCGTGGCCGGGGTGCCGACGCAGACGTTCGTCTCCAACAACCAGCTCCCGTGTGGATCAACGATCGGCCCCCTCACCGCGACGCGGTTGGGGATCACGACCGTTGATGTCGGCGTCCCTCTGCTGAGCATGCATTCGGCGCGGGAGATGGCTGGTGTCGACGATCTGTATTTCCTGACGCGTGCCCTGCAGGCCTACTGGGCAGGTGCCTGACCGTTCTTGCGGACGCCCGGTAACGTTGAGGTCAACCGAGCCGACAGACCTGCGGTCGGTACCGACAGGGAAGGGTGAAAACCATGGCCGAGCACAAGTGGACCCAGCGTATGGAAGTGGCTGGAGAAGAACTCGTCGATCAGATCAAGGCCCTGTTCGATGATGCGAACGCCAAGCGGGTGGTGATCCGTGACCAGCAGAACCGCGAGTTGCTCGCAGTGCCGTTGACTCTCGGCGTCGCCGGTGGGGCGATCACCGTGCTCGCTGCTCCGATTCTGGCTGCGGTCGCCGCCATTGGAGGAGTGGTGGCGAAGGTCCGTCTGGACGTGGAGCGTGTCGACAACCCCACGATCCCCGGCGAGGCGGTGGACGCCGATCAGGCCGCCGAAGAGGACGGCCAGTCGGCATGATCTGATGCCCCGGCGTGGGGTCGCCCGGCGTTGAAGGGGATCAGCGCGTCCTGGTGAACCTGATACGCCACACGTCGGGGCCTTCTGTCACATACTCATGCCTGACCTCATCGCCGTGCCGGCTCTCGATCTCGGCGATGAGGGGGAGTGGCTTGTGGGGTGCAGCCAGGATGAACTCGCCTCCGGGCTGCAATGAGTCGACGACCCCGTTGATCGCAGCATGGCGGATCGCATGTGGGATCGTGCGGGCATCGAGCTCGGGAGTGCCGTGGTCGTGGCCGCAGGCGCAGCCGTGATTCTCGGTCAAGGGAATGTTCACAACTCCATAATAATCACACTTCCCTCGTTGAATAAAGGGGGTTGGCGTCTCCTCTTTTCTGTGTGACCTGCATCACTTAGGGTGGGGGTCCCGATCAGTGCCGATCGGGTGACGCCAAAGAAGGGCCTGACCATGACCGTGTATGCACATCCAGGTACCGACGGAGCGATCGTCGAGTTGCAGAGTCGCTATGACCACTGGATCAACAACGAGTTCGTTGCCCCCGTGAACGGTGAGTATTTCGAGAATCCATCGCCGGTGACGGGGAAGATCTACTGCGAGGTGGCCCGCGGTACCGCGGGTGACATCGAGGCGGCGCTGGATGCCGCTCACGCTGCAGCCGGAAGCTGGGGAAAGACATCCACCCAGACCAGAGCGGGCATTCTCAACAAGATCGCAGATCGTATCGACGAACATCTCGAGCAGCTCGCCGTCATCGAGACCTGGGACAACGGCAAAGCCATCCGTGAACCGCTGAATGCAGATCTGCCTCTGGCGGCCGACCACTTCCGCTATTTCGCAGGGGCCCTGCGAGCACAGGAGGGGTCCCTGTCGCAGATCGATGATGAGACCGTCGCCTATCACTTCCATGAGCCCTTGGGGGTCGTGGGCCAGATCATTCCCTGGAACTTCCCGCTGCTGATGGCTGTATGGAAGCTCGCTCCGGCGTTGGCGGCCGGCAACTGCGTCGTGCTCAAGCCGGCGGAGCAGACGCCGGTGTCGATCCTTGAGTTCATGAAGCTGGTCGGGGATCTCCTCCCGCCGGGAGTGGTCAACATCGTCAACGGGTTCGGGGCGGAGGCGGGCAAGCCCCTGGCCTCGAGCCCGCGGATTGCGAAGATCGCCTTCACCGGTGAGACCACCACCGGCCGGCTCATCATGCAGTACGCCTCACAGAACCTCATCCCGGTGACGCTCGAGCTCGGCGGCAAGAGCCCCAATGTGTTCTTCGCCGATGTGATGGATGCCGATGACGCTTTTCGCAACAAGGCGTTGGAGGGATTCACCCTGTTCGCGCTGAATCAGGGAGAGGTGTGCACCTGTCCATCACGTGCGCTGATCCAGGAGTCGATCAATGACCGGTTCCTCGAGCTGGCGCTCGAGCGCGTGAGCCAGATCAAGCAGGGAGACCCGTTGGACACCGAGGTCATGATGGGTGCGCAGGCGTCGAACGACCAGCTCGAGAAGATTCTTTCCTACCTCCGCATCGGTCGCGAAGAAGGCGCCGAAGTGCTCATCGGTGGGGAGCAGAAGCATCTGGACGGCGCATTGGCCGACGGCTACTACGTGCAGCCGACCGTGTTCGCCGGCACCAATTCCATGCGCGTCTTCCAGGAGGAGATCTTCGGCCCGGTGGTGGCTGCCACGACCTTCACCGACTTCGACGACGCCATGCGAATCGCCAACGACACGCTCTATGGCCTGGGTGCCGGTGTCTGGTCGCGGGCTCAGCAGACGGTCTATCGAGCCGGCCGCGCCATTGAGGCAGGACGTGTGTGGGTGAACCACTATCACAACTACCCGGCGCATTCGGCGTTCGGTGGCTACAAGCATTCGGGCATCGGACGGGAGAACCATCTGATGATGCTGGAGCACTACCAACAGACCAAGAATCTGCTGGTCTCCTACTCCGACGAGGCGCTGGGCTTCTACTGATGAACAGCGGCGATCGTGCGGAGGGTGGGTTCATCGCCAGCCGCGTTCTGGTGAGCCATGCCGCTGCGGCCCTGATGCGCGAGCTCATCGACCGACACGGACCATTGCTGTTCCACCAGTCCGGTGGCTGTTGTGATGGGTCGGCGCCGATGTGTTACGAGGACGGAGACTTCCTCATCGGTGACACCGATGTGCTTTTGGGGCGGCTCGCGGTGGGGGAAGCGCCAACCGAAGTGTGGATTTCAGGGCCGCAGTTCACGGCGTGGCAGCACACTCAGTTGTTGATCGACGCTGTGCCCGGGCGAGGGGCAGGGTTCTCGTTGGAGGCCCCCACCGGTCAACGCTTCCTGAGTCGTGCCCGTGTCATTCCCGAAGCCGCCGATCTGCCTGTGGCGCTGACCGGGGCGGAGGTGGAGGCCGGTGCGAACCTGCCCGGGCCCACCGCGCCGGTGGACCCGGAGTCAGTCGGTGTCTTCTGCGGCTGACGGACCGTCGTTCGGAGTCGCGTGATCGGTTGTGGTGCTCTGGTGGGATGCAGGCTCGTCGGGGTTGGTCTCGGCGGCCTGATGGCCGTTGCCGCGGAGGCGTCCGAAGAGTTCGACGATGGCTACGACCACAGCGCCCCAGGCGAGCCCGAGGATGAGAGAGAAGAAGGTGTTGGTGAGCCACGCCAGCGCGCCTCCGACCGCGGGGATGTTTGCGAAGATCCCCTCGGCGTGGTGAACAAACTCGTAGGGTGCGCTCAGGCCGATCTCGTCCAGACCGACGAGGATGATGTGTCCACCCACCCACAGCATCGCGAATACGCCGACCACCGAGATCACCGTCATCACCTTCGGCATGGCCATGACCAGGCCCCGTCCAACCTTCTGTGCGCCGGGGCTCTCGCGCTGGGCGAGGGAGAGGCCGATGTCGTCCATCTTCACGATGAGGCCCACCGCGCCGTACACCAATGCGGTGATGCCGAGCGCGACCACCGCGAGGATCGCCGCGCGATTGAAGATGGGCTCGGTGGCCACTTCGTTGAGGGAGATCACCATGATCTCGCAGCTCAGGATGAAATCGGTGGTGATGGCACCCTTGACCAGTTTGTCCTCGGCGCCGGGACCCTTGTCGACCGCCGGGGTTTCCTTGTGATGGCCGCTGATCTTGCCCCAGATCTTCTCGGCACCCTCGAAGCACAGGTAGGTGCCGCCGAGCATGAGAAGGGGGGTGAGCAGGAACGGTGCGAACTCGCTGAGCAGCAGCGCCCACGGCAGGATGATCGCAAGCTTGTTGCGTAGCGACCCCATGGCGATCTTCTTGATGATCGGCAGCTCGCGAGTGGGGTTGACGCCTTCCACATACTGCGGGGTCACCGCTGCGTCGTCGACCACGACGCCGGCAGCCTTGGCGCTGGCTCTGGCCGATGCTGCGGCGATGTCATCGACGCTCGCTGCGGTCATCTTTGCGATCGCGGCGACGTCATCCAGCAGTGCGGCCAGACCGGACATAGGACCTCCATGGAACGTGACGTGCAGTGGTGAGCCGGCACGTGGCAGGCCGTGGTGAGTTTAGGGCACGAGGGATTGCATGCGTGGCGTCAGCCGCTGATGGCTGCGGTGAGCGGTTGGGCTCCGAAGTAGATGACGAATGCCACCGAGACGGCCCACATGATCGGGTGGATCGATCGGGCCTTGCCGCTGAGCGCCTGCAACAGCGTCCACACGATGAAGCCGATGCCGATGCCGTTGGCGATCGAATAGGTGAAGGGCATGGCGACGATCGTGAGGAACGCCGGAAGGGCGATCTCGAAGCGGTTGAAGTCGATCGAGGTTATCTGCCCGATCATCAGTGCGCCCACGATGACGAGGACCGGTGAGGCGGCCTCGAAGGGGACGATCTGGGTGAGAGGGGTCAGGAACATGGCCAGGAGGAACACCGCTCCGGTGACGACATTGGCCAATCCGGTGCGAGCGCCGTCGGCGATGCCTGCCGCCGAGTCCACGTAGACGGTGTTCGACGACGATGAGCCAAGGCCGCCGGCAACGGCACCGAGCCCTTCGAAGATGAGTGCGGGCTTGAGGCCGGGGAGGTTGCCGTCATCGTCCATGAGCTCGGCCTGGTGACCGAGGCCGGTCATGGTGCCCATGGCGTCGAAGAAGTTGGCGAGGACGAGGGTGAACAGCAGCAGGGCTGCGGTCAGGGGGCCGACGCTGGTGAAGGCGCCGAACATGTCGACCTTGCCCACGAGGGAGAGGTCGGGGATGCCGAACCACTGATCGGGGATCTGGGGCACCGCGAGCGACCAGCCGGTGGGGACGGGTTCACCGTCGACCATCGAGGGGCCGGGCTTGGCGACCATCTCGACGATGATGGCCACCACGGTGGTGCTGATGATGCCGATGAACAGGCCACCGCGGACCTTGCGTGCGGTGAGGACGCCGCACAGGATCAGGCCGAAGAGGAACACGACCGTGGGCCAGGAGCCGATCGAACCGCCGATGCCCAGGCCGACGGGAACGGTGGTGTTGGCGGCGTCGGGGAGGCGACGGACGAAGCCGGCGTCGACGAAGCCGATGAAGGAGATGAACAGGCCGATACCGACGGTGATGGCGGCCTTGAGCTCGGTTGGGATCGCGTTGAAGACCATGGTGCGGAAGCCGGTGATCGCGAGGATGACGATGATGATGCCGTCCCACACGACCAGCCCCATGGCTTCGGCCCAGGTGAGCCCCTCCACCTGGACGAACGTCACCGCCAGCAGTGTGTTGATGCCCAAGCCGGTCGCGATGCCGAAGGGATATCGCGCACCGATGCCGAATGCGATGCTCATGACGCCGGCGACCAGGGCGGTGACACCGGCGACTTGCAGGGTGGTGAGGGTGTCGCCGTTGCGATCGGGGATGTTGCCGAGGATCAGCGGGTTGAGCACCACGATGTAGGCCATCGCGAAGAAGGTCACCAAGCCGCCGCGCAGCTCGGTGCCGATGCTGGAACCGCGCTTGGTGATCTCGAACCAATGGTCGAGGAAGCCGCCGCTGGCAGGTGACGGGGTGGAATCCTCAGCGGTCGATCGCGACATGGAACCTCCTGGGCGCAGGCGATGGTGACGGCTCATCATCGCACTCGGCGTTCGGGGGTGCCAGTTGCGGATGGGTCAGGTGAAGTCGAGGCCGTTCACCACGTTGGTGATGGTGACCTCGCGCAGGTGGTACTTGGTCTCGTCGTCAAGATCTTTCAGCGCTCCGGTGGTGACGAGGACGCAGAAGCCGTGACCGGCGGACCACAGGGCGACCGACAGTTCACGTGAGCGCTCCAAGGCGGGCGCATGGCCGAGCTGTTCGACGCCCAATGCGTGCACGACCTCGACGAACGCATCGAACACCGAGCCGTCCTGAGCGGGGCTGAAGCCATTGTTCAGATGAGCGAAGAGCTGGGGATTGGCGAAGGCGAAATCGAAGTAGGCGTTTCCTGCGGCCAAGAGCTTGTCCCGGGCTGTGCCGTGGGTGCTGCTTACGGCTGCTTCGAGGTCGCGAGAGAGCATGCGGTCGATCTCCCTGGCCACCTTTTCGCGAAGTTCCTGCTGATCGCGGAAGTGACGATATGCGGCAGCGGGGGAGACGCCTGCTCTGCGCGTGATCTCCCGGATGCCGACAGCGTCCGAGCCGCCCTCGGCAGCAAGCTCGAGGCCGATTCGGATCATCTCGTCGCGCAGGCGTCCGTGGTGATAGCCGGTGGTCACAGTCAAGGAGTCTAGGTGCAGCTGCGCGGGCGCGGGGGCGGTTCTGGGATGTTGACGTGAACCCTCCCTCCCGCTACCGTTGTTAACGGCGTTAACACCGGCCCGCCCGAAGGCATGCGGGCAGCTGGAGTGCATACGGGGGGATGCCCGAAGTTTGCGGGCGGGCGGTGTTGCATGGCAGGGAATCTTCCGGGGAAATCTCCGCCGGTGACGATGAGGTCATCGGGGCGGTGACTCTGCAGCGTGGAGGTACCCCCTAGCAAGGAGACCTGCTCGTGAAGAAAATCGCTGCCCTCATCGCCAGCTGCGCCGCTGCGGCCGCCTTCGCGGTTCCGGCCACCCTCTCACTGACCCCTCCCGCTGACAACGCTGTCGCTGCTACCGCGACCTCTGCGGTCGACTACCCGATCGTGCTCAAGGAAGGCATGCGCGGCAAGGACGTCACCGCCCTGCAGCTCATGCTCCGGTACTCCTCGCCCGACCTGAAGGTGGACGGTGTCTTCGGCGCCGACACCAAGGCCGCCGTGATCGCCAAGCAGAAGGCCGCCGGGATCGCCGCCGATGGCGTCGCCGGTGACGACACGCTGAACGCCCTGATGGTCAAGGTTCGCTCCGGTGACCGCAGCCTGGCCACCGCCGCGACCCAGACCCTGCTCAACAAGCACGGAGCCAGCATCGAGGTCGACGGAGTCGCCGGAACGGCAACCATGGGCGCCATCAAGGAGTTCCAGAGCAAGAAGGGGCTCCAGGTCGATGGCGTCGTCGGCCCCAACACCTGGTCGGCGCTGTATGGCGAGCCGCAGAGTGACTCCGCGCCGGTTCCCAATGAGCGCGCCCAGGTGGCCGAGTACGCCAAGAAGTTCGTGAATGGTGATGCCATCCCCGCCAAGACCCTCGAGGGTGGCGTCACGACCCAGCCGTGGAAGGGCGGGGTCATCCCCTACACGTGGAGCGGTGGACACGCCAAGGGCATCGGCCCGACCGTCGGCAACTGTGACTCGTGGCGCAAGGACTACCGGTGTCTCGCAGAGGAGCGCGTCGGCGTCGACTGCTCCGGCTTCGCTCGCTGGGCCTACGCTCTCGCCTACGGCAAGGACGTGCTCGGCCCCAGCTCGTCGAAGCACCAGGCCAAGAAGGGCCAGGTCATCAAGCGCAGCGAACTGCAGCCCGGTGATGCGGTGTTCTACGGAAACTCCACCGACTCCATCTACCACGTGGCCATCTACATCGGTGATGGAAAGGTCGCACACACCTACAGCCAGAAGCACGACCCAGCGATTGACACGATCGATGACGCTGCAGGTGGCAACCCGTACTTCCGTCGCTACTGATCCGGCCTGAAACGCGCCGACTCCACTCAAGGCCACGGCTCGCCTAGACTGGCGTGCCGTGGCTTTGACTATTGGAATCGTGGGACTCCCCAACGCGGGCAAGTCGACGTTGTTCAACGCTTTGACGAAGAACGACATCCTGGCGGCGAACTACCCGTTCGCGACGATCGAACCGAACGTGGGGGTGGTCGGGCTCCCCGACCCGCGGCTGGACAAGCTCGCCGAGATCTACGGCAGCGAGAAGACCATCCCGGCGACCGTGTCCTTCGTCGACATCGCCGGCATCGTCCGTGGCGCGTCGCAGGGCGAGGGTATGGGCAACGCGTTCCTGGCGAACATCCGTGAGGCCGACGCCATCTGTCAGGTCACCCGCGCATTCACCGACGCCGACGTCACCCACGTCGACGGGGGAGTGAACCCCAGTGGTGACATCGAGACCATCTCGACCGAGCTGATCCTCGCCGACATCCAGACGCTGGAGAAGGCGCTGCCGCGGCTGGAGAAGGAGGCCCGGATCAAGAAGGACTCCCAGCCGAAGCTCGCTGCATGGCAGGAGGCGCTGGGCGTGCTGAACGAGGGCAAGGGCATTTTCCAGGCAGGGCTCGACATGGAGCATCTGCGGGAGCTGTTCCTGCTCACTGCCAAGCCGTTCATCTATGTGTTCAACTGCGACGCTGACCAGCTCGCCGATGAGGACGCCAAGGCCAAGATGGCCGAGGTCGTCGCCCCGGCGGAGGCGATCTTCCTCGACGCCAAGTTCGAAGCCGAGCTCGCGGAGATGGACGAGGAGGACGCGCAGATGTTCCTCGACGACGCCGGGGTGGAGGAGCCCGGGCTGGATGTGTTGGCCCGTGTCGGGTTTGACACCCTCGGGCTGCAGACCTACCTGACCGCCGGGCCGAAGGAGGCCCGTGCCTGGACGATCCCGAAGGGCGCCACGGCTCCCGAAGCCGCCGGAGTGATCCACACCGATTTCCAGAAGGGCTTCATCAAGGCCGAAATCGTGTCCTTCGATGACCTCGTCGCAGCCGGCTCGGAACAGGAAGCCAAAGCCGCTGGAAAGATGCGTCTTGAAGGCAAGGACTACGTCATGGCTGACGGTGACGTGGTGGAGTTCCGGACGGGGCTTACGTCTGGGAGTAAGAAATGAAGACAACTGATCTTGCCAAGGTTCGCGCGACGCTGTGGAGCGCCGCGGACGAGTTGCGCGCGAACTCCAAGCTGACGCCTGTCCAGTATCGCGACCCAGTCCTCGGCTTGGTGTTCCTCGCGTACGCCGAGAACCGTTTCGAGACCGTCCGCGAAGAGGTTGAGGCCAACTCCAGCGCACGTAACCCCGCGACGGTCGCGGACTACAAGGCAAAATCGGTGCTGTACGTCCCCGACGAGTCACGGCTGTCCAGCCTGGTCGATCTTCCCGAGGGTGATGACGTCGGTAAAGCCACCGACGATGCGATCAAGGCCATCGAGGAGGCCAATCCGGAGCTCAAGGACATCCTGCCCCGCGGCTACCAGAAGCTTGAGCGTTCGACGCTGATCGAGTTGCTTCGGCTCTTTGCGCCGCTGCCCACCCAGCTCGCGGGCGATGCCTTCGGCTTCATCTATGAGGACTTCCTCTCCAACTTCGCCGCACAGGAGGGCAGGGGTGGCGGCGAGTATTTCACGCCGTACTCCATCGTCCGACTCATCGTCGAGGTCCTGCAGCCATTCCACGGCCGCGTTTTCGATCCAGCATGTGGCTCGGGTGGCATGTTCGTCCAGTGTGCGAAGTTCGTCGAGCGTCATCACGAGTCGGCCAGCCGCCAGCTCTCTGTCTTCGGGACGGAGAAGACCGAGGACACCGTCCCGCTGGCCAAGATGAACCTCGCGCTGCACGGGCTCTCAGGGGATATCCGCCAAGCCAACAGCTATTACGAGAACCCGCATAGCGCGGTTGGCGCCTTCGACTATGTGATGGCCAACCCGCCGTTCAACGTCGACAAGATCAAGAAGGATCAGCTCGCTGGCGACAAGCGATTCCCGTTCGGGTTGCCGAAAGTCGACAACGGCAACTTCCTGTGGATCCAGCAGTTCTACGCGGCACTCTCACCGAAGGGTCGAGCAGGCTTCGTCATGGCCAACTCGGCCGGAGACGCGGGCCACTCAGAGAAGGACATCCGCAAGCAGTTGATCGAGTCGGGAGCCGTCGACGTTATGGTCGCCATCAGCCCCAACTTTTTCTACACCGTCACCTTGCCGGTGACGCTGTGGTTCCTCGACAAGGCCAAGGGAGGGACACCGCGCGAGGACACAGTGTTGTTTATCGACGCCCGGCACATCTTCCACCAGATCGATCGTGCCCACCGTGACTTTACGCCCGAGCAGATCGAGTTCCTGGCCAATATCGTCCGGCTCTACCGTGGCGAGGACGTACAGACAGTCGATGGCAGCGCCGACCTCGTTGCCGAGAACTTCCCCGACGGGAGGTACGTCGACGTCGGTGGCCTGTGCAAGGTCGCCACTCGAGCTGAGGTCGAAGCCCAAGGTTGGAGCCTTAATCCGGGCCGCTATACCGGCACTGCCGCCGTCGACGAGAGCGATGTCGATTTCATGGGCGATCTCGCTGCGTTGTACGAGGAGTTCACCACGCTAAGTGACGAGGCCGACGTGCTGCGAACCAAAGTCGACGCGGCAGTTCAAGGGATCCTCGAAGTATGAGCGAGTGGCGTGAGGTAGCAGTCGAGGCACTGTGTTCTCGAGTGACCAGTGGCGGGACTCCCAGTCGCAAGCGAGCCGACTACTATACCGATGAAGGTATTCCCTGGGTCAAGTCGCAGGAGTTGATTGGGGCACGGATCGCTACGACCGAGGAGCACATCTCTGAGGCCGGACTCGAGAGATCCTCCGCAAAACTGCTTCCACCCGACACCGTACTGTTGGCCATGTACGGGGCAAACGTGGGCCAGCTGGGCTGGCTGGGCGTCGAAGCGACCGTCAATCAGGCTATCTGCGCGATGGTCACCGACCCCAAAGAGGCGGACGCTCGCTTCCTCTACTACGCGCTTGCGGGTGCCCGCGAGCGCCTCGTCGGGAACGCGCATGGTGCCGCTCAGCAGAATCTGAGTCAGCAACTGATCAAACCCTTCAAGCTGGCCGTCCCTGCCCTGGCGACTCAGCAACGCATCGGAGCGATCCTTCGTTCCATCGACGAATTGATCGAGAACAACCGGCGGCGGATCGAGGTGCTGGAGAAGATGGCGCGGGCCATCTACCGCGAGTGGTTCGTGAAGTTCCGTTACCCCGGCCACGAGGGCGTGCCCATGGTCGACTCGGCCCTCGGCCTGATACCCGATGGATGGGAGGTCCAACCCCTTGCCGCCATCGCCACAGTTAATGGCTCTTCTCGTAAACCAGGTGGTGACGAGGTATTCCGATACCTCGATATCTCGGCTCTCTCGGAGCGCCACATCGGCGAGCTGGAGGCTATTGGCGGCTCGAGTGCACCCGGCAGGGCTCGTCGAGTTGTGAGCCCTGGCGACACTGTATGGGCAACCGTGCGGCCCAACCGTAGAGCGCACGCTCTGCTCGTTGCTCCCGATAGCGACTGGATCGCATCGACTGGGTTGGCGGTGCTGACCCCATCGACGGTCTCACCGGATTTCCTCTTCGAGACATCATCGGCGACAGCGTTCTCAGACTGGCTCGTCGGGCGTGCAACCGGGTCGGCGTATCCCGCGGTTCGAGCGAAGGACTTTGAGGAAGCTCCGATTGTCGTCCCCGATGTCGCCGTCGACGCGGCGTTTGCTGACAAGGTGTCTCCAATGCACGATCTGAGCTGGAGGCTGCGCAATGAGTGCTCCCGTCTCGCCGCGCTCCGAGATCTCCTACTGCCGAAGCTGGTCACAGGACAGATCGATATCTCGACGCTAGATCTTGATGCGTTGGTCGCGAGGCAGGTGGCGGAATGACTCCCACGGGCCCGGAGTACTGGTACGTCGAGAAGCCGAGCATCGAGCTTCTGGTGGAGCTCGGCTGGACTCCAGTCGACGCCTTCCAGGAGATCCTGGGACCCGGGGGCAGCCTGGGGCGCGACTCCCAACGCGATGCCGTGCTCGTTCACCGGCTGCGGCTTGCTATGCGCAAGCTCAACCCCGAGTATGTGCCCGATACCTCGATCGATGAGGCCGTTGAGGTCCTCACCAAGGACCGATCGGCCATGGACCCCGTCCGCGCCAATCGGGAAGTCTATGATCTGCTGCGTGACGGCTATCTGGCGGAGTGGGTTGACGACCAGGGCGTGAAGCAGATGGAGGCCTTACGGTTCCTCGACTTCAAGGATTCATCGAACAATGACTTCTTGGCGGTTCAGCAGATGTGGGTCAAGGGCAACCTGCACAGCCGGCGGCTGGATCTGGCGCTGTTCGTCAACGGGGTACCGCTGGTGCTGATGGAATTCAAGGAGCCCAACGAGTCGGTCAAGGCGGCCTACGACGACAACCTGACCGACTACCGAGACACGATTCCGCAGCTATTCATCCCTAACTGCTTCGTGCTGCTGTCCAATGGAAGCCAGGCGAAGGTCGGGTCAACTTACGCGCCGTGGGAGTTCTTCAACGACTGGAAGGTCATCGACGCCCACGGCACCCGCGGTGTGGTCGCTCTGGAGACTGCGCTTCGAGGTACCTGCGATCCGTCCGTCCTGCTTGACCTGCTGGAGAACTTCGTCGCGTACATGGAGCGGCCTGGTGGTCTGATCAAGGTGCTCGCGCGATCTCACCAATTCCTCGGTGTCAACGCGGCGATCGAGAATCTGCATCGGGCCCGGGCCGACCAGGATAAGCGCCTCGGGGTATTCTGGCACACTCAGGGCTCCGGAAAATCGCTGTCGATGCTGTGGTTCACGCAGAAGGTGCTGCGCCAAGTACCGGGCAATTGGACATTCGTCATGGTCACCGACCGCACGGAACTGGATACTCAGCTGCATGGTGAGTTCGCCGACGCCGGAGCTATCTCGCCAGAGGCCCGGGTGCACGCGCAGTCCGTCGCCCACCTGCGTGAATTGCTTGCAGCCGATCACCGTTACGTATTCACACTCATCCAGAAGTTCCAGCCGTCCAAGGCACTGGGGGAGCGGCAGATGCCGGTGCTCTCGACCCGCTCCGACGTTATCGTGATCACCGATGAAGCGCACCGCAGTCAGTACGACACTCTCGCGCTGAACATGCGCACGGCGCTGCCGAACGCGTCGATGATGGGCTTCACCGGCACCCCGCTGATCGAGGGTGAAGAGCAGGTGACGCGCGAGCAGTTTGGTAATTACGTCAGCGTCTATAACTTCCGTGATGCCATTGAAGATGGCGCGACGGTCCCGCTCTATTATGAGAACCGCATTCCCGAACTTCAGCTCACCAACGAAAACTTCTCCGACGAACTCGAGGCTATTCTCGAGGATGCTGAGCTCGACGAGGACGCAGAAGGCCAGTTGGCCCGTGACTTCGGCACGCAGTACACGTTGCTCACCCGCCCGGAGCGATTGAAGACGCTTGCCAGGGACCTTGTCGCACACTTCGTAGGGCGCGGGTTCAGTGGTAAAGCAATGTACGTCGGGCTCGACAAGGCTGCTGCCGTCCGCATGTACAACCTCGTCCAGGAGGCCTGGGGCGAGCACTTGGCGGCATTGAAAGCCGAGCACGACGCACTACCGGAGCTTGAGCGGCCATGGCTCGCCTCGCGGATCGAGCTCATGGAGACCACCGACATGGCTGTGGTCGTCTCGCAGAGCCAGAACGAGTTGAAGATGCTCGACGACCTCGGGCTGGACATTCGGCCGCACCGTGAGCGGATGAACCGCGAGGACTTAGCGGAGAAGTTCAAGGACGCCGAGGACCCGCTGCGACTGGTGTTTGTCTGCGCGATGTGGATGACCGGTTTTGACGCGCCGAGTGTCTCGACGATCTATCTCGATCGCCCGATGCGCAACCACACGTTGATGCAGACGATCGCCCGTGCGAACCGCGTATTCCCGGAGAAGGACAATGGCCTGATCGTTGACTACGTCGGCGTTTTCCGAAACCTGGAGAAGGCCCTGGCGATCTACGGTGCCGCGAACGCCGTCGAGTCGCCCATCGAGATCATCGATGCACTCGCGGGTGAGCTGGATGCAGCTGTGGCCGACTTGTTCACCTTCTGCTCCAGTGTCGGAGTCGATCTCGCGACGATGAGGGATGCGGAGGGATTCGACCATGTCGCCAAACGCGATGCTGCAGTCGAGGCGCTCCTGGTGGATGAAGAGATCCGCAACGACTTCCAACAGAAGGCACGGCAGATCCGAAAACTCTTCAAGGCCCTCCTGCCAGATCCGAGCGCAGCAGGCCAGCAGCGCAACGTGGCAGCAATACGTGTTCTCGCCGAACGCATCTCCGAAGTCACGCGGCCACCCGAGGCCGACCTCGGGACGGTGGCGGATGCGGTGGACGCCCTGCTTGACCGGTCAGTGGGTGCCGAGGAGTACGTCATTCGCGCCGCTGCCGAAGGCACCAAGCCAGACCCGCTGATCGATCTGTCTTTGATCGACTTCGAGGGCCTCGCGACCAAGTTCGCTGGTCGTAAGCGAGCCGAGACGGACCGGCTGGCGCAACTGCTCCGCCAGCAGGCCATCGTCTCGGCGACCCGTAACCCCACCCGGTACGAACTCGTCGAGCGGATCGAGCAGCTGATCGACGACTACAACTCCGGCAGCGTGAACATCGACGAGTACCTGCGACGCTTGATCGAGCTGTCGCAGAACCTGACCAAGGAGGAGGAACGGTCGGCTCGTGAGGGGATGACCGAGGAAGAGCTAGCACTCTTCGATCTGCTGACCCAGCCCGATCCTGTGCTCACCGACGACGAGCGTGACACGGTGAAGGCCAGCGCGAAGAAGCTGCTGGAACATCTCCACGACAAACTAGTCCAAGACTGGCGACGAAAGGTCGACGTGATGAATGACGTCGACAGCACGATCCGACGAGTCCTAGACCAAGAGCTGCCCGAGACACCCTACACACTTGACATCTTCTCCTCGAAGGTGCGACTTGTCTTTGATCATGTCCTCACCGCCTACGGCGACGACGGAGAGAGCGCCTACACCCCGCGGGTCGATTTCCAGTGGCCCGCGCAGTCGGTGGAGTACGACGGCCCAGACGGGCCTCTTGATGTGGACAAGATCGCTGACGACGTCGTCGCCCGCATCCACGTCGATCCGACCTTCGCCTCTCAAGTGGCCGCACAACTGGGTGTCACCGACTCAGCGACGTGAAACGCACAAGAGTTTCCGAAAGTGCCGACAACGGTCTCGATGATGCAACGTCGGTTCGAGCGAGCGTGGCGACCAGGAGAGTGCGATGACACGCGACGACGATGACCGTGAGGACGATCTCGAGCCCGCCCAAGAGAGGGAACGCAACTCGGAGAGCGAGCAAGACGGAGACTCTGCTGCGGACGACGGGGTGAGGCTTCGACTGTCGCCAAGGTTCGCGCAGTCTTTGATGCCCAACATCGACGTCACCGTTGCCAACATGCTCGCGCCTATCCGAGAGCAGATGAAGGCGATGCTCCCGGACCCCTCGGCGTACGCGCGGGACATCATGGGGCCGTTGAACCGGCGCCTCCAGGAGCAGATGAAGTCGGCGCTGCCTGACTACGACGCGCTGGTCAAGAATGCGCTCGAGCCGTACAACGAGCGGGTCAAGTCGCAGGTGGCGTCGATCGTGGCGAGCCTACCGACGTTCACGGGGCCGATGATCGACTTTCCGACGCTGAAGGGCGTCGGAGTCAGCCCAGCGATCGAGCCGATGCTCAAGCAGATCGCGAGCCAGCAGGCCGCGATGCTCGAGGGGCTGCGCGGCTCCCTGAAGCCGCTCTTCGACCCGCAGATGCTGCGCGGGTTCAACCGGGCGCTCCTCCCGCCTAATCTGAGGAGCCACGCAGACGAGATCAAGGCCTATCAAGTGCATGAGTTCCTCGAGCAGGAGGGCATCCCGCTCTACCTGGTGCCTCGCGGCCGCACAGTGCTCCGCCTGCTCCGGGCACAGGACCGCTCGGGCCGTCGGCGGGTGCTGGGTGACTGTTACGAGTCGATCACCGACGACTGCGCTACCGTTCTTGAGCAGGCGAACCGCGACGTAGTCGGCGACGAGCTGAAGTTCGTACTCGACGGGCTCGGCGCGATGCGTTCTGGACACTTCCGCTCGGCCCAGGCGATGTTCACCGTCACGCTCGACACGCTCATCTACCGCTTCTACCCCGACCAGGCCGCCCGACGCCTCATCACGAATCGGAAGAAGGGCGCGGACGTGCCGGCCGCCATCGACGAGATGGGTGTCCACGAGGCGATGGTCTGGCTGCCGATCTGGAACGCCCACGAGCAGTTCTGGAAGCACAAGGGCGACAAGGTGCCGAACTACTACTCGCGCCATGCGAGCGTGCATGGCGTCTCCTCGCGTCAGTTCAGTAAGCGCAACTGCATCCAGGTTCTCATGTTGGTCACCAGTCTCATCGGCTACGCAAACCGGCTCATGTTGTCGGCTGGGCGTGCCAAAGCTTGATCGCGGTGTCGCCGTCGGAGTAGAGGGCTTCACCGCCTTTGACCATTACACGCTCAACGAGCTCCTCTACCCCTCACACCGCTTCGACAGGGAAATAGGACCTGACGTGGGACAACGCCCTAAAGAATGGGGGCACTCGTGGCTTGGTCGGGGGTCCAGCTCGAGTTCGAGACAATCATGACCACGCCAGCTATTCAGGCTGCGTGACTAACCACTGTCACCTGTTCGTGCAGCAGTCCCCGATCATCTGCTACGACCTCGACAGACTCACTCGGCAGCCCCGGCAGCTGGAAGACTGGATCGACGCCGCCGAGCTGCGCGGACTTGCCCTCGTCACAGCCAACGTGACGCGGACCTCTCCACCGACGGTGGGCGCATGTATGCACGCATCAAGGCCGCCGTGGCGCGTGCTGAGATGGAACGCAAGAGCGCCCGTCAGTCCGCAGCCCAGCGTCAGCGCGCCATGCAGGGTCGTGCTCCGAAGGGTATGCGACCACTCGGCTACGCCGTAGACGGCGAGGTGATTCCCCACGAGGCAGAGGCCGTGAGGGCGATCTACGACCTGTTCACCAGGATCGAGCACCCCGAGTCGCTGCGTTCGCTCGCGCGGGCGCTCGGCGGCTCCGAGAAGATCGATGACCTTTCGCCTCTTCCCAAGCACACGCACATCGTGAGTGTCGAGCGCGCCGCCGCCCGCGAGCGGCAAGGCCTCGAACCCCGGCCGATCGTCGAGGACGGTCCGTGGTCTCCCTCGACCGTGCTGGGCATCCTGCGGAACCCGCGCTATGCGGCGCTGAGTACGTACACGCCGAAGCTTGCCCAGGCGGACGGGAAGCGCCGCCGGATGTGGAAGCCACAGATCCTCCGCGACGACGCCGGTGAGCCGATCCGGGGGCAGTGGGAGCAGATCGTCGACGACGAGACGTGGTGGAAGGCTCAGCAAGTCCTCGACGATACGGAGCGAGTGACGAACACATCCGGCTCGACTAAGCGCAAGCACCTTGGCAGCGGGCTCTACCGGTGCGGATACGCCGACGAGGAGACCGGCGAGGTGTGCGGGAGAAAAGTGACCGGAGCACCGCGCGGCTACAAGTGCGCAGGGCACATCGTCCGCTCGGGCGCGGCCATCGACGATTTCGTCATGACGGTCATCGCCAAGCGTCTGGCGCGTAAGGACGCGAGGGTCATGGTCGAGCTCGCGGACGGCGGGCCACAGACGGCAGGTATCGACTCGGCGATCAGTGACCAGCGGGTGCGCAATTCTGCGCCACTTCCGGAGGGTCTGATACGCGCCGTAGCCGAGCGAGACGGCTTCCTGGAGCGTGATGTAGTGAGTGAGATCGGACGAAGGAGGTGGGGAGTACCCCATGACAACTCCAGACAGCTTGAACTGTCCGGAGACGGGGGAATAGTTGTCCGGCTACTTTCCCGGTCGCCGTGCGCGATGCTCCACTGGGCCCTGTCGGGCCTCCGTGCCTTACGGGAGAAGTCGCTCCCTGCCGGGTCGTCTGTATCTCAATCTCGACGTGGTTCCCGGCGCTACCCGGTGCTGACTATGCGCTGCTCACCACAGCCCACGTGGGGTCATCCTTCTCCAACCACCTTGCGGTCGCGGTGATTAAGACTTGACGCGGTCCTATCCGGTCGGTCAAGTGGTGGCAAGTTCGAGTGCTCTAAACGAAAGCAGTGTCCATAACGCGGTGGAGTTCCGTAGCGGATTCACCACTGGCGGGAAGAAATGATCTGCCCGAACACGGCTTGCGGGGCGGAAGTCCCCCAAAGTGCGCGGTTCTGCCCGGAGTGCGGCAAGCGGCTAGGAAATAGCGATAACGGAGCCAATCAGAACGTCGATACCGGTGGCGGCGATATCTCGGGTGGTGTGTTTCAGGCTGGTGGTGACATTCACCTGGGAGGTGAGCCCCAGGAAGCCCGCGCCACATATGAGCCGAAATGGTCTTGGCGAAGCCCCTTGACGCTTGCTGTTCTCACCTGGATCAGCGTGATCTCTGGACTCCTGAGTCTTGGGTCGGTCTACAAGGTTGTCGAACCTTTAGTCAGCACGTTTCTCGGTATGGATGGTATCGGAAATCTCAAGCCGGCCCAGCCTGTCTGGGCGTTTGTTTTCTTGGGACTCGTAGTCGTCTTTTCCCTAGCCATGTTTCTGCGTCGCGTTGCAAGGAACGAGACCCAGCATTTCCCGTCACTGTCTTGGCTCCCGGCGCTTACTGGCTGGGGTAGAAGGATCGGTCTTGCTCGCATGCAAGGAACCTGCCCGTTCGACGGTGGTCGGCTGCGATTCTACGACAAGCCTGTTCAGTGGGAAGATGATCTGAACACGGGGAAGCGCAAAGTTACGCAACGGCGAATGGCTGCGGAATGTGTCAAGAACGACGAACATTGGTGGCCTGTAGATAAGACAGACGGAGGCGACCAATGAACGAAGACGTGGTCGAATTCCGCTTCAATAACTAACCTCTGGGGTTGGAGTCGCATTCTGCGGCACTGCTCAATTCGAAAGTCACGACGTCGATGCTGTCTTCCATTTCGAGACCGGGATAGTGCATGTCGAGGGCTTTGTGCAGCTCGGTCAATGAGGCGAAGCCGTCACGCTGTGCTTGTTCCTCGGTGAGGTCGCAACGGCGTGTGGAAATCACGGAGGTGACCTTCGCGTCGACGGTAGTGACCTCGCCGCTCTCCTTTTCGAAGACGAGCTGTGCTGGCCCAGGTCGGAAGGGATCGTCGACGCGGATGGTCTGGCGCTTGGACCCATCTCTGATGGCCGGCTCGTAGCCTTCCCACATGAAGACCTTTTGTGGGAGTTCCATGGCGCTCCAGTCATAGGCGTGAGGAAGCAGGTCGGAGACGCACAGCGCTTCGAGCCCGTTGCTGCCGCGGACAATGCATTGGATGGCGGGGTCGATATCGAACAGCACTTGACGACACTTTCCGCACGGAGAAATCACTTGGCCTGTCGGGCCGTATACCGCGACCACGGTGACAATGGGGTCATCGGGGCATGTGGCCGCGTGGTTGGCCAGTGCGGAGATTTCGCCGCATGGACCGCCGAGGAAATGGAAGGCGTTCAAGCCAAGTACGGTCTGACCTGACCTTGTCAGCAAGGCGGCGGCGACTGTGTGGTCGTTGTCATCGTTGCACCGCTGCGCATGGGCAGCGGCGGTCTCCATAAGCTGTCGGAGTGCGGCGGTGATCATGTCTTGACGCTATCAATCGGAGAGCAAGCCACGCCGAAGCCGGCGAATCCGTGCCTGCGGGCGTGCGTCCTAGAGGTTGGTACGTGCCTGAACCCGGTGGAGTTCCGTTTCAACGTCTGAGGGTCGTCCATGGTGTGAGGGGCGTGCCCGAGTACGCTAGGGGCATGGCCCCCAACGCTGCGACGTCGGAAACTCTCGCCATGCGTGAGCTCATCGAGTCGCGCCGCGATGATCTTGAGCGTCTGCTTGCGAAGTACGGTGCGACGAACCCGATGCTGTTCGGCTCCGTGGCTCGGGGCGACGCGCATGTTGGCAGCGATATCGACATCCTGGTGGAGATGGGCCCTGCAGACGGCAATCTGCTGATGCGTGCCTCTGGCCTCATGGAAGAAGTCCGGCTGCTCCTCGGAACCGATACGGTGGACGTCTTTCCGGTGCAGCTGCTGAAGCGGCAGGTCTCGCAGACGGCGCTGGACGACGCGGTGCCGTTGTGAGCCGTTCGGCGGGCGACCGGGTGGCAGACATCCTGGAAGCGATCTCTCGATCCACCCGCTACGTGGAGCTCCTCGCTCAGCACCAGCATGACGCCGACATCGTCTCCATGGCCGAAGACGCCCTCGAGCGGAATCTCCAGATCGTCGGGGGAGGCCGCGAAACATCTGCCCGAATCGATCACCGCTGCGCATCCAAGCATGCCATGGCCGCAGATCCGTGGGTTCCGGAACATCCTGGTCCACCAGTACTTCGGGGTCGACATCGATGTCGTCCGCGATGTCGTGGAGGCTCATCTCCCGCCGCTTGCCGAGGCGCTGCGGGCGCACGCTGCTGACGGCTGACTGCCCCGCAGCGTCGGCCTGCGTCGCCCACCGATGGCTTTATTCACCGAAATGCGGCTAAAATTACGATTTAACGTATAGCGTTATTGATGCGTTGCGTCATGTCTGGCACTCTTGAGTGGTGATCAAATCCTTCGGTGACCGTGACACGGAGCTTGTGTGGCTACGTGAGCGGGTGCCGCGGATCGATCCGAGAATCCACAAGACGGCGAACCGGAAGCTGCATCAGCTGGACGCTGCGGTGTCCCTCAATTCGCTTCGGGTCCCTCCGGGGAACCGGTTGGAAGCGCTGAAGGGCGACCGCAAGGGTCAGCACAGCATCCGGATCAACGACCAGTGGCGGATCTGCTTCGTGTGGACCGACGCTGGCCCGGAGAACGTGATCATCGAGGACTACCACTGAGGTGCACCATGACTGAGAAGCTCTACGCGCCGATCCATCCTGGCGAAGTCCTGATGGAGGACTTCATCGAGGGATTCGGCATCACGCAGCACAAGCTCGCCGTGTCCATCGGTGTCCCGCCGCGACGGATCAACGAGATCGTGCACGGCAAGCGGGCGATCACTGCTGACACGGCGCTGCGGCTGGGGCGCTACTTCGGGATGGAGCCGCAGTTCTGGCTCAATCTGCAGAGCCGGTATGAGCTGGAAATCGCGGAGGAACGCGTTGCTGGTCAGGTGGCCGAGATCAAGCCCCTGCAGATCGCGTGATGGCGTCACTGGGCGCCCCTTCGCTTCCTGTCGTCGGCTCGCGCAACGCGAGAGCGGTATCGCGTTGGCAGGCATCGTCATGCAAGGCTGCCGGCATGGATATCTTGCTGCTGGGCGGTACGGGGTTTCTCGGGCGACACATCGCGCGTGTTGCGCTAGAGCGGGGTCACCGCGTCACGTGTCTTGCTCGGGGAACGGGGGAACCGCCTGTTGGGGTTGAGTTCGTTGTCTCGGATCGTGACCGCGAAGATGCCTACGATAAAGTCGCCATGCGGTCCTGGGGCAGTGTCGTCGATCTGACGAGTCACCCGAAGCATGCGCGCGACGCGGTTGAGAAGCTGGATGCTGAGCACCGGGTGTTGGTGTCCTCGAGCAGCGTGTACGCGGATCAGGGGAGCGTCTCTGTCGAGTTCGATCCCGTGGTCGATCCGCTCGATGTCGACTGCATGGAGAGCATGGAGCAGTATCCGGCCGCCAAGTCCGCTTGCGAGGCGGCGTACCGTGCTGTCGAGGGGCCGGTGCTGGTCGTGCGTCCCGGCCTGATCGCAGGCTATGGCGACGAGACCGCACGTAGCGGCTACTACCCGTGGCGGTTCGCTCACCCCACCGGCGGGGACGTGATCGTTCCGGACCCGACCTTCCCGATCGCCATGATCGATGCGGAGGATCTGGCTGATTGGATCGTCAGATCTGCAGAGGACGGTAGGAAGGGGGCCTTCAACGCGACTGGCCACGCCACCACCTTGGCGGATGTGTTCACGATCTCCCGCGAGCTCACTGGATCGCAGGCGACGGCGCGACCTCTCACCGATGAGCAGCTTCTCGCGTGCGGAGTGAGCCCTTGGATGGGGCCGAAGTCACTGCCTCTGTGGGTGCCCGGCGAGCCATGGCGCAACGTCGCGCTGCTCGACTGCGCGGCGGCCTGTGAAGCCGGCCTGCAGGTTCGCCCGTTGAGGGAGACGCTGGCGTCGGCTCTGCGGTACGAGCAAGAGCGGCTGGGAGAGAGGCCGGCAGGGCTCAGTGACGAGGAAGAGGTCGCGCTGCGCAAATGTGTAGCGGCTGGTGGATGACCTCGGGGCGAGAGGCTGGTAAGTCCCTGAACCCGTGATGTACGTACCCACCTGAACCCGGTGGAATTCAGGTTCAATGTCTGAACCTGGCTCGTGGGGGCAATCGCTGCTGCGGCGGGTTTCGCCTGTTCGGCCAGGTCAAGCCCGGTCCTCGTGTGAGGGCGTGGTAGTTGTTGTCGCATGTTGCCCGGCAGTCCGGTCGGGGCTCACGCGCTCATGTTTGCCGACCGAAGATGCTCATATTTGCCGGATCAGCGGACTCACATGTGCTGGATTAAGACGCTCACGTTTGTTGGGTTTGCATGGTTGATCCTGCTAGGGCGACAGCATGCAGCTCGATGGCCTCGTTCCCCGCCGTGTCAGTGATCTGTTGGCCGAACAGGTGCGCACCGAGCCGGTGATCGCGCTGCACGGTCCACGGTCGGCGGGAAAATCGACGGTGCTCCGCGGCTTCGCTGAGGCAGTAGGCGGCTCGGTGATCGACCTCGATGATGTTGAAGTGCGTGAGGCGATCCAGGGGAACCTGGCCGCTTCGGTGCGTGCAGGGCCCCGATCTGCGTCGATGAGTACCAGTGGGTGCCAGGCATCCTCGATGCGCTCAAGGCTCGACTGAACCGCGAGGGGAGCCTCCCGGGAACGGCGATCATCACGGGCTCGACGAGGCAGGACGCTCTGCCGGCGACAGCACAGGCGCTGACAGGTCGACTCCATTCGCTCGTCATCTGGCCGTTCTCCCAAGGGGAACTCGGGGGAGTGCGGGAGAACCTGCTCGAAGTGCTCGCGGGTGATGCCGACGCCGTCGTCAGCGCTGTCCCGTCGTCAAGAACGACGCGGCCCGAGTATGTCGACCGCGTGTGCTCCGGGGGATGCCTCTCGCCCTGCGTCGGTCAGTCTCAGCCAGAGCTCGCTGGTTCGATGACTTCGTGCGAGCGTCCGTCGAGCGCGATGCCGTCGAGCTCAGCAGGATCCGCGAGCGTCAGGCGTTGGCCGGCCTCTTGGGGCACATCGCGGCGCAGGCCGGTCAACTGTTGAACGTGGCAGCGACGGCGGAGAAGGTGGGGACCAACCGGGAGACGACGGAGAGCCATCTCCGGCTCCTCGAGGACCTGTTCCTGGCTGTGCGTCTCCCCGCGTGGGGCAAGAGCCTCCGCTCGCGGGTGAGCGCGAAGCCGAAAGTCCACGTCGTCGACTCCGGGCTGGCTGCCCGACTGCTCCGGCTCACGCCGGAGAAGGTCACCGGCATCGACCCGACGTCGCTCACCGACTTCGGGCACCTGCTGGAGACCTTCGTCGTCGGGGAGCTGCGCAAGCAGGCGTCCTGGCTCGATGATCCCGTCACGCTCGGGCACTGGCGTACGAGCGACGGGGCTGAGGTCGACCTCGTCGTCGAGTACGACGATGGCAGAGTCGTCGCGTTCGAGGTCAAGGCCAGCGAGCGGGCCCCGGGCAAGGACTTCCGCGGGCTGGCGCAGCTTCGCGACCTGCTGGGGGAAAGGTTCATCGGCGGCGTCATGTTGACGACCGGTACTCGTTCCTACACCTACGAGGAACGGTTGCACGTGATGCCCATCGACCGGCTCTGGACGCCTGTGCCTGTCTGAGCGATCGCGCAGATGGTTCTACGTGCCGGAACTCGGTCGAGCTCAGGTTCAACGTATAGGAGCGCAAGCCGGGGATCTTCACGGCAGGACAACAGGCAACACCGTCACCTCGGGCCAGAGAACCAGAGGCCATGGGCTGCTTGTGCGGCGAGAATGAAGCCGACGACTCCGATGACCCACGCGGTTGTGGCCTGTGCGTTTCTTGTGAGCCAGCTGTCAAGTCTTGTCAACGGTATTTCAAGTGCAGAGTGAGCGACAAGCCTTCCCCCAGAAAGGAGGAGAGCTGGAAGAGTCATCGCAAGGCAATACCCCAGCAGGAGTAGCCCGTCGAGGGGCCAGCCAGGGCCTTGTACGGTGATGATGCCGATGCCCGCGAGATAAGGCAGCATTGTTGCTGCTTCGATGAGGACGGCGGTGAAGGCTATCCCGAGCAGCGTAGTCATCGAGCCGGACGATGCGTCGCCTCCCATGATTCGAGTGCGCCATGTCAGGATCTTGCCGTCTTCATGAACGGCGCGCTCGGCAGCCTTCGCGCGAGCCTTCTTCGTGTCCATGAGCTGGCTGATGATCAGCAACACGATCCCTGTAGAGAGTTGTGCGATGCGGAAACCCTCGGTGTCCTGGACGTGAGTCTGGGATGCGAGCAACGTACTCGTCCCGAACATCAGCGCCAGACCGATGACGAAGTAGGTGCTGGCGACAACGCCCAGATACAGCAGGACGCGCCCGATTCGCAGTCGCCCCGGTGTCATCAGCAGCCAGATTGGGATGAGGAGGGTGCCGAAACTGGTTGAGTCGATGAGAGCGAGGATGGCGAGAGTTCCGAAGGTTTCAATCATCACGATGCTCCGAGCCGCAGGCTGCGATCACACGTGGCTGTGGCTGAACTTCCTTCGGCCCGGTGGCTGGCGACGACTTGGCCGCCTGTGCTGATGCTGCATTCGATGTAGCTTGCGGCAGGGTCGGCTACGACCTCGACGTGTGTGGCGCGTAGCGGGAACATTGAGTCCGTAGCCACGGTGTATTCCCGCTTGAAGGGCAAGGGGACGGACTTCTTGCGAAGGCTCTGACCGCCCCTAGGGGAGTCAACGTCCACAGTCAGCTCGCCAGAGGTCTCGGCGTCGCTCTCCACGGTGATCGTCACGGTGAGCCCGTCCGTTTCCTCGGGCCGGGGTGGGCTCGGTCTCGATGGCTGGCTGGTGGCGCTCGGCTCGGTCATCCCGTCGATCGTGTCCTGGACGACACCGCATCCGCTCAGCGCGACAACCACAACGGCCAAGAGCGCAGAAGCTATGAGGGCCTGCTTCTCTGCTGCGGGCATTCCGACTCCTTCCTTGTAGCACAGGTGTGCTACAAAGCGAACCTAGCACAACCGTGCTAGATTGTGGCTTGTGGCCCGGCGGCTTGATGTTGATGCGAGGAAGGAACAGCTGGCCGAGGCGGTGTGGCAGGTGATCTTGGATAGGGGCATCTCCGCCGTGTCGGTTCGCAGTGTTGCTGATCAAGCCGGGGTGGTGGTTGGATCGCTCCGGCACGTATTCCCAACCCGCGCCGAGTTGATGCAGTTCTCCTCTGAGCTGATGCTGCGACGAGCGACTGAGCGAGTGCTCGCGGTGTCGTCGACGGATGACCCAGAGCAGTATGCCCTCAACGTCATTGAGCAGTTGCTTCCGTTGTCCGCGGACTCGCGGGCGGAGATGGAAGTGGACCTGGCGCTCGCAGCTGAGGCTGCGGCGCTGCCTGAACTTGTGGCAATCAAGGACGAAGCTCATCGGCAGCTGCAGGAAGTCATGCTCCGCTTGGTCGAGTTGCTGTCGGGCTGTTCTCGTGAATCAACGGACATGCGCGCATCCGCTCAGCGACTCCACGCGCTCATCGATGGCATCGCATTCCATTTGGTGCATCGCTCGCCGGATGAGGATCCTGGATGGGCTCTCGACATCATGCGAGCCGAAGTGTCAACCATTCACTCCAGATGTGAAACGCAGAGATAGTTCCTTGGTTGCCGCCGGGTTTCCTGAGAGGCGGCCTGACCAGCACCAGGCGGGCGATCGCGGCAAGTGCCTCATGTGGCTCATCCTTGCCCCCTTCGGATTTCCCAGAGAAGGCGTGCCTTTCTGTGGGGGATTGGTGGTGGCTCTATCCAACGAAACTCGGTGGAGTTCCGCTTCAACGTGTAGTGAATCGGCTCAGTCGTCGTAGGCCTTGTCGCGGCGACCGATCGAGAAGACCTCGATGGTGACGATGTCGTCGTGGATGAGAGCGAGGATGCGGTAGGAGCCCACGCGGTAGCGCCATTCGCCTGAGCGGTTCGCGGCCAGCCCCTTGCCGAAGGCGCGCGGGTCGGCACAGCCGTCGAGGTTGTTCTTGATCCAGGTGGCGAGGATCCTGGCGTCGAACCGGTCCATCTTCTTCAGCTGCTTGCGTGCTCGTGCGGTCAGCTCGACGCGGTATGGGCTGGTCTGTGGGGCCATCAGGCGAGTTCGGTGAGGATCTCGTCGATGGTGAAGCGCTCGCCGGTGTCCTGCGCGATCGCCTGGCGCAGTTCCTGCAGGTCGTAGGAGTCCTCGATCTTCTCCAGGATCGCGGTGCGGGCGAAGTCGGAGATGGTGACGCCCTCGAACTGGGCGAACTTGCGGACCAGTTCAGCGTCCTGCTCGTTCATGCGCACTGTCATGGTGCTCATGGGGCCTCCTCTTGCGGGCGTGAATACAGTGTATTCAGGGTGATGGATGGGGGCAAGGCGGGGTCCTCTGGGGTATGGCCTGTTCGCGTTCGTCGCGTCATGGCCGTATCCATCGGAACTCGGTGGAGTTCCGGTTTAACGTCTAGCGTTATAGAGTGTTGGCGTGATCGTCTCCTTCCGTGATCGCGATGCCGAGCGGCTCTACTTGCGGCAGCGGGTGAAGCGGCTCGACCCTCGAGTCCAGAAGAAGGCGCTCATCAAGCTGCTGCTGTTGGACGCGGTTCACGAGCTAGACGAATTGCGTGTCCCACCTGGGAACAGGTTGGAGGCGCTCAAGGGTGACCGGTCTGGCCAGCACAGCATCAGAATCAATGATCAATGGCGGATTTGCTTCGTCTGGACCCCGGCGGGTCCCGGCGAGGTTGAGATCGTCGACTATCACTAGGAGGTGCGACGTGGAAGGTAAGATGCCCCCGGTCCACCCTGGCGAGATCCTCATGGAAGAGTTCCTGGAGCCAATGGGTATCACGCAGAACAGGCTCGCGGTTTCCATCGACGTGCCTCCGCGGCGGATCAACGAGATCGTGCACGGTATGCGGCGGATCACCGCCGACACGGCTCTGCGGCTGGGACGCTTCTTCGGCATGAGCGCCCAGTTCTGGATCAACTTGCAGTCCCATTACGACCTTGAGGTCGAGCGTGACGCGATCGGGGATCAGCTCGACAAGATCCAGCCGCTGCACGTCGCGTGAGTTCTCCGCGACAGGCCTCCCGCTCGCAGGGCTGGAACCATAACCTGCACTATCGGGAGCTGATTCTGGAGCAGGTTAACCCTGCGATGCGGACCGCATTGGATGTTGGATGCGGTGAGGGCGAGTTGGCGGAGGCCCTCAGTGTCCGCGGGCTCTCGGTGACTGGACTTGACGTGAACGGTGACGTGCTAGCGGTGGCACAAAAGCGTGGCTGTGATGTGACGTGGGTGCAAGGTGATGTTTTGGGTGGCAGCCTTGAAGGGGAGCAGTTCGATCTGGTCACAGCTGTGGCGTCGATCCATCATCTTCCAGATTTCGGTGACGCGCTGGCTCACTTGACTGAGTTGGTGACTCCGGGCGGAAAGCTGGTCGTCCTCGGTCTGGGGAAGAGCAGCACTCCGATGGACTGGGCCTATGACGCTATTGGGGCAGTGCAGCACAGGTGGTATTCACGTTATTGCGGGTATGTCGAGGGTTCTGCGCCAAAATGCTTCGACGTGCCCACGACCTACAGATGGATTCGACGGGAAGCGGCTGCCGTTCTGTCTGGGTGTGCGTTCCGGCGGCTGCCGCTGTTCCGTTATCTCTTGGTTTGGTCGAAATCCTGAGTGGGTGGATGGGGTTTCCCGTGGCCCACAGGTGGTCATCGCCGCGGTGACGTGGTGGAGTTCTGTTTCAACGTGTGATTGCCGAGAGCTGGTCTTCGGCTCGGCTGTGGTCTGATTGTCTGCTTCAGGCGACGCGAGTGCCGTAGCGCTGGCGGGCTGCTTCGCCGGAGGTGCCGACGAAGGTGCCGATGTTGGCCCAGGACATTCCTGAAGCGCGTGCGTTCTTGACGGCTTCGAGCAGATGGCGTTCGGCTGTTGACTGTTCGACCACGGCGTCCCTGAGTTGGCGGATGGCCGAGGGGTCGAGTTCATGCTCGGCATCGGGTTCGTAGTTCTCGAACCGGGCGGCAAGCTCATCGGCGTGAGCGAGGATCTCCTCGACTGTGCGTGGCATGGTCATCACCTCAGGAACTTCTCGCGGGCTCGCATCGCGTGGACGATGACGACGGCGGTGGAGCCCTGGATGTAGCCGACCTCGAGGATGAGAGCGGCGTGGTTTGGGCCGATGATCATCGTGAATCCTTCCCCGAGATCCCAAGCTCGCAGCGGATTCCTGTACGCGTGGAGGATCTCGTCTTCGGTCAGCCCATGCTTGAGTGCTGACTGGGCGATGATCGGCTCGTCCATGGGGCCAAGTTACCTTGCCGTCATGTCTGGTTCAATGACGCAGGCTGTTCCAGCCGTGGGGATGCGGTCGAGTTCCGTTTCAACGTGTAGCACTGATCTGGGGTCGGTCGTCGAGATGCGGGTGTCTGCTTTGAGGGATGCGCTTGTTGGCCTGCTCGACCGTGGGTAGGTGGCCCACGCGAGTGCTTCGGCGCGATCTTGTTTGATCACGTGGTGCTCAACGGTGTCGAAAACGTGGTGGAGGTCTGTTTCAGCGTGTGGGTCCGCTGTGCGGGTGGTCGAGCGGGGCCGGCTTGGGTTCGTTCAGTGGGATCGTGCGGGCGTGGCGGCGTTCCGGGTTCGTGTGGTCGGTCAGGTCTGGGGGACTCTAGAAGCGGCTTGGGCAACTGCTTCGCGATATTCGGCGGCATCGAAGACGAAGGGGCCGAAGGAAGAGTAGTTCCAGCCAGGCTGACAGGGCTGGCGAAATCCGGTCCAGACCACCGTTCCGTCCGTCTCCGTGATTTCGGCTTCAAAGGGCCAGCAGCCGACCTCGCCACAGTCGCAGCCGAGCAGCCACGCTCGTCGCCCCGGCTCTGGCCACTGAATCTTGCTCCGCCCCAGATAGTAGGCGTTCAGGTCGCCGCAGTTGATGAAGTCGGGAATCAGTCCGCCGTAGGCGCCAGACGGGGTGAATCCTTGCGAGGATTCAAAAGCGGCGACAAGTTCGATGAGTGAAGAGCCGTCCACATGGGGAACCACCTCGAGAATGCTTAGGCGGTGATTCTCCAGAACCACGAAGTCAATGGTCTGCATTTCAGCCTCCTGGGCGACCGACGTGTGTGACTGTACGGGTCGGCTGTCGGGGTCATGGCCGTATGTGCGGGGCGTGCGCCGGGAATCGTCGCCTGTCCGAAGGTGGGCAGATTCGGTGGTCTCCCCGTCCGTGGGGCAGGGTGCAGAGGGTCGGTGGCGCGTGCCTGGTCAGGCCGAGGGGGTGTGCCTGTTGGGGCGTGCTGTCGAGGTTAGTGCGGTGACGGCAAAGGCCAGTGCAGTCACGACGCTGACGCCGAAGGCCGGGAGCCACGCCTGCGTCCACCCCGGGGGCGCAAGGTTCGCGTCGGCATAGTCGAAGCCGACCCACCACGCTGCAGTCGCATAGATCAAGGTGCCTGACCAGAGGGTCGCCAAGGCGGCCAGTGCGCGGCGGCATCGGGGCGCCTTGATGGCAAGTGTGACCATGGCGACCGCGCCAAGTAGTGGTATCAGATATGGGGTCACGAGTAGGGCGATGGTCAAGGGCGTGCCCCAGCCGATCATCATGGGTGCTGCCCCGCGTTTCCCGGTGAGGCCATGGGTCACGTGGCGTCGCCGTAGTTGCCAAGCGGTCTTCCGGAAGCCCCGGTGGAGGTCGGCGGGATCGAGGTCGAGTTCAGTGGCGCCGTGGAGGTCGGCCAGCCATTCCTGCTTGCGGCGCTCCCGCTGTCCGGCCGGGACGATGCGCAATGTGCGGTCGAAGGGCTTCATGCTGTCGCCACCTGTGACGTCGTGCGGAAGGCGGGCTGCCTCTGTGTCGCCAGCTGTTCGTGGGCCCAGGTCTCTCCCGTGGGGGAGAGGCGGTACAGGCGTCGACGCGCGCCGGGCCGGTCGTTGTCCGCCTCCCATTCGGATGTGAGGAGGTCGGCGTTCTCCAGCCGGTCGAGCAGGGGGTAGATGGTGCCCGATGGGTATCCGGTCTTCTTGATGATCGCCAAGCCCCACAGGGGCTCTGGGGACTGTGTCAGTACGTGCAGGACGCTCATCAGCGTCGGGGTGCGGCGAAGCGGAGTGCTCATGCTCTAAGTCTACACATGTAGGCAATGGAGCCCGTTGGGGGTGTCGGCGTGGGGTGGGTTTGTCAGGCGGTCGCCAATAATCCTGACAGTGCGTCGAGCACCTCGGGGCGAATCCAGTAGTGCACATAGGTTCCCCGGCGTTCGCAGGCGACGATGCCCGCCTCGCGCAGGGTCTTCAGGTGGTGCGAGATCGTTCCCGACGACAGGTCGAAGGCCGGCGTGATCTCGCAGACGCATAGCTCTGGAACAGCTGCGATCATCGACGCCATGCGCAGTCGAACGGGGTCTCCCAAGGCCTTGAATATCGGGGCGATCCGCTCGGCCTCCTGCGCGGTCACCGGCGACGTCGCCAGGCCGCACCGGGCGGTTGCGTCAGCGCCCAGGGCGCTCTCCAGCAGTTCCATGCCCTTATCTTGACAGGTATCGAATCAATCTGCCACCATGATGCACATGGCTGATTCGATGTCTATCGAGACAAGTTCCATTCCGGGTGAGGATGTGCGCGCTCACGAGGGGATCCGGGAGGCCGTGCAGGGGCGTTACGCATCGGCTGCTCGTATCGCTCTGGACGACGCTGGCTCGTCCTGTTGTGGTGGAGGTGGTGCCATGCGTGGCGTCGACCCCATCACGTCGGGTCTCTATGACGAGTCCGACGCCCCGTTCGACGCTGCCCTCGCAGCGTCCCTCGGTTGCGGAAACCCCACCGCACTCGCCGAACTCACGCCGGGGGAGGACGTTCTCGATCTGGGCTCCGGTGGTGGGCTCGACGTGCTCCTGTCGGCCCGTCGGGTTGCTCCGGGCGGGATGGCCTACGGGCTCGACATGACTCCCGAGATGCTCGAGCTGGCCGAACGCAACCGAGCCGAGGCCGGCGTCGAGAACGCCCGGTTCCTGCAGGGCTCCATCGAGGACGTGCCGCTCGATGACGCGATGGTCGACGTCGTGATCTCCAACTGCGTGATCAACCTCAGCCCGGACAAGGACGCGGTTCTGCGCGAGTCGTTCCGCGTCCTGCGGCCAGGCGGCCGATTCGCCGTCTCCGACATCGTCCTGCTCCGAGAGATCCCCGACGCCCTGCGCGGCGTCATGTCGTTGTGGACCGGATGCATCTCCGGATCGCTGCTCGATGCGGATTACATCGCCAAGCTCACCGATGCCGGTTTCGTGGACGCCTCGATCGAGGTCACCCGCCATTACGACCGTCAGGCCCTCCAAGAGATGTCCGACCAGCTGGCCCCGGAGAGCCTCCCGAAGGGCATGACCCTCGATGATGCGCTCGCGGCCCTCGACGGGGCCTTCGCCAGTGCGTTCATCCGCGCGGCCAAGCCGGGGGAGTCGGCATGACGTCCCGTGGGGTGAAGCAGGACGCTTCGGTCGCCCAACGTATGTCGGTGCTCGATCGGTGGCTCCCTGCCTGGATTCTGGTAGCGATGATGGTGGGGCTTCTGCTCGGTCGTGCTGTGCCGGGACTCGGGCAGGCCCTGTCCTCGGTCCAGCTCGACGGCATCTCGTTGCCGATCGCCATCGGGCTGCTCGTGATGATGTACCCGGTCCTGGCCAAGGTCCGCTACGACCGGCTCGACACCGTCACCTCCGACCGGAGGCTGCTCGGATCCAGCCTGGTCCTCAACTGGGTGATCGGCCCGGCGCTGATGTTCGCCTTGGCCTGGCTTCTCCTGCCCGACCTGCCCGAGTACCGCACCGGCCTGATCATCGTCGGTCTGGCCCGCTGCATCGCCATGGTGATCATCTGGAACGACCTCGCCTGTGGCGACCGTGAGGCCGCGGCCGTGCTGGTGGCCTTGAACTCGGTGTTCCAGGTCATCGCCTTCGCCGGACTGGGCTGGTTCTACCTCTCCGTGCTGCCCGGTTGGCTCGGCCTGCAGCAGGCCGGCCTCGACATCTCGATGTGGCAGATCGCCAAGAGCGTCCTGATCTTCCTCGGCATCCCGCTGTTGTTGGGGTACCTCTCGCGCAAGATCGGCGAGAAGCGGTGGGGGCGTGCGGCGTATGAGTCCTCGTTCCTGCCCCGCGTCGGCCCGTGGGCCCTGTATGGGTTGCTGTTCACCATCGTGGTCATGTTCGCTCTCCAGGGCGACCAGATCATCGAGCGTCCTCTCGATGTGGGCCGTATCGCGATCCCGCTGCTGGCCTACTTCACACTGATGTGGGGCGGGGGATATCTGCTGGGCAAGGTGCTCGGCATGACCTACGAGCGCACCACGACGCTGGCCTTCACCGCCGCCGGAAACAACTTCGAGCTCGCCATCGCCGTCGCGATCGCCACCTTCGGGATCACCTCAGGGCAGGCCTTGGCCACCGTCGTCGGTCCGCTCATCGAGGTGCCGATCCTCGTCGGGCTGGTCTACGTATCGTTGGCGCTGGCCAAGCGTTTCCCGCACAGCGCGGATCAGAGCCCAGACGACGCGACACCTCGACCATCGAACTGAAGGGGCCAGCTGTGAGTGTTCAGGAATCCCGACCCTCCGTCCTCTACGTCTGCGTGCACAATGCCGGGCGTTCCCAGATGGCCGCCGCCTACACCCATCACCTCTCCGAGGGGCGGGTCGAGGTCCGCTCCGCCGGGTCCGCGCCGGCCGACAGCATCAATCCCGCGGTCCGCGATGCGATGCTCGAAGAGGGCATCGACATCTCCGCCGAGCAGCCCAAGATCCTCACCGCCGACGCCGTGCAGGCCTCCGACGTGGTCATCACCATGGGATGCGGTGACACCTGTCCCTATTTCCCCGGCAAACGCTACGAGGACTGGGTCCTGGATGATCCGGCCGGGCAGGGCGTCGACGCCGTGCGGCCGATCCGGGACGAGATTCGCAGACGGGTGGTCGACCTGCTCGAAGATCTCGGTGTGAGGTAGCCCGGGGTGAGCGCCTGTGAAGTTCGGCGCGCAAAGGCTTCTATGCTGCCCTGATCCGCTTGTCCACCGCGAGTTGACTCTCCAGTTGCTGGACGCCTCACGGTGGTTCTGTCAGCAGATGCTGACGATGAGACGGAAGGGCTTGCACATGATGAATATCGGCCAGTTTTCTTACAGCACGGGGCTGAGTGTCAAAACGTTGAGGTATTACGACGACATCGGTCTCCTGTCGGCGGCCGACGTGGATGAGTTCAGTGGCTACCGCAGTTATCGGGCCTCGCAGTTGCAGGAGGCAGTGCTGCTGCGGGTGTTGCGCGCGTCCGGCATGGGAGTTCCCGAGATGAAAAGGGCGCTGACGCATCCTCATGAACTCGAGGAGTTGATTGCTCAGCGTCAGGCCGAGCTTGCGGTTCAACGCGAACTCGAGGACTGGGCCTTGACGGAGGCGCCGCGTTGGCGCGAGATCGATGCGAGCCAGGTGAAGACGCGGCAGCGTGCTGCACAGCAATGGGTCGGTGTCTTCCTGCCGTTCGATCTCAAGGACATGAACGACGACGGAGAAGGGGACGCTGCCGCCGAAGAGCGCAGCGAACATCTGGAGACTCTGGCCGGTCGTCTCTTCGCCGAGATGAGCTCGCGCGGCCTGGCTCCTTCTGAGGAATCGGATCACCGGTCTTGGTGGATGGAATTTCGTAGCGAGCCCAGCCGGCCGAGCGTGGTCCAGGTCGGATACTGCATCGCCGTGAACGAGCCGGTGCAGCCGGATTTTACCGTCGACGGGTACGAGGTGGTGTGTGGAGAACTGCCCGAGCGTGTCGAGGCGTTCATCACCACGGAGATTCCCGTTGAAGGCGATCTCTCTGCAGCAGAAGCAGGACCGGAGGGTCGACTCGTCGGTGGTCTGCTGCCGCAACGCGCCGGGGTCGCGTTGGCCATGGCAGCCGAAGATGCCGGGGCCGACCCGATGCGCGTACGCCAACAGACAAGGGCTGCCGATAAGAGAGTCGTGCTGGACTTCAGTCTCACCCTGCCCTCATGAGGGGTGGGGCTGAGTAGGGTCCGGGCGCTTGAGCCGTGGCGCATCGTCGACGGAGTAGGCGATGCGCCGGTCGGTGTCGCTCGCCAGCACACCGAAGACAAGGGTGTCGGTCCATTCGCCCTTGTTCCACCAGTCCTGACGCATGTGCGCTTCCTTGGTCATACCGACGCGTTCAGCCAGTCGTGCCGACGCCTTGTTGCGAGCGTCCATCTGTGCGACGACCCGATGGAGCTCGAAGTCGTGGAAAGCCATGTCGAGAACTGTACGGACCGCCTCGGTGGCCAGCCCGCGACCGCCCTGATCCGGATCCATCACCCAGCCGATCTCGGCCACGCTGCGGTCGGGGTCGGTCAACCACAGGGCGACGTCACCGATCACCTCGTCGTGATGTTCGATGACGAGAGCCAACGCGGTCCGGCCGTCGTCCAGCCCGGTTCGGAGCATCCGTCGTGCGACCTGCTGTTCTGCGTCCGCCATCGACCACGGATCCTCGAGCAGGTACCGAGCGACATCGTGGCGCCCGTAGATCCGCTGCAGCGGGCCCACATCACGATGCTCGTGCAGGCGTAGTCGCAGCCGTTCGGTTTCCCGTGGAAAGGCGCCGAGCGGTGCGACGGGTCGGGCGTAGTGGGTCAGCAGGGTCTGCTCGCCCGATGGCGCCGTGCCGTGGGTCTCCTCGCCGCGTCGGAACCCTGCGCGTTCCAGCGAGCGCTGTGAAGCGATGTTCTCCGGGACGGTCCGGGCGGTCAGCCGGGTGAACCCGCTGCGGCGCACGAACTCGATGGCCAGTAGCAGGGCCGCTGCGGCAAAGCCCTGCCCTCGGTGGTCGGGGTGAACCCAGAATCCCACCTCGATGGAGGTTTCGATGGCGCCGAAGAGGACCAGGCTTCCGACGAACTCGTCGCTCCGGGCATCCGCAACCGACAGTACGGCCAGGTCTCCGCGTTCCAGACCCTCCTGGATCGGTCCGTGGATCAGGCTGCTGACCGACTCTTCGGTGTAGTCGGGTTCGGGCAGGTGAGCATGGGTACGAACGGCGACGTCCTTGGTGCCGATGGCGTATTTCGCGGCATCGCCATCGTGCATGGGCCGCAGGCGAGCTTGGTCGTCACGTAAGGGGAGCAGCGTTGCGTCGAGCATGGCCACTAAACTAACACCGTTTGAATAAGATGGTGGGTGTGAGTTACTGGGACCATCGCAAGCCCGTCACACGGCAGCGTGCCGTCGACACCTCCGAAGTTGCCCGCACCGCGGGGCGCATCCTCGACGCTGGTGGGCTGCGCGCTCTGACCGTCAGGGCTGTGGCGAAGGAGCTCGATGTCGCCGCGGCGAGTCTGTATTCGCGGCTCTCGTCGGCTGACGACATTCTCGACCTCGCCCTCGACGACGTGTTGGGACGCGACGCGACCCTGCAGGCCGCTCTGGACAAAGCGCCTCTCCGTGAGCTGTTGATGGCGTACTTCCGTCACCTCGTCCGGCACCCCTGGGCGTGTCAGGTCATCGCGATGCGTGCCCCCAGAGGGCCGAACTACCTTCGGCTGTCTGAACGCATGTGCGTGTTGCTCATGGAGCAGGGGTCGCCGGATCCTCTCGGTGACGCCTACGCGTTATCCAACTTCGTCATCGGCAGCGCAACGACGGCGCCGATGGCCGATCAGGAGCGCGTCAGCGCCGTGGATGGGGAGATCGCTCCCGCATACGCGGCCCTGCATGTGGGGCACTGCGTCGACCCGGAGGAGATCGTGAGTTCCGGGCTCGACGCGCTGCTTCGTGGCCGAAGTTCCTGAGCGTGGTCATGGGGTGATGCGGGTCCTGCCTCCAGGGGTTCAAGGGCAATTGGTATCGGCGTCGACGCTGGTGCGGCGAAACGTTAGATTGGGGCGGATCTGCTCGCCTCCGCGTGCGAGCGGCGTGACTCCACCGCGGTTCGAGAAGAAAGTGTGATGACCGTGCCCCTTGCCTCTTCGGTCCGGGCTCGTCCCCGGAGTGCGCGACGTCTTGCGGCTCACGTGGTGGTGATGTGGCTGCTCGGCCTGTGCTTGGTCGCTTCCCCCATGCATGTGCTCCCGGCGCACGCAGCGGGGGATTCTGTCGATTCGTTCGACATCGAGTACACGGTCAACAAGGACGGAACCATCGACGCGACCGAGACCATCGTGTGGCGTTTCGGTGACGATTCGGGGCGACGTGGAATCCTGCGCGAATTCGTCAGCAGAGAGCCCGAGAAGGACGACCGGACCAAGGACATCGTCTACCGCTACTCGGACTTCGCCGTGGAGAGCCCTGATGCTCCCGACCAGTTCACCGAAGAGTCTGGGGGCGAGCTGGGAAGCCGGGTGCAGACCACCACCCTGCGCATCGGTGACCCCGAATCCACCGTCGACTCGGACACCGCAACCTACGTGATCTCCTACACGCTCGAAGGCGCGCTGCGCGGTCAGGACGAATATGACGAGCTCTATTGGGACGTCGTGGGCACCGGTTGGCAGGCGACGTTGAACGACATCACGATCAGCGTGAAAGTCCCCGAAGGGGTGCAGGACGCGAGGTGCTACGTCGGCGAGATGGGGAGCACCACCGAGTGCGACCGATTCGGAGTCACCGACGGCACCTACCGGGCCACTCAGGAACGCTTGCCGGCAGGGGAGGGGCTCACCGTCGGTGCCATGATCACCAAGGGCGCCGTGGACAATGCCGCCCCGATCCTCGAGGCGTCCTTCTTCGATCGGCTGCGCGCCGAGGCGGTCGACAAGGCCAAGATCGGCGGCGTCCTGGCTGCCATCGCTGCGGTGTTCACCGCGATCGGCGGATTCCTGACGCTGGCCCGTCGTCGCGACCTGCGCTACCTGAATCTGCCCGCCGGGACCGTGCCGGGGCGTGGGGATGACACCCGCGTCGGCCCATCGACCCGTGACACGGTCATTCCGGTCGCCTTCGAACCTCCGGAGCTGGATGTGGCCGCCGCCGGGTGGCTGCATGATGCGAAGCTCACCGGTCGGGAAACCGCAGCGACCCTGATCTCGATGGCCGTGCGGGGCGTCCTGCACATCGCTGGTGACAGCCGACAGGGATACCGGCTCACCCTGCTCGACGCATCCTTGGCCCGTGGTGAGGTCGAGGAAGCCGTGGTGTCGAAACTGTTTCCTGCCGGGCGCAGCGGTGAGGTGCGTGCACTCCACGGCGAGAGTTCCCTGCGCCGTACCCATGTGGCCATGAGCAATGCGGTGCGGTCCCGCGATGAGCGTGAGGGCTGGTGGCTGCACCGTCCCGGGGACAAGTTCGTCACGCCCCTGGGGCGCGTCTTCTCGCTCATCAGCAAGACCATCGGCGTCGTCGTGACGATCGGCCTGCTCCTGGCGATCCTTCTCGTGGGTGGTGATGGTGCATGGGCCGACAACGAGTGGGTGCGCGCACTGCTGCAGCGCCTGCGCGGGCTCGATCCATGGCTCCTGCTGTGGATCATCCCGGTCGTGCTCGTGATGATCCCGATCCGTTTCGGACTGAACCTCATGGCGAAGGCCGGCTCGAAACGAGGGCAGCGCAGTGCTCACGGACGTGCCATGACCGACCGCGTCGAAGGATTCCGGCAGTACCTCGCCACAGCCGAGGCCGATCAACTGCAGTTCGAGGAGGGACGCGACATCTACTCGGAGTTCCTCCCATGGGCGATCGCGTTCGGCCTCACCGACAGGTGGTCCAAGGTCTGCCAACGGCTCGTCGAGCAGGGACGCATCCCGCAGCCTTCGGCCAGGTGGTGGGACGGCGGACGCGATGGCCGGTACTTCGACAGCCGAGACTTCGAACGTGACGTGCGACGCTCGACGGCACCATCCAGCAGCTCGAGCAGTTCGGTCAGCTCCAGTAGGGGTACCGGCGGCGGAAGCCGCTCCAGTTCGTTCTCGTCTCGGGGAGGATCCTCCGGTGGAGGTGGCGGCGGAGGCGGCGGCAGCTCGTGGTGAGTCGGTGTCCGCGGGGCTCAGCGCCCACGCATCACTCCGCAGCAGGCCGCCGTCTGGTGGCCTTGATCTGGGAGCGTCGACGCTTCGCCTCCAGGCGCCTGCGCACTGAACCACGCGTGGGCCGTGTCGCTCGACGCGTCGGTGGTGGCGGGGCCACGGCCTGCCGGAGCAGTTCGGCCAGACGCCGACGCGCCTCGGCCCGGTTCTGACGCTGGGAACGTTGCGTCGACACCGAGACCATCAGGACCGTGCCGTCCAGGCGAGTCGCAAGGTTGCTCAGGATGCGCTGTCTCTGCTTCTCGGTGAACACATCCGCAGTGGCCACATCGATCGACAACTGGACCCTGCTGTCGGTCGTGTTGACTCCCTGCCCGCCCGGGCCGGAGGAACGCGAGAACACCTCGGTGAGGTGTGTCTCGGGGATCCGCAGACCGGCGGGGATTCCGGGGCCCGGGCTGAGGAACAGCGCGTCCATGGCGTCCAGCCTAAATGTTGTGGTTGGCAGTGACCTCCGATGGACACTTCCGCAGTAGGGCTCTGTGGTTCTGGCACGTCCGCATGCTGCGGTCGGCGCAGAGGCGGTCACTACTGACTGGAGCGGCCAACGAGCTGGATGTGCGCGGTGTGCCCGGAGGCGGTGAGTTTTCTGTCACAGGTGAGCAGAGGAGCGTCGAGTGCCTCGGCCAGGGCCAGATAGAAGCTGTCGTAGCTTGTGAACTGGTGACGCAGGCTCCAGATCCGTTCGGTCAACGGTTCCATGTTGTGCCGCACGATGGAGAAGTCCCAGTAGTCGCGAAGCCCCGTGAGTGCGGCATCTCGAGGAAGGACTCGGCCGAGCTCAAGACCTCGCAGCACCGAAGTCACCTCGACATCGAGCAGGTTCGGCGCATGGAGCTGCTGCGTCAGGGCGTCGAGGAGCTCATCACTCGGTGATGCGCCGACCAGGGCCTCGACCATGGCGGAGGCGTCGATGACGATCATCGCCGTGATTGGTGCAGTTCGTCGAGGATGCGGTCGGTCGTGACAGCGTTGGCACGGTTGCGGGCGCGGAGTCTTTCCACCAGTGCCTCGTTGGTGGGCCTGTTGGCGATCTGCGAGAGCTGCCCGTTGAGGAATGCCGAGAGCGACTGGCCGCGCTCAGCAGCCCGTTGCTTCAGTGTTTCGGCCACGTCCTCTGGCACATCACGGATGTAGAGGGTCGTCATGCCTTGATGCTAGCAATGTGCAAGCAAGGTGTTTCGGTGGTCGGGAGGAGGCGGCATTGTGAACGTGATGATGTCGAAGTCCGGTGCGTGGCGTGACGCGAGGGGGCGATGGGTGTGTTCGTGGCCCTGCCTGCGCTGGGTGCGCACTGATCCCTCATGCCTTGCGCAGGTCGCTGGTCAGATGATTGGTCGCGTCGACGCCGACCGCCGCCATGTCGAACTCGCTGTGTATGGCGGTGAGGTTCTCGTCGAGGGTGTATCGGCGGGCGGTGCTGGTCACCGTCTTTGCCGTGGGTGAGTTCCCGACCGACGTCGATGTGAAGGTCAACGATCTGTGGTCGGTCGATGTGGTGCCTTCGAGGATCTCGACCTGCCCGGTCGGCTGGGCCAGTGTGAACTCCAGGGCGTCTCCGCCGACGAACCGCAGGAACCCCGACTCGGTGTGCATCGGAGTGCCGGTGGGGGACATCGTCCGCTGCTCGTACTTCAGGAACGGTTTGCCGGGGATTGCGGTGAAGGTGATCGTCTCGGTGTAGGTGAAGTCGTCGATGGTGGGGTAGTGGCCGCGGCCCTCGCCCGACCATGTGCCGATGAGGAAGGCGAACGGCTCGACGTCGACGTGGAGTTCCATGCCTGAACTCTATGCGCGCCCTCGTGGAGGATGACCGACGGCGTGCGGGGCCCCGGCCCCATCGCACCGCCGGGCGGGCCCTTCGCCTGTCCGCGGGATCGCGGCCGGGGTGCGCGGGCCGTGGGGAGGTGCGCCACTGTTGCAGCCACACCGGAAGGAGGTTAAGGTTAGGCTCGCCTAAAACGAAGGGGTGAGTATGGCGAACACGATGACCGACGTGCGTGGGCGTACGCGCGGGGCCGACGGGCGGGCCGACCGGGAACATCGGCGCGCACCCCACCGGTCGGCCAAGCGCATACTTCCGCTGGTCTCCTCGCTCTACATCACGCAGTATCTCGGCGTCGGATTCATCTACGTAGGGCTGACCGCCATGCTGCGCCAGCGTGGAGTCGCTCTCGAGAGCCTTGCCGCGATGAGTCTTGCGGGGATCACCTGGGCGCTCAAGCCTCTCTGGGCCCCGCTCATCGACCGCTTCGGACGCACCCGACACGGCCACTACCGAACGTGGCTGCTGGTGCTCCAGCCGCTTCTGGCGCTCACCGGCCTCGGCTTGGTCGCGCTGCCCGCCCCCGAGCGCAACCTCGGGCTCCTCGGCGTCCTCATCGCCACCTACACATTCGTCAGTGCGACGCAGGACATCGCCGCCGATGGTCTCACTGCCCGAGCCGTCACCGACCGAACACGGCCGCTGGCCAATGGCATCGCGAACGCCGCCCAGTGGCTCGGCAACGTCTTCGGCGGCGGAATCATCGTCCTTGTCTACGATGCCTTCGGCTGGGTGGCGGCCATGATCACCCTGACCACGTTGTCCCTCCTCCCGCTCCCCATGGTGCTCGCCCACCGCGAGAAGGTCTCCGACGCCCCTGTGCCCGGGCTCGCCGGTGCCTATTCTGCGCTCATGCGCGTCTTCGCTCAGCCTGACGGTCGCGTATGGGGGTTGCTGGTCATGCCGTTGTTCCTGGCGGGAACGACCTCGGCCTACGGACTCCTCAGTCCGGCCCTCGCCGACGCCGGCTGGGGGCTCGACCGACTCGGGTGGGTTCTGGGCATGTTCCTCGCGGCGCCCGCAGCTCTGGCGTCATTGGTGGTGGGGCCGTGTGTGACGCGTTTCGGGCGCCGGAACTGTCTGCTCGTTGCTGGCCTCGTCGACGCTCTCGCCACGTTGGCACTTCTGCCTTTGGCCCTCGGGCACGCCCCGCTGGTGCCCACCATGGTGGCTCTCAGCGTCTTCGTGGCGGCCATGGCTGCGGCCAGCACCGTGGTCTACACGGTGAACATGTCAATGTGTCGCCCCGGTTCGGAAGCCACCGATTTCACCATGCTGGCCGCTGTTGCGATGGTCGCCAGCTACATTCTCGGCGCCGCCCTTCTGTATGCGGCCGGCACATTCGGCTACCACGTGGTTCTGGTGGGATGCTCGATCCTCGCGCTGAGCGGCACCATCGTGGCCGTTCGGCATGCCGCTGCGGCCGACGGGAGCGGGGCGAGCAATGAGAACAGGCGTCAAGGAAGCGCGGCATGAGCACGATCACCGTCACGCAGGAAGGCGGCCCGCTCCGCGTCGAGGTGGTGAGGGCCGAGCGGATCACGCCCCACATGCAGCGCGTCACCTTCACCGGTGCTGACCTCGACCGGTTGCACTGGCGCGGCTTCGATCAGTGGGTGCGGCTCTTCCTGCCCTCGGCAGACCTGAGTGGGCTCGATCAGGTTCCACAACGCATGACGATCGGCTCCTACCGCAAACTTCAGGCGCTTCCGGAGTCCAGGCGTCCCACTGTTCGGAGTTACACCCTGCGCAACTGGCGTCCCGAAACACGGGAACTCGATATCGACTTCGTCATCCACGGCGATTCTGGGGTGGCCGGTCCCTGGTCCCTCGCGGCGCGGCCCGGCGACCCGGCGGTCATCCTCGACCAGGGCTGCGGTTGGCCCGACGCCCGTGGGCACCTGCTGATCGCCGCCGATGAGACCGGCATCCCCGCCGTACTGGGGATCCTGCGGGACCTGCCACAAGATGCCCGAGGGGTTGCCATGATCGAGGTCGCAGATCTCGCCGACGCCCAAGGCGTCGATGCTCCTGAAGGTATGGACCTTCAGTGGTTGCTCCGTCGCCCGGGGCAGAACCCGGGGGACGCGGTTCTGGCGGCGCTCGTCGGTCTCGGCCTTCCCGAGGTCGATCGCCATGCCTTCGCCGTGGGTGAGTCCCGGCTCGCCACGGGAGTGCGTCGGCACCTCGTGAAGCAGCGCGGCTGGTGCAAGGGCGAGGTCACCTTCTGCGGGTATTGGAAGCGCTGAGTGCGGGCTGTCGCCCAACCGGAAGAAGGGCCGGTTCCGTATCGAGGCCGATTTGCGCTGTGGGTCATCGGCGCACGGGGTGATACCGCGAAAATGTCGGCCGTTACGGTGGGTTCATCGGCGATGAGGAGGAGCCACCATGAATGCTGACGAATCCCCCGAGACGGTGACGGCCGGGCTGGTCGATCAAGGTTCCACCGCAGGTGACAGTGAGGGAGAGGCGACGCTCGCCGCCCTCATCGATCAGGCCGACAGTCGCAATGGCAAACCCGGCGCCAAAGCCGTTCTCGCCGTCGACGGCACCAAGGTGGTGGCCTTCGAGTTCGCCACCGGTGATGTGCTCGCCGACCACGCCGCCCGCCACCCCGTCCTGATCCAGGTGATCCGGGGTCGCGTGGAGTTCACCCTCCCCGACGGTCCGATCACCCTCGAACCGGGCCAGGTGCTGCATCTGACGCCGATGCTGCGGCATGCGGTCACGGCCCTCGAACCCACCACACTGACGGTGACGATGCTGCTGCCCCGCGACTGAATCGGGGCCGACGAGAAGGGCAGGCGTCTCCGGGAGGCAGGGCGCCTCAGGCGGGTCGAGGGTCCGCGGTGAGGCGGCTGAACAGCACCATGTCCACCGGCTCGCCATCGATCACGTTCGCGTGGCGCAGCGTCCCCTCCCGGGTGAACATCGCGCGTTCGGCGGTGGCCAGCGACGCGGCGTTCCCGGTGGCGACATGTATCTCGACGCGACGCATCCCCTGGGTGTCCAGCGCCCAGTCGGTGATCGCGCACAACGCCTTGGCCGCGATACCGCGGCCGCGTGCCCATGGAGCCACCCAGTAGCCGGCTTCGGTCCGGCCCACTCGCCAGTCGGTCTTCTTCAGGCCCACGACGCCGACGAACTCGCCGTCCACCTCGACGCCGCGCTCGATACCGTCACCCGACGCGTGCGAGTGGGGTGCGAGCTCCAGTGCGAACTCCCGCGCCGAATCGAGCGTGTACGGGCGGAGGATCGGCAACCAGTACTGCGACGCAGGGTCGGCGCAGGCCTCGGCGATCAAGGGGACATCAGCCTCGGTGAGAGGCCGTAGACGTACGCCGTGGCTGTCGATGACGGTGTCCTGAAGAATCGGCATGGTGCGAATCATAATCAACAATAGGAGGGGCGGCGACGTGGCTGTCCGTGCATGAAGGGCCACTGCATGGGGGGCCTTCGCGTCGCACGTACCCTGTCGCCGTGGCCAACAAGACCCAGCCGACCGATGCCTCCATCGACGATTTTCTCGCTGGTCTCAGCGAACGTCGACGTGACGAGGCACGCCAACTCATCGCGATGATGCAGGACATCTCGGGAGAGCCGCCGGTCCTCTGGGGTCCGAGCATCATCGGCTTCGGATGCGTGCAGTACCGGCTGGCGTCCGGGCGTATCGGTGAGATGGGCGCGATCGGGTTCTGCCCCCGCAAAGCGGCGCTCACCATCTACATCGCCGAGGGTTTCGATCGCTACGGCGATCTGCTGGGCCGGCTCGGCAAGCACCGCACCGGCCGCAGCTGCCTCTACCTCACCAAGCTCGCCGACGCCGATCTTGGCGTCCTGCGGGAGCTTGTCGCCGCGTCCCACCGGCATCAGACCGAGATGGAGACGTGCTCTGTGGCTCACCTTGACGTTGCGCCGGGACAGCCCGGCACAACGTCAAGGTGAAAGCGGGGTCTCGTTCAGAACTCCCAATCCTCGTCCTGGGTGTCGACGGCCTTGCCCATGACATACGAGGAGCCCGAACCGGAGAAGAAATCGTGGTTCTCATCGGCGCTGGGGGAGAGCGCGGCCAGGATCGCCGGGTTCACCGCCGTGGCCTCCTTGGGGAACAGGGCCTCGTAGCCGAGGTTCATCAACGCCTTGTTGGAGTTGTACCGCAGGAACATCTTCACGTCCTCGGTCAGACCCAGAGGATCGTAGAGATCCTCGGTGTAGGCATCCTCGTTGTCGTACAGCTCCTGCAGCAGCGTGAAGGTGAAGTCCTTCAATTCCGCCTGACGCTCCGGCGACGCCTCGGCTGCGGCCAACTGGAACTTGTAGCCGATGTAGTACCCGTGCACGGCCTCATCGCGGATGATGAGCCGGATCAGGTCGGCGGTGTTGGTGAGCTTGGCCCGGCTCGACCAGTACATGGGCGCGTAGAAACCGGAGTAGAACAGGAACGACTCGAGCATGGTCGACGCCACCTTGCGTTTCTCCGGATCGTCACCCCAGTAGTTGTCGAGCACGATCTTGGCCTTGCGCTGCAGATTCTCGTTCTCCTCGCTCCAGCGGAAGGCATCGTCGATCTCATCGGTCGACAGCAGCGTGGAGAAGATGGAGCTGTAGCTCTTGGCGTGCACCGACTCCATGAAGGCGATGTTGGTGTAGACCGCCTCCTCGTGCGGCGTGCGGGCGTCGGGCATGAGCGAGATCGCGCCGACGGTGCTCTGGATCGTGTCGAGCATGGTCAGCCCGGCGAAGACGCGGGTGGTCATGGTCTGCTCGTCGGCGGTGAGCGTCCGCCACGAGGAGAGGTCATTGCTGAGCGGAACCTTCTCGGGCAGCCAGAAATTGCTGGTGAGACGGTCCCAGACGTCGGCATCGATGTCATCGGTCACGCGATTCCAATTGATCGCCGGGACGCCTCGCAGGGCGGGTGTGGTGGTCATGGTGGTCCTTTCTGATCAGAGCGTGCAGCTGACGCAGCCGTCGACCTCGGTGCCCGCGAGGGCCTGCTGTCGCAGCCGGATGTAGTAGAGGGTCTTGACGCCCTTGCGCCAGGCATGGATCTGCGCGCGGTTGATGTCACGCGTCGTGGCGGTGTCGGGGAAGAAGAGCGTCAGAGACAGGCCTTGGTCCACGTGTTTGGTGGCCTCGGCGTAGGTGTCGATGATCGCTTCGGGGCCGATCTCGTAGGCGTCCCGGTAGTACTCGAGGTTGTCGTTGGTCATGTACGGGGCGGGGTAGTAGACGCGGCCGAGCTTGCCCTCCTTGCGGATCTCGACCTTGGCCACGATCGGGTGGATCGAGCTCGTGGAGTGGTTGATGTAACTGATCGACCCGGTGGGAGGAACCGCCTGCAGGTTCTGGTTGTACAGCCCGTACCGGGCCACGTCGGCGGCCAGTTCCCGCCAGTCGTCCACGGTGGGGAGGTGGATGCCGGCGTCGGCGAACAGTTCGGCGACTCGGGTGGTGCGGGGCGTCCATTCACTCTCGAGGTATTTGGTGAAGTAGTCACCGGACGCGTAGGCGCTGCGCTCGAAACCGTCGAACCATTCGCCGCGTTCCTGCGCGATGCGGCACGAGGCCCGCAGTGCGTGGAATGTGACGGTGTAGAAGTACATGTTCGTGAAATCGAGCCCCTCCTCGGAGCCGTAATGAATGCGTTCACGGGCGAGATATCCATGCAGGTTCATCTGCCCGAGGCCGATCGCATGACTCATGGCGTTACCGCGTTCGACGCTGGGGGCGCACCCGATGTCGGACTGGTCCGAGACCGCCGTCAGGCCCCGCACGGCGGTCTCCACAGTGTGGCCCAGATCGGGTGAATCCATCGCCCTGGCGATGTTGAGTGACCCGAGGTTGCACGAGATGTCCTTGCCGATCTCGTCGAACGAGAGGTCCTCGCGGTAGGTGGACGGCGTCGACACCTGCAGGATCTCCGAGCACAGGTTCGACATGGTGATACGCCCGTCGATCGGGTTCTCGCGGTTCACCGTGTCCTCGAACATCAGGTACGGGTAACCCGACTCGAACTGGATCTCCGCGAGGGTCTGGAAGAATCGTCGCGCATTGATCTTGGTCTTGGAGATCCGCTTGTCATCGACCATCTCCCGGTACTTCTCGGTGACCGAGATCTCGCTCATGGCGACGCCGTACACCCGCTCCACGTCGTAGGGGCTGAACAGGTACATGTCTTCGTTGTTGCGAGCGAGTTCGAAGGTGATGTCGGGGATCACGACGCCGAGGGAGAGCGTCTTGATGCGGATCTTCTCGTCGGCGTTCTCCCGCTTGGTGTCGAGGAACGCGAGGATGTCGGGGTGATGGGCGTTCAGGTATACGGCTCCGGCTCCCTGACGGGCGCCGAGTTGATTGGCGTAGCTGAACGAATCCTCCAGCAGTTTCATGATCGGGATGACGCCGGAGGACTGGTTCTGGATCTGCTTGATGGGTGCCCCGGCCTCCCGCAGGTTCGTGAGTGACAGGGCGACTCCGCCGCCGCGTTTGGAGAGCTGGAGCGAGGAGTTGATGGCCCGTGCGATCGACTCCATGTTGTCCTCGACGCGCAGCAGGAAGCAGGAGACCAGTTCGCCCCGCTGCGCCTTGCCGGCGTTGAGGAACGTGGGGGTGGCGGGCTGGAAGCGTCCGGACATGATCTCGTCCACCAGATGCTCGGCCAGGGTGCGATCGCCGGCGGCCAGCGTCAGTGCGACCATGCAGACCCGGTCCTCGAACCTCTCCAGATAGCGGGTGCCGTCGAAGGTCTTGAGCGTGTAGGAGGTGTAGTACTTGAAGGCACCCATGAATGTCGGGAACCGGAACTTCACCGCGTAGGCGCGTTTGAACAGGGATTTGATGAAGGCGAAGTCGTAGTCGGCCAGAACCTGTTCCTCGTAGTAGCCCTCCTCCACGAGATGGTCGAGTTTCTCCTTCAGGGAGTGGAAGAAGACGGTGTTCTTGTTCACGTGTTCGATGAAGTAAGCGTGGGCGGCGCGGCGGTCGGCATCGAACTGGATGCGACCGTCGGCGTCGTAGAGATTCAGCAGGGCATTGAGGGCGTGGTAGTTGGCCCGTTCTTCGGCGATCGGTTCGGTGCCGGTGTCGGTGAGCAGGGAGGTCATGCGGTGAGCAGCCTTTCTCGGATGCGACTGACGTCCTCCTGTGTTCCCAGGAGTTCGAAACTGTCCAGATGGGGCACGGCGCACTTGTCGGCGATCATCCGGCCGGCCATGCAGTACGACGAACCGAAGTTCGTGTTGCCGGAGGAGATGACGCCACGGAGCAGGGCACGATTGGCCTCGATGTTGAGGAATCGGGCCACCGGGCGGGGCACCGCGGTGCGTGGGTTGCCGCATCCGTAGGTGGGGACCAGAAGGATGTAGGGATCGGTGATCAGGGGAGCCGGTGCATTCCGGCCCATGGGGAGGCGGATGGCGTCGACCCGTGTTCCGTTCGTCTGGAGTTTGAGGACGAACCGGTGGGTGTTCTCCGACGCTGCCGAGAAGTAGACGAGCTTCACGGCTCCGCGTCGCTCAGGCGCTGAGCAGACGCTGCGCCGCGGCCTGGATGCGGTCGGGGCGGAAGCCCGACCAGTGGTCGTCGCCGTTCACGACGACGGGGGCCTGCCGGTGGCCGAGCGCGGTCACCTCATCCATGGCACGGGCGTCCTCGGTGAGATCGATGACCTCGTAGTGGACGCCGACCTTGTCGAGGGCGCGATAGGTGGCGGTGCATTGGACGCAGGCGGGCTTGCTGTAGACGGTGATGGGGGTGGCGTCGGTGGTCGACATGCTCTCTCCTCGAAGCAGAAGGCCCGTGGGGAGGTGGCATGGATCATTGCGCCCGGTCCTCCCACGAGACCGATGTGTCGGACAACCGGGTGGTGACCCGGCTGCTGGCAGGTATTCGGACTCGAGGGCGGGCGTCACATAGACGCGGACCTACTGTGCGGCGCTTCCCAGCCGTTGTGGCCAGTGCTTGATGCCGCGGTTCGTTCCCTCTCACCGCTGCGGGGCAGTCCCTGATTCACACAGGGTTCCCTGTTGTCTCGGCCGACGATTCCATGGTGCCCATATAGGAGAGTGTCTCCATATATGGGGAATTTCCGACCGAACCAGCACTAGGGATGGTAGTTACAGCGGTGTGAGTATGTCAATGCCCAGATGTGCTGCGGAGCGACACCCTGGTCACTGACGCCCCACCTCGACGTTGTGCCGTGACTGCACGGCACAACGTCGAGGTGGAGGCGCAGGTGTGGGGGCGTAGGCCCGGCTTGACGCGCGTCAAGGCGGAAAAGGCGGTTCGAGGATTCCATGGAGTCATCTGATTCACCGGAGGTCGAATCGATCTCCCTCAGGAAAGGACATGACAATGACCCTCGGAACCTTCACCACCAAGCCGTTCAGCTGCCCCTCCTGCATCAAGAAGATCGAATCGGCCGTGGGCCGTATGGACGGCGTCGAATCTGTCGATGTCGGCTTCAATTCCTCGCGCGTCAAGGTCGTCTTCGATGACTCCCAGACCTCGGCCGAGACCATCGGCAAGGTCATCGACGGGCTTGGGTACCCCGTGGTCAAGACCCGCACCACAACGCACTGAATCCTGCCCCGTCCAGATGAAAGGAGTCGCCGACATGCGCAAACTCACCTCAGAACACCTTGTTTGGGGCGCCGGCGCCGGTCTGATCGTGGGATTCGGAGCGTGGCTCCTCGACGCCCCGGTCATCCAAGATGCGGCGCTCATCGCTGCGTCGGTCATCGCCGGGGCACCGATCGCCAAGAGGGCGATGGCGGCGCTCCGCTACCGAACATTCTCGATCGACCTACTGGTCACGATCGCTGTCATCGGCGCGCTGATCATCGGTGAATACGTCGAATCGGGCGTCGTGGCCTTCCTGTTCCTCTTCGGGGCCTGGCTCGAACAGCGTTCGTTGGAACGCACCCGGACCTCGATCCGTGAACTGGTCGACGCCGCTCCCACCACCGCACGCATCCGGCGTGATGGTGAGGAGATCGAGATCGATGTGACCGAGATCGCCGAGGGGGACCTCGTGGTCATCAAGGCCGGCGATTCGGTGCCTGTCGATGGCCGCATCGTCGAAGGCGTCGGCCACTTGGAGCAGGCCGCCATCACCGGTGAGCCCGTGCCCGTCGAACGTGCAGCCGGTGACGATGTGTTCGCCGGAACCACGCTCGACAACGGTTTCCTCATCGTCTCGGCGTCCCAGGTGGGCGACGACACCACCTTTGCCCGCATCATCGAACTCGTCGAGGATGCCCAGGACGCCAAGGCGCCGCGGCAGCAGTTCCTCGATCGGTTCGCTGCCATCTACACCCCGGCCGTCATTGTTGCGGCCGTCCTCTTCGGTCTCATCATGCGTGATGCGTCGCTGGGGCTCACATTTCTCGTGATCGCCTGCCCCGGTGCGTTGGTGATCGCAACGCCGGTCGCGATCGTCGCCGGTATCGGCAATGGCGCGAAACGGGGAGCCATCCTCAAGGGCGGCGACGCCGTGGAGCGTCTGGCCGGGGTCGACACGATGGTGCTCGACAAGACCGGAACCCTCACCGAGGGCCGTCCCGTCGTGACGCAGGTGCGTGCTGTCCAGGGCACCGAGGAAGAGCTCCTCGCCGCTGCCGCCTCGCTCGAGCTGGCGTCCGAGCATCCGCTGGCCCGTGCGCTGGTGACAGCGGCTCGTGAGCAGGGCCTCGACCTGCACGGGCCCGACCAGGTGGAGGTACTGCGCGGCGTTGGGCTCACTGGAGTGGTCGGTGGACGCAGCGTCGGTGTCGGCTCGTTCAGGCTGGTCGACCAGCCCCTGAGTGACGATCTCGCCGCCGAGGTCCGGGCCGCCGAGGCGCAGGGGGGCACTGTTTCCTTCGTCGTCGTCGACGGTGAATTGCACGGCCATGTCGTGATCGCCGACGCGCTGCGCCCCGGCGTGAGTGAGGCGATGGCCGCCCTACACCGTGGCGGGGTCAAGGAGCTCGTCATGCTCACCGGCGACAACCCCCGCGCAGCCGCCCATGTGGCGCAGCAGGCCGGCATCGATGAGGTGCGCGCCCAGCTGTTGCCCGAGGACAAGGTTGCGCATGTGAAGCGGCTCGTTGACGGTGGCGCCAACGTGGCGATGGTCGGCGACGGCCTCAACGATGCTCCTGCCCTCGCTGCTGCGAACGTGGGTGTCGCCATGGGGGCGGGGACGGATGTGTCGGTTGAAACCGCAGACGTGGTCCTGGCCGGCAACCGGCTGGAACAGCTCGCCCATGCCCAGAGGCTCGCCCGCCGCACTGTCGCCATCATGACGCAGAACACCGTGATCGCTCTGGCGACGGTTGTGCTCCTGCTCACCGGCGTCGTCTTCGAGCGAGTGGGGATGTCGATCGGCATGCTCGTGCACGAGGCCAGTGTGCTGGCAGTGATCCTCAACGCCCTGCGTCTGACGCGGTGGCAGCCGAAGGACATCGTCACCCCGCGGACTTCCGCTGGGTCGGCGCAGCCGGCGAAGTTGACGAACGTCTGACGAGACGAGCTCAGGCTCGGGTCGCTTCGATCAACCCGTCAACGTCCAGAAGGATGAAGCCTCGTGGGCCATCGAGTTCCACGAGGCCCTTCTCGGTCAGGCGGGTCACTCCACGGCTGAAGCTTTCTGGTGTGGTGCCGAGCATCGAAGCGACGTCTTTTTTGGGGAGCTGGAGTTCGACGCGCAGGTCAGCGCTGGCTTCAAGCCCCAAGAGGTGGTCCGCGATCCGGGCCTCGACGCTGCGGCTTGCGACCTGCTCCAAGGAATCCTGTGCATCGCCCAAGCGTCGGCTCAGCTCGCCCAGCATCGCCATGCCCACACCTGGGTGCTGGGCGAGAAGCATGGTGAAATCCCGGTGGACGAAGGAGCAGGCAATGGCGTCGCCGACCGCGATGGCGCTGTGATCGGGGCGAGCGCCGGTGAGCAGGGAGGACTCGCCGCTGAAGTCTCCGGGCTCCATGAGCGCAATGACGCGCTCGCGTCCTTCGCTGCTGACCCGGGTCAACTTCACCGCGCCTTCATGAAGGATGATCAGTGGTGCGTCCGCGGCACCCTGGTGGTAGAGGTACTCGCCGTCGGCGGCATGCAATGGGCGCGCACGTTCGGCCACGGCCTCCTGATGAGGCCGTGAGAGGTGGCGGAAGATCGGCACCTGCGTGACGCAGAGGTCAGTCATCGTGACGCTCCTGGGTGCAGGTCATCGCACGTGCTCATGCAGCCACTCCTCGATGATCGGCACATGGCTCCGGTCGATGTCCTTGGCGTCGGTGAGGAGCACCACGGCCCGGTTCTTGGGAAGATCGGCGAGCCGGTCGAGCGTCTCCTGGTGATCGGTTTCGTCGAGCTCATGGATGAATCGCTCGGCGAACTCGTCGTGGCGTCCCTCGGGGTCGGCATGGAACCACTTGCGAAGGTCGGTGCTGGGTGTGAGGTCCTTCGCCCACAGGTCGACGTCGGCATTCTCTTTCTTCATGCCGCGGGGCCAGATGCGGTCCACCAGAACGCGTGAGCCCTGCGGTGCCTCGCCGTCTCGGATCCTGGCTCGTGTGAAGCGCATGATCCAACACTACGTCGGCGTCAGCTCTGCAGGGCCTCCAGGATCGCCCGCTCGGCGCCCTCCCGGTCGACGCCGGAGATGAAGGCGATGCCCGGCACGACGGGCACCCCGTAATCCGCGTCGACGCGCGTGGTGGCCACGATCAGATCCGCGCCCTCCACATGGTCGGGAAGTTGGTTGATGCGGCACTGGTGCACCCGAGCGTCGATCCCGTGCTTCTGGCACAGGGTACGGACTGCGTCGGCGGCGACCTGAGCGGTGACGACGGCGCCGCCGCAGGCGACGAGGATGTTCTTCATGGGTCTCCTTGGGTGTCGGCGGTTGGGTCATCAGCGATTGGTCTTTCGAGGGCCGGGTGGGGCCGGGCGGTGACGGTGCGGCCGGATCGGACTCGGGGTGGCGCGGCGGGGGAGTGGTGCATCGCGGCGGGGTCGGTTCGCTCCATCTGGCTGTGCTCGCAGTGGGAAGGGATCGGAGGCGTCGAGAACTCCACCTGCATCATCCTCCTCGGGATGAAGTATTTCAGGTTCCTCCGCTGCTACCTGCGGGTGGCCCGTTCACGGGCGCTGCGTGTGGTCGAGGTCTCATCGGGGCGTGGGGTCGACGAAGAATCATGAGGGGAACCGTGCGAAAACGGGTTCTCGGCATTCGCGTGCCTGCGGACGGATGGCTACGATGAGTCGGACCTGCGGAGACTCTCCGCACTTGTACGCCATTTGGTTCAGGAGACACCCTTGCCCACGACTGTTGAGAAGCTGAGCCCGACCCGGGTCAAGATGACCATCGAGGTTCCTTTCGAGGAGCTGAAGCCGACGCTCGATCGGGCCTATCGCGAGATCGCGCAGCAGGTCAACGTTCCGGGTTTCCGCAAGGGGAACGTGCCGCCCGCCATCATCGATCAGCGCTTCGGCCGCGGTGCGGTGCTCTCCGACGCGGTGAACCAGGCCCTGCCCGGTATCTACGCCAACGCGATCGATGAGAACGACCTGCACCCGCTCGGGCAGCCGGACATCGAGATGACGCAGCTTGAGGACAAGAAGTTCGTTGAGTTCGTGGCCGAGGTCGACGTGCGCCCCGACTTCACTCTGCCCGACGTCTCGAAGGTGTCGGTGGATGTGCCGATGCCGGCGGTCGAGGAGGGGCAGATCGAGGAGCAGATCGAGCTGCTCCGTGAGCGCTTCGCCACCAGCGTCGACGTGGAGCGTGCCGCTGCCAAGGATGACCTGGTGATCATCGACCTCGTCGGTAAGAAGAACGGCGAGGAGCTCGAGGACGCCTCGGCCGAGGGAATCTCCTACATCGTCGGGCAGGAGGGCATGCTCGAGGGCCTCGAAGAAGCCGTCGTCGGCCTGTCGGCTGGCGAGAACGCCACCTTCGAGTCCGAACTCGTCGGTGGCCCGCTGCGCGGCGAGAAGGTCGACATCACCGTGACCGTGCAGAAGGTCCAGCAGCGTGAGCTGCCGGAGGTGGACGACGAGTTCGCCCAGATGGTTTCGGAGTTCGACACCGCTGAGGAGATGCGTGCCGACCTGAGCAAGAACCTCGAGAACCGCGCTCGCCTGGAGCAGGCCGACGAGGCCCGCAACAAGGTGCTCGAGAGCATCCTCGAGGAGCTCGATTTCGAGCTTCCCGAGAAGTTCCTCGAGGAGCAGGTCAAGAACCGGCACGAGCAGATCAACGCTCAGCTCGCTCGCGCAGGCATGACTCTGGACCAGTACCTCGAGAACTCCGACGACGCCGAGAACGCCGAGGAGTTCTGGGCCGACGTGGACAAGGCCGCCGAGTCGGCAGTTCGTGGTCAGCTGGTGCTCGACCAGTACGCCGACGAAGCCGATGTGCAGGTGGGCGACCAGGACATGATGCAGCACATCATGTACCGGGCCCAGCAGAACGGAACCTCCCCGCAGGAGGAGTTCCAGCACATGAACGAGCACGGGCACCAGGCCGAGTGGGCTCAGGAGATCCGCCGCAGCAAGGCCATGGCCGACATGGTCGAGAAGGCCAAGATCACCGATGGCGAGGGCAACGACCTCGACTTCTCGCGTCTGCGTCAGGACGGTTCGCTCGCGTCGGAGGAGGAACTCCAGGCCGCGCGGGACGCCGCTGCTGCGATGGAGGAGGCCCAGGCTGCTGCCGCCGCCGAGGGTGCCGCCAACAAGGCCGATGAGTCGGAGTCCGAGGCCCCTGCTGACGACGAGACGGCTGACGGCGAAAAGGCCGAGGACGCCTGAACACGCTGACGCTCTGACGCCTCGAACGCGCGTGCGCCCTGCAGGGTGCACGCGCGTTCGTGATGTTCAAGGTGTTGGAACGTGTGGTTTCAACGATCAGAGACGGCGCGCGCTCTCGTGCCTTCGTGTCGACAACCCTGGGGACCTTGTCAATGCGGCCCTTGCCAATGTGGCTCTTTGTCAACGCGGCCCTTGCCAATGTGGCTCTTTGTCAACGTGGCTCCTTGTCAATGCGGACCCTTCGAACTCATTCCGCAGAGTTCGAAGAGGCCGGCAGCCGATCACACCGGCCGTTTGGTTCGCCCTGGGGGACCTGTCAACCAAATACGCGGCAGACCCTCGTTCCACCTTGACGTTGTGCCGGGTCTGTGCGGCGTTACGTCGAGGTGGGGTGGCGTCAGCAACGTTTTGGGGTGCTGTTGCGGGTTCATCTCTGCGTTGTGCCGGGTCTGTGCGGCGTTACGTCGAGGTGGGGTGGCGTCAGCAACGTTCTGATATCGGGTGTCCGCGGCGGGGCGGGTCAGGTGACCAAACCCTCCTCGGCCCCGCCGCATACGCACTCTCAACCACAAGTGCGCGGACACCTTCTGATGGTAACCAGCCCGCCGCTCGGACGCTCGCCGATCTGCCCGATCCCCAGCGCTGATTCGGCGGTGGGGCTCGAAGCGTGCACCCGCGGCGAACATCCGCGTTCGCGGTGGGCACCCGCATCCACGGCGGGCACCCACACCCACGGTGGGCACCCGCATCCGAGGTCGCACCCGCATCCACGGCGAACACTTGTGCCCACAGCGAACACAGGGGGAGATGCTCCGATTCTGTCGGGCCGCTCGGGTAGCGTCGAAGGCGTGAATCAGCAGAGCAATCTTCCAGGCATGCCCGGGCCGCGTGCGGCCTCGGCTTCCTCGACCGGTATCAGCATGACCGACAACGTCTATCAGTCGTTGCTGCAGAACCGCATCATCTTCCTCGGCTCCGAGGTGCGCGACGAGAACGCCAACGCGATCTGCGCACAGATGCTGCTGCTCAACGCCGAAGATCCCGAATCGGACATCTTCCTGTACATCAACAGCCCCGGCGGTTCGGTCGACTCCGGCATGGCGATCTACGACACCATGCAGTGGATCTCCAATGATGTGGCCACCGTGGCCATGGGGCTGGCGGCATCGATGGGCCAGTTCCTGCTGTCCGCCGGCGCGAAGGGCAAGCGGTACGCGCTGCCGCACAGCCGCATCATGATGCACCAGCCCTCCGGTGGCCTCGGCGGCACCGCCTCCGACATCCGGATCCAGGCCGAGCAGTCGTTGCACCTCAAGCGTCTGTTGGCCGATCTCATCGCCGAGCACACCGGCCAGAGCGTGGACCAGATCAACGCCGATTCCGATCGGGACCGCTGGTTCACCGCCGAGCAGGCGCTCGAGTACGGCTTCATCGACCACGTCTACCGCCAGGCCTCGCAGATCACCAGCGACGCCCCGAACAACTGAAGGAGGGCGTGATGAACTTCGAGATGCCCCAGATGCCCCAGATGAACCAGATGCCGCAGACACCACCCATGTCGCCGTCGATGGATTACTACATCCCGCAGTGGGAGGAGCGAACCTCCTACGGCACGCGCCGGATCGATCCGTACACCAAGCTGTTCGAGGATCGCATCATCTTCCTCGGTACCCCGGTGACCGACGACATCGCCAATGCCGTCATGGCCCAGCTGCTCTGCCTGCAGTCGATGGACCCCGAGCGTCAGATCAGCATGTACATCAACAGCCCCGGCGGCTCGTTCACCGCGATGACGGCGATCTACGACACCATGCGCTACATCAAGCCCGATGTGCAGACCGTCTGCTTGGGTATGGCCGCCTCGGCCGCTGCCGTGCTGCTCGCGGCCGGCACCAAGGGCAAGCGGGTCGCGCTGCCGAACTCGACGATCCTGATCCATCAGCCCTCGACTGGGCAGGCGTCCTACGGGCAGTCCTCGGATCTGGAGATCCAGGCGAACGAGATCATGCGCATCCGGTCGCTGATGGAAGACATGATCGCCGACGCGACCGACAAGCCCAAGGAAGAGATCTCCAAGGATGTCGAGCGGGACAAGTACCTGACCGCACAGGAGGCCAAGGAGTACGGCCTCATCGACGACATCTTCGAATCGCTGAAGAACGACAACTGACCCGGCACGAGAATCTCGATCGAGGTTCCTCCCGCGCCCGTCCCGGATCCACGAAGGTGACGCCGGGGCGGGTTAGGGTGTCGGGACTTCGGCAGGAATCAGGAGAGTGGGATGGCACGCATCGGTGAGAGCGGTGATCTGTTGAAGTGCTCCTTCTGTGGGAAGAGCCAGAAGCAGGTCAAGAAGCTCATCGCTGGCCCCGGCGTCTACATCTGCGATGAATGCATCGACCTTTGCAACGAGATCATCGAGGAGGAGTTCTCCGAGGGAGGCGACCTCGGACTCATCGATGAATTGCCCAAGCCGCGTCAGATCTTGGAGTTCCTCGACGAATACGTGATCGGGCAGACCAGCGCGAAGAAGGCGCTCTCGGTCGCGGTCTACAACCACTACAAGCGCGTGCAGGCACAGATGGGCGCTACGCCGCGCAGGTCGGCGTCCGATGACGATGTCGAACTCGGCAAGTCGAACATCCTGCTCATCGGCCCCACCGGCTGCGGCAAGACCTATCTCGCCCAGACGCTGGCTCGTATGCTCAACGTGCCGTTCGCCATGGCCGACGCCACCGCTCTCACCGAGGCCGGTTACGTCGGTGAGGACGTCGAGAACATCCTGTTGAAACTCATCCAGGCCGCCGACTTCGACACCAAGCGGGCTGAGACCGGCATCATCTACATCGATGAGATCGACAAGGTCGCGCGCAAGTCCGAGAACCCGTCGATCACCCGTGACGTCTCGGGTGAGGGCGTGCAGCAGGCCCTGCTGAAGATTTTGGAAGGGACGCAGGCGTCCGTGCCTCCGCAGGGTGGACGTAAGCATCCGCATCAGGACTTCATCCAGATCGACACCACGAACATCCTGTTCATCGTCGGTGGCGCCTTCGCCGGGCTGGATCGCATCATCGATGACCGGGTGGGCAAGCGTCCGCTGGGCTTCAACAACGATCCTGAGTCGCGCCGTTCTGCGGCCGAGGCCACTGCGGCAGAAGTGCGTCCGGAGGATCTGCACAAGTTCGGGTTGATCCCCGAGTTCATCGGGCGTCTGCCGATGATCTCGACGGTGGAACCGCTCGACAAGGAGGCGCTGATGCGCATCCTCATCGAGCCACGCAACGCGCTGACCAAGCAGTTCCGCAAACTGTTCGAACTCGATGGGGTCGATCTCGAGCTCACCGAGGACGCCATCGAGGCGGTCGCAGATCTTGCGTTGGAGCGTCAGACCGGTGCTCGTGGTCTGCGGGCCATCCTCGAGGAGACCCTGCTCAACGTGATGTTCGACGTCCCCTCACAGGAGAACATCGCCAAGGTCATCATCACCGGCGACACGGTGCGGGATGGCGCCGAACCCGAGGTCGTGCAGCGTGCCCGCCCCGCCAAGCGGTCACGATCGAAGAGCGCCTGAGATTTTCCGCACTTAAGGTGTGCTTCACCTGAGAGCGCCTGCGTGGCTGAGTAGAATCCGTCCTGACAGTCAACCTCGACCAATGGTGTTCTCACATGACCGAAGATTCTGTGGCCTCCGCCAGCAAGGTGAAGTCCTCCAACCCGCGCATCGTCAATCTGAGCTGGGCCGTCAGCCTGTTCGGCACGGCGGTTGGGGCAGGGATCCTGTTCCTGCCGATCAATGCAGGTGCCAGCGGCGTCTGGCCTCTGCTGATAGTGACGCTTCTGATCGCGCCGATGACGTACTTCTCGCACCGGGCTCTGGCTCGTTTCGTGTGCAAGTCGCCCCGGCAGGGTGAAGACATCACGGTCGTCGCCGAGGATTACTTCGGTACCGGGGTTGGTCGTGCCATCACGTGGCTGTACTTTCTCGCGATCTATCCGATCGTGCTGATCTATGGCGTGGGTATCACCAACACGGTCGAGAGTCTGCTGGAGAACCAGATCGGTGTGGCAGCCCCGCCACGGTGGATCCTCTCCGGTGTGTTGATCGGCCTGATGATGCTGGTGATGATCCTTGGCGAGACGCTCATGCTGATCGTCACGCAGGCCTTGGTCTACCCGTTGATCCTGGCGTTGTTCGGCATCTCACTCTATCTGATCCCATCGTGGGACCTCTCCGGTCTGCAGGGCGACACGTCCTTCTCACCCGGTGGCTTTCTGCTCGCAGTGTGGCTGATCATCCCGGTGCTGGTGTTCGCCTTCAACCATTCGCCGGCAATTTCGCAGTTCTCGTTGGCGATGCAGCGTCAACATGGTGAACGTTCGGCACAGGAGGCGTCGAAGACGTTGATCATCACCACAGGCCTGCTCGTGGTGTTCACCATGTTCTTCGTGTGGTCCTGTGTACTCGCGCTGGGCATGGACGGACTCAGCGACGCCAGGGAGGCGAACATCCCGGTGCTGTCGCACCTCGCGAACGTGTTCGACGCGCCAGTCATCTCATACATGGGGCCGGCCATCGCCATCGCGGCGATCTTCTCCTCATTCTTCGGTCACTACCTCGGAGCCGCCGAGGGCGCGGCCGGTATCGCGCGTGGGCTCATGCCCGAAAAGGCTGAGAAATGGGGCCCCAAGCGACTGGCCGCCGGAGTCGCAGTGTTCATGTTCCTCACGACGTGGGGCGTCGCTGTGGTGAACCCGAGCATCCTCGGTCTCATCGAAAGCCTGTCCGGCCCGGTCATCGCGTCGATCCTGTACATCATGCCGATGATCGCGATCTACAAGGTGGAGGCTCTCAAGCCGTTCCGCAAGGCGTACAGCAACTACTTCGTGATCGTGATGGGCGTCATCGCCATCGGCGGTATCTTCCTGGGCTTCTTCAACTGACGCGGTGCCCGCATGGCCGGGCATCCATGACCTAGCCTGACTGGTGATGAACAACTCCACGCCTTCCACCGTCCCCAGCGTCATCGCCGGGCGTTTCGAACTGCGCGAACAGATCGGCTCAGGTGGCATGGGGGCGGTGTGGCGTGCCTTCGACCGCAAGAGCAACCATGAGGTGGCGGTCAAGCAGTTGTCTGATGCGGGATCGTCGAATCTGCTGCGTTTCGTGCGTGAGCAGGGACTGCGGTTCGATCACCCGCACATCGTGGCGCCGAGTGGCTGGGCCGCCGATGACGACACCGTGGTGCTCAGCATGGATCTCGTTCGCGGCGGCACCGTGGAGACCTTCATTCGCGATCACGGGGCACTCCCGGAAACCTTCGTCGCGGTGCTTGTGCACCAACTCGTGCAGGCCCTCGGGGAGATCCATCGCCACGGGGTCGTGCACCGCGATATCAAGCCGGCGAACCTCCTGTTGGAGGCCACCGGAACTGGCCGCCCTTGTCTGCGTGTCGCCGACTTCGGAGTCGCCGTGGTCCGGGATGAGCCGCGCCTGACCGAAACGATGATGAGTATCGGGACGCCCGGCTATCTGGCACCGGACCTCGCGCTGGGCGCCGAACCGGCACCGATGCATGACCTGTACGCCGCCGGAGTCGTCGGCAAACGACTGCTCACCGGAGAGCGCGCCGGGGAGGTGCCCGTCTCTTTTCCGGCACGGCTGTGGCCGCTGCTGGCCTGGATGACCCACCCAGATCCCGCCCAACGTCCCCGCGATGCCGACGCGGTGTTGGCGGTCATGGCCAGTGAACATCTCGTTCCCGACGGTGCACCGTGGGCCGATTTCCCCGACGCCCCGTGCGTCTTCGACCAGTTCGCCACTGATCCGACACCGGTCGAACCGACGCGCCTTCAGGACGCGGCACCACCGGAGCGTGTGCGAGGTCTGAAGGTGCTGGCCATCGGATCGTTCGCGGCGTCGTTCCTGCTGCTCCTCGCAGCGGTTGCGGTGCTTGTGCTCTGACCGGCGTCAGAGTCGACGCAGGAACCAGACCGCACCGAGGCCCAGACCGGCCAGGAGTACAGCTCCTCCGGCGAGCCCGCCGATGAGGCCCCAGTTCTGACCGCTGCTCCCATCATCGGACTCTTGCTCTCCTTCGGGTCGGGGTGCATCGGGCCCAGGCTGCGGCTCCTCGGCCTCCCGGTACGTGGGTTCCCCGGTCCCGGCGTCGCCCATGACATCGACTTGGAGCGTGCCGGGTGTTTCGAGGTTGAGGGAGGTGTTCTCGTCGGCGTCACCGCCGGCGACGACCACGTAATACCGTCCCGGAAGAGCGGTCTGCCCGCGCGCGCCCACTTCGCCCCGGTTGTTGTACCGGACCTCGGGAGTCGCGTTCTTCAGAGTGACGCCGTCGTTGAGATTGCCGAAGGATTCGGTGCCCAGGTCACCACTCGGGGAACCGAACTGGCTGTAGATGTCGATCGACCAGTGCATGTAGATGTTCTCACCGGCCTCCATCGACGCCTGGGCCTGCAGGCTCTGGCCCCAGTCGAGGTCGACAGCGAAGAACTGGACCTCGCCACGAGTGAGGTTGATGGGGTGAGCGGAGCCGGGCTCCAGCACGGGCGCGTCGGCGAGGGAAGCACCGCCGATCAGGGGGTCGCCGTCGGCTTTCTCCTCGGGCATGTCCTGCCATTGCGGCGACGACGCGGCTTCGGGGAGTGATTCGGGGTCCTCCACTGCGGGCTCATCGACGATGGTGAACTGGACCGGCAGCTCGGTGTCCTGATCCAGGGACAACTGCAGCAGGAGTTCGTCGCTGGGCTCGGTGCAGGCAGTGGTGAACGTGCTGGAGACGCTGGGGACCGCCACACCTCCGAGGTTGAAGCCGTCCCCGCCTCGGGTGGAGGACTTGTCCCACGAGCAGTCGTCGTCGAGATCGTTCGGGTGGTACCAGCGGATGGCCAGGGCATAGCCCCGGTCGGCGGCGTTCTGGATGAAACCACCGGCCCACAGGGTGTTCTCGGCCATGGCCCGTGGGACGCGGTACCAGCGGGGCTCTTCGTTGGCGGGCAAGGTGTCGGTGTACGTGCCGGGTTCGAGGACGGGCGCGTCTTCGGGGGTCGGGGAGCCGGTGACGGGCTCACCGGACATCGTTAATCCCTGTCCGGTGCGTTTGGCCGCTTGGTTGAGGGCTTCTTCGAGATCTTCGGCGTTGTCCACGTCGTAGTACTCGCCCTTGCCTTTGTCGGCGATGCATTGCAGCTGCTCCTTGGCCTTGCCGGAGACGTTGAGGCCGATGACGTTCACTGAGACGTCGATGCCTTTCTCAGCGAGTTCGGCGGCAGCCGGGCAGGGGTCGGGGACGCACGTTTCCTCGCCATCGGAGACGAGGATGACGGTGTACTGCTCATCCTCCCCGGGAGAGCCGATGTCTTTGCCCGCTTCCCGCAGCGAATGATCGATGGGTGTCCAGCCGACGGGTTTGTATTTGTCGACTTCGGTGCGGAGCCGGTCGCGGTTGTCGGTGGCGATGGGGACGACGAGGTCGGAGTCTTTGCAGGATTCGGGGCTGCCTTCGGGGTTGTCGTGGGAGCCGTAGACGCGCAGTCCGAGTTCGGTGTCGTCGGGGGTGTTGTCGATGACGCTGTGGAGGGCTTTTTTGGCGGCGTCGATGCGGGTGGTGCCTCCGCCGGTGGGTTCGGCCATGGAGCCGGAGGAGTCCATGATGAGGTGAACTTTCCGGGTCTGCTTTGTCCCCGGCTCAGGCTCGGCCGAGGCAGGTGCGCTCGAGAGGGAGGTGAGGGCCAACGTGCAGGCGGTGAGGCCGGCGAGGATGCGCGGTGTGATGGCTGGCATGGTGCTCCTTCGGGTGTCGTTGGGGTGTCAGAGTCGACGCAGGAACCAGACCGCACCGAGGCCCAGACCGGCCAGGAGTACAGCTCCTCCGGCGAGCCCGCCGATGAGGCCCCAGTTCTGACCGCTGCTCCCATCATCGGGCTCTTGCTCTCCTTCGGGTCGGGGTGCATCGGGCCCAGGCTGCGGCTCTTCGGCCTCCCGGTACGTGGGTTCCCCGGTCCCGGCGTCGCCGATGACATCCACCTGCAGTGTGCCTGTCTGCTCTTCGTGGAGCTCGTCGGCAGTGTTGGTCTGGCCGCCCACGATCATGATGTAGTACCGGCCCGGAAGGGCGGTGGACTGCACGTCCCCGGACTCCTCGCGGTTCAGGTACCGTACCTCGTGGGTGCCGGCGGTCATCATGAGCGGTTCGTCGGACCTGGTGCCCGAGTCGTAGCTGTCGTGCGGAGCACCGTCGGGGTTGACCGGGACACGCGGCCCAAGGTCGGAGTGGATGTACGTCCACCAGTAGCGGTTCTTGTCGACGCCCTCGAGAGTGATCTGGCTTTGGAGGCGTTGGCCCCAGTCGAGGTCGACGGCGAAGACCTGGGCCTCGCCGGGGGTCAGCCCGATCGGATACGCTCCGGGCTCCAGCACCGTCGCGTCGGCGAAGGACTCCCCGCCGTAGACCGGGGCGCCGGTCGCGGACTCGGTGGGCATGTCCTCCCACTGCGGATCGGCGGGTTCGGGCAATCCGGTGGTATCGGCCGGTGCCTCCTGGATGATGCGTAGGCGCACCGGGATGGCCTCGTCGCCACGGGGCTCGGCGGTCACCTTGAGCAGTAGCTCATCGCCGGGCTCACAGCCGGTGCTTGGGGTGGCCGCGCCGATGAGTGCCACCGGTTCGGCACCCATGTTGCGGCCATATCCGTGGGCGCAGGACGCATCCCCGCCGGGCGGCACGAGCTCGACCTGCACCTGGGTGCTGCCACCGCTGTCGGCGACGTCGTGGATCATCGCCCCGGCCCACACGGTGCCCTCGGCCTGCTCGCGCGGAATCCGATACCAGCGCTCTTGTTCTGCTGCGATCTGGTCGGAGTAGACACCTTCGTTCAGCACCGGAGCGCCCTCGGGGGTGGGAGTTCCCTCCACGGGCTCGCCGTCCACGTTAAAGCGCTGTCCGGTGCGCTTGGCCGCTTGGTTGAGGGCTTCTTCGAGATCTTCGGCGTTGTCCACGTCGTAGTACTCGCCCTTGCCTTTGTCGGCGATGCATTGCAGCTGCTCCTTGGCCTTGCCGGAGACGTTGAGGCCGATGACGTTCACTGAGACGTCGATGCCTTTCTCAGCGAGTTCGGCGGCAGCCGGGCAGGGGTCGGGGACGCACGTTTCCTCGCCATCGGAGACGAGGATGACGGTGTACTGCTCATCCTCCCCGGGAGAGCCGATGTCTTTGCCCGCTTCCCGCAGCGAATGATCGATGGGTGTCCAGCCGACGGGTTTGTATTTGTCGACTTCGGTGCGGAGCCGGTCGCGGTTGTCGGTGGCGATGGGGACGACGAGGTCGGAGTCTTTGCAGGATTCGGGGCTGCCTTCGGGGTTGTCGTGGGAGCCGTAGACGCGCAGTCCGAGTTCGGTGTCGTCGGGGGTGTTGTCGATGACGCTGTGGAGGGCTTTTTTGGCGGCGTCGATGCGGGTGGTGCCTCCGCCGGTGGGTTCGGCCATGGAGCCGGAGGAGTCCATGATGAGGTGAACTTTCCGGGTCTGCTTTGTCCCCGGCTCAGGCTCGGCCGAGGCAGGTGCGCTCGAGAGGGAGGTGAGGGCCAACGTGCAGGCGGTGAGGCCGGCGAGGATGCGCGGTGTGATGGCTGGCATGGTGCTCCTTCGGGTGTCGTTGGGGTGTCAGAGTCGACGCAGGAACCAGACCGCACCGACGCCCAGACCGGCCAGGAGTACAGCTCCTCCGGCGAGCCCGCCGATGAGGCCCCAGTTCTGACCGCTGCTCCCATCATCGGACTCTTGCTCTCCTTCGGGTCGGGGTGCATCGGGCCCAGGCTGCGGCTCTTCGGCCTCCCGGTACGTGGGTTCCCCGGTCCCGGCGTCGCCGATGACATCGACTTGGAGCGTGCCGGGTGTTTCGAGGTTGAGGGAGGTGTTCTCGTCGGCGTCACCGCCGGCGACGACCACGTAGTACCGTCCCGGAAGAGCGGTCTGCCCGACCACGCCCACTTCGCCCCGGTTGTTGTACCGGATCTCGGGAGTCGCGTTTTTCAGGGTGACGCCGTCCTTCAGCAGCCCGAAGGATTCGGCGCCCAAATCACCACTCGCGGTACCGAACTGGCTGTAGATCTCGATGGACCAATGCATCTGGACGAGCTCGCCGGCTTCCATCGACGCCTGGGCCTGTAGGCTCTGGCCCCAGTCGAGGTCGACAGCGAAGAACTGGACCTCGCCACGGGTGAGGTTGATGGGGTGAGCGGAGCCGGGCTCCAGCACGGGCGCGTCGGCGAGGGAAGCACCGCCGATCAGGGGGTCGCCGTCGGCTTTCTCCTCGGGCATGTCCTGCCATTGCGGCGACGACGCGGCTTCGGGGAGTGATTCGGGGTCCTCCACTGCGGGCTCATCGACGATGGTGAACTGGACCGGCAGCTCGGTGTCCTGATCCAGGGACAACTGCAGCAGGAGTTCGTCGCTGGGCTCGGTGCAGGCAGTGGTGAACGTGGTGGACACGCTGGGGACCGCCACGCCCCCGAGATGGAACCCGTCCCCGGCCCGGGTGGAGGATTTGTCCCAGAAGCAGTCGTCTTCGGGATCGTTCGGGTGGTACCAGCGGATGGCCAGGGCATTTCCCCGGTCGGCGGCGTTCTGGATGAAACCACCGGCCCACAGGGTGTTCTCGGCCATGGCTCGTGGGACGCGGTACCAGCGGGGCTCTTCGTTGGCGGGCAAGGTGTCGGTGTACGTGCCGGGTTCGAGGACGGGCGCGTCTTCGGGGGTCGGGGAGCCGGTGACGGGCTCACCGGACATCGTTAATCCCTGTCCGGTGCGTTTGGCCGCTTGGTTGAGGGCTTCTTCGAGATCTTCGGCGTTGTCCACGTCGTAGTACTCGCCCTTGCCTTTGTCGGCGATGCATTGCAGCTGCTCCTTGGCCTTGCCGGAGACGTTGAGGCCGATGACGTTCACTGAGACGTCGATGCCTTTCTCAGCGAGTTCGGCGGCAGCCGGGCAGGGGTCGGGGACGCACGTTTCCTCGCCATCGGAGACGAGGATGACGGTGTACTGCTCATCCTCCCCGGGAGAGCCGATGTCTTTGCCCGCTTCCCGCAGCGAATGATCGATGGGTGTCCAGCCGACGGGTTTGTATTTGTCGACTTCGGTGCGGAGCCGGTCGCGGTTGTCGGTGGCGATGGGGACGACGAGGTCGGAGTCTTTGCAGGATTCGGGGCTGCCTTCGGGGTTGTCGTGGGAGCCGTAGACGCGCAGTCCGAGTTCGGTGTCGTCGGGGGTGTTGTCGATGACGCTGTGGAGGGCTTTTTTGGCGGCGTCGATGCGGGTGGTGCCTCCGCCGGTGGGTTCGGCCATGGAGCCGGAGGAGTCCATGATGAGGTGAACTTTCCGGGTCTGCTTTGTCCCCGGCTCAGGCTCGGCCGAGGCAGGTGCGCTCGAGAGGGAGGTGAGGGCCAACGTGCAGGCGGTGAGGCCGGCGAGGATGCGCGGTGTGATGGCTGGCATGGTGCTCCTTCTCCTGGCTGAGTGGTCAAAAGTTTCCGAAAGGAAACATATGGTTCCGGTCGGGTTTGAGTCAAGCTCTAGTAAAGTTCGGAGTCATGGACGCGAACATGGGCAGCCAGCGACGACTCTACGGCGAACCGGTGTCCGACATCGTCGCACGCATCGTGCGCTTTCTCGGTATGAACCAGTCGCAGATCGCGCGCGGCATCGGCTTGTCAGCTCCCATGCTCTCGCATCTGGTCGCTGGGAGGCGTGTCAAGATCGGCAATCCGCATGCCCTCGCCCGCCTGCGCGGTCTCAACGACCTGGCTCTCGGCGTCGAATCCGGGGTCGTGCCGCCCGCCGAGGTCGAGGTGCGCGTCGCTGAAGTCGTCGACGCGCATTACGAATGGAATGAGCAGACGACCAGGCAACTGCGTCGGCGACCCGACAAGCGAGATGAAGAGGCCGCCGTCCACGATGTCCAGGCCTTGTTTCGGTCCGTGGCCAGCGCGGAGGAGTGGCTCGAGGTCGTGGCGTCGCTGCGGGTGAGCCACCCCCGCGTCGCCGAGTTGTTGCATGCTTATGGCATCGCCCGCAGCGACGAGGCCTTGGCCCACTGGATGAAGGTCTTGGGCTGAACGCCGCCGTGGGCGGGCTGCCTTCGGGGTGGTCGTGGGAACCGTAGACGCACAGGCCCATGTGGGTGGATCCGTCGGGCATGTCGACGACGTTGTTGAGTGCGTCCTTGATGGCTTGGATGCGGGTGGTGCCGCCGAACACCAGCAGACAGGCGACGACGATGAGGGTGCGGCCGAGAGGGTTGGTCATCGCCCCCTTGGCTTTTCCATGTGGAACTGTGCATTGACACGCGGTGGGGTCGTCAAGGCGCCACGGGCCGGAAGTCCCCGGTCAGGCTTCGAGCGCCAGCGCGAACGGCAGCACGCCCGGGCAGCCTGCTCGCAACAGTTCTCGTGCCACCACCGTCATCGTCCACCCCGTGTCGATGCGGTCATCCACGAGCAGCACGGGGCCGTCGAGCCCGGATAGCTCGGCGGCCATCGCGTCCGGAACCCGCACTCGGCCCCAGATGGACGCCACGCGGTACGTGCTGTTCCCTCGACCCGGCTGGGGGAGCGTCGGATCGAGATCCAGCGACCCCAGATCCACCATGCGGCCCATCGTGGCGATACCGGCAGCAGTGGAACGGACCAACTCCGGCCGTGTCGCAGAGGGGATGGAAACCACCGCTGCCGGGCGCTGCCAGTCCCAGGCGCGCAAGACCTCGATAATTGCTGCGCGCAGTGCCTCGGGCATCGGCTGATCCTGAGGCCGGCCATCGGGCCCGGGGGCGAACAGGGCACGCAGCGTCTGCCCATGGCCAAGATCGGTCAATCGTGCGATGACGCGACCCTCGGCCGGGCGTTCGTCCTCGGGGATCTTTCCCTTGAGCTGGACGCCGCGTTTGGCAAGGCCGCTGGGCCACTGCTTGCGTGGGGTCACCACGACGCCTGCGCGACTCACGACCTCCTGCGCGCGGGTCACCCACTCCGGAGGAACATCGGCTGGATACCACGCCGGTTCCCCACGCGCGGCCAGACAGGTGTCGCAGCGGCCGCAGGGGTGTGCGTTCGGGTCGTCCAGCTGTCGGGTGAGGAACTCCATCCGGCATCCGGTGGTTCTTTCATACGCGAGCATCGCCTCCTGCTCGGATTCCCGGGTCTGAGCGACCCGTCGGTAACGCTCGGCGTCGTACACCCAACGGTTACCCGAGAGCGCCCATTCGCGGCCCTGCTGTTCCACTGCACCTTCGACGGCCAACACCTTGAGCAGCAATTGCAGGGGGGAGCGTCGAAGGTCGACTGCGGCCTCGATCTGCGTGAGCGTCCGCGGGCCGTCGGCGAGCGCGCCGAGAACGGCTTCGGCACGTTCTTCGGAGGGCATCGAGGCGGTGGCGAAGTATGCCCAGATGTCCTTGTCCTCAGCACCTGGCAACAACAGCACGTCAGCGTTCTCCACGGCGCGCCCCGCGCGTCCGATCTGCTGATAGTAGGCCACTGGCGACGATGGAGCTCCGAAGTGGACGACGAAGCCGAGGTCTGGCTTGTCGAAGCCCATCCCCAGCGCGCTGGTGGCGACCACGGCCTTGACCTCGTTGGCCTTGAGCCGCGCCTCGATCTCCTGACGCTCTTCCGGGTCGGTCTGGCCGGTGTAGGCAACGGCGTCATGTCCTGCCTGAGCCAGCAACTCCGCCGTGTCATGAGCGGCGGCCACGGTGAGGGTGTAGATGATGCCGGAGCCTGGAAGCTCGTGGAGATGGGCCAGGAGCCAACCGAGCCGCTGTGTGGGGCTCGCCAGCCGCAGGACGCCCAGACGCAGAGATTCCCGGGCGAGCGCTCCCCGCAGGGTCAACACGTCGTGGGAGGAAGCCGCGCTGGATGGGGCCTGGACGCCCGGATGCGGGACGTCGTGACGCACCGACAGCTGCTCGGCCACGTCATCGACGACGCGTTCGTTGGCGGTGGCGGTGGTGGCGAGCACCGGAACACCGGTGGGGAGGCCGGCGATGAGCTCTCGGATGCGGCGGTAGTCCGGACGGAAGTCGTGGCCCCAATCGGAGATGCAGTGTGCCTCGTCGATCACGAGGAGGCCCAGATTCTCCATGAGGCGTGGCAGGACCTCGGCCCGGAACCTGGGGTTGACGAGCCGTTCGGGCGAGACCAGCAGCAGGTCGATGTCCCCGGTGGCGATCTCATCGAAGATGTCCTGCCACTCGTCGATGTTGCTCGAACTCACCTCCGCCGCACGCAGATGAGCGCGCTGGGCGGCGGCGACCTGGTCGCGCATCAGCGACAGCAACGGCGAGACGATGAGCGTCGGGCCGAAGCCCTGCTGGCGGCGCATCCGACCGGCGACGAAGTAGACCGCCGACTTTCCCCAACCCGTGCGCTGTACGACCAGCACACGGCGCTGGTCACGGACGAGCGCTTCAATGGCTTCGAACTGGCCGGGACGAAAGGTGGCGTCGTCTCGGCGGGTCAGATCGTGGAGGATGCGGACGGCGTCATCACGCAGGGCCATGTAGTCACTGTTTCATGGAACTGCGAAGTTGTTCGGAGATCGGAAATCTCCCCAAGCGTGGCCTCCTCGAGGCAAGAGGAACGGCGCGAAGTGGGTGCCTTCACATCGATACGAGCAACAATGTGGTGGTGAACACGATGCCGGATGCGATCAGGCTGACGGTGGTGTACCCGAGGATGTCGCGCATGCGAAGCCCCGCGATCGCCAACAGCGGCAGCGCCCAGAACGGCTGGATCATGTTGGTCCACTGGTCGCCGTAGGAGACAGCCATGATCGCGACCGCCGGATCGACGCCCAAGCGGTTGGCGGCGTCAAGCATGATCGGGGCCTGCACGGCGAACTGGCCTCCACCGGAGGGGACGAAGAAATTGGTGACGCCGGCGCTGATCAGAGCCAATACCCCGAAGGTCGTCGGTGTCGCCACGCTCACCAGGGCGTTGGAGAAGAGCTCGATGAGACCGCTGGTCTCCATGATCCCGAGGATTCCGGCGTAGAGCGGGAACTGCAGCAGGATGTCCCCGACGTTCGCCGCGGCACGTTTGGTCAGGTGCAGAACCTCGAAGCCATTGCGGGACAGCAGCAGGATCAGGGCCAGGAACGACCAGTTCACGATGTCGAGGCTCAGGCCGCCGCCCTGCACGAAATTCAGTACGAGGTAGGCCACCAGAGCCAGGCCGATCAGCGTCGTCGGGATGCGGCTGGCATCCAGTCGGTCGGCAGGGGTGTGCACGTCGTCCACGTGGTCGGCATCGGGATCGGCGTCGGCGCCCTCGGGGAGCTCATGCGCCTGTTCGGGATCACGCGGCGCGATGAGGAACAACGCCAAACCCACCACGAGAAGCGTCGCGACGATGGCGAGCAGGTTCCATGTGGAGAAGATCGTCCGGGTCACAGGGATCGTCTGCCCATGGAGGGATTCGGCGATGATCGAATCGGCGGTCGCCGCGGTCAGCGGGCCCGATCCGGAGTAACCCATGTGCCAGACGACGAAACCGGAGAAACCGGCGGCCACCAGCATCGGGAAGTGGAGCTTCAGACCCCGTTCACGCCCGACCTTGGCCACCTCTTTGGCCATCAGGGCGCCGACGACCAGACCGAGCCCCCACGTGATCAGCGACGCGACGCCGGCCACCATGAACACGAACAGATAGGCCTGCATGGGGGTGCGGGGGATGGCGGCGAGCCGATCCAGCAGCCGGGAGACCGGTCCAGTGTGCGCGAGCATGTGCCCGAGCATGAGCACCAGAGCCATCTGGGTCATGAACTCGAGAAGGCCCGAGAGTCCTTCGCCCCATCCGCCCAGAACCTCGAGCGGACCGGCCGGGGTCAGCACGAAAGCCAGCGTTGCCACGACGAAGGTCAGCGCGATACCGAAAAACAGTGCAGTCGGCGTCCATTGCTCCACCAATGTGTTGATGGGCTGCATGGCCCGCGACAGGGGCGTGCCTTTTGGACGTGTCTGGCTCTGCTGGTGTGTCTTCCCGGGCTGCGGCATGGATCTCTCCCTCAAGCGGCGCTGCTTCAGGCGGGGACTCTAGCGGAAAACAGCCTCCGGGATAGGGGTGACTCTTCGCAAAACCATCCTCCTGGGCGACTCATGAGGGATGATTTCCCTCATGAGTCGCCGGAGAGGGAAGTTTTGCGAGAGGGCTACTTTCGCTTGGCCGGAGGTTCTCCCAGCACGACATCGTTGACGCCGACCTCATCGCCCTCGAGCCACGTGATGTCACCGGTGATGCTGCCGACAGCCCGCAGATCCTGCTCGATGCTGCGCAATCGCTTCAGAGATTCGGCAGGACCGGCGATGGTGACCGAGAGGATCGGTGTCTTCATCGAGACTTTGGCATCGGACTTGGCTCCGCGGACCCCGATCAGGGCGGAGGCCAGATCAGCGACCAGTTCCGGATCCCCGTCGGCGGGCAGCTCATCGATGGTCGGCCATGACTGGCGATGCACCGAGCCCTCGCGCCACCACGACCAGACCTCCTCGGTCACGAACGGCATGAAGGGGGCGAACAATCGCAGCATCACGTCGAGAGCCTGCGCGAGAGCCGCCCGAGCCGAAGCCGCTGCTTGGTCGTCGCCGTGAGCGCGCTTCTTCACCGTCTCGATGTGGTCGTCGCAGAATGCCCAGAAGAACTGCTCCGCGGCCTCGAGCGCTGAGGTGTAGTCGTAGGAATCGAAGGCATCGGTGGCCCGCTCGATGACCGAGCGCAGGGCCGTCAGCATCGCAAGATCGAGTCCTTCGGTGACCTCACCGTCGATCGGCCCCATGGTCAGGGCGAATTTGGCCGCGTTGAGGATCTTGGTCGCCAGTCGTCGGCCGACCTTCATCTGCGATTCGTCGAACGGGGAGTCCATGCCCGGACGCGCCATGGCCGCGCGCCAGCGCACCGCATCGGGGCCGAAGCGTTCGAGGATGTCGGTGGGCACCACCACATTGCCCTTCGACTTCGACATCTTCTTGCGGTCCGGATCCATCACGAAACCGGAGATGGTCGCCCGCTTCCACGGCAACACGTCGTTCTCGAGGTGTGCCCGGACCACGCGCGAGAACAGCCACGTCCGGATGATGTCGTGGGCCTGAGGGGCCATGTCCATGGGGAAGGTGAGCCCGAACAGCTCGTCATCGCGGCCCCAGCCGGTGGCCAGATGCGGGCTGAGCGATGACGTGGCCCAGGTATCCATCACATCGGGGTCGCCGATGAAACCACCGGGTTGATTGCGTTGGTCGGCGGTGAAGCCCTCCGGTACATCAGACTGCGGATCGATCGGCGGCGACGACTCCTCGGGCATGATCGGGGAGTCGTAGTCGGGCTCGCCATCGGCGTCGAGGCGGTACCAGACGGGGAAGGGAACACCGAAGTAGCGCTGACGCGAGATGAGCCAGTCGCCGTTGAGCCCGTTGACCCAGTTCTCGTAGCGATGGCGCATGTGCGCAGGCACCCACTCGAGCTCGTTGCCGCGATTCAGCAGCTCCTGTTTGAGAGTTTCGTCGCGTCCGCCGTTGCGGATGTACCACTGACGCGTGGAGACGATCTCGAGCGGCTTGGTGCCCTTCTCGAAGAAGTTGGCCTTGCGCTGTGTCTTCTCCGGTTCGCCGAGCATGTCACCGGATTCACGCAGCATCTCCACCAGGGCTTCACGGGCCGAGTGAGTGGTCTTGCCCGCGATCTGCTCGTACGGGGCGGTGTTCACCAGCCACTCCGGGGTTTCACGCAGGAGACGCCCATCTCGGCCGATGACGGTGCGGGTGGGGAGCTGGAGTTCTCGCCACCACTGCACGTCGGTCAGATCGCCGAAGGTGCAGCACATGGCGATACCGGCGCCCTTGTCCATCTCGGCCGCCGCGTGGGCGAGCACGGGGATTTCCACATCGAACAGTGGTGAGCGCACCGACGTGCCGAACAGCGGTTGGAAACGCTCATCATCGGGATGGGCGATCAGGGCACATACTGCGGGCAGGAGCTCAGGGCGCGTGGTCTCGATCTGCACGTATTCCCCGGGTGCATCGACCTTCTCGAAACGCAGCGTGTGGTACGCGCCGGGGTAGTCACGAGCCTCGAGCTCGGCCTGCGCCACGGCGGTCTGGAAGGTCACGTCCCACAGCGTCGGTGCATGGGAGAGATAGGCCTCACCCCGTGCGACATTGCGCAGGAAGGCCTTCTGGGCCACGGCCTGCGAGTCGTCGGAGATGGTCGTGTAGAGCTGGTTCCAGTCCACCGACAGGCCGACCTGACGCCAGAGATCCTCGAAGGCCTTCTCATCCACCTGAGTCAGCTCGTGGCACAGCTCCACGAAGTTCTTGCGGCTGATCGGAACCTGCTTCTTGGGATCCGGCTTCTCCGGGGGCGTGAAATCGGGGTCGTAGGGGACCGACGGATCACAGCGGACTCCGTAGAAGTTCTGCACACGACGCTCGGTGGGCAGCCCGTTGTCGTCCCACCCGATGGGGTAGAACACCTGCTTGCCGAGCATGCGCTGATAGCGCGCCACCACGTCGGTGTGTGTGTAGCTGAATACATGCCCGACGTGCAGGGACCCCGAGACCGTGGGCGGTGGGGTGTCGATCGAGAACACCTCGTCCCGGGATCCGGGACGTACGAACGCGTAGGTCTGGTCGGACTCCCAACGGGCCGACCAGGTGTCGGCCAGCCCATCGAGTGTCGGCTTCTCCGGAACGCGTGCGTGTGAAGTCATGCGCGTCAGCATAGTGGGCGCACGCGGCGGTATCAGTTCAAGACGGCTTCGCGGAATGCCTCGGGATCACCGATGCCCTTGAGGTCGATCTCCTCGCCGTCGACGCGCACCGTCGGGGTCCCGGTGATGCCGGCCTTGGCCGCTTCCGTATCGACCTTCTTGACATAGCCGTCGAACTTCTTCTGGTCGAAACACTGCTGGAAGGAGGTGAGAGCCTCACCTTCCATGCCGATCTGTTGTGGGATCTGCTCGCGCAACAAGGCTTCGCTGTAGCCGCTGCCCTCGGCAGGCTGATTGGCGAACACGGAGGTGTGGTAGTCCTCGTAGAGCCCTTGGGCATCTGCACAGTACGCGCCGTTGGTGGCCATCGTCGACGAGTCGTTGCGCAGATTTCGTTCCATGAACGTCATCGTGTGGTAGGTGATCTTGACCTCACCGGATTGGGCCATCGATTCCAGCGTCCCTGCCATCTGCTGCTCGAACTGCTTGCATGCCGGGCACTGGTAGTCGAAGTAGATCTCGAGTTCCTTGGCATCGGGGCCAGCGGTGTCGGGGTTCATCACGATGCCGGTCCGTGCTTCGTTGGCGCTCGGAGGAATCGTCGCCTCCTGCCCGGAACGGATCTGCAGCCACGCCATGATGCCGCCACCGACGACTGCCAGCACCGCCACGACCACGACGACGGTGATGACGATGCTCCGATTGCGCTGCTTGCGCGCCTCGGCCTGCTGCATGGCTCGCAGCTGTGCACGCCGGTTGTCGAAATCCTTTTTAGCCATCAGTCCTCGCAGTTGTCGTGATCGTTGCCGTTGTCATGGTCGGTTCGGGGAGGGTGGTTCGCAGGGGCTGGTTCAGGCCCGGGATTCGAGCTCGTCAGGAGTGGAATCCGGCTCGTCTGATTCCACGGAGAACTCCGGGGCCCCGAACAGGGCCTCATCGGCGCTGAATCTACTCCGTGGACGCCACACCAGCCATGCTCCTGTCAGGAACAGGGCGATATCGCGTGCGATCTCCCACGGGTAGGCGGCCCGTGCCTCTTCCCAGGCGACCTCGCCACCGCCTCCGAAACAGCCGCAATCGATGGAGATGCCGCGAGCCCACGCCTGGGAGATCGCAAAGATGAACACCAACATGAACCCGGCGCCGGCCAGTCCCGCCCAGCGTGTGAGCAGTCCGGTGATGAGAAGCAGACCGACCAGCACTTCCAGAAAGGGCATCGTGTACCCCACCGCCATGGTGATCCCGTACGGCAGCACGTCATATCCGCGCACGGCGAGCACCGACTGCTCCAGTGCGGGGATCTTGATGGCGCCGGCCACCAGGAGGACACCGCCCAGGATGAGACGACATGCAAGGCCGATCCAGTCGAACATCGCGGAGCGACGGTTGGTGCTGTCGGGCAAGCTCATGGGCGTCATCATAGAATGCGCGCGAAATGATTGATGAATTCACAGATCTCGTCCAGGACCTCACAGCCCGGTGGCCCGAACACCGCGTGGCTCCCAGCCTCAGCCGCGTCGGAGCCCTGTGTGGTCTTCTCGGGGACCCCCAGGCCGCAATGCCGGTGATCATGATAACCGGGACCAACGGCAAGGGATCGACCGCGATCATGGTCGACGCCCTGCTGCGCTCAGCGGGGCTTCGAACGGGGCGTTTCACCTCGCCGCACTTGGAATCGGTGACCGAACGCATCGTGATCGACGGGCAACCGATCTCGGAGGAGGACTTCGTCCGCACGTGGGAGGACATCGCTCCGTACGTGGCGATGGTGGACGAGCAGCGACTCGATGGCGTGACCATGACCTTCTTCGAGGTCATCACCTGCATGGCCTACGCGGCCTTCGCCGACGCGCCCGTCGATGTCGCGGTCGTCGAAGTGGGTATGGGGGGCCTGTGGGACGCCACCAACATCGCTGACGCAGCCGTGGCCACGGTGCTGCCGGTGGCGCTCGATCATCAGCATCTGCTGGGGGACACGCTCGAGGCGATCGCCGCCGAGAAGGCCGGCATCATCAAACCGGGGGCGCGTGCGGTGCTGGCCGGTCAGGAACCCGCGGTGGCGTCGGTGTTGATGGAGCGGTGCGCCGAGGTCGGTGCTGTGCCGATCCGCGAAGGGGTCGAGTTCGGTGTTCTCGGGCGCATTCCCGGTGTGGGTGGGCAGGTGGTGCGTTTCGATGCGACCAACGGCGCGCTGGGAGAGCTGTTCGTCCCTGCGCATGGCTCAGCCATGGCGCGGAACGCTGCGGCGGCGTTGGCCACGGTTGAAGCACTTCTCGCGGGGAAGCCCCTGGGGCACGACGTGCTCGACGAAGGGTTCGCCAGGGTCCGTCTGCCCGGACGCCTGGAGCTGGTCCGGGAACGGGTCATCCTCGATGGGGCACACAACCCGGCTGCGACCATCGCCAGCCGTGACGCTCTTCTCGAGGCCTACACGTTCGAACCCCTCATCGGCGTGGCCGCCATGATGCGCGACAAGGACGTCGAAGAGGTCCTGCGTCTCTGGGAGCCGGTGATGGCGCAGATCGTGTGCACGCAGCTGGCGTCCACGACACGATGCTTGAGCGCCGAGGAGCTGGCGCAGGTCGCCGAAGGGATCTTCGGGGCGGAGCGGGTACGCGTCGAGCCGTCGATGGTCGAGGCCATCGACATCGCGGTACACGCCAGTGAGGACGATCTGGGCAATGGCGGTGTGCTCGTCACCGGTTCGGTCATCGCCAGTGGGGAGGCGCGTTCACTTCTGGTGCAGGACGAGGTCGACCCGGAATTCGACGGCACAACCTTCGAAGAGACGGCATCTGCCGATGAGCCATTTCTGGGGGAGCGGGGCTTCGGAGATCATGGACCGGGGGAGAACGAGTGAAATTCCTGCAGCTGGATTCCGCCAACCCCATGCGCGTGGTGTTGGTGATGACGTTGGTGTTCGAGGCGATCGTCCATGGGCTTGCCATTCCGGTGATGATGTTGGTCACACAGACTCCGGCTTGGTTGGCGGTCGTGGCCGGAGGCGGAGCAGCGATACTGGCCCTCGTGGCGTCGATGATGATGCGGCGCCCCCACGTGGGGTATCCACTGGGGTGGGCCACGCAGGTCGTGGCGCTCGCGTTGGGCTTCCTGACCACTGCGATGTTCGCTCTCGGCGGGCTTTTCTTCGCACTGTGGGCCATCTCGTTCGTGTTGGGCAGGCGTCTGGAGCAGCAGGGGGAGGCCTGAAGGGCGGGGCTGTGGCTCGACCGCTAGGATGCGGGCCATGACCATTGAGCGCACTCTTGTCCTGATCAAGCCCGATGCCGTCAAGCGTGGATTGGTCGGTGAGATCCTGGCCCGTTACGAGCGCAAGGCGCTTCGCATCGTGGCCATGGAACAGCGCGAAGTCGATGCGTCGATGGCCGACAAGCACTACCACGAGCATCTGGACCGCGATTTCTATCCGGCGCTGCGGTCCTTCGTCACCTCCGGGCCGTTGGTCGCGCTCGTGCTCGAGGGCGATGACGCGGTCTCCGCGGTCCGTCTCCTCAATGGCGCGACCGATGGACGCCGTGCAGAGCCCGGCTCCATCCGCGGTGACTGGGCGCTGTCGAACCGTGAGAACCTCGTGCACGGTTCGGACTCACCGGAGGCGGCCGCTCGCGAGGTCGGACTGTGGTTCCCGGGTCTGGGCTGACACACGCCGTCGCCTCCGCGGCGTACGGAGGTCTGCGCTGTGGGCGCCACCAAGCGCAGGGTTGAGCACGTCAGGGTGCGCATCAGCTAACGCGTATGAGGGGCTGCACGTCATGGTGCAGCCCCTCATGCGCGTCTGGAACCTGGACGCCTGTCGTTTCAGGTCTTGTTCTTTGAGGACACGGTTTCCTAGAGTTTTTGCGCCTCGGGGTGGGTGGTCATCGGCCGCCCCAAGAAGGCATCAGATTCAGTTGGGGTGCTTGCAGGTGGGGCAGCTGCAGTCGTTGCAGGTGCAGTTGGCGCACGTGTCGTCGCAGTTCTCGCAGCTGCACGTGGCGTGATTGCAGGTGGGGCAGCTGCAGTCGCTGCAGGCGCAGGTGGCACAGCTGGCGGAGTCGCAGGACGAACACTGACAGACATTGCATTCGTCGTAATGGCCGTCGTGCTCACGGTGCACGTGGCCGTCGTGGAGATAGTCGACGTGATCTTCGTGGACCACTGCTTCGTGGCCGCAGTCAGGTCCGTGGGTGTGGGTGTGCTTCTCGGCGATGGTGTGGGTCATCTCTGCTCCTTCATGTGGGTGTATGCGTCCAGGAAGACGTGGGCGACATGCTCATCGGCCAGCGCATACGTGACGCGTTGACCCGAGCGGTGGGACGTCACCAGATGTGCGCTGCGCAGCACCCGGAGATGTTGCGAGATCAGGGGCTGGGAGACGTCGAGTTCCTGGGCCAGTTCGCCCACTGACCAAGGGCGTTCTGTCAGGCGATGAACGATGGCGGCGCGGACTGGTGTGGCGAGGGCCGAGAAGAACTCGGTGACGTCGCCGTAGACCTCCGCTGTGTGTGCGTTCATGCACATGATCTTATATAAGGCTTTGTGCATGCTCAAGGGTGTTTGGTTCGCCGCCGTCCCCGTGTCATGGCCTGCGACGCGCCAGCCGGCGGTAGCGCTGGTTGGCATCGGGGCGCGAGCGTTCATGACGAGAGCGGCGATGGGTTCTTGACGTATCGTTGACACGCGAATCACTCTCCGCCGGGTTCTGGCTGTGGGGGAGTGCGATCACGATCCGCGACATCAGGGAGTTCTGGATGACCATGGCCGACACGGAGGCCCAGACCCTCTTCGAGCGCTTGGAGCCCCTGCTGGCCCGCGTCAGCAAACCGATCCAGTACGTGGGCGGTGAGCACAACTCGGTGAGCAAGCCATGGGATGAAGCTGAGGTCCGTTGGGCGCTCATGTATCCCGACGCCTACGAGGTGGGTCAGCCCAATCAGGGTGTGGCGATCCTCTATGAGGTGCTCAACGAAAAGGACTGGATCCTCGCTGAACGGACCTACGCCGTATGGCCTGACCTGGAGGAGCTGATGCGGGCCGAAGGCCTTCCCCAGTTCACGCTCGATTCGCATCGTTCAGTGCGGGCTTTCGACGTGCTGGGCGTCTCGTTCTCCACCGAGCTCGGATACACCAACCTGCTCACCGCGCTCGATCTCGCACAGATCGAGCTGCACAGCGTCGACCGCTCCGAGTCCGCCCCGATCGTTCTGGCAGGGGGGCATGCCGCGTTCAACCCCGAGCCGATCGCCGACTTCATCGACGCCGCCGTGCTCGGAGACGGCGAGGAGATCTCATTGGCGATCTCCGATGTCATCCGGGAGTGGAAGGCCGAGGATCGTCCTGGCGGACGTGACGGCCTGTTGGAACGGTTGGCGGCGTCGGGCGGTGTCTACGTTCCCAAATTCCACGATGTGGAGTACCTGCCCGATGGCCGCATCCGGAAGGTTGCGCCCAACCGACCCGGTGTGCCGTTCCGTATCGCCAAGCACACCCTCATGGATCTCGACGCCTGGCCGTACCCGAAGAAGCCGCTGGTTCCGTTGGCCGAGACCGTGCACGAACGCTACTCGGTGGAGATCTTCCGCGGATGCACGAGGGGCTGCCGGTTCTGTCAGGCGGGCATGATCACTCGGCCCGTGCGTGAGCGGAACATCGAGACCATCGGTTCGATGGTCGCCGGTGGGCTGGAGGCGACGGGCCTGGAGGAGGTGGGTCTGTTGTCACTCTCCAGTGCCGACCACACCGAGATCGGTGACGTCGCCACATCCTTGGCCGACCGCTACGAGGGCACCAATGTCTCGTTGTCCCTCCCCTCGACACGGGTGGACGCCTTCAACATCACCCTCGCCAATGAGCTCTCCCGCAACGGCCGACGCTCGGGCCTGACGTTCGCACCCGAAGGTGGTTCCGAGCGGCTCCGCAAGGTCATCAACAAGATGGTCGACGAGGAGGACCTCATCCGCACTGTCGCCACCGCCTATGCCAATGGGTGGCGTCAGGTGAAGTTGTACTTCATGTGCGGGCTTCCCACCGAGACCGATGAGGACGTCCTGGAGATCGCCGATATGGCCAAACGGGTCATCGACACCGGGCGCGAAGCCGCGGGACACAAGGACATCCGCTGCACCATCTCCATCGGCGGGTTCGTCCCCAAACCCCACACGCCCTTCCAGTGGGCGGCCCAGCTCGACCCCGAGGCGACGAACGCGCGTCTGCACAAGCTGAAGGAAGCGGTGCGTTCGGAGAAGAAGTACGCCCGTGCGGTGGGCTTCCGCTATCACGAGGGCGAGCCCGGCATGATCGAGGGGCTGCTCTCGCGTGGCGACCGGCGTGTCGGCAAGGTCATCGAGGCGGTCTGGCGCGCCGGCGGCCGCTTCGACGGCTGGAACGAGCATTTCTCCTACCAGCGATGGGTGGATGCCTGCGTCGAACAGCTCGAACCGATGGGTGTCAGCCTCGATTGGTTCACCACGCGGGAGCGTGATTACGACGAGGTGCTCCCGTGGGACCACCTCGATTCGGGTCTCGACCGTGATTGGCTGTGGGAGGACTGGCAGGATGCCCTCGATGAGATCGAGGTGGATGATTGCCGATGGACGCCGTGCTACGACTGCGGTGTCTGCCCGCAGATGGACACCGAGATCCAGATCGGCCCCACCGACAAGACGCTGCTGCCCATGCCCACGGTTCGCTCGAATCTTGGCCCGACCGAGTGATCACCTGCGGCGCTCGAGCCTGATGGTGCCGAAGATGCCGGCCACACGCCAGCACTGATCGAGAACGGTCCGCCGCGATGAAACGCAGCGGGCCGTTCTCGATGTAGCTGTTCTTGGTCCGGGCTCGGTTCAGCGTTCCTGGATCACTTCGCGGTGTCTTTGTTCTTGCCCTTGGGGGTGTACTGGTTGGTGACCGCCTCGACGCGCGGATAGACCGGTTGCCACATCTGTGCCCAGATGTCCTGCAACGGGTTCTCGAGGGGTTCGGCGACCCCTTCATCGGCAGCGGCCTTGGCCACCGCCACGGCGACGGTGGCCGACACGGTGCGCATCGCGTCCATGGAGGGGAGCAGCGCGTCCCCAGCGGCATTGATCTCGGTCATGTCGGCCACGGCCTGCGCAGCGGCGGCGATCATGTGGTCGGTGACGCGGCTGGCACGACAAGCGATGACGCCAAGGCCGATGCCGGGGAACACCAACGCGTTGTTCGCCTGTGCGATACGGAACTCGGCGCCGTTGTGCTGGACTGGCTTGAACGGCGAGCCGGTGGCGATCATGGCGCGTCCGTCGGTCCACTGGATGAGGTCGGAGGGCACGGCTTCATGGAGCGTCGTCGGGTTGGAGAGCGGAAGGATTATGGGCCGATCCACATGGGCGGCCATCTCTCGCACGATGTCCTCGGTGAACGAACCGGGGCGTCCCGAAGTGCCGATGAGGATCGTGGGATGCACATTGGACACGACATCCTTGAGCGTTGCACGGCCCGGTTCGGTGAGGTCCCAGTCCTCGATCTCATCGGCGGGGCGCGCATAGGGCTCTTGGAAATCGCGCATCTTCATGCCCTCACGGATCAGCCCTCGGCTGCCGAGGCAGTAGAAGCGTGCGTTCGCCTCCTCCTCGCTGAGGCCCTGTTGCATCATGACGTCCTTGAGCAGGTCCACGATGCCGATTCCCGCTGTGCCCGCGCCGTGGACGACGATGCGTTGATTCTTCAGGCGCTGGCCAGATCCCTTGATGCCGGCGAGGACGGCGGCCACCACGATCGCGGCGGTGCCTTGGATGTCGTCGTTGAACGAGCAGACCTCATCGCGATAGCGGTTGAGGAGGGCATGTGCGTTCGAGGCGCCGAAGTCTTCCCAGTGGAGCATCGCCTTCGGGAAGAGTTTGTGGGTGGTCTTGACGAACTGATCCACGAACTCGTCGTAGCGTTCGCCCCGGACCCGGGCGTGACGGACGCCGAGGTAGCCCGGGTCATTGAGCAGCTCGAGGTTGTCGGTACCCACATCGAGCACGACGGGCAGGACGCGCAAGGGATGGATACCGGCTGCGGCGGTGTAGACCGCCAGCTTGCCGATTGTGATGCGTACGCCGCCGACGCCTTGATCGCCGATGCCCAAGATGCCCTCGGAGTCGGTGACGACCACGAGATCGATGTCATCGGGGCCCTGGTTGGTGCTGCTCATCGCGGCCTCGATCTGGTCGGGCTCGTCGATGGAGAGGAACACGCCACGTGGCACGGTGAACCAGCTGCTGAACTGCGTGATCGCCTCACCGATGGTGGGGGTGTAGATGATCGGCATCAGTTCGTCGAGGTGCTCGGCGACGAGAGCATGGAATGCGATCTCGTTGCGATCGTGGAGCTGCATGAGGAACACATGCTTGTCCAGGTCATTGGGCAGACGCTGCAGTTGGGTGTAGAGACGCTTGAGTTGGATGGGCAGCGTCGTGACGGCGGGAGGGAGCAGGCCGGTGAGTCCGAGCGCCTGACGGGTCTCGAGCGAATAGGCCGTCGAGAAGTTGGTCATGGGCCGGTCAAGCACCTGCTTGCCGCGGATCGCGATCTCCACGACCTCCTTGCCATTTTCGTCGGTGCGGTAACGGAATTGGCGGGTGATGTCGCTCATGGCGGCTCCTTTGCTCATGACGTTCTGCGGCCTGTGGCCCAGATCGTGTTCAACTTACTTGCTCACCAGCCGCCGCCGCCACCACCACCGACGCCTCCGCCGACTCCACCGGCGAAACCACCACCGCTGCCGGCGGATGCGGTGGACGCCGCTTGGCTGATGGAACTGGAGATGGCGGAGGAGAGTCCGGTGGAGATGTTCGAGAGCCCGGCCATGTTGCCCCAGCCGTAACCCATGGCGTAGCCGTGGAACCAGGTCGGCTCCACGGTGTAGACGCCGCGGGCGCGCAGGTCCTCGAAGACCTTGGTCCAGCGGTCGGCGCAGTTGAACATGATGGCGTAGGGGAGGTACTTGCTGAAGATGTCCTCGCCCTCTTCCCAACGCAGTTGGTCGGCCTCGGCGGTCATGAGATATTCACGGAAACCGAGGAGCTGATCGAGCATCGCGCTGCCTTCGGGGGTGCGGGCCGTCAACTGTTGGGAGACTCCAGCGATCGCGAGGCCCGTGACGGCGACCGGGATGCCGATGAGCCCGTGGCCTCGCGTGCCCAACGCCAGCGTCATCAATGCGCCCACACCCGCGATGGCGAGGCCGATGAGCAGCCAGGAGAGGCGCATGATCCTGGGGTTGTGACGGAACCACCCGAGTTGCTGCGCGCCGCTGTAGAGGCGGCTGCGGCTCTGCTCCATGCCGTTGGCGATGCGCTTGGCGAGGTTCTGGTTTCCCTTGACCACACGCATGTCGAAGACGTTGCCATGCCCGAACAGACCGCTCATGAGTCGTGATTCGTGCGGCAGCAGACGGTCGCTGTTGACGGGTGCGGTGCGGTGGAGGCGGTAGTTGATCTGATCCACCTGCTCGACCTTCAAGTGGCCGCGTACCGCGAGGTCGATGATCGTGGCGGTGAGGTCACGGTCGTCGACCCTGGCGTCGATGAGGGTTCCGAGCAGCCCCGGGTTGCGCTCGGTGGGTGGTTCGAAGCGAACGGTGACCGGCGTCTTCCTCCTGTCCTCGACGTCGACCGACTGGTCGCGTATGGGGTCGACCGACTGGCCGTGTCCGGGGGAGAGCCCCGGGACCATCCCGCTGAACGCCTTGTCACGCTTCGAGCGCCGCAGTGAGGTGACGCCGGCCACTCCCGCCAGAGCGGTGATCGCGGTGCCGATTCCGCTGATGGGAGAGAGCTCGAACATGTTGCCGAGGTGGACGCGACGGGAGTAGGTGACGGCGGTCTCCGGAAGCGTGCCGCCGGGGTAGTCGGTGGCGATGGTGAGCCCGTCGCCAGGGGCGAGACGGTCATGACGGTACGTCGCGGTGGTCCCGGAAGATGCGGCATCGGCGCATGATGAGGTGCTGTCGACGTCGCCGGCGAAGCAGGCCGCGTTCTGTACCTCGGCGGGACCGTTCACGGTGACCGAGATGTCGTTGAGGGGAACCTCCCAGTAGGGACCGATGACGTTCCAACCGAGTTGATCGATGTCACTTCCGCCGGCGTGGGGATTGGGGAGCCCGGCGACGGTGTATTCGATCACATAGGTCTGTTGTCCATCGACGGTGATGCCGGGGTCGCCCACTTTTATCATGACGCCATCGCTGTTGCGTTCCACATGGGTGTCGGCGGGGGCACCGGTGGGGCTGCTGGCGGAGATGTCGCTCACTGGGATGTCGCGCCACAGATCCTTGTTCCCCGGGACGGCCTGACGCTCGGGCAGCGTCACGAAGGGTCCGTGTCCGGGCTCGCCCATGAAGTCGAAGTCCATCTCGACTCGCACATCGGTCATGCCCTCTTCGTCGAGAGTGGCTGTCACGTCGTACCGCGTGATCTCCCACCACGGGGATGGGTCGTCATCGGCGTGCGCACTGAGCGGCCAGGCCATCACCGCCAGAAGAGCCAGTAGCGGGATGAGGAAGATCCGGAGAGTACGACTCATACCCCGAGCGTATCCGCCGTTGACATGGTTCCCAATGAGGGGATGAGGACGTCTGAGCGGGGGCGTCCAGCAGGAGGATTCGAAGTCGGAGCCCCGACCGTGCCCCTCGGAAGAGCGTCTGTGCGGTCAGTCGTTGGAACCGGCGATGAGCTCGTCCTCGATGAGCCGTGGACGACTGGCCGCCAGCCCGAAGCCGACGAGCGGCAGGAACAGCACCATGGTGACGATGATCGGAACCTGGAAGTCCCCGGTCAGTCCGCGGAGAGCGCCGAACAGGAACGGGCCGATGGCGGCGATCAGATAGCCGACGCTCTGGCTGAACGCCGAGAGCACCGCGACGCCATCGCTGCTGTTGGCCCGGCGTCCGAGCAACGCCAGGAAATAAGGGAAACCGCTCATCCCGATGCTCAGGAGTACCGCCCACAGCCATGGCAGCGTCAGGGGAGCGAACAGCAGACCGGTGTAGCTCGTGATGCCGCAGACTCCGAACAGCCACAGTGCCCGTTGTGGCCGTTCCGAGCGTGAGACGTACATGGGCACCAGGAATCCGAAGGGGATGCTCAGCCCGGTCAGGATGCCGAGCATCAGTCCGCCGAAGGAGGGGGAGGCACCGGCGTCGACGTAGATGCTTGAGAGCCAGCCGAAGGCTGTGTAGGCCTGCGTCGACTGGGCACCGAAGAACAACGCCATCAGCCATCCGAGGCGGGTGTGGACGATGTGGCGAAAACCCCACGCGGCGTGCCGCGCGATGGGTTCGTGGTCGCGGTCGGCGCTGACGAGGAACAACCAGGGAACGCAGCTGATCACGGTCATGCCCACCCAGATCCACATGGATTGACGCCATCCGCCCAGCCACATGGCCAGGGGTGCGGTGAACAATCCCGCGAACATCGTGCCCACGTTGAGCGCTGTCGAGTACAGGGCGGTGATGAATCCGATGCGGCTTGGGAAGTGTCGTCGCACCAGTGAGGGCAACAGCACATTGGCGACCGCCATGCCGCCGAGTGTGATGACCGATAGCAGTAGGAACGGAACAGGGGCGTCGACGAGGAGGCGTCCGCTCTGTCCGGCGACCATCGCCACGAGAGCCATTCCGATCGTGCGATGCGGCCCGACCCGGTTGGAGAAGATCGGTGCCATGGCGCCGAATGCAGCGAAGCACAGCGCGGGCAGGGCGGTGAGGACACCGGCGGTGGTGGCGTTCAGCCCCAGGTCGGCGCGGATCTCTCCGAGAACCGGGCCGACCGCGGTGGCTGCCGGCCGCAGGTTCAACGCGAGCAGCACGAGGCCGGCCATGACCATCAGGGCTGCATGACTGGTGGCGTTGCGTCGAATGTGGGGCATCACACATTCCTATCTCACCGAACGCGAGGCCCACAGTAGGGTCGATGCGTGGGAAAGCAACGACAACCTGAACAGCAGGCTCCTCCGGTGCAGAAGATCCGGCTGCGATACGCCAAGCGGGACCGCGCCCGATTCACCTCGCATCGTGACTTCGGCCGTGCCTTCGAAAGGGCGCTTCGGCGGGCCCATGTGCCGATGGCGTACTCGTCGGGGTTCAATCCCCACCCGCGCATCTCGTATGCGAACGCCTCGCCCACCGGGGCTGCGACCGAGGCCGAGTATCTGGAGATCGGGCTGTGGGAGGTCTGTGACCCGGAGAAGGTGATGGCCGCGCTCAACGAGGTGTTGCCGCCGGGGTTCGTGATGGCCGGAGCCGTGGTGGCCGAATCGGGCTCACTGGCGGACGGATTGGAGGCGTCTTCGTGGGAGGTGCGGTGGCACTTCGCCGACGGTGAGCGGGAGATTCTGGAGGCTGCTGTGGCAGCGTTCGACGACGCCGAGAAGATCGAGGTGGAGCGCATGATGAAGAACGGCCTGCGAACCTTCGACGCGCGCGGTCCGGTGGAACTCCTCGAGGTTCTGGACGCGGACACCGAAGGCCGTGCCGGGCTGGGCATGGTGATCTGCCACGCCGTTCCGTTGGTGCGGCCCGAGGATGTCCTGTCCGCGTTGGCCGTGGTGTCGGATTTCGTCAAGCCCGTGGGCCCGCGACAGACGCGTCTGGCACAGGGGAAGCGCGTCGGAGAACGTGTCGAGAACCTGTTCTGAGTGCAGTCTCCCGAGTACCTGTGTGATACTGGACGCAGGTTTGGGGAGACCGCCGGTCTTCCCCCGACTCACTGGACTGCTCGGTCGTGGTGACAGCACGATTCGATTGGTTGACCGCGACGTTCGTCGACCGCGGGGCCGCAGTTCGAGGTCGGAACCGCAGGACTTGCCGTCGGCACCGGACCACCGTCCGACGGGAACCGCCGGGCTCGCCCGGCCGAAGGAGCCGAATTGCTCGACAACGAGCCGAATTCCAACGATGTGACAGCTTCGACCAACGTGGACACCGGTGCGACGGTGACGCCGGAACCGGCGTCGCGTCCGCGGCGCCGGGCCGTGAGTCGAAAGGCCGGTCCGCCCGCGCCGGTGACCGAGGTGCAGCAGCCATCTGCGCCCACCACCAGCGCCCCGATGCAGAATCCTGATGCGGTCGAGGTCACCGAACCCGCCGTCAAGGAGCGTCCGGCCCGTCGACGTGTGACGCGTGGGGCTGCCGCGCCCAAGCCGCTGCCCGAGCCCGAGCAGCCGGTCCTCGCCGATGCCGCTGAGGGCTTCGCCGTCGAGGCTGACCCCGTGGCTGCGGTGAAGGATCAGGCGGCCGCAGGTGCCGAGAAAGCTGTGGTGGGCGAAGACTCTGAACCGGCGGTGGAGTCGAGCGCATCCGACGAGGCAGAAGTCGCCGAGTCCGATGAGCCTGAAAGCGGCCAGGACGAGGACGACACCGACGCCGATGATCCGCTGGCCAGCTCGTTGAGCGCGCTCGATGAGAGCATGGCCAAGCGCAAAGTCGTCGAGTCTGTGGCGGACCCCTTCCAGGCGCCACCGGACCCCGCCGAGATCCTTGGTCTGCGAGATTCGGAGGAATCTTCGGGCGATGAGCCGAAGGCCGAGAAGCCCGCTGCGGGCCAGGGAGACGATGGGAAGTCCTCGGACTCCAAGGACACCGAAGACGCGAGCGATGACTCCGACGGCGGGTCCGATTCGGGAGACGATTCGGATTCATCTGGTGGTGGTCGCCGTCGACGTCGCCGCCGGGGTGGGCGCAGGCGCCGCCGTGGTGGCGGCTCCGATGACTCCGATGCGTCGGGCGGCTCCGATGACAGTGACGCCAAGAATGATTCCTCGAAGGAGTCTGACTCCAGCGACGATGGGTCGGGCGCGGAATCGTCCGATGACGAGGGCTCATCCGGTAATCGTCGACGCCGCCGTCGTCGTCGACGCCGTGGCGGCGGAGGGACGGATTCCGATTCCTCTGACGAGGTCACCGGTATCGAGGGATCGACCCGTATGGAGGCCAAGCGCCAGCGTCGCCGTGAGGGACGCGCCAGTCGGCGCCGCGCCCCGGTCTTGAGTGAGGCCGAGTTCTTGGCACGCCGGGAGTCGGTTGATCGCAAGATGATCATCCGGCAGAACGAGGAGCTCGCTCAGATCGCCGTGCTCGAGGACGACGTCCTGGTGGAGCATTACGTGGACCGTGCCTCGGCGAGCTCGCTGATCGGCAATGTGTACTTGGGCCGTGTCCAGAACGTGTTGCCCTCGATGGAGGCCGCATTCATCGACATCGGTCGTGGACGCAATGCCGTCATGTACGCCGGTGACATCGACTGGGACGCCCATGGCGTCGACTCGAACAACCGCAAGGTCGAGAATGCCCTCAAGTCGGGGCAGACCGTGCTTGTGCAGGTCACCAAGGACCCGGTTGGAGCCAAGGGTGCCCGACTGACGAACCACATCTCGCTGCCGGGTCGTTACATCGTCTACGCCCCCGGTGGGCACCTTTCGGGGATCTCCCGCAAACTGCCTGACACCGAGCGCAAGCGTCTGCGTGACGTGCTCGGTGACCTCGTGGGGGATGACGCGAGCGTGATCGTCCGCACTGCGGCTGAAGGCGTTGCCGAGGAAGGCCTGGTGCGTGACGTCAATCGGTTGAAGGCGCAGTGGGAGGCCATCGAGAAGCAGGCGGCGAAGGGCAATGCGCCGGCACAGCTGTACGCCGAACCCGACGCCACGGTGCGAATCGTGCGTGACCTGTTCACCGAGGACTTCTCCAAGCTCATGATCGAGGGCAATGGCGCCAGCAATGACGCCTATGACACCGTGACCGCCTACGTGGAGCATGTGGCGCCGAACCTGTTGGAACGGATCGAGCGTTGGGATGGTGATGGCGATGTCTTCGCAGGGCATCGCATCGACGAGCAGATCGCAAAGGCGCTGGAACGCAAGGTGTTCCTCCCTTCGGGGGGTTCGCTGATCATCGAGCGCACCGAGGCCATGACCGTGATCGATGTCAACACCGGAAAGTTCACCGGCTCGGGCGGCAATCTCGAAGCCACCGTCACCTCCAACAACCTGGAGGCGGCCGAGGAAGTGGTGCGGCAGCTCCGTCTGCGCGATATCGGCGGCATCATCGTGATCGACTTCATCGACATGGTGTTGCCAGCGAACCGCGAGTTGCTGTTGCGTCGCCTCGTCGAGTGCCTGGGCCGTGACCGCACCCGCCACCAGGTGGCTGAGGTCACCAGCCTTGGGCTGGTGCAGATGACGCGCAAGAAGATCGGTACCGGCCTGGCCGAGGCCTTCACCGAGGACTGTGAGCACTGTGCCGGTCGCGGTTATGTGACGCACGACATGCCGGTGGACTCCCAGGAGGCCGCCGACGGTGGAGAGCGTCGCCGTCGTCGCGGCGGAGGCGGCGGACGCCGACGCGGTGGCAACTCCGGCGGTGGCAACTCCGGCGGTGGCAATAAGGGCGGCAACGGCTCCAAGGGCGACTGACGCATCGGTGGCAGGAATGGCACGTGATGACGAGCGAAGATCCGATAGGCCAGACTACGAACGTCGAGAAGAGGAGCGTGCTGCTTGGGGCTGCGCCATTCTTCTGATCTTCCTCGCCATCAGTCCGATCATCTGGCTGATCGCGCTGATCAGCCGCAGTGAGCTGGAGGAGACCTTCCGCTGGCCCGCGGGGATCGGGATCGTGGTGGTCACGCTCCTCGGGCTCGTCGTGTGGCGGATGGGCCGGGAGCCCGGCCAGCCACGGTTGTGGAAGAAGGTGAGCCTTCCTGCCGGGGTGCGTCGTGAGCAGGAACGCGTCAGCAGATTCTGGGAGGGTGCCCCGCGGCCCGACGTTGTCATGAACGGGCGGCAGTTGATCCGTTCTCACCGCGTGGAGGTGGGCGGTCGGTCGGTGTACGGCTTCGTTGCCCTCGACACCGACAGCGGTGACGAGGACTGGTTCGAATTGTGTTCCCTGAGGTATGCCCTGCCCGATCTGGACCTGACCGGTGCACGCACTCCAGAAGGCGTCATGCTCGACGCCGGTCCCGGATCGGTTGGGGCATCCTTCGTCGCCGACATGGATTCACCGCAGCTGCGGGGAGCCCTGGCTGGAACCGACATGAAGATGCAGATCCGGGGGCGGTGCCTTTTCGTGAGACGCGGCAAAGCCCGCCCGGTTCGCTACATCGCCCATCTCATGGAGGACGCCCCGCGTATCGCCGCGGTGGCCGACGCCATCGGTCATGACGTCTATCTTCGGTGGAGTCCTGAAGCGCGCACCGCTCTGGGTGGGGGAGAACCCGAGTGGGAGATGTGGAATCCGGAGGCTCGAGGAATCGTGCAGGACCCCGAGTGATGGATGTGGGAGGCCGCAGCGCGCGAGTTTGACCCACGGGCTGCTCGTCCGTAACATTGGACCTCGGTGTTTCGGCGCTCAGTGGTGCCGCCACCCATCGATCCTCGTTCCCGTAGAGGTCAGCGTTTCTTGCCGCGGCGCCCCGGGGGTAGGTGTCGATTACCGTGAACGTGAGAAGAGAGTAGGTCAGGCGTGTACGCGATTGTGCGTAGTGGCGGCCGCCAGCACAAGGTCGCCGTTGGCGACGTTGTCGAGATCGACAAGGTCGCTGACGAGGTGGGCTCGAGCCTCAAGTTGCAGCCGCTGCTGCTGGTCGACGGTGACACCGTCACCTCCGACCGTGGCGCGCTCGACAAGGCTTCAGTCACCGCCGAAGTGCTGGATGAGTCCAAGGGTCCGAAGATCCGTATCGTCCGTTACAAGAACAAGACCGGTTACCGGCGTCGTGTTGGCCATCGCCAGCGCTACACCCGGGTGAAGGTCACCGGAATCGAGAGCTGAGGCAGAGCTATGGCAACAAAGAAGGGTCTGGGCTCGACCAAGAACGGTCGTGACTCCAATGCGCAACGCCTCGGCGTGAAGCGCTTCGGGGGCCAGGAGGTCAACGCCGGCGAGATCATCGTTCGTCAGCGTGGAACGCGTTTCCACCCCGGAACAGGCGTCGGCCGTGGTAAGGACGACACTCTGTTCGCCCTCCGTGAGGGGCGTGTGGAGTTCGGCACGCACCGTGGCCGCAAGGTTGTGAATGTGCAGCCGAGCGTCGTTGCGACTGCAACCACATGAGCTGAAACCAGAACAACATCATCAAGAGCCGGCCCTTCGGGGCCGGCTCTTGGCGTCTTCGCACCATGGCATCGCGTCGAGTCTCGATGGGCTCTACCATCTGGCGTGTCGGTTTCTGACGCTTCTCGCATCGGGGGGGGCAGGGCTGCCCGGAAGGTTCCCGCGGTGCTGGCCGACTCCCTGACACGGACCATGGGACAGTGGTGCAGCACAGGAGGTGGACCTATGGACATTCGTTTCGACACAGCGGCCATGCGCGCCGGTGGTCAAGCCATCAACGACTCGGCGAACGCCATGGGGACGGAGCTGGAAGCGTTGCTCGGCCAGGAGCCGCAGTGGGGCGAGGACGGGATCTCGGCCCTGTGCCAGATGGTTTACCAAGCGATCGTGGACGTCGCGACCCAGAGTGGGCAGGGCGTCCAGGAAACGTGGGCAGGGCAGGCTGAACGGCTCGAGGCGGCTGCCACCATGTACGACGAGACCGAAGCGGCAGCCGTCGAGATGGCCCAGTGGAAGGCGTGAAGGATGGGAATCGTACTCCCCGGTGAAGTGTCATATCTGCTGGAGATGCTGGGCTTCATGTGGCCCAACACAGACGAGGAACAGACCTGGTCCAAGGGCGGCGAGTGGCAGAAATTCGCGTCGGCAGGAGCGGCCACGACCGGTGAGGCGGGCGCTGGAATCCAACACGTCCTGTCGGCCAATGAGGGTGAGGCCATGCGTGCCTTCCGGGAGAGCGCCGAGGGCGGTGAAGACCCGGTGCAGACGGTTGCCCAGCAGATGTCGGCCGGATCTGCCGGCGTCGGCGGTGCCATGTATGTGATGTCCGGCATCCTCGTGGCCCTCAAGGTGGCGACGGTGGTCCAGCTTGTTGCTCTCGCGATACAGATCGCGTCGGCGATCGCTGCTGCGGTCCCCACCGCAGGAGCCTCCATGACGCTGATCCCGCTGTTCAAGATCGCGGCACGTCTGGCCATCGAAGTGGCCATGAACGTGGCGATCACCGCGCTCATGGGAGGCTGATTCCATGACGGAAGACTTCAACGCGGTTCTGGAACGGCTCCAAGGCAATCTGGGTCAGTTCGTCGACGACCCGCAGTCGGCGGCCGGGGAGTTCCAGATTCCCGAGGTCGAAGGCCACGGGACGGCGCTCGATGAGCAGATCAACGTGACGATGTCCCAGGAGAAGTTCACCGAGCTCACGATCGATCCGCGTGCCATGCGGCTCGCCAACGCCCAGCTCGCAGAGCATCTCCTCGAGGCGTTCAACGCAGCACTCGAGGATCACAACCGGCAGATGATGGAGCAACTGACGCAGCAGCATCCGACCGGCGACGGTGAATCCTTGCAACAGGATCTGCGTCAGATCCAAGCCGATTCATTGCAGGCCATGAAGAAATACACCGATTCGCTGTTCGACGCCCTGGGCCAGGTGCGTCGGCTCAGCGGCCAGGAGTGAATCATCGGCGGAGTGATCCGGGCCGGGATATCCCGGGCGGGGTCTGACCCATGTCATCGTGAAGCGGCGGTGAGCCGGATGATGGCAGGTAGACTGCATCGTTGCACCCGATCAGGAGAATCCCATGGCCATCCCCTCGTTCGTCGACCACGTGACCCTTGACGTGGTTGCAGGCAACGGCGGACACGGTTGTGCGTCGGTGCACCGTGAGAAGTTCAAGCCACTCGGCGGGCCCGATGGTGGCAACGGCGGTCGCGGTGGGTCGGTGATCCTTCGCGTCGATCCCCAACTCACCACGCTCGTGGAATACCACCGTTCGTCCCAGCGCAAAGCCCCCAACGGTCAGCCGGGGAAGGGTGGTCACGCCAATGGCGCCAACGGTGAGGACATCGTGCTGAGCGTCCCGGAGGGAACCATCGTCACCGACGCCGAGTCCGGTGAACTGGTGGCTGACTTGACGGGGTCCGATGCCGAGGTCGTCATCGCGGCGGGTGGCCGAGGAGGGCTTGGGAACGCCGCCTTGGCGACGGCGGCCCGCAAAGCACCCGGCTTCGCGCTCCTGGGCGAGGAGGGCGAAGCCCGGACCATCCGCATGGAGCTCAAGGTCGTGGCCGACATCGGCCTCGTCGGGTTCCCCAGCGCCGGCAAATCATCACTCATCGCAGCGATCTCGCGGGCACGGCCCAAGATCGCCGACTACCCCTTCACGACCCTGGTGCCCAATCTCGGAGTCGTGGTGGCAGGGGAGACCACCTTCACCGTCGCCGATGTTCCGGGACTCATCGAAGGCGCCAGCGAGGGACGCGGCCTCGGCCACGACTTCCTCCGGCACGTGGAACGATGCGCCGCGTTGGTGCATGTCATCGATATGGCGACGTTCGAGCCGGGCCGCGATCCGGTCAGTGACCTGGAGATCATCGAAGGTGAGCTGGAGGCCCATGGTGGGCTTAAGGACCGGCCGCGTCTCGTCGCGTTGAACAAGGTGGACGTCCCTGACGGCTCCGACATGGCCGACATCGTTCGCGGCGACCTCGAGGCGGCCGGCCACCGTGTCTTCCCCATCTCCGCCATGTCGGGAGAGGGGCTCACCGCACTGACCTACGCGATGGCCGACATCGTCCGCGAACGACGGCGCACTCACCCGGGAGAGGCCCCCGGACGTCCGATCCTGCGACCGGCGGCGACCTCGCGTCGACACAGCACCGAACCGGAGTTCACCGTCAAGCAGATCGGTGACGGCGAGGGCGGCCTCATGTGGCGGGTGCGGGGAGAAAAACCCGAACGCTGGGTGCGACAGACCGACTTCGCCAACTCCGAGGCCGTCGGCTATCTGGCCGACCGGCTGAACCGTATCGGCATCGAGGACAGGCTCCTGGAACTCGGTGCACGTGCCGGTGACGCCGTCGCGATCGGCGGAGAGAACGCCGTGGTCTTCGACTTCGCCCCCCAAGTGGAGAGCGGAGCGGAGATCCTGGCCCGTCGGGGTGAGGATCAGCGTCTGGAGACACAACGCCCCGCCGTGGCGCGGCGTCGTGAACGAGACGCCGAGTACCACCGTGCCAAGGCCGAAGCGGCCGAGATCGAGGACCGGCGGTGAGCACATTCGCGGCGGCGTCGCGCGTCGTTGTGAAGGTCGGATCGTCCTCGCTGACCACACCCGACGGGATGCTCGACCTGGGCAGCGTCTGGCGTCTTGTCGATGTCCTCGCCCGAGAACATGGACGTGGCCGCGAGATCGTCCTGGTCTCCTCGGGTGCGATCGCGGCGGGGCTCCTCCCGATGGGCCTTGAACGGCGACCGGCCGACCTGGCGTCCCAACAGGCTGCCGCGGCCGTCGGCCAGGGGCTGTTGATGGCTCACTACCAGAAGCGCTTCTCCGAACATGGGCAGAAGGTCGGGCAGGTCCTCCTCACCGTCGAGGACGTCACACGTCGTGGTCATTACAGCAACGCCGAGCGGGCACTCAACGCCCTCATCGGATACGGCATCGTGCCCATCGTCAACGAGAACGACTCGGTGGCGACCCACATGATGCGTTTTGGTGACAACGACCGTCTCGCGGCGCTCGTGGCCCAACTCGTGCAGGCCGACGCCCTGGTGCTGCTCACCGACGTCGACGCCCTCTACACCGACCACCCCTCGCGGCCCGGTGCCCGGCGCATCCCGGTGGTGCACCACCGGGATGAACTGCTGAGCGTCGACACATCACGCACCGGTTCGAAAGTGGGGACCGGCGGGATGAAATCCAAGGTCGAGGCCGCGACCATCGCCACCTCCATGGGAATCCCCACACTCGTCACCAGCGCCACCAATGTGGAGGCCGTCCTGGCCGGGGAATCCGTCGGCACGCGGTTCGACCCCATCGGGCGCAGACAGGGAAGCCGTCGACGCTGGTTGGCGCATGCATCTGAGATCCGCGGCAGTCTCGACCTGGACGCCGGCGCGGTCGCCGCGGTGGTGGACGGAACCGCGTCGTTGCTCCCGGTGGGCATCACAGCGGTGAACGGTGAGTTCGAGGCCGGAGACCCGGTGGAGTTGCGGGATGAGGACGGCGTCGTCGTGGCTCGCGGGTTGGTGTCGTTCGACTCCGCCGATCTTCGTCGTGTTCTGCGCAGGGATTCGGCAGGGGTGGTCGCCGAACTCGGGGAGGACGCCCCCGGGGAGGCCGTGCATCGCGACGTGCTGGTCGTCCTGCCCCAGGGGCGACGCGTACCGTGATCTGTTCGTGACCTGAATTCCTTCGTTCAGGCCTGTTCGCATCCGCAGAGGTTCCGGTATGGTCCGGGTCTCGCATCAATTCATGCAACGAGGCGTGAATGCGATGAGAACGAAGGGATAGAGATGTCCAAGCCAGTGTGGGCAAAGATGGCCGCTGCTGCTGCCGTGTTGAGTCTGGGATTGACCGGATGCGTGCAAAGTGAACGAGATCCCGACGGGGGTGCGGGGGACGACACGTTCGTGTTCGCCGCCTCCAGTGACCCGGTGATGCTCGATCCGGCGATGGCCAGCGATGGCGAGAGCTTCCGTATCGCACATCAGGTCTTCGAGGGGCTCGTGGGCGTCGAACCCGGCACCCTGGAGCTGACGCCACGTCTGGCCACCGAGTGGGAGGCCTCCGAGGACGGCAAGGAGTTCACCTTCACCCTGCGTGAGGGCGTGAAGTTCCATGACGGAACCGACTTCAACTCCGACGCCGTGTGCGCGAATTTCGAGCGGTGGGCCAACTGGAAGGGACTCAACCAGAACGAGAACATCACGTACTACTACGGCAAGCTCTTCCAGGGGTACAAAAACCCCGAGAACGGCGGAAAGCCCGGCATCTATGACAGCTGTGACGCCGCGTCGCCCACCGAGGTGACCATCAGGCTCAACAAGCCGTTCGCCGGTTTCGTCGACGCCATGGTGCTCCCGGCCTTCGCGATGCAGAGCCCCACGGCCATGGAGGAGTTCAACGCCGATGACACGCAGGGGACCGAGGACGACCCCCGTTTCTCGAAGTACGCCACGGAACACCCCACCGGCACCGGTCCGTTCAAGTTCAACTCCTGGGAGCGCGGTCAGCAGATCACCCTCGACCGCAATGAGGAGTACTGGGGCGACAAGGCCAAGGTGTCCCAGGCCATCATCCGGGTCATCGAGGATCCGAACGCCCGCACCCAGGAGCTTCAGGCCGGCAACATCGACGGTTACGATCTGGTGGCTCCGGCAGATGTACAGCCGCTCAAGGACGAGGGCATGCAGGTGATGGAGCGTCCGCCGTACACGATCCTGTACCTCGCTTTCAACCAGAAGAACAAGGCGTTGCAGGACGAGCGTGTGCGCAAGGCACTCAATCACGCCATCGACAAGGACGCGGTGATCTCGCAGTCCCTGCCCGAGGGCACCGAGAAGGCCACGCAGTTCATGCCCTCCAGCGTCGACGGCTACGCAGATGACGTGGAGGAGTATGAGTACGACCCGGAAAAGGCCAAGCAGCTTCTCAAAGAGGCCGGGCAGGAGAACCTGACGCTGCGTTTCGCCTACCCGACCGGCGTCTCGCGTCCGTACATGCCGACGCCCGAGGACACCTACGTCGCGATCAAGGCCCAGCTCGAAGCCGTCGGTATCACGGTGGAGCCGGTCACCGCGAAGTGGAGCCCCGACTACCTCGACATGGCACAGGGCTCCGATGGCGTCGACAAGCGGGACATCCACATGCTCGGATGGTCGGGCGACTACAACGACACCGACAACTTCGTCGGCGTCTTCTTCGGAAAGAAGACGCACGAATGGGGCTTCGACAACCCGGAGCTGTTCGAGGAGCTCGCCGCCGCGCGTGGAATCGGCGACAAGGAGGAGCAGGCCAGCAAGTACGAGGAGATCAACCGCCAGATCGCCGAGTACGCACCGGGTATCCCGGTGGCCCATCCCGCTTCCTCGCTGGCGTTCGCACCGGGAGTTGAGGGGTTCACTCCGAGCCCCATCAACGATGAGGTGTGGAACACCATCTCGGTCTCGCGCTGAGGGCGGTAGCCACTGATGTTCCGCTTCGTCATCCGGCGACTCCTGCTGATGGTGCCGGTGCTGTTCGGGCTGAGCGTGTTGCTGTTTGCATGGGTGCGCGCGCTGCCGGGAGACCCGGCGCGCGCGCTGCTCGGAGACAAGGCGACCCCCGATGCCATCGCCCGAGTCAATGCCCAGTACGGATTCGATCAGCCCCTCCACGTGCAGTACCTGACGTACATCCGCAAGATGGCCGTCGGTGACTTCGGTACATCACCGCGAACGGGGGAACCGGTCCTGGCGACCTTCCTGGACCGGTTCCCCGCCACGATCGAGTTGGCGGTCATGGCCCTGCTGTTCGCGATCATCGTGGGCATCCCGCTCGGTTACATCGCGGCGAAGCGCGCCGGGGGTTTTCTCGATGTGTTCGCCGTGGGCACCTCGCTGATGGGGGTTGTGGTCCCGGTCTTCGTGCTGGCCTATCTTCTCAAGCTGGTCTTCGCGGTGGGTGTGCCCGGGCTCGACTTCCTCGCGGTGCTGCCCACGTCGGGGCGGCAGGAAGTACGGATCGACGCCACTCATGTGACGGGATTCTTCGTCCTGGATGGTCTGCTGACCGGTGAGCTGGACGCATCATGGAACGCCATCAAGCACCTCATCCTGCCAGCTCTCGCGCTGGGCTCGATCCCATTGGCAGCCATCACCCGCATGACACGGGCGTCGGTGTTGGAGGTGTTGGGTGAGGACTACATCCGCACAGCCACCGCCAAGGGGCTGAAGCAGATCATCATCACCTGGCGTCACGTGATGAAGAACGCCATGATGCCGGTTCTCACCACGATCGGTATTCTCACCGGGCAGCTCCTGGCCGGTGCGGTGCTCACCGAAACGGTGTTCGCGTTCAACGGCATCGGTTCCTATCTGTTCCAGGCCATCAACACCCTGGACTACGCGGTGCTGCAGGGCTTCATCCTGCTGATCGCGCTGATCTACGCCGTGGTCAACCTCGTGGTCGACCTCCTGTACGGCGTCATCGACCCGAGGATGCGTGTGCGATGAGCAGTACGACCCATGAGCTTCCTGAACGCCCGGCCAGTCTCGCCGCTGTCATGGGGGAGCAGAACGTCGACGAGAAGGGCATCAGCCTGTGGGCCGGCGCCTGGCGTCGGCTGCAACGTGACCCGGCAGCGATCATCGGTGGCATCATCGTGCTGCTGTTCATCAGCGTGGCATTGGCCGCGCCTCTGCTCGCACCCCACCAACCGTCCTCGGTGGAGTGGGCCGGTGAGGTCACGCCCTCCTCTCTGCCGCCCGCCAGCGCCGATCACCCGCTGGGTCTCGATCCGTTCGGATCGGACCTGTTGACCCAGCTTCTGTACGGGGCACGCCAATCGCTCATCATCGGTGTGGTCTCGACTCTCATCGGCCTCAGCGGCGGGTTGGTGCTCGGCGGGGTGGCCGGTGCCTTCGGTGGATGGGTGGACACGCTGATGATGCGCATCGTCGACATCCTGCTTTCGATCCCGGCGCTGCTGCTTGCGGTCAGCGTCGCCGCAATCGTGGGACGCCGACCCGAGGCACTCATGATCGCCATCGCTGCTGCGCAGGTGCCCATCTTCGCGCGCCTGCTGCGGGGCTCGATGCTGAAGCAGCGCAATCAGGACTACGTGCTTGCATCGTTCTCCCTAGGGCTCCGTCGCCGCACCATCGTCATGAGCCACGTGCTGCCCAACTCGATCAGTCCGGTGATCGTTCAGGCCACCCTGACGCTGGCCACCGCCATCATCGAGGTTGCCGCCCTGTCCTATCTGGGTCTTGGAGCGCCGGATCCGACGGTTGCCGAATGGGGCCGCATGCTTGTGAAGGGGCAGGAACGCTTGGCATCTGCCCCACACCTGACGCTGCTGCCGGGCATCTGTATCGCGGTGACCGCCCTGGGATTCACCTTGTTGGGTGAATCGTTGCGTGAAGCCCTCGACCCGAAGTCGCGGAGGCGATGATGACCGATACGACCGACAAGACCCCGGACACGGGCCAGAAGAACATCGCTGTGAAGGACGCCGGGCAGAAGGCGGTGGCGGATCCTCAGCCGCTGCTCGACGTCAAGAACCTGTCGGTGACGTTCTCCAAACGCAAGGGTGAGTCGTTCACCGCTGTCGACGGGGTCGATTTCGACGTGCGACCCGGTGAAGTGGTCGGCATCGTGGGGGAGTCCGGCTCCGGGAAGTCGGTGACCTCGATGGCGGTCATGGGCCTTCTGCCGCGCCGCGGTGTGACGATCGAAGGAGAGGCGCGTTTCGACGGCACCGACCTGCTCACGATGCCGAAACAAGAGCTGACCAGATTGCGGGGCGGCGATCTCGCCATGGTCTTCCAGGATCCGATGAGTTCGCTGAACCCCGTGGTCACCATCGGCAAGCAGATGACCGAGGTGCTGCATGCCCACCGCACGATCTCGGCCAAAGACGCCCGTGATGAGGCGATCGATCTCCTGCGCCGCTGTGGCATCCCCGACCCTGCTCGGCGTTTCGGCGAATACCCGCACCAGCTTTCGGGTGGCATGCGTCAGCGTGCCCTGATCGCGATCGCCCTGGCCTGTCAGCCGCGTCTGCTGATCTGTGACGAACCCACCACGGCCCTCGATGTGACCATCCAGGCGCAGGTGCTGGAGCTGCTCACCGAACTGGTGCGCGACATGGGCACCGCGATGATCATGATCACGCACGATCTCGGTGTCGTCGCCGGATTGTGCGATCACGTCAACGTCATGTACGCCGGACGCATCGTGGAGTACGCGCCACGGGAGGCCCTGTTCGCCAGCCCACGACATCGCTACACCCATGGCCTGATCGACTCGATCCCACGTCTCGACCAGCGCCGTGACCAGAGGCTGACGCCGATCCCCGGCACCCCGGCAGACACCGTTCCCTGGAGCAGGGCCTGTGCCTTCGCGCCGCGCTGCAGGCACGTGACCGATGCCTGCGTGACCGACGCGATCCCCCTCGAAGAGGTCGGATTCGAGCATCGGGCCAGGTGCGTGAACCCGGCGTCGGATGCCGAGAACAGTACGCAGACATCGCAGGTGATGGCTTCCGGCCAGATGGCACAGGAGGAATCGGAGTGAGCGAGAACCTCTTGGAGGTCACCGGCCTCAAGGTGCATTTCCCCATCCGAAAAGGAATCGTGTTCGACCGAACCGTCGGCCATGTGAAGGCTGTCGACGGCATCAGCCTCGGCGTCTCCACCGGCCAGACACTCGGGGTGGTGGGTGAGTCGGGTTGTGGCAAGTCGACGCTCGGCCGCGCGATCCTGCGTCTGGAGGAACCGACCAGTGGAACGGTGAAGTTCAACGGGCAGGACATCACCTCGCTGCCCGCGGAGAAGATGCGGCGGCTGCGTCGCCGCATGCAGATGGTGTTCCAGGACCCCCTTTCGAGTCTGGATCCGCGACAGTCGATCGAATCGCTGCTCATCGAACCGTTGACCGTGCACGGTCTCGCGGAGTCCGATCTGGAGAAGATCGGGCGGGACAGCCCCGCGAATCACCGGCGCAAGGCCCTGAACATGTTGGAGTTGGTGGGGCTCCCGGCATCGGCGATGGCCAAGTACCCCCATGAGTTCTCCGGCGGACAGCGGCAGCGCGTCGGCATCGCGCGGGCGATGATCTGCAGCCCCGATCTGGTGATCGCCGACGAGCCGGTCTCTGCACTCGACGTCTCGGTGCAGGCACAGGTGATAAATCTCCTGGAGGACCTGCAGGCGGAGCTGGGCGTCACCTATGTGGTGATCGCCCATGACCTCGCGGTGGTGCGACACATCTCCGACCGCATCGCAGTGATGTACCTGGGGCAGGTGGTGGAGGAGGCAGGCAGTGATGAACTGTACGAGAAGCCGTACCACCCGTACACGGTGGCGTTGATGTCGGCCATCCCGGTGCCCGATCCGGTGGTGGAGGATTCGCGGGAGCGGATCCTGCTCGAGGGGGACCTTCCCTCACCAGCCGATCCACCGTCGGGATGCCGATTCCACACCCGCTGTCCGTGGGCACGGGAGAAATGCAGTCAGGAGGATCCCGAGCTGCGTGAGATCGAGCCCGGCCGTCGCGTCGCCTGCCATTTCGCCGAGGAGGTCGCGCAGAAGATCGCCGACGACCGTGAAGTGGAGAACGAGCGTCTCGCCCACGGTGCGGAAGCGCCGCAAACTGCGAGCAACGGCTAGGGTCTGCGCATGGACATCACGACGCTCGGCACCCGCGCCCAGGCGGCGTCACGGGTGCTCGCCACGGCGACGACCGCGCAGAAGAATGAGGCGCTGAACGCGATGGCCGATGAGCTGCTGGCGGCTTCTGCTGCGATCGGTGAGGCCAACGCCCAGGACGTGTCGGCGGCCCGCGACGCGGGGACTGCGGAATCACTGCTCGATCGCCTGACGCTCACCGAGACGCGACTGCAGGGTATGGCCGATGGGCTGCGCGCCCTGGCTGATCTCGCCGATCCGGTCGGGCAGATCGTGCGGGGATGGGTCAACCCGAACGGTGTGGCCGTGCGTCAGATACGGGTGCCATTCGGCGTCATCGGCATCATCTACGAGGCCCGCCCCAATGTGACCGCCGACGCGGGAGGGATCTGCTTGAAGTCGGGCAATGCCTGCCTGCTGCGGGGATCGTCGTCCGCGCTCCGCACGAACAGGCAGACGATCACCGCACTGCGGGCGGGGCTCGAGAAAGCCGGGCTGCCCGCAGACGCGGTGCAGCTCGTCGAAGGACCTCGTGAGGCGACGCATGAGTTGATGACCGCGCGAGGACTGGTGGATGTCCTCATCCCGCGTGGGGGAGCGGGACTCATCCAGACCGTGGTGGAGAACTCCACCGTGCCGGTGATCGAGACCGGAACCGGCAACTGCCACCTGTACGTGGACAGCGCCGCCGACCTGGACATGGCCACGACGATCCTGCTCAACGCCAAGACCGACCGTCCATCGGTGTGCAACACGGCCGAGACCGTGCTTGTGCATGCCGATGTCGCCGCGCAGTTCTGGGCACGTGCCGCGTCGGAACTCGCCGCCGCGGGGGTCACCGTGCACGCCGATGAACGCACCCGCGCCCTCGTCCCCGACGCGGTGGCCGCCACCGAGGACGACTTCGTCGCCGAGTGGTTGTCCCTGGACCTGTCGGCCAAGGTCGTGGACGACATCGACTCCGCCCTCGAGCACGTGCGTCAGTACTCCACGGGCCACTCCGAGACGATCGTGACGCACGACCTGGTCGCTTCCGAGCGCTGGTGCGCGGAGGTCGACGCCGCAGCGGTGCTGGTCAACGCATCGAGCCGTTTCGTCGATGGCGGTGAGTTCGGTTTCGGTGCCGAGATCGGTATCTCGACGCAGAAACTCCATGCGCGTGGCCCGATGGGGCTCGCCGAGATGACCTCGACGAAATACCTCGTCGTCGGTTCCGGACAGATTCGATAGGATCCCCGACATGCTCAACGTTCTTCTGCCCCTGGCCGGTGAAGGGTCCAAGCTCGTGAACGAGACGCCGATCCCGGCACCGTTCATCGGACTCATCGCTTTGGCCATGCTGCTCATCGCGCTCACCGCCGTCCGCGGGGTCGGCCACGGTCGCCCGCACAGCGAGGGCGATGGCTCCGAGGGCAACTGACCCGGGCGTCACGGCCGCATGACCGTATCCACCGGACTGCCCCGTCCCGCCGGCGCCACACATCGGCTCGGTGTGATGGGTGGCACCTTCGACCCCATCCACCACGGGCACTTGGTGGCCGCCAGCGAGGTGGCTGCACGCTTCGAACTCGATGAAGTGGTTTTCGTGCCCACCGGCGTCCCTTGGCAGAAGAAGGGACGCCGCGTTTCACCAGCCGAGCACCGCTACCTGATGACGGTGATCGCCACTGCGTCGAATCCGCGCTTCACGGTCTCACGTGTCGATATCGACCGTGAGGGTGACACCTACACCGTGGACACGCTCAAGGATCTGCGGCAGTTGTATGGCGACACCACTGAGATGTTCTTCATCACCGGAGCCGATGCCCTGGCCAAGATCCTCACGTGGCGGGGTGCTGACGAGCTCTTCGATCTCGCCCACTTCGTGGGCGTCTCACGCCCCGGGGTGGAGCTTCATTCCCCCGCGGTGGAGCACCTGCCGCCTGAGCGGGTCACGTTGATGGAGGTACCTGCATTGGCGATCTCCTCGACCGACTGCCGCGAACGCGTCCGCGACAACATGCCCACCTGGTACTTGGTGCCCGATGGCATCGTGCAGTACATCCAGAAGACCGGGCTGTACAAGTCCGGCGTCGACGTGGCGAGCGGCACCACATCCGAACCCCGGATCCCCGAATCCGAGAGCGCCGACTCAGAAGGGACCACATGACCGCCGCCGATCAGGCCTTGCAGATGACACGGCTCGCCGCCGAAGCGGCTGTCGAGAAGAAGGGCCGCGACCTGGTGGCGTTCGACGTCTCCGAACAGCTTGCGATCACCGATGTGTTCCTCGTGGTCACCGGCACGAGCGACCGTCAGGTGGGTGCGATCGTCGATGCCATCACCGAATCGATGCGTGATGAGTTGGGCCTGTCCCCGGCGCGTCGCGAGGGGGACAAGGAGAACCGCTGGGTGCTCTTGGACTACCTCGATATCGTCATCCACGTCCAGCATGAGGAGGAGCGCGTGTACTACGCGCTCGAGCGGTTGTGGGCAGATTGCCCCGAGATCGATCTGGAGATCGAGGAACAGGAGTAGTCGTGGGCGTTCGTCTGGTGTTGTTGCGACATGGGCAGACCGCATGGAACGCGGAGGGCCGTCTGCAGGGACAGGAGGACGTACCGCTCAACGAGAAGGGGCTGCTCCAGGCAGCTTCGGCGGCGACGCCGGTGGCTGTCTACCAGCCGGTCCGGATCATCGCCTCGGACCTGCAACGTGCCGCCATGACCGCCCAGGCGCTCGGTGAGGTCACCGGGCTCGAGATCACCTACGACTCACGTCTCCGCGAGATCGGCTATGGACAGTGGGAAGGGCGTACGCGTGACGAGATCGGCGCGGATGTGCTCGCCGAGGTCTACGAATCCGCGGAGAACCCCCGGGGCGTCGATGGTGAGAGCCTGACCGACGCCGCTGCCCGCACCGCTGAGGCGTTGGCTGAGATCGCCGCGTCGGGCAAGGATGGTGAGACGATCGTGGTGGTGACCCACGGCACCGTCGCGCGGGCAGGTGTGCAGCATCTGCTCGGTGTGCCGCATGAACTGTGGGAAGGCTTCCGGACCATGGGCAACTGCCACTGGCTGATCCTGGAGCGTGAACCGCATCGTTGGCAGCTGGTCTCCTACAACCTGCACGCTTGATGGAACGCGGCCTGGTCCATCGCGCCATGTCCACTCCGGTGGGGGAGCTGGGATTGGTGGCCTCGGAGGAAGGCCTGATGCGGATCGCCTTTGTCGGCGACGACATCCCCGAGACCGGCGTCGGCGACGACATCCCCGAGACCGGCGTCGGAACCGAAGCCGCCGAACAGCATGTGTACAGGGCCATCGAGCAACTGAAGGAATATTTCGCTGGGGAACGCCGTGAGTTCGAGATGGATCTGGACCATGGCGCATCCGGCTTCCGGGCCGAGACTCAGTTGGCGCTGACCGGCGTCGGCTACGGGGAGACGGTGACCTACACCGAACTGGCAGCCATGGTCGGGCGACCACGGGCCGTGCGAGCGGTGGCGAGTGCGTGTGCCACAAACCCGTTGCCGATCGTGTTGCCGTGTCACCGGATACTGAGGGCAGATGGCGGGCTGGGTGGCTACCGCGGTGGACTCGATGCCAAACGCTGGTTGCTGCGGATGGAGGGCTCGCTGCGTGACTGACCCGCTGTTCGATACGGCCGTGCCTCTGCCGGAGGGTGCCCATCATGTGCCGGGCTTCCTGACTCTCGAACAGCAGAGATGGTTGGTCGCGCGATGCCGTGAATGGATGCGGGGCCCGGTGCCCGCGCACTCGCCCAGGATTCGTGGGCATGCGATGAGCGTCGAGATGGTGTGTCTGGGCTGGCACTGGCGCCCCTACGCATACACGCGAGAAGCGGTGGACGTGAATGGTCGGCGGGTTCTGGAGGTGCCGCCGTGGATGGGGCGTCTGGCCCGGCAGGCACTGGAGGCCGTGGGCGAATCGGATGCCGAGTACGAGCCTGATGTGGCTCTGGTGAACTGGTATGGGGCCGATGCCCGCATGGGAATGCACCAGGACCGGGACGAGCGCGCCTCGGCGCCGGTGGTGTCGTTGTCGGTGGGGGACAGGTGCCGGTTCCGGTTCGGGAACACCGAGAACCGTGGGAAGCCGTATCAGGACTTGGAGCTGGCGTCGGGGGACCTGTTCGTGTTCGGTGGACCGGTGCGACTCGCCTACCACGGAGTGGTGAAGGTGTTTCCCGGTACGGCTCCGCAGGGTTGCGGTGTGGAACAGGGGCGATACAACATCACCCTGCGCGTGACAGGTTTGGAGGGGTGACGGTGGGGCTTGCGTCGAACGGTGATGGCGAGGTTGCTGAGCAGACGGGTCGCCTGGCAGCCGAAGCAGGCGTGGTGGTAGGGGCCGATGGCCTGGCGCGCCCGGCGTGGGCGGCTTCGAACCCTCTGCTGCGGGAGTACTACGACACCGAGTGGGGCATGCCCGTTCGTGATGAGCGCGGGGTGTTCGAGCGGCTGAGCCTGGAGGCGTTCCAGTCGGGGCTGTCGTGGGCGACGATCCTGCGCAAGCGGCCGGCGTTTCGGGAGGCCTTCGACGGTTTCTCACCAGACCTCGTGGCGGGCTACGGGGAAGCCGATGTGGCCCGACTTCTGGCCGATGCGCGGATCATCCGCAATCGGGCCAAGATCCTGGCGACGATCCAGAATGCCGGAGCCACCCTGCGCCTGCGGGAACGCGGGGGACTGGCAGACCTGGTGTGGTCTTTCCGGCCCGCAGAGACTCCGCGACCACACACGATGGCGGAGGTGCCGACACAGTCGGCCGAATCGGTCGCCCTTGCGAAGGCGCTGAAGAGCGAGGGATTCGCGTTCGTGGGGCCGACCATGATGTTCGCGCTGATGGAGGCCATCGGGATCGTTGACACGCACCTGGTGGGGTCTCATCGCCGTGGGAGTTCGGGGGTGTGGCCCGGTGAGCCGCCGAATGCAGCGTTTCATCCATGATCATCAACGCCAGCGAAACGATCATGGATGAAACGCTGCATTCGGTCGGGCAGGTGTGCATGCTGGCCGGCAGAGCAGGGAATGCAGTGGAGCTTTGGAGGCCGGCGAGGCGTGGATTTGTGTGAAGAGTTCGGTTTGGGTTAAAGTTCTCTGGTCGGTTCTTCCGGGGTGCCATATCCCGGGTTGTGACCACGGGGCTATGGCGCAGTTGGTAGCGCGCTTCCATGGCATGGAAGAGGTCAGGGGTTCGAATCCCCTTAGCTCCACAGAAGAGAAACCCCGCCACGGCGGGGTTTCTTTGTTTCTGAAGGCAGATCTGCCCCACGTGGTCATGGCTGGAGACGAGAAGTTCAGATGCGGCCGGGCTGGGAGCCACTGCCGTTGTGATGGGAGCCATCCTGGATGGCCGGGAGCTTCTCCTGATGCGTGGATAGTCTCTGGGCATGCGGAGCCCATCGCGTTATTATCCCGCGTTCGACAAACCTCCGTTCTGCTTGGCCGTTGCTGATGTCACAGCGATTCCGGGGCCGATCCTGATCGACCTGATGACTCGGTTGGATCTCACCGAATCCGCCAATCGCTCAGTGCTCAACAGGATGGTCTCCCGTGGCTCTCTCGCTCTTTCGCGCACCGGTCGGGTGGGGGTCTATCGCTTGGCCGGGCACCTGTTGGCCAATTTCGAGCGGATCCGCGGCGGAGGGCAGCCGCCGAGCTGGGACGGGCGTCTGCACGCTCTCATCTACGACACCTCCGAAACGCGGCGCACCGCGCGGGAACGCTTTCGAGCAGCGGCCATGCGGGTCGGGTACCGATCCCTCCGGCCCGGAGTGCTGGTGTCGCCCAGCGACCAGAGCAGCGCGCTTTCCGGACAGATTCATGAGCTGGGGGTCATGCCCGGATTCTTGGACACTGATGTGGACACGGCGCGGGCCATCGCGAACCGGGCCTGGTCCCTGGGTCGCGTGCGCGAAGAGGGGGAGCGTTTGTGCGAACACCTGGAGGCCGCCGTTCCCGAGCTCTCTGGCCTTGGCGCGGAGAGCGCTTTTCGTCGTCTCCATGGGCTCATTCGACCGGTGGTCGCGTGGACCGTGGAGCTTGGCGGCCTCCCTGCGGAGTTGATGCCCGAACACTGGCCCGGCCGCCGTGTTCATCAGTGCCTGGCGGACATCCACGGTGTCCTGCTGCCCAGTGCCTCGGCATTCGCTGAAGAGGTCATCCGGGCGAGCCCCTACCTGGAATTGGTGGAGTGGCGCTGAACGCGCTGCACCGGTGATCGTTGCAACGACACACGCGTGCTTGTGCATCAATCACCGCGTTGGAAGGGTTGCGGCGTCGAAAGGGGTCCTGATGCACGTCTCCTACGGTGCCCTTCTCGTCGGTGCGCTTGGGCTGGTCTACGGGTTGGTCGGCAGGCAGCTCAGCAAGCGACAGGTCACCATCGGCGCCTTTGTCCTACTCGTGGCTGCGTTGGCACTCGTCGTGGTGCCCTACTTCATGGGAGTGCCCTGGTGAACGAACAACCCCGTTACTCGACCCCGATGGTCGCCGCGACCACCGTCCTCGCCATGATCTTCGGGCTGGCGATCGCCTTTCTGGGGGTCACTCCTGAAAGCCGGCCCGTGTGGTTCTGGCTGGGATGCGCCGTGGTCGGCATCCTCTTTGTCGTGTTCCTCCTCGTGCCCGTCGTGCGTGGTCTCCGGCATTGACCCACGACCCGGGGCGGTGGGCCCCGACGTGGGTTCACCGCCATGCGGGGCATCGCCACACCGTGGCGCACCGGCCTGCTTCGGCGACTCTGTCAGCCGTGTGTGTCATGCCCCGGAAGCTGTGACAGCTCCTCGTGAGCGTGGTCGAGCGCATCGTTGATGATGCCGAGGACGTGGTCGTCGTCGAGGGCGTAGTAGGCCTGTCGGCCGCTGCGTCGGACCCGTGCGAGCCGGAGCCCCCGGAGGGTCTTCAGGTGTTGGGAGACCAGCGGCTGGGAGAACCCGGTGGCATTGACCAGCTCTGTGACGGTGGCTTCGCCGTCTGCGAGAGCCAGCAGGATGCGAAGCCGTGATGGTGTGCTCAGGGCGCCGAATGTCTCGGTGGCTCGTTCGATCGCGGCTTCGTGGAGGTCTGCGGCGGGCATGACCAGAAGCATATGTGAGAATGGTTCGCAACAGTTTCCGGGGGTGAGGGCGGGCTCATCATGCTCCGGCGCCAGTGAGCACCAGAGGCGCCCGGGCATCACAGCGTAAGAGGCGCGTCGGCTTAGGGTGCAGTCATGCGATGGCGGAGCGTCTGCAACTGGATCAACCTTTCGACGCCTGCAGGGCTGGGTGTCGCGAGGCTCGGACGTTGCGGGGTGCGGCGAGGAACCGAACGCCTGTGGCTCGCCGAGGGCTACCGGTTCGGGTTTCCCATCGCGGGCGCCTTCACCGTTGGAAACGTTGTGATCACCCCACACACCTTCGACGCCCTGCTGAAGCAGAACCCGGGTCTCCTGCACCACGAGGCAGTACACGCCACGCAGTGGGCCCTGCTCGGGCCGCTGTTCCTTCCGCTCTACACCGGGGCCATGGCATGGTCGTGGCTCCGGTCGGGAGACAGGGCGAGCCACAACGTGTTCGAGACCGCCGCCGGGCTGGAGCACGGGGGATATCGTCGCAGCGCAACGCGAGACCTGGCCTCGGCGGCATCCTCCCTCATGGACCGCTGGCGCAAGACGCCACAGGCGGCGTCGGACGGACTACCCTGATGTCGTGATGGTGTTGCCCGAGCCCGAGTGGCGTCTGCTTCAGCAGCGACATCATGCTCGCGTCGATGAGGCCCTCGCCGGGCACAAGGAACGTTCTTCGCGGGGGATCAAACATCCGATCGAGGATTTCCTGTTCGAGTACTACTCGTTCCGCCCGTACCAGCTGCGTCGCTGGCACCCCGGGCACGGCGTCGCGCTCGAGAACGGCGACGAGTACCTCGAGGTGCGCGACTACACCCGGCTGGCCGGGGGTGTGGGCGTCGATGTCGACGCAGTGCTGGGCCACCGCTCCGGCACCGTGCTGTGGGCCGAGCGTCTGCTCCGTGCCACGGCCCAGCGTCCGCCCACGTTCCGGTGTTTCGGCATGCACGAATGGGCCATGGTGCACGGGCTACGTCCCGAGCAGACGCGGCATCCGCAACTCGGGCTTCGGCTGAGCCCCGAGGAGATCGTCGACGCGATCCGCGACACCGGGCTGCGCTGCACGCACATCGACGCCTACCGGTTCTTCACACCCGACGCCAAACCCGTCAATCGCTATGAGCCGACGCGGGAGCGGCAGTCCGAGTTCGACGATCCCGGGTGTCTGCACGTGGGTATGGACCTGTACAAGATCGCCTACAAACTCAGCCCGTTGACCCCCACCGACCTGCTGTGGCGATGCTTCGAACTCGCCCGTGAGATCCGTCAGCTCGACATGCAGGCGAGCCCCTATGACGTGAGCTCTCACGATCTGCCGCCGGTGCGCGTCGAAACACCTGAGGGACGCGCCGAATATGTGCGACGCCAACGCGAATTCAGCGATCGTGCAGCACCGCTGCGGGCTGAACTGTTGGCGTCCATCGAGCCGCTGGCCCATACAGTGAGGCTACGCTCAGCCACGTGAACAAGGCCCCGCTCTCCCTCCTCGTCGTCCTGGTGACGGCCATGACGGCCGGCCCCCTGTTGGGATACGGCGTGGCAGCGGCGGGGCCCGCAGTCATCGAGCAGATCGGTATCACCCCGGGCCAGCTGGGGTCGCTCGCGTCGGTGGCATTCGTCACGGCGGCACTGACGAGTTCCTGGTTGGGACGGCTCGCCGATCGGATCAGCGTCCGGGCCCAACTCGTGGTGGTGCACCTGTCCTCACTGGCTGCGCTGGTGCTCGCAGCGGCGGCACAGAACTATTGGATGCTCTTGGTGGCCTCGGTGCTCGCGGGGCCGCCGTTGGCGATCTGCAATCCGACGACCAACGGCATCCTCATCCGTGACGTGCCTCCGGCGCAGCGCAGCGGTTGGTTGGGGATCAAACAGTCCGGTGTGCAGGTGGCCCAGCTCTTCTCCGGACTGTTCTTTCCGGCCATGACGTTGTGGCTCGGCTGGCGAGGTGCGGCCTTGGGAGCTGCGGGCGTCGTGGTGCTGTTCTGGATCCAGTCCCTCGTGACCGTGCGCGCGGTGGGGGCCACTGAACCCGTGGGGCGCGGCCGACGGGGGAGCGGCGCGTCGGAGCCCCTGCCCGGAACCGTGTGGTTCCTCGCTGGTTTCGCTCTGCTGACCGGGTTCGGGATGCAGGCCACCAACGTGTATCTGCCGACGTTCGCAGTGCAGTCGCTGGGATACCCGCTGATGGTCGGTGGTCTGGCAGCGGCGGTGACCGGCACGGTGGGCGTTGTGTTCCGGGTGTTCTGGGGACGTCAGATGCGGGCGGGCCGACGCGCGACCACGGTCTTCCTCATCATCTCCGCAGGTGCTGTGGGGAGCGGGCTGGTCCTGCTGGCCGCCGACCTGTGGGCGGTTCACGTTCTGCTCTGGTTCGGGGCAGTGCTGCTCGGCGCCTGCACACTCGGCGCCAATGTGGTGGTGAATGCGACGATCATGCAGGTGGTGGCGAAGGGAAGCGTCGGCACGGCAACGGGGATCACCTCGATGGGCATGTACATCGGTTTCGCGTCGGGCCCCATGGCGATGGGGGTGCTCCGGGACGCCACCGGCGACTTCCGTGCCGGGTGGATCATGGTGGCGGCCGTTTATGCGATCGGTGGCCTTCTCGCGTTGGCTCTGCGGCGGCGCGAACCCGGCGAGCTCTGATCAGGATGTGGGCCGGAGGAACATGCGACACGCGGTTGTCCACAGCGTCGCTCCGCTGTCGAGCTCCGTCCACAACCAAGCTTCTTGGCGGAACCATTTGCGTCCACCCCGTCCATAACGTGGGGCATGACCTCCACGCCTCCCTTGATCCGCGCCCGGTCCCACGAAGGAACTCTCGCCGCCATTCCATATCTCATGGGTTTCCACCCGGAGAACTCGCTCGTGTTCCTGTTCGCGGCCGACCGACGTGTCGTCCTCACCGCGCGCATCGACCTGACCTCGAAGAAGCCGGACGCCACGGCTCACGACATCGACGACTTCCACGGCGATGACCTCAGCACGCAGGCGACGGAACCGGCCCATCTCCTCGATGACCTCGAGGGGGTCAACAGGTACCTGAACCATCTGGTGAGTGTCTCCGGGGCCGATCAGGTCTCGTTGGTCGCCTATGGGGACGACCCCGACACCGGACTCCGGATCGTGAAGGCGGTCGCCGATGTGAGCCCCATCCCCGTCGCCGACCGTATCCATGCCACCACGACGCACTTCTGGGCGGCCTGCTGTTCGAGTGATCCGGAGCCCGAGCCCTACGAGGTGGAGAGCCATGAGGTCGCGGCCCAGGCGGTCATGGCAGGGGTCACGGCTCTGCCGGGCCGTGCTGCGGTGGTGGATCTCGCCGCGGGCCCCGACCCGGAGGACCCGGCGTGCCGGGCCGCCCAACGCGCAGCTGCACGTCAGCTCAAGGCGATCAAGCGACGCCGACGCCTGCCGCTGGCAGAAGCGATCGTGCAGCGTCATCTTTCGAACCCCGGAATGATGGACGCCACCACATGCGCCCTGCTGGCTCAGCTGGTTGACGATATCCAGTGCCGAGACGCGGTGTGGTTGCTCATGGACCGTCCCACTGCTGAACAGCACGTGGCGTTGTGGAGCCGGGTTGTGGCACACACCCTGCCGCAATGGGAGGTGCCACCCCTGTGTCTGTTGGGGGTCGCTGCATGGATAGCGGGGAACGGAGCCCTGCTGGTGGAGTGTGCCAGCCGAGTCCGATCCGCCGACCCGGACTACTCACTCGGCAGGATCCTCGACGACATCCAGGCCCGCGCGCTGCCGCCGACATTCTGGGACGAATTGCGCCGTGACCTGCAGGATGACCGCGGGGAGGATGCGAAACGGGCCTCGTAGGCTGGGGGCATGAAGTTCGTCGTGTGCGGTGAGGCCCTGGTCGATCTTGTGCCCGAAACGCAGTGCAGCACGTTCGCCAGTACGTGGCAGGCGCAGTCGGCCGGTGGCCCGATGAACACGGCGATCGCTCTTGCTCGGCTGGGGGAGAACGTGGAGTTCTGCGGCCGGATCTCCCGGGACGACTTCGGGCGCCAGATCGCCGAGCATCTCGCCGACAACCACGTCGGTGCGGCGCATCTGGTGCGTACTGACGATCCGACCTCTCTTGCGGTGGTGAGCCTCGATGAGCAGGGCAAGGCGTCCTACGCGTTCCATTTCTCCGGGACGTCCAACTTCGGCTGGGGCGCAGAGGAACTGACAGCACCTGCTGAAGGGTCGTGGCTGCACGTGGCGTCCCTGGCGTTGGTGGTTCCTCCCTCGAACCAGGTGCTGCTGGAGTGGGCACGGAACCATCGCGGCCCGATGTCGATCGATGTGAATGTGCGCCCCACCGTCATCCCGGATCGGCAGGAGTACTGGCGGCGTATCCAGCCATGGTTCGAGGTGCTCGGGGAGCACGCCGGAGTGCTCAAGGCTTCCGATGAGGACCTTGTGTTCCTGGCCCGCGGCGCCGGAATGGAGCCCGACCCGCTCGAGGCGGCACGCCGCTGGAGCGATCAGTTCGGATTCTCGCTGGCCGTGACGACTCTCGGCCCCGACGGAGCGGTCGCGCAGCGGACCGGGCAACCTGACATCACCGTTCCGGGGGAGCGCATCGAGCTCGCCGACACCATCGGTGCGGGGGACACCTTCATGGGCGCGTTCCTGCGTGCGCACGCCAATGATCCGGCAGATCTCGCCGGTTCCCTGCAGGAGGCCGTGGTGGCGTCGGCACTGGTGTGCGAGCGCCATGGGGCGCAACCACCAACTGGCGCGGAATTGTCCGACCGACTCCGACGCTGAGCGGTAGGCTGCTGGGGCGCATGAGGAGGAACATTGACTGAGAACGCCCCGTACGACATGGTCGCCGCCCAGGAGAAATGGCAGAAGTTCTGGGAGGAGAACCAGACCTTCACACCGCTCGATGATGGTTCGCGGGAACGACGCTATGTGCTCGACATGTTTCCGTATCCCTCCGGTGATCTCCACATGGGGCATGCCGAGGCCTTCGCGATGGGGGATGTGCAGGCGCGCTACCTGCGGTTGAAGGGCTACGACGTGCTGCACCCGATCGGGTGGGACTCGTTCGGCCTGCCCGCCGAGAACGCCGCCATCAAGAACAACGCGCATCCGGCCGAGTGGACTTACGCCAACATCGAGACGCAGGCCAACTCGTTCAAGCGCTTCGGGTTGAGCTTGGACTGGTCGAGTCGTCTGCACACCTCCGACCCGGAGTACTACCGCTGGACCCAGTGGCTGTTCCTGCGGTTCCACGAACGCGGGCTGGCCTACCGCAAGGACTCGCCGGTCAACTGGTGCCCCGGGTGTCAGACGGTGCTGGCCAACGAGCAGGTCGTGCAGGGTGAGTGCGAGCGCTGTCACAGCAGCGTCACCAAACGCAAGCTCACCCAGTGGTACTTCAAGATCACCGAGTACGCCCAGCGCCTGCTCGATGACATGGAGCAGCTCGAGGGCAAGTGGCCCGATCGGGTGCTCGCGATGCAGCGCAACTGGATCGGTCGCTCCGAGGGAGCCCACGTCGACTTCCGTGTCGAAGGACGCGATGAGCCGGTGACGGTGTTCACCACCCGCCCCGACACGCTCTACGGTGCCACCTTCATGGTGGTCGCCCCTGACGCCGACCTGGCCGCCGAGGTCGTCACCGACGAATGCCGCGCCGAGTTCGAGGCCTACCTGGAGAAGACCAAGCAGGCCACCGAGATCGAGCGGCAGTCCACCGAGCGCCCCAAGACCGGTGTGTTCCTCGGCGTCCACGCGATCAACCCGGTCTCGGGGGAGCGCATCCCGATGTATGCCGCGGACTATGTGCTCGCCGACTACGGCACCGGCGCGGTCATGGCGGTGCCTGCCCACGACCAGCGAGACCTCGACTTCGCCAAGGCCCTCGAACTTCCGGTGCGGGCCGTCATCGACACCGGTGAGGCTGACCCGGCCAAGAGCTTCGTGGCCACCACCGGCGACGGCGTCTACGTCAACGCCCCTGCACTCGAAGGAATCGAGGGCACCGAGGCCGGCGTCCGTGCCATGATCGAGAAGTTGGAGGCTGACGGAACCGGCCGGGGTGCGGTCACCTACCGCCTTCGGGACTGGCTGCTCAGCCGCCAGCGTTTCTGGGGCGTGCCCATCCCGATCCTCCACACCGAGGACGGACGCGAGGTCCCGGTGCCTGACGACCAGCTTCCGGTGGAACTGCCCACCGATATGCGCGGTGAACAGCTTTCGCCGAAGGGCACCTCGCCGCTGGCGGCCGCCACCGAGTGGAAGACAACCACCACTCCCGACGGTGAACCGGCGATCCGCGACACCGACACGATGGACACCTTCGTCGACTCGTCGTGGTACTTCTTCCGGTACTGCTCGCCCCACTACGAGGACGGTCCGTTCGATCCGGAGGCCGTGGCCCGATGGATGCCGGTGTTCCAATACGTCGGTGGTGTCGAGCACGCGATCCTGCACCTGCTCTACATGCGGTTCTTCACCAAGGTGCTGCACGATATGGGCTTGGTGCCGTTCAACGAGCCGATGGTGCGCCTGCTCAATCAGGGGCAGGTGATCAACGGGGGCAAGGCGATGTCGAAGTCGCTGGGCAATGGCGTGGATCTCGGCGCTCAGATCGACCAGTACGGCGTCGACGCGATCCGCACCACCGTCATCTTCGCCGGCCCGCCGGAGGACGACATCGACTGGGCCGATGTCTCGCCCGGATCGACGCTGAAGTTCCTGCAGCGCGCGCATCGCATCGCCACCGAGGTCACCAGTGAGGTGGGTGCCGACCCTGCCGAGGGGGACGTGACGTTGCGGCGTCAGACTCACCGGGTCATCCACGAGGTGACCACCGCGATCGACACCCAGCGTTTCAACGTGGGCGTCGCGCGGCTGATGGAGCTGGTCAACGCCACGCGCAAGGCCATCGACTCCGGATGTGGCGCGGCCGACCCGGCGGTCCGCGAAGCGGCCGAGGCACTCGCGGTCATGCTGTCGTTGTTCGCCCCCTACGTGACCGAGGAGATGTGGGAGACGCTGGGGCACGAGCCCTCGGTGGCCAATGCGTCCTGGCCGGTCGCCGACCCCGACCTGCGCGTGGCCGAAGCGGTCACGTGCGTGGTGCAGATCAAGGGCAAGGTGCGCGCCAAGCTCGAGGTCGCCCCCGACATCACCGCAGACGAGCTCGAGAAGCTCGCTCTCGCCGACGAGAACGTCCAGCGCTCCTTGGGTGGTGCCGAGATCCGCAAGGTGATCGTGCGGGCGCCCAAGTTGGTGTCGATCGTTCCGGCCTGATCGGTCAGCGTTCGGGCCGGGTGGTCAACCGATCCACGTGTGACGCTTGTCGCTGACCCACAGGTCGGCTTCGCCCCAGTGCTCTGCTGGGCAGTAGTCGGCCTGACGGTCGGTCACGGTGGAGTGTTCGGTGATGCCGACGCGTTCTGCGATCCGGGTCAGGTCGGGGTCGTCAGCGAGCACGCACAGGGCGGCAGCCGTGCCTGTGCGGTGGTTCATGATCAGCATGCGGCAGGCCTGATCGTCGATCTCCGGCGTCACCACCACCAACGGGCGGCCCTCGAGTTGAGCCCGGCCGAGGGGGCCCACGAGTTCTGCCTCGGAACGGATCGGGTCTGCGCAGACCAGCACACGCACGTCCTCCAGAACGATGCGGCGTCCATCGTTGGCGAAGTCGGTGGTGGCCCACGGGGCGGCGATGCCTTCGGCCTCGTCGTCGGTCAGCTCATCTGCGCGTCTCTGGCCATCTGCGCTGGGAGGCGATGGAGCCGCGCCGATCCCATGCTCCGGGGTGAGGGCCTTCGGCGTCCCGGATTTCTCGGTGAGCGTGGCCCCATCGTCCGGGGCGAGCGACGCCGGGTTCGATGTTCCGGGCCGACGCAGCATCATCACGCACACGATCGCCCCCACGCTCAACGCGACCGCTGCTGCAAGCGTCCATTGCCACGCATCCATGCACCCATTCAAACAGGACGCCTCATCACGCGCCCCACCTCGACGTTGTGCCGGGCTGTCACGGCACAACGTCGAGCTGGGGGAGTGAACGCGCGTTCTTCTACTCTTGGTGGGCAGGTTCGTGCCGATCGCGTCGCAAGGAGAGTCACATGATCACCGGTGCCGCGCGGTTCTGGATGGGATTCCGCGGGCTCCTGCTCGCCATGGCCGTGCTCATGAGCGCCATGATCGTGATGCCGGTGCCTTGGGCGATCGCGGAGGGCGTCCCGGAGGACGAGTGGTCCGAGGTGGTCGTGGTGCTCGCGGTCATGGTGGGACTCGCGGTGTTCTGGCTGGCGGTTCTCGCCGGAGTGGCGTCGCCGCGCTCGTGGTGGGTGACGTTTCGGTACGCATGCCTCGAAGCGTTGTCCTTGAGTTTCCTGTCGCTGGCCATGGCGTGTTTCTTCGTGCCGTTGGTCATCGACCCGGCGAGGTCGCTCACCTTGGTGATGATGTTCATCGCTGCCATCATCACTGCCGCCCTCTTCGTTCTGGCGTGGTTCAAGACGCGCGACGGTATGGCGCGGTGGCGTCGACGCCGCGCGTTGCGGTTGCTCATGTCAGCACCGACGCATGGGCGGCTGCGTGTTTCGGTGGGGCGAGTCGAGGACAGCGTCAGAGCGGGGCGATGGATGCGGATGATGCAGGTCGGTTACGTGCCGAATGGGAGTGAGCCGTACCGATTCTGGACGCTCGGCTGGAATGACCCGCCGACGCTGATGCTCGTCACCTACAACCCGTCGCGGCCCGGGGCGGTGCGTGACGTTGTGTCGGTGTCGGCCGATTCGTTGCGTGAGCACGGCTGGGATTTCAGCTAAGCTGTCCGGGCCCCTATAGCTCAGTTGGTTAGAGCAACGGACTTTTAATCCGTGGGTCCTGGGTTCGAGTCCCAGTGGGGGCACCGAATGGCACTCTGCCCAAGACATGTCCCTTCGCCCGGGGCAGGCCCGAGCGAAGGTCAGCGTCACTTGCGTTCGGAGAGCGTGCCGCCCTCGAACTTCTGCGACCAACCCCATGAGTGTTCGACCTCATCGGCGATCGGGTAGCCCAGATGTCCGTGCATGGCGTCCTGTTCAAACCACTGGTCGGCGATGTGTCCGGTCACGGCGAAGGCTCCTCGGTGCGGCGTCCACGCGATGATGCCGTAGCCGAACTCCTGCACACAGCCACCTTGGGGGAGGCCGCAGTATTCGCGGTCGAGCGCATAGCTGAGCTCGCCCCCGAACTCATCGTATTTGGCCCCGATGGCACCCCAGACCGGATGACTCCAGTACTCCGGCGTCCAATGGATCGCACCACCGGTGAAGAACTGGTGGCAGCCGACCCCGGCTTCGCAGTTCTCCGCGCCGATGGGGTAGCCGAGTTTGCCGTTCTCCCAACCTGTCGCCTCGTAGGTGCTGCGGATCGCACCCCACACCGGGTGCGCGCCGGCGTGACGCTGCCAGTAGATCAGGCCGCCTTGGAATTCCTGGACGCAGCCGCCGTCCTTCAACCCGCAGCGTTCACCCGAGATGGGGTAGCCGAGCTTCCCGGTCTCCCAGCGCGCCCAGTCGTAGGCGCCACGAATGGCTCCCCACACGGGATGTGCGCCGGTGCGCGGCGTCCAGTACATGAGGCCGCCCTGGAAACGCTGGAAGCAGCCGCCGTCCTTCAGGCCACAGAACTCGCCGGAGGTGGGGTAGCCCAGCGTCGAGGTCTCCCACCGCACCGAGGCATAGCGTTCGGCGATCTTGCCCCACACCGGGAATGCCCCGGTGCTGGGTGTCCAGTAGATCAGACCGCCCTCGAAGCGCTGGACGCAGCCGCCGTCTTTGAGGGTGCAGTCCTCGTCGGAGGTGGGGTAGCCGAGTCGGCTGGTCTCCCAGCGCACTTCGGCGTAGGCCTGCCCGATGGCACCCCGCACGACGTGGAGGCCGGCGGGGGAGGAGTAGATCAGACCGCGCTCGTAGCGCTGGACGCACCCGTCACGCCGCAGGGTGCAGTCGGCGGATGCATGGAGCTTGCGGCCCAGAGACCCGTGGGTCCTCGAGAACTCCTCAGCCTTGCGAGTGACGGCCTGATCGAGCTCGGCCTGATCGTTGGCGGGGGCGGCCGACGCGACCCCGGGTGGGCCGGCGACTGCAGCCACGCCGACCATCGCCGCCACTGCCATGGTGGCCAACAGTGAACGGATCCGTGACGTACGGATGCGGGATGACAAAGACATGGTGGTTCTCCCTCAGTGCGGCGACGCCCGGGAAGACCTGCCAATGCCCATGCGCTGACAGGGGGCGCAACCTGAGGATCATCTCAGGCTATCTTCGGAGTCCAATCAGCGAGACGCGCCGTCTGAGATGCAAGTGTGACCTTCTGCCCGGGCTCGATGCCGTGTGGAGATGCCCAGCGGCCCCTTCAGCGACCGATCGCGTCGTGCGCTGCGGCCATCATCGGGGCGTGATCCACCTTTTCGCCAAGACCGATCAGCAGGACCCGGTCCACCTCGGTGATGGCCACCTCGGTGTACATCACGTCCAGATTTCGACGATAGGTCGCCTCGTTCTCGGTCGCCATGAGGTCGGACACCGGGGTTGCGCCATCGGGCCCGCACTGCTGCAGCCGTTCGGTGAACAGGCCGAACCATGTGCCGGCCGCGTCGGCGTCGGGGAACTGCATGGTCACGGCCATGCCGAGGTTGCCATCGGGATCGATGTAGGCGCCGGCAAGGGCGTGGTTCGCGGCGGGTGCGTCCACGGCTTCCTGCATGTCGCCGCATGCCGGAAGTGCCTCGAACGACGCGACCGGGCCCTCGGTCTCGGCCACCCACGTGCCGTTCGGGGCACCGATCTGGCGGGCCGCGCTGGCGTCCCCCCGATAGTCGAGCACCTGCTGGGGGAGCGAATCCTCCGTCAACGGACCCGACGCGGTGGCCAGCGGAGATTCGAGGTCACCGGTCGGGCGAGGCTCCTGCGGCCCCGTATCGGTTTCCTCCGCGCCGGGTTCATAGGAGACCTCGGACGTCGGGGGTGGAGGCATGGACGGGTCTTCGGTCGGTTCACCCGAGCCGCCACACCCCGTCGCGGTGACAGCCGCGGCGGCAACGGCCGCCAGTAGCCCCCGCCGCATCACAGCTGGAAGTGGTGGTAGTCCTTGCTGGCCCACCAGCCGCCCCAGAAGAAGCCGTTGTCGATCAACGCGCGCGACATCGGATCATGCGAGGTGAAGACGCCCTTGCCGTGGCGCTGCTTGATCCACTTGGTGCCGTTCTCGGGCCACCACTTGCGGCCGTCGAAGTACGGGTTCTGCACCGGATTCACATCCAAGGCCGTGCCGTAGGCGTGCGGGCTCTGGCGATACGGATTGCCGACCACCGGACGGCAGTTGAACGCCGAGGTGTTGTTGTCCCGCATCATGGCCGGATCGCTGCCTTGGTAGTGGTCGGGGTTGCGCATCTTCTCCACGGGGAAGGACGCCCAACCGCCGGCGGAGAGTCCATTGGTGTAGTTCCCGGTGCGGCCGGCGCGCACCACGAGCTGACCGCGGTGGATGCGGCCGTCATAGCCCAGATGGTTCATCTCGATCACGCGCAGGTTGGACGGTCCGACAGGGCAGCCCGAGCGGTAGGTGTGCCGCACGTCGCCGGAGGTCGCGTTGCGGATGTACACGTTCGCACGGGCCTGCGTGCGGTACGTGCCGTTGTCCATGTAGAGCAGGCGACCGTTCGTGAAGTCCTGCCCCCAACCGTCCTTGAAGCGCCATTCGTTGCTGGTCGGGAAGCCCAGGTCGCCACCTTCCCAGTTGCGGCGTCCATACTCCTGCAGGAGCTTGCCGTAGACGGCATGGGCTCCGGTGCCCGGCGTCCACACGATGATGCCGCGCTGGAACCGGCTGACGCGGGCGCCGTTCTGTCCGGTGAACTCATCGGAGACCGGGGCGCCCAGAGCCCCGCCCTCACCGCCGAGGCGGTGCCACGTCTCACGGATCTTGCCGCGCACCTCGTACGTTCCAAGGCCCGGGGTCCAGATGATCGTGCGCGGGCCGTCCGGCCCCTGGAACCAGTTGAGCCGGGAGACGCCGCGGTTGTTGCCGCTGAACTCGTCGGTCGTGGGGTAGCCGTACTTCTCGGCGCCGAGGCTGCGCCACTTCTTGTGGATCTCTCCGTACACCGCGTGGGCGCCGGCGTTGGGGTGCCACATGATCGTCGCGTTGCCCTTGAACCGGTTGTAGTAGGTGCCGCGAGCGCCCTTCGACTCACCGGACACGGGGATGTCGAGGTGGCCGTGCTCCCAGCGGTAATCGCCGTACTTCTTCAGGATCTGTCCCACCAGGTGCGTCGCCCCGACATCGGAGCGCCAGTAGATGTTGCCGCCCTGGAACCGCTGCACCAGCACCTTGCGGCCAGCTACGAACTCATCGGACACCGGGCGACCGAGCTGCCCCTTCGCGCCACCGAGCTTGTTGTAGTGCGCCAAGATCGCACCCTTGACGACGTGACGCCCGATGCGCACCTCGCCAGCCTTCGCCTGTGGCGTCACGGTCGGGGTCGGGGTGGGCGTCGGCGTGGGGGTCTGCTCGTCGGGCGTGACCACGTCGGATGGGGTCGGGGTCTCGGGGGTGGGGGTGGCGGTCGCGTCATCGGGTTGTGCGTCCTCCGAAGCCGAGGGGGTGGGTCCCTGATCCAGCTGCGGTTCGGCAGGAGTGGCGGTGACGCTCACCGAGGGGGTGGGAGTCGGTGTGGGCGTCGGAGTTGGCGTCGGTGCCCCCGAAGCCACCGGCGCCAGGGCACCGGAGAGCGACAGGCTCAACCCGAGCATGGTCAGAAACACGGCGATGCGCTTCACAAGGTCCTCCGAACGATGTGCTGTTCTCCCAGAATGACCGTTCGCAGCCTAGCCTCCGCGATGAGGGAAGTCTAAGGGTGAGTGAAAACTCATCGGATCGACGCCCGTGGGCCCGCCGAGCAGCCCCCGGGACGGTTCTGGGCATCATCCGGGACAATGGGGGCCGGTACACGAGTCCAAGGATGGAGCGATGAGCGAACAAGGTGAACGTGCGTTGGAGGTCGAGCGCAAGTACGCCCTCCCCGAAGGTGTGGAGATGCCCGACCTGCGCGAATTGGGGTCGATCTCCGAACCCCGTACCGACACCCTCGTGGCCGATTATCACGACACCGCCGAGCTGACGCTGTCTGCCGCACGCACCACGCTGCGTCACCGCAGCGGAGGAGCTGACGCCGGGTGGCACCTCAAGACACGTGCGAAGGGGGACGCCCGGCACGAGGTGCGTCTGCCCGGAACCAGGCGTCACGTGCCCGCCGAGCTGCGTGCAGAGGTCGCCGAGGTGCTCCAGACACGAGCCCTGCTCCCGGTGGTGCGATTGATCACCACCCGCACGACCACCGAACTGCTCGACGATGCCGGTGTGGCTCGTGCCGAGATCGTCTTCGACGAGGTCGACGGGCGAGTGCTTCGTCCTGGTGTGAACCGTCACGTGCAATGGGTGGAGGCCGAGGTCGAGTTGGTGGGGGACGAACCGGAGGAGACCTTCGCCGATGTGGAGAAGGTGCTGTTCGGCGCCGGACTGCAGCGTTCACCGTGGGCGTCGAAGCTTGCGCATGTGCTCGATGGTGTTGAACCGGCCACGCGACCGGACATGGACGCTCCGGCGATCCGTGCGGTCGCCTGGGTGATGGGGACCCACGTGGGGCGTCTGCAGTCACTCGAAACAGGCGTGTGGGAGGACGCCCCGGATGCGGTGCATCAAGCGCGGGTGGCCGCCCGGCGGATGCGGAGCATCCTGCAGATCTTCGGATCGGTGTTCGAACGGGACCGACAGCGGGCGCTGCGTCAGGAACTGCGATGGGCCGGCGCCATGCTCGGGGGAGCCCGTGACGCCGAGGTGCTCATCGAGGAGTTCTCGAACCTGCTGGACGGGCTCGACTCCGATCAGATCGTCGGCCCTGTGCATGATCGCATCATGGATGGCCTCCGTGCCCGGCACGGTGACGCCCACACCGAGGTGCGTGGTGAGCTCACCGGAGAACGATGGGATGGACTGCTGGCCGAACTCGCCGAATTCGTGGCCGATCCGCCGTCCGGGAAACGCAGTGGGCGAGCCGATGACGTGCTCGTCGCGCTGGCGCAGAAATCGGTGAACCGTGTGCAGGAACGCTTCGAGACCGCCAAGGCCGACCCGGAGGAGGACGAGAACTGGCACGACGTCCGTAAGGCCGCCAAGGCCGCCCGTTACGCGTATGAGCTGCTCGCCGAACTCGGGCACGAATCGGCCGAGGACGAACGCAGGAAGTGGAAGGCCGTCGCCAGCACTCTGGGGGAGATGCAGGACGCTCGGCTGCTCGCCGATGAACTCGAGGTCTTCGAACAGCAGGCACGCGACGCCGGTGAACCCCTCGAGACCTACCGGACCCTGGCCGGGAGACTCGCCACCATGCACGACGAGGCATTGAGCACCGGAAGAAGGCTCGTCACTGAACTGATCTGAGAAACCGCTCCGAGCAGTAGGGCTGAGAACTCATCTGTGCCGGGTGCTCGAGTGAGCACCCGGCACAGGGGTCACGCCTGTGTGGCGTCGGTCTGCTTCACCTCGCTGTGCAGGAGCTCGAGCATCTTGTCGAACTCCGCATCGATCTTGGGCTGCTCCTCCGGCTTGGCCTTGGAGACCACGAGGCCGAGGATCAGCGACACCGCGAAGCCCGGAAGCAACTCGTAGACCACCGCATCCAGGCCGAAGATCTTCCACAGGGCTACGGTCAGCGCACCACCGATCATCGCGGCGATGGCACCCGGGCCGGTGAAGCGTCGCCAGAACAGCGACAACACCACGACCGAGCCGAAGGACGCACCGAACCCGGCCCAGGCGAATCCGACGAGGTCGAGGATCGAGGAATCGGGGTTCCACGCCAGCGCGATGGCGATCACCGCGACGAGGCCGACACCGGCTCGGCCGAGCCACACCTGGCGTCGGGGGCTCATCTTCAGGTCGTCGCCGAGGACCATCTTGGTCAGGTCCTCCACCAGTGCGGAGGAGGAGACGACCAGCTGGGAGGAGATCGTGGACATGATCGCGGCGAGCACCGCAGCCAGCACCAGACCGGCGATCACCGAGGGGAACAGCTGCTGGGCCATGTCGAGGAACACCGTCTCGCCGTTCTCGGTGTCGGTGACGGTCAGGGCGTCGCGCTGGCCGATGTAACCGATGCCGACGATGGCCGAACCGATCGCTCCGGCGACACACAGCGCCATCCAGCCGATGCCGATGCGGCGTCCGGTCACGGCATCGCGCATGTCGCGCAGAGCCATGAACCGCACGATGATGTGGGGCTGCCCGAAGTAGCCCAGACCCCAGGCGAACAGGCCGAGAACCGTGATGAAACCGCCACCGGCCTCCATATCGAACAGATTGAACGAACCGGGTTGAGCCTCGTTGACATTGCTGACGACCTCGCCTGGGCCACCGGCGATGAACAGCGCCACGATCGGCACCAACAGCAGCGCCAGGAACATCAGCACACCTTGGAAGAAGTCGGTGTACGAGGCGCCGAGGAACCCGCCCACCAAGGTGTAGGCGATGGTGACCCCGGCCACCACGAGCATTCCGGCCATATAGCGCGAACCGTCGTCGGAGAGGCCGAGCGACGACAACACGTCACCGAACGCCGAGACCGTGAACTGGCCACCGGCGACGAAACCCGAGGAGACATAGAAGGTGAAGAACACCAAGATCACCAGGCCGGCGATGACGCGCAGAGCCCGGCCGCCGGTGGCGAAGCGGTTGTCGAGGAACGAGGGGATCGTGATCGCATTGCCCGAGACCTCGGTGTAGATACGCAGTCGAGGGGCGACGATCTTCCAGTTCACCCACGCGCCGAGCGTCAACCCGATCGCGATCCAGGCCTGAACCAGTCCACCCATGTAGATGGCGCCGGGGAGTCCCATGAGCAACCAACCCGACATGTCGGACGCCCCTGCTGACAAGGCGGCCACGGCGGGTGGAAGGTTGCGGCCTCCCAACATGTAGTCCTGCATCGTTCGGGTGCGCTTGGTGGCCCAGACGCCCACCGCAATCATTCCTGCGAAATACAGGAGCATCGCGATGATCTTCACAACTGTGTCGGGAGACATGCTTCTCTTTCAGTGTGGGATTGTTCGGCTGGGTCAGACTAACCGGAGAGACCCCCGCTTTGGCTACTTGCGCGTAGTCTCAGGCCGCTCGGGGAGATCACGAAACCGGCCTCGAGGAAGGCATCTGCGAATGTGGAGCCGAGAGCCGACTCGCCGTTGATCGTGTCCAGACGCGCGGAGGGAATCCGGCCTGCCCGGGCCGCAGCCACCCAGACACCGGCCGCAGTCGGGACATGGGCGGGGGAGAGAACCACCGCCGATCGTCCGCCACGTTCGATGAACAGCGCCGCCGTGCCCTCGACGATGGCGACCATGGCGCCTGCTCGGCGCGCCGGACGCGGGGCACCGGTGGTCTTGGGCCACGGCAACGCCGCACCGAACGGGTTGGCCGGGTCGGTGGCCGCCAACAGGCGTGGTGGGGCGCTTGCATGGCGGAAACCGCGCAATGCATCCACGGTTGCCGAGGTGGCGAACTGTGCCGCGCCGAGCCCCTCGACGAAATAGCCTCGCTGTGCCAGGCCCGCGTCCTCGAATTCGCGCAGAACCCTGTACACCAGTGCGAACCCGCCCGCCACCTGCTCGGTGCGCACGGCATCGCGAGTGACGATGCCGTGACGGTGCAGCAGGATCTCGCCGAGGGCCTGCCCGTGCTCGGCAACCGCGCCAGGACCAGCGGGATCGGTGTTCGTCACGTCCATGCGGGGCAGACGCGTCCAGCGTCCGGCCACCCGTGGGCCGCCGGACTGCATCCGCCGCGCCTGCGCCATCTGTGCTGCGGAGGTGCGTCCCAGCCGGAGGCGGTGTCGTCGGGTTGGGGCCGAGCGAGCAGAACGTTGCGGTTGCAGCATGGCGCGCACCGGGGCGAATGAGTCCGGGGTGGTCAGACCGGCCCACCACAGGTCGAGGAGCTGTTCCTCCCATTCGGCCGTGGTGTGATCGTGCCCCTCGGCCCGGGCACGTTCCACGATCTGGGTGAAGAACAGCCCGCCTTCATCGAGGAAGGGAGCCAGTTTCGGTTCGACATCCGGTGGACGCTGGCCCAGCGTCAACGGTGCGATCTCGGTCGGGTGCAGGCTCACCCACCCATCACGGCGTCCGGAACGACGGTGACCACAGGCCACGACATCACCCGACGCGATCAGATCGTCGAGCATCTGCGGTCGATAGTCGGGCACGCGGGCCGGAAGGATCAGGCTCTCCCACGCCGATGCGGGCAGCGCGACCCCGGCGAGTTGCTCGATGGCCGCGAAGGTTCCGTCGACGCCATGCTCGGCGCCGAGCCGATGATGTACGGCGAGGAACTCCGCCAGCGCGCGTTGTTCCACCGGTTCGATCTGGGCACGGGTGGCGGCCAGACTGCGGGCGCGGATTCGCCGCAGCACCCCGGCGTCGCAGAACTCCACCCCGGCAGCGGCTCGGAACTCTCCTCGCACCACATCACGGCGGATGCACAACTGCTCCAGCCCGGCCCGCACCACCGCCTGTCCGAGCCCGAGTGCCTCGGCGGCCGTGGCCACCGAGAAGGGTCCGTGGGTCCGGGTGTACCTCCTGAGCAACGCGGCGATCGGATCGGCCGCGACCGGGCCGGGCGTCGCTTCGACGGGCAGGGCGACGCCCACCGCATCATGCAGCGTCGCCAGGTCGTCAGTGGCGGCGAACCGTGTGCGTCCCCCGATCTCCACGGGCCAGGCTCTGGCCGAGTTCGGGCGGTCACCCGCGAGGCCGGCCTCCAACACCGCATCATCGACGCAGCGTGCGGCGATCTCATCCCTGGTCAGGGGGCCGAGAGTGCGCAGTAGATCGGTGACCTGATCGGCGTTCCGTGCGTGACGCTCGGGTGCCAGATGCTGCAACTCGCGTTCCACCTCGTCGATCACCGTCGGATCCAGCACCTCGGCCAACCGGGCGGTGCCGAGTAGCTGGGCCAACAGATCGGGGTCCAACGACAGCAACGCCGCCCGCTTCTCGGCCAGGGGCGTGTCGGCGTCGTACACGAAGTTCCCCGTGTACTCGAACAACAACGCATGTGCGAAGGGCGATGCGCTCTCGCGCTCGACCTCGGTCACCTCGATGCGGCCGACGCCGAGCCCCTCCATCACACGGCGCAACGCCGGGAGATCGTAGACGTCACCGAGGCATTCACGTGCGGTCTCGACGCTGATCGGGAAGTCGGGATGATGACGGGCGACCTCCAGCAACTGTTTCGCGCGCAGACGCTGCTGCCACAGCGGTGCCCGAGCGCCGGGGTCGCGGCGTGGCAGCAGGAGCGCACGTGCCGCGCATTCACGGAAACGAGACGCGAACAGGGCAGAGGATGCGACCCCGGTGCGGGTGATCTCATCGATCTCGTCGGCTTCGAAAGCGATCAACGACGCCACATCGACCTCCCCATCGGGCAGGCGCAGGACGAAACCGTCGTCCCCGGCGACCGGCACCGGGTCGATCCCCGTGGCGTCGATGAGCCGAGCCGCGATGGCTGCCGACCACGGCTGGTTCACCGCACGCCCCCACGGGGAATGGACCACGATCCGCCAATCGCCCAGGTCATCGCGGAGTCGTTCCACCACCACGTGGCGTTCATCGGGGATGACGCCGGTGGCGGCACGCTGGTCGGCGATGAGGGAGACCAGGTTGGTGAGCGCGTTCGTGTCGAGGTCGGGTGCTTCGGGGCCCGGCTCATGGAGCCGTCGAACAACCTCGCCCAACCGCTCGGCCGCTGCTGCAGGCCGCGAGAGCAGGTCCCCGTGCCAGAAGGGCAGACGCCCGGTGTGACCGGGGGCCGGGACCACCAGGACCCGCTCGTGGGTGATGGCCGTGACCCGCCAGCTCGAGGCGCCCAATGTGATGACATCGCCGATGCGCGTCTCGTAGACCATCTCCTCGTCGAGTTCGCCCACCCGCCGGGCGGCCTCATCCCCGGCGTCGAGGTAGACCGCGAACAGGCCCCGGTCGGGGATCGTGCCACCACTGGTGATGGCCACCCGCTGGGCTCCGCGGCGCGGCGTCAGCAGTCCGGTATCGGCATGGTCGACGCGGGCCCGCAGGTCGGGGAAATCCGTGGACGGGTAGGCCCCGCAGATCAACCCGAGGGTCCGATCGAAGGCCTCGCGGTCGAGGCCCCGGTAAGGCCCGGCGCGACGCACCATGTCGAAGCACTCCTCGACGTCCACACCATCGGGGTGGGCGGCCACGTGTGCGACGAGTTGCTGGGCCAACACATCCAGGGCATTGGGAACCATGGCGATGCGCTCGATGTCGCCGGCCCGCATCGCGTCGACGATCGCCGCACAATGAAGCACGTCGAGACGATGCAACGGATAGAAGGTCGAGCGGGAGACGGCATCGACGCTGTGCCCCGCACGTCCGGTTCGTTGCAGCGCCGAGGACACCGAGGGTGGGGCACCCATGTGGATGACCTCGTCGATGGCGCCCATGTCGATGCCGAGCTCCAGCGAACTGGTGGCCACGACACACCGCAACGTCCCGGCCTTCAGCGCCTGTTCGGTCTGCTGGCGTTCCTCCTTGCTCACCGATCCGTGATGCGAACGGGCGATCACCTCGGGTGGGTCGGCCATCTCATCTCGCGGCGTCATCAGCTGTGCGGGCAGGTGCCCCGAGCGGTCCACACGGTCGCCTCCGAGACGCTCGTGGTGCAGTTCGTTGAGCCGACTCGTGAGGCGCTCACAGGTGCGTCGTGAATTGACGAACACCAATGTGGAGCGGTTGGCCTCGATGCGATCGAGGAGGTCACCCTCGATGTGCGGCCACAGCGACCCGGCGGTCGGGAGCGCGGAATCGGTGATGTCCACCTGTTCGGGGAGCTCGGGCAGGTCGGTGAGGTCGTCGACGGTGACGCGGACGTTGAGATCCCACTTCTTGGTGGAAGGTGGGGTGATGGTGCGTACCGGCTGATCCCCGGCCAGGAACTGAGCGACCGTGTCGAGAGGCCGTACCGTTGCCGACAGGCCGATGCGTTGGGCGGGGCGTTCCAGAAGGGCGTCGAGTCGCTCGAGGGAGAGCGCCAGGTGGGTTCCGCGTTTGGTGGGGGCCACCGCATGGATCTCATCGATGATGACGGTCTCCACCGTCCTCAGGATCTCCTGCGCCCGGGAGGTCAGCATCAGATACAGCGATTCGGGCGTCGTGATGAGTACGTGCGGTGGGCGTCGCAGCATCCTGGCCCGGTCCGACGAAGGAGTGTCACCGGAACGGACGGCGGTGCGGATCGGCGGTAGCGCCGTCCCTGCGGCAGCGGCCCTTTCGCCGATCCCTTCGAGGGGTGCGGCGAGGTTGCGTTCGATGTCGACGCCCAATGCCTTCAACGGCGACACGTATAGGACGCGGACGCCTGCCGGGGCGTCCGGTTCTGCGGTGAGTTCACGGAAGAGCGAATCGAGTGACCACAGGAACGCCGCCAGCGTCTTGCCCGACCCGGTCGGCGCGACCACGAGGGAATGCTCACCCGAGGAGATCGCGTCCCAGGCCCCGATCTGCGCGGGTGTGGGCGCGTCGAAGGATTCGGTGAACCACCGTGCCACCGGTGCGCTGAAGCGGTCGAGGGAACCCACGTCGGGATTCTAGGCTTCTGCTCCTGCGTTTGGGCCCTGCGATCTGGTCACTGGATGCGGGTGATGTTTCAGCCTTGTCGGACAGGAGCCGGGCCGCCCCTGTGTGGCACAGCCATGGCGGGGTGTGGCACAGCCATGGCGGGGTGTGGCCAGAGCCATGGCGGGGTCAAGACCTGTCCTGGGGGTTGCTTTTTTGTCGTACCCCCTGCCTATAGTTGGACATGTTCGAACGCGTGTTCGATCGGCCTTGGGGAAGAGCCGTCGGACTGCGATCGAATGCATGGGCCGGCCCCGTCTGCGTATCGATCTCGACCCCGATGCGCAGACGGGGCTCCCGGGTCGAGGTGCCGCATCCCCACAGGTTGCAATCCAGAGGCCGTACCAGGAAAGGATTTCGCGTGGACGCCGCGGAACCCCTTGCTCAGACCCAGGGAGTCGTCATGTTCAGTTCGCCCAGCTCTCTTGCCGCTTACAACTCATCCGCGCCGGTTCCTGCAGAACCCGATGATTCCGTGACGCCCGCAGCCGACCTCCGACGGGCTCGAGCCGCCCTCCTCGCCGCGGAGTTGGCTGACTCGGCCTCCGAGAGGTATGTGGCAGCACATCGTGCAGCTCTGCAGGGAGCGGCAGCGGTGTTCCGGCTGCGAGGAAGAGGCGTGAGACGGCTTGGCCAGCCGGTACAGATGTGGCATCTCCTCGCGGTGCTGGCCCCCGAGCTGGGGGAGTGGGCAGGGTTCTTCGAACTGCTCCATCCCCGTGTCGCCGCTGTATCCGCAGGCGCCCGGGTGGGGCAGAGGCAGGCCGATGACCTTCTGCGGGACGCCGAGACCTTCCTCGACGACGTGGGCGCCATGCTCAATGACCATGCCCGTGGCGACGCCCCGCAACACGCGGGGATGCGGTTCCGGGCCGAGGCGCATCGTGAGGCAGGGCAGGGTGCCTGAATGCAGCTGGCTCCTGGGCCCTGCCTGCACTGCCCAAACCGTGACGCGCCAGCCCCGGGCATCCCAGATGACGGGAAATCACACTAGGCTGGCCCCGATGGGCCAACCACATCGAGGAGGAACAGTGACGGGCATGTACAACTCCGCGCGTTGGTCCGTCTCGCAGCAGTGGTTGATCACGCTGCTCGACGAACAATTCACCGAACACACCAGCGGCTCCCAGGTGGTGGTTGACCTCGGTGGCGGAACCGGGTCCATAGCTGCTCATCTGGCCCAGCATGGTCACGACGTGATGGTCATCGACCCCAGCCCCGATCAGCTCGCCAACACCGACAGACGCGCCCGGGAGATGGGTCTCACCGAACGGCTCACCACGCATCAAGGTGACACCGGCACCCTCTGTGAGGTCGTGGAGCCCCACAGCGTCGATGCCGTGCTGTGCCACCTGGTGCTTTCCGACGTCACCGACCGCGCTGGAACGCTGCAGAACATCGCCTCGGTGTTGCGACCAGGCGGTGTGGTCAGCCTGCTGGTGCGTCAGCCGTATCAGCGGATCCTCCGGCATGTGATCGACGGCGACCTCCGCACGGCCCGCGAACTGCTCGAGGACGACGGCTGGGTGCGACGCGAGGATCTGCTCGCCATGCTCGAGGCCGCCGATTTCACTGTTCTCTCCGAATATGGAGTCGGGGCGATCGCCGATGTCGTCAGCGCTGACGTCTCGACCCACGAGCTGCTCGAACTCGAACGGGCCGTCGCAAGCCGCGCCGAATGGATCACCGCCGCGTCCTCCCTGCATGTGATGGCTCGATCCGGGGCCGTCGATAAGACCGTCACGATCTGACCCCGGCCCCTGTGCCTTCCTTTCTCCACGTTCTGCCCTCGGTGCGTTGGACGGCACAGAGAAGTCTCGTCAACTGGTTTCGTCCGCGCCACGCGGCCATCTAGACTTGACGTGTCCCCACCGTGGGGAGCATCACGGACGTGTTGGAGGTGTCGAGTGGCCCTGTCCGAAGAGGAACAGCGACTTCTCGAGCAGATGGAGAAGGCCCTCACCGCTGACGACCCCAAACTCGCGCATACCATGCGCGGCGATCACACCCCGAGGGTTCTTCGTCGTAAGCAGGCCGTTCTGGCCGGATTCGGCTTCTTGGCCGGAGTGCTCCTCCTGATCGGCGGCGTCGCCATCAATGGCGGGGCATTCTGGTTCATCAGCGTCATCGGCTTCATCCTCATGCTCGCCGGTACCGTGTTCGGTCTCCGTGCCTACCAGCCGGCATCCGAATCCGAGCAGCCGACGCCCCCCTCGCGGTCCCGCGTCGGGCAGGGCGGTGGCTCCGGAAGCGATGCGTTCATGAGCAAGATGGAAGAACGCTGGCGTCGCCGTCAGGGCGAGGATCGCTGAACCACCTGAAAAAACCGGCTGACGGCGACCCGGCTGAGGACGCCCCAGCGCCGCGACCCCACCGCATGGGATCGACACCTGCGGGATGGATACGGGCGGGATATACGGGGATCTCGCACGACGAACAGGCATCAATACGGAAGGCCCCTGAAATACGGAAGGCCCGGAGCGCACGCTCCGGGCCTTCCTCATCATCGGCTCCGTCACACCGTCACGACTTCCTGCCGAACAGTCCCAGCCACAGTGAACGGGGCCACCAGTTGGCGGCGAATTTGGTCGACAGATCCTGATCGTGGAGCAGGCCGCGTCGGACGTCCTGCGCAATGGCGGCCAGATCGGCATTCACCGAGTTGGATCGTGCGTACCGCTGCCGTTCGACGATCAGCGACAGTACCTCCATGGCTCTGGCCGACTGGGTGTCCAGCCGTTCGCCGACGAGTTTGCCGATCACGCGTGGGGAACCGGTGGGCCAGTTCTCTCCGGCGTCCAGGACGGAATCACGCACCTCGGCCCACGCACCTTCGACGCGTTGATCCATGTCACCGGTGGTGGCCAGACGATGCAGGCGGCGTCGACGGCGGATCAGGAAGGGGATCGAGACGAACAGAGCCAGACCTGCCACGACGCCGACGACGAGCCCGATGAACACCAGCGTCTGCACCCAGGCGGGGCTCTCCGGGGGGTCGACCGGTCCGGGCAGCGGGGCGTCAGGCTTCTCGGACGGAGTGGGGGTCGGGGTGGGGGAGGGGGACCCCTCCTGAGTCGGCTCGGGCGTTTCGCCCTGGCCGTTCCCTTCCTCGGACCCCTGGCCCACCACGGTCCACGATGGTGCCACGCCGACGCTCGGTGTCGGTTCGAAACGCACCCAGCCGTAGCCTTCGAAGTACAACTCGGGCCACGCGTGGTAGTCGCGAATCGACACCACGTGGTCATCACCCTGCTTCTCCCCGGGCAGGAAACCGACGGCCACGCGTGACGGAATACCCGCCAGGCGTGCCAGTACGGCCATGGATCCGGCGAACTGCTCGCAGTAGCCCTTCTTGTCGGTGAACAGGAAGTTCTGCAGGGCGTCGTATCCGGTGCCCGGCTGCGGCTCGGTGGAGTAGGTGAACTCGTCCGAACGCAGATAACTCTGGATGGCGGCGGCCTTCAGCGCTGGCGTCGGCTGATCCGAGGTGAGCTGCTGCGAGAGCTCGAACAACTCCGGGGGCAGGTCCTCGGGGATGGGAACCGTGTAGCGCGCATCCGGTGGGTTTCCGGTCTGTGCTTGGGAAAGGCCTTGGCCGTCGGGCTGTACGTCGAGGCTCGAGACCGAATACTCAAGATCGCGGGTCGCCTCGGTTCGGTTGTCGCCGGTGGCCATGACCATCAGGGAGTCGGGGTCGTATTTCCATTCCCCGTCGACCTGCAGCTCCTGCGGGGCGTAGGGGGCGGGGAGGTATTCCGAGCCGAACTCGGTGACCTGGATCTGGGTGTTGATCGTGTCGTAGTCGACGCTCGTCACACCCGGCGGAGGATCCAGTGGCATGTCCCTGAGCTGGACGCCGGAGCTGTGCCATCCGGTGCCGTCGAAGGCGGGCAGGGAGGTCATGCGCAGATAGACGCCGTCTTCGGCCTCGGTGGAGTAGCGGATGACTTCGCGGTCCTCAGGCTGGTTGAGGTTGCGGCGCAGATCCAACGAGGGATCGGACATCGTCAGGGGGCCATCGGCGCCCTTGGGCTTGTCACGCGTCCATTCGCCATTCATGAGCACCGGAAGGGCCATGCCACCCACCATGGCAAGGACCAGAGCGGGCACCGCGATCAGTGCCGAACGCAGCGCCAGTGCGCCATTGGTGCGGTCGGTGTCTCGGCGACGCACACCGCGGGGCCACCATGCGGTGACATTGACGCCATCGGCGAGCAGGATGACCAGGTAGCCGCCGAACATCGCGGCCACGGTCCAGAACGGCGTTTCGTTGCGGAGCGTGAAGGTGGGGATGACCCACACCATCGCCAGCGGCAGCAGCGACCACGCCGGTCGTTGGATGGTCTGCACCATCACATCGGTGAGGATCGCGATGACGCCCATGAAAGTGGTGAACAGCAGTGTCACGCCGGCGTTGGGCTCCATGGGGGAGGCCTGCGACATGATGTGTTCGGATGCCTGCTCATACAGACCCCACCAGCCCGAGAAGATCCCGCCCTCGGTCTTGAGGGACTGCGCCACGGCGAGCAGGAAAGCCGTCATCAGGATGATCTGGACGATGAGCGTCATCAGGCTTCCCAATCGGAGCCTGCGCACCACCAGGGAAGCCATCGACAGCAGCGCCACGAGAGGGATGGTGAGCCACATGTAGCTCCATCCCATGACGAGCATCTTCAATGGCAGGGCCGCGAGGATGACGCCAAGACCGATGGCCACCGACGCGCGGTCGGAGGATGTGATGACCTGGGGTCGTGGGGGTGCCGGATTTGCGGCCCGTGCAGGACGTGCCATCAGACGAACTCTCCGATCCGCTCGAGATCCTTCCAGGCATCCCTGATCGGGGTGTCCCTGTCGACCTCCACCACGCGCCAGAGGTTGGAGCGCAACACTCCGACTGCCTTCTCGTGCTCGGTGCGGTGCTCCGAGAGAGTCGAGGAGAACGAGTCGACGTCGATGACGATGGCCAAGCCATGCGAATGGGAACGACGCGAACGCACGAGCGCATCGGCATCGGCCTGCGTGATGCGGCCCAGCACGGCCACGAGGACCTGCCCGGAAGTGTCGGAGCTGACGGCCCCGATGCCGGTCAGAAGGTTGGTCGAATCGGATGCCTTCAGGTCGGTGTAGGTCGAGATGATGTGACGCCTGCCCACCTGAGTGGTGGTGGACGAGGCCATGACCCCGTCGGCGTCGTACAGGCTGGCGTCGAAGGATTCGGCGACGAAGTGGCAGGCGATGGAGGCGGCGCAGGACACGGCGTACTCCATCGAGTTCCCGCGACCGACGCCGGCGTGAGCACTCGTGCGGTTGTCCACGAGGACGGAGACGCGGGGATCCCATGCCTGTTCCTCACGGCGCACCATCAGCTCACCGCGTCGCGCGGTGGAGCGCCAATGGACGCGGCGTACGTCATCACCGTGGCGGTACTCGCGCACCAAGACATCATCCTGGCCGGTGACGCCGAGCTTCTGCGGCCGGTGGTCGCCCGAGGTGCCACCACCTGCCACATTGCCCATGGATCCCAGGGGGTGGATACGGGGGGTCACCATGACCTCGGAGGTCAAGGAGAACTGGCGGTCGAATTTCACCATGCCGAACATGTCTGTGCTGCGCACCAGCAGGGGGCCCACGGTGAAGCGTCCGCGCTGGTGGCCGTGCAATGGGTAGTGCACATCCCGTGACCACGTGCCCCGCACCTGGTTGATCGTGAACCGGGGGCGGCGGCCGAGCTCGGGAGGCATGGCCTCCTCGAACATGAGAATGCCGGCTGACATCCGGCCCTTCTTCGACACCACCAGATGTGAGTCGAGCGTCTGGCCGATACTCATCTCGCCATGGGTGAACGCGCGTTCACACGACAGGCGAAGGCGGCTGCCCATCATGAACGCAAAGGCCACGATGGGCAGAAGGAACAGCACGAGCCCGGCCCACACCAAGCCGACGACACCCACGAGCATGCCGGTGAGGACGAGTGCGGGTCCGGTGATGAGGAACACCCGCCCACGTGAGGTGAGGCGGCTCCACGGATTGCGGCGCATCACTTCTCCGGCACGGGCACCGATCGCACCACCCCGTCGATGATGTCGGTCGCCGAGTGACGCTGGAGCTGGGCGTCGGTGGAGGGCAGTACGCGGTGGGCCAGCACAGGCGCGGCCAGGTGGGCTACGTCATCCGGGTTGACGTAGTCGCGTCCCTGCATGGCGGCGTAGGCCTTGGCCGCACGCAGGAGATGGAGTGCAGCACGAGGTGAGGCGCCCAGACGCAGGTCGGAGGAGTCACGTGTGGCATCGATGATGCCGATGAGATATTGGCGCACCGGGGGAGCGACGTAGACGTCCTTGACGGTCTCGATCAGTGCGAGGATCGTGCCAGCGTCGGTGACGGGCTCCAGATCCATGAGGGGGTCATGGGCGCCGTGGTGCTCGAGCATCTCCAGCTCGGCGCGCTGCGTCGGGTAACCCATCTCGATACGCGCCATGAAGCGGTCGCGCTGGGCCTCGGGGAGGGGATAGGTGCCCTCCATCTCGATCGGGTTCTGGGTCGCCACGACCATGAACGGCAGATCGAGTTCATAGGTGGTGCCGTCCACCGACACCTGGCGCTCTTCCATGGCTTCCAACAGAGCGGACTGCGTCTTGGGTGAGGCCCGGTTGATCTCGTCGCCCACCACGACGTTGGCGAACACGCCGCCGGGCTTGAACTCGAATTCGCGACTCTCCTGGTTGTAGATGGAGACGCCGGTGATGTCGGAGGGCAGGAGGTCAGGGGTGAACTGCAGGCGGCGTACCGAGCAGTCGATCGAGCGGCCGATCGCCTTTGCCAGCATCGTCTTGCCGACGCCCGGCACATCCTCCAGCAGCAGGTGCCCTTCGGCGAGCAGCACCATCAGCGCGGTGTCGACGCTTTCGCGCTTGCCCTCGATCACCGACTCGATGCCCGCGCGCACGCGATCGATCGTCTGCACCAGATCTTCGATGTTGTACTGCGGGGCCATGGGCCCTGCGCCGCGACGACCCATGGGGTTCGGGTCTTCCGGTCCGGCGTAGCTCGTAGTCAAGAGTCGGTCCTTCCGCAGATCTTGTCGTCGAGCCCGTTCGCGGGCGCCGACCGGCCCTCCGTGAACGGACGTGAAGGGCTTCTCGGCCCAAGTCCGTGCACACCTTACGCGTTTCGGGCGAAGATCACGATTCGGTGACGACGAAGTTCCCTGCTCTCCACCGCCCCGCCCCTGTTGCTCCACTTTCCTCCCCCTTTGCTCCCGTCGGTGCTCCCCATGGGGTGATTCGGTTGCTTTCGGGGCCTGTCGCCTCGCATGCCATGGCGCAACCCTCCACCCCGCCTTGACCGTGAAAAGCCTGTTCTTGTGGGACTTTTCGGGGATTCTCTGAAACTCTCCTCCTGAGGGTTGCGCGTTGTGGGGGAAAGTGGAGTACTGTGGAGCGCAGTGGAGCAGATCGACCGTGATCGCTGAGCTTGAGGGGGTGGGTGCACCGTGTTTCTCGGCACTCATGAACCGAAGCTCGACGAGAAGGGTCGTTTCTTCCTCCCGGCCAAGTTCAGAGAGCAACTCACCGACGGATTGGTCGTCACTCGGTCCCAGGACCGGTGTCTGGCCATCTACCCCGAGCAGACCTTCCGTGAGATGGCGCAGAAGATGGCTTCCGGGCCATCGACGGTGAAGGGGGTCCGCGACTTCCAGCGCATGCTGGCGGCCGGAGCCTCCAGTGAGGTGCCCGACAAGCAGGGGCGTCTCAGCATTCCGCCGGCACTGCGCGCGTATGCCGGCCTCGGCAAGGACATCGTCGTGGTCGGCGCGATCGACCGCATCGAGATCTGGGACCGCGAGGCATGGGAGACCTACTCCGCGGAGCAGGAATCGGTGTTCGCGCAGATGAATCACGAGGTCGTTCCGGGTGAGTGATCCTGCGGTGTGGCTTCGTCTCGAGGGACGGGCATCCTGACGCAACTTCCCCTGCGGCAGGCTGCACTTCCCGCCGGCCCTCGAGGCGAAACCTCATCGCAGGAGCCCGAGGTGGGTTGCTCGACTCGTACCTCCACGCCTGTGGAGGGTCGGTTCGGGGCATGCCTCGCCGATCACGAGGGACGGGCCCGGGCAGCCGGGCCATACGCACCAAAGATCGCGCAGACAGAGTAATCAGCGCTGGGGGAATCAGCGCCGGGGCGACGACCTGGCAGATGAATCGAGTGAACGAGGAGGGGGCATGACGGAGGAGACGCCGACGTCCGACGTGCACGTCCCCGTGCTGCTCGATCGGGTCGTGGAGCTCTGCGTACCCGCCCTCGCCGAACCCGGCGCGGTGCACGTGGACTGCACCCTCGGTCTTGGTGGACATGCCGAGGCCATCTTGGAGGCCTGTCCCGAGTCCCGGGTGATCGGATTCGACCGCGACCCGGACGCTCTGTCCCACAGCCGTCAGCGTCTGGCGCGCTTTGGCGACCGGGTGGAGTTCGTCCACGCGGTCTATTCGCAGTTCGCCGAAGCTCTGGCCGATCTGGGGGTCGCCGAGGTGTCCTCGGTGCTCGCCGATCTCGGCCTCTCCTCGCTGCAGATCGACACCATCGACCGAGGCTTCGCCTATCGGGTGGACGCGCCGCTGGACATGCGAATGGGGGACGCCGGTCCGACCGCCGCCGATGTGTTGAACACGTGGTCCGGAGCTGAGATACGACGCATCCTCACCACCTATGGCGAGGAGCGCCACGCTGACCGGATCGCCCGTGCGATCGTGGCAGCCAGGGAGGTCGAGCCCTTCACCACATCGGCCCGGCTGGTCGAGGTCATCGTGGAGGCGCTTCCCGCCGCGGTGCGGCACGCCACCACCGGTGGGCATCCGGCCAAGCGCACGTTTCAGGCTTTGCGCATCGCGGTCAACGATGAACTGGCCGCATTGGAGGCGCTGCTTCCGCAGGCGCTCGATGCCCTGGTGTCGCCCACGGCATCGACCCCGGGCGGGCGCATGGTCGTTCTGGCCTATCACTCGTTGGAGGACCGCCTCGTGAAGAACGCCTTCCGGGAACGCACGATCGATCGTGCACCCCGTGACCTCCCCGTCGTCCCGCCCGAGATGCGGGCCACCATGCAGCTCCTCGTCAAGGGGGCCGAGCGGCCGGGCAGGGCCGAGACCACCACCAATCCGCGTGCCGCATCGGCGCGGCTGCGGGCCATCGAGCGACTGGAGGCGGCAGCATGAGCGTGTCCCCACTTCCCACCACATCTGATGACCCCCGTGGCGGGGGAGCCCCCCTTCCGCCGTCTCGTCCACGACTCGCTCTCGTCCCGGCCAGCCAAGGGCGCATGGGGCGCGCATCATTCCTCGTCGTGCTCGGCGGTCTCCTCGTGGCCGGTCTTGTGGGGCTGCTGTTCCTGAACACGCATCTGCAGGCCCAGGCGATGCAGGCGAACGATCTGCGTGCCGAGGCGGTCGAGTTGAGCTATCGCGAAGGTGAGCTGAAACAGCAGGTCATCGAGGCGTCCTCCACCGGCGAGGTCACGCGCAAGGCCTCCAAGCTGGGGCTGCGCCCCAATGACCACATCGCCTTCGTGGACCTGCGTACCGGTGAGATCAGTGGCGATGTCGCGCCCTCCGATGGGAAGGCCCGGCCCGAATCGGTCATCCTGACGTCCGATGAGGAGGACGCGTCGCAGGAGTCCAAAGCGCAGGATTACGCCGATACCCGGCGGTCCGAAGCCGAGGACGCAGCAGCGGCGGCCCGGGAACGTGCTGAACAACTTCGCCCCCAGGGCGAGTCGTACCCGGCCAATCCGGGCGCCGACCAGCAGAATCAGGGGCAGGGTCAGCCGGAGAACCCGGCGTTCCCCGGATCGCCGGCACCGGACGGCCCGAGCAGTGGGCAGGTGCAGCCCGGTCAGCCGGGCCCCCCGCCCCCAGCACCTGAAGCGCCCGAACCCGGGCAGCAGGATCCGGCGCCGCAGGGCCCGGAGCAACAAGCGACCGAATTCGCCCGTGGAGGCCAGTGATGGCAGACGACCGCACACCGCGAGAGCGGTCACGCTCATCGAAGCGCGTGCGTTCCCTCGATGAGGCTCGCAGACGCCGAAACCGTTCCGGCGACGGCGCTTCGGGGTCGGCGAAGTCGCGGCGGTCGTCCCGTCATCCGTCCTCCCGACGCCCGTCCTCCCATCGCCCTTCCTCCCGGGGGTCGACCAGGCCTCCGACGCGACTGAAATTGGCCTCGGGCGTCTCCCGGTTGCAGGTGATGCTCGTGGCTCTGGCGATCGTGGTGTCGGTGTGTGCCGGTCGTCTGGTGCAGCTGCAGGTGCTCGACACCCAGGCCTATGCGGCGTCGGCAGAGGCCGCGATGACGCGATCGGTGCCATTGCCCGCGGAGCGGGGCGTTCTCACCGACCGCAACGGTGCGGTGATGGCGGTCAGCCAGCCTGCGATGGATATCACCTGTGACCCGACGCTCACCAGGGAGAAGGCCGATGAGATCGCGGCGTTGATGGTGGCCCACATCGGCGGGGACGCCGAGAAGTACAAGGAGGGCCTCACCAAGGAGGGCACGCGTTTTGCCTACGTGGCACGCAAGGTCCCTGCCGCGCAGTACGACCGTCTGGCTGCCGATCTGGCTGAAGCCCAGATCTACGGCGTCTTCCGCGAGTCGAGCCCGATCCGGACCTATCCCGAGGGGTCCAATGCGGCAGCGGTCGTCGGTTTCATCAACGGCCAGAACGAAGGCGTCGCCGGGCTGGAGATGCAGCTCGATGAGCAGCTGGCGGGTCAGCCCGGGCAGGAGGTCTTCGAAGCGTCACCGTCGGGGCAGCGCATTCCGCTCGGTCAGAACGTGTTGACGCCCGCGCAGAACGGCGTCTCCTATGAGCTGACGCTCGACACGCGCGTGCAGGCGGTGAGCGAGCGAAAACTCGCCGAGCAGGTGAAGAAGCACAACGCCGACTCGGGCGTCGCCATCACCATGGACGTCAAGACCGGCGAGGTCATCGCGATGGCCAACGTCCCGACGTTCGACAACAACCGCATCGAGGACGCCGACTCCGATGACATGTTCAACCGGAGCATCACCCAGGCGTTCGAGCCCGGGTCGGTGCAGAAGATCCTCACCATGGCCGCGCTCACCGATTCGGGAACCGTGGCTCCGCAGACGCGTCTGGTGATCCCGCCGTCGATCGAATCCGGCGGTGGCACCGTGCGAGACGTGGTGCAGCACAACTACGCCCAGATCACGGCGCGAGGAGCCTTTGCCTACTCGTCGAACATCGGCATGATCATGATGTCGCGCGAGATGCCCAAGGAGAGGATGCATCAGTACCTCTCCGACTTCGGGCTCGGACGCCCCACGGGTATCGAGCTGCCGGGCGAGGCCGCTGGTTCCCTCCCTCCTGCGGACATGGAGGATTACACCCGTGATCAGATCGCGTTCGGTCAGGGCGTGTCGGTGACCGCACTGCAGCAGACAGCCGCCATCGCGGGGATCCTCAATGACGGCGTGTACAACCAGCCGACGATCCTGCGCAGCGCGACCGATGCGAATGGGCAGGATGTGCCCATCAAGCGTGCCGAGCCGCGTCGGGTGGTCTCCGAGGAATCCTCGGAGATGGTGGCGTCGATGATGGAATCGGTCGTCGGTCCGGGCGGTTTCGCCACGAACGTCGCGATGGAGGACTATCGCACGGGAGGCAAGACCGGTACCGCTGAGAAGTATGACCCCGAAACCGGCGGCTACAACGGTTACACCGCGTCCTTCGTGGGCATGGCCCCGGCCGAGGATCCGCAGTACGTCACGTATGTGGCGATCGACAACCCCCGAAATGGACACACCGGCACCGCGGCAGCCGCTCCGGTCTATCACGACACGATGCGGACTGTTCTGGCGAATTATGGTGTGACGCCCTCCACGACGGAGGGCCCGACGGAGGATCAGCTCACGTGGTGACCGGATCGCCGGTGCACGTGCCGCGCATCGCGGTCAGGATCGGATAGCCTCCCCGAGATGAACGAGCGTGTTCCCGAACCAAGAATCGGCACCGGGCCGACGATGTTGACATTGCCCGACGGGCAGAATGTCGCTGCGTCCGGTGTCACGCTGGACTCCCGTCGTGTGGCACCGGGGGATCTGTGGGTGGCCCTGCCGGGCACGCGTGTGCATGGAGCGCGATTCGCACGTCAGGCCGTCGACGCGGGTGCGGTGGCGATCCTGACAGATGCCGAGGGGGCTGAACAGATCCGGGCCGAGGGCCCGCTGACGGCGGGCGATGGTGCCGAGGTGGCGGTAGCCGTCAGCCCGGATCCGCGCCGTGACATGGCGGTGTTCGCCTCACGCGTGCATCAGGATCCGTCGACCACTGTGCAGATGTTCGGGCTCACCGGCACCAATGGGAAGACGACCACGGTTCACCTCATGGCGGCGCTGCTGCGCCAGGTGGGACTGCGGGTGGGGACGATCGGGACCCTCGGGTTCGAACTCGACGGCGTCCGGATCGACCAACCGACGTCCACGGTGACGACCCCCGAATCGCCCGACCTGCAGGCGATGCTCGCCCAGATGCGGGACCGCGGCGCAGAAGCGGTGGCCATGGAGGTCTCCTCGCATGCGCTGGCGCTCAACCGGGTGGATGGCATCGAATTCGCCGGTGCGGGCTTCACGAACCTCAACCGCGAGCATCTCGATTTCCACGGAACGATGGAGGAGTACTTCGAGGCCAAGGCCCGGTTGTTCACCCCGCATTTCACCCACAACGCGGTGGTGCACATGGACGATCCGTGGGCGGCACAGCTCATCGAACGCGCCCGCGCGAACGGGCTGAGACTGCGGACGGTGGGACGCAGCGAGCAGGCTGATTATCGGATCCTGCCTTCGGCACCTGACGAGTTCTCCCTCCAGCATCCGGGCGGAACGCTGACGGTTCCGATGCGACTCCCCGGTATGTTCAACCGCACGAACGCGGCCATCGCGATGGCGCTCGTCGACGGACAGGTCGTTGCCGGACAGCTCGTCGCCCCCGAGGCCGTCGCCCCCGCTCTGGCGACGGTGGACGTACCCGGGCGTATGCAGCCGGTTCCGTTGGGGGATCGCGCTCCAGAAGCCTATGTCGACTTCGCGCACACTCCGGAATCGGTGGCCGCGGTTCTGAGTGCGTTCACCGAGCAGCGTCAGGCTGGGCGTCGCGTCGTGGTCGTCGTCGGTTGTGGCGGTGACCGGGACCGTTCCAAGCGTGAGCCCATGGGCGCCGCCGCGGCGCAGGGCGCGGACGTCACGATCATCACTGACGACAACCCGCGTACCGAGGATCCTGCAGCGATCCGAGCGGCGGCTCTGCATGGAGCACGCAGCGTGAATCCCGATGCCCTGGATGTGGGCGGACGCCGCGCGGCCATCGCCGAAGGGCTGCGGCGGGCAGGTTCCGACGGGATCGTCGTGGTACTCGGCAAGGGACATGAGCAGGGCCAGATCGTCGGCGATGAGGTGATCCCGTTCGACGACTCGACAGTTCTCGCCGAATCCTGGGCCCAGATCGGCACGGAGGAGCTTTGATGCGTCCGGTTTCAGTGGCAGAAATCGCGGCGGGGATCGGCGGGGTGACTCACGACCCGGGCGATCTCGTCGTGGGGCCCGATGTCTGCATCGATTCGCGCGCGGTGACCCCGGGCGCGCTGTTCGTGGCACTGCCGGGGGAGAACGTCGACGGGCACCGTTTCGTGCAGGCCGCGCTTGATGCCGGCGCAGCGGCCGCCTTGGTGAACCACGTTCCCGATGGCGTCGACGCATCACGCTGCATCGTGGTCGACGCCGGTGCGGATGGGCTCGGCGTCCGGGAGGCCTTCGGCCGGGTCGCCCGCCATGTCATCGACGCCCTGCCCGGGCTGAGGACCGTCGCGCTGACCGGTTCGCAGGGCAAGACCTCCACCAAGGATCTCCTGGCCACCGTCTTGGGCGATGCCGGCGCCACCGTGGCTCCCGAGGGCAGCCACAACAACGAGATCGGCGTGCCCCTGACAGCCGTCTCGTGTGATGAGGACACCCGCTATCTGGTGGCTGAGATGGGAGCCCGTGGCAGAGGGCACATCGCCTACTTGTGTGGCATCGTGCCGCCCAGCGTCGCAGTGGTGCTGAACGTCGGCGTGGCTCATCTGGGGGAATTCGGTTCGCGAGAAGCGATCGCGCAGGCCAAGGGTGAGATCGTCGAGGCGTTGGATGCCGACGGCTGGGCAGTGCTCAACGGCACCGATCCGTACACGCTTGGGATGGCCCCCAGGACCCGTGGTCGCATCGCGTGGTTCAGCGGGGCGGGGCGCCCCACCGAACCGGCCGACGTGATCGTGTGGGCCGATGACGTGCACGCCGGCGATCTGGATCGTCATTCCTTCACCCTTGTGGTGGAACGTGGGGACCATGTCGAGCGTTTCCCCGTCGAGCTGCAGGTTTCCGGACGGCATCAGGTCGGCAATGCGGCGGCCGCAGCGGCGGCAGCGGTGGTGCTGGGCGTCGATCCTGCTGCCGTCGCGGCGTCCCTGACCGCTGCCACTTCACGCTCACGATGGCGTATGGAGATCACCCGCCGAGCAGATGGGCTCGTGGTCTGCAATGACGCCTACAACGCCAACCCCGACTCGATGCTCGCCGCCTGCCACAGCCTCGCAGCCATCGGCCGCGCCGAGCAGCGCGAGCATCCCGGATCGCGCACCATCGCAGTCCTGGGGGACATGCTCGAGCTCGGTGACGCCTCAGCCGCTGAACATCGTGCGATTGGCCGTGCGGTCGCAGCGCTGGGGATCGATGAACTCATCGCGGTGGGGGAGTTCGCCGACGACATCGTCGCCGGGGTGAGTGAAACCGATGGGGGATCACCGGTGTCCACGCATCGGGCCGCCGACACGCAGGAGGCCAGGAAACTGGCGAAGCAGGTGGCGAGTGGTCATGATGTGGTGCTGGTGAAGGCATCCCGTTCGATGGCTCTCGAGGCCGTGGCCGACGAGTTGCTTGGTGTCGACGATTCCAGGAGCGGCGTGTGAAGACCATCCTGCTGGCTGCAGCAGTCTCTATGATCGCCACCCTCATCGGTACGCGATTCGCCATCGGCGTCATGGTCAAGCAGGGCTATGGGCAGTTCATCCGTGAGGACGGACCCACCGAGCACCTGACCAAGCGCGGCACCCCCACCATGGGCGGCATCGTCATCATGATGGCGGTCGTGCTCGGCTACATCGTCGCGCACGTGATCACGTGGCGGCCACCGACGGCTTCGGCAATGCTCGTGCTCTACCTGTTCGTGGGGCTGGGCGTCGTCGGGTTCCTCGATGACTGGATCAAGATCTCCAAGCAGCGCAGTCTCGGGCTCGACTCCAAGGCCAAGCTCATGGGTCAGTCAGTGGTGGCGGCGAGCTTCGCGATCCTCTCATTCCAGTTCCCCAATGAGCGTGGGCTCACCCCCGCGTCCCAGGCCGTCTCGTTCCTGCGGGACATCCAGCCGCTGACGCTGCCGCTGATCCTCGCCGTGGTCTGGATCATGGTGTTGATCGCGGGCGCCTCGAACGCGGTGAACCTGACCGATGGTCTCGACGGTCTGGCCACCGGGGCGTCGACGATGGTGTTCGGCGCCTACACGCTGGTGAACATCTGGCAGTACAACCAGTCCTGCGCGTCGGTGCTGACGGCCAATCCGCGGTGCTATGAGGTGCGGGACCCGCACGATCTCGCGGTGGTGGCCGCCTCCCTGGCCGCGGCATGCTTCGGGTTCTTGTGGTGGAACACGAAGCCGGCGAAGATCTTCATGGGTGACTCCGGCTCCCTGTCGCTCGGCGGTGCACTGGCCGGCTTGGCGATCTTCACCCGCACCGAGCTGCTGCTGGTGATCCTCGGTGGCCTGTTCGTCATCATCACCTTGTCGGTGATGTTGCAGGTGGGGTACTTCAAACTCACCAAGGGCAAGCGTCTGTTCAAGATGGCTCCATTGCAGCACCATTTCGAGCTGCTGGGGTGGGGCGAGTCGACGATCGTGGTGCGTTTCTGGATCGTGTGCGGCATCTGCGTCAGTCTTGGACTTGGCATCTTCTACGCCGAATGGGTGGCGGGGCTGTGATCGGCGGGCTCGATCTCGATCCGAACGCCGTCGGCGGTCTGCGTGTCGTCATCGCCGGTCTGGGGGCCTCCGGCTTCGCGGCCGCCGAGGCAGCCCGTGAAGGCGGGGCCCGGGTCATCGCGCTCGACGACTCCACCAGCGAGGCCACTTGGGACAAGGCCGAGCTCCTTGGTTCGCTCGGCACCGAGGTGCGGACCGGTCCGGGGGCGACCGCAGAACTTCCCGAGGACGCCGATCTGGTCATCGCCTCGCCGGGATGGCGCCCCAGTGCACCGCTGTTGACGCAGGCGGTTGAGCGAAATGTGCCGATCTGGTCCGAGGTCGAGCTGGCATGGCGCCTGTCCAACGGACACCGAGCCATTCCGGAGCGGACGCCGTGGCTTGGAGTCACCGGCACCAACGGCAAGACCACGACGGTCACCATGGCCGCGGCCATGCTCGAGGCCGCCGGGAAATCGGTGGCACTGGTCGGCAACATCGGGCGACCGGTGTGTGAGGCGATCCTCGACACCGACACCGTCTACGACGTGTTCGTCGTCGAGCTCTCGAGCTTCCAGCTTCACTGGACCCACACGCTGCAGCTCCATGGTGCCGCGGTGCTGAACATCGCTCCCGACCATCTGGAATGGCACGAGTCATACGACGAGTACGCCGCCGACAAGGCCCGCATCTACAACGGTGTGACCACCGCCTGCGTGTACAACGTGGATGACCCGGCCACCGAACGCATGGTGGAGGAGGCCGATGTGGTGGAGGGCGCTCGCGCCATCGGCTTCACCCTCGGAATCCCGGCTCGCTCCATGACCGGGATCGTCGACGAACTGTTGGTGGATCGTGCGTGGATCAAACAGCGCGATGCATCGGCTCTGGAGCTGGCCGGCGTCGCCGATGTGCATCCGAACGCGCCGCACAACATCGCCAACGCCCTGGCCGCTGCGGCGTTGACCCGATCCCTGGACATCCCGCATGCCGCGGTGCGGCAGGGCCTGCGCGACACCCGTGCCGGCGCGCATCGCATTGAAACCGTGGCGTGCTTCGGCGATGTCACATGGGTGGACGATTCGAAGGCCACCAACCCGGCGGCGGCGTCTGCGTCACTGCAGGCGTTCGAGAAGGTCGTATGGGTCGCCGGGGGACAGGCGAAGGGGACTGACTTCGATGAGCTGGTGCGTACCCATGCCCACCGGTTCCGTGGGGCAGTGCTCCTCGGGGTAGATCGGGAGCATGTGAACGCGGCACTTTCCCAACACGCGCCCGAGGTTCCCGTGTTCATCGTGGAATCCGACGATGATGGAGCCATGACGCAGGTGGTGGCTGTGGCCGCTGACATGGCTCAGCCGGGCGATGTGGTGCTGTTGGCCCCCGGCTGCGCGAGTCTCGACATGTATGCCGGTTACGGTGCGCGGGGCGAGGCCTTCGCCGCGGCAGTGCGAGGGATCGCCCCCGACGCCTGACGCCGACCGCTGAATCCACCGACTGGAGGACCCCGTGGCGTTGCTTCCCCCGCCGCAGAAGAGCCCCTCACAGAAGGGGCGTGCCCGTATGGAACCGGCGTCGGTCGGTGAGCCCTCCGCCGACGAGGAGCAGAGCCCTCGTGGCGTGGTCGCCATCATGCGCGACACATTGGCACGGCCTCTGGCCGACTACTGGATGATCATCGGGTCGGCGGCCCTGCTGATCGGGCTCGGGTTGATGTTCGTGCTCTCGGCCAGCAGCGTCTACGGGCAGCTGCAGGTCGGGGACTCCTTCTTCTTCGTGAAGCGGCAGAGCGTCTTCATGGTGGCCGGTCTCATCGGCGCGGTGTTCCTGGCGCGGGCGTCATTGCAGTCGTTGCAGGTGATGTCGTGGGCGGCATTGCTCCTGGCCTATGGGTTTCTCGTGCTCACCTATACGCCGCTCGGCGTCGATGTGAACGGCAACCAGAACTGGGTCGAGCTCGGTACCCCGCTGCTGCGGTTCCAGCCCGCCGAGTTCGCCAAACTCGCCCTCGTCATGTGGGCCGGTGCCATCTTCACACGCAAACAACGGAAACTGGATGAACCGGCGCACCTGCTGATCCCGTTCCTGCCGCTGGCCGGTCTGGTGCTGTTGTTGGTCGTGTTCCAAGGAGACATGGGTACCGCGGTCATCATCGCAGGGATCCTCGTGTCGTTGTTGCTGGTGGTCGGAACCCCCAAGCGGGTACTGCTGGCCCTGAGCGGTGTCGGGCTGCTCGGTGTTCTCGCGATGACGGTGACGTCGGCCAACCGCATGCGGCGCCTGCTGGCTTTCATGAATCCCGGACAGGACCTGGATGGGACGAACATGCAGGCGACCGTCGGTGTCTACGCCTTGGCCACGGGGGGCTGGACCGGTACCGGGATCGGTAGGTCCCGTCAGAAGTGGGGAAGCCTGCCCGAGGCGCACACCGACTACATCTATGCCGTGATCGGTGAGGAGCTGGGTCTGTTCGGGGCACTGCTGGTCCTGGCGTTGTTCTTCGTCCTCGGCTTCGCCGGCATCCGGGTGGCGATGCATTCGGAGACGCTGTTCGGACGTGTCACGGCCACCGGAATCACCACGTGGTTCCTGTTCCAAGCTCTGGTGAACATCGCCGTCGTTCTGCGCATGCTGCCCGTGATGGGTGTTCCACTGCCGATGCTCTCCTACGGTGGTTCGGCGCTCATGGCGAACATGCTCGCGCTCGGCGTCCTGATCGCCTGCGCGCGTGATGTGCCGCATGCTCGGGAAGCCCTCCAACGCAAGCATGACGCGAGGCCGTCGCGCGTCACCTCCATCGTCGGCTCTCGCGGCTGACGCGGTATCGTCGCAGCGTTCCCGGATCCCGGGCATGAGTGGATCCCCGCCATTGGGGTCTGGACGTGCGGAGATCTGGGGCCATGTGGAAAGCGACCATCCGAACGCACTGGTATTCCGAGTCCGAACAGAAGGGACCTCCATGGTCAACGTAGTTCTGGCCGGCGGTGGCACCGCCGGGCATACCTCGCCGCTGATCGCGACGGCCAATCGTCTGGCTGAGTTGGACCCCGAGGGGAGCCGCGTTGCGATCGGGACGCCGAAGGGCCTCGAGAGCCGTGTCGTCCCCGAGGCCGGTCTGGATCTCGAGCTCATCTCTCCGGTGCCGATGCCGCGCAAGCCCGGCCTCGAACTCGCGATGGTCCCGATGCGTCTGGCCCGTGCGGTGGGGGAGGCCAAGGAGAAGCTCCGCAAGCATCGCGCCGACGTGCTCGTCGGATTCGGCGGGTATGTGGCGACGCCGGCCTACATCGCGGCCAAGCAGCTCAAGCTGCCGGTCATCGTCCACGAGCAGAACTCGGTGCCGGGTCTGGCCAACAAGGTCGGTGCGCGGTTCGCTGAAGGCGTCTACACGGCGTTCCCCAACACCTCATTGAAGGGCGCCGAGTGCATCGGCCTCCCGGTGCGTGACGAGATCACTCTGCTCGACCGTGCTGCGGAGCAGACGAAGTGCCGTGCGTTGTTCGAGTTGAAGCCTGATCTGCCGGTGCTGCTCGTCAGTGGTGGGTCGCAGGGGGCCCGGTCGATCAACGAGGCCGTGATCGACGCCATCGACCCGCTGCTGGCCGCCGGGGTGCAGATCCTGCATGTGCTGGGTGCCAAGAACTTCACCGACGAGATGGTCTCGGTGACCGATTCCGACACCGGTGCGATCTACCGCCCGGTGGCCTATGTCAACCGCATGGAGCAGGCCTATGCGGCCGCTGACCTGATGTTGGCCCGCTCCGGGGCTGGCACGGTGGTGGAGACCGCCATCGTGGGGCTTCCCGCGATCTTCGTGCCGCTGCCGCACGGCAACGGTGAGCAGGCTCGCAATGCCGAGGCACTCGTGCACGCCGGTGGGGGCCGGCTCATCGCTGATTCCGGTCTTTCGTCCACCTGGCTCGCCGGAGAGATCCCCGGGATCATCAAGGACACCGCCGGTCTGCAGACGATGGGCACCATCGGGCGGGATCTGGTGCCCGGCGAGGCGGCCACGACCTTGGCCGAGCGCGTGCTGGCGGCGGCCCGGTCGTGAGTTCGATCTTCGGCGCCCTGGTGCCCCCGGTGCCCTTGGTTCCGGTGTCCGACCTGGGGCCGGTGCACTTCATCGCGGCCGGTGGTGCGGGAATGGCGCCCCTGGCCGAGTTGTACGCCGGACGCGGCGTCCGGGTCAGCGGGTCGGACCGTTCCGACTCGGCGAATCTGGCCCGATTGCGTGACCGCGGCGTCACGACCTTCGTGGGGCATGCCGCCGAACAGGTCGGCGACGCCGAGACCGTCGTGGTCTCCTCCGCCATCGCGGCAGACAATCCCGAGGTCGTGGCTGCCCGCGAACGCGGGTTGCGGATCTGGCATCGCAGTGCCGCTCTGGGAGCGTTGATGGAACCCGCTGCCGGTGCCGAGCGGCGGGTCGGTATCGCGGTGGGCGGCACACATGGAAAGACGACCACCTCGGGCATGCTCGCCCACATCTTCTGGTCGCTCGGCATGGATCCCGGCTTCGTCGTCGGTGCGCCCCTGGCGACGACGGGGGAGGCCGCCGCGGACGGGACCGGTCCGTTCGTTGTGGAGGCCGATGAGTCGGACGGCTCGTTCCTGCAGTACCCGGCGGAGTTGCGTGTCATCACCAACGTGGAGGCCGACCATCTCGACAACTGGAAGACGCCGGAGGCGTATGCCGAGGGGTTCGTCGAGTTCGCCGAGAAGGCCTCCTGCGTGGTCATCAACATCGCTGACGCCGGGGCCGCGCGCATCGCTGCCACCGTGGTGGAGCAGAAAGAATCGTCGACGCGGATCGTCACAGTCGGCCCCGGTGGGGATTGGTGGCTCGAGGATGAGTGCCTGGAGGGGTTTGGTTCACGGGCGACGCTGCACGGCCCGGCCGGTCCGATCCGGCTGGCTCTCCAGGTGCCGGGTCTGCACAATCTCCACAATGCGGCAGTCGCTCTGGTGACAGCGGTCACCCATGGGGCCGACGCGACGCGTGTGGCCGAGGCCCTTGGGGGATTCCGTGGCACCGCGCGACGCTTCACCCCACATGGGGAGATAGGTGGGGTTCGGGTGTTCGACGACTACGCCCATCACCCGACCGAACTCGATGTGACTCTGCATGCGGCACGTGTCGGCGTGGGCGATGGTCGGGTCGTGGCCTGCTTCCAGCCGCACTTGTATTCGCGGACGCGAGACTTCGCCGAAGAGTTCGGTGAGGCCCTCGCACTGGCCGATGAGTGCCTCGTCACCGATGTCTTCGCCGCACGTGAGGAGCCGATCCCCGAGGTGGACGCCTCGCTGCTCGTCGATTCCTGTCGTCGCGCCGGTGGTGTGGCGCGGTGGGTGCCGTATGACGAAATCGTGGCGAGCGTCACGGAGATGGTCGGCCCCGGTGATGTGGTGTTGACGCTCGGGGCCGGTGACATCACGCAGATGGCGCCACGGATCGTGGAGGGGCTGCGGAGAACTCGGGAGTCCCATGGCCGGGCCTGAACGCAGGAGCCGCCGCACTGTGATCGGAGTGGGCTTCGTCGTCTTGTTGCTCCTCATCGGCGTGATGGGCTTCAGCCCGTTGTTCGCGCTGCGAGAAGTGCGGGTCGAGGGAGCTGGGATTCTCGCCGTCGAGCAGGTCGTCGACGTCGCCGATGCTCCGATGGGGAGGCCTTTGGCGCAGGTGTCCGAGCGTGAGATCGCCGAGCGGGTTGCAGCTCTTCCGCCCGTTGCGGAGGCGCATGTCAGCCGTGGTCTCCCCGATGTGGTGACGATCCAGGTCGTGGAACGGGAGCCGGCATTCGTGCTCGACACGCATCCGGCTCCGACCCTCGTCGACGCCGAGGGCTTCACTTTCGCAGAAGCTCGGGAAACCGCTGGTCTGGTCACGGCCACCGCGCCGGCCGACCCGGAGACCTTGCGGGGCATCGCCGCAGTGCTCCGCGAGACCGGGGATCTTCGTGTGGATCGGGTGGAGGCGCACAGCCCCGACAGCATCACGTTGTTCCTCCCGGAAGACCGCCGCGTGGTCGTCGGTTCGGGTGAGGACGTGGCGTTGAAGATGAAGGTCGCCAGGGCTCTGCTGGGAGCCACAGAAGCCCGTTTCATCGACGTCACGGCACCGGAAAACCCTTCGACCCGCTGACCGCATACCCTCAAGTACCACTTGAGAGACACCCGCCGGGTTGGCCGTTTTGGTTGCGATTGGCCGAAGCGCTTCAATAGCCTGACGGGCAGCCAGGAACGGCACTCGCCGCCGAAGCAGGAGAAAGAGGCAACCCCCGTGGTCAATCCTTCCCAGAACTACCTCGCCGTCATCAAGGTCGTTGGCGTTGGTGGTGGTGGCGTCAACGCTGTCAACCGCATGATCGAGGCCGGTCTGCGGGGCGTTGAGTTCATCGCACTGAACACCGACTCCCAAGCGTTGCTGATCTCCGATGCGGATGTGAAGCTCGACATCGGGCGTGATCTCACCCGTGGTCTGGGTGCCGGCGCCGACCCGGACAAGGGTCGGCAGGCGGCCGAGGACCATGCCGAAGACATCGAGGACGTGCTCAAGGGTGCCGACATGGTGTTCGTGACCGCAGGTGAGGGCGGTGGCACCGGTACCGGCGCTGCGCCCGTCGTGGCACGGACAGCGCGCTCCATGGGAGCCTTGACGATCGGCGTCGTGACTCGTCCGTTCATGTTCGAGGGGGCCAAGCGTTCGCGCGTGGCCGATGAGGGCATCGAGAAGCTCCGCGAGGAGGTCGACACCCTCATCGTCATCCCCAACGAAAAGCTGCTGGAGATGAGCGATGCGCAGGTCAGCATCCTCGACGCCTTTCGCCAGGCCGACACCGTTTTGATGCAGGGTGTCTCGGGCATCACCGACCTCATCACCACTCCGGGACTGATCAACCTCGACTTCGCCGACGTCAAGGCCGTCATGTCGAATGCGGGCTCGGCCCTCATGGGCATCGGCTCGGCCAGGGGAGAGGACCGGGCGAAGGCCGCTGCAGAGATGGCGGTCTCCTCGCCACTGCTGGAAGCCAGCATCGATGGCGCTCAGGGCGTCTTGATGGCCATCTCCGGTGGCTCCGACATGGGGTTGTTCGAGGTGTCCACCGCGGCGAGCCTGATCCAGTCGGCGGCTTCGGACGATGCCCAGATCATCTTCGGCACCGTGATCGACGATGCGCTGGGAGACGAGCTGCGGATCACCGTGATCGCCGCTGGATTCGCCGATGGTTCCCAGAAGCGTCAGCAGGGCGTCTCTCGTCACGAGAACGAGCGCACGGCCATCTCCGAGCGCCCGATCATCGAGCAGCAGCGTCCAGCCCAGCCGTCGGCCCAGAAGGAGGAGCCCACGTCGGTGAGCACTGCTCCGACGCGGCCGAACACCGGTGGTGGCGCTTCCGACGGCGGTGACAAGCCGACTGAGCGTTCCACGTGGCAGGCCCCGACGCAGCAGCGTCCGGCCGCCCCCAAGCCCGATGATGGCGACGACCTGGACGTTCCCGACTTCCTGAAGTGACGCCGTGTTCGCGTTGAGGCTCGATCCGGGAGACACGGTTCCGGGAGTCGGGCTGGCCTTCACCGACCGCCTCGGTGGACGATCCCAGGGGTCGTGGAGCTCGTTGAACCTTGGTCGCGTGGGAGTGGACCCCGCGGTTCACGACAATCTCGAGATCGTTCGACGGGAGTTGGGCCTTCGTGCTCTGATCCGCGTCGACCAGATGCACACCACCAACGTCCATGTCGTCCACGATGCCGTCGATGGGCAGCAGTGCCCCGAGGTGGAGGCCGACGCCTTGGTGACCACCGAACCCGATGTGGGCCTGTTGATCAGAGTGGCCGACTGTGTCCCGGTACTGTTCGCGTCCGAGGACGGATCAGTCGTCGGAGCGGCTCATGCCGGCCGTGTCGGTCTGCTGGCCGGGGTCTTGGAGGCCACGGTCGAGACGATGCGTGGGTTGAGCCCGGCACCGCTGCGGGCCTGGATCGGTCCGCATATCTGCGGGGACTGTTATGAGGTTCCCGAGCCCATGCGTGACGCGGCCGCCGAAATCCTTCCCGCCACGAGGGCGACGACCACGTGGGGGACGCCGGCGATTGATCTGGGCGCAGGTGCAGACGCCCAGCTGACCGAGATGGGGGTACATGTGGAGCGGCACGATCGGTGTACGCGCACTGACCCGGAACGCTTCTTCAGCCATCGCGTCGATGCGGCGGCCGGGCGACAGGCGGGCATCGTGTTCTGTACCGGGCGTGTCGGTGAGTCCCGTAAGGTGGGCCTCGGATAACGTCGTCATGACGTGCACGAAATAGGAGGCACCGATGGGCAGTCTCAAGAACGCAGCGGCGTGGCTCGGCCTCGTCGCCGATGATCGCTATGACGACTACGACGAGGACGATCGTCGTCGCCGTGATGGTCGCCATGACGATGAGCTCGAGGATGAGTACACCGAAGATGTCGAATTGACCGAAGGTGTCGGTGCCGAGGATTCCGCCGAGGTTCATGAGATCGACCGGCGACGTGGCGATCGTCCCGCCACGCGACGCCCGGGGGAGACCTCGGCTCGAGGCGGGGTGGCACGAACCGAGTCCACGCGTGATCCTGAACCGGAGCCGAGTGTGGCTGACCTTTCCCGCATCATCACCGTGTGCCCCCGTACCTATAACGAAGCACGCACCATCGGTGAACATTTCCGCGATGGCGTGCCGGTGATCATGAATCTCTCGGAGATGGAGGACACAGACGCCAAGCGTCTGGTCGATTTCGCCGCGGGGCTCATCTTTGGTCTCCATGGCAGGATTGAACGCGTCACCAACAAGGTGTTCCTGCTGTCACCGAAGAATGTCACGGTGACGGCCGAAGACAAGGAACGGATCGCGGGCGGGTTCTACAACCAGAGCTGAGCCTCAGAGGGAGTGCACGTGTCGTTGCTCGGACAGATCATCAACACGGTGCTGACGCTGTATCTGTGCGTGTTGTTCGCCCGCATGGTTCTGAGCTGGGTGCCGATGTTCGCGCCGTCGTGGCGTCCGCGGGGCATCATGCTCGTGATCGCCGAGACCATTTACACGCTCACCGATCCGCCATTGAATTTCTTCGGCAGGATCATCCCGCCGGTGCGGATCGGGAATGCAGCTCTCGACCTCGGCTTCATGGTTGTGTGGTTCCTGGTGTTGATCCTGCTGCAGGTCAACGCCATGATCTTCTGAGCAGTGCCCTGATGGTTGCCTTCGGCTTGCGAGACCGAAAGCCGCTGGTACGGTAAGTCTTCAGTGGTGGCTGGCTTGTCCCATCGAGGTGCGGCGACACCATGTGAGTGACACTTGAGGTGGCCCACCACCCAATTCTCGACGTGAGGTGAACGATGTCCCTGACTTTGGAAGAAGTCCGCAACACCAAGTTCCACGTGGCCCGAAGGCAGGGGTACGACACGACCGAGGTCGACCTGTTCGTCGACAAGGTCGAGGCCTCCTTCGGTCAGATCGTCGAAGAGAACGAGATGATGCGTTCCCAGCTCGAGGCGATGAAGGAGTCGCAGCTCGAGCAGGATGAGCAGTCCACGGCGGCTCCGCAGGCCGCCGAGGGCGAGATCCGCAAGCAGGTCGAGGCTGAGTACGAGAAGAAGATCGCTGAGCTCAAGGAAGCGCACGCCGCTGATCTGAAGGCGGCCAGGGATGAAGCCGCGAAGGCGAAGCAGGACGCGCAGAAGGCCCGTGAGGACGCCAGCCGCGCCGGTCAGCAGGCCCCCGCAGCAGCCGCACCGGCTGCCGCGGTCGGCACCAACGCTCCGGTCACCGATGAGAAGGGCCGCGTCGTGGTCACCACCGCAGCCGAGGCCGGTGCCTGGGTGCAGCGTGCGGTCGAGGACGCCAACAAGATCGCCGAAGAGGCTGACGCCGAGGCGAGTACGACCATCGAGAACGCCAAGCAGCAGGCACAGCAGATCACCGATGAGGCCAAGGGTCGCGCGGCACGCGTTGAGCAGGATGCCCGCGCCAATGCCGAGCGCATCACCTCCCAGGCCCAGACTCGTGCCGGCGATCTCGATCGTGAGCTGGCCGAGAAGCGTCGTGAGGCCATGAGCAAGCTTGAGGGCGACCGCGATCAGCTCAACGCGACGGTCTCGCGACTCCGTGCTTTTGAGGGCCGTTATCGCCAGAACCTCACCAAGCATCTTCAGGATCAGATTCGTTCGCTGGAGTCGGGTGGTCTGGAGCCTGAGGGCGCTGATGAGAATCCCGGCACCCCGCGTCTTGATGCGCTGGCGGAGGGCACCAACCCCAACGCGTGATCTGAAGTTTCACCGCACGCGGCGGACCGCTCTTGGAGCGGTCCGCCGTTTGTCTGCGGGAACACGGTCCGCTGGGGCAGATGTGTTTCCGCGACCAGATGTGACTTTTGATGAGAAGGTTGTCGAATGCCGCTACCATGGCGGTCTCCCGTCACGGGACGGGTATGCGAGAGGAGCCACCATGGCGAACCAATCCGCGTCCAAGCTTGACTTTCCGGTTCGGGAGGGAGAGGAGCAATGGACTGCAGAGGAGATCGCCCAGCTGCGTGCCGAGCTCGAAGAGGAGCTCGAACAGCATCGGGAAGCCCTGCATCGAGCTGAGGAAGCCCTCAAGGGGATCCTCGGTGATGAGGGAGCCAGCGGCGATGCCGCCGACATCGGTTCGGCGAACTTCGAGCGCGACCATGAGATGACGCTGGCCGCCAACGCTGGGGAGATGATCGAGCAGACACGTACGGCTCTCGACGCGATCGACGACGGCACATACGGGCACTGCCAGGAGTGTGGCGAAGCCATCGGCAAGGGCCGTCTTCAGGTGTATCCCCGGGCGATCCTGTGCATGGCGTGCAAGCAGCGCCAGGAAAGGCGATGACTGCTTCGGAGGCCTCGTCGTCTCGACGGAATGATGGTGTGTCGTCTCGACGGAATGATGGTGTGTCGTCTCGACGGATCAGTGGCCGTCGGGGGTTCACCTTGTGGATCGTGACCGCACTCGTCGGGTGGGGGATCGATGCGGGAACCAAGCAGTGGGCACTGTCGACGCTTCCTTGGGGGACGCCGATCCCTTTCATCGGTGAGCTGCTGCAGTTGCACCTCATCGCCAATCCCGGTGCGGCTTTCTCGCTCGGTGCTGGCCACACGTGGATCTTCACCGTGCTCTCGTTCGTGGTGCTCGCCTTCGTCGTGGCGCTGGCACGGACGCTGCGGCACACCGGTTGGGCATTGACGTTGGGCATCATCACGGCCGGAATCCTGGGCAATCTCACCGACCGGTTGTTCCGTCCACCGGGGTTCGCGGTGGGGCATGTGATCGACTTCCTTCGGCTTCCGGCTTGGCCGATCTTCAATGTGGCCGATATCTGTGTCACTCTCGGAGCCGTGGCGCTGGTGATCGTGTGGTTCCGGAGCGGCGTGGGCCCAGATGGCCTTCCCGACAACGTGGTGGTGTCCGGGGAGAACCCCAAGGGCGTATCGGGGCCCAGGGGCAGGTCTGAGGCCGGGGGTGAAGGCGCGGATGCCTGAGCGGGTGTTCCTGGTGCCGGGAGGGCTGGAAGGTGACCGCGTCGATGCGGCGTGCGCCCGCATGACGGGGCTGTCCCGTAGCCGTGTGGCCGATCTCGTCGCCAATGGTTCGGTACGGCTCGACGGCGTCGTTGTGTCGAAATCGGATCGGGTCGATGCGGGGCAGATGCTGGAGGTCGACATCCCCGAGGACCCGGTGGGTGTTCGGGTGCGCCCTCAGATCGTGGAGGGGCTGCGCATCGTCCACGATGATGCGGACTTGATCGTCGTTGACAAGCCGGCGTGGGTTGCGGCCCATCCGAGTCTGGGGTGGAAAGGTCCGTCGGTCGTGGAGCATCTTGCTGCGGCGGGATTTGCGATCTCCACGTCGGGAGCGGCCGAGCGTCAGGGCATCGTGCAGCGTCTCGACGTGGGAACCTCGGGGCTCATGGTGGTGGCCAAGAGCGAGCGGGCGTACTCATTGCTGAAACAGGCGTTCCGGGAGCGCACCGTCGAAAAGACGTACCACGCCCTCGTACAGGGGCATCCCGACCCGTTCTCCGGGACCATCGACGCACCCATCGGGCGCCACCACAGTGGGGAATGGAAGATGGCGATCGTCGAGGGGGGACGGGAGTCGATCACCCACTACGACACGCTTGAGGCGATGGCGGCCGCCACTCTCATCGAGGTGCATCTCGAGACCGGGCGCACGCACCAGATCCGCGTCCATATGGCTGCGACTGGGCACCCGTGTGTTGGTGACGCGTTGTATGGGGCGGATCCCAGACTGTCGGAACGTGTGGGGCTGGAACGACAGTGGCTGCATGCGGTCGGTTTGGGCTTCGAGCATCCCGGCAGTGGGGAGCAGGTGCATTTCACCTCCGAACCTCCGGAGGACCTGGCTCATGCCCTCGAGGTTCTGCAACGCGCCTGAGGCCGAGGCCGAAAGGCAGGCACAAGGCCCCCATCGATGATGAGAAGGTGCAGGACTATGCTTGGGGACCGTGCGTAGAGCCAAAATTGTTTGCACTCTTGGTCCGGCGACCAACGATCTGGACAAGATCGTCGGTCTGGTACAGGCGGGCATGAACGTCGCTCGACTCAACATGAGCCACGGCGATCATGCCGAGCACGATCGCCGCCTTCAGTTGGTGCGGCAGGCCGCCGAGAAGGTGGGGCGCCCGGTGGGTGTTCTCGCGGATCTGCAGGGACCCAAGATCCGACTCGGGAAGTTCGCCGAAGGCAAGGTCACGCTCGGATACGGCGATCGGTTCACGATCACCACCGAGGATGTGGAGGGCGACAAGGAACGCTGTTCCACGACCTACAAGGGATTGACCGGCGATGTGACGCCGGGGGACCGCATCCTCATTGATGACGGAAACGTGCATCTCGTCGCCGAGGAGGTCAGCCGGACCGACGTGGTGTGCCGCGTCACTGTCGGGGGGCCGGTCTCGGACCACAAGGGCATCAATCTCCCGGGGGTGGCGGTCAGCGTCCCCGCGATGAGTGAGAAGGACTGCGACGACCTTCGATGGGCGTTGCGCAGCGGGGTTGACATGATCGCCCTGTCCTTCGTGCGCAGTGCCAAGGATGTCGAGCCGGTGCACGAGATCATGCGCGAGGAGAACCGCACCGTTCCGGTCATCGCGAAGATCGAGAAGCCTCAGGCTGTGGAGGCCATCGGTGAGATCGTCGACAGTTTCGACGCGGTGATGGTCGCGCGTGGCGACCTGGGCGTCGAGCTTCCTCTGGAGCAGGTGCCGATGGCGCAGAAGCGCATCATCGTTGCCGCGCGACGCTGGGCCAAGCCGGTCATCGTGGCCACCCAGATGCTGGAGTCGATGATCCATGCTCCGCGGCCGACGCGCGCCGAGGCCTCGGATGTGGCCAATGCGGTGCTCGATGGAGCCGATGCCGTCATGCTCTCGGGTGAGACCTCGGTGGGGCAGTACCCGATCACGACGGTCGAGACGATGCGCAACATCGTCCGTAACACCGAGTCACACGGCATGGATCGCATCGACGTCATCGACTGGGATCCGCACACCACCGGTGGCATCATGTCCAAGGCCGCCGCCGAGGTGGCTGAACGTATCGGCGCCACGTACCTGGTGGCCTTCACCACCTCCGGGGACACCGCTCGCCGTCTGGCGCGGTTGCGGCCGGAGATCCCCATCCTGGTGTTCACGCCCAGCCGATCGACGGCACAGGCGCTGACGCTGTCATGGGGCATCAAGACCTTCCTGGTGCGCGACTGTGACAGCACCGACGAAATGATCCTCGAGGTGGATCGCGCCCTCGTCCACGGTGATTTCGTGAAAGTGGGGGACCGCGTCGTGACCGTCTCGGGCTACCCGGTGGGGGTCCCCGGTAAGACCAACGCGGTGCGGGTGCACAAGATCAAGCCGCCCACGAGCGGTCACCCGTCCCTCTGAGGAGCCCCCATGGCCCGGATCATGAGCCGGGCCAGGCCCTCGTCGGTGGGCCGGTTCGCGGCTGGGGCCGTCGATGAGCTATATTTTCGCGGTGCCCCGAGGGATACATGTGTTCCCGGGCGCGCCGGAGTGGCGGAACGGTATACGCGGACGGCTCAAACCCGTCTGGCTCTAAAAGGCCTTAGGGGTTCGAATCCCCTCTCCGGTACCGATCGGTGGTCGTGGCATCGTTCAGCCGTGACGTCTCCGTGTGGCCGTTCTCGGCGTCGGATGCCGCCGAGAACAGGCCAGGATCGGTCGTTTCCTGGTGACGCATCCTTGGTGACGCACAGGTGGTGTACTGATTCCATGGAGATCTGGGCGCACAGGGGAGCGAGCGCGGAGGCACCGGAGAACACGATGAGCGCCTTTCGGCTTGCGGCCGAGCAGGGAGCGGACGCCATCGAGTTCGACGTGCACCGCACAGCCGATGGCGAGCTCGTGGTGATCCACGATGAAACCATCGACCGCACCAGCAATGGGCGTGGCGTGGTGGCCGACCTGACACTCGAGCAATTGCGGAGGTACTCCTACGACGCCTCCCACGGTTCGGTGGCCCATGGCCTGGGGAATGAGCATGGCCCGTGGAATGAGCATGAGAGGGAGTCGATCCCCACGCTCGAGGAGGTCCTCGAGTGGCTGCCGGCCGATATGCAGGCCAATGTCGAGCTCAAGACCCTGCCCACGTTCTACCCGGGGATCGCGGCCCGAGCAGCGGACATCATCACCGTGTCCGGGGTCTCTGATCGCGTCTGGGTCTCGTCGTTCAACCACCACACGCTCGCCGAGGTGCGGGCGCAGGCACCGCAGCTGCGTCTGGGCGTGTTGACGGGGGCGCATCTGTGGCGGCCCGCCGACTATGTGAGTTCCTGCGGCGCCGCCGCCTATCATCCGTCAGCGGCGTCACTGCAGACACCGGAGATCGTCGCAGAATGTCATGGCGCAGGTCTGCGTGTCCACGTTTGGACGCTGGACGACCCCGAACACATCCGGCTGGCGGAGGCACTCGGGGTCGATGCGGTGATTACCAACGCCCCGGGAGCGGCCCGGGCGGCGTTGAGGGGCTGAGGGCCGGGGAGATCTGGTCAGGCGATGCGGGAGCGCACCGCGTCGGCGACGGCCTTGCCGTCGGCGCGGCCTTCGGCCTTGGCATTGACCGCCTTCACCAGAGCGCCCATGTGCTTCATGGTCGGCTCCTCGCCGAGAGCGGCGATCTCGGCGTCGACGAGCGCAGTGAGTTCCTCGCTCGAAAGCGGCTGGGGGAGGTAGGCCTCGAGAACCTCGGCCTCCGCGATCTCGGCGTCGGCGAGATCCTGACGCCCGGCATCACCGTACGATTCGGCGGAATCGCGACGCTGCCGCGCCTGCTTGCGAAGAACCGCGAGTTCCTGCTCGGCGGTCAGCTCGTGTGAAGCGTCACCGGAGACTTCTTCGGCGGAGAACGCCGCCATCACCGAGCGGAGCACGGTGACGGTGTGTCGGTCCTTGGCCTTCATCGCAGCGGTCATGTCGGTGCGGAGCTGGTCTTTGAGTTCTGCCATGAGCACATCATTCCACTGTTCGCCCGTGCTCTGAGCATCCACATCGACGTGGGGTACGCTGAGGCGTTGTGGCTGATGCAGATCTTTCGACCGAAGTGGACGCGCTGGAGCATGCTCTGGCATCGATCGAGGCCGTGAGCGACCTCGAATCCAAGCGTTCGGAGATCGTCGAGCTCGAAAAACAGGCGTCCGCACCTGATCTCTGGGACGATCAGGAGAATGCCCAGAAGGTGACATCCCGGTTGTCCCACCTGCAGTCCGAGGTGGAGCGTGTGGAGAAACTGCGCGCCCGTATCGATGATCTGTCCGTGCTCATCGAGCTCGCGGAGGAGGAGGACGACGCCGACTCTCGCGCCGAGGCCGAACGCGAGATCGCGGCTCTGCGCGTCGCGGTGGACGCACTCGAGGTTCGCACCCTGCTCTCGGGCGAGTACGACGAACGTGACGCCTTGGTGACGATCCGTGCCGAAGCCGGTGGTGTCGACGCCTCCGACTTCTCCGAGAAGCTGATGCGGATGTATATGCGATGGGCCGAGCGTCACGGCTATGGCACCGAGGTCTATGACACCTCCTATGCAGAAGAGGCCGGTATCAAATCGGCCACCTTCGCCATCAAGGCTCCATTCGCCTATGGCACGCTCTCGGTCGAGCAGGGAACGCACCGTCTGGTGCGCATCTCGCCGTTCGACAACCAGGGGCGGCGTCAGACCTCGTTCGCCGGTGTCGAGGTGCTCCCCGTCACCGAAGAGGCCGACCACGTCGACATCCCCGAAGCTGATGTGCGCGTCGATGTGTTCCGCAGCTCTGGTCCCGGCGGTCAGTCGGTCAACACCACTGACTCCGCCGTCCGTCTGACGCATGTGCCCACCGGCATTGTCGTCTCGTGTCAGAACGAGAAGTCGCAGTTGCAGAACAAGGTGGCGGCCATGAAGGTGTTGCAGTCCAAGCTGCTGGAGAAGGCGCGCAAGGACCGCGAGGCCGAACTGAACGCCCTCAAGGGGGACGGTGGCAACTCCTGGGGCAACCAGATGCGCTCCTACGTGCTGCACCCGTACCAGATGGTCAAGGATCTGCGCACCGATCAGGAGACCGGTAACACCGATGCCGTGTTCGATGGGGAGATCGACGACTTCATCGAGGCCGGTATCCGCTGGCGCAAGAACTCCGAGAGCGAGTGATTTGACGCGCCGGTCGTGCATCCCCTGATCGGGGGTGCGGCGGCCCTAGACTCTGGCCACGTGATCCGGTTCCAAGATGTCACCAAGACGTATGAAGGGCAGCGTCGAGCGGCGTTGCGCAATATCGACGTCGAGATCGAGGCCGAGGAGTTCGTCTTCCTCGTCGGTACCTCGGGCTCGGGCAAGTCGACCTTCCTGCGGCTGATCCTGCGCGAGCTGCGTCCCAGCAGCGGCAGCATCCATGTGGCCGGCCGGGACCTCAACAGGCTTCCAAGCTGGAAGGTGCCTGGTCTGCGTCGTCAGATCGGCATGATCTTCCAGGATTTCCGGCTTCTGCCGGGAAAAACCGTCTATGACAATGTCGCCTTCGCGCTGCAGGTGATCGGTCGCCCGCGTCGGGAGATTCGCAGCAAGGTTCCCGAGACGCTCGAGCTGGTCGGGCTCGGGTCGAAGGGCGATCGAATGGTCGAAGAACTCTCCGGGGGTGAACAGCAACGTGTCGCCGTCGCACGGGCCTTCGTGAATCGGCCTCCGATTCTGATCGCCGATGAGCCCACCGGCAACCTCGACCCCGCGACCTCGGTGGGGATCATGAAACTTCTGGATCGGATCAACCGTGCCGGCACCACCGTGCTCATGGCCACGCATGACTCCACGGTCGTTGACCAGATGCGCAAACGTGTCATCGAACTCGACGACGGCGAATTGGTGCGTGACCAGACCAAGGGCGTCTACGGGTACCAGTGAGGGAGAGCTGATGCGTTACACACTGTCCGAGACCTGGTCCGGCATCAAGAGCAATATCTCGATGACCATCGCGGTCATCGTCACCATGTGGGTCTCCCTGTCGCTGTTCGGCGCCGGCCTGTTGGCCTACCAGCAGGTCGAGCTCATGAAGGGCGGCTGGTACGACAAGATCGAGATCTCGGTCTTCCTCTGCAATGCCGATTCCACCGGCGACAACTGCACTCCCGGTGAAGACGTCACCGAGGACGAGAAGGCTGCCATCGAGCAGACCCTCCGGGAGAACCCCGAGGTCGCCGAGGTCCATCACGAGACCAAGGAGGAGGCGTTCGAGGAGTTCCAGAAGGCCTTCGCCGGCACTTCGATGGAGGGCACCGTCACCGTCGAGCAGATGCAGGAGTCCTATCGCATCAAGCTTGTGGACCCCGAACAGTACGAAGGCGTGGTGAGCGCCGTTGTCGGTATGCCAGGGGTGCAGGCCGTCCAGGATCTGCGTGAGGTGCTGGACCGGCTCTTCGAATGGCTCGGCCTCCTGCAGTGGGGGACCGTCATCGCGTCGGCCCTGTTGCTGTTGGCCGCGTCACTGCAGATCGCCAACACCATTCGCATGGCAGCATTCGCTCGCCGACGGGAGATCGGGATCATGCGTCTGGTCGGTGCGAGCAACTTCTACATCATGCTTCCATTCCTGCTGGAAGCACTCATCTCAGCTCTCATCGGCGCCGCGTTGGCGTGCGGAACGCTGGCTCTTGGGATGCAGTTCCTGATTCGCCAAAAGGCTCAAGTCTTGATTCAGGCTTCACCTTGGATTGGCTGGCAACACGCGGGATTGGCCATGGGCGGGGTTGCAATCGTCGCAATCGCTCTGGCCATAATTCCAACGCTTGTGGCGACTCGTAGGTATCTCCGGGTCTGACCCGGGTTGACCCCGTGGTCAGCATCGGGGCGTGCGATCGCAGCAAGCACGTCAACCGATGTGATTGGGGTCAATTGTGCAACGGGGTCTTCCTCACACTCATCCGAGTGTCCCGGGCCGTTTCGCCGCCGTGCGAAGAACGCTGACGCGTTCCACGGTGTCGCTGGCTGTTTCCTTTGCTGTGTGCTTGGGGGCTGCTCCGGCGTTTGCTGACGGTCTGGACGATCAACAGACGCAGGTGAGTCAACAGGTGGAGGCGGGCAACAACCGTGTCGCCTCGTCCGAGGGCGCCGCGCAGCGTGCCGCCGACAACCTGGAGAGTGCGCGGAACCGATTGGCAACCGCCCGCACCAACCTGAAGAACACACAAAACGAGCTCGCCGCTGCGAAGCAGGCCGACGAGGAACTCGCCGAGAAGTTGAGCACCGCTCGAGCCGATCTCCAGACGGCCAAGGACAAGGTGGCCGAAGGGGAGCGAAAGGTCGAGGAACAGCGCAAGAAGGTCGGTGAGGTCGTGCGCTCCGGCTACCAGCAGCGCAATGACCTGGCCGGTGTCGGCGTCGTCGTCGGCTCCAGTGACACCCACGAGCTCGCGAACCAGTCGCAGTGGACGCAGACGATGCACGACGGGACCAATGCCGATCTGAAGGCCTACGAGAAGGCCCAGAAGGATCTTGAGGCGCGGCGCGACTCCCTCGCCGAAGCCGAGCGGATCCTCGCAGAGCGCAAGGCTGAGGCGTCCGCAAACGTTCAGGCCAAGCAGAATCTCGTGGATCAGGCCAGCCAGCAGCAGGCGCAGGTCAGCGAATTGGTGGAAGCCAACGAGGACGCCAAGGAAGCAGCCGAGGCGCAGGCCCAAGCTGACCGTGAATACCTCGCGGAGGTCGAGCAGGAACGCGCGAACGTCGAGGAACGCCTCAACGATCGGGCGCAGGAGTCCCAGCAGGCCGCCATCGATCAGGCCGTGGCCGAGCGTGAGGCCCGTGAACAGGCCGCCGCACAGCGCACTCAGGGTGAGGGAAGCCCGAGCGAATCCACGGCGATGCCGCAGAACGGGACTGCGGAGAAGGCTGCGTCGGAGACCACACAGGCTGCCCCCACCGATACCACGCCGGACTCCGCACCCACGCAGGATGCGGGGGCTGCTGCAGAGAATCAGGCCGAATCTGAAGCCGGGGAGGCTCCACGTGAGCAGCCCTCACAGCCGGCGGCACAAGCCACGGCCGAGTCGACCGCAGGGGAAGCGGCCGAGTCGGGTGAGAGCGAGGCTCCGGCGTCCACCGAGCCGACGGACGAGTCGACCGCAGGGGAAGCGGCCGAATCGACCGAGGCAGGGGAAGCGGCTGAACAGGCTGCTGAGGAACAGGCTGAGGCCACTGAACCCCAGCCTCCCGCTGAGGCCGTTGAATCTGAACCTGCTGGATCCGAGCCGGCAGAGCCGATGCCTGAGGACTCGCCGTCCACCGAGGCCGAGGCTGCTGCCGACCAAGCGGCCCAGGAAGCCGCCGAGGCGCAGGCCCGTGTCGACGAGGCCCAGCAGGAGGCCAACCAGGCCGCCGAGGAGCAGGCACAGGAAGCTCCGGTCGTGCCGGAGGCACAGCCGAAGATCGAGGCCGAGGATCCTCGTGACGCCACTGGCGCCACCCCGGCTGCCAATGGGTTCGTCATGCCGTCGGAGGGAGGTGTCACCTCGGCCTACGGAATGCGTATGCACCCGGTGCTGAACGTGTACAAACTGCATGATGGCACCGACTTCGGTGCAGGTTGTGGCACGCCGATCCGGGCTGTCAGTGACGGTGTCGTGACCGAGAGCTACTTCAACGCCGGTTACGGAAACCGCCTGATGGTGGACCACGGCAACGTGAACGGCGAGAACATCGTCTCGTCCTACAACCACGCGACGGAATACATCGTGAGCCCCGGTCAGCAGGTGACGCAGGGACAGACTCTCGGGTATGTCGGTTCCACCGGATACTCGACCGGTTGCCACCTGCACTTCATGGTCTATTCCAACGGCGAAGCAGTCGACCCCATGGGATATCTGGGCTGACGCCCGGGGGGATATCTGGGCTGACGCCCGGGGGGATATCTGGGCTGACGCCCGCGAATGTGTCACACGAGCGGCCCAGCCACCTTCGAGTAAGGTGGCTGGGCCGCTCGTTCGCATCTGTCAGCCAGGCTCGGTGCGGGGCGCATCAATCGAGGAGGTGTCATGGCCAAGTCCAAAGGCCCGGTGAAGGGTGTGTCCACCGAGGGCGTCGTGGCGCGCAACAAAAAGGCACGGCACGATTACAAGATCATCGACACCTACGAGGCGGGGATCGTCCTGGCCGGGACTGAGGTGAAGTCCTTGCGAGCAGGCTGGGCCAGCCTTGTCGACGCGTTCGCCACCCTCGATGATGGAGAGGTCTGGTTGCGTCAGGCCAACATCCCCGAGTACAGCCACGGCAACATCTTCAACCACAGTGCCCGACGCACGCGCAAGCTGCTGCTGCATCGGCGTGAGATCGAACGTATCGCCCGCGGTGTGGAGCCCACGGGTCGGACGCTCGTCCCTTTGTCGCTGTACTTCAAGGATGGGTACGCCAAGGTGGAGCTGGCCGTGGCCGAGGGCAAACGTGAGTACGACAAACGTCAGACCATCCGTGAACGAGATGCAGATCGTGAGGCTCAGCGGGCACTGGCCGCCCGCAACCGGAGGGCTCGATGAGGCTGCTGGCTCGTGCCTGCATCGCTCTGGGGGTGCTGATCGGAGGCTTGGCGATCCACGTGGACACCGCAGCACCGGCGCATGCGGGCTGGCGTGATGTCGTGCACTCCATGGAAGCCGATTACGTGGTCCGACCCAATGGTGATGTGGATGTCACCCAGCGCATCGAGTACGAGTTCGGCGCTCGGGGCCGCCCAGGTATCGAGCTCGACATCCCGGCCCGAGAACCTTGGGACTCGAGCCGTGACGTCGTTTACGCCGTGTCCGATGTGGTCGTCTCCAGCCCCACCGGAGCGGCCACCGATGTCTCCCAAAGAACCGTGCAGGAACACGGAACGGGTCGAACACGCCTGCGGATCGGGGATCCGTCCCGCCCGGCCGACCGTACCGAGACCTATCTGATCCGGTACACGATCCGCAGTGCGACGCAGTCCCAACCCGGCTTCGACGAATTCGTCTGGGATGTCTCTGCTGCAGGCCCGGGCGCTCCGGTCGAGAAGGTGGAGGTCAGCGTCAGCGCTCCGGGAGGCGTTCAGGGAGCCCGGTGCTCCCTCGATGAGGAGGACGAGGCGCCATGCCCGGGAGCCACCGTGTCGTCTGACGGTCGGGGGCATTACCAGACGTCGAGTCTCGGCCCCGACGACACTTTCCGTGTGGCGGCACTCCTCATCCCCGGTGCGGTCGAGCCGGGACCGGAGCTCGTGGCCCGCGCCGAGCCGGTGCGGCGCTCCCTACTCATCGGGGGCTTGGCCATGGTGGCATCGACGCTCATCACCTCGGCTCTGGTGTGGCGTGAGCTCCGACGCAGTCAGGGCATCGCTCGGGTCGCGCGGCCGCGTCGGCATGTTCCCGACGACAGGGTGCTGCTGGAGCCTCCGGACATCTCGCCGGCGGAGGCGTCGCTGTTGGTGGACGGAGTGTGGGGAGCACGCCACACCGCGGCCACCTTGATGGATCTCGCTGTGCGGGGTGTGGTGGACATCGGGCCAGCCGTGGCGGGAGAGGCCACCATCGCGGTGCGCGACCCCGGCCGGGTGCGTCGCGGCTACGAGTCGGCCCTCCTGGCCCGGTTGTTCGGGCATCCCAAGTCAGGGGCGACGATCACGCTGGGGCCTCGACGCCCCATCCCCGATGTGCACGCCGCACTACGCAGGGCGGTGTGCTGCACGGTGACCGAGGCGAAATGGTTCCCTCGGCGACGGGCGCTGTTGACGGCGCCGACGCTGTTCGGACTGTTGCTCGCTGTGGGCACGGTGCTCGCACTCTCGGGGTTCGCACTGTCGGGGGTGGCCTCGGTGCAGGTCGGCTGGGCGGTGGTCGGGGTGTTGGCGCTCCTGCCCGTCGCGATCGGTGTGGTGTGGATGGTGAGTTGGCGTCGATGGGCGTTGCCGACCGAGCAGGGCGCGAAGGTGAGCGAACGCGTGCGGCTGCATCGGGAGGCACTGGCTGCGCTGGAGGCCGATCAGGTGGAGCCGGGAACCTCGATGTTGACCGAGAGCCTGCCATGGTCGGTGAGTGTCGATGACACCGAGCGATGGGCGTCCATCATGCAGGAGGCCATCACGCTGGGGCGTGTGTCCGACGAGATGCCCCCGTGGTGGAGGGGCGCGACGTTCTCCCCGTTCGCCGTCATCGGGGTGGTGCGGGCGTTGGAGTTGGCCGCGACGGGTCCGCAGGGCGCGGTTTTGCAGGGGCAGGCTCAGGGACGAACCTGATGTGCAGGTGGCCGTTGCGGCGCACACTTGACGTATGACCTTTCCCCAGTACGTCGATTACCAGTTCACCGAGCACCGGCCGCTCGACCACGACGCGGCTCCACGGCAGCCGATGCCAGTCTCCGCGGCGACGCCGTTGCCGGTGCACACCGACGACCGCTCGGGGACGCGGATCGCTGCTGCCGGTGCCTACATGTCGGCCCTGCCGCTGAGCGTGTTCGGCCCGGCGCTGTTCTGGCTCACTGCACGTCCCGGCTCGATGGTGCGGCGCGAGGCTGCGAAGGCCTTTCGCCTCACCCTGGTGATGGGAACCCTGACGCTGGTGGCGGCATTGTTGCTGGATGGGAGCTTCCTGGCCGAGAAGGCGTTCGTCGCCGGTTTCGGACTGTGGGTGTTGCTCTCGGTGGCAGGGGCGGTGCAGGCCGGCCGCGGTGAGGATTGGGAATCGCCAGTCGACGCGCTCATCGACCGCATCGGGCGTGCACGTTCGAGGCACTAGTTGTTTGACCGTCATTGGTCCGGCCCCGGTGCGACGCGCTAAGCTGGATCGATCCACGTATCCGGTGGTCCGGGTGGGTGGAACAACTCAACAGGGGGATGATCGGTTTCGACTTGGGGCGGTGATCCCAGGGGAAGCGGGCCGAGGATCCAGAGTTATCTCGTTAACGCTCTCTGGAAACCAATAAGTGCCGATTCTAAGCGCACTGACTTCGCTCTCGCTGCCTGATCAGTGATCGAAGGGTCAGCCCGGGCTAGCCTTCGGCTCGGTGTCTGGCCTCGACCAATGGAGGCTTGCTCCGCTCACCACGCCGTGGGGTGAGTGGGGGACTTTCACACGGCTGGGCTCGTCTGCAACTCGCTGGCAGGAGTGCAGGAGCCGAGTAGAACGTCAATTGTCAGCTGCGCCCGGAGAAGCCCTGGGACATCCTTCGAGGACGCGGGTTCGATTCCCGCCATCTCCACAAATACCCCTTGGGTACGCGTTGAACTCTCTTGGAGAGCTCAACGCGTACCCATTTTGTTGTGCTTGGTGAGCTGTTCGTGGGGGATGGGTTCCCCACCGTTGTAGTAGCGCGTGGTGATGGTCAGCTTCTGCTCTCCGGCGATGAAGGGGTGGAGCAGCAGGTCTTTGGTGATTGGTTTGCTCAGCTTGGCGTTGGCGAATCTCTGGTAGAAGGCGGCGCTGGCGATCGCATCTTCGTGCAGGATTGTCTTGGCTTGTTCGCTCTGGATGGCTTGGTCCAACTCTTGCTGGCGTTGTTCCAGTGCTTCCATGGCTGTCTGGGTGGCGGTGTTGAAGATGCCTGCGCGATGACTCATGCGAGGGGGGCTGGTGTAGGACGTTGATGCTAAAATGTTTTACGGAGGTGGTTGTCATGGCATCAGTGACCGTTCGTGTGGATGAGTCGACGAAGGAGCGCGCTGCGGAGATCGCGGAAGACTTTGGGTTTGACTTGTCGTCGGTGACGCGCGCCTTCTATCGGCAGATCGTGCGCGAGAACCGGATTCCCCTGAACCTCAGCTACGGCGAGCCGAACCGGGAGTCGCTCGAGGCTCTTCGCGAGGCGGCGCAGATCGCCGAGCGTGGCACGTCGCGGTTCGCTGACGCGGACGAGGTGTTCCACGCTCTCGGCATCTGAAGCTCAGTATGTTGCGTCCTGAATTCACGTCGAAGTTCGAGCGTGATGTCAAGCGGTTGCAGAAGAAGCACGTCGCCGTTGAACCGTTGAAGGACGTTATTCGACTCGTTTTGGTCAACGATGCGGCGTCGCTGGGGGAGCTCCGTCGACGGCATCGTATGCACGAGCTGAAGGGCGCGTGGCAGGGAGCCAAGGAGTGTCACGTCGCGAAAATGGGGGATTGGTTGTGCGTGTGGCAGACCACCGACGAACTGGCCATCTTCCTGCGGACAGGCACGCATGATGAGATCTTCGGGCATTGATCCACCAGCATGAGGTGCTGACAGACCGTCAAGGGTTCGACACGTGCCCCCCTCATCTCCACTCATCCCTGTGTCGGAAGGCCGAGACTGCATGTGCAGTTTCGGCCTTCTGTCGTGTTCGGATGCATTGGGTGTCTTCGTGGCACTGCAGTTGGGGGCAAGCGCCAACGTCGTGGTGTCCGGGATCGTTGGAACATTCAGGTGGTGTCACATTGGTATCGTTGGTGCATGGCGATGACACTTCGACTCACCGAACGCGACGAGCAGGCGTTGGCTGCGCTCGCGGCGGCTGATGGTGTGAGCAAACAGGAGGCGACGATCCGTGCGATCCATGAGGTCGCGGAACGTCGCGGGCATCAGGCCCGGGTTGCGGATGCCTCTGCACGTGTTCGGACCCGCTATGCGGATGTCATCGAGCGGCTGGGGCAGTGACTGTCTTCCTGTCCACGGAGGATCTGCTGACGCTCGTGACCGACCTGGGGGTCGGCCCTGTCAGGGATCTTGGTTTGCTGGAGTCGGCTGCGCACCGGCCGACGACTTCGCTATGGGGTCAGGAGGCGTATCCGGCGCTGGAGCTCAAGGCTGCGGCTCTCATGGACTCGCTTGTCAACAATCATCCGCTCGTGGACGGCAACAAACGACTGGGATGGTTGGCGACCTTGGTGTTTCTGGATCTGAACGGCGTCTGGATCGAGGCTTCCGATGACGATGCCTATGATCTCGTGATCACCGTCGCGAGCGGCCAGGTGGTGTTGGCTGACGTCGCTGATGCGCTTGCCGACTGGGCGAGATGTGATGCCACCTAGCCGGTCCTGCTTCGGGACGCATCGCCACACTGGTGTCCCTCACATCGCGGGCGGTGGAGGCCCGTGCTTTACCCTCGAGATCATGCTTCGTCGTCTCGCACTCCGCCTGCGGAGGCTGTGGTTCTGGCCCGTTTCGGTCGCCCTGACTCTCGCCTTGGCCGGATGTGGCGTCCTGTGGTCCGGTTCGAACGAACTGCGCGGTTGGGCGGAGAACCATCCACTGCTCACGGACGTGACGTTCGAGGACATCTCGGAGCTCCTGTTCGGAGCGACGATCGGGCATCGCGTCGTGGCGCGTACGGCCTCACATGCCGATGCCGCCGTGGTGCTGGACGACCTGCGTGATCATGTGTCCTCCCGGGAGATTCGCCGTTGGGGTCTCGAGCTGCGATGGGACACCGAGGCTGGCGTCAGCGGGATCGACGTGGGGAACAGTCCGCAGTCGGAGGACGCCCAGGGGTTGGCCATGGCAGCGCAGCCGTTGCCCTCCGGCGTCGACGAGCGGATGGTCCGCTGGGGCATGCGCGGCTCCAACTCAGGCCCTCGAAGGGAGCGGGACCACTTCGGCCCGGATGCTGCTGCCGCAGCGTCGTGGAATGACGAAGCGGGCACGTCATGGGCCGACATCGTGCGGTTCTGCGAAACCGAGGACACCTGCCTCCAGGGGGAGACCATGCAGGAGCTCACTGGCCGGAGCGGGATCGTCGCTGCGGTGCAGGACGCCGGGCTGACGGTGGCCCTGACGCCTCGACATCCCAATCTGATCACCGTGGATGATGATCCTGCGGTATTGCGGGCCGTCGAAGTGGCCGCACCCCTGCAAGCACCGCAGGTGGAGTTCACCGGTGACGCCTTCACCGTCGCGAGCGACACCCCACCTCAGGACCTCCCCGAACTACGACGATTCCTCGGCCGCATCGATTCGGTCGTCTACGTGCCCGGCAGACGGAGCACATTCACCGCCACCACCGCCGAGCAGAGCCGCCGCCTCCTCGCCGAGGCGCCGACGCTCACCCACCCGGTCCGGCTCAGTGGCGAGGCCTCCGGGCAGACGAAGTGGATGGTGGAGGACGTTTCGGGCGAGTCCGTGCGTCGCGCCGCCCCGGCGATGCAACGCGTCCTCGACTCCGGCGACGCTCGCATCTGGCTGGAATCCGACGGGGCGCGCGTCTGGCTGGACGACGACCCCGACACGTGGCCGGGTGTTCTCGGCGAGGTGCGTGACATGTGGGACGACGGACACTGGTCCCTGACCGTCACACACCTGGATTCATCGGCACGATTCCGCAGCACCCCCGACGGGGACGCCGAGGCGTCCACCATCGCAGGGGACCACGGACAACAGATCGTCGAGGCCTGGAACGCCAGCTCCTGACCGGGGAATCGTCAAGAGCAGGGCTCAGACCACGCCGAGCGCCAGCATGGCGTCGGCCACCTTGATGAACCCCGCGATGTTGGCGCCGGCCACGTAGTCATCGGGCTTGCCGTATTCATCGGCGGTCTCGAGGCAACGCTGGTGGATGCCCCGCATGATCTGGCCCAGACGGTCCTCGGTGAAGCCGAAACTCCAAGTGTCACGGCTCGCGTTCTGCTGCATCTCCAGGGCGCTGGTGGCGACGCCGCCGGCGTTCGCGGCCTTGCCGGGGGCGAAGTGGATGCCTGCCTCGCGGAAGCGTTCGATGGCCTCCGGGGTGCTCGGCATGTTGGCGCCCTCGGCCACGTAGCGGCAGCCGTTCTTGATGAGCGTCAACGCCTGCTCCTCGTTGATCTCATTCTGTGTGGCACACGGCAATGCGATCTCGCAGGGAACATCCCACACCGAGCCGGTGGAGCTGAACGGCACGTTCTTCTCCTCGGCGTACTCACTGATCCGCCCGCGGCGACGTTCCTTGATCTCGCGGAGCAGATCGAAGTCGACGCCGTTCTCATCGACCACATACCCGCTGGAGTCGGAGCAGGCCACGACGGTGCCGCCGAGTTGCTTGACCTTCTCGATCGCGTACAGGGCGACATTGCCCGAGCCGGAGACCACGACGCGCTTGCCGTCGAAGCTCTCCTTGTTGGCCTTCAGCATCTCCTCGGTGAAGAACACCGTGCCGTAGCCGGTGGCTTCGGTGCGGACGAGGGAACCGCCCCAGTGGATGCCCTTGCCGGTGAGGACGCCTGACTCGTAGCGATTCGTCACGCGCTTGTACTGCCCGAAGAGGAAGCCGATCTCACGCTGGCCCACGCCGGTGTCACCGGCCGGCACGTCGGTGTACTCACCGATGTGCCGATGCAGCTCGATCATGAACGACTGGCAGAACCGCATGATCTCCATGTCGGAGCGGCCCTTCGGATTGAAATCAGAGCCTCCCTTGCCGCCGCCGATGGGCATGCCACTCAGGGAGTTCTTGAAGATCTGCTCGAAGCCAAGGAACTTCACGATTCCCAGGTACACCGAAGGGTGGAAGCGCAGCCCGCCCTTGTAGGGGCCGAGTGCCGAGTTGAACTCGACGCGGAAGCCACGGTTGATCTGCACCTGCCCGCTGTCGTCGATCCACGGGACACGGAAGATGATCTGACGTTCTGGTTCGCAGAGGCGCCGGATGACGGCGGCATCCACGTAGTCGGGGTGCTTCTGGACAACGGGGCCCAAGCTGCTGAGGACCTCACGAACGGCCTGATGGAATTCGGCTTCCCCCGGGTTGCGGCCCAACACCTCGTCGTAGATGTCGTGCAGTTTTGCGTCGAGCGCCACGTATCCTCCTTCATTGAACCGGGGTCAGATTACTCGTTCTCGAGCCCCCGTCTCACATCGTCGCCTGCGTGGACACCGGGCTACTGTGTGGTGGAAGTCCTGTACACGTGCTATGCGTCCGAGGGGTGGCATGTCGATCGTCGAGCCCGGAGACCTTCTGATCTCCCATGTGACTCTGCGGGATGGATGGTTCGACGACGCTGTGGTTCTCGTGCTCGATGTCGATGACGGCGGCGTTCTCGGAGTCGTGCTGAACCGCCTGACCGATGTGGATCTGGCCGAGGTGCTGCCGCAGTGGGTGGACCAAGTGAGCCCGCCCGGTCGTCTGTACTGCGGTGGTCCGGTGTCGCCGAATGGCGCGATCTGCTTGGCCAGTGCGATCGATGATGATGAGCCGCCGGGATGGCGTCGGGTCTTTGACAGGGTGGGCCTGTTGCACTTGGACACGCCGGTCGAGCTCGTGGCCGGTGCCTATGACCACATCCGGATCTTCGCCGGTTACGCGGGGTGGAGCCCGGGGCAGCTTGAGAGCGAGATCGCACGTGACGCCTGGTTCGTCGCCCGTGCGCGCTACGACGACGTGTTCGGGCTGGATCATCAGGGGCTGTGGCGCTCGACGCTGCGTCGGCAAAAACCGGAAGTTGCCGTTTGGTCGACCTGGACCGCCGATTCGGGCTCCAATTAGTGGTTTATTGGCCTCATGAACGACTGGGGCATCCCCGCTGACGACGACATCAATCCCCTGGGGCCGACTCCCGCCGGACTCGACACAGAACCCGCCGAAGGCGGAGAAGCGGTGGAGGAGTTCACCGATGGCACCGGGTCTGTGACGCTCGGTGTGGATGATGACGGTGTCATCGTGGCGATCAGGATCAAGAACAACTGGCAGGACGCCGGCCGCGGCCAGCCCCTGAACGCACTGGTGATGTCCGCCGGCCTGGCCCTCAGCGGGCGGATGCCCCAAGGTGACATGGGGGTGGCTGTCGTCTCGCCCTCGATGCCACAGGTGGACTCGCGCAGGTTGATGGATCAGGACTATTTCGACCCCGAGGTGATCTCCCGCATCGAGCGAGGCTTCGCAGAGCTGGGGCAGCCGGTGGATCCGGACGAAGAGGGCTATCGGGATCGCACGGATTTCACGCCCGCAGAAGGAAGCAGCATGAACCGGAAGATTACCGTCGTTCTCGGGCCCGGAAAACTGCTGCAGAGGTGCACGATTGATCCGGAATGGAGTTCGGGAGCACGCGTCGACAAGATCGCGGAGACCTTCATGGAGGCCCATGGCCGAGCGCTTGCTTCCTACTCCCCGCCTGAAGTGATTCCTGGTCGTGGCCGCGAACGCGTGAAGCTGACGCAGGATGTCGCTCAGGCGACACTCGATCTGCTCGCAGGTCGTTCCGCACGTGAGGGGAAGGACACCCAGTGACCGACGAGACGATGCATGACCCTTGGGACCAGGCGCGGGTTCCGACGCTTCAGGAGCTCGCCGCTCACCGCTCGGGCATGACGCAGATCCGCGCTGGAGATGAGTTCGCTGAGGATGATTCGGACATCTACGAGGCGCTGATCGACCCCAATGGCGCCGGCGGTAAGGAGAGCGGCGGCAAGGGCGGAGGATCTCCGATGATGATGCCGCCTCCGATGATGGGCGGTATGCGCGGCGGTGCCGGTGGAGGCATGGCCGGTGGTCCCGGTGCGGGAGCCGGTACAGGTGCTGGAGCAGGTGGTATGACCGGAGGCGCTGCGGCGCCGATGGGTGCTTCCGGAGGTGCTGGAGCCGCGCCCATGGGCGGCCCTGGGCTGACCAGTGCGGCTGGTCTCGACCCGAATGTCTCCGGCATGGGCGGACCCGGTGGTGGTCTTGGTGGTTTTGATCCGTCGTCCATTGATCCGAACGATCCGAGTACGTGGCCGCCTGGGTTTGATCCGAATGATCCGAGCACGTGGCCTCCTGGGTATGACGGTGGCGGTTCGATGCCGGGGACCGACGGTCCGGGGCTTGATGGTTTCGATCCGAGTGACCCGAGCACTTGGCCACCGGGGTACGACGGTCCTGGCCTGGATGGGCCGGGGCTCGATTTGCCGGGTTCGAAGCCCTATGACCCGAATGATCCGAGTACGTGGCCGCCTGGGTTTGATCCGAATGATCCCAGTACGTGGCCTCCGGGGTATGACCCGGATGATCCGAGTACGTGGCCGACAGGGTCGGATGATCCTCGCTTCGGCCCCGGTGCCGGGGGGCCGGGGATGGACGATGTCAGCATGCCCGGTACGGACATGCCCGGTGGCGGTATGCCCAGCACGGACATGCCCGGTGGCGGTATGCCCAGCACGGACATGCCCGGTGGTGGTATGCCCAGCACGGACATGCCCGGTGGTGGTATGCCCAGCACGGACATGCCCGGTGGTGGTACGCCGAGCACGGACATGCCCGGTGGGGGAATGCCGGGTGGTGGTATGCCCAGCACGGACATGCCCGGTGGTGGTATGCCGAGTGGGGGCATGCCCGGTGGTGGTATGCCGAGTGGGGGCATGCCCGGTGGTGGTATGCCGAGTGGGGGCATGCCCGGTGGTGGTATGCCGAGTGGGGGCATGCCCGGTGGCGGTATGCCGGGAGGAATGTCGGAGTTCGAGCCCACGTCGTTGCGTGATCTGGCCAAGAAGTGGCGACGGTTCTCGGATGATTTCGACGGGCACAAGACCGACGTGATGGGGTTCGCCGTCGGTGAATCCGACTTCCCGTTCGCCTCCGCCCGGCTTGCCTCCAGCTATCAGGCGCTCAGCGGGCGCTTGGAAACCTACTTCGGTGATGGCGGTGGTGAGTTCACCACGATCGCGGACAAGCTGGACGAGGCCGCCACCCGATATGGCGAGACCGAGGACGAGAACACGCAGTTGGCTGCAGACGCAGCGGCGGCCGGACATGAGACCGGATCGGGTGGGGCGGGCAGTGGGCCGTCCACTCCCGGCGGCGGACCACGGCCCATGATGGCTTGAGGAGCGAGAAGATGACTCAATCGGTGACATCGCCCAGCTTGGACATCAAGCAGTGGCACATGATCGATTCGTTCATGGTGAACGACCACATCAATCCGCTGAAGACGGCAGTGGAGAACGCCTGTCAGAGTGATGGGTCGTGGCTGAGTGACACGATGGACTTCCTGATGCCTGACTGGATGTCCCAGGCGCTGGATGCGCCGATTCGCCTGTTCGACGCTTTGGTGCCGGGGGATCAGGTCAACTTTCCCGACATCGTCAAGGCTGATGGAACCGTGCTGGTGTCGAACGGCCCGCACCAGATGGCCACCAACGCTCGGGACGCCTTCCAGTCATTCGAACAGGAGGCCAAGCGGTTGGCCGACGAAGTTCTCACGCTGTGGGAGACCGAGTACCAGCCGTATTCCAGCGCACCGAAGAAGCTGCACGACGTCGGCACGTCGTGGCATGACATCGCCACCTCCATGGCGGAAATACCCACGGGGATCGCTGAGGCCCAGCAGATCCAAGGGTGGTCTGGTGAAGGCGCTGAGGCATACGCGCGTGTCGTTCCGCATCAGTCGGCAGCGTCGCAACAGACCGGGGAGCTGGCCACGGCCAGTGGAAATGTCCTGAACAACGCCTCCAGGGGACTGCAGGGGCTGTATCTGTCATTCGCGGCCCAGCTGGCACAGGCAAAGGCATCCATCGAGGGCTATGAGGTGCAGGGGATCGAGAAGACGTGGGGGTGGTTTTGTAATACCGCTCCTCGGGCGCGTCAGGCCACTGCGGTGCTGGAAGCAGTCTTGGATTATCTGCGCAATGACCTGCCCACGAACGAGACCTACTGGGCGAGCAATGTCGATGAGGCGTCCACGATCCTCACCGACAACGAGTCCGTGGATCGCGATGTCTTCGTGGGCGGCAAATGGCCGGCATCGGAAGCGGAGAAGCTGGGCAAACTCGAACAGGGCGGTGGCGGCATGCCGACCTTCCAGCAGCCGCAGATGCCGACGCCGACGCCGACGCAGACGCCCATGCCCGAGCCCACGACCGGGATGCCGGTTCAGGGGCAGGACACGACCCGGACCGATGACATCGATCAGTATGCCGCCGGGCCTGGGGTCTCCCCGTGAATGTGGCCGTCATGTTCAGGCAGGGGTGAAGTCGGGCAGTCCTCAGATCCCGGCACGCCGACATGGTGTGGCGCGGGATCTGCGCTGATCCGCTCTAGACTGTGGCCAGTTTCCTGAAGATGAGCTGGGGGAGAGTGTGACTGAGTCGAAGCCGACCATTCTGGTGGTCGATGACGATGCGGCGTTGGCCGAGATGCTGCAGATCGTTCTGCGGCAGGAAGGTTTCGACAGTGAATGGATCAGCACCGGTGACGGTGCCCTCGAAGCATTCCGGAGCCATCAGCCGGACCTCGTCCTGCTCGATCTCATGCTGCCGGGGCGCGATGGCGTCGATGTCTGCAAGGACATCCGCGCCGAGTCCGGTGTTCCGGTGATCATGCTCACCGCGAAGTCCGACACGCTCGATGTCGTTGCTGGCCTCGAAGCCGGCGCGGACGACTATGTCGCCAAGCCGTTCCGTGCAAAGGAGCTTGTGGCACGCATCCGAACGCGTCTTCGCCGCATCGGGAATGATCAGCCCCAGGAATCGGAACTGACGATCGGGGACCTCACCATCAACGTGGCCGGACACTCGGTTCGCCGCGGAGAGACGGAGATCTCCCTGACCCCACTGGAGTTCGACCTCCTGCTGGCGCTCGCGCGTCGCCCCAACCAGGTGTTCTCGCGTGAGACGCTCCTGTCCCAGGTGTGGGGCTACCGACATGCGGCCGACACGCGTCTGGTGAACGTTCACGTGCAGCGTCTGCGTTCCAAGATCGAATCGGACCCCGAACATCCACAGATCGTGATCACGGTGCGCGGCATCGGTTACAAGGCGGGCGAGTCGGCTGAGTGACCGGCTGACGCGACTGTTCACCTGGCCCTCACGAGTGTGGTGGGGGTCTGTGCCGCTGCGCGTCATCGGCACGACGCTGTTGGCATCGGCATTCGTGATGGTGCTCGGGGGCATGCTGCTGATGCGTCAGGCCAGCGATGGTGTGCTCGAAGGCAAGAAGCAGTCCGCGCTCGTCGAATCGTCGGTGGCCGTGGACACTGCTCAGCGGCGTCTCCAAGCCGCAGACTTCTCCAGCAGCAACGTCAACGAGCTGCTGACCCAGCTCACCTACGAGGTCGCTTACCGCGGTTCCTTGGGGGGCCAGTACCACGTGGTGTTGCAGGGGCCGGTGGCCGAAAGCAGTTCCGATCAGGTGCGCCCGGCGTCGGTTCCCGATGAGTTGCGGCGACGCGTCACCGAGAGCACCTCGACCGATCTGCTGGTGACCCCGACGCTGATCCAATACAGCGATGGGCGTCCCGATGAACCCGGGTTCGCCGTTGGCGCCAGTCTCAGTGCGAATGATCAGACGCGTTTCCCGATGTATCTGGTGTTCCCGCTGACGCAGGAGGTCCAGACCCTCGATGTGCTTCAGCGAGCGGTGTTCACCACGGGCATCCTTCTGGCGCTGCTCCTGGCTGCGATCGCGGCCCTTGTCTCACGCCAAGTGGTGACGCCGGTGCGCCAGGCACGTCTGGCGGCCGAACAGATCGCATCGGGACGTCTGGAGAACCGCATGGAGGTCCGAGGCACCGACGACCTTGCTTCCCTGGCGGAATCCATGAACAACATGGCTGCCGAGCTGCAGCGTCAGATCACCCAGCTCGAGGAACTCTCACGTGTTCAGCAGCGCTTCGTCTCCGATGTCTCCCATGAGCTGCGCACTCCACTCACCACGGTGCAGATGGCCGCGCAGGTGCTCTACGACGGACGCGGGGAGATGGATCTGGTCGAGCGACGCTCCGCCGAACTCCTGCAGGACGAGCTCGAACGTTTCGAATCACTGCTGGCCGATCTGCTCGAGATCTCCCGGTTCGACGCCGGCGCGGTGAAACTGAGCCTGGACCCGGTCGACATGGTGCAGGTCGTGGCCGATGAGGTGGACGCCCAGCAGGCTTTCGCGCATCGTTCGGGAACGCACCTCACCATTCAGGAGGATGGGCCTGCGATAGCCGAGATCGATGTGCGCAGAGCACGTCGGATCCTGCGCAACCTCATCACCAATGCCATCGAACACTGCGAGGGTGAACCCATCGAAGTCATCGTCGCTTCCGGCTCCAAAGCCGTTGCCGTGGCGGTTCGTGATCATGGCATCGGGTTCGAAGCGGGGCAGGCCAAGCAGGTCTTCCACCGGTTCTGGCGTGCCGACCCCTCGCGGAATCGTACGGTCGGTGGAACCGGGCTCGGGCTCTCCATCGCCATGGAGGACGCGCGGCTCCATGGCGGTTGGTTGAACGCATGGGGGCGCCCGAACCAGGGAGCACAGTTCCGGCTGACCCTGCCCAAGCGCGCCGGAGATGTGCTGGAGGTTTCTCCGCTCCCGGTGATCCCGCGTGATCTGGTGCCGTCGCAGCCCATTGAGCAGGTCCGCGTCATTCCGCTTCCCGGACCGACACGCGCCGCCGGCGTCGCCGATGATGCTTCGGAGTACGCCACCTTGGAGACCGCCTACACACCCACCGACGAGGAGGGCGGCATCGACCGACCGCGGCGGAGCGCGGAGTCGAACGCTGCCTCCGCCGATCTCGCAACCGGTGCCCGAAACGCTGATGATGCGAGTACCAGCGATGGGGACAGGGCGGACGCAGCCGCGACGGGAATGGGCACAGATGCCGCAGGCTCGGGGAGTGAAAGCCGAGACGAGCAGGACGACAGGGACGAGCGTGAGAGGGGGACATCGGAGTCATGATCGGGAAACTTGTTCGAGGCGTGGTGGCACTGCTGGCTCTGTTGACGCTCGTCGGCTGCGCGAACATCCCCACTCGTGGCCCGGTGGAGGTCGCCCCGGGAATCCAGGAGGAACCCGATGTGGGCGTTCAGGTGGCTCCCGAGCCGCCGCGCGCCGATTCGTCTCCGCGCACCGTGGTGGAGGGGTTCTTGCAGGCGATGGCCAACTATCAGCCCGGCTACCACGTGGCCAGGCAGTACCTCACCGAGGATGTCGCCGAGAGTTGGCGTCCGGAAAGTCAGGTGTTGATCTACGCCGATGGCTACAGCGTCGCCACCACACCGGACTCTGCGACATTGACAGCTCCGTTGTACGGGCGTATCGGCCCTGACGGAGCGTTCAGCCGTATGGACCGAACGCTCAAACTGGACTTCGGGCTGCAGCGCAATGAGGACGGTGAATGGCGGATCTCACGCCCGCCGGATGGCGTGGTGATGACGCAGTACACGTTCGACAACTTCTACAGCAGCGTCGACACCTATTATTTCGACCCGGCCTTCTCCCGTCTCGTGCCGGATCCGGTGTACATGCCGCGGAACAACCGCACTCCCACCACGGTTCTCCAAGCTCTGCTGCGTGGGGCATCGGACTGGCTCGAGCCATCCGTGGCCAGTGCGGTGCCGCCCCAGACCCGGCTCAACGTGCAGTCCGCATCGATGGATGAGGCGGGCGTCGTGGATGTCTCGATGACCGACCACGTGTTGGGCCTGTCCGAGGAGCGACGCACGCGCATGGTCACCCAGATGTTGTGGACGCTCCGCCAACTCCCGCAGGTCTCGGGGCTTCGTATCAGCGTCAACGGTGAGCCGTACCCGGTGCGGGAACAGGACGCCACCGGGATCGTCCCGATCGAAGCGGCCGAATCCCTGGCCCCCGATCCACCGGTGAGTGACGACATGTACGGGCTCTCCGAGGATGGGGTCGTCTCGGTGGAGCCGGGGGCCGCCGGTGCGGCGTTGGTGCCGGTGGAAGGCCCTCTGAGCGAGCAGCCACAGGCGTCCTCCCTCGCGGTGAGCGGAGACCGCTCCCAGGGAGCTGTGGTGTCCGATGGGGAGACCTCCCTGGTGGTGGCGCCCTTCGCTGGAGAGGAATCCGAGTCGATCGTCGATGGCTGCACCGATCTGCTGCGCCCCGACTTCGTCGGTTCCTCCACCAGCGAGCTGTGGTTCGTCTGCAGGGCCGACGGGCGCCAGCGCATCGGCATGTGGGACGGAACCGACCTCATGCCGATTCGCACGGACCTGACCCAGAGCGCGGAGATCGTGAACTTCTCCATCGCTCCAGATGGCGTCCGGTTCGCCGCGGTTCGTCAGCTGACGAGCGGGCGCAAGGAACTCGGCATCGGCCTCATCGACAGGTCTGGTGCCATACCGACTGTGGGCCATTGGCGAACGGTCTCCCTCGCCGAGCCGGGCCAGCCCGCGCAGGTGCAGGCCACCGACGTCGGGTGGGTGTCGGGGGCCTCGTTGGCGGCACTGGTCACAGATGAGGCCGAGAGCAGCAGTCGGGTCATCAGGATCGACCAGAGCGGAAGCCACTACGCCGACATCGGCCAGCCAGAGGAGTGGGACGTGACCCATGTGGCGAGCTCGGCGACTCCGGACCGGGTACGAGCCGCGGTTGTCGGCCGCGGGGCATGGCAGTTCGAGGACGATCTGCGCTGGACCGAATTGAACCCCAATCTGCACGCGGTGGCCTACCCGGGCTGACATGCGCCTCGTCGACGCTGCCGCTGACCTGCTGCTGGGGTCCTGCTGCCCGGGATGTGATGAGCCGGGTTTTCGGCTGTGCTCCGTATGCCGTGGGTTGCTCGCTGCGCCCCAGGCGTTCCGGCTTCCGGGTCTGACCCCTCCGGTCGTGGCAGCTGGTCCCGGTGATGCTCTGGTACGGCGTCTTGTCAGCGCCCACAAGGAACGCTCGGCTTGGTATCTTGCCCGACCGCTGGGAGACCGTCTGGCCGGTGCGGTGGATCATCTGGCCGCCGGTCTGGGTGCCCCGGAGGGTGCCCGTGTCGTGCTGGTGCCGGTGCCGTCGACACGCAGCGCGGTGCGGCGTCGTGGGTATGACGCGACAGCGGCGTTGGCTGTCCGCGCGGCCAAGGCCACCACAGCGACGAGAGCGGAGGTGCATCGGGCGCTGCGACACACCCGTGCGGTACAGGATCAGTCTGGCCTGGACCGTGCTGAACGCACCGAGAATCTCCGGGGAGCCCTGGTTGCGATGAAGCCGACCTCCGGCCGTCCGGCGATCGTGGTCGATGATCTGACGACCTCGGGAGCAACGCTGGCAGAGGCATTGCGTGCTCTTTGCGCAGGCGGTTGGAGTGTTTCCGGGGCTGCCGTGGTGGGAGCGGTGGGCAACTTCACAGGTGACAAGGGGGTTAATCACTGGTGAACCGCCACCGAACAGAGTAGCGTTTGGGCATGGTGCCTTGCGGGTTTGACTTCAGTTCGTGGGGTTGACCTCAGTTCGTGATTTTGACTCGACTCTGTGGGTGTGACTGAGAACGGGTGGATCCAAAAGGCGCCTGTGCGTTGCCCGTCACAGGTGACGGAAACGAACGCACGAGCACACCGAGGAGGTTCATGATGGACATCAAGGTCACTGGTCGGCACATGGGTGTGAGCGACGATTTCGAAGCACGTGTGCACGAGAAGCTGGAGCGGGTCGAAAAGCTTGCTCCCCGTGCGATCCGTATCGAGGTCCAGGTGGCTGGCTATGGAAATCGTCGGCACCCCGATGAAGCGTCGCGGGTCGAGATCACGTTGTTGGGGAAGGGCCCGGTGATCCGGGCCGAGGCTCATGCCCAGGACAAGTACGCCGCCCTCGACAGGGCGGTCGACCGACTGGTGAGCCAGCTCCGAAAGGCTGCCGACCGCAAGAAGGTACGGCGTGGACAGCGAAATCCTCAGTCACTGCATGACGCCATGGCCGACATGCCGGTGGAGTCCGTTCAGGAAGCGTCAGACGAAGCCGTGCCCACCCGCCATGTCGCAGGTATGGAGGTGACCGGTGACGGGCCGCTCGTCGTGCGGGAGAAGACGCATGAGGCGGCGCCGATGTCCTTGGACCAGGCCCTGACCGAGATGGAGCTGGTCGGGCACGACTGGTACCTGTTCGTCGATGCCGAGAGTGGGCGTCCCAGCGTGGTCTATCGCCGCAAGGCCTATGACTACGGTGTGATCCACCTCGACGTCCCCGGCCATTCTGCAAAGACCGCTTGATGTCCTGACAGAACGGCCGTGGCTCGGTGCGATACCTGGATCAGGTACCGCAGGTCACGTGCCGCAATATGACACGAAGGGTCCGACGCCAGCAGGCGGCGGGCCCTTCAGCCTGTCGGCCTCCGGTTCATCCCAGGGTCGGGTCACCGCTGCGAGGAGCTCGTTGAAGGGAGCGAGGTCTCCCTCCTCGGCGGCGTCGACCGATTCCTGGACCAGATGATTGCGCGGGATCACGATGGGATTGACGCCATGGCGCGGTGGGAACGCATCGGTGAAGTCGCGTCGTGCATCGGCGAGCCCGGTGAGGAACTGCTCGCGTTCGTCGGCGTCGATGTGGGCGACCCCGAGCTTGCGGGCAAGACCTGCATCGAATGTCGCCTGGTGGATCTCGGCCATGCAGTGCACCACCTCGGTGGCGGCATCCACCCGTTGGTCGCTGCTGCCCTGCATCATGGGCAGGAGGGCCTCGGCGAGGCGGGCGATGTTCCATCGGATGATGGCGGGTTGCTGGTCGTAGGCGTAGCGTCCGCCACGGTCGATGGAGCTGAACACCGCGTGCGGGTCGTAGGTGTCCATGAAGGCACACGGCCCGTAGTCGATGGTTTCACCGCTGATCGTGGTGTTGTCGGTGTTCATCACGCCGTGTACGAAACCGGTGAGCATCCACCGGGCCACCAGCTGCGCCTGTGTCGTGGCCACCGACCGAAGCAGGGCGAGCGCCGGGTCGGCGTCATCACGGGCGCTCGGATGGTGTCGGTCGATCGCGTGGTCGGTCAGGGCACGGAGGGTGTCATTCTCCTGCAGGGCCGCAGCGAGCTGGAAGGTGCCGATCCGCAGGTGGCTGGAGGCCACGCGGCACAGGACCGCGCCGGGCAGGGGGCGTTCCCGTTGTACGGTCATGCCGGTCGACACCACCGCGAGGGCGCGTGCGGTGGGGATGCCGAGCGCGTGCATGCCCTCGGCCACCAGATACTCGCGCAGCATGGGGCCGAGTGCGGCCAGTCCGTCTCCACCACGGGAGAAGGGTGTTCGTCCCGAACCCTTGAGGTGCAGGTCCACACGACCACCATCCGAGGTGGGGAGTTCCCCGAGTAACAGAGCCCGGCCATCGCCGAGGACGCCGGCGAAGTGACCGAACTGATGACCTGCGTAGGCCTGCGCCGTGGTCTCGGGGACGCCGTTCCCGGTGAGCCAGGCGATCCCCTCATCGCTCCGCAACCAGGCTGCGTCGAGCCCGAGTTCGGCGGCCAACGGTTCGTTGAGAACCACCAGCTCAGGGTCTGGCCACTCCTGGGCCGTCCACGCGCGGGAGAGCGTCGGAACCGTGGAGGCGTACGTGTGTTCCAGCTTGGGTGCGGGCATGGCCTCGAGCGTACGTCTTTCGCCTCCACCTCGACGTTGAGCCGCGACTGCCCGGCGCAACGTCAAGGTGGGCGGGTGCGTCAGCGTTGGCGTCGGTCACTTGCGAAGGGCTTGTCCGGTGCGGGCACCGGCACGGGCTCACCGGTGGGGAGGGCCTTCAAGCCCACGATGGCTCCGATGATTCCGATGAGGAACACGACCTTCCCCGCTGTCACCGACTCCGCGCCGGTCGCCATGGACCAGATGACGGTCAAGGAGGCGCCGATCCCCACCCACACCGAGTACGCGGTGCCGATCGGCAGATGCTTGGCGGCGCGGGCGAGCCCGACCATCGAGATGACGCCTGCAACCACGAACACCAGCGTCGGGACGGGGCGACGCAGGCCATCGGACATCCCCAACGCCGTGGCCCAGACCGCTTCGAACACAGCAGAGGCGATGAGTATCAGCCAGGGCATGTCAACTCACCGCCTTCAATCCGACGATCGAGCCGATCAACAGCCCCAGGAGCAGCGTTCGCGCCAAGGTGATCCGCTCCTGACGTGTGATGATGGCCCACACCACAGCCAACACTGCGCCGGTCCCGGACCACACCGCATAAGCGGTCCCCGCCGGAATCCACATCATCGCCCATGACAGCCCGCCCATCGAGATGCAGCAGGCGATGATGAAGACGAGGGTGGGTTTCAGACGCGTGAATCCGGCCGACATCGAGAGGGCCGCCGCCCAGACTGCTTCGAACATGCCGGAGATCATGAGGATGGTCCACGCCACGGGTGCTCCTTGGGCCACGAGTGCTCCTTGGATTGGGAGAGAGTCCGTGAGACAGTCTTGGCTTCGCCACCGGAGCCGATCCTGGCCAGCGGTGGTCGCGGGTACTGCTCCCTCGTCCGCGGCGAAAACCGTACTCCATTTCCAGTTGGAAGCAGGGCTAGGGTGCCGGTGTGGAACCTCTCAAGACGCGTGAAGATGTGCTGGCGGTCGCAGGTGAGGACCCCTTCGTTCGATGGGGTGCCGGGGCCGAGGGCGAGCGGGCTTGGTCGGCCGATGGCATCGTGGTCCTGGAACGCCGGGATGATCGGCCCGGGTACTGGGTGCTCACTGGGGACGACACCAGTGAGTCCGATGTGGTGGCCGTTCTGCGGGAGATCCGAGACTCCGGGATGCTCGAGGGAATGTTCGGCATTTCGGCGGATCGTCGATGGGGGCGAGTGCTCGAGGCGGAGATTCCTGCGGGGACCGGTGGTGAATGGGACTGGATGTGGACGCAGACCCGGCCCGAGGTGGATCCGGCCGAGCCGACGTTGATCCCTCTGGACGACACCGTCGATGCCGAGTTGATAAATGCCTTCATCGAGGAACACAACAGGCGTCCTTGGGTGCGGGCCGGTGACGGCAGCGTCAAACGGTGGGTCGGCGTGGCCCATCCGCGCGGCGGTCTGCGGGCGGTGGGCGGTGCCACGATCAACTGTTGTGACGTCCCGGAGCTGGTGGGATTGACCACCGCCCAAGACGCCCGTGGCCAGGGCTGGGGGCGCATCGTTTCGGGCTACCTGACGCGGTGGGCGGTGCGTCGCAGCGGGGTCTGCACGCTGGGCGTCCACGCCGACAACGACGCGGCACTGCGTCTGTACCGGAATCTTGGATATGAATCCGCGCGTGAGTGGTCCTCCCGGCGACTGCATGAAGTGGGTTCTGTGCTCTAGGGTCTACCCTTGAGCGTGGTCGCCACCCCGGTGATCGCCCGTGCACGCTATCGAGGAACAAGATCCGTGTCTGTTTTCGACAAGTTGCTTCGCGTCGGTGAAGGCAAGATCCGCCGCAAGCTGAAGTCCATCTCCGAGCAGGTCAACCTCATCGAGGAGGACTATGAGGAGATGTCCGATGAGGAGCTGCGGAAACAGACCGATGGGTTCCGTGAGCGCCTCGACGACGGCGAGACATTGGACGATGTCCTTCCCGAGGCCTTCGCCACGGTCCGCGAGGCTTCTCGCCGCGTGCTGGGAAAGCGTCACTTCGATGTGCAGATCATGGGCGGGGCCGCCCTGCACATGGGCACCATCGCCGAGATGAAGACCGGTGAGGGCAAGACCCTCGTGGCGACGTTGCCGTCCTACCTCAATGCGCTCGAGGGCAAGGGCGTCCACGTGGTCACCGTCAACGACTACCTGGCCGAGACACAGTCCGAGCAGATGGGCCGTATCCACAAGTTCCTCGGACTCACCGTGGGGTGCATCACCGCAGGGATGACGCCGGCCCAGCGTCGGGAGGCTTACAAAGCAGACATCACCTACGGAACGAACAACGAGTTCGGATTCGACTACCTGCGTGACAACATGGCCCAGCGCATCGAGGACTGTGTGCAGCGGGGGCACAACTTCGCCATCGTGGACGAGGTCGACTCGATTCTGGTCGATGAGGCGAGGACGCCGCTGATCATCTCCGGTCCCGCCGAGGACAACCATCAGTGGTATCCCGAGTTCGCCAAGATCGCGACGCGACTGCGCAAGGACGTCGACTACGAGGTCGACGAGAAGAAGAAGACGGTCTCGATCCTGGAACCGGGTATCGCGAAGGTCGAGGATCGTCTTGGTATCCGCAACTTGTACGAGTCGGAGAACACTCCGCTCATCTCGTACCTGAACAATGCGATCAAGGCCAAGGAATTGTTCCGCAAGGACAAGGACTACGTGGTCAACCGCGGCGATGTGCTCATCGTCGATGAGCACACCGGCCGAACCCTCGAGGGACGTCGTTACAACGAGGGCCTGCACCAGGCGATCGAGGCCAAGGAACGCGTCGAGATCAAGGACGAGTACCAGACGCTCGCCACGGTCACCCTGCAGAACTTCTTCCGCATGTACGACAAGCTCGCGGGCATGACCGGTACCGCCAAGACCGAGGAGGCGGAGTTCCAGAAGATCTACGGCCTCTCGGTGGTGGAGATCGAGACCAACAAGCCGATGATCCGCGTCGACGAGAAGGATCTGATCTACCGCACCGAAGAGGCGAAGTTCGAGGCGGTCGTCAAGGATGTCCAGAAACGGCACAAGAAGGGGCAGCCGGTTCTCATCGGTACCGCCTCGGTGGAGAAGTCCGAGGCGCTCTCGAAGTTGCTGACCAAGGCCAAGGTCACGCACGAGGTCCTCAACGCCAAGAACCACGCACGTGAGGCGTCGATCGTGGCCATGGCCGGACGCAAGGGCGCCGTCACCGTCGCCACCAACATGGCCGGGCGAGGAACCGACATCATCCTCGGTGGCAACGCTGAGTTCCTGGCCGAGGCCAAGCTCAAGGCCGACGGTCTCGACCCACTGGAGGACTCCGAGGAGTATGAGAAGCGCTGGCCTGAGACCCTCGAGAAGTTCGAGGAGCAGGTCAAGGCCGAACACGAGGAAGTCGTCGATCTCGGTGGCCTGTACGTGGTGGGGTCCGAACGTCACGAGTCGCGGCGTATCGACAACCAGCTCCGTGGCCGTTCGGGACGTCAGGGCGACCCGGGCGAATCCCGTTTCTACCTGTCGCTCGGCGACGATCTGATGCGGCTGTTCAAGAGCGACATCGTGGAGTGGGTGCTGACTGCTCTGAAGGTGCCCGATGATCAGCCGATCGAGAACAAGCGCGTCTCGGACTCCATCGCCGGTGCCCAGAAGCAGGTGGAATCGCAGAACTTCGAGATGCGAAAGAACGTCCTCAAGTACGACGACGTGATGAACCGTCAGCGTCACGCCATTTATGCCGATCGACGCAAGGTGCTCGAGGGTGCTGACATCGAGACGCACATGCGCTCGACCCTCGACAAGGTCGTGGAGCAGAGCGTCCGGGCACAGACCCCGGGGTTCGCCGAGGACTGGGATCTCGAAGCCCTCTGGGATGGCATGAAGACCCTCTACCCGGTGTCATTGGACATCGAGGAATACGAGGATGTCGAGATCACCCAGGACCAGCTGGTCGAGGATTTCGTCGAGGACGCCAACAAGCGCTACGACGCCCGCGAGGAAGAGCTCGGCGAGGACACCATGCGTGAGGTGGAGCGTCAGGTGATGCTTCAGGTTCTCGATCGCAAGTGGCGTGAGCACCTCTACGAGATGGACTACCTGCGCGAAGGCATCGGACTGCGAGCCATGGCTCAGCGCGACCCACTGGTGGAATATCAGCGGGAGGGCGGCGACATGTACGTCGCGATGATGGAGGCCTTCACCGAGGAGGTCATCAGCCAGATCTTCACCGTGAAGGTGCAGCGGCCCCAGGTGGGGATGGTGCGTGACGCCGATGGGAAGGCTGTGACGGCGGATTCCATCGCGCGGCGCATCGACGCGGGCAAGGGGGCCGAGGCGGGAGCGGAAGCCGATACCGCCACGACCACTGCCGATGGGGATGAGGGCTCCGAGACCACGCCCACGAACCGGGCCGGACGCCGACGCCCCCGCAAGAAGGCCAAGGCCGTCGCCGACAAGCGCACGGCTGCTGGAGACGACGAGGGTGTAGAGGAGACCGGGGAACCGAAACCCAGTCCTCTGCGTGATCGCATCCAGGTTGGGGAGGGCGCCAAGCGTCGGGCCGAACGGCTGCAATACTCGGCCGCAGATGAGTCCGGCAAGGCCGTTGCCCAGGAGGCGAACGCGCCGGAGGCGACCGATCCGTACGCCGGCACCGGACGTAATGAGAAGTGTCCGTGTGGTTCGGGGAAGAAGTTCAAGCAGTGTCACGGGAAGCGCTCCTGAAGCTTCCCGATTGCTTGAACCCTGTGCGGCGTGCCTGAGAGCACGGGCATTGTTCGACGCTTAGTTTGGGGGCATGAAGCGGATCCTCGAGCTGATGGTGCCCGGTCTCGTTGGCGTCCTCATGATGGGGGCCGGTGTCGGTGTGCTGCCTGTCGGCGGAGCGGCTCAGACCGAGGAAACCCTGCCGACCCCCACTGCTCCTGTCGCCGAGCCGTCCTCGGATGTCTCCGCATCGGAGGAGGAACCGGTTGATGGGAAAGCCGGTGACGAACCGGGAATCGAGACAGCTGCCGCAGCTCCCGCGATCGATTGTGCCGTGTTGAAGTGCGTCGCCCTCACCTTCGATGACGGGCCGTCACCGGAATACACGCCGCGTGTGCTGGACACCTTGGTGAGTGAGGGCGTCCCCGGAACCTTCTTCATGCAGGGGTCCAACCTCAAGGCCTACCCGGAGGTCGCCAAGCAGGTGGCTCAGACACCGGGAATGGAGATCGCCAACCACACTGCGACCCACCCCGACCTCACCGGCGTCAACGATGAGCGGCTGCGGGCCGAGATCGGGGGCGCGGCGGATGAACTCGAGAGGGTCACCGGAAAGCGTCCGGTCGCGCTGCGGCCGCCATATGGGTTGCAGGACGAGACCGTCAGCAAGGTGGCCGGTGAGCTTGGTCAGGCGGTGATCCTGTGGGACGTGGACACCCAGGACTGGCAGGAGTCCGACCCGGCGGCCATCAACCAGACTGTGACAGAAGAGGTCCAGGCCGGATCGGTCGTGCTCATGCATGACATCCACGCCTCCGCTCCCAGTGCGCTGCCCCAGATGGTGCGCTCGTTGAAGGAGCAGGGGTACACGTTGGTGACGGTCAGTGAACTCTTCGGGAAGCCCGAACCCGGCAAGGTCTACGAGAACGGCGCCGAATCGGTCTGACGCACTCGAGCAGGCCGCGCTGTGCTGCGGCGTGTCGTGGACGTCTGCGGCTGGGCATTGCAGGCTGGCTGCATGATCCCTCACGTCGAACCGCTTCCCGGGCGGATCCCCGAACCTCGGCCCCACTCCTTGGATGCCGATGTCGCCACGAACAGCTCTGCTCAGCCCCTCCTGCCTCAGAGCGCTGACGCCTTGGGCCGCAACCGTACCGCCAGCCCTCTCGAACCGCATGTGCGGCGTCTGCTGCAGGTGCTTCTCGAGGGTGTGGTGGGGCGGCGTCCCATCGGCCAACTCGCGGCATGGGCGACCTATCCGGTGTTGGCGCAGGTTCGTGAATGGTCGTCTCGAACCGACCGCGTGCACCTCACACCTGCCTCCCTGCGCATCCAGCATCCCGGGGCCATGTGTGCCGAGGTCACCGTCCGGCTCCATGTGGGTGGCCGCGCGGTGCGTCCGCGTTCAGTGGCCATGGCCCTGCGTATCGATCTGATCGGGACACGTTGGGTCTGCACGGCTCTCGACGCTGGGCCTGCTGCGTTGCGTCCTCTCGTGACACCTCCGGTGAGCCACCTCCGCGTCGCCTGAACGCCACCGGCTACCGTGGGGCCATGCCCCAGCGACTGACCGCTAGTGAGGCGGCCCTGCTGGCTGCCGAGTCACGACGCACACCGCAACATGTGAGTTCGGTGGATATCTTCACCGGCGACGATATCGACGTCGACGCCATCGCCGCGTTGATCGAGGAGCGGCTTGCCTACGTGCCGCGCTACCGCCTGCGTGTGCGCGAGGTTCCGGGTGGGTTGGCAGCGCCGGTGTGGGTGGAGGACGCTGACTTCGATCCGGCGTTCCACATCCGTCACAGTGCTCTTCCGCGGCCGGGGACTGCGCGGCAACTCGATGAGTTCGTCGCGCGGGTGACAGCTCGGCAGCTCGACCTCGACCGGCCGCTGTGGGAGTGCTACATCGTCGAAGGGCTTCAGCCGGATCCAGACACCGGCCAGCAGCGTTGCGCGTTGATAACCAAGACCCACCCGTGTCTGGTTGACGGTATCGACGCCGTTGAGCTGTGTCAGGTGCTGCTGGATGACATCGTCGATGACGATGATGCCGATGATGACGAGACCGATGATTCGTCGTGGGGATCGGAGGATGAACCGTTCGAGCCGCTGCCCGAACCCCGGATGGTCGATTTGGTGTTCGACGCCGTGCGGGAAGGGCTCTCCGGTCCGGGGCCAGCCTTGGCGGTGGGACGCCGCAGTCTCAGCAGCGCGGTGACCACGGCCTTGGCCGCTGGCGAGGCCTTCGTCGCCGGGGGCTCGATGGGGGGTTGGGCCGGCACGGCGCTGCGGGGCAACCGTGGGCCGCTGGGGACGCCGTTTGGTGGTGTGCCCAGCGAGCAGCGGCGTTTCGCCCGCACCGTGCTGCAGTTGGATGATCTGCGGGCGCTGCGTGGTGCCTCCTACACCATCAACGATGTGATTCTGACTGTGATCGCGGGAGGCCTTCGGGCATGGCTGGCTGCGCAGGATGTACGTGCCCGCGAGCTCTTGGCGCTCGTACCCATGAGTGTGGTGGACACCGATGGTGAGCCTTCGGCTCTCGGCTCGCATGTGTCGCCGCATCTGATATCGCTGCCACTGTTCGAACCGAATCCGTTGATGCGGATGCGACAGATCTCGCACGGCACACGTGCTCACACCGACACCGGAAGGGCGGTCTCTGCACACAGCATCCGCGATATCGCCGGTTTCGCCCCCATGACACTGCATACGCTGGCGGTCCGCGCCTCCCATGAGCTGGTGCTGCGTCCGCATCATCTGTTGGTGACCAACGCGCCAGGGCCGCAGCATGGAATCGCTCTCGATGGGGTGACCATGACAGCGAGCCATCCAGTACTTCCGGTGGAGCCCGGAAGATTGCTCAGCATCGGCGTCACCTCCTATGACGGGAAGATGTTCGTCGGAGTCAACGCCGATCGTGATCAGGTTCGCGATCCGGAACTTCTGGTGAGCTGCATCGATGAGGCGGTGGGAGAACTACAGGCGGCTTGGGAGGATGGCTGACTCAGGCCCCGCTTCGTCCCGTCTCCCGGAGGAGCCTGCATGCTGAGGAGAAAGAGAACCGAACAGGAGAGTCATGGGTGAACTGGTGTTCGTGCCGGTGTCGGCACACGAATTGGAGAGCTTGCGCAGGGGCGAAACCCGAAACATGCGCGGCTTCGCCGGAACCCAACGCATGCTCGACACCTTCGGCTACACCGATGGCGCCGATGAGGAGGTCGAGTACGCGCTGTGCATGATCGCAGGGGTTGATGCTCTGGTCTCCCACGGGCGTCGTCTCGTACTGGCGGTCGCCACCGACGATCATGAGCCCGACCTGGGGCCAGATGCCGACTTCGGCCTCGTTCAGGTGGGGCCGTTCGGATGGCGCCGCGTCCAATCGATCTTCGCCGACGAAAGTGAGGGGGACGCTGCGGCATCAGATGTGCAGATTCCCCAGGCGGCCGACAACGACTCGGTGTTGGCAGCTGCCTGGGAATCGGACATCGTCCAGGGGTTCCTCGAGAAGCATGACCTCATGTGGTTCGGGCCAAGTGAGGCGCAGCGTTTGATCGAATGAACTCCCTGCGGTTCAGCAGGGCCAACTCAGGCGAGACGCTTCTTGCCGACGCTCTCCCATGTCTCCACGCCTTCGATGATGAGGGGGGCGGCCATCTTCTCGATCTTCTTGCCCATGAGTGGGATGTTGACCTTCAGGTCGCCGTTCACGTCGCCGACGGTGCCGGGGCCACCGGGGGCCATTTTCACGGTGCCGTTCATCTTGGCGGGTTGACCCTTCACGGTCACGGTCACGGTGCCGGAGCGCGAGCCATCTGCATCGGCTTCGTCCCATTCAACGATTTCTTCGACGCGCAACGTGTCGCCGGTGATCTTCTTGGCCATGTCGGGTGCCGGGAGGTCGCGCCGGCTGATGGTGGTGTTGCCATCGACGCTGATCTCGACATTCGTTCCCTCGCTTTCGAGAGCCACCTGCTCGAGGAACGACGGGTCGGTGAGCATCTCGAAGGCGTGGGCGGGGTCAGTGGCGAATTCGACGTGTGCGTTGATCTCCATGGGCACCATCCTGCCGTATCTGGTGGTGGTCGGGGTGGCGGACCTTCGGCTTCGTCGCCGGATCGAGCCGGCAGGGGTTCACGCCTTTGTTGAGGAACCGAGTGACATCGCGACCCACTGGGCATGAGTCGGCGTGAGCCGGTTAGAGTGAGCCGCGTGACGGTCGAAGTGGACAAGAGCACGTGGTTGGGGCAAGTGGCGCAGGCGGTCGAACAGGCCGATACGCCTCCGGTACTGGATGATCAGCTGCATGAGGTCGTGACGCAGTACTTCAGACACGTCGACCCCGATGAGCTCGTGCGCATCCCCGCTGAGCGAGCCGGAACGCTGCTGGCGGAGCACCTGCGTCTTGGGCAGGCACTTTCCGATGCCGAGGGGACTCCGGTGATCGGGGCGGTGGAATCAGGAACGACGGGGATGGGCCGCGTCGTCATCCAGTTCGTCATCGCCGACCAGCCCTTCTTGGTGGACACCGTGACCATGGAGGTCCTGCGTCAGGGCTGGGCCATGGTCGACATCCAACACCCGCAACTGGTGGTGCGCCGTGACGAAAACGGAGCCATGCTGCGTGTGCTGCCGACGGCTTCGGCCTACACCGAGACCGGAGCGGTCCGTGAATCCTGGATCCACCTCGAGGTCGATCCGCCGGTCGGCGCCGACTACGAAGAGGCCCGCGACCGGCTGATCGCCGGGCTGGGGGCTGTGATCCAAGGCGTCAACGAAGCTGTCCAGGACTGGCCGGCGATGCGGGAACGCATCAGTGACACCATTCGCCTGCTCGAGGCCATGCCGTCCCCGGTTGACGACCGTGAGTTGGCGCAGACCTCCGAGTTCCTGTCCTGGGTGGATCAGGATCACTTCACCCTGCTCGGGTACCGCGAATACACCATCGACGGCGATGAGTACACCGAACGTGAGGGCACTGGCCTGGGCATACTGCGGCACCGGGACAGGCCAGACGCCTTCCACGCCGTCCCGTCGCGCCACCCCGGACTGCTGGTGGTCACCAAGGACAACTTCCGATCCCGGATCCATCGCCCCGCATACCTGGACTACATCGGCGTCCGCGTCCTCGACGACGACGGAACGCCGGTCGGGGAGCGACGCTTCCTGGGCCTGTTCGCGGCTGCGGCCTACTCAGACTCGGTGGGCAACATCCCGTTGGTGCGTGATCGGGCGCGAGACATCGTGCGCAGGTCTGGTTTCGAATCCGGCTCGCACGGGGCCAAAGCCATCTGGTCGGCACTGGAGACCTACCCGCGCGATGAACTCTTCCAATCCGACGATGCCGCCCTCGCCCGTACCGTCGAGGAGATCGCACGTCTCAAGGAGCGGCGTCAGGTGCGGCTCTTCGTACGCCCGGACGCTTCGGGCCGCTACTTGTCCTGCCTGGTGTTCCTGCCGCGTGACCGCTACACCACACGCATCCGCAATGTCATCGAGGACATGCTGTTGACCGAACTCGGTGGCGAGTCGGTGGACTATCAGGCACGCGTCACCGAGTCGGTGCTGGCACGACTGCACTTCACCGTCCGTATGCCTGAAGGGCGTCAGGTGGGATCTGTGGATGTCCCCGCGCTGGAGGACCGGCTCACCGTGGCGACCCAGAACTGGGACGACCATCTCGCCGCAGCTCTGGAGGACCAACCTGACCAGGAGCTTGCGAGCGTCTGGGCTGGTGCTCGTGGCATTCCCGAGGCCTACAAGGAGGCCTTCGACGTTCGCCATGCCCTGATGGATCTCAACGCACTGGGGGAGACCTCCGTCGATGACATCTCGCTGGCGCTGTATGTGCCCGATGACCCTTCCGAAGCCGATGTTCGTCTGAAGGTGTTCGCACACGAACGCATGACGCTCACCGAGGTGCTGCCACACCTTGCCCACATGGGCGTGACGGTCGTGGACGAACGCCCCTACGACCTCACCGGAGAAGCCGACACCCCGTCGCTCGTCTACGACTTCGGGCTTCGGATCCCTGAAGGCGTTGAGGATGTGTCGCGGTGGAGCAGCACCGACAGGGACCGTTTCCAGAATGCTTTCCGCGCTTCCTGGCAGGGCGACAGTGAGGCCGATGGCCTCAACCGACTCGTCATGGCCGCAGGCCTCGACTGGACCCAGGTGGCGTGGCTGAGGGCGATCTCGCGGTACCTCCAGCAGGCACGTACCCCGTACTCGCAGAAGTACATCGCCGATTCGTTGCTGGCCAATGTGCCGTTGGTCCGCCGTGTGGTGGGCCTGTTCGCGGCCAAGTTCGACCCGGACGCGTTCTCCGACGCTGATGAACGTGGGGCGGTCGTCGAGCAGTACCGTCATGCTCTGCTGGCCGACCTCGAGGTGGTGGACAGCCTTGACCACGACCGCATCATCCGGTCGTTCCTCTCTGTCATCGACGCCACGGTGCGCACCAACGCATTCCGCGAGGATGCCCGGGCCCTCGCGTTGAAGATCCGGCCGACCGAGCTGGAGATGTTGCCCGAGCCACGTCCGGCCTTCGAGGTCTTCGTGTGCTCGCCGCGCGTCGAAGGCGTCCACCTGCGGTTCGGATCGGTGGCCCGTGGTGGTCTGCGTTGGTCGGATCGACGCGAGGACTTCCGCACCGAGGTGCTGGGTCTGGTGAAGGCACAGATGGTCAAGAACACCGTGATCGTTCCGGTGGGGGCCAAAGGTGGTTTTCTGCCCAAACAGTTGCCCGATCGGCGTGACCGCGAGGCATGGTTCGCCGAGGGCAGGGACTGCTACCGGGTGTTCATCAACTCACTGCTCGATGTGAGTGACAACATCATCGACGGGGAGATCGATCCGCCCACGCGCGTGGTGCGTTTCGACGATGATGACCCCTATCTGGTGGTGGCCGCCGACAAGGGCACCGCGACCTTCTCCGATGTGGCCAATGAGATCTCGGTCTCGCGAGGTTTCTGGCTGGGCGACGCGTTCGCCTCCGGTGGTTCGGTGGGCTATGACCACAAGGGCATGGGGATCACCGCACGTGGTGCGTGGGAGTCGGTGAAGCGTCACTTCCGCGAGATGGGGGTCGACTGCCAGAACGAGGACTTCACCTGTGTCGGCATCGGCGACATGTCCGGGGACGTGTTCGGCAATGGCATGCTTCTCAGCCGACACATTCGGCTGGTGGCCGCGTTCAACCACATGCACATCTTCCTTGATCCCGAACCGGACGCGGCCGCGAGCTGGGAGGAACGTCGGCGTCTGTTCGACACCCCGCGGTCCACGTGGGACGACTACGACCGTTCCCTCATCTCGGCCGGCGGAGGCGTGTACTCACGCCGGGCCAAGTCGATCGCCATCAGCCCCGAGGTACGCAGCGCTCTGGGGCTCGACGACCACGTGACGGCGATGGCTCCCACCGAACTGATCCGGGCGATCCTGTGTGCACCGGTGGATCTGGTGTGGAATGGCGGCATCGGAACCTATGTGAAGGCGGCCTCCGAGACCCATGCGCAGGTGGGGGACAAGGCCAACGATCCGGTACGCGTCAACGGCGGGGAACTGCGGGCGCAGGCCGTGGGTGAGGGCGGCAACCTCGGGTTCACGCAGCTCGGGCGTATCGAGTACGCCAAGAGCGGCGGACGGATCAACACCGACTTCATCGACAACTCCGCAGGCGTCGACACCTCCGACCATGAGGTCAACATCAAGATCCTGCTGGCCCAGGAGGTCGCCGATGGGCGTCTGAGCGCCGAGAACAGGGCGGAGCTGTTGGCGTCGATGACCGATGAGGTCGCCGAGTTGGTTCTGGCCAACAACTACGACCAGAACCTCGCCCTGGCCAACGGCCTCGCCCAGGCCGTGTCGGTGGCGCCGGTGCACGAGCGGTGGATGTGCGTCCTCGAGGAGGCCGGGCTGCTCGACCGTGGCCTTGAGAACCTTCCCACCAGCGCCGAGATGAAGCATCGCATCCACAATGGTGAAGGACTCACCGCGCCGGAGCTGGCCACGCTGCTCGCCTACACCAAGATCCATCTCGAGAACGAGGTGATCGCATCGGACCTTCCCGACGATCCCTACTTCGCTGACCGACTGGCCCGCTACTTCCCGCCGCGTCTGCGGGAGAGTCACAGCGACATCATGCGCGGTCACCGTCTGCAGCGGGAGATCATCGCCACCGTCACGGTCAATCGCTTCGTGAACTCCTCCGGGATCACGTCCTACTACCGTCTGAACGACGAGCTGGGTGCCAGCCCGGTCGAGGTCATCCGAGCGCATCTGGCCGCTCGAGCGATCTTCCGTCTCGGGCTGCACGAGGAGCAGACAGCGGCCCTGGACAACAAGATCCCGGCCGACGTGCAGACCTCGATGCGCATCCAGTTCCGTAACCTCGTGGAACGCGGCACACGGTGGGTGTTGGCCAATCGTCGTTCCCCCATCGATGTCGGCGCGGTCGTCGAGGAACTCGCCGATGACGTCGCACGGATCAAGGAATCCATCTCCGAGCTCCAAGTGGGCCGCGGCAAGGAACGTTTCGACTCCATGTGCGCGCGCTACACCGAAGCGGGGGTGGATCAGGAACTCGCCACGGTGGTGGCGACCGCACAGGTGACGTACCAGTCGCTCGACATCGCCACCAACGCCCAGCGGTTGGGCGCCGATGTCATCGATGTGGCGGCGGTGCACTTCCAGCTCGCCGAGGAGACCGGCATCGACCTGTTGCGTGCGCACATCGGTGCCCTGCCGCGGACCGACCGATGGGAGACGATGGCACGCTCGGCGATGCGTGAGGACCTGCACCAGCTCCAGTCGCGACTCACGGCGCAGGCGATGTCCTGCGGTGGCCCCGACGCCAGTCCGAGTGAGCGGGTGGCAGCCTGGGCAGCTGAACTCCCCGAGATTGCAGCGACCGAGCAGACCCTGTCGGAAGTGGTCGCGGCGGAGCCGGAGATCGCTCGGATCTCGGTGGGGCTGCGCTCTCTGCGTGCCCTGCTCGACAAGGAGTGATCATCACCAGGTTGTACCGTGGGTGCAGGACGTGAGGAGCAGTTCATGATCATCGACCTGCATACGCATTCCTTGGTGTCCGACGGGACCGATCGCCCGGCCGAAGTGATGCGGCGAGCCGCGAGGCTGGGCGTTGATGTGATCGCGCTGACTGACCACGACACCTTCTCCGGTCACGCCGAGGCTGAGGCGGCAGCACATGAGATGGGGATCGAGTTCGTGCCGGGGATGGAGATGTCCACGACGCTCGGCGGACGCTCGGTGCACCTGCTGGCCTATGGCGCTGACACCTCGCACGCGCCTCTGCTGGAGGAGCTCGAACGTATCCGACGGGGACGTACCGAGCGTGTCCCACGGATGGTCGCGCGGCTGGAAGAACTGGGAGTTCCCATCACGGTGGAGGACGTCATCGCTCGGGCGGGTGGTGATTCGGTGGGCCGTCCCCACGTCGCCGACGCTCTCGTGGCGGCCGGGCATGTGGCGGACCGCGCCGAAGCCTTCAATCGGTATCTCCACGATGGTGGGTTGGCGCATGTGGGCAAATATGAGTCACCCCTGCCCGAGGCCATCGATCTTCTCCACGACGCCGGGGCGGTCACCGTCATCGCACACCCGTGGGGGAGAGGGAGCCGCGATGTCCTCGACGGCGACACCATCGGACGCCTGGCGCGCGATCACCGGTTGGACGGCATCGAGATCGATCATGGCGATCATGGACCGAGGGATTCAGCCATGCGGGGTGAGCTGCGGAGCATCGCAAGGACCCATGGACTTCTCGTCACCGGTTCGAGTGACTACCACGGCACCGGAAAGGTCGGTCACGAGATCGCCTCGGAGACCACGGCCCCGGGAGTGTGGGAACGCATCCGGGCTCGAATGACCTGACCCGCCCCGACCAAAACCTCTGAAGCCATCGCCCCGAGACGCACGATTCCCCGTCGATGTCCGAAGACATCGACGGGGAATCTGGTCAGCCTGATCGAATCAGGCAGGCCTGCGGTTCAGCCCTGTGCCGGATCCTGACCCTGGCCGGAGCGGTTCTGGGTCGAGCGGCGACGGCGGCGACGTGGGCGTCGTGGCGAATCCCCTTCGGTGTTCTGTGCGCCCGAACCCTGCGATGAGTCCTCGGCTGCCGAGTTGGCCGACCGACCGGCCGACTCGTCGTGGGCTCCGCCACGAGCCTGATCGTTGTCGCCCCTGACCGGCTTACCGTTCTTGGTGCGGCGCCGGTTACGGTTACGCGGTGCCCGCTGACGCCGGGGGCGTTCTGTGCCCTCATCCTCGTCATGGTGGGGCTTCTCTGCCTTGATCCGTCCCTTGGTGCCCTTGGGAATGCCGAGATCGGTGAACAGATGCGGTGAGCTCGAGTAGGTTTCGACCGGCTCGTCGAAGTCGAGCCCCAAAGTCTTGTTGATGACCTTCCAACGGGTCACGTCGGCCCAGTCGACCAGCGTGACCGCGACGCCCGTGCGTCCGGCGCGGCCGGTGCGACCGATGCGGTGCACGTAGGTCTTCTCGTCATCGGGGCACTCATTGTTGATCACATGGGTGACGCCGCTGACGTCGATACCGCGGGCGGCCACATCGGTGGCCACGAGTACGTCGACGGTTCCGTCACGGAACTTTTTCAATGCACGTTCACGGGCCTCCTGACGCAGATCGCCGTGGATCGCAGCGGCCTTGAAACCGCGGTCCACAAGATCGTCGGCGGTGCGCTGAGCGGCTCGCTTGGTGCGGCAGAAGATCATGACGCGGTCACGGTCCTCGGCCCGCAGGATGCGTCCGATGAGTTCGGGCTTGTCCAGGTTGTGTGCCTGGTACACGAACTGCGTCGTGGCCGGAACGGTCTGGGAGTCCTCGCTGCTCTCGGCGCGGATGTTCACCGGCTGCGTCAGGTGCGTGCGGGCCAGCGACGCGATCGCCGACGGCATCGTGGCGGAGAACAGCAGCGTCTGGCGGCTCTCGGGAGTCTTGGCGAGGATGCGTTCCACATCGGGCAGGAAGCCGAGGTCGAGCATCTCGTCGGCCTCGTCCAGCACGAGGACCTTGATGTGGCGAAGGTCGAGAGCGCGGCGGTCGGCCAGATCCAGCAGGCGGCCTGGGGTGCCGACGACCACGTCGACGCCGGCTGCGAGGGCGTCCAGCTGGGGCTCATAGCCCACCCCGCCGTAGACGGTGAGCAGGCGGGCGCCGAGCTTCGCGCCGGCGAGTTTGAGGTCCTTGGAGACCTGCAGCGCGAGTTCGCGGGTCGGTGCGACCACGAGGGCCTGCGGGGCCGTGCCGTGCTCGTTGTCGCACTCGATGCGATGGAGCAGGGAAGCACCGAAGGCGAGGGTCTTGCCCGTTCCCGTGCGGGCCTGCCCGATCATGTCGGTGCCCTGCTTGGCGATCGGAATGGCCATCTGCTGGATGGGGAAGGGCGATTCGATGCCCGCCTCGCGGAGGGCGTCGACAATCTCGGCTCGAATGCCGAGGTCCGCGAAAGTTTGGCTGGTGGGTGTGTCTTCAGCTTGTTCGGTGGTGTTCAGAATGTGTCCTCTGGTCCAGGCCCGGACCCGTCAGGACCCGGAAGATTGCGCGCTCCACGGCGGCGACGCCGAGCGCCTGCTCGATCGGCGGAGCGGTGCACACAGCGTGCACAGGAGCCCACCCTACCTGCCGCTGCCTTTGGGCGGGGTCACGTGGTGGGCGACCCAGTCGGCCGGAGGGTTGTGACGCGTCACGTCATCGACGATGACGACCGGTACGAGCAACTCGCCGCGTCCGAGCTCGCGGATCTTCACCGCGGCCTCATCATCGGCCCACACATCGATCCACAGCACCTCCCGGGCGAGGCCATGGAGCTTCCAACGCAGCCAGATGCAGAACAACGATCCGGGCCGGACGAAGATCCGCACCGTGCCGGGTTCGGCCTCGGCCCGTTCAGCCGCTTCGGCGTGGGAGGTGATGCGCGGAAAGGCCAGTGGCGACGCCAACCACACCATCGGGAGCAACATGGCAGGGGCCCAGAGGGATTCCTCGGCGCCGCGCCACACCAGCAGGGCGCCGAGCCCGATCAACAGCACGGCCCAGAACAGGGCCGGTGTCCACCGACGCAGGGGCCTCATGGGGTACGGCTCACGGTCGACGCCGGGCCCATGCCTGGTGTGACGTCCACGAAGACTCCTCGATGTTCTCGGGCTGCGTCGTGCAGCAGCGGCCCGCCCACGATACCGATGTTCGTCACCCGGTCACGGCGCGGAAGAGCCGATCCCGTCTTCGGCACCGGTCATCGTGGCCGGTGTGGCGGGGGGTGGTTGGTACTGAAGCCGGTATGGCCGGCCCGTCGGAGCGGGCACGTGGCGTCGGTTCCGGGCACGCATGGCACGCCACTCCGGCCGGAAGAGCACCGCCCAGAGCAGGGACGGCAGAACTCCACCGAGGCAGAAGAGCAGATTGATCAGAGGTCCCTGGAAGAGCACCACCGGGATGGCGAGGATCGATCCCAGCGCCAGAAGGGTTGTGAGGATCCCCACGAACCACAAACATCCCCGGAGGTCAGGGCCATACCCCATCTCCTGCGGCATGTAGTTGTACCAAAGTCCTTCCCCGCCGCCGCGTGACAGCGTCCAGGCGTGGTCGGAGGTGGCATTGAGCCGGTGATTCTCCTGCACGGCTTCGAGCAGTGATTTGTGACCATTCTCGCGGATCTGCTGGAACTTCCGGTAACCGGTCTGACGTTCCCAGAACGACTCCGTCTCGGGCTCGGATTCGGCTCGTTCCACACCGGGCTCCGCGGAGTCCGGCGTGGACTCGATGGGGAGCAGCGGCCACTCGCGGTCGAGGAGCTCCTCGTTCGTCGGTTCGACGCCCGCCGCGGCGGGCGCCGACGGAGCATTCGTGGTGTCGGGAGGATCTTCGAGCGGGAGCGACAGACGCTCCGCCCGTTCGTCGAGGCTCTCCGGCGGGACGGTGATGGGCATGCCTCGGGGCGCCGCCAGCCCTGCAAATATTCGGGTACGACGTTTCTTCCGGCACACGATCAGCGCGCCAGCCGCATTCAGCGAGAGCGCGCCCAAGCACATGACTGTCACCAGTTCGGTGCCATCCAGCCAGGGAAGGACCACCGTCAGCAGGGCCGCGATTCCCAGCACGCCCCACAGGAGAGGCCAACTCGTGCTCTCGTTCCGGACGAACTCCGATCGCCGGTAATTCCGGTAACGGCGGTCGATGCCGGCCGACAGCTTCCAGCCCGCGTCCGGCTCTTCCTCGCACAGCGTGCGGTACTCGAAGATGGCGTCGCGAAGCTGCGCGTGGCCAACGGCTTTCCGCTCGGTGCTCATCCGAGGCGGAGACTCACAGACCGAAGCCGACCTTGCGCGCCTTCTCACTGCCGAGGTCGAGGTAGGCCACCGATTCGGCGCGCACGATGGTGCGTCCGCCCTTGGTGTCGACCAGTTCGAAGGTGCCGCCGTTGGCGACTGCCTCCTGGTAGGCCGTCGCGACCTCGTCGGCGCTCTGGTCGGTGTCCACGATCAGTTCGCGGGTGATGTGCTGGATTCCGATCTTGACGTCCACGGGTACTCCTTGTGGTTCGTGTGTGGTGTTCTGGCGCGAATGCGTGCCCACGATACCCGTGGGACATGCTGACCCGCCGGTGCGCAGCGTCAGGAACGATGATTCCGGCGATCCTCATCGGTCGGGTCCGCAGCGACCGGGTACGCCGCACTGCGGGGCGGAGGGACACCGCGCTTGGCCCGCGCGCGTCCGGCCCGGATCTGGATGCCGATCGGGACCCAGAACCCGGTCGTGAGCAGGCCGACGACTGCCGTCGCGATGGCCGTCTCCGTGGAAGGAGAACTGATCAGTCCCATCACGCCCGTGACGGTCAACAAGGTCATCAGACCGGCACCGAGAGAGATCGCGAAACCGCGCCTCGACCACCCTTCGGCCCACCGGTATTCCTCGGGTCGGTAGTTGTACCAGCGTTGGGCGGAATCTCGTGCGAGGATCCATCGGTGGTCGGAGCTGGCGGTGAGACGCCGATTCTCGGCGACCGCACTGTTCAGATCGTCGTGACCGAGTTCATGCTGCCGCCGGTACTTCTCCCAACCCTGATGACGCTCCCACCAGGACTGTTCGGGCTCGTCCTCCTCCGAAGCGGAGGGGAGCAGTGGCCATTCACGGTTCGCCAGCTCCTCGTTCGTCGGCTCCGCGCCGGGGCTGTCTCGGACGATCCACTCCTGGTCCGGACGAGTCCCGGAACGCTTCTCGCCGGGGCCGGTCGTCGCGTCGTCGATCACAGGTGTCTCCTCGATGTGATCGCTCTGGTGACGCCGATGACGCTCGGCCGATGTCTCGGGTGGAACCGGCAGCGGCTTGCGTCCCGCGGGGATGCCCGTCCGGGCACGTTTGGCGCGCACCTTCTGGGTCGCTGTGTACTGCAGGGCGCAGAAACCCAGCCCGAGGGCACCTCCGATGAGCAGCACCAGGGTCGCCTGAACAGCGTCCTCGCCGGAGGCTCCGCCGAGGGCGACGGCGGCCAGCAGCGTCGCGGCGACCATCGGTGCCGTGATGCGGGACATCACCCGCCAGCGATGTTCCTGCGGGAGGAACTCCTCGGGACGGTAGTTGTAGATCCGGCCGTCCACGGCCTCGGCGAGGATCCAGTGGCCTTCGGTGAACTCCACCAGGTTCCGATGCTCCACCAACGCTGCCAGTGCGTCGGTGTGCCCGCGCAGGTCACGGCCCAAGCGGGCCGGGGGAGCCGCATCCCCGGCCGACTTCTCCCTGTCTGCCTTGTCCACGTTCACTTTCTCCACGGATGGATCAGCTGCGGGTTTCAGTCCATGCGGCCGGCTGCGGCCCGGGCTTCCTCCGCCGTGGCACGTCGCAGAACAATCCGCGTCCACGCACCCACGTAGATGCGGTCACTCGGCTCGAGCTCATGGCGACGCCCCGGCGTCAGCGGATCCTCCGGAAGTTTTCCGGCAGCAGGGCCGACGAAGGTGCCATTGGAGGAATCGAGATCCTCGACGAACCAACGCTTCCCATCGGTGGTCAGTTTCGCCTGACGCCGACTGACACCGGTGTCGGCGCCACCTTCGATATCGGGGAAGATCCCTCGGCTGTGCGAGGTACGGCCGATCAGGACCGAGTCGCCGCGCAGCGGAACGATGTCGGGCAGCCCGGGGGACGGAATGGGGTCCGGGCTCTCCTGAACGGCGTACCACTCGGGGTCGATCCACAACTCGGCCACCCAGTCGATCGGATCGTTCGTCGTCATGCCAGCTTCAGGCCTCCGTGCTTCGGGTCGCGGTGTTTCGGGCATGAGAGGAGCATTGCGCGTGGCTTCGGGGGACTGCGACCCTGCCGACTGCGGTGTTGATGGACGGGCCGTCGTTGGACGGGGCGTCGCGGTGCGGGGGACCGGACCGGCAGCAGGGTCGGGCTCGGGCTCGAGGTCCAACGACGGTGACGGTACGGGAGCACTCGGCTTCTCCGCAGCGGGCTGGTTCGCAGCGGCCGAAGCCGACTCATCCCGGTTGGGTGATGGCCCGACGCCACCGGGTGCACTCGCGGCGGGAGCATCGAGGTCGAGCCAGGAGCTGGTGTCGGCGACGCGTGGCATGCTGCCGGTGGTGAAGTCGTAGCCACACGCTTCGCAGAAGAGCGAATCCGGCAGATTGATCGCATCGCAGTTCGGGCAGGTGATTCCGGTCGGTGTGGCCGGCTCCCCCGCGGCCTGATCGGGGCCAGCGGCACGCGATGCCGGGGACGGTGCCCCGGGATCGGTGATGACCGCACCGCAGGTGTCGCAGTAGTCGGTGGAACGGCTCTCGTGTCCGTCGGCGCAACGTGCCATCTCAGCCCCTCACCCGTGTGGTTTTGGTGGACGCGGTGTCCAATGCCATCTCATCGGCCTTGTCCACTGACCGCTTCAACCGGACGGTGCCGGTGGCCTCGTCCTGGACATCGACGACCTTGCGCAGACGCGATGTCGCACCGTCGTTCCCGGTCTCAGCTGCCAGCTGCACGGCACGTCCCAGACGAGTCGTGGCCGTTCGTTCATCGCCCGCAGCACGGGCAGCCAGACCCTCCTGGATGGCGGTGGCGAGTTCGGTCTGCCCGGTGTAGTGGGCGACGGCGGGATTGATGCGTGCGGTCAGGGAGGTATCACCGGACCACTTGGCCTTCACCAACCCCTGCGTCACCACCTGACCGCCGACCTCGAGCTGTACGCGAGCGGCCAACTGCTCCTGGCCCACGGCGCGGGCAGCCAACCGGACCGCCACGTGATAGTCACGTGATTCATCCCCCCACGCGCCGGTGGGGAACGACTGCGTCAGAGGGTTCACCGCCGTACCCCGGTGGGTGAGATCTTCAACCTCGGGGGAGACCTGACGCACGAACAGGACCTGAGAGCCCTGCGGCGCCCACACCTTCAGATTGGCCTCGGCCACACCGCGTGCCATCGACTTCTGCATCAGGTTGGCGAACACCGGGCCGAGCTGGGAGGGGTGAGGGATGATGTCGACCGAGCCGAGCAGAGCCTGGGCGACCTTGCGGATCTCCGAGACCTTCCAATCGACGCCGATCCCTCGGCAATCGGCCTGGAACTGACCGATCGACGACTGGATCGCCATGTCGAGCTGCTGAGGCGTCTCGTTGTGGTTCTCGCCGTCGGTCAGCAAGATGGCGTGTTTCTGCTGAAGCCCCGGGATCGAGTTGAACAGGGCTCGGGTGAGATTGAGCCACGAACCGATCGCGGTACCACCGTCGGCACGGAATGTCCCGATGGCGCGGGCAGCCTGATAGCGCGTCGAGGAATCCATGCGGACCATGCCCTGACCCCCGCGGCTCATCGGGTAGGCGAGGAAGGCCTGATGATTGCCGGCCACGACGGCGAACCACGTGCCGTCGACGATGTGGTCCAATGCCGCGATGGCTGCATTCTTGGCCGCCTCCATGTTCGTGACGCCCATGGAGCCCGAGGTGTCGACGATGATGATCTCGCCTGCCGATCCACTTCCCGTCTGGCCCGCGGTTCCGGCATTGGCGCACTCGACGGTGACGATGGCGCTCACATCGGTGCCGCCGTCGGGCAGGAACTCGTTCTGGTAGACCGCGGAGGTGAAATCCGCCATGGCGCTCCTTCAATCGTCGCAGTCCCGGGCCGGGAACTCGTCGTGCGTTCCCGGTGAGGTGTCGTACCCGTCAGCGGATCGGGAGATCTGGTCCCCACCGGGGTGTCCAGACCAGTATGCCCCGCTTCGGTCACCAGATCAGGCCCTACGCCCGACGACGCTGTGTCAGTCTCCTTGACGTGCAGCGGGGTCCTTGACGTGAAGAGGGTCTGTGGCGTCATCGGAGAGGGCCGTGACCGGAGCGTTCATCGTGCCCGAAGCAGGGGGGGGCACCGCATCGCGGGCAGCAGATCCCGGCATGATGGCCGACACATCCTGGCGTGGCCCGAATCGTGCTGCAGCGACGGTGATGTTGTCGTGTCCGCCCTGTACGCAGGCCCATCGCGTCAGATGCGCAGCCAGATCACGCGGCTCATGGATGCCGGCGAGAGCGGCCTCCTGCACCAGCGTCAGCAGATGCTCAGGAGCGGAGGCGTAGTTCCACAGTCCGTCACTGCACAGGATCAGCCAGCCGTCGCCGGGTACCTGGAAAGAACGTGGGGTGAGCATGAGATCGGGTGCATCGGCCCCCAGCCAACGGGTGATCGCATGGGCCTGTGGTTCGCTTTCAGCGGTCTCGCGGTCGACGCCCATCGCCATGCGCACCTGCGCCATCGAATCGTCCACCGTCAACAACCGGGCATCGGCGTCATCACCGATCCAGTAGGCACGAGAGTCACCGATGTTGGCGACGGTCACAGCATCCTGATCGATCAGGGCCGCGACGAACGTACAGGCGGCCGCACCGCTCGTCGGCGGAATCTGTGCGGCGGCGCCGTCGTCGGTGTGCGATGTCTCGGAGTCTCCGGTCGCACGGATGACGGCGTCGTTGGCGGACTCGACCGCCTGCTGGAGCAGCATGCTCGAGGAGGGGGCACGGCGTGACGAGGCGCTGCGACGCCTTTCGTCGAGCAGGTCACGTGCCGCCCGTGCCGCAGCCATCGACGCGATGTCCGACGCCTCGGAGGATGAGACGCCGTCACAGACCACCATGACGCCGTACGAGCATGGCACGGGGTCGGCGGCCAGCGCCAGAGCGTCCTCGTTGCGATGATGCCGGATCCCACGATCGCTCACACCGGCCAGCCAGACGGCGGGAACCTGTTGGAAATGGTCACGCAGGGGACCTTCGGCGGCGCCGCAACGCAGGCAGTATCCAGTCTCGATGATGCCCTGACAGGACGGGCAGATCGTCTCCAGCCGGTGAACGGTTTCGTCGGATCCATCGGTGTTGCTCGGGGGGAGAGCAGTGGTGACCGAGGACGCCCCCGGTGGTCGGTGTCCCTCGGGGAGCTGCGTCGGCAGCAGGGCTCCACATTCTGGGCACCAGGCGTTCTGGGGGATCGGCAGAACCCCACAACTGATGCACGGAACGGCTTCGGTGAAACCGGACGATCCAACTCCCTCGGGCATGTTCACAGCAGACTCCAGCGTCGGATCTGGTTGGCCTCGTCGATGAGCTCGACCCGGCGCTCCTCCTCGTGACGTGCGAGGCGGCGGTAGGCCTTCTCAAGACCGATACGCAGTTGCTTCTCCTCGGCAGGGTAGCCACTGATCTCGATCTTCTGTGGGCCGTGGTGGAGCACTTCGGCGAGAGCCTGCTCCAGAACGGTCACCTCGAAATGTTCACGTTCACCGGGTGCCATGCGTACGCCCTGCATCGACTCCATCGCCTTGCTCAGTCCTTCCAAGCCCTCACCGAGTTCGATGAGGTGACGCGAGCGACTGCGTCGGGCCTCGGCATAGGCGCGGCTGGTCGTCGGCACCATGTCGAGAGCCGAGACCGCCTTCTTCAGGTCTCCACGAGCCTCCCGGATACGAGCCAGCCCGAACGCCGAGATCGTCACGTAATTGGCGTCGGTCGAGACGCAGGCGAGATACAGCCCCTCGGCGACCTCGGGCTCCCCGGCGTTCTCGCAGGCGACCGCGAGAGCGAGCTTGGGGGCCAGTTCGCCGGGCACCTGCCCGTACACCGCGTTGAACGCGGCCATGGCGTCATGCCAACGATGCTGGGCCATGGCGCCCAGACCCTGCATCCACACCGCCCGCCACTCCCACGGGTTGAGATGCAGCAGTGAGCGCGTCAGCTGATCCAGACGTCGGTGATCGCCGAGTTCGAGGGCGGCGGCGCAGCGGGCGATCCACACCTCCTCGGTGTCCTCCGGAGCACCGTCCAATACCGAGAGCTTGTTGGCCGGATCATCGATGTCGATGTTCGACAACCACGAATGCTGGGGATCGGAGGTGTTGGGACGCAACCTGGGGAGTTGGTGCCAGTCCACCGAATCGTTCACGATCACCGGGGCCTCGAACAACTCCGAGGGGGCTGACGTCAACGCGGTGCCCGGGGTGCGGCGCGCCACCGTCTCACGCAGCACACCCATCAACTGTGTCTGTAGCTCATCGGCGGACGCGAAACGATCGGCCGGGTTCGGCGCACAACATTTCAACAGGAGCCGATACAGCGAGTCGTTCTCCTGGAACAGCGGGGTCTCCTCCACCGGCGGCAGGGAGAACTCGTATGTCGACTGGTAGCCACGGAACTCCGAGCACAGCACCATCAGCGTGCGTCCGATCGTGAAGATGTCGGACTGCACCGAGGGCCCCAGGCGCGCGATCTCGGGCGCCTGATAGCCGACAGTTCCGTAGATGGCTGAATCCTCGTCATCGAGTCGACGCACACCACCCAGATCGATGAGCTTGATCGAATCGCCCATCTGGATGATGTTGTCGGGCTTGAAATCGCAGTAGATCAGACCCTTCTCGTGCAGGTACTGGAACGCGGGAAGGACCTCGACGATGTAGGCGATCGCCTGATCGACCGGAAGCGGATCGTAGATCCCGTTGTTCTTCGCCCGACGGTCCTTGAGCAGGTCCTTCAGGGAACGGCCACCTACGTACTCCATGACGATGTAGCCAGCACCCTCGTGGGTGACGAAGTTGTAGATCTCGACGATCAACGGGTGTTCCACCTGGGCGAGGAACTGCTGCTCGGCGATCGCGGAGGCAAGGGCGTCGGCGTCGCCGGAATTGAGCAGTCCTTTGAGCACGACCCAACGGTCGGAGACGTTCTTGTCACGGGCCAGGTAGATCCAGCCCAGACCGCCATGGGCGAGGCAACCGGCCACCTCGTATTGATTGCCGACGATGTCGCCGGCCTTCAGCTGCGGGTCGAAGGAGAAGGGGTTGCGGCACGAGGCGCAGAACCCCGTGGTACGCCCGCGCCGCCCCTCGCGTGAGCGTCCCACCTTGGCGCCGCAGCTGGGGCAGAACCTTTTGCGCTCGGGCACGACGGGATCGGTCATCATGGCCTTCTCCGGGTCCACCGCAGGAGCCGGGGGAACGCGTGTCAACCCGGCACCGATACGTGCCGATCGCTCTCGAGAGGCTTCACGGATGCGCCGCGTGGATTCGGTGCCGACGATCGACGATCCCAGCGCCGTCGATGCGATGTGGCTGGATGCCTTGGTCACCGAGGACAGGCCGGCATCATCCTCGACAGGGCTTGGCGCGGTGCCCGGGGGCGAGCCGCAGATGTCGCAGTAGCCGTCACGGATCTCGCCGCCGCAGCCGGGCATCGTGCACCGACCCTTGACCTTGGTCGGCGTCGGTCCCGGTCGCGGTGACGGACCCTGCTGGCTGGAGGGTGATGGCGTCGTGGTCGACATCCGGCCGGAGGCGGGGCCGGCCGGTGCGGCCGATTGCGATGAGGCCGACCCGGAAACCTGCTGAGCCCGGGAACCGGAGGACGGGGAGTTGGAGGACGGGGAGTTGGGTTTGGGAGACGGGGACGCGTTGGTCTGCGGCACACTCGTCTGCGGTGCAGCCTGCTGGGACGCCGAAGCGCCCATGCTGGGCGGCATGCCGCAGATCATGCAGTAACCATCGACGATGTCGCCCGTGCATCCGGGCTGGGTGCACCTCATGTGGGCTCACCCTCTCTGGTGGGCGTCCGCTGCTGGGTGAGCGCCCATTCGAGTGCTGCCTCGTAGGTTGCGACCAGATGACGCGCCAGCGGCATGGGGCAGGGGCGTCGGGAAAGAACGTCGTGGCAGATGGCGCTCACACCTGCCACATCCCGATTCTCGGTCAGCCCCAGCGTTCGGGCCCGATCCCGCAACTGCTCGGCTCGGGCTGTGAGCAGGTCATGTTCGTGCAGCGCCTCGGTGTAGGCCTCCTGGACCACCTGCATGGCGCGTGAGACCTTGTCGAGCCGTTCGGAGAACTCCTTGACCCGATCGGGAGTGTTGGGCATCGGGCCCAACACATCCACATCGGGAACGGCGTACTTGGGGGAGGGCGAGACCGTGGCGAGACAGCGTTTGACGAGCTTGCGCATGGCCTCCTCCCGCTCGATGAGGTCATCGAGCTTCTCTCGGGTCTGATCGATCAGACCACGCGCGCGACGCCGCTGGACCCCGCCGACGATGAGATCGCGCTCGAAGGTTGCCGCCTCGATCTCCACCGGGCCGATGAGACCTCCGATGTCACCGCCTTGAGCCATGCGGTCAGTCATGGCGTCGACCCGCTGCTGGAGGTCGGCGAGTTTCGCCGCGGGCTCGGCGCGCAGGGCCGGGGGTTCGAGGGCGACCTGGTCCTGAAGGCGTGACATCTGCGCCCGCAGATCATGCATGCGTCCCGCGTATTGATGTGCGTTCACATCGAAGCTGACGCGGGTGCGCAGCTGGGCGACCATCGCGTCACACAGCCGTGATGCCTCGGGCAGGGAGACCGCCAGCGCACTGGCCTTGGGGTCGCCTGTTTCGAGCCGCCCCCAGATCAACGAGGACAACCGCTCACGCTCCACCGGACCCACCCGACCTGAATCCCAGGTGGCCGCCAACAGGTCATGGCGATCCGAGACCGATTTCCACAGAGTCAGGCACAACGCCACGTCGCCGGTGAGCTGATCCCGGTCGGGGCTGGCCATCACCACCTGGTCGATCTGGTCCAGCTCGGAACGGCGTGCATCGATCCACGCCTGCAGGTCACTGATGTAACGACCGGCCTGCGCTGGATCCAGTGGAACACCGAGCCGTCCCGGGGCGTCGGGGGCAGTGATGCTCATGAAGTCCTTCCATACACGGGGATGACGAAGCTGACATCGGCGTCCAGTGAGTTCACCCATCGGTCGGCACGATCATCGCGCACCGATACCGCATACGCCGAAGGAACGCCCGTGCCGGGGGAGAGTTCCTGTGCAGCCGGGCCTGCGAGCCCGGGACGTCCATCGACGATGCTGTGGGCGAGCGCGAACGGACCGGACACCATCACTGGTACTCCCGCAGACGCACACCGACTCCCCAGATCATCAACCCTGCGGCCAACGGGCCGAGGACGCTGACGGTGACGCCGGCCGCCACGAGCCGAGGACCGGAGTCGTTGAAGGCAGCGGTACTGGCCCTGGCATTGGTACCGAGACGTTCGTCGGCAGAATCGGAGAAGTCGGCGAAGGCCGCACCCACCTCCTGACTGGTTGCCAGTTTCTTGGCACCGTCCACATCACCGTCGGCGTCGAGCGAACGGATCTTGCGGTGGTTGGTCTCGTTCACATGCCACAGATCCACCAGATCCTGTTCCCCTGCGTCACGAAGTGACTGTGTCACCGAGACAGCAGCGTTCTGCCAGGCTGCGTTGAACTCGGCGGACCGCTCCTGCGAGATGAGGCTGAGGTTCTGGTAAACCTGCGCGTTGTAGGCGTTCGAACGGGCATCTGCGATCGTCACGGCCGCAGCGAGATCGTCGTCGGTGACACTCCGCACCTCCGCCACGGTGGTACTGGTGGCCATCGTCGCCACCACGGTCGAGGCCGCCACCGCCACCGTGGCACCCACGATGCCGACATTGACCACGCGCTTGAAACGCCGCGCCACCCAGATCATCAGATAGATGGCGAACCCCAACGGCACGAGTAGCACCAGGAGGACCACTCCTGCCGGGACCATTCGTGTCTGTTGTTCGACCGCGTGGGTATTGGTGGTGATGAGTGAGTCCACCACGGGGAGGGCTTCCTCACGCAGCTGCGTTCCGGCTTCATCGAGGTGGGCCGCTCCCACAGGGAAGTTCTGTTGGTTGTTGGCCGTGGCCAGGCTCGCGGTCGCGTTGTATTCGACGATCGCGGAGTTGAGCCGTGCCAGCTGCTCCTGATCGTCGGGCTGGGAACGGGATGCCTCGACAACGAGTGTGCTCGCCTCCTCGATCGCCGACACATACGTGGTCGCCTCCTGCCCGGTCAGGAATGACGTGGTCGCGTCGGCGTCGGCCTGCAGAAGCAGTGTCTTGATGTGATGCATGCGGATCAGCTGCTCGGTGTGCCCGGCGGCCTGCGTCATGGACCCACGGCCGGAGAACATGAGCACCGCAGTCAGCAGGGATGTCAGAAGGATGACCGCCACTGTTGCTCCACGGATCATCCGCAGCTTCGTGGGGGTGGACCGCTCTTTGCGGGACGTGCCCCGGCCCTTTCCCTTCTGCCCCTTCTGCGACGCCGGAGGTCCGGACGCCGATGTCTTGGCCACAGTGCCGGCAGGCCGACCTGGAGCGCCGGGCTGCTGCTGTCCTGGTGCTGGAGCGGTCGTCGTCCGCCCCGGAACGCCCTGACCCCCGGAACCGGAAGGCTTGCTCATGCCCCATCCTCGGCGGGGGGAGTGATGTCAACGGTGGCGGGTTCGTCGGAGGGGCCGTCGTCGGCGCTGTCTGCACCGGCCGGATCCTCCTCCGGCGGCTCGAGGGGGAGCCCCACATGTTGTTGGAACAGCGACAGATCAGGGAGCTCCTCTTCCTTCTCCAGGCCGTCGAGGTCCTCGGGGATAAGGGTGCGGAGATCCTCCAGCGTCGGGTCGGTCACCTCGCGAAGACGCCAGGCATGGGCACCGATCGCGGCTTCGAGGCAGTTGCGGACGAAGCGTCCGTTGCCGAAGGATTCGTCGCGCGGCTGCGTCGCGAGAACCGTCTTGAACCGCTCGACGGTCTCGTCCGAGGCGTCGTAGTCCGCACGGGCGACCATGCCGGTGAAGATCTCCACCAGTTCAGAGTCGGTGTAGTCATCGAATTCGATCGTGGTGCGGAAACGGCTGGCCAGGCCGGGGTTCTCGGCGATGAAGACCTTCATCGGCTGTGGGTATCCCGCGACGATCACCACGAGATCGTCGCGGTGATCCTCCATCTCCTTGACCAGGGTGTTGATGGCCTCGGTGCCGTACTGATCACCGGAGAGGCTGTAGGCCTCGTCGATGAACAGGACACCGCCCTTGGCGGATTCCACGACCTTGGCGGTCTTCAACGCGGTCTGACCGACATAGCCGGCCACCAGCTCGGAGCGGTCCACCTCGACGAGTTGTCCCTTCGACAGCAACCCCAAAGCCTTGTAGATCCCGGCCACGAGCCGGGCGACCGTTGTCTTGCCGGTACCGGGGTTCCCGACGAACACGAGGTGTCGTGTGACGGTCGGCACGTTGAGTCCCGCATCCTTGCGGAGCCCCTCGACACGGAGCACAGCAGACTGCTGATGGATCTCCTTCTTCACACGGGTGAGGCCGGTCAGATCGTCCAGCTCGGCGAGCAGTTCCTCGACACTGCGCGTCTCTTCCGGCTCTTCCTCGGCCTGCTCCGCGGCCTTGGCGTCGGTCTGGTGTTGGGTGGCGTCGGCCCTGACATCGGCTCTGGGTGCAGCCGACGGCGAAGGAACGGCACCGGGAAGAGGTGCCTCCGGGGACATGTGGTGTGTGGGATCGGCAGCCACGGGGCTCCCGGGAAGTCCGCTGAACGCGCCGGGCCCGAAGGTGTCAGGGTCGAGGTCCAGTGGCGAGCGGCTCAGGTTCGTGGCCAGTTCACGTTGCTGCCGCGCGATGCTCCCCTGCAATTGATCGAGGACGCGTTGCAGGACGCCGACGTCGGGGGTCTCTCCGGCGGCAGGGGCGTCGGGCGAGCGAAGCGGCTCGGGTGACCGGCTGCCGACGCCCGCGTCACCGGCGGACGATCTCGTCGCCTGACCGGTGACGGCGCCGAGCTGCGCAGCAGCTGCTGCCTGGGCATTGCCCATCGACCGGGGCCCCGGTTCACCCAGCACCGCAGCACTGGTGCAGACCTCGGCCAACGCCGCGGCATACGACGCCGCGCTCGTTGGACGGGACATCTGCACCTCCTGCAACAGCCGGGTCGGGGCACTGCGCCAGCGTCGCCCGGCCTGGGCTGCGACCATGAACGATTCGGCGTCGGGCTCGAGCCCTTGGACACCGGCCCACTCCACGAATGCCTGACGGTTGCTCTCGGCCACCGCAGCGGCCAACTGCCAGCCCTCTGTGCGGGCGACCGCTGGGTCCAGGCCGACGTCCTGTGCCGTCGTGGAGAGATGCTCGATGGCCTCGGAGAGGGTACGGGCGTCGGACATGGCGGTCTCCGATCAGAAGTCGAGGTCGAGCGGATTGCGTGGAGTGGGGCCGGGGCCGGTCTGCGTCGAACGCTTCGCCGGGGGCTCTGGATGCGCGGCGGTCCCATTCCCATCAGATCGTGTCGCGGGAGCAGAACCCTCCGATGCGGGGAAACCTTCAGGAGGCGTCCCCGCGACCTCGCCCAACTCGAGGTCACCGGCACCGGCCTGCCCACCGAAACGGGCGTTGAGGAAGCGTCCGTGCGCCACCAGCGCCGTGGCATCGGCACGGGCGACCGCGTCGAGGATCTTGTCCATCGTGGCGGTGAGCAGATCCAGTTGATCGATCAGCAGCATCAGGGCGGTGCGGCCCCGATCCACCGGGCGTGAGTCGGCCCATTCACGGGGCAGACGGAGGTAGGCCCCGAGAGCCTCCGGAAGGTAGTCGGTGGCCGTCGCCATGATCGCGTAGGAGTCCTGCGATCCCAGCCCCTCACGTTCGAGCAGCGGCATCACATCACGCACGGCCTTCGACACCCGATCGACACGAGCGGTCACGACACCGGACAGATTCGCACGATGCGCCATGTCTGCGGTCTTGTTGAGTGCCTGCAGGATGTCGTCCGCGGTCGGCACGGTGTGCTGGCTCTCCAGAGCCTCGGGCTCGAGCTTGTGGTCGACCCCTTTGACCCAGTTCAGGAATCCCATGTGCTCCCGGCTCCCATGTCCTTGACCGCCCGTGGTGGCGGTGTCGTGATCAGTGCGTGTTCCTGCGTGGCTCGATCAGCGCATGTTCTGCTCGAAATCGAGCGCGCCCTCGGCGATGCGCTGGTCCTGCTGCGACACACGGTCGAGGTAGGTCTTGGACTTGTCGACCTCGTGCTGCAGCACGCCCACGGTCTGCGCCATCGAGTCGAGGGCCTGCTCCTTGAACGTGTCGATCGAATCCATCGTCTCGTAGATGTTCGCGAACGCGTTCTGGAGCTCGGGCAGCCCGAGCGTGGCGTCGGCGGCCTGCTGCTGGATGCGGGCCGAGTTGTCCTTGAGCATGACCGAGGTGTTCTCGATGAGCTTCGAGGTGGTCGTGTTCAGCGCCGTGATCTGGTCCAACACCATCTGCTGGTTGGTCAGGGCCTGCGAGACGATGATCGCGGTGCGCAGGGCCGAGATCGTGGTGGTCGACGCGCGGTCGACGCCCTTGATGAGCTCCAGGTTGTTCTTGATGATGATGTCGATCGCCAGGTAGCTCTGGATCGACACCGCGAGCTGCGTCAGAAGGTCCTGATGCTTCTGACGGACGTAGAACAGGACGTCCTTGCTCAGGGAGTCGGCCTTCTCGGGATCGGTGATCTCGAGCTCCTGGATCTGTGCCGAAAGTTTCGCGTCGAGCCGTTCGGCGATGTAGATGTACTGGTTCAACCGGCCCATCGACGCCCAGAGGTTCTTCTTCTCCATGTTGAGCGCGATGTTGTCCTTGGTCAGTTCATCCTTGCCGTTCTGCAGACTGTGCAGCAGGCCGTTCAGATGCGACTGCGCAGACTGGTACTTACGGAAGTAGTCGGTGATGCGATCACCGAACGGCAGGAAGCCCAGCACCTTGCGGGTGCCGGTGGCCTGGCTGGGATCGAGGTCCTCGACGGTGCGACGCAGGTCCAGCAACGTCTGACCGACCTTCGATTTGCCGGAGATCGCACCTTCGTTCATCGCCTTGATGGGGGCGTTCAACAGACGATTGGAGGTCTCGGCGGACTTGCGGATGTCCGCGTCGCCCATGTTGCGCACCGCGGTGGCCTGTGCCTCCATCTCGGGCGACTTCGGCTCAGCCGAGGTCAACGCCGTCATGAACTGATCGACCTTCTCATCCAGCACGGGGGCCTGTTCTGCCTTCACCTGGGGTGCCATGCGTGGCGCCTGAGTGGTGGTGACAGGCGCAGGCGCCGCGGGGGCCTCCAAGGAGAAGGGATCGGCCATGCCCTCGGGAGGAGCGAGCTGCTCGGCCGCGCCGCCGGATGACTGCTCCTGGGCAGCTCCGGGATGCTGCGCGGGTTGGAAGTCGAACTGGTCGGACATCGGGTTCCCCCTGAAGCTGTGGCGGTCTGTCGCTCTGGATCATCGTGAAGTTCTCGTGACGTGGCCGTCACTGTGGGCAGCCTTCGTGCACTGCGGCCAAACATAACGCTTTCGATGGGGCAGCGGAGCGTCGGCGCTCGACTTGGGGGCTTGTTGGGGGTCAGTCACTCTCGCTGCCGGTGCGGGGAAAGGCGGCGACACCTCGCCAACAGAGGATCGTGGTCAGTTCGCGAGCGCGCTCGGCAGAGAGCGAGACCTCGCCGGCGTCATGCTGGGCGCGCCAGCGTCGAGCACTCGTCTGTGCCATACCCACCAAAGAGATGCCCAACAGGGTTGATTCTTGATCGTCGAGGTCGGTCTCCGATGCGATCACCGCGCCGATGGCCGAGCCGATCTCGACCTGTGTGCGCCAGTGCAGGGCACGGACATCGGGGTCGGCGGCCAAGTCTGATTCGAACACGAACCGGAAGTATGGCCCTCCGTCGGTGACGAAGTCGTAGAACCCATCGATCGTGGCGCGGACGCGGTCACGGTTGGTCGGGCTGTCCAGAGCCGCATCGATCGTCTTCGCCAACTCGATGCAGGCTGCTTCGACCAATGCCAGATACAGCGAATGCTTCGATGGGAAATGCTGGTACAGCACGGGCTTGGAGACACCGGCTGCCTCGGCGATGTCGTCCATGGAGGTGTTGTGGTAGCCGTCTTGACCAAACGTGCCCGCAGCGACGTCGAGCAACTGTGCTCGACGCTGTTCACGGGGAAGCCGACGTCCGGGTTCAATGGCCATTTGGCAAAACTACCGTCGTTCGCCGGTTCGGGGTAGTGCTGCGTCGGCGCGTCATCAGGTGCGGTGACCGCGGGCCCTCCGGTGCGTGTCAGGGCACAGGGGCACAAGATCGGGGTGGATCACAGCGTCTAAGGTTGATCTGTGACCACACCTGTACCCGATGGGCTCAAGCGTGACCATCTATCCGATGGGCTCAAACGTGGCCATCTATCCGATGGGCTCAAACGTGACCACGCCGAGCGTCCCCGGCTGGATCGAGACCAGGTGACCCGTTATTCGCGTCATCTCATCATCCCCGAGGTCGGAGTCGACGGTCAGCGAAGGTTGTTGGATGCCCGGGTGCTGGTGGTGGGTGCCGGCGGACTCGGCAGCCCCGCACTGTTGTATCTGGCGGCGGCCGGGGTCGGCACGATCGGCGTCATCGATGACGACGTGGTGGAGATCTCCAACCTGCAGCGTCAGGTGCTCCATGGCGTGGGGGACCTGGGGCGGCCGAAGGTGGAGTCAGCGGCAGAGGCCGTTGCGCGTCTGGATCCTGCGGTGACGGTGGAGCAGCATCAGGAACGCCTGACGCGGGAGAACGCCACCGAGATCGTCGGCCGGTATGACCTCGTGCTCGATGGTGCCGACAACTTCGCGACGCGTTACCTGGTGAATGACGCCTGCGTGCTCACCGGGACCCCACTCGTCTGGGGGTCGATCTTCCGGTTCGACGGGCAGGTGACTGTGTGGAACCCGCCACACGGCCCCTGCTATCGGTGCGTGTTTCCCGAACCGCCACCGGCGGGAACAGTGCCGAGCTGTGCTGAGGGCGGTGTGCTTGGTGTGCTGCCGGCCGCGATCGGTTCGGCGCAGGTCGCCGAGGCGTTGAAGCTGATCCTCGGCATCGGTGAACCGCTCATCGGACGGCTCCTGCTGCACGATGCGTTGCGGGCGACGTGGTCGGAGCTTGCGGTGGAGCGTGATCCGGCCTGCGTGGTGTGCGGTGATGCTCCGACGGTCGTGGCGCCGGGAATCGACGCCGACCAGTGTGATGCGCTCCCGCTGCATGTGGTGGAGGCGGCCCAAGGCCACACCCTCGACGCCGCGACCCTGCGTCGTCGTCTCACCGACCGTGAATCCGGGCGAGAGGATTTCGAGCTCATCGACGTGCGTGAGCCCAATGAGGTGGAGATCAATCGGATCGACGGATCGGTCAACATCCCGAAGGGGCTCTTCGAATCCGGCGAAGCACTGACGCGATTGGATCCGAGCCGACCTGTCGTCCTGTACTGCAAGGGCGGAGTCCGTTCCGCCCAGGTATTGGCGATTGTGCGGGCTGCCGGGTTCGACGCGGATCACCTCGGGGGCGGAATCACCGCGTGGATCGACCAGATCGAACCCGAGCAGCTGCGCTACTGATTCACCGCGCATCATGCGCGGTGAATCAGCGTTGAAGTTCGATCAGATGACGCGAACGTTCTCGGCCTGAACGCCGCGGTCGCCCTGAACGGTCTCGAACTCGACGGCCTGACCCTCATCGAGGGTGCGGAAGCCGTTCGACTGAATGGCCGAGTAGTGAACGAAGATGTCCGCCGAGCCTTCGTCGCTGGCGATGAATCCGTAACCCTTGTCCGGGTTGAACCACTTGACGGTCCCCTGGGGCATGGAGAACCCACTTTCTAACTTGAAAAAAATCCGCCGGATGGCGTGCCACGAATCTTCGCGACATGCTGAAGTGTACGGGGTAAATGTCGACATTGCGACTGCGGGAGGGGGAGTGGGCCAAATATTGAGGAGATTTGTTCACATCGTGAGATCCCTCACCGTCGCCCCGGTCACCGCGACCAGATCGGCGGGAGTCAACTCCATGTCGACGCCACGGCGTCCCGCACTCACCGCCACGTGAGCATACTCCATGGCCTTGGCGTCCAGCACGGTCGGGAGCCGCCGCTTCTGGCCCACGGGGCTGATCCCCCCTACCACGTAACCGGTGATCCGTTCGGCGTCGGACGGATCCATGAGTGACGCACGTCGCCCGCCCAGTGCCTGTGCCGCGCGTTTCAGTGCGATCCGAGCAGACACCGGAGCGATGACGACGCCCGGGCTTCCATCCACCACGACCAGGATCGTCTTGAAGACCTGCCCCGCGGGGAGCCCGAGTGCTTCGGCTGCCTCCTCGCCGTAGGGGAGTCCGCGGGCGACCGCCTCCGGATCGTGCTCGTACTGACGCACGCGGAAGGCGATGCCGGCTTTCTCGAGGGCCAAGGTGGCGGGGGTGGCGACCATGGGTGCACTGTACGACGAGAATCTGTCGGACCCCTCTGGTTGCATGTTCCGTGGACGGAGGAAAGGCATCTGTTCGCCACGACCTGAGGAAGAACGACCCGAGGAAGAACGACTCGAGGAAGAACGTCGGTCTGACCCCCGTCATGGCTGGAACCGTGCCGTGCCCTGGGTGCGTGATGGAACTGAATCCTGGAGGTGGGATGGGGCCCGAACCTGCGAGCAGCGACCGCATGAGCCACGGCCATGTGGACGATGGTCATGTGGATGGTGACCAGACGCGTGACGATGACCATACGCGTGACGATGGCGTCGACGTGATGGTGCATGGTGCCGGGGAGCAGCGTGAGGCTCCTGCATTGTCAGCCGGGCAGCGTCGTGTCGTGGAGCATGCGTCCGGTCCGTTGCTGGTGCTCGGCGGTCCGGGATCGGGCAAGACGACGGCGTTGGTGGAGGCGGCGGCACGCGTTCTGCGTGAGGGGGCACTGCCCCCGCTGGTGCTGACGTATTCGCGGCGAGCCGCGGTGGAGCTGCGGACGCGGATCACCGCGCGGAGTGGGCGCTCCGGCGAGATGGCGCAGGTGTTCACCGTGCATGGGTTGTGTTTGTCGATCCTGCGTCAGCCCCAGGTGTTGGCGGGTGATTCCGGCGGGCATGGTGAACCACCGCGGCTTCTCACTGCGCCACAACAAGAGTTCCGCGTGCGTGAGCTCCTGGCGGTCGATGAGCCCGGCGTGGGGGTCACGTGGCCCGAGACGGTGCAGGAGGCCCTTCCCACCCAGGCGTTCGCCGCCGAGCTGCGTACCGTGATCGCCCGTGCACGACAGTTGGGCATGGACGGTGCCGATCTCGCCGAGGTCGGGGAGCGGGCCGGGCGGCCCGAGTGGGTTTGCGCGGGAACCTTCATGGAGGAATACCTGGAGGTTCTGGGGTTCGAGAACGCCATCGACTACCCCGAGCTGGTGCATCGTGCACGGCTGCTGCTGGCCGATGACGAAATCGCGGCCACGGTTCGTGGACGCTTCGGAGCGGTCTTCGTCGACGAGTTCCAGGAACTCGATGCAGCCCAGGTCTCGCTGTTGCAGCGACTGGTGGGCACCGAGCTGCCCCTGGTGGTGGCCGGTGATCCGGATCAGTCGATCTTCGGGTTCCGGGGGTCCGATCCCCGCGCGATCCTGGATTTCTGCCAACGCTTCGGCACCGACGCCGGGGAACCGGCGCCGACAGTGCTCCTTGGGGCCAGCCATCGTCTGGGCCAAGGGATGACAGCGGTCGCGTCCGCCGTGGCGTCGCGCCTCCCACTGCCCCGACCGGTGCCGGGAGTCGACGGTGCCGGTTTCCGCGTCACGGAGCCTGCGACGGATGTGGACGCCGATGAGGTCCGGGTCGACATCTGTGATTCGGCCGGCGCCGAGGCCGAACACATCGCAGACGTGCTGCGACAGGCGCATCTGCGTGACGGAATCGCTTGGGCCGATATGGCTGTGTTGGCCCGGTCCGGGCGGCGGACACTACCGGGGTTGGCTCGGGCCCTCACCGCGGCCGGGGTTCCTGTTGAAGTGGCCGGTGACGAGATCGCGCTGGCCGGTGAGCCGGCGGTTCGTCCGTTGCTGTGGGCGCTCGATGCGGTCATGACGTGGCCCGATGTGCCGCATGACAAGATCTCGGATCTGCTCACCTCACCGCTGGGCGGCTTGGACGCGTTGGATCTACGGAGGCTCGGACGCCGACTGCGCGCAGCCCAGCGTGCGGTGACCTCGCCGATGGGGACCGATGTTTCCGAGCCGGTGGAAGAGGCGTCGATGAGCTCCACAGAACTCATCGCCCGGCTCGTCACCGATCCTGACGCCTGCACAGACCTGATCGATGCCATGGGCACCACACCCCGTGCGGTGGCGAGGGCTGTCGCCCTGGGGCGCTTGCTACGACGCGCCCATGAGCTCGGGCAGGGGGGAGCACATGCCGAGGATGTGTTGTGGGAGCTGTGGCGCGGGACCACGTGGCCGGATGACCTCCGGCGTGCTGCTCTGCACCAGGGCCGGTTGGAGGGCGCGGACCGGGCCAACCGGGACCTCGATGCTGTCGTCGCATTGTTCGATCTGGCCAAGAGGTCGGCAGAGACGCCGGGCCGGGGTCATCTCCAGACCTTCCTCGCCGAGGTGGAGGCACAGCAGATCCCCGCCGACACCCAGCGTGAAGGTGATGTGCGTGGTGTCGGTGTCCGGTTGATGACGGCACACCGCGCCAAGGGACGCGAGTGGGAACTCGTCGTGGTCGCATCGGTCCAGGACGGGGCGTGGCCCGACCTGCGACGTCAGGGGTCGCTTCTCGAGGCGGACCGGCTGGGGACATTGCCCGGAGCCGACGGGCCGGTGTTCGGGCTCGCGGATCCGGCTTCGGTGACCGAACGACTCGCCGAGGAACGTCGCCTGTTCTTCGTGGCGGTCACCCGGGCCCGCCGCCGACTGGTGGTGACGGCGGTGCAGAGCACCGAGGATGAGCCCGAGCAGCCCTCGCGGTTCATCGACGAGTTGGGGGTCGAACCCCGGTATGTGCGTGGTCGTCCCACCAGACCCCTGGCCTTGGGCGCTTTGGTGGCCGAGTTGCGCCGGGTGGCGTCGGACCCCGAGGAAACGCCGGGCCTGCGCCAGGCAGCAGCCGCACGACTGGCTCGTCTCGCCGACGCCGGTGACGAGGATGGGCGTCCCGTGGCGCCCGGCGCCGACCCGGCGTCATGGTGGGGTATGCGCGAGTTGACACGGGCGCAGGACCCTCTGATCGGCCCCGGCCGGCCGGTGTCGATCAGCCCGTCCACTCTCAGCGCACTGTTGGCGTGCCCGCGGCAATGGTTCCTGTCCCGTCGGGCGAAGGGGGAGATGGGGCGGTCGGCGGCGGCCAACACCGGCAACGTGGTCCATGCGCTGCTGGAACATGCCGAAACCCTCGATATCGAGGAACTGCATGCGCATCTTGACGCCGTGTGGGGGCGCTTGACGTTCGCCTCCGACCAGCTCGCGGAGCGTGAACAAAGTGAGATCGAAGCCGGACTGGAACGGTTCGCGCGGTGGCGGCGTGAGCGCACCGGGACCCTGCTCGGCACCGAGCTCGAGTTTCGGGTACCGGTGCAGTGTGGGAGTCATCAGGTGATGCTGAGCGGCAAGGTCGACCGACTCGAACAGGATCCGGACGGGGCGCTGCGGGTCATCGACTTCAAGACGGGACGCACGGCGATCGGCAGATCTGAGGTGCCGGGCCACGAACAGCTCGGGGTGTACCAACTCGCGGTGCAACAGGGGGCCTTCGACGACCACACCGGAGGTGAACGGCGCGTGGCAGGGGCTGAACTGGTCTATCTGCGTGTGGGGACGGGCTCCACCGGCTTCCCGACCGTCCGCATCCAGGAATCACTGGATCGGCAACCCCACCTGCCTTCGGAGGACGCCTCATCACCGGATGATGTGAAGGGGGATGGCGCCGCCGGAAGCTTTCCCACGTGGGTTCACGAGAAGCTGTCGCTGGCGGCCACCCGCATCATGGACGAGGACTTCCCTGCGACGCCAGGTGGTGCGTGCAGGCACTGTGCATTCTGGTCGAGCTGTCCGGCGAAGGGCGCGGAGGTGATCGGATGAACCGCCGAGAGGTTGACGGCGACGAGGTGCGGCGTCTGCTGGGGATTCCGTTCAGCGATGAGCAGATGGACGCCATCCGGGCACCGCTCGAACCGGGCGTCATCATCGCCGGGGCGGGGGCCGGGAAGACAGCGGTGATGGCGGCCCGCGTCGTGTGGCTGGTGGCCTCCGGGATGGTTCGGCCAGAACAGGTGCTGGGGCTCACCTTCACGCGCAAGGCCGCCGGTGAGCTGGCCCAACGTGTTGGACAATCGCTCGAACGTGCTGGGTTGGGGCCGTCGTTCGCTCCGGGACCCGAAGAGTGGACCGGCGTCGATGAGGTCGGAGAGCCGGTGGTGATGACCTATGACGCGTTCGCGGCGGACCTCGTTGCCCAGCATGGGTTGCGGATCGGCGTGGAACGGGACGTCACCATGCTCACCGACGCCACTCGGTATCGGCTGGCGGGTCGCGTGGTGGTCAGGACCGACACACGCCTGGAGGCGCTGTCGGGACTGCGTCCGGAGACCATCGCCGAGCGTCTCCTCGCCCTGGATCAGGGTCTGGCCTCGCATCTGGTTTCCGCCGATGATGTGATCGAGCACGCGCATCGGCAGCACGCCATGTGGGCCGAGGCGCCCCCCGCACGGGGCGGCAAGCCGTACAAGGATGTGGTGACGGCGCAGGGCGTCCTGGCAGAACGGCTGGAACTCGCGCAGCTGGTGGGGGAATACCGCAGCCTCAAACGAGAGCTGGGTGTTGTGGAGTTCGCCGATCAGATGCAGGTGGCTGCACGTCTGGTACGCGAGGTGCCGGTGGTGGGGCGGATAGCGCGGGAGAACCACGCCGTGGTGTTGCTGGATGAGTACCAGGACACCTCGGCCGCTCAGGTCGAGGTTCTGCGGCGGTTGTTCTCGGGCTCAGCTCCCGACGATGGCCACGGTCATCCGGTGACGGCCGTGGGCGACCCGTTCCAAGCCATCTACGGTTGGCGAGGTGCTGCGGCGGCGAACATCGGGCAGTTCCCCGAGGACTTCCCCGCAACGGATGGGACGCGTGCCTCCTCGTTCACGCTGGCGGTGAACAGACGCTCGGCTCCGGCGATTCTCGATGCGGCGAATCTGGTGGCGAGCGACCTACGCGCCGACGCCGAGCTCGAACAGGATCGAAATGGAGCGAGGGCGGGTGCTGCAGTGCGTCCCCTCGAGGGTCCCGTGCCGCAGGACGGTGAGGAGGCCGAACCGGGAGTGGTGCGCGCGGCGTCGTTCCTGACAGCGCCCGAGGAGGTGGGATGGTTGGTGGACGACATCATCGCCCAGCATGACCGTGTGGGTGTGCGGTGGGGCGATATGGCCGTGCTGGCCCGGCGCAACAGTGACGTGGCGGCGATCTTCGATGACCTGAGTGACAAGGACGTCCCTGCCGAGATCGTCGGGCTGGGCGGATTGCTCGCCCTGCCGGAGATCCGGGATGTGGTCTCGATGCTGCGCCTGGTGCACGATGTCACGGCCAATCCCGACCTGGTCGGTATCCTGACCGGCCCGCGATGGCGGATCGGTCCACGCGACCTTGCGCTGTTGGGGCGCCGGGCCCAGGAGCTCGTCGAGGATGCCCCTCGGGGTCCTGCGTCTGCCGGTGAGGGCTCCGGCGAGGAGCCCGAGCATCGCCCCGATCTGGCCGAAGCGCTGGATGAGGCGGTGGGGGAGGCCGACCCGGCAGAGGTGGTGAGCCTTGCCGATGCCCTTGCCTCACCCGGATCGGGCGCGTACTCCGAGGAGGCTCGGGAACGCTTCGATCTGGTGGCCCGGGAGCTGGACCACCTACGCGCCCATGCCTCAGAACCCCTGCTCGATCTGGTGCGACGCGTCATCGCGCTGATCGGGGTCGACATCGAGGTCGAGGCGATGCCGGAGTTCGCGGTGTCCGATCGGCGGATGCAGCTGCTTGCCTTCTGTGATGCCGTGGCCGAATACGTCGACATCGATGGCGACGCCACCCTGGCCGGTCTGCTGGCGTGGTTCGACGCCGAGGAGAAGTACGGAGTCGGGCTGGAGCGCCGTACCCCATCGGATGGTGACTCGGTGAAGCTCCTCACCGTCCACAAGGCCAAGGGATTGGAATGGCCGCACGTGTATGTGCCGGGCTTGGTGGGGAAGGTGTTCCCCAGCGATTCGGTGACGGACAACTGGACGAGGAGGGCCGAGGCCGTTCCGGCGGAACTCCGGGGAGACCACGAATCGATCCCGCAGCTTCAGGACGCCACGAAGCAGGCACTGGACGATTACCACAAGGAGCTTCAGGCCCAGCAGCGTCTGGCCGAGGACCGTCTTGCCTACGTGGCGATGACCCGCGCCAAGGGGCATCTGACCGTCTCGATGCACCACTGGGGCAAGGGCCTCAAGAAGCCACGGGCGGTATCACCGTATTTCGAAGCCGTGGCGCAGGTGGCGTTCGAGCAGGGAGGCCGCGGCCCCTGGGTTGAACCAGACGAGGTCGGGGACATCAATCCGGTGAAGGCCGAGGGAGAATGCGTCTCCTGGCCTGTCGAACTCGACCCGGAGACGATCGCGCGCCGTCGGGAGGCCGCCGACGCGGTGGCACGATTCCGGGCCGGTGGGGGCGCCTCTGGTGATGACGTGGACCTCACCCCGGACGAGGCAGTGATCGTCGCCGGATGGGACGCCGATGCCGAACGCCTCATCGAGGAGGCCCGACGGTGGCGGCATGGAGAACCGGAGGTGGCGGTCCCGCACACGGTGTCTGTCAGTGACCTACTTCGTGCCCGCAGGAACACCGGCGAATATGTCGACGACATCCGGCGACCGATGCCACGGCGACCGGCTCCCCGAGCCAGGATCGGTACACGCTTCCACGAATGGGTGGAGCAGTATTACGTCTCGCTCGGCCTCGCGACCGTCCCGCTGGTGGATCTGGACGATGTGCCCGACCGTGGGGACCCCGAAACCGCCGATGAGCGAGACCTGGCCGAGCTGGCGAGGTGCTTCGCCACCGGCCGTTACGCCGAGAAACACCCTCTCGCGCTGGAACAGCCGTTCAGCATCGTGGTCGAGGGACAGCGCGTCCACGGACGGATCGACGCGATCTTCACCGAAGACACCCCGCAGGGCAGGCGCTATCAGGTGGTTGACTGGAAGACCGGGGCCAAGGAGAACACCGACCCCGGTCAGCTCGCCCTCTACCAGATGGCCTGCGCCGAACTCCACGATGTGCCTCTCGAGCACGTGGACGCGGTGTTCCACCATGTGCGGACCGACCGGACGGAGCGTCCTGAACTGCCCTCGACCACCGAACTGATGACCTTCCTCCGCAGGAGTCGTCGCTAGGCTGATTCCTGTGAGCACGTGGAGAGACATCTGGACCGAGGCCAGTGCCCTCGACCGGGCCGAACTGTTACGCAAGGACGATGACTGGTTGGCCACCTCATGGCGTTCTCCGCGGAGCTGGCTTGTCCAGACCGTGGGTCCTGGACGGATCGCGATGGCCGAGCAGACGTCGCTGCCGAGACTTCGGCCGCGTGGGACATTCGATGCTCAGCGTCACTTCTTCTTGGGGACGCTGGCCGAACAGGGCGCCGAGCCCCGCGCGGTGTTCACCACCCTTGAGCACGAGGACGCTCTTCCCGAGGGGCTGACTGCGATCTCGCTCCGCACAGCAGTGCCTCAGCTGCCGGGGCCGGAAGCCGATATTGCGGTGGCGGCGACCGCGATCTGCCAGTGGAACCACCGTGACCGGTTCTGCCCCGGTTGCGGGAACGCCTCCACCGTCACCGACGGGGGGTTCGCTCGCTGGTGCGACACCTGCGAGCGGTTCACCTTTCCGCGCAATGACGCGGCCGTGATCGCAGCCGTCCTCGACGATGACGACCGCATCCTGCTTGGGCATCAGAAGTCGTGGGGCGGAGGCCGGGTATCGGTGTTGGCCGGGTTCGTGGAATCCGGGGAATCGCTGGAACAGGCCGTGCACCGCGAGATCGGTGAAGAGGTTGGGGTTCGTCTCCGTGAGGTGTCGTATCTCGGCTCCCAGCCCTGGCCCTACCCGCGGTCGTTGATGGTCGCCTACTTCGCGCGGGCCGCCGACACGCGGGTTCGGGTCGATGACATGGAGATCGTCGACGCCGACTGGTTCACCCGCGAACAGGTGGCTCGCGTGATCGCCGCGCAGGACGATGCAGTGGCGGCGTCAGGCCGAGGAGCATCAGGATGGCCGGACGGGGCCGAGTCGACGACTCGCGACGTCGCTCTGGGCGGAGTGCCCATCTCACTGCCGGGCCCGGGCACCATCGCGCGACGCCTGATCGAGGCGTGGCTCGCAGACGAGACCGGTCTCAGCGTCCCAGCCCAGACGCCCGGTTCGCCGGATGCACCACCGCACGCCTGACCGACTCGGCCGAACCGATGACGTGCACGTGGCGTCGGGCCCGACTGATGGCTGTGTAGAGAAGTTCCCGGGTCAGCAGGGGCGATTCTGGAGGGGGCAACACCACGGTCACCTCCGAGAACTGGCTGCCCTGCGATTTGTGGATCGTCAACGCGCGCATGGGGCGAGCAGCGTTCAACACCAGGGCGGGCAGCAACGCTGGAGTGTCGCCGACGGTGAACGCGGCCCGCAGGCCGCTCGGGGTGCGGATCACGATACCGGTGTCACCATTGGCGAGCCCGATGTCGGGTTGGTTCGCAGTGTTGAGCAGGGGGAGCCCCACGTACCAGTCGTGCTCGGATGCGGCATCACTCAACGGCACCGCTTCATCCAGCCATTCGTGGATCCGTGATTCCCAGGCCGCGACACCCCAGAGGCCGTCGCGATGGGCGCACAGAAGTCGGTGGTGCTCCAGCAGGTCCAACGCGGTGGTGGCGTCACCGGCGTCGGCTGCGGCATGGAGCCGCCGTCCATGGGCGATGACACGTTCGCGGACGGGTGCGAGGACTGTCTGCCCGGCGGTGGCCGCATCGACATCACTGAAGGTGACGTCTTCGTGCCCTGCGGTGAGGACACTGACTGTGGCGTCGGGGTCACCGCGGCGGATGGCGTCGGCGAGGTCGGCGATGCCGCCGGTGAATCGGAATGTGTGCTGGAGTCGGACCACCGGTGGGGCCAGCACGGCGGGGAAGGGGTGCGCAGGGGCTGCGAAGGACTGGAGATGGGCGGTTTCAGCGGCCGAACTCTGCGTCCCACCGGTGGCGGTGATGTCGGCCATGACGGCACCGGCCTCGACCGAGGCGAGCTGATCGGGGTCGCCGACGCAGATGAGTCGGCAATGCGCGGGAAGGGCGTCCAACAGTCGTGCCATGAGGTGCAGCGCGACCATCGACATTTCATCGACCACCACGATGTCGTGGGGCAGGGGGGCATCGCGTCCTCTGGTGAAGCCTTGGGACGGGCGATAACCGAGCAGCCGATGCAGTGTGGTGGCTGCTGGGATGCCATCGAGGAAGGAGCTCCAGTGGGGCGGCAGATCGCCACGGGCCTCGATGATCGATTCGGTCAGCCGGGCGGCCGCCTTGCCGGTGGGGGCAGCCAGTGCGACGCGTGGGGGATTGGTCTCCCCCGTCTGCGCGTGGAGCCGGGCGAGCACGGCGAGGATGCGTGCGACGGTGCGCGTCTTTCCGGTGCCGGGCCCGCCGGCGAGCACCAGACGTGAGCCATGGGCGGCGATGACCGCCGCCAGTCGTTGCTGATCCGAGGAGCCCTCGGGAAGCAGGGAACCGTCGAAGAGTTCATCGAGGGAACTGCGGAGCATCTCCCCATCGACCGCGGTGGGTGAGGCTGGCGAACTGTTCAGCCATGCCCGCAGGTTCTCCTCATCGTTGAAGTGTCTGGCCGGGTACAGCAGTCCACCACGACGACGCAGTGGCGCTCCGGTATCGGGGGCATCGGCGTCATCCACCAGACCGCTGGCCATGAGGGAGGCCCACCACACGTCCGGTTCGGGCCAGGGGAGATCGGCGTCGGGGGCGACCTCGGCGTCAAGCACGAGTTCGTGGGCGCGGCGCAGGTCGACACACACCGATCCGGCGCGGAGCGCGCGCAGCGCGATGGCCAGCCCGAGCCGGACGTTCTCGTCGGGCTCGGCATCGGGACGATACAGCTCATGCAGCCGTGTCGCGGCATGAACCTCGGCAGCGCCGATGACGCCGGCGTCGTTGAAGGTCTTGAGCAGGCCGGTGGCCGCCAGGGCACGGTCGGCCGAGTGTGGGTCGACGCTGAGTGTCATCGTGTTTTTCCTCCTGCGGCGTCGGTGGAGCGAGACTGCTCCGTCACGTCGATGCGATCGGACAACTCTTCGATCATGGACGCCGGTGGGTGCCAGGTGAAGACGCCGCAGCGTGCACCATCGATGACCGGGGTCGCCTCACCGCCCATGCCGCGTACGAAGAGGTAGGCGACACCACCCAGGGAGTGGTCGGGCCGGTAGTCGGTCAGACGCCAGCGCAGGAAGCGGTGCAGGGCGACCGAGTACAGCAGGGCCTGCAACGGATAGTGCGCATGGATCATGGACTGCGCCATGATCGGCATGGTGTGGTGGCGCAGGAGAAGCGGACCGGGATCGGTGGGCGGAAGCAGCCAGTTGGTCTTGTAGTCCACGACGAGGAACCGTTGGGGTGAACCGACGCGCAGCACGGCGTCGATCGAACCGGTCAGGAATCCCCGCAGCTCCTGCTCGCAGAGCCCGGGGGCACGCAGGTGCGCGGGGTAGTCCACGAGCGGATCGTCGGCCGGGAGATGATCTTCCAACAGGTCTGCGATATCGCCCAGCCGGATCCCGGGCCGGGCCGCCGTGGCGTGCTGCCCTCCGGCGAGCGGCATCTCGAAATCGAGTTCGGGAAGGCGATCGTGGGCCGGGATGTCGCGGAGGCGCAGATCGTCCGCGACAGGCCCCAACGGCGTCTCCACCACCGGCAGCAGGGAAGCGGCCAATTCTTCGGGTTCGACGCCCAGGCTCGGCAACCGCATCGCCCAGTGTTCACAATGTCGTGTCAGCTCGGCCAGGAGATCTGGTGCGGCCGGATCGAAGTCCTCCAACACCGCGTGCACCAAGGTGCCGAAGGCGGGGCCGCGCGGAAGGTCGGCCATGGGAGAAACCGCCTCGGGGGAGACCGTGTTGATCGTTGCGGAGACATCGGACGCCTCGGCTGAGGCGGGTCGGGCATCGATGGTGCCATCGGACGGGGCAGGGTCATCGAGCAGTGCATCGGCATGTTCGATCGACGGTTCGGTGAGTTCCGATGGTTGTCCGGGGCCGTGCACGTCCTGCGTCAATGAGGAATACGACGAACGCCGCCACCCGGTGTCGAGCTGACGCTGCCAGCGACGCACCGACAGCTCGGGGCGTTCCACGGGGCGCGGATCGGCGGATTCGGCCAGCACATGCGGCAGTTCGGCACAGTGGATACCCGGATGCTGCACACGGCTGAGCTCCTCGGGCCGACGAGGACGGACTCGCTCCGGCGTCCTGCCCTCCTCGGCCAGAAGCATGCGGTGCAACGGGGCGCGGGACGCGTCCGGCGTCGACCCCTTCTTCGCCGAAGCCGCCCAATGAAGCACCAGATGACTTTGTGCACGCGTCATGGCGACATAGGCGATGCGCAACAACTGCGCGTTCTCGTCCTGACTGTGACGGCGCAGCGGCTGGCTCTCACCCTGGGCGGTGACGTGGAGCCGGCGACCACGCTCCCCGAGGTAGGTGATGGGATCGCCCTCCTTGTGGGGAGGCTGCCAGCCAGACCACAGCGTCGGGGCGTACACGACGGGGAACTGCAGCCCCTTGGCGCGATGCACCGTGAAGATCTGTACCGCGTCCGCATCGGTTTCCAAGCGTCGGCTGGCTTCGGCCCCGGCATCACGTTGGAGCGCCAGCCAATGCCGCACGCCCGCGATCCCCAGTCGGTGACGACGCTGCGCAGCGTGGAGCAGCTGCCCTATGTGCTGCAGGTCGGTCACGAGTCGATCACCACCCAGTGTGGTGAGCAGACGAGCGGTGACGCCGTGGGCATCGAGAGCCTGGGAGAGATCGGCGATGGAGTTGGACGCCATCTGTGACCACGTGCGGACGCGTGTGGCCAAAGCATTGACGGTGTCGTCGTCAGCGCTCACCAGATCGGCGAAGGACATCCCGATGATCGGAGTGAGTGCCAGACGTCGCACCGTGCGGGAGTTGGGTTGTTCGCAGGCGCTCAGGAGCTGCTCCCAGATGTGGCCGGCCTCGCTGGTGAACACATTGGTGGCGCCGGCATGGACGGCGGGGATTCCCTGCTTGATCAGGGCGGCGCAATAGGCGTCGGCGTCGGCATTCGACTGCACGAGGATCGCGATGTCTCCCGGGCTCAACGAACGACCGTCATCACCTGTGGCGGTTTCGGTGGCCTGCTCCATCACTGTGGTCACGTTCAGCATCCGCCCGATGTCCTCCACGACGTCGTTGAGGATCATCGGTTTGATCGTGAAGTCATGACGCGTCTTGGGCACGCTGCGGATACGCAATGGTCCGGTCATGTCGGCGTCGGCGATACGGAGTCGTGAACCCTTGCGTCGCGCCCTGACCGGGTGGACCCGGATCTCATCGGAGCCGAGGGAGAGGTCCTGCAGCAGGTGGGCAAGAGCGTCCACCAGCGACGCGTCGCTGCGATGGTTGGTCGTGAGGGTCAGCGTTCGGTCGGCCGCCCGAGTGGCGCGCAGGTACGCGTGGATGTCACCGCCACGGAACCCGTAGATCGACTGCTTCGGGTCGCCGATGAGTACCAGGGTGGCCGGGGGCGGGTCGGTGTGTTCACGCGCCCCGAACGCCCGATGCAGGATCGTCCACTGGCGATCGTCGGTGTCCTGGAACTCGTCCACCAGAACGATCCGATGGAGCTGACGCAGCCGTACCACGGCACGGTGGCCGGCATCCTTGTCGGTCACGGTGTCGACGAGGAACCGGATCTTGTCGTCGTGGGTGTGGATGCCACGTATCCGCTGACGCCGTCGTACCTCTTCACGAACGCTTCTGGCGAAGCGGACCTCGTCGAGCTCACGTCCTTGGGAGTCGACCTCGGAATCCACCTCGGCATCGGATGCGGCGACCGCCCGCGCGATCGCGAAGGCCCGTTGGGGAGTGAACGAGGGGTTCGGGTCATTCCCGAACCGGCGCACGTAGAAGTCGGCGGCGACCTCATCGGCGAGATCGTCGAGGCGTTCGACGAAATCGGTACGGGGGCTGCCATCGCCCAGGACACCGAGATGGGCCGCGGCATCGTCGCAGAACCCGTGGATGGTGGCGATGGTGGCGGCATCGAAGTCGCCGAGTGCGGTGTACAGGCGAGCCCGGCGCTCGGGTGCCCGTTCCGGTTCGTCGGCGAACATACGGTCGACCGGGTGCTCGCTCGAGGTGATCCCGGTGGCGATCACCTCGTCGAGGGACGCCACGGCATCCACCAGGCGCGCCCTGATCGTCGTTCGGAGATCGTGGGCGGCGGTGCGGTTGAACGTCACCACCAGGAGCTGGGCGAGCACGGCGTGGCCGTCGGCCAGATAGCGGGTGCACAGGGCCGCGATGGTCCACGTCTTGCCCGTGCCGGCCGAAGCCTCGAGCACCACCGTCTCGTCGAGCGGGAGGGGGGCGGTGATGTCGAACTCGTCGGCTGCGCTGCTCATGACAGCTTCCTCTCGTGGTCGAGCATGGGTGTGATGACGCGTTCGGAGACCTGTGTGAAATCCGGTGCCTCTCCGATGTTCCGAGCGGGGCCGATGAGCATCTGCCATGTCTCGTCGTGCGCATACATCTTGCTCCGGTACCCCAGATATCCACCGGATTCGATGAGTTCACAGCCACAGTCCGGTGGCCACAGCACCGGCCGGTGCAGGCCCTGCCAGTGGATCTCCAGGAGTTGCCGCAGGGCCGCCCGTGCCGTCGATTCGGCGACGGGACCCTGATGGCGGCTGCCCTGACTTCCGATGATCGCGGCCTCCCACGGCTCGGGCTGGAAGGTCGTCAGCGCCAGCAGGTTGATCCATCCCTGGAGACGTCGTTTTCCGCGGATCGTGGAGGGCGTCGCGGACACGATGCAGCGTTCATGGATGTCTCCCACGGTTCCGGACAGCCGGAACCGTCCGATCTCCACCTGTCCGGTCACGGTCCGCAGGGGGCCGCGGCGGTGACGTTCGAGTGGACGGAGTATGTTCTCGGCCTTCGCCATGGCGAGCTCGAGGGATCGGGAGCCCATTGCCCGGGGTGGGACGGCACCGCGTCGACGCTCCACATCGAGCAGGGTGTCAGCGTCGACGCCAGCCAGCAGACCCCGCAGCAGACGCTGGGCGACCTGGAAGATGTCGAGTCCGTCGGATTCGAGCGGCAGCTGTTCGGACGGTTCATCCTCCTGCCACGTGGAGATACCACCGCGGGCCCGCAGGTAGTGATTTCCGGGGTGACGGAAGAAGGACAACAGGTCGCTGAGCTCGATATCGATGGGGGAGCCCTCGGCGTGCTCGAGGGCTGGGAGGGGCGTGTCGTCGAACACGGGTCGGGCCGGGGTGAGCGGTTCGGTCCGTGCCGCCTCGGCCGACGCCAGCGCCACCTCGTCGAAACTGAACGGCGGATCGCACAGGTCGCTCTCCCCATGGGACTGGAGGGGATGCCGACGTGTGATGACCGCCGGGTCGGCACCGAGACCGACACAGGTGTCCAGAAGATCCTGGACGGGAGGAGCCGCGGCCACCGGTTGGTTGGTTCGTTCGTCGAAACCGCTGTGGATCACCACGAGCCGTTGCCGTGCCGACATGATGGCGTCAAGGAAGGCCTGCCGGTCTGCGGCCCGTGGGTCGGGGTCGCCGATCTGCGGATGCACCGCCACGAGGTCATCGCCATCGGGCCGGACGGCGCGGGGAAAGACGCCATCGTCCAGGCCGAGAAGCACCACGGCGCGGTGGGGGGCCTGACGCATCGGTGCAAGTGTGCAGATCGTGATGGCGCCGGTGCCGAAGGCCGACCGAGTGGGGCGACCGGACAAGGCCTCCGACAGCATCGCGACCGCATCGGTGGAACGCAGCAGGGCTGTTGTGTCTTTGGCGCGGGTGTCGGAGATGTCGGCCAGCACCCCGTGGGCGTGGCCGATCTGCCAACTGTCGTCGGGTGCGACCGCGGTGAGTTCATCGATGATGCGGTGGCCCAGAGTGACCCATTGCGCCGCAGTGGCCTGGGCTGAGGCTGTGTCGACGAGATTGGCGACGCGGTCGACGAATTCGGCGAAATGGCCCACGAGGTCGGTCTCATTCGACTCGACGCCCTCCACCGGCACAGCGGTGCCGGCGGTGTGGCGGTCGTCGTCCTCACGAAACAGGCTCAGCAGGAGTCGGTCACGAGCGCTCGCCCAGGTGTTCTGGTCGGTGCCCACGCGGAACCTTGATCGAAACGTGGCATCGATGCCCCAGTTCACCCCGGCGGCGTCGATGAGCTCGGTGAGGGCCTCGAACTGGCCCTCACGGCCCCAACCGAAGCGGCGGGCGACCGGAGCCGCCGCGCACAGATCCAGAAGGTCCGAGCGTGATGCACGGCCGGTCGTCAGTTCCAACACCGAGGCCAGCACATGAAGCACCGGGTTGACCTCCCGCAGGGAGTGGTCGGCCAGGCGTACCGGTAACGCCTGGCCCGGATGGGCCGAGCCCTCTGGGGGTGCGGTGAACACCGCGTGGGCCAGAGGGGCGACTTCCGGCATGTTCGCGCACTGCACGATGATGTCGCGGGGCTCGAGCGTCGGATCGTCGGCGAGGAGCCCGAGCAGGACCTCGCGCAACACCTCCACCTGACGATCCAGACCATGACACCGGTGGAACATGACGCTGTCATCATCGTGGCCACGGCCGCCTTGCTCACTGCCGCCTCGTTCAGGTTTCCCTTGTTCAGGGGCGCCTTGTGCAGGGTCGTGTTCGAACGTGACTTCGGGGGCCTCATCGCGTCGGATCGCGTCTTGAACCCGCGCCAACAATGTGTCGGTTTCCTCGCGGGTGTCAGCGTTGTCCTCGGCGGGGACGCCCGTGCTCGGCCAGGCCTTGTGCTCGACGACGCCCTGGAGCTCCCGGGAATCCCGCCCGAGTCGCGCCAGCAGGGGGTTCGTGGCAATGGTGGCGGTGGGGTCGTGATCGCGTGACGGAAGTGCCCCGGTACGTTCCCCGCTCCAGCGGTCTGCGACCTCGTGCCACAGCTGCGGTGAGGAATGCGGAAGCCAGAGCACCACCTCCCGATCCTGCCCCAGGGCTTCCAACACGGTGGTGTGCAGGGCCGTGAGGTGGTTGGGGGACCACACCGCCAGCCGTGGGGGGAGGTTGACGATCTGCGGGTCGGCCCTCAGGTCATCGGCCAGACTGATGAGTCGTTGCGCAGGGTCGGGAACATCCATGCGACCCTGCAGAGCACGCCACAGGTGGGCCTGCCAGCGGAACGCGTCATCGAGTGGCTTTCCTGCAGCGTCCACGTCGTCCCCGAGCGTCCATCGCCGCATGAGGCCTGGACGCAGCGTCGCATAGCGGTGCAGACGCCGTGCGGCCTGCTCGGCGACCACATAGCGCCGGGTGTGTTCGGCGGCGATGTGACGTTGCAGCACACGGCAGTCCGGACGTGCGGCGATCTCGTCGAGAAGATCGAGCACCGACCAGATCAGTCGTCCCGGATCCCACGGATCGAGATCGTCGACACCGGCAACGACAGTCAGCACCTGTGCGCACAACCCATCGAGGCGCTGGAAGTCGATGGCTGCACAGACTCCGAAACGTTGCGCGAGCTGCTGGGTCAACCATCGCTGGACACCGGCGGAGGGCACACACACGACATCGGCGCTGAACGGATCGGCGCGCGTGCCGTCGAGCCACGTGGCCAGCTCTGCGGCCAGCGGAACCGATGCTCCGTGGACGACTCGGACACCGGCACCCGACAGTGGGGCGCCGGTCTGATTCGTGGCCGCGCTCATGGCCGGAGACGGGGAGGTGTTCACGATGCGTAACGCTACTGGTCGGGTCCGACATATTCGGGCCAGAGGGGGCGAACGAACCTTCGATGCCCGAGTGAAGACCTGCTCGGGGTGAGGACTGGCGTACGGTGACGGGGATGGATGACGAACTGTTGGACGCGTTGGACCCGGAGCAGCGTCAGGTGGCGACGCGATTCGACGGTCCCATGGTCGTCATCGCGGGCGCCGGAACGGGCAAGACCCGCGCCATCACCCACCGCATCGCCCATGGCGTGCGGATCGGTCGTTACGTGCCGACACGTGTTCTCGCCGTCACCTTCACCACTCGGGCGGCCGGTGAGATGCGTGGACGGCTGGAACGGCTCGGTGTGCAGGGCGTCCAGGCCCGCACCTTCCACTCGGCGGCGCTGCGTCAGGCCCAGTACTTCTGGCCCCGTGTGCACGGGCATGACCTGCCGCCGGTGCTCGAGAACCGGATGTCGTTGATCGCGGAGACCGCCGGGCGTATGCGGCTCAGCACCGACACCGGCACTCTCCGTGATCTTTCGGGAGAGATCTCCTGGGCCAAGGTCTCCAACATCTCGCCCGAGGACTATCCGACGCTGGCGCGTTCGGCCGGACGCGAACTGGCATCGGTGGACCCCGAGACGGTGGCCCGCGTCATGGAGACCTATGAGGAGACCAAACGCAGCCGCATCCGTATCGACTTCGAGGACATCCTCCTGTGCTGCTGCGCACTGTTGGCGCAGAACGAGGAGATCGCAGCCCAGGTCCACGACCAGTACCGGCATTTCGTGGTGGACGAGTACCAGGACGTCAATCCGTTGCAGGAGACCCTGCTGAGCCTGTGGCTGGGGCGTCGGGAAGATCTCTGCGTCGTGGGCGATCCCGCGCAGACGATCCACTCCTTCGCCGGAGCACGTGCCGACTACCTGACCGATTTCACCACGCGTCATCCCGGGGCCGATGTGGTGCGGTTGGTTCGCAACTACCGATCGACGCCGCAGATCCTCGACCTGGCGAACCGCAGCCTGCACGGGCGCAGCAGCGGGGAACAGGGGGCGGGGCACGCGGCCCTCGGAGCCGTGCGGTTGCAGGCCACCCGGGGCAGGGGACAAGACCCGGTGCTGACCTCGGCCGCATCGGAGGCCGATGAGGCCGAGGCGGTGGCCCGCTGGCTGGGCGGTCTGGCCGAGCGCGGCGTCGCCTATCGGGACATGGCGGTGCTGATGCGGACCCGTGCACAGTCACCCGCGGTCGAACAGGCACTCACCGATGCCGACATCCCGTACCTGGTCCGGGGCGGTGAACGCTTCTACGAACGCCCCGAGGTGCGTCGGGCCCTGGGGCTGTTGCGCACACACGCCAAGGCGGCCAGCGCCGATCCGGTGATCGAGCAGGTGCATTCGGCCCTGGTTGCCGCGGGCTGGACCCAGAGCGCGCCCACCGGAGCCGGCGCCGCACGCGAGAAGTGGGAGTCCCTCGCAGCCCTGCACACGGCGGCGTCGGACTTCATCGCCGACAGCGACGACGTGACCATGGCCGGGCTCGTCACCGAGCTGGAGTTCCGCGCCAACGCCCAGCAGGTTCCGGCCGCCGAGGGCGTCACGCTGGCCACGATCCATTCGGCCAAGGGACTGGAGTGGGATGCCGTCGCGGTGATCGGCGTAGCCGAGGGGCTGCTGCCGTTCGTCCTCGCCAAGCGACCCGATGAGGTCGTCGAGGAGCGGCGCCTGTTCCACGTGGCGGTGACGCGGGCCCGCAGTCACCTGCACATCTCATGGCCCACGACGCGCGCCGGTGGCGGCGGACGCCGCCGCTCCCGCTTCCTGGACGGCGTCGTCCCCGACACCTCCGAGCCGGTGCAGCGTCGTCGCACCCGGAAGGTGAGCGTGGCGACCTGCCGCGTCTGTGAGCGACCGCTGGGAGCCGGCGTCGAACGCAAACTCGGACGCCACACCACGTGCGAATCCAGTTACGACGAGGACCTGCTCGAAGCACTGCGCGCATGGCGACTCGAACAGGCCAAGGAGCGCGGCGTCCCCGCCTATGTCGTGTTCACCGACGCGACCCTCGTGGCCGTGGCCGAACAGCTTCCGGCCGATGAGAGCGCCCTGCTCCGCATCCGTGGCATCGGACGGGTGAAGGTGGACACCTACGGTGAAGGACTCCTCGGCGTTCTGCGTGCTCACCGGAGCTGATCGGCGTGTCGTTGTGTGAGGAACGCGATGCTGGGATGCATGAATCAGATCTCGCAGGTCACGCAGGTCTCACCGATCTCCCACACCTCATCGATCACACAGCCCGCCCCGGTCGATGTTCATCGCCCTCTGCAGGGGAGGACGAGAGAACGGGCGAGTGGGCACGAGGCAGGATCTGAGAAGACGCCGCGGCTCCTCACCGAGGTCTGGCGACGCGGTGACGGTGACCATCAGGTGGGCCTCGATGTGGAAGGGGGCGTCCGATTGCGTGTCGCGGACGACATCGCAGCGGCCCTGCGTCTTCTCGACGGACGCCACACCCTCGAGGAGGTGGCGGCGCTCGAAGCCGTTGATCCGGTGGCGCTGCGTGAGACGGTCACAAGCATTCCCAAACACCTCTGGGCCGCTGACGGGGACGCTGCTCCTGCGGTGCGTCTGATCGGAGCCGGGCATCTGGGGCGGACCTTCGCTGAGCAGTGGACGGCGGCCCGGCCCACCGTGCCCCTGGTGCTCATCGATCCGATGCCGCCACCGCCCGGGCTCTACGAACAGCGATATCCCTCCGCGGCGGCCTGCCTGCAGGCGGCGCTGGCCGAAGGCTGCGTCCCGGATCACGGTCTCGACGTCAGTACCCGACAGCACTGGTGGGACGCACCGGGCCGACCCACCATCACCGTCATCGCCCAGGACGCCGCCGAATGTGATCGCGCGCTCACCGGAAGCCTGGTGCGTGATGACCAGCCGCATCTACTGATCCGCCCGTTACCGACCGGCGCGGTGGTGGGTCCCCTTGTGGAGCCCGGAACCACAAGTTGCCTCCGCTGTGCTGATCTGATCCGAGCCGGTGATGCGGGCTGGGGGAGCGTTCTGGCTCAGGCGGTCAGACGGCGCGTGGTGCCGTCACACCACCATCTCGCCTGGGCGGCCTCGGTTGCTGTGTTCCACTTGGGCAGATGGATGGACCACGGCGCGTGCGCGCTGCAGGGGGCCACCTGGGAGTCGACCGAGATCAGCGGAGAGCACGTGACGCGACTGTGGCCGCACCATCCCGACTGCGGATGTGGCGGCCTGTGATGCTGCCGCAGATGACACTTCGTTCCCGGTCGTTCAAAGCCGATTCGGGTGCGCTGCAGAATGGGACCCATGGCACGCAACAGGGATGACCTGCCCACCTCGGGCATGGGACGAGCAGCTCGATTGATCCGGTTTCCCCTCGGAGCCGCGGGTAGGGCCACACGTGGTGTTGGTCGACGATTGGGTGGCGCGTCGAGCACGGCCGCGACCGAGATGGCCCGCACCGAGGCAGCCGATCAGCTCTTCAGGGTTCTCGGTGAGATGAAGGGCGGCGCCATGAAGGTGGGGCAGACGCTCAGCCTGTTCGAATCCTTCTTCCCCGAGGAGATGGCAGCCCCCTACCGCACCCAGCTCAAACGACTCCAGGATCAGGCTCCGCCCATGCCGACCTCACGGGTCCATCATGTGCTGTCCGGTGAGCTCGGGGAGGACTGGAGCAAGCTGTTCTCCGAGTTCTCCCCGCGACCTGCCGCTGCGGCGTCGATCGGGCAGGTCCATCGCGCTGTGTGGGCGGCCACGGGTGAGCCTGTCGCGGTCAAGGTGCAGTACCCGGGAGCGGCGGCGGCCCTGCGGGCCGACCTCACCCAGATCCAACGGCTCGGGGGAGTGCTGGCGCCCCTCGCCGGCGGCATGGAACTGCGGCCTCTCATGGAGGAGATCGTCTCGCGGGTGGGCGAGGAGGTCGACTACGAGAAAGAAGCCGCGGCCCAGGAGCAGGCTGCCCGTGGCTTCGAAGGGCACCCGGAATTCGTCGTGCCGCATGTGCTCGCCCACACAGACAAGGTGATGGTGAGCGAATGGATCAGTGGCAAGAGCTTCAACCGTATGGCCGACGAACCACAGGACGTGCGCAATGAGATGGCCCTGCGCTACGTCCGGTTCCTCTTCGCCGGCCCCCAGGAAGTGGGACTCCTGCACGGCGATCCACATCCCGGTAACTTCCGGGTTCTTCCCGACGGCCGTCTCGGAATCGTCGACTTCGGTCTGGTGGACCGGCTGCCCGGAGGCCTCCCGCCCGCCATGGGACGCCTCATCCGCATCGCGATGACCGGGGACGCGGACACCGTCACCGAAGGGCTGCGTGAGGAAGGCTTCCTCCTTCCCCGTGCCGGAACGGTCAACCCCTAGGAGATCCTTGACTTCCTCAGCCCCTTCCTGGAGCCCGCGGAGACCGAAGAATTCCACTTCCACCGTGAGTGGATGCGCCACGAGTTCGACCGCGTCATGGCGGCCAAGAACTCCAAGGTCATGCGGCAGATCAATCTTCCCGCGAGTTACCTGCTCATCGATCGCGTCTGGCTCGGCGGCATCGCGGTGCTCTCACAGCTCGATGTGCGGGCCAACTTTCGGCAGATCCTCGATGAGTACCTTCCTGAATGGCGGGCACCCGACGCCTGACGGCGAAGAATAGAAAACCCCTTGCTCTGCAGGAAAGACCCTGCTGCATGAAAGACCCTTGCTGTATGAAAGACCCCGGGGGCGCCGCCTGCCTTCCCCTGCGAGCGGCGCAACACCCCGGGGTCTGGGCATGGAATCTATGACGCCGGAGGGGTCCGCGTCAACTGCATGTGACCACTTGGTGGAGTGGACTTATCCACGGTCTGTGGACAAGTCTGTGGAGATCCTGTGAATGTCGTGTGTGGTCTGTGCGGATCGCTGTGGAGTTCTGTGCAACAGTGGGGCCTGTGCCCACGTTGAATACCGTCGTGGCGGCCTCTGATCGGGAACGCTCTGTGGATGGACGCCATGAACTGCTGACCGTGGATGGCGAGACCGTCGAGATCCGCCGGAGCCGTCGCCGTACCAAGACCGTCGCCGCCCACCGGGAGAACGGCCGCATCATCGTCCTGATGCCGGCCCGGCTCAGCGCTGACGAACAGCAACGCTGGGTGCGGAACATGGTGGAACGGGTACGTCGGCGAGAGCGCTCGCGACGTTCGGGCCACTCCGACGACGACCTCATGGAGCGGGGGCGGAAACTTCTGGAGCGTCACGTGTGGCCGCACACCACAAAACAGTTGGCTCCCACCTCGATCCGATGGGTCTCGAACCAGAAGCGGCGGTGGGGCTCCTGCACGGTGGAGACCGGTGCCATTCGGCTCTCGGACCGGCTGCAGTCGTTCCCGGACTTCGTCATCGACTACGTGCTCGTCCATGAGCTTGCCCACCTGTACGTGGCCGATCACACCCACGAATTCTGGGCCTTGGTGGAGCACTATCCGTGGACCGAGCGTGCTCGGGGTTTCCTCGAAGGATGGTCGACAGCCCGGAATGCTCCCGCCGGTGGGGGCGAGCAGAACAGAGCCGTGGATGACGAGGGAGAGTGACCGACGTCGGATCGCAGCGGCGTCAGATCTCGTACTGCAGGTATTCCTGGGCAGTGAGAACGAGGAGGCGGACCGACTCGTCCACCTGAGGCAGGGCATCGGTGCGGAACCACTCGGCGGGCGTCTCGGGAGACTCCGCCACCGGTTCCTCATCGGGGTCGGCGATGATGAGGAACCGCACATCGAGGTGATAGGTGGAAGCATCTTCGGCGTGGTGCCGCACGATGTGCCGGTCAAGCTGGATGGGCTCGGGCTTGATGTCCAGTGAGGACAACCCGGTCTCCTCGCGTGCCTCTCGGAGAGCGGCGTCGGCCAAGGAGGCATCAGTCGCCTCGATGTGGCCACCGGACTGGAGCCAACGCCCGAGCCCAGTATGGAACACCAACACCACCTGACTTCCGTCTTCGGAGCAGATCAGAGAACTGGCGGTGAGGTGGGCCTCGGCGTTGTCCCGCGACCACGCCTCGTCGCTGGCCTCCAATACGTCGAGAAACCTCCGTCGCAGCGCTTCCTGCTCCGAGGTGGGTGCGGGCCAAGCCTTGAGGGTCTCCACGCATGACGCATGCAGTGATGCGGTCATCGTTCGTCTCCGTCCCGGGGACTCGCCCCATCGTCTCCCTCTGATTCCAACAACTTCCGCAGTTCTTCGTCGAATGCGTCGACGCTCGGCGTGTCGTCGCTGCCCTCGACGTCGGGGCGGACGAAGCCCAGCGGATCATCGAGATCGTGGGTTCCGGGGAGCAGATCGGGGTGTCCCCAAGCTGCCTCGCGCCGTTGCGCACCGCCGTCCTCACGTAGCGCGGCCCACAGATTCTCGGCATCGCGGACGCGACGTGGCCGCAGTTCGAGCCCCACGAGTGCCTGGAAAGTGGCCTCGGTCGGGCCGCTGGAGGCACGCCGACGCCGCAGCGACTCCACGATGGGTGCCGCGGTGGGCATCCACTGGCCGGTGACATCGGCGGTGACATCGTCGACCCAGCCGTCGATGAGGGCCAGCAGGGTCTCCAGTTCGGCGAGGACGCGGTCCTGCTCGGGCGTTCTCCGCGGAGCGAACAGGTTGCCCTGAAGCTTCTCCGACATCTCCTGCAACTGGGAGAGATCGGTCATCGACTCGAACTCGCCCATGGCCTCCTCCAGGCCGGAGGTGTCGATGGTGATCCCGTGGGCATAGCGCTCCACGAGGGACAGGAGGCGTTCGCTCAACCATGGTGCGGCCGCGAACAGGCGCTGACGAGCCGATTCCCGCAGGGTGAGAATGAGCCAGATGTCGTTGGCGTCCTGCTCGAGTCCGTCGGCGAACTCCTCGACATTGGTGGGCAGCAGAGCCACGGTGTGACAGTGCTCGCCGTCGAGGGGAAGGGTGGACTCGGTGGCCGATACCACCGAGGACGCCAGGTTCCCGATCGCCTCGGCGGCCTGGGCGTGGAACACCGTTGAGCCGGTCTGGCGCAGCATCGGACGGATCATCGCCTCCAGTCCCGCGATGGGGTTCTGCGGGTCGGCGTCGCCCTGGGAGTCGGCCAGTGATCCCATGGCGTCGGCCAGCGCAGAGGCCACCGGGTCGATCAGGCGGCGCCACGTGGGCATGGTGTTCTCGACCCACTCGGCGCGGCTCCATGCCTGGATGCGGCCGTTGGTGGCCGGGAGATCGACATGCCGGTCGAGCCAACCCTCCACGATCCGGGCGGCATCCCCGAGTTGGCGGCGCGACGCATGCGTCGGGGTCGGATCTTGTCCCTTCGTCTGGACCACCTTGCGGGCCAGGTCACGGACCGTCTCCCACGACTTGGCCGACCCGTCGGACTGTGGGCCGAACATTCCGCCGCCAGATGCACCGAGCTGCCCGAACATCTGCTGGACCTGACGCATCATCGCTTCGAAGTCGGGTTGGCCACCCGGCCCGCCCATGGACCCCCCGAACAGCATCTCGAACGGATTCGGCGGCTGATTCCCGCGGTCGTCGCCGGACTCGTCGCGGTTCGGTTCGCCGGACTCGTCGCGGTTCGGTTCGTCGGGGCGATCGTTGTCGGCCATGTGTCTCCAAACGGTCTGCGTCGGTCGACGCGTCTTTGCCAAACGGATTGGGCGTCGGCCGTCATCGGGCGGCTGTACGTCTTCACGTGTCGTCTGCATGACGTGCTCAACCACGTCATTGGTACAGGGTAGTCTCGACGCCATGTCAGACCGAGTGCGCGCCAGTGGTCTCACCGATGAACCTGTGGATCCGGAGTCCTTCCGCAGGCTCGTGGCCGATGATGCGGCCGGCGCCGAGGTCGTGTTCTGCGGAACCGTCCGCGATCACGATGGGCGCCCCCAGCAGGTGAGTGGACTCACCTATGAGGCACATCCCGGTGCCGCCGAACGGCTCGCGGAGGTCTGCGAGCAGGTGGCTGCTGCCCATGATGTGATCGCCGTCGCCGCTGAGCATCGTGTCGGTGAGTTGGAGATCGGTGATGTCGCGGTGGTCGTGGCCGCTTCGTCGGCGCATCGGGTCGATGCCTTCGCCGCGGCCTCGGATCTCATCGACACGCTCAAGCGTGAGGTCCCCATCTGGAAGCATCAACGGTTCGTCGACGGCTCCGACGAATGGGTGGGGCTGTGAACCAAGGTCGGTGGGGGAGACCCCGCAGACGCTTCACGGTGAGCCGACAGACGGTCACTGCCGCCGTCGCGGCGGGCTGCTTCATATCCACCGCCGCCATCTTGATGTTCGTGCCGGTGCCCTACGTCATGTATTCACCGGGCAATGCCTATGACATCTTCGCCCTTGACGCGGAGAAGCGCCCCACCGTGTCGGTGAGCGGAGTGCCGACCTATCCGGTGAGCGGTGAACTCCGCATGACGACGGTGTCGGTGACGCGGTCGGATGCGAACCTGACGTTGCCGGAGGTCGTGTTCGGCCAGCTTTCGCCCTCGCACGATGTGCTGCCACGCGAGAACGTCTATCCCGAGGGCAAGAGCGCCGAGCAGGTGCAGAGCGAGGAACGTCAGATGATGGACACCTCGCAGCAGGAGGCCATCGTCGCCGCGTTGCGTGAGGCCGGCCAACCGGTGGAGGAGATCCCGGTGGTGGCGTCCGTCGTGACCGACGGCCCTTCGGACGGCATCCTCATGCCGGGCGACTTCGTGCTCGAGGTCGATGGTGAACCGGTGCAGGCCACCAGCGACATCCCTGAGCATGTTCAGCAACGCGAGCCCGGGGACGAGATCACGCTCAAGGTTTTGGGCGCCGACACAGACGAACCCGAAGAGGTCACCGTGCCGGTGGAGATCGGGCCGGAGGGAACTCCGCGGATCGGCATCGGTGTCGAGCTCGGCTACCAGTATGACGCCGAGGTGAATTTCGGGGTGCGTGAGGGGATCGGTGGCCCGAGTGCGGGTCTTGTGTTCGCCCTCGGCATCTACGAGCAGGTCACCCCCGGCGACCTTGTGGCCGGACGGGACATCGCCGGCACCGGGACCATCGACGTCGATGGCAGGGTCGGGCCCATCGGTGGCATCCGCGAGAAGATCCATGGCGCGGAGAAGGCCGGAGCCGAGGTGTTCCTGGTGCCTGCGGAGAACTGCCGTGACGTGGTGGGGCTGCGCACCGACGCAGAACTGGTTCGCGTCGACGACCTCGCCGGTGCCGTGGACGCCCTCGACGGCGACGGCCCGATGCCGCGCTGCGGTTGATCGGTTCGCGGCTGTCGAAGCCCCAGATCCTCGAGGGAATCAACGAGATCTGGACCAACGAATGCAGAATCTACGAGTGTGGGATCAATGAACGCAGGAGGAGACGTGAGCGAAACATCCGATGATCGGTCCCAGGGCCAGAACGAACCGATCGAGGACGAGGAGGCGCTCATCGCCGCGTTGGTGGAGCTCGATCACCACGTGGGACGTCTCGGATGGGATCAACCCCCACGGTTGTTCGCTCTGGTGCGCTCGGCGAGCCTGCTGGAGGCCGAGCCACAGTTGGCCGAACACCTCGGCGTCGAAAGTGCCGACGAGCTTGTTCCCGGCGCCTTGAGCTCCATCGAGCAGGAAGGGTTCAACCCCAAGCAGGATCCCGACCTGGAAGCGGTGCTGGGGCGCGTCATGTGGCCCGAGGATGTTGACGGATGTGCGCTGTCCTGCGTCCGCACGTTCCTCCCGCAGGCGTTGCAGAACGAGATCCCCGAGGATCCGGTCGAGGCCGCTGACTTCGTCGCAGAGCATCCCGAGCGAGAGGAGATCCGGCTCGTCGCGGGGGTGCTGCGTGGGGGATCCCAGCATGCGGTGGCGCGTCTGGTGAGTCATCCCGATGACCTGTTGGGCGGGAAGGATCTTGCTCCGGGAGTTCTCTCGGCTCTGGCCAGTACGCTGTGGTGAACCCGCAGATGGGCGAGCATCGGGGAGAGCGCGGTCTCTCCTGGTGTCGCGCCACTCCAGATGGGCAACGATAGACAGATGAGGGGTCAGTGACCGACGTGAATGCATCCTCGCGCAGTGCCAACCGAAGCCGCAATGCTCTCCTGCCCACCGTGGGCATTCTTTTCGGCATCTTCGTGGTCTTCGTGTTGTTCTCCACGGTGTACACCGACTACCTGTGGTTTCGTTCCATGGAGTTCGACCATGTGTTCACCACGCTGCTGTGGACCCGCATCGGGCTCTTCGTCGCTTTCGGTCTCATCCTGGCGGCGGTGACCACCGGCAACGCGTGGGTCGCGTGGAGACTGCGTCCGCGGACGATCTCCTTCGGCCATCCTGCGCTGGACAGGTATGCCGAATCCCTCCGCTCCAGAGTGACGCCGTTGTTCGTCGGTATCGCTGCCGTCATGGGGTTGTTCGGCGGTATGGCTGCGGTGGGGTCGGCTCAGCTGTTTCTCGCTTGGCGCAATGGGGAAGCCTTCGGAACGACCGACCCGCGGTTCGGGCTCGATATCGGGTTCTTCGTCTTCGACTACCCGTGGTGGCGTTTCATCATCGGATTCGGTATCGCGGCCCTGGTGATCTCCACGATCATCTCGGTGCTCATCCATTACGTGCTCGGGGGGCTTCGCGTCCGCCGTGAGAACGATGGGCGCCGTTCGACCCGCGGTGCCAACGCACACGTGTCGATCCTGCTGGCGTTGACGATGGTCCTGCTTTCGGTGAGTGCTTGGTTCGACCGCTACGGGCGAGCGGTGACCACGAACGATCTGCTCACCGGTATCCGCTACACCGACGAGAACGCCACGCTGGTGGCCTCGCTGATCATCGCCGTCATCGGCATCCTGTGTGCGGCCCTGTTCGTCGCCAATGTGGCGGTTCGACGCTGGACCATCCCGGTGGTGGCGGTGGTGTTGATGATGCTCAGCAATTTCGTGCTCGGCGTCCTGTACCCCTCGATCGTCCAGGCCGCTGTCGTGCGTCCGAACGAACCAGATCTGGAACGTCCCTTCATCGAGCAACACATCAAGGCGACCCGATCGGCCTATGGAGTCGCCGATGTGGAGATCGACGATTACAAGGCCGAGACCGACGCGTCGGCCGGGCAGTTGAGGGCCGACGCCGAGGCGCTGCCGGGGCTGCGTCTGATGGACCCCTCGGTGATCGGCGCGACGTTCGACCAGTTGCAGCAGGTTCGTGGCTACTACTCGTTCCCCGAGGTGCTCGACGTGGATCGCTATCAGATCGACGGTGAGGAGACCGACTCGGTCGTTGCTGTCCGTGAACTCAATCAGGAGAACCTGCCCAACCAGTCCTGGAACAATGTGCGCACGGTGTTCACCCATGGTTACGGCCTGGTCGCTTCCTACGGAAACCGTTCCAGTTCTGGTGAGCCGGAATGGATCTCGAAGGATCTGCCGCCGGTGGGCGAGCTTGGGGAGTTCGAGCCCCGTATCTATTTCGGCGAGGGACACACCGAGTACTCGATCGTTGGACGCGCCGAGGGAGAGGCGCCGGTGGAGCTGGACACCCCAGGTGGTGGCCCCGACGGTGGACCCAGTCGCAATATCTATGACGGCAAGGGCGGCGTGCCGATCGGGAACTGGTTCGTACGGTTGATGTATGCGGTGCGTCTTGCCGACTACAACATCGTGCTCTCCGAGCGCGTGAATCCCGAATCGAAGATCATCTACGATCGCACTCCGCAGCAGCGGGTCCAGGCTGCGGCGCCGTGGCTTCAGGTGGACTCCAACGCCTACCCGACGGTGGCTGATGGTCGCATCGTCTGGGTCGTCGATGGCTACACCACGTCGAATCACTACCCGAACTCCGAGCGGGTCTCGATGCAGGAGGCAACCGCGGACGCCGATACCAAGCTCGATCCCGAGCTCGCTCAGACCGATCAGATCAACTACATCCGCAACTCGGTCAAGGCGACCGTCGACGCCTATGACGGCACCGTCAAGCTCTATGCCTGGGACGAGGAGGACCCAGTGCTCAAGACTTGGGAGAAGGTCTTCCCCGGGTCTGTGACCCCGCGTGAGGAGATCCCCGAGCAGTTGTTGGAGCACCTGCGTTACCCCGAGGACCTGTTCAAGGTTCAGCGCGAGATCCTCGGTAGCTATCACGTGACTGAGCCGCATGAGTGGTTGGCGAACAACGACCTCTGGGAGATCCCCAAGGACGCTTCGGGCAAGACCGAGGCCAAGCAGCCCCCGTACTATCTGCAGGTTCGGTGGCCCGATGAGAAGGGGGCGACCTTCTCGCAGACGGCGACATTCGTGCCACGCGAGCGTCAGAACCTCGCTGCGTTCATGTCTGTCAATGCCGATGCCACCAGCAAGGATTACGGCAGGATCCGCATCCTGCGGATGAATGACGCCACCCAGATCGATGGCCCCCAACAGACGTTCAACGCCATGGTCACCAACCCGGCCGTGGCTGCGGAACTGCGTCCCTTCCAAGACAGTGATTCGGCTCGAATCACTCATGGAAACCTGCTGACCCTGCCGGTGGGGGGCGGCCTTCTGTACGCGATGCCCGTATACACCAAGCGAGCCGGAACCGGCGGAGGCGCCTATCCGGCACTGACCTTCGTGATCGTTCGTTTCGGTCAGCAGGTCGGTATCGGGAAGACGCTCGACGCAGCACTGGATGAGGCCTTCGGTGGCGACTCCGGGGCCGAAACCGGTGAGGAGGGCACTACGGAGCCACCGCCGGACACCGAGAGCAAGCCCGGTGATCCGGGCGATGGCGCTCAGCTATCTGCTGAGGTCATCCGGGCGTTGAAGGACGCCGACAAGGCCTTCGGAGAAGCTGATGAGGCCCTCAAGAAGGGGGACCTCGCCGAGTATCAGAAGAAGATCGAGGAAGCCCGCGAGGCGCTGGAGCGTGCGCAGGCCGGCTGACGCAGACACCAGAGGTGGTGGATCCCAGCACATGCGGCCACGGTGACCGGCCACGCGACGACCCGAGCCATGGTGACCTCGCGGTCTGTGCGGCTCGGGTCGTCGGTGTGCAGGTATTCAGTTTGCGGGGATCTGGATGGCGCTCATCACGCCACCTTGCTGCATGGCCATGATCAGTGCCGTTTCACTTTTGTTGGCGTCGAAGCAGATCCACCCGGATTCGGAGCTGCCGGAACTGATGGTCTCCACGGGGAAGCGCGTCTTGCCCTCGGGCATTCGGTAGGAATCGGTGTAGACGTTCCCGGACCTGTCGACGAGTCCGAACCCGCTGGAGCTGATCGTGACTCGGGAGTTGGGGCTGGTGATACCGACCTCGACGTTGGCGCACAGGTAGGCATCACCGTCGAGCGGCTCCGTGCCCTGGATCTCGGTGAGCCATTCGTACTCACTGACTGTGGTGTACCCCTCGATGGTGCTGCCGCTGACATCTGCACTCCACGTGACTTTGTCCCCGACCTTGCCAGTCGCGGCATCCGACGTGTCGAGATCCCCGGTGGGCTCCTGCATCGGTGTGCTCGATTCGGATGGCTCTGTCGATTCACTCGGCGGAGAGGCTGGCTCGCTGCTGGGCGCGGGGGCCGGGGGTTCTGCGGGGGCCGGGGGCTCGGTGCCCTTTTCGTCCCCGCCGCCCAGAGTGAACACGGCGACGAGAACGATCACGAGAACGAGCGCGAGTCCGCCACCGATCAGCGCGATCATCTTCCCCTTGCCGCCAGATCCGCCACCGGGTGGGAGCGGGTTGCCCGGTCCCAGACCGCCCGGTCCCATACCGCCCGGTCCCATACCGCCGGGGCCCATACCGCCGGGGCCCATGCCGCCGGGAGGCTGACCTCCGTAGGAACCGCCGGGGCCGGGCTGTCCGCCGGGGTAGTTGCCCCCACCCTGAGGTCCACTGGGGCCGCCCTGACCATATTGGCCGGGGCCGTACGGGCCGCCTGCTCCCGGGGGTGCCATCCCGGGGCCTGGCTGGCCGCCACCGGGTTGACCCGGGTTGGGGGGACCACCGGGCCCCGGGTTCTGCGCCCCCCAGCCGGTGTGGGGCTCTTGCGGATTGGGGTTCCAGCTGTTGTTCACCCGATGCTCCTTGTTTTGTTGGGCGGGGTCCCTTGATGACATCACATTTGCGTGCGTGGTCAACTGCGACGAAGGGCTTGCCCGTGCGGTTCCATCTCCTGACGTGATCAAGATCATGGGGAAGGCCAGTGGAACGGAGACTACCTGCGGCTTGCGCAACGCAGTGGAGCCGTACGCACCGACATCGGTGCACAGACTTCCACCATCCATCCGCCGATGGAGGTGACTCTTCAGGTGAAGGGCAACGAAAAAGTCCCGGGGTCCGATGAGGATCCCCGGGACTTCACGTGGTAGCGGGGACAGGATTTGAACCTGCGACCTCTGGGTTATGAGCCCAGCGAGCTACCGAACTGCTCCACCCCGCGTCGTTGTGCTTGTGCAACATTACACGTCATCTGGAGGGAAGCCAAATCGGGGTCGTCAAAATTTTCCGGCCTGGGTTTCTGTGGTGTCGGCGTGGTCCATCGAGGGTGCCCCCTTCGTGCTGGCCAGGCGGCGCACGAATGGGCGGGGGAGAGCCTGCAGGAGTGCAGAGAGCGCCCGGTACTGCAGGCCGGGTACGCACACGACACGCCCTTGGGAGGCATCGGTGAGGGCGGTGCGAGCGACTTCTCCGCTGTCGAGCCACATCCACTCGGGGATGGCGGTGGTATCGATGTCGGCGCGTTGATGGAACTGTGTCCGGGTGAAGCCCGGGAGGACGACGCTGGCTTGCACCCCGGTGCCTTGAAGTTCGAGTGCGAGCGATTCGGTCAGTGTCAGCACGAAGGCCTTCGCCGCCGAGTAGGAACCTCCGGGTAGGAGAGCCGCGACTGATGAGACGTTGAGGATCATGCCGTGCCCCCGTTCCACCATGGCCTCGGCGGCTGTCTTGCTCAGCAGCGCCACAGCCCGGACCATCACCTCGACGCTGTCGGATTCGTACTCCGGTGTGGAATCGAGGAACGAGTCGGCTGTACCGAAGCCGGCATTGTTCACCAGCGTGCTGATGGGGCGGTCCTGGTCTTTCAGGCGTGCAGCCACGGCTTCGACACCGACCTCGGTCGCCAGATCGGCCACCAGAACTTCAGCTCCGCCGAACTCGGCAGCGAGCAGCTCGAGCCGATCTCGGTTGCGTCCCACCAGCACCATGCGGTTGCCTCGTCGGGCGAGCTGCCGAGCGAACTCTGCCCCCAAACCTGCAGAAGCCCCGGTGACCAATGCGATGGGAGGTTCAGCGCTCATGCTGCGATCCTTTCCGAGATGTCCTGTGGATGATGCCCTGTGGAATCAGAGCGTGCGTGCAGAAAAAGTGTCGCACTGACGCACGTCACCGGTGCGCAGACCACGATCGAGCCACCGCTGGCGCATCTCCGAAGAGCCATGCGTCCACAGATCGGGGTTGACCTCCCCGGAGCGCTCCTGGATGTGGTCATCACCCACGACGCGGGCGGCGTCCATGACGCGGTGCATGTCCTCCGCCGTGATGTTCTCGATGAGGTCGTCGGGGTTCTCGTTGGCCCATGCCAGGTAGGCACCTGCGTAACAGTCGGCCTGTAGTTCGGCACGGACGGCGGGGGAGTCCTCGCCCTGTTGTGCGCCCTGACGAGACTTCGCCAACAACCCCTGAAGCTCCTGGGCATGATGCCCGAACTCGTGGGCGACGATGTAGACCTCGGCGGCCTGCCCACCCTGCGTGCCGAGTTCGTTCAAAAGCTTGCCCAGGAAATCGGTGTCGACGTACACCAAGCGGTCGGCGGGGCAGTAGAACGGCCCAGTCTGTGAGGATGCCATGCCGCATCCGGTGGAGACCTGCCCACTGAACGTGATGATCGAGCTTTCCTCGTAGCCGTCGAACCGTTCGATCCAGAAGTCGTTCGTGCTCGTCGAATACGCAGGCCAACGGCATTCGGGATGGGTTTCGACGTCGGCGCCGGTCTGGCAGTGCGAGTAGTCCGTGCCGGGTTGGGCGCTGGTCTCCGGCTGTGGGCCGCCGCTGAGCAGCATGCTCGGATCAACCCCCAAGAAGAGCGCGATCACCAGTACGACGAGACCGGCGCCCCCGCCGATGGCGAGCCCGCCACGGCCACCTCCACCAGATCGGGCCGAGCCGCCACGGATACGGGCGTCTGATTTGAAATCCATGATCACTCCATGTCCGGTACGGCCTCTCGGGCGTCTGCCGAGTCCATGCCGCACAGCTCCAGTACATCGATAATCATGGACCGTGCCTGCGCAAGAAGCACCACCGCCGACAGCGAACGGTCGATCTCGAACTCCGCAGAACGTTCCGCGAGTTCGATCAACCGCCCTCGGACCTCCCGGGGAACGTGGCCCTGTTCGAGTTCCTGGGCACAGTCGCGCAGGACATCGGCGATGCCCGCCAGCAGCTCCCGGTGCGTTTCGGGAACTGCTTCGTGCCGCCACAGCGCCACCGCACAGCGCCGGGCCACGATCCGCAGGTTCCGCAACAGACGATCCAGAGGGGCCACCAGTGCCGCCAGCTCCTCGGCGTGCCCGCGTCGGTGCCGCAGCAGGGCCGAGAACCGCGCCGACGCCAGCGATTCACGGCTCGTCTCCCGCAGGGGCTCCATGAGCGATTCGGACCGACGTGCACGGGCCAATACATCACGGCCAGCGTCCTCGTCGTTCTCTCGCAGTGCTCGGCAGATCGCATCGATGGTTCCGGCCGCCTCGGTGAGCGCCTTGGCCGCGGCGCGACGAGGCCGATGGAGCGAAGCGGTCGGCATGATCAACGACGCGGCGATGGCGCAGGAGGAGCCGATGACCGCGTCGAGCACACGGGTCAGGCCCTGATCGTCGCCATGGAACAGCGTCATCACCACGATGCCCTGGACAGCAGCCTGGATCGTGATGAGGTTCCCCGCCCCCAACCAGGTGGCGAATGACATCGAGGCGGCGATCAGCACGACCAGCTGCCATGTGCCGACGCCGAACAGCGTCACGAAGAGCGTCCCCAGCCCCACTCCCACCGTGACGCCGACACCGATCTCGATGGCACGTGCGGCCCGTTGTCCATGGTTGAGGCCGACGGTGATCACTGCGGCGATGGGCGCGAACAGCGCGAGGTCATGGCTGAACAGGTGCGTGGCGATGGCCCAGGCCACAGAGGCGGTGATCGCACAGGCCACGATGAAGGGAAGCCGTTCCCGCCAGCGTTCGACTCGCCGCTGCTGGGAGCGCTTCCCCCAGCGGACGCTGCGCTCGCTGAAATCGAAGGCCCGCAGTGCCATACGACGGATCAGGGGAGAACCACTCACCGTTCCATCATGCCGTCCTTGTGAACCCGGTTGGGCATATGGGCCTAAGGTTGATTGCCGTGAAGGTCTTGCTGCTCGAAAATATTCATGAAAATGCCGTGACGACCCTGACCCAGGCGGGTTTCGAGGTCGAACAACGTGCCGGTGCCCTCGACGAGGATGAGCTCATCGAAGCTCTTGCCGGCGTCAGTGTGCTCGGTATCCGCTCCAAGACGCAGGTGACCGCCCGTGTCATGGAGGCCTGCCCTGACCTGCTCGCTGTCGGAGCCTTCTGCATCGGCACCAACCAGATCGATCTGTCGGCGGCCTCCGAGCAGGGCGTGGCGGTGTTCAACGCCCCCTACTCCAACACCCGTTCGGTGGTGGAACTCGTCGTGGCCGAGATCATCTCGATGGCCCGACGCCTCACCGTGCGCAATGATGCGATGCATCGTGGTGTGTGGGACAAGAGCGCCTCAGGTTCACACGAGGTCCGCGGCCGAACCCTGGGCATCGTCGGCTACGGCAACATCGGGTCGCAGCTCTCGGTGCTGGCCGAGTCGCTGGGCATGAAGGTCTTCTTCTACGACGTCGACGACAAGCTGGCACTCGGTAACGCGACGCGCTGCGACAGCCTCGGTGAGCTGCTGGCCAGCGTCGAGACCGTGACGCTGCACGTGGACGGACGCACGGGCAACGCCGGGATCTTCGGCGCCGAGCAGTTCGCCCAGATGCAGCCCCGCAGCCTGTTCCTCAACCTGTCGCGTGGTTTCGTCGTCGATCATCACGCACTGCGTGACGCGTTGACCAGCGGCCACCTCGCCGGCGCTGCGGTCGATGTGTTCCCCAGCGAGCCGAAGTCGAACAACGAGCCGTTCTCGTCCCCCCTCCAGGGGTTGGACAATGTCATCCTCACTCCGCACGTCGGTGGCTCGACGCAGGAGGCCCAGGAGCACATCGGGTACTACGTGGGCGGCAAGATCGTGGACTTCCTCACTGCCGGGAACACCTCGATGTCGGTCAACCTGCCATTGGTGGTGACCGAGAATCATGCTGCGGCCGGCTCGGCTCGACGCATCCTTCACCTGCATCACAATGTTCCCGGTGTCTTGGCCCGGATGAACCAGTTGCTCGCCGACATCGACGTCAACATCGATCGCCAGAATCTGGCGACGCGCGGTGAACTCGGCTATGTGGTCACCGACATCTCGGGTGAGGATCTCGACTCACTGACCGACAAGCTTGTGACCCTGCCCGAGACGATCCGCCTGCGAACTGTCGACGCCTGACGCCGCTCAGGCTTCGTCGGGCCTCAACAGCTCGATGACATCGCCGTGCAGGTGCCCGTTGGTCGCCACCGCGCCCGGGCCCTGCACGCCGTCGAGACCGTCGATATTGGTGAACCGTCCACCGGCCTCGGTGACGACCGCTTGACACGCCGCCATGTCGTAGAGATTGAGCTCAGGTTCGGTGGCGATGTCCACCGCCCCCTGTGCCACGAGCATGTAATGCCAGAAGTCGCCGTAGGCGCGGGTGCGCCAGCATGAGCGCATGAGTTCACCCATGCCACGTCCACGGCCCTCATCGACCCAGCCGCCGAGGGACCCGTACGACAGTGACGCATCGGCCAGACGGTGGACGCCGGACACCTGCAGCCGGGTGGCCTTCGACATCCGCGGACCCATCCAGGCACCTGCACCACGGCTGGCCCACCAGCGCTGCCCCAGCGCGGGCGCACTGACCACCCCCAGCGCGACCTCGTCCTCCACCATGAGTGCGATCAGCGTCGCGAACACCGGGACGCCGCGCAGGAAGTTCTTCGTGCCGTCGATCGGATCGATGATCCACCGGCGGTCACTTTCTCCGGAATCGGAGAACTCCTCGCCGTGGATCGCGTCCCGCGACCGCAGGCGTCCCAGAGTGGAGCGGATGGTTCGCTCCACCGCGAGGTCTGCATCGGTGACGGGAGTGGCGTCGGGCTTCGACTCCACATGCAGATCCTGTGCGCCGAAGCGCTCGGCACTGATCTGGTCGGCGCTGTCGGCCAGCATGTGTGCGAGGCCGAGGTCGTCGGCGTGGGCTTGGGGATCCAACACGGGGGTACCTTTCGTGAGTCCGAGGCCGTCAGGGCCGATCGGAACGTGTGGGGACGTCGATGTCGGTACGAGCATCGACCATGCGGCGGAATGAATCGAGGCGGGCCGCAGAGACAGATTCGTCGTGTCGGGCAAGATCGAGACCACATTCGGGGTCACTGCTGCGGTGCGGGCAGCCTCGGGGGCAGGTGTCGGTGAAGCGTTCCAGATCGGGGAAGGCGCGGATCACCTTGTGCCACTCCACGTGGCTGAGTCCGAATGATCGGACCCCGGGGGTGTCGATGATCCAGCCGCCGTTCGCCAGGCGCAGTGCCATCGCTGAGGTGGAGGTGTGGCGGCCGCGGCCGGTCACCTCGTTCACCTGCCCGGTGGTGCGTTCTGCCTCCGGGACCAGGGCGTTGACCAACGTCGACTTGCCGACTCCGGAATGTCCGACGAGCACACTGATCTGGTTGTGCAATGCGTTGCGCAGAGGAGTCAGATCGGCGCCTGGACGTGTGGTGATGACCTTGATCCCCAAGGGCTCATACGCCGCGATGAGTTCATCGGGAGTGGCCAGGTCGGACTTGGTGAGGCACAGCAACGGTTCAAGACCGGCGTCGTAGCAGGCGACGAGGATCCGGTCGATCATCCCGGTGCGGGGTGGCGGATCGGCCAGAGCGGTGACGATCACGAGCTGGTCGGCATTGGCCACGATGGGACGCTCATAGGGGTCATCATCATCGGCCGTGCGGCGCAGCACCGAGTCGCGTTCCTCCACCACGACGATCCGGGCCATGGTGCCGGGGTGACCGCTGGTGTCCCCATCCAGACGAACGAGATCGCCGACGATGGCGGAGTTGCGGGCCAGGACGCGGGCTTTCGTCGCAGTGATGGATACGCCGTCGAGATCACAGCGGTAGCGTCCACGGTCGACGCTCACCACCCGAGCGAGCGGGGCGTCGGAATAGTCCGGACGTTCCTTGGTGCGTGGTCTGGAACGTCGACGTGGACGATCGAAGGCGGCGTACTCGTCGCCTCGGCGACGTGCCATCACGCCTCGCCGTTGACGTTCTGCTCCGACCACACCGCCGACTGCTCCAGCATCATGCGCCACATGCCGGGGAAATCTGGCAGGGTCTTGCTGGTGCACGTCACGTCGTCGAGCGTCACATCGTCCACGATCAGCCCGATCAGGGCTCCGGCGTGTGCCATGCGATGGTCGGCGTAGGTGTGCCAGTCACCACCGTGGAGCATGCGTGGCGCGATGCTGAGCCCGTCCTCGGTCTGGTGCGTGGCCGAGCCGAGCTCGTTGAGCTCTGCTTCGAGGGCGGCCAGACGGTCGGTCTCGTGCCCTCGGATGTGCCCGACGCCGCGGATGGTGCTGCTCTGGTGCGCGATGGCGGCCAATGCGGCGACCACTGGGGTCAGCTCGCTGGCGTCACTCAGATCGAGATCGACGCCGCGTGGGTGCATCGTGCCGGTCACATGCAGGCCGTCGGAATCGAGGCGGACCTCGGCGCCGAAGTCGGTGAGGATCTGGCGGATCCGATCACCGGGCTGATTCGTCTCGAACGGCCAGCCGGGCACGGTCACTGAACCAACGGTCATGACTGCGGCGGCGAGGAACACCGCTGCATTCGTGAGGTCGGGTTCGATGACGCTGTCCAACGCGACGATTCGGCTGGGTTCGATGCACCAGCGAGTCCCGCCCTCGTCGAAGGCTCGGATCCCGTGCTCGTTGAGCATGGCGACGGTCATGTCGATGTGGGGTCGGCTCGGTAACGTCTCGCCGATGTGTTCCACGTCGAGGCCACGCGCGCAGCGTGCGCCCATGAGCAGCAGCCCCGACACGAACTGGCTTGATCCCGATGCGTCGATGCGGATCGGTCCACCGGGGAGGTCAGGCCGCCCGTGAACGGTGAAGGGAAGCGAATCGGTGTCGGTGCTCACTTCGGCACCCATGTCGTACAGGGCGTCGAGCAGAGGGCCCATGGGGCGCTTCTCGGCCTCGGGATCTCCCACGAAGTGGGTGGGTCCGTCGGCGAGGGCTGCGATCGGTGGCAGGAACCGCATGACGGTCCCGGCAAGGCCACAGTCGATCGTTCCGCCACCGCGGAATCCCCCATCCGGGGGAGTGACGAGCCAATCGTCGGTGGAGTCGTCGATCGTGACGCCGAGCGTGCGCAAGCCTTCGCGCATCAACCGGGTGTCGCGGGCCTCGAGGCCTCCGGATATCCGGCTGGGGCCGTCGCTCAAGGCGGCCAGCACCAATGCACGGTTGGTCTCGGACTTGGAACCGGGCACGACGATGGTGGCATGAACCGGTTCGGTGGCGATCGGTGCCGGCCACGGCCCTTCGTCGGCCGCCCGTCTGGGCAGTGAGAGGGCCTCGTCTGGCATCGGGTCGGTCGCCACGGTCAGGAGGTCGCGTTCTTGCCGACCTTCGTGGCGGCCTTGGTTGCTCCGCGTGCCTTGTTGCGCATGTTCGCCTGGATCTTGCCGCGGGCCTTGCCTCGGGCGGAGGCCTTCTGTGCGATCTGCTTGCGCTTCTCCGCACGCTTGCGGCTTTCGGCGAGGCGATAGCTCACACTCGGACGGCCCTGGAGGTCGCCGGCAGCGATGAGAGTGGCGCCGGTGAGTGCGAGATTGCGGAGGAAGTCGTCACGCTTGTCCGGGTCACCGGTGGGCCCCGATGCGAGCAACGACGGCACCATGGAGGTGGTCAGGAGGAGCGCTCCGAGACGGCGCCCCTTGCCCGTGGCCAGAGCGACGCCGCCCACCACTTGGAGGCCGCCACGGATCATCGCCCATGTGGAGGCGGTCTCGGGAAGCTGAGGGACCGCATTCTTCGCGAGAGGAACGACACTCTCGGCGAACTGCTGGGTCTCGTCGGCGTACTCCTCGGGCTCCTTCAGAGCCTTCACGCCGTTGACGACGAAGTAGCTGGCCAGCATGGCCCGGGTGGCAACGCGGAATGGATTCATGCCCCCCATTCAACCGCGTCTGTCTTCATCGAACAACAGTGGGGTCGGTGCGAACTCGAAGCTCGGCGCTCCTGACAGGCCGGGGAGGTCCACATCCGATCGCTCCCGTTGTCTGATACGTGAGGGGTCTGATACGTGAGGGGTCCGATACGTGAGGGGAATGTTCATGACCCTGAAGGTGTTGCACCGGTGTGATGACACAGAATCGTGAACGACCTGTCGATACAACCGCCTCCGGTGGTGGTTGGGCCTTTGTGCCCGCGGCTGTATCGTGCGTGACGATGATGAACGATGGCGACCCCCACTCGGCTGCTGAGTCCCCGGCTGCTGAATCTTTGAGAGGCGACGGGCGATCCGGAGTGGTTGATGTGGCCGACGACACCGGGACGGAGCACGGGGATCTGACAGCGCGTTTCGAGGCCGAGGCGCTTCCTTATCTGGATCAGCTTTACGGTGCCGCTGTCCGGATGACGCGGCACACCGCGGATGCGGAGGACCTTGTGCAGGAGACCTTCACCAAGGCCTTCACGAAGTTCCACCAGTACCGCCCCGGAACCAATCTGAAAGCGTGGCTGTACCGGATCCTCACCAACACTTGGATCAACACCTACCGCCGGGCACAGCGTCGGCCACAGGAATCCGACGACGATCAGGTTGAGGACTGGCAGCTGGCGGCTGCCGCCGAGCACACGTCGACGGGGCTGCGTTCGGCTGAGGTCGAAGCGCTCGAGGCGATGCCTGACGAAGCCGTGACGCAGGCTCTGGCCGAACTGCGCGATGAGTTCCGAATGGCGGTGTACCTCGCCGACGTCGAGGGGTTCGCTTACAAGGAGATAGCCGAGATCATGGAGACCCCGGTGGGCACCGTGATGTCCCGCATCAGCCGTGGTCGCGCTCAGCTGCGTCAGAGTCTGGCCCGTCATGCGGCCGAGCAGGGAATCAAGGCTGCGCAGGCGTACCTGGATGAATCGGAGACCGAGCATGTCTGAGCTGGATTGCCGAAAAGCCCTCGAACGCATGAACCAGTTCCTCGATCAGGAACTCTGTGACGCCGACGCCCAGGAGATCCGCGAACACCTCGCCGCATGTGAGCCATGTCTGGACGATTTCGACGCCGATCAGGTGCTCAAACAGTTGGTTCATCGTTGTTGCAGTGAAAGCCGGGCACCCGATGAACTGCGGGATCGGATCCGTACATCATTGGCGCGCCCCGCGCTCGATTCGGATGGCTGACCCGCGCTAGAATCGCGCACTCTGCACACCGTACAAACCACAGGAGGCCCTCATGGGCAAGACTGGACGCAAGCGCCGCGCACGTCGCCGGAAGAACGCGAACCACGGCAAGCGCCCCAACTCGTGAACAGACGCCCGGGAGTTCTTCTCCCGGGCGTCATATGTTTCTTTCCTTGGTGTGACATTTTCCTCACTCCGCCACGCGGTCCGATGCGATAGGAATGGATCATGGCTTCGTTGACGCAGCTCATCGCCGAGCACTCCACGATCGCCCCCGCAGACGAACGCTGGCTCGTCACACTCGTCGCCGAGTGGCAGCTCTGGGCAGATCTTTCCTTCTCCGACCTGGTGTTGTGGATCCCCGATGAGGATCCCGCCATGTGGTGGGCGGCTGCCCAGACTCGCCCAGCAACGGGTCCCACAGCGATCGACAACGACGTGATTGGGGAATGTCTGGCCTATGAGTTCGACGAAGCGGTCCTGATCGCAGGAGAGACCGGCGAGATCTGTGAACTCAGTGAGAACAGGCTGCAGGCCGGGGTTCCGGTGGACATCAAGGCGGTCCCGATCGTGCGGGCGGGGCGCATCATCGGCGTTGTGGAATGTCACACCAATCAGATGGGCATCCGGATGCCCGGTGAACTGGAGGACGGGTACCGCGAAGCCGCCGGGCTCATCACAGGAATGGTGCACCGTGCAGAGTTTCCCGTGAGTGGGCAGTCGTTCAACCAGGAGATGAGTCCCCGAGTCGGGGATGGCGTCATCCGGATCGACGCCTTGGGAACCGTTCTACAGGCCACACCGAATGCGATCACCTGCTACCGGCGTCTGGGGATCCAATCGCATCCCCTGCACGAGAATCTTCCTGCCCTGACGCAGCGTCTCGCCGGCGATCCGGTGGAACCGGTTGGGGAATCGTGGCGGTCACTGTTCCTGCCTTCGGAAGTGACAGAGTTCGGGATCGAGGGGGTCAGGGGAGCAGTTCGGCTCCGGGTGGTACCGCTGCGTACCGTCTCGAAACCTGCGGGCGCGGTGGTGCTGTGCCGTGACGTCACCGAGATCGCACAGCTCGACCGCAAATTGGTGAGCAAGAACGCGACGATCCGGGAGATCCATCACCGGGTGAAGAACAACCTCCAGACCGTTGCGGCACTGCTGCGGATGCAGGGGCGTCGAATGACCCAGCCGGAAGCCCGGGACGCCCTCAACGAGGCCATGCAGCGTGTTTCGGCGATCGCGGTGGTCCACGAAACGCTGTCGCAGAGTTTCGACGAGGTCGTCGATTTCGATGAGGTTGCTGACCGCGTTCTGCGGATGGCGGCAACGGTCTCGATCGCGATGGACACCGACGGTGTCCGCACCACGCGGACCGGCAGCTTCGGCCCCGTCCCGGCGCAGGTGGCGACGAACCTGTCCCTCGTGGTCACCGAACTCGTCCAGAACGCGGTGGAGCACGGCGCCGACGGGGGCAACAGCAATGTCGTCATGCACGTGGAACGCGACGACCGCCAGGTGCGCGTGATGGTGAGCGATGACGGCGTCGGCCTGCCCGAAGGGTTCGACCCCGCGGCCACGGGGAGTCTTGGTCTGAGCATCGTCCGCACCCTCGTGGAGGAAATGGGTGGTACGTTCGTACTGCACAACCGCGTCGACGTACCCGGCGCTGTGGCGGAAGTAACAGTGCAGCTCTAACTGCGCAAGTCTTGTATTTCGCCTCACGAGTTGCAAGTCTTGGACAGTCACATTGTCCAATGATTTCTCAGACCTACAGACGGAGTGGATCAGCGCGCATGGACTGGCGTCACGAAGCGGCTTGCCTCGATGAGGACCCCGAACTTTTCTTTCCCATCGGAAACACCGGGCCCGCGTTGCTGCAGATCGAAGAGGCCAAGAAGGTCTGCCAACGTTGCACGGTCCGCGAAGCGTGCCTGCAGTGGGCACTCGAAGCAGGTCAGGACCACGGCGTGTGGGGTGGCCTCTCGGAGGATGAGCGCCGAGCGATGAAACGTCGCGCCGCGCGTTCACGGGTTCGGAGCGCGTGAACCTGAACTCCCGTCTGCCTGCGGTACTGATTGCCATCATGGCGGCCACCTCGTTGGTCCTGGGCATCATGGAAGCCGCCGCCACACAGTCCGGACGAGCCATCGTCGGCGTCGGTGGAGCCATCATCCTCATCGCCTACAGCGCATTCCTCGGATGGATCGCCCGCGGGCTGTGGCGGCTCGCCCCCCGCGCACATGCCCCTGCCATCGCCGTGGGAATTCTGCACCTGCCGATCGCGTGGAGCTTCCGCGGCGGAGGAACCACCTGGATCGCGGTGGCCATGGCTGCGAGTTCGCTGGCGATCCTGATCTGTCTGCTGATCCCGCGCAGCATGCGTGATTTCGGGCGTGTTCCCGCCGACGAGACGAATGGCGGGACGTCTGGGGCGACGAACTAGCCCAGGCCGGTGTACTGAGAGCTTGCCCGCTCGAGAGCGCGGCCCGGCTTCTGGAACGGGAAGGATCAAACCCGATCCAGGCCAGCCACCAGGAGCGCGAGCCCATGCTCGAACGCTTCGTCCCCCGGAAAATCGGGGTCGGGGTCGGTGACGCCCAGTTCCACGAGCTGGGCATGCCCCTGTTCGTCGAAACAGTGCCCGAGAACGAAATGGGTCACCACAGCCGCGGTGAGTGAAGCCCGTGGGCCCGGCAGCAGCCTGGTGAGGTGGGTGATGGGGGAGATCTCTCCCAATCGCATGGAGATCACCGACGCCACCAGCTCGGCTGCGTCACGATGCGCCAACAGAGCCGCTCGGAAGGCACGCGCCCACGTCATGATGATCGCCGCAGGACTGCCCGTGGGGTTGGGGAGATCGCGCAGGATCTCATCGGACAGCGCTGCGAGCATGCCTTGTTTGTTGTCGATGTGCCAGTACAACGCGCCCGGCTGCACACCGAGCTGTGTGGCGATGCGACGCATCGAGAGGTCGGCGAGTCCGTAGGTCTCCAAGATGCCCTGGGCGGCCATCAGGATCTCGTGCCGGTCAAGGGCCACGCGGTCAGTCCTCGAAATCGTCGTCGAGGCGCGCGAGCCATGTGGCAAGACGCTCGACCGGCGTCTCGAACTCGGGGTTGAGGTCGACGAAGGTGCGGAGCTGGTCGGCCAGCCACTCGAAGCTGACCTCCTCGGCTCCGCGACGCTCCGTCAGTTCCTCGATCCCGCGGTCGGTGAAGTACATGACTCAGTTCCGCGGAGCGAAAGCGCGCTCCATCAGGTCAGCCTGCTCCACCTCGTGAATGTGGTGCAGACCGGTTGACGGCGCTGCCGCAGCCTTCCGCGTCACCGGCATCATGACGAACTCCGAACGGCCGGGGAGGGCGTCCTGCATGGCCCCGGGCAGGTGCAGAGCCATGAACGGCCACGGGCCCTGGTTCTCGGGCTCGTCCTGCACCCAACGGATGTCGGTGACATGGCCGAAATCACCGAGGATCTCGGCCAGTTCATCGGTCGGCAGCGGGAAGAGACGCTCGAGCGCCACGATCGCCACCTGTTCGTTGAGGCCCTGCTTCTCGCGGGCCTTCACCAGATCCCAACGGACCTTGCCCGAGCACAGCAGGACGGTCTTGACCTTCGAGGGATCGCTGATCGTCGGGTCCGGCAGAGCGGGACGCCAACGGCCCTCGGTGAAGTCCTCGGGGTTGGACGTGGCCAGCTTGTTGCGCAGCATCGACTTGGGGGTCGCGATCATGAGCGGGCGGTGCCAGTTCACGTAGGCATGCGTACGCAACAGGTGGAAGTGCGACGCCGGCGTCGAGGGCTGGCACACGGCCATGTTGTCCTCGGCGCACAGCTGCAGCCAGCGCTCGATACGGGCCGACGAGTGGTCAGGTCCCTGGCCTTCGTACCCGTGAGGCAGAAGCAGGACGATGCCCGACTTCTGCGTCCACTTGGTCTGACCGGAGCTGATGAACTCGTCCACGATCGTCTGGGCGCCGTTGGCGAAGTCACCGAACTGTGCCTCCCAGCACACCAAGGCCTCGGGGCGGGCCACCGAGTAGCCGTACTCGAAGCCCATCACGGCATATTCGCTGAGCAGCGAGTCGAACACCTGGAACTTGGCCTGATCCTCGCTGAGGTTGCGCAGCGGCATCCACACATCGGAGTTCTCGCGGTCGACGACCGCAGCGAAACGCTGTGAGAACGTGCCTCGGCGCGAATCCTGACCGGTGAGGCGCACCGGGCGTCCTTCGAGCAGGAGCGAACCGAACGCAAGGATCTCGCCGGTCGCCCAGTCGATCGGTCCCTCGAGGATCGCCTTGGAGCGACGCTGGAGCTGGGGGAGCACCTTGCGGTGCACCTTGAAGTCCTCCGGCACATTCACGTGGGCGTTCGCGATCGCGGTCATCATGTCCTGGCTGATGGCCGTGGGTTCGTCGCGGTGACGCTTCTCGGGGTACTGCGGAATGCGGTGGTAGTCCTCGAGCGGCTCGTCCTCGCCGCGGACCTCCTTGAAGACCTCCTCCAGACGCTGCTGGAACTTCGACATCGCCGCCTCGGCGTCTTCCATGGTGATGTCGCCACGGCCGATGAGCGCCTCGGTGTAGAGCTTGCGGGTCGAACGCTTGCGGTCGATGAGGTCGTACATGAGCGGCTGGGTGAAGCTCGGATCGTCACCTTCGTTATGCCCGCGACGGCGGTAGCACACGACGTCGATGACGATGTCCTTGTTGAATTCGCGGCGGAACTCGAAGGCGATGCGGGCGCAACGCACGACTGCTTCGGGATCGTCACCGTTCACGTGAAGGATCGGAGCCCCGATCGACTTGGCCACGTCGGTGGAGTACAGCGACGAACGCGAGGACTGCGGCGAGGTGGTGAAGCCCACCTGGTTGTTGACGACCACATGGATCGTGCCGCCGGTCCGATAGCCGCGCAGCTGCGACATCTGCATGGTCTCGAACACCACGCCCTGCCCGGCGAAAGCGGCGTCACCGTGCAGCAGCACCGGCAGCACCGGGAACTCGGTGGAGCGGTCGAGGATGTCCTGCTTGGCCCGCGTGATGCCTTCGAGAACCGGGTTGACGGCCTCGAGGTGCGAGGGGTTGGCGGCCACCGAGGTACGGATGGTGTTGCCCGTCAGCGCCCGGAACTCGCCTTCGGCGCCCAGGTGGTACTTGACGTCGCCCGAGCCCTCCGACTCACGCGGGTCCAGATTGCCCTCGAACTCACGGAAGATCTGGGCATAGGACTTGCCGACGATGTTGGCCAACACGTTCAGACGTCCGCGGTGCGGCATGCCGATGCAGACCTCGTCGAGACCGGTGTTGGCCGACAGCTCGCACAGCTCGTCGAGCAGCACGATCGTCGACTCGCCGCCTTCGAGCGAGAAACGCTTCTGCCCGACGAACTTCGTCTGGAGGAAGGTCTCGAAGATCTCGGCCTCGTTGAGCTTGTCGAGCACACGCAGGTGCTCTTCGCGGGGGAGTGAGGAGTGCGGTGTCTCGATGCGCTCCTGGATCCACTTGCGCTGCTTGGGGTCATGCAGATGCATGTACTCGATACCGGTGCTGCGGCAGTACGAGTCACGCAGGACGCCGAGGATGTCTCGGAGCTTCATGAATGGCTTGGTGCCGCCGAAGGAACCGGTGGCGAAGGTGCGGTCGAGGTCCCACAGCGTCAGGCCGTGGGTCTCCACGTCCAGGTCGGGGTGTTCGCGCTGCACGTACTCGAGTGGATCCACATCCGCCATGAAGTGACCCGAGGTGCGGTAGGCGTTGATCAGCTCGAACAACTGTGCCTGCTTGCCGATCTGGGCTTCGTGGCTGACCGAGGAGTCAGTGGCCCAGCGGATCGGCTTGTAGGGGATGCGGAGTGCTCGGTAGATGTCGTCGTAGAAGTTGTCGGCTCCGAGCAGCAGTTCGTGCAGACGCTTCAGGAACTCACCGGAGACCGCGCCCTGGATGACGCGGTGGTCGTAGGTGGAGGTGAACGTCATCATCTTCGAGACGCCCATGTCATTGAGGCGCTCGGGGTCAGTGCCCTGGAACTCCGGCGGGTAATCGATGTTCCCGATGCCGATGATGCAGCCCTGGCCCTTCATCAGGCGCGGCACCGAGTGCTGCGTTCCGATCGTGCCGGGGTTGGTCAAGGTGATGGTGGTGCCCTGGAAGTCGGCGAGGCCGAGCTTGCCGTCGCGGGCCTTGGCCACGAGGTCTTCGTAGGCCGCCCAGAACTGGGCGAAGTCGAGATCCTCGGCACCCTTGATCGACGGGACCATGAGCTGGCGGTTGCCGTCCTTGCCGGGAAGGTCGATCGCGAGGCCGAACCCGATGCTCTGCGGCTCCACGATGTGGGGCTTGCCGTCGATCTCCTCGTAGGCGTTGTTCATGGCGGGGACGGACTTGAGCGCCTGCACCATGGCGTAGCCGATGATGTGCGTGAACGAGACCTTGCCGCCGCGTGCCCGACGCAGGTGGTTGTTGATGACGATGCGCTGATCGATCACGAGCTTCATCGGGATCGCGCGCACGCTGGTGGCGGTCGGGATGCTCAGCGACTCATCCATGTTGGCGGCGGTGCGCCCCACAGCTCCCCGCATCCGGGTCTTGACCGGTTCGCCCTTGTCCTCGCTGTCACGGACGGTCGGGTTCGGTGGGTCGGCGGGCAGACCTCCGGGGTTGCCGGGGCGAGCCGGACGCAGATCACGGACGTCATTGGGCTTCTCGACCTTCGCCTCGGGAGAGTTCGCGGGGCGGGCCGGGCTCTCGGCGGAGTCCTTCTCCTTGGCGCGCTGAGCGGCCTTGGCCGAGGAATCGTGATCCGAGGGCATCGGCGCCTTCGGCTCGGGCTTGGTCGGCTCGGGCTTGGTCGCCTCGGGCTTCGTCGCCTCGGGCTGCTTCACCCCCGTTTCAGCCGGCTTGGCAGTGTTCGCGGAGCTCTTCGACACGTCAGACGCGGACTGCTGGGTGTCGCCGTTCCCGCCCTCCGCAGCGAAGTACTCAGCCCAACTCTGGGGAACAGAGGAGGGGTCCTTGGTGTACTTCTCGAACATCTCATCGAAGAGCCAGTCATTGGCTCCGAAGTCTGAATCCTGCTCGGGCGCGGTAGCCACTGTCGCCTTCTTCCGGTCGTCTCTGGATCTCGGTCTTCGATTGCTCGACACAACGGCCAACAGCCGTTGTTGAACATCGATCGACGCACGGCAGCGAGCCTATCGTCTTGACGTGCGTGAACCAGCGTAGCGGGCAGGGAATGTCGTGCCGAACCATGCCTCGGTCACCAACGCGCAGCCCGTCACGAGCAGGATCGCGTTGCGAGCGGTGAGGGCGATGGTGACGCGTACGGTTTCGGGTTCGGCAGCGCCTCCGCCCCAAAGAGAGGGGTACCAGATCGGGTAGACGAGTTGGGTGAGCAGCCCCAGCGTCAGGAGCAGGCCCGTGTTGGTCCAGCGACGCCCGGGACGAGCGTCGAGAGCGATCGCCACGACCATGGGGGCGGCCAGCCACACCAGGTACTGGGGGCTCAGTGTCTTGTTCGTGATGATGACCACTGCGGTCATGGCACTGACGGCGAGAGCCACCCACTGCAGTCTGTCGATGCTCGGGATCCCCGCGCCGGCGGCGTGCTTCGCAGCGGTCAGCCCTTTCACCAACAGGGCGGCGATGATGATGGTTCCTGCGACGGCGGCCAGGGAGCTCCATGCCATCCACTGATCGACGCCGCTGCCGGCCACCTCGAACGCCTTGTATTGGGACATGACGATCTCCTGATCGCCACCGTTGATGCGCGCGAGCATGAGCGGCGTCGCCCACACCGACTCGATCTGTAGACCGCGGTCGCTCTGCCAGGTGAGCGCCGATGCTGTGCGTTCCCACCCGGTCAGTAGCAGACTCAAACAGGCCAGTCCGCCGCCGGCAGCGGCGAAACCCGCTGTCTGGCGCAGGCGTTTGGGCATGACGAGCATGGGGAGCAGGACGGCGGCCGGCCATAGTTTCAACGCTGCCCCCACTGCCACCAGGGCCCCTGCAAGACCTGGGCGGTGACGCAGGAGGAGCAGGGCCACTCCCACGAGCGCTGCGGTGATGACGTCGAAGCGCAGATAGACGATCGTCCCCATTGAGGCGAGGAACCCCGACCAGACGGTGATCGCCAGCAGCGGGCGCGGCGTGTGACGCCACAGCGCCCATGTGAAGGCGGCGTCGGCGGCCAGCATCATGGCCACGAACACGGCGAGGTACTTCTCGGGGTCGCCGGGGGCGAGGAGCTGCGGAGTGCCGAGCAGCCACACCACAGGCACCGGGTATTCGACCAGTGTGGTCGTCACTCCCTGCATGGGCAGCGCCTGGGTGGAGGTGAAGTAGTACTGCACATCGCCCGGGCCGCGGTCACTCGCCAACCATCGGAACCACAGGAGAAGACGCCCGAGCAGGAAGATCCCGAGCGCCACAGCCGGCCGGGACCGGGAGGGGACGCCACCTGAAATGGCGTTCACGGCGCCATCGGAAGCCGCGTGCGACTCCTCGCTGGACCTCGTCGAGTGCGCCATGTCTCTCCTCGGCTGCCTTCTGGGGCTCGGTTCCCTAGGGCTCGGTTCCACTGTGCGGTGAGCGATCGTGCGATGTTCTCATGGCCACTCGGGCCCGCTCCACGGGTGGCCGAATGACCCAAGAGCGCCGCGCGCTCGGTCATGCCGCAGAACATCGTGCCGCAAAACGGGTGAAACCACATGTCATGGGCCGGTGAGGTACCGCGCACCGACCCCAAATGTAGAGAAGCCCCAAAAGTTCAGGGAGTGGCGACGCGGAAAGAAAGGTACAGATGAGGAATGCTGGTGGCGCCCCCGCGAGGATTCGAACCTCGGCTCCCGCCTCCGGAGGGCGGTGCTCTATCCCCTGAGCTACGGGGGCCCGGCTCAGCGTCCCTGCGGGGTGGATGCGTGCGATCCACCGTGCAGGCTCGAAAAGCCGTCGGTAAGCGTAGCACCTAGACTGCGCCGCATGACACACATGCACGTGGCGGGATCGATCCACGCCGATGCGGTGACCCCCGCGCCCAAGTGGCTGCAGCGCCCCGACGATGTCAATGCGATGGTGCAGATGCTGTGGTCCAGCACTGCGTGTCGCAACGATGACGGAGTGATCGAGGTGGGCGGCGTCTCCGTCGTGGAGATCGCCGACCGGATCGGCACCCCGGCCTACGTGATCGACGAGGTCGACTTCCGAGAGCGTCTCGCAGCCTTCCGGGACGCCTTCGCCGGGATGAAGGTCTACTACGCGGGCAAATCCTTCTTGTGCGGAGCCGTGGTCGACTGGGTGGCCGATGAGGGCATGTACCTCGATGTGTGCAGCCACGAGGAGCTCCAGCTGGCGCTGGCGGCCGGTTTCGACGCCGCCCGCATCGGTCTGCATGGCAACAACAAGTCCGAGGCCGAACTCGAACTCGCCGTCACCGCGGGCGTCGGCCGCGTCGTGGTGGATTCGGTCACCGAGATCGAGCGACTCGACCGCATCGCGCAGGAACACCGACGCACGGTCCCGGTGCTGGTGCGCGTCACCGCGGGCGTCGAGGCCCACACCCACGAATACATCTCCACGGCGCACGAGGATCAGAAGTTCGGTCTGGCGATCGGTTCGGGGGCGGCGCTCGATGGGCTGCTGCGGTGCGAACAGGCCGCCGGGATCGACCTGCGGGGCATCCACTCGCACATCGGCTCGCAGATCTTCGATGCCTCCGGGTTCGAGGTGTCCGGAAAACGGACGCTGAAGCTCGCCAAACAAGTGGCGCGGCTCATCGGGCGTGAGCTGCCTGAATTCGATCTGGGCGGTGGTTTCGGGATCGCCTACACCACCATGGACTCACCCATGACGCCCGAAGCGCTCGCCGAACACCTCCGGGAGATCGTCGAACACGAGTGCCGCGCGCTGGAGCTGACGCTGCCCGAACTGTCGATCGAGCCGGGACGCGCGATCAGTGGACCGGCGGGCATGGCGGTCTATCGCGTGGGCACCGTCAAACCGGTCGCCCTGGGCGACGGCATCTACCGCAACTACATCTCGGTGGATGGCGGCATGAGTGACAACATCCGGCCCGCCCTGTACGGGGCCGACTACTCGGGCACGGTGGGAAATCGGGCCTCGACATCCGAACCCGCCCTGGGCCGGGTGGTGGGACGCCACTGCGAATCGGGCGACATCCTTGTCCGCGACGAGTTCTTCCCCTCCGACATCACGCCTGGTGACCTCGTCGTCATCCCCGGGTCGGGCGCCTACAGCCGCGCGATGGCAAGCAACTACAACCATGCGACGCGACCGCCGGTCGTGGGCGTGCGAGACGGGCAGATCACCACTCTCGTGCGCCGGGAATCCATCGACGACCTGTTCGCTCTCGATCCGGTGGTCTCCGCGCGACGTGCGACAACCCCCGACACCGACGCCTGACGGCGTCCACCACCGAAAAAGAACGCCTGACGGCGTCCAAGGCATGGACCGACCAAGACCGGTTCGACGCCGCCGGGCAGCATGAACGATGATGAAGGCTCGCTGTCGAGGTTGAGCCGTGGAAGGTGAGGAATGACGAGCGCTTTGCGAGTGGCCCTGCTCGGATGTGGGACCGTGGGTAGTGAAGTCGTTCGGGTTCTCCAGAACCAGGGCGACGACCTCGCGGCACGCGCCGGTGCGCGGCTCGAGGTGGTCGGGATCGCCGTGCGGCGACTCGACGTCGAACGGCCCGGAATCGATCCCGCACTGTTGACGACCGATGCCGAAGCCTTGGTGCGTCGCGACGATGTCGATCTGGTGGTGGAGGTCATCGGCGGCATCGAGCCCGCGCGCTCGCTGATCCTGGCCGCTTTCGAATCCGGCTCATCGGTCATCACTGCGAACAAGGCCCTGCTGGCCGAGGACGGCCCGACGCTGTTCGCCGCGGCAGAGTCGGCCGGCGTGGACCTTTACTTCGAGGCCGCCGTCGCCGGTGCCATCCCGATCATCCGCCCCTTGAGCGAATCACTCATCGGTGACCAGATCACGCAGGTGATGGGCATCGTCAACGGAACCACCAACTTCATCCTCGACAAGATGCACAACGAGGGCGCCAGCTATGCCGATGTCCTGGCTGAGGCCCAGGAGCTCGGGTACGCCGAGGCCGACCCCACCGCCGACGTCGAGGGTTTCGATGCAGCGGCCAAAGCCGCGATCCTCGCCGGAATCGCCTTCCACACGCGCGTCGCTGCACACGAGGTGTACCGCGAGGGCATCACCGGCATCACCCGCTCCGACATCGAGGCCGCAGCAGAGATGGGCACGGTGGTCAAGTTGCTGGCCATCTGCGAACTGCACACGCAGACCGATGACGCGGGCAACGTCACCGAGACCGTGTCGGCCCGAGTGCATCCAGCGTTGATCCCTGCGACGCATCCGTTGGCGACCGTCGGCGGTCCGTACAACGCTGTGTTCACCGAGTCCACCGGTGCGGGCAGCCTCATGTTCTACGGCGCGGGAGCCGGCGGTGCGCCCACGGCGAGTGCCGTGCTCGGTGACCTCGTCACGGCTGCCCGCAACCGGATGCGCGGTGCGACCGGCCCCGGGGAGAGCGCCTACACGCAGCGTCAGGTGATGCCCATCGGCGAGATCGACACGTGCTACTTCATCAGCATCGACGCCGCTGACCAGCCCGGTGTGCTGGCTGCCATCGCCTCGTGCTTCGCGCATCATGGCGTCTCGGTGCAGACCATGCGGCAGCAGGTCGGCGTCAACCGTGCCGAGACAGCAAGGATCGTCGTGGTCACCCACTCGGCGAAGGAGGCCGCGCTCTCGGCCGTCGTCGAGGAGCTTCGGAGTCTCACCGAGGTGCAGGAAGTTTGTTCCGTGATGCGGGTCGAAGGAGAATGATGGAGTTTCGCGCAGCCCACCCGGGCATCATCGATCGTTACCGGGAGTGGCTCCCGGTGGAGGACGGCGAGCACGTCGCCTCGCTGGGCGAGGGTTCGACGCCGCTGGTTCCGGCCCCGGTCCTGTCCAAGAAGCTCCGTGGCGAGGTGTGGATCAAGGTCGAGGGTGCGAACCCCACCGGTTCGTTCAAGGACCGCGGCATGACGGTCGCCGTCACCAAGGCGGCGGCCGAGGGGGCCGAAGCCGTCGTCTGTGCCTCCACCGGAAACACATCGGCATCCGCCGCGGCCTACGCGGTGCGCGCCGGGCTCAAGCCGATCGTTCTACTGCCTTCGGGGAAGATCGCCAAGGGCAAGCTGGCCCAGGCGATCGTGTACGGCGCCCAGATCGTCCAGGTGGACGGCAACTTCGACCAGTGCCTGACGGTGGCGCGCAAGCTCGCGGAGAACTATCCGGTCGCGCTGGTGAACTCGGTGAACCCGCATCGCCTCGAAGGGCAGAAGACAGCGGCCTTCGAGATCGTCGACGCCTTGGGAACAGCACCCGACATGCATGTCATGCCCATCGGCAACGCGGGCAACATGCCGGCGTACTGGCGGGGGTTCTGCCAGTACGCCGAGGCCGGTCGCACCGACAGGCGTCCGGTCATGTGGGCGGTACAGGCAGAGGGGGCCGCGCCGCTGGTGCTCGGGCACCCGGTGCTCGAACCCGAGACGATCGCTACAGCGATCCGCATCGGGAACCCGGCGTCGGCAGATCTGGCCAAGCAGGCCCGTGAGGAGTCCGGTGGGCGCTTCCTTGCAGTGAGCGATCAGCAGATCCTTGAAGCTCAACGTTTCCTCGCGTCCAAGGAGGGCGTCTTCGTCGAACCGGCGTCGGCGTCGGGCGTCGCAGCCCTGCTCGCCGCTGCTGAACGGGGTGACGTGGAGCCTGGTCAGTTGATCACTGTCACAGTGACCGGCAACGGCCTGAAGGACATCGACACCGCGCTCAGCGGTATCGAGACCTCGCCCGACGTCGTGACGCCGGAGGCCAGCGCGGTCGCCAGCGCCATCGGCCTCGCATGAGCGTCCCGCCGAACGGGCGATCCCCGGTGTTGCCGGTGGGGCGCGCGGTCACTGTCGATGTCGCTGCGAGCAGCGCCAACCTCGGCCCCGGCTTCGACGCCTTCGGACTCGCGCTCGACTGGCGCGACGAGATGACTCTCACGGTTGCCGACGAATCATCATTCGACCTGACCGGGGTCGGTGCCGACACCGTGCCGCGCAACGACGATCACCTCGTGGTGCGGGCCGCCCGCACCACGCTGGCCGCACTGGGGGCTGAGGTCCCCGGTCTCGCCCTGCGGGCGCACAACACGATTCCGCACGGTTCTGGTCTGGGGTCCTCAGCCGCGGCAATCGTCGCGGGAGCCGCGGCGGCGTGGGGGCTCGCTCGCCCCGGTGAGGATCCGGACCCGGAGTGGCTGCTGCAGCAGACCTTCGCCTACGAAGGGCACGGTGACAATCTCGCCGCCTCGATCCGGGGCGGGGCCGTGCTCGCCTGGAATGGTGAGGGCCCGCGCTCGGCGGCTTTGGAGGTGCACCCGGAGGTCGCTGCGGTGGCCTACACCACCGAGCTCTCGGTGGCCACCAAATCGGCTCGCGGGGCGCTGCCGGGCACCGTGCCCCACGGGGACGCGACCATGAACCTGGGGCGGGCGGCGTTGCTGGTGCATGCTCTTGCGCGACGACCCGATTTGTTGCTCGACGCGACCCACGACGTGCTCCACCAACCGTACCGGGCTGAGATGATGCCCGATTCGTGGAATCTGGTGCAGGAGCTGCGCACGCGTGGTCTGGCCGCGTTCATCAGTGGTGCCGGGCCGACGGTCGTGGCGCTGGGGGAGCGAGACGCGCTCGTCGACGCTCCCGAAGCGGCAGGCTTCACCCGTCACGCACTCGAGATCGCAGGTGAGGCCCGAGTCGTCTCCGCGTGACCCTGCAGAGCCGACGACCGTGCTTTGTCGTCGCTGGGAATTCGCTGCTACAGTGGTTCGCCAGAAGCCGATTTCTTCGGTGATCTCCAGAACCTCCCTCTGAGATGCCCTGCGGGCGTGTGCTGCGCACATCGGTCGCTTCGTGCATGTGAGGGCCATGCCTCCTGCGTATGGTCAGAGGTTCTGTTCCCGGTCTAACCATCATTCAGTCACCTGACCGGGTGGGCCGGAGCGCTCAGAGTGAGTGCAGGCCCGAGTGGAAAGGACACTCGTGACAGAAGCAACCGACACCACCCCCTCCCGTCGGCGCCGGGGTGAGGGCCTGCAGGCCCTCGTGCTCCCCGAACTGCGCAAGATTGCAGCAGACATGGGTCTCAAAGGTGTCACCGGACTGCGCAAGGGCGAGCTGATCGCCGCGATCGAAGCGGCCGGTGGCGCGCAGTCGGGGCGTCGTGGCGGAAAGCCCGACGCGCCGAAGGACAACGCGCCGAAGGACAACGCGCCGAAGAGTGCAACCAAGGAGCAGCGCGGCGCCGTGAACACCACGGCTGGCGGCGCCGAGGTGAAACCGGCCAATGACAACGAGGCGGCTGCCGCGCCAGCTGCGGGGTCATCGCGCCGACGCCGCGCGCAGCGTCCCGCCGGAGCCCCCACCGATGGTGCGCCTGTGCAGCAGCCCGCCGATGGCCAGAAGACCGAGCCCCGGGGCGACGCCCCGACCTTGGATCTGGACGACGAGATCGGACGTCGGCTCGAAGCCGACCTCGGTCGTGGTCGCAGCCCTCGGGGTGACCGCAACGCTCAGAACGATCAGAGTGACAAGTCCGATTCCGGCCGCACCGACGAGAACCGTGGACGCGCTCAGCAGCCCGAAGGAAACCGGGAGAACCGCGAGGAGAAGGCATCCGGTGCCGACCGCTCCGGCGAGTCCGGCCAGGGTGGTGGCAGCAATGATCCGCAGGATCAGGGGCGGGACCGGTCCGGCAACCGGGATCGCAACCAGAACCAGCGGGACGGGAACAACGATTCCGGCGGTGGACGCCGCGGACGTCGTCGCCGCAACCGCGATCGGCAGAACCGCCGCAACCGCGATCGTTTCGATGCTGAACCCACCGTCTCCGAGGACGACGTTCTGCTCGACATCTCCGGCATCCTCGATGTGCTCGACAACTACGCATTCGTCCGTACCTCGGGTTACCTGCCCGGGCAGAACGATGCCTATGTCTCCTTGGCGATGGTCAAGAAACACGGTCTCCGCAAGGGAGATGTCGTCAGTGGTGCGATCCGGCAGCGGCGCGATGGGGAACGCAAGGAGAAGTTCAACCCGTTGGTGCGTATCGACCGCATCAACGGGGAGGCTCCTGACAAGCAGCGCGACCGCGTCGACTTCAACAAGCTGACGCCCCTGTACCCGCAGGAACGCCTCAAGCTCGAGTGCATCCCCACCGAGATGACCACGCGCATCGTCGACCTCATCGCCCCCATCGGCAAGGGGCAGCGTGGCTTGATCGTCGCTCCGCCGAAGGCGGGCAAGACGATGGTGCTGCAGCACATCGCCAACGCGATCACCACGAACAACCCCGAGGTCCACCTCATGGTCGTGCTCGTCGACGAGCGGCCCGAGGAGGTCACCGACATGGAGCGGACCGTCCAGGGTGAGGTCATCGCCTCCACCTTCGACCGTCCGCCGGACGATCACACCACCGTCGCCGAGCTGGCGATCGAGCGCGCCAAGCGTCTGGTGGAGCTCGGGCATGACGTGGTGGTGCTCCTGGACTCGATCACGCGTCTGGGGCGGGCTTACAACATCGCCGCACCGGCGTCGGGACGCATCCTCTCCGGTGGCGTGGACTCAGCGGCCCTGTACCCGCCGAAGAAGTTCTTCGGTGCGGCACGCAATATCGAGAACGGTGGATCGCTGACGATTCTTGCGACCACCCTGATCGAGACCGGCTCCAAGATGGACGATGTCATCTTCGAGGAGTTCAAGGGCACCGGCAACATGGAGCTGCGCCTGCGCCGTGAATACGCGGACAAGCGCATCTTCCCCGCGATCGACGTGGACGCCTCCGGCACGCGTCGTGAGGAACTGCTGCTCTCGCGTCAGGAACTCAACATCATCTGGAAGCTGCGTCGGGTGCTTTCGGGCATGGACGGTCAGCAGGCTCTGGAGATGCTGCTCAAGCAGATGCGCAAGACGCGGAACAACACCGAGTTCCTCATGCAGATCAGCAAGACGACACCCGGCCACGAGTGACCCGGACCGCGCTTGGACTTTGGCGTCTGGGTCCATGTGCGGCACAATTGACCCTCGCGCCGGTTCACCCCAGAGCGCGTTCGTCCAACGGGGACGGTCGCAGGGGACCCGGAGCAGATGACAAGGAGACTCCCATGAAGCAAGGCATCCACCCCGAGTACGTGGACACCACGGTGACGTGCACCTGTGGCAACACCTTCACCACCCGTTCCGCTGCCGACGGCGGCGCAATCCGAGCCGACGTCTGCTCGGAGTGCCACCCGTTCTACACCGGCAAGCAGAAGATCCTCGACACCGGTGGTCGCGTGGCCCGCTTCGAGAAGCGCTACGCCAACATCAAGCGCAAGAACAAGAAGGACTGAACCACCTCCGGTGGGCCAGCCCCCTCAGAACGCTGGCGCGTTCAGGCGCATGGACGAAGAAGCGTCCGAACGCGCGGACAGGGCCGCGAAGATCCGTGAGGAATTCGCGGCCCTCGAGCATTCCCTCGCCGATCCTGCGGTGCATGCCGACCAGGGGAAAGCCCGGCGTCTCGCGCGTCGGCACGCCGAGCTGACCCCCATCGTGCGGGCCTTCGATGAGCTCGAAGAGCTGCGTGGGGATCGAGAGGCGGCCGAGGAGCTCGCCGCCGAGTCGCCGTCGTTCCGTTCGGAGGTCGAGGCCATCGACGAACGTCTGGTGGAGATCGAACAGCGTCTGGTGGAGCTGTTGGCCCCACGGGACCCGAATGATTCGGCCGATGCCATCGTCGAGATCCAGTCCGGCGCTGGTGGTGAGGAATCGGCTCTGTTCGCCGGGGACCTCCTGCGCATGTACACCCGATACGCCGAGGCGGTCGGCTGGAGCGTCGAACTGCTCGACTCCGCCGAGAGCGACCTCGGCGGCTACAAGGACGTCGTGGTGGCGATCAAGGCCGGTCGTGCCGCCGACCCGCACGCGATGCCCTACGGCGTGCTGAAATTCGAAGGCGGCGTCCACCGCGTCCAGCGAGTCCCGGTGACCGAATCCCAAGGGCGTATCCACACCAGCGCCGCGGGGGTCCTCGTGTTCCCCGACGTCGATGACGATGAGGTCGAGATCGACGAGGGTGATCTGCGCATCGACGTGTTCCGAGCCTCCGGGCCCGGCGGTCAGGGCGTCAACACCACAGATTCGGCCGTGCGTATCACGCACCTGCCCTCGGGGATCGTCGTCTCGTGCCAGAACGAGCGGTCGCAGATGCAGAATCGGCAGCAGGCCCTGCGCATGCTTCGAGCCAAGCTCGTGGACGCGGCGGCCGCCGAGGCAGAGGCCGCTGCGAGCGAGGCTCGCCGCTCCCAGGTGCGTACGGTGGATCGCAGCGAACGGGTCCGTACCTACAACTTCCCTGAGAACCGCATCGCCGACCACCGCATCGGATACAAGGCCCACAACCTCGATCAGGTCCTGGGCGGGGACCTGCAGCCTCTGCTCACCGCGCTCGCCGATGCCGACCGCGCCGCGCGCCTGGCCAGCACACCATGACCGGGAACACGCCATGACCGGGAACGGGCCGGTGATCGAGCCGGGGCCCGCCACTGCGGTGGCCCGCGCCGTGGCCCGGCATCTCTCCGCGGCGGGGATGGCCTCTCCAGACGCCGACGCCCGCCAGCTGGTTGCCCATGTCATCGGAGTGGGCGCCTCACGACTGTTCACCGCCGACGTGGATGCCGCCGCGCTCCCGATCCTGACCGAACTGGTCACGCGGCGTGGCGCAGGCGAACCCCTGCAGCACCTGACTGGCGTCACGGGCTTCCGCACCATCGAGGTGTCGGTCGGGCCCGGGGTGTTCATTCCGCGTCCCGAGACCGAGACCATGGTGCAGGCCGCGCTGGACTGGATCCTCACCGAGCGTCTCCGTGCGCCACGGGTGGTGGATCTGTGCACCGGGTCGGGCGTCATTGCCGCTGCACTGGCCGCCGAACTCGGTGAAGCCGATGTCGACGCCGACATCCACGCCGTGGAGTTGAGTGATGAGGCGCTCGATCATGCCCACCGAAACCTCTCGGGCACCGGCGTCCATCTCCACGCCGGAGGCATGGCGCAGGCCCTGCCGGAGTTCAACGGCACCGTCGACGTGGTCATCTCCAACCCGCCCTATGTGCCGCTCGAGGCGTGGGAGAGCGTCCCGGCAGAGGTCCGTGATCACGATCCACACCTGGCGCTCTTCTCCGGTGATGATGGCCTGGATGCGATGCACGTGGTGTCACAGGTTGCCCGACGCCTTCTCAAGCCCGGTGGTCTGGTGCTGGCCGAACATGCCGAGGTGCAGCACGACGCCGTCATCGAGCTGTTCACTGCCGACGGTTGGGCGCACGTCCGCGACAACCGCGACCTCACGGGGCGGTGGCGCTTCGTCACCGCCATCGCGCCTGTTGGCTCCGGGAGCTCCATGGCATAGTGGCGCTGTGAGTGACGCGTCGGTGAACATCCATTCGCTCGAGCGGGAGCCCGAGTCCGCCATGGAGGCCGCTGTGACAGCGGTGCGAGCGGGGGAGTGCATCGTGCTACCCACCGACACCGTCTACGGGATCGGCGCAGACGCCTTCAACGCTGCAGCGGTCGCCAAACTCCTTGCCGCGAAGGGGCGTGGACGTGACATGCCGCCACCGGTGCTCGTGGGCGACCCTCAGGTCATGATGGCTCTCGGCACGGACATCAGCGATCACGCCAAGGAGCTCGCGGCCGAACACTGGCCGGGAGCCCTGACCATCATCGTCACCGCGCAGCAGAGCCTGCAGATGGATCTGGGGGAGACGCGGGGGACCATCGCCATCCGCGTCCCCGATGATGACGCCACCCGTGAGCTGCTTCGTCGGACCGGGCCGCTGGCTGTGTCCAGCGCGAACCGGAGTGGCCACCCGGCTGCCGGCACCGTCGCCGAAGCCAAACGGCAGCTGGGGGGCAGCGTCGCGGTCTATCTGGACGGTGGTGATCGCAGCGGCAACGCTCCTTCCACCATCATCGACTTCACGCGCTCCAAGTACGGCACTGTGCTGCGGCACGGGGCCTTGGGACTCGAACTTCTCCGGGAGACCGTCCCCTTCCTGGAGGATGGTGCTCCCACGGAGAAGCCCACCACAGGCGGTTCCAACGCCGAGGTACCAAGTGCTGATGAGGCTGGAGCCGATGAGTCCGGCGTCGGCGAGCAGGAGCAGCCCCCGAGTGCGTGAGTACGTCCTGGTGTGTCTGATCGCCGCCTGCACCACCTACCTGGTGTGCGGTATGGCGCGGCGTCTGGCTCTGCGAACGGGGGCCGTGGCGCGCGTCCGTGAGCGTGACATCCATGTGAAACCCGTGCCGTACTTCGGTGGTGTCGCGATGTTGGGCGGGGTCGGCGCCTCGTTCTTCATGGCGACCAAACTGCCCTTCCTCGGACGCAATGAGCTGATCGAGAACGACATCGGAGCGGTCTTCATCGCAGCGACGGTGATCTGTGCGGTCGGGGTGCTCGACGACCTGTTCGAGATCAACGCCATCACGAAACTGGCTGGCCAGGTGTTGGCCGCGGGGCTCGTGGTGGTCGGTGGTGTGCAGATGTTGTGGATCCCGCTGCCGAGCACGGTCATCTCACTGGACACCTCGGCATCCATCGCGATCACGGTGTTCTTCATCGTGCTGTGCACCAACGCGGTCAACTACGTCGACGGTCTGGACGGGCTGGCCACGGGGGTCGTGGGCATCGGCGCTGCGGCGTTCTTCGGTTACTGCTATGTGCTGGTGGCCGATCAGAACCTGTCCCGAGCGAGCACCGCGAGCCTCATCACCGTGGCCATCGTGGGGGTCTGCCTGGGCTTCCTGCCGCACAACTTCCACCCTGCCCGGATGTTCATGGGCGACTCGGGTTCGATGCTGCTGGGGCTGTTGCTGGCATCGTCCTCGATCTCGCTCACCGGGCAGTTCGACTCGGCGCCGCTCCAGGACGGGGGACAGGGGCTCCTGCCCGCCTACCTGCCCCTGGTGCTGCCGCTGGCGATCGTGGCACTTCCGATCCTCGACTTCACCCTTGCCTTCCTCCGGCGCACCTATCGAGGCAATCCCTTCTGGGTCGCCGACAAACAGCACCTGCATCACCGACTTCTGGAACGCGGTCATTCCCATCGTCGTGCGGTGCTGCTCATGTATGTCTGGTCCGGGCTGATCAGTTTCGGTGTGGCCCTGATCGGTCTGACGCAGTTCTGGTGGGTTGCAGTCCTGTTCATCATCGCGGCCGGGGTCGTGACGGTACTGACCGTCCGAGGAAACCGTCAGATGAAGCCCTCCCCCCGGGAACTGGCGGGGAAGACACCGCAGCGCACCGAGCCCCGAGGCTGAGTCGGTCCCGACTCGAGATGCCCACCACGGTGAGATTGTGCTACCTTTCACAAAGTCCCAAGATCCTGCTTTTCTGCAGATGAAGTGAGCCCATGACCTTGACACCCTCCTTGCCGCGTGCCTTCGGCATGCGACGCGACCGTTCGTCGCGTATGGGTGCCACCCCTCGGGACATGGTGCGCACCATGGGGATCGCCGGCCTGTCCGCTTCGTTTCCTGCGGGTCTCATCGTCTCCCTGATCTGGATGTTGGACTCCGTGCAGGCGTGCCTCTCGGCGGCCATCGGCGCAGCGGGAGCGATCGTGTTCTCCGGTCTGGGGCATATGGTCCAGTGGCTGTGGGCGAATGCCTCGGTTCCGGCGCAACTTGTGGCTGCGCTTTCCTCCTACGGGACCCGCGTCGGTTTGTTCGGGATGGGGCTGGCACTGTACCTTTCCCTCGGAAACTCCACCGGGCTGCATTCGGTAGCTCTTGTCACGGGATGCGTCACGGTGGTCGTGGTGTGGTTGATCGCCGAGGTCATGGCGTCCAGCCGACTGCGCATCCTGTGTTTCGACGATCCGGATCCGAACGAGGAGGTGCCCCGATGAGCCGTGAGGATCAGACCTCGACCGTCAAGGGCGGCCGCTCGACGGAGCGCCGGGTCCCCGCCGAGGGCACAGGCGTTCCTCGTGCCCCACGCAAGGTTTCTGATGACACGGGTGGAACCAATGACGGTCTCCAGGTCATCTCCTACATCCTCTCCGGCCTGCTGCTGTACGGCGGACTGGGCTGGCTCGGTGACTGGCTGCTCGACACCTCTTTTCTCTTCCCGGTCGGTCTGGTGCTCGGTGTCGGACTGGCCGCCTACATGATCATCAAACGCTTTGGGCAGTCCAAGGACGCTCAGAAGGTGACGCTCGGAAGGAGTGACCGGTGGGATCGTTGACCCTGCCCCTTATCCCCATGGCTGGGGGAGGTGGCTACACGCCGCCCAGTGCGGATGACTTCATCTATGACCCGATCTTGGGTACCACGTGGCTGAACAAGGTGTTCCTGCAGTCGATCCTGGCGCTCATCATCGTGATGGTGCTGTGGTTCGTGCTCAGCCGGAACCTGAAGGTCGTGCCCGGCAAGCGTCAGTTCTTCGGCGAGATGCTCTACGACTTCATCCGCAACGGTGTGGGCCGCGACATGATCGGCCATGACTTCCGCCGCTACCTTCCCTGGCTGCTCGCGTTCTTCACCTTCATCCTCGTGAACAACTGGTTCGGACAGGTGTTCTTCGTGATGCTCCCCACCTACTCCTTGGTGGGATATGCCTACGGATCGGCGTTGCTGGTGTGGATCATCTACATCACCGCCGGCATTCGTAAGCACGGTCTGCTCAAATATCTGAAGTTGCAGACGATGCCCGAGGGCGTCCCGTGGTTCCTGTACCTGATGATCATCCCGCTGGAGGTCCTCTCCAACTTCATCACCCGCCCCATCACCCTGGCGTTGCGTCTGTTCGCCAACATGTTCGCCGGACACCTGGTGATCATGGTGTTCGTGGTGGGCGGCGGATTCCTGGTGACCCAGGCCGATGGCCTCATCAACAACATCGGTGGTGGCGTCTCCCTGATCTTCAGCTTCGCGGTGTTCGGCCTGGAACTCTTCATTGGAGCCCTGCAGGCCTACATCTTCACCGTGCTCGCGGCTCAGTACATCGAGTCGTCGATCTCCGAAGCCCACTGACCACAAAGCCTCCGACCAACAATCTGAACCACCCAAGATCCCTTCACAAGAAGACATCTGAAAGGACCCACCATGGAAATCACCGGCAGCATCAACATGATCGGCTACGCCCTCGCGACCGTCGGCCCCGCGCTCGGCATCGCTTGGATCTTCTCCTCGGCCATCACCGGTATCGCCCGTCAGCCCGAGGCCCGTGGCGCGATGATGAGCGCCGTCTACATCGGCTTCGCCGTGACCGAGGCTCTGGCCATTATCGCCATTGCCCTCGCCTTCGCACTCTGACCGATCCTCTAGGGAGCAACCACCATGGTTCCGATGGAAATTGACCTCGGGCCGCTGCTGCCGCACCACTTCATCGAAGTCGTCATGGGCTTCGCGCTGCTCGTGGTGATCGCCATCTTCATCGGCAAGGTCGTCGTGCCCGCCTTCGAGCGGATGTACGAGGAGCGCACCGAGCAGATCCAGGGCGGCATCGAGAAGGCAGAGCGTGCTCAGGCCGAGGCCGCGGCCGCGCTGCAGGAGCATCAACAGCAGCTCAACGAGGCCCGTCAGGAGGCGGCTCGCATCCGCGAGGACGCCAAGAACGACGGGGCTCGTATCAAGGCGGAGATGCGTGCCGAGGCCGAGGCCGAGAAGGAGCGCATCGTCGAATCGGCGCGCATCCAGATGGAGGCCGAGCGAGCACAGGTCGTCAGCCAGCTTCGTGCCGAGGTCGGTGGCCTGGCCACCACCCTGGCGGGTCGCATCGTGGGCGAGTCCCTCGATGACGACGAGCGGGCACGACGCACCGTCGACCGTTTCCTCGCCGACCTCGAAAATGACGGGCAGTCGGCCCAGAATGTGGGGCAGCAGGTATGAGCCAGACACGCGCGGCCGAGACCGAACGGCTTTCGAGCCTGGACCGTGTGCTGGACCAGCAGCCGCACGGCGCTGAGCTCGGCAGCGAGCTGTTCTCCGTCACCGACCTGCTGGACGGGGAAGTGACCCTGCGTCGGGCCCTCACCGATCCCTCGCAGGAGGGGGAGCGCCGCGCGGCTCTGGCTCGTACCGTGCTCACCGGCAAGGTCTCGCCAGCAGCGCTCGCTGTGGTCGAGGCCGGAGCTCGTCAACGATGGAGTGGTCCCAACACCTTCGTGGCCGCACTCGAGCGTCAGGCCGTTCGCGCCGAGCTCTTGGCAGCCAACGAGAAGGGGGCCCTCGATCAGGTCGAGGACGAGCTCTTCCGCTTCGTGCGGCTGGTCGCCGCCAATGGCGAATTGCGTGACGCGTTGGCGCAGCAGTACTCCGATCTCGAGGGCCGTCAGGCTCTGGTGTCGAAACTGCTGGACGGTCGGGCCGATCCCATCACCGTGGGGTTGGCGCGCCGTGCTGTGAAGGCACGCACGCGAACCTTCCATGACACCGCAGAGGGGTACCTCTCGCTGGCCGCGCAACTCCGTGATCGGGTCGTCGCGACCGTGCGTGTGGCACGTCCCCTTCCCGCTGATCAGGTCGAGCGCCTGCGTGTGGCGCTGGGCCGTCAGGTCGGCCATCAGGTCGATCTTCGCGTCGTGGTCGAACCGGACCTCCTCGGAGGGGTCCGCGTCGAGATCGGTGATGAAGTGATCGAGGGCACGGTCGCTGGACGTCTCCAGCAGGCCGAGCGCCGGATCGCCTGACACCCGATCGCCTGACGTAACGCAACACAGACAACTCCGTAACCGAAGCCCGAACAAGGAAGCAGGGACGCAACGATGGCGGAACTCACGATTCGTCCGGAGGAGATCCGGAACGCACTGGACGACTTCGTCCAGAACTACACCCCGGAGACCTCTACCCGCGAAGAGGTGGGCACCGTATTCAGCTCCGGCGACGGCATCGCCCGCGTTGAGGGTCTCCCCTCGGTCATGGCCAATGAGCTGGTCGAGTTCGAGAACGGCACCCTGGGCATCGCCCAGAACCTCGACGTCCGTGAGATCGGCGTCGTCGTCCTCGGCAGCTCCGACGGCATCGAAGAGGGCAGCAAGGTGCGCGCCACCGGCGAGGTGCTCTCGGTGCCCGTCGGCGACGGCTACCTCGGTCGCGTCGTCGACGCGATGGGTAACCCGATCGACGGCCTTGGCGAGATCACCGATCTGGCCGGTCGCCGTGCACTGGAGATCCAGGCCGCCGGCGTGATGGACCGCCAGGAGGTCCGCGAGCCCATGCAGACCGGTATCAAGGCCATCGACGCCATGATCCCGATCGGTCGCGGCCAGCGTCAGCTCATCATCGGCGACCGCAAGACCGGCAAGACCGCCATTGCGATCGACACGATCATCAACCAGAAGGCCAACTGGGAGTCGGGCGACCCCAAGAAGCAGGTGCGCTGCATCTACGTCGCCGTCGGCCAGAAGGGCTCGACGATCGCCGAGGTGCGCGGTGCCCTGGAGCGTGCCGGTGCGTTGGAGTACACCACCATCGTTCACTCCCCGGCATCCGACCCCGCCGGCTTCAAGTACATCGCCCCGTACGCCGGATCGGCCATCGGTCAGCACTGGATGTACGAGGGCAAGCACGTTCTCATCGTGTTCGATGACCTCACCAAGCAGGCCGAGGCCTACCGCGCCATGTCGCTGCTGCTGCGTCGCCCGCCGGGCCGTGAGGCCTACCCCGGCGACGTGTTCTACCTCCACTCGCGTCTGCTGGAGCGCTGCGCCAAGCTCTCCGACGAGATGGGTGGCGGCTCGATGACCGGCCTGCCGATCATCGAGACCAAGGCCAACGACGTCTCGGCGTTCATCCCGACCAACGTCATCTCCATCACCGACGGCCAGATCTTCCTGCAGTCGGACCTCTTCAACGCCAACCAGCGTCCGGCCATCGACGTGGGCATCTCGGTGTCCCGTGTGGGTGGTGCCGCTCAGGTGAAGGCCATGAAGAAGGTCTCCGGCACGCTCAAGATCTCGCTGGCCCAGTACCGCGACATGCAGGCCTTCGCCATGTTCGCCTCCGACCTGGACGCGACTTCGCGTCGTCAGCTCGAGCGTGGCGCGCGTCTCACCGAGCTGCTGCGTCAGGGCCAGTACAGCCCGATGGCCGTCGAGGAGCAGACCGTCAGCGTGTTCATCGGTTCCGATGGACAGCTCGACGACGTCCCGGTGAAGGACGTCCTCCGCTTCGAGACCGAGTTCCTGGAGTACCTGCGCCACAACGGCTCGGTGCTGCAGAACATCGCCGAGACCGGCAAGTGGGACGACGACACCGCTGAGGCCATCCGCGCCGCCGTGGCGGACTTCAAGCCGACCTTCCAGCTCAGCGAGGGCCAGCACCTCGCCGCGCAGGAGGAAGACGTGGAGGCCATGGACGCCGACGGTCTGGCTCAGGAGAAGATCGTCAAGCAGAAGCGGGGCTGATCCATGGCAGCCAGCTTGCGCGAACTTCGTCAGCGGAGGAATTCGGTCTCCGCGACGAAGAAGATCACCAAGGCGATGGAGCTCATCGCCGCGAGCCGGATCATCAAGGCCCAGCAGAAGGCCCAGGCCTCGGCACCGTACTCGCGTGAACTCACGCGTGCGGTGTCGGCGGTGGCGACTCTGTCGGACGTCGAGCACCCGCTGACGACCCAGATCGAGAATCCGACCCGCGCGGCGATGCTGCTGATCACCTCTGATCAGGGTCTGGCCGGCCCCTATTCGGCCAACGTGCTGAAGAAGGGCGATCAGCTCGTCGAGTTTCTCGACGAGAAGGGTCTCGACATCGACGCCTACGTCACCGGACGCAAGGGAATCGGGTACTACCAGTTCCGCGAGCGCCCCATGCTGGGCACGTGGGAGGGGTTCTCGCAGAGCCCGGGCTATGCCGAGGCACGTGAGATCGCCCAGACCCTGCTGGACGCCTTCATGAAGCCGACCGACGAGGGAGGTGTGGACGAGATCCACATCGTCTACACCCGTTACATCTCGCGCATCTCGCAGGTGCCCGAGGTGCTGCGTCTGCTTCCCCTCGAAGTCGTCGAGGCAGATGAGGACGACAAGCCCGCCGACCCCGGCGAGATGCACCCGTTGTACGGCTTCGAGCCCGAACCGGAGGAGGTCATGGACGAGCTGCTGCCGCTGTACATCAGCAGCCGCATCCACTACTGCCTCCTGCAGTCGGCCGCCTCGGAGCTGGCTTCGAAGCAGAGCGCCATGAAGGCTGCGACCGACAACGCGCAGCAACTGATCGAGAGCCTTACCAGGCAGGCCAACCAGGCCCGCCAGGCGCAGATCACCCAGGAAATCAGTGAGATCGTGGGTGGCGCGAATGCGCTGGCCGACGCAAATGCCGAGAGCGAGTGAGAGAACCATGACCGCAACCGTCTCTGACAACCAGGCGGCCGCCAGCACCGGCGGCGTCGGCCGTATCGCCCGGGTGATCGGCCCGGTGGTGGACGTGGAGTTCCCACCGGACCAGATGCCCGACATCATGAACGCCCTGCTCGTCGATGTGGACATCATGGGCGAGAAGCGCACCATCACCCTCGAGGTGAACCTCCACGTGGGTGACTACGTGGTCCGCGCGATCTCGCTCAAGCCCACCGACGGTCTGCGTCGCGGCCAGGAGGTGCGTGACACCGGTGCCCCCATCACCGTCCCCGTGGGCGATGTGACCAAGGGCCACGTGTGGAACGCCACCGGTGACGTGCTCAACGTCGACCCCTCGACCATCGAGGTGAACGAGCGTTGGCCGATCCACCGCGATGCTCCGGCGTTCGACCAGCTCGAGTCGAAGACCGAGATGCTGGAGACCGGCATCAAGGTGCTCGACCTCCTGACCCCCTACGTGAAGGGCGGAAAGATCGGCCTGTTCGGTGGTGCCGGTGTCGGCAAGACCGTGCTCATCCAGGAGATGATCTTCCGTATCGCGCACAACCACTCGGGCACCTCGGTGTTCGCCGGTGTGGGCGAGCGTACGCGTGAGGGCAACGACCTCATCTTCGAGATGGACGAGGCCGGAGTGCTCAAGGACACCGCTCTGGTGTTCGGTCAGATGGATGAGCCCCCGGGCACCCGTCTGCGTGTCGCGCTCTCGGGCCTGACCATGGCCGAGTACTTCCGTGACGTGCAGAACCAGGACGTGCTGTTGTTCATCGACAACATCTTCCGGTTCACGCAGGCAGGTTCGGAGGTCTCGACCCTGCTCGGCCGTATGCCCTCGGCCGTGGGTTACCAGCCCACCCTGGCCGACGAGATGGGCCAGCTGCAGGAGCGGATCACCTCGACCCGCGGCCACTCCATCACCTCGATGCAGGCCATCTACGTGCCGGCCGATGACTACACCGACCCGGCTCCGGCCACCACGTTCGCCCACCTCGACGCGACCACCGAGCTCAACCGAAGCATCGCCTCGCGTGGCCTCTACCCGGCCGTGGACCCGCTGACGTCGACCTCGCGCATCCTCGACCCGCAGTACATCGGTCAGGAGCACTACGACACCGCAGTTGAGGTCAAGCAGATCCTCCAGCGTAACAAGGAACTGCAGGACATCATCGCGATCCTCGGTGTGGACGAACTCTCCGAAGAGGACAAGGTCGTCGTGTCGCGTGCACGTCGTATCGAGCAGTTCCTCTCGCAGAACACGTACACCGCTGAGAAGTTCACCGGTGTCGTGGGCTCGACCGTGCCGGTCGCCGAGACCGTCGAAGGCTTCAAGATGATCTGCAACGGCGAGGTGGACCACATCGCCGAGCAGGCCTTCTTCAACGTCGGCAACATGGACATGGTCATGGAGAACTGGGCCAAGATCCAGAAGGAACAGTGAGTATGGCCGAGAAGACCCTGAAGGTGTTGGTCGTTTCCGCAGAGCGTGAGGTCTGGAACGGAGACGCACACCAGATCATGGCCCGCACCACCGAGGGTGAGATCGGCATCCTGCCCGGGCACGAGCCGTTCCTCGGGGTTCTCGCCCCGTGCGCGGTGGAGGTGTTCGCCGTCGACGGCAACCGCGAAGTGGTCGCCGTCGACGGGGGATTCATCTCCGTGGAGCCCGGACGCCACGTCTCGGTGCTGAGCGAGTTCGCCAAGCTTGGCCACGAGATCACCTTGGAAGAGGCCGAGAAGGAGCTCTACAAGGCGCGCGAAGAGCTGGAGAGCGCCGCCAACGAGGGCTTCACCAACCGGGATCCGGAGCTCGAGGTCCGCTACGAGCGGGCCAGTGCCCAGGTGCGTGCCGCGCGTCGCCACCAGGAGATCACGGGCTGACCCCGGACGAGCACGAACACGAGACGACAGCCGTCACCTTCGGGTGGCGGCTGTCGCCGTTTCCACGGATGCCGTTCCAGAGGTGCTGTGGGCGTCCATCGGTTGCGAGGTTCCGGCGCCGAAGACGACACCCAGCAGCACCGGATACTCCAGATAGGCGTGATAGCTGGCGATGGTGCCGTAGAGACTGCGGCCCTGGAGATAGTCGCTGATGAAGACGAGGCCGAGCAGGCCCGCCAATCCGAGGCCCAGGAGCCACGTCCGCCAGCCACGCAGCGCCGGGACGCGTTGCTCGAAGGCTCGTGTCTCGCGTGGGGTCAGCGTCGGCATCATGCCGACCCAGGTGACGTAGTGCATGGTCTGCTCGAAGGCGAAGATCGTCAGGAATCTGAGGTCCACGATGGGGGAGGCGTCTGGGATGCTTGTGGATTCGATGATCGAGGACCCGTCACCCACCACGGGCGCGACGAGCTGCGAACCGGCGGTCAGAACACCGTCGAGAGCGCCGGCGAGGATCAGCGTCGGGATGGCCACGACCCACAGCAGGTGGATCGCACGGAAGGCCCGACGCCGCAGCGGATCGGTGATGCGTCGGGACCACTCCCACCAGAAGAACAGCGGGATCACGTTGTGCAGGTGCGTCAGCACGATGAAATGCCATGTGCTCCAGTGAAAGGACAGGGCGGCCAATGCAGCGACGATCGACACGGCGATGACGCGACGCCCGCCCCGCAGCACACGAACGAGCGCATACCCGATCACCAGGTAACCGAGTGAGATCTCCCCGATCCGGCTGAAGTCCGGCGCCCAGGGAGCCGTGGTGCGGCACAGGACGATTCCGCTGATCAACGCCAGCAGCAGGACCCAGCCCTCGAGGGAGAACAGCGTGCCGAAGCGTCCGGTGATGTAACGCAGTTCCAGAACGTGGTGAAGGATCCCGAACAGTGCCAGCCCGATCACGGTGGTCGCCAGCGGCGCGGACAGGGACACGGTCAGGGCTCCGGCGATCCCGAGCAGGCTCAACGTGAGCACTCCGGGGCGTCGCCCGGTGTCCAGTACCTGTGTCATGCCGGTCCCCATCCTCGGTAGCGTGCGGGTGTGCCGTGGTGGATCGCCTTCGTCCTGACGCTCGTGGTGGAAGTACCGCTGTGGGTGTGGCTGCTCGACGCCGGTGGTTTCGGGCGCCGGGTGATTCTCGCGCTGGGCGTCAACGCCGTGACCCACCCGACCCTGTGGTGGGTGGCCGGCGGTGGCGTCGGGGGCTCGGCACTGGTGCTCATGGAGGTTCTGATCGCCGTGCTGGAAGGCGTCGCTGCACAGCTGGTGTGCCGGCCCGGATGGCGCGTCGCTCTGCTCACATCGACGGCGGCCAATGCCGCGTCAGTCCTGGTGGGGCTGTTGCTGATGATGTGGGGGTCGTTCGCGGCGTGATCGACGTGCCCGCACCAGCAGCGCGATCGAGATCACCAGCACGAGCAGAACGAGGACGACCGGGATGATCAGGAAGCCGGCGCCGCCGTCATCCGTCGGGGACACCGGGACGGGATCCGGTGGGACATCCAGGGGGATGAACATGATCTTCTCCTGTTCTGTGATGGCTGGCTCTGCGGTGATTGACCGGAGGGATCCGGACCATGCTCGGGCGAAACTACTGCACCCGGGTGGCACTCATGTGGTCAGTGGGACTAGGTTCTGGTCATGGAGTGGTGGACGGTGATCGAGCTGTGGGTCATCGCTGTGCTTGCGTGCGTGGGTATCCCGCTCGTCTGGCTGTACGCGCGACGTCGATGGCTCTCTCGTTCCGGCGGCACATTCGATTGTGCCCTGCGACCCTCGGGTGGGAACAAGCCGTGGCAGCTCGGGGCCGCGCGCTATCAGGGCGAGTACCTCGAGTGGTTTCGCATCTTCTCACTGGGGCTGAGCCCGCGGTTTCGCATGCGTCGCTCCACGATGCATGTGCTGGAGAGCCGCGAGGCCGAACCCGCCGACGAGCTGTACGGCGATGAGCGCGTGCTCGAGGTCGAGTTCGGCACTGCGAAGGGCGAGCGTCAGGTCGAGGTCGCCATGGACCACGAATCAGCCACCGGTCTGCTCAGCTGGATCGAAGCCGCGCCACCGAGCATCGATCGGTTTCCTGACACCTGACCGGCCTTGGGCCGAGACCTGCGGTTGTGGCTCGACGGGCGCCGGTCACTCCTCGTCGTCGGGCTTGGCCCGATCGGTCCCGGGCACCCACAGCACCTCGTCCTCGACGCCGTTGACAGCGCGGGAGGCGAGGAACAGGAAATCCGAGAGTCGGTTCAGGTACTTCACCGCATCGAGGTTGACGCCGCCCTCCGCCTCGGGATCGGCATCGGGGTTCGCTTCGCGGAACGCGGCGACGGGAACCCACGCCGCTCGCTCTGCGCGGCGGCAGATGGTGCGGGCCATGTGCAGCCACGCACCGGCCGGGTTGCCACCGGGGAGGATGAACGAACGCAGCGTCGGCAGCTCCTCGGAGAGCTCGTCACACCACTGTTCGAGCCGCTCGATCGACGCCGGATCCACTCGGAGCGGCGGGTACTCGTACTCCTCGGCGAGGGGAGTGGAGAGGTCGGCACCGACGTCGAAGAGCTCGTTCTGGATGATGCGCAGTTTCTCGGCCACCTGCTCGGGAACCTGACCGGTGGACAGGGCCATGCCGATGGTGGAGTTCGTCTCGTCGACCGTTCCATACGCTTCGATGCGTGGATCGAGTTTGCTGGTGACCGAATTGTCCGAGAGACGCGTGGTGCCGGCGTCGCCGGTTCGTGTGTAGATCTTGCTGAGGACGACCATGCCACGAGGCTACAGTGACCGCTGTGATGATTCAGAGCCGCAACCAGCTGCGCACCGCTGCCCTCGTCGCCGTCTCCGGCGGCCTCATCGTGACCGCATCGGCCTGTGCCCCTCAGGGCAACAGCACCGACCCCGACTATGCAGGGGGCGTCACCACGTGCGATTACCCCTCCAGTGGCGTCGAGCCCGCCAAGCCGGTCGACCCGCCGCCGAGCTCGGATGTTCCGGCCGAAGGTGAGGTCACGTACACCATCGAGATGAACGAGGGGCCGGTCACCATCACGATGGATCGGTCTAAGGCACCGTGCGCGATCAACTCCTTCGCCTCGCTCGCCGAGCAGGGCTACTTCGACGACACCCAGTGCCACCGGCTCACCGATCAGGGATTGTTCGTGCTCCAGTGCGGCGACCCGACCGGCAGCGGCACCGGCGGCCCGGGCTACGCCTTCGCCGACGAGGAGGCCGGGGAATACACCAAGGGGACCGTCGCGATGGCGAACTCCGGCCCCAACACCAACGGATCGCAGTTCTTCCTCGTCTACGAGGATTCGCCGCTGCCTCCGGACTACACGATCCTCGGGCACATGGACGACGCCTCGGTGGAGACCGTCGGGACGATGGCCGGTGAATCGCACGACTCCAGCAATGGCCCCGGTGACGGCAAGCCCAACAACGAGGCACGTATCCAGTCGGTCACCAGGAAGTGACGCAGGGCGCGTGAGTCAGGCCCTGTTCATTCAAACCTGTTCATTCGAACCGGTTCATTCAAACCTGGGGCAGGGGTTCCAGGACGCCGGTGAGCAGCAGCACCGCCACTGCGATGGCGAGCACCACGCGGTAGACGACGAACCAGCGGAAATCGTGCGTGCTGATGTACTTCAGCAGCCAGTGGATGACCGCGATGCCCACGAAGAACGCGATGATCGTGGCGACGGCGATCGGACCCCACTGCGGGTCGGGGTCGGTGGCGCCGACCTTCGCGAGCTGGAAGAGCCCTGATCCGAACACCGCGGGGATGGCCAGAAGGAACGCGTAGCGGGCAGCGGCCTCGCGTCGGTAGCCCATGGCGAGGCCGGCAGCGATGGTGCCACCGGAACGGGAGACGCCGGGAATGAGTGCGAGGCACTGGGCGAGTCCGTACAGCACACCGTGCTTCCACGTGAGCTGTTCGAGGGAACGTTCGTTGCGGGCGAACCGGTCGACCACACCGATCAACAGACCGAAACCACCCAGCATCGCTGCGGTGATCCAGAGATTGCGCAGATAGGACTCGATGGCGTCCTGGAAGAGGAGCCCGAGGACCACGATGGGGATCGAGCCGATGATGACCAGCCACCCCATGCGGGCGTCGGGGTCGGAATGGGGCACCTTGCCGACGAGAGCCTTGCACCACTGGGCGATGATCCGGCCGATGTCCTTGGCGAAGTAGATGACCACGGCGGTCTCGGTGCCGAGCTGGGTCACCGCGGTGAAGGCGGCGCCGGGATCCTGGCTGCCGGTCAACTGGCCCACGATCGAGACGTGCGCGCTCGAGGAGATGGGCAGGAACTCGGTGAGCCCCTGGACGATGCCCAGGATGATCGCTTCCAACCAGGTCATGGAACCCCTTCCGGTGTGTCGTGCGCGGGTGGCACCGGGCCGAGAGTACTCGCGTGACGAAGCGACGGTGTCCACCTCGGGGCGGATGTCTCGACAAGCCCGTGGGGCCCGCGGAAGAAAGCGCGGCAGACATCCTCCTACGCTGGGGGCATGACCATCCATGAGGAGCACCCGTTCGCCACGCCACCTGCGGACCGGGACGCCCTGCGTCGCGTGCGGGGTCTTCTGCCGGCGCCGGTCACGGTGTGGACCACCGGCGCGGGCCGACGCCGGGAGGGTTGGACGATCTCATCGATGATGCTCGCCGACGGTGCCCCCGACGGTGGAGAGCGCGCCCCGGAGGTCATCGGATTGCTCGATGAGCACTCCGATCTCGCCGATGAGCTCGAGCCCGGCACACCGATCACCGTCAACGTCCTCGGGCACGGCATCGCGTCGGCGAACCTGGCCGATGCCTTCGCACGGCTCGCCCCCGCACCGGGAGGCCCCTTCACCCTCGGGCAATGGACCGACACCGACCACGGGCCGCGTCTCGACGATGCGGCCGCGTGGGTGAGCGCCGAGATCATCGACGCCGCGACCCACGCCGGATGGGCCCTGCTCGTGCGTGCACGGGTCGTCTCCGCCGAGCGGGGGACAGGTGATGCCCTGCGCCATGAGCGCGGACGTTACGTGCTCGATTGAGCAAGGTAGCGTTGCGGCCATGTCCACGGTTCTGTTGGTCCGACACGGACGCTCCACGGCGAACGCAGAAGGAATCCTCGCCGGTCGCCTGCCCGGGATGTCATTGGATGACACCGGCATCGAGCAGGCCCGCAGGGTCGCGACGCAGGTGGCCGAGCTGCCCATCGCCCGGGTCGTCGCCTCACCGATGGAGCGATGCCAGCAGACCGCACGACTGGTGGCACCCGATCTGGAACCCACCCCCGAGACCGGCCTGACCGAGTGTGACTACGGCACCTGGTCGGGAGCCAAGCTCACCGATCTCGCCACGCAGGAGCTCTGGAAGACCGTCCAACAGAACCCGTCGGCGGCGCGTTTCCCCGAGGGCGAGTCGTTGCGGGAGATGCACGCCCGTGCCGTCGACGCCGCCCGCACTTGGGACGCCCGCGTCACCGACGAACACGGTGCCGACGCCCTGTGGATGGCGGTCAGCCACGGCGATGTGATCAAGGCGATCATCGCCGACGCCCTCGGCCTGCACCTCGATCTGTTCCAGCGTCTCGTGGTGGACCCGGCGTCGGTTTCGATCATCCGCTACACCCCGCAGGGTCCACAGGTACTGGGCGTCAACATCACCGGGCGGGAGTTCACCTCCTTGATTCCGAAGCCGGTGAAGGACGCCGAGATTCCCGAAGGCCACGCGGTCGTCGGCGGGCGGGACGCCTGAACCGCAACAACTAGGGTGGAAGATCCAGGAGGGCATATGCCGATCGAGCACCGTTTTGAGCAGCCGGACCGGTTCGTCGCCGGCACCGTTGGGCAGCCGGGGGACCGCACGTTCTTCCTGCAGGCACGGCAGGGTCGCAGACTCACCAGCGCGGTGTGCGAGAAACAACAGGTGGAAGTACTCGCCGAGCACCTCGACCGCGTCCTCGACGAGATCGGACGCCTGTCGGCAGGGACGGTGCAGGTGCCACCGCGTCGCGACGAAGTGGTGGACGCCGACCCCCTCGACGTGCCGATCGAGGAGGAGTTCCGCATCGGCACCATGACGATCGCCTGGGATCCCAAGTCCGAACGGATCGTCATCGAACTCTTCCCCGTCACCGAGACCGATATCGATGTCCCCGAGGACGCCGATGCTGCCGAAGCCGCCAGCCTGGAGGCATCCGAAGCCGCCGAGGTGTTCATCGTCTCGCTCAGACCGGCTGCGGCCCGCGATTTCGTGGCCCGCTCCCGTGCTGTCGTCGAGGCGGGGCGTCCGGCCTGCCCGTTCTGTCAGCAACCGATCGATCCCGACGGACACATCTGCCCTCGGGCCAATGGCTATCGCCGCCCGCTGTTCGGCAGCGGTCTTCTCGATGACTGACGAGCGTGTCCGCCTGTGGGAACCCGAGGATGGGTTCGCGTGGGCGGAGGGGACGATGCGTCTGCTCGGACGCCTGACCGGTGCCTCCAACGGCACCTTCCTGGTGGAGGTCACCGACGAGGAGGGCACCGCTCGCCGTTGCATCCACAAACCCGTCGCGGGGGAACGGCCCCTGTGGGATTTTCCCACCGGCACCCTCGCCGAACGGGAGGTCGCCTCGGCGCGACTCAGCGCACGTGCCGGTTTCGACGTGGTGCCGCCGACGACGCTGGTGGACGGCCCGTTCGGGATGGGCATGCTGCAGCAGTGGATCGACGCCGACAGGCTCGAGCAGTGGGTGCGGATCGATCCGCCGGGAAGGACACCGCCGGGGTGGTTCGCGATCCTTGAAGGCGTCGACGGCGATGACAACGACGTGGTGCTCGCCCACGCCGATCACGAGGCGCTGCGACGCATCGCCCTGTTCGACGCGATCATCAACAACTCCGACCGCAAGGGCTATCACCTGCTGCCGGTCAGCGCCGAGTCCGGTGAGCACTCCATGACCCGCGTGTGGGGCGTCGACCACGGCGTCACCTGGCATCAGGACGACAAACTCCGGACGATCCTGTGGGGATGGGCCGGTGAGCCACTGCGTGATGACGAGATCGGGCTCGTGACGCTCGCCGACGAGGTGATCGACGGCCTCGACGACCTCATCAGCGCCGATGAGGTGACCGCCGCCCACCGCCGGTGCGAACGGCTTCTTGAGGACGGGATGCCCCTCCCGAGTGACGACTGGCCCTCGATCCCGTGGCCGCCGCTCTGAGGGCCGCCGTTGTGAGGAGCGCTGTCAGGAGGGGCTCGGTGTGCGTTCGGCGATGTGTGGTCCCCAGGTCATGTCGAACCGATCGGCCAATGCCCTCAGGTGGGTGAGGTTCGCCTGAACCACCGGATCGGGTTCAGCGGGGACGCGGCACACGATCAGCGCACCGAGCCGCACCTGACGCCGCACCGCGTACTCCAGCGTGAGCAGGGTGTGGTTCTGGGTGCCCAGACCGGGGCGCGCCACCACATCCAGAGGAACCGACAGTTCCCGGGCCAGATCGGCCATATCGGTTCCCGGGCACATCTCGACGCTGACTCCGCCGGCGCCTTCGATGAGCAGTACATCACCGGACACCACACGTTCCAGCCGGGCGAGCTGCCAGGACAGGTCCGGGAGCCGAGAATCGGTGAGGCGGGCCGCGTCCACCGGAGCCATGGCCGGTTCCAGCCGTACCCCCTCGGTGCACGTCAGCGCGGCCGGCGCCCCCAGCAGCCGACGCACGGTCTGCACATCGGTCTCGGCACCATCGGCGACACCGGTCTGCACCGGCTTGTCGACGTGCACCGTGTGCCCGGCGGCCAGATATCGGGCGGCGATGTGCGCGGTGGCGTGGGTCTTGCCGACATCGGTGTCGGTTCCGGTGATGACGCGGATCTGTGTGGGCAGGCTCATCGCGTCTTCACCAACACGGTGCGGGGCGCCTGGAACGACAACAGATTCACCCACGCGGGTTCGGGGCCGGCCAGCGTGGCGCCGGGGAGGGCCCGGGCCGTGCGGTGCACCACGAGACCGGCCTCCAGACGCGCCAGTCCCGCCCCCAGGCACCGATGCACACCGTGGCCGAAGGCGAGATGGTCACGGCGCTCCGCGGCGTCGACACCACCGGAGACCTGCAGCAGCAGAGGCGTTCCCGCGGGAACGTGCTGGCCGTTCACAAGGGCGTCCCGTGAAGTGATGCGACGCCACGTGGGCACCGATGACGCGTCGGTGAGAACCTCACCGATCAGCGCATCGGCCGCGTCCCCGGATTCACCGCACCGGCGCCACAGATCGCGGTCCCGCAGGGCCCGTTGCAAGGCGGTGGCGATCAGCATGCGCGTCGTCTCCTGACCGGCGATGATCAGGAAGTAGGTCAACGACACGACCTGATCGACGCGGAGCCCCGCCCCGATCAGTTCGGCGACCAGCCCGGTGCCGTCGGCTCCATGAGCGGACACCTCGTCGACCATCGCGCGCAACCAGCCGTGAAGTTCGATGGCCGACTCGGCCAGATGGGACTGACGTGCTTCGCCCGGCCACCCCCAGAACAGCTCGAGGGAATCTGCGCTCCAACGGTTCAGGTCCTCCAAATCGGGCAGTGGCATCTCGGTGAGCCGTGAGAAGACTCCGGCGGGGACCGTACCGGCCACCGTCGCCCCGAGATCGATCACCGGAGCAGAGCCGATGCACGGGGCGGGGGAGGCCTCCAGAGCCTCGATGCAGGCATCGGTGGCGGTGATGATCGCGTCGGTCTGGGCCCGCACACGCGCAGGAGAGAAGAAGGCCGCGACAATCTTCCGGACCGCCAGATGTTCGGGACCTCCGGCCGAGGCCAGCACCTTGGGCAGACGGAATTTCGCAGCCGCCAGCGCACGAGCCGTGGGGCGGCTCAGGGGCTGAAGAGCGGTCAGGGCATTGTCGGCGGCGAACGTCTCGGCGTCACCGAACACGCGGCGCACCTCGTCGCTGTCGCTCACGAGCACCTGATCGGCGCGCCGATCCACCGGGCGCCCATCAACGTCGTCGAACGGAGCCCGGACCGGGGCACCCCAGTATCGAGCGGCGACCTCGGCGATCATCTCGGCGGCGACCGCCGTCTCGGCCCGGGTGAGCCGCGCCGATGCGGTGATCCGCAGCAGCGACCAGCGGTCGGGCACGCTCGGCGGCCGGAAGCAGCCCACAGCCACCCCGTGCCCACGCAGTTCGGTGGCGGCGGTCACGGCCGCGTCGGGGCTGGGCATGCGCACCGAGACGAGTGCGCCGGGGCCGGATTCCACATGATCGAACAACTCCGGACGCCGCCTCAGCGCGGCGGAGATCATGGCCTGGTTCTCGCGGCACCGGGCGGCGAGGGCACCATCGCAGACCATCTCGACCGCAGTGACGGCAGCGGCGGCCACCACCGGGGCCAGCCCGGTGTCGAAGATGAAGCCCCGGCCGGTGTTGATGATGTGCCGACGCCATTTTGCGGCGTCGTCGCCCCCGGTGAGGATGACGCCACCTTGGGCACCCAGCGCCTTGGAGAGCGTGGCGGTGACGAACACCGGGGGACCACCGAGACCCCACAGGTCTGTGGCTCGCACCATGCTGTGGCCGGGGACGACCGCGAGACTGTGGGCCTCGTCGATCATCAACGCCGCATCGTGGGCGCGACACAGTTCGGCGATCCGTGCGAGGGGTGCGGCGTCACCCAGAGCGGAGTAGATCGATTCGACCACCACCGTGGTGCGGCGGTCGCTCGTGGAGAGAAGCATCTCGAGGGCGTCGAGATCGTTGTGGGCGAAGGTCTCCATGAGCGTGTGTGCTGCCCGGGCCCCGTCGTGGATGCTCGCGTGCACGTGTTCGTCCAACAACACACGTGAGTTCGGGCCGCCGAGCGCGCCGATGAGCGTCATGTTGGCCAGGTAGCCGCTCGAACACACCAAGGCGGCGCCTGCGCCGGTCAGGTCGGTCAACGCGCGTTCCAGCCGGTCATGCACCGGGTGGGTTCCGCTGACCACGCGTGAGGCTCCGGCACCGACCGGGCCGTCGTCCAGATGTGACGCCGCGGCCGCCCGCACTCGTGGGTGGTCGCGCAAGCCCAGGTAGTCATTGGAGGCGAGGTCGAAGGCCTCGACCGGTCGCGCGACGGCATCACGTTCGACGCCTTGTCGCTCCCGGCGCATCGCCCGGCTCGTTCTCCACTCGGTCCACGTCGCCGTCATGCGTTCGCGTCCTGCGTGTGCGCCACATCGGCCACCGCGCCCACGAGCCCGGAACAGAGGTGTTCGATCTCGGCGGGCGTCGAGACGTAGGGCGGCATGACGTAGACCAGCCGACCGAACGGTCGCAGCCACACGCCGCGTGCCACGGCAGCGGCGGTCAGTCGAGGCAGGTCCACCGGCTCGGTCATCTCCACCACGCCGACGCCACCCAGGACCCGGACATCGGCGACCCCGGGAAGTCCCCGCGCTGCGTCGAGACCGTCCTGCAGCCCACGCTCGATCGTGGGGACCTGCGTCGACCATCCGTTCTCGGGGTCGGCGAGCAGGTCGAGTGACGCACATGCGGCCGCGCAGAACAGCGGGTTGGCCATGAACGTCGGCCCGTGCATGAGGGCCGGTGGCGTGCCGGAACTGATGGCATCGGCGATCTCGCGGGTACACAGGACCGCGGCGCCGGTCATGATGCCGCCGGTCAACGCTTTGCCGAGACAGAGGACGTCGGGGACCACCTCCGCCCATTCGCAGGCGAGCCACCGTCCGGTGCGTCCGAATCCCGTGGCGATCTCGTCGGCGATCAACGTGAAGCCGTGCTCGTCACACACCTCGCGCATCACCCGAAGGGCTTCGGGCGCATACACGTACATGCCGCCGGCGCCTTGGAGCACGGGCTCGACGATGACCCCGGCCACCTCGTCGTGGTGCTGGTCCGCGAGGCGCCGGAACTCGTGTGCCCAGCTCTCGAGCGCCGCATCATCGGTCTGCCACCCCGCGGCGGTCGGCCGGGCCGCCGGAGGCCTTGGCGCGAAGATATTGGTGTGCACCATCGCGCCGAAGGCGGCGTGCATGCCGTTCACCGGGTCACAGACGCTCATCGCGCCGATGGTGTCGCCGTGATAGCCGCCGCGCACGGTGAGGAACCGGTCCCGTTCGGGACGGCCTCGCGCGGCCTGTGCCTGATGGGTCAGTTTGAGGGCGACCTCCACCGAGACCGAGCCCGAATCGGCCAGGAACACGTGCTCCAGTTCCGCGGGGGTCAGCTCGAGCAGGCGCTCAGCCAATGCCACGGCAGGCCCATGGGTCAGGCCACCGAACATCACATGGGCCAGCCTCGAGGCCTGCTCGGTCACCGCCTCCACCAGCGCCGGGTGGCGATGACCGTGCACCATCGCCCACCACGAACCCATGCCGTCGAGTGCGCGGTGCTCTCGCCCATCGGCGTCGAGCAATGTCAGCCACGGGCCATCACCGTCCCGCACCACATGATGTGCGCTGTCGCGAGCCGCGGTGTAGGGGTGCCAGAGATGGTCCCGGTCGAGGCGGAGCAGATCGCGGGCAACGGTTGTATCGGAGACGGATCGACGTGTCATGGGGGCAAGTTAGCACGAGGATTGAACGGTGTTCAGTGGCTGGTTGAGTGGTTTCGCACGTTGCTCCGGCACGTGAGATTCGACGGTCTTCATGGCATGCCCGCTACCCTGATCCCATGCAGGCTTGGCCCCACCCCGACATTCCGAAGATCCCGGACGCCGCTCCGCAGCCGGTGCGTGTCCATGACAGCTCCACCAAGGAGCTGGTCACCGTTGGGCCCGAATCGGGCACCGCGCGTCTGTATGTCTGCGGAATCACCCCGTACGACGCGACGCACATGGGCCACGCCAACACCTATGTCACCTTCGACCTGCTGTACCGCCAGTGGCTGGACGCCGGCATCGAAGTGAACTATGTGCAGAACATCACCGACATCGACGATCCGCTGCTGGAGCGGGCCAATGCCACCGGTGTCGACTGGCGAGAGCTGGCCGATTCGCAGATCGAACTCTTCCGTGGCGACATGACCGCCCTGGGTGTCATCCCGCCAGCCCACTACATCGGGGCCGTCGAGGGTATCCCGCTGGTCCTGGAAGCCCTGGACCAGATCCCGCAGGACATGCTCTATCAGGTGGAGGGGGAGTACCGGGACTGGTATTTCACCGCTCCGCGCGTCAGTGACTTCGGTGATGTCGCCGGTCTTGACCACGATGCACAGATCGCGACATTCGCCGAACGCGGGGGCGACCCCGAGCGTCCGGGCAAACGCGATCCGCTCGACACCCTGGTCTGGCAACTCGAGCGCCCCGGTGAACCTTCCTGGCCCGGTGGTGATCGTGGCCGGGGACGCCCCGGCTGGCACATCGAATGCACCGCGATCGCCCATGAGTACCTCGGTGCCAACATCGATGTGCAAGGTGGCGGCTCGGACCTCGCTTTCCCGCACCACGAGATGTCCGCGGCGCAGAGCCACGCGCTCACCGGTGAACCCTTCGCGAAGGCCTATGTGCACGGTGGCATGGTCGGGCTCGACGGGGAGAAGATGTCGAAGTCGAAGGGCAACCTCGTGAAGGTCTCCGAATTGCGCGCCGAGGGCGTCGATCCCCGGGCCGTACGCCTCGGACTGCTCGCTCATCACTATCGCGGCGATTGGTCATGGTCCGCCGAGGTCCTCGCTGCGGCGAAGCAGCGGTTGAGCACGTGGCAGCGCGCGATCATGGCCGGTTCCGGCCCGGTCGGCGCCGACACCCTCGACGCCATGCGGCAGACTCTTCGCGCCGACCTCGATGCGCCCACCGCGCTGGCCGCGGTCGATGCCTGGGCCGAATCCGCCCTCGCCGGGGACGGGGACGACGCGTCGGCCCCCGCGCTCATCGCCGACGCCGTCCACGCGCTGCTCGGGGTCGATCTGCGCGCATGACCTCGACCGAACCGGACGCCCGGAGCAGCTCGACCACCTCGGAGGGTGCCACGTCGCAGCCCTCCGGGCTGCCGCGCGTCCTTTCGGTGACGTTGACCCTCGCCGCGGTGACGATCACGCTCTTGGGGCTCAGGCAGATCGGGTCGTTCGTCGGGCCGGTGTTCCTCGGATTGAACCTCATGCTCGTGGCCGCGCCGCTGTTTGGCTGGTTGGTGCGGATCGGGATGCCGCGGGTCGTGGCTTCGATCTCCGCCGTGCTGGCGGTCTATGCGTTCCTCGTGGTGTTCGTGTTGTCCCTGTGGTGGTCGATCTCGGTGCTGGTCAACGAGATCCCCGCCTATGCGTCGAAGTTCCAGGAGCTGTACCTGCAGTTGCTCGACCAGCTGCAGGCGATAGGCGTCTCCGAGACGATGCTGACCGATCAGGTGGCATCCATCGACAAGCAACAGATCGTGGGACTGGCCACCGACCTCGCCAAGGGGATCGGCGATGGGGTGTCGATCATGGCGATCGTCGTGACCGTTCTGGTGTTCCTCTCGATGGATGCCATCGACATCAAGCGACGCATCCAACTGGTCCGTGACGCCCACCCCACGGTCGCCGACGCGCTCACCAGGTTCGGCGACGGGGTACGTCGCTACTGGGTGGTCACCACGGTGTTCGGGCTCATCGTCGCCGTCATCGATGTCGTCGCACTCGGGATCATCGGAGTGCCGTTCGCATTGGTCTGGGGAGTGTTGTCGTTCGTCACCAATTACGTCCCCAACATCGGCTTCGTGCTGGGTCTGGTTCCTCCGACCCTCATCGCGCTTCTCGACAAGGGCGTGGCTTCCGCCATCGCCGTGGTGGTGGTCTACTCGGTCGCAAACTTCGTCGTGCAGGCCATCATCCAACCCAAGTACGCCGGTGACGCGGTGGGCGTCACCCCCACGGTGAGCTTTCTCTCCCTGCTCCTGTGGGCCTGGGTGTTCGGTGCCACCGGCGCTCTTCTGGCCCTTCCTGCGACACTCCTGCTCAAGGCCTTCCTCGTCGACGCCGACCCCCGCGGTCGCTGGGTGAACGCACTCATCGCGTCGCGTCCCGGAGGAGGGGAGACGCCCGACCCGGACGTCCCCGAGGCGGATGAGCCCGATGAGGATCTGGTGGGCGTCGACGGCAGGGCGGACGGGGAGAACGACTCCGACGATGGAAGCAAACCCCGTGGGTGACGTATTCCTGCGCCTCATCAACGCCCAACTCGATATCGGTTTCGGCCAGCCGATCCTGTGGCGTGAGGTCGTCGGCAACCTCTTCGGCCTGGCCAGTGCGCTGTGGGGCATGCGGCGGCGAGTGATGGCCTGGCCGATCGGCATCCTCGGCAACGTGCTGCTGTTCACCGTGTTCCTTGGCGGGGTGTTCGCCACACCGCAGGACCGTGATCTGTGGGGCCAAGCAGGGCGTCAGGTCTTCTTCCTGGTCACCAGCGCCTACGGCTGGTGGCGTTGGGCGCGGTTCCGCAGTGCGTCGGCCGAGTCGTTCGGCGTCGAACCGGGCTGGGCAGACGCGCGCGGGCGCCTGCAACTGCTCATTGCCGGGGCGGTGGGGATCGCCGGCTTCTACGTGATCTTGCGGGCACTGGGTTCGTGGGGACCCCTGGCCGACGCCTGGATCCTCACCGGATCGATCCTCGCGACCTACGGCATGGCGCGTGGATGGACTGAGTTCTGGCTGATCTGGGTGGCCGTCGATCTGGTCGGTGTGCCGTTGCTGTGGAGCGCCGGCTATTACCCGTCGGCCCTGATGTATGCCTTCTACGGTCTGTTCTGCCTGGTGGGGTTCATCGCGTGGCGGCGGACACAACTCCGAGAACCTGCCACTTCGGACTAGACTCCTTCGGGTGAGCAAGTCATTCGAGGCCCTGTTCGAGGAATTGACCCGCAAGGCGGCTGAGCGACCCGAGGGGTCGTCCACCGTGGCGCTGCTCGACGGAGGCGTCCACTCCATCGGCAAGAAGGTTGTCGAGGAGGCCGCCGAGGTGTGGATGGCTGCCGAGCACGAGGGGCGTGACGCGGCCGCTCTCGAGATCAGTCAGCTGCTGTATCACCTGCAGGTGATGATGGTCGCGCTCGACCTCGATCTCAACGACATCTACGAGCAGCTCTGAGTCTGCGCCGACCAACGATCCGAGAGGATTTTCGTGAGCGTTTCCGCTGATCGACCGATGCTGAAGGTCGCTGTTCCCAACAAGGGCTCCCTGTCCGAGGCGTCCACGCAGATGCTGCGTGAGGCCGGGTACCGGCAGCGCGGTGACGGCAAGGATCTGGTCCTGCTCGACGAGGCGAACCACATCGAGTTCTACTACCTGCGTCCGCGTGACATCGCGGTGTACGTGGGCTCGGGGACTCTCGATGTCGGTCTGACCGGTCGGGACATGCTCTTGGATTCCGGTGCCGCAGCCGAGGAGGTCATGGCACTGGGGTTCGGGGCGACGCGGTTCCATTTCGCCGAGCCTCGTGGTGACGGAAACACCGTCGAGGGCCTCGCCGGCAAGCGGATCGCCACGTCGTACACCGGGCTCGTGAAGCGTCACCTGGAGGCCAGGGGCATCGAGGCCGAGCTGGTCCATCTCGATGGCGCGGTGGAGAGCTCGATCCGTCTTGGTGTCGCCGATGTGATCGCCGATGTCGTCGAGACCGGGCGGACGCTACGGCAGGCCGGGCTGGAACTGTTCGGGGAGCCGATCCTGCGGTCCGAGGCCGTCCTGGTGCAGCGCGAGGGGCATCACCCCGAGGGGGTCGACCAGCTGATGCGTCGCCTCTCGGGTGTTCTCGTGGCCCGCAACTTCGTGATGATGGACTACGACATCGCCGGTGATCTGGTGGACCGGGCGATCGGTCTGACGCCCGGTCTCGAGTCGCCGACGGTGTCGCCACTGGCCCGTGAGGGCTGGGTCGCGGTGCGTGCCATGGTGGAGCGCAAGGTGGCCCACAGCGTGATGGATGACCTCTGGGAGCTCGGAGCTCGCGGCGTGTTGGTGACCGATATCGCCGCCTGCCGACTGTGAGTGGAGCAGCGTCGTGAGTGGCGAGTGGGACATCACCCCGTTGCGGGGTTTCACCACGCGGACCTATCAACCACGTGTTCTTCTGTGGTGGGTCGTGGGTTTCTCTCTTCTCCTGGTCGCAGGGGCGATCGCCGGATGGGTCTTCTTGGGGGCCGACGTACGGGCCCGGTTCACCCCTCGACAGGTCGTCTTCCTGGCGACGCTGGTGCTCGGCATGGTCGCAGCGATGCTGTTGATGGCGTTGAGCAGCGTCACGCTCAACGAGTACGGGATCGTTGTTCGCAACGGTGTGGTGACCCATCGGTGGGCCTGGTACCAGATCGACGGTGTGCGATTCCGCGACGGGGACCCTTGGGCGTCGGCGCTGTTCGACACCCCCGATGGCATCGTGCGGAGGTCACTCATGGGGATCCAACGCACCGATGGGGAGCGGGCAGCCGCCGCGGTGGTGGATATCCGTGAGCGGCTTCAGGCCAGCCGTCAGCAATGACCGCCAGGATCTGTGGGTGGGGAGGATGATTCAACCGGACGGTTGATGTATCCCCGCCGTCGGCAGGATTGACTGGGGGCATGACCGAAACGAATGCTTCCACCAACCCTCTGCAGATCAACGGCAACCCACGCACCCTGCGTCGGCTCTTCATCGGAGTCAGCATCTATGTGGTGCTGGGGCTGATCTCCGGGCTCTACTACCGTGAGATGTCGAAGGTCGCAGTGATCGATGAACCGACCCAGCTCAACACCCTTCACACCCACCTGCTGGCTCTGGGCGTGCTGTTGCTGTCGGTGATTCTGCTGATGGAAGCGGTGTTCGCCACTTCGCGGCGACCGATCTTCCGTTGGGTCCAGCCTCTGTTCCACGCCGGCGTCGGACTGACCGCGGTCATGATGACTGTCCGTGGCACCACGGATGTGCTGGGCAATCACATCGAGAGCGCGGCCATCCCCGGTATCGCCGGGCTGGGGCACATGATCCTCAGCGCGGCATTGGTCATCTGGGTCATCAGCGTCTGGAAGTGCCTGCCTGTCCGCGACTGAGGTCAGTTGATCCCGCGGGATCTGAGGATCTGCTCCACCTCGTCCAGTTCGGGGTCGGCCTGCTTCGGCCCGTCGCCCCGGCCCACCCCGGGCTGCTGACGAGGTGGGGGAGTCCTGTGTCCACCTTGACTCCTGCCCGGCTCGGTGCCGGAGTGGGGAGCGTCGGGATGCGGCGCGGGGCCGCGCGACCGGGCCCGGGACACCGCGACCTGCGCGAGGATGACGCCGAGAACCCCGACGGCCACGAGCCCCAGGCCGATCAGGTTGGTGGTGGACCCCACGGCCGTCTCGAGCCACTGCACCATCTGTTTGATCCCCTGCCACATCACGGCCAGAAGTCCGCTGAGATACAGGCCGAAGAAGCCCACGCCCACGGCCAGACTCTGGATGCCACGGCCGCGTCGGCCACGCATGAAGCCCGCCACCAGGCCCACGATGGCGAGGGTGGCGACGACGACGGTCACGATGAGGAGGGTCACTGGTTCGGTCATGCAGACATGGTTCCATAGAGTGGGATGTCATGAATGGAACCCTTGGTGGATACAGTGCGGCCTTCGCTGACGATGACGGCTCGGCGGACCCCGAGCTCCGGAAAGCTCTGGCTGGAGCGGGCGGTGGCGATCAGGCCGCCTATCTGGATGCCTTGGTGGCGCTGTGCATGGCTCGTCTGTTGGTTCCCCTCGTGGCTGGTGGCGACGAGACCATGACGCATGACCCCGAACGTGAGGGGCACATGTCGACAGCGCTGCTGCAGCGGCCCGATGGCCAGAAGGCCATGCTCGCGTTCACTGGTTCGGATGCGATGGCCCAGTGGTTCGAGCGGGCTCGCCCGGTGCCGGCCACCTTGGATGTCGTCTGTCAGACCGCGCAGCACGAGGGGGCGGGCACGGTCCTGATCGATCTCGAAGGTCCTGCGCCTCTGGTGCTGGAAGAAGCGGTGGTCGCTGAGATCGCCCAGGGGCATCGGCTCGTGCGGCTCGATGATGGGTACGGGTGGATGCTCCCCGGTGAGGGCGGTGCCTCTGGTTCGGAGGCATGAGCTGTCCTTTGGCCCGTGCTGCCAAGGTGCAATCCCGGAGCGGACGGGGTATAGTTCTCGGGTGGCCGATTCCTTCGGGAATCCACAAGCGGGGACCTGTGTCTCCCACCTGCACGACTGATACGCGCGCACCTCGATTCACATCTGAGTGTGGCTGGGCCGTGGGGTAGGGCCCAGATCGTGGACGCATCAGCGTCGACGCTGCTGGTCTCCGCTGTGGCGGGGACCTTTTTCGTTTCCACTCCGCGATGGTTCGGTCGGCGAATGTGCGTACCACGTCACTGCAGAATCAACAGGAGGACCCATCAGCAACGAACCCCGCATCAACGAGCGCATCCGCGTCCCCAAGGTCCGATTGGTCGGACCCAACGGTGAGCAGGTGGGCATCGTCCCCATCGAGGACGCACTCCGATTGGCTCGAGATGCCAACCTCGATCTGGTGGAGGTTGCGCCGCAGGCACGCCCGCCGGTGACCAAGCTCATGGATTACGGCAAGTTCAAGTATGAGTCCGCGCAGAAGGAACGCTCGAATCGCCGAAATCAGGGCAACACCGAGACCAAGGAAATGAAGCTTCGCCCGAAGATCGATGAGCACGATTACGAGACCAAGAAGGGTCACGTGGTGCGCTTCCTCAAAGGTGGCGACAAGGTCAAGATCACGATCATGTTCCGTGGCCGTGAGCAGAGCCGCCCGGAACTTGGTTTCAACCTGTTGAAGCGTCTTGCCGACGATGTGGAGGAGTTCGGATTCGTCGAATCCCATCCCAAACAGGACGGCCGCAACATGTTGATGGTGCTGGGGCCGACCAAGAAGAAGGCTGAAGCCCGCGCCGCGGCCAAGGCGAGCAAGAGCCATGGTGACGAGCACGAGGAACTGCCCGCGCGTAAGCCGCAGGCGGAGCCGAAGAAGAAAAAGAAGAAGGGGCCCGCCGACAACATGGACCCCGATATCGACCTGTGAGCCGAAGCGTCCCCATGGACGCGGCCACTTGACAGCCATCCGCGGCCGACCCGGCCCGGACTCATGTAACGGGAGCCCCCGTTATGGCAAGACCCAGCAACGGAAGGAGCGGCACCACCATGCCGAAGTCCAAGACCCACTCTGGCGCCAAGAAGCGTTTCAGGATCACCGGATCGGGCAAGGTCATGCACCGCAAGGCCGGCAAGATGCACCTCAACGAGCACAAGTCGCGCCGCCGTCTGCGCCGCCTCGACGGTGACGCCGTCGTGGCCCCGGGCGACGCCAAGAAGGCCAAGAAGCTGCTCAGCCGCTGAGCCTCACCCTCCCCCGACTTTCCCCGACCAGACCAGGAGAATCACGATGGCACGCGTCAAGCGTTCAGTGAATGCCAAGAAGAAGCGCCGCGAAATCCTCGAGCAGGCGTCCGGTTACCGCGGTCAGCGTTCGCGTCTGTACCGCAAGGCCAAGGAGCAGATCGCTCACTCCAACACCTACGCCTTCCGCGATCGGCGCGCCAAGAAGGGCGACTTCCGTCGCCTGTGGATCCAACGCATCAACGCTGCGGCCCGCGCCGAGGGCATCACCTACAACCGCCTCATCGGTGGTTTGAAGAATGCCGGTGTCGACGTGGATCGCAAGATCCTCGCCGATCTCGCCGTCACCGATCAGAAGGCCTTCGCCTCGCTGGTCGAGGTGGCCAAGGCCCATCAGGGCACCGAGGCGGCCTGAGCCATTTCACAGCACAGCAACGGACCGATCGAAGCCGTCGAACCCAGTAAGGCGCAGCTTCGGTCGGTCCGTCGTCTTCATCAACGAAAGTTCCGCCAGCAGGAGCGGGAGTTCCTCGTCGAGGGGCCGAATGCGGTCCGCGAGGCGCTGAACCATGATGATCCGGGCTTGGTGCACGCGGTCTTCGTCGACCCCGAAAGCCCGGAAGCCTTCGACATCATCGATATGGCGCAGCGACGTGGTGCCCCGGTGCAGGCCACGACGGGCCGCGCTCTGGCGGAGATGTGTGACACCGTCACACCCCAGGGTGTGCTGGCCGTCTGCGGTCACCTCGATGTGGAACCCGACGACATCCCCGCCGACGCCAAGCTGATTCTGGTGTGTGCGAGGGTTCGTGATCCGGGCAATGCCGGCGCCATCATCCGGTGCGCGGACGCCTTCGGTGCCGATGCCGTGGTGATCAGCGCGGACTCGGTGGATGTGTACAACCCCAAGGTCGTCCGCGCTTCGGTGGGCAGCATGTTCCACCTGCCCCTGGTGCTCGGTGTGCAACTCGACATGATCATCGGGGATCTGCAGGACCGCGGTTTCCAGGTCTTCGCGGCCGAGGGGAGTGGTGAGCCGGTCTCACAGTTGGCTTCCGACGGGACACTGGCCCGCCCCACCGCATGGGTCATGGGCAATGAGGCATGGGGCCTCACTCCCGAGGACTCGGTGCTGTGTGACCGCAGCGTCGCCGTTCCCATCCATGGCCGAGCCGAGAGTCTCAACCTCGCCACTGCGGCAGCGGTGCTGATGTACGCCACCGCGACGGCCCAGTACTGAAAAAGCCAGTACTGAAAAGGCCAGTACTGAAAAGGCCGTGTGACCTCAATCCTGGTCAGGCTTGGAGGAAGGGCTGAACCCGCTCGGTCGGGCGACCGATGATCGCGCGGTCACCGCGGATCAGCACGGGGCGTTCCATCAGCTTGGGGTTTTCGGCGAGCACGTCGGCCACCTGCTCGGCGGTTGCGACATCGTCATCTGTCAAGCCCAGCTCCTTGAAGGTGGCGTCGCGGCGGACGAGTAGCGTCGGCTCGTCCTCCAAGATGCCCAGCAGATCGATGAGCTCGGCGCGTGTCAGCGGCTCCTTCAGATACTGGACGATCTCAGCTTCCTGTCCCTCGGCGGCCGCGACGGCCTGGCGGGACTTCGAGCAGCGGGGATTGTGCAGGATCTTGAGGTCGTTCATGGTCACAGGGTAGAGCCCTGACCCGTCCTGTTCCCGGTGGGACGCGTTCGCCAGTCCGGCGCAGTCTCCCTAGACTGGCCGATGTATATTCCACGAGCGAGGAGATCCGGTGTCCGGGCCCAACACGAATTTCGATCCTGTCCAGGTCACACCCTTGGATGAAGATCAGGTCCAGAAGATGGTCGAAGAAGCCTTGGCCGCCATCGAAGGTGCCGGGTCGGTCGCAGAGCTCAAGCAGGTGCGCATCGAACACACCGGTGAGCAGGCCCCACTGGCCTTGGCGAACCGCGAGATCGGTGCGCTGCCGCCCCAGGCTCGCAAGGACACGGGTAAACGAATCGGTCAGGCCCGTGGACGGGTCAACCAAGCGATCAAGGCTCGCCAGGAGGCGCTCACCGCAGCTGAGCTCGAACAACGGTTGGCCGAGGAACGGGTCGACGTCACGCTTCCTGTCGAGCTGGCTCCGCGCGGGGAGATCCATCCGATCACCGGGATGATCGACATCGTCTCCGACATCTTCATCGGCATGGGCTGGGAGATCGCAGAAGGGCCCGAGCTCGAATCGGAGTGGCTCAACTTCGATGCTCTGAACTTCCCGCCCAACCACCCGGCCCGTTACCTGCAGGACACGCTGTTCGTGGATCCGCCCGAGCACCACCAGTTGATGCGTACCCACACCTCCCCGGTGCAGGCACGTGAGCTGCTGACCCGTGAACTACCGGTGTACGTGGCGTGCCCGGGCAAGGTGTACCGCGCCGACGAGTTCGATGCCACGCATCTCCCCGTCTTCCACCAGGTCGAGGGCCTTGTCGTGGACAAGGGTATTTCGATGGCCCATCTCAAAGGCACCCTCGACCATTTCGCGTCCAAACTCTTCGGCGGAGTGACCACCCGCTTCCGCGCCCACTTCTTCCCCTTCACCGAACCCAGCGCCGAGGTCGACCTCCAGTGCTTCGTGTGCCATGGCGATGACACCACCTGCCGCACCTGCGGTGGCGAGGGATGGATCGAGTGGGGTGGATGCGGTGTGGTCAATCCCCGTGTGCTCGTTGCCTGTGGTATCGACCCCGACGTGTACTCGGGGTTCGCCTTCGGCTGCGGCATCGACCGCGCCGTCATGTTCCGCAACGGCGCCACTGACCTGCGTGACATGGTCGAAGGTGACGTCCGTTTCTCCCGTTCCCTGGAAGGACTTGCCCGATGAAGGCTCCACTGTCTTGGCTTCGTGACCACGTGGCCATCCCGGCCGACACCACGGTGGATCAGCTCAAGGACGTCTTCGTGCGTGCGGGCATCGAGGTCGAGGCGGTGCAGGAAGGCGCCGAGGTGACCGGTCCCGTCGTCGTGGGAAAGGTTCTGTACCGCAATCCCGAGGAGCAGAAGAACGGGAAGACGATCAACTGGTGCGTCGTCGATGTCGGCTCGCACAACCCGGAAGAAGCTCCCAAGGACATCCCCGAGGGGATGCACGGCCGCGGCATCATCTGTGGAGCCCACAACTTCGATGTGGGCGATCATGTGGTGGTCGCCCTGCCCGGAGCGGTGCTGCCCGGGGATTTCGCGATCTCGTCCCGCAAGACCTACGGCCATGTTTCCGACGGCATGATCTGCTCGCAGGTCGAGCTCGGCCTCCCCGATGACGGCACCGACGGCATCATCGTCCTGGGCGATGACGCGCCCGCGCCCGGTACGCCGGCGATGGAACTCCTGGGTGCCGACGAGGTCGTGTTCGACCTCGAGGTCACTCCGGACATGCCCCACTGCCTTTCGATGCGTGGTCTCGCCCGTGAGCTCGCCCAGGGCCTTGGCGTGGAGTTCACCGACCCGGTCACCACCTGCGCCGAATCAGCCTCCGGCAGTGTCGAGGTGCGCATCGAGGACGATCGGTGCGCCCGGTTCGTGGCGGCCCAGGTGACGGGCATCGATGCCACACGACCCAGCCCGGACTGGATGCGCCGCCGGATCGCGGCCGCTGGAATGCGGCCGATCTCCTTGCCTGTCGACATCACCAATTATCTGATGCTCGAAACAGGTCAGCCACTGCACGGCTATGACGCGGACAAGGTGCGCGGTGCCATCGTGGTGCGGGATGCGGTGGCGGGAGAGAAACTGACGACACTCGACGGGCAGACCCGCACCCTGCGGGCTGGCGACTTGGTCATCGCCGATGACTCGGGAGCCATCGGCATGGCGGGCGTCATGGGGGGTGCCGCCACCGAACTGTCTGATTCCACGACCAAGGTGATCATCGAGGGGGCATCGTTTGATCGGGCCTCGGTGTCCCGCACCGCGCGTTCGCACCATCTGCAGTCAGAGGCCTCCCGTCGCTTCGAACGGGGTGTCGACACCGGCGCGGCCCATGCCACGGCCCTGCGTGCGGCACGAATGTTCGCCGAACTTGCCGGTGGGGCGGTGGACGAGGCGGTGACCGTCGAGGGCGATCCCGCAGCGATGCCGTCCACAGTGATGGCTCTCGATCTTCCAACACGCGTGCTCGGGATGAATGTTCCGCATGACGAGGTGATCGCCACCCTCACCGGCGCTGGCGTTCACGTCGAGGTGGAGGGCACACAGGCCACCGTCACGCCACCCACGTGGCGTCCCGATCTCCGCGATCCTTATGACTACGTCGAGGAGGTCGGGCAGAAGGTCGGTCTCGACCGCATCGAGGGGATCCTTCCCTCCGCACCCGGTGGGCGTGGATACACCCCCGCACAGGCCGCGCGCCGAGCGGTCGGGCGGGCACTGGCCTCGTCGGGACTGGTCGAGGTTCTGACATTCCCCTTCCAATCCGACGCCGATCTGGACAAGCTCGGGATCACCGCCGACGACCCTCGACGCCGTACGGTGCGGTTGGCCAATCCCCTCGCCGAGACCTCTCCGTGGCTTCGCACCACCGTGCTCCCGGGGCTTCTCGCCGCAGCCGGACGGAATCTCAGCCGTGGACAGGACGATCTGGCCCTCTATGAGATCGGGTCGGTCTTCTTCGCTCTGGACGATGCGACGCCAGCCCCGATGCCGCCGGTGGACCGTCGTCCCACGGCGGAGGAGTTCGCCGCCATCGACGCCGCGCTGCCGAAGCAGCCACGCCATCTCGGTGTGCTCCTGCACGGAGCCTGGCGGGCCGCGGGCTGGAATGCGCCGGCAGAACCGGTCACGTGGCGTCATGCGATGGGCGTCGTCGAACTGATCGCGACCACTCTGGGCATCGAATTGGTGCGTCGTCAGGCTCAGGTGTCGCCCTTCCACCCGGGACGCTGCGCCGAGGTGCTCGTCGACGGGGCCGTGGTCGGGCTCGCCGGTGAACTGCATCCGTCTGTCGTCGAGGCACACGGTCTGCAGGCCGGTGCCTGCGCGGTGGAGCTTGATCTGGACGCGATCGTGGCGTCTCAGCCGGGCCGCGGGGCGATTCCGCCGTTGTCCACGTTCCCCGTGGCCAAGGAGGACGTGGCACTGGTCGTGGATGAGGACACCGCAGCTGCCGATGTGGCTGCCGCGCTGCGCGAGGGCGGGGGAGACCTCCTCGAATCGGTGCGGCTGTTCGACGTCTACACCGGGGACCAGATCAGTGACGGCAAGAAGTCCCTGGCGTTCGCCCTGCGGCTTCGTGGCGCCGACACGACCCTCACCGATCAGCAGGCCGCCGAGGCTCGGGATGCTGCGGTGGCTGTGGCGACCGAACGGTTCGGAGCCGAGCTGCGCTCCTGAACCACGACGCACGCCGTTGGGCCACGGCATGAACATTCCGCATGTGGCATACTTATTCGCATGTTGAGGATCGCTGTCGCAGGATGTACCGGCTATGCCGGCGGAGAGCTGCTGCGTCTGTTGCTGGAACACCCGGGTGTTGTCATCGGGAATCTGACCGCGGGGTCGAGCGCCGGAACGCTTCTGGGTGAGCATCAGCCGCATCTGACGCCGCTCATGGATCGTGAGGTCCTGCCGACGACCACCGAGAACCTGGCCGGCCATGACGTGGTCTTCCTCGCGTTGCCGCACGGCACTTCGGGGCCGATCGCGGCCGACCTGCCGGACGAGACCGTCGTGATCGACTGCGGTGCCGACTTCCGGCTCGAGGATCCCCAGGAGTGGCGGGAGTTCTACGGGTCGGAGCATGCCGGTACCTGGACCTACGGGCTGCCCGAGTTCGGTGACCAGCGTCACAAGATCGGTCGTTCGACCCGGATCGCGGTTCCCGGCTGTTATCCCACGAGCGTGACGTTGGCGCTCATGCCCGCCATGGCGGCGGGGCTGATCAGTGGTGACGACGTGGTGGTCGTGGCGGCCTCGGGACCCTCGGGAGCCGGACGCGCTCTCAAGCCTCATCTGTTGGGGGCCGAGTTGATGCAGTCGGCCTCCGCCTATGGCGTCGGCGGGGTTCATCGGCACAATCCGGAGATCCGTCAGAATCTGCGCAGGTTGGGGGCAGAGAACCCGACGGTGTCCTTCACCCCGGTGTTGGTTCCCATGTCGCGTGGGATCCTCGCCACGTGCAGCGCGCCGCTGGTGGATCGCTCGACGACCACGGAATCGGCCCGTGCGGTGTACGAGGAGGCTTTCGAGGCCGAGGCCTACGCGACATTGCTGCCGTCGGGACGGTGGCCGCAGACCCAGGCCGTGGTCGGCTCGAATTCCTGCCATCTGCAGGTGACCGTCGATGAGGCGGCCGGACGCCTCGTGGTCGTGGCGGCCATCGACAACCTGACCAAGGGAACAGCCGGAGGCGCCATCCAGTCGATGAACCTCGCGTGCGGCCTTGCCGAACACACCGGGCTGAGCACGATCGGAGTGGCACCATGAGCGTCACTGCAGCACAGGGATTCATTGCAGCCGGTCACATCGCCGGTATCAAAGCGTCCGGGCGTCCCGACCTTGCAGTTGTTCGCAATGTGGGGCCGGATCAGCATGCCGCAGCGGTATTCACCTCCAACCGGGTGCAGGCGGCTCCGGTCCAGTGGTCCCGCAAGGTCTGTGACGGGCGGCTGGCCGGGGTGGTCCTCAACTCCGGCGGTGCCAATGCGTGCACCGGTGCTCCGGGGTACTCCGATGCCGAGAAGATGGCCCGGCTCACCGCGCAGGAATGGTCCGTCGAGGCCACTGAGGTGGCGGTCTGCTCCACCGGTCTCATCGGCGAGCGTCTGCCCATGCCCCTGCTCGAGGCAGGGATTCCCCAGGTCTGTTCCGTTGCCGATCGCGATGGAGGAGAAGCGGCTGCCGACGCCATCTTGACCACCGACACCGTCCGCAAGCTCGCTGTGCACCGGGGGGACGGGTGGACTCTGGGCGGGATGGCCAAGGGCGCAGGAATGTTGGCGCCGGGGCTCGCGACCATGCTGGTGGTCATCACCACCGATGCGGTCACTTCCCCCGAAGACCTCCAACAGGCGCTGACCGCGGCGACCGAGGTGACGCTGAACCGTGTCGATTCGGACGGCTGCATGTCCACCAACGACACGGTGCTGTTGCTCGCATCGGGTGCGTCCGGCGTGGAGGTCAGCCTCCCCGAGCTCACCGGGGCACTCACCGCGGTCTGCCATGACCTCGGGCAACAGCTCCTGGCCGATGCCGAGGGGGCGCAGCATGACATCGCTGTCGAGGTGGTCGGCGCCGCGAGTGAAGCCGATGCAGTCGAGGTCGGCCGCGCGGTGACGGCGTCCAATCTCTTCAAATGCGCGATCTTCGGCAAGGATCCCAACTGGGGGCGTGTGCTTTCGGCGGTGGGCACCACACATGCGCAGTTCGATCCCGATCAACTCGATGTCTCCTTCAACGGGGTCGTCGTGTGCCGGGCCGGTGGCATCGGTGAGGACCGTTCGCTGGTGGATCTCTCCGAGCGCAAGGTGCATGTCCGTATCGATCTGCACGCCGGAGCCGAGACCGCCACGGTCTGGACCAATGACCTCACCTACGACTACGTCAAAGAGAATGCGGAGTACTCCACATGAAGAGCGCCCAACCCGACACCGCCGGCCTGATCCAGAAGGCGGCGACGCTCATCGAGGCGCTTCCCTGGCTGGATCAGTATGCGGGCAGGACCGTCGTCATCAAGTACGGCGGGAACGCAATGGTCGACGCCGAGCTCAAGCAGGCCTTCGCCGACGACATCGTCTTTTTGAAGCGCTGTGGGGTGAACCCGGTCGTGGTGCACGGCGGAGGACCACAGATCTCGACGATGCTGGACCGTCTCGGGATCGAGTCCGAGTTCCGGGGTGGTCTTCGCGTCACCACCGACGAGTCGCTCGACGTGGTGCGGATGGTTCTGTTGGGGCAGGTGGGCCGTGAGCTCGTGGGGAAGATCAATGCCCACGGACCCCTGGCAGTTGGGCTTTCCGGTGAGGATGGTGGTTTGTTCACGGCGGTTCGGACCACCGCGTTCGTCGACGGTGAACCGGTGGATGTGGGTCTGGTCGGCGATGTGGTCGATGTCCGCGTCGAGGCCGTGGAGGATCTGATCAGCGCCGGTCGTATCCCGGTGGTCGCAACGGTCGCACCCACGGTCAACGGTCAGGTGCTGAACGTCAATGCCGACACCGCAGCAGCGGCGCTGGCTGTGGCTCTCGGCGCCGAGAAGCTGGTGGTTCTCACCGACGTTCCGGGTCTGTACCGGAACTGGCCCGATGACCCGGAGCTGATCTCCGAGATCGGGGCGGGCGATCTGCGTGCGATGGTGCCGGAGCTCGAGTCGGGCATGGTGCCCAAGATGTCGGCCTGTCTTCGTGCGGTCGATGGGGGCGTTTCCCGCGCCACCGTCCTGGATGGACGCGTGCCGCACTCGGTGCTGTTGGAGATCTTCACCAATGCTGGTGTTGGCACACAGGTGACAGCCGATGACGCTGAGGCTCTCAGCGACGGGAATCGGTCTCGGGTCTTTGCGAAGGACGAAGCGTGATGGAGTGCGACATGGAACCGACCGGGCTCGCCGGGGCCGATGCATCGCAGGGTGTGGTGACAGGGCGTTACAGCGATGTGATGATGCCGACGTTCGGGACCCCGAAGCGTGTCTTCGTCCGTGGCGTCGGCACCCGTGTGTGGGACGCCGACGGTGGTGAGTACCTGGATCTGCTGTCGGGGCTGGCCGTCACCTCACTGGGTCATGCCCACCCCGAGGTCACCGCAGCGGTCAACAGCCAGATCGCGACTCTCGGCCATGTCTCCAATTTCTTTGCGACGCCGGCCCAGGTCTCGCTCGCCGAGCGGCTGCGCGGCTTCTTCGATCCCTCGGCACGGGTGTTCTTCACCAATTCCGGCACAGAGGCCAATGAGGCGGCGTTCAAGGTCGCCCGGCGTACGGGGCGTCCGCGCATCATCGCGATGGAAGGTGGTTTCCACGGCCGCACGATGGGTGCTCTGGCCATCACTCACAAACCGGCCTACCGTGAACCCTTCGAACCCCTGCCGGGTGGGGTGGAGTTCGTTCCCTATGGAGATGCCGAGGCGCTCCGGTCGGCTGTGGGGCCCGACGTGGCTGCGGTCGTCATCGAACCGATCCAGGGGGAGAACGGGATCGTGACGCCACCGGAAGGGTTCCTTGCCGAGGCGCGCGCGATCACCCGTGAACATGGGGCGCTGTTGTGGCTGGATGAGATCCAGACGGGCATGGGCCGATGTGGCGACTGGCTGTCGTCGGGGTCGGAGGTGTTCGAACCGGTGGGCGCCGACATCGTCACCTTGGCCAAGGGCTTGGCTGGCGGCTTTCCCATCGGGGCCTGTCTTGCAGCCGGGCCCGCGGCCGAATTGTTGGGGGCGGGACAACACGGCACCACGTTCGGGGGGAATCCGGTGGCGGCCCTCGCTGGGTTGGCGGTCATCGATGTCATCGAGCGTGATGGCCTCCTGCAGCGTGCCGTCGAGCTGGGGCAGCGGCTCACCGATGGAGTGTCGGCTCTCGGCCACGATCGTGTCGATCATGTGCGGGGTCAGGGCCTCCTGCGTGGCATCGTCCTGACCGAGGAAATCGCTCCTGCCGTGGCGGACGCCGCTCTTGACGCCGGTTTCATCATCAATGCGCCGCGACCCACGGTGCTGCGCCTGGCTCCGCCGCTGATCATCGGCGAAGCCGAGATCGACGGTTTCATCGATGCTCTCCCCGGGCTGCTCGACGCCGCCTGACCCGCCGGCCACTGGAGAAGGACACCCATTCATGCAGACGAACATCACAGGCGCGGCGACTCCGCGTCACTTCCTGGCAGACGACGACCTCACTCCCGATGAGCTGATCGAGGTGCTCGATCTGGCCGACCGGCTCAAGGCCGAACCGTTCGCGGAGCGGCCCTTCGAGGGGCCGCAGTCGCTGGCGATCATCTTCGACAAGACCTCGACGCGTACGCGTGTGTCCTTCACCGCCGGGGTGGCCGAGTTGGGGGGCTTCCCCATGGTCATCGATGCCCAGGGCTCCCAGATGGGGCACAAGGAATCGATCGCGGACACCGCTCGGGTCCTGGGCCGGCAGGTTGCCATGGTCGTGTGGCGTACCGCTGGGCAGGAGCGCATCGAGGAGATGGCTGCGCACGCAGGGGTTCCGGTTGTCAACGCCCTGACCGACGAGTTCCACCCGTGTCAGATCCTGGCTGATCTGCAGACGATCCGGGAGTGCCACGGACGGCTGCGTGGGTTGAAGTTGGCCTACTTCGGGGACGGCGCCAACAACATGGCGCATTCGTATCTGCTGGGCGGAGCCAATGCAGGCATGGACGTGGTGATCGCTGCACCGGAGAGCCACCAGCCGGACCCGGCGGTGGTGGCCCGCGCCGTCGAGCGTGCGTCATTGACCGGTTCGACGCTGACCATCACCGACAATGTGGCCGCGGCGGCAGCAGGTGCTGATGTGGTGATCACCGACACGTGGGTCTCGATGGGGCAGGAAGCGGAGAAGGAGGAGCGGCTCAAGATCTTCGGAGAGTTCCGTGTGACCTCCGAGACGATGCAGGCAGCGGACCCGGACGCCATTGTCCTGCACTGTCTCCCGGCCTATCGAGGGGTCGAGATCGACGCCGAGGTGTTGGACGGTCCACAGTCGGTCATCTGGGACGAGGCCGAGAACCGTCGACACGCGCAGAAGGCTTTGCTGGTGTTCCTCGACCGGTTCCGCCGCTGAGGTCGAAGAGTCGAGGAGAACACCCCATGGCGACCAAGACGCAGCGGCATGCGGCGATCCAGGAGGTGATCGCCGCTGATCTCGTGCATTCCCAGGTGGAGCTCCGTGAGCTGCTCGCCGAGCGAGACATCCACGTCAGTCAGGGAACCTTGTCGAAGGATCTCGTGGAATTGGAGGCCACACGTATCCGGCATGCGTCGGGACAGATGGTCTACGCGGTGCCGGGAGAAGGCGGTGACCGTTCGGCACGGGCCGGCCAGTCAGTCGTCGCGGAGACGCGTCTGGCCCGGTTGGTCGCCGAGTTGGTGGTGTCGGTGACCGATTCGGCCAACATGGCCGTGTTGCGGACGCCGCCGGGGGCCGCGCAATACGTGGCGTCGGCGATCGACAAGGTCGTCTGGCCCGATGTGTGCGGGTGTATTGCCGGTGATGACACGATCGCGGTCATCAGTACCACCGGGGATGGTGGTGCGACGCTCGCTGAGCGTTTCGAACAGATCCGTCGGCCCGCCGGTCGGCGCACGGACGAGGACGCTCCAGACGTCCGGAAGGAGAAGGCATGACCAGCGAGGGGCATGGGAAGCACGACCGGGGGACGCTGTGGGGCGGACGCTTCGCCGACGGGCCCGACGCCGCGATGGCCGCATTGTCGAAGTCGACGCAGTTCGACTGGCGGCTGGCGGCCGACGACCTGCGTGGCTCGGTGGCACATGCTCGGGCGTTGAGCACGGCTGGGCTGCTGACCACCAGCGAGTACGAGCAGTTGACCAGTGCTCTGCGGCAGATGATCGATGACCTGGACACACCCGGTGGCGTCGGTACCGACGGGCTGGAGCCTGTTGCACCGGAGGAGACCGACGAGGATGTGCACGGTGCGTTGGAACGGATTCTCATCGCTCGGGTCGGCTCGGACCTGGGCGGACGCCTGCGTGCGGGACGTTCGCGCAATGACCAGATCGCGACGTCGGTGCGGCTGTATCTGCGCCGTGCGCTTCGGGCGTTGACGCTCGATCTGGGTGAGGTGATCGGGGCGCTGCACGCGCAGGCGTCGGAGAACATCGCGGTCGTGATGCCCGGTCGTACGCATCTGCAGACGGCCCAGCCGATCCTGTTGGCACATCACCTCGCCGCACATGCCTGGCCATTGGTGCGGGATCTGGACCGGATCTGCGATCTTGATCGACGCTTGGCGGTGAGCCCGTACGGTTCGGCGGCGCTCGCCGGTACCTCATTGGGGCTGGATCCGGTGCAGGTGGCAGGCGATCTCGGACTCACCGGAGGGTCGGTGCCCAACTCGATCGATGGCACGTCGGCTCGTGATGTGGTGGCCGAGGCGGCCTATGTGCTCGCCCAGATCGGCGTCGATCTCTCGCGGTTGTCGGAGGACATCATCTTGTGGTGTACCCCGGAGTTCGGGATCGCGAAGTTGGCGGACGCATGGTCGACCGGTTCGAGCATCATGCCCCAGAAGAAGAATCCGGATGTGGCGGAGCTGACGCGGGGCAAGGCGGGGCGTCTCATCGGCAACCTGTCGGGGCTGCTCGCAACGCTCAAAGCACTTCCGCTGGCGTACAACCGGGATCTGCAGGAGGACAAGGAGCCGGTCTTCGATGGGTTGGATCAACTGAAGATCCTGGTGCCGGCGATCGCTGGGATGGTCGGAACTCTGACGTTCGATGCCGACCGCGCTGAGGAGTTGGCGCCGCGGGGCTTCTCGCTGGCGACCGATGTCGCAGACTGGCTGGTGCGTCAGCGGGTTCCCTTCGCCCGCGCGCATGATCTGGCTGGCGCGGTGGTCGGATATTGCGAGACCCGGGGGATCGAGTTGGAAGATCTGACCGCCGATGAGCTCAGCGAGATCGCCCCGGAGTTCACCCCCGAGGTGCTCTCGGTGTTGTCGGTGCATGGGTCGGTCGAGGCGCGTGACGGACGCGGGGGAACCGCTCCGGTCCGAGTACGCGAGCAGCTCGATGAGCTCGCTGCCGCCCGGGAGGATCTCGTGGCATGGGCGACGCGCTGAATGAGCCGGACGGACGCTGCAGGAAGCGGGCGTTAGGGTGGGGTCTGTGAACAAGGTGCTCGAGGATCTGGAATGGCGCGGACTCATTGCGGAGTCCACCGACAGGGAGGCCCTGTCGGCCCACATGGACGCGGGGCCGATCCGGTCCTATGTGGGCTTCGACCCCACGGCTGCGAGCCTGCACATCGGACATCTGACGCAGCTCATGGTGGTGCGTGCCCTGCAGCGGGGAGGGCACCGTCCGCTGTTGCTGGTGGGTGGGTCCACCGGACTGATCGGTGATCCGAAGCAGACGGGGGAGCGGGTCATGAACCCGGTGGAGACCGTCCGCGAGTGGGTGGAGAGCCTTGGCGAGCAGGTGAGTCGGTTCGTCGAGATGGACGGGCCACAGGGTGCGCAGTTGGTCAACAACTTCGACTGGACTAGTCGCCTTTCGGCTCTTGACTTTCTGCGGGACATCGGCAAGCACTTCTCGGTGAACCGGATGTTGGATCGCGACGTGGTGGCCCGACGACTTGATTCGGGGATCTCCTACACGGAGTTCAGTTACGTCCTGTTGCAGTCCTTGGATTACCGGGAGTTGTACCGGGAGTACGGCTGCACATTGCAGACCGGCGCCCAGGACCAGTGGGGAAACATCACAGCAGGGGTCGACTTCGTGCGTCGCACCGAGCAGGCCACCGTGCATGGGTTGGTGACTCCTCTGCTCACGAAGGCCGATGGCACCAAGTTCGGAAAGACCGAGTCCGGAACCGTGTGGCTCGACAAGGAGCTGACTTCTCCGTACGCGTTCCATCAGTTCTTCCTGAACGCGGAGGACGCCAAGGTCATCGACTACCTGAAGGTGTTCTCCAGCAGGTCTCGCGATGAGATTGAAGAACTTGCCCACAAGGTCGAGACCGAGCCGTTTCGACGCGAGGCGCAACGTGCTCTGGCAGACGACATGACAGATCTGGTGCATTCGGTGGAGGAACGCCGTGCCGCAACCGAAGCCGCTGCCGCACTGTTCGGCCGGGGTGATCTGGCTGTTTTGGATGAATCGACGCTGCGCCATGCCGTGGCCGAGGTTGGTGTGCAGGATCTGGAGTGTGGTGCCGAGCTGCCTTTGGTGGTGGACGCACTCGCCGCATCGGGCGTGGTCCCGAGCAAGTCGGCGGCACGTCGTGCCATCGATGAGGGTGGTGCCTACCTGAACAACACGAAGGTCACCGATACCGAGCAGTTGATCACTGCCGAGGATCTGCTGGCCGGTCGGTGGTTGATCCTTCGCCGCGGCAAGAAAACGGTGGGGGCTGTGGAGCTGCGGCGATCGTGACGCAGACCACATCAGATCGATTTGACGAATCCTGAAGAGCCCCGTAATGTTCTCTGAGTCTTGACGAAGCGCCTTCGGGCCCAAGGTTCAAGAACTCCCTTCCAGGTACAAAGCTGACCGGAATGATGTGTGTCCAAGACGGGGCCCATCGGACCGGTGGTTGAGTACGGCCAGAAGGCTGAGATGATCCACGGAATGTGGGTTGACACTTCGGCCAGATGGTGTAAGGTTGGGCGAGCCTGCCGGGCAAGATGAACGGAAGGCAAACTGGCTCGAAACGCCGAGTTGACAGGCTTAATCGAACTGGTAAAGTAATCCGAGTCGCCGAGAGGCGAGCGGAAAACGCCAGAGAGATTCAGGTTTGACAAGGCGGAATCGATCTGGTAAAGTTAGACAGGTTGCCCCAAGGTGATGGCCGAGGCCAGAATCGCGGGAAGCAAACGAAACTTGAGAACTCAACAGCGTGCTTGAAAGTCAATGCCAAATTATGCACAGAAACCCCGTGCTTCGGCATGACGCTTAGGTGTCATGAACTGAAGACGGTTTCTTTGAGTTGATTACAATGATCCAGATTCGGATCCGCCAGTAATCAAACTCGTTGATAGACGGTTAAGCGCCTTCGGGCGTGCACCAAATTTTTCAACGGAGAGTTTGATCCTGGCTCAGGACGAACGCTGGCGGCGTGCTTAACACATGCAAGTCGAACGGTAAGGCCCTTCGGGGTACACGAGTGGCGAACGGGTGAGTAACACGTGAGTAACCTACCCCCGACTTTGGAATAAGCGCCCGAAAGGGCGTCTAATACCGAATGGTTCCACAGTGGGCATCCACTGTGGCGAAAAGCTCCGGCGGTTGGGGATGGACTCGCGTCCTATCAGTTTGTTGGTGAGGTAACGGCTCACCAAGACTTCGACGGGTAGCCGGCCTGAGAGGGCGACCGGCCACACTGGGACTGAGATACGGCCCAGACTCCTACGGGAGGCAGCAGTGGGGAATATTGCACAATGGGCGAAAGCCTGATGCAGCAACGCCGCGTGCGGGATGACGGCCTTCGGGTTGTAAACCGCTTTCAGCAGGGACGAAGCTAACGTGACGGTACCTGCAGAAGAAGCACCGGCCAACTACGTGCCAGCAGCCGCGGTGATACGTAGGGTGCGAGCGTTGTCCGGAATCATTGGGCGTAAAGAGCTTGTAGGCGGTTTGTCACGTCGGAAGTGAAAACTCAGAGCTTAACTCTGAGCCTGCTTCCGATACGGGCTGACTAGAGGAAGGTAGGGGAGAACGGAATTCCTGGTGGAGCGGTGGAATGCGCAGATATCAGGAGGAACACCGGTGGCGAAGGCGGTTCTCTGGACCTTTCCTGACGCTGAGAAGCGAAAGCGTGGGGATCAAACAGGCTTAGATACCCTGGTAGTCCACGCCGTAAACGGTGGGCACTAGGTGTGGGGGACATTCCACGTTCTCCGTGCCGCAGCTAACGCATTAAGTGCCCCGCCTGGGGAGTACGGCCGCAAGGCTAAAACTCAAAGGAATTGACGGGGGCCCGCACAAGCGGCGGAGCATGCGGATTAATTCGATGCAACGCGAAGAACCTTACCTGGGTTTGACATATACCGGAAACACCTAGAGATAGGTGCCCCTTATGGTCGGTATACAGGTGGTGCATGGCTGTCGTCAGCTCGTGTCGTGAGATGTTGGGTTAAGTCCCGCAACGAGCGCAACCCTTGTCCTATGTTGCCAGCAATTCGGTTGGGGACTCATAGGAGACTGCCGGGGTCAACTCGGAGGAAGGTAGGGATGAGGTCAAGTCATCATGCCCCTTATGTCCAGGGCTTCACGCATGCTACAATGGTCGGTACAATGGGCTGCGAACCTGCGAAGGTAAGCGAATCCCACAAAGCCGGCCTCAGTTCGGATTGGGGTCTGCAACTCGACCCCATGAAGTCGGAGTCGCTAGTAATCGCAGATCAGCAACGCTGCGGTGAATACGTTCCCGGGCCTTGTACACACCGCCCGTCAAGTCATGAAAGTCGGCAACACCCGAAGCCGGTGGCCCAACCTTTTGGAGGGAGCCGTCGAAGGTGGGGCTGGTAATTAGGACTAAGTCGTAACAAGGTAGCCGTACCGGAAGGTGCGGCTGGATCACCTCCTTTCTAAGGAGCCCATGGCAGGCATCCATTGTGATGCTTTGTCCAGTGTTCGGAACCAAGACGAACGTTCTTGGCCGAACAGGCTACGGAATGTGGAACATTGACCATTAAGCCGATGTCTTGAACCATCGTGAGTACAACCCTTCGGGGAGTGGAAAGCAAATGGTCTGGAAATCGGCCTAAAGCACGCTGTTGGGTCCTGAAGGGTCGTTTGCGAACCTTCTGCGGACCACCGATCTTTACCTCAGGGTAAAGGTCCTGGTACCGCCCGTATCTTGAGAACTTCACAGTGGACGCGAGCATCTTTGTAGTCTTTATAATTAACAAGCTACTAAGGGCAATCGGTGGATGCCTAGGCACCAAGAGCCGATGAAGGACGTTATAGCCTGCGATAAGCCACGGGGAGCTGGCAAATAAGCTTCGATCCGTGGATCTCCGAATAGGGAAACCTCGAATACCGGAGGTAAAAGTCCGGCGACCTCTACCTGAACACATAGGGTAGTTGGAGGGAACGTGGGGAAGTGAAACATCTTAGTACCCACAGGAAGAGAAAACAACAGTGATTCCGTCAGTAGTGGCGAGCGAACGCGGAAGAGGCCAAACCGTACCTGTGTGATAGCTGACAGGCGTTGCAGATACGGTGTTGTGGGGTCATTCAGACCATGCTGTCACTGGTCAAGAAGTCAAAAATGATCGTTTAAGACAAAGCGTTTTGGGATAGCGCGGCAGAGAAGGTAACACCCCTGTAGTCGTAAGACGATCACTTCTGAGTGATACCCCAAGTAACACGGAACCCCTGAAATTCTGTGTGAATCCGGCGGGACCACCCGCTAAGCCTAAATACTCCTTGGTGACCGATAGCGGACAAGTACCGTGAGGGAAAGGTGAAAAGTACCCCGGGAGGGGAGTGAAATAGTACCTGAAACCGATTGCCTACAATCCGTTGGAGCCCGAAAGGGTGACAGCGTGCCTTTTGAAGAATGAGCCTGCGAGTTAGCGGTATGTGGCAAGGTTAACCCGTGTGGGGAAGCCGTAGCGAAAGCAAGTCCGAACAGGGCGCTTGAGTCGCATGCCCTAGACCCGAAGCGAAGTGATCTATCCATGGCCAGGTTGAAGCGACGGTAAGACGTCGTGGAGGACCGAACCCACCTAGGTTGAAAACTGGGGGGATGAGCTGTGGATAGGGGTGAAAGGCCAATCAAACTTCGTGATAGCTGGTTCTCCCCGAAATGCATATAGGTGCAGCGTCGCGTGTTTCTTCCCGGAGGTAGAGCACTGGATAGTCTAGGGGGCCCACAAGCTTACCGAAATTAACCAAACTCCGAATACCGGTAAGTGAAACGCGGCAGTGAGACTGTGAGGGATAAGCTTCATAGTCGAGAGGGAAACAGCCCAGATCATCAGCTAAGGTCCCTAAGCGATAACTAAGTGGAAAAGGATGTGGAGTTGCGTAGACAACCAGGAGGTTGGCTTGGAAGCAGCCATCCTTGAAAGAGTGCGTAATAGCTCACTGGTCAAGTGATTCTGCGCCGACAATTTAGCGGGGCTCAAGTTATCCACCGAAGCTATGGCATCCGTAAGGATGGGTAGGGGAGCGTCGTGTGTACGATGAAGCGGCGGGGTGACCCAGCCGTGGAGAGCGCACGAGTGAGAATGCAGGCATGAGTAGCGAATGACGGGTGAGAAACCCGTCCGCCGAATAACCAAGGGTTCCAGGGTCAAGCTAATCTTCCCTGGGTAAGTCGGGACCTAAGGCGAGGCCGACAGGCGTAGTCGATGGACAACGGGTTGATATTCCCGTACCGGCGTATGCACGATCCTGCCGAGGCGAATAATGCTAAGAACGGAAGCTGACGGATGTCTTCGGACTGAAACTCGGCGACCCTTTGACCCAAGTTCGTATTAGGCAAGCTGCGGAGGGACGCAAGAAGGTAGCCCACCCACGGTGTTGGATCCGTGGTCAAGTGCGTAGGGCGAAGGCTAGGTAAATCCGGTCTTCACGTGCCTGAAACATGACGTGTCTGCAGCCTTCGGGCTGTGGTGTGGGTGATCCTATGCTGCCTAGAAAATCTTCGTGAGCGAGTTCATGCGCTGCCCGTACCCCAAACCGACACAGGTGGTTGGGTAGAGAATACCAAGGCGATCGAGATAATCGTGGTGAAGGAACTCGGCAAAATGCCCCCGTAACTTCGGAATAAGGGGGGCCCGAGGTGTTCACGCACTGAGGGCCGCAGAGACCACAGGAAAGCGACTGTTTATCAAAAACACAGGTCCGTGCCAAGTCGCAAGACGATGTATACGGACTGACTCCTGCCCGGTGCTGGAAGGTTAAGGGGAAGTGTCAGCTTCGGCAAAGCACTGAACTTAAGCCCCAGTAAACGGCGGTGGTAACTATAACCATCCTAAGGTAGCGAAATTCCTTGTCGGGTAAGTTCCGACCTGCACGAATGGAGCAACGACTTTCCTACTGTCTCCACCACGAACTCGGCGAAATTGCACTACGAGTAAAGATGCTCGTTACGCGCAGCAGGACGGAAAGACCCCGGGACCTTTACTATAGTTTGGTATTGGTGATTGGGATAACCTGTGTAGGATAGGTGGGAGACTTTGAAGCAGCCACGCCAGTGGTTGTGGAGTCAATGTTGAAATACCACTCTGGTTGTTCTAGTTATCTAACCTAGGTCCGTAATCCGGATCAGGGACAGTTCCTGATGGGTAGTTTGACTGGGGCGGTCGCCTCCTAAAGAGTAACGGAGGCGCCCAAAGGTTCCCTCAGCCTGGTTGGCAATCAGGTATCGAGTGTAAGTGCACAAGGGAGCTTGACTGTGAGAGAGGCATCTCAAGCAGGGACGAAAGTCGGGACTAGTGATCTGACGGTGGCATGTGGAAGCGCCGTCACTCAACGGATAAAAGGTACCCCGGGGATAACAGGCTGATCTTGCCCGAGCGTTCATAGCGACGGCATGGTTTGGCACCTCGATGTCGGCTCGTCGCATCCTGGGGCTGGAGCCGGTCCCAAGGGTTGGGCTGTTCGCCCATTAAAGCGGCACGCGAGCTGGGTTCAGAACGTCGTGAGACAGTTCGGTCCCTATCCGCTGCGCGCGTAGGAGTCTTGAGGAGAGCTGTCCTTAGTACGAGAGGACCGGGACGGACGAACCTCTGGTGTGCCAGTTGTTCCGCCAGGAGCACGGCTGGTTGGCCACGTTCGGAAATGATAACCGCTGAAAGCATCTAAGCGGGAAGCATTCTCCAAGATTAGGGCTCCCACCATATGGTTAAGGACCCCGGTAGCCCACCGGGTTGATAGGTCGGATGTGGAAGTGCAGTAATGTATGGAGCTGACCGATACTAATAGTCCGAGGGCTTGTTATAAACTACAAAGGTGCTACGCGTCCACTGTGAGGTTCCCGAGATACGGTCGGGACACCGCTGCTGAATCGAAAGATCTCAGCCGTGCGGTCCGACAATCTCAATAGAGTTTCGGTGACCATGGCGAGAGGGAAACACCCGGCTCCATTCCGAACCCGGAAGTTAAGCCTCTCAGCGCCGATGGTACTGCATGGGAGACCATGTGGGAGACTAGGACGTCGCCGGACATATAACACACCTCGGGGTGGCCCATTTCATGGGCCACCCCGAGGTGTTTTTGTTTTTCTTCAGGTTCACATGACTGAGCGGTCATGCCGTTCATGTGTCTGGTCGCCATCGGTGTCGGGGACGAGAGAGTGGGCCGGGATGAATGGGGCGGATGTCTTGTGTGATGTAGGGCGTCACGAACGTGGACGCCTGCGAAGAAGGTTTGTCGGGTGTGTGTTGATCAGGGAGAATTGAAGCGTGTCAGACAACAGAGGTGACGGCGGTCGTCGAGATCGTGATGGCGGTTCGGGTCGTGCCGGGCGTGGTGGTGCTGGCGGTGCTGGGAACCGCCGACCCCCGAAGGGGGCACGTCGGGACGGTGTGAAGTCGTTCCGGCGGCGTGACGAAGACAGCCGAGAAAATCGCTCGGGCGACCGGAAGCAGAGCGCTCATCAGTCGGAGAGCCGCGTCCAGGGGAAGCACAGCAGGGGAACGCGTGCTCATGACGCCCGAGGCCGTGGCCATCAGGGACGGGACGGTCATCGAGGTTCGGGGCCGCGTCGATTCCGAACCGACGAAGAACGGGACATGGGTCAGGAACGTGCGCCGCGTAAGAGCGACCTTGAACGTCGGGATCCCCCACTGCCGGAGGGGATGGAGGACGCCCAGCTTCCGCGTGGTGTCCGGGCAGAGCTTCGAGGCGTCCCCAAAGATCTTGCCGATCGGATCGGAGCGCGCATCATCGCGGCAGGTCTGCTCATCGACGAGGATCCGGCTCTCGCGCTTGAACATGTGTTGGTGGCCCGCAGACATGCGGCACGTTTGGCGGTCGTCCGTGAAGCAGTTGCTGAAACAGCGTATGCAGCCGGCGAATGGGCGACCGCGCTGAGTGAGTACCGCACCCTCCGGCGTATGCGCGGCGCTGCTGAATACCTTCCCGTGATCGCGGACTGCGAGCGTGCCCTCGGACGTACACGGGAGGCGCTGGAAACAGTTCAGGATCCGGAGGCCACGAGCCTGGACCCGGATGGCCGTGTCGAGTTGAAGATGGTCGAGGCTGGTATCCGTGCCGATATGGGGCAGACAGCGGAAGCCCAACGGGTGTTGCGCCAGACCATCTCCAATCGGAAACTGGATGGAGCCGCAACTCAACTGACACGTGCTCGCGTCCGCTATGCCTACGCAGACCTGCTCGCAGAGCATGGTGCCCCGACCGCGGGGGAGTGGTTCGCTGCTGCGGCCAAGCTGGATGTCCATCATGAGACCGATGCGGCTGACCGCGTGGATGGCACGGCGGTGGTCTCCTATGACCAGGGCGAAGACGATCACCGAGCAGACGACCACCGAGAAGACGGGGACATCGAGGTGAACGGTCAGGAACACCCCCATGGGTGATTCAACCGCTTTGCTTGGAAGGCACGACGCTTTGCTGTGCGACCTGGACGGGGTCATCTATCTCGGCAACGCGGGGATCCCCGAGGCCTTGCACGTGGTCACGCTGGCTCAGTCACGGGGCATCGCCACCGGCTTTGTCACCAACAACGCCGGACGTTCGCCTCAGGTGGTGGCCGAGCATCTGCAGCTACTTGGTCTGGACGTTGACGCCGAGACCGTCATCACCTCGGGGCAGGCGGCGGCGCAGCAGCTGTCTGAAATGCTCGCGGCTGACTCTCCGGTCCTGGTGGTCGGGTCCGATGCGCTGATGGAAGCCGTGGTGGAGGCTGGACTGCGACCAGCAGGACTCGATGAAGTGCTCGCGAATCCCGAAGCCAGCGGCGTGGCGCAGGGGTACGACCCCGACCTTGTGTGGAGCAGATTGAACGATGCGACGCGCGCGGTGCGTGCCGGGGCTTGTTGGGTCGCAGCCAACACCGACTCCACCCGTCCCACCGACCTCGGCCTCATGCCGGGCACGGGCATGATGGTGAACGCTGTTGCCGCCGCCACCGGCGTGGAACCCCAGGTGGCGGGCAAACCCAATCGTCCCGTGTTCGACACCGCCGTGAGACGTGCCGCCGCCGAACGGCCGATCTTCGTGGGAGACCGCCTCGACACCGACATCGCCGGAGCGAGGGCGTCCGGCATCACCTCCCTATGGGTGCTCAGCGGTTCCCACGGGGCGCATGATGCAGCCGTCGTGCCGCCCGAACAGCTCCCCGACCACGTGGGGCTGACGATCGCGGCAGTGCTCGAGGATCCCATCGAAGTCAGCATCGACATGTCGCGCGAGACCGGTGCGGCATCGGCCAGAGCCCGTGCTCCACAAGGAGACCTCGTACAGATCGACTGCTCCGCGTCCGAGGCCGCCGTGGCGGGAGTGACCCCGAGTAGCGCCGTGACCGCGCTCCAATGCCTGGTGGCCCTGCGCCGAGCCGGCGTCACCACCGATCTGGCGGCAGTGGCCGCCACCATCGACCGTGCACTGAGCATCACCGCTGAGGAACACGATTCTCAAGGCAGAAGCATGGTGGACAGGGAGGTGAGGCATGGATGATGAGCAGGTGACGGCGTCCCTGGCGCCGCCCGAAGCCACCGGCGTCGAGGATATCGATGCAGCCCTGCAAGCGGTCCATGAGGCCGATCCGGCTGACCGCGTCGAAGCACTGGAACAGGCGCACGAGCGGCTACGTGACATTCTGAACGACGGATGAGCCCTGAACGACGGACGGCAGAGGGTGGGCGTCTGGACCGGGCACTGGCAGACCGGGGGTTCGCCCGCTCCCGCAGTCATGCTCAACAGCTCATCCATAGTGGGCTGGTCCGCGTCAGTGGTCAGATCGTCCGACGCCCGGCCGAGCGTGTCGATCCGGAGACATCCTTGGAGGTGGTCGATGCGACCGCCGCGGGTGAGGTGTCCAGGGCCGGCGGCAAACTTCGCGGCGCGTTGGCGGCATGGGACGTGACCGTTCCCGGTCGGTGCGTTGACATCGGATCGTCCACCGGAGGTTTCACCCAGGTCCTGCTGGAGCACGGTGCGGCCACCGTGTTCGCCGTGGATGTGGGAACCGATCAGCTTGAGAGCCGACTACGACAAGATCCACGTGTCCAGGTGCGCGAACAGACCAATGCGCGGGGACTCACGGTGGATGATCTCGATGGTCAGCCGGTGTCGCTCGCGGTGGCCGATGTCTCCTTCATCTCCTTGACGCTCCTGCTGGACCCGATCTTCGGGGTGTTGCGGCCCGACGGTGAAGCCTTGTTGATGGTCAAACCGCAGTTCGAAGTGGGGCGTGCAGCGATCGCTGATGGCGTCGTCCGTGATCGGGGCCTTCGTGAACACGCCGTCGAAGGCGTGCGGAGCGCGGCCGCCGGACGAGGATGGCGGTGTATCGCGACGCGTCCCAGCGATGTCCCGGGGCCATCGGGGAACCTGGAATATTTCTGCTGGTTCGTGGGGCCGCGATCAACGAGGACGGTTGGGCCGAGCAACGCCGGATAGGCTGGCAGGGTGACGACTTCAGGCAAACGCACCGTGGCCGTGCTGACGCACGTGCACCGCCCTTCGGCCATCGAGGCAGCACGACGCTTCGCCGATGGACTCGCCGCCTGTGACGTGATCACAGCCGTGCCGGAGAAAGACCTCGGAGAACTTGCGTTGTCGGGACCGACGATCGAGCCGCTCGATCTGGACGATCCCGATGTGGAGATCCTCGTCGTGTTCGGCGGTGACGGAACCATTCTCCGGGGATCCGAATGGGCACTGCAGCGGGACATCCCGGTGCTGGGCGTCAACCTCGGGCACGTGGGGTTCCTCGCCGAGGCCGACTCCCACGAGATCGACGCCGTCGTGCAACATGTCGTGGACCGCAGCTGGGTCGTCGAGGAGCGACTCACTGCCGAGGTCGTGGTCGAGGACGAACACGGCGAGGAGGTGTGGCGGTCATTCGCGGTCAACGAGGTGTCGATCGAGAAGGCGGCCCGCGAGCGCATGCTGGAGGTCCTGGTCAGCATCGACGACCGGCCTTTGTCCCGGTGGGGATGTGACGGCGTGTTGATCTCGACGCCCACCGGCTCGACCGCTTACGCGTTCTCCGCAGGTGGCCCCGTGGTCTGGCCCGGCGTCGAAGCGTTACTGGTGGTTCCACTGAGCGCCCACGCCCTGTTCGCCCGCCCGATGGTGATGGGCCCGCAGAGCACGATCGCGGTCGAGGTCGTGCGTGATCCGGCAGATCTTGACGGCATCGTCTGGTGTGATGGTCGACGCTCGTTCGAGATTCAGCAGGGGATGCGTGTGACCGTCCACTCCAATGAACATCGCCTGCGTCTGGCCCGAATGAGCCAGGCGCCGTTCACCGATCGGCTGGTGAAGAAATTCGGTCTCCGTGTGGAGGGGTGGCGAGGAGCCGCACGTGCTGACTGAACTGGGGATCCGCGACCTGGGAGTCATCGAGGACGCCCGGCTCGAACTGGCACCGGGACTCACTGCCGTCACCGGTGAAACCGGCGCAGGAAAGACCATGATCGTCACCGGCTTGGGGTTACTGCTGGGGCAGCGCGCCGACGCCGGCCTGATCCGTCGCGGTCAGACCTCGGCCCGGGTCGAGGGGCATTTCACCGAACTGGGACGCCACAGCCGCAAGCAGGCCCGAGAGCTCGGTGCCGAGCTCGACGAGGCTGAAGGGGCTGAAGGGGACGCCGAGATCTTGGTGTCGCGCACCATCCGCAAGGGGCGTTCACGCAGTCACCTCGGCGGTGCGGCTGTACCCACCGGCGTCGCGGCGGAGTTCACCTCGGACCTCCTGACCATCCACGGCCAGTCCGAGCAGGTCCGGCTCGGGCGTCCAGAACGCCAACGCGAGATCCTGGATCGCAGTGGGGGAGAACCTCTGGCAGAAGCCCTCGCCGAGTATCGGGAGCTCTGGGAGACACGCCGACGCATCGCCGAGGAACTCGCCGATGTGACCGAGAACGCCGCCGAACGTGCGCGCGAGCTCGACATGCTGAAATTCGGGCTCGATGAAATCGAGGCGGTTGCTCCACAACCGGGTGAGGACGCGGAGCTGCTGGCCGAGGCGACACGGTTGCAGGACGTCGACGCCCTGCGTCTGGCCTGCTCCACAGCACTCGTCGCTCTCTCCGGCGACGCCGACGACATCGATGGCGCCTGCGCTCTCACCGCTGCGGCGACCGCGCAGAAAGCGCTGTCCGAAGCCGCGGATCCGGAGCTGGCTGCCATGGCCACTCGCGCCGGTGAGATCTCCGCATTGGCCGCAGACCTCGCCAGCGACCTCGCGTCCTACAACGACTCCCTCGCCGCCGACCCGGCGCGCTTGGACGCCATCATGGCGAGACAGGCAGACCTGAATGCGCTGACCCGCAAGTACGGCAACACGATCGATGAGGTTCTCACCTGGGCCGAGACATCGGCAGCCCGAGCCGCGCAGCTCGACGCCGGTTCCGATCGGGTCGATGAGCTCCGGGCACGCCTGTTGGAGCTCGATGAACAGCTTCGCGAGAGTGGGGCACGCCTCAGCGACCTTCGACGCGGGGCTGCGCAGAAGCTCAGCGATGCGGTCACCACCGAACTCGAGGCGCTCGCGCTGCCTCACGCCCGGCTCTTCTTCGCGCTGGACCGGCTTCCACAGCCCGGACCCCATGGACTCGACCAGATCACACTGATGTTCACCGCCAACCCCGGGTCGGAGCCGCGGCCGTTGGCCAAGGCGGCCTCCGGCGGTGAGCTCTCCCGTGTCCGTCTGGCTCTCGAGGTCGTGTTGGCCGGGGACGAGGAGGGCGGCACGTTCGTCTTCGATGAGGTCGACGCCGGTATCGGCGGTGCCGTGGCGATCGAGGTCGGACGCCGACTCGCCCGACTGGCCGAACACAGTCAGGTGATAGTGGTCACGCACCTCGCACAGGTGGCGGCTTTTGCCGATACACATCACGTGGTGGTCAAGTCTTCGGATGGCGCTGTCACCACCTCCGGTGTGACAGCAGTTGCCGATGACGACCGCGCAGCCGAGTTGGCGCGCATGATGGCGGGGATGGAGGATTCGGAGACGGCTCTTGCGCATGCACGAGAGCTTCTGAGCCAGGCCAGGACCTGAAGACCTGTCCCTCGGTCGAACAATCGGCGTTATTGCAGTTAGGATGGCAGCCCGTGGGAAGCGTAGAGACCAAGCACGTGTTCGTGACCGGGGGCGTTGCCTCCTCACTCGGCAAGGGGTTGACCGCCTCGAGTCTGGGTAGTCTGCTGAAGGCACGCGGTCTGCGCGTCACCATGCAGAAGCTCGATCCCTATCTGAACGTGGATCCGGGCACGATGAACCCCTTTCAGCACGGTGAGGTCTTCGTCACCGAGGATGGTGCCGAGGCTGACCTCGACATCGGGCATTATGAGCGGTTCCTCGACGTCGACCTGTCGTCGGAGGCCAACGTCACCACCGGCAAGGTCTATTCGGCCGTCATCGCCAAGGAACGCCGTGGTGAATACCTGGGCGACACGGTGCAGGTGATCCCGCACATCACCAATCAGCTCATGGAGGAGATGCTCGCCATGGGCGGGCCCGATGTCGATGTCGTACTCCACGAGATCGGCGGAACCGTCGGCGACATCGAATCCCTCCCGTTCCTGGAGGCTGCTCGTCAGGTACGACGCGACGTGGGGCGGGAAAACGTGTTCTTCCTGCACGTCTCGCTCATCCCCTACATCGGCCCCAGCGGTGAGCTCAAGACCAAACCCACCCAGCACTCGGTGGCGGCCCTGCGCCAGGTCGGCATCCAACCCGACGCTCTGGTCTGCCGCGCCGACCGCGACATCCCCGAGTCGGTCAAGCGCAAGGTCGCGCTCATGTGTGACGTCGAGGAGCAGGCGGTCATCGCCTGTATCGACGCTCCGTCGATCTACGACATCCCGCGCGTCCTGCACGCCGAAGGCCTCGACGCCTACCTGGTGCGCAAGCTTGACCTCCCGTTCCGTGATGTGGACTGGACCACGTGGAACGACCTGCTCGACCGCGTCCATCACCCGGCTGACGAGGTCACGGTCGCGCTGGTCGGGAAGTATGTCGACCTTCCCGACGCCTACCTCTCGGTGGCCGAGGCCATTCGCGCCGGCGGGTTCGCGCACCGTACGAAGGTGAACATCCGCTGGGTACCTTCTGACGCCTGCGAGACGCCCGAGGCCGCGCAGCGTGAACTTGGAGAGGTCGACGCCATCTGCGTTCCGGGCGGATTCGGCATCCGAGGCGTCGAGGGCAAGCTCGGGGCGGTCCGACATGCGCGCACCAACGGCATTCCGATCCTCGGCCTGTGCCTGGGGCTGCAGTGCATGGTCATCGAGGTCGCCCGTAACAAAGCGGGGCTGGTCGGTGCAGCGTCGACCGAGTTCGAGGAGAACCCCGAGCATCCGGTGATCGCCACGATGGCCGAGCAGGTGGACATCGTCAACGGGGGAGACCTGGGCGGCACGATGCGCCTGGGGTCCTACCCGGCGGAATTGGAGCGGGGTTCACTCGTCGCCGGTATGTACGGCGTGCATCGTGTCACCGAGCGTCATCGCCACCGGTATGAGGTGAACAACGAGTACCGCGAGCAGTTGGAGAGCGTGGGGCTGCGTTTCAGCGGCACTTCGCCCGATGGACGACTCGTGGAATTCATCGAACTCGACGCCGAGGAACACCCCTTCTTCGTGGCGACGCAGGCGCATCCGGAGCTCAAATCCCGTCCAACTCGACCCCATCCGCTGTTCGCCGGACTCATCGGCGCGGCTCTGCGGCATCGTACGAATCGTCAGCTTCCGGTCGACCTCGAACCCGATGCGGAAAGCGCGGCCGGTGAACCGGAGCCGACGAATGACGGGGCAGACCAGGAGTGAGCATCGATCTGCCGGTCTGGACCGAGCTGCGTGACCGTGCGGTGGCGTGGCCGGTGGAGTCATCGGAGAGCATCTTCGAGGGCAATGTCCTGTCCATGACCCGTGAACAAGTGCGCACCCCCAGCGGCGAGCTGCTCGACCGAGAGGTCGTGGGACACCCCGGCGCGGTGGCCGTCCTCGCACTCGATGCCGACGAGAACGTGGTGTTGCTGAGGCAGTACCGCCATCCTGTCGGGCACGAGCTTGTGGAGATCCCCGCCGGCCTGCTCGATGTCACCGGCGAAGATCCGGAGCATGCAGCTCGCCGGGAACTGGCCGAGGAGACAGGTCTTGCAGCCTCCGATTGGCACGTCCTTGCCGACATCGCGACCTCTCCCGGAGGAAACCGCGAAGTGGTGCGGATCTATCTGGCGCGTGGTCTGGCTCATGCCGATCGCCCCGAGGGATTCGTCGTGGAGGGCGAGGAAGCACACATGAGCGTCGGGCGGGCGTCAGCCGAAGCCGTGCGTGACGCGGTCCTGGCCGGTGACATGGCGAACCCCGCCGTGTCCGTCGGGATCTTGGCCTGGTTCTCGGCCGGGCGGGACGTGACGCGTCTGCGGCCGGCCGATTCACCGTGGCCGATGCGGGAACGCCGCGTCGGCCGGGCATGACCTCGCTGGAGGCGGTCATCACCGCCTACCTCGACCACCTGCTGATCGATCGTGGGTTGTCGACGAACTCGATCGACGCCTACCGGCGTGATCTCGCCCGCTATCAACGTGTCCTCGCCGATGCCTCGATCACGCAGATCGAGGAGGTGACCGAAGCGGATGTGCTGGCCTTCGTCGGATCCCTGACCGATTCGGGCCTGGCGCGGACGTCGATCGCGCGGGCCGTGGTGTCGGTACGCAACCTGCACACCTTCGCCGTGGCGGAGGGGCATGGCCGGGAGAACCCGGCTGCCGAGGTGCGACCGCCGAAACCACCGGGCCGGTTGCCCAAAGCTCTCACGATCGCCCAGGTTCAGGCACTGCTCGACGCCCCGGATCGGACCACTCCGGAAGGTCTGCGCGATGCGACACTGCTCGAGCTGCTCTATGGCACGGGGGCTCGGATCTCCGAGATCGTCGCCCTCGACGTTGATGATCTGACGCGTGTGCTGGCCGACCCGGAGATGGGGCTGCGTCTGCTCGGCAAGGGGGACAAGGAACGGTTGGTGCCCCTCGGATCATTTGCGCGGGATGCGGTGGACGCCTGGCTCGTTCGTGGGCGTCCGGTATTCGTCGAACGGGGCGCGAAATCGTCCCCCGCGCTTGTGTTGAACCAGCGCGGTGGGCGGCTCTCACGTCAGAGCGCATGGGCGGTTCTGCAACGCGCCGTGGCTGCCGCAGGCCTGGATGCGGAGGTCTCGCCGCACACCCTGAGGCACTCTTACGCCACCCATCTGCTTGACGGAGGGGCCGATGTGCGCGTGGTCCAGGAACTTCTGGGACATGCGTCTGTGGCGACGACGCAGATCTACACGCTCGTCACCGTCGACCATCTGCGAGAGACTTATCTGACGTCCCACCCACGTGCGTACTAGGCTGGGATGTTCAAGTACCACCGGTAGGAGGACCGTCACGTGACTGCAGGCACCGACCCCCGTGACATCGAACCGTATGCGCGGGATGTGCGTGCGTCCGATGACGCCCTTTTCGACGCTCCGCAGACACCGGCGCCCGAGGAACCAGAGCCCGAGGAACTCGACCTCACCGGTCGTGCCTGGCCCGAACTCCCTGAGCCGAGCGCGCCCGCGCCGGGACCCAAACGCGCCACCATCCTGGCGGTCTGCAACCAGAAAGGTGGCGTCGGCAAGACGACCACGAGCATCAACCTGGGGGCGGCGCTGGCCGAGACCGGACGCCGCGTCCTGATGGTCGACTTCGATCCGCAGGGCTCGTTGACCGTCGGTCTTGGGATCAATCCCCACGCGCTGGAGTTGAGCGTCTACAACCTCCTGCTGCAACGCAATGTGGATGTCGATGAGGTGATCGTCGAGAGCGACACCGATGACGTGGACGTGCTGCCGGCGAACATCGACCTCTCGGCCGCGGAAGTGCAGCTGGTCTCGGAGGTGGCCCGCGAGATGATTCTCTCGCGCCTGCTCGACCGGCTTCGAGACCGTTACGACGTCATCCTGATCGACGCCCCGCCCTCGTTGGGTCTGCTGACGATCAATGCGCTCACCGCTGCCGACGGAGTGATCATCCCTCTTGAGTGCGAGTACTTCGCGCTGCGTGGGGTGGCCTTGCTGACCGACACCATTTCGAAGGTCCAGGAACGTCTCAACCCCGATCTGGAGATCGTGGGTATTCTGGGGACCATGTTCGACTCGCGAACGCTGCACAGTCGTGAGGTGCTGCAGCGTGTGGTCGAGGCATTCGGGGATATCGTCTTCCACACCGTCATCAAGCGCACGGTGAAGTTTCCGGAGACTTCGGCTGCGGGCGAACCGATCACGAGTTACGCGGGAACTTCGCCGGGGGCACGGGCGTACCGGACCCTGGCTCGGGAGGTGCTGGCGAGATGCCACGCGAGATGAAACCGGAGAACGCCGCCGAGATGCTGCATGCCGATGTGCAGCCCTTGTCGGTGGCGCGACCATCACAACGCCGCGCCATGGGCGCGGGAACCAGCAGCGGCAGTGGCCGTGTGCGCCACGACGAGAAGATCACCGTCTACATCTCCAGTGAGGAGCTGCTTCGATTGGAGCAGGCACGGCTCGCGCTCCGCAGCGACCACGGAATCTCGGTGGATCGAGGACGCGTGGTGCGCGAAGCGGTGGCCACGTGTTTGGATGACCTCGACGCACACGACACCGACAGCGCTTTGGTGCATCGTCTCGGCTCGGACTCGTGACGCAGCAGAGCGCCACGTCAGACGTCTTCACCCTCCGGCTCGACAACTTCGAGGGCCCTTTCGATCTCCTGCTGCAGCTCATCGCCAAGCACGAGCTGGATGTCACCGAGGTGGCGCTCTCCAAGGTCACCGACGAGTTCATTGCATTCATCCGTGCTGCCGAGCACACCTGGGATCTGGACCGCACCAGCGAGTTCGTGCTGGTGGCTGCCACTCTGCTCGATCTCAAGGCTGCCCGTCTCGTGCCGAGCGGTGAGGTGGAGGACGCCGAGGACCTGGCTCTGTTCGAGGCCCGTGATCTGTTGTTCGCTCGGCTGCTCCAGTACCGGGCCTTCAAGGAGGTCGCAGATCGTCTGCGGTCACGTTGGGATGCCGAAGCGCAACACCATCCTCGGCCCGGAGGTCTGGAACCACAGTTCACCGGACTGCTGCCCGAGGTGGAACTGGGCGTCACACCCGAACGCTTCGCCCGCATCGCGGCCCGAGCGCTGACGCCCACCGAGGCCGCAGAGGTCTCCCTGACGCATCTGCACGCGCCTGCGGTCAGCGTCCGGGAACAGGCCGACATCGTCATGGACCGGCTCCGCTCCGCCGGACGCGTCACATTCGGCGATCTCGTGGCCGACTCCGCCAATCGGCTCACCACCGTCTGCCGCTTCCTGGCACTGTTGGAGTTGTATCGCGAACGGGCCATCGTCTTCGAGCAGGATGCCGCCCTCGGCGCGCTTCACGTCGTCTGGAGCGGAGAAGTGGATCACATCGAGATCGACGAGTTCGAAGGCGCGCCGGGTGCCGAGGGCGCCGACGCCCCGCCACCGGTGAACCAGCCATCAGTCAGTCCGTCACAGTCAGTCAGCCCGTCGCAGGAGGCCGATCCCACATGACCGAATCGAATGTGAACGAGGGGTCGAATATGAATGAGGGGCCGAATGAGCAGCACGGGACGCCGCCGCACCATCCGGTGATCGAGGCCATTCTGTTGATGGCGACCGAGCCGGTTCCGGCGTCCGCGATCGCCGAGGCCCTGGACGAACCGGCCTCGGAGGTCGAGGACGCCATGGCCGAGTTGGCCGATTTCTACGACCGTTCCGGGCGCGGGTTCGCACTGCGCCACAGCGGTGGCGGATGGCGTCTGCAGACCCGGCCCGAACATGCCGAAGCGCTGGGGGAGTGGGTCGTGAGCGGTCAGAATGCCAAGCTCAGTCGCGCGGCGATGGAGACCCTGGCCGTGGTGGCGTACCTGCAGCCGGTCACGCGGACGCGGGTGTCGGCGGTTCGCGGGGTCAAGGTGGATGCGGTGATGCGGACACTCGAATCGCGCGGGCTCGTCGAGCCCGTCGAGTCCGATCAACCCGGCCAGGCCTACGGGACGACCTCCCTTTTCTTGGAGCGCTTGGGGATCGACTCCCTGGACGAGTTGCCCGACCTGGCGCCGCACCTGCCCGACGCCCTGGACCTCGAGGCCGAGCTGGCCCGGCTGGATCCGGTGCACGAGAATGGCCCGGACGGCCCGGACGCGGAGACGACCGACGTCGTGGACACAGCCGAAGCTCTTGACGGAGCCGAAGCTTTTGAAGGGGAAGGGGCTGACGGTGAGTGATGCGAAGGAGGCGACCGAAGGGATTCGGTTGCAGAAGGTCTTGTCGCAGGCGGGTATCGCTTCACGGCGCGCTGCCGAGCAGATGATCGTCGATGGGCGTATCGAGGTGAACGGGCGGTTGGTGACCGAGTTGGGCACCCGCGTCTTCCCGGACCGGGACCAGATCCGCGTCGATGGATCACGGATCCCGCCACCGCGTCGCCACGTGTACCTGGTGGTCAACAAGCCCCGCGGTGTCGTCTCGACGATGGATGACCCACAGGGTCGGGCCACCTTGGAGGAGTTCCAGCCGCGCAACACCCGGTTGTTCCACGTCGGTCGACTCGACACCGAAACCGATGGGCTCATCCTCATGACCAATGACGGCGAGTTCGCAAACCGCATGTCGCATCCCGCGCACGAGGTGCCCAAGACATATCTGGCTGAGGTGGAGGGCATCGTCACCGAGAAGGAAGTTCAGCGGCTCCTGAAGGGGCTCACGCTGGAGGACGGGTTCATCCGCGCCGACGCGGCCAAGGTGGTCAATCGTGTGGACGGGCCGCCCCGCTCGCTGCTGCGGATCACGATCCATTCGGGCCGCAACCGCATCGTGCGCCGGATGTGTGACGCGATCGCGCACCCTGTGCGTGAGCTGTCGCGGATCTCGATCGGCCCCGTCCGCCTGGGCCGTCTGCCGGTGGGGGAGAGCCGGGAGCTGACGCGCGAGGAGCTAGGTGAGCTGTTCGACATGGTGGGGCTGTGATCATTCGACGCATCCGTGGGCTCGAGACCGAGTTCGGCGTCCTGTGCGTGCAGCGCGGCGAGGGTCAGCGACGACGCCTCGGCGCCGATGAGGTCGCCCGGCAGCTGTTCCGCAGCGTCGTGGCATGGGGGAAGTCCAGCAATGTGTTCCTCGACAACGGCGGTCGGCTCTACCTCGATGTCGGATCACATCCCGAGTACGCCACGGCCGAATGTGACACCTTCACCGACCTCATCGCGCAGGATCGCGTGGGCGAGATCCTGGTGCAGGAGCTCGCCGAGCAGGCGCGTGAACGGCTGGCCGACGAGGGTACCGAGGCAGACATCTTCGTCTTCAAGAACAACGTCGATTCCCACGGGAACTCGTATGGCTGCCACGAGAACTACCTGGTCTCCCGGGATCTCGATCTGGCCGATCAGGCCGAGCTGCTCATCCCGTTCCTCGTGACCCGGCAGCTCTACGCCGGGGCAGGGCATCTGGGGCCCGATGGTGGATTCCAGCTCTCGCAGCGGGCCGAGCACATGTGGGATCCGGTGTCGTCGGCCACGACGCGCACCCGCCCCATGATCAACACCCGCGACGAACCCCACGCCGATCCGGCGCGGTTCCGGCGTCTGCACGTGATCGTGGGGGACTCCAACATGTCCGAGACAGTCACGTGGCTCAAGGTGACCACAGCTGATCTGGTGCTCCGGCTCATCGAATCCGGCGCCCTGCTCGGCGACCTCACCCTGGACGTCCCCGGCCGGGCCATCCGTGAGGTGAGCCATGACCTCACCGGACGCGCGGTGCTCACCCTGGCGTCCGGCCGAACGATTTCCGCCCTCGACGTGCAACGCCGGTTCCATGCCGCATGCCAGGCCTTTTTCGAGACCGGCGACGCCGAGGAGATCTCCGCCGCGGACCGGCCCGATCTGGAAGCAGCGCTCGAATTGTGGGGCGATGTCCTCGACGCCTTCGAAAGCGATGACCTGGAGTCGTTCGCCGACCGTCTCGACTGGGTCGCCAAACGTCGCCTGTTGACGCAGTTCGCCGAACGGCATGATCTGCCGTGGACCGACGCCCGGCTGGCCGAACTCGCCCTGCGGTACCACGACATCCACCCCGAACGGGGCATCGTCCCCACGATGGTGCGGCGCGGCGCGATGCGACGTCTCGTCACCGACGCTCAGGTGGAACAGGCCCGCGCCGAGCCACCGGCGACCACGCGCGCCCATCTGCGGTCCCGTTTCCTGGCCGCCGCCCGTGCTGCGGGGGTCGAGCACAGTGTCGACTGGGTGAATCTCCGTATCCTCGAACAACCTGCCCGGCGCTGGGCGGACGCCCCATCGATGTCGCCCCGGCAGGTGCTGCTGACCGACCCGTTCACGACCGAGGATCGACGCGTCGATGACCTCATCGATTCCCTCCAGCAATTCGAGCAGGACCGCTGACCACGCGATCATGTGAGTTGAAGGCGTGCTGCCGTGCGCGCCTCGGGTACATTGGCCCGGCAGAGAAATCACCCACCGACAGAAGGTCCACCTGTGCGCGTGAAATCGCAGATCGCCGCCGCCGCGGCCGCCCTGGTCGCCGTGTTGACATTGGCCGCCTGCGGGTCCGGGGGAGTCGGCGAGGAGCCGACGCCTACGCCGGAGCCGAATGAGTCGTCCTCCGCGACGCCGACTCCGGGGGCGGAGAAGCCTGATGAGAACACCTCCGACAACCTCGATGGCATCAAGGTGAGCAAGGGCAAGGAACCGAAGATCGACTTCGAGGCCCCGTTCGCGATCGACGAGACACGCACCAAGGTGCTCAAGGAGGGCAAGGGATCCAAGCTCTCGGAGAGCTCGACCGCGGTGGTCCATTACAAGGGAGTCAATGGTCGCACCGGCAAGCCTTTCGACGAGTCCTACAGCCGTGGCGAACCAGTGAGCTTCCCGCTGGACCAGGTGGTTCCCGGCTTCAAGAAGGGCCTCACCGACCAGAAGGTCGGCTCACGCGTCCTCATCGCCATGCCCGGTGCCGACGGCTACGACAGCTCTGGTGGTAACCCCCAGGCCGGGATCGAAGTGGGCGACACCCTTGTGTTCGTGGTCGACATCACCGACGGGACGCGCGATCGTGCCTCGGGCAAGGCCGAGGATGCGCCCAAGGGATTGCCGAAGGTCTCGGGCCCAGGGGACGCCGAACCGAAGGTGGAGATCCCCGAGGGCGCCCCGCCGAAGAAACTGGAATCGGCGACGCTGATCAGTGGTGACGGCAAGAAGGTCGCCGAGGGCGACACCGTGACCGCCAACTTCGTCATGTACACGTGGGAGGGCGGTGAGATGGTCGAGACCACCTACCCGCCGAAGCAGCCGGCCACCGGGCCGCTGGGTAACCTCATCGCCGGATGGCAGGAAGGGCTCGTCGGCCAGAAGGTCGGCTCCCGCGTCCTACTGGTGATCCCGCCGGACAAGGCCTACCCGCAGGGCAACAATGTGCCGTCGATCGAACCCCAGCAGACGCTGGTGTACGTGGTCGACATCCTGTGGACCGAACAGACCCAGCAGCAGATGCCCGGAGGCTGAGTCGCCCCCACATCAAGTCCGGCCCCTTGGGTCATGCCACGCCCCGAACTCCGGTTCGGGGCGTGGTGCTGTTCGAGGGGAACGTGATCGGTTGCACGCGCTCGGGGAGCGGGAACGGTCGGCAACTCCTACTACGGGGAGTAGTGTGGTGGGCAGAGTGTTGCCGCCCCGGGAGGTTTGACCATGGATCAGCCGTCACAGCGAAACCTCACGCATCTGCCCGATCTCAGCACCTCGGCCGGACGTGTGGGGCCGGTGCGGACGCGGATGCCCATCTACGTGGATCTGCTGCCGCCGTGCAATCATGCCTGCCCCGCCGGCGAGAACATCCAGGAATGGCTCCGTCTGGTGAAGGCCGGGGATGATCATGCGGCATTCATCGAGCTGACGCGGAACAACCCGTTTCCGGCCATCCATGGCCGGGTCTGCTATCACCCCTGTGAGAGCGCCTGCAACCGCATCGAGCTTGATGGCGCGGTGTCGATCCACTCCGTCGAGCGATACCTCGGCGACCTCGCCATCGAATCGGGCTGGCGGTTCGAGGCTCCGCCGCACCGGTCGGGACGCCGTGTTCTCATCGTCGGCTCCGGGCCCTCGGGATTGTCGGCCGCGTATCACCTGGCGATGCTCGGGCATGAGGTCGAGGTGCACGACTCATCCGAACAGCCCGGCGGAATGATGCGTTACGGCATTCCCGAGTATCGACTTCCGCGCGCCGTGCTCGATGCCGAGATCGACCGTCTGCGTGATCTCGGGGTCCGCTTCGTGCAGAACCACAAGGTGGAGGACCTCCTGACCGAACAGCAGGAAGGTGAGTTCGATGCGGTCTTCGTGGCCATCGGTGCTCACCTCTCCAAGCGCGTCGACATCCCGACCCGCGATGCCGGACGCATCGTCGACGCCGTCTCGTTCCTGCGTGGCGTCGCATCGGGGGAGCGCCCGGTCATCGGCCGCCGCGTCGCGGTCTACGGCGGTGGCAACACCGCCATGGACGCCGCCCGCACGGCTCGGCGGCTCGGAGCCGAGGAATCCATCGTGGTCTACCGACGTACCGAGGAGCACATGCCGGCCCACGCCATCGAGCGTGAGGAAGCGGTGCGCGAGGGCGTCCAGATGAACTGGTTGCGCACGATCAACGAGGTCGACGAGGGGCAGATGCGCGTCGAGATCATGGAGATCGGAGACGACGGGAAACCTCACGGCACCGGACGCTTCGAGACGCTCGAGGCCGACACC
>NZ_VFOR01000001.1 GCF_006716235.1 Propioniferax innocua | reverse complement strand
CCGAGGTGCTCAAGTACAGCTGGCTCAAGCCGGAACAGGCCACCGAGGCCATCCGCACCGGTGTCGACGCCGGTGCCAGCCGGGTCTGCCTCGTGGCGTCGGGCCGCGGCCCCTCGAACCGTGACGTGGATCGCGTTGCTGGGATCGTGGAGCAGATCGGTCAGGACCATCCCGAGGTTGAAGTGTGCGCCTGCTTGGGCTTCGTGGACGAGGAGAAGGCCAAGCGGCTGCAGGAGGCCGGCGTCGATGCCTACAACCACAACCTCAACTCCGCAGAGACGCACTACGACGAGATCTGCTCGACGCACTCGTTCGCTGATCGCGCCGACACTGTCGGTGCCGCCAAGGCTGGTGGCCTTTCGCCGTGTTCGGGGCTCATCGCCGGCATGGGGGAGACCGACGAGCAGCTCGTCGAGGTCGCTTTCGCATTGCGGGAGCTCGGTGTCGACTCGGTCCCGGTCAACTTCCTGCTGCCGTTCGAGGGCACCGAGCTCGAGGGGCATCTGCACCTGACGCCGCAGCGCTGCCTCCGCATCCTTGCGATGGTGCGCTTCGTGAACCCCGACACCGAGGTGCGCGCCGCCGCCGGGCGCGAGTACCACCTGCGGAGCCTGCAGCCGCTCGCCCTCGAGATCGCCAACTCGATCTTCCTCGGTGACTACCTCACCTCCGAGGGTCAGGACGGGCAGGCAGACCTCAAGATGATCGCCGACGGTGGCTTCGTCATCGAGGGGCAGCAGCCCGAGGGGGTCGAATCGGCGACGGGCGATGACGATTCGGTTCCCGAGGTTGCCATCCGACGCCGTGGAGCCGGTACCGAACTGGCTGCCAACGCCTGATGCATGTTCGATGACTGATTCGGGCCAGGTGTACTGGCCGGGGATGCTGGTCAAGCGCGAGAGGAGCGGCCGGTTCCCGCAGGCCGTGTGGGGTCTGTGAAGGTTGTAGTAGTGCAGCCAGCCACCCAGCTCGCCGCGTCGTTCGGCTTCGGAGGCGCGGCAGCGTGCGTAGGTCCAGCCATCGGCCAGAGTGCGGTGGAAGTGTTCCGCCTTGCCGTTGGTCTGCAGCCGATGCGGGTGGTGGAGGCGGTGATGGGGGCTGCGCCCTGTGGTGCAGCCCCCGTCGGTTCGGTTTGTCAGTTGTCGTCCGTGTCCTCGTTGTTAGGCACCGAAGAGGTAGTTGTCTCGGTAGGCGTTCCCTGCTCGGTCTGGGGCTGGTCGTCGTCGGGGACGATCTGGGCTCCGCAGCAGTTGCTGTCCTGCTTGCGTGAGGTGAAGAAGTCCTTGAGTCCCATGGTTGTTTGTTCTCCTTGTGAGGTTGGAATGTGGTGGTTGGGTCAAGCGATCAGTGGGATGAGATAGCCAGCGGCAATGGCCGTACCGATGACAGTGACCACGAAAGTGACCACCAGTCGGGGCTTAAACATGGCGGTGAGCATCGAAACCTCGGGGATGGAGGCTCCGGCGCCGCCGATCATCAGTGCGAACACGGCGCCGAGCCCCATCCCGGCCGAACTGAGGGCCAGGCCAATCGGCAGCATTGTCTCGATCCGCACGTAAAGCGGGACGCCAAGGATGGCGGCCAACGGTACGGCCCATGGCTTGTCGTCGCCGGCGACCGCGACGAGTTGGTCCTGGGGGACCAAACCGTAGATGCAGGCGCCGACCGAGACGCCCAGCACCATCGGGACGAGCAACGGTCGTAGATCGGACCAGGCCTCGCCGAGTGCTGGTCGGATCTCATGTCGCAGTCCTGCCCAAGGACGGGATGTTCTGTCGTCGCCGACGACCTTGACTCGCTTGATCTGGCTGGCCATACCGAGTCGTTCCCACACGACAGGGGCGAGCAGGGACCATGCGGCGGTGACTGCCGTGTAGACCAGTGCGATACGCCAGCCGAACAGCAGCACCACCCCGGCCACGATGATGGGATCCAGTAACGGTGACGAGATCAGGAAGGTCATCGACGTCCGAAATGCCACTCCCGACTTCAACATCCCAGCAAGCACCGGCAGCGTCGAACAGGAGCAGAACGGCGTGATGGCCCCTAGCAGCAACCCCTTGACCGGGCCAGGAAGGTGCCCATCGGCCATCCAGCTCTCGATCCGGTCCGGCCCGAATCGCCGATTCGCCAGCGCGACGAGTACCGAAATCAGCGAGAACAGGACGAGCAACTCGACCAAGATCAACCCGAAGGTCTGTGCCGCATGAATCACCGCGCAGCACCCTCGGGCGATGCTTCGTTGTCCGCAGTGGGGACAGTGCAACACGCCTTCTGGCCCTCTGGAGTGAGAGTCGCCAAGTGAGCGAGCCACTGCACCGGCGCCGCCAACTGCTCACAACACAGCTCGTAGATGTTGGACCGCCCCTCGGCTCGCACACTGATCAGCTGGGCTTCCCGCAAAGCCGCCACATGGTGGCTCACCAGCGCCTGGCTCAACCCGGTGGCCTCCTGCAACTTCTTGTTCGAGCACGCCCCCGCCGCAAGCGTCAGTACGATCATCAGTCTGTTCTCGTCTGACAAAGGCTTCAACAACGGAGCAAGCATCCGCGCGTGATCCCGCGCCGACAGGTCCGTGCGCGGCAGGGCGACATCCAATGAAACGGTCATGCCCACACAGTACACAAGCACTCATTTGTGAAACAAGTAGGCGCTTGTGTGTAGATCAACGTGTCCGGCCAGTACAGCTGGGGGCTCGACCGCCTCGCAGACTTCAGGCTCGGTGCTGCTCATGCGCCGAGCCTGAAGTCTGCTTGTTCTGGGTGATGGAGGTCTCCGGGGTAAGGGCATGGAAGCTTCCGAGTTCGTCTCCTACGTGCGTCGGACCGAGGTGCCTAGAGTGCTGATTGTCCGCACCCCCAACCCCCAGGACGCATCATGAAGACACACCTGCGCGTCGTGCTCGCGACGCTCGTCAGCACGGTGCTCCTCGCCGTGGGGCTCGGAACCGCACATGCGGCCGAGACTCTCTCCGTCGAGGAAGCGATTGCGAACAACACCGGGAAGGCCAGTGTGACCGGCTATATCGTCGGTGAACCACAGTCCAGCGATTCGGTCGTCCACGACAACTTCTCCAACGATTACGCCTTTGCCCTCGCCGACGACGCAGAGGCCACCGATACCGACTCCATGCTCTACGTCCAGCTCCCCAAGGGCCTGCGCGCCGAATGGGGTCTGGCCTCCAACCCCGGCCTCATGGGTCAGCGTGTCACCGTCACCGGTGACCTGACCGCCTACTTCGCCCATGCCGGCGTCAAGAACACCACTGAGGTCTCGGACGGTTCGACGCAGCCGACGCCGACGACTTCGCCGGAGCCGAGTGAGACGCCCGAGCCGACGCCGACTGCGACTGCTGAGCCGACGCCGACGACCTCGCCGGAGCCGAGTGAGACGCCCGAGCCGACGCCGACCGCGACTGCTGACCCCACATCGGATCCGACCGGTTACTGGGCCGAAGCGAACGGCAAGGAGGGGGCGGAGCTGAAGGCTGCTGTGAACCAGATCATCTCGGGGCACAACGAGCTCAGCTACAAAGAGGTCTGGGATGCCCTCAAGGAGACCGATGCCGACCCCAACCAGTCCGGCAATGTCCTCCTCCTCTACTCGGGACGCTCGCAGTCGGCCAGCAGCAACGGTGGCGGCGCCGATGACTGGAACCGTGAGCATGTCTGGGCGAAGTCGCACGGTGACTTCGGCACCGCGATGGGGCCCGGCACCGACATCCACCACCTGCGTCCCACCGACACCACGGTGAACTCGACGCGCTCCAACAAGGACTTCGACAACGGTGGCGAGCCGGTGGACGAAGCTGAGGACTGCCTCACCGACGGGGACTCCTTCGAGCCCCGTGATGAGGTCAAGGGTGATGTGGCGCGCATGATCATGTACATGGCCGTGCGCTACGAAGGTACCGACGGTGAGCCTGACCTTGAGCTGAACGATCAGGTCGACAACGGAAAGGCCCCCTACATGGGCAAGCAGTCGGTGCTCCTCGAGTGGCACGCCCAGGATCCGGTTGATGACTTCGAGCGGAACCGCAACGATGTCATCCAGGACTGGCAGGGCAACCGCAACCCCTTCATCGATCACCCCGAGTGGGCCGGGTCGATCTTTGCCTGACCCCATGTGACGGCGGCGCCGATCCTGGCGTCTGCACTGAAGGAACTGCCCCCGCTCATCAGAGCGGGGGCAGTTCTCGTACCGGACGAGTTTGGCACCGCAGGCCAACACCGGCAGAGAACTCTTCGTAGAGTGTGGCGCATGAGCAGTCAGCCACCTCAACAGGGGCAGGGTCCGCCCGATGGGTTCGAGTGGCTTTTCGGCCCCCAGGCCCCCAGCTCCCAGGGCTCTTCCCATGGGCCTGGTCAAAACCCTTCTGGCCCGGTCGAGTCCGGTTCGGAGCGACCGGCCCCCGGACTGCCCAACCCTGACCTTCCCCCTCGTGCCCACGACTCCGCCGACACCGCGAACCAACCCGCCATCTTCTTTCCCGGGGATGAGCCACCGGCGCAGCCGCCACCTGCTGGTCCGCTTCCGTCACCTGGTGGTCCGCCCCCACCGCCCGAGGACCAGGAGCCCTCGAAGTCCAAGGGCGGCAAGGGGCTGATCATCGCCGGAGTGCTGGGGCTCTGGGCCCTCGTGATCGTGCTGGCATTGGCGCTGTTGCTTCCCCGTGGCGGTGAATCGGCGGATGAGCCCACCGATGGCGTTGTGACCGAACCTGCGGCGCCGTCCATCGAGCCGAGCGCCTCCGTCGGCGCAGACGAGCCCACCGAGGCCTCACCCACATCTTCGTCGAGTGGGGCACCCACACCGAGCCCCGAACCGGCAGTGGAGACACTCCCGTCCGGCAGTTGGATACTCGTTCTCGATTCCCTCGACAAGCGCAAGTACGACCTTCGTGAAGCCAATATCGAAGCCGAGATCCTCTCCGGTTCGTGGCACGTCGAGGTCCTCGACAGTGACGCCATCGCGGGGCTCAATGGTGGCTACTGGGCTCTTGCCGTCACTGGATTCTCGGGCCGTTCCGACACGACGAGAGCCTGCGAAGACCTCGGCCGCTCGGTCGGTGGCAGTTGCTATCCGCGTCAGGTGGCGTGATGTCGCCGCGCTGGTGGACGCTGCTCTGCCCTGGCGGTGGGTATCGCCGGTTTTCTCAAGGCGTCAGTGGGCCGGGCGGTTGCTCCGAGACACATCGGTGAGTTCGTCACCGGGGGCGTTCTCGGCCTTGTCGATGTCGATCTCCCGGCGGTCACGGTTCGTGGCCGTCACAGCGGCGACGCCGATCGCCGTGGTGACAGGAACCGCCAGCATCAGAGCGATCGAGCCGACGAGCGTCCGTACGATCTCGGCGGCGAAGGTCTCGGTCTGGATCACTTCCCACACCGGGCGCTGATAGACCGAGAGCAGCAGCATCACCGCGAGCGATGCACCTGTCGCGGCGAAGGCGATCGTGTACACCGTGGAGGCGATGTGGTCGCGACCGATCCGCATGGCCCGGCGGTACAGGCGCTTGGCGTCGGGTTTGCCGTCGGTGGCGAGCTCCCAGACCGCGGAGGCCTGGGTGATCGTGATGTCGTTCAACACGCCGAGGCTGGCGATGATGACACCACAGATGACCACTGAACTGAGGTGGAGATCGGGTGCAGAGGTGGAGAGGATGACGTCATCCTCGGCACCGGCGCCACTCAGGTGCGCCCACTTGGTGGCCACGAAACCCAACCCGGCGCTGAAGAACAGACCGAACAGGGTTCCCAGTAGAGCCGTGGTCGTCTTCGCCGTGAATCCATGGGCCAGATAGAGCACCACGAACATGATGGCGGAGGAGCCGATGAGGCCGATCCACAGTGGATTCGAGCCGGAGATCAGAGCCGGGAACATGAACTGGACCATGATGAACGCCGCGAACGCCAGCCCCAGGAGTGAGGCGAAACCACGCCATCGTGCGATGACCACCACAATGACCGCGAAGATCAGGGTGAGCACGACCAGCGGCGTCGTGCGTTCGAAGTCGGCGAACGAATATTGCGGCGGACCGCCTTCGACGGGGACGCGGAAGACCGTGACCTTGGTCCCCTCGGTGACGCCGGATGCGTACACCGGTGCGGTCATGGTGATGTCTTCGACGACCTGACCCTTCTCCGGGCCTTCGAGAATGCGCACCTTGGCGTTGCCGCAGACCTGCTCACGTGTGGGGTCGGAGCTCTGCCCGGCGATGCCGTCACAGTTGACCTGGGTGACCTCGGTGACGACGGCGGTGGGGATCTCGAGTCCTGGAACCGAGAACGTGGATTGGTCGGTCCGCACATGTTCCTCGGAGTTCGAGGGCCAATAGAACAGCAGACCGGCGATGGTGAACACGGCCACTGGAACGAGGAAGACCACCATCATCATGAGCGCGCGACGTTGACGATTGCGCTGCTCGGCGGTGAGTGGTGCTGGAGCCCCATGGGAGTGTGAGTGCGACAAGGTGAACCTGGTTCCTGTTTCGACGGTGACCCGCTCAGGGTAGTGGCCCGTTCGAGCGGTTCCAACTGCGGAGCGTTATCATTTTGAGACTTTTTCTGGGTCGTGTCCAGCCGGCGGGTGACACAACGGTGTGGCCCCTGGCCGCAAGGCCCGACGGTATGGACCTGGCCGCAAGGCCCCACGTTATGGCCATGGCCATAACGAGAGCGCCCAGTCCGACTGCGGTGGCCAATCGGTTGACGCGAGCAAGATCCTCGACGCAAGGCGGTGGGCCGTCGCCGAGGGTGCCTCGATCGTCCACGCGTCCGCCGTAGCTGTTGCAGCCTCCGAGCTGCACACCCAGGGCGCCGGCGAAGGCTGCTTCCACCGGCCCGGCGTTGGGGCTCGGGTGCTTGGCGGCGTCCTCGCGCCAGGCGCGGAGTGCGCTCGTGGGGCGCCCCCCGACGATCGGGGCCAGGGCCGTGGTGAGGATGGCGCAGAGCCGCGACCCGATGAGATTGGCGGCATCGTCGAGTCGAGCGGCGGCCCAACCGAACCGGAGGAGGCGTGGGGAGCGATGCCCCCACATGGCGTCGAGGGTGTTGCTGGCACGGTGCCCCAGAAGTCCGGCGATCCCGGCGCTTCCGCCCCAGAGCAGCGGAGCGACGACGGCATCGGAGGTGTTCTCGGCGATCGACTCCACCGCTGCACGAGCGAGCTCGGTGGCGTCGAGGTCGTCGGGGTCACGGCCCACGAGATTACGGATGCGCACGCGGGCACCGGCCAGGTCATCGTCGGTGAGGAGGTCGGAGATCGCATTCCCCTCGGCCACGAGGCTCCGGCCTCCCAGAACGATCCAGGTGGCCAGAGCCGTGGTTGCGATGCGGGCCACCGGTCGTCCACGGGTGGCGGCGTCCAGCGCGGCGCCGGTCAGAGCACTGGCCCCGATGAGAGAGAACGCAGCCACGGCACCGCACGTGCGGTCATCGCGATGGAAGCGGTTCTCGACCATGGTTGCGACGGTGCCGAACCACGCGACCGGATGGTGTCGCCGGGGATCACCCAGGAGCAGATCGGCTGTGTGGCCCAGTGCGAGACCGCATGCGCGGGCTGTTGCGTTGTCCATGCTGCGGCTCACAGCGTGAGCACCCGGCCTGCGACCACGAGATGCACCTCATCGGAGGCGGTCGCGACGGTTTGATTGGCACGTCCCAGCCAGTCGGCGAAGATCCGGCCCGAACGATGCTCGCTGACCAGTCCCCAGCCCACTTCGTTCGTCACCACGATTCCCGTGGCTGGGCCCTCCGCCCAAGCATCTGCCAACTCAAAGATGCGGTCCTCGAGCTTCGAGCGCCAGCTTTCCTCCGGTGTGTTCCAGGCGTCGAGGCGGTCGAGGGTCGTGGTCAACCATGTGCCGAGACAGTCGAACAGCACCGGGCCCTCGCTGCGAAACAGGGGAGCGACATCACAGGTCTCGATGGTTCTCCAGGCCTTCGGACGGCGGCGCCGATGGAGAGCGACCCGAGCGGCCCATTCGGGATCCCGCTCCGGATCGGCTGGTTGTCCCGGGGCGATGTAACGCACGGGCTCGGCGGTGGGGAGCAGGTTTTCGGCATGCGTGGATTTACCGCTGCGCACGCCTCCGGTGACGAGGATCTTCATGGGGCCTTCCGGTCGGACTTGTCCATTTCCTACCAGTGGATTCTCGGGCCATCGCATGGGGGCCCGAGTCGTCGGGCTCTGCGAAGAGGCTTCGAGATCGAGTGGGAGGTTGTGGACACATGATGATGCGCAGGAGGGCCCGAGCAGGGCGATGCCGACCGGCTCAGAGGGCTGTCCATCCCACGAGCAGCACGGTGAACGCCAGCTCGATGGCGGCGCCCATCACATCGCCGTTCACCCCATCGAACCGGCTCGAGGTCACGGCAACGAGCCCCGCCACGGCGAGCCAAGCCATGATGGTGACCACAACCGCCCACGGGTTCACCAGAGCGAGAAGCGCCGTGCCGGCCATGAGCACGGCCAGGGCCAGCGCCGGGTGGACCGACCCGGCCACCAGAGCCCCCAGCCGTGATGCTGGCATGGGCCGCACACCGTGACGGCAGACGATCACGACAGCACACCGTGAGACGAGTACAGCCGCGCCCACCGCTGCCCAGGAATCTCCTGGGAGGATGTGGGCCAGTGAAGCCACCTGTGCCATGAGACAGAGCGCGAGCGCCACTGCACCCATGGGGCCCATGTCTCCACGATGCAGAATCTCGGTCGCCCGTTGTGGGGTCCAGCCACCACCGAGGGCATCGGCCACATCGGCCACGGCATCGAGGTGCATTGCCCGCGTGCCGATGGCCAGGGCCGCGACGATGAGCACGGCCAGAACGGTTGGCGGCAGCGGGAGAAATGTCATGCCGACCACGGTCACGGCAAGCGGCAGCACTGCCAGTGGGGCCAGCGCCATGGCGGCTCCGGCGGCCCGGCGGTCGGGATCGAAGTTCCCCACGGGGATCACCGTGAAAGTCGCGACCGCCCACTTCAGTGGGGTCACGACCTGATCTCCTCCAATGCCGCGATGAGTGCAGAAGTGATCTGTTCACCGCGAACCGCCAAGCGCATCCACTGCGGCCCGAGCCCACGGAAGGTGTCGCCACGCCGTGCGGCGAATCCGGCTTCGCGAAGCTTCAGACGTACCGCATCGGGGGCATCCCCGGACGCGGTCCAGGCTGATGTGTCCACCAGAACGAAGGGGGTCTTGGGTGATCCGGCGACGGGAAGCCCGATGCGGGCCAACTCACGCACCAGCAGGTCACGGTGCCGCCCGATCACTTCGGCGGCTTCACGCACCTCTTGAGCGGCAGCCGGGGTGCTCGTCGCCTCCATGGCTGTCAGCGCCGGAGTCGAGACCGACCAGTGGGTCTGCTGCGCCTCCATCGCCGAGATCAGGGACGGGTCTCCGGCGACCCACCCGGCACGCAGACCGGCGATCGACCACATCTTCGTCAACGAGCGCACCACCAGCAGATCCCGCATATCGCTGTCCAACACCGATTCCGGCTCGCCGGGGACGAAATCCATGAAGGCCTCGTCCACCACGATCGTTCGCCCCGGGCGCCACAGCGCGGCGAGCATCGACGCCGGGTGCAGAGCTCCGGTCGGATTCGTGGGGTTGCCCACGAACACCAGGTCCGCATCGTCCGGCACGAGTGCCGGGTCGAGTATGAAATCCCGCAGCACCACATGCTCCACCGGGCGCCCGGCGGCGCGCATCGAGGCCTCGGGTTCGGTGAACTGTGGATGCACCACCACCGGACGGCGTCCAGGGACCGCGCGGGCGATGAGCGTGAAGGCCTCCGCGCCTCCGGCGGTCGGCAGCACCGAGGCCTCGTCGAGCCCATGGTGTTCTGCGATCGTCCGGCGGGCTCGAGATGCGTCGGGGTAGGCGCCCCACCTGTGCGCTCCGTCCAGGATCGCGTCAAGCAACCACCGGGGTGGACGCTGGTCTCGCACGTTGACGGCCAGATCCACCAGGTCCGGGGCCAGGTCATCGTCTCCGTGGTGGTGCAGGAGAGTCACCACTCGATGCCCTTCTGGCCTTTCTGGCCCTTCTGGAAGGGGTGTTTCACAAGTGACATCTCGGTCACCAGATCGGCGGCGTCGGTGAGCTCGGGCGGGGCATTGCGGCCGGTGATCACCACGTGCTGGTACCCGGGGCGTTCCTGGAGCGTCTGGACGACATCGGTGATGTCGATCCAACCCCACTTCAGCGGGTAGGTGAATTCGTCGAGCACGTAGAGGCTGTGTGTCTCGGCGGCCAGGCGGCGTTTGATCTCGGCCCACCCCTCGGCGGCGTCGGCTGCGTGGTCCTCCTCGGTGCCGCTCTTGCGGCTCCAGGACCATCCCGAGCCCATCTTGTGCCATTCGACGGGGCCACCCTGCCCGGTGGATTCGTGGAGTTCCCCCAGAGCATTCAGCGCGGCCTCTTCGCCGATGCGCCATTTCGCGGACTTCACGAACTGAAAGACCCCGATGCTCCAGCCTTGATTCCATCCACGCAGTGCCAGACCGAACGCGGCGGTCGACTTCCCCTTGCCCGCGCCGGTGTGGATCATGAGGAGCTGCCGGTTGCGTCGTTGGCGGGTGGTCAACCCATCATCGGGCACGACTTCGGGTTTGCCTTCGGGCATGGAAGCCTCCTTGGTTCACGATCTGGCGGACGGTGGTGCCGCAACGCTATCGCTCATGGCCGGGCCCTGTGCCGCAGGTCGGCTCGTGCTTCCTCAGGGCAGTGCCCGGAGCGCCCAAGGCAACAGCAGGTTTCAGGAAAACAGCAGGCCCCCGGGGCATGAGCGCCGGCCGGGGGCCTGTGTCATCAGGGGGCTTACCGAACTACGGAAGCTTGCCAAGCAATATAGACCGTGTTCGACCCCGAATGCCACCGCGACGCACTCTCGAGCGGTGGTGAAACCTGAGATGATCACCACAGGTGGCCGACCAGCGTGAACCAAGCACCAGAGAGTGCGCACAGCGCGGCGAGCCAGCCGAGGAAATGTGTTTCGGGAACATGATCGGACGCATCGACGCCCACGACAGCGCGGGCCAGTGCGACACGGGTGGGGGAGAGGATCGTGAAGACTCCCGACAAGGTGTTCTGGGTCGCCAGAGCGCTCAGGGGTGATGTTCCGAGCGCCGAGGCCGCCCCTGCTTGGCTGGCGGCGAGCATCGAGTTGGACCCGGCGACCGTTCCGGTGACGAGGCCACTGAGGCCGGCGAGCGCGGCGGAGGCGAAGGGAAACAGCGGTCCGGTGTTCGACAGTGCCGAGCCGATCGCGCTGCTCATCCCGGTTGCGGTGAGCAGGGTTCCGAGGATGACGAACCCTCCTGTGCCGAGCCCCACGGGACGCCATGCCGCCAGCGCACGACGGAGGGTGGGGGCGATGTCGCCGCGCGCTCGACGCAACCGCAGGGCAGCCACGACGCTGGCGACCACCAGCCAGAGCGAGCCATGGGTGGGCAGGGCCGCCCAACCTGTCCATCCCAAGGTGCGCGCCAGCAGGGTCGATACGACAAGGCCGGTCACCAGGACCATGTAGGGGGTGAGGGCTCCACGGGTGATCGCATCCAGCCGGGCTCCGGAACGCATCATGATCATCGACGTGGTCATCACCGCCAGTGATGAGAGGGCACCTCCGAGCGTGTGACCGAGGAGCCAACTCGACAGGATCAAGGTCCCGGACTGCACCACCGTCAACACCAGGGCCTGCACGAGGTTGCCCGGACCAGGGCGGCGCCCGGTTCCGAGTCGCAGTGCCACCAGGGCGGCGAAGAGCGTCAGTGGAGCGGCGAACAGTGCAGAGCGCATCCCGAGATCGGAGGGGTGGACGCCACCCAGATGCGCGGCGATCAGGGTTCCGGTGGCCAAGGCACCCCATGTGGTCAGGTAGAGCCCGAGTAGGCCCAGCGCCAGCGACCGGGCACGGCTGAAGCCCAGATGCTGCAACAGTGGGATGGCCACCACAGCGCCCAGCCCGAAGCCTGTGACCGATTCGGCGAACGGGGTCACCCCGAGCACCACGAGCAGGATCACGCGGTCATGTTCCCCGGCGCAGACGGTCCCCACCCACTCGGCGATGCGCTGTTGATCACCACTGGCATCCAGTAGTCGTGACAGGGTCACTCCGCCGAGCAGGATCACCAAGACTTCGGTGAGCGTCGGTGCGAGGTCGATACCGGCTTGCCGAAGCTCGGTGAGCGGCGTCTTGAAAACGGTGAGCGTCAGTGCCGCGGCGGTGAGCAGGGACACCGCCGCAGCACGAGGGGCCGACCAGCGCGCGACCATCGCGGCGATCGCCGCCAGTAATGGCAGCGCGGCGAGGAGTGGGTACATACGCGCGTCAGTTGCCGGAGCTTCCGGTTTCTCCGCTGGTGGACGACCCGTCGTCGTCTTGGGCGGCCTGGGTGATCTGGTTCGCAGCGGTGCGGGCCATCTGGCTCGACGCGGTGTCGGTGCGGGTCACCACGGCGAAGGCGACGTCCTCGTTGTAGCCGACGGCCCATGCGCGCTCGCCGTCGAAGCCGACGAGGGCGCCATCGGCACCGGAGATTCCCGACGCCGCACCTGAGGCGCCGGCCTCCATCAACTCACGGAGAAGCTCGGATTCGTGAGGGGTCAGCGGAGGCTGTCCGTCTGGGGTGGGCTTGGCGTCCCCCAACGTCCAGGGCACGATGATGTGTCCGCTTTTGATCGACGCCGCCATCGATGCCATCCCCAGTGGGGTGACACGGAGCTGTCCACCGCGTCCGGCGAGGGCTTCGGCGACGTCGCCTCCGCTTTGTCCGACCTCCACATCGCCGAAGTCGGTGGGCACACCGAGGTCGTGGTCGACCCCGACGCCAAGGCTGGCCGCAGCGTCATTGATGGCCGCTCCGTCGACACGGCCGAACTGTGAGGCGGCCGCAGTGTTGCACCCGTAGGCCATGGCCTGCTTGAGGGTCGTCTGACTGGCGGATTGGGAGAGATCGGATTCTTCGATCGTGCGGCCTTCGGCATTGAACTCGTCCTTGCACTCGACCTCCGCCTCCATGTCGACGCCCTTGCGGATGAGAGCCAGTGCGCTGATGGGGGAACCGGCGGCCTCGGGGGAGAACGGTTCGGTGAGTGAGTCGCCGTTCGCCCGCGCGGGGCCCTCGCTGTCGCCGACGGCGAGGATCTCGCCGGTTCCGGGCCGGACGGCGACCACCGAGGTGGGGCGATCGAACTCGGTGAGGACGTTGTCGACGGCCTTTTGGATGTTCCCGTCGATGGTGGTCTGGACGTCCTGGCCTGCTGCCTCGGGGTAATCGGCGAGCAGGTCGTTGTTGTCGGGATCCACGTGCCCGACCGCTTGAGTACGGGGCACGAGGTACACCTGCGTCGATCCCTGGCCGCGCAGATGGGCATCGCGGGCACGTTCCAGCCCCGAGCGGCCGACCACCGAGCCGGGGGTGACATTGCCCGAGGACGTCATCGCCTCGTCGGGCGTCGCCGTGCCGAGGCGACCGGCGAGTGCCTGGGTTGATCCGTTCGCGGGGGCCACCGGAAGGTTCACCGGATCGGACACCACACCGGGCATCTCCGCGAGTTCGGGCGGCAGGGCGTCACCACGGGCGGTGCCGAGCATGACGGTCTCGCCCTTGCGCTCGTTCGCCTCCTTGGTGAACTCCTCCGGATTCACCGACATCAGCTCGGCGAGCTGCCGGGCCGAAGCGTTGACATCGATGCTCGGATCGCCGGTGTTCAGGCCCACGAAATGGGCCGGTCCGGTGACGGTGAGGCCGTAGCCGTCAGTGCCGAGGATGTTGCCCCGGGTGGCGTCGGTGGAGGTGCGCTCGAGTCGTGATTCGGCGTCGAGGGAGGAGTTGATGATCTTGGGATCCCACAGGACGCGCCACTCGTTGTCGATGAGCTGCAGCGTGGCCTGGGTGCGGTACTTCCACGGCGAGGAGAACTGCCACGTGGTGTCGAGGGAGACCGTTGCCGACGTCTCATACGGTTGGACGTCCGCCACCGTCACCTCGGGGTGCAGTCCATGCATCCCCTCGAGGATCTCGGCGGCGTCCCCGGCGGCGTCGCCGGTGGTCCTGACGCGGCTGAAGTCGCCGGTGGTCAGGGCATCGGCGAGAGCCTCCGCCGCTGGTTCGACAGGAGGGACCTCGGGCTCGGTCTTGGCGCATGCCGTCAACAGCATCGCCACAGCGATCACGCCCGGCAGCGCTGCACGCATGTGGATCCTCCCCGTACTTGTTCCCTGCGATCCGGCCCACGGACGTGATGGCCACGTGGTCATCGCGGCGTCAGTGGGGCCTCCCCATGGTAGGCGTCTCCGTGACCAGATGACGACGCGATCACCGTGTGGCGTTGAGCGGGGGAGCGTCGGGAGTAGGATGGTTGATCCGACGGGGTGGCCGTCGGAAGGCGCATCGGGGCGTCTGGCCCGCCCCGAGCGATATGAGCGAGGAGGGCATCGTGGCCGAACTGAGTACTGCCGAGTGCTGGGCATTCCTGGAACAGCATGAGTTCGGGCGGCTCGCCTATGTTCTTGATGGTGGCGCCGACATCGTGCCGATCAACTACTGCGTCGATGACGGCCAACTGTTGTTCCGCACCGCGCAGGGCAGCAAGTTCGCCGGGGTCATGTCCGACGCAACCGCGGCATTCGAGGTGGACGCCTTCGAGGCAGAGACCGCCATCAGCGTCGTGGTGCGCGGTCTGGCGGTCGAGCTTCCCGAATCGCATGCGGGACGCGCCGAACAGGCCGGTCTGCGGCCGTGGCTCGATTCCGACAAGCCGCACCTGGTCGCCATCGACGTCACCCACATCACAGGGCGTCGCCACTCGCTGCACCGTCCGTGGCGTTCGATGCTCCGCGAATCGTCGGCGGTCACGGGCTGATGTCGCCCAAGGTCAGTTCTCGGGGGCGCCTGCCGGGCTTCGAGGTGATGCACATCCTCGACCAGGTGGCGGAACTGCGGCATCAGGGCATCGAGGTGATCTCGCTCTGTGTCGGTGAACCGGCTCAGGGGGCACCGACGCCGGTGCGGCGTCGCGCCGCTGAAATGCAATCCGATGGCACCGATCTGGGATATGGGGCGACGCTCGGATCCCCGGCGCTGCGAGCCGGCCTGGTCGAGCACTACCAGCGGCGTTATGACCTGCAGGTGTCCCCGGTCGATGTGACCATCCACACCGGGGCTTCAGGGGCTTTGACGACATGCTTCCTCGCGGCCTTCGATCCCGGTGACCGGGTGGCGTTGGCTCGCCCCGGCTACCCGGCCTATCGGAACATGCTGACCGCCGTCGGCTGTGAGGTCGTGGAGATCCCTTGCGGCCCGCGGGAGCGTTTCCAGCCGTCTCTCGACGCCATCAGGGCCACGCACGCCGATGCCCCGCTGGCCGGGCTCCTGGTGGCGTCCCCTGCGAATCCCACCGGCACCATGTACACCACTGAGGAGTTCGCGGCGATCGCGCAGTGGTGCCAGGAGGCCGGTGTGCGTCTGATCAGCGATGAGATCTATCACGGGATCACGTTCGACGGCCGCTTCGGCGACTGTGCCTGGACATACAACCGTGATGCGGTGGTGGTCTCATCGTTCTCGAAGCTGTTCGGGATGACGGGATGGCGTCTGGGCTGGGCGCTCGTGCCGCCGGATCTGCGCCCCTCGGTGCATGGGCTCACCAGCAACCTCGCCCTGTGTGCGCCGACCACGGCACAGGAAGCCGCGTTGGCTGCCTTCACCGATGAATCCCTCGCTGAGGCGGACGCCGCCGTGCGGGCCTTCGCCGAGGCTCGCGATGTGGTGCTGAGCCGCCTGGGCAGGTTGGGGTGGTCGTCGGTGGCGCCCGCCGACGGGGCCTTCTACTTCTGGGCCGAGCCGCCGCTGGGGCCACATGCCGACACCCGCGCGTGGTGTGCGGCCTTGCTCGATGAGCAGCGGGTCGCTGTGACGCCCGGCATCGACTTCGACGATGTGGAGGGGCATCGTTTCATTCGGATCTCGCTGGCAGCCGGGGCCGAGGCCGTGGGGCGTGCGCTGGACCGGATCGAGGAGTTTCAGTCCGGCTTCTGACCCGGCCGGGTTCCGAGCCCGACGAGGACGGCATCGGTCGCCTCGCGCAGGGCTGAGTCGAGATCGTCGGTCGGCAGGCCGTGGTGACTGTGGAAGCCCATCGTCATGCGGATCACGGCGGAAAGGGCGGCAGTGAGTTGGCCGAGGCGTCGGCGCGTCGGGATGTCGGTGGCGCCGATGCGGTCGGCCGCGGCCTGTGCCAGAAGTCGATTGGTGGCCAGTATGTTGCCGGTGGACAGCCCCAGCAGATCAGGGTTCTTTCCCAGGGTGATGTGCAGTAGGCGGTTGGTCTCGGCGTCGAGGGTGAGGACGCTTTGCAGCAGCACTTCGGCGATGATGCGGCCGGGGTCATCGCCGATCGGATCATCGGCGGGCCATTCGGTGATCGCCTGCACCAGATCGTCGGCGCGTCCGATGTAGGCATTGAAGATCGCCGATTCCTTGGTGGGGAAGTAGTTGAAGAAGGTGCGCGGGGATATGCCCGCATGTTCGGCGATGGCCTCGACCGGGACGTCATGCATCCCGTCATGTTCCACCGCCAGCTCCAAGGCCGCTCGCTGAATCGCGAGACGACATTCGATCTTCTTTCGTTCCCTCAGCCCGGTCACGATCCCGCATTCTAAAGGAAAAGTGCAGTGCATGAAAATTTGCACAGAGTGCAAGTTGCGTGCAGGATGGAGTGCCGTGAGTGATGAGCAGGTGAACACGGAGAAGCGGGCGGGCATCGGCGAGAGCCGGCCTGTTCCGTCGACCGTGGCTTCCGATGGTCCTGCTCCTGACCGGGGGCTGACGCCGGCCGAGCGCAAGATCTTCCTGGGCCTGCTGTTGGGCATGTTCGTCGCCGCATTGAGCCAGATGATGGTGGGGCCCGCGATCCCGTTGATCATCGCTGAACTCGGCGGGATGGAGCACTACTCGTGGGTGGCCACGGCAGCCATGCTCACCTCGGCGGCGACGGTTCCGGTGGTGGGGAAGCTCTCGGACATGTACGGCCGACGTCCCTTCTACATCGCCGGGCTGATGGTGTTCATGGCTGGCGCTGTCGTTGGCGGGCTGGCCGACTCGTTCTGGCTGCTCGTGATGGCCCGGGCGATCCAGGGCATGGGCATGGGTACGATCATGCCGCTGGCGCAGACGATCGTGGGCGATATCGTTCCGGCGCGATACCGCGGCAAATATCAGGGCTACATGGGCGCGGTGTTCGGCGTCTGCTCGGTGATCGGGCCACTTGTCGGCGGCGTCGTGACCGACTGGCTGGGTTGGCGTTACCTGTTCTTCCTGGCCGTTCCCATCGGCCTGGTCGCGATGGTCCCGATCCTGCGTTTCCTCCACGTCCCGCACCATGGCTCTCCGGCGCGGCTTGATCTGGCCGGTTTCATCCTGTTGCCGAGTGCGCTGACGATGGTGCTCCTCGCCACCTCCATGGGGGGTGCCACGTGGGCGTGGGGCTCGCCGCAGATCATCGGGCTGTTCGCAGGTGGCGCGGTGGTTCTCGCGCTCTTCGTGATGAATGAGACGCGGGCCGCCGAGCCCGTGCTGCCCTTGCGCCTGTTTCGTTCGCGGACGTTCGTGCTCGGCAACCTGGCGTCGCTCGCGGTCTCGATGGGCATGTTCGGCGTCATGATCTACGTCCCGGTCTTCGTCCAGGGTGTCATCGGTCTGACGCCGGGTGGCACCGGGCTGGTTCTGATGCCGCAGTCGGTGTTGATGATCACCATGTCCATCGTCGTGGGGCACTTGATCGCCCGGACCGGCAGGTACCGCATCTTCACCTTGGTGGGGGCGTGCGTGATGTTGCTGGGTATCGGGTTGCTGGCCTGGATGCCGCCTTCCACCGGGCCGTGGGCGCTTGCGGGGATCATGATGGTGTTCGGTATGGGGCTCGGCTCGCTGATGCAGGTTTTCGTCCTGCTCGTGCAGAACGACGCCGACCGCCGCGACCTCGGCGTCGTCACCTCGGCGGCCCAGTTCTTCCGCAACGTGGGGTCCACTCTCGGCATCACGATCTTCGGTGCGGTGATGAGCACGCGTATGGCCGACGCCATCGCGCGGCACCTGCCGCCGGGCGCCGCAGGGGCGGGCCCGCAGGCGTCGAACGCCGGTGCTGTCCTGGACCCCGCCCAGCTGGAGGGCGTGCCGCCGCAGATCGTTGAAGCGATTCGGCTGGGTGTCGCGGACTCCCTCCATGGTGTGTTCCTCGCGGTGATCCCGACGGTGTTCATCGTCCTCGTTGCGACGGTCTTCATCCCCCACAAGGATCTGGCCGATCGGCTCCAGCCGCTCGATGGCGAGTCGCCCGGGGAGGATGGGGCGTCCTGATCGCGGGCCAGTAGCTCGATGGGCGGGTCTTCGAAAGGCAAGAACCGCAGCGGCGTGTTCAGGCAACGATTTGGTCACGGGCGATGAGCATGTCATCATCTTCCGGTCCGTCGAGGCCTGATCCGTCGGACCTTTCTGACCATTCGACCCGGAGGCCCCGTGCCCACGCTCTCCCATGCTGCGGCGACCATCGCCGCGTTCGCCCTCGTCGTCATCTCGCCGCTGTCGGCGCAGGCCGCGCCGACACCGACGCCGACACCGACGCCGACGCCGGGCGCGTCCACGTCCCGTGTGGCCGAACCCTCATCGGCCCCCGGGGCCGAAGGCACCGTGGTTCCGGGAGCCACTCCATCCTCCAATGTCGACGAGCCGTCGCCCTCGGCGACCGGATCGGCCGATCTGGAGAGCGGCGGTTCGACCACCGCCACGCCGGACGCCACTCCCGAGAGCGTGTCGCCGACCCCCACCGTGGAGCGACGCGAACAGCATCCGATCGCCCAGCGGTGGCGTGTCCTGGGCGGGGAACGTGGTTGGCTCGGCAAGCCGACCATGGGCATCGCCTGCGGCATCCGTGGGGGTGGCTGCTTCCAAAGTTTCGAGCACGGCGGTATCTACTGGAGCCAGGCCACCGGCGCGAAGTTCGTCCGGGGCGAGATCCGTCAGGGGTGGGGCCGTCTCGGCTGGGAGACCGGTCGACTCGGATACCCCACCAGCGATGAGGACTGCGGCATCCGCGGCGGCTGCTTCCAGCGTTTCCAGGGCGGCATCATGTACTGGTCGCCGTCGACCGGTGCGCACGCCACCTGGGGTGCGATCGGTGCCGGCTACGGCCGTCTTGGCTGGGAGACCGGCAAGCTCGGCTTTCCGCGCAGCCGGGAGTTCTGTGGGCTGCCCAACGGCGGCTGTGTGCAGCGTTTCCAGGGTGGACACGTCTACTGGACCCCCGCGATCGGTGCGCATGCCACGTGGGGGCGCATCGACGGTCGATTCGGGCGTCTGGGCTGGGAGCGCAGTTTTCTCGGGTATCCGACCGGCCCGGAGTTCTGCGGGCTGCGTGACGGTGGCTGCGGCCAGCGTTTCCAGGGCGGCATGATGTATTGGTCGCCGGGCTCGGGTGCGCATCCCATGCGGGGCAAGCTTCTTGATGCCTACGGGCGGCAGGGCTACGAGAGGGGCCCGCTGCGCTACCCCACGAGCGGTGAATACCGTGTGGGCGGGGATGTCCAGCAGAACTACCAAGGTGGCCAGCGGCACTTCGACTTCGGCACCGGAAAGGTGAGCGACCCCAATGCGCAGCCGCGCCACGTGGAGCACTGTGAGGCGTCGAACTACTGGCAGGGCCAGATGACCGCCAGCGGTGAGCGATTCGACCTCAGCGCGATGACAGCGGCCCACAAGACGCTTCCGTTCAACACCAAGGTGAGGGTCACCAACAAGGCCAATGGCAAGTCGGTCGTGGTGCGGATCAACGACCGCGGGCCCTACATCGGGGGTCGTTGCATCGACCTCTCGCGCGGCTCGTTCTCCCAAATCGCCAGCCCCAGCGCGGGCGTCGCCCAGGTGAAGGTCGAAGTTCTCTGACGCCGATGTTGTGAAGTCCCGGGACATCGTTGATGGATGTCCCGGGACTTTGTTGTTTCGCCACTTGTCGCCAAGTCCTCGGCTCGCCAAGCCCCGGTATAGCCAAGTCCCGGTATAGCCAAGCCCCGGTATAGCCAAGTCCCGGTATACCTGAGGGTTTGTGGCGGACATCGGTCACAAACCCTCAGGATCGATGCTCAGAACATGTTCGCGCGGATCGCTCGGGCCCGGGGCGCTGCTTGAATGCAGGGGCAGTCTGCTGCAGTGGCGTTCTATTGCAGTGGAGGTCTGTGCACCGATGTCGGTGCTTCTGGTTCCACTGTGTGATGAGCGTGCGGACATGCGATCAGTCGGCGTCGGCGTCGTGCGTTGGCTGCGTGGGCGCCTGTGACCGCGCGCGTGGTCGGTGTGCGAGCACTGGGAGTGGTCATCTAGGTGTACTGATCGGGGACGTTGGTCAATCGTGAGAACGGCGGCTGGTTGCCGCAGGCCGTGTGCGGGCGGTGGTGGTTGTAGTAGTGCAGCCAGCTGTCGAGCTCACTGCGTCGTTCCGTCTCGGACGTGTAGCAGCGGGCATAGGCCCAGCCGTCAGCCAGGGTTCGGTGGAAGCGCTCGATCTTCCCGTTGGTCTGTGGCCGATACGGCCTCGTGCGCTTGTGCCTGATGCCGAGTTCTGCGCAGGTGTCTCGCCACAGGTGTGACCGGTAGGCGCCGCCGTTGTCGGACAGGGCCCGCTCGACGGTGACCCCGCGGGCGTTGAACCACTCGACGGCCCTGACGAGGACGGCGGTGGCGGTGAGGGCGGTTTCGTCGTCGTGGATCTCGGCGTAGGCGACGCGGGAGTGGTCGTCGATCACGGTGTGGACGTAGGCCTTGCCCATGAGCGGATCCCGCCACTTGTTGCGGGGCTTGTCGGGTGTGGCGGCTCGGTTGCGGTGGCCTTGTTGTCGGCCGACGTAGCGCCAGCCTCCACCGTCGGGGATGTTGCCGAGCTTCTTCACGTCGACGTGGAGCATCGCGCCGGGGTGGTCGTGCTCGTAGCGGCGGAGGGGCTCCCCGGTGGCGCGGTCGACGTGGGAGAGCCGGTTCAGCCGGGCGTCGACCAGGATCCGGTGGACCGTGGACGGTGCGATCCCGAGCCGGCAGGCGAGCTGGACCGGGCCTTCGCGCAGTCGGAGGCGAAGCCGGATGCAGCGCTTCGCAGTTGCGTGGCTGGTCTTGTTCGGCGACCGGCGGGGCCGTGAGGAGCGGTCCTGCATGGACTGGCCGGTGCGGTAGCGGTCGGCCCAGCGCTTCACGGTGGGCCAGGAGACCTGGAAGCGGGCGGCGACCTCGCTGATCGGGAAGCCATCGTCGACCACGAGACGGCCGACGATCAGGCGGTGCCGGGGCGTGAGAGCGGCGTTGGGGTGGGACACGTAGAGCCTTTCGGATGCGAAAGCGGCCGGCGACCTTACGGTCGCCGGCCAGCTGGTTGGTGCTGTTACGCGGATGGTCCAGCCCCGGGGCATGCACCGCGCGTCATCTCGACAGACAGGGGCATCCGGTCGCGGGATGGTGGGGTGTTACCAGGTGGGAAGCTCGCCCTGGCCTGGGGTGACGCGTCGCTCCTCCTGGCTGATGGGACGGTCGTTGATGCTGGCTTCGCGATGGGTCATGTAGCCGTGCGCGTCGAAGCGCCACAGTTCGTTGCCGTAGGAGCGCCACCACTGGCCGTCATGGTCGTGCCATTCGTACTGGAATCGCACGGCGATCTGGTCGTCGGTGAACGCCCACAGGTTCTTGCGGAGTTGGTAGCCGAGTTCCCGATCCCACTTGTCGGTGAGGAAGGCGATCACCTGGTCGCGGCCGGTGATCGTCTGGTCACGGTTTCGCCAGACGGTGTCGACGCTGTAGGCCTGCGCGACCTTCTCGGGGTCGCGTGTGTTCCACGCGTCCTCGGCGGCCTGCACCTTGAGGGCGGCGGTTTCGGCGGTGAACGGCGGGGTGGGTTTACGGGTTTCGGTCATGTGATGGCTCCTTGCTCTGGGAAGGGGATGTGTCAGTGGTGTGTGGGCGTTGACCATGTGGGCGGCGCCGGGTGGTACTCGATGCCGTCCTGTACCTGTCGGGCGCGGCCGGGGCCGGCGAGTCGACCGACGAGGTGGAGGGCCATGTCGAGGCCCGCCGAGACGCCGGCCGCGGTGACGATCTGCCCATCGTCGACCCAGCGCTGGTCGGGGCATGGCGTGATGGTCGGGTCGAGGGCGAGTAGCTCGTCGAACCTTGCGTGGTACGTGGTAGCCGGGCGTGCGTGCAGGAGCCCTGCGGCGGCAAGTATCAGGGCCCCGGCGCAGACACTGCTCACCAGGGCACCGCTCTCGGCGGCGTCGCACAGCCACCGCAGGTGGTCAGTGTCCGCAAGGCGTGCCCTGGTGCCGCGTCCTCCCGGCTCCACGATGAGGTCCGGGCGCGGCACCGCTGCCTTGGCTGCGGTGGGAACCACCTGGAGTCCCTTGGCGCAGCGGCGGGGCTGGCCGTCATCCGTGGCCAGGTCCACCCGCCAACCATCGGCCGGATATGTCTGAGTCCAGTACGACAGCACTTCCCACGGGCCGACGGCGTCGAGTTCCTCCGTACCGTCGAACAGGTCGATCACGATGCGCTTGCTCATGGCATCAACCCTGCCGGGGCGCCTTGCCCAGTGCGAGCGGCAGGAATGACGTAGTGCGCGCAATTCCTGCCATGATCGGTGCGTGCCACACCACGTCGTCGCCCTCGCCCTGCCCGGAGTGGTCGCCTTCGACCTGTCGACGGTTGCCCAGGTCTTCGGGCATCCCGCCGAAGAGGAGTACACCTTCGCGGTGGCGGCGCCCGACGGTGATGACGTCATGACCTCCAGCGGATTCAGCATCGGCGCCGTCCATGACCTGGATGCGTTGGCCCACGCCCGCACGGTCATCATCCCTGGCTACCGGCCCCATCACCGTCCTCATGACGACACGCTGAGGGTGCTCCGCAACGCCTACCAGCGCGGCACGAGAGTCGCGTCGGTGTGCACTGGCGCCTTTGCCCTCGCTGCAACCGGGCTCCTTGACGGGCTGACCGCCACCACGCACTGGCAGGACGCCGGGGAGTTGCAGCGGTTGTACCCCGAAATCACGGTGCAGCCCGATGTGCTCTACGTGGACCACGGACAGGTCGCCACCAGTGCCGGCGTGGCCGCCGGAATCGACCTATGCCTGCACCTGGTGCGCAGGGACCTTGGGGAGCGGGTCGCCGCCCGTATTGCCCGCCGCATGGTGGTACCGCCCCACCGAGCAGGCGGCCAGGCCCAATACATCGAGCCAGCGGCAGCTCCCACGACACACGGTTTCGCCGAGCTCACCGACTGGATCGTGGACCACCTCGAGCAGAGGCTCAGCGTCGCCGATCTGGCGCGCCATGCGCACTTGTCCGAACGGCAGCTCGCGCGGCGCTTCGTTGCTGAGACGGGACAGACCCCTCTGCAATGGATCCTGCACCAGCGGGTTCTTGCTGCCCGACGCCTACTGGAAAACAGCAGCCTGCCAATGGACGTCATTGCGCAGCGCACCGGCTTGGGAACAGCAAGCACGCTACGGCGTCACCTGCGTCGAGAGACCGACGTGACTCCCACGAACTACCGGCGCACCTTCCGCGCTGACTAAGTACGGGTCGATCAACCTCTCCGGTCAGTACATCTAGGGACAGCGGGATGTTGGTGGTTGGTCTGGGCGGCCGCACGATTCTTTGCGCCGCTGTCCATGGGGCAGCGTTGACCATCCCGGAACAGCCGTTGGCCATGTTGTGGGACAGGGCACTCTGACTCTGACGCCGTGCCCGGCCCGGTGAGCCGGGCACGTGGCGACAAGTCGGGTTCGGCGGAACCCTCCGGGGAAGGTTCCCGGACGCTTCGCTGTGCTGCGGTGTGGCCGGACCCCTAGCGTCTGGGGCAGATCAATCAGATTCGTCGCACCATGCTGGTCCGACTCCACACCCCAGGAGCCAGAGATGCTGAAGAAGTTCGCGATCGGAGCGGCCGGTCTGGCCACCTTCGTGGGCGGTGCTGCCCTCGTGGTGCCGCAGGCCGAAGCAGCCGCCGAGACCGTGCCGGCCACCGTCACCGTCGGTGAGGGCTACCACCTCAACGTTCGTTCCGAGGCCAACGGCGACGCTGCCGTGCGCTCGATGTTCCCCGATCAGTCGGTGATCGAACTGCACTGCCGGACCGAGGGGAGCTCCGCCGAAGGGCCGCGCGGTTCGAGCAGCAACTGGTACGGCGTGCGTGGCGGCGGTTTCGTGGCCGGCGCTTGGCTGGACCAGGAGCCCGAGATGACGGCCTGTGGCGATTCCGCCGCGCCGATGTTCGGCGTCACGGCGACCGGTTTCGGCGGCTCGGTCAACGTCCGTGAGGGCGCGTCAGCCGACTCCCGTGCCCTCGCTTCGGTGGCCGATGGCGGCCGCACCGAGGCCGAATGCTGGGTGCAGGGCACCTCGCACACCAACGATGCCGGGCGTACCTCCGACTGGTGGCTGCGCACGGCTGAAGGCTTCATGTCCGAGGCGTTCGCAGAGCTGGACGCCACCGCTTCCTCGACGCTGCCCATCTGCGGTGAGGGCGGTGCCCCAGAACAGCCGGCTCCAGAGGATCCCGGCGCGGGCGAAGGTGAATACCCGTTCCATGGACAGTTCCACCTGCCGTTCGCCAACGGCACCGAGGTTCCTGTGACCCAGGGGCCCTACGGCAGTTTCTCGCACAACAATGCGAACAATTTCCATGCGGTTGACCTCGCGCTCCCGCTGGGAACGCCGCTCCTGGCCACCGGTCCCGGAATCATCAAGGTGGCGTCCGACCGTGGTGATGGGTACGGCAACACCGTCTACATCGACCATGGCGACAATCGCTGCACGCAGCTCGCGCACATGAACAGCATCGGCGTCTCGGTCGGGGACCGGGTGCAGACCGGTCAGTACGTGGGTGAGCTCGGTACCACCGGGCAGTCGACCGGACCGCACCTCCACTGGAACATCGTCGCCTGCGACGGCTACGTCTCGCTCGAGACCCCCAACACCGTCGAGGCCGGCACCAACTATGTCGAGGGCACCTCGATCGTCAGCCAGAACCCCGGCGCCTGAGTCACGTCGGTGAGCACCCGGTGCTCACCGCGCTGCGGCCCGTCATCTCCCTATGGAGGTGGCGGGCCGTCTCGTCCATCGGGCACCGGGCGTCGCCGCAGCTGCGGAAACCTCCGGGGAAACTTCCAGCCGCTGAGGGCTGTTCGCATCATGCGGGCATGCGTAGCGTCCCGGGCAGGTCGAGACACCCCCCACCCCCCGGAGATCGACATGAGTTCTGCACCCTTGTTCCTCAACCGTGACAACACGCAGCGTGGCAGCCTGGGCCGGACGGTCCTGAGCCGACGTGCCGTCCTGTTCGGCGCTGCCGGCATCGGAGCCGCGAGCGTCGCCGGCCTCTCGGCGCTCAACCTGCCCACCGCAGCGGCCAACGATCTGCGCATCTATTCCACTGAGGAGTGGGGCGCCAATGCGCCCAACGGTGACATCGCCATCAACCGGCTGAACTACCGGCCATCCAAGATCGTGGTGCACCACATGGATTCGCCGAATGTCACCGACTACTCGCAGGAAGCCGCGTTCAAGATCGCCCGCGATTGCCAGAGCTGGCACGTCAACAACGGATGGGCCGACAGCGGCCAGCAGTTCTCGGTGAGCCGCGGCGGCTACGTCCTGGAGGGGCGGCACGGCTCCCTGGCTGCCGCTCAAGACGGCTCCTACTTCATCGAAGGCATCCAGGCCGCCGGCTGCAACCGCGAGACCATCGGTATCGAGAACGAGGGACGCTACGAGGGCGAACTGCCCACCGATGCACAGTGGGCGGCGCTCGTCCAGCTCATCGCCTACCTCTGCCGTCAGTACGGGCTTGATTCCAGCGCCATCATCGGTCACCGTGACTGTTCGTCGACCGCCTGCCCCGGCAGTGCCTTCTACGGGGCGTTGGGTCAGCTGCGTGCCGATGTCGACGCCGCCCTGGCTGGCGGTGGCGGCGCGCCGACGCCCCCACCCGAGCCGGAGCAGCCCGAGGATCCCGGTATGAGCTGGCCTGTCACCAAGCGTGGTGACAGCGGCAACGCCGTTCTCGCGGTCCAACGTCTGCTCCAGCATCATGGCTGGCAGCTCGAGGCCGACACCTCCTTCGGCCCGGCCACCGAGCAGGCGATCTTCGAATTCCAATCCGCGAATGGCCTGGGCGTCGATGGGGCGGTCGGGCAGGAGACCTGGCCCGCCCTGATCGTCGTCGTGCGTCAGGGGGACAGCGGCTCGGCCGTCATCGGTCTGCAGGAGTTGCTCAACAAGCATGGTGCCCGGCTGGAGGTCGACGGTGTGTTCGGCTCGGCCACCGATCAGGCAGTGCGTGAGTTCCAGGAGCTCCAGCACTTCGATGCCGATGCCATCGCCGGTCCCATCACCTGGAAGGGCTTGGTCACCGTCTGACCGGTGCTCTGCCGGGTGCCCGGTGCCATGGCGACAGGGTGAGGGCTGGACGCATATGCCCAGGCCGCGCATGTCTCGATGCGCACATGTCGAGCCCTCACCCCTTCCAGTTACCCGTTGCTAACTGAGCTGCTAATGTGGGGCCATCCGTCGTCCGTCTTCGAAGGAGCAGCATGAGCGACACCGTCTCGGGTGAGCACCCGCAGGCTCAGCGTGAGGCCGCAGGGTTCGCCGCCCACAATCCCAGCAAGGTCGTGGCCGATGCCGCTGCGGCTGTTGCGGACATCCCGGCGGGGGCCCGTGTGGCCGTTGGTGGTTTCGGGCTCTGCGGCATCCCCAGCGTCCTCATCGACGCCCTGCTCGCCCAGGGCGCCGACGGGCTCAAGGTCGTCTCCAACAACTGCGGTGTCGACGGCACCGGCCTCGGGCTGCTGCTGGAGGGCGGCCGCATCGACCGCATCACCGCGTCGTACGTGGGGGAGAACAAGGAGTTCGCACGCCAGTACCTCTCCGGCGAGCTGACCGTGGAGCTGACGCCGCAGGGGACCCTCGCCGAACGCCTCCGCGCGGGCGGTGCCGGTGTCGGTGCCTTCTTCACCCCTTCGGGGGTGGGGACGCCGATCCAGCACGGTGGTCTGCCCTGGCGTCATGACGCCGATGGCAATGTGGTCGAGGAGTCCCCAGCCAAGGAATCCCGCGTCTTCGATGGCCGTGAGATGGTCCTGGAGGAAGGCATCGTCAGTGACTTCGCGCTGGTGCGGGCATCGGTGGTCGACACCCGTGGCAACTGCCGCTTCCACGCGGCCGCACGCAACTTCAACCCCGAAGCGGCCATGAGCGGGCGCATCACGATCGTCGAGGCCGAGAAGGTCGTCGAGGCAGGCGAGATCGCTCCGGACGACATCCATCTGCCGGGCATCTTCGTCGATCGTGTGGTCGCGCTGACGCCGGAGCAGGCCGCGGACAAGAACATCGAGAAGCGCACCACCCGCCCCGAGGAGGCCTGAACCATGGCATGGACACGTGACCAGATGGCCGGACGCGCGGCCGCAGAACTCAAGCCGGGTCAGTACGTGAACCTCGGCATCGGCATGCCCACCCTCATCCCGGGGCACATCGACGCCGACGCCGGCATCGTGCTGCACTCGGAGAACGGCATCCTGGGCGTCGGCCCCTACCCGTACGACGACGAAGTGGATCCGGACCTCATCAACGCGGGCAAGGAAACCGTCACCACGATGCCAGGGGCGAGTTTCTTCGGCTCATCCCTGTCGTTTGCGATGATCCGTGGAGCCCATCTCGATGTGGCCGTGTTGGGCGGTATGCAGGTGGCCGCCAACGGTGACCTCGCCAACTGGATGGTTCCCGGGAAGATGGTCAAGGGCATGGGTGGTGCGATGGACCTTGTCCATGGTGCTCGCAAGGTGCTGGTGCTCATGGACCACACGTCCCGTGACGGTGCCGCCAAACTCGTGCGCGAGTGCACCCTGCCGCTCACGGGGCAGGCTGTGGTGACGCGCGTCATCACCGATCTCGGTGTTCTCGACGTGACCGGCAACGGCTTCGATCTGGTCGAACTCGCCCCCGGCGTGACGGCGGACGAAGTGGTGGGGAAGACCGACGCCGAGGTCACGGTCAAGACCGCCGGCTGACGCTATCGTGAGCGGATGCAGCCCCGCGTCCTGAGCACCAATGTCGGTCTTCCCCGCCGTGATCCCGGCGGCGCGGACCGGATGTCCGGTATCGACAAACAACCGGTTCCCTCGCTGGAGGTCTTCGAGCCCGGTCCGTCCTACGGCGACGGTTCGGGTGTGCGTGGGGACACCGTCGGGGATTCGAAACATCACGGCGGAGCGCAGAAGGCCGTGTACGCCTACGCCCGTGAGGAGCTCGACCACTGGAGTTCGGAGCTCGGCCGAGAACTCGCCGATGGGGCGTTCGGCGAGAATCTCACGACCATCGGCGTCGATCTGGAGGCGCTGGTCATCAACCAGAAGGTCCGCATCGGATCGGCGCTGCTGGAGGTGTCGGTGCCCCGTACACCCTGCCGCACCTTCGCCGGTTGGGTCGGTGAACCCGGCTGGATCAGGCGCATCACCGGTCGTGGTCGCACCGGCACGTACCTGCGCGTCGTCGAGCCGGGGGTGATCTGTGCGGGGGATGTCTTCGAGCTGCGGGGGAGCCCTGAGCACGACGTCACCATGGGTGAGGCCTTCGCCGCAGCCATGGGAGATGTGGACGCGATGCGACGCCTGGTGGACGCGGCCTGCCTGCCACCCATGTACCACCAGCGGCATGTGGCCCGCCTTGCGGAACGGTGAGATCGCGCTGCAGGTGAGCCCTAGGATCGAGGAACCGCCGCGACGACGAGGAGGTCTCGATGCCTGAGCTTCAGGGCAGGGCTGCTGACATCGGCGCCATCGAGGCCCTGATGGACCAGCATCGGCTGGTGACGATCGTCGGTCTGGGCGGCATGGGCAAGACGGCGGTCGCGCTGCATCTGCAGAACTCATGGGGCTGCCCGCTGGTCGATCTCTCTCGGATCACGGCAGACGATGGTGTGGCCCCTCTGGTGGCGGCGACGTTGAACGCCGCCGAACAGTCGACACGTACCGCCACCGAACGTGTGGTGCGACATCTGGGTGAAGGGTGTTCGACGATCATCCTCGACAACTGTGAGCACGTGCTCGGTGGTGTCGTGGATCTGGTCGTGACGATCCTGGAACAGTGCCCGGGGGTATCGATCCTCGCCACCAGCACGGTGCGCTTGGAGGTGGGTGAGGAGCACATCCACGAACTCCCGCCGCTCGGGCTGCCCCCGGAGGGGAGTTCGCTGGCGGAGGTTCGTGATGCGGACGCCTGTGTTCTGTTCCGACGCCGGGTCCGGCAGTACAACTCGAACTTCGAGATCTCCAGCAGCAATATGGATGACGTCTCCGAGATCTGTTGGAGGCTCGACGGGCATCCGTTGGCGCTGGAGCTGGCGGCTGCTCGCATGTCGGTGTTGTCGGCCTCGGAGCTGAACGAGCGTCTGCACGAACGTTTCGGGCTGCTCACCAAGGGTGGTGCCGAGCGTCCCAAACGGCACCAGACACTGCGCGCGATGGTCGAATGGAGCCATGAACGGTGCACTCCGGCCGAGCAGAAGATGTGGGCTCGGTTGTCGGTGTTCAACGGGTCGTTCCGGCTGCGTCAGGCCGAGGACATCTGTGGGTTCGGTGAGCTCGACCGCGAGTCAGTGCTCGACCTGCTGGATGGGCTGGTCTGTAAATCGCTGCTGCAGGTGGAGCATGGCGACCGTGTCCGTTATCGACAGCTCATGACCATTCGTGACTTCGGCGCTGAACGGCTGGAGGAATATGGCGAGGCCGATCAGTGCCGCGACAACCTGTTGGCGTTCACGCTGCGCTCCACCCGCGAGATGATGAAGGGCTGGGTGGGGCCCGGGCAGGCCGAGGCGCTCGAGACGTGGCGTCTGGAACACGGCACCATCGTGGCCGGTCTGCGGTGGGCGATGGCCGAACCGGCCAAACATGATCAGGCGGCAGATCTGCTCACACAGTTGCTCTACCACTGGATCAGCGGCGGACACCTGAGCGACGGTCGGGTGTGGTTCGAGCGGGTGCTCGCCTCGAACTCATTGTCGCCGGAGCGTCGGGCCAATGCGGAGTGGGTCGCGGCCTGGGTGTGCATGTTGCAGGGTGACCTGGAGGCGGGGCTTGAGCACCTGGCCGCTGCCGGTCCCTCCACAGATCCCCTCGCCCGTGCCGGTCACCGGCTCGTTGGAGCGTTGGGGCACATGTTCGGTGGCGACTGCTCGGCGGCGGTACCCGAATACGAGGCCGCCATCGAGATGTGCCGGGAGCTGGGGGAGCAGGGGCTTGCGATGTCGGCCATGTTCCAGCTCGGCATGGCGCAGACCTACGCCGGTATGCACGCCGAGTCGCTGGAGACCACCGAGCGGCTCATTCGGTTGGCGGAAGAGCATGAGGAGCATTGGAACCGGGCCTATGGCCTGTGGATCCGAGGCTTGGCCCACTGGCACCGGGGTGAGCTGGTGGAGGCAGAACGTGCGGTCGCCGGTGCCATCGGGGTGCAGCTCGGTTTCGCTGATGGCATCTGTGTCGCGGTGTCGACGCTGGTGCTCGTGTGGGTTCGGGTGGCCCGTGGCGACGCCGCCAAGGCAGCAGCTCTGCAGCGGGTGCTGGACGGCGTCTGGGAGCGCATCGGCACGACTCCGGCAGCCTTCGGCTCCCATGTGGCGGAGGAACATGCGCGGTGCGGACCGGTGGCCCGTGACGAGCAGGTGCGTCCGATTCCGGTCCGCCGGGCGGTGCAGGAGGTCCTTGTTCTCGTCGATGGCGTCGATGCGTCGATGCCGCCTGGTCTGGGAGAGCTCAGTCCGCGTGAACGGGAGGTGTTGGCGTGCCTGGGTGAGGGGCTGTCGAACAGGGAGATCGCCGAGACCTTGTTCATCAGTCAGCGCACGGCCGAAGGGCATGTGCACAGGATCTTGGGCAAACTCGGACTTCGGTCCCGGGCCGAGGTGGCCTCCTGGTATGCGCGGCAGACGCTCGCGGAGCGGTGACGCGCGTCAGACGAACAGCAGTTTTCCGGCAATGGCGAGCATGATGACACCGACGCCGATATCGATGCTGCGCCAGACCGACGCGCGGTTGAGTGGGCGTGCGAGGGCTCGGGCGCCCAGGCCGAAGCCGAGGAACCAGATGACCGAGGCGGTCATGGCGCCGCCGGCGAAGTCCCATCGTTCGGCCCCGTGTTGGTTGGCCACGGCGCCGAGGAGCACGATCGTGTCCAAGTAGGCCTGTGGGTTCAGGAACGTCAGCGACAGGGTCGTGACCACTGCGGTGCGCAGCGTCTTGCCGTCTCCGGAGAGGTTCACCGATTCCTGTTTGGCGGCTGAACGGAATGAGGTGATGGCGAACCAGACGAGGTAGCCGATGCCACCCCACTTCATGACGTCGACGAGCCAGGGCAGGCGCTCCACGAGCACGCCGAAGCCGGCGGTGCCCGCGCTGATGAGCAGGACGTCGCTCACAAGGCACACGGCGATGATTGCGCCGATGTGCTCGCGTCGGATGCCCTGACGCAGGATGTATGCGTTCTGGGCCCCGATGGCCATGATGATCGCCAGCCCGGTGACGATGCCCGACAGATAAACCTCCACGTTGTGAAAACGTAACCATCCCCGCACGAAAAGACCAACGAATGTTTCTTTGGAAACCTAAGATTCTTTTATGGATGTGGGGCAGTTGCGAACGCTGGCACAGGTCGTCGAATCGGGAACGTTCGAAAGGGCGGCGCAGGAGCTGCACATCACTGCGCCCGCAGTGAGTCAGCGCATCCGAGCATTGGAGCGCGAGGTGGGCAAGGTATTGGTGCATCGCACCGTTCCCATCCACATCACCGAGTCGGGCGAACCGATGCTGCGCCTGGCCCGGCAGGTGCTTGAACTGCATCGGAGCGCAATGGCCGAAATGGGGCAGGGCCCCGAGGACACGCATGAACTCGCCATCGCGGTGAACGCCGACTCGGTGTCGACGTGGTTCACCGGGGTCCTTGCCGAGGCCCATGCATGGCGTGATGTCTCGCTGTACCTGCACCTGGAGGACGAGGACCACTCGCGGCACCTGCTGCAGTCCGGCGAGGTCAGTTCGGCGATCACCACCTCGGCGAAACCGGTGGCCGGGTGTCGAATCGTCCCGCTCGGCTCCATGAGGTTCCGGCCGATGATCGCCCCGACGCTGTTGGAGGAGTTCGGAACCTCTGACGGCGGCGTCGATCTTGCACGCTGCCCCCTGGTGATGTTCTCGCCCAAGGACGACCTGCAACACGAGCAGTTGGCGGCCTTTCGTGACGTGCTCGGACACATCGACCCTCCGCACCACACCATCCCCTCATCGGAGGCTTTCGTGCGGGCGATAGCCGATGGTCTGGGGTGGGGGATGGTGGCCACGCTGCAGCTCGCCGGAGCACGTTTCGCCATGACCGACGCCGACCTGGCCGTGGTGCCGGGTATCGAGGAGAGTCACGTCCAGCTTTACTTCCAGCGGTGGTCCACCGACACGCCGGCGCTGGCACGTCTGGAACAGAGCGTTCGCCGTCATGCTGCGTTGCTGGGCGATATCGTGGAAATGAACTGAACAGGAGTGCCCATGTCGCAGCAGCCCGTGTCGCAGCCACCCATGCCGAATCAGTCGGCACCGAATCCACCAGACAGCGCGCTCCCGACCGGCGCGCATCATTCGGCGCCGCCGCTCCCTGTACGTGGAGGGGCTCATCGCCTGGGGGCAGTGCCGTACTTCTGGGCGCTCGCCGGTGAGCCTCGTGCGTGGTGGAAGACGCTCGTCTCCCTGCTGTCGATCACCTTGGGAATGTTCGTGCTGGGCGGCATCCTCTCGATCCCGGTGGTGGTCATCGAGATGATGCTGGGGCAGCGTGGGCTCGACGACGTCGGCATGTCGCCGGGGCTGCTGGGGGTCAGCCTGTTCTCCCTGGCGCTGTACATTCCGATGACCTTGCTCCTCCAACGATGGCTGTATGGGGTGAGACCGTTGTCGTCGGTGGCGGGCCGGTTCCGTTGGAAGGTGCTGCTGCTCTCGTTCCTGCCGCTGTTGGCTTTCTTCGCCGCCTACCTGGGCGGAACGACTTTTCTCTCCGACGAGGCGGGGGAGGCACGCGCGAGCACCGAGACGGTGCTCTATCTGGCTGTCACCCTGATCCTCATTCCGCTTCAGGCCGCCGGTGAGGAATATGCCTTTCGCGGATTCGCCATGCGTGTGGTGACCGCCGCATGCCGCCGCAGTCGGTTCAGCGTTCCGATCGCCATGGTCGTCAGTTCGGCGTTGTTCGCGGCCATGCACTTCGCCTCCGACCCGTGGCTGATCCTCTACTACTTCTCCTTCGGCATCATCCTGGCGTTCATCGTGCATGTCACAGGAGGCCTGGAAGTGGCCATCGCGGTCCACGTGGCCAACAACTTGGTGTCCCTGGTGGTGGCGATTCTCCTCGGCCAGAGCCTGGACATGGATCGCAGTATGGGGACAGGTAGTCCCGTCATGCTCCTGATGATCGCCGTCCTGGCGCTGTTGGCGCTGGTGATCTGGCTCATCGCCAGGCGTAAGCCCCACCTGCGTGCCCCGATGATGAACCGTGGCCCTTCAACCGCGCTGCCTCCTGACGCGAGGGGGCTGCGCTGAGGGGCTGTCCGCCACGGAGCTCGGCCCTGCGAGTTTGCCCGGCTGGGAGAATGGGGAGTCACGCGTGATTTTCGCGAGATGACGATGGAGAGGACGGGCGGTGCTGAGGGTATCCGAGGTTCTTCGCCCGCTCATCCTCCCGGTCTACCTGCCCACCCTGGTTCAGTCGATGGGCATGACGGCCATGCTGCCGATCATCCCGCTGATCGCTTTGGAGCTCGGCTTCTCGGTTTCCCAAGCAGCCGCGGTCACCCTGATCGGGGGAGTGCTCGGTGTCCTGGGCCCGATCCCGGTGGGTCGCCTCATGGGCCGCGTCGGTTCGCGGCGAGCCATCATCGCCACCGGGCTCATCCAGATCGTCACCGCTGTGGGGGCCTTCGCCCTGGTGCGTGATGCCTTGGCCGGGCCTTCCGGCGCAACCCACCAGGTGGCGTTCCTCGGAGTGCTGACCGTGCTTGGCCTCACCGACCAGTTCTGGATCATCGGCCGGCAGTCCTATCTGGGAGCACATCTTCCGCCACAGCATCGGGCCCGTGGCATGTCGATCTTCGGCGGCATGTTCCGCATCGGGCAGATCCTGGGTCCGGCTGTGGGTGGAGCGGCGATCGCCGTCGGCGGCCTGCCGTGGATCTATGTGGTCCACGGGGTCGGTATGACGCTCGCCACCGTCCTGGTCGCCTGGGGCATGCTGCCCGGTGACGAGGCACAGCAACGCGCCGACGTCGGAGGCGCCGACGCCCAACCGGTCGATGTGCTGTTGATCGTCAAGGCCGGGCTGGCCACGGTTCCGTTGACCATCGGCAGGTTGGCGCGTCCGCTGATCATTCCGTTGTTGGGTGCGTCGATGGGCGTCGACGCCGCGACGATCTCGTTCGTGTTCGCCGTGGGTGCTGCGATCGAGATCGCCATGTTCCTGCCGGCCGGGGCGCTGATGGATCAGTTCGGACGCGCCGCGGTGCTCGTGCCCTGCCTTGCGGTGATGGGACTGGCCTATGTGTTCACCGCGGTCCTTGTCTGGATGATCCCGGCCGAGCAGCATGCCACGGCGATCCTCACCGCCAGCACCATCGCGATCGCCCTCGGCAACGGATTCGGGGCCGGAATCGTCATGACGCTCGGCATCGACATATCGCCCGAGCAGGGCCGGACCCGTCATCTCGCGGCTTGGAACGCCATGCAGGGCTTCGGCCGCCTGCTCGCTCCCGCCGTGGTCTCGGGGGTGACGGCCATCGCGACGCTGGCGGCCGCCTCGGCGGTGACCGGCTCCCTGGCGGTGATCGCGTCGATCTGGGCGTTCATGTTCATCCCCGGGGTGACCCCGCGTCCGCCACGGGGGCCGTTCAGTGATCGCGGTTACTGACGACCGGCCCGTGATCGCACCGGCCACATGGCTGCGTCTGCAGTGTGGCCGCGTCTGTAGTGTGACCGCATGGATACTCCGCGCGCCCTGACATGGATCACCCGCTTGATCGAGGCGGACACGGTGAGTCGTGATCCGAACCGTCCGGTCATCGACATGGTCGTGGCCGAAGCCGAACGGCTCGGGCTGGTCCATCATGTGCTGCCCCACGCCACCGATCCGGGAAAGGCCAATCTCGTGGTGACCGTCCCGGCGTATGACGGGGCCACCACGGGTGGCATCGTTTTGTCGGGGCATTCGGATGTGGTGCCCGTCGAGGGCCAGGAGTGGGCCTCCGAGCCGTTCGCCCCGGAGATCCGGGATGGCCGGTTGTACGGGCGCGGGTCGGCCGATATGAAGGGCTTCATCGGCATCTGCGTCGACCGGTTGGCCGATATGGCCGCAACACCTTTGTCCGAGCCCATCCATCTGACCCTCACCTACGACGAGGAGGTCGGGTGCCGCGGTGGGGATGTGTTGGTGAAGGAGATCGCCGACCTCGGGATCGCGCCGCGCATCGCCTTCATCGGGGAACCATCGATGATGGAGGTCATCCGGGGGCACAAGTCGGTGAACTGCATGGAGGTCACCTTCCGGGGTGTCGCTGCGCATTCGTCGTTGTCGCCACGAGCGGTCAATGCAGTGGAGCATGCGGCCTCGTTCATCACCCGGGTTCGGGAGCGGGCCGATCGGTGGCGCACCGAGGGGCCCTTCGACCACGAGTTCGTCATCCCGCACACCACCGGTGGGTCCAATCTCGTGCGGGGCGGGATCGCGTTCAACACCGTCGCGGAGGAATGCCGCGTGCTGGTGGACGTGCGCTCCATTCCGGCGGAGGGGCCGCGGGAAGACATCATCGATGAGATCCGCGGGCATGCATCACAGATCGAACAGGCGATGCAGGCCGAGGATGCCTCGGCGTCGGTCACCTTCGAGGTCCTGGCGTCGGTGCCGGGGCTCGACACGGCCCCCGGCTCGCCGGCCACGCTCATGGCCCACGAGCTCGGTGGCATTCCATCGGATGAAAAGGTCACCTACGCCACCGAGGCCGGGCAGTTCTCCGAGTCCGGTGTGGACGCCGTCATCGTCGGCCCCGGTGACATCGCTGACGCGCACACCGCCGATGAGTCAGTCGCGCTGGAACAACTCATGGCCTGTGAGGCCTTCATCGACAACCTGGTCGCGTCACTGCGCGTGGAGAACGGGGCGGGGTGATTTCGGCGTCGCCCAAGGAGTAACCTGCGGGCGCCCCGCCAGAGGGAACCGGATGGGGCAATGGGTGGACGATCCGAAGAAGGCAGGGTATGGGCTGGTCAGACAAGCTGTGGACGGCATCGATCACGGTGGCTCCCGAGCTTCGCGCGTCCCAGCCGTCATGGCAGCGCAGGGCCATAGCAGTCTGTCAGAGCAGGGCGTTCGAGATCCTCGTCATCTCGGTGATCGTGCTGAACGCGGTGACCATCGGTGCCCAGACCTACCTGGAGGAGGGATCTTCCGCACTACAGGTCCTCGAGGTCTTGGACTGGCCGATCGTGGTGTTCTTCGGGCTCGAGCTGCTGGTGCGTTTCACCGCGTACGGGTTCAACCCGCGACGCTTCCTCGCGAACCCGTGGAATGTGTTCGACACCATCGTGGTGGTGGTCGCGGGACTTCCGCACATGGCCCAGCACGTGACGGTGTTGCGTGCGGTGCGATTGCTCCGCGTGGCACGTCTGTTGCGGATCATGCCCGATGTGGCGGTGCTGATGGAGGGGATCCGACGCGCGATCGCACCGGCTTTCAGCCTGGGCAGCATCATCGCCCTCGGCACCTACATCTACGCGGTTCTGGGCTACCTGCTGTTCGCCGACGCCGTGCCCGAACGCTTCGGAGACATCGGCGAGGGCATGCTGACCCTGTTCGAACTCCTCACGCTGGAGGGATGGAACGACATCCTGCACGATCTGCGTGACGCGTCGCCCTACGGGCTGTGGTACACGATCGCCTTCGTCATCTGTGCCACCTACGTGGTGGTGAACTTCGTCGTGGGCGTCATCATCACCAGCCTCGAGGACGCCTACGAGGCCCGCCGCGGCGTCAGCGAGGAAGACGTGATGGAGATGCTGCAGAAGATGGACGTCAAGATCGACTCCCTGCAGAACGAGGTCGACCACCTGCGCCGCGAGAGGCCGGAGGCCTGAGTCGAGGCCGGGCTGGCCCAAAGGGTCAGGCGACCTCGTCGTCTGCCAGGGCGATCAGCCGATCCAGCACTTTGCCGCCATGGGAGCGCAGCCCGTTGTGCTCGAACTCACTGGTGATCCACGGGCGGATCCCCTGGATCATCGCCGCGGTCTCCAACGACATCTCCAGTGGTACGTACGCATCGGTGGTGTACACCGACGCAGCCACCGGCACGGTGTTCTGCGCCAGGCGCTCGGGGAAGTACAACTGCGGCCAGGAGTGCTGCGCCAGACCAGCGGCGACCTCCGCATAGGGCGCCAACTCCGAGTCGACCTCGGCCATCCACGGGTAGACGTGCTCGGCGGTGAAGAGCGTCAGGTCTTCGGTGAAGTCGTCGGGCTGGACGCGGTGGGCGGCCCACTGCGTCGCGACACCGTCGGCCATCGAGGATTCGTGCAGCACGTAGTACAGCGGGTTGCGTCCGCTGAACGGGAGCAGGGCGCGCAGGTCGTGGCGGAACTGTGACGACCGCGGATCACGCTGCAGGAGGTAGTGGATGTCCTCCGCGCCGGGAAGAGCGCCGAGCCGTAGACCGATGGTGCGGAACCACTCGGGCGTCACTCGGTCGCCGGCGGGGGTGTGGATCTCACCTGCTGCGCACAGGTCGATGATTCGACGCATGCGCTCACGGTCGGCGGGAAATCGGTCGTAGTAGCGGGCGGAGCGCTCCCGCATGATGTCGAAGGTGGTGCGGTAGATGTCATCGGCGGTGTGCCCGACCGGCGTCAGCCCACCGGTGATGTACGCCGACGCCAGACCCTCGGGCGCCACCGAGAGGTAGTGGATGGAGGTGAACCCGCCGAATGATTGGCCCAGCAGGCTCCACTTCTCCACACCGAGGGCCTCGCGCATGAGTTCGCAGTCCTTGACGATGGCGTCGGCGCGGAAGTGAGTCAGGTATTCGGTGGCGTCCTCGACGCTGCGGCCCTCGAGGGTGTGTGGGCCGATGGGCGTCGACTGCCCGGTGCCACGTTGATCGAGCATGAGGACGCGGAAGTCCTGCAGAGCGCGGGGAAGCCAACTCGGTGACGCCGGATCGCCGGTGGGTCGGGGCGCCTCGTTGCCCGGGCCACCCTGCAGGAACACCAGGAAGGGGAGATCGCGCCCGTCGTGACGGGCGACCTCGCGGGCGAAGAGGGTGATCTGCTCACCGTCAGGATCTGCATGACGCAGTGGAACCTGCATCTCGTGATCGACCAGAACCAACCCGGGTACACGTGTCTCCACTGACTTCATGGCCCCACGGTAGACCCGCGCCGAGACGTGGGTGACACGGGGCTGCCACCTTGACGTTGTGCCGTGTCTGCGCGGCACAACGTCGAGGTGGGGTGGGCGGACGGTGGGTGCGCGGTCGAACGAGGCCAATTAGTTACACATGTAGAGTGGTCATATGAGCAGAGTGGAGCCGAAGTGCCCGGTGCGCCCCGGAGATCCGTGCAGCCTCTGCTACCCGGGAGCAACGGGACCGCAGGACTGCGGCCTGGTGTGGTTGGTGCGGCAGGACCCCGAGCTCGTGGAACGACTCAACGAGATCCGCGCCGAACAGCGTCGGGAGTCCACGGCGAGGTGAACCCCCGACGCCGCGGGTTCACGCTCCGCTGACCTCACTGGTGGCGATCAGCTGGAAGAACGCGCCCTGAGGGTCGGCGACCGTCGCAAGCCGGCCGAACGGGGACTCCTCCGGCCCATCGAGCACCTGCCCGCCGAGTTCGCGCACCTTCTCGAGCGCCGGATCGAGACTCTCGATGTTCAGGTAGATGCGCCAGTAGTTGTTGGGACGTCCCGGCGTCGGTGCACCGGGGTTCTCACCCCACATGAGCACATTGCAGACGCCGAACTTGGTGGCATCCCCGGTGCCGTTGGTCACGTAGAAACCTTCGGATTCGGGCATGGGAACGAACTCGGCGTCGAAGACCTTCGTGTAGAAATCTACGGCCCGGTCGAAGTCGGAGGTCATGAGCTCGAACCACACCGGTGAGCCGGGCGCTCCGGTGAAGTCGTAGCCGCTGAGCTGGTTCGGCTCCCACATGCCGATCGGCGTCCCGGATGGGTCGACCACCATCGCGAAGCGTCCGGCATCGCCAACCTGACCGGGTTCGACGATCACGGTCGCGCCGTTCTCGCGGGCCTTGTCGAGTCGGACTTCGAGATCGTCGACGCTGAGATAGAGGTCCCACACGCTCGGGATCTCGCCGCCCTCGGGGCAGGTCATGCCCGAGGTGTCCATGGCGCCACCGATGACGGCGCCGTTGTTCTGGATCATGGCGTAATGGTGGAACTCCGGGCCGGAATCCTCGAAGTCCCAGCCGAACAGTCCTGCGTAGAAGGCATTGCTGGCGGTGAAGTCGTTGGACCCGAAATCGAGCCACACCGGTGTGCCGACCGGCTGATGGGTGTTGGTCATGATGTCTCCTCCTGCGATTCGCGTGGGCCGGGGCTCACCGGCCGGTTGATCTGGCCGGTCAAGTCGGCCTGGTCTGTTGGTGGATGTACAGGTGTGGTCGACGCTACGCACTGCTCGGCGTCGGTGATTGTCCGATCGTGCGGCCTGCGTCGGATGTAGGGAAGGTCAGGTGCGGCAGAGGGATGGAAGGGCCGAGAGCAGGGGTGGGCTGGTCGGTCCGGCGAGCGCGAACCTCAGCGTCGCGCGTCCCGGGGCGGTGATCGGTTCACGGAGCCGGGCGACGAGGGGACGTGTCGGCGTCAGGTGATCGCGGGGGCCGGCATGGGTGGGGACGGCGAATCCCAGGAGCCAGGGGGCGCCCGGGCAGAGCGGGAGGACGACATGATCGGCGTCGGTCACCAGCGCACCGGCGTTGGGCAGCCCCACCGGAACCGGTGCTGAATACCAGCCGACCCACAGCGCCATCTCGCCCGGCGGTCGCGTTCCCGCGGGAACGTCCAGATGCACTGTTACCTCCGTGTCGATATCGCCGCTGATCCGGAAGGGGCGGGGCGGTCGGTCGGCCACACGGTCGGCGAGTTGCCGCAGCCCACCGGGGGTCACCCCCACGGTGGACTTGAAGCGTCGGCTGAAGCTCGACAATGAATCGAAACCCACGGCGGTGGCCACATCGATCACCGCAGCGTCGCCGTCCAACAGCAGACGCTTGGCGGCATCCATCTGCAGGGCGGTCACGAAGTGGCCCGGGGAGATGCCGGTGGCTGCGGAGAACAGTCGGCTGAAGTGGAACGGGCTGTAACCGACATGGGCGGCCAGATCCGCGACCGTGACACCTTCGGTTGCACGTTCCCGGGCGAGGTCCAGCGCGTCGGCGATGAATGGGGACTCCGTCGGCTGGACCATCGCCGCATCACACCCTGTCGGCGAAGGCTCGGAAGAACACGGGCTGGTCCTTGGTGGAGGACGCCTCGTCGTGGCGGTACCCCAGCTCGCCGAAGTCCTTCAGCTGCGAGAGCCTGCGCACGCGATGCGTCACGAGCCAGGCGGCCATGGCGCCACGGGCGCGCTTGGCGAAGAACGAGATGACCTTGCGTTGACCCTTCTCGTTCTCGTCCTCGAAGCGGGGTGAGATCACCGGGGCGTCGAGTTCGGCGGGCCGTACGGCGCCGAAGTATTCGTTGGAGGCGAGGTTCACCACGGCGTCGGCGCCGGGGGAGTCGGCCAGATCCTGACGCAGGAGCTCGGTGATCCGGCTGCCCCAGAAGGCGTACAGGTCCTTGCCGTGCTCGGTGGCCAGCTTCGTTCCCATCTCCAGGCGATAGGGCTGCATCAGGTCGAGCGGACGCAACACCCCGTACAGGCCCGAGAGGATGCGTACGGTCTTCTGTGCCTCGGTGAAGTCGCGTTCGTCGAACCGGTCGGCGGCGTCCAGGCCCTGATAGACGTCCCCACTGAACGCCAGGATGGCGGCTCGCGCGTTCTGCGGGGTGAACGGGGTCTGGAACTCGGCGTAGCGCTGCGCATTGAGGGCGGCGAGTTCGTCGGAGATGCTCATGAGCTTGGCGATGTCGCCCACCGATTTGGTGCGCAGCGCCTCGATGAGTTCGTTCGAATCGTCGAGCATGCGCGGCTCGGAATGCTTTCGGGTGGCGAGCGCCGATTCGAAGTCCAACGATTTCGCGGGAGAGAGCAACGTCAGCATCGGTCCAACCTACTCAACTCGCGGCGCCGGCGGCGCTGGAGGACGCCGCGGCCCTGGCTGACTGGATCGCCTTGTAAGCGGCCTCGGCCGCCCAGTTCTGCTTGCGGAGTTCCTTCGCACGTTTCTTCATGGCGCGACGGTCCCCGCGTCGAACGATCCGATGGGTGATGTTGAGTGCGGAGAGGACGCCGATGAGCGATGCCGTGGACGGATCGGGGGCCTCACCGTCGACGAGAGCACGGTGCAGCCGGACGTGCGCGTCGAGCTCGGGGCCGGGATCCACCTGGATGTAGCGGGTGTAGGGGAAGCCGAGGAATTTGTGTTGCTCGGGGCGCAGGACTCCGGCGTCCACCAGACGCTGTTGCAGGGGCTTGCGTACGTGACGGTAGAGGCGGCTGATCGTCGAGGAACGGAACCGCGCGTTCTCGCCGAGCCGCCGCAGTGCGTCGTCGAGGAGGTCGTTGCCGGTGGGGGAGTCGTCCACCACGATGACGCGGTTGGCGCGCACGCCCTGCTCGCCCTTCTCGGTGAGACGGATGCGCCCCATCAGTGCCAGATCGGCCAGGACGGCACCGGCGAGCGCGTAGTCGATGAACGACCCGGTCATGCGTCCGGTCTCGTCGTCGGTGAGGAGGAGCAGGAGGTCCTCGGCGATCATCATGTCTGCAGCCTACTGGCGTCCCGGGCGCCAAGGAACGAGGTGCTGCCGGACTGCATGTTTCACGGATCGGCATGGGACCGACGCGGCCCGGCGCGGGGCGCGCTAGCCTCCGGAGGCCACCGGATTGCGGTGCGGCGTGGGTCGCGAGGGGAGGAGAGTCGGTGCTGGGAGTGCTGATGACCGCCGCGATCGCGGCGTCGATGGTCTACAGCCTCGCCATGCCCGTCCTGCCCCTGTTCCCCGACGAGTTCGGGATCTCTGCGGGAAGTGCCACGTGGATCGTGTTCGTCAACTCCCTCGCCGGGGCGGTCCTGACGCCCGTCATCGGCCGACTCGGGGACGTCTTCGGCCCCAAGCGGACACTGTTGGGCGCCATGGCGTCGTTGACGGTCGGTTCCCTGATCTGCGCGGTGGCGCCGAATCTCGGGGTCATGCTGGTGGGGCGCGTGTTGCAGGGGGCGGCGAACAGCTCGGTGCCGCTCAGCATCGGCATCGCCCGACGCGTCCTGCCGAACCATCGGGTGCCCGGGGCCACGTCGTTGTTGAGCGCGACGCTCGGTATCGGCAGCGGCTTGGGGGTGACGCTGGCGGGCGTTCTGCTCATGGTCTGGGAGTGGCGGTCGGTGTTCGCGTTCACCGCGGGCCTGGGGTTGTTGGCCTTCGTGTTGGTGTGGGTGAAGATTCCGGCGGATTCGGGCGGGCGCGATGGCCGCATCCACGTGGGTGGTGCCATCGGGTTCGCCCTGGCCCTCGGGTTGTTGATGGTTCCCATCAGTGAGGCTCCCCGGATCGGGGTGGGACATCCGATGGTGTGGGGGCTGTTGCTGGGCTGCGTCGGTGTCGCGGTGCCGTGGGCCATCAGTCAGTGGCGCGCGAAGGATCCCCTCATCAATCTGCGTACCGCGCGGGTGCCGTGGGTCGCCTTCGGCTATCTGTTGAACTTCATCACCGGGTTGGGGATCTTCCTGAGCCTGCTCACCTCGGTGCTGCAGGTACAGGCCCCGCGCGACCTGCCGTACGGACTGGACCACAACACGCTGGTGGCCGGGCTCAGTCTGCTCGGTGGCAACGCCGCGATGCTGCTGGCGCCCCGTCCGACCACGTGGGCGAGTCGCCGGTTCGGCACCGAGAAGGTGCTCGGCACCGGTCTGCTGATCGTGGCGCTCGGGTACACCTACCGGATCGTTTTCCGGGGGCAACTGATCGAGATCATCCTCGGGTACGCCTTCGTCCAGTTCGGCCTGGCGATCCTGATGTCCGGGCTCGCACTGTTGTTGGTGACGCATGCGCCCCGACGCGAGACCTCCACCGTGCAGGGCGTCGGCACCACGTCACGCATGGTCGGGATGGGCGCGGCCGGTTCGCTGTATGCCGGGCTGATGGTGCAGGGGAGCGTCCTGATCGACGGGCGGTCCTTCCCCACCGATCAGACGCTGATCATCGCCTTCGCCGGGGTCGCGGTGGTCATGGCTGTGGCCGGGGTGGTGATGTTCATCGCGGGGCGTCGCCGTTGCGGCGCGTGAGGTTGGCTGCTGTGGCGCTTGGTTCACATGGGTGAGTTGCAGAACAGTGGGACGCCGGCCCGGCAGCCGATGTCCTGGTCGAAGTAGGGCTGGGTGTGGCGGAGCACCAGGTGGCTGCGGCCCGGGTCGAGCTCAGAGGCAGCTCCGGCCACGAGTTCCTTGGTGTCGAAGGCATCGCTGGCGGCATGGCTGGGGAGGGACTCGGTGAGCATCCAGCTGTCGGCGACCTCGTCGGTGTTGGCGGCCTGATCGGTGACGAACATCATCGATGGCAGGTTGGGTGCCACTGGCTTGCCGGTGGCATTGGCCAGTGCGTCGGGGTAGGTGAGCCCGTAGCGGGGGTCTCCGGCGGGCCCAGCCTGGGGCGTCAGGGCGACGTCGTCGGGAAGCTCGTAGAAATCGAGTGTCGTGAACTGGCAGTTGTAGTGGAAGGAATCGGCCAGGACGCCCTTTGGCTCGGTCCAGCACATGGAGTAGGTCAGCGATTTGTTGGGACGCTGGTCGTCGAGCATGGAGCCGACCGGTCCGCGCGTGACACCGAGGGAGTTCTCGAATGCGGGCAGGGCCTCTTCTCGAGCAGCCTGGGCCTGTTTGGGCATGGTCCGGTTCAGGTGTGCCTTCTGTACCTGTGGAGCGATGATGATGAACAAGATCCCGGCCACGAGGATGAGTGCGGAGGTGATGAGCATGATGCGCATCCACTTTCGGCGTCGGGGGCGGTGTCCGGGATTCCCCAGAGTGTCGGAGGTGCCGGGGCCATCGCCCATACCGATCTCATCAAGACTCACACAGCCATCCTGCCTTCCGGTGCCAACCGGAGACAATGGAGGGTATGCAACGCCCTGAGCTCATCGCGACCGATCTGGACAACACTCTCCTGCGCACCGACAAGACCGTCAGTGATGTGACCCGTGAGGTGATCGCACGTACCGTCGCGGCCGGGGTTCCGGTGGTTCCGGCGACTGCCAGGCAGCTCAAGAGCGCCCGGGTCATCGCCGCTCATGCCGGGATCTCGGGGCCGGTGATCTGCAGCAACGGGGCGTTGGGTGTCGATCTGCGCACCGGCGATGTGTTGTTCACACAGCCTCTCGAAGCCGCCACGGTGCGTGATATCGCCGAGACAGTGCGCGCGGCCAATGCCCAGGTGCTGTTCGCCTGCGTCGGCCCTGTCGGAGAGTGGTTCCGGGCCGAGCCCGACTATGTGGAGATCGCCGAATACACAGATCATCACCGGCGTATGGATGAGATGAAGATCGTCGACCTCGACGGGATCATGGCCGAGGATTGTTCGAAGCTCGTCCTTCGGCACCCCGGTATGGGGGCGCAGTCCCTGTTCGAGCTCGTCGAATCACTCGACCTTCCCGAATGCCAGATCACCACCTCGGGGGCGCCGTTCATTGAGGTCACCGGGCCGGGCGTCACGAAGGCCTCGGGGCTGGCGCTGCTGTGCGAGAGGCTCGGCGTGGAACGAGACCGCGTCTGGGCCTTCGGCGACGCCGCGAATGACGTGGACATGCTCATGTGGGCGGGAGTCGGCTATGCCATGGCCAATGCGGTTCCCGAGGCGCATGCGGTAGCCGACCGAACGGCGCGGAGCTGTGACCGCGATGGTGTTGCCGAAGTCCTCGCTGAAATCTTCTGACCGGCCCTGTCGCCACAGGAGTCATCGCCGCAGGAGTCATCGCCGCAGGGGCCGACTCCTGCCGACGACCTGGGCCGCCGCATGACAGGTTCGGTGTGTTGTTGGGCCGGGCGCGGCACACTGGAGACATGACGATCACTCCAGGCATCCATGAGATCGGGCCGGATCAGGGCGATCTGCGGCTGCACACAACTTGCAGGGGAGCGATGGCCCGGATGGGCCATGACCTCACCCTCGGCGTCGACACGTGGAGAGCGAAGCTCGACGCGGGCGAGACCGTTGACGCGTGCGCCCTGCGAGTCACGGCCGACCTGACCACTTTGCGGGTCGTCAGCTCCTCCGGCGGAGCGAAGCCGACCACAGAGGAGGACCACGAGCAGATCATCGCGAATGCCGCCGACAGTCTCGGTGTCGCCACCCATCCGCAGCTCACCTACGTCTCCACATCGATCGGTGGCACATGGGATGCGGGACGCGTCGACGGGCAGCTGACGCTCCACGGCACCACGGCGCCGCAATCGTTCGACGTCAGGGCCGACGGCGACGCCCATGTGCTGACCGGAACCATCACGCAGAGCCACTTCGGCATCAAACCGTTCAGCGCGATGATGGGGGCACTCAAGCTCGCCGATGAGGTTGCGGTGGAGGTCCGCGTCGTCCTGTGAACGGTGAGATGCGCGCATGAGGTTCTGGCGGGGGCGCGCGTACGTCATGGTGAGCGCTGACGGTTACGTCGCGCGGACCAACGGCGATGTGTCGTGGCGGACACAACCACCCGCGCTCGGCCGTCGGCATGAACCGGGGATGGGGAGTCGCGCGGCGCACGAATGGGGCACGTTCCATCCGGTGATCGACCACGTCGTGATGGGGCGAGGCAGCTACGAACGGCGTCACGAGTTGGGATTGTGGTGTCGGGACGCCGAGCCGGTCGTGCTGTCCGCCTCGATGCCCGATGGGCAGGGAGTTCCGGTGGTGCGCTGTGTCGACGAGGCAGCCGCATGGCTGAACCGTGTGCGGGCCCGTGAGGTGTTCGTGCAGGGAACCACGGTGTTGCCGGCATTTCTGCGGCGGGGCTTCGTCGACGAGTTGACGATCGCCACGATGCCGGTGCTGTTGGGCGGCGGGATCCCGCTGCTGGCGTCCGACCGGGATGTCCATTTGGAGCTACGCGCCACCCACGGCACCGAGGCCGGTGTTGTGCATGCGACCTATCGGGTGCTGTAGTCATCGCGTGCTGTAGTCGGCCTCTGCGCGGGCTGGCGTCGCCCGGGAACGCACGACGCCCCGGTGCGGCCGGGGCGTCATGGCTTTGGTTTCTGCGTGATGTGGCTCAGGCGTGGCCGTCGGCGGGCTGGGTGCCCGGCTGCACGGTCCACTCCGGTGGGACGTCCTTGCCCGACTCCTCGTCGGCCTCGGAGTCCTCGAAGGTCGGATGGACGATTCCCTGGGCGTGGTGCACCGGGGCGTAGACGGTGTAGAGCTTCAGCGGCTCGTCACCGGTGTTGATGACGTCGTGCCACATGCCGGCCGGTACCTGGATGGACCAGTCGTCCTCCACGTCCTGCTGGAAATCGAGGTTGTCCTCGGCCGGACCCATGACGCACTTGCCCTTGCCCGCCTCCAGGCGCAGGAACTGGTCGGTCTCGGGGTGAACCTCCAGGCCGATCGAGCCGCCGACAGGGATGGTCATCAGCGTCACCTGAAGGTACTTGCCGGTCCAGACGGTGGTGCGGTAGTTCTCGTTCGCGAGCGTCTCGGCCTCGATGTCGAACGCGTGCGGCTTGGGGCCGTTGTCATGAATGGCCATGACTCCTCCTCGTGGTTCCTCGTCGTGCTGTTCTCGTCACCCAGTTCAACACGTGCCGCGCGCGGTTTGTTCCCGGGGGCGGGCGGGCCAGCGTCGAATCATCCCCAGGGCGAGGGCCTGTACGGCGATCAGACCAGCGCCCCAGAGGACGTCGGGCCAACCCATGGGATGCCCCGCTTGCAGGGTGCCGATGGCGCTGCCCACCGGATAGAACAGGGGCCACAGGATCAGCAGGTTGCGGACCGTGGCGAACGCGACGGCATAGACGATGGCGAACCCGCCGAAACCCAGAGCCGCGGTGAGAGGCACCGAGCCCACATGCTGCAGGGCGAATCCCGCCGCGGTGAGCACGATGGCCGGCAGCCAGCCGAACGCGCGTTCCCATCGGCCGAACAGCCAACCGAAGACGAACAGGGGTTCCCACAGCACCAACAGGTTCGCCAACAGGTGGGGAGTGGCGGCCGTACCGTGTACCTGGGTCAGTTGCAGAAGGTAGGGGACCGAGCCGATGCCCAGGACGGCGGAGACGATCAGCGCAACGACCCAGAAGCGTCGGCGCACACCCAGACCGGCCCAGCCCTCACCACGGCGGAACACCACGATGGCCGGGATGAGCGTTCCGACGATGACCACGCCCACGGCGAGGAACCATTCGTTCAGCGTCGTACCGGCCCAGTAACACCCCCAGAACACCAGCAGGGTCACCGCGGCGACGGCGGTGTCCCAGCCGGGGCGCCAGGTGATGGCACGGCGTCTTGAAACCCTGTCCTGTCTTGAGCCCTGGCTCTGTCTGGTTCTGTGGCGCGGCATCCGGCCCAAGCATTCCCCCATGGAGCCATTGTCGTCGACCCGCCGGTCACCCCCCTCGATCAGGGCTCAGCGGGCGTGCTTGCGCCGTTGGCAGCGCGGGCACCAGTACATGTTCCGGCCTTCGAGGACGCCGGCACGGATGTTCGTGCCACACACCAGACAGGGTTGCCCCTCGCGCCGATACACGTACACCTCACCGCCGTGCGCGTCCTCGCGTGCAGGGCGCTGTTGGGCCTCGGGGGAGTGCTCGGGGCGCACCGTGTCGATACGCCCGTCCCGGACCCCGTCGGCCATGAGATCGACGAGGTCGTGCCAGATGACGTCCCAGGTGTGATGGCGGACCTCCCTGCCGGGGGTGTCGGGCCGCAGGCCATGTCGGAACAGCACCTCGGCCCGGTAGATGTTCCCGACGCCCGCGGCGATGCGCTGGTCCATCAGCAGCGCCGCGATGGATTTGCCGGAGCGGCGGAGGCGCTCGAATCCCTGTTGGGGGTCGGCATCGGTACGGAGGGGATCGGGGCCCGACTCGGTCAGGACCTTGTCGCGCACCGCGACACTGACCGCCCGGCACCACTGGGGTCCGTGGAGATCGGCTGCGTGTTCGTCATCGGAGATCCGCAGACGCACCACACCCCGCGGCGGGGCAACAGGTGCCAGACGGAGTTTCCCGATGAGGCCGAGATGGATGTGGACCCACGCCGGCTCGGTCGTGTCGAAGCGGATGAACAGATGCTTGCCGATCGCCTCGGACTCGAGGAGGCCGGTGCCGTCGAGCAACGCTGCTTCGTCGGCGAAACGTCCCTGCGGTGAGGTCACCGACACGGTGTGACCGCCGAACCGGCCGGTGAGAGCAGCAGCGAGACGATGGATCACATGACCTTCGGGCATGGTGGTCAACCCTATCTACGGGCGGTATGCATCGTTAGGCTCGCGTCATGCAGGAGATCACCGTTCCCGATGGCCCGCCGGAGTGGCAGGAGTTTCGCAGGGCGCGCGAGGCCGAGTTGGCGTCGCCCTATGGATGGCTGACCCTGACCCGGTTCGACTGGCTGCCCGAATCCGACGCGACGCTCCCCGGACTTCCCGGCACATGGCACAGCGATGGTGAGAATGCCTACGTGACCGCTGCGGCGGCCGACGGACTCGAGCGTGATGGTGAACCGGTCGACGGCACGGACGAGTTCACCGTCGCCGAGACCGGCCGGGCCCATTGGCTCACCACGGCCGATGGTCAGCACATCGAACTGTTGCGTCGGGGCGGGCGTCTGGCCATCCGGGCACGCGCCGAAACCTCCGAGAAACGCGAGAACTTCCGCGGCGTGCCGACGTACCCCCACGATCCGGCATGGGTCATCGAAGGGAAGTTCCATCCCTATCCGGAGGGCGCCATGACGGAGGTCGGAACCCACCGGCCCGAACTGCGCCAGCGGCTCAAGGCCCTGGGCGAGGTGACCTTCACCGCCGGTGGGAAGCCGCAGAAGCTGCTGGTCACCACGATCAAGGCCGGGGCCAGCGTCGAGTTCCACGACCCCACCAATGGTGAGGAGACACCTGCCTGGCGGCAACTGAAATTCGATGACCCCGACGAGAACGGCCGCGTCATTCTCGATTTCAACCGCACCATCGACATGTGGTTCGCCTTCACCGACCACTGCACCTGCCCGCGCCCCAGCGAAGGAAACACCATTTCGGTGCCCGTACGGGCCGGGGAGAAGAAGCCGCTCTGATGTCGGGGTGGCAGGGCGCCGCTTCCTGAGATGGTGTGACGGCCGGGCGTGCGCCGTCGATGCGTGTTGCTGATACATGCGTGTGGGTCCGGGATGGTCCCCTAGCGTGTGGTCATGCAACCCACATGCGATCTGTACGACGAACATCTCGACGCCCTGGAAGTGCTGGCCCTCCCGTGGCGGGACTTCGGCGGCCGCACCAGTTTCCATGGTCCCGCCCAGACGATCCGTTGCTTCAATGACAACACCACCGTGCGCTCCCAGCTGGAGGCGCCCGGCGAGGGACGGGTGCTGGTCGTCGACGGTGCCGAATCCATCACGCACGCTCTGCTCGGTGACCGTCTCGGCGAGCTCGCGGTCGCCAATGGCTGGAGCGGACTCGTCATCGCCGGCGCCGTGCGCGACACCGACGCCCTCGCCGCGCTCGACCTCGGCGTGAAGGCCCTTTCCGCCGTGCCGCGTAAATCCCGCAAGGAGGACAGCGGTGTCGTGGGTCAGACCATCGTGGTCGGAGGTGGTCGGGTGTCACCGGGGGACCTCGTCGTCGTCGATGCTGACGGCGTAGTGGTGCTTCCGCCCGATCTGCGCTGACGCTGCCCCGCTTCCACCTCGACGTTGTGCCGCGTCTGCCCGGCAGAAGGTAGAGGTGGGAGTGGAAACAATGCGTCTCTTGACGCCTGCTGGCCCCCTTGACACAATAATTCCGGAATTACGGAAATCGTAAAATTGTGGAGGTTGGTGTGGGGGAGCCAAGTGCCGACGCGCGATTGACGGCGCTCGAACAACGCATGGATCGCCTCGTCGAGCTCATGGAGGGCGCGGGATCTGCGGGGCGCCGGGGCGCCCCCACGGATGGCCGCACTGATACTGATACCGGGAGCGGCGTCGATCCAGAGGGCGAAGGGGCGGGGCCCCGACGCAGGGGAAGGGCTCGGTGGTCTGCCGCCACTATGCCGGGGAGCGGTTCCCACGCGGCGGACCCTTCGACCGTCGACATGCACGATGCCTTCTGGGCGCTCAATCGCCTCAAGGGCCGGTATCCGTCGCCCGGGGCAGTGGCCTACACCGGCTCGGTGGACATCGGCGTCGGACACGTGGAATACCAGTGGGATCGCCACACCGACGACATCCTCGACGCCGACTGGGCCGACCGTGCCGAGCGGGTCGCCGCGCTGGGCCACCCGGTGCGGTTGGCGATGCTGCGTCTGCTGCTTGACGCCGAGCACACCGTCGCTCAACTCGTCGATGAGTTGGAGCTGGCGTCCACCGGCGTCGCGTATCACCACCTGAACCAGCTTCAGGCAGCCAGTTGGGTGGCCTCGCCGAAGCGGGGTGTCTGGGCGGTTCCGGTCTCGCGGATCGTGCCGTTGATGACCATCATCATCGCGTTCGAGGAGGCGTGATGGGGCCCCTTCGGAGCGATCAGGACACGGTGTTGGCGCGGCGCCACTCACGCAGATCGGTGTTGCTCGCGGCCGGGCCCGCTCTCGCAGCCGTCGGGCTCGTCGGCGTCGGCTATGGCCCGCGTCACATCGGGTTGGGGGAGCCCACCGGAGACCGTGCGCTCGCCGACGCCCTGCGGCCGCACCTGCGTGGTCGACACCATGTCGCAGTGGCGGTCCTCGAGCCGGGCCGTACCCGGTTCGCCGGTTTCGGGGCCGATGAGCACACCGAGTTCGAAGTGGCCTCCATCTCGAAGACCTTCACCGCCGCCACCACCATGGACGCCGTTGAGATGGGAGCGGTCACTCTGGACACCACCGTGGCCGACATCCTCGGAGCCCGTGCTTCCGGGAGCGCCCTGGCCGACACCACGTTGGCCGACCTCGCTTCGCACACCGCCGGGCTCCCCAGCACCGACCCGCGTCAGATCATGCGGACGCTGACCGCAGCGTTCCTGCGTAAGGACCCCTACCGCGGCTCCTCGGAAGAGGTGATCGACATCGCCCTCGGTGCGGAGCTCCAGACCCCGGGCGAACACTCGTACTCCAACCTGTCCGTGGCGGTTCTCGCGCATCTGGTGGCGAAGGCCACCGGCATCCCCTGGGTGGAGCATCTGGCGATGATCACCGAGCGGCTCGACCAGACGAACACCTGGGCACCCCTCACGCAGGACCGATTGCCCGCCGACGCTCCGCGTGGTCACGACGCTGCGGGCCGGGCGGCCCAGCCATGGGTGATGCAGGGGTGGGCGCCCGCTGGTGGGGTGCGTTCCACCGCTGCTGATCTCGCACGCAACCTTCGCTCGATGATGGACGGCAGCAACCCGGGCTCCCGTGGCCTCGATCCACTGGTGCGCAGGGACGGTGGGCGCACCGTGGGGGTGTGTTGGAGCACCGACCCGCTCGAATCGGGCGGCACGCTCACCTGGCACAACGGGATGAGCCACGGCTTCACCTCGTTCCACGGCTACACCGATGACGGGCGAGGTGTGGTGCTCCTGGCCGACAGCGTCCCCGACCTGGATGCCCTCGCCCTCGACATCATCGAGCAGAAGGTGGCGGTCTGATGGTCGTGTTCATGTATGTGATCGGGGCCCTGTGCGCGCTGGCGGTGCTGTGGCGATCGTGGCGGCTCGTTTCCGTTCGTCAGTCGCCGAAGGCGGTTCTGGGCCGCGGTCTCGGATTGGGCGGGATACTCGCGCTGATGGGGCTCGTCGGGGTCATTCCCGCAGCGGTCTGGTTCGTGTGGTGGGCGTTGGTGGTGGCAGCCGTGGCTGCGATCTGCATTGCTGCATGGCATGCGGCACAGGGGCCGGGTGATGAGGGTCCGAGTTCTGCGCGGGTCGGGGCTGAGCGCTCGGGAACTGGAGGCCCGGGAACCGGCGGCTCGGGAACTGGGGGCCCGGGAACCGGGCGGGGAAGCGCCGAGCAGGCGGGGCCGCCGTGGTGGAAGGTCGCCGGCGATGGGGCCCTCGTCGTCGCTCTGATCGCCGTCGCGTTCATCTCGGGCTGACCTGACGCTGCCCCGCCTCCACCTCGACGTTGTGCCGCGTCTGCCCGGCAGAAGGTAGAGGTGGGCGCGGAAACAATGGTCTCTTGACGCCCGGGCCGACCTTCAGCACGAAGTTATTTCGTGATTGCGGAATTAAGATTTCGTGGACGCTGATCTGCGTCTCCACCTCGACGTTGTGCCGCGTCTGCCCGGCAGGAGGTAGAGGTGGAGCGGGTGGTTAGCGTGAGTGCATGACGTTCACGAAGCAGACGCCGTCACCACGCGCCGCCGCCTACGAGCACGCGGGGCTCGAAGCACTCCGCGACGCCGGGGCGCGCGTGCCGCAGGTGTATTCATGCGAGGGTGCGACGCTGACCATCGAGCGCATCGACTCCGGGGGCCCGGGCGTCACGCGACACGACGAGGAGGAGTTCGGACGCGAACTCGCGGCACTGCACGCCACCACGCGCACCCGCGATGAGGGCTGGGGCGGCGTCGATGACGACCCGCGCGCATTCCTGGGCCTGTGCCCGGTGCACCTGCCCGTGGTCGACTCGTGGGAGGAGTCCTATCTCGAGAATCGGGTCCGGCCGCTCGCCCGGCGTGCCGTGGAGGAGGGGTGCCTCGACGCCGAGGCCCTCCGTCTCGTCGACCGCCTCGAGGCCCGCCACCTCGGCCCCGACGAGCCTCCGACGCTCGTCCATGGAGACCTCTGGGCCGGAAACCGCATGCATGACCATCAGGGACGCAGCTGGCTCATCGACCCCGCGGCCCAATGGGGGCACCGTGAGCTCGACCTCGCCATGATGCATCTGTTCGGCGGCTTCACCGAACGAGAGATCGGTTCCTATGACGAAGCGCTTCCTCTGGCGGAGGGGTGGCAGGAACGGATCCCGCTCTACCAACTCCTGCCGCTGTTGGTGCACGCGATCCTGTTCGGCGGCGGTTACGGCGCCCAAACGCTTCACGCGCTGCGCTCGGTGGCGTGAATGACGGGCACCTTCCTGCGGATGGGTGCGGTGGGCAGCCGATGTCCGGGACGTGGGTTCCCGGTCTTCTAGGATCGGCGCGTGACCGACAGCGAGAACCCCGAGAGCGTGCACCACACGCATGATCCGGCCCACCATGCCGACTTCTTCGACACCTCCGCCGCCACGTGGGATGACGATGACAAACGAGCGCGGGCTTCGAAGATCGCCGACGCCATCTGTGAGATCGTCCGCCCCACGGGCGTCGAAACCGTCTTCGAGTACGGAGCCGGGACCGGCCTGGTGACGCAGATGCTCGGGGACCGCGTCGGACCTGCGACACTCGCAGAGCCCTCCGCCGGGATGCGTGACGTCATCCGCGCCAAGGTCGAGGCGGGAACCCTGCCGGACACCACCGACGTGGTCGATCTCGACCTCACGGTCGGGCCGGTTCCGAAGGAGCGTTACGACCTCGTGGTCACCAGCATGGTCCTGCACCACATCGCTGACACCGGCACGGTCCTCGAGGCATTTTGGCAGCTGACCTCTCCCGGCGGGCACGTCCTCATCGCCGACCTGGATCGGGAGGACGGCTCCTTCCATGCCCAGATGCGCGACTTCCACGGCCACAGCGGCTTCGACCGCGAAGGTCTGAAACGTCAACTCATGGAGCTCGGTTTCGTCGACGTCGTCTTCCGTGACTGTGCGGAGGTCATCAAACACGATCGTCCGTATTCGGTTTTCCTGGCTGCGGCCCGGCGCCCCTGACCATCGTCTTTTCGCGGACCGCGCCGTGCCGGCATGGCTGGGTTAATCTGCTGCTGGCAGGTGAGGAGGTGCGGTGAGCGGTTTCGGTCAACAGGGTCCTGCGCCACATCCCGCGGCGCAGGGCGGGGAATGGGGCGCCCCCGGTGGTCAGGGCCCGTTCGGCCCGTCTGGCGGTTTTCCACCGGGTGGTTCGCAGGGCGGTTTTCCGCCGGGCGGTCCACCACGGCGCAAGGGGCCGGGGGTCGGGTTGGTCATCGCTCTGGTGGCGGTCCTGGTGGTGATCACCATCGCTGGTCTGACGACCATCAGGCTGCGCCAGATGTCGGTTCGGGCCGAGATGACGTCCTCGCCCAGCCCTGCCATGACCGGTCCCACCGCCACACCCTCGGTCTCCACCACGCCCTCGGCTTCTGTCACATCCGCGGAGCCGACGCCGCAGGCGCCCGAGTCGCAACAGGTGCCTGACGCCGATCCCGGTGAGCACAGTCTGGGTCACGGAGCGAGCGTCGACACCCCGGAGGGCTGGGAACTCATCAATGAATCCACGAACCCCGGTGGTGACATCTTCCTCGAGTTCAAGCACCCCGGCACCTCGGCGCTCTCGGCCATCCAGCTCGTCGATGGGCGTCCCGGTGCGGCAGCGGCCGCAACCTGCGGCACCTTCAACCGTCAGGCCATGGCGAAGGTGAATGTCGAGAACGAGGTGCGCGCCGAGCCGATCCTGTGGGATGACGGCATCGATGCGGTCACCTGCGGCTATGTCCACACCGATGCTTCCGGCGTCACATGGGATGTGCTCTACAGCGTCATCCAGCACGAGGGGGAGGGATACTTCCTGCTGCAGGAGGCCCATTTCCCGACCGGTGGTGCCATCAGCGAGGCCGAGCAGACGAAGATCGGCGAACAGTCCTTGGAGATGCTCAAGCAGGCGAGCAACACCTGGGGGATTCCGTTCCCCTGAGGCTGTGTCCCGGCCCGCCCGGTTCTCTCGGCTCAGCCGCGCTGGCGTCGTGTCTGATCGATGAGCTGATCGAGCAGCGTGCCCAGCTCGTCGGCGCGTCGATCCTCGAGGGTGAGCCCGTCGTCGCCGAACTCGGTGAACAGGTTCAGGGACACCTGGGCGCGCACCACGACGGTCTGAAAATTGGGGATGATCTGACGCCACTGCTCCACCGCGCGGATGCCTCCGTCAGCGCCGTAGGAGATGAGGGCGGCGGCCTTGCCCGCCCACTCCGACCCCAGGGAGTCGAACGCGTTCTTCAGCCCGCCGGGAACGCCGTGGTTGTACTCCGGGGTGATGAAGATGAAGCCGTCGCAGGCGTCGATGGCGTCGCTCCACCTCTGCACGCGCTCGTCGTCGTACTTCTTGTCGGCGGCACCCGGGATGGTGACGGAAGTGAGCACGGGAACGTCGAAATCCGCGAGTGTGATGACCTCGAACTCGGCCTCGGTGCGCTTCCGGGCCTGTTCCTCGACCCAGGCGGCGATCAGGTCGCTCCTGCGTCCCTCGCGTACCGATCCGCTGATGATGCCGATCTTCATGGAAGTCCTCTTTCGGTGTTCGGACGCTTGGGTTCGACCTTCACGTGACTTTCCGTGGGCAACGATTCGGCGTCCTCCGGTTGTTGTTGAAATCAAAACCAAGGTAGCGCGTGGTGTCTTCCACGGTGAGAGGGGTTGTGCCGGTGGATGGGGGACGTCAGAATCCCCGTGACGTCGCGTCCGCCGCGTCCCATCCCCACGAAGGAGTGCCCATGACCGAGTCCCGTGCCATCATGCCCGCCCAGCTTCCCGCCGCTCCAGCTGAACGGACGGTCTACTCGTACGGAGTCCTGCGTGGTTCGACCCTGCACATCTCGGGCATGGTCGCCTTCGATTCGGACGCCAACATCGTGGGGGAGGGCGACATCGAGGCGCAGGTGGAGCAGGTCATGCAGAACCTCACCGCAGTGGTCGAGGAGGCCGGCGGCACCATCGATGATGTCGTCTCCACCACGACCTATCTGGTGGATGTGGCCGACGCCCCGGTGGTCTCGGCGGCTCGGGCGCGTCACTTCACCGGTGAGGTGCTGCCGACGCACACGGTGGTCGGCGTCGCGGCGCTCGCGCGTCCGCAGTTCCTCGTTGAGATCCAGGCCATCGCCGAGATCGGCTGAGGCCCACGTCGATCCGGCCCTCGGTGTGAACGGCGTCGGGAGCGCGGCTGAGGTGCTCAGACCGCTTGGCCGAAACGCTGGTCCATCTCGAGGGCGGGGAAGGGCTCATGGTTGTGGCTCACGATCTTGGCCGGCACGCCAGCCACGGTGGTGCGGGGCGGTACATCGCTGAGGACCACCGAGCCCGCGCCGATCTTGGCGCCTTCGCCCACGCGGATGTTCCCGAGCACCTTCGCACCGGCACCGATCATGACGCCACGCCCGATCTTGGGGTGACGGTCACCGCCGGCCTTGCCGGTGCCACCGAGCGTCACCTCGTGCAGCATCGAGAAGTCGTCCTCGATCACGGCGGTCTCGCCGATCACCACGCTGGTGGCGTGGTCGAACATGATGCCGCGGCCGATGCGGGCACCCGGATGGATGTCCACGGCGAACACCTCCGAGATCCTGCTCTGCATGAACAGGGCCAGCGTCTTGCGTCCGGTCACCCAGTAGTGGTGCGCGATGCGGAAGGCCTGGACCGAATGGAAGCCCTTGAAGTACAGCAACGGGTGGCTGTAGCCGAGGGTTGCGGGGTCACGGGTGATCGTTGCCTGCAGGTCGGCGATGACCGACTCCTCGATCAACGGGTCGCGTTCGAAAGCGGTGAAGGCGAGGTCGCGCAGCGTCACCGATGAGACCACCGGGTTGGCCAGCTTGTGGGCGAGTAGGGTACCGAGGGCCTCCATGAGGGAGGAATGGCGCAGGACCGACTCGAACAGGAAACCGCCCAGCGTCGGTTCGGCGGCGGCATCACGTTCGGCCTCCTGCACGATGGTGGGCCACACGTCATGATCGGGCACATGTTTGGTCATCGCGGAGGACATCCCTTCGGTGTCGCTCTCCATCGTTGACGATGATGGAGAGATAGAAATTTAACATATGCCTCCGGTTTTTCGGGAGGGCGAACAGGAGGAGCCACATGGCCGGTCAGGCGAAACGACCCGATGGTGCACTCGCGGCGCCGCTTCTGATCGTGCTCGCCCTCTGCGGCGGCTTCGGCCCCTTCGCCATCGACGCCTACCTGCCCGGCCTGCCCGCCATCGCCCACGATTTTGGCGTTCCCGCCTCACAGGCCCAACTCACCCTGACCGGCTTCCTCCTCGCGCTCGGCCTCAGCCAGCTCGTGCTGGGGCCGTTGTCGGATCAGACCGGGCGTCGCCGCGTCCTCCTCGTCGGGCTCGCGGGCGCAGCGGTGGCGTCCGCCCTGTGTGCCGTGGCTCCCAGCATCTGGGTGCTGATCGTCGCGCGCATCCTGCAGGGAGCATTCGGTGGGGCGGGGGTGGTGCTCTCGCGGGCGATCGTCGCCGACCTCGCCGAGGGCATCGGCGTCGCGCGGGCCTTCTCGATGCTCATGTCGGTGCAAGCCCTTGCGCCGGTGATCGCCCCGATCATGGGCGGGCTCCTGGTGCCGACGCTCGGCTGGCGCTCGGTGTTCTGGTTCCTGGCGCTGCTTGGCGTCGGCATGTTGGTGGCCGCCTGGATCATCATTCCCGAGTCACTCCCGTCGCATGAACGGATCACCGGCGGCGTCGGCAAGGCCATCTCCGACATGCTGTTCCTGTTGCGATTCCGGGGCTATGCCGCTGCGGTGGCGATGTTCATCGTGAGCTTCGGGATCCTGTTCTCGTACGTATCGGCGAGCCCCTTCGTGCTGCAGCGCATCGTCGGCCTGACTGAGGAGCAGTTCTCGATCGTGTTCACGATGAACTCCTTGGCGATCCTCGGCTCCAACCTCACCAATGCCCGACTCGTGGCACGGATGAGACCGCTGGACATCGCCACTCGGGCGACGCCGGCGATGGCTGCGGTGGTGCTGTGGTTGACGCTCGCGGTGCTCGTGTTCGATGTGGCCGGCTGGGCCGTCATCATCGGATTCTTCTGCCTGACGGTGTGCATCGGCTTCCTGTTTCCCAACCTGTCGGCGGTGGCATTGGAAGCCTCGGGGAGTCGACGCGGCGCAGGATCTGCGCTCATGGGTGCGTCACAGATGACCCTCGCGGCCGCAGTGGCCCCGCTCACCGGCATCGGAAACGGTCAGAGTGCGGTGCCCATGGTGGTGCTGATGCTGGTCTTCGTCATCTGCCAGGTGGTCGCGCTGCTCGTGCTGCGCACCGCACCGGAGAGCCGTACCGCCTGAGGCGCGGTGCGTCCGGACCCATCGCCGGTCAGCTCACTGCTGCGGCGTCAGCGTCGCCCACTGCTGATGCTTGGCGATGCGGCCGTCGGCAGAGGAACGTCCGCGTAGCCTCCGGCCGACCCAGGGCAGAAGATGGGAGCGCCCGTAACGGAGTTGATCCGACACCGATTTCCGCGGCGGTTCGCCCGCGGGAAGGGCATGGGGAGTCTCGACCCGTCCGAACGCCCGAAGAACGAGATCGGCCACGCGGCGATGCCCGTCCGGGCCCATGTGCAGCCTGTCCTCGGCCCAGTACTGAGGGCGTTGGATCTCCGAATCGTGGAAGATATCGATGAAATCGACGCCGCGGGCAGCGGTGAGCGCCGTCATCGCGTCGGTGAGTTCGGCGCCCCGACGTCGGATGGTCTGGCCGAGGGGAAGTCCCCCGGTGGGATCGGGGCCAGCCAGAGCCACCACGCGGATTCCCGCTGTGGAGAAGGCGTCCAAGGCTTCGGTGATGAGCCCCACCATCCGTGCGGCGTCCATACGTGGGCGCAGCATGTCATTGCCGCCGCCGTTGAACGTCACCAAAGTGGGCGCAGGGTCGAGGGCCAGTGCTGCCTCGACCTGGGTGGTGACGATCTGCTCCAGCAGCAGTCCGCGGATGGCGAGGTTGGCGAAGCGCACCTCGGTGCCATGGGCATCGGCCAACCCCTGTGCGACGCGGTCTGCCCAGCCCCGCGCTGTGCCATCGGCGTACTCATCACCGACGCCCTCGGTGAAGCTGTCCCCCAACGAGGCCATGCGAAGAGGCGTCTGTTCATCAATGGTCAGTTCGCGCACGGTTCGACTCCTTCGGCGAGATCAGACCAGAACGGGATACGCGTCGTGGGCTGATTCACCTCGAACTGGTTTCGGTGGAACTCGTTCAGCACGTATTCATGCAGATCGGCCCCGTACAGGATCACGTCGGACTGGTATGCCGAGAACACCGGGCTGGCACCGTCGGCAGTGGCAGCCGCGATGTAGCGGTGCCCGTACAGGGGAACCAGCGTGGGCCATGAGGCGAGTTCCCGACGCGCCACCTCTTCAGCCGAACAGGCATCGCTTGGGCGCTCGCCCCATGCGCCGGGCCAGAAGGCGTTCTCGTGGACGTCGAAGATGATCCCCTCGATGGGCCAGTCGAACGACCGCTGCAGCGAACGCATGTCGTCGGTGCGCCAATCCACCCAGCGGTCACGGATGGGCAGCGCCCTTGCGAGGAAATCCCTGTGATCGGGGGCGAAACGGAAGTTGAAAGTGCTCTCGAGTTGCTCGAACTCGTCATCGGTGAGGCCCGGTGCGAACTCGGCACCCGCCCGGTGGAGCACATCGAACGTCCGCGCGATGAGATCAGCGTTCATGCCTGCAGCCTATTGCGCCGACCCATGCGGGACCCATTCGCCACGGCTCGAAGCCCTGCCGAGGGGGCTCAACCGGGGCTGACCACGTGGGCCGCTCGTTCCAGGGACTGCTCCATGAGCCACTGGAGTGCGTCCACGTTCTTGCGGTGGCGTCCGTAGTCGACGATCTGTGTGGCCAACGCGGAGCGACTGGATGCGGTGACCTTGGCGCCTGCCGGATCCGGTTCGACCATGATCGAGAGATTCTCTCCCCAGCTCCACAGATTGGCCGCGACCGACCCGTGCACGGTGATCCCGTCGGTCTGCACCGGACGCCGGGTATGCGTCGCGATCGCCTGTTGGGCCGCATGGAACACCTGCGCCGGATGCGCGGGGAAGGTCATGATGCGGATCCGTTTGTTGGCCATCGGGCCATCATGACATCCGGTTGTTGGTCATCGGGCGGTGTTCGGTTCGGGTGTGGGGTGAGGCGTGTGTCGGTCATCGGGGACCGGCGGTGGATCACGGCCGAAGGATCTTCTCCATGGGGCGCCCCTTGGCGAGTTCGTCCACGAGCTTGTCGAGGTAACGGATCCTCCGCATGAGAGGGTCCTCGACCTCCTGCACCTTGACCCCGCACACCGAGCCGGTGATCTTCTCGGAGTTCGGGTGCAGGGAGGCGGCGTCGAAGAAGTCCTGGAAGGTGGTCCCGGAATCCAGGTGACGCTGCAACGTGACCCGGTCGAAGCCGGTCAGCCAGCAGATGACGGTGTCGAGCTCGTCCTTCGTCCGGCTCTTGCGTTCGACCTTCGTCACGTAGTGGGGGTAGACCGACGCCACGCTCATGGTGAAGATGCGATGCATGGCCGTCAGCGTAGTCGCCTTTCGCGAGGACACCTTGGGGCGCGTTCCCGCGTTCCCGCGTCACATCGGCTCCACCTTGACGTTGTGCCGTGTCTACGCAGCACAACGTCAAGGTGGGGCGGGGCAGGCATGGCCCAACGCCAGGGTGGCGCGCTCAGGCGAGGGCGAGGGTGCAGACCTTGTCGCCGCCGCGTGCCGGCCCCTCAGTGATGTCGAGCGAAGCCACTTGGGCGGACTTGGTGAACACCACCGGGGTGATCGGGTCGCGCCCGGATTCGCGGATCCGGGACACGTCGACGCGGACGATGGGCTGACCGGCGGTCACGGTCTCACCGGTGGACGCCAGTTTCTCGAACCCCTCGCCCTTGAGCTCTACGGTGTCCATGCCGATGTGCACGAACACCTCGAGCCCGGATTCGGCGACCAGCGCGAAGGCGTGCAGCGTGTCGAAGACCTTGGTCAATCTTCCGGCCGTCGGAGCGCAGACCTCCACGACCCCGGCGTCGGCGTCCGGTTCGATCGCGAACCCGTCACCGAGCATGCGCTGGGCGAAGACCGGATCGGGCACCTCGGTGACCGGAATCACCCGTCCCGTCAGCGGTGCGGTGATGCTGGTCTTCTTCTTGCCGAATCCGAACATGATTCTCCTTGGGTGTGGGGCGGCGTCCTCGGAGCCCCTCTCCAAGGACGCCGCGTGTGGATGGGTGGGCGGTGTCACTCGTCCTTGGCGCCCTCGAGGGCGACGTCCTTGGACCTGAGCCGATCGGCGACCGCGTCGTACACGAACTGCACCTGCGGCCCGACGACCACCTGGACCGACGTCTGCGAGGGCCGGATCACGCCGGCGATGCCGGCCTTCTTGATCTCGCTCTCCTTCACCTTCACATAGTCGTCGACGGTGCAACGCAGACGCGTGGTGCAGTAATCGACGAGCTTGATGTTCTCGGTCCCACCGAGGCCCTTGATGATCTGATCGGCGGTGGCCATGACATCGGCATCGGCGTCGAGGGTGGCGTCGGCGTCCTCATCGGTGACATCCCCGCGACCAGGCGTCTTCAGGTTGAACCTGCCGATCAGGAAGTAGAACACCACGAAGTACAGGGCGAAGTAGGCGAGCCCCACGAGGGCGAGCATGTACCACTTGTTGGCCAGCGGGTTCTGGGATGACAACGCCATGTCGACGAACCCGGCGGAGAAACCGAAGCCTGCGGTCCAGTTGAAGGCCGAGGCGATGAACATCGACAGACCGGTCAGGATCGCGTGCACCAGGTACAGCAACGGTGCGACGAACATGAAGGTGAACTCCAGGGGCTCGGTGACACCGGTGAAGAACGAGGCCAGGGCACCGGCGAGCATGAGCGAGCCGATGGTCTTGCGACGCTTGGCATCGGCGCGCAGGAACATGGCCAGCGCAGCGCCGGGGAGACCGAACATCATCACCGGGAAGAAACCACCTTGGTAGCGGCCCACCTCACCGACGACCTGACACGTGCTGCCATCCCAGACGCCGGGGCACGACGCCGCGTCAGTGGCCGCCTTGGCCGCCTCGATGGTGGCGCCACCGGCGAGGAACTTGCCGATGTCGTCGATGCCGATCACGTCGAACCAGAAGATGGAGTTCAGCGCGTGATGCAGACCTGTCGGGATGAGCAGGCGGTTGACGAAGCCGTACAGGCCCGCGCCGACGGCACCCATGCCCTGAATCCATTGACCGAAGTTGAACAACCCGGTGTACAGCAGGGGCCACAGCACATACATCGCACCGGCGAGGGCGATGGAGAACACCGAGGTCAGGATCGGGACGAGTCGGCGCCCGGAGAAGAAGGCCAGTGCATCCGGCAGGCGGGTGTTGTGGAATCTGTTGTAGACCCAAGCGGCAAGGACGCCGACGAGGATGCCGATGAGCACGTTCTTGTCGTCGATGGCGTCCCAACCCTGTGACGCCCACAACAGGGCTGCGTCACCCTCGAGCGCGGTGGGATCCTCGATGCCCTTGTACGCCGCCACCGTTTCGGGGCCGACGACCATCTTCACCGTGGCGAAACCGATGAAACCCGATAGTGCTGCCGCGCCGTTGGAGTCCTTCGCCAGACCGAAGGCAATGGCGACCGCGAAGATCCAACCGAGATTGTCGAGCACTGCCGAGCCCGACTTGATGAGTACTGCCGCGACGATGCTGTTCGCGCCCCAGCCGTCAGGGTCGATCCAATAGCCGATGCCCATGAGAATGGCTGCGACCGGCAGCACTGCCACCGCACCCATCAGGGCCTTTCCGAGGCGCTGCAGCGCCTCCATGATGCGAGATCCCACTGTTTCTTCCTTTCTCAGGCACGCCTGTGTGCGTGGTCTTGTTTCCAGCCGTGCAGCCCTACGGCGGTGTAGGCCACCTCGCCTCGGGCGGTTTGCGGCAGGGCATCGGTGTGGAGGATGCGGGTGATCAGACGCCGAGCGAGCGCGCATTCGGAGGGGAGGTCGCGGTGGATCGCGTGCAGGGCGTTGTTGTGACGCCAGCGTCCGGTCTCGATACGGCGAATGAGTTGGGCCAGGGCGACGGTCAGGTCGTTGGTGGTGGGGTCGGCGTCGGCGCCGGGGGTGATTCCGAATTCGGTGTGGACGAGGGCGACGAGTTCGGCCAGGAGATTGGCGCGCTGCAGGGGCTGTTTGGCAGTGGCCCCGGTGCGGGCCCCATTGAGGTGGAGGGTGACGAAGGCGGCTTCGTCGACGGGCATCGTCACCGAGAGGTTGGCGTTCAGATAATGGACGACGACCTCGGCCGCGGCGTACTCGTCGGGGAAGGAGGCACGGATCTCCTTGACCAGCTCATTGCGGATCGCCTGACCCTGTTCGAGCCGGTGGACGGCGAACGCGAGGTGGTCGGCGAGCAGCAGATAGACCGATGGGTGGAGCTCGCCGAGCAGGTCGGCCGCGAGATCGACGGCTGCCGAAATGGTCTCCAGCACCGAGGTGCCCAAGGAGCTGGCCCACGTAAGGAACTGCACCTGCTCGGGTGCGACCTCCACAAAACGGCTCTGGATACCTTCGGTGGGGATGGGGTCGCCTTCGCTGCGACCGAACCCGATGCCACGTCCGACCAGCACCATCTCGTCCTCGGCCCCTCGGGCGAGGACGGCGTTGTTGTTCAGAACGCGAACAACGCGCGGTGTTGGCTGCGGCACAGGAAAGCTCCTCGTTGAGCACGGCGGAAGTACTCCGCCGCTTCCGGTGATGCCTGCCGAACAGTGACACCCGTGCTTCTGGTGGTTCCTTGATTGTACGACGTGGCGTAGTTGTTGGGCAAGCGGCCGCGTCGAATCCTCTGCTTGGCCCGCGTCGCCTCCACCTCTGCGTTGTGCCGTGTCTGTGCGGCGAAGCGTCAAGGTGGGGCCGAAGGTGGGGTGGTCAGGCGTCGATGGGTGGGTGATTGGTGCGGTTTGCGGCCCCTGGCGCGCTTCATCTCTGCGTTGTGCCGTGTCTATGCGGCGAAGCGTCAAGGTGGGGCGGGCAGGCATGGCCCAACGCCGAGGTGGGGCGCTTGGTGGTCGGGTCGCGGGGTGTGTGCCAGGGCCCTGCAGGTGGACTCACTTGGTGCGGTGCTGCCAGACGGGAGTGCGTTTGCCGAGGAAGGCGTCGATGCCTTCGCGGGCGTCGGGCATGCCGGCGTTGGCGACCATGACTTCGCTCATGCGGGTGTAGGCATCGGCGGTGGCGAGTTGGATCTGCTCGTAGAAGGCGGCCTTGCCCAGTGCGACGGTGGCTGAGGATGCTGCGGCGACCTTGTCGGCAAGCTCGGCGGTGGCGGCGGGCAACTCGTCGTCGGGGACGACGTCGGAGACGAGCCCGTGGGCGAGGGCATCCTCGGCTTCGATGAGATCTCCGGTGAGCAGCATGCGCATGGCCTGCTTGCGGGGGACTGCGCGTGACAGGGCCACCATCGGTGTGGAGCAGAACAGCCCGATGCGGACGCCGGGGGTGCCGAAGCGGGCCGATGAGCCGGCCACGGCGAGGTCGCACGTGGCGACGAGTTGGCATCCGGCCGCGGTGGCCACGCCCTGGACCTGGGCGATCACCGGCTGGGGAATGGCCTGGATGAGCAGCATCAGCTCCGAACAGACCCGGAACATCTCGGTGCGGGCGGCCTCGTCCGCGCCATTGAGCTCCTTGAGGTCGTGCCCGGAACTGAACACGTGTCCCTCAGATGACAGGACGGCCACATGTACGTCCCTGCGCTCGGCGATCGCGGTGAATTCGTCGATCAGAGCCGACATCATCGCGACCGACAGGGCGTTTCGGGTCTTGGGGTTGTTCATGTGGACACGGGCGACGGCGCCTTCCACGGTGACCTGGACCAAAGCTTCGTTGCTCATGGCCCCAGTCTGGCAGGGCCGCCTGCCAATTGCAGCGTTTCATCCATGATCAGCGCCCCCTGGGAGTCGATCATGGATGAAACGCTGCACTTCGCTGAACGTCGCCTAAAATCCGAACGTGCAGAGCAACCTCACACGTACCCAGCGGCTCGACCGACTGCCGTACACGCGGAAACACAACACGATGCTGTTCGCCTCGGGCGTCGGTTGGGCGCTGGATGCCATGGATGTGGGGCTCATCGCCTACATCATGCTGGCGCTGACGAAGGAGTGGTCACTCACTGGTGCTGAGCAATCCGTGCTGGCATCGGTGGGGTTCATCGGCATGGCGTTGGGCGCCTCGCTGGGTGGGCTGCTCGCCGATCGGATCGGTCGCCGCCGGGTCTTTGCCCTGACCTTGCTGGTCTACGGGATCGCCACGGGGCTCTCGGCCCTCTCAACGGGACTGGTGGCGCTCATCGTGTTGCGGTTCGTGGTGGGCCTTGGACTTGGCGGTGAACTGCCCGTGGCATCGACGTTGGTGAGTGAGTTCTCTCCGCAGCGGATCCGTGGCCGTGTGGTGGTGGCGCTCGAGTCGTTCTGGGCCGTGGGTTGGCTCGGCGCCGCGCTCGTCGGGTACTTCGTCGTGCCGCTGGAGAACGGCTGGCGTTGGGCGTTGGCCTTCGGCCTCATCCCGGCGCTGTGGTCGCTGGTGATCCGGGCGAAGGTGCCCGAATCGGTGCGCTTCCTGGAGTCGAAGGGCCGACACGAGGAAGCCGAGGCGATCGTCGCGGACTGGGAGAGCGCTGCCGGAGTTCAGGCCCGGGCCGGTGCTGGTGATCCCGGCCCCCTGAAGATCGAGAACGGCTCCGAGGGAGCTGAAACCGAACGTATCGGTTGGCGTGAACTGTTCGAGCCACGTTTTCGTCAGCGCACGATCGCGCTCTGGCTGGTGTGGTTCGGTGTCAACTTCGCCTACTACGGGGCCTTCATCTGGATCCCGACGCTGCTGCATCAAGGCGGCCTGACGGTGGTGAAGAGTTTCGAGTTCACCTTGTTCATGACGCTCGCGCAGCTGCCGGGGTATCTGGTGGCAGCGATCCTCATCGAGGTGTGGGGGCGCCGGGCGACGCTGGTCTCGTTCCTGGGCGGGTCGGCTTTGGCCGCAGTGGGGTTTGGGTTCGCCGGTCAGCTCGCTGACAGCATCGCTCCCGGTTCCGGGGCTTGGCAGTACGGCGTGGCGATGTTCTTCGGATGCCTGCTGAGCTTCTTCAACCTCGGTGCCTGGGGCGCGGTGTATGCGATCACGCCCGAGGCCTACCCGACCACGGGACGGGCTTCGGGGGCCGGAGCCGCCACCGCGTTCGGGCGTATCGCGGCGATGGTCGCACCGATGGTGGTTCCGCTCGTGGCCCCGCTGGGGCTGGGGATCTTGTTCGGACTGTTCGGCGGGATGTTCGCCCTCGCCATGGTGGCCGGTTGGTTCCTGCCCGAGCACAAGGGGCTGGCGCTGGAGGAGCGGTAGGGCCTCGGAATGTTCGCTACTGCTTCACCCGGCCCAACCCGATGAATGCGGCGACGATCATGGCTGCGGCGAGCGTGATGGCGGCGAAGGGCCCGTAGGCGAGGCTCATCGTGACGCCGTCGGAGGAGTGGCCATCCATGCCGATGAACATCCAGCTGATCGCTCCTAGGGCGAGGCTGATCAGGAACGTGATGATCGACAGAATGCTGTATAGCCAAGCCTTGGGGCGGGCGGCGGCCGCGAGGCCCAAGATGACGACCAGCGCGCATCCTGCGCGCAGGGGCATGCCGTAGCCCAGATCGCCGAGTGCGAACGAGGTCGTCGTCGAGTCGAACAGCCCACTCTTGGTCGCTGTCATGGCCGGAGCAAAGGTCACGAGCAATGCCGCGAAGGCCAGCCCCGGCAGAAGCAGGCGTGCGATCGCCCGTCCGCCGGTCTGCTGCGGCGATCGTCCATTCGAACTTGACAGGCGTCGGATGTCCTCAGCGAGCTGCGGAGGTGTATTCGGATGCTGAAGCACCGCGAAGTGCAGATCCGGCCGTGCAATGGCGATGCTGCGCAGCGTGTGGGCGTCAAGGCTGGGGTTGGTGAGGTCCTGTGCCGTGAACGATGCGGGGTCTTGGCTCATGATGGTGCTCCGTCGTCATGGTCCGGGCGCCACCGAAACCGACGAGTCGGTGTCTCCCGGAACCGGGGGTGGTTCGTGAACGACGGTGGTCACGTTAGGCCCTCCAGCGGTGGACGTCAGGTGGTTCGCGGAAATCGCGTTGATCTCGTCGTGGTGGTCGGCAATGGTTCAGATCAGGTTTCCCAACGATGACATGGGACCTCGCTTTCGCCGGATGGGGCCGCTCTGCCATTCGCTGCTCGTATCAGGGCAGCCTCGGGCTGAACTTGCTTGGGCTGACAAGCGTGGAGCATTGTCGCGGTGCGGTCATGTGTCCGTTCGAGTCGCTACCGTCAGGGCATGGCCACGAAACAGCCACGCATCTTCGCTTATGTTGACGAGACGGGTGACCGTGGGCTGTCGTCCAAAGCGAGCCCAGTGTTCGGCATGGCGGCAGTCATGGTGGACGACGACGGCGCGGCAGAGTTGCGACAAGTCGTTCGTGACATACGCGAGCTGTTTTCGGTTCCAGAGGGAACGGTGATGTCATGGAAAAGGCACGTCAAGACTCATGATCACCGACGGCTTGCGGCGGCGCGACTCGGTGCTTTGACCAATCTGCGAGTCATGTACGTCTACTGCAGGAAGGCGGACCTCAAGCGCGACGCGTTCAACGGCGACCAAGCGCTCTTCTACAACTTCATTGCGCTCAAGATGTACAAGTCGATCTTGTGGGCTGGGCGCAACTGGGCTGGCGAAGGCGCCCAGCTATGGACGCGATTCGGGCACGTGCGTCGTCACGACCATGAGGCAACCAAGGGATACATTCTGCGTCAGGTCATCCCTGATCCGAAGGTTCCGCACCATCTCGAGAAGGGCTTGCGCTGGGTCTCTGCCGACCGGTATCTGGAGAGTCAGGCAGCAGATCTTTACGGCGGATTTCTCAAGGCGGCGATCTGGCCAGATGGGCAATTCAACCTCACTGAGCCAGCGTACTTACTCAGCGTCTGGCATCAGATTCGGAACAGTGACTCTTGCGCTGTCCCGCTCGGGATCATGTCGAGTCCCACCAATGTGACTGTCACGAATGAACCGTGGTTTCCATGCCCCGGTTGCCCGAGGAAGGAAACCAGCGGTTCTTCAGGAGCCTCCAAGGGCCGATCCACTTAAGGAGGGCGGTGGCAGCACCGCTGGTGAACCTTGGCAGGCTCCTGAAGAACCGCTGGTGTCAATTCTAGTCGGGGGTCAGTGAGCGACGCGAATCCATTGGGTGGTGTCGGGGCTTGGCTCTTCCATGGGCACTCTCCTCGTGCACGATCTCTTCGCTCTTCCCGTGGAAGCAGCTGTGTGGTCGGGGGCAGGTAATCTCCCCCATCTTGGTAACTGGAGTTACTTGTGACTGTGGTCCAGAAGGGCCGATGATGCGCGATCAGGAGTTCCGCTCGCTGAGGGCAGCAGAGTCTTTCCCTTGTCGAGAATTGGGTGTGTCGCGGTCTCCATGGCTGGCGGCGTCCTCCACCTCGAAGGCAGAACCATCAACGGCCTGTTGTGCGTCCCCACCGCGCAACCCGCGGTACACGAGCTTGCCGAGCAGCTCCAGCATCGCGCTTTCCACCGGGCCGCCCTCGTTGAACAGCTCGGTCATCCGGGAATGGGCCTGGTTGGTGTCATAGACCGCGATCAGGAGGGAGTCCTTCAGCTTCTGCGAGGTCAGGAACTGCTCTTCACTGTTGGCCGAGGCCTGCTGCTGGAGGTCTTCGTCGGCTTCCATTGCCTGCACCAGCGCGGTGGCCCACGAAGTGACCTGGTCGGGGCGGAAGTCCTCGCCGGCGAACTGCGCGTTGAGCCGGTCGATGAGTTCATCCATGAGAACCAACTTGGGGTCACGCCGACGCTTGGAGCCCGCCGCCACCGATGGTTTGAGCGGCTCGGGTTTGCCTTCGGAGAGGTCGAGGGTGTGCTGGCCGGTCTCCTTCTGCTTGATGTGCACCAGCTCGACGTCGGAGAGGTCGACGGTCTCGGTGACCGAATGCGTCCGCAGGTGCGGGATCAGCAGGCGGAAGAAGATGGCGTGCCTCTCGACGTCGACGTCTTCGAAATCGAGGATCTGGGAGACGAAATCGTGGAGCTTCACGAACGTGCGAACGTCCTTGCGGAACAGTTCCAGCTCGTCGATGGCGCTGGTGTCCTTGCTCGCCTGTGCGCTGTTCCACGCGGCGACGAACCGCTGCTTGATCGGCCCGAGCGCGTGGGAGATCGCTCCGTTGCCCTTCTTCTGGACCGCGGCATCGACCACCGCGTCCACCTCGTCGGGGGTGTAATACCCGGAGGTGTCGAGTTTGCTCTGCAGGTCGTGGAGCAGATTGGGATCGGTGGTGGCGACGATCTCGGCTTCGGCGTAGTACGGCAGGAACGCGGCCAGAATCTGCTCTTCGTCATTGACGAAGTCGACGACCATCGTCTCCTTGCCCTTCATGGCCCGGTTGAGCCGGGAGAGCGTCTGCACCGCAGCGACGCCGGCCAACTGCTTGTCGACGTACATGGCGCACAGCAGCGGTTGGTCGAAGCCGGTCTGGAACTTGTTGGCGACGATCATCACGCGGTACTCGTCTGCCTCGAAACCCGTGCGCAGGTCCTTCACGCCGGGGTTGAGGGAGTGCTCGGTGAACGGATCGGGTCCGGATTCGAGGTCGGTGACGTCGCCGGAGAATGCGACCAATGAGGTGTAGCCGGTGTATCCGCGCTTGGCGATGTACGCGTCCATGGCGAGCTTGTAGCGGACGGCGGCCTTGCGTGAGTCGGTGATCACCATCGCCTTCGCTCGTCCGTCGAGCAGGTGCTTCACGTTCGAGTCGAAGTGCTCGATGATTAACGAGACCTTTTGCGCGATGTTCGTCGGGTGCAGCTTCACCCATCGCATCAGGCCCTTGGTGGCGGTGGATTCGTCCACCAACTCTCCACCCTGCGACGCCTGGGCCAACTGGTAGGCGGTCTTGTATGTGGTGTAGTTCTGCAGTACGTCGAGGATGAATCCTTCCTCGATCGCCTGGGCCATCGTGTACGTGTGGAACGGCACGGGTTTGCCGTCGGGGCCGGGAGTGCCGAACATCTCCATCGTCTTCGACTTCGGCGTGGCGGTGAACGCTAGGAACGAGATGTTGGGCGTGGCGGCCCGCGACTTCGCCTCGGCTGCCAGCATCGCTTCCACATCGACGCTGCCGCCGTCGTCCAACTCGGCTGCCTCCTGCTCCGAGAGCACTGCCTTGAGCTTCGCGGCGGTCTGGCCGGTCTGTGACGAGTGCGCCTCGTCGGCGATCACGGCGAACCGGCGGCCGGCCAGGGCGTCGTCGTCCTGGATGGCCTCCAACACGAATGGGAAGGTCTGGATGGTGACCACGATGATGAGCTTCCCGCTGGCCAGTGCCTCGGAGAGATAGGCCGACTTCGAGCCGAACGACTTCTTGGCGGCTTCCTTGGCGGAGATCGAGGCCACGACGCCCGACTTGCTCTCGATCTGTTTGACGGCTTCGCGGAGTTGTTCGTCGAGCACGTTGCGGTCGGTGACGACGATGACGGTGTCGAACACCTTCTGGTCGTTGTCGTCGTGCAGCGTCGCGAGTCGATGGGCCGACCACGCGATGGAGCGTGTCTTGCCAGACCCGGCCGAATGCTGGATCAGGTAGCGCTGTCCGGCCCCGTGGGTGCGGGCGTCGCGGACGATCTTGGTGACTGCATCGAGCTGGTGGAACCGCGGGAAGATCAGGGTGTGCGAGGTGCGGACGCGGCCCTTGTCGTCGGTGCTGCGCTTCTCCTCGTAATGGATGAACTTGCCGAGGATGTCCAGCCACTGGTCGCGTTGCAGCACGTCGCGCCACAGGTAGGTGGTGGCCGAGCCGCCGTCCTCGTCGGGGCCATTGCCCTCGTGGCCCTCGTGGCCGCGGTTGAACGGGAGAAAGTGGGTCTTGGAGCCGGCGAGCTTGGTGGTCATCCAGACCTCGTCGTTGCTCACGGCGAAGTGCACCAGTGCACGGGTGCCGAACCCGAGCAGCGGTTCACCGGCCGGGTCGCGGTCGTGGCAGTACTGCCGTTTCGCGTCGCCGATGGTCTGCTTGTGATCGGTCTTGAGTTCGAACGTCGCGACCGGGACACCGTTGACGAACGCGACCAGGTCGATCGACTTGTTGTGCTTGGTGGAGTAGTGCACCTGACGCATGATCCGCAGCCGGTTGGCGCTGTAGCGGGCGTTGACGGTGGGGTTGACGCCCTGTTCGGGCTGCTTCTGCATGAGTTGGAACGACGCGGGGGTGTCCTTGAACCCGGTGCGCAGCAGGTGCAGGGAACCGCCGGTGCCAGCCTGGCCCTTGTCGAGGAGTAACGCCAGACGCTCGAGCAGAGCGCGACGCGAGGTGGCCTGCGCCTCGGCAGACTGGGTGGGCTTGATCTTCTTGGCGAGTTGTTCGGGTTGGGTTTCCTCGAGCCAAGCAAACAGGTCGGCGGGGTAGAGGGCGAGTTCGCGGTCGTAGCCGTCGTCATTGGGGCTGTAGAGCCACCCGTGTGCGGCGAGGTGTTCGCAGATCTCGGTCTCGAACTGCGATTCCCACGTCTGGTTCGTCATCAGGGCACCTCCTCCTGAGTACCGGTGCGATCCACGATCGCATCCAGCCGTTGGTTCTGACCATCCCGCCACTGCTCCCAACCGTTGGCACTGCGTCCGCGGATCACGCAGGCGGCTCCGCTGGGGGTGGGGAACAGGTGGTCCTTGGCGAACACGATGGCGCCGGACTCGTCCTGCTGGAGTACACCATCGTCCAGGAGGGCTTCCCGCTGGGCGGCGATGGCGGGATAGGGGCGCCACTTGGCATTCTGCGGCACGATCTGGGTTCCTGCGAAGACGGTCAGCCCTTCGTCGGAGTAGGAGCCCGAGGTGGTGTCCTTGAGACCGCGTACGTGGAGGATGTTGGCGTGCGGGGTGTCCTGCTTGGACTTCAACGGCCGCAGGATGGGAAATCCCAAGGTCGCGGTCAGCACTGAAATCGTTTCGAAGAACTCATCACAGTCGGCCTGAAGTGGCAGCGGCATGTGCATGTTGGCGTAACCGTCGTTGCCGTTCTTCACCGCATAGCGTCCGTTGTCCTTCGCGACGCGGACCGCCTTGGCTTCGAAGTAGCGCACGTGCGTCTTCGTCCACGAGGCAGTCAGGGAGATGGCCACGAGTGCCCGGGTCCAGAACAGCTTCTTGCTTTCGTGCTGACGCAAGCGCTTGCCGATGTCGTCGGTCTCTCCGATGTAGCACTCGGCACGTTCGTCAGTGTCGGACGTGTCACTGAACAGGAAATACACCCCGACCTGGTGGGCCTGTTCCATGGCGAGAAACTCCGACAGCGACGCGCGTGGGATGTCGAACACCTGGACCGTGCGGGTCGTGATCTCGGCCTGCCGAAGTCCTTGCGGGTTTCCACTCGGCAGGAAGATCTGGATCGTCTGTGCGCGTGCCATGTCAGTTCGTCTCTCCGGGGATGTCGAGCTGGCCCGTGACCGCAGCGGTGATGAGCGCCGCCCGACGCTCTTGGGCGAGAGCGATGTGCTCCTCGGCTTTGGCGATGAGGGCGTCGATCTTGGCGGTCTCAGCGGCGATGCTGGTCTGCAAGGCACGTTGCTCGGCAAGTGGTATGTGGGGAACCTGCAGCTTCCGCAGGACCGCTTGCGAGATCTTGGGCATTGTGTGGCTACTCCCTCGAGCCTCGAGCTCGATCTGATCCCGTGCATGGCGGCTTCCAAGCACCGTTGCCAGAAACTGGGGATCGTAAAGGTCAGACCGGGTGCGAACCCGATAAAGGAGATCACTCAGCAATGCGCGCGGGAGATGCGTTGGGACATGCGCGGCACTCCCAACGAGTTCGCGCGTATTTCCGCGGGAAACGACCACATCGCCAGCCTGGACTGCGTGCTTGGGATCGGCGTATTCGAGGTCCAGAAGTGCCTTGTTCTCGTCCGGCCGGAACACGCCATAGTTGACACATCCGACCTTGAGGACGCACCAGTCCGTGGCGGGGTTCGCCACGGGCCATGTTGCGCAAGAGGGACTCGCTCCCTGATCGATGGAACCAATCACGTATCCCAGAGCGATCGTGGAGTGTTCAGCACTGAACACGTCCAGTCGATGCTGCACTGCTGCCCCTCGCCGTTCACGGAGCAGGGAGATCAGCTCGTTCTGCTTCTCGATGAGCGCGTCGATCTTTGCGGTCTCGCGGTTCAAGAAGTCTGCGATTGCTCGTTGTTCTCCTAATGGCGGCAGCGCAAGAGGGATTGTCTTCAACTTGGCGGCGCTGATATGCACCACCGTGAACCCTGTTGAGCGAAGGGCTCGGTGAGTCCTCAAAGGGTGCGCTTGTATTCCATAGGCCAGGAACAGGGGGTCCACGTCGCCGTCCGGTTCCAGAGTGATGGCATCGCCACCGACGACGGCTGGGTCAGGCAGCATGGAGACGGCGGCCTTGCCGATCTCTTCGGGGTCCTCGCCGGACGCAGTGAAAACTAAGGTTCCGGGGTGAAGCGGCGCGTAACGATCGGCATCTTCGGAACTGACATAGGCCACCGGATGCTCGATGGTGGTCTGGAATGTGGTGTAGAGGTCGCCGTACCGAACGACGGGGATTCCCGATTCTTGGTTGTCTTTCTTGGAGCCGCCGTATCCCTTGCCCCATCGGCCTAGACGTCCGAGTCGTGTAACGACCCAGTGTGACGGTGGGCGCTCGCCGAGGAGGTCTTCTTGTTGGATGCTCACGACTCCACGTCCTGCAGCAGTTCGATGATCTCGGCCGTCACCCGTTCGAGGTCGGCGTCGATCTCCTCGAGGGGGCGCGGCGGGACGTACTTGTAGAACAACCGCGTGAACGGGATCTCGTACCCGATCTTCGTCTTCGACTCATCGATCCAGGCGTCCGGCACGTGGGGGAGCACTTCGCGTTCGAAGTAGCTCTCGATGTCGTCGCGGAAGGGCACGAGTTCGGTGTCGCGCAGATCGGTGTCCGGTTCGACGTTGCCCTTGTTGTCGGTGCAGACCACCGCGTCATCGTCATGTACCCCGATGGCCTGCCAGATCGCCTTCACCACCGCAGCGCTCGGGGCGACTCCGCGCTCGCGGGCGGCCTTCTTGAGGTCCTGGATGAACTCGGCGCGGTCCATCCAAGTCTGGCCGATCAGCGATTCCAGTGCAGTGCGGAGCTTGCCCTGTTCGTCCTGATCGAGCTTGGTGATCGCCTTCGCGGCCAAGGCGGCGTCCACCAATTCGGCATCGGGCGCGAACCGCAGGCGCAACGGTTGTTCGACGGTGATCTCCCAGTAGCCGAAGTCGGCGGGTTCGAGGATCTTGCAGTGCTCGGTCTCGGTGAAGCCCTCGTAGAGGTTTGCGATGGCGTCGCGGTCGGCGTCGCCGATCTCACGGTTCTTGGAGCCGAGGTTCTTGCGCATCTTGGTCCAGCGCGCGGTGGCGTCGATGAGCTGGATCTTGCCGCGTCGTTCCTCGGGCTTGTGATTGTCGAGGACCCACACATACGTCGCGATGCCGGTGTTGTAGAACATGTTGGTCGGCAGGGCGACGATGCAGTCGATGAGGTCGGACTCGATCAACCAGCGTCGGATCTCCGACTCACCCGAACCCGCGCCACCGGTGAACAGCGGCGACCCGTTGAGGACGATGCCCGCCCGGCCCCCGGAGTCCTTCGCCCCAGCCTTGGCCGGACGCAGCTTGGAGATCAGGTGCTGCAGGAACAGCGTCTGGCCATCGCTGATGCGCGGCAGCCCGGCGTCGAACCGGCCCCCGCCGATCTCGTGCTCACGGCGCACCACGGCTTGCGACGCCTTCCAGTCGCCGCCGTAGGGCGGATTCGACAGGCAGTAGTCGAAGGTCTGGTCGTAGTGCTTGTCGTCGTAGAGCGTGTCGCCGAGGCGGATGGCGTCCACCGCGTGGCCCTTGGCGATCATGTCGGACTTGCAGATCGCATAGGACTCGTCGTTGAGCTCCTGCCCGGCCAAGGTGACCTGGGCTCTCGGGTTCATGGCGAGGATCTCCTCCTCCGCCACCGACAACATGCCGCCAGTACCGGCGGTCGGATCGTAGATCGAACGCACGACGCCAGCTTCGGAGAGGATCTCGTCATCGGGAGCCAGCACGAGATCAACGATCAGGCGGATTGCATCGCGTGGGGTGAAGTGCTCACCGGCGGTCTCGTTGCTTGCGGTGGAGAACTTGAAGATCAGATGCTCGAACACCTGCCCCATGTCGGCGTTGGTGACCCGCTTGGGATGCAGGTCGATGTCGGTGAACTGCCCGACCACCAGGTACAGCCGGTCCTTCTCGTCGAGTTTGTGGACCGTCTCGGTGAACCCGAAGCGGTCGAAGATGTCGGCGACGTTGGCGGAGAAACCTGCGGTGTAATCGATGAGGTTCTCGGCCAGATTCTCCGGATCGCCTAGCAGCGACTTCAGCGTGTAGTTCGTGCGGTTCCAGAAGTGCAGGTTGAACTGCTTGCGGAGCTTCGCGGCGAGGACCATGTCGTTTGGTGTGCTCGCGGCCATCGCGTTGATCTCGTCGCGGTGGTCGGCGAGGACGCACTCCATTCGTCGCAGGATCAGGAACGGCAGCGTGGCCGTACCGTACTGCGCGGGCTTGTAGACCCCGCGCAGCTGGTCGGCGATGTTCCAGATCAGGTTTCCCAACGATGACATGGGGCCTCGCTTTCGGATGACTTGGGGCTACTCTGCCATCTGGGCTCATCTGGCTGCTTTCGCTCCCATGGATCCGTTGGTTCACAGCCAGAGCTGCGCTGAGATGGCGATTCGGAATCGGAACTGACGAAGACTGCCGACGCGAGTGGAAGTATCCCGTCAGTTTGTGGTCCATGGTGCACGGCGGTAGACCGTGTTTCGGTGCTGCCCTTCCCCGCCTGGAAGTTGGACGGCCGCAGTCACGGTCAGGGCTGGGTAGCGACCTTGGGGATAATCGCCCAGTGCGTACAGGCCTGCCAATGTGGGTTCGCCGGTTCGGGTCAGCACGCTGGTGTTGCGCAGGGTCTGCTCCCGGGAGTCATTGCGTAGCCGACCATCGCGGCTTCTGGCCGTTGCAATGTACTGGTCGACGAGTTCGGGTACCAGATCGTCGATGTCGAGCCCGGATGCGGCCCGAAGGTCGTACTCGACCTGCTCATCGAGATGTAGCTTTGCCACTTCCAGCATTCGGAGTTCGTGCTCGTGCATGGGACAGTCGCCGTCGGGTTGTCGAAGATAGGCGACCCCGTCGGCGGTGGCTGGCCTGTCTGTTGCAGGCAAGGGGACCACGTGGAGCACCAGTAGCTGTTTCCCGTTCACGATGAACTGTTGGGGAACAAGCTGGGGGCTCGGGGTCACCGCTTGCCGGGCTTGGGAGATGATGCCGGACTCGATGGCTGCGAGATCTGTCAGTCCGGTGACCTCGAAGCGGCCATTTCCCTCGTCGACCCCCAAGATGATGGTCCCGCCGTCGGGCATGTTGGCGAACGCGCACAAGGTCTCCGGCATGGACGGAACGCCTCCGGAGGCGCGCTTCACCTCAATGGTCGTGGTGGTGTCCCTCGGCGGATGCGCATGGCCTCCAGCGCACGAGTCAAGTCGTCCAGTGACCACCGCATGGTGACAATCCACTGGGAAGTGACACTTTTTGTCAGTATGGGTGGAAGTTTGATCAGTGTCACTCGATGTCAGTGCTGCATATCCACGAACCGTGAGTAGTGGCCCTGGAAGATCGTGGTCACCGTGCGCGTCGGGCCGTTGCGGTTCTTGGCGATGATGAAGTCGGCTTCGCCGGCGCGGGGCGATTCCTTGTCGTACACGTCGTCACGGTGCAGCAGGATCACGATGTCGGCGTCCTGTTCCAAGCTGTTGTGGGCCACGACGCCGTTGGCCACGAAGCAATGCGTCCCCGGAACCGTTGCGTCGAACACTTCCTGCTGTCCCAGGGGCTCGATGGAAACGACCGAGTCCCACAGCAGGTCGCTGTCGGCCAGCTTTTGCAGATCGGGGTCTTCCAGCAAGGTCGCCACACGACCCAAGCGCTCTCGGCTCGGTGAGCGCTTCCACAACGCCGATCCGCAGAAGGCTGTTCCCAAGGCCTCCGAGAAGGCTCGGTGGCTCATGCCTTGCGCAGTCAGTGAGGTCCTGACAGAGGCCCAGACTTCGCGAGGGACGGTGTCCACGTTGGTGTTTCCCTTGATCGCTTCCAGCCGTGGAACCATCTGCCGTGCAGAAACGCCCCGAGCGCCCCACACAGGGATGGTGCGGCAGAAGGTGAGTTGCTGCGCCGCCCCATAGATGTGCACGTGATAGCCATCTCGGAAGCCGCTCTTCTGTGCGATCTTGATTCTGGCGACGATGCCACAGCGCAGCAGGAGCTGGCACAGACCGTCGGCGAGTCGCCGACTTGAGGTGGCGTAGTAAATCCGCGCTTGTCGGGCTTGTTCGTCCCAACGGGCCGAACCGTCCGTTGCCCACAGGTGGCCGATGAAGTCCTGCACTTGATCAAGGGGTAGTGCAAAGACCCACTCGGGGATGAACTTCTCGTGGCTACGCAACCCGAAGAGCCCCAATCCATCGAGCCAAGCCGCAATGGGGTTGCGCTTACCGTGCGTGAGGCGGAAGGGCGCGGGCAGCCGAAGCGTGGTCACCCGCGCAGCCGAATGTTCGTCCCGCTTGGCGTTGATGCCGAAACGACGCGACGCGGCCTCGGCAACACGTGTCAGGTTTGCTTCGTCGACACTGGCGTAACGGATGGGCTGCTTCTTGACGAATGACCCATCGCCGATCATGTGAGCGAGTAGCGCCACCTCGTCATCGTCGGCCCTCTTCGTGGCGATCGGGTCCGGCACGTGCCGGGGCACTGCCAGCCGGTGTCCCGGAGCGAGATCTTCGAGCGGAACCCAGCCGTCGATGGTGAGGAACTTGTGATTGGCGGTCGCCTCGATCTCTCGGCCCGAGGCGAGGCGCATACGGAAGACGTCCTTGACGCCGCTGGAGAACGCATGTGTCATCGTCATGGGAACCACGCGATGGTTCTCGTCGACCGACCAGACCGGAATGTCGCGGAGGCCTTGACTATAGATCTCTCCGATGGTGGTTTCCGCGCCCGTGTCCGCGCGGAGGATGCGCGTGGATGCCGTCAGGCAACCCGACTCGCGAAGATCGGACACCATCGGTTTCTTGTCGGTGCGCTGTTCGGGACCACGGTTGAGCTGCGACATAGCCACCACGGGCACCCCGAGCTCCTTGGCCAGCAGCTTGATCTGACGCGAGAACTCCGAGACCTCCAACTGACGCGACTCGACCTTCTTGCCCGAGGTCATCAGCTGCAGGTAGTCGATGACGATCAGGCGCAGGTCGTGTTTCTGCTTCAGGCGGCGGGCCTTGGCGCGGATCTCCATCATCGTCAGGTTCGGCGAATCGTCGATGAACAGCGGTGCGCTGGAGATGTCGGCCATCTTGTTGGCCAGACGCTGCCAGTCGTCCTCGTTCATCGACCCCTTGCGAAGGGACGAGAGCTGGATCTGCGCTTCGGCGGAGACCAGACGCATCACGATCTCGACCTTGCTCATCTCCAACGAGAAGATCACCGACGCCATGTTGTTCTTGATCGAACACGACCGGGCCATGTCCAGCCCGAGGGTTGATTTGCCCATCGCGGGTCTGGCGGCGAGGATCACCATCTGTCCCGGGTGCAGGCCATTGGTGAGTTCATCGAGATCGGTGAATCCGGTGGGTACGCCCACCATCTCGCCGCCCTGGGCGCTGATGGCCTCGATCTCGTCGAGGGTCTCCTCCATGAGGTCGGCCAGTGGTGCGTAGTCCTCGTTCGCCTTGCCGTCCGAGACGCCATACACCGCAGCCTGGGCGGCGTCGACGATGTCGTTCACCTCACCCTCGCCGGCGTAACCCATCTGTGCGATCTGCACCGACGCCTCCACCAGACGCCGCAGGATCGCTTTGTCGCGGACGATCTCGGCGTAGTAGCTGGCGTTGGCTGCGATCGCGACCGACGAGAGCAGATCATGCAGGTAGGGCGCGCCGCCGACGCGCTGAAGTTGCCCGGTGCGGCCCAGCTCGTCAGCCACGGTGATCGCGTCGGCCGGGTCGCCTCGTCCGTAGACGCTGAGAATCGCGTCGTACACGAACTCGTGCTTGGGCAGGTAGAAGTCACGGCCGCGCACGATCTCCACGACGTCGGCGATGGCGTCCTTGCTCATCATCATCGCGCCGAGCACCGACTGCTCGGCCAGAACGTCCTGCGGAGGAGTGCGGTCGAGTTGTGAACCGCCGCCTTCGTCTGGCGGCGGGGGAGGTTCGTCGAATCTGTCGGTCACGTCGCCTCCCTTCCGAAATCCACGGCCTCACACTAGCGCCTGTCCGCCGGGCGGAGGTTGTTCGGATCCGTCCCGGGCCGGATGAAGGCCGCACCGTACTGCGAGAACGTGACGCGCGCCACCCGGGTTATCCACAGGGCATGTGGATGGGTTGTGGGTGATGGCGGCGGCATCGGTGGAGACGTGGGGATAACTCTGGGGATGGATTTGCCCAAAGCTCGAGAACCCCGCTCTGACTAGGGGAAACGCCCGATTCTTGCAGTGGATAAGACCACTGTGGGTAGTGGATCGAGGGCGGGAATGGGGGTGTTGAAGCGCCGTGGGGACGGTGTCATGCGTTCCTCGGCGGAAGTTATCCCCAGCTTGTCCACGGGGGTGGGAGCGCGCTATGGGATGGCCTGTCTGGGGGGTGCGTCCCGTCGAGGGTATACCCTGGTGGGGTATCGTTGACGGGCGTTCGGGCGTCATGGTCCGAGCGTCGCCGGAGAGCCTGGGTGAAGGTGTCGCTCCGATCAGGGGCGGCGCATCGATGCGGCTCTGTGGCATCGACAAGATATGAGTCACCGAAGTGTCAAGGGGTATACATGATCAGCAACTACACCGTCACCGGCATGACCTGCGAGCACTGCGTCAAGGCGGTCACCGAGGAGGTCGGCGAGATCGAGGGTGTCAGCGATGTGAAGGTCGAGCTTTCGGGCGCGATGTCCTTCTCCAGCGAGAATCCCGTCGATCTGTCGGTCGTGGAGGCTGCTGTCGCAGAGGCCGGTGACTACACCGTCAAGCCCGCCTGAGCCGAGGGGCTCCAGTCTCTCCGAGGCGCCTGGTCCAGGGAGCCTCGTGGCTCCCTCGAGTCACAGGCGCGGTGTGTGCACAGTGGGCCGCGGGTTTGGAAGGTGACGCGCGTACGGTTACCATTCCGTGATGTTTGGGTCTGATGGCCCGAGCCACGAATCCCGCGGCCCTCACACCATGGTTGGAGTCACATGCGCAAGGTCGTTCCGCTCATCGTCGCCGGCGGTGCTCTTCTGGCATCAGGTGGCACTCTCGGTGCCATCGAGGCGTCGGCCACGAACGTCGATCTCATCGTCGACGGCGCACCCCGGACCGTCCGCACCTATCAGGGCACCGTCGGCGGCCTGCTGCGTGCCCATGAGATCGAAGTGGCGGGCCGGGACGTCGTGAGCCCCTCGATGGGAGCCAAGCTCACCGCGGATCAGGATGTGACGGTCAGCTTCGCCCGTCCGGTCAAGTTGACTCTCGACGGCAACTCGTCGGAGAAGTGGACCACGGCGCTCACCGTGGGCGACTTCGTGGACGAACTCGGTGTGCGCCCCGAGTCGAAGGTCTCCGAGCCTCACGAGACCAAGATCGGTCGCGAAGGGCTCGCTCTGGAGGTGAACAGCGCCAAGCGCATCACCGTCGTCTCGGGTGATGATCCGGCGCAGGAGAGCGTCACCACGGCGTCGACCGTCGGTGAGGCCCTCGAGGAGCAGGGGATCAAGCTCTCCGACCAGGACAAGGTGACGCCCGAGCGGGATGCGTCGATCGAAGAGGGTATGACCGTCGAGGTCGAGTACCACAAGGAGAAGCGCACGAAGAAGGACGTCTCGATACCCAACGAGACCGTGCGCAAGAAGACCGATTCCCTGCCGGAGGGGACCGAAGAGGTCGAGGTCGAGGGCAAGGACGGCACCGCGGTCGAGGAATGGGTCGAGAAGTTCGTCAACGGCAAGTCGGTCGGCAAGGAACGCGTCAAGCGCACCGTTGTCGAGGAGCCGGAGGACCGCGTGGTCCTGGTGGGGACGGGCGAGAAGAAGCCTGCCACCTCCGGTGACGACTCCGATGATGAGAGTTCCAAGGACACCGAATCGGCAGATTCGGGTTCCAGCAACGACGCCGGGTCCAAGTCCCAGGACTCGGGGGCGGACTCGGGCCTGTCGGGAACCGGCCAGGTAGAGACCTGTGAAGCGTCCAACTACTGGCAGGGCCAGATCACGGCGACCGGTGAACAGTTCGACCCCGATGCCATGACCGCCGCCCACAAGACCCTGCCGTTCAACACCAAGGTGAAGGTCACCAACCAGGCGAACGGAAAGTCTGTGGTGGTGCGCATCAACGACCGCGGCCCTTACGTCGGGGGGCGCTGCATCGACCTCTCGCGCGGATCGTTCTCCAAGATCGCGAGCCCCAACGCCGGTGTCGCCCAGGTGAAGGTCGAAGTCCTCAAGTGACCTGCTGACGCAGACATGAACTGATACCGACGGGCCCCGTCGCGCACGATGCGCGGCGGGGCCCGTCTGGTTCGGCTGCGTTCCTGCCGATGGACCTCTCGATTCCAGGACAGGTCAGCTGCTGTTCCTGTCCTTCTGGCGGCACAGGTCGATCGCAATGACGCAGCCGATGATCGTGGCTCGGAGCCAGGGTTCGGTGAAGCCGGCCAACTGCAGGGCGTAGCGTTCGCGCCCCAGCAGAGCCTGACCGATCCCGGAGTAGCTGCGCGTCACACGGGCGATCTCGCCCATCTGGGCCGTGGCCAGTTGGAACTCCCGATCGAACATCTTGCCCTCGATCTCCATCACGGCCCCATCGGCGAGCGTGATGGTGAACCTGCTCCGCAGGAAGCTGAAGTGACGAACCAACTCGGCGAGCGGCTGACCGTTGGGGGCCATGATGTTCATGCGGTCACGCCCGAAGGTGACCACATCGTCGAGTCGGACCATGGGGGTGCCGTCGACGTCGAGCACCGTGAACTGACGGTTGCCCATGAAGAAGCGGTTCAGGCCGCTGCCCTCGGTGCGGATGTAACCGGCAGGCTGACCGTGGGCGTCGAGAATGCTGAAGTCGTTGCTGAGGAAACTTCGGATCTGGTCGATGATGAGAAGGTCATGCTGGAGAAGGGCCATGGGGGAGTTCTACCGCATGCGGTGCCACGAAGTGGCCCGGTGGGGTACTTCCGGGGAAAACTCAGGGCTGTGACTGAGGATCCAGCACGATGCTCGCTGGTGCATCCGCTCCCAGTCTGTGCACGTGATCCACAGCCAGCAGGATGCGCTCGGTGGTCACGTGGGCGTCTGCTGATTCATTGCGGTCGTCCTCGGCGATCGGTCCGTTGATGACGACTTCGGTGACGCGCGGCAGCGTCGGATCGATGTTCGCCTCCGCGCTTGCGACGCCGCACAGCATCGTGAGCGCCGAGCCCATCACCGAGACCGGGCCGCTGTGTGTGGCCACGCGCCGTGACGCGTCGCCGTTGATGCAGATGACATGCACCGGGCGGCCACGGCGCTGCCCGAGCAGGTCGGCGATCACCAGCGCGGCGTGGTGAGGAAGAAGATGTGAGGAGGTGTACTCCAGAAGGTCACGGCCACCGAGCCGGGCGAGGGGACCTGGCTCGCTCCATCCGCCCACCGACACCAGGATGGTGTCGATCGGATGCTCGGCCACGGCCTCCGCCACTGATGCGGGCTCGTCCACCCATTCGGGAAGCACGATGTTGACATGCCCGGCCCCCGCGGCGGGGCGACGTGTCACCGTCACGGTCGTGTCGGTGCGGGCCAGATGCGAGGTGATCCGCGCACCGATGAAGCCGGTGCTGCCCAGGATCAGAACGGTGGCTGCCATGGGCTCATGATACGAATCCCGGCCACGTACGTTGGCGGTCATGATCGTTGATGGGTGAAGCCCTGAGCCGTTCGGGTCACTCGCCGGCGGGCGTGGCGTCCAGTGCGATCTGCCGCGAGGCGATCTGCATGACGGCGGGATCGTGCGTGATGACGAGCACGGGTGCGTCCGCGGTGAGTTCTCGCAGATCGTTCAGCAGGGCCGCGGCGGTTTCGGTGTCCAGATGTTCGGTGGGTTCATCCAGGATCCAGGTCTGACGCCCGCCCACGAGCAGCCGTGCGATTGCCAGACGCCGGGCCTCACCGCCGGAGAGCATCGATCCCTCCTCGCCGACGATGCGATCGAGCACCCCGGCCGGGGTGGCGAGCCCCGCGCGGCTCAGGGCGTCGAGGATCTGATCGTCGGTCGCGTCACGATCACCGATCTGGACGTTCTCTCGGATCGAGGTGTTGAACACGTGCGCATCCTGCGCCAGATAACCCACGGTGCCGCGCACCTCGACGTGTCCGCCGAGTGACGGGATGAGCCCCATGATGGTTGCAGCCAGTGTGGTCTTGCCGCAGCCACTCGGCCCGGTGAGAGCCACCCATTCGCCGGGGGCCACGTGCACATCGACACCGGTGCGAACCGGTTCGTCTGGGCTCCAGCCGATACTCGCATCGGTCACGGAGATGCCGGGGTCCTCGGACGGCGATCCCGCCACGGCATCGCCCTGACCGAGCGGGGGAGCATCGAGGATCTGGCCGACGCGATCCAGAGCCGCCGCAGCGCGGGTGCCGGTCTGGGCGGCCTGGGTCAATGTGGTCAGGACTTCATGCAGCGCCAGTGGTGTCAACACCACCACGGCGAGTTCGACGCGGGACAGCGTCCCCGCCTCCACCTGGGCGATGCCGAACCCCAGCGACCACAGCACCGCCACTCCGGCCGCCACCACCTGGGCTGCGGCGGCGAACCCGCGCACCGCAGCGGCGCGTTCCTCGGCACGGCGCAGCTGCTCGTCGACCTCCTGCAGGGCCCGGATGCGGCTGGTGTCCTCATAGGCGGCGAGATCGGTGGCGGCGTCGTTGATCTCGGCGACGATCCCGGCCAGTTCGCCACGGGTCGGGATCAGCGCGCGATCTGCCGCTCGGGAGGCTGTACGGGCCAGCAGGGGGACGGCAACACCGGCGGCGAGAGCGCTGAGGAACAGCCCGGCGGCGATCGGTACGGACATCGTCGCGATGATGATGGTGGTGGCCATCACCACGATGCCCGCCGACGCGAAGGGCAGCAGGACGCGCACCACCACGTCCATGATGGCCTCCACATCACTGACGATGCGGACCAGCAGATCTCCACGACGGCGGCTCAGCAGTGTCGTATGGGCCAATGCATCGTAGGTGCGCAGCCGCAGCACCGACTGCAGTCGCAGCGCCAGGTCATGGCTGAACAGGCGCTCGACGTAGCGGAAGGCACCGCGGCCAAGACCACAGGCCCGCACCAGGACCGTGGCCGCTGTCAGGTGCATCACCGGTGGCTGCTCCGCGGCCCGATTGATGAGCCAACCGGCAATGCCCATCAGCGCCACTGCCGAGAAGCTGGCCAGCACCGAGCACAACACCGACATGGCGAAAGATGTGCGTGACCACGGGACATCATCGAAAAGCTCCCGCACGAGGCGCCACTGATTGCGTCGTGGAGCAGCGACCGTCATCGCGCCACCTCCGACATCCGGTCCTCCGCACGCTCCATCGTGATGACACGATCGGCGGCCTCCATCACGGCGGGGCGATGGGTGACGACGAGGACGCCGGTGCCCGAGCCACGCAGCGTCTCGATCACCGAAGCCTCGGTGTCGGCATCGAGACCTGCGGTGGGTTCGTCGAGAATCATCCAGTCCGACCCGGCGTCGACGCGCAACAGCGCCCGCGCGATCGCCACCCGCCGCCGTTCACCGGCCGACAGGCCCTCGCCGCCATCACCGACGTGATGCCCCAGCGCCATATCGCCGGCCCCGGCTCGCAGCAATGCGTTCTGGAGAGCGTCGTCGGAGGCGTCGGGGTCCCCGAGCCGGACGTTGTCGGCCACGGTCCCATTGATCATGCCGGGGGTCTGGCCCACCCAGGCGAACTGCCGACGCCACCGTGGGTCCCCCAGTGACATTCCACCGGCATGGACCGTCCCGGACGCAGGGGTCAGGAATCCCATGAGAACGTGCAGGGCGGTGGACTTCCCGCAGCCGCTCGGCCCCACGAGGGCGACGACCTCGCCGGGGGCGATGTGCTCACAGAATTCGTCGAGAACCGTGTTCTCGCTGTGACGGTCGAGAACCGTGTTCTCGCTGTGACGGTCGAGAACCGTGTTCTCGCTGTAACCGACGGTCACGGCGTCGAAGATGATGCCTGCCGGTGAGGGATTGGCCGGTGAGGGGTCGGCAGGGTCCGTCTGTGATGCGGGGTGGGATCCGGCGTCGATCGCGGCGAAGGCCTCCTCGGCAGCGGTGATGCCATCCACCGAATCGTGGTAGTGGACGCCCACCTGCCGCACCGGCAGATATACCTCGGGAACGAGGATCAGCACGAACAGGCCCGTCATCAGATCCATGTGGCCGAAGGCCAGCTGCAGCCCGATCGGCACCGCGACGAGTGCCACCGAATAGGTGGCGACGAGTTCGAGGACGCCGCCGCTGAGGAAGCTGACCCGCAGCGTCGACATCGTCTGCGCCCGGTGGTTTCCTTCGTTGATCTTGAGTCCCTTGCGCTGCGCGGCGGCCCGTCCGAACGCCTGCAGCGTGGGAAGTCCCACCACGAGATCGTTGAAGTGATTGCCGAGCCGCGACTGGGTGCGCCACGAACGATCCATCTTGGCTTGTGTGGCGAGCCCGATGAGGATCATGAACAGCGGGATCAACGGAAGCGTCAGGATCACCACCAGTGTCGACTCCCAGTCGGTGACCAGGATGGCGGTCCCCACGACTGCGGGCACGGTGATGGCCAGGGCGAGCTGGGGCAGGTACCGGCCGAAATAACCATCGAGGTTGTCCAGTCCCTTGGTGACCACCTGCACGAGCTGGCCGGTGGTCAGGGTCGCATCGTGCGGGGACGCGAGCCGCGCGGCGATGATGTCGGTGCGCAACTGTGACTTCACACGTGCGGCCGAACGATGGGCGAGCCACGAGTTGAACCACATGAGCACGGCACGTATTGCGATGATGCCGCCGAGCGCACCGAGTGACGGTGCAAGGCCGCCGAGTGGATAGGCCGCGTTCTCCGAACCCGGAAGAACGGCGTTCAGATCACCGGGGAGCCCCTGAAGGTGGAATGCGGTCGAGATGAGCTTGGCCAGCAGCCACGCCTGAGCCACCAGAACGACCGAGGTGACTGTCCCGACCGCGACGCCGGCCACCATGTACGTCTTCGTCGCCGATGCGCGGCTCCACAACCGGGGGTCGATCGGTCCAGGCATCCTGCGTCCTTCTGTCCTGTCTGGGGGCTGTTCTGTCTGGGGGCTGTTCTGTCTGGATTGCTGCGCGGGGTGGGCGTCGGCTCAATTGTTCCGGTTCCGACGGTAGTGCGAAAACGGCCCGGGCCCGAACGGCAAGTGCCGCGCGGGCCCGGGTGTGGAGGCGGTGGGTCACATCAGTGTGCGTCGCTGGTCTCCGGGGTTTCCACCGGCAGATTCTTGACGCTGATGCGCTTGCGGAAGACCCAGAACGACCATGCCTGGTAGCCGAGGACGACCGGGAGTGCTGCCAGCGAGGCGATCGTCATGATCTTCAGGGTCAGGGCGCTGGAGGCCGCGTCGCTGGCCAGCATGTGGTGCGCCGGGTCCAGCGCCTTGATGGCGTAGGGGAACAGCGAGGTGAACAGCGCCACCATCATCCCGAGGATCGCCAGGCTCGTGGCAGTGAAGGCCCACCCCTCACGCGCCTTGGAGTTGGCGAACCATGCCAGCGCCACAGCGATGATCGCGATCACGGCGGCCACCCAGGTGAGTGCACCGGTGCCGTGTACCGCAGCGGTCCAGATCATGAAGACGGCCATGAGCGCCAGAACGACCAGGCCGATCTTTCCGGCGAGGTTGCGGGCCGTTTCGCGGATCCCACCGTTGGTCTTCAGCGAGATGAAGATGCCGCCGTGCATGAGGAACAGCGTCACGAACAGCAGGCCGCCGATGAGGGCGTACGGCAGGAACAGTCCGAAGAAGTTCCCGACGGTGGTGTCCATGACCCAGCGGCGCCCCTCCTGCGATTCGATCGGCAGGCCGCGGACGAAGTTCGCAAAGCCCACGCCGAACACGAGGGCGGGCACCAGGGAGCCGGCGAAGATGCACCAGTCCCAGCCGCGCTTCCAGCTCAGACCAGGGCGCTTGTGCCGGTATTCGAAGGCGACGCCGCGGACGATGAGGGCCAGCAGCACCAGGAACAGTGGCAGATACAGGCCGGAGAACAGTGTGGCGTACCACTCGGGGAAGGCGGCGAAGGTGGCGCCACCGGCAGTGAGCAGCCAGACCTCGTTGCCGTCCCACAGCGGGCCGATCGTGTTGATCATGACACGGCGGTTGTCCTCCTTCTTGCCGAGGAAGGTGACGAGCATGCCGACGCCGAAGTCGAAGCCCTCGAGGACGAAGTAGCCGATCCAGAGAACGGCGACCAAGATGAACCAGAGTGTTGACAGTTCCATGATTGCCTCTCAGTAAGCGAACGACAGGGGTTCGTCGTCGTCGGTGACCACCTTGGGTTCCTCGACTTCGGGCAGCCCCTTCTTGATGTACAGGAGCAGCAGTCCCACTTCGATCACCGCGAGGATTCCGTACACGAGGGTGAACAGGATCAGCGAGAACAGCACCATGCCGGGGGAGACGCCGGGGGAGACGCCGGCGGCGGTGGGCATCACGCCGAACACGAGCCAGGGCTGGCGTCCCATCTCGGTGAAGATCCATCCGAACGAGTTGCCGAACAGTGGCATGAGCGGGAAGACGACCATCAGGGGGGTCCAGAGCCTGTTCACCGGCAGGCGGCCCTTGCGCAGTGCGAACAAGATGACGGCGGCCACGGCCATCGCGATGAAGCCCAGCGTCATCATGATGCGGTACGTCCAGTACGAGATGGGCAGGTTCGGTGAGTAGTCATCGGGGATCGCTGCGGCCACATGGGGGCCGTACTCGCTCTCCAGCTGCTGCCGGAGCTCGACGCTGTACTGCTCCTGCAGGGTGTTGATGCCGGGTACGGGCTTGCCCCACTCGCCGGTGGCCATGAAGCCGAGCAGGCCGGGGATCTTGATGGAGAAGACCTCCTCCTGATTCAGATCGCCGATCGTGAGGATGGAGAAGTCCGCGTCGTCATCGAAGGAGGCTTCGGCAGCGGCCATCTTCATGGGCTGTGCCTCGTACATGACCTTGGCCTGGAAGTCGCCGCTGGCGATGACGCCGACGCCGCCCGCGAGCAGACTGACCGCGCCCAGGACCGCGGCGAAGCGGAAGGCCTTCTCGTTGGTGGCGTGCTCGCCGGTGAGGTCGGCGTTGCTGCGCGCGCCGGTCTGGCGGCTGATGCGGTGCAGATGCCAGACCGCGATGCCGGCCATGAGGGCGCCGGCGACGAGCCATGAAGCGGTGATCTGGTGCGGGAATGTGGCCAGGAACACCGGGTTGAGCATGACGTCGGCGAAATTGGTCAGCTCGGCGCGGTTGGTCTCGGGATTGAACCGGAAGCCCACCGGGTTCTGCATCCAGGCGTTGGCCGCGAGGATGAAGATGGCCGAGATGTTGGTGCCGATGGCGGCCAGCCAGATGGTCGCCAGATGGACCTTCTTGTTCAGACGGTCCCAGCCGAAGATCCACAGGCCGAGGAAGGTGGACTCGAGGAAGAAGGCCAGCAGTGCCTCGAGTGCCAGTGGGGCGCCGAAGATGTCGCCGACGAAGCGAGAGTACTCGGACCAGTTCATGCCGAACTGGAACTCCTGCACGATGCCGGTGACGACACCCATGGCGAAGTTGATGAGGAACAGCTTGCCGTAGAACTTCGTGAGTTTGAGGAAGCGTTCCTGGCCGGTCCGAACCCAGATGGTCTGGAGGATGGCCACCAAGAACGACAGTGCCAACGTGATGGGCACGAACAGGAAGTGGTAAACCGTCGTGACCCCGAATTGCCATCGGGCGAGTGTTTCGGCGCTCATGCCGCGCATCTTACTACCCATTGTCGTACTTCGCACCCGATTCGCTCTTGTTGTCTACGTCTCGTGTAGTAGTAAGATGCTGTTCGACGATGAAGGGGAGATGACATGCCAACACTTGGCGAGCTGGAGCAGCGCGTCATGGACGTGCTGTGGGCGACCATGCGACCGATGAGCGTGCGTGAGGTGCTGGACGTCCTCCTCGAGGAGAAACAGCTCGCCTACACCACGGTCATGACCGTGCTGGACAGGCTGGCGAAGAAGGGGATCGTCTCTCGTGAACGCCAAGGGCGTCAGTGGATCTACACGCCGGCGCGGGATCGCGCGTCACTGATCGCCGATCAGGTTGAGGTGCTGCTCGGCAAGGATGTCGAGTCGCGTCGTGAGGTTCTGGAGGAGCTGGCCCGCCGGGTGCCCGAGGTGTCGATCGATCCGGCCTGACGCCGGTGGTCGGCTGCTGCCTGGGGTGTTGTCGAGTGAAAGCATGCGACGAGGCCGCCTCGCCCGGTGAGGGGAGGCGGCCTCGTCGCGTCGTGGCTGAAGCGCGGTGAGGGTGTCGGTCAGTAGGGCTTGTACTCGCCGCCCTTGTTGACCGACTCCGGGCCCGGTGCCTCGGACACCGAGCCGTAGCGGTCGATCGCGTACCGGGAGGCGGCGATGATGTTGTCCACCGGGTCATGGATGTCGGTGTGCCCCTCGAGTGCGTAGGCGTCGAAGGTCGGTTGGATGGTCTGCATCAGGCCGGTGGAGGGTGTGCCCATGGCTGCGTTGCTGTCCCAGTCGTTCACCGCGTCGGGGTCACCGCTGGATTCGTGCATCGCGATGATGGCCAGGTCGTTGGCGTCGATGTCCTGGGGCTCGATGCCGGCTTCGATCATGATCCGCCGGGCCTCGCCGATCCAGCGTTCGACGTCGTCGGTCGCGTCATGCTCGATGCTGGAGTGTGAATCGATCGCCTGGGCCGGAGCCGTGTATCCGTCGGGGAGATTGTCCGGTGCGGCGGCGGCCTGAGGGATGCCGATCGCGGTGGTGGCCGCGAAAGTGGCGGCGGCCAGGCTCCCGAGGAGCAAGGGCTTGCTGCACTTGGGCATGGCTCTCCTGTGGGTCTCGTCGTTTCTCTCGGCGGCGAGCCACCGTACCTGTGACCATTTCGTTATCAAAACCGTGATGGTGATGTGGGCCTGCCAGCTTGCATGACCTGCCTGTGCCGGGATCGGGGCAGTGAACAACGAACCGCCTCGCCCGGGTGCGGGCGAGGCGGTTCACCGAAAAGTGGGAGCAGGGTCAGAGGTTGTACTGGTAGAGGTCGTATTCCTGCATCAGGTTGATGATCTTGTCCGCGTAGTCGGGGGCGGTGGCGTACCCGCCCTTGTGGATCTCGCGAATGAACTGATCGGGATCGTCCTGATGGTTGAACGCGGGGGCGTAGTGCTCACGCTGGGCCAGGAAATCGCCGTGATCGAGGAACGAGGACTGTGCATCGGGGTAGGTCTGGAAGCCATCCCGAATGGTGATCCAGCGGCCGTTCTCGAACTCCTTGGTCTCCTTGATGAGGCATCCGTTGGCATATTCGGAGGAGTCATTGCACTTGATACCGAAGAATGCGTTGCCCTCGGTGGTCAGGCTCGACGTTCCCCACCCGGATTCGATGATCGCCTGCGCCATCGCCACCGATGCCGGAACGCCATGACGACGCTGTCCTTCTTGGGCCAATGGCGCGATCGACGCGATGAAGGCGTCGGGGCTGGAGGTGTCGACGCCCTCGGGCGGGGTGGTGTCGTCACCCGACTCCGCCTCGATCCCGAGGAGGGCCGCCCAGGTCTTCGGTCCGATGATGCCGTCGGCCTCGAGGCCCTGGGCCTTCTGGAACGACGTGGTCGCTGCTGCGGTCTTGTCACCGAATACGCCGTCGACGGCGAGGGCGTTGTCGTGGCTCTGGAGCACCAGCTGGGCCGCCTGGACCTGAGGGCCGGTGTCACCGGCCCGGAGCTTCGGAGCCAGAGCGGCTGCCGTGCTGGGACCGACGATGCCGTCGGCCTCGAGACCCTGGGTCTTCTGGAAGGCGACCACCGCGGCCGTGGTCTTCGGGCCGAAGTGGCCGTCAACCTCGAGGCCGGCGTCGTGGCGGTTCAACAACACCTGCACTGCGGAGACCTCGGCGCCATGGGCGCCCTCGGCCATGTTCTGGCCGGCGGCGGCGGCCACGGGGACCGAGCCGGGCATGGCCGCGGGCAGGGCCACCGGAAGGGCGAGGGCGAGGGAAGCCGTCGCGCCGATCAAGGAGTTTCGGATCATTCTGCGCATGGTCGTGTTTCCGATTCCGAAGATGTTCACTGCTGGGGTTCAACGTCGGAGTTGGCGTCCACCACTGCGGTGGCCATCTCCTCCCACTTGGCGTAGGCCTCGGGGAAGGCTGAACGCTGGACGGCCTGTGCGGCCTCGGTCTTGCGCATCGACTCCCACCCCTCGATGTCCCGCAGGCCGGGGTTCGAAGTGTGGTCGGCGACGCCGAAGAAGGCGCGGGTGGCCAGGACCGGCGTCCTGACCTGTTCGACGGTGCCCCAGCCCGTCTCCGGGCGCTGCTGGAACAGGCCCTGGGAGTCACGGTCGCCGTAGTCGAGGTTGTACATCTGCGACTCCTGCATGGCGGTCATCAGCGCGATGATCTGGGCATCGCGTCCGAAACCATGACCCTTGGCGACCGACATGATGGTGCGGGCATTGCCGACCTGTTCGGCGTCGAGTTCCACGCCTGCATACACGCCGGGCTCGCCCGGGAGGTTCTCACCCTGGTCGCCACCGGACTCCTCGCACTGCGGGACGGTGACGTCGAGGTCGTCCTGGAAGAAGAAGGCGCCGGAGACGTAGCCCGCGTCGATCTGGAACCAGACGTCGGTCTGGTCTCCACGGGGGTTACCGGCCGTCTCGCCGTGCGTCCAGCAGTGGATGGCGCGCGATTCCTCATCCTGGAGGGAACCCGCGACGTCGCTGGAGGTGTTGGGGGCGGTGCGGATGTTCACCGAGGTGCCGTTGAAGGAGTAGGAGGTTCCGGTGGTCCCGGATGAGGCACTGGCGAGAGGGACGCCGATGGCGGCGGTCGCGGTCACGGTGACGGCTGCGATGCCGGTCAGGATCAGCTTCTTGGATGTCATTGAGGATCTCCTGGGGGGTGGAGGGACTGCGTTGCCACCAAATTAGGAAGAGATCCGGCGAGTAACAATTGGGTCACAGCGTCACTTTCCGGTGGCGATTTCCGCTTGCATCTGCGGACGAACTCCCTCGCCTGCCGGTCGATTCCGCATCAGGGGTGCTCAGAATGCAGCGAACCCCGCCCGGTGGGACGCACGAGCGTCACGGGCGGGGCCACGGCGGCCGCCGGAGTGGTGCGGCATGGTCGGCGCCGTTGGGGTCACTCCTCGTTGATGCGCCTGGCCACCTCTGCGGCAAGACGCAGTGCGGCCCGCTGCGTGGCCGGCAACAGCTTCGTGTAGTCGATGACGCCACCCTCGGCGATGTGCGGATCGGTGGGCAGCTCGACGATCGGATGGCTGGACCCGAACCAGGAGGCACCGTTCGACTTCACCTCGGCCTGGCTGTCGGAGGGCCCGTTCGTGGCGGCGATCACGGTGCGACGCAGCAGTCCGGGGTTGACATCCTGGAGGCCCTCGAGCATGCGTGCGGCGGGAATGAGGCTGTCCTTGCGCCACTTGGTCGGCACCACGAGGCAGTCGGCCACCTGGGCGGCAGCCATCCAGTTGGGGGCGGCTTCGTTGTTGCCGGTGTCCACCACGATCACCTGGAAGTAGCGTCGGAACAGCTCGTGCACGAGCTCGAAATCGAGCTTGGAGACCATGCGGCCGGTGCTCTGTGCCGATCCGAGCGTGTAGAACGTGCCGGCGGCCTGGTGGTTGATGAAGTGAGCCAGATCGGTGAACTGCGAGCTGGGTTGACGCAGGATGTGGATGTCAGCCAACAGATCGCGGACGTTGCGTCGATGCGGAGACTCTGAACGGTCCGGCATGGTGCCGCGAAGCTCGTTGTTGTCCCATGCCATGACGCCGCCACCACGCGCGACGCCGAAGGCGGCCGCCAGCAGCAGCGATGTGGGCGTCTTGCCGACGCCACCCTTCGGGTTGGCGACCATGATGGTGACCGGCAGGTCGAAGGGTGTCTGCGCCAGACGCAGATCGCGCAGCTCGTCGAGTTCCTTCTGCGAGGGCTTCAAGCCCAAGCGAGCGCGCCAGCCGCGTCTGGACTTGCGCTTCTTGCTGGGCGTCAGCTGATCGATGAGCTCATTGGCCTCGTAGCGGCGGTCCACCGGCTGGTCATTGCGAGGACGTTCCTTGCGTTGGGTCAGCGGTGAGCCCGGGGCCGGCGTCGGTTCACTGTTGTGGAGGGCATGCGCCGGAGGAGGCGTCGATGCCTGCTGCGTGGAGTCGTTCGCCGGCTCCGCGCCGGTTGGCTCCGCGTCCGTGGACGAGGGCGACGCTTCGCCGGAGCTCCCGTGGCTGGTCCTGGCCGAAGACTCGGCCTCCTGGGCATCCGCCGATGAGGCCGAGCCGGAGGAGTTGGCGGCGGCATTGCGGAGGGGTGGGGGAGTTTCCTCTCGGTCCGGTGACGGCCCAGCGGCGCGTCGGCCGAGGGCAGGGGAGTCCGTGGACTCGGTGCCGTCATGAGGTCCGGGCCAGGTGTCGCTCATGGAGATCCTCCGGGAATTCACCAGCAAATGGGCAGGGCCAATGTGGCAGTCTAGCCGCCCTGCGTGATTTTACCGATTCGCTCCCATGTGCGCCCGGCGTGGCGAGTTGCCAGAATGGGGGCCATGACTGCGCTGACCGATCGTTGTTTCTCAGGTGTCATCTTCGACATGGACGGCACCCTCATCGACTCCACGCCGGCGGTGGTGCGGTCATGGACGAGATGGGCCGAGGAATATGAGATCCCGGAGGAGAAGTTCGGAGACTTCCACGGGATGCCGGCCCGCTCCATCGTGGCCAAGTTGATGCCGCCCGAACTGCATGAGGAATCGCTGGCTCGGGTCACCCAACTCGAGCTGGATGACGTCGAGGGGATCGTGGCACTGCCCGGCGCGGTCGAAGCGCTCGCAACCCTGCCGGTCACGGCGATCGCCACGAGCTGCACTCGCGATCTGGCCGAGCGACGCATCGCGGCATCGGGCATCCCGGCCCCGGATGTGGTGGTGACCGCGTCGGACGTCACGCATGGCAAGCCCGACCCCGAGCCCTTCCTGTTGGCTGCTGAACGTCTGGGTATCGACCCGCGTCGCGCCCTGGTGGTGGAGGACGCCACCAGCGGCATCCGTGCGGGCCAGGCTGCAGGAGCGTCGACCCTCGCGGTGGTGACCACCACGCAGCGGGACGCCCTCGCCTTCGCTGACCTCGTCGTCGATGACCTCTCGGCGGTCTCCTGGCATGTGAGCGACGAGGGCGTGAGCCTCAGCCTGCGCTGAGGCTCACGCCCTGCCCGTTGTTCTGGGATCCGACCTGTGTTCTGCGATCCGAGGCCGGTTCAGTTGCCGCGGAACGGCCACTCGCCGCTCTGCTGCTCGTACGGGTTGTCGTACGCTTCCTGACCCTGCTGCTGGCTCGGGTCACCGTAGGACTGTGAGCCGTACGACTGATCGCCGTAGGACTGGTCCCCGAAACCACCGTCGCTGCTCTGCGATGAATCGGCACCGAACTGATCGGACGCTGCGGAGCCGGACTGGAACGAGTTCTCGTCCTGCTGGGAGGTCCCGAACGAGTCGGTCTCCTGCGACGGCTGCTCGAACGGCGAGCGGTCGTTGCTGAAGGCGAATGAATCGCCCTGCTCGGTGCTGGCGGTCTCCGCCTCGGCGGCCGGGGTCCCGACGCTCACGTCGGCCGGGGCCTCATCGGATGACGCCGATGAGCCGAGGGTCACAGCCGTGCCGTAGGCGACGACCGACTCGGGGCCCTCGGTGTAGCGCAGACCGATGATGGCGTCGGCGTTGCTGTTCTTGGCCATGATGACGGCCTCCTGAACAGCCTCCTGATGAGCACGGGTCAGGGTCTCCTCGTTGCGGTGACGCGGACGCTGCGCCACACCGACGACCTCGCCGAGGGCTGTGATGTCCGACTCCCCGGGAATCGACTCCAGGGTGAAGACCTTGATGCCGTGATCGGGGATCTCCTGCCAGCTCATATCGGGAGCCGCAGCGGAGGCCTGCTGGCCGTACTGCTGTTCACCATACGGATTCTGCTGCTGGGCGTAGGGGTTCTGCTGCTGTGCGAACTGATCCTGGCCGCCCTGCTGGGCGTAGGGGTTCTGCTGCTGTGCGAACTGGTCCTGGCCGCCCTGCTGGCCGAAGGCATCCTGCTGGGGCTGTTGACCGAACTGGTCCTGCTGCTGGGCGTAGGGGTTCTGCTGCTGTGCGAACTGATCCTGGCCGCCCTGCTGGCCGAAGGCATCCTGGCCGCCCTGCTGGCCGAAGGCATCCTGGCCGCCCTGCTGGCCGAAGGCATCCTGGCCGCTCTGCTGGCCGAAGGGCTGTGAGGCGCTGGGCTGGCTGTAGGGGTTGGCGCTCTGCTGGCCGATGGGCTGTGAGGCGCTGGGCTGGCTGTAGGGGTTGGCGCTCTGCTGGCCGGCGTCTGGCCCGAAGCCGCCCTGAGCGTACGGGTTCTGTCCGCCTTGCTGGTCCTGCTGCTGGGCGTAAGGGTTCTGGCTCTGGTAGGGGTTCTGCCCGTACTGCTGGTTGTCGCCGTAGGGGTTCTGTCCGTAGCTCATGCGGGTCACACTACTTGGCGACGGGCCGTGTGTGCAGCCCCCTCGAGCTGTCTGGGTGGACGGAGTTCTGGAGCCACCGGTGCGTGCGGCTACCCTGCTGCCGTGACTGATTCCGAACTCGACCTGCCCGAACAGCTGCAGATCCGCCGCGAGAAGCGGCAGCGACTCCTCGAGAAGGGCATCGCACCATATGCGGTTGAGGTGCCCCACACCCATGAGCTCGCCGAGGTCCGCGAGGCGTATTCCCACTTGGAGACCGGTGAGGAGACTCAGGACGTGGTCTCGGTGGCCGGCCGCGTCGTGTTCATCCGTAACACCGGGAAGCTCTGTTTCGCCACGCTTCAGAGCGGATTCACCGAGGGGTCCAGTGGTGAGCGTTTGCAGGTGATGCTCTCACTGGCCGAGGTGGGTGAGCAGGGCCTGGCCGATTGGAAGGCGGATGTCGACCTCGGTGACCACGTCTCGGCCACCGGTCGGGTGATCGTCTCGCGGCGGGGCGAGCTGTCGATCATGGCGTCGAGCTGGGTGCTGGCGTCCAAGGCGCTGCGACCCATGCCGAACCTGCACTCGGACCTTTCGGAGGAGACGCGGGTGCGTCAGCGCCACGCAGATCTGGCGGTGCGTCAGGAAGCCCGCGACATGGTTCGGGCGCGTGCCGCGATCACCCGTTCCCTGCGTGAGACGCTGCACGGCCTCGGCTACCTCGAGGTCGAGACGCCGGTTCTGCAGGCGATCCACGGGGGCGCGGCCGCGCGTCCCTTCCACACCCATCTCAACGCGTTCGATATTCCGATGACGCTTCGCATCGCCCTCGAGCTCTATCTGAAGCGGGCGATGATCGGCGGGGCCGAGAAGGTCTACGAGATCGGGCGCATCTTCCGCAATGAAGGTGTCGACTCCTCGCATGCGCCGGAGTTCACGATGCTCGAGGCCTATGAGGCATGGGGTGATCAGACGACGATCGCCCGCATGACGCAACAGCTCATCGTGGACGCCGCCGACGCGCTGGGGTCGCGTCAGGTCGTGGTGGACGGCCAGGAGATCGATCTCGACGGCGAATGGCGCTGGGCGCCGTTCTACCCCACGCTGTCGGAGGCCACCGGTGAGGAGCTCGGCATCGACACCCCGCGTGAGGTGCTCGAGCGACTGGCCGGGGCCCATGAGCTGGAAGTCGATCCCGAATGGGTGGATCACAAGCTGGCCATGGAGCTGTTCGAGCACATCGTGGAGCCGACGCTCGTGCAGCCGACCTTCGTGTGTGACTATCCGGCGCTTGCGCAGCCCCTGGCGCGTCCGCACCGCAGTGAGCCGGGCCTGATCGAGGCCTGGGATCTCATCATCGGCGGCATGGAGCGCGGCACGGGCTTCTCGGAGCTGATCGATCCGGTGATCCAGCGTGAACGCCTCACCGAGCAGTCATTGGCGGCTGCGGCGGGCGACCCCGAGGCCATGCAGCTCGACGAGGACTTCCTTGCCGCGTTGGAGTTCGGTGCGCCGCCGATGGGCGGCATGGGTCTGGGCCTGGACCGTCTGGTGATGCTGTTCACCGGAGCAGGCATCCGCGAGACGATCCTGTTCCCGCTGCTCAAGCCGCAGAGCTGATCGGCCCTGGGCTGGTTGGCGCGGGGCTGGTTGGCACAGGGCTGGTCGGCCCGAGACCTTCGTCACGGACCTGAGGGTTTGTGGCCCATGTCGGCCACAAACCCTCAGGTCCGTTCGCGATACAGGCCTGCAGTTCTGTTCGGCGTCACTTCCACTGCGTGGTGAGCCCGAGCGAGACGGCGAGGAGTCCCATGCCGATGGCGAGGTTCCAGTAGCCGATGTCGCTCATCACCGGGATGTCGATGTTGGCCGTGCTGCTGATGTAGAACACGACCATCCAGAGGACGCCGAGGAGTGCCAGCGTCACGAAGGTGGGGACCACCCAGCGGTTGGATCCAGGGGCGTGGAGCTGAGCTGTGGCCTCGTCGCCTGTGTCGGATGTGTCCTTCTTCTCGGACTTCCGGCGCGTGGAGGATTTCGACGCCTTGCCCGAAGCCCCCTTGTTGGAGGACGCCTTGCCCGAAGCCCCCTTGTTGGAGGACTCCTTGCTCGAAGCCCCCTTGCCCGAAGCTTCCTTGTCGGAGTCCTTGGACGCTGACTTCTTGGTTCTCTTCGTGGTCGAGGAACCCTTCTTGGACGCGTTGTCCTTCTCGGACGGGGTCTCCGAGGCATCGGGCGTCGCGTCAGGGGTCTCTTCGGCCTTCACGGACTTCTCCACGTCCTTCTCGGTGGCCTCAGCGGCCTTCTTGGCTTTGTCGGCCAACGGATCCTCCTAGCTTGCAGCGGTCGCCTAGCGTAGCCGGTAACAATGGGGCACGCATGTATCGATGGTTCCTGAACGGGAGGTGATGGTGTTGAAGCGTCGGATTGGGAATGCCGAGGGCGGTGGAGCACACCGGCCGTTGAGCAGCCGAGGCTCCTGGGGGACGGCTGCTGTCTGTGTGCTGTTCGGCGTGATGATCGCGGCGTCGATGCTGGCCGCGCGCGGCACCGATCTGCGGCCCTCCCGAAACGGGGGGATGGCCGAGCTCGTGACCTCGCAGGTGCATCACATCCGAGAGCTCAACGAGGAGGTCTCCGAGCTCGAGACTGAGGTGGATGGGCTCAGCCGTCAGGCTGCGCCGGTCCCCGAAGCCGAACCGCCGCTCGAGCTCCAGCGGGTGGCGGGCCCTGCGGTGCGCGTCACACTGGAGGACGCCCCCGATTCGGTCAATCCGGTGGGAGTGGACGCCGATCTGCTCGTGGTGCATCAGCAGGACGTCCAAGCCGTCGTCAATGAGCTGTGGGCCGCGGGCGCGGAGGCCATGACCATCCAGGGGCAGCGCGTGGTCTCCACCACCGCAGTCAAGTGCGTCGGAAACACCGTCGTCCTGCACGAGGTGCCCTATGCGCCCCCGTACGTCATCGAGGCGATCGGCGACCCCGAGCGTCTGAACGCAGGGCTCGACGAATCGGAGGCGATCGCGCTCTACAAGGAGCACGCCGAGGCCTACTCCCTGGGATACCGGCAGGAGACGCTCACAGAAGCCGAGGCCCCTCCCTACGAGGGTTCGACGCAACTCATGCACGCGCGACGCTGAGCGCCAGGGCCGAGCGCCAGGTCTGAGCGCCAGAGCCGAGCGTCAGATCAGGGGAGCCAGCGAGGCCGCGCGTCGGGGTGCGTCGGCGTCCCCGCACACGGCGAGCCAGTTCCCGAGCAATTGGTAGCCACCCTGCGTCAGAACCGATTCGGGGTGGTACTGGACCGCCTCCACGGGAAGGTCCCGGTGCCGAGCGGCCATCAGGATGTCGTTCTCGGTCCGGGCGGTCGCCTCCATGCATCCCGGGAGGTCGGCGACGGCCAGGGAGTGGTACCGCGTGGCGGTGAAGGGGTTCGGCAGGCCGGCCATGCAGCCGACCCCGTCGTGGATGATCTGCGAGGTCCTGCCATGCATGAGTTCTGGTGCTCGGCTCACGCGGCCACCGAAGGCGACCGCCATCGCCTGCAACCCCAGACACACCCCGAACAGTGGACGCACGCCCGCCCATGAGCGGATGAGGTCGATGCAGACGCCGGCGTTCTCGGGAGTGCCGGGGCCTGGACTCAGCAGGACGCCGTCGAACTCCTCGACCAGGCCCTGTTCCTGTACACCGGCCACCAGACGCGGGTCGTCATTGCGGAGCACCGTGGTCTCGGCGCCGATCTGGGCCAGGTAATGGACGAGGTTGAACACGAACGAGTCGTAGTTGTCCACAACCAGGACGTGCGTCATCGACCACCCCGTGAGTTGCCGTTGTTGTTGCCGGGGCCGGCGTTGGAATTGCCTGCGCCGCCATTGGGCTTGCTGCTGGGTTTACTGCTCGGGTCTCCATCGCTGGGGGCGGATTGGCTCGGGGACGGAGTCTGGCTCGGTGAGGGAGACGCACTCGACGGCGGGGCAGTCTGTTCGGGCTGCGGCGCTGCCTTGCCGATCGAGATGGTGATCGTCGTTCCTCGTTCGACCATCGTGCCGGGTTCGGGGTCGCTGTATACGGCGACCCCGACGTCGGCGTCGTTGGTGACGACCTGTTCGGTGAACTGGACGTTGGTGAAACCTCGCTGCTGGGCGTCCTCCTCGATGGACTCGCGGTTCCAGCCCATCCAGTCCGGCACTGGCGACTTGCCGATCGCATACTCGAGCGTCACCTCGGCGTCCGGCACGACGCTCTCGCCGCTGCCCGGGTGCACGGCGAGAACCTCGTCGGGTTCGCTGTCGGAGGGTTCATCGGCGGATTCGCGTGCCTGCACGTTCGTGAACCCGGCGTCGCGGAGCCTTTCCTCGGCCTCGGATCGGCTCAGACCCACCAGACCCTCGGGGATGGTGATCTTGTCGGGGCCACGGTTCACCGTCAGCGTCACGACAGAACCTTCCTCCGCCTGCTGGCCGTCGCCGGGGTTCTGTTTGATGACGCTGCCGACCGTGGTGTCGTCCGGGCCGGCCTCTTCCACGGTCTTCGGCTCGAAGCCGGCGTTCCGAATGGTGTTCTCGGCGCTCGTCTGGGATTCGCCCAGGACGCGGGGCACCGGGAGCATGACCACCTCGGGCTCCTCCGGGCGGTTCATGAACCACAGGCTCGTGGCGATGAGACCGCCGACGGCGAGCACGGCGAGCACCACCATGAAGATCGGCAGGGCTCGACGCTTCTTCTCGGGCTCCTCCTCGTCCTCCTCGTCGTCGAAATCGGCACTCTCGGTCGCATCGGGCGGTGTGGCCGCGGCAGCGGCCACGGGCACCGGCGTCGTCACTGGCAACGGGGCGGTGACCTCCTGCCCCTGGAGCAGCCGGGAGATGTCATCACGCATCTCGCGGGCGTCCTGATAACGATCGGCAGGATCCTTCGCCAGCGCCTTCAGCGTGATCGCGTCGATGTCTGGGGTGATGACGTCGTCCAGTTGCGATGGGGCAACCGGGTCCTCACGTACATGCTGGTAGGCCACCGAGAGTGGTGAATCACCCTGGAAGGGGGGTCGGTTTATCAGCAGTTCGTACAGCAGGCAGCCGGCGGAGTAGATGTCTGAGCGGTTGTCGACGGTCTCACCACGGGCCTGCTCGGGGGAGAGGTACTGCGCGGTGCCGATGACCGCAGCGGTCTGTGTGATCGTCGCCTGGGTGTCGGCTACCGCACGTGCGATCCCGAAGTCCATGACCTTGACCTGGCCGGTCGGGGTCAGCATCACATTGGCGGGTTTGATGTCACGGTGCACGATGCCGGCCCGGTGCGAGTAGGAGAGCGCATCCAGCACGCCCTGGATCAGCTCCAGCGCTCGCTCGGGGAGGATCTTGCGTCCCTCACGGAGCAGCTGACGCAGGGTGTGTCCCTCCACGAGCTCCATCACGATCCACGGCACGCCGAGCCCTGTGGACGGATCGATGGATTCTCCGGTGTCGTAGACCGAGACGATGTTGGGGTGGTTCAGGCCTGCCGCGGATTGGGCCTCCCGGCGGAAACGCGCCTGGAAGGTGGGGTCCGACGCCAGGTCCGAGCGCAACTCCTTGACCGCGACCGGACGCCCCAGGCGCGTGTCCTGGGCCCGGAACACCTGGGCCATACCGCCGCGTCCGATGACGCCGTCCAGCTTGTAGCGGCCACCGAGGATGCGGGGTTGCCCCTGGCCGTCGGTGGAGTCCTCATCGGCGTCCGATGACGCGGCACGTGCCGGCTGCGGTGAGTCCTGGGGTGCTTCGTAGGGCGGGGGGAAGCCGTCCTCGGCAGGGTTGACCTGGGTGCTCTCCACCGGACGCGTGGTGTCGGGCTCGGCGAAGCGAGACGTATCGGGCTCGGCGAAGCGAGACCCACCGGTGGCGTCGGCCCCGTCCAGTGGGGGAAGGGCGCGACGCGCTCCGGGCTGTCCCTCCGGCGGAGTCGTCTGGTCATCCATGGAGGTCCTCCACCTTCTGTCTGTTCGCAATGTGGGTCACAGCACACTCTCCATCACGTCTCGCGCGATCGGCGCAGCGAGGCCTCCGCCGGAGACCTCGCTGCGGCTGACACCGGCGTCCTCGACGAACACCGTGACCGCGATCTTGGGGGTTCCTTCGTCGTCCTTCGCGAAGGAGGTGAACCAGGCATATGGGGGGCGATCGGGGGCTGACTGGGCCGTACTTGTCTTGCCGCCGACCGTCGCGCCGGAAATCTGTGCGTTCGTTCCGGTGCCTTCGGTGACGACGGTCTCCATCATGCCCGCCAGGGCGTCGGCGTTCTCACCGGAGAGGGGACGGCCCATGAGGTCGGGGCGATGGGTCTCGATGGGGCTCAGGTTGCTGGCCCGCACCGTCTCCACCACATAGGGGCGGTAGAGCTGGCCACGATTGGCGATGGCCGAGGCCACGAGCGTCATCTGCAGGGGAGTGGCCGCCACCTCGTACTGACCGATGCCGGTCATGGCGAGCTGGGCGTCATTCATCTCGGTGGGGTAGCGGCTCGCGACGGCGTTGAGCTCGGCGAGCGGCTGCGTTCCGAACCCGAACTCCTCCGCTTTGGCGCGCATCTCGTCCTCCCCGACCTCCAGGGCGAGGTTGGCGAATGCGGTGTTGCAGGAGACCTTCAGCGCCTGCTCCATCGAGATCTGGTTGCCCCCGCAGTAGGTGTCGTTGCCGAGGTCGGTCTGGGTGCCGGGCAGACGCAACTGCTCGGGTGAATCGATGGGGGCATCGGCGGGGTGGCCGTTCTCCAGAGCCGCAGCGGCGGTGACGAGCTTGAACACCGAGCCGGGCGGGTAGATCTCGCGGGTGGCCCGATTCGTCAGGGGGTTGTTCGGGTCCTCGGCGAGCTGTGACCACGACTCGTTGGCCTCCTGCAGGTCATGTGAGGCGATGGCGTTGGGGTCGAAGCTCGGGGTGCTCACCATGGCGAGGATGGCGCCGGTCTGTGGATCCATCGCCACCACGGCGCCCTTCTTGCCCTCGAGCCCGTTGTAGGCGGCCTGCTGGGCGGCGGGATTGATCGTGGTCTCCACCGATGCTCCCTTGGGCTGTTCACCGGTGGCCAGGTCCAACGTGCGGCGCACGAATTGTGAATCGTCGGTGCCGGCGAGCTTGGAGCTGTAGTTCGCCTCCAACGAGGTGTTGCCGTGGTCGTACGAGTAGTACCCGGTGATTGGGGCGTACAGGTACGGCTGGTCGTACAGGCGCTGGTAGCCGAACGTGCCGTCGGAGGGCTCGGAACGTGCGATCTGCTCTTGGCCGGCGAGGATGGGGCCGCGGTCCTGGGCGAATTCGGCATCGCGGACGCGGCGGTTGCGGGAGTCGGCGTTGAGCCCGGACTGGCGCACCACGATGTTGTAGGTGGCGTTGAGCAGCAGCAGGGTGAACATCACCATGCACACCACTGCGACGCGTCGGATCGGTCGGTTCATGCAGAACCTCCGGCTGGGACGTGCTGGGTCTTCTCACGGTCGGGGTCGGGATCCTCGGTGACAGGAGCCACCGGTTTGCGGGCCTGATGGGACATCACGAGCAACAGGCCCGCGATCACCCAGTTCGCGATCATCGACGAGCCGCCCTGGGACATGAATGGCGTGGTCAGGCCGGTCAGGGGGAGCAGCCGGGTGACTCCGCCGATGATGATGAACACCTGCAGGGCGAACACGAAGCTCAGGCCTGCTGCGAGCAGCTTGCCGAACAGCTCCTTCGACGCCAGCGAGGCCCGCAGTCCGCGGGCGACGATCAGCCCGTAGAGCATGACGACGGCCATGAGTCCGGCGGTGCCGAGTTCCTCACCGATGGCGCCGGCGATGAAGTCCGAGCGGGCCAGGGGCGTCAGGCCGGGGCGTCCGAGCCCAAGACCGGTGCCGATCAGACCACCCCAGGCCATGCCGTACTGGGCGTTGATGACCTGCAGGTTCTGGTCGAAGTTCGAGAAGGGGAACAGCCACGCGTTGACGCGGATCTGCACGTGGCTGAACAACAGGTAGCCCACGTAGGCGCCGCCGAAGAACATGGCCGATCCCAGGATGGGCCAGCTCGGGCGTTCGGTGGCGGTGTAGAGCATCATCACGAACAGCCCGAAGAACAGCAGCGACGTGCCCAGGTCACGCTGGTAAACGAGCACGAGGAGCGAAGCGACCCACATGATGAGGATGGGCCCGAGGTCGCGTGGGCGAGGAAGGTCGATGCCGAGGACGCGGGCTCCGGCCTCGGCGAGTACCTCGCGCTTCTCCACCAGGTAGGACGCGAAGGCCACGGCGAGGACGATCTTGGCGATCTCGGCCGGCTGGAATGAGAAGGGGCCGATGAAGATCCAGATCCGGGCACCCATGACCTCGCGGCCGAGCCCCGGGACGAGTGGGAGCAGCAGCAGGACCAGGCCGCTCAGGAACATGATGTACGTGTAGGCCTGCAGACGCCGGTGGTCACGCAGGAATGTCACGGTCAGCACGAACAGCGTCATGCCGATCGTGGTCCACATCAGCTGGGTGTGTGCGCCGGTGGCGACGGGGTCGCTGATCTGGTCGATCCGGTGGATCATCGTCAGCCCCAGACCGTTGAGGAGCATCGCGCACGGAAGGATCACCGGGTCGGCGTAGGGGATGCGGATCCGCACCGCCAGGTGGGCGATCAGCCCGAGCATCACCCAGATCCCGGCCACCACCGGAAGATTCGTCGGGACCTCCTCGTGGAGGTTGTATTCCACCAGGGTCCAGCCGATGATGCCGATCGCCAGGGCGAACAGCATCATCGCTGCTTCGACGTTGCGGCGTTTGTGGTAGATGACCACCATGCCGCTGCCTGTGGTCTCCGATTCGGCCATCAGCAGCCCTCGGTGGATGTTTCGGTCCCGGTCGTTGCCGGAGCCGGCGAGGGAGCGCGTCCGGGTTTCTTCGGACCCTCGCCCCTGGGGGGATCTTCGGCGGCGTTGCGGGCTTCTATGCAACGTTCGGCTTCTGCCTGCAGCTGGTCGGTGGTCCGGTGGGCTTCATCGAGTGAGTTGACCACGATTGTGTCGCGCACACGCTGGGCGAAGAACGGCGGAAGGTCGTTGATCTTCGTGGGTTGCACCTCGTACACGTCCGAGAGTGGGTAGCCCAGTACATCCTGCGGGAGTCCGTGGTAGATGGCGACGCGTTCCTCGGCGGGTGCGACGAAGTACTGCGTGCGGGACCACACGTAGCCGGCGGTGAGGATTCCTGCGATGAGGACGAGAATGCCCAAGCCCGTCAGCAGTGTGGTCCAGCGTCGACGCCGACTCTTGGGGGGCAGGACCGGGGCGTATCTGTCGGCCTCCGGGTCGTCGGGTTCGTCTTCGTCTGAGGGCGAACCGGGGGAGTCGGGGGAGGACGGGGAGGCCTGAGCCTGCTCACGGTTCCGCCGGGCCTGCTCGAAGAACGCCGGGAGGTCGTGTTCGGTGATGGCGCCGACCGCGCTGGCCTCGGTGGTGGCGGAGGCTTCGTCGGCGACGACATCGGCGATCACGATGGTGATGTTGTCCATTCCGCCGCCGGCGTGCGCGCCGGCCACCAGGGCGTCGAGTGACGCGTCGAGGTCGTCGATGGCCAGACCCTTGTGGATCTCGTCGTCTTCGATCATGCCGCACAGGCCGTCGCTGCAGAACAGCAGGCGGTCGCCCTCGCGCACATCCACCAGGCCGGTGTCGGGTTCGTTGTTCGGTTGACCGTTGATGACCTTGAGGATCAGCGAACGATGGGGGTGGTAGGCGGCTTCCTCGTAGGTCAGCTTGCCTTCGTCGATGAGCGACTGCACCCACGAGTGATCATGGGTGAGCTGCTGCATCTCCCCATCGCGAAGGAGGTAGGCGCGTGAGTCCCCGATGTGCACGAACCCCAACTGGTGCCCGTCGAACATCGCGCCGGTGAGGGTGGTGCCCATGCCGTCGAAGGTGCGGTCGTCGGCCACCAGATCGGCGATCTGGCTGTTGGCCCGCTCCACCGCACCGGCGAGGACCTCGAGCATGTCCTCCCCGGCCACCCGATGGTCGGCCTTCTTCGCGTGGTCGATCGCGATACTCGACGCCAGGTCGCCCGCTGCGGCGCCGCCCATGCCGTCGGCCACCACCAGCAGATTGGGTGAGGCATAGCCGGAGTCCTGGTTGTTCTTGCGTACCGGGCCGATCTCCGAGTGCGTCACATAACGCAGGTACAACTGTGGATCATCGGTGTCGATGGGAACCGGGGTGGTTGCCTCGTCCTGCTCGTCGGCGTTCGGGGCGTCGGCCTCGGCGGCGTCCACCATCTCGTCGGTGTTCGGGGCGTCGGCCTCGGCGGCGTCCACCATCTCGTCGGGGTCGAGGTGCCCGTCGGGCTCTTCGGTGTTGTTGTCGGCCATCAGGCCTCCAGCTTGAGTTGTGTCCGGCCGATACGAACGGTGTCGGACGTGGTGATGGTGGTGGGGGCGGTGATGCGCTCACCGTTGACGTAGGTGCCGTTGGTCGATCCCTTGTCGGCGATGTACCAACCGCTGCGGTCGTCGGCGATCAGCTCGGCGTGACGGGTCGAGACGTAGTCGTCGTCGAGGATGATCTGGCAGTCGGCGCTTCGGCCGATCTGCACGTAGCCGTGGGAGAGGTCGGCGGCGATGCCGGCCTGGGGCCCGTTGGTGATGATGAAGTGCCGTGGCCCGCCCCTGCCGCGTCGACGCTTGGGGCGTTCGCCGTCCTTGGTGAGGGCGCTGCTGGGCACCGACCTGCCGAAGAGGTCGGTCTTGATGATCCCGGCGCTGCTGAGGATGAACACCCACAACATGGCAAGGAACAGTACCTTGATGAGGGTGACGGCAATGGTCGACATCAGCGACCCGCGGCGTCGAGGACGAGGATGCGGGTGTTGCCGATGGTGATGGTGGTGCCCGGGCGCAGATCGGCATGGGGGACCTTGTCGCCGTCCACCTTGATGCCGTTGGTGGAGCCCAGGTCGACGATGCGGTAACGCATGTCGAGCCCCGAGCCGGAGACCTGCACCTCGGCGTGGCGGCGGGAGATGCCGGGGTCGTTGACGCGCAGGTCGGCGTCCGAACCGCGTCCGATCACGACCCCGGGAGGAGTGAGGGGGTGACGCAGGCCGTTGACCTCGAGGACGAGGTCGGCCCGGTTGATCGCGGAGTTGCTGTGGTTGTCGACGCTGCTGTCGACCTTGGCGACGGCCTCGGATGCGACGGTGAACCGACCGGTGGGCAGGGCGTCGTCCAGCTCGAAGTGGAGCATGATCGGCCCGTTGAACACGTAGCCGGCTTCCTTGGCGTGGGAACGGAGTTCGGGGATGATCTCGCCGGTCAGCGTCTTGCCGTAGGGCGTGAGGCGGTCGTAGTCATGCTGCGAGAGTCCCACGATGAACTCGTTGGGGACGAGTTTCTTGTGCCGGTTGACCATCTTGGCCTCGGCGTCGAGCTCCTTCTGCAGGCGGGCAGCGATCTCCACCGGCTGCACGTCACCTTTGAACGCGCGGGCGAAGACACCGTTGACTGCGCCCTCGAGGCCCCGCTCGAAACGGTCCAGGAATCCCATGGTGTCCCCTCAGTCGGCAGTCAGGTCGTTCGGCGCAGGTGCGCCGTGTGGCTGACCCGCTGGCGCGCGGGCCGCCGCCCATCGTAACGGGAGCGACCCACCCTACCTAGTGGAACAGCCTCTCGTGGGCGGATGGCGCAATCTGGCGTGCAACCTGGCTGTGCAATCTGGCTATGCATTGCGTCACGGTGCATGCTAGAGTACTCCGGTTGCCGAAAGCAGAAGCTTTCAGTACGCGCGAGTGGCGGAATCGGTAGACGCGCTGGCTTCAGGTGCCAGTGTCCTTTGGGACGTGGAGGTTCAAGTCCTCTCTCGCGCACAGTGTGAAGTCCCGGGACATCGTTGATGGATGTCCCGGGACTTTGTTGTTTCGCCACCTGCCATCAAGATCACCATCTGCCGTCGAAGCTGCCACCAAAAGCAGGGCCCCGGCGAACACACCTGAGGGTTCGTGGCCGCTGTCGGTCACAAACCCTCAGGTTCAATGCTCGGGGCCTGTTCACGCGCCTCGTTCGGGTCCGGGTGCTGCTTGAACGCGGTGGCGTTCTATTGCAGTGGAGGTCTGTGCACCGATGTCGGTGCTTCTGTTTCCACTGTGTGGTGAACGTGTGGCCGGTCGTTGTCTTTGATGTCGATGGCCCTTCCGGGATCATGGGTGCGTGATTCCCGGTGTGGTGGTGCTCCTCTGCGTCGACATCGTGGTTGGCCCGGCCGATGTGGTCGATCTGGCCGATCCGAGTCGTTCGATGGAGGCCAGGCCCGTCGATGCCGGTCTCGTCATCGCCGTGGCTGCACTGGCTGTGCTCTTGGTGGGTGTCGGGCTGATGGTGGGGGCCGCGTTGGTGCTGTGGTTTGCCGGGTGGGTGGTTGCGTCCGCACAAGAGCTGGCCTGAGGGCGGCGCGCGTTCCGGTTGGTGTGCGAGCCCCGCTCAAGGTGCTGGTGGTTCATTCCCGAGGGGCCCAGGGGTCGATCAGTTCGATGTCGCAGTCGGAGAAGTCCGAGGTGTTCCTCGTGGCCAGTGGCATCTCGTGAGTGAAGCAGATCGCTGCGATCATGGCGTCGGTCGTTGGCCGCGGGCGACCGGGTTGGCTCGTCAGGCGCGCGAACACTCGAGCTTCATTCGCGCTGAACGCCAAGACGCCGCCGAGCCCGGTGAGCAGTCGATCCACGTGGGTGGTCAGGGCTTCGCGTCGGCGTCCTGGCGGCATCAGGAGGAGCCCGCGGTGCAGTTCTGCCAGGCACGGAGCGGGGAGGAACAGCTCTGCTGATCTGTACCTGCCGATCCATGTGACCACGTTCGGGTCGGGGTGGGCTTTGGTGAGTTCGGAGATCACGTTGGTGTCGAGAGCGACGTTCATTCGAACTCCACCCGTGGGGGTTCCATGTCGCGTGTGATCTCCGGAAGCTCGGCGGGGTCTTCCCGGCAGGCGTAGTAGAACTCGACGAGCACATTGGGGAACGCGACGTCGGCACGAACCTCACGGGTGAGGATCTCGCGGGCCTCCGCCTCCATGGACCGCTTGTTCGCATGCGCCCGTTCCATCAGGGCGCGATGGACTTCATCGTCCAGGTTTCTCACCGTGATCGCTCGCATGCCAGCACCTCCGGATTCATGCTAGCACTGAATGTTGAGGCGGTCGCGGACTTGTCGGTACGTGACGCGAACTTCATCTTGGTGATGCGCCACGTCTCCCGATCGTCCATATCGGCCGAGGTGTTGCTCGTCCGCTCTCGGATCGGCAGTTCGACAACCAGTCGCCAACTTCGGTCGTATCTGAAAAGTGCTGCGATTGCTCCGTGTGGTAAACATCCGCAGCAAGGAGGCATCATGCAGACCACAGCTCTGGAAACCGGCTCGGGCATCACGTGGGCCGAGTGGTTGGAGATCCTCGAGCCGCACAAGGATCTGGACCATCCCGCGATGGCGGCCAAGGTCCTCGAACACATCAACGCACGGGGCGCGTCGAAGAGCCCGGAGTGGTGGGCGCAGGGCGTCACCGTCGCCTACGAGCAGCACATCGGGCGACGCGGCGTGGGGGAGCGGTGCGACGGTTCGTTCAGCGTCACCGTCTCCAAGACGATGCCTTCGGACATGGACGCCACCCTCGCTGCCGTCGACGCCGTCGCCGCAGGACGTGACGAGTTGGCGGGCATCCCACTGGCGGGTGAACCCCGCACCAGTGCCACCGAGAAGTGGCGCTACTGGCGTGCAGACCTCGCCGACGGTTCGAAGATCACGATCAACATCCAGAACAAGACCAACGGCAAGTCCGTGGCGGCGGTCAACCACGACGGGTTGGCGTCGAACGAGCACTCCGATGAACTCAAAGCCTGGTGGCGGGCATTCCTCACTGAGATACAGGAGCAGGTTGGGGTGCAGGAGCAGGGCGGCCAGCAGGCCTGAGATGGGGCCGGTCGGCTGCTGTGCGCCGATGCCCCTGTGGGAGCATGGAGCGGTCAGATGGATCGGTCTTTCCCGGATCAGGAGGACGTCATGGCGGATGTCGAGAACCTCTCCCCGAAGGCGCAACTGCTGTGGGGGAACGAGCAGCTCACATGGGTGTTCGAGGATGTGCGTGACCGGATCATGGGCGGTGACACCGACGAGTTCGAGGACGCCGCCGAACTGATCCTCGAAGAGCTGGAGTCCCACGCCGACGAGGTCGTCGATTACGACGACAACCAGGAGTTCGCCGGCCCCTTCGACACCGACGACGAAGTGGACGCACGCGAGGACCCCAACGTCGATGTGGATGTCGACCATGATCTGGATCCCGACGCCCCCGAGGACACCGATGACCCCGACGCCGACCTCGAGGAGCTGGCCGAGGAACTCGCCACCCACGTGTGGCGCGAGTGCCGTGAGATCGCACAGGCCTGGGACGGCGAGACCACCGACGCCGACCGCGTCCTCACTGCATTTGTCGCATTGGAGGAACGACGCATCGCGGTGGGTCTCTTCACCGACTGGTCCGACATCGAGCCGCGCGAACGCGGCGGCGTCCTCATCTGGGTGAACGAGTGGGAGAACCTCTCACACGAAGAGCAGCGTCCCCTGCGCATCGGCTACGTCGCCTACGACGAGGCGACCGACGCAGAGATCGCCTCCGACCTCGTCGCCGCCCTGCGTGATGCAGGCCTGGAACCGGGCGAACCCGCCGACGGAACCGTCACCGTTCCAGTGCTCTGGCGCTGGCACGTGGACCCTCTCAGCATCTGATGCGGCCGTGCGCTCCGGGACGGTTCCCGGAGCGCACGGCACCATGCTGTCTCCGCGCGGGGTCACACCGCGCGAGCCGAACCACCACCGCCGCGGACGGTCTCGGCCGTTGCCACCAGCTCGCCATCCTCGAGCCCGATGCCCGAGGCATTGCCCATCGGATCCTTGGCGTTGAGGTCATGGCCCAAAGCCGTGAGTTCCGCGCCGACGGAGGTGTCCATGAGCCCCAGATCCACATCGGTGGTCGGCGCATTCCTCGAACTGACCCGTGCCGCGGCGATCGCCTCCACCAGCGGAAGTCCGCGCTCGAAGTGGCCGACGATGATCTGGGCCACCGACGTGATGATCGTCGCCCCACCGGGTGTGCCGACCGACAACCTCGTCTGGTCACCTTCGGTGATGATCGTCGGAGACATCGACGAACGTGGACGCTTGCCCGGCCCCGGAAGGTTCGGATCGGGAACCCCGGGCGTCACGGGAACGAAGTTGAAGTCGGTGAGCTCGTTGTTCAGCAAGAACCCATGCCCCGGAACGGTGATGCCCGAACCACCGGTCTGTTCGATCGTGAGGGTGTAGGAGACGGTGTTGCCCCACCGGTCGATCACATTGAGATGCGTGGTCGACTCACCCTCGTACGGTTCACGCTGGCCCTGACCCTCCGGGTTGGCGCCCTCGTAGTCCCCGTCGGGCCACCCGAACGGGATCGGGCGCTCCTGCGCACGTTCGGCGTCGAACAGGCGGGCGCGCTCGGCGGCGAAGCCATCACTGAGCAGTTCATCGGTGGGTACGTCATCCACATCGCCGACCCAGCGGTTCCGGTCGGCGAAGGCGGTCGCGCAGGCCTCGGCGAAGCGGTGCAGATACTCGGCCTCCGACAGCTTCGAGATCGGGACGCCGGTGATCCGCTCGTATTCGGTCAGGAGCTTGAGGATCGCGCCCACCGCGATGCCCCCCGAACTGGGCACGGGCATGCCGTACACGGTCATGCCGCGATAAGTGCTGACCGTCGGATCGCGCCAGATGGCCTCGTAGCCGGCGAGATCGTCCAAAGTCATGGGACTGCCCACCACCTCGTGGCCGGCCACCGTTCCGGGACGGTTCGCCTCTGCCACGATCGCCTCGGCGATGGAACCGGTGTAGAACTCATCAACACCGTGGGTGCGGATACGCCGCAGCGTCGCGGCCAGATCCTGATTGCGGAACCGCGAGCCGACGCGCGGCACCTCGCCGCCGGGCAGGAACACCCGCGCGGTCTCGAGGAACCTGCTGAAGCGCTCGGCATTGGCCGCGGTGTGGTCGTGGTAGTTCTGATCGACCACGAACCCCTTCTGTGCCAGATGCTCAGCGGGCTTGAGCAGACTCCCCAGATCCCGCGTACCGAAGCGCTCCACGGCCTCGTTCCACGTGGCCAGGGTTCCCGGAACACCGATCGAGCGTCCTGAATTGACCACCTCATCGAAGGGAAGCGCCTCGCCGGAACCATCGGTGAACTCGTTCTCGGTGAAGGCAGCAGGGGCCGTCTCACGCCCGTCGATGGTGAACACCCGGCCGCTGGACGCTTCCCTGTAGACGAAGAATCCGCCACCACCCAGACCACACGAGAAGGGCTCGGTGACGCCCAACGCCGCAGCCATGGCCACGGCGGCGTCGACCGCATTGCCGCCCGACTCGAGGACACCGATGCCGATGTCACTGGCGTAAGGATCGACCGAGGCCACCGCCGCGGTGGACCCGCGGGCCTCACGCACCTTCAGCGGCTCGGGGATCGCCCCTCCGCGGGCAGGATGAGCCGACACGGGCCCAGAGGGCAGCAGCGTGGTCGCACCCACACCGGCTCCGAGGCCCAGCAGCAGGCGTCGGGAGATGCGCGGGCCATTGATCGAGGTGGGCATCGATGGACTCCTTCGTCTATGGATGAATAACGGCACGTTAGAGGATCGCCCCATCGGTGCCAAGAGCACAGCAGACGGAAGGTGACGTTCGCTAGGGTCCGCGCATGAGCACTGCACCACGTACGCCGTCACCACTCGATGCCGCCAGCGAGGAATATGTCCATCGCATCGCCGTGCTCGATCCCACGGCGGCAATGGAGTGGGGCATCGGCGACAACCACGGCGATCTCCCCGATTTCTCGCCGGCCTTCCATGAGGCCATCGCCGCCGAGGCGCGTGACTTCCTGCGTCGCGTCGACGAACTGGAGCCCGGCTTCGACACCGTCGACGAGGTGACCGCAGCGGCTGCTCGTGACCGGATGGGACTGATCCGGGAGCTGCACGACGCCGGTGAAGACGTGCGTGAGGTCAACAACATCACCACCCCGGTGCAGACGATCCGCACGCTGCTGACGATGCACGACACCAGCACCGCCGAGGGCCGGGAGCAGGCCACCTCACAGCTCGCGTGCGTGCCGCAGGCTCTTGCGGGCTATCGCGAATCCCTCGAACAAGCCGCCGCACGAGGACTGCCTGCGGCCCGACGCCAGATCCTCCTGCTGGCCGGGCAGTGCGACGACCTGGCCTCATCCGATTCGATGCTCGCCGATATCGCCGGGGACGAACCACCAGCGGGTTTCGCCGAGGCCTTGGACGCCGCCCGTGCTGCGCACGCGGAATTCGCCACGTGGCTCCGTGAGGAGTTGGCGCCGCGCAGCCCGGAGGCCGAGGCCGTGGGGCGGGACCGGTATGCGCTGCTCTCGCGGCAGTGGGTCGGGGATGAGGTGGACTTGGACGAGGCCTATGCCTGGGGCCAGGACCGGCTCCGGGAGATCATCGCCGAACAAGAAGACGTGGCCGCTGAACTCTACGGCGCGGGGACCGGCGTCGATGAGGCACTGCAGCGGCTCAACGATGATCCGGCGTGCCAGATCCATGGCGTCGACGCACTGAAGGCGTGGATGCAGGAGACCGCCGATGGTGCCATCGCCGCGCTCGACGGTGTCCACTTCGACGTGCCCGCCGAGATCCGCACCATCGAATGCTGCATCGACCCCTCCGGGACCGGTGGCATCTACTACGTGCCGCCGTCGGCGGACTTCACTCGCCCCGGGCGCATGTACTGGGCGGTTCCGGCGGGGGAGACGACGTTCGCGCGCTGGCAGGAACTGACCACCGTCTATCACGAGGGTGTGCCCGGCCATCATCTGCAGCTCGGCCAGGCACTGGTGGAGCCCGACCTCAACCTGTGGCGTCGCGTGGATTCGTTCACCTCCGGTCATGGCGAAGGCTGGGCGTTGTACGCCGAGAAACTGATGGCGGAGCTCGGCTTCCACGACGACCCGGGCACACGCATGGGAGTGCTGGATGCCCAGCGTCTGCGCGCGGCCAGGGTGGTCCTCGACATCGGCTACCACCTCGGTCTGCCGATGCCGCCCGCCGACATCGGCGTCGACGCCCACGCCTGGACCCCCGACTCGGCATTCGCGTTCCTTCGTCGCCACGTCGCCATGGGAGAGGGGTTCTTGACCTTCGAACGTGACCGCTACCTCGGCTGGGCGGGGCAGGCCCTCTCGTATGCCCTGGGGCAGCGCATCTGGGAGGAACTGCGTGCCGCATACCCCGGGGACGCGAAGGACTTCCACTCGAACGCACTCGCCCTCGGCGGCCTGCCGCTGCGGGTCCTGCGGGAGACCTTGGGCGGGGCTGCGTCGCCCGCGGTTGATAGCGTCGACGCATGATCTTCATCGTCGTCAAGTACGAGGTCAAGCCCGAACACGTCGACCAGTGGCTCGAACGCACCCGCGAGTTCACCGAAGCCACCCGTGCCGAACCCGGCAACAAATGGTTCGAGTGGAACCGCAGCTGCGAGCAGGACAACGTCTTCACCCTGGTGGAGGCCTTCGATGATGACGCCGCCGCAGCCCACGTGAACTCTGAACACTTCGCCAAGGGGCTCGAGGCCATGCGTCCGATGCTGCTCAGCACGCCCAAGATCATCAGCCGTCAGATCGATGGGGACGACTGGGACGCGATGGGCGAACTGCAGATCGACTGACCCGGGGCCGGACCGGCCACGAGGCCACATGTTCGATGGCAGGTCCGAGAGCACAGAACCCCGCCCGTCGCTCACCTCTACGTCATGCCGGGACTGCACGGCCCAACGTAGAGGTGGGCTACATCAGCGTGGGCCGGCGGCCCGCCACAGATCGTTGAGCGCCCCGTTGACCTTGTACATGTAGATGAAGATCGGGATGACGAGCCAGAAGCCGAGGAGCACCCACAGCCCGGTCATGGCACTGACCGGGGAACGACGACCGATGCGGTCGTAGGCGTGCTGGATCTCGTTCGGCAGGATGAAATCCTCCACGATGCCCAGGAACAGGGCGAGAAGCAGGTGGACTCCGCCGCCCATGCCGGTTCCGGTGAAGCGTTTGAGGTCCTCGCCGGCGCGGTAGTACCACACCAAGCCCCAGATACCACCTGTCAGGAAGGTGAGCAGGAGCAGAAGCGTCGTGTCCTGAGGACGTCCGGGAGGTCCCAGCGGCGGTCCCATGGGGGCGTTCGTCGCAGGAGCGTAAGGGTTCGTCGGCTCGGGGAAACCTTGGCTGATGGGCGCGAGCTCACTTCCGCCGTGTGGGGCCGGCTGGCCGAACTGCTGGGGTGCGGGCTGGGTGAACTGGTTCACCGGTGGCTGGTCGTGTGGTTGGTGGCCCGGTTGGCCGAAGCCGTTGGGGCCTGGCTGCGGTTGCTGATACGACATGGTTGTCCTCCGGAAGTCGCGTGGATCACGGGCGGCCATCACCACGAACGATAAGCCGTCACGGCGGCTACCGCAGGCGGTTTTCGGAAGTTGTCGCCCGCTGCAGCGTCACGGCAGCGCCGACCCCGATGAGCCCCAGCACCGCCGGGAACCAGACCGTGTCACCCATGGCCAGGGCATACCCCGCCAGCTCCTCGGCGGTTGCGGGTCCGGGGGTCTGCGTCGGATCTCCGCCGACGCGGGCATCGAGCCGGGCGGCCATCAGCGTTGCGGTGATCGCCATGACCAGCACCGCGCCGAACTGTCGCGTCATGTTGTAGACACCCGAGCCCGCGCCAGCGCGATGCTGAGGGAGGTTGCGGGTGGCCGACACCGAGAGCGGACTCCAGATGAGGCTGTTCGCCATCCCCAACAGCGTGGATGAAGCGAACAACCACCACGGCGAGAAACCGGGACGCATCATGGCAGCGGTCCACGCCAACCCGGTGGACAGCACCACAAAACCGGCGATGGCGACATGCCGCGGGTGGGTCCTGTCGACGTAACGGCCCACGAAGGGGGCGAGCACACCACCCACGACGGCCGACGGCATCAGCACCAGAGCCGACATGAGCGGTGAGATGCCGCGTCCGGTCTGCAGGTAGAACATGAGCGGGATGTTGATCGTGTTCACGATCCCACCCATCATCATGATGCCGATGTTGGCGGCGGAGAAGTCGCGGTCACCGAACAACGCCAGCGGCACGAGCGGCTCGGATGTACGCGTCTGCCACCACACGAACACCGTCATGACCACCGCACCCACCACGAGGAGAAGCGGGACACTGATCGGGCCCATGATCTGGCCCCAGCCGTAACGGTGGCCCTCTTCGAGCCCGAACACCAGACAGAACATCCCCACCGCACTCAGACCCACACCGATCAGGTCGAAATGGTGCGACGCCTGCGGCAGCGTCGGCACGAGCCGAACGGCTGCGATGAAGGCGGCGATCCCGATCGGAAGGTTGATGCGAAAGATCCACTCCCAGCCCACGGTGTCGACGAGGAGCCCGCCCACGAGAGGTCCGCTGAAAGTGGCGATGCCGCCCACGGCTCCCCACACGCCCATCGCCGCACCACGCTTCCGGGGCGGAAAGAGTCGGGTGATGACCGCCATCGACTGTGGGCTGATCATCGATGCGCCCAGCCCCTGAAGGGCGCGGGCGCAGATCAGGACACCGATCGTGGGAGCGAACCCGCAGATCACCGAGGCGATGGTGAACAGCGTCAGTCCGGTCAGATAGATACGTTTGGGGCCGAAGCGATCACCGAGACGACCGGTGATGAGCAGGGGAACTGCGAACGCCAACAGGTAAGCGCTCGTCACCCACACCACGGCCCCGGTGTCCGCGTCGAGACCATCCATGATCGCCGGCATGGCCACCGACACGATCGTGGCATCGAGCAGGATCATGAAGAAGCCGCACACCAGGGCGATGAGAGCTCGCCAGCCGGCACGCGTGTCGACCTCGGGGCTCTCTGCGTCGTCGGCGCCCGAGGTGTTCGGCGGGTTCTGATCGTCGTTCATGGCTGTGGGGTGGTCATCAGCGTGGGTCAGTCGACCTGTGGTGTTCCCTGTGTGAAGCGCTGGAGCCAGCCGTCCTGGTGCCGGAGCCAGACCGAGGAACGGATGCTGCCCGCGGTGCGCCACAGCAGAAGGATGGCGTCAGGGGTTAGGCGTTGGGTGTCGATCACCTCGAAGGTATCGGCGAGCGGGCGGCCATCCACCGGGGGGAGCGGGCCGATCTCGGCGAGCATCTCGGCGCGCGTCCACTGCCTGCCGGACGCCCCGATCTCGGTCCACTGCGCGTGCAGCAGCGTGGCGACCTGGGCCGGATCCTGGCGCACGGCATCGGTCAACAGCGAGCGCTCAGCGGCTGCGACGATGTCCTCGTCCGAGGGCTTGGGAACGTCTGCATCATCGACCTCGCTGAACAGATCCCCATCGAAACCATCGCGGGGGAGACCGAGCTCGGGCTCGTCGTCGGGTTCGGTGAGCAGCTCCTGATCTGTGGTGAGTGGAGCGGTTCCAGCGCCGGGAAAACCGGGGCCGGATTTCACCTTCGTCCCATCGCGGAAGGCTTCCGCCGCGGCTCGGGCGAGTTTGTCGGCGGCCTCGTTGAGCTCGTGCCCCGAGTGTCCGCGGACCCACTCGAATGTCACGTTCCGTCCCAGCATGGCCTCATCCAGTGCCTGCACAAGATCGACGTTCAGGACCGGCCTGCCGTCGGCCTTCTTCCATCCCTTGCGTTTCCATCCGCTCATCCACTTGGTGATGACGTTGATGACGTACTGCGAATCGCACAGCACGGTCAGTTCGTCGTCCACGTGGGCGGTCTGGTGCAGAAGGTCGAGCACCGCCTGGAGCTCGCCTCGATTGTTCGTGGAGCTGGGCCAGCCGCCGGCGGCCCAGCATGTGTCGTCGATGAACCACGCCCAACCTGCGGGTCCGGGGTTGTTGAGGGCCGATCCATCTGCTGCTGCCGTGATCACGCGGGCGATTGTGTCATGGAGTGCTGCGGAGGCCAGTACGAACTGCAGATTCTCATCCATGATCAACTCCCTGAGGTGGTTGATCATGGATCAAACGCTGCATTGCGCAGGCGCTTCTGGGGTGGCGGCATTCCTACTGGCCGGTAAGATACGGGCGCATCCGACTTTGGGAGGGACAATGTCGTACCCGCTGCTCTCCGAGCCGCTCACTCTGAATGGGGTCACGCTCAGAAACCGCACGATCATGGGATCCATGCACACAGGGCTCGAGGACGGATCGAAGCTCGATGGTCTGGCCGCCTTCTACGCCGAGAGAGCCCGCGGTGGTGTCGGGCTGATCGTGACCGGTGGCTTCTCTCCGAACATTGCCGGAACGCTCTACCCGAAAGCCGGTCTGATGCGAACGCGCAGGGATGCGCGGCGCCACCGCGTCGTGACCGATGCGGTGCACGACAACGGCGGACGGATCATCCTGCAGCTCCTGCACGCCGGACGTTATGGAGCCACTCCGTGGGCCGTCTCGGCCTCTCGGGTGAAAGCCCCGATCAGCCCCATCACGCCGATGGCGCTTCCCGAACCGATGGTCCGTCGCACCGTGGATGACTTTGTCCGTGCCGCCGAACTCGCTGCCGAGGCGGGCTATGACGGCGTGGAGATCATGGGGTCCGAGGGTTATCTGATCAACCAGTTCCTCGCGCCGCGCACCAACCGTCGGACCGACCGGTGGGGTGGGTCGGCTGCCAACCGGCGCCGGCTGCCCTTCCAGATCGTACGGCGCACGCGCGCCGCGACCGGACCGGACTTCATCATCTCCTACCGGCTCTCGGTGCTCGATCTCGTTCCCGATGGTCAGACCTGGCCCGAGGTGCTCGATGTGGCCAGGGCTGTCGAGGACGCCGGAGCCAGCTACATCGCCACGGGGATCGGTTGGCACGAGGCGCGCGTGCCCACCATCGTCACCTCGGTCCCGCGTGCGGCTTTCGTCGATGCCACCGCCCGGGTTCGGGATGCGGTGAGCATTCCGGTGGCGGCATCCAACCGCATCAACACCCCTGACGTCGCCGAAGGCGTGCTCGCCGCTGAGCAGGCCGATCTGGTGCAGATGGCCCGCCCCTTCCTGGCCGATGCCGAATGGGTGAACAGAGCCGTGACGGGGCAGCCCATCAACACGTGCATCGCTTGCAACCAGGCGTGTCTGGACCGCACGTTCAGCAGCCGGAGCGTGTCCTGCCTGGTGAACCCACGTGCGGGTCGCGAGCAGGAGCTCGTCATCTCCCCGGTGCGGCAGGCCAAACGAGTGGCCGTCGTGGGGGCCGGGCCCGCCGGGCTGGCGGCCGCGGTCACGGCCGCACAGAGGGGTCATGTCGTGGAACTTTTCGAGGCTCGCGCGGAGGTCGGTGGGCAGTTCGCACTCGCCATGCAGGTTCCGGGCAAGGAGGAGTTCGCCGAGACGATTGCGTACTTCACCGCGCAGCTCGAGGCCCATGGTGTGACTGTGCACCTCAATCGGCCAGTGCGGGCTGAGGACCTTCGTGGTTTCGACGAGGTGATGGTGTCCACCGGTGTGACCCCACGCATTCCCGACATCGAAGGCATCGACCATCCAAGCGTCATCACCTATGCCGAGCTTCTGCGTGGAGAACGGATCGCGGGGGAGCGCGTCGCAGTGTTGGGGGCTGGGGGCATCGGTGTGGATGTGAGCGAGTTCCTCACCCAACGGCATGTGCCCAATCCCACCCCGCAGCCGGTGGATGAATGGCGAGCCGAGTGGGGGGTCGCCGATGTGGGGGCGCATCTCTCGCTGGTCGAGCCCGATGTGGCTCCGAGTCTGCGCGAGGTGCATCTCATGCAGCGCAAGACCACCAAGATCGGCAAGGGTCTTGGGGTGACCACCGGCTGGGTGCATAGGGCCTCCCTGCGGGCCAAGGGCGTCCACCATTACACCGGAGTGCAGTACGAACGCATCGATGACGCCGGAGTTCACATCACCGTCGATGGAGTCGAACAGGTGATCGCGGTGGACACGGTTGTGGTGTGCACCGGGCAGGAGTCCCTTCGTGAGCTCGCAGACACGCCCGGGGCGCACGTGATCGGTGGCGCGGATGTGGCGGCCGAGCTCGACGCCGAACGGGCCATCCGGCAGGGCGTTGAGCTGGCTGCGACGCTGTGAGGCCGGCTCGGTGACATGGGCTCGTCGATGAGCCGCGCGTAGACTGGTCTGATGGCGCGTTTGGACGTGTGGTTGTGGTCGGTGCGGATCTACAAGACCCGCTCGATCGCAACGAAGGCCTGCAAGGGCGGGCATGTGCGATGCAATGGTGGTCCGGTCAAGCCTGGTCAACAGGTACGGGTGGGGGACCGGGTCGAGGTTCGTCAGCCAGGTTGGACGCGGGAGTTCGAGGTTGTGCAGTTGCTGACCAAACGTGTGGGTGCCCCGCTCGCGCAGGCCGCCTACGTGGATCACTCGCCACCTCGGCCCGCGTATCTCTCCCACCCCGTGGCGCGTCGAGACCCCGGCGCGGGGCGTCCGACCAAGAAGGATCGGCGGGCCCTGGACCGTCTCCACGGTCGACGCTGACCACGTAATGTGCAGAGCGGAGATGGTTGCCGATCGTTCACCCTCCGGTAACCGGATGCTTCCGGGGCTTTGCCTGTGCGGTATGTGCTGGGCCCGTTCTCATGCACGAACCACCGGGAGTCAAAGCCATGTCTCGTCGTCTGCTCAAGCTGTTCGCGCCGATCCACGGCAACCGATCCAGCGCCACCTGCCAGTACCGCTGTGGCAATGCCTGCTTCCATGAAGTCCCGAACACCACGTCCAACACCTACTTCGGAGACGTCGTCGAGTCGATCATCTCCCGTCGTACGGTGCTCAAGGTCGGTGCGGTCGTGGGAGCAACCGCAGCGACGGGGCTGAGCTTCCAGGCCATCCGCGGTGGTGCTCCTGCTCATGCGCTCAGCCCGGCCACCGGCCTTGACTGGACGCCCATCGCGCCTTCCACCGAGGACGCGGTGGTCATTCCCGAGGGGTTCGAACAGGACGTCGTGATGCGCTGGGGCGACAAGCTCTTCTCGAGCGCCCCGGACTTCGACCCGGCCAACCAGACCGCTGCCGCCCAAGAGGGGCAGTTCGGCTACAACTGCGACTTCCTCGGCTTCTTCGACGTCGATGCCGAGACTGAGATCATGATGGTGAACCACGAGTACACCAATCCCAACATCATGTTCCCCGGTTACGAGCCCGGAAATCCGACGCGGGAGCAGGTCGAGGTCGAGTGGGCCGCCCATGGTCTTTCGGTGGTCGCGGTCAAGAAGACGGTTGGCACCGGTGAGCTGACGCCGATCGTGGATCACGAACTGAATCGTCGCTTCACCGCCACCAGCGACTTCGAGATGACCGGTCCGGCCGCTGGACATGATCTGCTCAAGACCTCGGCCGACCCGACCGGCACCAAGGTCAAGGGAACGCTCAACAACTGCGCCGGCGGCCTGACGCTGTGGGGCACGTGGCTGACCTCGGAGGAGAACTTCAACCAGTACTTCGCGAACGCCGCTGCGATCGATGATCCGGCCGCCGTGGAGGCCTACGCACGTTACGGGCTGCCCGAGGGCGAGACCGATCGTCGCTGGGAGAACTTCGATGATCGCTTCGACCTGTCGAAGGAGCCCAATGAGGCCAACCGCTTCGGCTGGATGGTGGAGGTCAACCCCTGGGATCCCACCTCGACGCCCAAGAAGCGCACCGCCATGGGCCGTTTCAAGCATGAGGCCGGCAACATGAACGTCGGCCCCGATGGCCGTGTCGCGGTCTACATGGGCGATGACGAGCGTTTCGATTACGTCTACAAGTTCGTCTCCGACGCCCCGATGGAGCAGGCCAACGCCAAGGACGGTGGCAACCCCAATGCCGACCTCCTCGACCACGGCACGCTCTACGTCGCACGCTTCACCGGCGATTCGCCCGAGGCTGAGATCGACGGCACCGGTGCGGTGCCGTCCGACGGCAAGTTCGGTGGCACCGGTGAGTGGATCAAGCTCGTGCACGGTGACGAGTCGTTCGTCCCCGACATGACGGCAGCCGAGGTGCTCATCCACACGCGTCAGGCAGCCGACAAGATGGGCGCCACCAAGATGGACCGTCCCGAGGACATCGAGCCCAGCCCGATGACCGGGCATGTGTTCATGGCCATGACCAACAACACCAAGCGCACCGCCGCCGACGCCGACGAGGCCAACCCGCGTGGCTTCGTGACCGAGGATGACGCGAGCACCAACAAGCACGGCCACGTCATCGAGCTCATCGAGGACGGGGACGACGCAACCGCCGAGACCTTCACCTGGGAGATCCTGCTGCTGGCCGGTGACCCGAACGATCCGGGCAGCTACTACGGCGGTTTCGACAAGTCGCAGGTTTCGCCGATCTCGTGCCCCGACAACCTCACCTTCGACGAGTACGGAAACCTGTGGATCTCCACCGACGGAAACAAGCTCGACGCCCATGACGGTCTGTACGCGGTTCCGCTCGAGGGTGAGGAGCGTGGCAGGGTCATGCAGTTCCTCTCGGTGCCGATCGCAGCCGAGACCTGCGGCCCGTGGGTGACCCCGGAGCGTGTCAACGTCGCGGTGCAGCACCCCGGTGAGGATGATGAGGCCGACTTCGACACGCATGTCTCCACCTGGCCCGACGGTGACTACCCGCGTCCGTCGATCGTGACGGTCTGGCGCACCGCTGCTGAGCCCACCCCGACGCCGTCGCAGGAGCCCACCGCGACCCCATCGGCCGAGCCGACGGCGACGCCGTCGCAGGAGCCCAGCTCGGAGCCTTCGAGCCCGGCATCCTCGGCGCCTGCGGAGGCCCCGTCGTCAGCACCGGCCGATGGTGCTCCGGCACCGGTCGATGGCGGAGACAAGCCCGGTGGCAAGCTCCCGTCCACGGGTGCGACCGCCGGTCTGTTCGGTGCGGGTGCCGCTGGCGCCGGTGCGCTCGGCCTGGGCGCGCGTCTGCTGATGCGCAACGCCCGTGCCGGCCAGCCGGTTGACGCCGACGAGACCGAGGGCAACGACGAGGCCTGATCCTCGATCGGCTCCCGGGAGCGGCTCTGCTACCGGGATCTGTTCCGTGAGCTGCTGGAGGCCCGACCGCACGGTCGGGCCTCCACGCGTCTCCGCTCCTGCGCTGAAGCCCGATCGGGTCGGCTCCACCTCTACGTTGAGCCGCGTCTGCGCGGCACAACGCAGGAGTGGAGGGTCTTCGTCTGGCCTGGTCTGGTGCTGTCTCTACGTTGTGCCGTGTCTGCCCGGCGCAACGTAGAGGTGGAGCATGCTCAGGAGGTCAGAGATCCAGACCGAAGTCGATGCATCCGGCGGAGTGGGTGAGTGCGCCGATCGAGATCACGTCCGGTCCCGCTTCTGCGAGCCCGCGCACGGTGTCGTGGTTGACGCCACCGGAGACCTCCACCACCACCGGCGCAGGGTGCGCGCGCACCATCGCCACTCCCTCGGCCACCTGTTCGGGGGACATGTTGTCGAGCAACACCCCGTGCACCACCGGTGCAGCCCCGGCCGCGATACGCGTGGCGTCGAGAGCCAGTAGTTCGCCGAGCTGGTCATGGGAATCGACCTCCACCTCCACGCGCACCATGTGGCCACACCGGGCGGCGAGTCGGGCATGCACCGCAGCGATCCCACCGGCCAGAGCGATGTGGTTGTCCTTCACGAGGATGGCGTCGTGCAACCCCATGCGATGGTTGACGCCACCCCCGTGGCGGACCGCGGCCTTCTCCAGCGCGCGAAGACCAGGGGTGGTCTTGCGTGTGTCGACGATCCGGACGCCCGTGCCGTCCACCAGATCGACCATGCGGGCAGTGTTCGACGCCACGGCCGAGAGACGTCCGAGGAAGTTCAGGGCCGTCCGTTCGGCGGTGACGATGGAGCGGGCCGATCCGGAGATCTCGCCGACGACATCACCGGGTTCGACGCGATCACCGTCGGTCCGCATCCAGGCGACCTGAAGCCTCACATCGACGGCTCGACATGTCGCCTCAACCACCGAGGTGCCCGAGATCACCGCATCTTCGCGGGCCACGATCCGTGCAGTTCCCGACTCGTCCTCATCGAGGGTCGTCATCGATGTGAGGTCACCGACATCGCCCAGATCCTCGATCAGGACCCGTTGCACCAGTTCGTCCAAAGCCATTGCGATCATGCCGTTGCTCCCTTCGTTGCGAGTGATGGATCGTCGACGCGCCGGTGCGCGCCGCGACTGTTCCGGTGATCGAGTGCGGCATGGGCCACGAGCCATGCGACGTAAGCGGCATCATCGGACGCCACCATGGGGGCGAGTCGTTCGATCGTGGCGCGGATCCCGGATGCGTCACGCAGCACCCCGCAACCGGCCTCCAGCGTCTCCTGGACCTCGGTGAGATCCATGATCGAACCCGGTCCTCGGGCCACCACGGTGGCCGGATCGGCCGATGGAACCTCGCTCCATCCCTGCCCGCTGCGCGCACGTTCATCACGGATCCAGCAGGCGATGTCGGATGCTGCGTCACGGCCGGTCACGAAGGCTTCGAGCAGTGAGTTCGACGCGAGGCGATTCGCCCCATGCAGACCTGTTCGAGCGACCTCACCTACGGCCCACAGTCCCGGAAGACTCGTGCGTTCACGTCGGTCCACGGTGATGCCTCCCATGGCGTAGTGGGCTGCGGGACGGGTGGGGAGCAGATCGCGCGAGGGTTCCAGGCCGACCTGTCGGCACAGATCGTTGACCTGCGGAAAATGTTCGACGACCCTTTCGACGCCACGGGCGTCGAGATGCACGCGACGTCCGGCCTGCAGCTGTTCCCACACCGCCGCGGCCACCTGATCGCGGGGCCGCAGTTCGTCGACGAATCGTCGCCCGTCCGCGAGCAGTACCGCTCCGGCTCCGCGCAGGGCTTCGGTCAGCAGGGGCATCGGCCCGGTTCCACCGGCGTCCAGGGCCGTCGGGTGGAACTGCATCAGATGAAGATCATCGGTGCGGACGCCCGCCCTCGCCGCCATGGCGACACCTGCGCCGACCGCGTGCGGGGAGCTGGTGGCATGATGCCACAGACCGCCATGTCCGCCGGTGGCCAGGACCACGGCGGCGGCGTCGATGGCACGTCGGCCGGAGGCGTCCTCGATCAGTACGCCTGTGACACGCCCTGTGGTGTTGCCATCTGCCGTGTCATCGTGCCCGGCCGACTCCACGAGCAGATCCACCACCTGAGTGTGTTCGAGGACCTCGACCGGCCCCTTTGCCACGGCCCGCGCGACCGCCGAGGTGATCGCCGCACCACTGGTGTCGCGCACATGGGCGATGCGGCGACGGCTGTGACCGGCCTCGAGGTGGAGATCGAGTTCTCCGGTGGGAGTGGTGTCGAAGGCGACGCCCACGGAACGCAGCTCCTCCATGGTGCCGGGGCCGGCGCCGGTGACGCGAGCGATCATCTCCGGATCCCCGGCGCGGTCCCCGGCGATCCATGTGTCATGGGCGTGGAGCTCGACGCTGTCATCGGGTCCCACTGCGGCTGCGATGCCGCCCTGCGCCAACATCGACGCCGCCCCCTGCGTCAGACGCCCCGGCGTCACGAGCAGGCAGGGGCCGGTGATGGACCGGGCGGCGACCAGGCCGGCCAGACCGGAGCCGACCACCACGACCGGTGCGTTCACTTCACCTCCAACATCCGCTCGATCGCCCGACGCGCGGGGGCGGCGAGTTCGGCGTCGACGGTGATCTCGTGTCGCCCGGTCTCGAGGGCGTGGCGGATCGCCTTCAGCGAATTGCGTTTCATGTGCGGGCACAGGTTGCAGGGACGGATGAACTCGACGTCCGGGTTGTTGGCCGCCACGTTGTCGCTCATGGAGCACTCCGTGATGAGGGCGACGCGACGCGGCTGCTGTTCCTCCACGTATGACTGCATCTGGGCGGTCGAGCCGGAGTGGTCGGACGCCGCCACGACCTCGGGTGGGCACTCGGGGTGTGCCAACACGGTGACACCGGGGTGTGAATCGCGGATCTGGGTGATGTCGGTGGGGGTGAAGCGTTCGTGCACCTCGCACGCTCCCGGGTGGGTGATGACGCGCACATCGGTCTGGGCGGCGATGTTCCGTGCGAGGTACTGGTCGGGAACCATGATCACCTCGGGGACGCCGAGGGATTTGATGATCTCCACGGCATTGCCCGAGGTGCAGCAGATGTCGCTGGCGGCCTTCACCGCGGCCGAGGTGTTCACGTAGGTCACCACCGGTGCCCCGGGGTGCTGACGCCGCAGTTCGGCGATGTCCGCAGGCGTGATGGACTCCGCCAGAGAACAGCCCGAGCGCAGGTCCGGCAGAAGCACGCGCTTGCTCGGGTTGAGCAGTTTGGCGGTCTCGGCCATGAAATGGACGCCAGCCAGCAGGATCGTTCCCGCGTCCACGTTCTGCGCTTCCCTGGCCAGGGCAAGGGAGTCCCCTCCGATGTCGGCGACGGCATGGAACACCTCGGGGGTCATGTAGTTGTGGGCCAGGATCACCGCGTCCTGCTCGGCCTTGAGGCGGTTGATCGCATCGATGTCCTCCACGAACGTGGCCCATTCGACGGTGGGGATGAGGTGTTGCACCTTGGCGTAGGCCGGGTGTTCGGTCGCATCGTTGCGTGCGGGCCGTGCCGTGCTGCTGGTGCTGGACAGGGTCATGGCGGTACCTCTCGGATGTGAGCGTGCTGTTCACCACAGCAAGATTGCTCATGCTGAGCATAACTGTCGAGAGTGAGCATAGTGCTCACATAGAGCATTACAAAGTCCGAGGGGTCTCCGGTGTACAGGCGAGGCGATGAACGGTCAGCGCGAGCGGTGGATCGGCACCTTGGTGCCGACCTGCTGACGCTCGTCCAGGGCCTCGTCACGGAAGCGGTGGAGTTGGGCGGGACGCCCGCCCGTTCCGTGGGACATCCGATCGAGCGGTTCGACGAGCTCGTCCTTTTGGACCGCGCGCCGGAAGTTCTGCTTGTGCACCGACTGGCCGACGATCGACTCGACGACCTCCTGCAACTGCCCGAGCGTGAACTCCCTTGGCATCAACTCCGCGACGACGGGGGAATACTGCAGCTTGGCGCGCAGACGGGACAGCGCGGTGGCGAGGATGCGGCGGTGATCCCACGTCATGGCTTCGCCGGTGGGCACAGAGGTGCCAGTGTGTGGCGCATGCTCGTCAGAGCGTCCCCGACGCGCCTCGCCCACGAGACCGGCCTCCCACAGCAGTTCGTACCGTTGCAGAGCCAACTCCGGGCGCCATGTCGCAGAGCCGACGCCGAACAGGTGCGCCATGCGCGTTCGACGCTCATCGGCGTCGTCGGTGCCGGCTGCCTCCCATGGGCGTAGAGCGTCCACCAAAGCGTCGACGGTCGTGCGCGAATCGCTTCGCCGCCGGTCCTCCCATGGCAGCAGGTCGTACACCGCACGCCAGTTGTCGGCTTTGCCGACGTGGCGGGTCAGGCCCAGGTAGCTGATGGAGATGAGTCGATCGTCGCGGTCGTCGTGGTCGTCGTGGTCGTCGCGGCCGACGCGGCCGAGGTCGGCGAAGGTGTAGAGCTGCTCCACAAAGCCCAGCCGATGGCCGGTCTGTTCGACGGCGAAGTCGCGGACTCCCTCCTGCAGGGACTCGTGGTCGTCGCGCAGAGGGCCGGAGGGCAGCCGTGCCGGGGAGCCGGGGGCCAGGACCTGCACGCCGGTCCGATCGGCTCGCAGCACCACCGCGACCAGTTCGGCATGGAGTTCGGCGGCCGATGCGCCAGATGCGGTGGGGCTGGCGTCGGTCATGCTCCTGCGTCCCGCAGGGCCGCGCGGAGTTGCTTGGAGATTCCCGGATTCGCGGCCACGAGCATGCGTTCGCTCTCGCGTTCGTCGTCCTTGAGGCCGCCGACCCATGCGCCTGCCTCGCGCGCCACCAGAGCGCCTGCGGCGTGGTCCCATGGCTTGGTGCCGAGTTCGTAGTACGCGTCGACGCGGCCCGCGGCCACCGCACACAGGTCCAGCGCGGCCGAGCCCATGCGTCGGATATCGCGGACCGAACCCAGGAGCTGCGCCACGACGCGTCCCTGTGCCGTGCGCCGTGCGGACTCGTAGCCGAAGCCGGTTGCCACCAGGGAGTCGGAGAGTCCGCTGTGGGGTTCGAGCCGCAGCGGGCGACCGTTGAGCGTTGCGCCTTCGCCAGCCCCCGCGCTGTAGACCTCGGAGAGTCTGGGAGCGACCACCGAACCGGCGAGGGTTCGCCACGACGTGGGTTCGGGCTCACCTTCCACCACGGCTACCGAGACTGCCCAGGAGCCGATCCCGTACAGATAGTTGACCGTTCCGTCGATGGGGTCCACCACCCATGTGAGGCCGGTGGTGCCCGAGACTGAGTCGCCTTCCTCGCCGAGGATGGCGTCGTCGGGGCGGGCCCGGGAGATGAGTTCGCGGATGTGCTGTTCGGTGGCGCGGTCGGCCTCGGTCACCACGTCGGTACTGCTCGATTTGGTGGCGGCCACCGCAACACCTTCGTGGCGCATTCGAGCGGCCATCTCGGCGGCCCCGGTGGCGATGTGGATGGCGAGCTCGCGAAGCTCCTTGATCCGGGGTCCGTCCTCGGTGTCTGTTGCAGGGGTGCGATCAGCGGGTTCGTTCACGGAGCCCACGGTAGTGTGTCACCACCTGTTCATGTGGCGCGCCTATTCTATAGCTCATGCTTCACAACCAGAGCCTGCGCGAATACATCGACCGGTTGCGTGCCGAGGGTTACGGCATCAGCGACGGCAAGCAGGAGGATCCCGACCTCGTCGACCCCATGGGGCGAGCGGTCAACACCTGGGAGCAGGACTACCCGTACAAAGAGCGGATGTCCCAGCAGGAGTACGAGGAAGAGAAGTACAAGCTCCAGATCGAGTTGCTGAAGCTCCAGTACTGGGGTCAGGACTACGACCTGCGCCACATCATCGTGTTCGAGGGCCGCGACGCTGCGGGCAAGGGCGGCACGATCAAGCGCTTCACCGAACACCTCAATCCCCGCTATGCCCGTGTCGTGGCGCTCACCAAGCCCAATGACCGCGAGCGTGGTCAGTGGTACTTCCAGCGCTACGTGCAGCACTTCCCGACGTTCGGGGAGATCGTGCTGTTCGACCGTTCCTGGTACAACCGGGCCGGCGTCGAGCGCGTCATGGGTTTCTGCTCCGACGAGGAGTACGAGATCTTCATGGGGCAGGCACCGCAGTTCGAGAAGATGATCATCGATTCGGGTATTCACCTCACCAAGTTCTGGTTCTCGGTGACCCAGCGTGAGCAGCGGACGCGGTTCGCGATCCGCCAGATCGACCCGGTGCGACGCTGGAAGCTCTCTCCCATGGACCTCGAGTCGCTCGACAAGTGGGAGGCGTACACCGAGGCCAAGGAGCAGATGTTCCTGCGCACCGACACCGACTACGCGCCCTGGATCACCATCAAGTCGAACGACAAGAAGCGGGCACGTATCAACGCGATCCGGCACTTCCTCAACCAGTTCGACTACGAGGGACGCGACAACTCGGTGGTCTTCGACCCCGACCCGCTCATCGTGCGACGCGGCCGCGACGCCGTGGACGACTGAGCTTCGACGCCGGTGCGGTGTCAGGCGTTGTACGCGGAGGCGTTTTTTGGGCGATCGAGAAGCTGCCGAACTTTGACAACGCGTGCAAATGACATTGCGTGGTGCGCCGGATGAATGACCGAGCGTCTCGGGGTGGACCTGTAGAAGTGATCGGAGGCGCCGTGGGCTTCGCCGCGCTGTCGGTGGTGTTGTTCTGGCTGCTGAACTTCCTCATGGACGCGCAGACATCGTGGCCCCTGTGGTTGATGGGGGTCGTGTCGGCGGCGTTCGTTGGTGGCGTCATCGCCTATGTGGCGCCGCCCCGTCGGTGGAGATGAGCTGCGGCAACGTCGTGGCGGCGGTGCCGTCGAGGTGCCATGTGGCGTGATCGGTGAACGGTGTCTCGGCCGGATTGATCTCGATCACCGGTGCGCCGTTCCCCAGCGCCACATAGGGCAGGGCGGCGGCCGGTTGGACGATGCCCGAGGTTCCGATCACCACGGCCAGATCACATTCCGCCAAGGCGTCCTGTGCCCGGTCGAAGGCGTCGACCGGGAGCATCTCGCCGAACCACACGATGCCCGGACGCAGCCGGCCGATCCGGCAGGACGCACAGGCCGGTGGTGGTGAGGCGAGCGTTTCGGTGAGGTCCTCGTCCGACCCTGCCCGACCATCGGCGGCGACGCCGGGATCATGCTCGGCTGGCTCGGAGCATTCGTCACAGCGGAATTCGAAGAGCGAACCATGCAGATGGGAGAGCACCTCGGCCCCACCACGCTCGTGGAGGTCATCGACGTTCTGCGTCACCACCTCGAGCCGACCACCGGAATCGCGCAGCCGTGTCTGCCATTCGCCGAGTGCGCGGTGGCCGGCGTTCGGCTCGCACGCACGCACCAACCGTGCGCGCCACTGGTACCAGGACCACACGAGGTTCCGGTCGGCGAGCCAAGCATCCTCAGTGGCCAGGTCTTCTGCCGAGTACTGCTCCCACAGGCCGGTCTGGGCGTCACGGAAGGTCGGGACACCGGATTCGGCGCTCATGCCCGCTCCGGTGAGCGCCACCACGTGTTGCGCCGACGCGACGGCGTCCAACAGATCGGGGTCGAATGTGCCCGTGTCGAACTGCGTCATCGGGATCAGCGTTCCTCGGGGGCGCTCAGTTGGGCGTTCACGGTGCTGATGCGACCCTGCTCGTCGAAGTCGACCGTCACCGGCCCCTGTGGGAACCGGAGCTGGATTCCGGTGAAGCCGGGCGCCCACCCGTGGGGGATGTTGCGTGCCTGGGCATAACCCTGGACGGCGCGGCGGTGGTCGTTGACCCAGCCGCCCTCCTGGATGGGGCCGATGACCACACGGGGGAACGAGACGCCGTCGGGCTGGCCGAGGGTGAAGCCCACCGGGTCGAGGGCGAACACCACCGCGGTGGACCCGGCCCCCACGATGTGGGCCACCGGCATCCCGGTGATCCGACAGCCCACCGCTGCCATGCGATTGGCCGCATGATGGGTGTCGGTCTCGTCGGGAAGGGGGATCTCGCCGTTGCTCAGTTCGGCGATCCCGTTGGACTCCCCGAAGCCGCGGATGCGCTCGGAGAGCTTCACGATGGGCTGGCCCACGAACTGGGGGTTGTTCCACCCCCACATGGCCGAATGCGGATCGGCGGCGACCGACCCGATCAGGTGGGCTCGACAGACGAGTTCGTCACGCTTGTGCAGCTTGGGGATGAAGGTGATCTGCTGCTTCTCCAGATCCACCTTGACCTCCTCGGAGCCACCACCGGTCTGCTCGGTGACGAAGTCGGCGAAGGCGTTCTGTGCCTCGAAGTGCAGCAGGATCGAGTCATCGACCACGTTCTCGTATGTCAGAGCCATACCGCCACCTTAGGGGTTCTTCCACCCCTGCCATTCGGTCGGCCACTGCTCGCTCTTGCCATCCGCCTACCTCTGCGTTGTGCCGGGCAGACGCGGCTTTACGTAGAGGTGGGGTGTGGTGGCTGGTTTGGGTGGCTGCTGTCACCCGTCTGCCTCTGCGTTGTGCCGGGTAGATGCGGCTTTACGTAGAGGTGGGGTGTGGTGGCTGGTTTGGGTGGCTGCTGTCACCCGTCTGCCTCTGCGTTGTGCCGGGTAGATGCGGCTTTACGTAGAGGTGGGGTGTGGTGGCTGGTTTGGGTGGCTGCTGTCACCCGTCTGCCTCTGCGTTGTGCCGGGCAGACGCGGCTTTACGTAGAGGTGGGGTGGGGTGGCTGGTTTGGGTGGCGCTGACAGCAGTTCAGTTCTGCGTTGTGCCGGGCAGACGCGGCTCAACGTCAAGCTGGCGCTGACGCTCGCGGCGTCGCAGAGCCACGTCGCCGATGAAAACCAGCACCGCGACCCAGACGATCGCGAAACCCAGCCACCGGGACGCCGGCATGGGCTCGCCGAGGACGCCCCAGCCGATGATGAACTGCCCGATCGGAGCGATGTACTGGAACATCCCGACCCACGAGAGCGGGATGCGTGAAGCAGCAGCGGCGAAGAAGATCAGGGGAACCGCGGTCAGGACGCCGGTCCCGGCCAGCAGCGTCGGCAACAACCACCCGGTGGATCCGGTCACCAGATCGCCGCGGGCCCAGAGCAGGACCACCGCGATCAGCGCGGGTGCCAACAGGAACAGAGTCTCCAGTGTCAGCCCCGGAATGGCGCCCAAAGGGCGGGCCGTCGAACGTCCCAGGCGCCGTTTCACCAGGCCATAGATGGCGAATGACGTGGCCATGAGCAGGGAGAGAAGGGGCAGCGTGCCGTAGGCGACGGTCATGACGACCACGGCGGCCACGCCGATCCCAATGGCCACCCACTGCAGGATGCGAAGCCGTTCCCGGAGAACCAGAACGCTCAACAGCACGGTCATCAACGGGTTGATGAAGTACGCCAAGGAGGCCTCGAGCACACGACCGGTGGTGGTGGCGAAGATGAAGCACAACCAATTGGTGCCCATCAGTAGAGAGGCGAGTGACAGCCAACCGACCGTCTCCCGTGATGCGACGGCCTCGCGCAGATGGCTCCAACGGCCGACGAGCTGCATCAGCAGCAGACAGAAGAAGACCGAGAACACGACCCGGATCGCCAGGATCTCGATGGGGCCGGCCTCGATGAAGACGAACAGCAGGGGCAACAGAGCCCACAGGCCGTAGGCGCCGATGGCGTACAACGCTCCACTGCGGAGCTCGGTCGCGTCGTGCGTACCGGGGGAGTCGGGGGTGGTCACCGCCGCAGCCTAACCGGGGGGAGGGAGGAAAGGCTGCGGCGGTGGATCGTGGACGCCGCGCGTCGTTCAGAGGTGCGCGCCGGTCAGAACGGCACGCCGCATTGCAGGATCACGTTCGCGTAGCTGGTCGTCTCGCCGGAGCGCACGACCACCGAGGCGTCACGTACCCGTTCCTTGAGCTCGGCGTGGGAGATGTGCTCCACGTCGTCGAAACGTTGATCGAGCCAGTCCCCGGCAGGGGTGGAGACGGCTTCGTGAGCCGCCACGACGGATTCGACCACGATCTCGTCACGCACCGCATCGAGAACCTCGATGAAGCGGGGCACCCCGAACACGAGTGCGAGGTCGATGACCTCGACATCGTGGGGAATGGGCAGTCCACAGTCGGCGATCACCACGGTGTCGGTGTGTCCGAGACGGGCCAGGGCCCCACTCAGTCGGGCGTTCAGGATGCCGCTCTTCTTCATGGCGTCACCTCGGGCAGTTCATCACCCTGACGCGGGTACGAGGGCTGTGCTCCGGGCCCGAGACAGGCGTGGGCCCCGACGCGAGTGGCGACGCGTGCCGCGTCCACGAGCGAATCACCTTCGGTGAGACGCCAGCACAGGGCCCCCACGAAGGCGTCCCCGGCGCCGGTGGTGTCCACCGCCACCACCTGGGGACTCGGTACCTCGTGCAGGCCGGAATCGTCGGCGATGATCGCGCCTTCGGGCCCGACGGTCATCACCACCGAAGGAACCCCCTGCTCTCGCAGAGCCAGGGTGAGGTCCTGCCATGAGATGCCCACAGGAGGCTCCTTGCCGGTGAGCAGAGCCAAGGCGAGCGCCCCCTCGTGTTCGTTGACGATCAGGGGGTCTGCTCGCCGGAGACAGTCGGGGTCCACCTCGATCACCGGGGCGAGATTCACGACAAGACGTCCTTGGCAGGCATGAACAGCGGCCTCGAATCCGGAACGAGGGATCTCGCCCTGAAGCAGGACGATCTCCGAGCCACCGATCAGTTCCTCGTGTGCCTTCACCGTTCGGGCATCGACGTGCGCATTGGCGCCGGCGTTGATGACGATGGTGTTCTCTCCTCGGGCATCCACCACGATCACCGCCAGGCCCGTGGGTCCCGGCACCGTGGCGACGCCCAGCAGATCGACCCCCGACTCCTTTAGCCCGACGAGTGCCGGCGCGGCGTTGGCGTCATCGCCGACCGCGCCGACCATGCGGACGCGAGCGCCGAGCAGCGCGGCGGCCACGGCCTGATTCGCGCCCTTGCCGCCGGGCTTGACCAGGCCCCCCTGCCCGGCGAGGGTCTCACCGGGCAGGGGGTGACGCTCCACGGTCATGGTGAGGTCGGCGTTCACCGATCCCACCACGGTGATGCCGGGGTGCATCACTGGAAATCACCCACGTTCTCCTTGGTGACATTCACAACCTCGACGGGAACCTCGGACTCGGGCTCCTCGCCGTCCAGGATTGCCTTGGCCTGCTCCACGGCCAGTGCGCCGAGCTCGGCGGGCTGCTGAGCGATGGTGGCGGTCATGGAGCCGTCCTCGATCGCTGCGATGCCGTCCTCGGTGCCGTCGAAACCGACCACGGCGATCTCATCGGTGCGGTCACCCAGCGCCTCGATCGCTCCCAGTGCCATCTCATCGTTCTCGGCGAAGATCGCCTTCACATCGGGGTTTGCCTGCAGCAGATTGGTGGTCACGTCGAGGGCCTTGGCCCGGTCGAATCCGGCGGTCTGCTTGGCAGCCACCTTGATGTCGGGGTAGGAACCGAGCCCTTCGTCGAAGCCCGTGCCCCGGTCACGCGAAGCGGAGGAACCCGGGATGCCCTGCAACACCAGGACGCTGCCCTTCTCGTCGATGGCGCTGGCCACCTCGTCGGCGGCCTGCTTGCCGCCGGCCACGTTGTCGGAGGAGACGAATGAGGCCACCTCGGCGTCGTTGACGCCACGGTCCACCGCGACCACGGGGATCTGGGCGTCATTGAGCTGCTTGACCGCGGGGCTCACCGCGTCGGAGTCGGTAGGGTTGACGATCACCACATCGGCGCCGGTGGTGGCGGCGTTGTTGAGTTGGTTCACCTGGGTGGCCGCATCGTCGGAGGCGTCCTGGATCTCCAGTTCGATGCCGAGCTCGTCGGCCTTCGCCTGCGCGCCGTCACGCAACTGGACGAAGAACGGGTTCGTCTGCGTGGACAGAGCCAGCAGGACCTTGCCGTCGCCGGCTTCTTCGCCGCCGCGATTGCAGGCCGACAACCCCACGCTCAGCGTCAATGCCGCGAACAGGGCCGTTGCCTTCTTGAATGTTCCCATCATGATCTTTCCCTTCATGGATGTGTTGGGTCGGGGAGGTGTGAAGCGTCAGGATTTCTTGGAGCGGAAGACGTCGAAGCCCACGGCGACGGCGATCACGATGCCGATGACCACCTGCTGCCAGAACGACGAGACGTTCAGGATGTTCAGGCCGTTGCGGATCACTGCGAGCAGCACCGCGCCGATGAGAGTGCCCGACGCCTTGCCGCTGCCACCGGCGAGCGAGGCTCCGCCGATGACGCAGGCGGCGATCGCATCCATCTCATAGGCGACGCCGGCCTGCGGCTGGGCAGAGGACAGGCGTCCGGCCAGCACCATGCCGGCCAGTCCGGCGAACAACCCCGAGAGGGCGTACACGGTGACCAGGATGCGACGTACCGGGAGGCCCGAGAGGCGTGCCGCCTCGGCATTGCCGCCGATGGCGTACATGGACCTTCCCAGCACGGTGCGGGTGAGGATGAACCAGCACACCAGGCCGGCGAGGACCATCATGATGATGGGGACCGGCAACATGCCGATGTTGCCGCCCATGGTGTTGACCGCGTCCGAGGTTTTGATCGGGGTGCCGTCGGAGATCACCAGGGTCAGACCGCGGGCCACCGACATCATGGCCAAGGTGGAGATGAACGCCGGGAGCTTGCCGTAGGCGGTCGCAAGACCCGAGATGGATCCCGCCAACAGGCCGACGAGCAGGCCGATGATCAGCGTCAGCCACCCCGGGAGCCCGGCGTTGCTGAACATGAACGCCGATGCCATTGCGCCAAGGGCTGCTACCGAGCCCACTGACAGGTCGATGCCGGCGGTGACGATCACGAAGGTCATGCCGAACGCCAGGATCGCGACCACTGCGGCCTGGATGCCGATGTTGATGAAGTTGGGGATGGTGAGGAAGTCCGGTGTGGCGATGAAAAGGCCGATGCACAGCACGATCAGGCCGACGAGCGCACCGTTGTCCAACGCGAAACGTCCGAGACGCTGGGCGAAGGAATCCTGCTTGCGTGACGACTGGGCGTCCTTCTGGGAGCCGGACGTCGTGGGTTGTGCGGTTGAGGTGCTCATGATGCCTTCTCCTCGGAAGTGGGGTCCGATGTGGCGATGTCATCGGTGGCCGATGGGGTGTTGCTGACGGCGAGCGCCATGATGGAGTCCTGCGTCGCCGTGGCAGGATCCACCTCGCCGGCGATGCGTCCACGGCTCATGACGACGATGCGGTCGCTCATGCCCATGACCTCGGGCAGCTCGCTGGAGACCATCACCACGGCGTGACCTGCTTCGGTGATGGCGTTGATGAGTTCGTAGATCTCGACCTTGGCGCCCACGTCGACGCCGCGGGTCGGTTCATCGAGCAGGAGGACGTGGGACTCGGCCTCCACCCAACGGCCGAAGACGACCTTCTGCTGGTTGCCGCCCGAGAGGTTCTTGACCTCCTGATCGAGGCTGGCGAGCCGGATGCGGAGTCGATCGACCACCCCCTGGGCCCTGCGTCGCTGCCCGCCCAGGTCCGCCAGGCCCAGGTGACTTGTGGACCGCAGCGTCGCATAGCCGATGTTCTCCTGCACCGAGGCGCCCAGCACGAGGCCTTCGGCCTTGCGGTCCTCGGGCACCAGTCCGATGCCGTTGGCGATGGCGGAGGTGACGCTGTTGCCGGGCACCCGACGCCCGCCCACGGCGACAGATCCGGCGTCGTAGGCGTCGACGCCGGCGATAGCGCGCAGCACCTCGGTGCGTCCGGCCCCGACGAGACCTGCGATGCCCAGGACCTCACCGGCGTGGACCTGCAGGTCGATGTCGGCGAAGGCGCCCTGGGAGGTGAGCCCCTGAACGTCGAGGACCACATCCCCCGGGTCGGCGGACCGGCGGGGGAACTGCTCGGCGATGTCGCGGCCCACCATCATGCGGATCAGTTCCGGTTCGGGGGTCTGTGCGGAGACGGTGTCGATGTACTGGCCATCGCGGATGACGGTGACGGTGTTGCCGATCGTCGCGATCTCATCGAGATGGTGCGAGATGAAGGCCATGGCGACGCCCTTGGCCCGTAGCTCCTCGACCACGTCGAACAGGGCGGAGATCTCCTTGCCGGTCAGCGCGGCGGTGGGTTCATCGAGGATCAGGATCCGTGCGTCGGTGGCCAGGGCCTTGGCGATCTCCACGAGCTGCTGGCGCGCCACGCCCAAGGTCCCGACCGGACGGTCGAGGTTGACGTCCAGACCGATGCGGTCGAGGGCCGCGCGGGCTCGGCGACGCATCTCGCGGCGGTTGACGAGGCCGAAGCGGCTCGGGGTGTTTCCCAGGACGATGTTCTCGGCGACGCTCATGTTCGGCGTCAGATTCAGTTCCTGGTGGATCGTCGCGATCCCATGGGCCGCCGCCACGCGTGTGTTCGGGAGCTGAGTCTCTACGCCGTCGATGAGGATGCGGCCACCGTCGGGCTGGTAGACGCCACACATCATCTTGATGAGCGTCGATTTGCCGGCTCCGTTCTCGCCGAGCAGGGCGGTGACCTGCCCGGGATGGAGATGAACGGTCACATCGTCGACGACGGTGATCGGGCCGAAGCGCTTGGTGACGCCGTCGAGGGTCAGGACAGGCTGTGCTGCCCCGGTCTGCACGCTGCCTCCTTGGGCTGCATGTTCCTTCGGGGTGGGGGCCCGGTCGGGCGCGTCACTCATGGTTGACCAACTTCCGGTTGTCGGCTTGATGTGGGGTTCTGGTGGAGGCTCGCGTCACCAGACGCGTGGGGAGACGAACCGAGGTGGGGTTTCTTCCGTTGATCACCTCGAGGAGAAGGTCGAACGCGTGCTCGCCGAGTTTCTGCACGTCCTGGGCCACGACGCTCAGGGGCGGATCGGTGAGTGAGAACAGTGGAAGATCGTCGAATCCGACGAGGGAGACGTCCTGACCGACCCGCACGCCACGCGCTTGCAGAGCGCGCAATGCGCCGAGCGTCATGGGGCTGTCTGCGGCGAAGATGGCGTCGACGCCGGCGTCCACGAGTTTTGCTGCCCCTTCGGCGCCCGATCTTTCCTGGAAATCGCCGATATGGATGGTGCTGTCGGGGAGTTCCAGGCCGAGCGATTCGGCGGCGTCACGCACCTGCTGCAGGCGTTCCCGGCCGGTCGAGGTGTGCTGGGGGCCGGCGATGCAGCCGATGCGTCGGTGCCCGCATTCGTGCAGATGCCGGAGCGCCTCGGCGATGCCGTTGCTGGGGTCGGAGGTGACTGAGGGAAGTTTGATTCCCGGTGCCACACGGTCGACGAAGACCATCGGTGTGCCGTCGGCCACCAGATCGTTGAGTCCGCCCTGGCCCTGGCCCTGTGGGGCGATGATCATTCCGTCGACGCGTAGCGAGCGAGTGTTCTGGATGTACCGCTCCTGCTGGTCGAGCTGCTCGTTGGCATTGCCGAGGAGGGTCGAGTAGCCGCTGGCCAGAGCGCGTTGTTCGATGGTGTGGGCGAGTTCGGCGAAGAACGGGTTGCGGACATCGGGGATCAGCAGCCCGACCGTCTGGGTGTGGAGGGAGCGCAGTGACCGCGCATGCAGGTTGATGCGGTATCCCAGACGCGTCGCCGCCTCACGGACGTTCTCCTCAGCCGTCGGTGAGGTGGAGCCTGCCCGGGAGAGGACGCGGGAGGCCGTGCTGACCGAGACGCCGGCTTCGTGGGCGACGTCCTTGATCGTCACGCGTTGGACCCCCATCGGTCCTCCTTGACCTGATTCCGACTTCCGGTGTTTGCCCCAGCATGCGTGGGAACGTTTCCATGGAAACGTTCCCACAAGGGTAGGTCGTCGATTCTGCACTGTCAATGAGCGGCGGCGTACTCTGGTGGTGACCAGTTCAGAGGAGAGACTCAGGGCGTGGGAGGTTTCATGGCTGACGAAGGGCAGGCCGGGTTCTCCGTGGTGAGGACATCGGGGCCGCGGATGCTCGGGGGCGTTCTCCGGCGCGTCGTCACGCTGGCCATCGATGGCGTCAACGGCATGGCTGGAGCCAAATCGGCAGCGGCAGCCGCTCTTGAGCGAACCGGTGACGTCGAGGGGGCGATCGACCAGCTGGTGAACCAGCATGTCGGTATGGGCAGCGCGCAGGGTCTGCTGACCAACATCGGGGGATTCGTCACCATGGCCGTGACCGCACCGGCGAACCTTGCTGGTCTTGCCGTGGTGCAGGCGCGCATGGTGGCTGCCATCGCCCATCTGAGGGGCTATGACGTGGATGATGAGCGCGTTCGCACCGCCATCGCCATGTGCTTGGTGGCTGACGGTCTGGAGCAGACCCTGGCCCGTCGTGATCTGCCCCATTCGCCGATGGTGGTGGCCACCGCCCCGGTCATCGACCCCGATCTGGGTGCCCAGATCTCCGATCGCATCGGGAGTGAACTGCTGACGCGGCTCACCGGCAAGAAACTGGCTCTGGTCTTCCTCGCCAAGCGGGTCCCGGTGGTGGGCGGTGGCGTGGGTGCGGCCTTCGACGGGTGGGACACCTGGACCATCGGGCGCTTCGCCCGTGAGGAGTTGGTGACCCGCCGTCGAGGGTGAGCCACATGTTCGACATCGACATAGACGACCCGGGAACCTGGCCATGCGGAGAGGAACTCCTCCTGGTCAGCCATGCGCTCAGCAGTGCGGCCATGCTGCACTGCTATCGACGTGGGCTGTTCGCCATGCCGCTGGATGGAGTGCGGTTCGCCGATGGGAGCGTGGCCGATGTGATCGGTTGGTTCTCGCCGACGCCACGAGCGACCCTTCCGTTGGACGGGTTGCGGGTGCGCCGATCTTTACGGAAGTCGGCGAAACGCTATCGCGTCAGCGTCGATATGCATTTCGACGCCGTCGTCTCGAGGTGTGCTGACGAACGGCGGGAAGGCGGCTGGATCGACGCCGATTTCGTCGCCTGTTACCAGGAACTGCACGAGTCCGGAGCAGCACATTCGGTGGAGGTATGGGACGCCGCAGATCGACTGGTGGGGGGCCTGTTCGGTGTCAGCGTCGGTGGCCTGTTCGCCGGGGAATCGATGTTCCACGACCCCCGTTATGGGCGTGATGCCTCGAAGGTGGCCTTGATGGCCCTGGTGTCGCTGTTGGAGCCAGGGTCGGGCCGGGTGTTGGACGTGCAGTGGATGACCGATCACCTGGCGTCGATGGGGGCGGTGGATCTTCCCCGTGAGGATTATGTCGATCTTCTCTCCGACGCGGTCCAGCTCACCACGCCGCGTTTCGTGCGTGGTGAGCTGGACGGTTCGGTCTGGAGGGAGCCGTGGGTGCCCCCATCGAGCGGAGATCAGTCTCGGGCTGCGGCCTCCCAGGTCTCCTGATCCTCTTCGAGCCAGTTGTTGACGCGCGTCTGCGACTTCTCTTCGGTGTTGCGGCCACCGCCGCGTGCGCCCATGGGTGCCATGGGTGCCCCGGCGCCCCCGGCGCCACCGATGCCACCGGCGCCACCGACGCCACCGGCGCCGGGAGCGCCGCCGGGGCCGGCCATCGGGCCGACCATGCCGGGGTTCACGATGCCGCGACCCAATGGGCCGGTGGTGAACGAGGTGCCGCGACCGACCACCGGGGAAGCGCCCGCTCCAGAACCGCCGAAGCCGGTTCCCGATCCGCCGGCCAAGGGGCCCTTGATGGCGGCGGTTCCCGGTCCGGTGCTGCTTCCGGAACCGCCGGGGAGGTGTCCCCTGCCCGCAGCATTTCCTGGGCCGGATCCGGGGCCGGAGTTGCCGTGAGCGGTGTTGCCGAATCCGAAACCGCCGACTCGAGTGCCGGCTCCCGATCCGCCGAACGAGGATCCCTGTGCGCCTCGGACTGACGCCGGGTGCCCGCCCATGGCATGGGGCTGCGGGGTCGTCCCCGTTCCTCCGTGTGACATGGCACCTCCGGAGGACAGGGGAGTGAGTCCCGGGACGCCCGGAGTGAGCGTGGGTGCTCCGGCGCCGGGGCCGGTGATCGGATGCGGGGTGCCCACGAGCGGTCCGTTGGGCGAGATCGTTCCCGGCATGGGGCCGGTGGGGGCAGTCGGCGCGCCGGCCTCCACCGTGGTGGGCGGCACCCCGATCTTCTGTGGATCCCGGGGGCCGTCGTGATCGAGATCGACTCCCGGCAGCGTGTCATTGTGGGGGCTGATTGAAGTGTCGGGGCTGATCGAAGTGCCGGGGCTGATCGACGGGTCGGGGTTGCTCACCCCGGGGGGCATGCCTCCCGGAACGGTGGCGTCCGGGCCGAAGGCGCCGGGGACGTCCATCTCGGGGCCGCTCACCTGTGGTCCCGTGTCATTCAGACCGGGGTCATTCAGGCCAGGGTCATTCAGACCGGGGTCATTCAGGCCAGGGCCATTCAGGCCAGGGCCATTCAGACCGGGGCCGTTGGTGCCGGGAAGGTCGGTGTTGGGGCCGCCGGCACCAGGCAGGGCCGCACCGGGCCCGTCACCAAATCCGTTGCCTGCCGAAGCGGGGATGGGGGATGTTCCGGTTGGGCTTCCGCCGGAGGCCGAGGGGGCGACGCTGCTCGGGGCCACGTCGGGGGCAACCCCGGTGGGGGTCTCTGCGGCGTAACGGCCGCCGCGGAAGGAGAACTCCTTGATCTCGGCGGGCTTGAACGCGGCAAGTTGCGCATCGGTGTCACTCGCAGCGGCCTGGACGGCGGATCGCTGGGCGCTGTTGAGTCCCAAGCTCTCCATCGCGTGATCGAACTGGTTGACCTCGGAACTCACCGGGGTGCCGGTGGCGGCGTACTCCGCAGGCATCGCAGCGGCCTGGCTCTGGGCGCGGATCTGCTCCCAGGTGTTCTTCTCGACCTCCCTGACCACCGAGCGTCCGCCGTTCAGAACGTTGTAGGGAGCGTTCTCCTTGGCTTCCTCGTAGGCGTCGTCGTCACCGGTGAAGAACTCATCGAGATGCCCCCAGAGGGACCGCTCGGGGTCGACACGCTCAACCGACCATGCCACGTCCACGTCCCACGGCACGTCATTGCTCGACGCGGTCTCGGCCGCCGAATCGGCTGAACTGGTGATGGGTTTGAGGTTCTCGGCCATCGCCTCGGCACTCTCGGCGTAGGCATCGAGATGGGCCAGCAGGTCGTCGTCCAGCATCGAGCGGAAGGCGTCGGCGCCACGGCCGCTCCATCCCTCGGTGCCGAGCAGGGAGTCGAGTCGTTCCCGGATGAGCCGTGCCACGTCCTGGGCCGCTGACGCGGTTTCACGCCACGCGGTCTCGCTGTCGCTCAGCGAGGTGCGCGCAACCGAACCGATCCGAGCCAGACCCTGACGCTGGGTGTAGGAGGTGTCGAGGTTGCCCTCGGGTGTGCACACCATCGACATGGGTGCGGTGGTCGTCGACTCAGGCATCGGCGGCGTCCTCTCCGTTCAGGGCACCGGCCACCTTCTCGGCATTGGCGCGGTTGAGTTCCTCGGTGTCTGCGTAGAGCCGGGAGAGTTCGTTGGTGCCGTCCACCAATTCGTCGGCGCGGTTGCGCAGCCGGTCGAGGTTGCCGATGGCCGCAGTGAGTGCTGTGGCGTGAGCATCGCCTGCGGTCTTGGACGATCCATGGATGCCGAAATCCTCCGGCTTGATCCCCAACGTCTCCATGCGGTCATGGAGTGACTGGATCTCGGACTTCATCTCCGCGAGGAATGTCGCGAACTGCTTGATCTGACCTGGGTCGACTGTGATGGAGCTCTGCACCGACGGCTGCGATGAGGAGCCTCCTCCGTCGGCCATCTGCATCTGCGTCGCGTGGACCACCGTGCCTCCTGGATCCGCTTGCATCGAACGCCTGGTGGCGCACGTGTGCGGGCGATTTGCCTGTGCCTCATTCAAGCAATGGAGCCGTGGCCCATGGCACATCGCAGGTCGCGGAAGATTCCACTGCCCGATCCGGAAATGTCCGCTGCCCGTGGGGTGGCTTCGGCGCGAAATCTCCGTAATGTCCCTGCCAGATCACCCCGTGGGGCCCCGAGCCCGCCAGGGGCCCGCTCAACACAGGAGGAAATCATGACCAACCAGGCTCACTCCTCATCCGACCTCAAGAAGTCGGGAGAAGTCGTCGAGCAGACCTGCCGCGACATCACTGCCGTTCGTACGCAGCTCACCAGTGAGGTTCAGACCCTCATGACCGGATGGAAGGGCGACGCCGCTCGCGCTTACCTGCAGTCCTACAAGAAGTTTGACGAAGAGTTCGCTCAGGTGCTCGTCAAGTTGGACGAGTTCCACGGCAAGCTCGTCGACACCAACATCCAGTACGACCGCAATGAGGCTGAGCAGGTCGAGGCCGCCAACGCCGTGGCCGCGATCATCAACTCCGCGAAGTGACCTCCAAGACACGACTTCTAGAGAAAGAGACTGAGCATGAGCGATCAGGTTGTCGTTGGAAGCAGCTACCTCAACGAAGCTGCGAATGACCTCCGCATGGCCAAGGAGAAGATGGTTGGCCTGCGTGACGATATGAAGCAGAACCTCCAGACCTACACCGCCTCCTGGGATGGCCCCGCCAAGACGGCCTACCAGGGAGTCCTCACCGAGTGGGACCAGTCGATCAACGACATGGAGACCATCATCCAGACGCTGAGCACGACCGTTTCCACCATCGGCGGAAACTACACCCACACCGAGCGCTCCATCGAGGGCCAGTGGTGAACCACTGACGCCACCGCGTCCGAAGCGGCGTGACCCCACCGGGGGTCACGCCGCTTCGTCGTTCCGTGCCAACTGTTTCTGTCTTCTGCGGGGTCCGCGCTTTTGCTGAGTGGTTGCTTCCGTTGTCGAGAGGCCAGTGCCGTGGGATTTGTCGGCGCACGGAGCGCTTCACGGCCGACGCCTGTCTGAAGCGGATCGCTCAGCTTCCGCGCAGTGCAGCGTCGATCGACAAAGACTGACCCGGTTCCAGCCCCTCGGGGATGAGGCGCAGGACCTGTGCGGAAACCGCTGTGGCCTCGACCTCGCCGTAACCCAGAGCCGCACGGGCCTCCATGTCGGCGATGCCATAGCGACGGCCGTTGGTCACCAGGGTGCCGGGGTCGGCGGTGCCGACCGAGGAATCCACGCGCAGGATCGCCCCGTGCAGGCTCGGCATGAGCACCAGATCCGCCACATTGGGATCCGGGTTCTGCTCGCTGGCTGTCGGTGCCGGTCCATTGGCCTCGATGAGCGGCTCACCCGAGCCGTCGGGCCACACGGCACACATCGAGGCGTTCTCCATGTCGTCCACCGCCGGACGCCGGGGGAGCCCGGCAGGCAGGCCATCGGCGCCACTGCGGGGATGCTCCGGGTCGATGGCGGCGCGAGCCTCCGCAGCGGTGACACCCACTGATTCAGCACCCTCGCTCACCTCGAGAACAGCGGCCTCCAGAGCCGAGATCTCACTCAGCCCGCCTTCGCGCAGGATGTAGTGCACTGGGGTCTGGCCACCTTCCACATGCACCAGATCTCCCACCGTGGTTGCCTTGCCGGGCACCGGCGCGCGGCTCGGCCCACCCTGACCGGGCACCACCAGCGGCTCGAGTTCGGGGCCCTGCGGCAAGGATCGCAGCCAGGCGTTGCCCGGCGTCACCGACTGTTCGCCGAACCCCAGATGGATCGCCAAGGCATGATCGGGCATCGGGTAGGCGACGCCGCCACTGACGAGGTATTCCTCGTTCAGGCTGCTGCCCTCGGCGCGGGCGACGAAATCGATGGAATCGGCTGGGACGCCGCCCTGGCCGAGCTCGAGCGTCGTGAAGCGTGACCCGTGCCCTTCCTTCGGGGGAACCGAACAGACCCGCAGGGGAGTGGCGCCCATGTCCTTCTCCGGCGGAAGCTCCGAGGGAGCCTTGGGGATCCCGATCGTGCTCTCGCGCGGGAAACCGGCCAAGGACTTGGACTTCACCGTCTTCACCTTGTCGGCTCCACCGGCGGCCAATCGGGCCGAGGTGATGTTGTACGAGGGATACAGCTTGTCCTGCAGGTAGACCATCACCTGGCCCGAGCCGGAATCGATGACGATCGTCTTGTCCTGCTGCCATGCAGTGGAGTTGCCCGGGCGGATCAGCCCGACGACCCCGAACCCCGCGAGGATCAGCACGCTCAACAACACGCCGATGAAGGTGCCGATACGGATCCTGCGCAGCGGGGGGTGTTGATCGTCGGGATTCCTGTTGACCAGCGCCGACACCATGCGTTGGCTGAAGAAGGAGTGTGCCTTCAACAGGTCCTTGCGCGAGGCCATCCAGGCTCCTTCGGGGGTGTGGTCGACAGGCGGGTGGGCAGCGTTCGTCGGGGCCGCCGGAGAGCGAAGACCCGGAACGGTCCGGACCCATTATGTCCATCGGTGTGGATAGGCTGGGCCCGGTCCACTCGCAGTTGACCATGGATGGCGTCACGGCGCCAGTCCGCCAGCCGAGATCGCCACAGGAGTCTTCCAGGAGGACGCGTGAGTCAAGCAGCCGAGCTGATGCCGCCGCGTCCGTGGATCTTCCGACACACGATCGGCCTGCTGGTGGTGGAAGCCGCCGTGCTCATGGCTGCGGTCTATTTCTTCGCCCGTTCATGGATCGGTTTCGGGCTGGGCATCCTGGTCCTGGCGGTGACCCTGCTGTTCGCACTGCCACTCGCCTCGGGACGCTCCATGGTGCATGTGCTGCGTCGACGGTGGGCCTACGGCCAGCGTCGGCCACGCGCCGATGCGCCCACGGGTCGGCTGCAGCCATTGGCCGAATGGGTGCCGCACCTCCATGTGACCCCCACGCAGACCGGACGCGGCGAGCCGCTGGGCATGGTCTTCGATGGTGACGCATGGGTCGCTGCACTCGCCGTCGTGGAGGACGACGATCTGATCGCCGACACCGGTGCGACACTGCGGCTGCAGGACCTCGATGAGCTGACCGTGGTGGACGACATCGTCTTCGACGGGCTCCAGGTCATCACGCATTTCGCCGGAGCGCCGGCGACACGGGTTTTGGGCGACCAGGCGCAGGTCGTGGCGGCCTACCGTGAACTCGGCAATCCCGTACCTCCTGCGGTGTGTTCGACATGGATCGCCGTGCGACTGGACCCACGACGCTGCCTGCCGGCCGTGACACGTCGGGGGCCTTCCAACCACGAGGTGGGCCCGGAGGGGCCGATGGCCGCGCTGCGGTTCGGCGTGCACCGGGTGCAGTCCCAATTGAAACTTCGCGGCCTCACCACGCGACTTGTGGACGACGAGGAGATCACCGATGTTCTCGCCCGGTGCATCGGCGCGGTCGACGAGATCCGTCCGGCACAGGAGCCGGCCTCGGATGAGGACTGGGAGATCTGGTCCTGTGACGGGTTCGAGCATGCGGTCATGACGGTTCGTGACTGGGGTGATGACCCCGATCTGGGTCACGCGACGCTGTTGGCCCTGTCCATGCAGGCCTCAGCGCTGTGGGGAGTGGTGGCCTACACCGTCAGCCACGGGCGGGACGCCACCGGGGCGGTCCGGCTCGTCGACTCCGACGCAGACCGCGTCATCGACGTGCTCGACGCCGTGTGCGACTCCGCCGAGGAGGCCGGAGTCTCCTTCGAATCCCCCGGTGGCATGGCTGTTCCCGGCATGCTGGGAACCGTGCCCCTGGGCCGGGGGTGGTCGGTGTGAGCGTTCTTGGACCTTCCGGGCTGGTACTTGGCCAGGGCCCACGTGGCCCGGTCACGATCCGGCTGTTCCGGCCCCACGGAACACGCATCGTCCTGGGGGCACCCGAATACGTCTCATGGTTGGTGGTGTATCGCGCGGCCGCGCTCGGCGTGCACATCAGCGTCACCGGTGACGCCGAGCCGTGGCGGTCCCTGTTGGATCGGCTCCGGCACACCGGCGTCAGCGTCGATCACGGGCCGCAGATTCCCGATTCGGGCCTTCCTTACCGGCCTTCGCTGGTGTTGGGGGATCTGCCACCACAGCTGGGGCCATGGCAGGCTCACCTCGGGGTGGCCTCCCCGGAGGAATCACCGGCCCCGTTCCGGGCCGCCGATCTCGCCCTCGTCACCCCCGACGAGGAGGGCGCTGCGAACCTGCGTCGGGCGTTCTTCCTGACCGGGGGCCAGACGCGCGCGGCGTCGACCCTCAGTGAGAACCAGGTGGCGGTTGTCAGCGCTCACCGGCTCGTGCGGGCCACCGTGCGCCCCGCACCGCTGGAGTACCGGGCGCTGTTCGGCTGACGCCGGGTGTGGCCGGTGCCGGGCGAGGCCGACTCACCCCTTGGAAGAGCCTGCAGCGATCCGATGCAGCAGACGCGCCTGCGCCGCGGCCTCGTTCGTGACCTGTTCGGAGACCGGGGTCAGGGTGGCCGCGAGCGCCAGTTTCTTCATCTCGCGCACCGCGGGTGCGGGGGCTTCGAGCAGGGCAGCGACCACCTGGTCGGTCGTGGCGGCGAGGTCCTGACGAGGTACCGCGAGTGAGGCCAGCCCCGATCCCACCGCTTCCTGAGCCTCGACGAAGCGTCCGGTCAGGCAGATCTCGAGCGCCCGCGAATAACCCACGGTCTGGGTGAGCGGGGCGGTGCCGCCCAGATCGGGGATCATGCCCAGTGACACCTCGCGCATGGCGAAGTGCACGTCATCGGAGACCACTCGCAGGTCGGCTCCGAGCGCCAGCTGGAACCCTGCTCCGATGGCATGCCCCTGGACGGCCGCCACCACGATCGCGTCGGTCTCGCGCCACGCGGTGAAACCGCGCTGGTACTCGGCGATCAACTCGGCGAACTCGGTCTCGGATGCCTTCGCCTTCTGCATGAGGTTCACCTCGCCCTCCATGCCATCGGCTCGGAACATGTCGAGGTGAAGTCCTGCGGAGAAGTCATTGCCCTCGGCGTCGATGATCACCACGCGGATGTCCGGGTCGAGGGTTCGGGCGACCTCGCCCAGCGCCTTCCACAGGGAAGGGGTCTGTGCGTTGCGTTGGGCGGGGTTGGCGAGGGTGACGCGCAGCACGGCGTCCTCGCGGTGGATCTTCAGTGACCTGTGTTCGACCATGCGGGCATTGAAGCACGCGGTGGCCGATCGGCGACAGCGTCCGAGCAGTGATCGTGTCAGCCGGCCAGGCCGAACGCCCACCCGTACAGGTTGATGACCGCGAGCGCGAGGGGGATCAGTGACATGATGGCGAGCCATTCGAAGATGTCGCCCCAGCGTCCCCAGACCGGCGACAGGATCTTGGCGTAGAGCGTGGCGGAGTAACTGGTGAGGAGGGCTCCGGCGCCGAGCACGAGTATGGTCCCGAGCACCACCTGGCCCATGGGGGGCAGCGTGAGAAGAAGCCGACTCAGGCCCATGAGGGTGACGATGCTTCCGCCGGTCAGCAGAGCAAGACGCGTGGGGCGGGACAGGAACGAGCGGGCGCGCAGCAGCAGTGCGATGCCGGCGGCGAGGATGAACGCCGTCGGAGGCCAGCCGGATCCGCTGAGCACGACCACCGATGACAGCGTCACCGCGGCCACGCCCGTACCCAACGCCAGACCTGCGAGGAAACGGTCCGATGCGATGGCGCGTTCGACGATGTCGGCCTGCACCGGCTGGCGGTCGGCCATCAGGGCATCGGCGGTGGTGGGGAGATTGGGCATGGCGACCTTGGCCAGCGAGAAACTCCACCCCGGGAGAGCCGGAGTCAGCACCAGCACCACTGTCAGGCCGATGGTGCTGGATGCGAGAAACCACTCGGGTTGCAGCGTCGAGATGATCGCGACCACGGTCACCACCGCTGCGGCCATGGCCACGCCCATGAGTTCGTAGGCGGTCACCTGCGTACCCAGAGCGGTGCCCGTTGCGGCGAACAGGACGGCAGTCGCAGCAGTCAGCATTGCGATGGGCGTCGCCGAGACCGGAAGAGCCAATGGTGCGAAGATCGTGGCTCCGGCGACACCGGCCAGGGCGACCCCGCTCCAGGCCAGAACGCCGGAGACCGGTCGGAGACCGAGAGTTCGCGCCAGCAGGATCGAGACGAAACTGCACACGGCCGACAGGGCCAACACGCCCGCCGAGACCGCGACGCTGTGGGCCAGGACGGCCGCAGCCCCCGGGAACCCGATCAACAGCACCGCGAGTGCGACGAGACCGAAGCGTTGGCCGTCCTCATTGCTCCAGGCCGGCTGCGATGACGTACCGGTGGAGATGCCGTCGACCACGTCATCGAAGGCCGCGTCGGGCATGGTCGCCTCACGGTGGCGCAGGTGCAGCGTCTCCCCGTCGGAGATCCCCAGATCGGCGACCTGGACGAACGGATCGAACGGGTCCTCGCCTATGCGCTGGATGACCCACTGTTGGAGAGCGTCGGTGCCGGCGCCCTGCCCGGCGAAGCGCACGATGGAGGGGAGGAGCTCGGCGAGGGTCGTGTTGCCCGGGAGCGCGAGGTCGATGCGTCGACTCGTGGAGATGATGGTCACACGAGCGATATCGGTTGTCGCGGTCACGGTCTGTGAGCTCCCCTCGTCATCCGGTCGAGCACCGGTATGGCCGCCCTTCGTCCCCGGTGTGCCCCGGGGATCGCTGCATGCGAGCAGCCTAGTGCTCAGGGGCTGTAGTGTCCTCATCGTGGCCACCAAGGAGTTCACCCGGCCCCGCCGTGCCGACGGGCCGAAAATGCCTCGTGGAGACGTACTTCTGGAGTCTCCGCCGGAGATCCCACCCGCAAAATCGGGAGGAAACTTCCGGAATGTTCTGATGATGCTGCCCATGCTCGCGGGGGCCGGCGCCATGGCGATGATGATGACCTCCGGCGGCGGTGGTCGTGGCCCTCTCGGGGCGGTGATGGGGGGCATGTACGGCATCTCGATGCTCGGCATGATGGTGACCCAGATGGGCCGCGGCAACGATGAGCAGGCCCAACAGCTCGACATGGAGCGGCGCAACTACTTCCGCTACCTGGGCCAGATGCGTGAACGGGTCCGTGAGACCGCCGATGAGCAGCGCAAGGCCACCATGTGGATCCACCCGGATCCCGACGGACTGTGGGCGATCGCCGGAACCCGACGCATGTGGGAGCGGCGTGTCGCCGATGACGACTTCGCCTCCATCCGGGTGGCCCTCGGGCAGCAGGCATTCGTGCAGCGCATCATGCCGCCCGAATCCAAGCCGATCGACGATCTGGAGCCTCTCACCGTCGGTGCCCTGCGTCGTTTCATGGCGACGCACCGGCGCGTGCCGACCATGCCGATCTCAGTGGATGTGCGCTCCTACGAACGCGTCATCATCACCGGCGACGCCGATCGCGCACGACGCCTTGGCTACGCCATGGTGACCCAACTCGCCACATGGCACGCTCCCTCGGACCTGCGCCTGCTGTTCTGCATCGACCGGGATCGGGCCGACGCGTGGGAGTGGGCCAAATGGCTTCCGCACACACAGCATCCCGACAGGCTGGATGGTCTCGGCACGGCGCGGCTCATCGCCACTGACTCCGCGGAGCTGGGGCGGCTTGCCGAAGGTGCCACCGGCACGATGAAGGAGGACCCTCCAGCGCAGGTCGTGGTCGTCGGCGATGGCATCGAGGGGCTCAACGTGGCACAGTTCGCGGGCCCGAACACCCGGGCCACGAGCATCCACATCAGCGAGGGGGACGCGCCGCGACGCATCAACGCCCGCACCGTCGTCCTGCACGTCAACGAGGCCGGTCACCTGACGGTGCATCTGCGTCGTGAAACGGGGGTGCGTGCCTCCGACATCGGGCCGGCGGATCAGATTCCGATGGTGAGCGCCGAGATGGCGGCCCGCGCTCTGGCGGGATGGCGCATGCCCGACAAGGTGACCGAGACCGACGACGGCCCCGCCGAAGAGACCGTGACCGTCGAGGAGCCCAAGGACTGGCCGACCCAGCTCGGCGTCCCCGATCCGACCGCTGTGGACACCAATCAGGCGTGGCGACCGCGCTCACTCCATGACCGCCTTCGAATCAGCATCGGAAACTCGCCCACGGGGCAGCCGGTGGAGCTGGACATCAAGGAAGCCGCCATGAACGGCATGGGGCCGCACGGCCTGTGCATCGGCGCCACGGGTTCGGGCAAGTCGGAGTTCCTGCGCACGCTGGTGCTTGGGCTCGCCATGACCCATCCGCCAGATCAGCTCAACTACGTGCTCGTGGACTTCAAGGGTGGTGCCACCTTCGCGGGGCTCGACGAGCTGCCGCACACCTCGGCGGTCATCACCAACCTCGAAGGCGAGTTGTCGCTGGTGGACCGTATGCAGGACGCCATCGGTGGTGAGCTGGACCGGCGCATGGAGGTGCTGGCCCAGGCGAACGCGGCGCTGAAGAACCGGGACATCAAGAACCGCGAGGAGTATGAGGCGGCGCGGCAGGACGGGGCAGACCTCGAGCCCATGCCGAGCCTGTTCATCGTCGTCGACGAGTTCTCCGAGCTGCTCACCGCGCGCCCCGAGTTCATCGACCTGTTCATCCAGATCGGCCGTATCGGCCGTTCGATCGGCGTCCACCTGCTCCTTGCCTCACAGCGTCTGGAAGAAGGCAAGCTGCGAGGACTGGACACCTTCTTGTCATACCGCGTTGCCCTGCGCACGTTCTCGGCTGCAGAATCTCGTACCGTCATCGGCGTCCCCGACGCCTACGAGCTGCCCAGCGCCCCCGGCAACGGCTACCTGAAATACGACACATCCTCGATGGCACAGTTCAAGGCCGCGTACGTCTCGGGGCCCTGGAAGCCGACGGCGCCATCGACGCGCGCCCAACCGCACCGCTTCACCGAGGACTTGGACGAGCCCTCGGGCGAGAGCACCTGGGTTCCGCCCGTGCTGGAGTTCACCGCCGGATATCAGCCGGAGGTGGAACCACCCGAGCCTGAACTGCTCGAGCCCGTCGCGCCGACTGACCGTACCGGCATCCCGGAGCTTGACGCTGCTCTCGCCGAAGCCGATCGCGGGGCCGCTCAACAATCCGCCGCCTCTCGACGTCCTTCTCGCGCAGATGATGATGCCGAGGAGGAGACGCTGCTCTCGATGGTCGTCGGGCAGCTTGTGGGGCAGGGCTGGCCTGCCCACAAGGTGTGGCTGCCGCCGTTGGATGATCCCTTGTCGATGGACCGACTGCTTCAGGAGACCCTTGGAGAAGGCGGGCGACTCACCACAGGTCCACGCGGGTTGAACGTGGTGGACAACCGTGTTCAGGGCCGCCTGAGTGCGCCCGTTGCGCTGGTGGACCGGCCTCGCCAGCAGCGTCGCGATCCGTTGTGGCTGGATTACTCCGGGGCCGGTGGCAACCTTGCAGTGGCAGGTGGGCCCCAGGCCGGCAAGTCGACGGGGCTCCGTGCATCCATCGCCGGGATGGCATTGACGCACACCCCGGCGGAGGTGGGGTTCTACGTCCTCGACTTCGGGGGTGGCGCCATGATGTCCCTGCGTGATCTGCCGCATGTGGGCTCGGTCTGTGGTCGTCTCGATGTGGATCGTGTGAAGCGCACAGTGGCGGAGTTCACCTCCCTGCTCGCACAGCGGGAGGAGGCTTTCCTGGAACTTGGCGTGGAATCGATGCGCGCCTACAGACGCGGACGGGCTGATGGGTCGATCCCGCCGGATCGTTTTCCAGCTGATGTGTTCCTGGTGGTGGATGGATGGCAGACGATCAAGGACGAGTTCATGGATCTCGATCCGAGCATCACACAGATCGCGCAGCGGGGACTGGGTTTTGGCCTGCACGTATGGGTCAGCGTCAACAAGTGGCAGGAACTGCGTATGGCCATCAGGGACCAGTTCCAGTCGCGGCTCGAGCTCAAGTTGGGCGACGCCTTCGATTCGGAGTTCAACCGTAAGTGGCAGGCCAATGTGCCCGCTGGGCGCCCGGGGCGGGGTATCAACCCCGAGGGGTTGCACATGCTCGTGGGTATTCCCCGCGCTGACGGCTCCGATGATGTCGAATCCCTGGCCGATGGGGTGAAGGACTTCGTGGCGAGCTCCAAACAGGCCTGGCAGGGTCCGAAGGCCGCAGGGGTGCGGATGCTGCCGCACGACCTCGCACCGTCGGAGCTGCCGCCCATCACATGGGACGAGAACGACAAGTCGATCCCGATCGCCATCGACGAACTCCAACTCGAACCGGTCTGGTTCGATACGGCCGCAGAGCCGCACATGGTGCTCTACGGTGCGCCGGAGTCAGGCAAATCCACGGTGATCCGCACGGTCCTTCAAGGCATCGCAGCGCGCTACACGCCCGATGAGGCACGTGTGTTCCTGCTCGACTACCGGCGTTCGCACCTGGGGCTGCTGCCTGATGACATGCTGTTGTCCTACGCAGCGTCCGAAGCCGCTGCGAAGCAGGTCGGCAGCGACCTTGGCGAGGCTCTTCGCAGTCGACTTCCGGGAGCCGACGTGAGCCAGCAGGCGTTGCGGGACCGATCCTGGTGGTCGGGTATGGACGTGTTCGTGGTGGCCGACGACTACGAGCTCGTCGCCACCGGAATGGGCAACCCGTTGCAACCTTTGTTCGATCTGGTCTCCCAGGCCCGTGACATCGGTCTGCACATCATCCTTGCTCGTGGCATGGGAGGTGCGGGACGCGCAGGATTCAGCGATCAGATCATCTCCCGCATGCGGGACCAGCAGTCTCCCGGTCTGATCATGTCCGGTTCCAAGGAAGAGGGCGCGCTTCTTGGTGGCGTCAAGCCCTCACCTCTGCCGCCCGGCCGCGGCACGTGGGTGACCAGACACGGCAACGTGCTGATCCAGACGGTCAACACCCCCGATCCAGAAGCCTGACGCCAGAAGCCTGACCCGGGAGATGGGTCTCAGGGACGGGCTCGGCGTCGCGAAGGGACCGCTGCTCAGCGGTCGCGTCGGGCGCGGAGGGCCATCACCGTGCCGAGACCGAGCGTGACGATTCCGGCGACGCCGAGGGCGAATCCCACCGAGAGATTGCGAGCCAGGTGGTTCGGCTCGGGACGATCATGGGGGTGGGGCGCGAGTTGTGGCGGTTCGGGGGACTGCTCGGCGGCCGGAGCCAACGCCGGAAGGTCGCTCATGGCTCGACCGGGGTTGACAACGCCGTAGCCGAGCTGAGGGTCAGGGACCGCCCCGGCAGGTGGGTCCGCGCTTTCCTGCAGACGCTTGCGCACGTCAGGAGGCGTCAGCGAGGGGTCGTCCTCCAACATCAGGGCCACCGTTCCACTGACGATCGGTGTGGCGAACGAGGTGCCCGTCGCCTGCTCCCACGACTGCCCGCCACCGGACGGGTTCGCGGCCAGGACGTCGACGCCCGGGGCAGCCACCGTCACCTCCAGATCGGGGTGGGACTGTGAGGACTCGTGCGCGACGTCATTGCTGTCAGTCATGCCGACGGCGATGACGCCGGGGTAGGAGGCCGGGTAGGGAGCCGGCCCCTCACCGCCCTGGTTCCCGGCGGCGGCCACCACCACGATCCCGGCGTCGACCGCGCGCGTGATGGCGTCCTGATAGGCGACGGTGTCCGTGCCCTGCTGGCTGATGTTGATGATGTCGACGTCCATCTCGATCGCGCGGTCGATCGCGGCGATCGTCGGAGTCAGGGGCTCTCCCTGCTGTCCGGACTCGTTCGGGTCGGCACTGGCGCTGGTGAGCACACGCATGCCGATCACCTTGGCCCGTGGAGCGACACCGCGGAACGACGTGGACCCATCCTCGGGTGTCTGACCGGCGATGAGGGAAGCCACCTGGGTGCCGTGCTGACAGTTGATGTCCTCGGCCGGACCGGCGAAGTCGAGGCTTTCGGCCACCACACCCTCCAACACCGGATTGTCGGAGTCGTCGATCCCGGTATCGAGCACAGCGATCGTGATCCCCTCCCCGGAGGCCGTCAGCGCGGGGGAGTCGAGGTCGAGTCGGTCGACCTGCCAGGCGGGTGCCGGCTCGAAGGGCTCGTAGTCGGTGCAGGTGGACGCGTCGAACGGGCCTTCGGCCGCCTGCGCCGGAGTCGGGACCGCCAGGGCAGGCCCACACGCAAGTGCTGCGACGGTTCCGGCGGCCAGAGCGCGGCGGGCATGGCAATTCACGGCTCAAACCATACCGGCCGCGGCATGACGGATCACTCGTCCATTCGGCGGACGCGTCACACCGGCTCGGTGGGGAACACCCGCTAGCCTGTATTCGATTCAGGCTGTTTCCGGCTGTTTTCCGAAGTGGTGGAAACAGTGGGGTTCATGTGGCCGTGACGTGAGAGGGGCGAGTGTGGGGAAAGCTGACGCGACCAGCGGTGGCCGTTGGCGGTTGCTGACGCCTCTGGAGCATCAGGGCGTTCCGTGGCATCGGCGTCCGATGCTCGGGTACCTGTTGTGCTTCATCGCCACCGTCATCGGGTCCCTCACCGCGTTCCTGGGCCCCTCGGTGGTGACGCTGCAGCTGGGCCCCCGCCAGAACCTGCTGCCGCCCTGGTACCTGCCGGTGGATCTCAGCAACCAGCCCAATGAATGGCTCGTGGTGTCGATGGGGGTCACCGCGGTGCTGGTGGGATGCGTCGGCGCAGTGATCTGGCTGCGTGCGTTGCGTCATGGTTGGCAGCCCGAGATCCGACGCATGGCGCTGTTCTGTGCCGGGATGATCGTGGCGGCCTCGGTGGTCCCACCCATGACCTCCGCCGACTCCCTGATGTATGCCGCCTACGGTCGGATCCAACTCATCGGCATGGATCCCTATTCGATCACCCCGGCTGAGTTGTTCCGCCAGCAGTGGGACCCGATCGTGCGTTGGTCGGAACGTCCGTGGCAGGACACCCCAAGCGTCTACGGCCCCATTCTCATGGGCTCGATGTGGCTGGCCAACCGCCTGGCGGGCTCCAACATGCACGACGTCATCTTCTACTTCCAGATGCAGACGATGATCGGCATGCTCCTCTGCGTCGGGGGCCTGTTGTGGATGGCGCGCAGTGACAAGAAGGTGCAGGCGCGCGTCCTGGCCATCGCATCGTGCCAGCCGATGGTCTGGGCCGTCGTGGTGGGTGCCCACAACGAGGCGGTCATCATGGCCTTCGTGGTGGGCGGCCTCATCATCATGAGGCGTACCGCGTTCGGTGCGGGATTCATGGTGGGTCTCGCCTGTGCGGGCAAGGCCACCGCCGGCATCTACGGCCTGGCGATGGTGTGGGCCTACCGCCGTGAACCCAAGAGGCTGCTGGCCTTCCTCGTGGGCGCCGGAATCCCGACCGTGCTCGCCTACATCGTGATCTACCCCCAGGCGCTGGAGCTGGCGATCAAGAACGCCAGCTACGTGGCGGGCAACTCGTGGGCCCGCCCCTTCGCGCTCATGCTCGATCCGCTGCTGACCCCGACCCGCTCGCAGGCCTTCCTGAACGTCTTCGGCTGGGCCCTCACGATCCTCATCACCTGGATGTTGAGCCGTCTGCTGCCCTGGAAGGCCGCTCCGGGGTTGGCCGAGGGAGTGGATCCGCGTACCGATCCGCTGACGATCGCCTGCCGTACCGCGGTCACCATCGCTGCGGGATGGACGATCTCGTCGTTGTACTCGTTGCCGTGGTACGACCTCCTCACGTTCGTGCCGCTGGCCTTCGTCGGAGCCACCATGCTCGACTGGGTGCTCATCTGGCGCGTCGTGCTGCTCAACGCGGTCTACGTGCCCGGACGTGTGGTGATCTACGGTGATGTGATGCGACACGTCGCCCAACGCAGCCGAGAGATCGTGGGAGCCACAGGTTCGGCCCTCATCATCGCAACCGTCGTGCTCTGGTGGCACCGCGCAAGCCTGCAGGGTGGTTCGTACAGCACCGCGCCGGTGCCCGAGGGGTTCGGAAGCAAACCAGAACGCAAACGGGCCGGTGATGCACCCGGCTCGGTGACGGCGACCGAAGGAGCGGCTTCATGACAGGTCCGATCGGATATCTCGGCCCGGCCGGGACCTTCGCCCATCAGGCACTGCAGTCGACCGGTGCGACGCACGGGCGTCCCTTTCCCTCGGTCATCACGGCTCTCGACGCCGTTCGTGACGGAACGGTCGAGGCGTCCCTGGTGCCGATCGAGAACTCGGTCGAAGGCGGTGTCTCGTCGACATTGGACGAACTCACGCACTCAGAGACGCCGCTCATGATCACCTCCGAGGTGACCCTCCCGGTCCAGTTCAGCCTGGTTGCGCGGGCTCCGATGGACCTTTTGGATGTGCGCAGCGTGGCCACGCACCCACACGCGTCCGCGCAATGCCGCCGGTGGCTCACCGAGAACCTGCCGAACGCCAAGGTGTATGACGCTGCCTCCACGGCGGCCGCAGCGGCGGAAGTGGCGTCCTCCGGCCGTTATGACGCCGCCATCTGCGCCTCGGTGGCCGGCGACATGCATGACCTTGTGCATCTGGCCGACGGCATCGCGGACAACCGCGACGCCACCACCCGCTTCGTCGTGGTCTCTCCTTTGGGGACGCCGTCGGAACCGACCGGCTACGACAAGACCACCGTGGTGGCATTCATCCACACCGACCGCCCCGGGGCGCTGCTTCACACGCTGCAGCAGTTCGCTGCTCGGGGCGTCAACCTCACCCGGCTTGAATCACGCCCGACGCGGACGACGCTGGGAACCTACTGCTTCTCGATGGACTTCGAGGGCCACATCGCGCAGGCACGCGTCGCTGAAACGCTGATGGGTTTGAAACGGACGTGTCGTGACGTGGTGTTCCTCGGCTCGTACCCGACGGCCCAGCGCGTGGCCCCGCAGGTGGATGCAGGCTTCTCCGAGGAGGACTTCGGGGCGGCACGCACGTGGCTGAACGGGTTGTTGGGGTCATGAAACCCCCCTCCACGACATCGGTGGTGGCGATCGGAGGCTCGATCGTCGCGTTCACGGTGTGGACGGTGTTGGTTCTGGGAGGAACCCTCGAGCCGCTGGATGAAGCCGTTGCGATCCCGGCAGCCGAGTACACCTCGGCGCTTGGGCAGATCGCAGCAGCCTTCGCGCTGGTCACGTGGCCCGGTGTCATCTACGTACTGGTGGCCGTGGCCGGGTGGTGGTTGCGAAAGCGACGTCTGCTGTACCTCGGGCTCGCGATGTGGGTCTCCATCGTGATCGGATGGGGCGGCCATCTGCTCATCAAGATGCTCGTTCGACGCCCGCGACCCGACGGGGCGATGGACGTGCTCACCACATCCGGGTGGGCCTACCCCTCGGGGCATCTGACGGCGATCACCGTCGGTGGGTGTATGGCCCTCGCAGCCACCATCGTGACGCGTCAGGGCCGCGTCATGCGGCATGGCGTGTGGTTCGCCGCGGTGGGCCTGACCGTGGTGGTGGGCCTCGACCGTTGGTTGATGGGCGCCCACTGGTTCTCCGATATCGTGGGTGGATTCATATGGGGAGCCGCGGCATCCGCGATCGCTCTGGTGTCCTGCCGTGTCCGCGTGCTGCCGAAGGACTACTTTGCGCTCGGGCCCGAATCGAGAGATGCGGACGAGGCCATCGCCGGACCGCCCAAGCGGTGCGCCATCGTGTACAACCCGGTGAAGGTCGAAGACCTGGACACCTTCCGGCGTCATGTGGCCCATGAGTTGGAGACGCACGGTTGGCAGGCGCCGATCTGGCTGGAGACCACCGCAGACGACCCGGGCCATGCGATGGCGCAGAAAGCGCTGGAGCTCGAGGTGGACCTCGTGATGGCCGCAGGTGGAGATGGCACGGTCCGGGTCGTCTGCGAGGAACTCGCCGACACCGGGGTGCCGTTCGCCGTCATCCCCGCGGGCACTGGAAACCTGCTCGCCCGGAACCTGCAGATCCCCCTCGATGAACAGTCCGCTCTGCGAGTGGCGTTGGAGGGAACACCGACACCGATGGATCTTGTGGAGATCGTCATCGACGAGGAACACCGCTATGTCTCCGGCGTCATGGCCGGAGTGGGTATCGACGCGGTCATCATGGACCGTACCGATGCCGACCTCAAACGTGCAGTCGGCTCTGCTGCGTACTTCGTCGCCGCGGCTCAGAACGTCGACCATCCACCGCTGCCGGTCACCATCATCATCGACGATGACGAACCGGTGACGCGAGAAGCGATGCTCGTTCTCGTCGGCAATGTGGGCATGCTGCAGGGTGGCATCCAGATCATCCCCGACGCTCAAGCCGATGACGGTTATCTCGATCTCCTCGTGGCCTCGCCCACCTCGGCGGTCGATTTGTTGCGCATGACGCGCAAGGTCCTCACCCGTGTTGGTGACGAGGAGAACCTTGAGTATGTGCGGGCGCGGCGGGTCCGGATCGAAGCCGGTCGGGCCGAGCAGTTCCAGCTCGATGGCGATACAGAGGGGGAGGCTCGTGTGGTCGATGCCACCGTCATGCCCGGTGCCCTCACACTCATGAAGCCGTCCTGAGCATCGTGACCATCTGATGGGGAGCGCGACGCCCGATCGCGGCGGGGGCTAGGCTGGCGGGGTGATCGACCCCAAGTTGTTGCGTGCGAACCCCGATACCGTCCGCGGATGGCTGAGCGCTCGTGGCGCCGACACCGCACTCGTCGACGAACTGCTGGACGCCGACGCCCAACGGCGCGAGAAGCTGTCCGAGTTCGAGGCGAAACGTTCCGAGCAGAAGGGCCTCGGCAAACAGGTCGCCCAGGCGTCGGGTGAGGAGAAGTCCGAGCTGCTGGCGCGCACGAAGTCGCTTGCGGCCGAGGTCAAGGCCGCCAATGAGGCGGCGAACGCCGCGGGCGAGCGGTTCGATGAGTTGATGAAGCGCATGCCCAACCAGGTGCTCGATCAGGTCCCGCGCGGTGGGGAAGAGGACTTCGTCACCCTCGAGACGATCGGCGAACCCCGCGACTTCGCAGCCGAAGGGTTTGAGCCACGAGACCATGTGGAACTGGGTGAGATGCTCGGTGCGATCGACCTTGAGCGTGGAGCGAAGGTCTCCGGATCACGGTTCTATTTCCTCACCGGAGTGGGGGCGAGGCTGGAGTTCGCTCTCCTGAACCATGCGATGGCCAAGGCGACCGAGTGGGGCTTCACGCAGATGATCCCCCCGGCATTGGTCCGTCCGCAGGCCATGGAGGGGACCGGTTACCTCGGCCAGGGTGACGCCGACGACGTGTATCACCTGCCCGCCGACGACCTGTATCTCGTGGGCACCTCCGAGGTTGCGTTGGCCGCTTATCACGGGGGTGAGATCCTCGAGGCGGAGACACTCCCACGCCACTACGCGGCGTTCTCGCCCTGTTATCGACGCGAAGCCGGTTCACACGGCAAGGACACCCGAGGTATCTTCCGTGTGCATTGGTTCGACAAGGTCGAGATGTTCGTTCACTGCGACCCCGCCGATGCAGAAGCCGAACATGAACGACTCCTGGGCTTTGAGAAGGACTTCATCTCTTCGCTCGAACTGCCGTTCCGCGTCATCGACGTGGCGTCGGGAGATCTGGGTATGTCTGCGGCCCGGAAATTCGACTGCGAAGCCTGGCTGCCGTCCCAGCAGCGTTACCGTGAGATCACCTCGACCTCGAACTGCACCGAGTTCCAGGCCCGACGGATGCAGATCCGCGGCCGATTCGACGATGGCGTCCGACCGATCGCGACGCTCAACGGAACCCTGTGTGCGATGACGCGCATGATAATCATGGTGCTGGAGAACCACCAGCAGGCCGATGGCTCGGTCCACGTCCCCGCAGTGCTGCAGCCCTACCTCGGCCTCGAACGGCTGGAACCGGTTGTATGAACCACGCGGACGCAGCCGTTGGTGGAGCGTCGGGGGATGACATGACCTGGGAGTCGTGGAAGCCGAAGCTGGTGGCGTTGGACATAGACGGGACGCTCGTCGACCACGACGGTTACCTTCCGCACGAGATCCACGCCGCCGTGCACCGCATCCTTGACGCCGGGGCCCGTGTCGTGCTCGCCACGGGGCGGGCCTGGGCCGGGACGAAGATCGTGTTCGACGCCCTGGACCTTCCACCGGGGCCGGCGGTGGCGTCGAATGGTGCCGTGGTGGTGCAGTATCCACCGATGGAGATCATCTGTGAGGTGACGTTCGAACCGGCAGATGTGATCGACCGGATCACCGAGATGGCGCCTCGCGCGTTGATCGGGATCGAGGAACCCGGCGTCGGATATCGCGTCACCGGAGAGTTCCCCGAAGGGGATCTGTCGGGTCGAGTGACCGTCGTTCCGCGTGAGGAGCTACGTGAGCTTCCGGCCACGCGCGTCATCGTCCGCGACCCCAACAGCACCGAGCCGGATTTCATGGTGCTGGCCCGGCAGCTGGGTCTGCACGGCGTCAACTATTTCATCGGTCATTCGGCGTGGCTCGACATCGCACCAGAGGGGGTTCACAAGGCCACCGGTCTGGCTCGGGTCTGCGCCGATCTCGGGATCGACCGTGATGATGTGCTCGCGATGGGTGATGGCCGCAACGACATCGAGATGCTGCAATGGGCTGGACGTGGAGTCGCCATCGGCGATGCTCCGGCAGAGGTGCGGGTCGTTGCCGACCACGTCACCGGGCGCTTCGCTGATGGCGGCACGGTGAGGGAACTGGATCGCTGGTTCAGGCGGCCTGACGCTGCGTCTGCGGATTGAGCACCTGCTGGGCGGCGGTGAGGACCTTGCGCAGTGAGGGCTTCACCTTGACCTGGCGTGGCTTGGGGGAGGTGCGTTCCTGGCGGTGACGCCGCAGGTGACGCTTGATCGTGGAGAGTGAGCACCCCATGCGCTGCGCCAACATCTCGAGGCTCTCGTGCGGGTTGGCCATGCGCAGCCGAACGACCTCGTCGTGGTCGACCTGACGGTTCTGGGTGAAGGCACCCGCCAGACTGTCCATGTTGTCGGGCGTGACTTTCCAGCCGAGGGCTCGACGGATCTTCAACCGCTGCTTTTCGGTGGTGCCGGCGACGAAACCGGCCACATCGTGATCGACGACAGCGGTGTACAAGCACTCGTTCTGCAGCGGGCAGGCTCCGCAGATCTTCGCCGCCTGGCTGGTCAACTTCATGGTGGCGCGACGTTCAGCCGTGTTCAGTGAAGTGGGCGGATCCTCGAGGAGAACATTCTGGAAGATGTCGGTGCGCTGAACGCAGCCTCGGGCAGTCGCATCGGCCTGCAGCGTGGGGATCGTCATTCCTTCTCTCCATGGTCGTTCCCAGCGTGACTGTTCTCAGCGTGACTGGGGGGCGTCTCCGTCTTGTCTGGGGCTTACGACGAAGAGAAGAGAGGAAAGGTTCCCGACATCTCGAAAAAAGTCGAGGAAATTCCATGATGCCTGACGCCGGGTTCATCTCCGGCAGAACAGGGCGGTCAGAGATACAGCCCGCCGGACTCCTGGCCGGAACTCTCGTGGCCACTTTGGGCATTGGCGGTCAAAGCACGTTGCATCTGCTCGAGTTGGGAGCGTGCCGCCATCTGTTGAGCGAAGAGTGCTGTCTGGATGCCTTGGAAAAGACCCTCCAGCCAACCGACCAGCTGTGCCTGTGCGATGCGCAGCTCGGCGTCCGAGGGCGTGGCGCCGTCAGCGAAGGGTTCGGCGATCCGCTGCAATTCCTCGGCGAGTTCGGGAGAGAGCCCCTCACCGAGCTCGGTGACCGACTGTTCGTAGATCCTGCTCAGACGAACGCGGGAGGCATCATCCAGGGGTGCGGCTTTGACCTCGTCCAGAAGTTTGCGCACCATCGTCCCGATCCGCATGACCTTGGCCGGCTCCTCGATCTGGTCGGTCGGATGGGAGAGGGCGTCATCGTCCTTCTGCGTGGCGCCTGAGTCTTCGGCACCAGGAAGGTTTTCTCCAGAGGGGTCGGAATCGGGCGCGTCCACCTTGGCGAGTCCGGTGTCGCTGACGACGAAGGTCTGTCCGTCATCGGTCTGGCCGGTGATGACGCGCTGCTTCTCAGGCTGCTCGGAAGTCATGCTGACGAGTCTAGGCTGAACCGATGCGTGGGCGTCGCAGCAGCATCGCCCCCACGCCGGCCAGCAGCAGCGTGGTCCCCGAGAGCACCACCACCGCGAAACGCCATCCGCCAGCGTCCACCACGATCCCCGCAGCGGGAGCCCCCACGGCGACTCCGGCGGTGATGAGAGCGCTGTGCAGACCGAACATCGTGCCCCGGACCGATGCGGGCGTGAGCGACGAGAGTGTCTCCACGGTGGAGGTCAGAGTCGGTGCACACAACAGGCCCGCGATGAACAACAACGCACACAGCCACGGCACCGTCGCAGAGACCGAGGAGATCGCGAACATGGTGGCCAGCCCGGCCAGGATCAGCCCGGGATGGATCGGCCGGGGCAGCATGCCGTAGAGGACGCCACCGCACACCGAGCCGCCTCCCCAGAACACCATGACCACAGCAAGCCAGTGCTCGGCCCGCATGGCGCGGGTGGCCGCGACGATCGTGACATCTGAGGCACCCAGAAGCAGAAGCGTCGCGAAGGTGACCAGCAGCACGCCCATGACGCGACGGGTGAACCAGCCATGGGTGGCGGCATCGCCGTCGCCGGTGTGCAGTGAGGGATTCAGCCACATCAGGACGCCGATGGCCGTCACCGAGGCCATCCCCATCCCGGTCAGCGTCCACCCGGTGTCGAACACGGTTCCCAGCGTGACGGCGATGGCAGGCCCCAGCACGAAGGACATCTCGGTGGACACCGAATCCAGTGCGAAACCACCGCGGTGATGTTCCGGCGGCAGATTGGCGGCGAGAGCCGAGCGCACCACCGATGAGATCGGGACCTGCAGGAGACCCAGCAGAGCAGCCACGATCACCAGCGGCCCGAAATCCAGGAACGGGACGGACAGCCATGCAAGTGGGAGACCGATCAGTGGAACCATGCAGGTGCGTCGTAGGCCCAAACGGTCGAGAAGGCGCCCTCGCAGGACATTTGCAACGGTGGACGCCAGAGTCCACACCGTCGTCACGACACCCCCCAGACCGTAGCTGCCGGTCAGATCGACGACGTGGACCGTCATGAGGAGGGTCGCCCCCAGATGCGGCATGCGCAACGCCATACCGAGCGCGAGGATGTTGCGTGCGGCGGGGGAGACCCACACGTTCCGATAGGCGGCGAACACCGTGACGTCAGGCCGAGGCCGTGCTCAAATGCAGCGGACGCTCAGGGGCGGAGCACGAGTTTGCCCGTGTGGTCACCGGAATCGAAGAACTCGTGGGCGGCCCGCACATCATCGAGCGCGAATTCACGCACCGGGACGCAGCGGAACACACCGTTGGCGAAACCCTCCTGGGTCACCTCCGCCACTCGCGCGAGGATCTCCGCCTTCTCCTCGGCCGAACGGCTGCGCAGCGTCGTCGCCATCAGCGTCCCGCGCTTGCCCAGAAGCAGTCCGAGATCGAGTTCGGCGCGGCGCCCCTTCTGCAGACCGATGGTGACCATCCGCCCATCACGTTTCAGCAGGGACACATGGGCATCGAGGTACTTCGCGCCGATGGAGTCCAGGATGACGTCGACGCCGCCGAGATCCTTGACCGCTGCGGCCCAGTCATCGTGGTACGAGACGGCCACATCGGCACCGAGCTCACGGCAGAGATCGAGTTTTTGCGGCTGCCCGGCGGTGGCCACGACCTTCGCGCCCAGCGACTTGGCGTACTGGATGGCGAAGGATCCGATACCTCCCGCGCCACCGTGCACGAGGAATGTCTCGCCCGAAGTGAGCTCCGCGAGATCGAGGTTCGAGATGACCGTGGCGGCCACCTCGATGAAACCGCCGGCGGTGACCAGATCCATGCCGCGGGGTGGTCGAATGACCTGACGTGCATCCACGGCGACGTATTCAGCGTAACCGCCTCCGGCCAACAGGGCCACGCATTCGTCTCCCGGCGACCAGCCCTCGACGCCGTCGCCAACCTCGGCGATCGTGCCCGACACCTCCAGCCCCAGCACGTCGGTGACGCCTTCGGGAGGGGGGTAATGGCCGTGTCGTTGCATGACGTCACCGCGGTTCATCCCGGCCGCGGTCACCTCGATGAGCACCTCACCGGCCTTCGCCTCGGGACGAGGCACCTCGTGGACGACCAGGACCTCGGGGCCACCTGCCCCATCAGCTCGAATGACTCGCATGGTTGCCATGCTCCGAGACTAACGGCGCGACGAAACAGCCACGCGGGGTGGTGTCACAGGCCGTAACGGTTGTGCAGGCGATGCGACATGTCCTGCAGCATCTCCTCGGCCAACGGATCACGGTCGCCCATCGGCGTCAGCACCTGGTGGTCCTCCCCTTCGCGACGCTCGATGACCAGTCGCGGTCCGGAGAGTGTCACGCGGGTGACATCGATCCATGTGCCGTCGACCTGCCCGCGCTGGGACCGGATGTTGTAACCGGTGGCATCGAACACGGCTCGGACCCGCAGGCGGTACAACGCGATGACGCCCAACACGGTGAGGGCGACGCCGAGCGTCACCAACAACACACCCAGAACCGTGACGATCCAGTGCCATGCGTTGTCGGTGGCCAGCACGATCAGGACGGCACCGGTGATGCACAAAGCCGATGCGGTCAGGAAAGCGCGCACCGGTGGGACCGGGCGCAGCAGATACGTGCTGCTCTTCACGCGGCGAGAGTGGGATTCGAACCCACGGAACGGTTGCCCGCTCGGCCGCTTTCAAGGCGGCTGCACTAGTCCACTATGCGATCTCGCCCAGCAGGATGAACTGCTGCGGCCAGCCAGTCTAGCCGTTCACGCGGTATGAGTCAGTTTCATGGGTTCGGCACGTCAGAAGGGTGGATTGGCCAGTTCTTCCTTGGCGACCTCGGGCTGGAACTCGCAGGACGTGCGGAGGTCCTCCGGCGGAGCCACCGGCGGGAGAGGCTGTTCCGGTTCCCCGGTGTCCGGAGGCGGGGCCGCGGTCGTCGGCTGTACTTCCGGCGTCTGCTCGGGAGGCTGCTCACCCGGCGGCGGATCGGCCGGTGGCTCATCGTTCGGCTTCTCGGAAGGCTTCGGTTCCGGGGTCTTGGGCTTCTGATCCTCGATTGCTTTCTCCATCCGAGCCCGGACGAGAGCCCAATCCGGATCACCGGACCAGAACCCGTGTTCATCGTTGCGGAGCACGATGCTGTCTCGCTGCCCGTCCTTCACGCGGAGGCCCAGATCCACCAGGGCGGGGAGGATCTCGGCGGGCATGTCGGTCTTGATGATGTCCTTGGACTGGCGGGCGATGTCCTCGTAACGCGCGAGCATGTTGCCGGGATTGGCCTGCTCGATGGCGGCCTCGATGACACAACGCTGACGGTCCATGCGCTGGAAGTCATTGGAGCCGTAGCGCCCGCGCGCGAACCAGAGCGCCTCGGTGCCGTTGAGATGCTGATTGGCTCCGGGCTTCATCCACTTGGACGGGGGGATGCCCGCGTCCGAATCGCCGCCCATCGCCACCCAGGTGTTGATGTTGACAGTCACACCGCCGAGGGCGTTGATCAACTTGCTGAAGCCGGCGAGATCCACCATGGCGTAATAGTCGACCTGCTGGCCCGTCGCAGCACCGACAGCGAGTTTCATGGCGTCCGCACCGAGGTCATCGGTGGGCCCCAGCACATCGGCGGGCACACTGTCGGGGACCCCGTCGTACACGTTGTTGAACATGTATTGCGGGTCATCGGACCAACCGCTCGAGAACCCTTCGGGGTAGTACTCGGAGAGGGGGGAGTCCTTCGGGAACGGAGCGTTGGCGGCGTTCCGCGGGATCTGCAGGAGCACGGTGTCTCCTGTCTGTGTGTCGATGCTCGCCAGCACGATCGTGTCCATGCGGGATCCCTCGCGGTCGGGGCCCGCATCGCCGCCGAGCAACAGGATGTTGACGCGCGGCTTGTTCTTCCACGGGTCGGAGGGGTTCACATCCGGGGCCGTGCCGGAGCGGATGGTGTTGCCGTCACGAAAGATCGTGTCGAGCCACCGGGATTGATCGAATGCATAACGGGAGGCCACGGCCATGGGGGCAGCGATGCTGAAGCTCAGAGCCACGACCAGCGCTGTGGAGATGCCCCGCTGCGCGGAGGTGAGCACACCACGTGGCTTCAGGTCGAGATGGGTCTGCACGATCAACCAGAGCCAACCGAGGGTCAGCAGCGGCAGCACCACGACCATCGCCTTGAGGAACCCCGCATTCACCGCCAGGTGCAGGAGAGAACGGGTGTCGACGAGTGCCCAGACGCTGAGCGTCAACAGCGTGATGAGGAACAGCCCGAAGGCCACGGTGCCGGCGAGCATGCGGCGTCCGCCCTTGATCAGGCCCGATCCCGGCACATACGTGCCCACGGCCGTCCAGAGTGATCCGGCCGTGAAACTCTCGCGAGGGTCGCCGGGAACATTCTTGGAGCCGGCGCCGCGGACCTTCCGCAGCTTCTCGTTCCAACTCCCGAGGGTGCGGGATGACTTCACAGGTGACCTCGGATCAGTTCGGGTGCTTCTTTGCGTACTCGTCCATCGTGTCGTTCTGCAGGGCCTTTGCCAGTTCAGCCATTGCGGGCTCGTCAACCACGGCGATGGACTGGCCATCGGACGACATCTCGAACCCGGTGATGGGGGCTTGCAACGACTTGATCTGTGAACCGCTGCGGATCTTGGAATCCAGGGCCAGCGATCGGATCTGTTCGGTGGTCAGGGTCTCGTCGACGGTGATGTGGCGGCTCATGTCGCCGACCATCGAGCTGAACTTGCCCGGGTTGGTGAGCGTCTCGGGGGAGGCAGCCTTGGAGATGATCGCCTTGATCACCGCACGCTGGCGTTCAGCACGATCGAGATCACCATTGGGCAGCTCTTTTCGCTGGCGCACATAGACGAGGGCTTCCTTGCCGTCCTTCAAGGTCAGCTCACCGCGAGGGAAGTGGTATTCCTTCCACGACGATTCCACCTTGTTGTTCACCGTGACGCCGCCGAGCGTGTCGGTGAGGGCGATGAAACCGGCGAAGTCGATCTCCGCAGTGTGGTCGATACGGGTATCAAGCAGCTGCTCCATCGTCTTGACGGTGAGCTGCGGGCCACCGTAGGCGTAGGCAGCATTGATCTTCGCAGTGCCGTGATCGGGGATGGGCACCCACAGATCGCGGGGGAACGAGACCAGGTAAGCGCTCTCGCCGTCACCGGAGAGGTGCAGCACGATGAGGGAGTCCGAGCGTCCGCCGCCGCCGTCGTAGCGGTCGTCGCTGCCCATGAGAACGATGTTCTGGGCCTCGTAGTCATCGGCGCGCTCGGGCTGCCCTGGGTAGTTGGTGGGCAGCTGCGGCCCGCGCTCGATGTCGTCGAGCGCAGTGTTGACGCGGGAGAGGTACCACCCGGCGACGGCGACGCCGCCGAGGACCAGCACCAGGAACAGCGCCCCGATGATGACCAGTGGCCTGCGCGCGCCACGGCGTCGCTTGTCGTCGTCCGTGCCGTCGAAGCCGTCATCGTCGAAGAGCGAGAGTTTCTCGTCATCCTCGTCGGTGGCCATGCGCTTCGCCATGGAATCCCCTTCCCCCAGCCCCGGAACGGAGCTCGTCACATTCTGTGTGGAGTCTGCATCGCAGGATAACCCGCAATGGACAGCGATCTTCGGCCGTTGCGACCATCTCTGCGGAGTTTTGCGAACATTCGGACCCCGGGCCATGCCTGCCCGGTCGGAGTAAGACCATGGTCGGAGTGTGTTGCCCGTGTGGGTGAAACGATTCGGTTGCCGTGCCAGCGGGGCTCGGTTACAGTTAACCGCTGGCTGCTTCGGGTGCTTGTGCTCGTGTGGCTGGGGAGGTGTCGCCTAGTCAGGTCTATGGCGCCCGCCTGCTAAGCGGGTTGAGGTCTTAACCCCTCTCGCGGGTTCAAATCCCGCCACCTCCGCGTATGGCTTGGGCCGCAGCATCGCCTCCGATGCTGCGGCCCAAGTCTTTTTCGTTTCGGATTCTTTTCGTCTTGGGCCCATTGCGGGCCCGGTCAGGTCAGGCCAGAGCGTCCTTCAGTTTGTCGAACTCGGCGGCGACCTCGGTTGGGAGATCCTCGCCGAACGAGTCCAGCCATTCTTGGATCAGTGGGATCTCGGCGCGCCATTCATCGGCCTTGAAGGCGGTGGCTTCTGCGATGTCGTCACCCTTGACGTCCAGGCCCGAGAGGTCGAGTCCGTCCTCGGTGGGGATGGCGCCGGCGGGCGTCTCGGTCGCCTCGACCCGGCCTTCGAGGCGCTCGCAGATCCACTTGAGAACGCGGCTGTTCTCTCCGAACCCCGGCCACAGGAACGAGCCGTCGTCGCCGCGGCGGAACCAGTTGACGTAGAACACGCGCGGCATCTTGTCGCCGCCCTTCTCGCCCATCTTGACCCAGTGCTTGAGGTAGTCGCCGGCGTTGTACCCGATGAACGGCAGCATCGCCATGGGGTCCCGGCGCACGACGCCCACCTTGCCCGTTGCCGCTGCAGTGGTCTCCGACGAACAGGTCGCGCCCATGAACACGCCGTGATTCCAGTCACGTGCCTCGGCGACCAGCGGAATCGTGCTGGCGCGGCGACCACCGAAGAGGATGACGTCCACGGGAACGCCGGTGGGGGAGTCGAACTCGTCGGACAGGATCGGACACTGCGTGATGGGAGTGCAGAAACGACTGTTCGGGTGCGCTGCCTTCTCTTCCGGCTCGCCGCCCACGGGACCCTCGTCGGGCGTCCAGGAACGGCCCTTCCAATCGGTGAGGTGCTTGGGTTTGACCTTCGTCATGCCTTCCCACCACACATCGCCGTGGTCGGTGAGGGCGACATTGGTGAAGATCGAGTTGCCCTTCTCGATCGTGCGCATCGCGTTGGGGTTGGTGTCCCATCCCGTTCCAGGTGCGACGCCGAAGAACCCGTATTCGGGATTCACCGCGTACAGGCGTCCGTCCTCGCCGAAGCGCATCCAGGCGATGTCATCGCCGCAGGTCTCGACCTTCCATCCCGGAAGGGTGGGTTCGAGCATGGCCAGGTTCGTCTTGCCGCAGGCGCTCGGGAAGGCCGCGCAGATCGTGTAGGTCTTCCCCTCGGGGGACGTGAGGCGGAGGATCAACATGTGCTCGGCCAGCCAGCCCTCGTCGTGGGCCATGGCTGACGCGATGCGCAGTGCGTAGCACTTCTTGCCGAGCAGGGCATTGCCTCCGTAGCCCGACCCGAACGACCAGATCTCGCGGGTCTCGGGGAAGTGCGAGATGTATTTGGTGTCATTGCATGGCCACGGCACGTCCTGCTCGCCCTCGGCCAGCGGAGCCCCCACCGAATGAACGCATTTCACGAAATCGCCATCGGTGCCCAAGGCGTCGAGGGCGGCCTGGCCCATGCGCGTCATGATGCGCATGGAGAGCACGACGTACTCCGAGTCGGTGATTTCGATGCCGAACTTCGGATCCTCGGCGTCGAGCGGGCCCATGCAGAAGGGGATCACGTACATCGTGCGGCCCTTCATGCAGCCGTCGTAGAGAGCAGACATCGTCTGCTTCATCTCCACAGGATCGGCCCAGTTGTTGGTGTGCCCGGCGCCGCGCTCGGTCTTGGTGCAGATGAACGTCTGATCCTCGACACGGGCCACATCTGACGGAAGGCTGCGGGCGTAGAAGGAATTGGGCTTGGTCTCCTCGTTGAGAGGGACCAGCGCGCCAGAGCTCACAAGCCTGCTCGAGAGCTCCTTCCACTCGGCCTCCGACCCGTCGCACCATCGGATCGCGTCCGGTTTCGTCATGGCAGCGGTCTGCTCAACCCATGCGAGCACGGCCTCGTGGGCCGTGGGGGCCTGAACTGTAGAAGTCACGTCGTTGTTCTCCTGCGTTGGTACCAGTTCGACAGTGGTCCGATGGTAGCCCTGTTGGTGCGCTGGTCTGCTCCATTGCGGCCAGCTGTTCCTGTGAGGTCTGTCACGGGGGAGGGTGAGGCGATTTGCGTCAAGGGGGAGCGAGTGCGTATATTTTGTCCTCGGTCGTTGACCAATGCGCCCGTAGCTTAACGGATAGAGCATCTGACTACGGATCAGAAGGTTGGGGGTTCGAATCCCTCCGGGCGCGCGACAGAAGCCCGAGCCGAGGCTCGGGCTTCGCTGCGTTCAGGCGACGCCGGGTCAACGGTGTCATCTGGAGGCGCGGTGGCCGGCGAGGCCTGAGACGAAGGAGAGTCGTGAGCGAGCAATCCATTCGAGTCGCCATTGCCGGAGTGGGCAACTGTGCGTCATCCCTGATCCAGGGGGTCCAGTTCTATGGCGACGCCGATCCGCAGGAGTCGATCCCCGGCCTCATGAATGTCGTGTTGGGTGGCTATCACGTCGGCGACGTGGAATTCGTCGCTGCCTTCGATGTGGATGCCGAGAAGGTTGGCAAGGATCTTTCGGAGGCCATCTGGGCCTCCCACAACAACACGATCAAGTTCTCGGACGTTCCACACCTCGGTGTCCCGGTCCAGCGGGGGCAGACGCTCGATGGCCTGGGTCAGTACTACCGCGAAGCCGTCACCGAATCCGAGGCCGAACCCATCGACGTGGCGCAGGCGCTCCGTGATGCACAGGTCGATGTCCTGGTCTCCTATCTCCCCGTGGGTTCGGAGGAGGCCGACCGTTTCTACGCGCAGGCCGCCCTCGATGCGGGATGCGCTTTTGTGAACGCTCTGCCGGTGTTCATCGCCGGAACGAAGGAATGGGCCGACAAATTCACCGCTGCTGGTCTGCCGATCGTCGGCGACGACATCAAATCGCAGGTCGGCGCCACCATCACGCACCGCGTGCTCGCCAAGCTCCTCGAAGACCGCGGGTATGTGCTCGACCGCACCTACCAGCTCAACGTCGGCGGCAACATGGACTTCCAGAACATGCTCGAGCGTGAACGGCTGGAGTCCAAGAAGATCTCGAAGACCCAGGCGGTCACCTCCAACATCCCTCGCGAGCTCGCCGGTGCCGATGTGCACATCGGCCCCTCGGACTACGTGGGGTGGCTCGAGGACCGCAAGTTCGCGTTCGTGCGGCTCGAGGGCCACGGGTTCGGCAATGCTCCGATCAGCCTCGAGTACAAGCTCGAAGTGCATGACTCGCCGAACTCTGCCGGGGTGATCATCGACGCCATCCGTGCGGCCAAGATCGGTCTGGACCGTGGGGTCGGGGGACCGTTGACCTCCGCGTCGTCCTACTTCATGAAGTCGCCGCCACAGCAGTTCGACGACGAGACCGCTCGAGCGAACCTCGAGGCGTTCATCAGAGGCGAGATCGAGCGCTGAGCAACACCTCGGCGATTCGGCGTGCGGTGTTGGGCCATGTGAGTTCACGGACGTGCTCCACCGCCGCCTGAGCTCGGCGTGCTCGCTCATCGGTTGACGACGCGGCAAACCGCAGCGTCCGGGCCCAGGAGGCCGGATCGCGATCCGGCACCAGCCATCCACCACCGACCGCGTGCGGAAGACCTCCGACATCGGTGGCGATCACCGGCGTCCCACAGGCTTGGGCTTCTGCCGCAACGAGTCCGAACGTCTCCGATGATGACGGAACGGCCCACAGGTCGGCGTCACGCATGCGATCGGCGAGCCCGTTCGAATCGAGCCGGCCAAGGAAGTCGACCCGCTCTGGAGCGGACGCTCGGAGCTCGGCCATGAAACCAGGTGGTCCGTCGCCGATGATCCACGCTCGCAGCGGTCGTTCGCCCGGAGTCAGGGACTCTGCATCGATTCGCAGGGCCTCCAGCAGGATCTGCGGCCCCTTGAGCGGCTGCAGCCGGCCTGCCAGTCCGACCACGATCTCGTCGCGGCCCCGGCGAGTATCGACATCGCTCGGTTTTCCGGTGTCACCGGGGTGGTACACGGTGTGGTCGATGCCCGGCGCAGCCACCTGGAACCGGTCGAGCGGGACATTCAACAAGCGGGCAGTTTCCTGGCCCTCACCCGGGGTGTTGACGAGGACGGCCCTGGACGCCTGCGCTGCGCGTCGCTCGGCCTCGACCCGATGGGCCGGTTCGGGGCGTTCACCCGGGCCGGAGGATGCGTTCTTGGCGGCCCCGGTGGTGTGGAACATGGTGGTCAGACGCTCCGCAGCGATGCGTCGACCGACCTCGGCGGAGATCCAGTAGTGGGCCAACACCGCGTCGGCATCCTTGGCGAAGGGGGCAACGGCTTCGGTTATGGAGTCGAAGTGCTCCGGCAGGGAGCCCTTGCCGACCTCGGCCAGTGGAAGATCCAGTACATGGAGCCACCGCGGCATCGGCCCGGGAAGCGGAACCTCCCCGGAGCGAGGCAATGTCACACACGTGACATCGTGGCCGGCCTTCACCAGCTCATCGCAGGTGTGCCGGACGTAGACGTTCATGCCCCCGGCGTCGCCGATGCCCGGCTGTGACCACGGCGATGAGTGCAGGCACAGGACGAGGAATGAACTCACCCAACGGCCTCGGCGCGTCTGGCGGCTTCGGACATCAGATCCTGGAACACGGCATCGGAATGCTGGGTGGCGGCACCGACGCTGCTCTGCAACTGGACTCCTGCCAGCGCATCACCCTTGCGCACGAGTCCGACGTGGGTCTCGACACCACCTTCGCGGTAGGTGAAGGCCGCACTGTCGGAGCAGTCACAGGGGAGGTCGGGGAGAGGGGCCTCCGTGACTTCGTCGGGCATATCTGTTCCTGCGCAGTCTGCGAACGCTTCGGACCATTCGGTGAAGCCCTGTTGCGCGGCGGACTCACTCGTGGCCGTGGCGCCGAGCGATGACCATCGGGGAATGGACCGCCCGTTCTCGACGTAGCCCTGTTCCTCGATACGACTGTAGGGCGAGCTCACCGTGCCGCACGGGGTCTCGACGATATCCATCTTCGTGGTGTTCTTGGGCACCCAGTCGCCCGAAACGCTTCCGCCGTCCACGAGAAGCCCGGTCGCGCCATGGTCGACGGTGGGTTTCTCCTTGCCACCGAGCGTTGCGGCCAACGCCACGATCAGCACCACCACGAACGCTGCCGCGGCCAGGGAGATCATCAGGGGGCGCCGGCTGCGACCATGTGATACCGGGCCGCCGACGAATGAGGACTGCCCAGTGACCGAGGATGTGCCTAGGGCAGGATGTGCTGGTTGCATGGGGCCGAATTGGCCCTGCGGCATCGACATGTGCCCCGGCTGGCTCCGCAATTGGGGCACGGGCGTCGGAGCGGCGAAGGTGGGGGGTGTAGACCACGGTGCAGGAGCGCTGTGCACTGAACTCGCGGAGGGACCGGAGGATACCGGGCCGGAGTGCTGGGCCGGGGCGAGATCGCCGGAGGAATTCCAAGGGGCCATGGCGACATCGCGCGTCGCCTCTGGATCCAGGGGGCGATCACCGTGGATCTTCATCGGAACCTGTTCGATGCCGGAAGCAGCCCGTGCATGGTTGAGTTCGTTGCCGAATGCCTCGCACGTGCCGGGCCGTTCCGCCGGTTCCTTGGAGAGTGCGCGGGCGACCACATCGGCGACGGGACGCGGAACGCCCCACTCCTCGAGCCGGGGCGCGGGTTCGAAGCTGATCCGCTGCAGGAGCGGGACGATCGACTCGTCGGTGTCGCGGACGAACGCCGGGCGTCCGGCGATCAGGGTGAACAGTGTCGAGGCCAAGGAATAGACATCACTGGCGGTGGTGGCGGATTCCCCCGCAATCAGCTCAGGTGGCATGTGCGCCGGTGAACCGGTGAGGGTTCCGGTCGCGGTGAGATCGGCGGACTTCGACATACGGGCGATCCCGAAATCGGCGAGTCGGGGGATGCCGTAGTCGTCGATCAGGATGTTGTCGGGTTTGATGTCACGGTGCAGGATGCCTGCTCGATGCGCGGTCTCGAGCGCTCCGGCAGTGGTTATCACCACCTCGGTGGCCTCGCGCCACGTCAGAGAACCTTCACGACGGATCTGATCACCGTATGAACCGCCGGGGCAGAACTCCATCATCAGGTAGGGCTTGTTGTCCTCTGTGGCGCCCTGGGAATAGACATCGACGATGTTCGGGTGCCCCGACAGCCGCCCGATGGCCTTGCCCTCACGGTCGAACCGGCGCGTGGTCTCCTCGTCGAGTTCGACATTGGCCAGGACTTTCACCGCGACGATGCGATCCAGTGAATTCTGCCGCGCTCGGTAGACGCGACCGAAGGCCCCCGAGCCGATCTGACGGGCCTCGGAGATGTCGGGGATGCCAAGCTCCTCGCACGCGTCGTCAGTCATGGTCCTCCCTGGTCACGCGGTCCAGTGTCGCATGTTCGCGGGCTGATACCGCCGTTCGGAAGGGCTTGGCGCCGGCGGAGCGTGTCGCGGTCCCGCGTCGCAGTTGGCACACTGGCCTCGTGCCGTTGACTTTGACCCATCCCGGTTGGGACCCCGTGGCTGTTCGCCTCGGCCCCCTGCAGATTCACTGGTATGCGCTGATGTACCTGCTCGGGTTCGTGATCGCTTACGTGCTGTTGCGTAGGCGGCTGCATCACCCGCCCTTCGATCGCATCTCGAAACCACGACCCTGGGTCGGCGACGACGTTGAAAATCTCCTCATCGCCAGCATTGTGGGAGTCATGGTCGGCGGTCGGCTCGGCTACTGCCTGTTCTATCAGCCCGGTCATTACCTGACGTATCCGCTGGAGATGTTCTTCCTCTGGGAAGGGGGGATGAGCTTTCACGGTGGCGCGATCGGCGTGACCCTGGCTCTGCTGATGTTCGCGTTGCGAGCCAAGCGCCCGTTCCTGGAAGTCACCGACCTCCTGGTGCCCGCTGTCCCCCTTGGCCTCGCAGCGGGGCGCATCGGCAACTTCATCAACGGTGAACTGTGGGGCCGCCCCACCGCCGTGCCCTGGGGGATGATCTTCCCCATGGCGGATTCCACGCCGCGACACCCCTCACAGCTCTACCAGTTCGCGCTCGAGGGGCTGCTGCTCTTCGTCCTTCTGTGGGCCTACGCACGTCGTGAGCGCGCGCTGGGTGAGGTATCTGCGTTCTTCCTCGTTGGCTATGGACTGTTCCGGTTCATCGCCGAGTTCTTCCGGGAACCCGACGACTTCCTCGGCCTGCTCAGCTTCAACCTGAGTATGGGGCAGTGGCTCAGTATCCCGATGGTGATGGCCGGGCTCCTCCTATGGGCGGTGTCCCGACGCCGTGGCGTGCACGCCCCGAGCGGCGTATCGGACCGAGCCATCGAGGAACAGGATGCCGACGGTGATGCGCCCGAAGCCGGAGGTGAGCCCGAGGTGGAGAACGACTCCGCGACTTCCGAGGAGTCGAACGGCGGTGTGGACGGAGAACTCGTGGCAGAACCGACGCCCACGGAGGAAGCCGCTTCTGGAAGCAAGGAAGCAGAAAGTGACATGGAGGAACGCTCCGGCGGTTGAGCAGGACACGTGGGGTGCCGTGTCATCATTGCCCCCATGGCTCGAAACATCGCGAATCGCTACGACGTCCTGGACCGCCTTGGTGAAGGTGGCATGGGGCAGGTCTTCACGGCGCGGGACACGCGCCTGGAACGAGACGTGGCGATCAAACTGGTGGAATCGAGTGATTCCGATGCCACGACCCTTGAACGATTCCGTCGGGAAGCGGTGGCCACAGCAGGGCTGTCCGATCCGCACGTGGTCAGCATCTACGACGCTGGCTTCGACGCCGAGGACGCCTACATCGTCATGGAGAAGCTGACCGGGCCCAGCCTTGCAGAACGCATCAGGGCCGAGGACCATCTGTCGGTTCCCGAGACCTTGGAAGTGGCGTTCGGCGTCACCCAGGGCCTCATGGCTGCGCACAAGGTCGGCGTGATCCACCGCGACATCAAGCCCGGGAACGTCATGTTCCACGATGGCACGGTCAAGATCGTCGACTTCGGTATCGCCCAGCTCGGCCAACAACACGGAGCAGCGCTCACCGCGCCTGCCACGGCCATGGGCACGGCGGCCTATATGTCGCCTGAACAGGCGATGGGCAAACAGGCCACCGAGAAGTCTGACTGGTATGCGCTGGGATGTCTGTTGATGGCAGCGTTGACTGGCACGCCACCGTTCCGAGGTGAGGCGATTGCGGTCGCGCAGCAGCAGATCAATGCCGATCCACCGCGTGCATCGCAGTTGCGCACCGGCGTCCCGCCTGCTTTGGATGACCTCATCGACCGCCTGCTCGCGAAGGAACCGCAGCAGCGTCCGGACGGCCCAGCGATCCTGCAACAGATCAAGGCGCTGCGTGTCGATCCCGATGCGGCCACGATGCTGATGCCGGCCACGACAGCGCAGCAGACGAGAGTCATGCCTGCAGCTGCGCCGGAAGAGGAGTACGTGGAGGTCGAGGAGGACGACTTCGACGAACTGGAACCCTATGACGATCGACCTCGTCGTCGAGGCGGAGCGGGCTGGGTGGTCGCCCTGCTGCTCGTGCTGTTGCTGTTGGGCCTGGGTGCGTGGCTCCTCATGGGGCGAGATGGGAAGAGTCCTCTCGAGCCCGGTGACACGGCGTCCCCGAGCGCATCCCAAGAACCCACCGACGAGCCGCAGGGTGAACCGACGCAGGAGCCGACCGACACCGAACCCACCCAAGAACCCACTGAGGAACCGACCGACGAAGGGCCGAAGAACCCGTTCCCGACCGAGTTTCCGAAGCTTCCGGGTCAAGGTGACGGCTCCGGTGAGGGCGACGGTTCAGGTGAGGGTGACGGCTCTGGTGAGGGTGACGGATCCGGTGAGGGAGACGGATCGGGTCAGGGCGATGGCTCGGGGAACGGCGATGGTTCCGGCCAGAGTGAAGGTGACGGACAGGGTTCGACGTCGAACGAGACCAAAGACCAGAGCAAGCAGCGGAAGAAGATCGCCGAGGAGATCTCCAAGGTCGAGAACTCCTCGGCCCGAGAGCAGCTCCAGGGGGCCCTGGACGAGCGCGAGATGACCACTGCGGGCCTCGCGCAGTTTCGTCTCGAGGTCGAGTCCATGCGGTTCTCCGGTGACCTGACCGCCAAGGAGGCCGACAAGATCGTCGACAAGCTCTGAGCGGTCGTTGGCAGGCCCTGGGTGATCGTTGGCAAGCCCTGGGGCGGCCGGTCTGGACGGAATCCGCACTGAGTACGATCACCGTCACCGGTGGCGGTTCAGACCAGGTGGAGTTGCGGGTCGTCGATGGCGAATGATCGCACCGGCCCCGGACCGGTGTCTGCGGTCTCGAACCTGACGGTGACCACCTTGCGTCCCGACCCCCACACCCAGCCCGGCCCATGGATCTCGTGGGTCACATCAGCACCCGGCCGCCAGTTCGTGGAACGGCGTCGCTCCCGCGTCGACACCACCGGCGCTGATGTCGACGTCGGCTTCTCTCCGACGGAGAACAGTTCCTCCTGAGCCGTGGTCGAGAAACCGGAGACACCGACACCGAGCAGACGGACGCCGTCGGAGACATCGATCCCGTCGAGTAGCTGCCGTGCGATGGAAGCGATGGACTCGGGGCTGTCGGTGGCACCGTCGAGGGTGTGCGAACGAGACAGCGTCGTGAAGTCGGCGAGGCGCACCTTCACCGTGATCGTCCGGGCGAAGAGCCCGGCCCGGTCGAGTCGATGCGCGACCTCGCCCGCGTCACGGGCACAGATCGCCTCGAGCTGGCGCCGGTCGGTCTCATCGTGTTCGAAGGTGTCCTCGACAGAGATGGATTTGGCATCCCGGTGTGCCACGACGGCGCGGTCATCACGCGCGTGCGCGAGTTCGACGAGACCGGCCGCAGCGGCCTGCCCGAGTTCCCGGCGCAATTCTCCGGGGCGGGCGTTCTGGAGATCGGCGATGGTGCGGATCCCGATACGGTCCAGTCGTTCACGTGTGGCCGGGCCGACACCGGGGATGGCACTCACGGGCATGGGTGCCAACAGGTCGATCTCGGTTCCGGCCGGTACGAGGTGGCAACCATCGGGTTTGGCGAGGTTCGTGGCCAGCTTGGCGATGAACTTCGAGGTTCCTACGCCGACTGAGGCTGTGAGCCGGGTCTCGGCGAAGACCGCAGCACGGATCTCCTGAGCCAGCTGGAGCACGGTGGCATCGTCACTGGGGGAAGGGATCAACCAGCTGGCTCCGAGATCGACGAAGGCTTCGTCGAGGCTCAACGGCTCCACCAGCGGGGAGACTGACCGCAGTACTGTCATCACAGACTCACTCGCCTCACGGTAGGCATGGAAACGCCCTGAGAGGTATGCGGCATGAGGGCAGCGTCGACGTGCTTCCGCTGTGGCCATCGCCGAATGCACGCCATATTCACGGGCCTCGTATGACGCGGTGGAGACGACGCCACGGGAGCCGATGCCCCCGACGATCACCGGTTTTCCGCGCAGTGAAGGTTTGTCACGCTGCTCGACCGACGCGAAGAACGCGTCCAGATCGAGATGCAGGATCGATGGCCAGGAACGCACTGTTCAGAGACGATCTGGCTGAGGTCGATTCGCCGACATGCGTGAGCGGAGTGACCGGTGAGTGTTGGTGAGCGGTGGCATGAAGGCATCTTCTCCTTGCGGTACGACACTTGTACGTCACACGCGCCGCGGGGTGTACGTCGCATTTGCTACGGGGCGTGTGCCGCGTGTGTTGCAGGTTGTGCGTCGCATGTGTTGCGGGGTGACGTCGCGTCTGCTGCGGGCGTACGTCACGGAGCGTCGGCCACGCTGGAACACGTAGGGGCGGCTGTGCGCGGGTAGCGAACATCCGACCGGGTGTCATCCGGTTGCGGCTCAAGTGCTCCTGTTGTGTCCAGTGCTCTTGTTGTGTCCAGTGCACGCGCGGGGTTTCAGCGCATGTGAGTGGGGGGGGCACCGCGATCTTCGGCGTGATCTCGGAGTCCCGCTATCCCCATGGGTGCAGAAGCCCCGCTATCCCCATGGGTGCAGAAGTCCCGCTATCCCCATGGGTGCAGAAATCTCCCCTCTGCGTATAGAAAATTGGCTCAATGACGCTCAGCTCGCATCGGCGACATCCTCCTGTATATGGCGCCCCGTATATGGAGTCCGCCCATATGTGACACCCCTATATATGGCGCCCCTGTATATAGCACCCCCCATATATGTAGAAAAACATTGCGGTCAGAATGGGTCCTCATCTGCGTCTGATGAAGACGTTTCGGGTGGCATTGTGGCCAGAACCTGACCGCAACGTTTTTCTATGTGTGGTGCCCCTCGTCTTGGGGCCACCTGAGCTGACTCCAGGAACCTGCTGGGGAAGGGGCTGCCGGAAAAGAGATTGCTGGGGAAGGGGCTGCCGGAAAAGAGGCTGCTGGGGAAGGGCCTTCGGGGCGCCCTGGCTGTGGGCCAAGGGGAAGGGGCCAGCCCCGGTTCAGGGCGCGGTCCGCAGGTTCTGGCCGTGGGCTAGGGGGAAGGGGCCAGCCCCGGTTCAGGGCGCGGTCCGCAGGTTCTGGCCGTGGGCTTGGAGGAAGGGGCCTCTGGACGGGGCGCTTCGGTTCAGAAGTAGTAGGGGAAGTCCGACCAGTCAGGGGCTCGTTTCTCGAGGAATGAGTCACGGCCTTCCACGGCTTCATCGGTCATGTACGCCAGACGTGTGGTCTCCCCGGCGAAGATCTGCTGGCCCACCAGCCCGTCGTCGATGGCGTTGAAGGCGTACTTCAACATGCGCTGGGCGGTCGGTGACTTGCCGCAGATCTTCGCGGCCCATTCCAGGCCCACCTTCTCCAGCTCGTCATGGGTGACGACCTTGTTCACCGTGCCCATGCGCTGTCCCTCGGCGGCGTCGTAGGTCTCGCCGAGGAAGAAGATCTCGCGGGCGAACTTCTGACCCACCTGACGGGCGAGGTAGGCCGAGCCGAAACCGCCGTCGAATGAGCCGACGTCGGCATCGGTCTGTTTGAAGCGCGCGTGTTCAGCGCTCGCGAGGGTGAGATCGCAGACCACGTGCAGGGAATGCCCGCCGCCTGCGGCCCAACCGTTGACCATGGCGATCACCGGTTTGGGCATGAAGCGGATGATGCGCTGGGCCTCGAGGATGTGGAGGCGTCCGGCACGGGCTTTGTCGACGCTGTCGGCGGTCTCCCCGGAGGCGTACTGGTAGCCGTCGCGGCCACGGATGCGCTGGTCGCCGCCGGAGCAGAAGGCCCATCCGCCGTCCTTGGGGGAGGGACCGTTGCCGGTGAGCAGGACGCATCCGATGTCTCCGCTGGTGCGGGCGTCCTCGAGGGCGGTGCAGAGCTCATCGACCGTGTGTGGCCGGAACGCGTTGCGCACCTCCGGGCGGTCGAACGCGATACGCACCGCAGGCACATCCTTGGCGCGGTGGTAGGTGATGTCGGTGAAGTCGAACCCCTCGACGGGTTCCCAATCCTCGCTATGAAAAGTCACACTCCCAAGCTAGCCGCTGTGCCCTCAGCGTTCACCGATGTGTCGTCCGGCGCGTCAGCGACGACGCCAGCGCCTGCGGCATCATGGATGCATGGGTGAGCATGAGCATGCGTCCGGCTGTGGCGATGCCCGAAAGAGATCGACGCCACAGGACGATGAGCAGGAACAGTCGGTTCCCGCTGACTGGTGGCGCAGGTTCGGCCCCGGTCAGCCGATGATCGGCCCGGTCACTCCGCGAGGCCGTACAAACGGTCACCGGCGTCGCCGAGGCCCGGGACGATGTAACCGTTCTCGTTGAGCCTTTCGTCGACGGCTGCCACCACCAAGCGGGTGGTCACATCGAGTTCTTCGGTGAGGTGACGTACCTTCTCGATGCCTTCGGGGGCGGCCAGCAGGCAGATCGCCGTGATGCTGTCCGCGCCGCGCGATGCAAGGAAGTTCAGTGTGCCGCCCAAAGAGCCGCCCGTGGCGAGCATGGGATCCAGCACGATGCACTGGCGCCCGGAGAGGTCGCGGGGCAACCGCTCGGCGTAGGTGACCGGTTCCAGGGTCTCCTCGTTGCGGGCCATGCCCACGAAGCCGACCTCGGCGTTCGGCATCAGCCGCGTCACACCCTCCAACATGCCCAGACCTGCGCGGAGGATCGGCACGATCAACGGATACGGCGTGGTCAGCGCGGTGCCGTTCATGCGTGTGACCGGTGTCTGCACCTCGGTCTGGGTGACTCGGATGTCGCGCGTGGCCTCGTAGCTGAGCAGCGTCACCAACTCGTCGGTCAGACGCCGGAACGTGGGCGAATCAGTGGTGACGTCCCTCAGCTTCGTGAGCTTGTGCGCGATCAGCGGATGCTCGACGGTGATGACTTCCATGCTTTCCTCAATCCTGGGACGGAACGCGGATAGGGCGGCTGCGCTCACCACCGGTGACGTGGAACGGGTACACGCTGGTCGCCTGTGCCTCACCCATGACCGATACTCTAGGCTGTCCATGTCATGTGAGGTTCTTGGCCATGTGACAGGGTTGGTGAGTCGGATGGGTCAGGAGACGTAATGAGTGACTTCGTTGACGAGGAATACGAGTCCTTCGAGCTGCCGCGCCGCGCGTCGTCCGGGCGGGCCGACGACGCCCTTTATGAAGACGTCGACGACTTCGATGATGATGACGACGACGATTTCGATGATGACTACGACGATCTCGACGACGATGACGACGATCTCGACGATGACGACGATGACGACGATCTGGAGGACGCGACCGACGAGGACATCGACCTGGTCATCGCGGTGCATCGCGAGGATGGCCAACCCGTCGCGCAGGCGCTGAACAAGGACCTGGCGAACGACCTCGAAGAGCTGATCATCCAGCTGCGCCGTCTCCCCGCCGATGCCGGAGCCACCGGATTTGTGTCGTTGGCCGAGGAGATCTTCATCGTGGTGCTCGTGCGCGGGCAGAACGTGCAGGTGGTGCTCTCCGATGCCTCGGCTGCCTCCGACTGGCCGATCGCCCGTGACGTGGCGGACTTCCTGGGCGTCGATGACTGGCCCGACCCCGAGGACGATGACTCCGAACCCATGGGCGATCTGGACATGCTGGCCGACCTTGGCGTCAGCGAGCTGGACATGCAGGAGTTCTGCGACAACTACGACGATGCGTCCTACGATCTGCTGGCCGACATCGCCGACGCGATGAAGGTGGGCCCGGCGTTCCGCCGCGTCATGGACACCTTCGATCTCGACGACTGACGGGCATGACGCCGGCCCTCGGAACGTGTCGATGACGCGATGGGACCCCGCCATGCGTCTGGCCTTGGAGCAAGCACGTCTGGCCGCCGAGCACGGTGATGTTCCGATCGGAGCCGTGGTGCTCGACGCTGCGGACTCCGTGGTGGCACGCGCTGGGAATGAGCGCGAGCTGGCCGGTGACCCCACGGCCCATGCCGAGATCCTCGCCCTGCGCCAAGCCGCCCAGGTGGCGGGGGAGTGGCGGCTGCATGGTCACACACTGGTTGTGACGCTCGAACCCTGCACGATGTGTGCCGGGGCGCTGGTGGCCGCGCGCGTGGACCGTGTCGTGTTCGGCGCCTTCGAACCCAAGACGGGGGCCATTGCGTCATTGTTCGACGTCGTTCGTGATCCACGGCTGAACCATCGCCCACAGGTGGTGTCCGGCGTCCTCGCCGAAGAATCCGGGGAACTGCTGCAACGTTTCTTCCGTCGGTGAGCCGGCGAAACGCCGAAGACTTCGCCCAGAACCGGACTCTGCTGCTGGTTAACGTATGCCCATGGGGGATACAGTCAAGGGGGGATTCACGCCACGACACGGCCTGGTGGCTGCCGTGGTGCTGATGTTCGGATGGGTGGCGTGGAACCGCCGCTGGATGACCGATGACGGATACATCAACATCCGTGTCGTGGAGCAGTGGCTGGCCGGCAACGGAGCGGTGTTCAACGCCGGCGAACGGGTGGAGGTGGCCACCAGCACCCTGTGGCTGTGGCTGATCGCGTTGCCCTCGGCCGTCCTTCCGGTGGAACCCAGCGTCATCGCGGTGGTGCTGGGATGGATCTGCGCGGTGTCCGCGGCGGTGGTCGCTGCACTCGGGTCGCTGCGATTCGCTCGACGCGCCGGGCTGGAAGCTGCCTCGTCCTTTCCGCTGCCCCTCGGGCTGTTGGTGATGGTGGGCATCACGCAGTTCTCCGACTTCGCGACCAGTGGTCTGGAGAACGGGCTCACCTGGTTGTGGATGGCGGTGTGCTTCTTCGGTCTCGCTGGGCACATCGGGTCCGAGGCGCCGGCCCATCGCCCGCTGTGGTTGCCGGTGGTGCTCGGTCTGGGGTGGCTGGTCCGCCCCGACGCGGCCCTGTACTCGGCGGCGTTCCTGTGCGCGTTGATCGTGATGTCCCGATGGTCGTGGCGTGGTCTGGCCGCGAGCCTCGGCTTGGCGGCGGTGCTTCCTGTGGCCTATCAGGTGTTCCGCATGGGCTACTACGCCACAGCGGTGCCCAACACCGCGTTGGCCAAGAACGCCGATGGGAGCCTGTGGTCGTTCGGGCTCAACTACCTCTGGGGTCTGGTGCGTCACTACGCCCTTGTGGTGCCGATCGCCATTCTGCTGCTGGCACTGGTGGTGCGGGTCGCGCGCCTCGTGCGCGACGGCAGGTGGCAGGCATTCTGGCTGCTGGGCGCCACCATCGGTGCGGCGCTGCTCCACGTGGTCTACATCACCAAGGTCGGTGGAGACTTCATGTTCGGCCGGTTCCTCCTTGCGCCGATCTTTGCGATGATCCTGCCGTTGGCGGTGATCCCGATCCGTGCGGAGGAGTTGCGGAGCTGGGTCGGGGTTGGGACGTCGACGATGCTGGTGTGGACGTTCTACGCCGGTGGCACGGTGCAGGCGCAGCGCTTCCACGGGCATGGAGTCCAAGACGAGCGGTTCATCTACACCGGCTGGGTCCCTTCGGGCTCGACGCTCCGCCCTTGGGAATGGGCCGGGTTCAGCTTCTACGAGCATGGATTCGCCGTGGCCAAGGACCGGGATCGTGGGGAGCGGTATTTCCAGGAGGCCGATGGGCGGCGCGTGCCGGTGGCGGACGGCTACGACCTCGTCTACACCCACAACGTGATGGGCATCGTGTCCGTGGTCGCCGGGACCGAGGTCATTGTCATCGACAATCTTGGACTGGCCGACCCGCTCGCTGCGCGCATGCCGCTGCCCACCGACAAGCGGGTCGAGCGCGTCGGCCACATGGGCCATCCTGCGGAGTTTCGGATCGCGCGGTATGCCGCGCCCACCCCGGATGATTCGCCGCAGGTGCAGGCGGCCCGCAGGGTGCTGGAATGCGGTGACGTCGCCCGTCTGCAGCGCGGCATCAGCGATCCGCTGACACCGCGGCTTTTCTGGTCGAACGTCGTGGAGGCACCGCGTCTGACGACGCTCCAGATCCCGAGGGACCCGATCGCGGCGGAGGAGCAGCTGTGCGACTCAGACGGGGTTGAGGGTGTCTCCATCGACGCGAAGGAGCACGCTCGCTGACACGCCGTCGAGGGTGGCGTCGACGAACATCTGTTCGCCCTCGAGCCACAGCTTCGCGGTGGCAAGGCTCGGGGCGAACACGCCTTCCTCGCCCAGATGCCGCTGGGCCATGTGCTGGATGTCGGCGACGAGCGGCACGTCGCGCAGCAGATCGAACAAAGTGGTCTCGGGCGGAAGGTCACCGGTCTCGGCGCCGGGGGCGACCCGGCCATCGGTCCACGTCATGGTTTCGAATCGGCGGTCCTCTTCGGCCGCCATGTGCACGGCCACGGTGGACGGCATCGTCAGGAGGATGACCCCGCCCAGCAGAGCTGGGCGGTGATGCCGGATTTGCCGCAAGGCGGCTTGCAATGTCCCTGCTCGCAGCAGGTGCTGACTCCAGCCGCCACACGCGGCGACCGGTGTCACTGCTGCGGCGAGGGCTGCCCCCATGAAAGCTCGTCTCAACACGGCGCCAGCCTAGGCAGATGAGCCTGCCGAGCGCAGTTGATCAGCCGGGTGTCGGTCAACGAATGGCAACCGATTGGCGAACACGGGGTTAACTGCGTTATCGTCTCCGACGGTGACGTGACAGAGTGGCCGATTGTGCTCGCCTCGAAAGCGAGTGAGGGAAACCTCCGCGGGTTCAAATCCCGCCGTCACCGCCGCTGCGAGGCCCGGGCATCTGGATGGATGCCCGGGCCTTGTTCATTTTCTGCTTGCCCCCATGCCCGCGCGTCTCACAGCCGGTGCTTCTCCCACGTGGTGACTGACGCGCCTCCCACACCTGACCCGAGTCCACCTAGACGTTGCGCCGCGCAGACACGGCACCACGTCAAGGTGGGCCACAGCTCCCAGCAGTCGGGCACAGTGGAGGCGTGCAGCAATGGTGGAGTCTGGTCACGGCGACCCAGCCGGTGCCCGGGGCCGAGCAGCAGGCGCTCATCGGGCTCGTGGCGCTGGGGCTGGTTGTGCTCGCATGGCCGTGGACGCGGATGCTCTCCACGATCGTCCACGAGGGTGGTCACGCCACCGTCGCCATGTTGGTGGGCCGCCGGCTCGAGGGCATCAGGCTCCACTCCGACACCTCGGGGCTGACCGTGAGCCGGGGCCGTGCGAGCGGGCCGGGCATGGTCGCCACACTGTTGGCGGGGTACCCGGCCCCGGCATTGTTCGGGCTGCTGACGGCGTGGGTTCTGTCGAAGGGGTACGCGGTCGGGCTGCTGTGGGGATGCCTGGCATTGCTGTTGGTGATGCTCCTGCAGATCCGCAACCTGGTCGGGGCGGGCGTCATGCTCGTTCTCCTGGCGGGGATGGGCGCGGCCACGTACTACCTCGAACCGGTGCATCAGTCCTGGGTGGCGCACCTGCTCACGTGGGTCCTGCTGATGTCCGGTCCCCGCGTCACGATGGAACTCGGGCTCCGTCCCGGGGCAACGTCCGATCCCGGGCAACTGAGACGCCTCACCGGCGTCCCCACAGCCGTCTGGACGGGCCTCTTCGCGTTCGTGTCATGGGCGACCGCACTGGCCGGATTCGGCGTGCTCGTGCCCCAGCTGGCCACGGTGTGGCAGGGGTCCTGAGCCCATGCCGCTGTGCTGCTCGGCCTGTGGGGCGCCTGCCTGGTGGTGCCGTTCGTCGCCACCCTCATCGGGGGCATGCGCTTGGACTGGAGCTTCCCGTTCCTGCAGCAGCAGGTGGCCGCCACGGGGCAGGAGATCCCGATGCCGATGTGGGCGCTGGCGCTGATCTCGATCTTTCAGATGCCTCTCGCAGCATTCGTGCCCAACGGAATCCTCGGGGCGGCCGAGGAGATCGGCTGGCGCGGCTACATGATGCCCGAACTGATGAGGCTGGGACGCGTGCCGGCGCTGCTCGTCGGAGGCGTCATCTGGGGTCTGTGGCACACCCCGTTGACGTTGCTGGGCCATAATTTCCAGACCGACGCCTGGTGGGGGCCGCTGGTGATGTCGGTCGGCTGCATCGTGTTGGGCACGGTGCTCTCATGGGCACGCCTGCGCACCGATTCGGTCTGGCCGGCTGCCATCGGCCACGGCATGTTCAACGCCGCTGCCGGCACCGGTTTCATGATTGCCGCGCTGGACCCTGCGCCCAACCCCGTGATCGTCTCGCCCCTCGGCGTCGCCGGCTGGATCGTGCTCGGGGCCATCGCGGTGGCCCTGCTGGCCCGGGCCCCATGGAGCCCGGGCGAGAGCCTCACCAGATCGTGACGCGCTCCTCGGGAGCCAGCCACATGCCGTCCCCGGGTTCGACGCCGAACGCATCGGCGAAGGCATCGATGTTGCGCGCGATCTGATTGCAGCGGAACTCCTCGGGGGAGTGCGGGTCCACCGCCAGCAGCATCTTCACCGTCTCGGGCCGACGCTTGCCCCGCCACACCTGCGCCCACCCGAAGAACAGCCGTTGGGCACCGGTCAGCCCATCGATCGGCTCGGGCTCGGAATCACCCACGGCCAGACGCCACGCCTTGTAGGCGATGCCCAATCCGCCGAGGTCACCGATGTTCTCGCCGATCGTGAGCTCCCCGTTCACCTTCTGCCCGTCGGCCCCGGCGGGGGAGAGCACGGCGAACTGGTCGATCAACGCCTTGGTCCGATCCTCGAACGCCTCGCGGTCCTCGGCTGTCCACCAGTCGCGCAGACGCCCGTCCCCGTCGCACGTGGAGCCCTTGTCGTCGAAGCCATGCCCGATCTCATGGGCGATCACCGCACCGATGCCGCCGTAGTTGATGGCGTCGTCGGCGTCGGCGTTGAAGAATGGGGGCTGCAGGATCGCTGCGGGGAACACGATCTCGTTGCGCAGCGGGTGGTAGTAGGCATTGACCGTCTGCGGGGTCATCTCCCACTCATCACGATCGATGGGCTTGCCGAGTTTGCCGAGCTCGTACTCGGCATCGAGGCGGTTCGACGCCAGCACGTTCGCCACGACATCATCACCTGGCTCGAACCCGGAGTAGTCACGCCACTTCACCGGATGCCCGATCTTGGGGGTGAACCCCTCGAGCTTGCGCAGGGCCTCGGCGCGAGTGGCGTCGGTCATCCAGTCGAGTTCGGCGATGGAGAGACGGTAGGCCTCGATCACGTTGGCCACGAGTTCGTCCATACGGGCCTTCGACTCGGGCGTGAAGTGACGCCGCACGTACAGGCGTCCCACGGCCTCACCGAGCGCTCCCTCCACGAGCCCGACACCACGCTTCCACCGCTCGCGGTTGGTGGGGGTGCCGGAGAGGGTGGTGCCGTAGAACGCGAACCGGGCGTCCACGAAACGCTGCGAGAGGTACGGGGAGAGACCCGAGATCGTCGCGAAACGTGCCCAGTCACGCCACTGTTCGAGACGCTCCTCGACGAGCAGTTCGGCCAGACCGGTGAAAAAACTGGGCTGGCAGTTGACGAACTCGCTGAACTTCTCGGCAGCGATGCCCGCGCCGGCCAGGATCTCGTCGAACAACAGCCCCGGGACGGCGGCGGTGAAGGCCTCCAGCGTCTGGAGGTTGTACATCTTGACCAGATCACGGGTCGTCACATTGTCCCAGTGGTGGCTCGCGATCGCGGTCTCCAGCGTCAGGACGCGATCGGCGCGGGCCTCGGCATCGCCGAAACCGGCGAGGGTGAATGTGTGGGCCACATGCTCGCGGTAGGCCGTGAGCGTCTCGGCGTGCTCCTCGGCGCGGTAATACGCCTCATCGGGGAGCCCCAGACCGCCCTGGCCGAGGAACAGCACTGGACGCGTCGGGTCGCCCGGATCGGCCTCCACCGACCATCCCAGCGCCGAACGCAGCCCCATCGCGCCCCGCGCACCGAGGTGCTGGGCCAGTGCAGTCACCGAATCGATGGCGTCGATCTCCGCCAGGAACGGCTGCAGCGGGGCGGCGTCCATCTCTTCGATCCGGTCCACGTCCATGAAGGAGCGGTAGAGCGCCGCGATACGGCGTTCATCGGGGTCGGTGAGATCGTCGCGCTCCACCAGACCGGTGATGATCTCACGCACCGCCACCTCTGCCTGATCGCGCAGATCGATGAAGGCCCCGGCGCCGGACTTGTCGTCATCGATCGATGCCGTCGCCAACCAGGTGCCGTTGACATGTCGGAACAGGTCCTCACGCGGCGAGACCGTGGTGTCGAAATTGCTGGGATCCAAGGCAGGTGCGCTCATTCGCCCCAATCTAGTCGACCGGTTCGTTCACCCCACCGGCGACGCATGGTTACTCGAAACGGACCTTGATGGGATCGTTGACGACCGATCCGCGTGCCGTGGTCTCGAAGTCGTACTGTTCCCCGGCCATGCCCTCTGTCTCACCGTTCTTCACCTTGACCGAGAGCGCGACGGTCACGGTGAGGTCGGCCTCGGCGACCGTCTGGTCCTGGTCGGAGAGGACGGGATCCAACTGCTCGACCGGGTCACCCACGAGCGTCCAGCGGATCGTCGCCGGATCGGCCTGCTGCTCCGAGCCGGCCGTCACCAGCTGCGGACACCCCTCCGGTTCGAGTTCACGACGCTCCATACAGGCGGCCAGGGCCTCTTCGACGTTCTCGCGGAAGGCGGTGATCCCCTCGGCGGAGAGCCGGGGCTGGGGCTCGAGCACCGGGAAGGAATCGGGGCCCTGGACCAAGAAGGGTTCGGCGTCGTACTCGATACGAGTCAGCGAGGTTGTCATGAGGTAGGCGCCAGGAAACGCCTCGACGCTGTCGGCGGTGAGCTCCACATCGTTGATCAGAACCGGCACATTCGTGGGGCGGGTCACCTGGACCGTTGTGGTGACGTGGGCGAGCTGCCAATCTCCATCCTGGTTCTGCACCACCGGGAAATCGGCCTGGGCCTCTTCGTCGCCGAGCCGATAGGTGACGTGCACCGAGGCCGCGCCGGTCTGCTTCACCGACACATCGGAGATGGGGGCGATCTCCTGGGAGCGGCGCAGTACCTCGTCGGTGAGCAGCTCACTCGCGGGCACCTCACCGGCCTGCAGCGCGATCGCCGCTTCGGCATCGTGTTCCTGCAACGCGTCGAAGAACTTCTCCACCACCTGCTCAGGCGTGCGGGCGGCCACGGGAGCGGTGCCGGGCACCGAATTGGTCGCGATCACGATCAGACCCACCACCAACACCATGACCATGATGCCGGCGACGACGCCACCCACGATGATCCCGGTGTTGGACTTCTGCGGGCCACGGCGACGCCGACGAGACCTTCGTGGCGGTTCGGGAGAATGCCGGGCATCGGGGCGTTCGCCTGGCGTCGGCTCGGCTTGGTGGGCCGACGCCACCGGAGCCGAAGGTCGGGGCGCCTGCTCACGCGTGGTGGGTCGACGCTCGTGGGCAGGACGCGCGCTGACCGGTTGCTGAGGCTTCGCGTTCCCCAATGAAGGAGGAACTCCGGTCTCGTCGGCTTGGAACCACGGGCCACCGGTGTGGGAGGCCGACGGCTGGCTCGCGGACGGCATACCGGCGTCCGGCCGATGGGGTGGCCGTGCGGGCTGGCCCTGCGAGGGGCGGGGACCGGTGGGGTTGAGTCGAGTCGTGTCCGGATCATCCTGCATCGAACTCACCCCTTCTCACAGACGGCCGCGTCCAAGACTAAGCCCACTTCACAGTCATCCGGACATGCTGGCAGTTCGGCCGTTCCGACCGGGGCGTCTGCACAGTCATTCTGACCATGTGAAATCGGGCGCTTCGGTCAGCAGATCCGTGGTGTATCCGCTTTCGACCTCCATCTGCTGGTCGAAGGGCTGTGGATTGCCCTCCACCGTGATGGTGGCCGTGATCTGCAGCGTGAACGATACGCGTCCGGTGGCCAGGGCGTCGTGCTCGTTCAGCGTCGGCCCTTCGAAGTCCTGCACGGGATCCCCCACCAGCGAGGTCTGGACGGATTCAGGATCGATGGGCTGATCGTCGGGCGCGGTGTAGTTCCAGGGGCAGCCTTCCGGCGCGAGTTCGTTGCGCTGGGCGCAGGACCGCAATCGTTCCTCGACCACACGTCGCACACCCGCTTCGGTCTCGTCGGCAACAGCCACGGTCGCGTCGACCGGTTCGGGCTCCGAGAGGTCGGTCACCGTGAACGTGCCGTTCGGGAACTCGAGCCACTGTGAACCGGTGGACATCTGGTGTTGGCCGGGGAACAGCAGCACCCGATATTCGTAGCCCGGAGCCTCGGCCTTGACCCCGTCCACCATCACCGGGACCATCTCGGGCCGCGGTGCCACGAGAACCTCCGCAGCCGCACGCTCCACCTGCCACTGTTCCCCCTTGGGCTCCATGGCCAGCGAGGTCACGGTCTCCTCCTCGCCGACGCGGTGCTTCAACCGCACCACATCGCCGTCGACGCCCTCGACGCCGATATCGCTGATCGGAGCCTGATCCAGGGAAGCCCGCAATGCCTCATCGGTCAGGAACGGCCCGTTCTGTTCGGTGGCCGACATGGCGAGGGCATCGCTCGCGCGGCCCTCCGACACTGCAGTGAGGAAGGCCACTGCGGCCGCCTCCTTGGTGTCGTTCCGAACGACCGGGGTCGGCTGCGGGGCAGAGGCCTGACTGCGGGCTCGAAGAACGATTGCGCCCACGAGGATCAGCGCACTGACCAAGGCCAACGGCACCACCCAGGCCCAGATCGAGCGATGCCGGGCCACCGGTTCGGGCTCGATGGCCCGAGCCGGCGGCCGATCACCTGGATGCGGGAGATCCCGAGGCGGCGGGCTCTGGTCGGGGTCGGGGCGCTGCCATGGACTCGTCACGCGCGGGAGACTACCCCCAAGTTCATCGACGCGCTCGGGAACGGTCGGTCAGGCCTCGGCCGCCACCCAGGTGTCGGAGCCGGCGAGCAGGTCGTTGACCATCGCATCGTCGGCGGGATCCGAGCCGACGGCCGTCTCCACCTGTTCGCGGATCAGATCGTCGTACGCGGGTCGCTCGACGCTCCGGAAGATCCCGATCGGGGACCGCTGCAGGACGCCGGCATCGGTCAGACGCGAGAGGGCGAACGCGGTCGTTGGGTCGGGGTCGTGGGCATCGTGCACCAGCACGTTCTCCAAGCCGACCTCGGCGACTTCCTTCACCTCGACCCCGCCGGTCGCCGTCCGCACGATGCCCCACTGATTCTCGGCACCGAACACGATCGGTTCGCCCTGCACCAGCGGCACGATCGCGTCGGCCGCCGAATCGCGATCCTTCAACACGGTGAATGCGTCGTCGTTGAAGATCGGGCAGTTCTGGTAGATCTCCACCAGCGACGTGCCTCGGTGTTCCGCCGCTGCAGTGAGGACCTCGCTGAGGTGCTTGCGGTTGGAATCCACCGTGCGGGCCACGAACGTCGCCTCGGCCCCGAGCGCCAGCGAAACCGGGTTGAACGGGGCATCGACCGAACCGGCGGGGGAGGATTTGGTGACCTTCCCCACCTCCGAGGTGGGGGAGTACTGGCCCTTGGTGAGCCCGTAGATGCGGTTGTTGAACAGCAGGATCGTGAGGTTCACATTGCGGCGCATCGTGTGGATCAGGTGATTGCCGCCGATCGAGAGGGCATCGCCGTCACCGGTGATCACGAACACCGCGAGATCGGGACGCGCGGTGGCCACACCGGTGGCGATGGCCGGCGCGCGACCATGGATCGAATGCATGCCGTAGGTGTCCATGTAATAAGGAAGGCGCGACGAGCAGCCGATTCCGGAGATCACCACGGCGTTCTCGCGCGCAATGCCCAACTCGGGCAGGACGCCCTGGAACGCGGCCAGGATCGCGTAGTCGCCGCATCCGGGGCACCAGCGCACCTCCTGATCGCTGGTGTAGTCCTTGCGCGTGGTCGGGGTGACCGCCAGGGGAACACGGTTGAGGCCCTTTGCTGATGAGGTCTGGGCCGGTGAGTTCTGGTCCGGTGAAGTCTGTGTCATGTCCACTCCTCAGTTCTGGACGATGTCGAGCAGGTCGTCGGCCAACTCCGACAACGAGATGGGCAGGCCGCGCACCCGCGAGTACGACTCCACATCCACGAGGTACTTGGCGCGCAGCACCATGGCGAACTGGCCCAGGTTCATCTCGGGCACGATCACGCGCCGGTAGCTCTGGAGGACCTCGCCGAGGTTCGCCGGCGGCGGGTTGAGATGGCGCACATGCGTCTGTGCGATCCGGCCACCTGCGGCGCGGACGCGGCGCACCGCGGCGGTGATCGGCCCGTAGGTCGAGCCCCAGCCGAGCACCAGCACATCGGCGCCATCGGGATCATCCACCACCACATCGGGCACCTCGCGCACGATGCGGTCGACCTTGGCCTGACGCAGCCGCACCATGCGGTCATGGTTCTCGGGGTCGTACGAGATCGAGCCGGAGCCGTCGGCCTTCGCCAGACCACCCAGACGATGCTCCAAACCGGCGGTGCCGGGCTTGGCCCATGGACGAGCCAACGTTTCGGGGTCGCGTTTGTACGGCAGGAACGTCGCGTTGTCCTTGGCGTCGGTGCCGTTGGTCTCGGTGGCGAATTCGGGGTCGATGGGGGCGATCTCGCTCACATCGGGCAGACGCCACGGCTCGGCACCGTTGGCGATGTAGCCGTCGGAGAGCAGCATGACTGGCGTCCGGTAGGTGATGGCCCACCGGACCGCCTCGAGTGCGGCGTCGAAGCAGTCGGCCGGTGTCTGCGCGGCGATCACGGGGAGCGGGGCTTCGCCGTGGCGTCCGTACAGAGCCTGCAGGAGGTCGGACTGCTCGGTCTTGGTCGGCATGCCGGTGGAGGGGCCGGCGCGCTGGATGTCGCAGATCACCAGAGGCAGCTCGGTCATGATCGCCAGCCCCATCGTCTCGGACTTCAACGCGACGCCCGGGCCCGAAGATGAAGTGACGCCGAGGTGACCGGCGAAGCTGGCGCCGAGGGCCGCGCCGATCGCGGCGATCTCGTCCTCGGCCTGGAATGTGGTCACATCGAAGCGCTTGTGCTTGCTCAACTCGTGCAACACGTCGGACGCCGGCGTGATCGGGTAGGCGCCGAAGAACATGGGAAGGCCGGCCTTGTAGGCGCCGGTGAGCAGGCCGAATGCGAGCGCGCGGTTGCCGGTGATCTGGCGGTAACGTCCCGGAGCCGCCGGTGCCTTGCCCACATGGAACTGGTTGGCGAAGGCCTCGGTGGTCTCCCCGAAGGCGTAGCCGGCGCGGAACGCCGCGAGGTTGGCGTCGCGGATCACGGGTTTGTCGGCGAATTTCTCGGTGAGGAACTTCTCGGTTCCCGCGGTTTCCCGGTCATACATCCAGCACAGGAGGCCGAGGGTGAACATGTTCTTCGAGCGTGTCGCGTCCTTGCGGGTCAGGCCGAATTCCTTCACCGCGGCGATGGCCATTCCCGAGAGATCGAGCGCATACACCTGATACGCGTCCAGGGAATCGTCCTCGAGCGGGTTGGTCTCGTAGCCCACCTTGGCGAGGTTGCGCTTGGTGAACTCATTGCTGTCGGCGATCACCAGGCCGCCACGCGGCACATCGGAGATATTGGCCTTGAGCGCGGCCGGATTCATCGCCACCAGAACATCGGGGCTGTCTCCGGGGGTCATGATGTCGTAGTTGGCGAAATGCAACTGGAAGCTCGACACCCCCGGAAGCGTTCCCTGCGGGGCGCGGATCTCGGCCGGGAAGTTCGGGAGGGTGGAGATGTCGTTGCCGAACACGGCGGCGTCTGCGGTGAAGCGGTCACCGGTGAGCTGCATACCGTCGCCGGAGTCGCCGGCGAAGCGGATCACCACGCGGTCAAGGGTCTGTACGGACACGTCGGGGAGGTCACTTTCTGTTGAGGTGCCCCGATTTTAGCAACCCGTAGCTTGCTAAAAACAGGGCCATGGCTGTGTGCAGCTGGCGATTGCCGAGCGGGGGCAACCTTGGACACCATAGCCTATGGATCCATAGGAAAAACTAATCCCATTATGTGGGTGCAAGCTGGTCGATGTCATGTCGGAGTCCGGCCAGATCAGCGGAGGGAACTGCCGCGTCGGCCCACTCCAAGGCATCGAACGGGCATTCCTCGACGCAGATCCCGCAGTACATGCAGATCGACCAGTCGATGATGAAGCTGTCGAGCACGTTGCGAGTACGTGAACGTGGCCCGCGACCGGTCTGCTGGGTGGGGGCATCGGCGTTCACCTCGGTGTGCGATTCGATGTGGATGCACCACACCGGGCATTCGCGGGCGCAGATCATGCAGGAGGTGCAGCGTGACTCGATCAGGTCGATACGGCCGTGGCTCATCGGGTCCTCCTGCGTCGGACGCGGCCGCCCTCGGCGCTGCCTGCAACGTCGGCGGGGTCGGGTTCGGGGGCGTCGGCGTCGCGCGCGCCCCACACCTCGGGGTCGGGGACGCCCGGTGGCACCATGCGCCGCCGACTCGGGGCGGCGTCCCCGGGTTCTTTGGCCCCCGGCCATGAGGCGGCGACGCGGGCCGCGGCGACCGATTCCTTGCGCAATGGGTGAGCGCCGAAATCCGGGGGCAGAAGGAGGGGGCGTGGGTCACCGCCGGTGAAGCTGATCCCGAACAGGTCGGCGATCTCCCGTTCGGACCACGTGATCCCCGGGAACACGTCAGACAGGGAGTCCACGGACGCCTCGTCCCGGGGGATGGATGTCTCGATGAGGGTCTCTTCGCCGCGATACGGATCTCCGTGACGCAGACACAGGGTGAGACAGAACTCCTCGGTGCGGCCGATCTGATCGCTGCAGTCGAGCCAGTCGAAGTGTGTGAAGCCCGCTTCGGTCGCTGTCGTCACCGCGTGACGCCACTTGTTCGCTGTCGTCACCGCGTGACGCCACTTGGTAGGTGGTGCTTCGCTCGTCTCTGGCGTCATGGGGGTGATTCTAGGCCCGTAGCTCCTCGAGGGTGCTGTGCAGGGCCGCGGGGGTGGGCGGGCATCCGGGGACGAACCGGGCCACCTCGAGCATCTGCCCGATGCCCTTGGTGACCGCGTATGAGTCCCAGTAGGGGCCGCCACTGGATGCGCAGACGCCGAACGAGACCACCTTGGCGTCGTGGCGGGCGATGATCTGCTCCACATGCGCCACGACGGCATCGGTGACGGTGCCGGCGACGATGATCGCGACGGTGTCCCCGGGCTGGAGCGGTACCTGCCCCCGGGGAGCGGAGTCGTCATGCACGGCATGAAGTGCTGTGGCGGCTTCCATCTCGATGGCGCAGCACGCCAGTGAGATGTCGACCACCATCAGTGATCGGTCGCCGAACCAGTCCCATGCCTGCATGGGGTCACCTTACGTGCGGGAACGCCCGGAACGTACTGCACGGGTCGGAGGTGGGCGGCCCTGGAGCGGAGCCGCCCGGTGGGGCCGCTCTATGGACCTTCCGCTGCTCCGGGCCGGGTGGCGAAATAATGCTGTTCAACCGCAGCCGGGTCGTTCTGGCCCGTCCCTCAGGCGTGGTCGACCGCCGTCTCGAAGGGTGGCCACACACCGAGTGAAGCCTTTCATGACGGGGGCTTAATGGTTGCTTAAGCCAATGCCGGCTTCGAGACTTAAATGCACTGGGGCGCCAGCGACGGTCGCTCCGGATGGGAGCACAACGATGAGCGCCATGACGCATACCAAGGCCGCAGATGATGGGGCACGAACCAGTGCCGCCGCGCTGGCCAGGTCCCTTGGTGTCAGTGCGGCGTCGGTCTCGTATGCGCTCCATGGTAAGCCCGGGGTCTCCGATGCACTGCGCGCACGCATCCTCGATGCGGCTCGGGAACGAGGCATGATCATTCCTCAGGCTGCCGCAGCATCGGATCAGAGCACCGTGTTCGGGCTTGTTTTGGCAGACGTCCTCAACCCGTTCTATTCGGAGCTGGCTGTGACCGTCACGGACGCGGCTCGTTCTTATGGGCACGAGGTGTTCATCAGCCAGACCGCCGACGAACAGTCATCGATCGACCAGGCGGTCAGCGCCATGATCGCGCACAACGTGGACGCAATGATCCTCACCGTGAGCCAGGCCGACGACGCCTCGTTGACACGGCTTCTGCGCCATGCACACACCCCATTCGTGCAGCTCTCGCGACGGAATCTGGGAACGGACGCCGATTTTGTGGGCATCGACGATTTCCGTGCCGGAGGAGATATGGCCCGACATCTGCTGAAGCACGGCTACCGCAGATTCGCGCTCATCGCCGGGTCTCCCATGTCGAGCGCCTCGCGGGTGCGCGCCGAGGGGTACCGAAAAACGTTGCGTGCGGCGGGCGTCGCGCTGCCGCGGTCTTGGAACATCACAGCCGGCCTCAACGAGGCCGACGGCATCCGCGCGGCGGAGTATCTGCTGGGACAGGCGGAGCTTCCCGAAGCGGTGATCTGTGGCACAGATTCCATTGCCCTCGGGTTGATCAGCGTCCTCCACGCACATGGGCTCAAGGTGCCCGATGACATCGCGGTGGTGGGGTTCGACGGTTTGACGGGCGCGCGCTCACGCCTTGTCGACCTCACCACGGTGGTTCAGCCACGCCTGGAGATGGCCCAGCGGGCCATGGGCCTCGTCCGGCACCGGTTGTCGGAGCCCAACGCCGAGGCCCAGTCCATCTATTGCAATTACAAGTTGTACATCGGCAGGAGCTGCGGATGTCAGAGCAGAAAGGAATGAGGCCATGACCTCGTATCTCATGACGGATCGGGTCGCCATCGTCACAGGCGGCGCCCGGGGCATCGGCAGGGGCATCGCGCTGGAACTGGCTTCCCGAGGAGCCCGAGTGGCAGTGCTCGACGTGAATCAGGAAGCGGCTCAGGAGACCGCAGAGGCCGCTGGCAACGACTCATTCGGGCTGGCTCTGGACGTCGCCCAGCGAGAAGACGTCGACCGCGTGGTGGCCGAGATCATCGAGCGCTGCGGACGGATCGACATCCTGGTGAACAACGCAGGGATCAACCGGGACTCGATGTTGTGGAAGATGACCGATGAGCAGTGGGACAGCGTGATCGCAGTCGACCTCAGCGGTGTGTTCTACCTCTGCCGGGCAGTGGGGACACACATGCGCGGCAACGGCTACGGGCGCATCGTCAACGTGGCCTCCGCCTCGTGGATGGGCAATATCGGCCAGACGAACTACGCGGCGGCGAAAGCCGGCGTCGTGGGGCTGACCCGCTCGATCAGCAAGGAGCTGGCGCGGAAGACGATCACCGCCAACGCGGTCTGCCCGGGGTTCATCGAGACCGACATGACTCGGGGCATGCCGGAGGATCTGTTCAACGCACAGCTCGACAAGATCCCGCTCGGTCGTGCCGGTGAGCCGGCTGACGTTGCGCGGGTGGTCGCCTTCCTCGCCAGCGACGACGCCGCGTATGTCACCGGCGAAGTCATCAACATCGGAGGGGGCTACAAGCTGTGACGAAGTTCATCTCCATGGACGAGGTCGCTGGACTCGTCCCGAACGGAGCCACCGTCGTCGGCGATGGGATGACTCTGATGGGGGTGGCCGACGAACTCCTCGAGTGCGTCGAGTCCTCGTTCCTCGCGACCGGAGCGCCCCGTGACCTCACCTATGTCCAGGCGGCGGGGCAGTCCAACCGAGAGATCGGTGCGTCACGGCTCGCTCACAAGGGGCTCGTCAAGCGCGTCGTGGGATCCCACTGGGGGCTCACCCCGAAGCTGGGGGAGCTTCTCGGGGCGGACGAGGCGGAGTGTGTCTGCCTTCCGCAGGGACAGCTGTCAACGTTGTATCGGACGATCGCAGCGGGCCGTCCCGGGCAGCTTTCGACCGTGGGGCTGGGGACCTTCGTGGACCCACGCGTTGACGGTGGTCGTTTCAATGCCTCGGCGAAGACGAATATCCCCGTCGACGAATACGTCGATGTCGTGGAGCTCGATGGCCAGGAATGTCTGCGGTACAAACCCATGCACTTCGATGTGGCGTTCATCCGAGGCGCCGTGATCGACGAACTGGGCAACCTGACCCATCGCGAAGAGGTCTCCGGGCTGGACGCCTTGGCGATCGCTCAGGCCGTGCACAACTGCGGTGGCATTGTGATCGCTCAGGTGAAGGAGATCGTCGAGCCCGGCGCGATCCGCGCCCGCGATGTCACGGTTCCGAGCGTGCTCGTCGATTATGCGGCTGTCACGAGCGATCCGGAGCTGCACCATCGCCAGACACATTCGTTCCCTCGGTTCAACGATGACCTCCTGTCCGGTTTCGTCTCGCCCGACAACGTGGGCAAGGCATTCGAGGCGCAGGAGATGGCGGAGGAACGCATCTCGATCGGAATGAACGGAGTGCGGCTCGTCGAACCCGGGGATGTGATCAACGTGGGCACCGGGATCCCCGCCGACACCGTCGGACGCGCCCTCCACCGCGCTGGTCTTCTCGATCAGGTTCACCTGACCGTCGAGTCGGGGACGTATGGCGGGATTCCTCTGGGCGTGGTCGATTTCGGCGCTGCCATCAAACCCCAGGCGATCATCGGACACCCTCAGCAGATGGACTTCTACAACGGTGGCGGAGTCAACATCACCTTCATGGGGGCCGGTCAGGTCGACCGGAAGGGTGATGTCAACGTCTCCCTCCTCGGTGGCCGCGCAGTGGGTGTCGGCGGGTTCATGGACATCACCGATGGCGCCCGCAAGATCTGTTTCCTGATCTCGGCCGCGGGCAGGCACCAGAAGTTCGTCGACGGCGTGGACCAGGTTTCCTTCAGCTCCGCCAGAGCGCTGGCCCGCGGCAAGCAGGTGTTTTTGGCCTCCGAGTACTACGTCCTCGAATTCACCGACGCCGGATGGCGCGTCATCCACACCCTCGACACACCCGAAGCCGATCAGGCCGTCGCGGCGATCCAATTCGTCCTCGGCGCAAACGAATAAATGGAGGAAACATCATGAGTACACCGGATCGCATCGTCATCGTCGGCGGCGCACGTACACCAACCGGTTCCTTCGGAGGTGAGCTGAAGGACGTCGACAACCACCTGCTCGGCGCCCATGCCGTCAAGGCAGCGGCTGCGCGGGCCGGGGTCGAGGTCGCAGATGTCGACGAGTTCATTGTCGGCTGCGTCGGGCAGGTGGGCGGTGACGCGTTCGTCGGACGCCGGGTCGCCCTGTCCGCGGGAGCGCGGGAATCGTCCACGGCCATGAGTGTGAATCGTCTTTGCGGCTCCGGGCTGCAAGCCATCGCGTCGGCCGCCATGGAGCTCCGGCTGAACCCCGAGACGAAGATCGCGGTGGCCGCGGGCGCCGAGAACATGACCCGGCAACCATTCATGGATTTCCAGGCGCGCACGGGATACAAACTGGGGCATCACAAGCTGATCGACGGCACGCTGTCGTTGGTCACCGATCCGTTCGGTGGCTACCCCATGGGCAACACCGCAGAGAATGTCGCGCGAGAATTCGACATCTCCCGTGAAGCCCAGGATGAGTTCGCGGCCGAGTCCCAGCGTCGGGCCCAGGAAGCGCTGGCTGCCGGGGCGGTTGCCGATGAGATCGAACCACTCACAGTCAAGGAGCGTCGTGGTGAGCGTGTCGTCGACACCGATGAGCACCCTCGCGATGGCGTCACCGCAGAGAAGCTCGGGCGCATGCGTCCGGCGTTCGTCGAGGGGGGAACCGTTACCGCGGGCAACAGCTCCGGTATCAACGATGCCGGCGCCGCAGTCGTGCTCATGCGAGAGAGCGAGGCGCGCGACCGGGGGCTCGAGCCGCAGGCCGAGTTGGTGGATTTCTGCAAGGCCGCACTGCGTCCCGAGATCATGGGATACGCGCCCAAGCTAGCCATCGACAAGATTCTCGACCGTACCGGGATGGCGCTGTCGGATTTCGGCTGGATCGAGCTGAACGAGGCGTTCGCATCGCAGGCGGTCGCCGTGATGCGTGATGGCGGTCTCGACCCGGAGAAGACCAATCCGCTGGGCGGCGCGATCGCCTGGGGCCATCCGATCGGTGCGACGGGCGTGATCCTTTCGCTGCGCACGGTGGCGAATCTGCGGAAGAAGCAGCTTGAACACGGGCTCGTGACCATGTGCATCGGCGGCGGCCAGGCCGTCGCGGCCATCTTCCGCGCCCTCTGACCTAACCAACACGGGTGTGGTCCCAGCGGCCACTGGGACCACACCCTCGACCCACCACATCGCATCGATTCAAGGAGGAATCCATGTCCGACTCCATCATGGTTGGGCCCATGGCAGACCCTAACAAGCGTGATCGGCTCAACGGGATCAGCAAGAAGAACTTCGGAAAGCTGATGCCGCTCCTGATCATCGTGTACATCATTTCGTTCATCGACAGAACGAACATCGGGATGGCCAAGGAGGCATTGAGCGCTGACGTCGGTCTTGACGCGGCGGCATTCGGTCTGGGAGCCGGGCTGTTCTTTGCGGCCTACGCCTTCCTCGAGATCCCGTCCAACCTCTTGATGCACCGATTCGGCGCGCGGTTCTGGATCACCCGAATCATGATCACCTGGGGCCTCATCTCGATGGCGATGGCCCTGACGTGGAACGAATGGTCGTTCTACGTTCTTCGCGTGCTGCTCGGTATCGCCGAGGCCGGGCTGTACCCCGGCATCATCCTGTACATCACCTACTGGTTCCCCCGGCACGAGAGGGCGAAGGCGATCGGCCTGTTCCTGCTCGGTGTCTCGCTTGCCAACATCATCGGCGCACCGTTGGGCGGTCTGCTGCTGCAGCTGGACGGAATGGCGGGACTCCACGGCTGGCAATGGATGTTCATCATCGAAGGACTTCCCGCCGTCCTACTCGCCTTCGTCGTATGGTTCCGCCTGCCGGACCGCCCCTCCGGAGCCTCGTGGCTCAGCAGCGACGAGAAGGAGCTCCTGGAGGAGCAACTCGCTGCCGAGGACGATGGGCAGGGCGCGAAGGCACATGGTTTTCGTGCGCTGATCCCCGTGGCCAAGGACCCGATCATCTGGGTGGTCATCGGTGTCTACTTCACCCATCAGGTGGCCGTCTATTCGTTGAGCTACTTCCTGCCGGCGATGGTTCACGGTTTCGACGCGAACATGTCGAGCCTCACGATCGGTCTCATCACGGCGATCCCCTGGATCGCTGCTGCCATCGGTTCGACCCTTCTACCGCGGTTCGGAACCACCGTCATGCGCCAGAAGAGCATGGTTTCGGGCGGTCTGGTGAGCGTGGCCATCGGCCTGGTGATCGCTGCGGTCTCGCAGGGCAACCTTGCGCTCGCGGTCGTCGGGTTCTCCTTCGCGGCGTTCTGGTTCTTCGTGATCCAGTCGATGCTGTTCACCTTCCCCGGACGCCGGCTCAGTGGAGCAGCTGTGGCTGCGGGCATCGCGATGGTGAACATGTTCGGGCTCTTCGGCGGGTTCTTTGGTCCGACGATGATGGGGGCGCTGGAGAAGTCGACCGGCAACTCGCTCTCGGGCCTGTGGCTGATCATCGGACTCGCGGTGTTCGGCTCGCTCTTGGCGTGGGCACTCCGCGGTTCCAAGAACGATTCCATGGCGTGATGCGGACGGGCGATGCGGCCCGGCCAGTGTTGCGCTCCTGACCAGACGAAGGAGCGGCATGTTGATCCTCTGTGCACCGGATTCATTCAAGGAATCGATGACTGCGCAGCGTGCAGCCCGGGCCATGGCCGTGGGCATCAAGTCGGTGTTCCCCGAGGCTGAGGTCGTCGAACTGCCCTTGGCCGATGGTGGCGAAGGAACCGTCGAAGCCGTCTGCGCTGCCATGGGAGGCGCCGTGCAGCGGGTTGTGGTGGAAGACGCGCTGGGCCGAGAACGATCTGGGGAGTTCGCATGGATTCCACAGACGAAACTCGCCGTGTTGGAAAGCGCCGCGGCGTGTGGGTTGGAGCACATCCCCCGGGAGGCTCGTGACCCGCTGGTGACGAGTACCCGGGGTGTCGGCCAGCTCATATCCGCGGCGCTGGACCTCGGGGCCGAGGAAATCGTGATCGGTCTGGGCGGCTCCGCCACGAACGACGCTGGTGCAGGGATGCTCGAAGCCCTCGGGGTGCGCTTCCTGGGCGAAGACGGGAAGGCGCTGCCGCCAGGGGGTGCAGCCTTGACAGGCCTGGTTGACGTCGACCTGTCCGGGCTGGACCCGCGGCTCGCTGGCACGCGAGTTCGCGCAGCATGCGACGTTGACAACCCGTTGTTGGGGCCAGCCGGAGCAAGCGCGGTGTTCGGGCCCCAGAAGGGTGCTTCTCCGGCCGACGTGGAAACGCTGGAGGCATCCCTCACCCGTTGGGCGGACGTCATGGAGGCGGTGACCGGAAAACGCGTCCGGGACATCGCGGGAGCGGGCGCTGCCGGGGGCATGGCGGCCGGGCTCCTCATCGGTGCCCCTGCGGTTCTGCAATCCGGAGCGGACCTCGTCCTGGATGCAGTGGGAGCCCAAACCCTGTTGGAGAAGGCGGATCTCGTGCTCACCGGGGAAGGAAGCTTCGATCTGCAGTCAGCGAACGGGAAAGTGCCATGCCAGTTGGCGAGTCGCGCTGCCGCATCCGGCGCGGTCACCTTCGTGTTCGCAGGCCGGGTGGCTCTGGGGCCGTCCGACCACCTGCCGCCGGGGGTGGACGCGGTGATCCCCATCGTCCGAGAACCCGGCTCCCTCGAGGACGCTCTCGCGAATGGTGAGCAGAACCTCCAGGCCGCCGTGGCCACAGCGTGTCAGTTGATCAAGATAGGAAGGGGTGAGATCGGTGCTGACCGGTGAAGCATTGTGGGATTCCAAGACATGTCGCGGCCTGGTGACCAAGGAGGTGGATGGAGTTCCGCTTCGCGTCTACACCGACGCTCCCGTGAGCCTCTACGACTCCCTTGCGAAAACAGCGCGGCGTCAGCCCGATGACGTGGCGCTCGTCGCAGACGACGGGGTGCGAGTGACCTTCGCGACCCTGCGGGCACTGGTGGATCAGGCGGCTGCCTCGTTGGCGCGAGTGATCCGGCCCGGGCAGAGAGTGGCCCTCCTCCTCGACACCTCGATCGAATTCGCCGTGGCCGTGTATGCCGTCAACAAGTGTGCAGCCGTTGTGGTCCCCGTGCCATCGAAGCATCGGGAATCCGAGATCGAGGCACTGCTTCGCCGATCGGAGCCGTCGTTGTTGATCGTCGAGCGGCGCTTTGAGTCCCTCGCCCTCATCGAGGCGGCGCCCTTGGTGTGGTTCGCGGAGGACAGGGCGGAGGGCTATGGGTTCCGTCGTTGGCCGCTCGCCGAGCTGCCTGTCAGTGGACCGGATCCGGATGAGGGAGCGGACTGCATCTTGATGTACACCTCCGGGACGACGTCCCGGAGCAAGGGCGTATGTCTCACCAATCGCAATGTGGGGCATGCGATCGTCGCCTATCAGCGAATCTTCGAGCTTGATTCGAACGACTCCAGCATCATCCCGGTGCCGATCTACCACATCACTGGCATGGTGGCGCTCCTGGGGCTGTTCGTGCATGTGGGCGGCACTCTGTACCTGCACCGTCGCTTCAACGCCAAACGTGTGCTCGAGACGGTCCGCGATGAAGGACTCACGATGATCCATGCTTCGCCCACGGTCTTCGCGCTGTTGCTGGCAGAGCGGGGCGCATTCTCGGCGCTGCCCACGCTGCGGATCATGGCCTGCGGGGCGGCACATATGCCCGTGGGGCGCATCCAAGCACTGCATGAGTGGTTGCCGACGATGTCGTTCCGGACGATTTATGGGCTCACCGAGACGTCCTCCCCGGGCGTGGTCTTTCCCTGTGACGCCGCAACGAGCGTCCACCGCGGCGCTTCGGGGCGCCCCATTCCAGGGCTCGACGTGATGGTGCGAACCGAAGATGGGACCGATGCTCCGGTGGGGGAGCGCGGTGAAGTGTGGGTGCGCGGCACCAACGTCCTGCGCTGTTACGACCCGCCGACCGAGGAGCTGGAGAGCGACGGCTGGTTGAACACACACGATGTCGGCTACATCAACGAGGACGGATACCTGTTCATCGTCGACAGGACGAAGGACATGATCAACCGTGGCGGCGAGAAGGTGTGGACCATCGATGTGGAGGAGGCCCTCAGGCAGGTTCCCGGCGTCGTCGATGCGGCTGTGGTCGGAATCCCGAGTGAGATCTACGGAGAGGAAGTCGCTGCCTTCGTTGAGACCGAGGACGGACGTCCCGTCCCGGAGACCGTGATCGACGCGGAGCTGGAGAGACTGCTCGCCCACTACGAGAACCCCACGAGGCTCGTGTTCGGGGAGCAGCTGCCGCTGACCGCCAACATGAAGATCGACAAGGCCGAGGTGCGACGACGCTTCGCGGAGCAGTCGAACAGTGAAGGGGCCAGGGTTTCTGTCTAGGCAGGAAAACTTTCGGGTCGGCGAACCCGAGAACCGCAGAATGTGGATTTGATGGATTAATTTCTGGCTTCTCGCGAGGGCGGCCTCGAAGGGAATCGTCTGAATGACGGGAAGACGGACAGCCGGGGACGCTTCGTCTTCGGATCCATGGACATGGCTGAGGACGAACCGTCAGGACGCCTCTACTCGATAGGGGAGGACCTGAGCATCAAAGTTCTCGATGAAGGCATCATCTGCTCGAACGGCCCTGCTGGAGCCCGGATGAATCCGTCTTCTATTTCGCAGACACCTGGACCGGGGACATCTGGGCGTATGACTACGACCTCGCCACTGGGAATGTGTCGAATCGTCGCGTGTTCGCCACCGTCAACCGCTCTGATGGAGGTGCTGTCGACGGCATGACCGTCGACTCCGAGGGGATCGTCTGGCAGGCGCATGTCTACGGAGGCAAGCTGAATCGCTTCGACCCCGAGGGCAGGCTCGAACGCCAGATCGAGATGCCGGTGAAGAAGGTCACCTGCCCCACCTTCGGGGGCCCGGACCTCGACCGCCTGTACGTGACGACGATGGCGCGGCCGCCGTTGCCCCGTTTCCCCGAGGACGGACCACTTCGCGGTGCACTTCTGGTCGTCGACGACCTGGGTATCAGGGGCGTTGCTGCACATCGGTTCGCGGGCTGAGCGAGGAGACGACCATGTCCAGCCATGTTCGTATCAAGCGTGGGGAAGCGCCCCTGAGTGCTGTTCCCCGAGGCTCGTGGGTGGCCCTCGGCGTCACATGGATGATCTGGGTGATCAATGCCTTCGACCGCGAGGTCATCCTCCGGCTCGGTCCGGTCATCACCGATCACTTCAAGCTCTCGCCCGAGGCATGGGGTGGCATTACCGCCCTCATCATGTTCTCCCTAGCGGTGATGGCGATCCCGGGGTCTGCTGGAGCGACCGTTTCGGCGTCGGATGGCGGCGTGCGGCCTTCCAGGTTCCTCTCGTCATCGGTTACAACCTGCTCTCCGCGATCACCGGTATCCGTTTGGTGGCACACAACTTCATCGCCTTCGTGGCCCTGCGTCTGGGGGTCAACCTGGGCGCCGGATGGGGAGAACCGATCGGTATCTCCAACACCACTGAATGGTGGCCCAAGGAACGCCATGGGTTCGCGCTCGGCGCCCACCACACGGGGTACCCAGTGGGAGCCCTCTTCAGCGGACTCGCCGTCGCCGGTGTGTTGAATGTCTTCGGTGAGGACCGCTGGAGTTATGTCTTCTTCATCGGGTTGATCGTGGCTCTGCCCGTCATGCTCTTCTGGCGGTGGTACTCCACCAGTGAGCGGATCCAGCGCACCTACGCCTCCATGCGGGATGCGGGCCTGACCGTGCCTCTGGACACGGAAGAGGAAGAGAGCCGTGCCGACGAGTCCGGAACCTTGAAGCGCGTGCTGTTGAACCGCGGCGTCCTCCTGACGTCCGGCACCACCTTGCTGACGCAGATCGTCTACATGGGCATCAACTACGTCCTGCCCCTGTACATCGCGAACATCGTCGGGCTGTCGTTCTCGGGAGCAGCCAGCCTGTCGACCGCTTCAACATCACCGGCATCTTCGGGCAGATCCTGTGGCCGAGCATCTCGGACTACATCGGACGCCGGACGACCATCATGATCTGTGGTGTGTGGATGGCGATCGGCGTGGGGGCCTTCTACTTCGCCGGCTCGATGGCCGCGTACGTCGGCATCCAGTTGTTCTTCGGCCTGGTGGCCAATGCGGTGTGGCCCATCTACTACGCGGCAACTTCGGACTCTGCTCCGGTCGGTGCCCACTCCACGGCGAACGGCGTGATCACCACCGCCATGTTCTGTGGCGGGGGCCTTGCGCCGCTGCTGATGGGCGGGATCATCGGTCTCGGAGGCGGCTGGCAGAGCATCACCGGCTACAACACCTCCTTCCTGTTCGTGGCTGGTTGCGCGTTGCTGGGCGTCCTGTGCCAAGTCTTCAACCGCACTCGTCAGGAGGTGGCTGGCTGAACCGCCGTACATGGGCTGGCGGGGCTTCCCCTCCGGAGCAGCCTTTGTGAGACGGGGAGCTGGATGGAGGTGGTGGGTCTCGGGAAGCGTGTTCTCGAGACCCACCACTTCGGCGTCATTCCGCAGGACGCAGCCAACGTGTCATGTACGCATCGAGGCGCACGATGCGTCCCTGCTTCTCGCCGGTGAGCAGGTCGATCCACTCGCCGTCATGGCCGGCTCCGCCATGCATGGTGTCCACCGAGAAGTCCTCATCGGTCACGTTCGCCAGCACCAGTATTCGGCCGCGCGGACCGCTGCGGTGCCATGCGAAGACCTTGGAGTTACCGACGTCGAGGGCAGTGCCGGGGGTGTCGGCGTGGAATTCATGCACGGTGCTCCGCACCGCCGCCAGATGCTGGAGCCCCTCGAAGATCCGTGCCTCCACGGTCCCGGGCGTGTGGCGTCGGGCGGCGGCGTCCCAATCCATGACGGGACGGTGCATCCATCGGTTGTCGTCAGCATGTGAGGGTTCGTCGGCCCAGGCGTGGTCATTGAGCATGCCGATCTCGTCGCCGGAATTGATCAACGGCAACCCGCCGAAGGCGAACACCAGTGAGTGCACCAGCAGGATCCGTCGGATGGCATGTTCCACGAGTGTGCTGGATCCCGACGGGGCCAGCGCCCGCTCGAGCCCGGCCAAGGACGCCAATGTGCCGGAGATGCGTCGATCACCGGTGCGGGGGTTTGATTGGAAGACCTCGCCGACGGCGAACGAGCCGGGGAACCCGCCGGAGTAGAAATCGGAGAGGAACGCGCGGTGAGCAAAACCGTCGAGTCCCACGGCTGCGGCGTCTTGGTCGGTGATGGCCCATCCGATGTCATCGTGCAGGCGGGCGTAGGTGAGCCATGACGCGCTCGACGGGATCTGTGGCATGCGGTTCAACACCGAGCTCATCAGTCGGGCATCGTGTTCGGCGAGGGCTGACCACAGCGTCACCATGAACACATTGTGGTAAGCGAGCTGGCATTCCTTGCCGGTCGATTCGCCGCGTCCGAACCATGGCACGAGGTCCTCCGGGGCGACAATGGCCTCGGCCAGCAGGATCGACGCCGGGGCCACCATGCGCAGGACGGCGCGCATCACCTCGACGATCAGATGGGCTTCGGGCTGGTTCTGGCAGGTGGTGCCCAAGCGCTTCCACATGAAGGCCACGGCGTCGAGACGGATGATGTCGACGCCGACGTTGGCGAGGAAGCAGACATTCGCCACCATCTCGGCCAGCACCCGAGGGTTCGTGTAGTTCAGATCCCACTGGTATTCGTTGAACGTCGTCCACACCCACTGCTCGGCGTCGGGAAGCCAAGTGAAATTTCCTGGCGCCCAATCGGGGAACACCTCGGGCAATGATCCTTCCCAGGCGTCCGGCATCTCGCGATCGGGATACATCCAGTAGTAATCGCGGTACTTCTTCTTGCCGTCGCGGGCTTTGCGTGCCCACGGGTGCTCGGCCGCCGTGTGGTTGCAGACGAGGTCACACACCAGCGACATGCCGCGCTCATGCAGGTCCGACGCCAGCCCACGCAGGTCGTCCATCGTGCCGAGTCGGGGATCGACCCGCCGGTAGGACGCGACGGCGTAGCCCCCGTCATTGGGGCCCTGCCGTGGCTCGAGCACCGGCATCACATGCAGCGTCGTGACCCCCAGCTCGGCCAGGTGGTCCAACCGGGACCGCACCCCGTCAAGCCCGCCGTCGAAGCGATCGGCGTAACAGACATAACCGAGTTGATCGGGACGCTGGAACCAGTCCGGGTGCGTGAGCCGGGCCTCGTCGAGTTCGCGGAGCGCTTGTGGGCGTTCACCCCAGGCTTTGGCGGCAACCTCGAACATGAGGTCGATCACCTCGTCCACGTCGTCGCGTTCGCCGTACAACTTCCGCAGGGGAGCGATGACCTCCTTGGCCAGAGCCGCGCGACGAATCTTGAACAGATCGGTGGACGTGGGCAGTTCGGCAGACTTGGGCATGGGCTCATTGTGCCGGGTAGCCTGTTGCGGCGGATCGAGCATCGGGGGTGTGGTGCTCGGCTGCAAGGAGCGGGGTTTCGGGATGTCGGGCCCAGAACGGTGATCGGAGGACGTCGCGTGGGCGAGGAGCTCGAGCAGACGTGGGGCACGCGCCTTCAGCGCACTCGAGCCGACATCACGGCCGCTCTCGTGAACGCATTCGCGCAACCTGCTGTGCGTCGAGGAATGGTCGGTTCGGCGCTCATCGCGGTGGGATCGATCACCCCGGCCTTCCTCCCGGAGAACTCCCCGTGGTGGGAGATCCTGGGCGGGGTGCAGCAGTTCTGGTTGGCCAAGGTCCTCGGAACTCTCGCTGCCTTGGCCGGGGTCGCCCTGATCATGCAGGCATGGATGCAGCTGCGTCCACGCCGGGGCGCACCGATGATCGGCTTCCGGGCAGTTCTGGTGTTGTGGTCGTTCCCGATGCTGCTCGCCCCGCCGGTCTTCAGCCACGACGCCTACGCGTATGCCGCCGAGGGCGAGATGATCCATCAGGGCATCAACCCCTACGAGATGCCGGTGGCGATGATGCCTGGACGCTGGGCCGATCAGGTGGTGGAGACCTGGCGCTTCACCCGAGCTCCCTACGGCCCCCTGGCGCTGCAGCTGAATCACCTCGTGGTCAATCTCTTCGGTCACTCGCCGTACTGGTCGGCATCGGTGGGGATGCGCCTGTTGGCGATCACCGGCGTGGTGGCGGTGGCCGTCACCGTGCCCTCCCTGGCGCGGCGTCTCCGCGTCGATCCTCGTCTGGCCCTCTGGTTCGGCATCGTCAACCCGCTGACCATCACGCACCTGATCGGTGGCGCCCACAATGACGCCATCATGATCGGGTTCGTCGCGCTGGCGCTCTTCGTCGCCTCCCGTGGCAGGTTCCTGGCCGGGTGTGCGCTCGTGGCCGCCGGTGCTGCGGTGAAGATCCCGGCGATCCTTGCGATCGTTCCGGTGGCTTTGCTGGCTCTCCCGGTGTTGACGCCTGCCGCCAGTGCGTGGCGTCGCTTCTGGCAGGGCGTGTGGCGGGTGTTCCTCGGGACGGTTCTCGCCAGCATCATGTTCGTGTTCATCGACCTCGGGTGTGGCCTCGGGTGGGGATGGATCGAGGCCCTCAACGTGCCCGGGATGGTGTTCACCATGGCACCGTCGACGATGATCGGCGACGCGTTGCGTCAGGCGATGTATCTCCTCGGGTACGTCGAAGGGGCACAGGGCGTCACACGTGTCGTGCGGATGATCGGCATCGCCATCGGCGCGCTCGTGATCGTGGCCCTGTACATCCGGTACACACCCCGACGACCGATGCATTTCCTGCCGGTCGCATTCCTGGCGCTGGCCCTGGGGAGCCCCGCCCTGCATCCCTGGTACTTCAGCTGGGTTCTCGTCTTCCTCGCCTTCGTGCATCCGTCGGTCTTCGTCACGCGCGTCACGGCATGGGCGTCGATCCTGCTGCTGGCCTACTCGAGTATCAATTTCGCGATCCGCAACGAATCCTTCGCCCTGGCCGGGGCGGGTCTCCTGGCGTTCGCTTGGGTGCTCTGGGGTCAGGATCGCCGTCAGTTCCGGCGTGAGGCGAGCGAGGAGATGGCGGAAGGAACAGCAGATGTCGCGTGACGTCGTGAACCAGAACTCGATGTGGGCCATGATGTAGGGCATGGAAGACGAGGTCCTGTTCGACATCCGTGGTCAGCTCGGCGTCATCTCGTTGAACCGGCCGCGGGCCATCAACGCGCTCACCGCGCCGATGTGCGGTGCCATCACGCGGCAGTTGGATGCGTGGCGAGATGACGACGCCGTCGCCGCCATCGTCATCACCAGCACGAGTGACCGTGGGCTCTGCGCCGGAGGGGACGTCAAGGCGGTACGACAGGGCGTGATCGGTGGAGATCCGCATGCTCTGGACTTCTTCACCCTCGAGTTCGGTATGGATGAAACTCTCGCCACGTATCCGAAGCGCGTCGTGGCGCTGATGGACGGCATCGTCATGGGCGGAGGCTTGGGCATCTCCGCTCATGCTGATCTGCGTGTTGTGACGCCGCGCAGCAAGATGGCGATGCCCGAAACCGGGATCGGATATTTCCCTGACGTGGGAATGATGCATCCGCTCAGCCGGGCCGGGAATCTGGGGCGGCACATGGCGCTCTCGGGCATGTCCTTCGGCGCCGGTGACGCGTTGGCCGCCGGGATCGCCGATGTGGTCGTCGAGGACACACGCGCGGTGCTCGATGCTCTCGAAACCGACCCGATGCTCGCTTCGGACCGGCTCCCGGGAGTTCTGGACGCCGAACCGGTTGTGCACGGAGCCGAGTGGCTCTCCGCCTATGAGGCGGAGGATCCTGCGGCAGTGGTCCGTGCGTTGCGGCAACATGGCAGCGATGACGCGCAGGCCGTCGCCGACACGATCGTCCAACGCAGTCCGTACGCGGCCGCAGTCACTTGGGCGGCTATGGACAGGGCGGAGAGTCTGACACTGGCACAGGTCTTCGCTCAGGATCTGCACCTGGCCAGCACCGTGGTCCGTCAGCACGACTTCCTCGAAGGTGTGCGGTGCCGTCTTGTTGACAAAGGCGAATCTCCACAGTGGAACCCCGACGGATGGACAGGCGTGGATCTCGACGAGGTCCAGCACCTGGTCGATTCAGCGCCCCAGGGGTGAACCCTGGCCGGTGATCGAGGCAGCATGGCTCATGGCCTGCCTCAGATGTCGTAGTCCACTTTTCCTCAGATGTCGTAGTCCACGACGACCGGCGCGTGATCACTGATCCGCGTGTCGTAGGACGCATCTCGGTGGGTGCCGCCCGAGGTCGCTTTCTTCGACAGGTTCGGAGTGGCCAGGTGGTAGTCGATGCGCCAGCCTGCGTCATTCGTGAACGCCTGGCCTCGCCATGACCACCACGAGTAAGGGCCGGGCTCTTCGGGATGCAGGCGGCGCACGACGTCATGCAACGTGCGTGGGCCGAGGATCGAGCCGAACCATTCGCGTTCCTCGGGCAAGAAGCCCTCGGACTTGCGGTTGGATCGATGGTTCTTCAGATCCAGTTCCGTGTGTGCCACGTTGAAATCGCCCATCACGAGGAACTCGCGACCTGCCCGCGTCGCGTCGAGTCTGGCGCGGGTCAGATGCCGCGCCAAAGAGGCGCAGAAGCGTCGCTTGCGGTGGTACTTCTCGGCCGAGGCCTCGTCTTCGAACAGCGTCCCACCCTTGGGCAGATACAGCGAGGCGACGGTCAGCCCGGGAAGATCCACCTCCACCCAGCGGCCTTCGTGGTCGAACTCGCGGTTTCCAAACCCGAGCCGCACATCGGCCGGTTCATTGCGTGTGAGAATCGCCACTCCGTTGCGTCCGGGAATGTCCCCCTGGTGATACGACCAGACCCAGCCTTCTCGGACTTCGGAGGGAATCTGGTCGGTTGGGCAGCGGACCTCCTGCAGGGCGATCACATCGGGCTCGGCGCGGTCCACCCAGTCTAGGAAGCCGCGACGATGCGCGGCGCGGATCCCATTGACGTTCAGCGTTGCGATGCGCATCAGCGGTAATTCGTGAACTGGACGGCGAAGTCGTAGTCCTGATCGAGGATCAGACGCTGGACGGCCTGCAGGTCGTCGCGCTTCTTGGAGCTGACGCGCAACTCGTCGCCCTGCACCTGGCATTTGACACCCTTGGGTCCCTCGTCGCGCACGAGCTTGGACACCTTCTTCGCATCTTCGGTGGAGATGCCCTCGGAGAGAGTGGCGGTGCGGTGCCAGGTTTTGCCAGAGATTCGGGGCTCGGAGGCCTTGACCGCCTTCAAGGAGACGCCGCGGCGCACGAGCTTGGACTGGAACACGTCCCAGACCGCCGCGATCTTCTCCTCCGACGTGGACTCCATCTCGATCGCTTCACCGGACCAACGGATCTCCGAATCGGTGCCCTTGAAGTCGAAACGATTGCGAATCTCCTTCGCGGCCTGGTTGAGCGCGTTGTCGACCTCCTGATGGTCGACCTTGCTCACCACGTCGAACGAACTCTCCGAAGCCATCGTGGCTCCTTCCCTGCAGGTGAATGACGTACGGGCCAGTCAACCAAGAGGCGAGCGGGTCTGCCAGTGGGGTGGGCCAGCGGGCAGAGCGAAGATCCCCTCGGGCGATGCCCCAAGGGGGGCCTTGGTGCTTCCAGAGACCAAAAAGGCCCGGGATGGACCCGGGCCAGTGGTGGCAGGTGTTGGATTCGAACCAACGAAGACGATGTCGACGGTTTTACAGACCGCTCCCTTTGGCCGCTCGGGCAACCTGCCGGGGTTGTACCGGTTGCGTGACGTTGCACTCATCCGGACGCGACGTGAAACATTACCAAATCACCTGCGGCAGCGCGAATTCCCTGAAAGGAGAGTTCTGTCGACTGTCGCGGGTCGAGGATTTGTGATGCGTCGCTTGGAGCGTGTAATGTTTCCGTTCGTCGCGTTCGCACGTGGCAGGCCCCTATAGCTCAGTAGGCAGAGCGTCTCCATGGTAAGGAGAAGGTCAGCAGTTCGATTCTGCTTGGGGGCTCGGAGCCCGGAGGCTCATGGCGAGGTAGCTCAGTTGGTGAGAGCGCACGACTCATAATCGTGAGGTCGCGGGTTCGAGTCCCGCTCTCGCTACAACCCTTTCTCCCACACGCATGAACCACACGATCGAAGGACACCGACATGGCCAAGTCTTCTGATGTGCGGCCGAAGATCACTCTGGCCTGCACCGAGTGCAAGGACCGCAACTACATCACCAAGAAGAACAAGCGGAACAACCCTGACCGCTTGGAGATGAAGAAGTTCTGCCCCAAGTGCCACTCGCACACCGCGCATCGCGAGACCCGCTGAACGGTTGTCCATCGCGTCCACATGATCAACACGAAGGCCGCTCACCTGGATGGTGAGCGGCCTTCGTCGTGCTTGGGCGCGCGTTGGTGGGTCGTGCTTGGGCACGCGTTGGTGGGTCGTGCTTGGGCACGCTTTGGTGGTCGTGCTTGGTGCGCGTTGGGGGCGTTCAGAACTGACGCGTCGGAGGGTTGTCGTTGTACCCGCCGTTCCCGTACCCGGCCTGCCCGCCGGGGGCATCGCGTCGGACGGTGCGGACGCGGCGCTGGGGGCGGTTCACCGTGACACTCAAGATGAGCCAGATGGCCGCTGCGACGAGCAGGATGACACCGACCACGCTGAGGTCGACCGGTCCGAGCATCTGGTCGCTGACGGCGAACGCCAGGATGGCGCCCACGACGCCGAGGAAGATCGGGCCGCCGAGGCTGACGTAACGCATGGGGACTCCCTTGGTTGGCTGCTGGTCCACGGTAGTGGCCGGGAGATGCTGTGTCGACGCTGGCTCGCTGTGGGGGAGAACCGTGTGCGGCAGCTATGTTGGTGGCCATGCCGATTTCCACCGAGCATGTCGGGCGGCGCTACCTGGCCGAGCCGATCACGGTCACAGCGCAGAAGATCCAGGAGTTCGCGGATGCCTTGGGTGATCCGAACCCTGCCTATCGCGGCCCCGACGCCATTGCTCCACCCACATTCGCCATCACTCTCGCATCCTTCGAAGCGGTCCTCGATGATCCAGAGCTGGAGCTTGCCCTGGCCCGAACCATTCACATGGATCAGTCGTTCGAGCATGCCCGGCCCCTGCGAGCAGGTGATGTGGTGGTTCCGGTCGCATCCATCGAGAAGGTGCGCTCGCGTGGTGCCACTGACATGATCACCGTCGCGATCACGCTCGACACCGTCGACGGTGAGCATGTGGCGACCGCCACCGCCAATCTGTTCCACTCCCGTGAGGAGGATGCATGACCACGCTGACGATTCCGCTCACGCGTGAAAAGCTCGTTCGCTACGCGGGGGCCTCAGGGGACTTCAATCCGATTCACTACTCCGATCATTTCGCTCGGAAACTGGGGCAGGAATCGGTGATCGGTCACGGCATGCTGACCATGGGGCTGGCGATGCGGCTGGTCACCGACTTCGCCGCTCCGGAGAAGGTCCGTTCGTGTCGTTTCCGCTTCAAGCGTCCGGTACCGGTCCCCGATGATGCCGAGGGTGCGGCCCTGCATCTGGAGCTCGAGGCGTCCGACCCCGATGACATGGGCGTCATCACCTGCTCGTTGACCGCGCGCGTCGGCGATGACGTCGTCGGAAGTGGAAAAGCCGAGGTGGTGGCATGAGCCCGTTGCATGATTCGTGGGCGGATGCCCAGCTCGAGGAGGACGCCGGACGGACGCTGGCGGACATGACCACGTTGCGCGTGGGCGGCGGAGCCAAGCGTGTTGTGTCGGTCACCTCGTCGCAGGAATTCATCGATGAGGTGCGCGCCGCTGATGACGAGGGCGAGCCGATGCTGGTGGTCGGCGGTGGGTCCAATCTCGTGGTGGGGGACGGAGAGTTCCCCGGCACGGTCATCCGGGTGGCCACGCGGGGGATCGTCCCCGAGGTCTCCGAGTGCTCGGGGGCGATGGTGCGCGTCGCCGCCGGAGAGAACTGGGATGACTTCGTGGCCCATGCACTCGAAGAGCAGTGGTCGGGGCTCGAGGCGCTCTCGGGCATTCCTGGTCTCGTCGGAGCCACGCCGATCCAGAACGTCGGGGCCTATGGCGCCGAGGTGGGGGAGTACGTCGCGCAGGTGCGTGCCTATCACCGTCCTTCGCGGGAGGTGCGGACGCTGGCTGCCGCCGACTGCGGTTTCGCCTATCGCAACTCGGTGTTCAAGCGTGAGGCTGGGGACTGGATCGTGCTCGCGGTCACCTTCCAGCTGCCTCTCGGGGAGCTCTCTGCCCCGATCCGGTACGCCGAGCTGGCGCGTCGACTCGGGGTCGAGGTCGGTGAGCGGGCGTCCGCCCATGCGGTACGTGACGCGGTGCTGGAGCTGCGGGCCTCCAAGGGCATGGTTCTGGACGAGGACGACCACGACACCTGGAGCGCGGGATCTTTCTTCACCAACCCGGTGCTGACCGCCGATGAGGCAGCCAAGCTGCCTGAGAGTGCGCCCCGATTCCCACAGGGAGATCTGGTCAAGACATCTGCGGCCTGGCTCATCGATCACGCAGGATTCGGCAAGGGATATGGGGACGGCCCGGTCACCTTGTCGACCAAGCACACGCTTGCCCTCACCAACCGAGGGGGTGCCACGGCTCGGGACGTCATGGCGCTGGCCCGCGAGATCCGCTCCGGCGTTCGGAGCGCTTTTGGCGTCACCCTCGTTCCTGAACCTGTATTCGTCGGATGCTCCTTGGAGGACGCGTGACACGGAACCGTTTCGATGTGTGGGCGCCCTCGGCGTCGTCGATGACGTTGGTGGCCGGCGGTGTCGACCATGCGATGAGCCGCGCCGACGGAGGCTGGTGGTCGGCGGATCTGGTGCCGGCCGGCCGCATGATCCGTTACGGGTACCGCATCGACGGTGGGGAGCAGGTGTTTCCCGATCCGAGGTCGCGGCGTCAGCCCGACGGGGTCCATGGTCTTTCGCAGACCTTCGAGCTGCAGCACAACTGGGGTGATGCCGACTGGACCGGACGCCAACTCGCCGGGTCTGTCATCTACGAGCTGCACGTGGGTACCTTCACCGAGGCCGGGACGCTCGACTCGGCCATCGAGCGACTGGACCATTTGGTGGAACTGGGCGTGGACCTTGTTGAGGTCATGCCGGTGAATGCCTTCAACGGCGTTCACGGCTGGGGCTATGACGGGGTGGCGTGGTTTGCAGTGCATGAGCCCTATGGCGGTCCGGAAGCCTATGCGCGATTCGTGGATGCCTGTCACCAGCGTGGTCTCGGCGTCATCCAGGATGTTGTGTACAACCACCTGGGGCCCTCCGGGAACTACCTGCCGCAGTTCGGCCCGTATCTGAACTTCGATGTGGCGAATCCGTGGGGCGCGGCGGTGAATCTCGATGGTGAGGGCTCCGATGAGGTGCGCCGCTACATTCTCGACAATGTGCGGATGTGGCTGGACGATTTCCACGTCGATGGGCTTCGGCTGGACGCGGTGCACGCGCTCCTCGATCATCGGGCGATGCATCTGCTGGAGGAGATGGCGGCTGAGGTGGAGTCACTCTCGGCGCATCTGCGTCGTCCGTTGAGCCTGATCGCCGAATCCGACCTCAACGATCCGCGCATGATTTCCCCGCGTGCTTCCGGTGGGCTCGGCATGGACGGGCAGTGGAGTGACGATTTCCATCACGCCGTGGTTGCCAACCTGACTGGTGACGGGGGTGGCTATTACGCCGATTTTGCTGATCTGGATGCGTTGGTCGGCGTGTTCGAGGACGGTTTCTGGCACGCGGGAGATTTCTCGACCTTCCGCGGACGCCGACACGGCCGCCCTGTGACTCCCTCAGTGCGTAGCTGGCAGCTGGTGGTGTGCAGCGACAACCACGATCAGATCGGGAACCGGGCCGATGGGCGTCGACTCGCCACGATGGTCTCGCGGGATCGGCTGGCGGTCGCGGCGGCGTTGACCATTCTCGGGCCGGGGACTCCGATGATCTTCCAGGGTGAGGAGTGGGGCAGCCGACAGCCGTGGATGTTCTTCACCAGTCATCCGGAGGAGGAGCTGGGGCAGGCGGTGTCGGAGGGCCGCAAGAAGGAATTCGCCAAGATGGCATGGGATCTCGATGCTGTGCCGGACCCTCAGGACCCTGCGACTTTCCACGGGTCGAAGGTCGCCTGGCATGAGCTGGATGACGCCGATCACGCCGGGCTGTTGGGGTGGTACAAGTGCCTGATCGAGGTACGGCGGTCATATGAGGCGTTCACCTCACCGGACTTTGCCGGTGCGGCTCGGGGTGATGAGTGGTTCGTGGCGCGTCGTGGGGACGCGGTGATCGCAGTCAACTTCGGTGCCGAAGAACTGACCCTTCCTGTCTCGGGTCGTCTGGTGGCTGAATGGGGGCGCGCTGATGACACCGATGAGCTCGTGCTGGGTTCGGCCAGCATCGCGGTTCTGGTCGACGTCGAGTGAGGGTCGGTTCATCCTTCGCGGGAAGATGTGACGCTGACCCGGGTGAGCGTGGCAGGCGTCACCAGATAACTTGATCGTGGTGATGTGGGTCGGGCCCACGTGACCGGTCGTCCAGATGAGGAGTTGTGATGCTGCGAGTTGAGCTGCGTGTTGCGGGGACGCAGACGGTGGTACTGGGAACGGGGGAGACCCTCGTGTTCGGGCGTGCTCCCCAGGCGACGCTTCCGGAGGAGGAAGCTGACCGCACGCTGCAGGTCACCACGTTGGCGTTGCCGCACGCTGCTGCGCACGTGTCGCGGATTCTGGGGAAGCTGATCATCGGGCAGGACGTCGTGCGGGTGCGGTGGCACGGGAGCACCGAGGCTCAGCTGGCGAGTCTTTTCGAGGCGCCCGGTGGCGCCCGTCGGGTCACCTTGGTGAAAGGCATGACCGCGCTGCTGGACGAGGGTGAGAATTCTGTCGTGGTGCTCCGGGGGCGCCAAGGGGCAAGCGCCAAGCAGTTCGATGATCTGGCCTTGGATATCTTCATCGAGACCGACGAGCGGCCGTACTCGCCAGAGCCCGAGCCTGCGAACCCCGATATGACTGCTCCCGCTCCGAACCTGAACAAGGGCAGCAAGGAATGGTTCGTGGCGCTTGCACTGGCTGAACCCTGGCTCGTTGGCGACGATGGCTACCCCCGCCCGCCGTCGAACCGTGAGATCTACGAACGCGTGATGGGTTGGCACGGATATGCGTGGAACCTTGACCGTCCGCAGCGCGTGGACGACGCCATTCGCATGATCTCGCGTATCGCCTTCGGTCCACGGGATGATCCGTTTGCGGTCGGTTCGGGGAGCCGACGCGTCCAGAATGTGCGATTCGCGATCGGTCGCCGGGCTGCGGAGGTCCGCTTGGTGACCGCCGAAGAGCTCGCCGAGGTCTACGCGAATGCCCGGAAACCTGACTGACTTCCGAAGGAGTCTTCCGCAACGGCGGAAATTTCCTCCCCGTCGTGCTGGTGAGTCAGATGAGCCATCGGTTGACTTGGAGCTGATTCTCACGGGAGGGGTTGGGTGTTCACGAAGGGTCGGTCGCGGCGTGATCGCCGTGTGGTGCTGAACGCGTCTGTTGGTACTGCCGTGGCGTTGGGGCTTGTGGGTGTGATGGCCGGTAGTGGTATTGCGACTACGGCGATTGGTGCCAGTGATGGGATCACGTGGCTTGGTGATTCTGAGGGTGGGAGCATTCTCGAGTACAACCCGGCGACGAATGAGGTTGATGAGGGTTATCGGGTGGGGGAGCCCGGTGAGAATGTGTCGGTGGAGCAGCGCGATGGTGTGCTGGTTGTGACCAATCATGACACCGGTGTTGTGACGACGATTGATATGTCGACGATGGTGCCGGGTGGTTCGCGTGAGTTGCCGGGTGGGCCTGGGTCGAAGGTGCTCGCTGGTGGTGGTGCGAGTTATGTGGTGGATACCGGGTCTGGGTCTGTGACTCGGATGGATCCGTTGAGTGCTGTGAATGTGGGTGAGCCGTGGGTGGCTGGGCGTCAGATCGAGGATGCGGCCATTGATGGTGAGGGTGCTTTGTGGGTGTCGGGTCCTGATGGTGTGAGTGAGGTCGTCTGGGATCCACGCCGTGAGGAAATGGTGGAGCGCAGCTTCAATCGATTGGCGAACGCCGGGGGAACCCGTATGACAGGGCATCACCCTCGTGGTGCGACGCTTGCCGCGCCGGGGGTGGCTCGACAGCTCGGAGTGAGCGCCGATCGAGCGATCCGTGACGAGGCATTGGTAGGTCCTTTCGATGTGGCTCCACTGACTGAGTCCAGTGGGTTGGTCCCGATTGCGCAGCCGGATGCGTCGCGTGTGGTGTTGGTGGCGGATGGCTCGTTGGTGAGTGTGGCCACGGGCGAGTTTGGGTGTTCGCGGCCTTCGGATCCGGCGACGTATCAGAATGTGGCGTTTGTGGTGTGTGCTGGTGACGGCAAGGTTTTGCGGTTGGGCGCTGATGGTCGTCTGGCTGGTGAGGTGATTGAGGCCTCGGGTGAGGGCGATGCTGAGCTGGTGTGGGATGAGGATCGGTTGATTGTGAACGTTCCTGGTGCTGATGAGGGCATCGTGGTGGGGCGTGATGGTGAGCCGCGTTCGTTTGATCGTTCTCCGTCTCGGGAGCCGGGTGAGCTGGGCAGGCCTGGTGATGTGGCTGATGGTCGTGCCGCCGCAGCCGAAGACCGCGACCGGGCTGAGCACGGTGACCCTGACAGTGAGTCGGCTGCGCGGTTGCCAGATCCGGTTCCAGGTTCTGATCCCATGGGTGGCAGGCGCGACGGCTCGAAGGATCGCGAGTCGGCGGGCCATGATCTGCCGAATCCGACGGTGGCGCCTGAGCGTCCTGAACAGCATCCTGATCGTGGTCGACCGGGTCGACAGCCGGAACGGGGCGGCTCTGGCCCTGCCCTGCCGATGCCGCCGGGGTTGTCCGGTGATGGCGGACAAGAGGGGCGAGAGTCGGACGAGGGGTCATCGGCGGAGTTCGACAACCCAAGTGATGGTCGGGCCCATGAGAAGAGGCCCCCTCATGCACAGCGGCCGGGAGTTGGGCGAGAGTCGCGAAATGATTCAGCTCCTCCTCATCGGAGAGCGCCAGGTCAGGAATTGAGGCCGCCGAAGGACTTGAACCCTCCGCTCGATGACGATGACCCGGGCCGTGAAGAAGATCAACGGCCTGAGGATGAGTCGCAGGTTGACCGACTTCCTGACGTGCCGACAGAGAAGCCGGAGCGGCCGGACAAGCCGGAGAAGCCGGACAAGCCGGAGCGGCCGGACAAGCCAGGGCGGCCGGAGCGGCCGGACAAGCCGGAGCGCTTGGATGAGCCGGGGCGGCCGGACAAGCCAGGGCGGCCGGACAAGCCGGAACAATCGAACGAGCGTGGTCGAGATCGTCGGCCCGAACCAGCGGAGGAGGCGCCGAACGTGCCGACGCCTTCTCCGGAGCCGAGTGATACTCCGCCCCCATCGTCGGAGCCGAGCAGGACGCCGACGCCGGTTGAGGAATCGCCGAGCGACCCGACACCGTCGAGTGACTCGACGCCGCGTACTCCGTCTGCGGGTCCGGAGTCGAAGACTCCATCGACGGATCCGAGTGAGGCGAATCCCGCGAGCTCGGTTGACCCGCGGTCGTCGACGGCTCCTTCGTCAAGCGCATCGGCGGCTCCGAGTGCGGAGGGTTCTGCGGAGTCGGCCAGCCCGACCGCAGCGGTTCCTTCCGCGTCGGTGGGTTCGTCTGCGACTCCGAGCGCGGAGGCTCCCGCGGGGACGGCTGCTCCTTCATCGAGTGCGTCGGCTGATCCGAAGGCTGAAGCTCCTGCAGCGCCGACTGCTCCAACTGTTGATTCGCCTACGGGGGCTCCTTCGGCGTCGCCCACGCAGGCTCCTTCGGCGTCGCCTACGCAGGCTCCTTCGGCGTCGCCCACGCAGGCTCCTTCGGCGTCGCCCACGCAGGCTCCCTCCGCGTCGCCCACGCCGACTCCTCTTCAGGCTCCTGCAGCGCCGACGGACGTCACGGTTCCGTTCGGGAGCGTGTATGACGACAGGGCGAGGGTCGAGTGGGCTCACAGCGGTGAGGGCGTTGATCACTTCGAGATCACGATCGACGGCATGTATGGCTCGGACACGGTCGCTGTCGATGCCTCTGATCCGATGAAGCACTCGTTCACCATGCTCCAGGACAACACCCGTTACACGGGGACGATCGTTGCTGTTGTCAAGAGTGATGATGGGCAGACCGTCAAGTCCGACCCCGTGTCCTTCGAGTTCGAGACCGAGGAAGAAGAGGAAGAAGAAGAGGAAGAGGAAGAAGATCCCTCGTCGGACTCGGACGAGCATTGGGTGGATATACCTGCCCCGTTCGACGAGCCTGTTCGGGAAGCCTGCGATGCCTCTGGTTTCTGCTGACCGAACCCTCCTGATCAAAGGGGTGGCGGAAATTTCCTCAGGTCTGGGGTGGTCCCTGAAGCAGCGGGTGCACTTGACTGGTCGCATCCCGATCTAGGAGGTCCGGTGTCCAAGGTGAATCGCCGTCTCATGGCGAACGCGTCTGTTGGTACTGCCGTGGTGCTGGGGCTTGTGGGTGTGATGGCCGGTAGTGGTATTGCGACTACGGCGATTGGTGCCAGTGATGGGATCACGTGGCTTGGTGATTCTGAGGGTGGGAGCATTCTCGAGTACAACCCGGCGACGAATGAGGTTGATGAGGGTTATCGGGTGGGGGAGCCCGGTGAGAATGTGTCGGTGGAGCAGCGCGATGGTGTGCTGGTTGTGACCAATCATGACACCGGTGTTGTGACGACGATTGATATGTCGACGATGGTGCCGGGTGGTTCGCGTGAGTTGCCGGGTGGGCCTGGGTCGAAGGTGCTCGCTGGTGGTGGTGCGAGTTATGTGGTGGATACCGGGTCTGGGTCTGTGACTCGGATGGATCCGTTGAGTGCTGTGAATGTGGGTGAGCCGTGGGTGGCTGGGCGTCAGATCGAGGATGCGGCCATTGATGGTGAGGGTGCTTTGTGGGTGTCGGGTCCTGATGGTGTGAGTGAGGTCGTCTGGGATCCACGGGCCGAGAAGCTGATCGAACGCCAGATGCATCGTGTGAAGGTCGGCGCGGGAACCCGTATGACAGGGCATCATCCTCGCGGGGTGACGCTGGCGGCTCCGGGTTTGGTGCAGCAGTTCGGTGTGTCCAATGCGCGGGCTTCCAAGGATGAGCAGCTGTCTGGGCCCTTGAAGGTGGCTCCGATGACGGAGTCGGACAGGCTCGTGCCGATTGCGCAGCCGGATGCGTCGCGTGTGGTGTTGGTGGCGGATGGCTCGTTGGTGAGTGTGGCCACCGGTGAGTTTGGGTGTTCGCGGCCTTCGGATCCGGCGACGTATCAGAATGTGGCGTTTGTGGTGTGTGCTGGTGACGGCAAGGTTTTGCGGTTGGGCGCTGATGGTCGTCCTGTGGGTGAGGCGATTGAGACCCCTGGTGAGGGGGACGCTGAGCTGGTGTGGGATGAGGATCGGTTGATTGTGAACGTTCCTGGTGCTGATGAGGGCATCGTGGTGGGGCGTGATGGTGAGCCGCGTTCGTTTGATCGTTCTCCGTCTCGGGAGCCGGGTGAGCTGGGTAAGCCTGGTGATGTGGCTGATGGTCGTGCAGCCGCAGCCGAAGACCGCGACGCCCGCGTCAATGATTCTGGCGACGAAAATGCAGCCGAGCTGCCCAACCCTGGTTCGAATCCGAAGCAGCCGCGCAAGGGCAAGAACCGAGAGAACGGCCATGAGCTGCCCAATCCGACGCATGCACCGGGGCATCCCGACGATGGTTCTCAGGAGATTGGGAACCCCCGACCCGATACGCCTGACAGCGACAGCCCCTATGGCGACATTCCGCCGATGCCGAACCCGCCGGGGGAGCGTCCCAATCCCGGTGATCAGGGTCGCGTAGGTCCCCCGGAGGACATCCCCAATCCTCCGGGTGAAGCTCCTGAAATGCCGGACGTTCCTTCGGAGAATGAGCCGGGCGAGCTTCCCGATCCCCCGGTGCTGGAGGCTCCTGAGCGTCCGCAGGAAGATATCCCGAAGCCTCCGGTGAGTAGGCCGGAGCCGGACGAGAAGGACAAGCCGGAGCCGGACGAGAAGGACAAGCCGAAGCCGGACGAGAAGGACAAGCCGAAGCCGGACGAGAAGGACAAGCCGAAACCAGACGAGAAGGACAAGCCGAAACCAGACGAGAAGGACAAGCCGAAACCAGACGAGAAGGACAAGCCGAAACCAGACGAGAAGGACAAGCCGAAACCAGACGAGAAGGACAAGCCGAAACCAGACGAGAAGGACAAGCCGAAACCAGACGAGAAGGACAAGCCGAAACCAGACGAGAAGGACAAGCCGAAACCAGACGAGAAGGACAAGCCGAAACCGGACGAGAAGCCTCGTCCTTCGCACGAGCCGGATCTGCCTCCGTCGGGTAAGCCTGGGCCGTCGGGTAAGCCTGGGCCGTCGGGTAAGCCTGGGCCGTCGGGTAAGCCGGGGCCGTCGAGTGCTCCGCCGTCGTCTGCTCCGCCGTCGTCTGCTCCGCCGTCGTCTGCTCCGCCGTCGTCTGCTCCGCCGTCGTCTGCTCCGCCGTCGTCTGCTCCGCCGTCGTCTGCTCCGCCGTCGTCTGCTCCGCCGTCGTCTGCTCCGCCGTCGTCTGCTCCGCCGTCGTCTGCTCCGCCGTCGTCTGCTCCGCCGTCGTCTGCTCCGCCGTCGAGTGCTCCGCCGTCGTCTGCTCCGCCGTCGTCTGCTCCGCCGTCGAGTGCTCCGCCGTCGAGTGCTCCGCCGTCGAGTGCTCCGCCGGAGCCGACAACGCCACCACCGCCTGAGCAGCCGAGTGGGTTGAGTGCGTCGGCAACGACCACGGAGGTTTCCGTGTCGTGGAACGCCGTGGACGGTGCCGAGCAGTACGACGTGAGCGTTGGCGGATCGTCGAAGTCGGCGACGGGCACGTCGGCATCGTTCTCCGGGCTCACGCCTGGTGAGACATTCACCGTCACCGTCATTGCGGTCGATGCGAATGGGCAGAAGTCCGGCGCTGCGACGACGGAGGTCACCACTGAGCAGGCGACCCCGGAGCTCACCGTCTCCGCCGGCGAGTACAAGCCCATCGGCTCCTGTAACACTCCAGGCTGCAAACAGGTCATGGTGAAGGGCACGGACTTCGAGCCGAATGCTTCGCTCACCTGCAAGGCCTATAACCAGCCTGTGGAAGGGGCCGAAAGCTATCCGGATTTCCAGCCGTTCGAAGTCACCAGTGATGAGAATGGCAACTTCGGTCCCCTGCAGGCCGGCGTTTTCGGGTTCCCCGGATATGACGTGTGGGTGACGTGCGGTGAGGTGGAATCGGACCACATCACTTGGCCCTGATGAAGCCTGTTTCCTTGTCTGCGGGTCGCGATAATGTCTGCGAGTGGTTCGGCCCAGATGAGCTGTGCCGAGGCCGAGGAGAAACCGCAATGCGAGAGGGACGAGCAGGTTCCTCAGAAGACCAAACGAAGGTGAGGGCATGAACAGTCACGATCCCGTGGTGGTGTTCCAGCAACTCCATGCACGTCTTGCTGAGACCGTGGAATCGGCGTTGGTCGGCAAACGTGAAGTGATCGATCTGGTCCTGATCTCGATGTTCGCCAACGGCCACGTGCTTCTCGAAGACGTGCCAGGAACCGGCAAGACGACGCTGGCGCGTGCCCTCGCGCAAGCCATGGGCGGTGAATCGCGGCGCGTCCAGTTCACCCCTGACCTGTTGCCGGCCGACGTGACCGGAACCTCGGTGTTCAGCCCGGCTGATGGATCGGTGCAGTTCCGGCAGGGGCCGGTCTTCACCAACGTCCTGTTGGCCGACGAGATCAACCGTGCAGCGGCCAAGACACAGTCCTCCCTGCTCGAAGTCATGGAGGAGCGCACGGTCACCGTCGATGGAACCAGCCACCGTGTGCCACAGCCGTTCCTGGTGGTGGCCACTCAGAACCCCATCGACCTTGATGGCACCTATCGCCTGCCGGAGGCCCAACTCGACCGCTTCATGGTCCGTATCGCCATCGGATATCCCGAGGCCGAGCATGAGATGAACATCCTGCGTCCGGGATCGACAGCAGGCCGCACCGATGACATCAAACCGGTCACCAACCCCCAGCAGGTTGCGCAGATCGCCGAATCGCTGAGGGCCGTTCACGTCGATGATCGCATCCTCCGCTACATCCATGAGATCGGCGCTGCCGCCCGCAACGACGCCCGACTCCGACTCGGTGCGAGCACCCGTGGCCTGCGGGCCCTCGTCCGTGCCGTTCAGGTGTACGCGGCTGCGCAGGGACGCAACTTCGTCGTTCCCGGAGACGTCCAGCGTCTCGTGGGGCCGGTCCTGGCCCACCGCATGGTTCTCACTCGTGAAGCCGACCTCGCCGGCGAGACAGGTGACTCGATCGCCGAGGACATCCTCACGAAGCTGAACGTGCCCCAGCCAGCCTGATGAGCAAGCAGGCACATCGGCCCGAAGCGAATGGGCCTCAGGCGCCGAAACCCCAAGCGCCGATGCGCGAGAATCCTGGCAACAACCCCTCCGGGCAGGAGACGCCGCGCCCGGTCGCGCCCCGCCCAATACGCCCTGCGGCCCCGCAACCGCAGGCGCCCAGACCTTCCGGCCGAGATGATGGTCTGAAGTCCGGGCCGCCCGGGCCCGAAACAGGACAACGCGCACCGAAGGGCAGCAGGAGGAATCGGCTGCGTGCGTTCTGGCGTCGTCGTGATGACGACCCGGCGTCGAGCGATCGCGACCTCGGAGATCTGCGACTGATGCTGTGGCGGTGGACGAACCGCGGACTGGTGGTCCTGGTGGTAGCCGTCCTGATCGTGGCACTGGCCCTGCTGTTGCGCTACCCCTCGCTCCTCGGAATCGGTTTGGCCCTGCTCGCAGCCCTGGTGGTCGAGACCGCAGCGGTCTCCGTGGCTCCGCGTCTGCGCATGGAACGGCAGGTGGAACCACTCGTGGTGGAACGTCACGGCGAGTGCCATGCGACGGTTCGCGTCAGCACCCGTGGCTTCTGGCTCGTTCGTACCCGCATCACCGACCGCATCGGGCGTCAGCGTGTCAACGTGGAAGTGGGGGGCAGGGAAGCCCGGTACCGTGTGCCGACATTGCGACGTGGCTTGTTGCCCATTGGCCCGATGGCAGTGCACCGGGTTGGGCTTTTCGGCCTGGCGATGACCACGCAGGAGGCAGGGAGCGTCGAGCATGTGCGGGTGCTGCCGCGTCGCGTGCCGCTGACCCAGCTCGCCAAGGGACGCCGTCGGTCGGCCGTTGGCGCCGACGAGTCGGTCGAACACGGTGGCACAGATCTGGTCGGCCTCCATGAATACGTGGCCGGTGACGATCTTCGGCGTCTCCACTGGGCCACGAGCGCCCGCACCGGCATGTTGATGATCCGAGACGACGCCGACCCCTCCACACCACACCTCACCGTGATCCTCGATGACCGCGACGATCACTACGCCGACAGTTCCCTGACCGACACCGACTTCGAAGACGCGGTGGAGGTTGCATTCGCGCTGGCCCAGACGGCCATCGAAGAAGGGCATCCGTTGCATCTGCTCACCACCTCGGGATCGGTCGATGTCCCGGTCAGTGAGCGTCTCGGAGCCGCCCAGACCGATGCCCGACGCGTGCATGCGGCACTTGCGGAGGTGCAACCGAGCACAGCACCGGCACACATGCGTCTGCCGAAACGGACCCTGGATTCGGTGGCGGTGATCTCCGGAGCGCTCGCCCCATTGCCGGACCTCACCGGGTACGCGATCCGCGGCGCATCGGGGGCAGTGCTCATCGTGGACAGCTCAGGCGACGCACCGGTCTCCAGCCGTGCAGGAGCCGGTGGGGGAGTGACCGTGCTCCGCGGGCCCCGCTCGCGTGACCTGGCTGCATTGTGGGACAGGACGGTGCGTTGACATGACCCAGATCCACGATCCTGCTGCGCTTCGCACCGCCGAGGCGAACCGTTTCGGTCGGCAGGAGACCGGGCCCGCCGCTTCGCAGGAGGCCTCACAGCGCAGCTATCTCATCGCACGTGGCGCCCTGACCTTCGTCGTCCTGGTTCTGGGTGCTGCATCGTTCGCGTCTGCGTGGTCTCCGATGGTGGTGGCGTGGGGTGCGCTGGTGGCCAGTGCCGTGCTGGCCGCCGGGATCATCCTGGGTCTCAAACGAACCGGTCTCGTTGGTTTCGTCGCCGCGCTCGTCGCCCTGGCCGTGCCTGTGCTGACCATGATGATCGTGGGTCGCCGTGCTGGCCGTGGCCTCGTTGGCGCCTTCACCGAGCCGTTCCCCGAACTTCTCACGACGCCGGCACCGGCCCCGGTGACCTTCGGCCTGCTGTTGCCGGGCCTTGTGCTCGCATGGCTCGTGGGTGTGATCGTGGGACTTGTCGCCGACCTTCGGTCCGGCCGCAACATGGGCGTCCTCGGGAGCCTGACGGTTGGCATCGTCCTATATCTGGGCGGACAGCTTCTGTCAGGCGGCGAAGCTGACGAGCATGGGCTGATCGCCGCCGGGATGGTGCTCACCTGGCTGGCCGACTGGTCGCTGTGGAACCGCTCGAAATCACCCACCTTCGTGGCAGATTCTCGGGTCGGCACGCATCCGGCAGGTGCCGCTGAGACCACCACCAAAGGATCAGGACCTGTACGCGGCGTCGTGGTGGCTGCGGTGCTCGCCCTGGTGGCCTCGGGCGGTGCCTTCCTCCAGCTCGGTGAACCCTTCCAGCCCCAAGAGCTCATCGAGCGCAACGAAACGCTCAACCAGGAGCCCAACCCGATGCCGTACATCTCGCACTGGGCCAAGGAACCCGAGACCGAGATCTTCCGGCGCAGTGGGGACAACGTCCCGGTGCATCTGGCGGTCATGTCCGAGTTCGACGGGGCTACCTTTCGTCCACCCCAACGTCCCTACGACCCGGTGGGGTCGAATCGACCGGTGAGCCCTCCGATCGCGGGGCAGCAGGAGATCGCGCGGGTCAACGTGGTGTGGCCCCAGCAGACACGCTGGCTCCCCGCCCCTGGCCACCCGAACATCGTCTCCCTTCCGGACGCCGAGGTGAATCCCGCCACCGGCACGCTGATCAGTCCCGACATCCCGAAGGAAGGGGCGCTGAGCTACAGCGTCACGTCGGTGGTGTCACAACCGGATCAGGCGCAGCTGCCTGACGCTCCCGTGCCGGACCTGCCCGACTATCTGGGCGTTCCCCGACTGCCCGATGAACTCGCGGACTACGGTGAGGAACTCACCGCTGAAGCCGAATCCCCGTATGACAAGGCTCGAGCACTGGAAGCGGGGATCAAGAACAACCGTTCCTTCACCGCGGAGCTCCCCGCGGGGCACTCGTACGGGCGTCTGACGACCTTTCTGCTCGCCCCCGAGTCCGAGGGAGGACGTGCCGGAACATCCGAGCAGTTCGCCACGGCCTTCGCTGTCCTCGCGCGGTCGCAGGGGCTGCCGACACGTGTCGTGGTCGGCTTCTCCGCCGGCACACCATTGGAAGGTGCCGATGGAACGCACGTGGTGCACGGCAGCGATGCTCTGGCGTGGCCGGAGGTGTACTTCCAGGGGCAGGGTTGGGTTCCGTTCAACCCGACCCCCGATACCGATCAGATCTCGCCGGTCGCTGCGAACCCGCCACAGAGCGAGGAGAACCCCGAAAACGCCGAGCAGGCTCCTGATGAGAACGAACCGCGGCCCGATCGGTCCGCAAACCAGGAGGATGGGGGCGTCAACCCGGCATGGATCGTCCTCGCGGTCATCCTCGCGGGCACATTGCTGCTGCTCGGCGCTCTTGTGATGGCACGTGTCTTACGGCGGCGGGGGCAGCGAGCAAGAGGCGCGGTAGGCGCGTGGCAGTACATCGAGGACGCCGTCACTCTCGCAGGCGGCTCGATGTCCACCCAGCAGACGGCCACCGAACGAGCGCGGCGCTTGGATGCGCCCGACGACGCGGTCCAGATCGCGCGTGCCGCCGAGTTCGAGTCCTTCGCCGCATCGGGAGCGGCATCCACGGCTGAGAGCGCCGAGCACTTCGAGCGTGCCGCTCGGGTGGAGGAGACCCTCCGCGGTGGTGCCACTTGGTGGCGACGCGTGGTATGGGCGTTGTCTCCTGTCCCGTTCCTCCGAAAGGGCTCGTCCCGGCACAGATGACGCCCCGGATTTCCGATGGCATGGCTGGTGCATTCCGGCTCGGGGCTATCCCGATTCGGGGCCATCCCGACTCGGGGCCATTCCGACTCGGGGCGGAGCCAGCGTGCTTGGGCTCAGCCGCGAGAAGTACAGGCCAGGGCGCGGCCGTAGCGTCCATCGGAGCTGTGAGCAGCGACGCCGACGCAGACCTGCGGGCCCGGAGGTGCGCTGGGGAGCTGCGCGTCGGTGGCCTGCCCGTGGCGGGTCACGGGGGTTCCGGTGGCGGCGTCATCCAGGACATAGGTGACCACATAGCCGACGGGTAGCTCTTCGGGGCGTTTCCACTCGACCACGGTGTAGTCACCTTCAGGGAAATATGTGAGCTGCACGTCGGAGGGTTCGAGGCTGGCGTCGGGCGCAGCCGTGGTGGTGGGAGCGGCCCGTGACGGCGTCGGTGCCGGTCCCGAAGGGGAATCATTCCGGAGATTTCCAAGGAACGACATCAGCAGTACCAGGACCACGCCGACGACGATGCCGGTGAGGCCGAAGGCCAACCACGGCGGGCGGTGTGGGGCGTCGGTCTCATCGGGTGCAGGTGGCACGAAGGCCGGGGGTTCGTTGGCAGACCGTGCGCTTGGCAGCTGTGCCGGTGACCACTGCCCATGTGGGGCCGGTGCTGGGGGAGGGGCAGCTGGAGAGCTGCCACTGGCTGCGGTCCATCCGCCCATCACCGGGGAGGCCGGGATACCGCGGGATTCACGCAGGGCATCGGACAGGGCGTCGCGCATCTCAGCGGCTGACTGAAAACGCGTCGCGGGGTCCTTGTGCAGAGCCACCTCGACGATCTGCAGCAATGAAGGCGGTACGTCGTCCCGGCTGAGGGCTCGCGGCGGCAATTCCAGGACGCGTTTGATGTAGCTCAATGCGGTATCGCGTTGGCCGGGGAGCGTGAACGGCGGCTGACCGTCGAGCAGGTGGTAGAGCGTGGCGCCCAAGGAGAACACATCGTCGAGTTCGCTGGGGGTGTCGCCGTTGAGCACCTGCGGAGAGGCATGGCGGTAGGAGAACCGATCCGACGAAGCGGTGTGGGCCTGATCGATCAGTCGCGCGATGCCGAAGTCGGCGAGCACGTACGACGTTGGCATCATCAAGATGTTCTGTGGCTTGATGTCGCGATGCAGCACACCTTTCTGATGTGCGAACGCCAGTGCGTCGGCCACCACCTGGCCGACATGTGCCACGTCTTGGGCAGGGAGTGGGCCTTCGTCGTTGAGGCGTCGATCCAGTGAGCCCAGTTCGTAGTAGTCCATGACGATGCAGGGGCGCCCGTGGCTCGAGGTGCCGATCTGCAACACCTTGGCGATGTTCGGATGCTGACGCCCCAGCGCGACCATGAGCTGCACTTCGCGCGTGAAGCGGCGCACCGATTCGGCATCGTCGACAGTGAGGACCTTGATCGCCACTTCGCGGCCCAAGCCATCCTGGATCGCTCGATAGACCGTGGCGTCGCCGCCGCGGCCGATCTCCTGCCAGTCGGAGAACCCGGCGAGGGTCTCCGAAGAGCCCGGCGGACCCTGCATTGCGGGTGCCGATCTAGCAACATTCATGCGAACGGGCTCCTGGACGAGATCGAGGTATGGCCGATAGTACTCACGTCTGCGCGAACTGCAGAACTTGTGGACACGCATCCAGCAGCGGCAAATGATCTTGGAATTCTTCGGAGGGCGTCTCGGTGCCACCGCAGGCGCAGGTGAGCACGCGTCCGGCGAGTATGGTGAGCACATGCGATTGAGTGACATGGACGCCGATCAGCGGGCTGCCCTGCTGGCGGAGCAGGAGCGAGAACATCAGGAGCTGTGTGGGCGTGGCCTCAGCCTCAACCTGACGCGCGGCAAGCCGTCGAGTGAGCAGCTCGACCTCTCCAATGCCCTGCTGGAGCTCCCAGGCAGCGTCGACCTCCCGGCCGGCCCGGACGTCCGTAACTACGGCGGGCTCGACGGGCTCCGAGAGATCCGCGAGATCTTCGGCGAGCTGTTCATGATCGATCCTGACCTGCTCGTGGCCAGTGACAACGCTTCGCTCTCGCTCATGCATGACTGCGTGACGTACGCGTCGCTCCATGGCATCGCCGGGCAGCAGCCCTGGTCGAATCAACAGGTCAAATTCGTGTGTCCGGTGCCCGGCTATGACCGCCATTTCGCAATCACCGAGCATCTCGGTATCGAGATGATTCCGATCCCGCTCACCGACGATGGTGTGAACGTCGAGGAGCTTGCTGCCCTGTTGGCCGATGAACAGGTCAAGGGCATGTGGGTGGTGCCGATGTACGGCAACCCGAGCGGCACCGTGTGGAGCCGAGAAGTGGTGGAGAAGATCCTCGCCCTGCCCGCGGCCCCGGATTTCCGCATCTTCTGGGACAACGCCTACGGGCTGCACCACCTCACCGATGAGCCGGCGGAGATGCTGCCGATTCTCGACATGGCCGCGGCCGCCGGTAATCCCGACCGTGTCTTCGCGTTCGCCTCCACCTCCAAGATCACCTTTGCCGGTGCGGGAGTGTCCTTCTTCGGTTCGTCGAAGACGAATCTCGACTGGTACCGCGGGCACACGCAGTTCCGGACCATCGGGCCCGACAAGATCAACCACTGGCGACACGCGGCCTTCTTTGGCGACGCCGAGGGCGTACGCGCTCATATGCGCAAGCATCGCGAGCAGCTCGCGCCCAAGTTCGCTCTCGTGGACGAGGTGCTCTCCGAGCGTCTCGGTGGATACGGGGTCGCGGAGTGGACCAAGCCCCGCGGTGGCTACTTCGTGGCGCTGCGCGTGCCCAACGGGACCGCGTCGCGTGTCGTGGCCTTGGCCAAGGAAGCCGGTATCGCGCTGACGCCGGCCGGAGCGGCCCACCCGCTGCGTCATGATCCGGACGATGCCGTGATCCGAATTGCGCCGTCCTTCCCTCCGATGGATGAGCTGCGGCCGGCGATGGAGGGTGTCGCGACCTGCGTCCTGTTGGCTGCTGCCGAGCAGTTGTGAGGGGCGGGTGCGGAACCCGGTTGGACTCGGTGGGGTAATGCACGTAAACTCCACTGGTCGGTAGACGTGTCGTTCGCTCGATGCGTGCGCCGAAGGGCACTAGCTCAACTGGCAGAGCATCGGTCTCCAAAACCGAAGGTTGTGGGTTCGAGTCCCGCGTGCCCTGCGAGAACGGCCCCGGGATCCCGCGTCACGGACGTGTGGATCCTGGGGTCGGTCAATGATGGACGACCCGGAGGAATCAGTGGCTGACGATAAGCACGCCGACTCGCGCGACGAGTCGGACGATGTCGTGCCCGCAGAGCTTTCCGAGTCGGAGGAGATCGTCGATTCCGAGGACACCGACACCGACGATTACGTCGACGACCCCTCCACCCCCGATGTCAATGAAGCCAAGCTCGGCCGTGCCACCGACGAGGTGAACGCGCTCGAGGAATCCGAGGAGGCTCCGGCTTCGGGGGCCACTGCCGCGACCCGGACGCGCAAACGCGCCACGCAGCGCCCCAAGCGCCGCGCCGCGAGCGACGAGGGCGCGCAGGATTCGTCCGATGGGCTCACGAAGCTCGACATGACGAACCTCGAACCCGATGCCGAACCCCCGCGGGTTGGGCCGGTGACCTTCACCAAACAATCGGTGTCCGAGCTCAAGAAGGTGAAGTGGGCGAGTGCCGGCGAGGTCTGGCAGTACTTCGTGGTGGTTCTCGTCTTCGTGATTTTCATCGTGGCATTCGTGAGCCTGCTCGACCTGCTGTTCGGCTCGGCCATCCTGCGGTTCTTCGGCTGAACAGCGCCAATTTCGGAGGCAATCTTTCGTGACGGACAATCCCCAGAATCCCGACCTCGGTGAGACCGAGGACGTCGAGCTCGACCTCGGCGAGCCCACCACCAGCGAGGAACCCAAGCTGGCTGGCTTCGACCCCGCCGAGGACGTCGATTCCGGCGAGGACATCGCACTGAACTTCGGCGAGGACTCCGCAGAGGAGACGAGCGAGGAAGCGGACATCGACCTCGACCTCGGCGGTGCCGACGAGGCCGATTCCTCCGAGGAGGAGATCAACCTCGACTTCGGCGGCAGCGATGACGCGGCCGAGGAGCAGGGCTCCACCGGGATCGACTTCGGCGAGGACAAGGAGGGTGAGGACGAGGAAGCTCCTGACGCCGACCTCCTGGCCGAGGCCATGGAGGAGCTGCGGTCGGAGCTGCGCGCCAAGCCGGGCGACTGGTATGTCGTGCATACGTACTCCGGCATGGAGAAGCGGGTCAAGCAGAACCTCGAACAGCGGGCCGAGTCCCTCGGCCTGGAGGACTTCCTCTTCGACGTCCGTGTCCCCACCGAAGAGGTGGCCGAGATTCGCGCGGGCAACAAGAAGATGGTGACGCGAACTGTCTTGCCCGGCTATGTGCTGGTGTGCATGGAGCTCACCGATGAGTCGTGGAGCCTCGTGCGTCACACCCCCTCGGTGACCGGGTTCGTCGGCAACGCCACCAACCCTGTTCCGCTGACCCTTGACGAGGTGGAGCGCATGCTCACCCCAAGCGTCGTCACCGAGGTCAACAAGGTCGCCAAATCCAAGTCCAAGACCGTCACCAAGCCAAAGGTGGAGGTCGCGGACTTCAGCGTCGGCGATTCGGTCATGGTCACCGACGGCCCGTTCGCCGGCGTCCATGCGTCCATCACCGAGATCAACGCCAACAGCCAGCGTCTGAAGGCTCTGGTGGAGATCCTCGGTCGAGACACCCCCATCGACCTGACCTTCTCCCAGGTGGAGAAGGTCTGAGTCCGACGATCGCGTCGGCTCAATTTCCAGAAAGGACCCAACATGCCCGCCAAGAAGAAGGTGGCGGCAGTGGTGAACGTGGCCCTGCAGGCCGGGTCCGCCACTCCCGCTCCGCCGGTCGGTACCGCCCTCGGTCCGCACGGCGTCAACATCATGGACTTCTGCAAGCAGTACAACGCTGCGACCGAAGCCCAGAAGGGGAACGTCATCCCCGTGGTCATCACGATCTACGAGGACCGTTCGTTCACCTTCATCACCAAAACCCCTCCGGCCGCTGAGCTGATCAAGAAGGCCGCCGGAATCAAGTCCGGTTCGGGCGCTCCGCACAAGGAGAAGGTCGGCAAGATCACGAAGGACCAGGTCCTCGAGATCGCACGCACCAAGATGCCCGACCTCAACGCCAACGACGAGGAAGCCGCCATGCGGATCGTCGAGGGCACCGCACGTCAGATGGGCGTCACCGTCGAGTGACGTCACTGGGCGCGGACACCGCGTCCATCCCCGTGGGAGCCCATGCGCGGGCGAACCACACCTGGCACCACACACGAAGGAAACCAGAATGAAGCGCAGCAAGAAGTACCTCGCCGCAGCCGAGAAGCGTGGCGATATCGAGGCTCTCCGCACTCCGGAGGAGGCCGTTGCCCTCGTCCAGAGCGGTGTCTCGGCCAATTTTGATGAGACGATCGACGTGGCCATGCGGCTGGGCGTCGACCCCCGCAAGGCCGACCAGATGGTGCGCGGCACCGTCAACCTGCCCAACGGCACCGGCAAGACCGCCAGGGTCCTGGTCTTCGCCACTGGTGACAAGGCTGACGCCGCCCGTGAGGCAGGCGCCGATGAGGTCGGTGCCGATGAGCTCATCGAGAAGGTCCAGGGAGGCCACCTGGACTTCGACGCCGTCGTGGCCACCCCCGATCTCATGGGCAAGGTGGGACGCCTGGGCCGCGTGCTCGGCCCCCGCGGCCTCATGCCGAACCCCAAGACCGGAACGGTGACGCCCGATGTGGCCAAGGCCGTCTCCGACATCAAGGGCGGCAAGATCGAGTTCCGCGTCGACCGGCACGCGAACCTGCAGTTCGTCATCGGCAAGGCATCGTTCACCGCCAAGCAGTTGTCGGAGAACTACTTCGCGGCCCTTGATGAAGTGCTGCGTCTGAAGCCGTCGAGCGCCAAGGGGCGCTACATCAAGAAGATCAGCATCTCCTCGACGATGGGTCCGGGCGTGCTCATCGATCCTTCGAAGACTGCTCCGTCCGAATGATCGGCTGAGCGCGAGCGGTGAAGCGTTTGGTGCGGGGTGTCATCCAATGGATGGCACCCCGCATCGCTGTTCGTGGGCTCGGGCATGCTGATGAGCAGCCGGTGAGGGAGGGGCGAAGCAGGGATGGCGAAGATGGACAACCAGATCGGGAACCTGCACAACGCGGTCTCGATGCGAGACGCGCGGCAGACATCCACGCTGGCGGCCCAGTGTGATGTTCGCACTCTGATCGACCGTTTCGAACGGTTCTCCGGTGAGGATCGGGCCTTCGCGTTCCGGTTGCTGTCAAAGGACCGAGCCCTGATGGTGTTCGAGGGGCTGGACCCGGCGCTGCGCTCCGATCTGGTGAAATCTCTGCGCCATGAAGAGATCGCGGAGCACTTCGAGCAGATGGACCCCGATGACCGGGTGGCGCTCATCGATGAGCTTCCAGCCAAGGTGGCGAGCCGTCTACTGAGCGGTTTGAGCCCGGAGGAGCGTGCGCTCACCGCTCGGGTTGCGGGATATCCGTTGCGGTCGGTCGGTCGGCGGATGAGCCCGGAGCCGGTGCTGTTGACCGAGTTCATGACGGCTGACGAGGCTCTGGCACAGGTGCGGCGCCATCTTGAGGCGGAGACTGTCTACACGCTTCCGGTGCTCGATGGTCAACGGGGGCTCGTCGGCGTGACGTCCCTGCGGCGGGTGTTGGCATCGGAATCGAGCCAGACCATGTCCGATGTGATGGATGAGCCCATCTTTGCCCGGGCCGAGGAAGATGCCGAACTGGTGGCGCGTCGCTGCGCTGATCAGGGGCTGCTGGCGATGCCGATCGTCGACAGCGAGAAACGTCTCGTGGGCATCCTCACCATCGATGACGCTCACACCATCTTGGAGGAAGCCGAGTCGGAGGACCAGGCCCGGGCATCTGCCAGTGAGCCACTTCGTCGGCCCTACCTGTCGACTCCCGTCACGAGTCTGGTCCGCTCCCGGATCGTGTGGCTGTTGGCGCTCGCACTGGGGGCCACGCTGACGGTGCAGGTCCTCGATTCCTTTGAAGACACTCTGGAGCAGATGGTCGTGCTCGCCCTGTTCGTGCCCTTGCTCATCGGCACTGGGGGCAATACGGGAAACCAGGCTGCGACCACGGTGACACGGGCATTGGCGCTCGGTGATGCCCATCCGCAGGATGTCGGGCGCATCGCCATCCGCGAGGCGGCAGTCGGGGTGTTGCTGGGGTTCATCCTGGGTGGTCTGGGGTGTCTGCTCGCCGGGATGGTGTTCGAGTGGCGCATAGGGCTCGTGATCGGCCTGACGCTGCTGTGCATCTGTACGTTGGCGGCTACGGTTGGCGGGTTGATGCCGCTGGCAGCCAAGGCCATCGGCGCTGATCCTGCGGTTTTCTCCAATCCGTTCATCACCACATTCGTCGATGCAGCCGGTCTGGTGATCTATTTCCTCATCGCAGCCGCCGTCTTCGGGTTGTGAACCACTCCTGTGCGATGGCGAGGGAGCCGGTTCCCGTGAGGGAGTTCCACCGCCTTGGACCGGGAACGGCGGTGGCCCCGGCGAGTCACGCCGGGGCCACCACCATGGACTCGGACGATCAGAGGTAGCGGACGACCGAGTGAATGGGCATTTCATCCACCGAGGCGTACTCGACGGGGACGCCGGGACGAGAGGCATGAATGATCTGCCCGTCGCCGACGTAGATGCCCACGTGCGATGCGCCGCTGTAGTAGATGACCAGGTCGCCAGGCTGCATGTCCGACTGCGAGACCTGCTGGCCGCCGGTCGCCTGATCCTGCGACATACGGGGGATGTCGACGCCGGCAGCGCCGAGAGCAGCCTGGGTCAGGCCCGAGCAGTCCCATGTGTCGGGGCCGGTTCCGCCGTAGCCGTAGGAATCGCCGAGCTGTTCCTCGGCGAAGGCGATGGCTGCCTGGGCGTCGCCGGAGGCGTTCTGTGAGGAACCGCCGCCCGAAGCGGTGGTGGTGTTGCCGGCGTCATCCGAGCCGGAGTCATCCGAACCGTCGGCGGAGCCGCCGAGGTGGCCGTTCTCCGCAAGGGAGCCCCAGGTGAGTTCGGCCACGACGCCGGTGGTCGGAATACCGTTCTCGGCCTGGTAAGCCTTGACGGCATTCTGGGTCATGGGCCCGAACCAACCGGTGTCGGGCAGCGGATGTCCGGCGTCATCGAGCGCACGCTGCAGCACGGCGACGTCATCGTTCTCATCGTCGAAACGCAGCACGGGGCGTTCCTCGGACGAATCGTCGCCATGGGACGCCGAGGCCGACGAAGCAGCGGGAGTACTGGAGCTGCTGCCCCCGCCCCCGGCCATGGCGGCAGCCGGAGTGGCTCCTCCGAAGCCGAGCGAAGCAGTGAGGGCGACGCCGGCGGCCACGGCGCCCGCGGCGCGGGTCACGCCCAACGCCGTCACCGTGTTCGGCGGGTTGATGGCGCGGCGCGGTTGGCCCGTACAACGGATCGGCGCGGCGTCGATGGCTCGGCGAGGGCCGACCACGGCGTGGCGTGCGATGTCGTTCTGATGCATCAGGGATACCCCTTTCTCGTAGATCACACGGGAGTGGTGATCTCGTAGTGCCGGTGACGCAAACCGGCTTTGGCGTGCCGGCCTCACGACCGGCGCGGTCACGTTATGTGTTCGTTACCAATGTTGCAAATCCGTTACCTGCCGGGAAGTCATCGTTGCGGCGGCGGTTTGGTGTTGCGCAAGCCGTGCCGTAAGGTGTCTGTCACCGAAGACCGCTGGTGGACCGGGAGACCGGTTCGAAGTTGTGTGCGAGGTCTTGGCTCAGTCTTCACTCACGAAGGTGAAGAGCGTCAATGTCCTCGGGCTCAGGCCCGCGTAGGTGTGTGTGACAGCTCCCGTGCCATCCCGGAATTTTTCCGGTGTGCCATGAAGAAGAGTCCCGTCCCGTGCGCCTGTGCGTGCGGGATTTTTGTTTCCCGCGGTCGGAGGTCTGACGCCCAATCGGGCGTCGGTTCACGAAGTGGGAAGGAGAGACCCATGGCGAATGCCGAGAAGGTCGCCGCGGTCGCGGAGCTGAAGGAGAAGTTCTCCAGCGCCGATGCCGTCGTGTTGACCAATTATCGCGGTCTGTCCGTGGCGGGGCTGCAGGAACTGCGTCGTGGCCTCGGATCGGATGCGACCTACGCCGTGGCGAAGAACACTCTGACCCTGATCGCTGCTCGCGAAGCCGGTATCGAGGGGCTGGAAGACCAGCTCGTCGGCCCCACCGCGTTGGCGTTCATCAACGGTGATGTTGTCACCGTTGCCAAGGGCCTGAAGAACTTCGCCAAGGACAACCCGCTTCTGGAGATCAAGGGCGGTGTCATGGATGGTCGCATCCTCGACGCCGACACCGTGAAGAAGCTCGCCGACCTCGAGTCGCGTGAGGTGCTGCTGGGCAAGCTTGCCGGTGGCATGAAGGCCAATCTCAACAAGGCTGCCTTCGCCTTCAACGCTCCCGCCTCGAAGCTCGCCCGTGCCCTGGGCGCGCTGCAGACCGCAGCCGAGGCGGACCCGTCCAAGATCGGTGGCGCCGGTGGTGCCGCTGACCAGAAGCCCGCAGACGACGCAGCGTCCGCTGCGGAGGAGAACTGACCCGTACCGGGTCGAATCGACGATCCCGCAGCCGGTGGCTGCACCACATACGAAAGGACGCCCATCATGGCGAAGCTCACCAACGAAGAGCTGCTTGACGCTTTCAAGGAAATGACCCTCATCGAACTCTCCGAGTTCGTGAAGCTGTTCGAAGAGACCTTCGACGTCACCGCTGCTGCCCCGGTTGCCGTGGCTGCTGCCGGTGCTGCCCCTGCCGCCGGCGGCGAGGGTGGCGGCGAGGCCGCCGAGGAGAAGGATGAGTTCGACGTCGTCCTCGAATCGGCCGGCGACAAGAAGATCGCCGTCATCAAGGAGGTGCGCGGCATCACCTCGCTCGGCCTCAAGGAGGCCAAGGAGCTGGTCGAGGGCGCGCCCAAGCCCGTCCTCGAGGGTGCCAAGAAGGAAGATGCGGAGAAGGCCAAGGAGGCCCTCGAGGCCGCTGGTGCTTCGGTCAGCCTGAAGTGATCATGGCCCTTGCCTGATCGGGGCCAAATCCCTGGCTCCGACGGTCCGACGTCGAGGCGAGCCCTTCCGGGCTCGCCTCGACGTGTTTCGCCGCTCGTGTTCTGGCCCGTGACCCGCGTCGCACATGGGGCAGATGAGCGGGCTCGGGCCAGATCCGGCCAACCGGGGGAGTTTTGTGACAAAAAATGCTACGTTATGTGTTCGAGTGGCAGATGGAAGTGATGGTGGAGGCGTGTCCCGACAGGTGACGAGGGAAGAGGCGGAAGACCCTGAACTCTGGGACGCCTGGGTCGCGAGCGCGTGTGACGAGGTCGGTGTGGACAGCTCCATCGTGAACGTGGAGTTGGTGCACCGCTTCGCCAAGACTGTCGCTGGGACCGGCATGCGGCCTATGGTTCCGGTGGGAGCATTTCTGCTGGGCTGTGCCGTGGCCGCCGGTGCGGATGTCGAGGATGCTGCACGTCGTCTCGAAGGCCTTGATTACTGATGAATTCTGAGGGGAAGCCCGCGAGTGACGCGGTCGCACGAGTGATAATCGATGCCCACAAGATGGACTTCTACTCGCCGGAGGAATACGAATCGGAGCCCTATGCTGCAGCTGATGCGCAGGATGCTGTGTCGTCACCGGTGACGACGGAGCCTGTCGAGCAGGATGAGGCGTCCGATGGCCAGGATGAGGCGTCCGGCGGCATTGCGCCGACGTCGAAACCCGATGGCGGGCCGCTCCCTGTGGATCGCGGGCTGATCCTGGCGGCCCAGCCGCCCAAGGCCAAGGAGATCGTGGCGACTCTCGAGCAGTCGGGCGGGATGAACATCGCAGACCTCGCCGCAGACCTCGAGGTGCATGCGAACACGGTGCGCGCCCATGTGGATGACCTGTTGGCTGCCGGATTGATAAAACGACGCCCCAGGCGCAGCGGTGGCAGAGGGCGTCCGCAGTGGATCTACAGCGCGGTCGGCAAGGGGACCAATCATGAGGACCTCATGCGCATGCTGTCGGCCTATGTCCGGGACCGTGCTGAAGACCCGGTGGCGGAGGCGCGCCATATCGGTCACACCTACTTCGAGCCCCTGGGTGAGGATGGTGAGGGGCTCGAGGAGTCCCGGGACCTGCGGGCCAGCGTCCGGGAAAAGTTCGTCGAGCAGGGGTTCTCGCCAGAGGCCAGCGCCGAAGGGGTCCATCTGCTGACCTGTCCGGTGTTGGACGCCGCGCGCGAGAACCCGGAGGTCGTGTGCAGCATGCATCTCGGGATGACCCAGCGGCTCTGGACTGCGCTCGGAGGAGACGGCGAGGTTGGGTTGAGCCCCTTCGCGGGCCCCGGATGGTGTTCGGTGCGGTTTCCCCGCAGTGAGGGCGATCAGGGCTGAGCCGCGGGAGCGGCGGGCCGCCCGGATGCTGCGACGCGCCGTGCCGGGTCGATACGGCGTCGACGGGCGAAGTCGTCGCTATACTCTTCGCTGCTTGCATCCTCTGGGGTTTCCGGTGTAGCGTGGCATCTTGCCCCATGTCGTGACCCGTCCCGCGCTTGACGCGGGCCGCTTGTCATGCCAGAACAAGCGAGTTCTTGGAAGGACCAAGCTGTTGGCCGCCTCGCGCACTGCTTTGAAGAATACGAACGTCATCTCGCCCACGGGCCGGATTTCCTTCGCGAAGATCTCCGAGCCTCTTGAGGTTCCGGACCTGCTGGACCTGCAGGTCGATTCGTTCGACTGGCTGATCGGTAGCCAGGTCTGGCGTGACCGGGTCGAGCAGGCCCTCGAAGCCGGACGAACCGATGTGAACACCAAATCGGGTCTCGAAGAGATCTTCGAGGAGATCTCGCCGATCGAGAACCAGCTCCACAACAGCATGTCGCTGTCGTTCAGCAACCATCGCTTCGAGGAGCCGAAGTTCACCGTCGATGAGTGCAAGGAACGCGACGTCACGTATGCGGCCCCGCTGTTCGTCACCGCGGAGTTCATGAACAATGAGACCGGCGAGATCAAGTCGCAGACGGTGTTCATGGGCGACTTCCCGCTGATGACCGCGCAGGGAACCTTCGTCATCAACGGTACCGAGCGCGTCGTGGTGTCCCAGCTTGTTCGCTCACCCGGCGTCTACTTCGAGCGCACTCCCGACAAGACGTCCGACAAGGACATCTACACCTGCAAGGTGATCCCCTCGCGTGGGGCCTGGCTGGAGTTCGAGGTCGACAAGCGCGACACCGTCGGTGTGCGTCTGGACCGCAAGCGCAAGCAGAACGTCACCGTGCTGCTCAAGGCCCTCGGCTGGACCAACGAGCAGATCCTCGAGGAGTTCGGCGAGTTCGAGTCCATGCGTCAGACGCTGGAGAAGGACACCACAACCGGCCAAGACGACGCGCTGCTCGACATCTACCGCAAGCTTCGCCCGGGAGATCCGCCGAACCGTGAAGCCGCGCAGACGCTGATCGAGAATTACTACTTCAATCCGAAGCGGTACGACCTCGCCAAGGTCGGGCGCTACAAGATCAACAAGAAGCTCGGTACCACCGAGGCCTTCGACCAGCAGGTGCTGACGATCGACGACATCGTCGCCGCCATCAAGTACGTGGTGAGCCTCCATGAGGGGCGCACCGAGATGAATGATGACGTCCTCGTCGAGCTCGACGACATCGACCACTTCGGCAACCGTCGTCTGCGCACGGTGGGCGAGCTGATCCAAAACCAGCTCCGCACCGGCCTGGGGCGCATGGAGCGTGTGGTTCGCGACCGCATGACGACGCAGGACATCGAGGCGATCACGCCGCAGACGCTGATCAACATTCGTCCTGTCGTGGCGGCGCTGCGTGAATTCTTCGGCACCTCCCAGCTTTCGCAGTTCATGGATCAGACCAACCCCGTCGCCGGTTTGACGCACAAGCGTCGTCTCTCGGCGCTCGGCCCGGGTGGTCTGTCGCGTGACCGTGCCGGTATGGAAGTCCGAGACGTCCACCCCTCCCACTACGGCCGTATGTGTCCGATCGAGACCCCTGAGGGTCCGAACATCGGCCTCATCGGTTCGCTCGCGTCCTTCGGTCGCGTCAACGCGTTCGGCTTCATCGAGACGCCGTACCGTCGCGTCGAGAATGGCTACGTCACCGACAACATCGATTACCTCACCGCAGATGAGGAGGATCGCTACGTCATCGCCCAGGCCAACGCCAAGTTGAACGACGACATGTCGTTCGCTGAGGACCGCGTCCTGGTCCGCAAGCGTGAGGGAGACGTCGACACGATCCCCAAGGAAGAGGTCCAGTACATGGACGTCTCGCCGCGCCAGATGGTGTCGGTCGCGACGGCCATGATCCCCTTCCTCGAGCACGACGACGCCTCACGTGCGCTCATGGGCGCCAACATGCAGCGTCAGGCCGTTCCCCTCGTCCGTGCCGAGGCCCCCTTCGTGGGCACCGGCATGGAGTATCGCGGCGCGGTCGACGCCGGCGACGTCACGGTGGCCGCCAAGGCCGGTGTGGTCAGCCAGGTGACCGGCGACATGATCGATGTGACCTGTGACGACGGCACCTACCAGACCTACCGCCTGGCCAAGTTCCGTCGCGCCAATCAGGGCACCTGCACCAACCAGCGTCCGCTGGTCTCTGTCGGCGATCGCGTCGTCCCCGGCACTCCGCTGGCCGACGGGCCCTGCACCGACGGTGCCGAGATGGCGCTGGGGCGCAACCTGCTGGTGGCGTTCATGCCTTGGGAGGGCTACAACTTCGAGGATGCGATCATCCTTTCGCAGCGCATCGTCCAGGACGACGTGCTGACCTCGATCCATATCGAGGAGCACGAGGTGGACGCCCGCGACACCAAGCTGGGGGCCGAGGAGATCACGCGGGACATCCCGAATGTCTCCGAGGAGGCCCTCTCCAATCTCGATGAGCGCGGCATCATCCGCATCGGCGCCGAGGTCGGTACCGGGGATGTGCTCGTGGGCAAGGTCACGCCCAAGGGTGAGACCGAGCTGACCCCGGAGGAGCGTCTGCTGCGCGCCATCTTCGGCGAGAAGGCACGTGAGGTCCGCGACACCTCGATGAAGGTGCCGCACGGTGAGTCCGGAACGGTCATCGGCGTGCGCGTCTTCGACCGGGATGAGGGCGATGAGCTCTCGCCGGGTGTCAACCAGATGGTTCGCGTCTACGTCGCCCAGAAGCGCAAGATCTCCGACGGCGACAAGCTCGCCGGACGCCACGGCAACAAGGGCGTCATCGCCAAGATCCTGCCGGTGGAGGACATGCCGTTCCTGCCGGACGGCACTCCGGTGGACATCGTGCTCAACCCGCTCGGTGTTCCCTCGCGAATGAACATCGGGCAGGTGCTCGAGCTGCACTTCGGCTGGATCGCCAAGACCGGTTGGGACATCACCGAGGTCGACGAACCGTGGGCCGAGCGCATGCGTGAGGTCGGTCTCGGCTACGTCGAGGGCAACCAGCGTCTCGCGACGCCGGTGTTCGACGGCGCCAACCCCGAGGAGATCCAGGGGCTGCTCGAACATGGCCTTCCGAACCGTGACGGCATGCAGATGGTCGATGGTCAGGGCAAGGCACAGCTGTTCGACGGGCGTTCAGGCGAGCCCTACCCCGACCCGATCGGTGTGGGCTACATGTACATGCTGAAGCTGCACCACTTGGTGGACGACAAGATCCACGCGCGCTCCACCGGCCCGTACTCCATGATCACCCAGCAGCCGCTCGGCGGTAAGGCCCAGTTCGGTGGCCAGCGCTTCGGTGAGATGGAGGTGTGGGCCCTCGAGGCCTACGGTGCCGCGTGGGCGCTTCAGGAGCTGCTGACGATCAAGTCCGATGACGTGCAGGGTCGCGTCAAGGTGTATGAGGCGATCGTCAAGGGCGAGAACATCCCCGAGCCGGGCATCCCCGAGTCGTTCAAGGTGCTTGTCAAGGAGATGAAGTCCTTGTGCCTGAACGTCGAGGTGCTCAGCTCCGACGGATCGCTCGTCGAGCTCCGTGAGAGTGACGAGGAGAACTTCCGGGCGACCGAGGAGTTCGGTATCGACCTGTCGCGTCGCCCCGGCGAGGGCTTCGCCGGCGTCGAAGAAGTTTGATCGCGCAGAGCGTCAAACCCTCCACATACTTCATTCAACGAAGGATTAGGTAACAAACGTGCTCGACGTGAACTTCTTCGACGAACTACGCATCGGCCTGGCCACCGCGGACGAGATCCGCGGTTGGTCCCACGGCGAGGTGAAGAAGCCCGAGACCATCAACTACCGCACTCTCAAGCCCGAGCGTGACGGCCTGTTCTGCGAGAAGATCTTCGGCCCCACCCGCGACTGGGAGTGCTACTGCGGCAAGTACAAGCGTGTCCGCTTCAAGGGCATCATCTGTGAACGCTGTGGCGTCGAGGTGACCCGTGCCAGCGTGCGTCGTGAACGGATGGGCCACATCGAGCTGGCTGCTCCGGTCACACACATCTGGTACTTCAAGGGCGTTCCCTCGCGTCTGGGCTATCTGCTCGACATCGCGCCGAAGGACCTCGAAAAGGTCATCTACTTCGCCGCGTACATGATCACCGCCGTGGACGAGGATGCTCGTCACCGCGATCTGTCCTCGCTCGAGGGCAAGGTGGATGTCGAGCGTCAGCAGCGTGCCGCTCAGCGCGACAACGACCTCGCCAAGCGGATGAAGAAGCTCGAGGAGGATCTCGCCGAGCTTGAGGAGGCGGGCGCCGACGAGAACAAGAAGAAGAAGGTCAAGGACGCCGCCGAGAAGGAGCTCAAGCACCTTCGGGATGGCGCCAAGAAGGAACTTGACCGTCTCGACGCCGCCTGGAACCGCTTCAAGTCGCTCAAGGTCCAGGACCTTGAAGGTGACGAGATCCTCTACCGCGAGATGGTCAGGCGCTTCGGCAAGTACTTCGAGGGCTACCGCGGCGCGGAGGCCATCCAGAAGCGTCTGCAGACCTTCGACCTGCAGGCCGAGGCTGAGAATCTGCGCAACACCATCCGCAACGGCAAGGGGCAGCGCAAGACCCGCGCGCTCAAGCGTCTGAAGGTCGTCTCGGCCTTCCTCGCCGCCGACAACAGCCCGGTGGGCATGGTGCTGGACTGCGTGCCGGTCATCCCGCCGGATCTGCGTCCGATGGTGCAGCTCGATGGTGGTCGTTTTGCGACCTCCGACCTCAACGATCTGTACCGCCGCGTGATCAACCGCAACAACCGCCTCAAGCGTCTGCTCGACCTCGGTGCGCCCGAGATCATCGTCGACAACGAGAAGCGCATGTTGCAGGAGGCCGTGGACTCGTTGTTCGACAACGGCCGTCGTGGCCGACCGGTCTCCGGTCCGGGCAACCGCCCGTTGAAGTCGATCTCCGACATGCTCAAGGGCAAGCAGGGGCGTTTCCGTCAGAACCTGCTCGGCAAGCGTGTGGACTACTCCGGTCGTTCGGTGATCGTGGCTGGGCCACAGCTCAAGCTGCACCAGTGCGGTCTGCCCAAGGCCATGGCTCTGGAGCTGTTCAAGCCTTTCGTCATGAAGCGTCTGGACGACCTCAACCACGCGCAGAACATCAAGTCGGCCAAGCGCATGGTCGACCGCCAGCGGCCTGTGGTGTGGGACGTCCTCGAAGAGGTCATCGCCGAACATCCGGTTCTGCTGAACCGTGCACCGACGCTGCACCGCCTCGGTATCCAGGCCTTCGAGCCGCAGCTCATCGAGGGCAAGGCCATCCAGCTCCATCCGCTGGTGTGTGCGGCCTTCAACGCCGACTTCGACGGTGACCAGATGGCTGTGCACCTGCCGCTGTCGGCGGAGGCCCAGGCCGAGGCCCGCGTGCTGATGCTGTCGACCAACAACATCCTGAAGCCGGCGGATGGCCGTCCGGTGACCATTCCCTCGCAGGAGATGATCATCGGTGGCTACTTCCTGACCCAGCAGATCGATGGTGCCAAGGGTGAGGGTCGCGCGTTCAGCTCGCTCAGTGAAGCGATCATGGCGTTCGACCGCCATGAGATCGAGATGGGCGCCAAGATCCGGCTGCGGCTCACCGGCGTGGTGCCGCCGAAGGGCCACGAGCTTCGTGCCGACGGATCCTTGACCTTGGAGACGACCCTGGGCAAGGCCCTGTTCAACGAGACGCTCCCGGTCGATTACCCGTACGTCACCGAGCGTGTGGGCAAGAAGCAGATCGGTCGTATCGTCAACAACCTGGCCGAGCGTTACTCCAATGCCCAGGTCGCTGCGACGCTCGATGAGCTCAAGGACCTCGGTTACCGCTGGGGCACCCGCTCGGGTGTCACCGTGTCGATCTCCGACGTTCTCGTTCCGCCGAACAAGCCGGAGATCCTCGCCTCCTACGAGTCGCGTGGCACGAAGATCGACAAGCAGTTCGAGCGTGGTCTGATCACCGAAGAGGAGCGACGTCAGGAGCTCATCGAGATCTGGACCGAAGCCACCAGCGTCCTCACCAAGGCGATGGAGGATGTCTGGGAGCCGACGAACCCGTTCGTGATGATGATCAGCTCCGGCGCCCGCGGCAACATGACGCAGATGCGTCAGATCGCCGCCATGCGAGGTCTCGTGGCCAACCCGAAGGGTGAGATCATCCCGCGTCCGATCAAGTCGAACTTCCGTGAGGGTCTCACGGTGCTCGAGTACTTCATCTCGACGCACGGTGGCCGTAAGGGACAGGCCGACACCGCTCTGCGTACCGCTGACTCCGGTTACCTGACGCGCCGTCTTGTGGACGTCTCGCAGGATGTCATCATCCGCGAGGAGGACTGTGGCACCGAGCGTGGCCTCACGAAGACCATCGCGGTGGAGGAGAACGGCGTCCTCGTTCCGAACGAGGAGAACGAGACCGCGGTCTACGCCCGGACGCTGGCTGTCGATGTGGCCGACGACAACGGCAATGTGCTCGTGGCGGCCGGCAGCGATCTCAGCGACGCCAACATCGAGATGCTGATCGAATCGGGCATCACCTCCGTCAAGGTGCGCTCGGTGTTGACCTGTGAGGCCATGACCGGCACCTGTGCCATGTGCTATGGCCGCGCGTTGGCCTCGGGGCACACCGTTGATGTCGGTGAGGCCGTGGGTATCGTCGCCGCACAGTCGATCGGTGAGCCGGGAACCCAGCTCACGATGCGTACCTTCCACACCGGTGGTGTGGCCGGTGACGACATCACGCAGGGTCTTCCCCGTGTGGTGGAGCTGTTCGAGGCCCGCCAGCCGCGCGGCAAGGCTCCGATCGCCGAGGTCGCCGGACGCATTCGTATCGATGATGAGGGCACCACCCGCAAGGTCTTCCTGATCCCCGACAACGGGGATGAGGAGATGGAGATCCCGGTCAACCGCCGTGCCCGCCTCGAGGTGTCTGATGGTGAGCACGTGCCCGTCGGTCATCGCATCACCGCCGGCACCTTGGACCCGCAGGACGTCCTGCGTGTCCTCGGCGTCCGCAAGGTCCAGGAGCATCTGGTGGCCGAGGTGCAGAAGGTGTACGGCACCCAGGGAGCTGCGATCCACGAGAAGCATCTGGAGATCATCATCCGTCAGATGCTCCGTCGTGTGACGGTCATCGAGTCGGGTGACACCTCGATGCTTCCGGGTGACTGGGCCGACCGCACCGCCTTCGAGGCCGAGAACCGCAAGGTCGTGGCCGAGGGCGGGCAGCCCGCTTCGGGTCGTCCAGTGCTCATGGGCATCACCAAGGCGTCGCTTGCCACCGAGTCGTGGCTGTCGGCTGCATCGTTCCAGGAGACCACCAAGGTCCTCACCGACGCTGCGATCCACGGTAAGTCCGATTCGCTCGTCGGCCTGAAGGAGAACGTGATCCTCGGCAAGCTCATCCCGGCCGGCACCGGCTTGGACCGTTACCGGAACATCCGCGTGGAGCCGACTGCGGAAGCGAAGGCGCAGGCGTACACCATGTCCTATGACGCGTACGACTACGACTTCGGCACCGGGACCGGCGAGTCCGTCCCGCTGGATGACTTCGATCTCGGCGAGTTCCGCTGATGACGAGTCGCTGACACCAAATGACGCCGGGCCGTCTCCCCTCAGGGGAGGCGGCCCGGCGTCGTTGGTGCTGGTTCGGCTCCACCTCTACGTGATGCCGTGTCTGCACGGCAGAACGTAGAGGTGGAACAGGCTCAGCGTGCGAGTTTCTTGAGCGGAACCGAAGAATCGGCGAGTTGGACCTGATCGACCACGATGCCGCGGTCGATGATGCGTCGTGCGGCACGGATCGTCGTTCCCGGATCGATGGCGGCAGCGCCGACCATGGTGCCGTCGGCGTCGAGACGGAACTCGGCCGAGGGCCTGCCGTTGTCAGTCCGCACCACGGGCTCACCAGCGGTCATGTCACCGATGGCCTCGACATGATGCCCGTATCGATCGGTCCACATCCAGGCGGCACCATGCCGGGGGAGGTCCCTGCCCAGGATCGATGCCGCAGCGGTCTCGCCCGAACGCATGGCAGACTCCCAATGCTCGTGTCGACGCAACAGGATGCCGTCCGCGGTGCGGATTCGGGCAGCATCACCGACGGCCCACACACGCGGATGGGTGGTCTTCTGAGCCGGATCCACGAGAATGCCGTTGTCCACGTCGAGCCCGGCGGTCGAGGCCAGCTCGGTGTTGGGGACGATGCCGACGGCGACGAGAACGACGTCGGCGGGGAACTCTCCCGCGGTGGGGTCCTCGGTGGTGACGACATATCCCTCCTCGCCGTGGGTGATGGAGGAGGTCATGCCTTCCACCACCTGCACACCATGCTCTTCGTGCATGGCATGCAGGCGGTTCGCCAGCTCGACGCCAACCGCCGCCGTCAGTGGGATCTTCACCGGGTCGATCAGTGTCACCTCACAGCCCACATCCACTGCGGTGGACGCGACCTCGGCGCCGATCAAGCCGGCACCGATGATGCACACACGCCGTCCGGCGGCGAGTTCACCGCGTAGGGCGTCGGCATCGGCTCGGGTGCGTAGAACATGCAGCCCGGGGAGGTCTCCTCCCGGGACCGGAAGCATGCGAGGGCGTCCGCCGAGAGCGAGGACGATCGCCTCAGCCTGCGTCCGACTGCCGTCGGCGCACCTCACGATGCCGGAGTCCGGGTCTATGGAGTCCACCCGATGCGGGACCACCTCCACGGCGTTCTCGGCATACCAATCCGCAGGAACGAGGCCCAGCTGTTCGGCGTCGGCCTTCCCCGCCAGATAATCCTTGCTCAGCGGGGGACGGTCGTATGGCGTGCCCTCGGGATCAATGATGGTCACCGTGCCGGTGTAGCCACTGGCGCGAAGGGACTGCGCGGTGGTGAAACCGGCCAGCCCGCCGCCGATGATCGCGACCGACTCCGGGACGCGGGCCGGTACCGCATCGCTCACTGATCGGCCTCGAGCACGGCTCCCTCGACGGGGACGCCGGGGTGCAACCAGATCTCGTCACCGCGCACCTCGACCTTGTGGGTGCGGACGGGAATCGTGGCGGGCAGGTTCATCGCCTGGCCGGTGCAGAGATTGAACTTGGCCGCGTGGATAGGGCATTCGACTTCGCAGCCCTCGACCCAGCCATCGGCGAGCGAGGCCTCCGCATGGGTGCAGGTGTCGTCGAGGGCGTAGTACTCGTCCTCGGTGAAGAACACCGCGATCGGGTTTCCTGTCCCATTGACGTCACCGGGGACGACGATGGCTTCGTCGTCGTCGATGTCACCGACGGTGGCCACCTTGATGGGCTCGGTCATGTTCTCTTCCTTCGGTTGGTGGTTACGTCACGAAATCCAGCGGGGCGTCAGCCCGCCGGCCACATGATGGCCGTGGCGTGAGCGTCAGGATCGACGGGCAGCCAACGGTCATAGTGATGCCGGAAGTCCTGATAACGGTAGAACTCCCGGGAGACGGGACCCCGTGCGGGGGTCGCCGGTTTACGGAGATTATCTCCCACGAATGCCGCAGTACGTTCACGCAGCGTCCAGTGGCGGTCGTAGCGGATCTGGTCGGTCCATACTTCGAGGAGCAGCAGGTGGCCGGGAAGGTCGATGTTCTCGAGCCACGCGTATTCCAGGCAGCCTTCCTCGCGGCGGGTGTCGAGCACCTCGGTGCGGATCTTGGCGTACATGGCGTCGGTGGCTTCCACAGCGTTTTGGATGATGACGCGGACCGGGCCGCGGGCGGGCCAGAAGATGGTACGAGCCTTCTCATCCAAGGCCTCGGGAACCCAGGTGCCATCGCGCAGCGCGAAGGGCGTCTGAGGGTAGAACTCGGTGCCGGACCGGTCGATCTCAAGGTTGCCCTCGTCGGGTTCGGCGACGAGCCGACGGATCGAAGGGAAGTCTCCCTTGCGCACGGTGTCCCACCAGGCGTCGAAGGTGTCCTCCGAGGACCACAACGCTGTCAGGGCATGGAAATCGTCACCGGGGGTGACGCTGCTGTAGAGCTCTGCAGACGCGCAGCCGGGAACGGACCGAAGCCTCGCGACTTCCTCGGGGAGCTCATCGAATCCGGCGGCATTGTCGAAGGTGTGCAGGACGCGCAGGGGGGTGATTCCGCTCATCGGGTGCCCTCCGCTTCCGGCGCCTTGGCGAAGTCGACCTCCCAGTCGGGTGCCATGTAGCGGTCCTCAGCCGGGAAGCGACGTATGACGCCCTCGAGCAGATAGCCGCCCAGCTGGTCGAAGGTGTCGAAGTAGCCGTACTCGGCAGCACCCCCGCGGAGGTCGGACCCCATGCACAGCCCGGCACCGAGCTCGGCCATGGTGGTCACCGAAAGATCCCAATCGGCCTGATCCTTCGTCAGATACGGGAACATGTGGTGGATGCCGGGGCCACGCTGGTCGGTGAACTCGCGGTTGTAATGCGAATCACCGTACTTGCACTGGATGATTTCGAAGCCGAGGTTGCCCACGAAGCCCTGCGCGGTGAAATAGCCGTGCTGCACCGGATTCTGATCTCGGTAATAGGGCGCGTCGAGGCGACCCTCTTCGGTCTGCCAGGTCTTGATGGCGAAATGCTCGATGCCCAGCACGCGGTGGTACGCGTCGCAGCTGGCCATCGTGTCGTCCACGACGACACCGAAGTGGTTGATGCCCTGCAGGGGAAGCGGCCGACGGGGCGTTCCATCGGCACTGTTGCCGCGGAGGGCCTGCCCGTTGTGGTGGACGCTGACTCCTGTGCGTTCAGGCTCGGAGGTGACCACTTCGAGCAGATAACCGCCGAGCTCGGCGCGGGTGTCCCAGAATGTACGCCGACGTGTGCCGTCCACCAGATGGGTGTGGGCACAGCCGATGCCGAGACCCGAGAAGTGAGCCTCGACATCGGCATCCGAGCCGTCGGCAAGAACGGTGAGCCAAGCGATGCCTTCACCGCGTGAGAGCCAGAACTCGTTGAACGGGGTCTCCCCACCGGTGGGCTGCACGATCTCGAAGGGAATCGATTCGGGCTTGCGCCCCATCGGTCCGGGCCCTTCGGCGTCAGCTGTGGTTCGCCCGAAGGCGGTACGGTAGGTGCCACCATTGCGCCGCCCGTGGCACACCGATTCGGTGATGCGGTCGGCTGTGACGTCCTCGACGGTCCAATCGTCGATTCCCAAGTACTTGGCGTACTGCGGAAGCGTCGCATCGAGGTCGGCGGTGACGACACCGACGGCGAGCAGCTGGGTGATGTTCACAATTCTGGCCTCTCGTGTGGAGTCGGGCTGTCTGGCAGCGGTCAGTAGAACAGGCTCAGGTTCTTGGTGAGGATGGTGGACATGTCGAACAGGATGCGACGTTCCTTGATCAGGTAACCCCACTCGGAATCCGGCGCACGCAGGATCGTGTCGGTGCGCTCGCCGGTGATGTGGTCCTGCGAACGCTGCCCGTTGGAGCGGTAGTCGAGGAAGTTCGACTTCACCGTGTAGACGCCATCGCCTTCTGCCTTGGTCACGCGGATATTGGTGATGAGGTGACGCGCGCGCGACGGTGGTGCCTCACCCCAGGCCATGTGCGTGAGCAGGCGGTCGACGCGTTGCTTGAGCTGGGTCTTGTTCTCCTCGAAATAGGCCGAGGTGCCGAACGTGGAGATGCGATCAGCGATCTCTCGCTGCAGACGCTCGAGCTGGGTCGGCGCCCAGTACAGGCAGTCCTCGTGCCAGAAATCAAGCCAAGCGGCCCATTCCCAGTCGTCCAGGATCTGGGCCTCCTCCAGTAGGAAACGGGAGATGGCGCGTTCTTCGGCCGGATCGACGTCGGCCAGCAGCTTGTTCACCTTGTCAGTCATGGCAGTTCCTCCCGGCTCTCAGTTCGCGCCCATGCGATGCTCGGCACGCTTGGCCTTCAACTCATCCCAGGAGTCGGAGGTCATCATGTCGAGGTAGTTCGAGTACATGTTGAGCGCGGCGTTGTCGGAGAACACGTGTGCGCTCGACCCGCCGGGGTAGCACTCGGCGTCCCACTCGATGGGGGCGCCGATCATCTGGTAGCTGAAGCCGGAGTCACGCGCGACCTTGCCGCGCAGCACCTGCTGCATCTCCTCCCAGTTGAGGGCATCGTCAGCCTCGAACATGCCGCCCGGGGTGAAGGTCCGCAGGACGTCCTTGCGGATCGAATCGCGGATCTCCTCGGGAGCTTCCTTCGGCACGAAGGTCCAGGCCCAGACCTCCTGCTCGTGGGGGCCACGCGGGTGGGTGACGCGGATCGTGTAGTTGCCCAGCACCATGAAGGTCGGCCAGATGTTGAGGTGGCCACGCACCTCACGGTTGTCGCCGAGGCGACGTTCGACCATGGCCGCGACCTCGGGTTCGGATTCCCACTTCTGCATGGCCTTTCCGGTGTTGGGCACCTCGGCGCCCTTCAGGCCGAACCATGCGCCGCCGTGCCCGTAGTCGGAGAAGAACTGGCGTCCCTTGGGCTCCTTGCCGCGGAGCGTGCGGTCGGCGGCGTCGGAGGCCTTGTTCAGCACCGAGGCGGCCGACACGTGGGTGATCTCGGAGTGCTGCATGTCCGAGGTGGGCTGCTCGGCCATGTACTTCCAGTTGTTCGGAAGCACCCAGCGATGGAAGGCGACAGCCTCCATGCCCTCGTCCCAGCGGTCGATGTAGCCGTCCAGGTAGTACTTGGCCGAGCCGAGGTACTCCTCGAAGGGCGGCGCGTCCTCGTCCCAGGTCCCGAACCAGAAGCCCTTGTAGTACTCGATACGGGGCACGGCGACGGCGCTGTGGTCGGCGCGGTCGAAGCTCTCGGGGTAGGCCGCTTCCTGATGGGGCACCTGGACGAGCTTGCCCTCGAGGTCGTACGACCAACCGTGGAACGAGCAGGTGAAGGCCTTGGCCGTGCCCTTGTCGAAACGGCAGATGCGCATGCCCCGGTGACGGCACTGGTTCAGGAAGGCCTTGACGCCGCCGTCCTTCTGGCGCACGACGAGGACGGGGTCCTCGCCGATGAAGTTCTGGATGAAATTGCCCTTCTTGGGGATCATCGAATCGTGGGCCAGCATGCACCATGCGCGCCTCCACACCTTCTCCAGCTCCATCTCATAAATGGCCTGGTCGTGGAAGATCTGCCCGTTGAGCTGACCGTTCTCGATGTCTACGAGATCGGTGATGTCGGTCATGGAAACTCCCTTGTTTGGACCTGTCCCTTGTTTGGACCTGTCAGCGGGCTCCTGGGTGGTCGGCCTTCATCGGCCAAGCGATTCCGACCTCAGGAGCGGCGTCAGAGAACATTTCTTGAGTGGGCACTCAAGTGGTGGTGTTCGGCACAATACATCCAAGGTTGGGCCACCTCAAGGCGGATGAGATGAACGTCGTGGGTGGGTCTGCTCGTGCAGGGCTGGCAAGCTGCGCAGGGCGGATCGGCCAGTGGCTGACCGTGGATGGAGTCGAGGTGGAGGAGATCGTCGGTGAGTGATTCACGGAGGCCCGATGGTGGGGCTGCTGGTGTGGCTCGGGATGGGGCCGCTGATGGGAAGAAGCCGTCGGCAACCGTCCCCACCCGGGAGCGCATTCTCGAGGCTGCTCGGACGATCGCTCTCGACCATGGCTACAAGGGCACAACCCTTGCCATGATCCAGAAGCGTGCAGGCGTCCATGCGGGTTCCTTCTACTGGCATTTCAAGGACAAGGACGCGTTGTTCGCCGAGCTCGTTCGGCAGGCCCACAAGCAGAGCCAGGTGATGGAGCAGCCCCTTGAGGATGACGAGGACTCCAATCCGCTTCAGGTGATGTTGAGCTCGATCGTGGACAACCCTCGCCGCTACGGCCTGTGGCGGTTCAATCTCCAGCTCATGTTGGACCGGGACATGTTGAATTCGGCCACTGCGGAGGAGATCCGCGCGCTGCGTCGTATGACCCAGTGCATGTTGACCGATGCGTGGGTCGGGAAGGTTCCTGCGAATGTGCTGGAACGGCATCCGGATCTGCCGGGGCAGATGGCTGATTATGCTCTGGCGACCGTCGAAGGCTGTGTCCTCTCGCGCATCGCCGGCACTCAGCGTGACGAGGGGATGATCACCGAGGCGGCCACGAGTGTCATCGCGGCCATGGTCGCCCAGGCCTGCCGCGAGGTGGGCGAGCCCGTTCCGGACTTCTTCGACGCGCGGGCTCGGGCATTGATGAACGCGATCGATTGATCTGGCCTCGGCCCCGAGTGGGGTTGCTCGCTGTTCCGGCGGTAGGGTCGACGCTGGTCGGTGGGCGAGCCGACCGTGGGCACTCAAGTCGAACCAACGTCGGGGCGGCGTCACCTGTGACGGCGAGGCGCCGAAGGGACCCCGGGATTTCATCAGTGTGACCCAAGGGTTTCATCAGTGTGACCCAGGGGTTTCATCAGTGTGAAAGGTGTGCACATGGCATGGCTTGAGGAACAGATCGTGGCTCTCACCGGAGGTGGCTCCGGGCTGGGGCGGGCGCTCGTGGACACTCTCGTGGAGGAGGGGGCGCGGGTCGTCGTGCTCGAACACTCCAAGGAGAAGGCCGCTGCGCTCGGCGAGGCGGTCGACCCGGATCGGGTGAAGGTCGTCACCGGTGACGCCTCGTGTTTCGTCGACAATCAGGCCGCGGTCGATCTCGCGGTGCAGACGTGGGGTCGGCTCGACTCATTCATCGCCAATGCGGGCATCTGGGATTTCGGCCGTCGGATCGATCAGATGGGGCCAGAAGATCTTGAAGCGGGGTTCGATGCCATCTACCGCGTGAACGTCAAGGCGCCACTGCTGGGCGTCAAGGCCGCCCTCGAGCCTTTGCGGGAGTCGAGGGGCAGCGTGATCGTCACGTTGTCGAATGCGGCACTGTATCCCGGCGGGGGTGGCAGCTTGTACGTTTCCAGCAAGCATGCCGGTGTTGGTCTGGTGAAGCAGCTGGCCTACGAACTGGCTCCGGATGTCCGCGTCAATGCCGTGGCTCCTGCCGGCATGGTGTCCGACCTTCGTGGGCCTGCCGAGATGGGGCTGGCAAAAACGTCGGTGACGAGTTTCGACATGGCGGGCGCGGTGGCCCGATCCTCCGCACTGCGGCGCTGCCCGGAGGCTGCCGACTACACCGGGGCCTTCGTGCTGCTGGCCTCACGTCGCTACGGCATCACCACGTCGGGGTCGGTGCTCGATGTGGCCAATGCGAAGGGGCTCATCGGCCGCGTGGCCGACGATCTGTTGTCGGATTCCTGACGCGGACGATCGGCGCTCTCAGCTGTGCAACTGGAGCACGTGTGCGGACGCGACTTCACTGGACTCGAGTTGGAACGTCGAATGGCTGACGCTGATCTCGTGGTGGGAGCGCAGGCAGGTGAGCATCTGTTCGAGGATCTCCAGGCTGTGTCCGTCGCGGAAGCAGTCGTCATGCAGAACGACGTGGGCGGTCACCACCGGGAGCCCTGAACCCACGGCCGATGCGTGCAGGTCATGCACATCCACCACGTGCGGGAGGCTGAGGAGGTGCGCTCGGACGCGCTCCAGGTCAAGTCCTTCAGGGGTCGACTCCAGCAATATCGAGCCGGATTCCCGGAGGAGGGCGATGGCGCGCGGGACGATCAGGGCCGCCACCGTCAGGCTCGCGATGGCGTCAGCGCGGTGCCAGCCGGTGGTGGCGATGACGCCGGCTGCCACCAGAACGGCGACCGAGCCGAGCGCGTCGGCGCTCACTTCGAGGAAGGCGGCACGCATGTTCAGATTGGAGTCTCGTCCGCCCTGCAGTACCAGTAGGGAGATCACGTTGCCGATCAGGCCGACCGTGCCGACCACGAGTAGTCCGGTCGACATGACCTCCGGTGGGGTGATGAGCCGCTGGATTCCTTCGATGATCGCGTATGTACCGACGGCGAGCAGGATTCCAGCCTGAGCGGCTGCTGCGATCACTTCGATCCGCAGCCATCCCCATGTTCGGCGTGGGTTGGGCGGGCGCATCATCAGGGTGGCGGCCACGAGCGCTGTCAGCAGGCCGAGGGTGTCGGTGAACATGTGGGCGGCGTCCACCAGCAGGGCCAGGCTGTTGGTGATGATGGCGCCGACGACCTCGGCGACCAGAATCGTTCCGGTGACTGCGAGGGCGATGGCCAGACGGGTTCGATTCGTCGTGGCGTCAGCGTGGGAATGGCTGTGGTCGTGCATCACTGCGCACCGCTGGCTGAGGGGCATGCGGTGGCTGCGCCGCCCGTGGCGATCAGCAGCTTCCCGGCGCTCTCCAGGAGTTGGGTGACGAGCTCGGGCTGGGCCAGACGGTAGTGGGTGGCCCTGCCCTGGGTCCGGGACTCGAGCAGTCCGCAGTCGCGGAGGCATGCGACGTGGGCAGACACCGTCGATTGGGCAAGGCTCAGGTGATCCACCAGATCGGCCACCCGATGTTCGCCGGACAGGAGGTGTTGCACGATCGTCAGGCGGGTTGCGTCCGACAGGCTGCGCAGGATCGTGGCTGAGGCCTGCAGGGATTCGCGTGTGGCCAGTGTTTCGCGGGCGTCGAGGGTGGACTCTCTGCGCATTTCTATCATCGCCATGTGGCGATGATAGCAGGGTGGCGATGATTCACGGGGCTCGAGCTCCGGTCCGCCGGTGTGAGTGCCTTCTCGTGTCCAAGCGTCGGAGTCTCAGGCCTCAGGGCCGGGGTTGCGGTCGTCCTCCGTCTCGATGCGGGAGGAATTGTTGCGCCACGTCTCGAGCATCTCTGCGATCGGGGTGGTCGCGGCCTCGGGGATGCCGTCATGTGCTGGTTGCGCGGCCACTGACTTCCCGGCCGCGACCCGTAGATGCTTGAGATAGGTGCCCACGCCGTCTTGGGAGGCCTGGTCGCCGTCGACCCCGATCAGCATCGCGGGCGCTGAGATCTTCTGGAGGGTCTGGGGCAGGTCGATACTGCTCAAGGTATCGAGCACTTCGCCGAACCGGCGCTTGTCGATGGCCTGCGAGCGGGGGATGAAGCGCATCATCAGTTTGATCCCGCGAATCTGGCGTCGCGTCGGAGGGATCCGGGGAGAGATCAGGATGAGCCCAGCCACGCGGTCATCCTGGGCCGCAGCCAGGGCGGCCACGATCGTGCTGAAGCCGTGGGCGATCAGGTATCCGCGGTCGGTTCCTCGTTCGGTCAGGAGATTGCTGATGTCCTGTGCTGCGGCGGTGGGGGAGAACTCGCCGCGATTTCCCGGACGCAGGCCCGCAAGCCACGGCGCTGACATCGGCAGATCGGCGGGAAGGGCTTCCACCTGTGGTTGCCACACGGGTGGCAGCTGGCCGACATCATGCAGGAATACAACGAGCTCGCGCATGGAGGAACTGTACGCTTCAGGCTCCGGTGAACCCATTCTGGCGCCAGGCCTCATAGGTTGCGATCGATGCGGCATTCGCCAGATTCAATGAGCGGCGTCCGGCCAGCATCGGGATGCGGACCTGGGCGTCGACACGTGGATCGGTGAGGACTTCGGGGGCCAGCCCTGTTGGTTCGGGGCCGAAGAGCAGCACGTCGCCGGGCTCGTATTCCACCTCGGTGTGGGCGATGTCGCCATGGGCCGTGAAGGCGAACACGCGGGCCGGGAGCAACCGGGTCCAGGCTGCTTCGAGGTGCTCGTGCACATGGACATTGGCCATGTCGTGGTAATCGAGGCCCGCGCGGCGCAGCTTCGCGTCCTCCATGTCGAAACCCAGTGGCCCGGCCAGATGGAGTTCGGCGCCGGTCACGGCCGAGAGGCGGATCGCGTTGCCCGTGTTCTGGGGGATGCGTGGCTCGTGGAAGAGCAGACGCAGTGAGAAGTCCATGGGAGAAGCCTTGCAGAAGAGGTTGGAGTGACTGTGAGTAGCACACTGCTTGCGAAATATTGAGGTGCCGCGCGGAGTTGACCCGATTTTCCCTGTTGTGTTGACTTGGGTCCGGTTCGTGGGAGGAGCAGGATGCGACGTGTCATTGCAGTAGTGGGAAGCCTGTTGTTGGTGGCGGGCTTGATGGTGATGGCGCCTCGCGCCAACAACGCCGAGGCAGCGGTGAACCGCAATTTCTCGCCTATCTTCTCCGCTCAGAGCAATGGTGAGATCACGGTCACGGGTAACACGCTCATGACCTGCCCCCCAACGGATCCAGCCTGTACCGCTGCGTTGGCGGGCAACAGCGTTGCGGGTAACAACAACTTCGTGATGAGGCCTTTGGATGCGGACAATGACCCGTCGACCTCGAGCAGCTCCGGGGCATCAGTGAAGATCCCCAAGGGGGGACGGGTGCTGTTCGCCGGTCTCTTCTGGGGCGGAACACGGGCGGGGACGCCCTCGACGGCCCCCGAGAGCGCAACCCGGAACGTGAAGTTTCGCGCGCCCGGTGGTGGCTACCAGAGCATCACGGCCAATAGGACGGACAATCTTTCCGGTGGTTACAGCCCTTACTCGTCGTGGGCCGACGTCACGTCGATCGTCCGTGGTGCAGGAGCCGGTGAGTACTGGGCGGCCGATGCCGCGATGAGCGGCGGAGTGGATCGGTTCGCCGGCTGGGGCCTTGTGGTCGTGTACGCGCATCCGTCGCTGCCGCTGCGAGACCTCACCGTCTCCAGCGGTGCTGCGACGCTCGGCGGGAGTGAAACCGTGAACATCCCGATCGCCGGCTTCCGCACTCCTCAGACCGGGCCGGTGAACGCCAAGTTCGGACAGATCACCTTCGAGGGAGACCAACAGCTTGGCGGTGACTCGTTCTCGCTCAACGGGACGTCCTTGGCCGACGCACAGAGTCCCAGCACGAACTTCTTCAACAGCCGAGTCTCCACCGAAGGTTCACTGCGGACGGACCGGGTACCCGCACACTCCAACAACATGGCCCTCGACGCGAAGGTGGTCAATGCTCCGGGCATCATTCCCAATGGGGCCACGAGTGCAACGGCCAGGTTCTCCACCGTGGGCGATGTCTATTACCCCGCGATGCTGTCGTCCCAGATCGATCTGTACGCCCCGAACCTCAATGGCACGAAATCTGTCACCAATCTCACCGGTTCGCAGAGCGAGGCCAGTGTCGGCGATGTACTCGAATACACCGTGGATCTGACCAATGTGGGTGAGGATCCAGCGGTTGACACAGTTGTGACCGATGCGATTCCCGCGGGGACGAGCTACGTCCCGGACTCTCTTCGTGTGACACGCGGAGCGGGGGCGGGCGACAAGACCGATGCCGTCGCCGATGACCAGATGGAACTCTCCGGGGAAGAGGTCGTCGCCCGGATGGGTGATGGAGCGAGTGCCACGCGTGGCGGACGCCTCGACCCGGGCGCGTCCACGACCTTCAGCTTCAGGGTGCGCGTGGAGGACGCCGCAGCCGGGGGCAAGGTGGTCAACTCTGCGGCGGCGAAGTTCGCCAGTGGCACGCTTCCCGACAAGACCTTCACCTATGAAACCAACGAGGTGCAGACCCCTGTCGCGAAGCGTGCGGACGTATCGATCCTCAAGGAGGGCCCCGAGCGTCTGGCCCCGGGTGAGTCCGCCACGTGGACTCTTCGGGTGTCCAACGCCGGGCCGAGCCCCGCCACGGATGTGCGGGTCATCGACCCGCTGCCGGAGGGCCTGAGCAACATCGATATCGACCGTTCCGAGTGTGACATCGTCGACGGTGCCGTCGACTGCTCCTTCCCCGAGCTCGCGGTGCGAGCGAGTGAAACGATCACCATCACAGCGAGAACAGGGGCCGGTCTGCCCGACGGGAACTTGGTGAACCATGCTCGGGTCACATCGGGAACCTTCGATCCCAATCCGGACAATGACACCTCGCAGTCGCTGACCGAGCTCAACCGTTCGGCCGATGTTGCTCTCCGCAAGACGGCCGAGCCATCTGCTCCGGCGCCAGGTGAACTCGTCACGTGGACTCTCACCGCAACCAACGATGGCCCGTCGCGGTCCGAACAGGTTCAGATTTTCGACACCCTTCCGAGCGGAGTCACCATCGAAGGTGAGCCGACCACGTCTGCGGGAACCTGCACCGTGGCGGATGCCGAAGTGCGCTGTGTGGTTGACGCCCTCGATCCCGGCGAATCTGTCCAGGTGACGGTGGTGGGACGGCTTGACTCGCGGCTGGCTGGCGGGGAGATCCTCACAAACCGTGCCAGCACCATCTCCAACACGCCGGATCCTGACACGACGAATGACTCGGACTCGGTCGACGTCGTCGTCGGTGACCCGGTCGCCGATATCCAGACCACCAAGTCAGGGCCGGACAGCGCGGTGCCGGGTGAGATCATCACGTTCGACATCGAGGCGACGAATGTCGGCCCGTCCCAGGCAGTCGGCGTCACAGTGGAGGATGTTCTTCCAGACACGTTGGAGCCCATCTCCATCAACTCCGTGGCGGGGGACTGCTCCATCGAGGGACAGGCGGTGAGATGTTCTGCGGGGACCACGACGGTCGCTGTTGGGCAGAAGATCACAGCCACAGTCCGTGCCCGTGTCCTTCCCGGGGCCACCGGCTCGTTGGTGAACACCGCCGTCGTGTCGGCGCAGACGGCGGACCCGAACCCGGACAACAACACCGGCGAGACCAGTGTCCGCCTCGTGCCGCAGGCGGACCTGTCGATCACGAAGGTCCACGATCGTCTGACCGATCCGGTCGATGGGGATACCGTGACGTACACGCTGCAGGTGGACAACTTGGGTCCCTCCGACGCCACGGATGTGGTTGTCGTGGACACACTTCCTGCTGGCCTGGTGCCCGGTGCAGCCCCTGAGGGATGCACATGGGCTGGGCAGGAGCTCACCTGTCAGCTGGGGACGGTGGCCGTCGACGACGAACCGATCGCGATCTCCTTCCCTGTCACGGTGAACACAAACGATGTCACCACCGAGGTGAACACGGCCACGGTGACGTCATCGGCGACCGATCCCGACCCCAGTGACAACGAGGCGTCCGCCGAGTTCATCACCGGTATCGCGGCCGACCTGAGCGTCACGAAGGAAGGGCCTGACACGATCACGGCGGGTGAGCAGGGTGTCTGGACGCTGACGGTCAGCAATAACGGTCCTTCCGACGCTCGCGACGTCACCGTCGTCGACGAACTGCCGTCCGAGTTGCAGAATGCGACAGGCACGGTGACCGATGGCGCCGGAACGTGTGCGGCCGTCGGGGCAGAGCTTCAATGCACAGGGCTTGGAACGCTGCGTCCCGGGGAGAGCCGCACGATCGAGCTCAGCGCAGACATCGACCCCGGCACGGATTCGCTCGGTCTGATCAATTCTGTTCGGGCCGAATCCACGACGCCGGATCCTTTCGGCTCCAACAATCGGGCCTTCGACTCCACGGCCATCGACCATGCGGCCGATCTGGAAACCATCAAGTCTGGTCCGAGCATCGTCATCGCAGGTGAGGAGATCACGTGGGAGGTGCTTGTCACCAACCATGGGCCCTCGACTGCGCGAGAGGTGTCCGTGGCCGACCTGCTGCCCCCGGGGATCGACGAGGCCACCGCGGTGCTGCAGGGGTGCGACTCGGTTGATGGGCTGAGCTGCCTGATCGACGAGATGGCCGTGGGCGAACAGCGAACATTCACCGTCAGTGGCATGGTGTCTCCCTCCGTCGAGCCAGGAACCCAGCTGGTGAACACCGCTGACGCCTCTTCGGCGGTTCAGGATCCGGACCCATCGAATGATCTGGATGAGCATCCGACGACGGTGGAGACCCGGGCCGATGTCTCGGTGGACAAATCCGTCGACCCCTCTCCACTCGTCGCCGGTTCCCCCGGCGTCTACAAGCTGACGGTCAGCAATGCCGGCCCCTCGACGGCTCGCGATGTCGTCGTGACCGACGAGCTTCCCCCGGGATTGATCCCGGAGTCCGTGCAGGGCTCGGGGGACTGTGAGATCAATGGGCAGACCGTGACATGCCGACACGCCACGGTCGCGCCCGGTGGCGGTGGCGAGGAGGTCATCTTCATCAACGTGTCACCGGACATCCAGGGTGAGTCGGTCAGCAACACGGTCAATGTCACCACGGCGACCCCCGACCCCGACCCGAGCAATGACCAGGACACGGTGGTCGTCCCGATCGAGCATCATGCGTCCTTGCGGCTTTCGAAGACCGCCGCTGGCTCCACTCTCGCGGCCGGTGATGGGACGACGTTCTTCCTGAGCGTCGTCAACGAGGGCCCGTCGCGGGCCACCGATGTGGTGGTCACCGATCGGATCCCCGAGGGCTTCGATCTGTTCGACGCGCCCGGCTGTGATGTCGACGCCGCTGCTCGTACGGTGACCTGCCGTGTGGGCGACCTCGGCGTTGGTGAGCAGGCCGAGCGAAGCGTGTGGGCGCGGGTTGACTCCACGCAGGAGCCGGGCGTGCTCGTCAATGACGCCACGGCCACATCGCCGACGGCCGAGGAGGACGCCCGGGCGAGTGCTGAGGTCGCGGTTGAAACCAGGGCCGATGTGGAGTTGACCAAGACTCCGGTGTATGGAGCGGTGCTCGTGGGGGATGAGATCGCTTGGAACGTCGCGCTCCGAAACAACGGTCCCTCAGCGGCTCAGAACCTCGTTGTCACCGATGAGATCCCCGAGGGGGTGGAGAACCCCCAGGTCACCATGGATCACCCCGATGCGGACTGTCGGATCGAGGGCAGGACGGCCATCTGTCGTCTGCCTCGGTTGCTGGTGGGAGGTGCGGCGATGAGCCTGACCGGTACGGTGTCGGCGGACTATCGCAGCAGTTCCATCACGAACTCCGCCCATGTCGAAGTCCCTGCTGATCCCGAACCCGGGAACAATGTCGGTGAGTCGACCATCCAGGTGGCCCAGATGGCCGACATGGCCGTCACAAAGGACGTCGATCAGGATTCTGCGGTCCCGGGTGAGACGCTGAGCTGGACGGTCACTGGAACGAACAAGGGTGACTCGATCGCTCCCGATGTGCAGCTTTTCGACCTGCTCCCACCGGGTCTGCGTGACATCACCATTGAAGGCTCCGGTGGCGCCCGCTGCCACCTCCTAGCCGATGCGACCGGTGGTGCCGCGCCGAACAGTGGCGAGGCGGGGTGCTCCTATGACGACGTTCGCGTTGGTGATTCGGTCACGATGCGGATCACTGCGGTTCTCGAGGCCGGTGTCACGGCGGATTCATTGACGAACCACGCATCCGTGGCGTCGGAGATTCCAGATCCGGAGTCAGGAAACAACCATGTCGATGTCACCACTGCGCTGCGTCCATCGGCCGATGTGCGGATCGAGAAGGAACTCGTCGAGGCGCCGCCGGTCCCTGGAGAGCCTGCGACGTGGCGGTTGCGGGTGACCAACGACGGCCCATCCGTGGCACGTGACGTGGTGGTGAGAGACGAGATGCCCGCTGGTGTATCCGGTGTGGAAGCCACGGCCGAGGAACCGGATGTTGCGTGTGAGGTTGCTGACGGCGTCGTGACCTGCCGACGAGCCACGGTGGCTCCGGGCGAGACGATCATCGTGACGATGACCGGAGTCGTTGACCCGAGTGCTCGTGGGGAGGTCACGAACACCGCCACGGTCTCGACGTCGACCGGTGACCCGGACTCGAGCAATGACACCGCGACAACCAAGGATCAGTTGGTCCCATCGGCGGACCTTGCCCTGGACAAGCGAGTCCTCACGGAGAACCCACAGGCAGGTGCGCCTCTCACTTGGCGGCTGACCATGACCAACCATGGCCCCTCGGCTGCCGAGCCAGCCGTGATCGGCGATACCCTGCCTGAGGAGCTGACCGATGTCAGGGTCGTCGACGACGGTGGCCTCGATTGTTCGGTCGATGGTCGAAGCGTCCTGTGTTCGGCTGATTCGTTGGCTCCCGGAGCGTCGGCGAGTATCGAGGTCGTCGGTACGGTGGATGCCGATGCAACCGGTGAGATCGTTAACACCGGACGCATCAGCAGTGGAACCCCTGACCCCGTGACCGACAATGACACCGCGACGACGACCACTCCGCTGGGTTCCTCGGCGGATGTGTCGTTGATGAAGCGCCAGCGCACCGAAACGCCTGTCGCCGGGCAGCAGGTCGAGTGGGATCTCGTCGTGCGTAATGACGGGCCTGCGGTGGCGCGGGACGTCCGGGTGACGGACGCGCTTCCCGAGCAGGTCACCAATGCCCGGGCCACCGGGGCGGAGTGCGAACTCGCTGGTCGGACGCTCACGTGTGCCGATTTCGATCTCGCTGTCGGCGAGGAGCGCACCATCACTGTCACCGCTGACATCGTTCCCACGGCGAGTGGGGAGCTGCTGAACAGTGCTGAGGTCCGGTCGGGAACGTATGACCCCACCTCGGGCAACAACAGCGACACCAGCACCGGGACCGTTGTCTCCGATGTGGATCTGTCTCTGACGAAGGATGTTCTCAGCGGAGGAACGACGCCCGGGGCGCCTGTGACCTGGACGGTTCAGGCGGTGAACCACGGCCCCTCGACTGCGTCCAACGTGACCGTGACCGATGAACTTCCGCCGGGGATCACCGATGTGGAGGTGTCGGCTGATCCGGCCACAGCCTGCCGGGTGGAGGGCCTGACGGTCACCTGTGAACGCCGATCGCTTGACAGTGGTGCCACCATGCCTGTCCAGATCACCGGGGTGGTTTCTCCCGAAGCGCGTGGTGAACTCACCAATGAGGCCGCTGTCACCACAACATCGCCGGACCGTGATCCGGGCAATGATTCGGCCACGGTCACCACGCGTCTGACCCCTGATGTCGACCTGGCGGTCACCAAACAGGTCCAGGCCGAGGATGCCCCCACGGCCGGTGACGTCATCACGTGGCAGGTGGTGGTGGCGAACAGCGGCACCTCCGATGCCACGGGCGTGGTTCTCACCGACCGCTTGCCCAGTGGTGTCTCCGACGTCGAGGTGCGAGCCCCCGGAGGCATCGAATGCACCACTGCCGGTGGTGAAGTGACTTGTCCGCTGGGAACCGTTCCTGCGAAGAGCAGCGTCTCGGTCGAGATCAGCGGCACGGTTCCGTCCAACGTCGAGGAATTGACGAATGCCGCGACGGTGGTGGGAGTCGAAGATGAGCCGACTCCCGAGGACAACGAGCACTCGGTGACCACGCCTGTCGGACAGCTCGCAGACGTTGCGGTGTCCACGGAACTCGTCGGGGAGGCTGTGCCCGGTGAGGAGGTCACGTGGCGTGTGGCCGTCGAGAACCGTGGACCGGACGATGCCCGGGACGTGCTTGTGCGCGATGTGCTGCCCGCGGGACTCCTGGACGTGGAAGCTCATGCCCCACGAGGTGCGTCATGCTCGGAGCACGATGCGGCCCTGCATTGCCGACTGGGTGAGCTGGCGTCGGGTGCGAAGACCGAGATCACGGTCACTGGACGCCTCGGCAGCGAGGTCTCGGGCGAGATCGTCAACGCTGTGCATGTGACGAACTCGGTGGCAGATCCCACCCTTGACAACAACGAGTCCGTGGCGATCGACAGTGTCACTCCGAGCGCGAATCTCGCGGTGGTGAAGACTCGAACCGGTGATGGTGAGTTGGTGCCGGGGCGTGATGTGGGATGGACGATCACGGTCACCAATGAAGGCCCTTCCACGGCGCGTGATGTCGTCATCGACGACGTACTCGCCACTGAGGCGGTCGATCCTCGCGTCAGCGTCGAGGATCCACTGACCGGCTGCGTCCTGGCCGAGGGTCAGGCCCTGCGGTGTGGTCGAGCAACCCTTGCCCCAGGTGATTCCTTCACCGTCCAGATCGACGCGACCGTCGCGCCCACGGCCCGCGGGGAGCTGGAGAACACGGCCACGGTCTCTGGTTCGACGCCGGATCCGAACTCTGGTGATGATGTCTCGACCGTGGGGACCTCCTTGACGCCCTCGGCGGATCTCGATGTTCGCAAGACGTTGGTGACCCCTGCGGTGCCGGGTGAACCGGTGGTGTGGCGGGTCGTGGTGACGAACCTTGGCCCCTCAGCTGCGAGCCCCGTGTCCGTGGTCGACGAAGTTCCGCACGAGATCTCCGACATCACAACGAGCGGCCCCAGCTGTGCCGTTGACGATCGGACGGTGACGTGTCTGGCGGATGTGATCCTGCCCGGTGATTCTGTGACCGTCGAGATCGGTGGGGTCTTGGCGCAGGATGCCAGCGGGGAATTGGTGAATACTGCTCGCGTCACGAGCCCCACCCCAGATCCGGTCGAGGACAACGATCAGGGCACGGCACGCGACACCATTCTCGAGGTGGTCCCTGAGCCTGAGACGCCTGTGTCGCCTGAGCCGACAAAGCCAGGAGACCCTGTACCGAGTGAGCCCGGTCCGAGTGAGCCCGGTCCGAGTGAGCCCGGTCCGAGTGAGCCCGGTCCGAGTGAGCCCGGTCCGAGTGAGCCCGGTCCGAGTGAGCCCGGTCCGAGTGAGCCCGGTCCGAGTGAGCCCGGTCCCAGTGAGCCCGGTCCCAGTGAGCCCGGCCCCAGTGAGCCCGGTCCCAGTGAGCCCGGCCCCAGTGAGCCCGGTCCCAGTGAGCCGGGCCCCGATCAGCCTGCTCCAGCACCGGAAGACCAGCCGGGCGGGTTCCTGCCCAGAACGGGTGGTCCTGCGGCGGGGATCCTGCTCAGTGGCTTGATGGCATTGGCCGTGGGAGGTGCCATTCTGCGACGCCGTCGATGACCGGGGGGCCGATGGCGGACTGAGTGATGGGTGTTCGCCCGGTCAGGAGGTCAGGGCGGTTCGGCACATTCCCGGCAAGGCGGCTCGGGTGGGGTCTTCCAGCCGTCGGCCGACCACGTGACGCGATGCGTTTATCATGCCCACTGCGGCTCGGCATCGTGCCTTGACGGCGTCGTCGTCCAGCTCGGGCTTCAGCTTCGACAACGTTTCGTACCAGAGCTGCAGGTAGGTGCGCTGCAGCGTTGCAACTTTTTCGCGGGCCGTGGGCTCGAGGTTGAGCAGTTCACGGTCCTGGACGCCGATGAGCTCGGTTTCGGTGAAGGCGAAGTGCACGTGGAAGGCGATGAGTGAGTCGAGTGCCGACTCAGGGTCGGGTGCGGCGTCGAGTACCTTCTCGCCGCCGGCCTGCAGTCGCTCGGAGACGTCCACGAGGACGGCGGTGAGCAGGTCGTGTTTGCTGCTGAAGTGTCGATAGAGCGCGGGGCCCGAGATGCCCACGGCCGAGCCGATGTCATCCAGTCGGGTGGCGTGGAAGCCCCGCTCGGCCATGATGCGGGCCGCCGCCTTCAACAACCCTGAACGCCGCTCGGCCTTGGCCTCCTGGCGTGCGCCAGTGCCTGGCCGTGGTGTCGGGATGCTTGTCGATGAACCATCGGTGGCGCCGAGGGTGACGTCGGAGCCCGACCCCTCGACGGGGTTGTTGTTGCGGGGCATGCCTCACATTGTATACCGTTAGTGACGGTTAACTAACTCGCATGAGCGGGGTCCACGAGGAGGTGTGATGGTCGACTCGTCGAACGGGCGCCAGCAGCACGAGGCCATGGTGGCCGATCTGCAAAAGCGCATGGCCCGGGTCGCGGATGGTGGCGGGGAGGTCGCCCGGAAGCGACACACAGATCGCGGCAAGATGCTGCCGCGCCAACGAGTGGATGTGCTGTTGGACGCGGGGAGCCCCTTCCTGGAGATCGCTCCGCTGGCCGCTGAGGACATGTACGACGGCAAAGCACCCGGTGCGGGTGTCATTGCAGGGATCGGTCGGATCCATGGACGCGAATGCCTCGTGATCGCCAATGACGCCACGGTCTCGGGCGGCACGTACTACCCGATGACGGTGAAGAAGCATCTGCGGGCCCAGGAGATCGCCGAGGCCAATCACCTGCCGTGCATCTACCTGGTCGATTCGGGTGGAGCCATGCTCCTGCAGCAGGATGAGGTCTTCCCCGACCGCGACCACTTCGGCCGCATCTTCTACAACCAAGCGAATCTGTCGGCCAAGGGGATCCCTCAGATCGCTGCGGTCATGGGGTCATGCACTGCGGGCGGCGCCTATGTGCCGGCGATGGCCGATGAGGCGGTGATCGTGCGCAATCAGGGCACGATCTTCCTGGCTGGGCCGCCTCTGGTGAAGGCGGCCACGGGTGAGGACGTCACCGCCGAAGAGCTTGGTGGCGGCGACCTGCATTCCAAGGTCTCCGGAGTCACCGACCATCTCGCCTCCGATGACCACGACGCTCTCATGAAGGTCCGCGACATCGTGGCGACGCTGCCGCCCGCGCCCGAGGCGCCGTGGAAGGTGCTTGAATCGCAGGCTCCCAAGCGGCCGCAGACCGACCTCTATGACCTCGTGCCCACCGACTCGCGCACGCCCTACGACGTGCGTGATGTCATCACCACGATCGTCGACGCCGGTGAACACACCGAGTTCAAGGCCGAGTACGGCACGAGCCTGGTGACCACGTTCGCGCACATCGACGGGCACCCCGTGGGCATCATCGGCAACAACGGCGTTCTGTTCAGCGAATCCGCGCTCAAGGGCGCGCACTTCATCCAGCTGTGCGACCAGCGACGCATCCCCCTGTTGTTCCTGCAGAACATCACCGGTTTCATGGTCGGCCGTCAGTACGAGGCCGGCGGTATCGCGAAGGCGGGCGCCAAGATGGTGAACGCCGTCGCTACGACGCGGGTTCCCAAGCTGACGGTCGTCATAGGTGGCTCTTTCGGTGCGGGCAACTATTCCATGTGCGGACGCGCCTACTCGCCGCGTTTCCTGTGGATGTGGCCGAATGCGCGCATCTCGGTGATGGGAGGCCCGCAGGCCGCGGACACCCTCGCCACGGTGCGTGGGGCACAGAAGGCCAAGCGCGGCGAGGAATGGACCGAGGCGCAGGCGGCGGAGTTCAAGCAGCCGATCCTCGACCAGTTCGATCGCCAATCCACCGCTTACTACTCGACCGCCCGACTGTGGGATGACGGCATCATCGACCCGGCTGACACCAGGCGAGTCCTCGGGCTCGCTCTCGGCGTGGTGGGGCAGAGCCCGCTCGCCGATCCCGGCTACGGCGTCTTCCGGATGTGAGGAGATCATGAGCAGCCACTTCGACACAGTCCTGATCGCGAACCGCGGCGAGATCGCGGTCCGCGTGATCCGCACACTCCAGGAGCTCGGTATCCGTGCCGTGGCGGTGTACTCCGACGCCGACCGTGACGCCTTGCACGTGCACCTGGCCGATGCCGCCGTGTACATCGGCCCCACGAGAGCTTCCGAGTCGTACCTCAACATCGATCGTGTGATCGACGCCGCCAAGCGCTCCGGTGCGCAGGCCATCCACCCCGGTTACGGCTTCCTCTCCGAGAATGCGAAGTTCGCCCGAGCCTGTGAGGAGGCGGGCGTGGAGTTCATCGGTCCGCCCGCATCGGCGATCGAGACGATGGGCGACAAGATCACCGCGAAGGCGGCGGTCTCCAGCAATGATGTGCCCACCGTCCCGGGTGTCTCGCGACCCGGTCTCACCGACGAGGAGTTGATCGAGGCGGCGGGCGAGGTCGGTTACCCCGTGCTCATCAAGCCCTCGGCGGGCGGTGGCGGCAAGGGCATGCGGCGCGTCGAGAAGCCCGAGGACATGCAGGCCGCGCTGACGTCGGCTCGGCGTGAATCGAGCAACGCGTTCGGCGATGACACGCTCTTCCTCGAGCGATTCGTGGACACTCCGCGTCACATCGAGGTGCAGGTTCTGGCGGACAAGCACGGCAACGTCGTGCACCTCGGGGAGCGCGAGTGCTCGCTCCAGCGTCGCCACCAGAAGGTGATCGAGGAGGCGCCGAGCCCACTGCTCGATGAACAGACACGTGCCCGTATCGGTGAAGCCGCCTGCAATGCCGCGCGTGCGGTGGATTACGTGGGTGCGGGCACCGTGGAGTTCATCGTTTCGGCGCATCGTCCCGACGAGTTCTTCTTCATGGAGATGAACACGCGCCTGCAGGTGGAGCACCCGGTCACCGAGGAGGTCACCGGTGAGGACCTGGTGGCGCACCAGGTTGCGATCGCAGCGGGGGAGCCACTCGCGATCCAGCAGGAATCGGTGACGCTCACCGGTCACTCGATCGAGGCCCGTGTCTACGCCGAGGATCCGAGCAATGGTTTCCTGCCGACCGGAGGCACCGTGCTCGATTTCAGGAGCGACGCCGATCGCTGCGACACCGGTGTCATCGCCGGGTCGTATGTGAGTAGCGATTATGACCCGATGCTGGCCAAGGTCATCGTCCATGCGCCCACGCGCGGGCAGGCACTGGACGCCTTGGATGATGCCCTTGCCGGCACCGTCGTCGGGGGGCTGCAGACCAACATCGATTTCTGTCGCTTCCTGATCAACCAGCCCCTGGTGCGTGCCGGAGACCTGGACACCGGGTTGCTGGACCGTGTCGCCGGTGAGTACGTGTCGCCGCGTCCGCCGTTCCCCGCGCTCGTCGCGGGGGCCATCGAGGCGATCGAGGCGCGGCTCCCCGAAGGTGCTTCTGTCCTGACCGCCCCCGGTGAGGGACCTTCGCATGAGCCATGGCGCAACGACGGATGGCGCCTGGGCCAGCAGCGCACCGGTATGTGGGCACGGTTCCTGCTGGGTGAGAAGCCGGTCTGTGTCGGCCTCGATCCACGGCCAGGCGGTTTCGATGTGCGTATCAGCGATGAACCGTATGACCTCGGGGTCGAGCCGCGTCGCGTCCGGATCGAGAACGACATCATCCAGGTTCAGGTGGATCTCCTCGACGAAGTGGACCGCAGCACATGGGCGGCCGAGGTCGCCGGCGGGACCGTGTGGGTCACCGGCACCGAGGGCACCGTCGGGGGATTCGCACTGCCGATCCTGCCGTTGTACGACAAGCGTCTGCACGCCGATGAGCTGGTGGCCGAGATCAGCAGTCCGATGCCCGGTTCGGTGATCGCGGTCCATGTGGCCGACGGCGATCATGTGGACTCCGGGGCCCCCGTCATCACGGTGGAGGCCATGAAGATGGAACACACTCTCACCGCTCCAAGTGCCGGTGTCGTCACGCTCTCGGCGAAGGCGGGGGAGCAGGTCGGCGCCGACCAGGTGCTGGCCTCGGTGGACGCCACCGATGAGGCGTCCTGAACGACTTCGATCTATCGCCCCTTCGCGGGCTCGCATGACGTTGAACCACTCACGAAGGAATGACATGGAACTCACCGAGGAATACGCCGACCTGAAGGCGGCGGTGGCCGACTTCGCCCAGAAGGAGGTCGCGCCGGTGGCGGCGCAACACGACAAGGAACATGCGTTCCCGTACGCGATCGTCTCCAAGATGGGAGAGATGGGCCTGTTCGGCCTGCCGTTCGATGAGGAACACGGTGGCATGGGCAGCGACTACTTCGCGCTGAGCCTGGCGCTGGAGGAGCTGGCGCGCGTCGACCAGTCGGTGGCGATCACCCTTGAAGCCGGAGTCAGCCTTGGAGCGATGCCGATTCACAAGTTCGGCACAGATGAGCAGAAAGCCGAATGGCTGCCCAGCCTGGCAGCGGGCAAGAACCTGGCTGGCTTCGGCCTCACCGAACCCGGTGCCGGATCGGATGCCGGGTCCACGCGTACCACCGCTCGTCTCGAGGACGGCGAGTGGATCATCAACGGCTCCAAGCAGTTCATCACCAACTCCGGTACCGAGATCACGCGGTTCGTGACGGTCACCGCGGTCACCGGCACCAAGGAGGATGGACGCAAGGAGATCTCCACGATCATCGTGCCCAACGGCACGCCCGGCTTCACCGTGGAGCCGGCCTACGACAAGGTGGGGTGGAATGCATCGGACACCCATCCGTTGACGTTCGAGAATGTGCGCGTCCCCGAGGCCAATCTGCTGGGTGAGCGGGGCCGCGGGTATGCGAACTTCCTGTCGATCCTCGACGAGGGACGCATCGCGATCGCCGCACTGGCCACCGGCGCCGCGCAGGGCTGCGTCGACGAATCGGTGAAATACGCCAAGGAACGCGAGTCGTTCGGGCAGCCGATCGGCAAGAACCAGGCGATCTCATTCAAGATCGCGCGCATGGAAGCTCGCGCCCACACCGCGCGCTGCGCTTACTATCACGCGGCTTCGCTGATGCTCGCGGGCAAGCCGTTCAAGAAGGAAGCGGCGATCGCCAAGCTCGTGGCGTCCGAGGCAGCCATGGACAATGCACGCGACGCCACCCAGGTGCACGGTGGTTATGGCTTCATGAACGAGTACGCCGTGGCGCGTCATTACCGGGATTCGAAGATCCTCGAGATCGGTGAGGGCACCTCCGAGGTGCAGCTCATGCTCATCGCGCGGGGGTTGGGTCTGTGAACGGCGAGCAGCCCGTACCTCAGGAGGATTCCGTGGAGCAGGAGCCGCGCGTGGTCACCCAACGGGGCCTGTACTTCGACGAACTCGAGGAGGGCGTCGTCTACCGACACACGCCCGGCCGCACCATGACCGAGGCCGACAACACCATCTTCTCGACGCTCACGATGAATCATCAGGCGCTGCATCTGGACGCCGCATGGTCGCAGGAGAACGCGTTGGGTGGGGAGCGCCTGATGAACTCGATGCACACTGTGGCGACGCTCATCGGGCTCTCGGTCAACCAGCTCACCCAGAGCACGATCGTGGCGCAGCTCGGTTTCACTGAGATCACCTTTCCCAAACCCGTCTACGCCGGGGACACGCTCTACGGTGAGGTTGAAGTGGTGGCCAAACGCGAATCCAAGTCGCGTCCCGGTCAAGGCATCGTCACGATGCGGCACACGGGCCGCAACCAGCATGGTGACGTGGTCTGTGTCGCTGTGCGCAATGCGTTGTTCCACAAGTCGCCCGCGGCGCTGGCTGCTGCCGAGCGGGGGAGCGACGCATGAAAGCCGATGCGACCGCGCAGCCTTGGCTGCCGCCGGGCCCGGCGATGCTGTTCTGCCCGGCTGATCGTCCTGATCGGTATGGCAAGGCCGCCGAACGTTCCGATGTGGTCATCATCGACCTGGAGGATGCCGTCGCTCCTGCCGACAAACCCGCAGCCCGTGAGGCGTTGGTGGCGCATCCGTTGGATCCGGCATCGACGATCGTTCGATTGAACCCCTTCGACAGCGGAGAGTTCGAGGCGGATCTCGAGGCCCTGGCCAAGACGCAGTACCGGTGCGTCATGCTGGCCAAGGCCGAGTCCGCCGAGCAGGTGGAACAGGTTCCGGTCGGTGTCCTCGCGCTCGTTGAAACGCCGCTCGGGGTCGTCCGCGCCGATGAGATCGCAGCTGCCTCCAACTGTGTCGGTCTCATGTGGGGCGCCGAAGATCTCGTGGCTGCCATGGGCGGTGACGCCAGTCGCTTTGCAGCGATGACGTCAGCGACGGGGAGTCCGATGATGGGCCAGTATCGTGACGCTCCCCGTTATGCACGGGCACGTGTCGCCATGGCCGCCGCCGCATTCGGGCGTTTCGCGGTGGACGCGGTACACCTCGACATCGCCGACCATGATGGCCTGCGCGCCGAGGCCGATGACGCCGTGGCGCTCGGGTTCATGGCGACCGCCTGTATCCACCCCGGGCAGGTCCCGGTCATCCGGGATGCGTACGCTCCCACCCCAGAAGAAGTGTCCCGGGCCGAGCGGATCGTCTCGGCTGCCCGCAACGAGGCGGGTGTCTTCCAGCTCGATGGACGCATGGTCGATGCGCCGGTGATCTCCTTGGCGCACTCGGTGCTTCGTCGGGCACGGGCAACGGGAACGACAACGATCGGAGTTGATCATGACTGACGCCGTCCTCGACCCTGAACTGAGCCAAGACGTCGGCGGGTCCGACGTTCCCCTGATCGAGCTGACCATCGGGCAGCAGCTCGCCGAGACCACCGAACGCTTCGGTGACAATGAAGCGCTCGTGGATGTCCCCGCCGGACGCCGATGGACCTATGACGAACTTCTGCAGGACGTGCGGCGGTTGGCGTCGGGGCTTCTTGAACTCGGTCTGCGCAAGGGTGACCGCGTCGGCATCTGGGCGCCGAATCGCTGGGAATGGTTCCTGACGCAGTTCGCCACCGCCGAGGTCGGCCTGGTGTTGGTGAACATCAATCCCTCGTACCGCGTGCACGAGCTGGAGTACGCGTTGGTGAAGTCCGAGGTTCGCTGCGTCATCGCGGCCACCGAGTTCAAGGACTCCAAATACGCCGAGATGCTCGAGGAGGTCATGCCGCGCTGCGACGATCTGGAGAAGGTCGTGCTCATGGAGAGCGATGATTTCGCGGCCCTGATGCGCACCGAGATCTCCCCGGAGCTGCCCGCGATCGCCGCATCGCTGACGCAGCACGATCCGATCAACATCCAGTACACGTCGGGCACCACCGGGTTTCCGAAGGGTGCGACGCTCTCGCACCGCAACATCCTCAACAACGGGTACTTCGTGGGTGAGACCATCCATTACACCGACGCGGACCGCGTCTGCACCCCGGTGCCGTTCTACCACTGCTTCGGGATGGTCATGGGCAATCTGGCGGTGATCAGCCATGGTGCCTGCACCGTGATCCCGGGCCCGGCGTTCAAGCCTGACGAGGCACTGAAGGCGGTCGAGAGCGAGAAGTGCACCTCGTTGTACGGGGTGCCGACGATGTTCATCGCGGAACTGGCCCTGCCCGACTTCGAGTCGTACGACCTCAGCACCTTGCGCACCGGCATCATGGCAGGATCGCCCTGCCCGGCCGAGATCATGCGCAAGGTCATCGACCGCATGCACATGGAGGAGGTCTCGATCTGTTACGGCATGACCGAGACCTCGCCGGTCTCCATGCAGACGCGTCCCGATGACTCGCTGGAACGTCGCGTCGGCACCGTCGGGCGTGCTCTGCCGCACGTGGAGGTGAAGGTCGTCGATCCGACGACCGGTGACCCGGTCCCGCGCGGGGAGGTGGGTGAGTTCTGCACCCGTGGCTATTCGGTGATGCTCGGCTACTGGAACGACGAGGAAAAGACCACTGAGGCCATCGATGCCGATGGTTGGATGCACACCGGTGACCTCGCGGTCATGGATGAGGACGGCTACGCGCAGATCACCGGTCGGATCAAGGACATGGTGATCCGGGGCGGGGAGAACATCTATCCCCGTGAGATCGAGGAATTCCTCTACACGCACCCCGACATCGTCGATGCCCAGGTCGTCGGGGTTCCAGATCCGAAATACGGCGAGGAGCTGATGGCGTGGGTCAAGCTCCGCGATGGAGTGTCAGATCTCACCGAGGAACAGGTGCGTGAGTTCTCCGAGGGCAAGCTGTCGCGACACAAGATTCCTCGCTATGTGCATGTCGTCGATGAATTCCCCATGACCGTCACCGGCAAGGTCCGCAAGGTCGATATGCGGGCGCAGGCTGTCGAGATGCTCGGCCTCGCCTGACCTGACGCCAGCACGTTCTGCGATCACGGGGTTCGAAACCACACGACGCCCGGCTGTGCATCACCTGGATGCATCGGCCGGGCGTCGTGTGTCCCCCTGAGGCCTCCACCATGGCATCGGTGGGGGTCAGCTTGGGGCGTTGAGGATCACATCTCCTCGTAGTACTCCGGGTTCTGGTCTGCCTGACGCCCGTCGGGACGGCCGAGGGCGCTGATGGACGCGACCTCATCGTCGGTCAGTTCGATCTCCATGGCCGCGAGGTTCTCCGACTGACGTACGGGGTCGGACGACTTCGGCAGTGGCAGCGAACCGATGGCGCGATGCCACGCGAGGATCGCCTGGGCCGGCGTGATGCCGTGGGCGGCTGCCACCTCGGTGACGGCGGGGGCTGAAGTTGCTTCGTTGCCGCGACGCAGCGGGCTCCAGCCCTCGACGATGATGCCCTTCTCTTCGTGCCACTGAAGCTGACCGAGCTGGGGGAACATCGGGTGCAGTTCGATCTGGTTCACCTCGGGACGCACACCGGTTTCGGCTTCGATCTTCTCGATGTGGTCGGGCAGGAAGTTCGAGACGCCGATGTGTTTCACGATGCCTGCTTCCTTGGCCTCGATCATGCCCTTCCAGGCGTCGACGTAGAGCCCCTGGGAGGGGTTCGGCCAGTGGATCAGGTAGAGGTCGATGTAGTCGAGCCCCATGCGGGCCACCGTCTCCTCGATGGTCGGCACCACATGGGACTGCTTGTGGTGACGGCCGGGGAGCTTGCTGGTGATGATGAGTTCTTCGCGGGGGACCCCGCAGGTGCGGACGGCCGTGCCGACCACGCCCTCGTTCTCATAGTTGAATGCGGAGTCGATGAGCCGGTAGCCCTTCTCGATTGCAGAGATCACGGCGGCGGTGCCTTCGCGTCCACGCATGGGCCAGGTGCCGAGCCCGATGGGCGGCAGGGAGATCGTCATGGAGGTCCTTTCGTGGGAGGTGGCCCGGCGTCAGACGCGGGCGCGATCCAGATGACTCAGGATGTCATCCACGGTTTCCTCGGGGGATTGGGCCGAAGAATCCAGCCAGTAGCCGATCTTGTCGGTCTCCCGGCGCAGTGTGTTGTCCATGGCTCCTGCGGAGAAATGTACGTCGTGTTGCTTCTTGCGCTGCTGTTCACGCCACTCCAGGACGCTGACGCTGGGGGACAGCACGATCAGGTAGCGCTCGGGTGTCTGGATCTGTTCGACAAAGCGCGGCAGGTCGGGGCCGACGATGACGTCCTGGACGATCGAGTCGAAGCCTTCGGCAGCGTAGGCATCGGCGACATCGCTGGCGAGGCGATAGCGCAGGCGACGTTGCGCGAGCGCTTCGGGAGTTGGATCCAGGGTCATCTCGGCGCGGCCGTTGACGATCATCCGGCGGAACGAGTCGCCTCGGATGTGCACCGACTTCTCCAAGCGGGTGGCCAGTAGTTCGGCCACCGTGGATTTTCCTGCTGCCATGGCACCTGTGATCACGATGACGCGACCAGTCGGCGGTGTCGGGCGTTCACCGACCCGCTCGAATTCTTCGGCCAGCGACACTGATACTCCTTCGAATGGCTGTGCCCAGCCTATGTCAACTCCAGAGTGACTTTTGTGCAGCGCCACGCCGGATGAGGCGGGCCCCGTCGTGGAGTATGACGATCCGTCCGGCTTTTCTCCGTGGTCGCCCACATTGTCGCATCTCCGTGCTACAAAGTGAGCATGATGTTTGGGGGATACATTATCGATAGCGCTCGTGTGTGCGGGCGTGTCGGGACTCGAGGGAAACGTTGGGGAGCGCGTGCTGCTGGGGTGATGGCAGCCTCGGTCGCGGTGTTGGTGTCGGCCTGTGGGGCACCGCCGGATGAAACACCCACAGGAGGCGCGGAGCCGTCTTCCGAGCCGGCGCCGACCGCCAGCCCAACGCCCACACCCACGTCGACGCCTGAGCCCCGCACTGCGACGGTGGCCATGAACGGGGACCTGCTCTGGCACAACACCCTGTGGTTCGGAGCCCAGGAGGACGCCCGAGCAGCGGGGCGGAAGGGCGACGACGACTACGATTTCGCCCCACTTCTCGCGGGGGTCAGGCCGGTGGTCGAGGGTGCCGATCTCGGCATCTGCCACAACGAGGTGCCGGTGGCCGAGGCCGGTGGACCGTATGAGGGTTATCCGATGTTCATCGCCCCGCCGCACACGCTCGACGGCGTCAAGGAAACCGGTTACGACATGTGCACCACGGCCTCCAATCACAGCTTGGACGATGGGTTCGAGGGGATCGAGCGCACCCTCGACGGCATGGATGAACGCGGCATCCTGCACGTCGGCACCGCGCGCAGTGAGAAAGAGGCGTCGACGCCGACGCTGTTCACCACCGAAAGTGGTGTGAAGATCGCGGTGGTCACCGGCACCTACGGGACCAACGGGATCCCGGTGCCGGATGACAAGCCGTGGGCGGTGCAGCCGCTTGACCCCGATGCGCTGCTCGATGCGGCCAGGAGAGCTCGTGAGGCCGGCGCCGACATCGTGATGGCGGCCATGCACGGCGGCGAGGAGTATCAGACCGAGCCGAACGAGCAGCAGATGAGCGTCGCCGAGAGGCTCACCGCTTCTCCCGATGTGGATCTTGTCTATGGGCACCATGCGCACGTGGTGCAACCGATCACCAAGGTCAACGGCAAATGGGTGGTCTACGGTCTGGGGAACCTCGTGGCCCAGCACGAGACTGACGTGCCGCGTGGATACGAGGGAATCACGGTACGATTCACATTCACTGAGGCCGAGCCCGGCGCAGATACCGATAGCGAACGACCCTCCTTCGAGGTGAGCTCCGCCGAGTACTTCCCGACGATGGTGACGCGTTACTCATCCGGGTCACCTGCGCGGACGGTCTTGGTGAAAGAGGCTCTCGCCGGTGGCGATGGTGACGAGTCCCGGTTGGAACAGGCGAGGGCCCGTACCGCTGAGGCGGTGAACCTGCTCGGCGACAATGATGGTCTCGAGGAGCGCTGAGCGGCACTGGTCGCGGTCGACCGGGTATGCAGTGCGCTCATCGACTGTGCAGGCCGGCGTGACAATGGCAGGATGATCTCGTTCGTCGAGAGGAGTTTCCGTGAAGATCGCCATGGGTGCGGACCACGCTGGGTTCAATCTGCGCAATGAGGTGAAGGCGTACCTCGCCGAGTTGGGGCACGAGGTGATTGACGCCGGTACCGATTCGGCGGAGCGCACCGATTACCCGATCTGGGGGGCGCGCGCGGCTCACCTGGTCACCAGTGGCGAGTGCGACGCCGGTGTCATCGTGTGCGGTTCGGGGATCGGTATCTCGATCGCCGCGAACAAGGTTCCCGGTGCCCGTTGTGTCGTGTGCACCGAGCCGTTCTCCGCGGAGATGGCCCGTCGCCACAACAACGCCAACATGCTGGCGATGGGGGAGCGGTTCGTCGGTGTGGACATGGCCAAGGCGATCGTCGACGCGTTCCTTGCCGCCGAGTTCGAGGGTGGACGCCATGCCGGGCGGGTGGACCTGTTCGGCAGGATCGAGCAGGGCGAGCAGCTCTGAAGGGCCAGCAGCCAGCAGGGGGCGGCTTCGTGCCCTGCACGTGCATGGAGTGCGTGCCCTGCACGTGCATGGAGTGCATGCCCTTCACGTGCGCAGAGCGCACGGCGTGAGCCCTTTGCGGTGGGTGCTGAGAGCTTGTTTCTGATGCCAGATTGCCCATTTCCTGCAGGGCGGTTACCATTTCTGGGTGTGTTCGGCTCGTCCGAACCAGTGTGTGTGCCCAGATGGCCACTCGTGTCGTGGCGACTTGGCCGCTCGAGCAGTGGATTCCCGAGACGGTGAATCCCGCGAAGCTCCTCGGGGAATCGAGGTTTCTTCGAAAAGCTCGTGTCGACCGCCTCGAGTTGCAGACAGGTGTTGTTCCATCCGGCATGCGCCGCGGAATCCCGCCAGCATGCGTTCGATCGTCGAGATTTCTTGATCGCACATGTCTCGTGGGGTGCTGCACCCCGAGAGACCTGAAGACCTGAACGCCGCATGGCGTGACAACCCAGACGGAAAGAGATACCAGCCGGTGCCCACAATCCAGCAGTTGGTCCGCAAGGGCCGCACTGACCAAGTCGCCAAGAACAGTACGCCTGCCCTGAAGGGCTCGCCGCAGCGACGCGGGGTCTGCACCCGCGTCTACACCACCACGCCGAAGAAGCCGAACTCGGCTCTTCGCAAGGTGGCCCGCGTGAAGCTCTCGAGTGGCATTGAGGTGACCGCTTACATCCCAGGTGAGGGCCACAACCTGCAGGAGCACTCCATGGTGCTGGTCCGGGGCGGTCGTGTGAAGGACCTCCCGGGCGTCCGGTACCGCATCGTGCGCGGTTCGCTGGACACCCAGCCTGTGAAGAACCGTAAGCAGGCCCGCAGCCGCTACGGCGTGAAGAAGGAGAAGTAATGCCTCGCAAGGGACCAGCCCCGAAGCGCCCTGTGGTGGTCGACCCCGTCTACGGGTCGCCGCTCGTCTCACAGCTCGTGAGCAAGGTGCTGCTTGACGGCAAGAAGGCCGTCGCCCAGAACATCGTGTACGCAGCGCTCGAGGGAACACGCGCCAAGACCGGCGTCGACCCGGTGCAGACGCTCAAGCGTGCGCTCGACAACGTGCGCCCCAGCCTCGAGGTGCGTTCGCGCCGCGTCGGTGGCGCCACCTACCAGGTGCCCGTCGAGGTCAAGCCGGCCCGTTCCACGACGCTCGCCCTCCGCTGGCTGGTGAGCTTTGCTCGGCAGCGTCGTGAGAAGACGATGGCCGATCGGCTCATGAACGAGATCCTGGACGCCTCGAACGGCCTGGGTGCTGCGGTGAAGCGCCGCGAGGACATCCACAAGATGGCCGAGGCCAACAAGGCATTCGCCCACTACCGCTGGTGATTCTTCGAGAGCCCGGGGTGCCCCGTTTTGTGGGTGCCCCGGGTTTTCCGCCACACTGTGCTTGGTAGTTCCATCCGAGCCCTACCGAAACCGTGCTTGGGTCACCAAGCCGAACCGACAACGTAGACACACAGATAAAGAGGACGTTTCGTGGCTGTCGACATTACGACCGACCTGGGCAAGGTCCGCAACATTGGCATCATGGCCCACATCGATGCGGGCAAGACCACCACCACCGAGCGCATCCTGTTCTACACCGGCATCAACCACAAGATCGGTGAGACCCACGAGGGTGGGGCGACGATGGACTGGATGACGCAGGAGCAGGAGCGGGGTATCACCATCACCTCGGCTGCGACCACGTGCTGGTGGAAGGACCACCAGATCAACATCATCGACACCCCGGGCCACGTCGACTTCACCGTCGAGGTGGAGCGTTCGCTGCGTGTGCTCGATGGCGCTGTGGCTGTTTTCGACGGTGTGGCCGGCGTGGAGCCCCAGTCGATGACCGTGTGGCGTCAGGCTGACAAGTACAGCGTTCCGCGTATCTGCTACATCAACAAGATGGACCGCACCGGTGCGTCGTTCAAGTACGCGGTGCAGACGATCGTTGATCGCCTCAAGGCGACGCCGCTGATCATGCAGCTTCCGATCGGCGCCGAGTCCGACTTCCTCGGCGTGGTCGACCTGGTGCAGATGCGTGCGCTCACCTGGCGCGGCGAGACCGAGCTGGGGGAGGACTACGCGGTCGAGGACATCCCGGCCGAGATGAAGGACGAGGCCGAGGAGGCGCACACCGCGCTCATCGAGGCGCTCGCCGACTTCGACGACGAGCTCGCCGAGAAATACCTCGAGGGCGAGGAGCTCACCGTCGAGGAGATCAAGCAGGCCGTCCGCAAGGCCGTGCTCTCCACCGAGGTGACGGCCGTGTTCTGCGGTACCTCGTTCAAGAACAAGGGCGTGCAGCCGCTGCTGGACGCCGTGATCGCCTACCTCCCGGCTCCGGTCGACGTTCCGGCCATCGAGGGCTTCGAGCCCGGCAAGCCTGAGAACAAGATCGAGAAGCATGCCGACGCCGGCGAGCCGCTGGCTGCCCTGGCATTCAAGATCGCCGCCGACCCGCACCTCGGCAAGCTGACGTTCGTGCGCGTCTATTCCGGAAACCTCGAGGCCGGCACCCAGGTGCTGAACTCGGTGACCGGCAAGAAGGAGCGCATCGGCAAGATCTACCAGATGCACGCCAACAAGCGTGAGGAGATCAACTCGGTCGGTGCTGGTCAGATCGTGGCCGTCATGGGCCTGAAGAACACCACCACCGGTGAGACGCTCTGCGCCGCCGAGGATCCCGTCGTGCTCGAGTCGATGGAGTTCCCCGCCCCGGTGATCGAGCAGGCCATCGAGCCCAAGTCGAAGGGTGACCAGGAGAAGCTCTCCATGGCCATCCAGCGCTTGGCCGAGGAGGACCCGACCTTCCGCGTCCACACCGATGAGGAGACCGGACAGACGATCATCGCCGGCATGGGCGAGCTGCACCTCGAGGTGCTGATCCGTCGCATGAAGGACGAGTTCCGGGTCGAGGCCAACATCGGCAAGCCGCAGGTGAGCTACCGCGAGACGTTGCGTCGCCCGGTCGAGAAGGTCGAGTACACCCACAAGAAGCAGTCCGGTGGTTCGGGCCAGTTCGGCAAGGTGATCATCAACCTGGAGCCGAAGGAGCCGGGCTTTGGTTACGAGTTCGTCAATGGCGTCACCGGTGGCCGCATCCCCAAGGAGTACATCCCCTCGGTGGACCAGGGCATCCAGGAAGCCATGACCACGGGCATCCTCGCCGGTTACCCGGTGGAGGACATCAAGGTGACGCTCCTCGACGGCGCCTACCACGACGTCGACTCCTCGGAGCTCGCGTTCAAGATCGCTGGTCTGAACGTGTTCAAGGAGGCAGCTCGCAAGGCCGATCCGGGCCTGCTCGAGCCGCTGATGCGTGTGGAGGTCACCACCCCTGACGATTACCTGGGCACCGTGATCGGTGACATCAACTCGCGTCGTGGCCAGATGCAGGGCACTCGCGAGGAGCATGGCAACCAGGTGGTCGAGGCACTCGTGCCGCTGTCGGAGATGTTCGGCTATGTCGGCGATCTCCGTTCGAAGACCTCGGGCCAGGCGTCGTACTCGATGGAGTTCGATTCCTATGGCGAGTGCCCGCAGGCTGTTGCCGACGAGATCATCCAGAAGGCTCGCGGCGAATGACATCAACGCACACGGGGGGTCAGTCCGACCTCGGTTTGACTCCCCGCGTGCGGCCAATAAACTAGGGCGAGTCTTTTGGGCCGACTGGTCCTTTCAGACCTGCCACCAGACGTTGCACAGCTTCCGGGCTGAACAACCTCAGACCTTGACAACCACATGTGTCGCACACAAGCGTGTGACATCCACCAAGAAGGAGCCCACCAAGTGGCAAAGGCTAAGTTCGAGCGGACCAAGCCGCACTGCAACATCGGCACTCTCGGGCACATCGACCACGGCAAGACCACTTTGACCGCGGCGATCTCGAAGGTGCTTCACGACACGTACCCCGACCTCAACGAGGCGTCGCCTTTCGACAACATCGACAAGGCTCCCGAGGAGCGTCAGCGTGGTATCACGATCTCGATCGCTCACATCGAGTACCAGACCGAGAAGCGTCACTACGCGCACGTCGACTGCCCCGGCCACGCGGACTACGTGAAGAACATGATCACCGGTGCGGCTCAGATGGACGGTGCCATCCTGGTGGTCGCCGCCACCGACGGCCCGATGCCGCAGACGCGTGAGCACGTGCTGCTCGCCCGCCAGGTGGGTGTTCCGGCCATGGTCGTGGCCCTCAACAAGTGCGACATGGTCGACGACGACGAGCTCATCGAGCTCGTCGAGATGGAGGTGCGCGAGCTCCTCTCCGAGAACGAGTTCGACGGCGACGATTGCCCCGTCGTTCAGGTCGCAGCCTTCCCGGCCCTGCAGGGTGAGGAGAAGTGGGCCAAGTCGATCCTCGAGCTCATGGAGGCCGTGGACGAGTACATCCCGCAGCCCGAGCGTGAGACCGACAAGCCGTTCCTCATGCCCGTCGAGGACGTCTTCACCATCACCGGCCGTGGCACCGTGGTGACCGGTCGTATCGAGCGCGGCATCGTCAAGACCAACGACACCGTCGACATCGTGGGCATCCGCGATGAAAAGCAGACCACCACCATCACCGGCGTTGAGATGTTCCGCAAGATCCTCGACGAGGGTCAGGCTGGTGAGAACGTGGGTCTGCTCCTGCGTGGCACCAAGCGTGAGGACGTTGAGCGCGGTCAGTGTGTCATCCAGCCCGGATCGACCACTCCGCACACCAAGTTCGAGGCCACGGTCTACGTGCTGAAGAAGGACGAGGGCGGTCGTCACAAGCCGTTCTTCTCGGACTACGCTCCGCAGTTCTACTTCCGCACCACCGACGTGACCGGCACCGTCCAGCTGCCCGAGGGCACCGAGATGGTCATGCCCGGTGACAACACCAACATGACCGTCGAGCTGATGAAGCCCGTCGCCATGGAGGAGGAGCTTCGCTTCGCCATCCGTGAGGGCGGCCGCACCGTCGGCGCTGGTCGTGTGACCAAGATCCTCGCCTGATCTGAACAGATTCACTGAAGGCCCCGGTTTCCCGTGAGGGAGGCCGGGGCCTTCTGTTGTGTCTGTATGGGGAAGATTTCGCCGAGGCCCTGGTGTTGTTCACATGGTGATCTCTGACGGGGTCAGGTCTTGAGATGGACTTGCTCCAAAAGAGTGCAGTGAATGAAGATGCCGTGGTCGGTGGGTGGTCTTCGCCTTCCGGAGAGATATTCATCAGGAGGGGCTTTGTCCATCACAAAGCATAATGAAGAGCCAGTCACAGCGTCCGGCCCGTGGAGCGTATCGAAGCGAATCTTGGCTCTCGTCGTGGGCATGATCGTTGCGTTTGGGCTCACCCTGCCCACCGCGCAGGCCGTCGAGACCGGAAATGTGTTCAAGGGCTACATCGACGAGGCAGTCAATGAGCAGCCCCCGTATTCTCAGATGACCGAGAACAGGGTGAATCCGCTGGTGATCGAACCGGTTGAAGGTGGTGGAACTGAGGTCGTCTACTGCTTCAACCAGACGCTCTATCAGCCCACCCTGCGCGACTCGCTTCCTTATGACCCGAATGATCCCCTGTCGGGCCGTGAGCTGGAGTTCGATGAGCACTACGGCGAATCGATGCTGGGTTACGCCAAAGAGCCACGCGCGGGTGCTGATGCAGGTGTTCTGGCTGTCATCAAGAATGGCTACACCGGTGGTGCCGATGATGACGCTGCAGGGATTCAGGGCAAGTTCGGGCTGAACGACAATGAGTTCCGCTTCGCCACGCAGTTGGCGATTTGGTATTGGACTGACAGCTACGATGCTGAAACATACGATGTCTACCTCGGTGATATCAGTGATGTTGCTGCCCGTGAGCGCATCATGCAGGCCTATACCGCACTGACCGGACAGGATCCGACTACCGAATTGGTGCCGGTGGACCCCGCGAGTGCGACGTTGAACATCTATGACCCGCGTGACAGGGACGGCACGGCTTCGGATATCCAGAATCTCGTGGGCGTGAAGTTCGTGGATCCGAACACCGGTGAAGAGCCCACTCCGACTCCTACGCCGGAGCCGACCCCGACTCCTACGCCGGAGCCGACCCCGACTCCTACGCCGGAGCCGACCCCGACTCCTACGCCGGAGCCGACCCCGACTCCTACGCCGGAGCCGACCCCGACTCCTACGCCGGAGCCCACTCCGACTCCTACGCCGGAGCCCACTCCGACTCCTACGCCGGAGCCCACTCCGACTCCTACGCCGGAGCCCACTCCGACTCCTACGCCGGAGCCGACCCCGACTCCTACGCCGGAGCCGACCCCGACTCCTACGCCGGAGCCGACCCCGACTCCTACGCCGGAGCCCACTCCGACTCCTACGCCGGAGCCCACTCCGACTCCTACGCCGGAGCCGACCCCGACTCCTACGCCGGAGCCCACTCCGACTCCTACGCCGGAGCCGACCCCGACTCCTACGCCGGAGCCCACTCCGACTCCTACGCCGGAGCCCACTCCGACTCCTACGCCGGAGCCCACTCCGACTCCTACGCCGGAGCCGACCCCGCGTCCTGAGCCGAGCATCGGTACCACTGCTGTCGACAAGGCTGATGGCGACAAGGTTCTGGCTGCAGAGGGTGGCGTGATCGTTGACACCGTGGCTTACGAAGGCCTGACACCTGGGCTGGAGTACACACTGACGGGTGAGTTGATGGATAAGGCCACTGGTGAGGGCACCGGGATCACTGGTGAGGTCACCTTCACTCCAGAGGCTGTCAACGGCGAGGTGGACGTGGAGTTCACCGTTCCGACCGGTTTCGCTGGCAAGGAACTCGTCGTCTTCGAGTACCTCACTCTCGATGGTGACAAGGTTGCGGAGCACACCGACATCAACGATGTGAACCAGACCGTTGCGATCGAGGACGTCGATGGACCTGCTCCGAGCGATTCGCCGGCTCCCACCGATGAGCCGACCGACACCCCGGCCCGGTCCGATGCCCCGACTTCGGGCGCGCCGACCTCCGATGCTCCTGCTCCGACGGATGCTCCTGCTCCGGCGAAGCCTGGCAACGGTGGAACACTGCCCAACACCGGTGCACCGGCTGTGGGTCTGGCGCTGCTGGTGTCGCTCCTGAGCGGTGCTGGCTGGATGGTCACTCGCCGCAAGGCATGATCGGCTGATCCGCGTGGAATGTCAGTGGGGCGTCACCTTCGGGTGGCGCCCCACTGTGTTTGCCAAGCACGGTGGTCCACATGCGGTGACACATACGGGGCAGATGGGTAAGTGCGGGGCTGGTGGGTAAGTACGGGGCTGATGGCACATACAGGTGATGTGGACGGTGACCTCCGATCCTGTAAAGATGGGCCGACGCGAATGCCCGTCCGGGGCTCGCGCGGAACCCAGGAGAATCCATGTCATACGAGCCACATGACGCAGGGCAGCCTCCCATGCAGGATCACCCTGAGAGCACCAAGCTGCTGATCCTCAGCATCATCTCGGTGGTGTGCTGCTTGCCCATCGCCATTTACACCCTCATCAAATCCAACTCGATCATGAACGATCCAGCCTCCGCGTCGACGAACCTTGACAAGATCAAGGCTGTGCGCATCATCTCGATCATCGCCCTGGTGTGGTGGATCGCCGGCACCATCATCGGGTTCTTCAACGGACTCGGTGAGTCGTTCCTCGGGGCCAACTGATCATGGCCTCCGAGACGCGTCTCGAGGAGGTGGCGGTCACCGAGCAGGCGGCCACCACCGAGGTGCGTCCACGCGCGCAGCGCATGAGAGTGCCTCTGCTCACCGGAGCAGGGGCGCTTGCCATGTGCGTGGCGGTCAATGTCCATGACCCCAACACACCCGGGAGCTGGGGAACCTGCCCCTTCCTGGCTCTTACCGGCTACGCATGCCCGGGATGCGGCATGCTTCGGGCCACTCGAGCACTGTTCCATGGCGATGTGGGCACCGCGGTCAGCCGAAACCCCCTCATCTTCATCGCGCTGCCCTTGATGGCAGCCGCGTGGATCGTGTGGATGCGGTCGGCTTGGTCCGGGCGGGCCGCAGAACGCACGTTTCCCCTCTGGCTGTTCTATCTGCTCATCGGGGTGTTGGTCGTCTTCGGCGTGCTCCGCAACATCCCCGGTTTCGCGTTTCTCGGTCCCGGACCTCTCTGACCAAGCTCCACCTCTACGTTGTGCCGTGCAGACGCGGCTTTGCGTCGAGGTGGGAGGCATGGGAATCGTCGTACTCAGGCCCGGCTCACGGACGTCCTGAGTGGATCAGGTTCTCGTAATGCATGTTGCGTTCACCCAGGTGGCGCTCCAGTTGCTGCTCGAATCGAGTCTTGTTGAAGTAGACGCCCAGGAACCACACACCCGCCGACGCTGCGGCCGCCATGACCCCGAACGCCACGGCACCGAGCGGACCATTTCCGACGGCCTGGGCCAGCGTCACGCCCATGCCGATACCAACGAGAAGAATCAATGCTGAGAGCACACCCCAGCCACGCCAAATCAGGATCATGCGCAGAAAGTTGGCGGAACTGGAACCCATGTGGCTGCTCAGACCGCAGAAAACCGCGGGCCGCGCCGATTTCTCGGCGCGGCCCGCGAATGTATTGCAGGGATGGTCAGACGCCAGTCTTCGGCAAGCCCTTGGACCCTTCGTCGGGCGATCCGGTACCGCTGTCGGCGTCGTCGTCCGCGCTGGGCGTCTCGCTGCTCTCCGCGCTGGGCGTCTCGCTGCTCTCCGCGCTGGGCGTCTCGCTGCTCTCCGCGCTGGGCGTGGAGCTCGGATCATCGGAGGGGTCCTCGTCGAGGAAGCGAGAACCCTCCGGGTACACGTTGATCGGTTCGAGCTCGGTCGTCGTGCCATCGGCGAATTCGCAACGCGCGGTGATGAAGATGCCTTCCTCTCCGGTGACTTCGAGGGCATCGAAGTCGAACGGTTCAGAGGGGTGCAGATAGTTGGAGACCAGGAGCGTTGCGGGACCGGGCTCGGTGTGACCGAAGTAAATGTCGGAGGCGTAGAGCTCCGCGCCCTCACAGCCGGGGAAGGTGATGGAGATGGAGCCGTTCGGATCGTAGGGAGAGGTATCGACACTGATGCCGTCGGCGGCGTCTGCCGTGGTTCCGAGACCGGCGAGCAGCACCCCGCCGGCGAAAGTCGTTGCAAGGATCTTCTTCATATATGCCCCCATGGTCGGTTGCCCAAGTCGAGTTGGGCGTGTGCTATTACCGCAACTGTATAGCGTTTTCACATCGTGTGGGAGGAGCGGGGGCCACATGAGAAGAACTGCTGGACAGCTCCGTAAGCGGGCTCGGGGCGGCCGGGCCGACATCATGTGAAGGCACGCCGACGGCAGTGAGGCTCACTGCTTGGTCAGCAACGCCACCGGGTAGTGATCGAACAGGTCGTTCACGCGCACCTCGCCGGTGAACCCCGCGCCGGTCAACTGATCGGTCCAAGATCCCTGGAGCATCAAGGATGTGTCGCCCCAGCCGTCACGTTGACCAAGACCGTAAGGCAGCCGCGTGACTGCGGTGAGGGCGCCGCCACGGTCGAAACCGAGGAAATGGTCAGCCGCGTCACCGTTCGCATGCATCGGTGTGTAACCGGTGAACAGTTCAGGACATTCCCGGCGCAGGCGCAGCGCGGTGCGCACCACATGGAACTTGGCTGCACCCGACCCATCGAGCCAAGGCAGGGGAGTGGAATCCAGCATCGCGCGTCGAGCGGAGTAATCCACGGGGCGACGATTGTCGGGGTCCACCAGGGAGTCGTCGAGCATCTCTGTGCCCTGGTAGACGTCTGGCACCCCGGGCATCGTCAACTGCACGAGCTTGCGCCCCAAGCTGTTGCTCCAGCCGGGCTGCTCGATCAGGGACAGCAGCCGGTCCAGCTGGACGCGCACCGACTCGTGGTCGAAGCATGCGTCCACCGCTGCGGTGATCGCCTGCTCGAAAGTTTCGTTCACCTGCGTCCATGTGGTCTCCTGCGACGCCTCGCGCGCGGCTTTGATCACATAGTCATGCAGACGCTGGCGCTCGATGATCCCGGCGCCCACCACGGTCTGGGCGATGAGTTGGAGAAAGTTGCCGTTGGGCACCTCGGTGTGGTGCTCGAGCTCCTCGAGGAACCGCCCGTACGTGACCGGTACCTCCGACAGCGCTGCCAGGCGGGCGCGCACGTCTTCGCCGCGCTTGGTGTCGTGTGTGGCCAGAGCCGTCATGGCCTGCGGTTGGGCGCTCTGGCGTTCCTGCTGGGCGTCATGGAACGCGTCCAGTGAACCGCCGAACGTGGCCGGGTCTCCTCCGACCTCATTCAATCCGACGAAACGACTCCATCGGTAGAACGTGGTGTCTTCCACGCCCTTGGCCATCACCGCACCAGAGTACTGGCCGAAGCGTCTGCTCATCTCCGGATCGGTGGTCAGCATCGGACGCAGGGCCGCGACGGCTTCGGTCAGGTCGGGGCGGGAGTCGGTGACGCTCGCCACCGCTTGATCGAGCGGTTCGGTGGTGTCGCCGGGGTAGGTGCGATAGACGGGCATGGCCACGGCGAGTTCGGCCAGTGCATCAGTGGTCGCGGCGTCGTCACGTCCGAGAACACGAAGCATGCGGGCGCGTTCGGCGGCCAGCAGTTCGGTGGCGGCTCGACGTTTGGCGTCACCCACGTGCTCGGTGAAGGTGCGCTGGTCGGTCGCGTAACGGCGATAGAGGTCGTCGAACGCATCGGCCTTCGCGGTGTCGATGAAGGCGTGTTCCACCTCGCGCAGGGCGTCGTAGCCGGTGGTGCCTTCGATCGGCCAGTCGGGGAGTTTCTCACCCGGCTCGAGAATCTTCTCCCCGAGCAACCAGGTCTTCTCGCCGGCGAGATCGCGCAGTCTGCTGAAGTAATCGGCCGGGTCGGCGACACCGTCGGGATGATCGACACGCAGGCCGCCGACCCCTTCGGCCAGCATCCGGGCGATCCGCGCGTGCGTCGCGGCGAACACGTCCGGATCCTCCTGGCGGATTCCGGCGAGGGTCGTGATCGTGAAGAAACGGCGATAGTTCAGCTCCGAATCGCCCCGGCGCCAATCGACCAGCTCGTAGTGCTGCTGGGCGAGCACGTCGGAGAGGTCGGCGCCCGGACTCCAGGTTCCCGGCGCGAGCGGGAACCGGTGGTCGTAGTAGGCCAACAGGGGTTCGTCACCGGAGGTGTCGACGCTGAGTTCGGCGGTGTCGGCGTCGGAACCGAGGATGGGCACCAGTAGTTTTCCGCGCGTCCAGTCGATGTCGAACCAGTGGGCACGGGCGGCGTCGGGGCCGTGGGTGAGCACGTCCCACCACGCGTGGTTCTCCTGGGGCGCGGACACTCCGACGTGGTTCGGCACGATGTCGACCACCACGGCCAGACCGTGCTCCTTGGCGGCAGTCAGGAGGCGGGACCAGGCCTCTTCACCACCCCGTTCGGGATCGACCGACGTCGGATCGGTGGTGTCATAGCCGTGGGTCGAACCCTTGGTCGCGGTCAACACGGGGGAGAGGTAGACCGCCCCGACACCCAGCTCCTGGAGGTAATCCATCAGGGCGGCGGCATCGTCGAGCGTGAACTCAGCAGAGAGCTGGAGGCGATACGTGGAGCTGGGGACCGTCATGTTCCTCATCATCGCAGGAGCGGCCACGCCGCGGCCCACCCGGGCCTAGAGTTGATGCATGACTCCTTCGTGGAACCAGCGGTTCCGGATGACGCGTATGGGCTACCGCGCCGAAGAGGTGGATGAAGCCATCGCTTCCCTGCGTCAGGCCGAGAGCGCCGGACGCCCGACGCCGGATCTGATCGACGGACGAGAGCTCCGGGTCATCGGCCCATGATCCGACGCAGCGCGCATCTGCGGCTTCGCAATGGCATGCTCAGCCGCCGCGAGGCGGGCGCACCCCGGGGTGGAGTTCGCATGGAGCGCCCTCGAGTGGAGACTTCGCCGTTCCCGCCCGGGACACCCGGCCCTGGTGGAAGAAGCTCCTCGACTGATCCTTCTGCGTTGAACGGACCGTGCTGAATGAACCTCGCCCGGAAAACGTCCGAGGGTCGAACTCGTCTCCAACGCCCTCGTCTCCAATGGATGGACTCCATGCGTGGCGTCGCCGTCGTGCTCGTCCTGCTCGGGCACGCCGCAGCGCTGCCGGTCGCCTATGCCGGCCGCGTGGACATGGAGTGGATCCGCGACCTCAACGGCGTGATCGAGCCATACCGGATCCCCTCGTTGCTGGTGCTCTCCGGGTTGTTGCTGCCGCAGTCGTTGAGCAAGCCGTTGGGTACCTTCTACTGGGGCAAGATCCGGCACATCGCGTGGCCCTATCTGGTCTGGATGTGCATGTTCGCACTGGTGCCCGGGATCTCGTATCTCCTGGTGTATCCGCAGTTCTGGTTGGGTGACTACGGCAACAGTCTGTGGTTCCTCGTCGTCCTGTTCTTCTGCTATCTCACGGCGCCGGTGATCCATCTGTTGCGGATCCCCTGGTGGGTCCTCGCCGTGGTGTCGTGGATGGCCTGCTTCGCCTTCGCGCCGCTCGAGCCGGTGTGGGAGCGTCAGCTCTGGTGGAGTGGTTTCTTCTATGCAGGAGCAGCCTTCAGGCCTAGACTCGAAACTTGGCAGGAGAGACCCGCGCAGGTGGGCGGCCTGCTCGGAGCGGGGGCCCTCGGCTGGGCCCTGTGGGTGGCGGTGGGGGAGCAGCCCGTATCGCTGACGCCCCTGGCCGTCCTGGGCAGTCTCATCGGCGTGGCCCTGCTGATCTGGCTCACGCCACGAATCGAATCATGGACGCCCATGAGATGGGCCGCTCATTTCGGGCGGCGGTCGATCGTGGTCTACGTCGCGCACTATCCGTTCATGTTCGCGCTGATGCCGACCGTGGCAGGTTGGGGAGCGTCGGCGGCGGTGACTTTCGCTGTTCTGAGCGTCGCCACCCTCGTCTTCATCGTCGTCCTGCTGGCAGTCGAGCCCCACGTCAGATTCCTGTTCGTGCTGCCGAACCCCGGGCGTGTGACACCGGCCGGGCATCGTCGGTGAGGCTTCGCGCAGGCGGATTTGGAATGCTGCCGACGATCTGACAAGATATACGGGTTGCTCCGAGAGAGGCGCCGGGGTTGTGCGTGGCTGAAATCCATGCGCGGCCAGACCGTGAGTCTCCTCTCCCGCCCTTCGGGCGCAGGCTGCACTCCACAAGATGAACAGCGGTTCTTCACGGATGCATACTGCGACACGCCCGAGCGCGGGGGTCGAAGCACACAGGCTTGGGTTTGGGCCGGTGAGGAACCACTGATCCGCCCCAACCAGAAGGATCGGACACGTCCGATTCACGGGGTTCGCCCCAGCCGTCCGGGAGATCCGGGCGGATGCACGGCCGGGAAACCGGTGGACATGCAGACCAGTCGGACGCCGTCCGATCCAGAAGAACGAGTTGGACGCCGTCCGAACGGCAGACGAGAAGAGGACGAACTGTGGCGGGACAAAAGATCCGCATCAGGCTCAAGGCCTATGACCACGAGGTGATCGACACCTCTGCGCGCAAGATCGTCGACACGGTGACTCGCACGGGTGCCAAGGTCGCCGGTCCGGTGCCGCTGCCCACGGAGAAGAACGTGTTCTGTGTGATCCGTTCGCCCCACAAGTACAAGGACAGCCGCGAGCATTTCGAGATGCGTACGCACAAGCGGCTCATCGACATCGTCGATCCCACCCCGAAGACGGTCGACTCGCTCATGCGTCTCGACCTGCCGGCCGGTGTGGACATCGAGATCAAGCTCTGAGGGGACGTGATCGACAGTGAGCACATCCACTGAACGTAAGACCAAGGGGCTGCTGGGCACCAAGCTCGGCATGACCCAGCTGTGGGATGACGAGAACCGCGTCGTCCCCGTCACCGTGATCCAGGCCGGACCCTGCGTCGTGACGCAGGTCCGCACCGCCGAGACCGACGGCTACTCCGCCGTCCAGCTCGGTTTCGGTGCGGTCAAGGCCAAGAAGGTCACCAAGCCGACCGCCGGGCACTTCGACAAGGCCGGCGTGACGCCGCGTAGGCACCTCGTCGAGATCCGCACCTCCGACGCCGCCGAGTACGAAGCCGGTCAGGAGATCACCGCCGACGCCTTCGAGGCCGGCGAGCAGATCGACGTGACCGGTATCAGCAAGGGCAAGGGCACCGCCGGTGTCATGAAGCGTCACGGCTTCGGCGGCCTCCGCGCCTCGCACGGTGTGCACCGCAAGCACCGCGCCCCCGGCTCGATCGGTGGCTGCGCCACCCCCGGCCGTGTGTTCAAGGGCCTGCGGATGGCTGGACGCATGGGCGTCGAGCGCGTCACCGTGCAGAACCTCGACGTGCACTCGGTGGACGCCGAGCGCGGCCTGATCCTGGTCAAGGGCGCCATTCCGGGCCCCAAGGGCGGCCTCGTCGTCCTGCGCAACGCAGCCAAGAAGGGTGAGAAGGCATGAGCGACCTGACTGTTGACGTGAAGAACACGGCCGGCAAGAAGGCCGGCACCGCCACGCTGCCCGAAGCGATCTTCGGCCAGGAGGTCAACGTCCCCCTGATCCATCAGGTGGTCGTCGCCCAGCTGGCCGCAGCGCGTCAGGGAACCCACAAGGTGAAGGGTCGTGGCGAGGTCTCCGGCGGCGGCAAGAAGCCTTGGCGCCAGAAGGGCACCGGCCGCGCCCGTCAGGGTTCGATCCGCGCTCCCCAGTGGACTGGCGGTGGCATCGTCCACGGCCCGGTTCCCCGTGGCTATGCGCAGCGCACCCCGAAGAAGATGGTCGTCGCGGCACTCCGTGGCGCTCTCTCCGATCGTGCCGCCGAAGGTCGCGTGCACGTGGTCGAGAACCTCGTCGAGGGTGACAAGCCCTCCACCAAGCAGGCTCTGACCACGATCAAGGCGCTGACGAGTGCGAAGAAGATCGTTGTCGCGCTGGGCCGGGATGAGGACGTGGCCTGGCTGAGCCTGCGCAACGCTCCCGAGGTGCACGCGATCGTCGCCGACCAGCTCAACGCCTACGACGTCCTCGTTGCCGACGAGATCGTCTTCACCAGCGCCGCCCTCGACGCTTTCCTCGCGGGCCCGCAGAAGGGCAAGGCCGTCAAGGCCGTCGCCACTTCCGATGAAGCAGCCGCCGATCAGTCCGTGTCAGGGGATGAAGCCAAGTGAACGAGGCACTGAAGATCAGCGACCACCGCGACGTGCTGCTCGCCCCGGTCGTCAGCGAGAAGAGCTACGGCCTGTTGGACGAGAACAAGTACACGTTCCTGGTGGCTCCCAACGCCAACAAGACCCAGATCAAGATCGCCGTCGAGCAGGTCTTCGATGTGAAGGTCACCGCCGTCAACACGAACAACCGTGTGGGCAAGTCCCGGCGCACGCGCTTTGGTCTGGGCAAGCGCCCCGACACCAAGCGCGCCATCGTGACCGTCGCCGAGGGCCAGTCCATCGACATCTTCGGCCAGGTCGACTGACCGGCGGACGCTGAGAGGAACTAGACATGGGCATTCGTAAGCACAAGCCGACGACGGCGGGCCGTCGCGGCTCGTCGGTTGCCGACTTCGTCGAGCTGACTCGCTCCACCCCGGAGAAGTCACTGCTGCGTTCGCAGTCGAAGACCGGCGGTCGTAACAACAGCGGCCGTATCACCACCCGCCACATCGGTGGCGGCCACAAGCAGGCCTACCGGGTCATCGACTTCAAGCGCTATGACAAGGACGGGGTTCCGGCCAAGGTCGCGCACATCGAGTACGACCCCAACCGCACCGCGCGCATCGCTCTGCTGCACTACCTGGACGGGGAGAAGCGGTACATCATCGCCCCCGACAAGCTGGCGCAGGGAACCATGGTGGAAGCCGGCCCCGAGGCCGACATCAAGCCCGGTAACAATCTGCCGTTGCGCAACATCCCGGTGGGCACCACGATTCACGCCGTGGAGCTCCGCCCCGGTGGCAGCGCCAAGCTCGGCCGCTCTGCCGGAGCGTCGATCCAGCTGGTCGCTCGCGAGGGCAAGAACGCCACACTGCGCATGCCTTCGGGCGAGACGCGCATGGTGGACGTTCGCTGCCGCGCGACCATCGGCGAGGTCGGCAACTCCGAGCAGGTCAACATCAGCTGGGGCAAGGCAGGACGCGCACGCTGGAAGGGCAAGCGTCCAACCGTTCGCGGCGTCGTGATGAACCCGATCGATCACCCGCACGGTGGTGGCGAGGGCAAGACTTCCGGTGGCCGTCACCCGGTGTCGCCGTGGGGCAAGCCCGAGGGTCGTACGCGCAACCCGAACAAGGCGAGCAACCGCCAGATCGTCCGCCGTCGCAAGTCCGGCAAGAAGAAGCGCTGAGAAGGAGTCTGAGGAAACATGCCACGCAGCCTGAAGAAGGGCCCCTTCATCGACGACCACCTGCTCAAGAAGGTCGAGGAGCAGGCGGCCAAGGGCAGCAAGAACGCTGTCATCAAGACCTGGTCGCGCCGTTCGATGGTGATTCCCGACATGATCGGCCTCACCATCGCCGTGCACGATGGTCGCAAGCACGTGCCGGTCTTCGTGACCGACGCCATGGTTGGCCACAAGCTCGGAGAGTTCGCCCCGACGCGGACCTTCAAGGGCCATGTCAAGGACGACCGCAAGGCATCGCGCCGCTGAGCGGGCAGAAGGAACGGATATGAGTACAGAACAGAAGGCACGGCCCAGCCGTCGCGCCGCCCTGCTCGGAGACCGTCGGGGCTCGTACGCCATCGCCCGGCACGTCCGCATCTCGCCGCTCAAGGTGCGTCGCGTTGTGGACCTGGTCCGTGGACTCGACGTGACCGAGGCTCTCGACATCCTCAAGTTCGCGCCACAGGGTGCGGCTGAGCCTGTCGCCAAGGTGGTTGCGTCCGCTGCTGCCAACGCCGAGAACACCGATGACCTTCGTATCAACGACCTGTACATCTCGCAGGCATTCGTCGATGAGGGTGTCACCATGCGTCGCATTCGTCCCCGGGCCAAGGGGTCGGCGTCGCGCATCATGAAGCGCGGCAGCCACATCACCGTGGTCGTGGAGTCGAAGACAGACGCCCAGAACAAGAACAAGAAGAACGACGAGAACGAGAAGGAGGCCTGAGGATGGGTCAGAAGATCAACCCGACCGGCTTCCGGCTCGGCGTCAGCACCGACCACGTCACCCGCTGGTATGCCGACAAGGACTACGCGGAGACCGTGGGCGAGGACGTCAAGATCCGTGAGTGGATCACCGAGAACCTCGAGCGCGCCGGTATTTCGTCGGTGGAGATCGAGCGTCGCAGTGAGCGCGTCACGATCTTCCTGTACGCCGCGCGCCCGGGCATCGTGATCGGTCGCAATGGCGCTGAGGCGGAGCGCGTCCGCGGCAAGCTGGAGAAGCTCACCGGCAAGCAGGTGCAGCTCAACATCCTCGAGGTGAAGAACACCGAGATCGATGCACAGCTCGTTGCACAGGGCATCGCTGAGCAGCTGGCCGCCCGCGTGGCGTTCCGCCGCGCGATGCGCAAGGCTCAGCAGTCAGTCATGCGTTCTGGAGCCAAGGGCATCCGCATCAAGTGCTCGGGCCGTCTCGGTGGAGCCGAGATGTCGCGCTCGGAGGGTTACTCGGAGGGCCGCGTGCCCCTGCACACCCTGCGTGCCGACATCGACTACGGCTTCTTCGAGGCCCGTACGACCTTCGGCCGCATCGGTGTGAAGGTCTGGATCTACAAGGGTGACGTTTCCGGCAGCCGTGCCGAGCGTGCCGCCCAGAAGGCCGCGCGTCAGAACGCCCAGGGTGGCGGACGTGGCGGCCGGGGTGGACGCGGCCGTGGCGGTCGTCCGGAGCGTGGCGGTCGCCGTCGTACCGAGCGCGCAGCGAGCGGTGCCCCCAAGGCAGCCGAGGCTGCTTCGACCACTGAGAACGCAGGAGCCTGAGCATGCTGATTCCCAAGCGCGTCAAGCACCGCAAGCAGCACGCCCCGAAGCGTCGGGGTGACGCCAAGGGCGGTACCGAGCTGGCGTTCGGTGACTACGGTATCCAGGCGCTGGACAGCCACTACGTCACCAACCGTCAGATCGAGTCCGCTCGTATCGCCATGACCCGTCACATCAAGCGTGGCGGTAAGGTCTGGATCAACATCTACCCGGACCGCCCCATGACCAAGCACCCTGCCGAAGCCCGCATGGGTTCGGGTAAGGGATCGCCCGAGTGGTGGGTCGCCAACGTCAAGCGCGGCCGCGTCATGTTCGAGCTCGCCGGTGTGCCCGACGAGGTTGCCCGTGAGGCACTGCGTCTGGCCATCCACAAGCTGCCCATGAAGGCTCGCATCATCAAGCGCGAAGGGGGAGATCTCTGATGGCTGACACCGCCACTGCCGCTGACCTGCGTGCGATGAGCCGTGACGAGCTGAACGGCAAGGTCACCGAGCTGAAGGAAGAGCTGTTCTCGCTCCGCTTCCAGGCGGCAACGGGCCAGCTCCAGAACACCGCGCGTCTGCGTGGTGCTCGGAAGGACATCGCCCGCGTCTACACGGTGCTGCAGGAGCGCAACCTCGGCATCATCGAAGAGCCCGAGAGCAAGTGAGGCAGACCATGAGCCAGAACGTGTCCGAGAACACCGAACAGGTGCGCGAAGGCGCCCGCAAGGTGCGCACCGGCCTCGTCGTCAGCGACAAGATGGACAAGACCATCACCGTCGCCGTCGAGGACCGCGTGAAGCACCGCCTCTACGGAAAGATCATGCGCAAGACGGTTCGTCTGAAGGCGCATGACGAGAACAACGACGCCAACGTCGGCGACCGCGTGCGGATCATGGAGACCCGCCCGCTGTCGGCCACCAAGCGCTGGCGTCTGCTGGAGATCCGCGAACGCGCCAAGTGATTCGCTGATTCGTATGAGCGCAGAGGGCCGCACCCCAATTGGGGTGCGGCCCTCGTTGCGTGCGGTTTGCTGCGTGGCGTGTGGGGCACCGGCGGAGTGAGTCTTGGATGTGCCCTGATCCGCATCTGACTTTGAACCTGAGGGTTTGTGGTCGCTGTCGGTCACAAACCCTCAGGTGTACCGCTCGGAGCTTTCATCCACAGGCGACAGCCCCAAGGCTGACTTCTCCACAACCTTGCCGGGAGCGGTTCGCTCGGGCGTACACCCTTCCATGGTGTGTGGTGTGCACGCTCGCCAACGACTTCCTCATGACCTCATCTCCCTCGCCGCCAGACAACATGGGATTCTGACCTCTTCGCAGCTTCAGACCGCCGGGATCAGCCGCAAGGTCATCAAGACCATGAGCCGTGATGGACGCCTGCACTGGCTGGCCCGTGGGCACTACAGCATCCACTCACCGTCTCTGCGGACCTTCGCGCATGCCGGCGCCATGATCGGAGGGCCGAGGGCTGCGGTCGGTGGGCTCGCCGCCGCCCAGATTCTTGATCTGCAAGTCAGTGCTCTGCCCAAACCTGAGACGATCACCATCTGGGTCGAGAAGGATCGGCGAGTGGATCCACGACCTCGATGGGAGTTTCGGCAGGACTGCATCGGCCGGCTCGAGCGCGCTGGCCAGAACAGCCGAGTGATTGACCGTCATGACGTACTACTCGACGTGAGCGAATCCCTACCATCACGAGCCGTCATCGGCTGGTTCCTGGACTGTCTTCGGGAAGGTCAGGTGAGCGCGCAACGTCTCCGACATCTGCTCGATGCACGGGCGCGTCACAAGCACCGGTGGTTTCTCCACGGTGTCATCGCCGACGCGGTCACCGGGATCGAGTCAGCCCTCGAGCATCAGTACGTCACACAAGTGGAGAAACCCCATGGGCTCCCGATTCCCCAGCGTCAGGTGGTGATTGCAGGTCACCGCAGTGACGCATGGTTCCCCGAGCAGCGCGTGACTCTCGAACTGGACGGCTGGAACTACCACAAGGACACCATCCGGGCCGACGCCCACGTCGATGCAAAACGGGCCGCACTCGGCATCGTTCCCCTGCACATCGGCTGGGAGGATGTGATCGCTGAACCATGCCGGACGGCCCAGATGATCGCCGATGTGCTGCGAACCCGCGGTTGGCTCGGATCCGCGAGTCGGTGCCGCTCCTGCCTGGCGCACACCGCCGCAGCATGACGTGTGCAGCCCGTGTCACACATCTCCCGCACGATGCCACCGCAGGTGGGACCAGGTGTTCGTCTGGTTTTTGACCTGAGGTTTTGTGACCGACAGCGACCACAAACCCTCAGGTTCGATGGTTGACGCGGGGGCTCCTGCCGCATTGATCACGGTGGCTGCCACCGGCATGGGTGAGCATGGTTAGGCTCTAGGCAACGTCCAAGTGCGAGGAGGCCTGCCGAATGAGTGAAACGAAAAGCACCGGATACGTGATCAGCGACAACAACCTTGGTCTCGACCTGATGCGGGCCACCGAGGCCGCCGCCCTGGCGGCCGCCCGGTGGCGTGGCCGCGGGAAGAAGGAAGAGGGCGACGGTGCCGCGGTCGACGCGATGCGCGCGGTGCTCGCCGGTGTGCGCATGGACGGCACCATCGTCATCGGCGAGGGTGAGAAGGATGAAGCCCCGATGCTGCACAATGGTGAGAAGGTCGGCACCGGCGATGGGCAGAAGGTCGACATCGCCGTCGATCCGGTGGACGGCACCCGCCTGCTGGCGCTCGGCATGCGCAACTCGATCGCTGTCATGGCTGCCGCAGAATCGGGCTCGATGTACAACCCGACGATGTGTTTCTACATGGACAAGCTCGCCGTGGGACCCGAGGCAGCCGATGTGATCGACATCGAGGCACCGATCGCCGACACCATCAAGAAGGTCGCGAAGGCCAAGGGCAAGGACGTCGGTGACATCGTCGTGGCCATGCTCAATCGTGAACGCCATGAGCAGCTGGCCAAGGACATCCGCGATGCCGGCGCACGGACCAGCATGTACACCGATGGTGACGTGGCGGCTTCGGTCTCGGCGGCCTCGGACTCGGTCTCCAGCGTCGACATCCTCGCCGGCATCGGTGGAAGCCCCGAGGGGGTCGTCAGCGCCTGCGCGATGAAGGCCATGGGCGGACGTATCATGGCCAGGCTCCATCCGACCAGCGATGAGGAGCGTCAGCGCACCATCGATGCCGGGTTCGACGTCGACAAAGTCCTCGACACCGACGCCCTCGTCGCGAGTGACAACACGTTGTTCGTAGCGACCGGTATCAGCGACGGCGATCTCGTCGACGGTGTGCACTACCTCGAGCACGGTGGCGCCCGAACCCACTCGGTGGTCATGCGGTCCTCATCCGGAACGATTCGATACATCGAGGCGTTCCATCGTCTCGAAAAGCTCAATCGTCACGCGGCGGGGCAGCAGCTCCCCGGCGTCTGAGCCCACACACGTCGGTGCCCCGGGCACGGGGCACCGACATCATGCGCGCCGATCGGTCGATGCGGCGCTCACCCCATGACCGCAGGGACATTCATCGCCAACATGTAGCCAGCGATCGTCACCAGCATGATGGTGAAGGCAATGGTCAGGTTGCGACTCGAGACCTTGGTCGTCAGGCGCTGACCGAGCAGCGACCCCGCCACAGAGAAGGCTGCGAAGCCCAACAGAACCGTCCAATCCAGCTCGACGCCGTTGCCGAGACGTCCGGCGAGGGCCGAGGCCGAATTGATCACGATCACGACCAAGGAGGTTCCGACCGCGGCTGTGATCGGGAGATGAAGGGCGAGCACCAGTGCGGGAACCACGGCGAATCCGCCCCCGACCCCGAAGAATCCGGTGAGCAGTCCGACCACGATCGCGCTGAGGATCAATGCCAGAGGTCTCCGGTGCTCGTGAACGGTGGAGGCATCTGGCCCTTCTCCGGCGCGGATCTGTCGAACCATGGCGGCTGCGACCGCAAGCATGAGGATCGCGAACAGCGTCAGGAGCAGTGAGGGGGCGACACCGGATGCCAGCTTGGCGCCGAGCAGGGAACCTGTGACCCCGACCAGCCCGAAGACGACCCCGGCCGCCAGCCGGACATTGCCTGCCAGATGGTGAGGGATCGCGCCGACCAAGGCTGTGATGCCGGCGATGATCAATGACCCGGTGGTGGCCTGCACCGGGGATTGCCCCAGCAGATACACCAACGCCGGGACGGTGAGGATCGAGCCTCCCGCGCCGAGACTTCCGACGGCAAGACCCACGATGAGGCCCACCGGAATAACCCACACCAGCCCCGTCAACGGGGTTCACCCCGATCTGCTGCTTGCATGGATGCACTCTTCAAAGGGCTGGTGCTGTGCCTGAGCATGCTCATCGTGCCGTCACGTTCCGTTCAGACCGCGATCAGGTCGATGGCGCCGTAGCCGCCGAGAACATCCGAGACATCGGTGAAGCCACGGCTCATCAACCAGCTGGCGCCGGCCGCCGAACGATAACCACCGGCGCAGTGGAGCACCACCGGACGGGCAGGGTCGAGCTCGGCGCAGCGCTTGGTCAGTTGGGCCAACGGGATGTGGTGGGCCCCCTCGACCCTGCCGTTGTCGAGCTCGCCTGCGTTGCGTACGTCAACCAGTTGCACCTGGTCGTTCTCGAGTGCGGTGAACATCTCCGAGGCGGTGAGCCGACTCAGGCGCCGGGCCCGGTGCGGGTGCTCGGTCAGATGGCCGGCCACGTCGGGCAGGTGCCCGACGCAGTTGTCGAAGCCGATGCGCATCATCCGGGTGGCTGAAGCGTGCTCTTCGCCGGGGTCGGCGACGATGATGAAGGGCTGATCCGGTGAGAGCAGCATGCCTGCGGTCTCGGCAAGACGCCCGCTGAAGCCGACATTGATGGAGCCGGCCAGATGTCCGGCGGCGAAATCCATGGGGTCACGCGTGTCGAGGATGATGGCGCCATCGGCCACTGCCTGCTGCAACGCCTCCTCATCGAGAGCGGGAACGGTGGCGCCGGGGTCACGGACGGGGCGGTTCTCCTTGTTGATCCGGGCGTCATGGCTGAAATAGGCCGGCGCTGTGGGCTGGCCTTCGGTCACCAGGGCGATGAACTTCTCCTGCGGCATCGGAACCGCAGCGTAATTCATCATGCGCTGATTGCCGATGGTCGACGACTTCTCGGTCGAGAGGTTCTTGCCACATGCGGACCCCGCGCCGTGGGCTGGGAAGACCTTGGTCTCGTCGGGTAGGGACATCAGTTTGTTCTGGACCGAGTCATGCAGCATCGCGGCGAGTTCTTCCTGGCTGACGCCCACCGAGGCCAACAGATCGGGACGCCCGACGTCGCCGATGAACAGGCAGTCTCCGGTCAGGACGCTGTGGGGCACGGCGTCATCTGGATGCTCGTGGACGATGACACTGATGGATTCTGGGGTGTGACCGGGAGTGCTCATGATCTCGAGGACCACTTCGCCGAGGTCGATGCGTTCACCATCCTGCAATGGCTGGGCGGTGAACTCGGGGTCGGCGGCGTCGCCCATGCCGATCCACGCACCGGTTGCTCGGGCGAGTTCGAGGTGGCCGGAGACGAAGTCAGCGTGGAAGTGGGTGAGGATGACTCCCTCGATGGTGAGGCCTTGCTCCTGGGCGTCGGCGAGGTACTCCTCGACGTCGCGGCGAGGATCGACCACGACGGCTCGGCCGGTGGTCTCGTCGCCGATCAGATAGGACGCCTGCGAGAGGCAGTCCAAGTAGTACTGCGTGAAGATCATCGTCGTGCTCCTGCTTGGGCGATCCCGGGTCGGGATCATTGCTCTGACGGGCTGCTTCTTCACCCTAACGTGGCATACCCCAGGGGGTACCGCTGAGGCGGGGTGAGAGAGGGGGCTCCGTGTGTGTGGGGTGAGAGGAGGGCAGTTGGCTCGACCGGACGTGTCAGAGCCGGTGCAGCGCGTCGGCCATCCGTCTGCCCCTGGCTCTTCCGAGCCGGGGACAGCTGGCGCACATGCCAGCGGGTTCCCCCGGTGTCGAGGTGGTCTTGTGGATGAGACAGCAGGATGCTCGCCGCGTGGCCCGACGTGTTCCCTGTGGTGGCGGGGCGAGTGGGTCGGCGTCATGGAGGGTGCCGTCGGTGGACACATCCTGGAAACGCGCACGGGGCAGGGGAGCGTGGGCGCGCATGGCGTCGACGATGTCGGTGGCGGCGCTCGAGGCCGTGGCCACGGTGACGTTCGGTGTGGAGAGTGCCTGGTTGGCGATCGAATCGGTGAGGATCGCCCACAGGGCACGTGGTGATGCCGAACCGGCCTCGGCCAGGGCTTCGATCATGGGGGACACCATCTCGATGAAGGCCTTCGGGAACTCGGTTCGAGTCCAAGTGCCGTCATGTTCCAACCCACCCAGGTAACCGTTCTCACCGAGCCTGCCGATGGTCGGTACCGGGCGTGGAATGGGACGCTGCGCCACGAAGGCATGCACCGGTGGGCCTGCGGTGGTGCTCGAAGCCGCGTACCACCAGAGCGTGGCGTTCACACGGGCATCGCCCGAGCCCCAGCGTCGGGCGGTGTCGTCGATGCGGCGGGCGATCCACTCACGTTCTTGCGGGGCGATGGGGCTGAGCGTCATGGCGCCCTCCCCGAGACCACGAGGCGGGGGCCGTCATCATCGATGACCAGGCGGCCGCGGATCCCGAAGACCTCGGCCAACAGCTCGGTGGTGAGCACCTGGGTGGGCTCACCATGGGCGGCCACTCGTCCGGCATGCAGCACCACCAGTTGATCGCAGGCTTCGGCCGCCAACCGCAGGTCGTGCAGGGTCAGCAGCACGGTGGTTCCGTCATCGGCGCGAGATCGCAGGAGATCCATCACCGCGATCTGGTGTTGAAGATCGAGGTGATTCGACGGTTCGTCGAGCAGCAGGATGGGAGCACGGGTGCACAGGGCCCTGGCCAGTGAGACACGCTGGCGCTCACCGCCGGAAAGGTGTGTGACATCGCGGTCCGCGAGGGAGGACAGCCCGGTGTCGGCGAGGGCGGCGTCGATCAGTTCGACGTCCTGGGGGGTCTCCGCGCCCAGCCAGGGGCGGTGCGGTGTGCGTCCCAGGCCCACCGATTCCCGGACCGTCAGCCCCAGCGTCGGGGCCGGCTCCTGAACAGAGACGCCGAGGCGCTGCGCCACGGCTCGGCGGCTGAGAGTGTCGGCGTCATCGGTTCCGAGCCACAGGTGGCCCGAATCCGGTCGCAATGCTCGGTAGCAGGTGCGCAGCAGCGTGGTCTTTCCTGAACCGTTCGGTCCCACGAGCCCGGTGATCTCCCCGGGGCGGGAATCCAGCAGCACATTGCTCAGCACCGGGTGCGTGCCGAAGGCGTGGGAGAGTTCCTCGATCCTCAGCCCGGCGTTCATGTCGCCCTCCGTTGGGTGCGCCACAGCATGATGACGAAGATCGGGGCGCCCACCAGTGACGTGACGACGCCGACAGGAAGCTCCACCCGTTGCGAGGCCGAACGAGCGAAGGTGTCGGCGGCCACCAGGGCGATCGCACCCACGAGGGCTGCGACCGGGAGGAGCCGTCGGGCCCGCGCGCCCACCAGCATCGCCGCCACATGGGGCACGAGCAGGCCGACGAAACCGATGCCTCCGGCCACGGCCACCGAACAACCCGCCAGGAGTGACACCGCGAGCAGGACGGCGATCCGGAAAGCATGGGTCGGAAGCCCAAGGGCACGGGCACCGTCCTCGCCGACGTGGAGCAGATCGAGTTGGCGTCCGGCGACCACCAGGGCGGTTCCCATGGTCAGCAGTGCCGTCAACGGGATGATTGCGGAACGCCAGCGTGCATCCCCGAAACCACCGGCCATCCAATGCAGCACTCCGGAGAGCTGTTGGTCGCGGGCCACCACCAACAGCGTGAACGTGATGAGCGCCGAGAACACCTGTCCCGTGGCGACGCCGGTGAGGATCATCGCGGCGGGGGTGCGGACCGCGGTGGAGACCAGTAGGGCCACGGCCATGGGGGCCAGGCCGCCGATGAACGCGGCGGCAGGCGTCACGAGCCATCCTGAGACGCCCGCTGTCCACCCGAGCACCGATGCGCACACGACGCCGAACCCGGCGCCGGACGAGACCCCGAGCAGGTACGGATCGGCGAGGGCGTTTCGGGTGACGGCTTGAGCGGAACCACCCGCCACAGCGAGACTCGCGCCGACGGCGGCCGCGGTGATGGCTCGTGGGAGCCGCGATTCGAGGATGATGGACTCACGGGCAGCGGTCCACCACGGTGTGACCGACCCGGTGATGTGGTGCCAGACGATCGCCCACACATCTCCAGAGGGAATGTGCACCGATCCCGACCCCACTGCCCACACGAGAACGCCGATCAGGGCCAACGAAAGGGCCAGACACCACAGGGTGAGTGGCACTCGGGATCTTGTGAATCGGGTCCCAGGCCTGGTGCGCAGTGCCGCGTCGCTCATGGCAGTTCCGTTGGTCGTCGTTCGGCGGCCATCAGATCTCCGCGTTGGGGTGCAGTGCGCGGGCGATCGTGCGTGTGGAATCGACCAGACGGGGGCTCTCGAAGAAGTCGTCCAAGGGAACCACCACGAAGCGCCCCTTCTCCACTGCCGGAGTGGTCTTCATGAGTGGGTGTTCGGTGAGGAACTGGATCTTCTGCTCGGCGGTCCTGTCGCCGTAGTCGAGGACGATGATGGCCTCGGGTGCGCGTTCTGCCACCTGCTCCCACGACGTCTGCGTGTATGGCCGTTCCCTGTCGGCAAAGAGGTTGGTGCCACCGGCATTCTCGACGATGAGGTTCCCGACTCCCACCCCGCCCACGGTCAGGGGCTCCGCATCACCGGAGTCGTAGAGGAAGGTCGGGATGGGGTCGTCCTCGGCCACGGCATCAGAGATCTCATCCAGGTCGCTTGTGACCTGTTCGACGAGCCCGGCGGCTGCGTCCTCGGTTCCGGTCGCCTGGCCGAGTTGGGTGTAGTCGGTGCTGAGGGCATCGAGGCTGAAGGACTCCTCGCTGCAGTATTCGGTGAACAGGAAGGTGGGGATGCCGTGTTCGGCGAAGGCTTCGCGGGAGCGTCCTTCCTTCTCGTTGAAAGCGCTCGCCATGCCGCCGACCACGAGGTCGGGGTTGGCGTCGAGGATCTGCTCCATGGAGGGATACTCGTCCGCAAGAGAGGGGATCTGGGCCCACTGTTCGGCAAGGTCTGGGCGGGGCTCGGCCTTGCCGTAGCCCATGCCGACGATGCGGTCGCCGAGCCCGAGTTCGAGGAGCACTTCGGTGACGTGGTCGTTCATCGTGATGATGCGTTGCGGCGCGCTGTTGAAGGTGAGCTGTTCGCCGCAGTTGGTGAAAGTGACCGGTTCGTCGAGGGCTTGCTCGACGCCGGGTTCCTGCGGTGAGGCGCCCTTCGACGTGGCGCAGGCGGTCAGGGAGACCGACAGGACGAGGCTGACGACGACGGTGGCGAATTGCTTCAGCATCTGATTCCTCGCAGACACTTGTGGTCCGCGAGCCGGACGCGATTCCCACGCCATGCCCCGATCCGCAGACCTCGACGGATGGAAACTCAACGTTCGAGGCAGGTGATCGGGCTTACCGCTGATGCGGCCCACCGTTGCGGGTCAGCGCCGGATTTTGACCGGACTTTCCCCACCTGGAACGGCACCACCGTAGCACGGCTCGGCAGCGTCCTGGCCCCGGCGGTGTCTGCCCTTGGCAGTAGTGGTGTCGCTGGATTAGATTCGCTTGGACGACGCCAGTCGTACGGTTGCGCGGTTCACAATGATGTGTCCGTAGTGACCGACCCACCCCTTCGAGGTCAATTTCGAGGGCAATGAGGACACGATGATGAGACGTATGTTCCGGCCGGCGAAGATGATTCTGGCCGCCACCGTCACCGCCGCTCTTGTCGCGGGGCTCACCCTGGGTATGCCGGTGATGGCGCATGCCGAACCGGGGACCGAGGCGCAACAGGCGGCCAGTGTCGAGAATCAAGCCGTCCAACCAGGTGATGCGACGCGTGCGACGGCGTTGCAGGCGGCCGCCGACGAGACCGGCGGCGAGTTCTACCAGCCGCCGGGGTCCCTGCCCGATGGTCCCGGGCAGATCGTGCGATCGGAGCCGATGGAGTTCTACCTCGATCCGGTCAAGCTGATCGAGGTGGACGCCGCCGCGACGCGCGTCATGTACACGACGACGAACTCGGCGGGGGAGAGGATCGCCAGCACCGGGACTGTTCTGGTCTCGAACAAGCCCTGGCGCGGGGATGGGCCCCGGCCGCTGATCGGATACGCGCCCGGTACGCAGGGCCTCGGCGATGACTGCGCCCCGTCCAAGACCCTCGCGTTGGGGCAGCAGTACGAGGGGCCGGTGATAACGACACTGCTCGAGCAGGGCTATGCGCTCGCCGTTCCCGATTACGAGGGGCTCGGCACGCCGGGGCTGCACACCTACATGGATCGCGTCGCGACCGGCAACGCCACGCTGGACGCGGTGCGTGCAGCCCAGAACCTCGGAGCAGAGGGCATCGAGGCCGAGAACCCGGTGGCGCTCGTGGGCTACTCGCAGGGGGGTGGAGCCACGGCCGCAGCGTCGGAGCTGGCTGGGGAGTACGCGCCCGAGCTCGACATCGTCGGTGCCTCCATGGGCGCTCCGCCGGCCGACCTCATGGAGCTTGAGAGTCTTGACGGCGGTAATTATGTCGGCTTCATGCTGTTCGCCCTGGCCGGGCAGAACGCCGCCTTCGACCTCGGCGTCGAGGACGATCTCAACGAGTCCGGGCGCAGGGCCATGGAGCAGGTCGCCGACATGTGCACCATCGAAGCCATCGCCGCTTTCGCCGGTACCCACAGCAGCTCATGGACCAAGACCGGTGAAACCCTCGCAGAGCTGATGCAGCGCGATGGCTACCGGGAGGCCATCGAGGCCCAGCGGCTCGGGACGCAGGCGCCCGACTTCCCGGTCTTCGTGCAGCAGGGGCTGACCGACGACGTGATCCCCTTCCACGTCGGACGCGGTCTGGCCGAGGATTACTGCGATCGTGGCGGCACGGTGCTGTTCCACACTCTCCTGACGCCCACGCACATCGGCGGCTACATTGAGGCAGCACCCCACATCAGCACCTTCACCGCTGCCCGATTGCGTGGCGATCAACCGTTGAACAGTTGCTGGCGGTTGTGACTGCCGGCGCCCTGCTGGGTGCCTTCTCCTGATTGGGCCTATCGCGTGCGGTGTACTACGATGGCACGGTTGCTCAGATCTGAGCCCCGGGTTTCTCACGCACCGGGGGACCTTTTCTGTTCGACCGATACATGTCCGTTCCACCAGGCCCACCTGCAGGTTGGCTCCTCATGAGCTTGCCCTGCGGAGGGGAACCGGTGCGACATACAGGAGAAATTAATGATCCAGCAGGAGTCGCGGCTCAAGGTCGCCGACAACACGGGGGCCAAGGAAATCCTTTGCGTCCGTGTTCTCGGTGGCTCGGGACGCCGCTACGCCGGCATCGGCGATACCATCGTCGCAACGGTCAAGGACGCCATCCCCGGTGGCGGCCTCAAGAAGGGCGAGATCGTCAAGGCCGTGATCGTGCGCACCACCAAGGAGCGTCGCCGCGCCGATGGTTCCTACATCCGCTTCGATGAGAACGCGGCCGTCATCCTCAAGCAGGACGGCGACCCGCGTGGTACCCGCATCTTCGGCCCCGTCGGCCGTGAGCTGCGAGAGAAGAAGTTCATGCGCATCGTCTCGCTCGCCCCGGAGGTGATCTGAATGACTGCCAAGACCCTTCATGTTCGCAAGGGCGACCGCGTCAAGGTCATCTCGGGCAAGGACAAGGGCGTGGTCGGCTCGATCATCGCCGTCGATCCCGCGGCCGAGAAGGTCACCGTCGAGGGCGTGAACATCGTCAAGCGCCACCGTCGCCCGATGCCCACTGCTCAGGGCGGCCAGACCGAGGGCGGCATCGTGTCCGCAGAGGCGCCGATCCACGTGTCGAACGTGGCTCTCGTCGTCACCGTCGATGGCGAGGAGGTGACCACGCGCGTTGGGTTCAAGCGTGAGCAGGTCACCAAGCGTCGCCCCGACGGCACTGAGTACACCGGGTTCCGCAGCGTGCGGATCGCCCGTAAGACGGGGGAGGAGATCTGATGAGCGTCGAAACCCGTGAGATCCCGCGCCTCAAGAAGCGCTACCGCGAAGAGATCAAGCCTGCCCTGCAGGACGAGTTCAAGTACGCCAACGTCATGCAGATCCCCGGCCTGGTCAAGGTCGTGGTGAACATGGGTGTGGGCGACGCCGCTCGTGACTCCAAGGTCATCGAGGGAGCGATCAAGGACCTCACCGCCATCACCGGCCAGAAGCCGTCGGTGACCAAGGCGCGCAAGTCCATCGCCCAGTTCAAGTTGCGTGAGGGGCAGGCCATCGGCTGCCACGTCACGCTGCGTGGCGACCGTATGTGGGAGTTCGCCGACCGTCTGCTGACGCTCGCTCTCCCGCGTATCCGCGACTTCCGCGGTCTCAACCAGTGGCAGTTCGATGGCCAGGGGAACTACACGTTCGGTCTCACCGAGCAGGTCATGTTCCACGAGATCGATCAGGACAAGATCGATCGCAGCCGCGGCATGGACATCACGTTCGTGACCACCGCCACCAATGATGACGAGGGTCGGGCGCTGCTGCGTCACCTCGGCTTCCCGTTCAACGACAACCCGAAGCCGGTCAAGGCCAAGCGCGGCCCGGCGTACTACGCACGGAAGAAGAAGTGAGGCTCTGATGGCGAAGACAGCCCTGAAGGTGAAGCAGTCGCGCAAGCCGAAGTTCGCTGTGCGCGCATACACCCGCTGCCAGAAGTGTGGCCGACCCAAGTCGGTCTACCGCAAGTTCGGCCTCTGCCGAGTCTGCCTGCGCCAGATGGCTCACGCCGGTGAACTCCCGGGTGTGACCAAGTCGAGCTGGTGAACCCCACCGACCCCCACATCTTCATTTCCCAACGCAGTAGGTCCCATCGCAGCCCGATGGCGAAACCACTGCGAGAAAGAGGCCAGACGTCATGACGATGACCGACCCGATCGCAGACATGCTGACGCGTCTGCGTAACGCCAATCAGGCGTTCCATGATGAGACCACGATGCCGCACTCCAAGATCAAGGCAGGGATCGCCGAGATCCTGCGCGAGGAGGGCTACATCTCCGACTACGAGGTTGCCGACGCCGCCGAGGGCGAGGTCGGCAAGACCCTCAAGATCACGTTGAAGTACGGCCAGAACCGTGAACGCTCGATCGCCGGCGTCCGCCGCATCAGCAAGCCGGGTCTGCGCGTGTACGCGAAGTCCACCGCCCTTCCCAAGGTGCTCGGTGGTCTGGGAATTGCCATCATCTCGACCTCGCAGGGTCTCCTGACGGACCGGGATGCCAACTCCAGGAGCGTGGGTGGGGAAGTCCTCGCCTACGTCTGGTGACGAGACCGAGAGGAGACACACGACATGTCGCGTATTGGCAAGGATCCGATCACGATCCCCTCGGGCGTCGAAATCACACTGGACGGACAGAAGGTCGCGGTCAAGGGGCCCAAGGGCACTCTGGATCACGTCGTTCCCGAACCCATCACCATCTCCAAGGCGGAGTCGGGCAACATCGAGGTGCAGCGCCCCGATGACGAGCGTGAGAACCGCTCGTTGCACGGCCTCACCCGCACCTTGGTGAACAACATGGTGCTCGGCGTCACCGAGGGATTCGAGAAGAAGCTCGAAATCCAGGGCGTCGGCTACCGCGTCGTCCCCAAGGGGCCCAAGCAGCTCGAGTTCAACCTCGGCTACTCGCACAACATCATCGTGGATGCGCCCGAGGGCATCACGTTCGCGGTCGATGGCCCCACCAAGGTGACGGTGCAGGGCATCGACAAGCAGGTCGTGGGCCAGGTGGCCGCCAACATCCGTGCACTGCGTGCGCCCGAGCCCTACAAGGGCAAGGGAATCCGCTACGCCGGTGAGCACGTGCGCCGCAAGGCCGGAAAGGCTGGTAAGTGACCATGGGTATTTCACTGTCACAGAACAAGGGAATGGCCGCGAAGAAGGCGTCGCGCATCCGTCGCCAGGTCCGTGGCCGCAAGAAGATCTTCGGCGCTCCGGAACGGCCCCGTATGGTGGTCACCCGGTCGGCGAAGCACATCACCGCACAGGTGATCGACGATACTCTGGGCAAGACGCTCGTGAGCGCGTCGACGCTGGAATCCGACCTGCGCGCCCTGGCCGGCGACAAGTCGGAGAAGGCCAAGAAGGTCGGCGAGATCGTCGCCGAGCGGGCCAAGGCCGCTGGCATCGAAAAGGTCGTCCTCGACCGTGCCGGCAACAAGTACCACGGCCGCGTCGCGGCCCTCGCCGACGGGGCCCGCTCCGGCGGGCTGGACCTCTGAGAGACGAGAAGGAGAATTCGATGACTCAAACCGCTACTCAGAACCGCGGCGGCGGCCGCGGCGAGCGGCGCGGTCGCGACGATCGTCGTGGAGGCCAGCGCGAGGAGAAGAACCAGTATCTCGAGCGCGTGGTCACCATCAACCGCGTGTCCAAGGTCGTCAAGGGTGGTCGGCGCTTCAGCTTCACCGCCCTGGTCGTCGTGGGCGATGGCAAGGGCATGGTCGGCGTCGGTTACGGCAAGGCCAAGGAAGTTCCCGCAGCGATCGCCAAGGGCGTCGAGGTGGCCAAGAAGAGCTTCTTCAGCGTTCCGCTGATTCAGGGCACCATCCCGCACTCCGTGCAGGGCGAGAAGGCCGCCGGTGTGGCCATGCTGCGTCCGGCTTCGCCCGGTACCGGCGTGATCGCCGGTGGCGCCATGCGTGCGGTGCTCGAATGCGCCGGTATCACCGACGTGCTCGCCAAGTCGCTCGGTTCGCCCAACGTCATCAACGTGGTCCAGGCCACCGTCGAGGCGCTGCAGATGCTCGAGGACCCGCATGCGGTGGCCCGCCGCCGCACGCGCCCGGTCGAGGATGTCGCTCCGGCCGCTCTGCTGCGCGCTCAGCAGGGCAAGGTCGACGAGTCCGGTGACGCCATCGTCGAGGCCGTCAACGAAAAGGCGGAGGCCAAGGCCGACAAGCCCGAGGTCGATGCCAAGCCGTCCGACATCAAGGTCGGAGACATGAAGGCCGGTCTGGACAGCTCGAACGAGGAGAAGGCCGAGAAGGCTGAATCCGAGAGCACGAAGGCCGACGAGAAGAAGGCTGACGACACGAAGGCCGACGAGAAGAAGGCTGACGAGAAGAAGGCCGACGACACGAAGGGCGGCGAGTGATGGCACAGCTCAAGGTGACCCAGCTCCGGTCTCCCATCGGTACCAAGCCGAACCACCGTGCGACGCTGCGCAGCATCGGCCTGCGCAAGGTCGGCGACTCGGTGGTCCAGGAGGACCGTCCCGAGATCGTGGGCATGATCAACACCGTCCGCCACCTTGTTCAGGTTGAGGAGGTGAACTGACATGGTTTTGAAGATCCATGACCTCAAGCCGGCTCCCGGCGCCAAGAAGTCCAAGGTCCGTGTGGGCCGTGGTGAAGCGGGCAAGGGCGGCAAGACCGCTGGCCGCGGCACCAAGGGCACCGGTGCACGCAAGAACGTGCCCGAGTACTTCGAGGGTGGCTCGATGCCGATGCATATGCGTGTTCCCAAGCTTCGCGGCTTCAAGAACCCGTTCCGCGTCGAATACCAGGTGATCAACCTGGACCGTATCGAGAAGCACTTCCCCCAGGGCGGTTCGGTGGACGCCGACGCCCTCGTGGAGAAGGGCCTCGTCCGTGCCGGATACCCGGTGAAGGTGCTCGGCACCGGCGAGCTGACGGTGAAGGTCGACCTCAAGGTCGACAAGATCTCCGCCAGCGCCAAGGCCAAGGTCGAAAAGGCCGGAGGCTCGGTGGTCACACCGGGTGACGACGCCTGACCCTGCGGAACCCGATGGGCTCAGAGGCCCACGAGGAATCGCATCGACGAACGACAGAACGAGGATGACCCCGCCCGGGGTCATCCTCGTTCTGCATCGCGGGGTGCGCGGTGCGCGCCGGGCCTGTCACATCAGCGTCGACGCAGGATCCACCCGATGATGACCACGGCGAAGATCATCGGCCCGGCTATGGACCCGTAACGTCCGTCGAAGAGGAGCGAGTTCAGCACGATGATCGCGACCGGAATCACCCAGAGAAATCTGACGAGGTCGCGCGAGGAGCGAGGCCCCGAACCGCCATGCCCGTTCCAGGAGTTCGAGCTCCGATACGGGTGGTTGTGGGAGCGAGGCATGTCATAGGGGCTCGGCCTTCCTCGGCCCTGAGGATCATGTTTCTGCATGCCGTAGGGCGAATCATCGTGGGGCATCGAGTAGGGGGAGTGACCCTGGACCGAGGATCCGTAACCTCCCGGGCCTCCGTACTGATGAGGCTCCTCGATGGCATCGCCGGGGCGGTCGGGGTCGTAGACCGGCCACTCACCTCTCTCCGGGTGAGAACGTTCTTGGCGGGGGTCGGGACCTGTCGACATGCCCCCATTGTTCCCCATGGGTGGTGTGCCCTGACAATACGACTTCGAGACACCAAACCGAGCGTCGATTTCCTGCGAAGTTCTGGTATCGCGGGATAGGTTGATACGCTGCACCGGTTGTCACAAGCGCGTGGTGCGCACGTTCGAACTACAAGGAGAGCCCTCGGTGCTTTCATCCTTCGGAAGGGCCTTCCGTACGGCCGATGTCCGGAAGCGGATCCTGTTCACGCTCCTCATCCTCGCGGTGTTCCGTCTGGGATCGGTCGTTCCCGTCCCCAACGTCGATGTCGCCGCGATCGATCAGTGCCGCGCCGGTCTGGCCGAGACCGATCAGGCCGGTCTTTATTCCCTCATCAACCTGTTCTCCGGTGGTGCGCTGCTGCGTCTGGCGGTGTTCGCGCTGGGCATCATGCCCTACATCACCGCGAGCATCATCCTGCAGCTGATGACCGTGGTGGTTCCACGCCTGGAGGCCCTCAAGAAGGAGGGTGGCACCGGTCAGCAGCAGATCACCGAATACACCCGTTACCTGACGCTGGTGCTCGCGGTGCTCAACTCCACCGCTTTCGTGACGCTGGCCGCCAGCGGCGGCCTGATGCCGGGCTGTGGCCAGATCGTGCACTCCACCGACGTGTTCCCGATCGTGGTGATGGTGCTGGTCATGACCGCCGGCACCTCGTTGGTCATGTGGATGGGTGAGCTCATCACCGAACGCGGCTTGGGCAACGGCATGTCGGTCATGATCTTCACGCAGGTGGCCGCGACCTTCCCGACCGCTCTGTGGGGTGTGCGTCAGGCCAAGGGCCTTCTCCCGTTCGTGCTCGTGCTCGTGGTGGGCCTCATGGTCATGGCCGCGGTGCTCGCGATCGAGCTGGGGCAGCGTCGTATCCCGGTGCAGTACGCCAAACGGATGGTGGGCCGACGCATGTTCGGTGGCTCGACCACCTACATCCCGCTGAAGGTCAACCAGGCCGGCGTCATCCCTGTGATCTTCTCGTCCTCGATGCTGTATCTGCCGGCGTTGATCGCACAGTTCAACCCGACCAGTGAGTACGGCAGGTGGATCAACGAACACTTCGTGCAGGGTGACCACCCGGTGTACCTGGTGACGTTCTTCGTGTTGACGATCGCGTTCACGTACTTCTACGTCTCGATCACGTTCAATCCGCAAGAGGTCTCCGACAACATGAAGAAGTACGGCGGGTTCATCCCCGGCGTGCGCGCCGGGCGTCAGACCGTCCGGTACCTCAGCTACGTGCTCTCGCGCCTCACCGCGCCGGGCTCGTTGTATCTGGCGCTCATCGCACTGTTGCCGACGGTCGCCTTCATCCTCTTCGACGCCAACCAGGACTTCCCCTTCGGCGGCACCTCCCTGCTGATCATCGTGGGTGTGGGCCTCGATACTGTTAGGCGGATGGAGAGCAAGCTCCAGCAACGCGAATACGAAGGATTCCTCTCATGAGAATGCTGATCATGGGCCCGCCGGGGGCCGGCAAGGGCACGCAGGCCAAGGGCATCGCAGAGCGTTACTCGATTCCGGCGATCTCGACCGGGGACATCTTCCGTGGTATCGCGAAGGCCGATCCGGAGAAGGCCAGCCCGCTGGCTCTCGAGATCAAGCAGATCATGAACAGCGGTGGCTACATCAGCGACGACATCACCAACGGCATCGTTGCCGAGCGTCTCGCCGAGCCCGACGCCACCAACGGTTTTCTGCTGGACGGCTACCCGCGCACCACCGGGCAGGTCGAAGCGCTGGATGCTCACCTGGCCGAGAAGGGCCAGCAGCTCGATGCCGTGGTCTCGCTGACCGCCGACACCGACGAGCTCGTGCAGCGTCTGCTCAAGCGTGCTGAGATCGAGGGCCGCGAAGATGACACCGAGGACGCCATCCGCACCCGCCAGGAGACCTACAGGGAACAGACCGAACCGCTGCTGGCCATCTACCGCGAGCGTGGACTGCTCTTCGAGGTCGACGGAATGGGGACGGTGGACGAGGTGAGCCAGCGCATCGCGGACGCCCTGGCCAAGTGAGGTCCTCGCGGGGCGTCGAGATCAAGACGCCCGAACAGATCTGCGCGATGCGTCGCGCCGGACTGGTGGTGGAACGCGCGTTGACCGCGGTCGGCGAAGCCATCGGCCCCGGCGTCACGACCGCGGAGCTGAATGATGTGGCCGCCGAAACGATCGCCGCCGCAGGAGCTCTGCCATCCTTCTTGGGCTACGGGGCTCGGCCCGACGGCACCGGTGGCTTCAGCGGAGTGATCTGCGCCTCGGTGAACGAGGAGATCGTGCACGGCATTCCGTCGGACCGCACGTTGGCCGAGGGGGATCTCATCTCCGTCGACTGTGGGGCCATCCTCGATGGTTGGCATGGTGACTCGGCCCGATCGTTCGCGGTGGGGGAGATCAGCCCCGAGGTGGCCGAGCTGAGCGCCACCACCAAGCGTGCGTTGTGGGCGGGTATCGCCGCAGCCCGCTTGGACGGACGCGTCGCCGACATCTCCGCCGCGGTGGAGGACGCCTCCGGCGAGTACGGGATCATCGAAGAGTTCGTGGGCCACGGCATCGGCTCGGCCATGCACCAGCCGCCGGACGTGCACAACTACCGTGTGCGCGGACGTACTCCGCGCATCGTGCAGGGCATGGCTCTTGCCGTCGAACCGATGCTGACGCTCGGTGCCCCCGACAATGTGACGCTCGAGGACGAATGGACCGTGGTCACCCTCGACAGGTCGGTGGCAGCTCACTGGGAGCACACCATCACCGTCACCGAGCATGGCGTCTGGGTTCTCACCGCACTCGACGGGGGCGAGGAGATTCTCAACGAACTCGGCGTCCCGTTCGGCCCGCTCGCCGACTGATTCACCACCCGTGCGGTGCTGCGTCGCTGGCTTGCGTGAATGGTTCGGCATGGGGTGCGGCGCTACAGTGGCGGTGTGAGCCTTCCGATCTCATCCAAATATCACTCGCGACCGAACGACCCGGTCCCCGAGAGCGAGCGCCAGCAGCTGAGCGAACAGCTCAACGCGGCCTTCACACGTGGCGACCTGTCGCAGGAGGAGTTCGACGGGCATCTGAACACCATTTTCGGCGCCCAGCGTCTGGGGGATCTGGTGCCTGCGGTCGAGGCGCTGGGCAAGCCCCAGACCTACAGCGAACCCTCCATCGTCCAGCAGGACGGACGCCTGGCCCCCGGCGAGGTGAGCGAGATCAAGTCGCCGTCCGCCGGAACGCAGCTCGCGATCGTGGGTGGCATCATCGGCGTGGTGGCCGCTCTCATCGTGGTCATGATGCTGTTGGTGTTTCTCTGACCTGCCGATCTGCGGTTTCCGAGATTCTCTGCACCCGTACTTCTTCGCGGACCCACAAACCTTGATTCTGTGAGGATCGCCTCATCGAGAAGTTTCCTGCTCGGCTACCGTAGGCGGTGTGCCACGCGATGTGATCACCCAGCAGAAGATCGAGGAGCATGTCGAGCGCCTCGGTGAGATGCATCCACCAGTGGCTCTGGGGAGCGTCGATCGCACCATCAACCGGCCCGATGTCGTCCGTGATCGCTATGGGGACGTTCTGGAGTACCTCGCGCGGGTTGAGCTCGAGGTGGATCGCAATGTCCTCGAGCTCCTGGTGCTGCTGCCGGAGGTGAGCGAGGTCGATCGCTTCTTCTATGAGGACGTCTGGCAACCTCAGGAGATCCAGCACGGGCTGATCCTCGACAGGGTCCAACTCGATCTGGGGCTGCCGGCGGCTGAGCCGCTCATGGAGATCCAGATGTCCATGAAGGTGTTGGGTGCGCTTGCGCACATCCCGGCGATCCAAGACATCGCGCGTCTGCTGTACTACCTGACCGGTGCATCCACTGAGCGGCAGGCCGTCCTCGCCTACAACACCCTCAACAAGGGACTTCAGGAGCTGGGGGAGGACGCTTTGGTGAACACCGTCGTCACCCCCATCAAACGGCAGGAACCGGGGCATTTCGCGTTCTATCAGATGTCGGCCACGAGCCTGATCCAGCACAATGTGTTGAGCCCGTGGCAGTTGTTCCTGGCGCGGGAGATGCGATCGTTCTCCTACACCCTGGTGGGCGTGAACGGACGCAAGCGCTATCTGGGCGACATGGGTGGAGTCATGGTGGGGCTCGGGCTGGACACCCAGCTCGAGGCCTATGCCAAGGAGATCGGACGCCTCGAGGCCCGGCTGCTGTGGGCCGGACGCAAGGGGTTGGAATATCCGCAATACGTGCTCGATGCCCTGCACGACAGCCTCAGCATGTACCGCGAACGTGGCGGGTTGACCTGAGCGGCCCCAGGGTCAACATCAGGGCCGGTGGTCAACATCAGGGCCGGTGGTCAGCATCAGGGCCGCCACGGTGTCCACGCGTAACGGCCGCCCCAGCTCTGGGAGGGCTTCCGACATCGGATCCTGAGAGCGGCGTCGGGCGGCCACGGACCCACCGCAGGTGGCGGCGTACCATGGCTTGGTCACAGAACCTTGTGAACACCATGTACGGGGAAGCCGGTGCGAATCCGGCACTGACCCGCAGCCGTGAGGGCACAGCCCGAGTCGGAATGCCGTGCATGGTGCAAAGACGCGTCGTGGAGCTGCGCGCCGGCCATGGGCCCGTGCCATCCACGTGAAGGGAGAGGCATGGAGCACATGCGACGTTCGACGATCTGGGGCGCGGTGTTCGCCCTCATCGTGGTGGTCCTCACCGCAGGTGGCGCTTCGGCGCATGCGGAGGGTGACGGGGGAGCCGTCGGTCAATGCCTGGTTGAGGAGAAGGTCTGGGTCAGCGTCGTCACCGAGGAAGGTGAGTACCTGGCCAATGAATGCATCGAACCCACCGGGAACGGCGAGGATGCATTGGCCGCCACCGGTGTGGAGATCCAGCATGACGACGGCGGGTTCATCTGCAGCATCGGTGGGCACCCCGAGCCGTGCCCTGCCACGTTCAACGGCCAGTACTGGCACTACTACCACGGTGCCGAGGGGCAGGACTGGGAGATGTCCATGACCGGTGCGGCTGAACACCAGATCGAACCGGGGACCATCGAGGCCTGGTGTTACAACGCCGAGGGCGAGGAACAGTGCACGCCGCCTGCACAGGAGGCGATGTCCGAACACGCCGCACAGTCTCGGCCCGAGGTGAAGCCTGCCGGCGAGGAGTCGAACGAGGAGAGCGGCGTCAGCCCATGGGCCATCGGTGGGGGTGTGGTCGCCGCCATCGCCCTCGTGGCCGTGATCGTGTTCGTGCTTCGATCCCGTGGTCGCTCGGATGACGGAGCCGTGGGCGGACGCTGATGCCCCGTCTCCTGTCACGTCCGACCGATGTCATGCCCGACGCGGACGATCCCGACACCGTGTCGCGGACCGATCTGCATCCGTGGGCGTGGTGGTCGTGGGCTCTGGCATGTGCGGTGCTGGCGAACCTCGTCGGCAACCTTCTACTTCTGAGCCTGCTCGCGGCCGCGATCCTCGTGGTGGTGCTGGCCAACCGTGGCCCGCAGGCGTGGCGCCGTGGTCTGGGGTTCTATCTGGCATTGGCCGGGGTGATCATCGCGATGCGACTGGTCTTCCGCATCGTGCTCGGTGGTACCGGTTCTGGACCGGTCCTGCTTGATCTGCCCGAGCTCGAGCTGCCCGAATGGGCCGCAGGCATCAGCATCGGCGGCCCCTTGACGCTGGGGGAGCTGCAGTTCACCCTGACCGATGCCGCCCGCCTGGCCGTATTGGTTCTGGCGCTTGGGGCGGCGAACTGTCTGGCCGATCCACGGACCGCCCTGAGGTCGGTTCCTGCGGCTCTGCATGATGTGTCGGTCGCGATCGTCATCACTCTCACCGTTCTGCCGCAACTCATCGCATCGACCTTCCGCATCAATCGGGGACGCCGTCTCCGCGGGCGGAACAGCAGGGGGCTCCGAGCCGTGGCGGCCACGCTGGTTCCCGTGCTCGAGGACGCCGTCGAGGGAGCCATGGCTCTGGCAACGTCGATGGAGGCGCGTGGTTTCGGCAGGACGCGTGAGCAACGCAGCGTTGGACGCGGCACCGGCCTGGCCCTCGTGGGTGCGGCCTTGGCCATGGTGATCGGGGTGTTCTGGCTCCTTGGGGTCGCACCGACCTCGGGACGCGTCCTGGGTGTGGGCATCGAGCAGTGGATCGGTCTGGCCCTGCTGGGAACAGGGACCGCCGTGGGTGTGGTGAGCCTCCTACGTTCCGGGCGCCGGCTCGCAGTCACCCGTTACCGGCCGCAACCGTGGGCACGAGCGGAGTGGGCACTGCTCGCGCTCGCTGTCTCCCTCGTGGTGCTCACCTGCTGGTGGGGAAGCGCGTGGGGTGCGCCGACAGACCTGCGTCCCTCCGGTTGGCCGACGCTCACCGCACCTGCGGTGATCCTGCCTCTGGTGGCCGTCCTGCCCGCGGCGGCCGCCCTTCCCGTACCGAATGGAGGTGCCCACCATGGTTGACGCCGTGGCCGTCCGCGCCCAGAACCTGACGATCACGCAGCCGGGCGCCCGGACTCCGGTCCTTTCCGGTGTCGATCTCAGTATCCGGGAGGGTGACCTGTGTCTTGTGGTCGGACGCACCGGCGTGGGCAAGAGCACCCTGCTGGGCACCATCAACGGCCTCGTCCCGCACACCACCGGCGCCACGATGGGCGGGCACCTCACCGTCGCGGGTCATGACACACGTGAGTGCCGTCCGAGGGATCTGGCCCACCTGGTCGGTCACGTGGGTCAGAACCCGGCGGCGACATTCGTGGCTGATGTGGTCGAGGACGAGATCGCCTATGGCATGGAGCAACTCGGGCTCGCACCGTCGGTCATGCGCAAACGTGTCGAGGAGACCCTCGACCTGATGGGGATCGCCACCCTGCGTCGGCGTCGCGTCACCGAGCTCTCCGGTGGTCAGCAGCAGCGTGTGGCGATCGCCGCTGTTCTTGCCGCAGGGCCTCGAGTCCTGGTGCTCGACGAGCCCACCTCGGCTCTGGACCCCACCGCGGCCCAGGACGTTCTGGCCGCCATCACCTCGCTCGTCCATGATGTCGGTCTGACGGTGGTGCTCGCCGAACACCGGCTCGAACGCGTCATGCAGGCTGCGGACAGCGTCCTGTGGCTACCGGGCGATGGCAGTGTCGTCGCCGGGTCACCGGCTCAGGTCCTCGGCGTCGCCGATGTGACGCCACCACTTGTGGAGCTGTCCCGCCATCTCGGGTGGGCCGAGGTGCCGTTGAGTGTGCGGGAGGCCAGGCGTCGGATAGCGGTGGAGGGGCCGCATCTGGATCTGCCGCAGGCACCCGAGCTGACCGAGGCCGTCACGGACATGGTCGATGATCCGATGGCGAGGCTGCGACGGGTCGGCGTGCGTTACGGCGATGTGCAGGCTGTCCGCTCTGTGGATCTCGATCTTGCCGCGGGATCATCGGTGGCGCTCATGGGCCGCAACGGGTCGGGTAAGTCCTCGTTGCTGTGGGCGCTTCAGGGCGCGGTTCCCAGCACCGGGAGCGTCGAGGTCGGCGGCGAGGATCCACGGAGAGCATCCGACGCCAGGGCGCGGGAACTGGTCAGTCTGGTGCCGCAGAGCCCCGCCGACCTGCTGTACCTGCCCACCGTCGACGCCGAATGTCAGCAGGCGGATCGTGAATCGGACGCGACCCCGGGCACGACGGCCGCACTCGTGCGTCGACTCGGTGGCGACCTGCCGGGGGACCGGAACCCCCGCGACCTCTCCGAGGGACAACGGTTGACGCTGGTCCTGGCCATCCAACTTGCGGCGAGCCCGGCCGTCATCTGTCTCGACGAACCCACACGTGGTCTCGATTACGCCGCCAAGGACGAACTGCGCCAGATCGTGACGGAGCTCACCGCGCAGGGCGTGTGCGTGGTCATCGCGACCCACGACGTCGAGTTCGCCGCGGTTGCGACGCGACGCACGGTGGTGCTGGCCGAGGGGGATGTGATCGCCGACGGCCCCACCCGCGTCATCTGTTCGTCATCCCCGGCGCAGGCGCCGCAGCTCGCCAAGGTGTTCCGTCCTGCCGATGTGGTGGGTATCGCCGATCTCGGCGTCCCAGTGGGGCGAGCCGATCTCGGCGTCCCAGTGGGTCGAGCCGATCTCGGCGTGGTGGCTGGAGCCGATCGCGGCGTCCCGGTGACAGACCGCGCGGAAGCGCCGCACACATGAGCGTTCTGCCGGTTCTGTCGGGGCGCGGACGTCGTGTGGCCATGCTGGGGGTGACCCTCCTGGCAGGTCTGGTGGCGTTCACCTGGCCATTGTTCGTGGTGCCCGCCGAAGGTATGGACCGCACCACGCTGGGCCCCCTGTTGTTCGGCGTGATGCTGCCGATGGTGCTGGCCATCACGATTGCGGAGTTCTCTGCGGACGGGCTCTCCCCGCGGGCCCTCGCCATGCTCGGCGTGCTCTCGGCGCTGGGCGCCCTCGCTCGGCCGCTCGGGGCCGGGACCGCCGGCGTCGAGCTGGTGTTCGTCCTCATCATCTTGGGGGGACGTGTGTTCGGCCCGGCGTTCGGGTTCCTGCTCGGCGCCATCACGATGCTGGCGTCGGCGCTCATCACCGGTGGGGTGGGCCCTTGGCTGCCGTATCAGATGATCGCCGCAGGCTTCATCGGGCTGGGCGCCGGGCTGCTGCCGCATCTGCGTGGCGTCGCCGAGATCGTGTGGCTTTGCGCGTTCGGTCTCGTGGCCGCCTTCACCTACGGGTGGTTGATGGATCTGGCTTTCTGGCCGTTCACGCTCGGGCCCGGCACCGCGGCGTCCTATGTGCCGGGAGCGCCGATCCTGGAGAACCTGCACCGGTTCGTGGTCTACAACGTCGCCACTTCAATGGGGTGGAACCTGGGACGCGCGATCAGCAATGTGGTCGCGTTGGCGGTTCTTGGTCCGCCACTGCTGCGGGTGCTGCGTCGCACCACCCGTGTCGCTGTGTTCGACGCCCCTGCCCCCGAACCGGCGAGCCCACGCTGATGCGCCGAACCTGTAGTGGGGAGTCTCAACGTCGTCGAGGATTTGGACCGGCATGGCGTGGTGACGTACCATCGAGCGTCGGTCACCTATGCCGGTGGTTCGAATCATGCCTGCAACAAGATTGAGAGTACATGTCGAAGAAAGAGGGCTTCCTCGAGATGGAGGGCACCGTGGTCGAGGCCCTGCCCAACGCGCAGTTCCGCGTTGAGCTGGCCAACGGTCACACCGTGCTCGCCCAGATCAGTGGCAAGATGCGTCAGCACTACATCCGCATCCTTCCCAGCGACCGTGTGGTCGTCGAAATCTCTGCCTACGACCTCAATCGCGGCCGAATCATCTACCGGCACAAGTGACCGGACGATCCATCCATCACCGGGACGCCGGTTCATGCCGGCGTGCCATTGACCAGAAAGAAGCTCGATGAAGGTTCAGCCGAGCGTCAAGAAGATATGCGACAACTGCAAGGTGATCCGTCGCCATGGTCGCGTGATGGTGATCTGCTCCAACCCGCGCCACAAGCAGCGACAGGGCTGATCACCAGCACGGGCTGCCACGCACCTGTTTCCACCGCCGGGATCACCCGGCCCGACCACAACTGAATCTCCACACGTCAGGCCAATCCATCGCCGGTGCTCACAGCCAGTGAGGTCCAGCGATGAGCCCACCCCGGGTCGGAGGCCCGGGCCGACGCGAGCTCCCTATCGATATCGCCCCGTGCGATGCCGTGCGAACGAGTCGGACGCCTGACGCCCACACCTCCGCGAAGCACCACCCAAGACGTTCCTGTGGAAGGGGACGGGTGGGCCTCGACACCGAAGGAGCACTGCCAATGGCACGACTCATCGGAGTGGACCTCCCGCGCGAGAAGCGCCTCGAGGTTGCACTGACCTACATCTTTGGCATCGGCGCTACCCGTGCCAAGGAGACCCTGGAAGCCACCGGAATCTCCGGTGACCTCCGTGTCCACGAGCTGAACGATGACCACCTGGTCGCTCTCCGCGACCACATCGAAGCCAACTACCAGACCGAGGGTGATCTCCGTCGCGAGATCTCCGCGGACATCCGCCGCAAGATCGAGATCGGCTCCTACCAGGGCCGTCGTCACCGCGCCGGACTGCCCGTTCACGGTCAGCGGACGCGGACGAACGCCCGCTCCCGCAAGGGCAAGCGCAAGGCCGTCGCCGGCAAGAAGAAGGCGAAGTGATCGCGCGCAAGCGCTGATCCCGCCACCCGAAACGATTTTCAGGAGTTTCTGACCCATGGCTACTGCAGGACGCGGTGGCGCCAAGAAGGTGCGCCGCAAGGAAAAGAAGAATGTGATCGCCGGCCAGGCACACATCAAGTCAACGTTCAACAACACGATCATCTCGATCACCGACCCGACCGGCCACGTCATCTCGTGGGCCTCGGCCGGCACCGTGGGCTTCAAGGGCTCGCGCAAGTCGACGCCGTACGCCGCCCAGGTGGCTGCCGAGGCCGCCGGGCGTCGCGCCATGGAGCATGGCATGAAGAAGATCGACGTGTTCGTCAAGGGCCCGGGTTCGGGTCGCGAGACCGCCATCCGTTCGCTCGGTGGGATCGGGCTGGAGGTCGGCGCCATTTCGGACGTCACCCCCGTGCCGCACAACGGTTGCCGCCCGCCCAAGCGTCGTCGCGTCTGAGCTGAAGGAGAGATAGAACATGGCTCGTTACACCGGACCAATCACCAAGAAATCTCGTCGACTCGGCTCTGACCTCGTCGGCGGGGACAAGGCCTTCGAGCGTCGCCCCTACCCCCCGGGTATGCACGGTCGCGGTCGCTCCAAGGACTCCGAGTACGCCCTGCAGCTCCGTGAGAAGCAGAAGGCGCGTTACGCCTACGGCGTGCTCGAGAAGCAGTTCCGCCGCTACTACGAGGAAGCGCACCGCGTCAGCGGAAAGACCGGTGACATGCTGCTCCAGATTCTCGAATCTCGCCTTGACAACGTGGTGTACCGCGCAGGTTTCGCGTCGACCCGTCGCCAGGCCCGCCAGCTCGTGGTGCACAGCCACTTCCTGGTCAACGGCAAGAAGGTCAACATCCCCTCGTACCGCGTGGAGCCCCACGACATCGTGCAGGTCAAGGAGAAGTCCATGAACCTGCATCCGCTGGTCGTGGCGCGTGAGACCCACGCCGAGCGCGAGGTTCCGGGTTGGCTCGAGGCCCGCCCGGAGCAGATGAAGATCTTCGTGCACCAGCTGCCGACCCGTGAGCAGATCACCATCGACGTTCAGGAACAGCTGATCGTCGAGCTCTACTCGAAGTGATTTCCAAGACCCGGGAGGATTCCGCCATCATGGGTGGGGGACTCCCGGGTCGCGCCGGGTCTGCCCGGCATCCCGCAGGTCTCTTGCGGAACCATCGAATGTCCTCAAATAGCGGGGGACACGAAAGGAACCATTCATGCTGATCGCCCAGCGTCCCAATCTCTCCGAAGAAGTCATCGACGATCACCGTTCACGGTTCATCCTCGAACCCCTCGAGCCCGGCTTTGGCTACACGCTCGGCAACTCGATGCGTCGCACGCTGCTGTCCTCGATCCCCGGAGCCTCGGTCACGAGCATCAAGATCGACGGCAACCTGCACGAGTTCTCGACGCTGCCCGGCGTCGTGGAGGACGTCACCGAGATCATCCTCAACCTGAAGGGCCTCGTGCTCTCCTCGGAGGAGGACGAGCCGGTCATCATGTACCTGCGCAAGACAGGCGCCGGTGAGGTGACCGCTGCCGACATCGCCCCGCCGGCCGGAGTCGAGGTGCACAACCCGGAGATGCATATCGCCACGCTGGCCGACGAAGGCAAGATCGACATGGAGCTCGTGGTGGAGCGTGGCCGTGGCTACGTCTCGGCGGCGCAGAACAAGTCGGGGGAGAACGAGATCGGCCGTATCCCGGTGGATTCGATCTACTCGCCGGTGCTCAAGGTGTCGTACAAGGTGGAAGCCACCCGCGTCGAGCAGCGCACCGACTTCGACAAGCTCATCCTCGATGTCGAGACCAAGCCCTGCATGGCTCCGCGTGACGCTGTGGCTTCGGCCGGTGGCACCTTGGTGGAGCTCTTCGGTCTGGCCCGTGAGCTCAACACCGAGGCCGAGGGTATCGAGATCGGCCCGTCGCCGGTCGATGAACAGCTCGCCGCCGACCTCGCCCTGCCGGTGGAGGATCTCAACCTCACCGTGCGTTCCTACAACTGCCTCAAGCGTGAGGGCATCCACACCGTCAGCGAGCTCGTCTCGCGGTCGGAGCAGGACCTGCTGGATATCCGGAACTTCGGTTCCAAGTCGATCGACGAGGTCAAGGTCAAGCTGCATGAGATGGGCCTGTCGCTGAAGGACTCCGCCCCCGGTTTCGACCCCATGTCCGTCATGGGTTCCGATGATGACGAGGGTGACATCGATTTCGTCGAGACCGAGCAGTACTGATCAACCCGCGCCCCCGCACGTCTGCACCGTGTCGGGGTCAACACAGGAGAACGAACAATGCCCAAGCCCACCAAGGGACCGCGTCTCGGCGGCTCGCCCGCCCATGAGCGGATCATCCTCGACAACCTGGCGTCGCAGCTCTTCGAGCACGGCAGCGTCAAGACCACCGAGGCCAAGGCGAAGCGTCTGCGTCCGCTGGCGGAGAAGCTGATCACCAAGGCCAAGCGAGGTGACCTGCACGCTGTGCGTATGGCTGCCAAGCACGTGCGTGACAAGGACGTGCTGTACACGCTGTTCCACGACATCGCTCCGCAGATGGAGGGACGCGACGGCGGTTACACCCGCATCATCAAGCTCGCCCCCCGTAAGGGTGACAATGCCCCCATGGCGATGATCGAGGTCATCGAGGAGCCTGTCGAGAAGAAGGCCAAGGCCCCCAAGGCCGATGCCGACGCAAAGGCTCCCACATCCGAAGAGATCCAGAAGGCTGTCGCCGAGGCTGAGGTCGCAGACCCCGACCACACCGAGGACACCAGCGCCGAAGAGGCTGCTGAGGACGTCACCGCTGGTGACAAGGCTGCCGAGGACTCGGATGTCAAGGCTGCTGAGGACTCGGACGCCAAGGCCGATGAGGATTCGGATGTCAAGGCTGCTGAGGATTCGGATGCCAAGGCCGATGAGACTGACGAGAAGAACGCCTGATTCGAAGGTTCACCTGAACGGGGCACTCACCACATCGTGGTGGGTGCCCCGTTCTTTGTTTGGTGGGGCATGTGTGGTGAGGGCCATGGGGTGCTCAGGACAGATGGTTCACAGCGAGCAGCACTCCGACCTTGTCGCCGGTCTGGGCTGACTGCAGCGTCTTGCTGGTCTGCTCGATCCTTGCGACACGGGCACCGTCGGGGAACTGCAGGGGAGAGTCCTGGGTTGTGGCGACCTCCAGGGTCTCGCCGATATTCAGCGGTTGCCGGAGGCGGCCGGTGACCACGATGCCCCGACCGGTGATGGTGAACACATCCTGCACATCCAGAAGAGGCGCACCCATGCGGCGGACTGCGTTGATGTGGTGTGCCCGCATCGGTGGCGGTTTCGGGGAGTCATCCCTGAAGAGCTTGCCGAAGATTCCCATGGAGGCAGCCTAACTGCCGCATGGTATTGCGTACTTGATCTCCAGCAGGTGCCGGATGCCGGGGAGAAGTGGGTTCGGCTGGGCGGGCGGCCACAGTTGAAAAGCAGGCCGTGCGCAATGCAGACGTTCACGGCGGTCCGTGGACGTCACGTCGATGATCATGGATCAAACGCTGCATTCGGCATGCCCTGGCGGCGTCACTGTCGACACCGGACACACTTCGGCGGTGAACCGCACCGGATCAGCCGGTCGCGGGCTTCCCCCCGCGCCGCGCAATGATTTGATGGAAGCGTGTTGGGTGAGTACGTCGAGCAGGTTGGCCGCGCGATCGGAGATGCTCTGATGCTGCGCCCCGACCTCGCAGGCAGCGGGGCCTCTGTTGGGGGCGTCACGACCACGATCGGCATCTTGGTGGCGATTTCCATGCTGGCTGGACGTGGCGCGATGTTGGCCATCAATCGAGTTCGCGGTCTGTCGTACCTGTTCCTGTTGCTCACCACCGTCGTGTCGGTGGCGGTGGTCGTGGGCTTGCTGGCAGGCATCCTGTGGTCGCTGGGGTGGGCGCTCGGCGTCGTTGTCGGGTTCGGCACGATGGCGAATGCAGTGGCACTTGCTGCATCACCAGGGGTGTTCGCGTTCGTGGTGATCGCGCCCGGAGTGGGGCCTTTCCTCTCACGCGGACTCATGGCCTGGAGCTTCTTGATCCTGTGGAGCCTCACCGGGCAGGTGTTCGGTGTGGATGTCCCCATGGCTTTTCTGATGAGTCTGGCGGCATCAGTGGCCACTCTGGCTCTGGTGGCCGTGCTCGGAGGCCCTGCGAGCCGTGTCCGCAACAATCTGTGGCGGCGGCTCACCGGACGCGAGCTGCGTCGCTCCAGCCGCGAGCTCATGGACATCGAGGGGATCCTGGAGATGGAGGGGTGATCGCACAGGTCGTGGTCGGTGTGCTGGTGCTGATCCTCCTGCTGCTCATCACTGCTCCATTGGAGACACTGACGTGGTGGGCTGCGCAGGAGGAGCCTCGCACACGGGTCAATGCCGCACCCACCGGGCCAAAGGAGAGCCAGGGTAGCTGTTGGATCGTGTACATGTCGGGTATCGGTGCGGTCTCGGGTTCCTCACCCAAGCCCGAAAAGCCCCTGCTCGAGCGTCTTCGGGCGCGACTGGGTGATGATGCGGTGCTCGTCGAAGGTGTTTACCCGTATTCGGTGTTGGATCACGGTCTCACCGAGAACCGTGACGGCTCGTGGTTCTGGCGTCAGATGGAGCGGCTGCAGAATCGACGCTTCCCTGTGCTTCCGTGGGCGATCAATGCCTACAACATCTTGCAGGTGCTCGTATCGGCGGACCGCCGATACGGGCCCATGTTCAACCTCGCCCTCGCCAGCCACGTCTGGCGGCAGCTGCGTGAAGCCGGATATCGGCAGGGTTCGGGGGACCCGGTGGTGCTGCTTGGTTGGTCCGGGGGTGCACAGATCTGTGTGGGTGCAGCCTGGTATCTCGCCGATGTGGGGGTCCCTGTCTACATGCTGTCGTTGGGTGGGGTGCTTTCGTCAGACCCCGGCCTCGATCGGATCAAACATCTGTGGCACATCCAGGGGACCCGCGATCGTGTTCCATATGTGGGGCAGATCGTATTTCCGGCGCGGTGGCCGTGGTTCGCCGAGTCGTCGTTCAACCGGGCTCGTCGCGAGGGCCGGATAACGCGTCACGAGATAGGGCCGTGGCGGCACGCGAAGTCTCCGACGTACCTCTCTCGTCGGCCTCAGGAAGATGGCTTGGTTCCTGTGGATGACACCGTCAACGCACTGGTCGATCCGTTGGTGCGAGAAGGGCTGATCCAGCGCCGGGAACTGCCCTCTGGCTCGGACCCAGAGCCGAGCGAGGGGCCTTCTGATCAGACCTGAGTCCGTACTTCTGGTAGGGCTCTTTCACGGCTTGGAAGTTACGAAATCGTGACTCTAGGATGGGGGTCATGGATGACACGAGCACGCTGCAGCTTCCCCGTGTGCGCCGGCGTGAAGCGTTGGTCCGGAGGGGAAGCGACCAAGAAACGAGAAAACCCTCATATGAGGAAAATGAGACCACCAGCCCAAGCGAAATCACGTGGACTATCGCGGCTTTCGTAGGTCTGTTCCTGCTCGCATGGGTGGGCAGTGTGGTGATCCAGCACCTCTGACTCGACCGCCAGAGCGCGTGATTCGAGCGGGCTCGAGGCAAGCGGGCTCGAGGCAGTGGACCCGCCGTCTTCGGCAGGGCGGCATCGCTTGCGGTCGAGTATCACGCGCCGGCGGGGCCATGCTTCGGTGATGCGTTGGCCTCATCCGGGCTCCCCGCCAAGGAATCCAGGATCGCCAACACGTGCTCGGCCTTCGTCTCGGGGTTCACGAAGGCCAGTCGTAGCGCTGGTGCACCCTTGTGCCGTGTAGGTACGCACAGGATCACGCCGTCACGGGCCAACCGGTTGGACCACGTCACGTAGTCATCCCAATCCCAGCCTGGGCGGTCGAACACCACGATCGACAGCTCTGGTTCCCTCAGCAACCGCAGGAAGGACCGTTCCTTGATCCCGGCAGCCACCGCGCGCGCCGTCGAGAGGGACATCTCCACAGCCTGGGTGTAACGGTCGGTCCCGTGGACTGCGAGGCTGTACCACAGCGGCAGCCCTCGGGTGCGACGCGTGAGGTGTGCGGCGAGGTCGGCGGGGTTCTGTTTGCCGCGCTCGGCATTGTCCAAGTACTCGGCGTGTTGGCTGTGTGTCGCCAGAGCCTGGGCCGGGTTGCGGTACACCAGCGCGCAGCAGTCGTAGGGCGCGAACAGCCACTTGTGCGGGTCCACGGTGAATGAATCGACCTTCTCCACACCACGGAAGCGGTCTTGCGCCGAAGGGGCGCACAATCCCGCCCCGCCGTACGCGCCGTCCACATGCACCCAGGCGCCGTGTGCGTGGGCAGCGTCCGCCACGTCGTCGATGTCATCGACGACGCCCGCATTCGTCGATCCGGCTGAAGCGACCACCGCGACGATGCTCGGGTCGGAGGCGAGGGCGTCTGCCACGGCTGCGCCGGTCAGATGATCGCGTTCGTCGACGGGGATCGGCACCACCTCCATGTCGAGGAGCCGGGCCGCAGAGCGCACCGAGGAATGGGCAGTGGAACTGCAGGCCAGTTTGAAGCCGCCTTCGGGGCGGCCATGGCGAGTACGCCAACTCTCGCGGGCCGCAGCGATTGCCGAAAGATTTCCGGCAGTTCCGCCGGAAACGAAACATCCGCCCGAGCTGCGGGGCCATCCGAGCATGTCAGTGATCCACGTCAATACCTGGTTCTCGGCGAAGATCGCGCCGGCGCCGGTTTCCCACAGTCCGCCGAAGATGTTGGCGCTGGCCACGGCCTCGTCGAATGCCACCGATGCCCGCGTCGGAGCGGCGGGGATATAAGCGAGGTTCATCGGATCATCTTGTGAGCGGGTTGCCGGCTCCAGTATTTCGGTGAAGATCTGCATCGCCCGCTGGGCGCCGATACCTTCGGGGGTGATGACCTCTCCGACCTCTTCGGCGACCTCTTCGGCGAGCTCTTCGGGTGGTCGTGCCGTGGTCTTGGGGTCGGACGCCCGTACGGTGCGCGCGCGGGCCCATTCCAGGGCGGCGGCGACGGCTTCGGACTCGTCTCCCCACACCACTGACGGTGGAGGGAGTGGAACAGCTGAGGTCTTGTGATCTTCATCGGGCACACACACATCTTCGTACGTTGAGTGCTTCTGGTCGAGGCGGGGTGGGCCTGTGGGGCCGGTTCGGCTTCGGGAAGCACGTAGTCTTGGCGTCATGACCCTCCGGATCGCCCAGCTCGCGAACTTTGTGGGGCCCGTGTCCGGCGGTATGCGTCGTGCGATCGACCAACTCGGTTCCGGGTACATCGATGCCGGCTGTGAGCGCATCCTCGTGGTCCCCGGGGAGAAGGACACGTGGCGTGAGACCGAGCAGGGGATCGTGGTGGAGGTCGCCTCCCCGCATCTGCCCAATTCGGCCTATCGCATGATCGCCCAGCCGTGGCGTGCACTCGATGCGCTCGCGCGTTTCAACCCCACGTCGGTGGAGGTCTCCGACAAATGGACGCTGTCGCCGGCCGCACGATGGGCTCGCAAGCGGGGGATCGGCTCGGTGCTGTTCAGCCACGAGCGTCTCGACGGCATGCTCAGCGGCTGGATGCGTCGCCGGTTCGGCGTCGAGACCGTGGTGGGGGCCCTCAATCGACGTCTGGCGCAGTCATTCGACGCCGTCGTCGTCACCTCACAGTACGCGGCCGACGAATTTGCCAACACGCAAGCCCGACTGGTTCGGGTGCCACTCGGCGTCGATCTCGAGACCTTCCATCCCGATGTCGGCCAGCCCGCGGATGACGGCACTCTCAAACTCATCCATGTGGGGCGCATGTCTCGCGAGAAGAGCCCGCAGCTAGCGGTCGCAGCAGCGGTGGAACTGTATGAGCGAGGCCTGCCGGTGCAGATGAAGGTCTTCGGCACCGGGCCGGATCTCGAAGAGATCCAAGGCATCGCGGGTGATGCCCCGATCAGCTTCGAGGGGTACCTTGACGGCCGTGACGCCGTGGCCCGGGCGCTGGCGTCGGCTGACGTGTCGTTGTCGGTGTGCCCGGTGGAGACCTTCGGCCTGGCCGTGCTGGAGGCGTTGGCCTCGGGCACGCCGGTGGTGACAGCGGCGTTCGGCGGCGCCCGCGAACTGGTCGATGGCACCTGCGGTGAATGGGGGACACCCGATGCCGAGTCGATAGCCGACGCCGTCGAACGGCTCATCGCCAGGCCAAGGATCGAAACCCGCCGCGCAGCACGTGCCCGGGCAGAGCAGTACACGTGGGAGGCCTCGGTGCAGCGGATGCTTGAGCTCCACTCCGAACTTGCCGGCCCGCGTCCATCTGGCCCGCGTCCATTCGGTCCGCGTCCATTCGGTCCGCGTCCATCCGGCCCGCATCCATCTGAACCGCGTCCATCCGGTCCGCGTAGAAAGGCAGCGCGATGACTTGCAGGAATCCTTCACGGTGGTGGCTCGTCCCAGCGGCACTGGGTGCGGCCGCGGCGACGGTGTTGCCGGTGCTCGCTGCCGTCCCTCCGGCTCGGCCCCGTCTTCCCGATGGCGTCGACACCCTGGACGATGCGATTGCTTCATGCCGGGCGTCCGGCCTCGAGGGATGGGAGCTCGTCGAGCACGCCCGCATCCTCGTGCATCGCAAGTACTCGCAGTACACGATCGTGACGCTGTGGGAGAATGCCCCCTCATCATTCAGGAACTCTCGCGGTTATTCCAGCCAGTACAACGGAGCGCTCGCTTTGCTCCTCGAAGCGCTCGGGTTCGAGGTCGAACGGGTATTCGCCACGCGTGTCCGCTCTGGTGCGACGCCCGAACCGTGGTGGCGCACGGCGCATTCGTGGGTCCGCGTCACCCATGGTGGGCGCACCCGTGATGTATGTGCCTTCGACCGGAGCGCTCCTGCGGGCGAGGTCTCGTTCGTGCCCCTGACCGAGGTGCGTTCGTTCGGGAAGCGCACCAGGCGCAACACCCGCATCGGCATGACGCCATTCATCTATGCCCGCGCTTGGCGGTCGCTGCTGACAGGGCAACCCCTCCCGCGTTGGCTCGTCCGGCCATTCGGTGAATTGGTGGAGGAGCCTGCTGAGTCGGGCAGCTGAGAGCCGACTCACTGCTGTGCTGCTGTGCTGGGGCAGCGGCGAGCAGGGCGTGGGTGTACGGGCGGCTACCAGATAAGCGAGTGAGCTCGGTGTGCAGGTGGCGGTCGGTGCACATGTGGGCTCGGTGTGTAGGTGAGCCCGGTGTGCAGGTGGGCTCGGTGTGTAGGTGGGCCCGGTGTGCGGGTCAGGCTCCGCCCGGTGTGCGGGTCAGCCCAGTGCACAGGCGATGCTGTGAACTGTGCCGCTGGGCGGAACTGAGCGAAGCGCCTCTATAGGTTCGGAAACGTTTAGGTCAGAATCTGACCGCAGTCGCGGCGCTTCCACGCCGCAGCACCCCGCTTGCGGCCAGATTCTGACCTAAACGTTTTTCTTTGTATGTAGGGGGTACGAGGCGTGCGGCATGCAGCCGGAGGACATTCTGTTTTTCTTTGTATGTAGCGGGTCTTTGTATGTAGGGGTAGCGCTCGTCCAAGCCCTTGTGGTCTGGCACGGAGGGTCTGACTCATGCTTTGTGGCCGGGGCCAGCGCTGGGAGACAGGTGGGAGACAGGCAGGTGACAGAGTCCGTCTGGCGCATGCTTTGTGGCCGGTCCCGAGCAGTTGGGCGTCTGGCCTGGTCAGCAGTCTGGCCCACGCTTTGTGGCCGGGCGCATTGGCGGCAGCGTCGACGCGTTCGTCCTGTGACTGGCCCTGCTGTTGTGGCTGGCGCGGGGCCTCGGCCCAGTGCCCTGCGCCTGAATCAGCCGTCTCGAACCATCCGCCAGTGGGGGATACCGGCTTCCTCATACAATTCTCCGATGCGTTCGAAGCCATACTTCTCGTACAACGCGGCGATGTAGGCCTGAGCGTGGATCAGTATCGGTTCGTCGCCATGGGTGTCGATGACCCATTGCACCAAGTGCTGTGCGAGTCCGGTGCCGCGTGCCGACTGATGCACCGCGACGCGTCCGAAGGCGCGGGTGATGTGTGGCATATCGGCGTCATCGGGCGTGGTTCCCGTGACACGGAGATACGCAAGAGCGCCCGCATCGCCGGGGATCCACACATGGATCGTGTCCGGGGCACGGTCCACTTCGTCGATCTCGGCCTCGTCCACGATCCGCTGTTCGCGGATGAACACCTCGGCTCGGAGCCGGACTATGTCGTAGAACTCATCGCGGGTCAGTTCGGCCCATGACTTCGCGACGACCGGTGCTCGGTCAACATTCGGCATGTCGTGGATTGTCGCATCACCGAAAGGCTGCGTCACCCACCGAGACGGCTCACCGCGACCGGCTGCTGACGCTGCGCACCGCGTCGGTCACCAGATCCCAGAACCTCTTGTGGTCCAGGTTCACAGCCACCTGTGTGTGGCAGTCCGGCGGGGCGGGAGCGCGGAAGTCGGCCACGGTCATGCCGGTGGTCAGTGCACCCTGGAGCTCGACGTCCAGCGGAACCTTCTGCGTCGAGACGATGCTCGGGTCGATGAGGTAGGCGATGGTGCAGGGATCGTGCACCGGCGGATCGTCGAAGCCCTGGGCATCCTTGTAGTTGTCGCGGAAGGCATGGAACAGGCCGACTGTGAAGTCGGCGACATCGGATCCGATCGCCTTGATCTGGGCCTCCACCTCGGCGGTGGTGAGGGCCTGGTGGGTGAGGTCCAGCCCGACCATCGTGAGCGGCCACGGTTCGTTGAACACGATGTGGGCGGCCTCGGGATCGATCTTGATGTTGAACTCGGCCACCGGCGACCAGTTGCCGGTGTGATAGCCGCCGCCCATCAGGACGACTTCCTTGACGCGTTCGACGATTCGCGGTTCGAGTCGTACGGCCAGGGCAATGTTGGTCAGGGGGCCGGTGGGCACCAGCGTGACCGTGCCCGGCTCGTTGGCCATGACGGTCTCGATGATGAAATCCACCGCGTGCTGGTCGGCGACCTCCACCGTCGGAGTGGGAAGTTCGTATCCGTGGATCTCCATACCGGTGTCGCCATGGATGTCGCCGGCGGTCTCCACATCCTTGACGAGCGGACGCGTCGCGCCGGCATGGATGGGGCAGTCGACGCCGGCGATCGTCATCACCTGACGGGCGTTATAGGTGACCTTGTCCAAAGTCTGATTGCCACCGACGGTCGTGATGCCCAGCAGGTCGATCTCCGGATTCCCGGCTGCCAGCAGTATTGCGACCGCATCATCATGCCCGGGATCGCAGTCGAGGATGATCTTCTGTGCCATGGAGGCTCCTTCGGTCGCTGACACTGTTCCCGCGTGTGCACACACCTGCGCGAGCGATTCAGTTTAGAAGACCCGGGCATGGCGAACATGGCCGGGCCGCAGGGGCGATGAGAGCGGCCGGGCCGCAGGGGCGATGAGCGTGGCTGGGCGCAGGGACGATGAGCGTGGCTGGGCGCAGGGACGACGAACGCGGCTGGGCCGCAGGGGCCCAGCCGCGTTCGAGAGAACCGTTACGGCGACCGATCAGATGAGGTCGGCGGCCTTGGCCTTGTTGAAGCGCTCGGTGACGTCGTTCCAGTTGACGACGTTCCACCAGGCATCGACGTAGTCGGCCTTGACGTTCTTGTACTGCAGGTAGAAGGCGTGCTCCCACATGTCGAGCTGCAGGACGGGGATCTGACCGACCGGGAGGTTGCCCTGCTGGTCGAACAGCTGCATGATGTTCAGCTTCTTGCCAAGGATGTCCCAGGCCAGCACCGACCAGCCCGAACCCTGCAGGGTGGTGGCCACGGAGTTGAACTGGCCCTTGAAGCCCTCGAACGAGCCGAAGAATTCATCGATCGCGGCAGCGATCTCACCCTCGGGCTGGCCGCCACCCTCGGGTGACATGTTCTTCCAGAACACCGAGTGGTTGATGTGACCGCCGAGGTTGAACGCGAGATCCTTCTCGAGCTTCGGGATGGCGCCGAAGTCGCCGTTCGCACGCGCCTCGGCCAGCTTCTCGGTCGCCGTATTCAGACCCTTGACGTAGGTGGCATGGTGCTTGCTGTGATGCAGCTCCATGATCTCGGGGGCGATGTGCGGCGCGAGAGCGCCGTAGTCGTAGTCGAGGTCGGGCAGAACGTAGGTCATGCTTCACTCCTAGTTTCAGGCTTGTTCGTCGCCATGCTTTGTGGACCGAGTTTAGGGCGACACGTGTGAGCTGGAACACGGGGGTTGTGATCGCTATTCCCCATCAGCTCCCGATGGCGGCCATGTGTTGTGAGCCCACGCGTCGTGAGCCCATGTGTTGTGAGCCCATGTGTTGTGAGCTGAGCCGCGTGTCGTGAGCCCACGTGTTGTGGGTCGACTGTCGTGAGTCGACCGTGTTGTGGGTCAATCGGGCCTGTCAGTCGGCGAAGCCGCCCTTGGCGGCGTCCTTGGCGTCCTCGACCTTGTTCTTGGTGGCGGCGCTGCCCTGATCGAGCTTGCCCTCACCCTCGAGGCCCTTGTCGTTGGTTGCGCGGCCGATGCCTTCCTTGATCTTGCCCTTGGCCAGGTCGGCGTTGTTCTTCATCTTGTCTTCGGTGGACATGGTGCCCTCCTTCTCGATGGATCGGGTTCGACAATGAGACGAACCGCAGGTCCCCACGCTAGGGCACCTTCGTGTCCGTTCAAGCCCCGGGGGAGTCCGTAGCCCAGCTCACGACGAGCACACGGAACCCCTTGGCGCTCGCCCGACGCTCACATGAGTACCCCTGCGAGATGAGCCATTTCTGCAGCGAATCAGCGCCCAAGTTCTTGCTGACCACCAGATATGCAGTTCCCTCGGGCGCCAGTCGGGGAAGCCAGGTGAGCAAAAGCTCGTGAAGGGCGGCCTTTCCGATGCGGATCGGTGGGTTCGACCAGAGCTCGTCGAACCGGGCCTCGGGGTCCACCGCGTCGGGTGTTACCACCTGCACACGCTCCCCGACGCCGGCGCGCTCGGCATTGCGGCGGCACAGCTCCAGCGCTCGTTCGTTGACATCGACGGCGGTGACGTGGACGCCGGCATCCGCCAGCGCCACGGTGATCGGCCCCCAGCCACAACCCAGGTCGAGGACGCGGGTGCCGGCTGGGGGAGCGTCGATCGAACGCAACAGCACCGATGTACCGAGATCGAGCCCGTCGAAGGAGAAGACACCGTTGGATGTGACGAAGCGGTGGGTCCGACCCCAGATGGTCTCGTCGAACTCACGCTCGCGCACCGGTCCCTCGGGGGTGTCGAAGTAATGGCTCACTCGGTCTCCTCGCGTCTCGAACGTGCCTGCTCGGCGCGGGCCGCCAGTTCGGCGTCCGCAGGATAGGCGACCTCCTCCAGACACAAGCCGTGGGCCGGCATCACCTGCACCGCATTGGCGCGTTCGCCGAGTGTCGCCACCTCGCGTAACCACACGGCATCGCGTCGGCCCGACCCCACCGCGGTGAACGCCCCCATGAGGGACCGCACCATCGAATGACAGAACGCATCGGCGCGGATGGTGCACTCCACAAGCGGCCCGACACGTTCGCAGCGCACCTCCAGCAATGTCCGGATCGTCGTCGCTCCCTCGCGGCGCTTGCAGAACGGTGCGAAATCCCGCAGGCCCACCAGCTCCTGAGCCGCATCATGCATCGCGTCGACATCCAATGGGGCACTGGCCACCACCATGTTGCGGTACAGCGGATCGGGTGTGCCCGAATCGTCGAGCCGGTAGACGTAGCGGCGCCACACCGCCGAGAACCTGGCGTCGAAACCGGGGGGCGCGGGGCGCACATCGGTCACGACCACATCGCTTGGCAGGACGCGGCGCAACCGACGCTGGAGGGTCGGAGCGTCAGTATCGGCAGGGAGGTCGACGTGTGCGACCTGGCCGCGTGCGTGAACACCGGTGTCAGTCCTCCCCGCGCATGTGAGCGGGGTCGGATGGGGGAGCCGCAGGACCTTGGGGATCCACTCCTCGAGCGTTCCCTGCACGGTGCGCAGATCGGGTTGGGTCGCCCAGCCGTGGAACCCGCTGCCCTCGTAGGCGATGTCGAGCCGGAAGCGTCGAGTCATGTCCGCTTCCGGTAGGTCAGGTCGGTGACCTCACGTCCAGCGCGGATCCCTCGCTGTTCATATTTGGTGAGGGGGCGTTCGGGCGTCCGGGGCGCGGGTCCGTCGTGCACGTTGACCAGATCGGGGTGGTCGTCGAGAACCTCACGACAATGTTCGGCGTATTCGGCCCAATCGGTGGCGATGCGCCAGACACCATCGGCGCCGAGGCGGCTCGCGACCAGCGCTCCGAACTCGGGTTGCACGAGGCGACGTTTGGCATGTCGGGTCTTGTGCCATGGGTCGGGGAAGTAGGTCCACAGCTCGGTGAGGAGCCCGGGCTCGATGAGTTCGCGCAGGGCGGCGACGCCGTCTGCCTCCACCAGCCGTGCGTTGGTGAGACCTTCGGCGCGCAGTTTGATCATCGTGGAAGCCATGGCCGGGCGGAACACCTCGAAGGCCACGAAGTTCCAGTCCGGATGGGCGCGGGCGCCGGCCACGAGGGCGTCCCCGGTTCCCGAACCGATCTCCACGACCATCGGCGCGACACGACCGAACTGCTCGGGCCAGTCGACCCGGGCGCCCTCGGCGACGGACGTGGACTGTTCGCCGCGTGCGACCTCCACCATCCATGCGTCGCGTTCGTCCCACGCGCGCTGTTGGCTCGGGTTCATGCGGTCACCGCGGCGTACGTAGGACACGACCCGACGCCTGGGGCGGGGGTCGGCGTCCGGCACTGCGGGGGCGCCCGGGTTGGGGGGATCGGCGTCGTGGGAACTCATCAGCGTCATCCTAGGACGCGGCGGCGGGAGAACGCGGGGTCACGCACCGAGCCCCGCTCCCACCTGCTTCGTCGGGGCTGCTTTGCTTGAGGCATGGGTGAGGAACTGTACGAGCATGAAACCGAGACGATGATGACCAGGGAACAGGCCGCAGCCAGGCTCCGCGCACTGGCCGATCAACTGGAGCGGCACAACGAGGTTCGCGTCAACCACGGCGACCGCGAGGTCTCGGTTCGGGTGGCCGACCAGGTCGGTTTCGAATTCGAGGTCGAGGTGGAGCCGGGCGGGAAGAACGAGATCGAGGTCACCATCTCCTGGTGAATTCCCGGTGAGGATGCCGGCGTGACTGATCCGGCATGGCAGGTCTGGTGGAGATCAGGTCTGGTGGAGAAGGCGGTCGGTGCAGATCGGTGGAGACCTGCGGGGCTTCCCCGATGCAAACGGCGGTCGGAACGGGTTGACTGGACGTCCGGTTGGCTGGGCATCGGGTTGGCTGGGCATCGGGTTGGCTGGGCAGCTGCCCAGCTGCCCAGCTGGGCATCTGGTTGGCTGGGCATCTGGGGCGGATCTCGAATCGGTCGTTCAGGCACCGGCCGTTCGGAGCGAACATTCAGGAGGGCTCGTGCGCACACTGCTCAACATCATCTGGCTGATCTTCGGTGGCCTCTGGCTGGCACTCGGTTATGTGCTGGCCGGTGTGCTCGCCTGCATCTTCATCGTCACCATCCCCATCGGAGTGGCGTCGTTCCGCATGGCCGGTTATGCGCTGTGGCCCTTCGGCAGGGCGGTGGTTCCCGCCCATCAGGGTGCGGGAGTGGTCTCCGGCGTCGCGAACGTCATCTGGTTCATCATCGCCGGCCTGTGGCTCGCGATCGGGCATGTCAGCACCGCGATCGCGCAGGCGGTGACCATCATCGGAATCCCGCTGGCGATCGCCAATCTCAAGATGATCCCGGTGACCTGTTTCCCCTTCGGCAAGCGCATCGTGCCGTCCGGTCAGGTTCCCCACGGCATGGCGTTGTCGCGCATGTGACCGACCTCTCCTGTGTGATATTCGTCACTTGAAGGTCGCTGTGGGGCTCGATCTCATCGGCCCGGGCGCTGTCGCTGGCGCCTCCGCGGTGTTCTGCCACGTGGGCCGGACTGCAAAAGTCTCGCGCACCCCTTAGTGTTGGCGTGACAGGTTCCGGCACTGCGGCCCAGTGCGTCTAACGGTGCCACGAGCGGTCCCGAGCCCCCGGACGCCGAAGCCTGTCTGAATCGCTGGTAGGGGGCGAAAACATCCCGAACAAGGAGGGACATGTCGAAGGACGCTGCTGTTCTCACTGCCGGAGACGCGACGCTCGAACTGCCGATCACCAAGGCCACTGTCGGCAACGATGGGTACGGCATCGGTGCGTTGATGAAGACCACCGGTAACACCACGCTTGATCCGGGTTACACCAACACCGCGAGCTGTGAGTCGTCGATCACCTTCATCGATGGAGCCAAGGGGATCCTGCGCTACCGCGGCTACCCGATCGACCAGCTGGCCGAGAAGGCCACCTTCCTCGAGGTCGCGCACCTGCTCATCTACGGTCAGCTGCCCACCGATGACGAGCTGAGCGAGTTCACCGACCGCATCACCACGCGGTCGATGCTCGATGAGCGCATGCGTGATCTGTTCCGCTGCTTCCCGCGTCGTTCGCACCCCATGCAGGTGCTGGCGTCGGGCGTCAATGCGTTGGCCACGTTCAACGCCGATGCGCTTGATCCCCACGATCCCGAACACGTCGAGAGCGCCACCATCCGTCTGCTCGCGCAGATGCCGACGCTGGCCGCCTACGCCTACAAGAACTCGGTGGGGGACCCCTTCCTGTATCCGCAGCGCCGCTTGGGCTACGTGGAGAACTTCCTCCGTCTGTCGTTCGGCAACCCGACCGAGGAATACGAGCTTGACCCGGCCGTGGTGCGCGCGTTCGAGACGCTGTTCATCCTGCATGCCGACCACGAGCAGAACTGCTCCACCTCGACGGTGCGCATGGTGGGCTCCTCGCAGGCCAACATGTACGCCTCGGTGGCCGCTGGTGTGAACGCGCTCTCCGGGCCGCTGCATGGCGGTGCCAACCAGGCGGTTCTGGAGATGCTCGGCCATATCCGCGACGAGGGCCTGGATGCCAAGTCCTTCCTCGACAAGGTCAAGGACAAGTCCTCGGGTGTGAAGCTCATGGGCTTCGGGCACCGCGTCTACAAGAACTTCGACCCGCGCGCCGTGATCATCAAGAAGCACGCGCACGAGATCCTCAGCGCTGCAGGAAAGTCCAACAAGCTGCTGGACATCGCTCTGGAGCTTGAGGAGATCGCGCTGGAGGACGATTACTTCGTGGAGCGCAAGCTCTACCCGAACGTCGACTTCTACACGGGCCTGATCTACGAGGCCATGGGCTTCCCGACCTCGTACTTCACCGCCCTGTTCGCGCTCGGACGCCTGCCCGGCTGGATTGCGCAGTGGCGTGAGCAGCTCGCTGATCCTGCCGGCAAGATCGGGCGTCCGCGTCAGGTCTACATCGGTGAGCCCGAGCGCGACTACCCGAGCAAGTGACCCTTTTCGGATCGATCACCTGACTGATGCATCGATCACCTGACTGATGCGAGGAGCCGTTCTCCAAGTGGGGGCGGCTCCTCGTTCGGTTCTCGATGCTCCTCAGGCGTCCAGCTTGGCTGATTCGTTCCCCGCGTGGGGCTGGCAGCCCGCAGGGCATGATTTGGCTCACGGCGCGGGAGTGCACTACTGTTGTCACGTTGCGCTCAGCGCAAACGGGAGTGGATTCACCGCGAATCGCTCCGTCCGACCGAAGCAGTGACTTCGAGAAGCGGCCGCTGGATCCAGCGTCTCTCGAAACGCTGTTGAGCCGGGCGGTCGCGAACCCTCACCTTCCGAACTCGGGCCGAGACGGGCCCATCGGTTCGGAGCGGAGCAGATCCTCGCCCGTTCGCCTGCGTCACAACACGTCCACCACGCAGAACACGAGAGAAGAAGGTCTACGTGTCCACGTACAGCCCGAAGCCCGGCGAGATCACCCGCGATTGGGTCGTGATCGACGCCGAGGACGTGGTCCTTGGTCGTCTGGCCGCCACCGCAGCGACCCTGCTGCGCGGCAAGCACAAGCCCACGTTCGCCCCGCACATCGATGGCGGTGACTTCGTCGTCGTCATCAACGCCGAGAAGATCGCCCTCACAGGCAAGAAGCACACCGACAAGAAGGCCTTCCGCCACACCGGTACTCCCGGTGGCCTGCGTGAGGTCAGCTACGGCGAGCTCATCGAGAAGAATCCGCGTAAGGCCGTCGAGCTTGCGGTGTGGGGCATGCTCCCCAAGAACCGTCTGGGCCGCCAGCTCATCAAGAAGCTCAAGGTCTACGCCGGTCCCGAGCACCCCCACAAGGCTCAGCAGCCCAAGCCCTACACGTTCACCCAGATCGAGCAGGTCGCGGGTGCCAATCCCACCACCACGAAGTGAGCACCGGAGAATTCATGTCTGAGACCGAAGAGACCATCGAGACGGGCACGACCCCGTTCACCGAGGGCGAGCGCGAGATCGCCTACCGTTCCGAAGCCGAGGGTGCGGCTGCCGAGTCGGGCGACCGTCCCGCCATCGTGGCTCCCGGCCAGGCCGTGGGACGCCGCAAGCAGGCCATCGCCCGCGTCCGCCTCCTTCCCGGATCGGGCCAGTGGAAGATCAACGGCCGCACGCTGGAGGATTTCTTCCCCAACAAGCTCCATCAGCAGCTCATCTCCGAGCCGTTCGAGGCCGCTGGTGTCGCCGGTTCCTACGACGTGGTCGCCATCATCAGCGGTGGTGGCAGCTCCGGTCAGGCCGGCGCGTTGCGTCTGGGTATCGCCCGCGCACTCAACGCGGTGGATGCCGAGGCATCGCGTCCAGCCCTGAAGAAGGCCGGGATGCTGACGCGTGACTCGCGGATCAAGGAACGCAAGAAGGCCGGCCTCAAGAAGGCCCGCAAGGCTCCGCAGTACAGCAAGCGCTGATCCGATGGCCCGCCTCTTCGGAACCGACGGAGTTCGCGGAACGGCGAACGAGGAGCTCACCGCCGAGTTGGCGCTCAACCTCTCAGTCGCCGCAGCCCACGTGCTCGGCGAAGCCGGTGCGTTCAGTGGACACAAGCCGACCGCCCTGGTCGGCCGCGACCCCCGAGCTTCGGGGGAGTTCCTGGAAGCAGCCGTGGTGGCGGGCTTGGCCTCTGCGGGGGTGGATGTGGTGCGTCTCGGCGTGCTGCCCACCCCCGGCGTGGCCTATCTCGTCAATTCGGCGGGGGCCGACCTCGGAGTCATGCTCTCGGCGAGCCACAACGCGATGCCCGACAACGGCATCAAGTTCTTCCAGCGGGGTGGCACCAAGCTCGATGACACTCTCGAGGATGCGATCGAGGAACGTCTTGGGGCCGAATGGCAGCGCCCGGTGGGTGCCGGCGTCGGCCGCGTCACCGAAGGCCCCGATCTGGTGCAGCAGTACATCGACCACATCGCAGGCAGTATCGATACCGATCTTGCTGGCCTGAAGGTGGTCGTCGACTGTGCCAACGGTGCCTCGTGCCGTACTGCCCGTGCAGTGTTCGAAGCCGCCGGGGCGGAGGTCGTGGAGATCCACGCCGACCCCACGGGGCTGAACATCAATGAGGCCTGTGGCTCGACGCACCCGAAGGACCTGCAGGAGGCCGTCGTCGCCCATGGCGCCGCCCTCGGTGTGGCGCTTGATGGTGACGCCGACCGCTGCATCGCGGTGGACGCCGATGGAGACATCGTCGACGGGGATCGGACATTGGCTGTGCTCGCTCTGGCGATGCACGAGCAGGACCGACTCAGCAATGACACCGTCGTGGCCACCGTGATGAGCAATCTTGGATTCCTCAACGCCATGACCGAGCGTGGACTGCGCGTCGACCAGACCAAGGTCGGTGACCGCTACGTCCTCGAATCGATGCGTGACAACGGCTTCACCCTCGGTGGGGAACAGTCCGGCCACGTCATCATGAGCGAATTCGCCACCACTGGTGACGGTGTTCTCACCGGCCTGCACCTGATGGCGCGCGTTGTCGAGACCGGATGCTCGCTCAAGGATCTTGGCGCGGTGATGACGAAGCTCCCGCAGGAGTTGGTCAACGTCAAGGGCGTCGACAAGACGCGTGCGGCGATCGATCCGACCGTCATGCATGAGGTCACCACCGCCGATCAGGAGCTCGGTGACACCGGTCGTGTCCTGCTGCGCCCCTCCGGAACCGAGCCCGTGGTGCGGGTGATGGTGGAGGCCGTCACGCAGGAACAAGCGCGGGAGATCGCCGAACGCCTCGCCGGAGTGGTCAAGGAACGCTGCGCGCTCTGAGACGTTTCGGCCCAGTCCTGGGCCCGTGTGGGTCACATCTTGCGGATCCGCACCCACTTGACCTCGTGGTTCTCACCCTTGCGGAGGATCGCTGTGGCACGTCCCCGCGTCGGCAGCACGTTGGTGGCCAGATTGGGACCGTTGATGTTGTCCCAGATCTCGCTCGCGCGCTGGTGTGCCTGCTCATCGTTCAGGTCGGCATATCTCCGGAAATAGCTGCGGGGGTCGCGGAAAGCGGTGACGCGCAGCCGACGGAAACGTTCGATGTACCAGCGCTTGATGTCGACGGTGGCGGCGTCCACGTAGACCGAGAAGTCAAAGAAGTCGCTGACAGCCAGCCCGGTCGTGCCATCGGCCCGAGGCTGTGCGGGCTGGAGCACATTGAGGCCTTCGACGATGAGGATGTCGGGGCGTTCGACGGTGATGGTCTCGTCGGCGACGCGGTCATAGGTGAGATGGGAGTACACCGGGGCTTGGGTGACAGGGCGCCCCGACTTCACCCCGATGATGAAGCGCAGCAGGCTGCGTCGATCGTAGGATTCGGGGAAACCCTTGCGGTGCATGATGCCGCGACGGTCCAGTTCGGCGTTGGGCCACAGGAATCCGTCAGTGGTGACGAGTTCGACCTTCGGGTGGCGTGGGTCGCGGGCAAGGAGGGCCTGCAGGACGCGGGCCGTGGTGGTCTTGCCGACGGCGACCGACCCGGCGATGCCGATCACGAACGGGGTGCGGCGTCGGTCCATCCCCAAGAACTCATTGCTGGCACCCGCGAGTCTTCCCGCGTGCTCCACATAGAGGCTGATCAGCCGTGTCAGCGGAAGGTAGACCTCGGTGACCTCGTTGAGATCGATGGGGTCACTGCTGGACCGCATGGTTGTGAGAACGCGTTCGCTCAGTGGCACCGGAGTCGCATGTGCGAGTTCTGCCCAGTCCGATCTGGCGATCTCGACGTAGGGGCTGGTCGACGTCGATCCCTCGGAGGCCATGTGGGGCATCGTACGCTGCTCCGCCCGCAGCGTGTGTTCGCCCGGGATCTGAAAACTGATGGGGCTTGCAGCCATTGCTGGTGCGAACAATGGGCCTGTGCCAGTAACGTGTGCGCCATGTGTGGGATCGTTGGATACGTGGGGCCGCGACGGGCGCGGGAGATCGTCGTGGATGGGTTGCGCCGTCTGGAATACCGTGGCTACGACTCCGGCGGTCTGGCCGTCGTCGACGACGGTCGTATCGAGTACGCCAAGAAGGAAGGCAAGCTCGCCAACCTGCAGAGCGTTCTCGACGCCCAGACCCCCAGTGAGTCGGGCACCGGTATCGGTCACACCCGGTGGGCGACGCATGGTGCGCCCAACGATGTGAACGCCCACCCACACCTGTCCGCCGACGGCCGCGTCGCGGTCGTCCACAACGGCATCATCGAGAACTTCGCGACGCTGCGCGCCGAGCTCGAGGCCGAAGGTGTCGAGTTCGCCTCCGAGACCGACTCGGAGATCGCAGCGCATCTGCTGGCCCGCGAGATCAACCGTGGTTCCGGCCTCGTCAGCGGCCTTCGCGCGGTCTGCAACCGACTCGAGGGAGCGTTCACCCTCGTCGCGATCGAGGCCGGTGATGCCGGGCGCGTCGTGGCGGCGCGTCGCAACTCGCCGCTGGTGGTCGGCGTCGGTGATGGGGAGAACTTCGTCGCTTCCGACGTGGCCGCGTTCATCGAGCACACGCGCGAGGCCATCGAGCTGGGGCAGGACCAGATCGTCGAGATCACCGCCGACGAGGTGTACGTCACCGACTTCGAAGGCAATCCCGCCGATTACCGCACCTTCCACGTCGACTGGGATCTCTCGGCAGCGCAGAAGGATGGCTATGACTGGTTCATGCGCAAGGAGATCTTCGAGCAGCCCGAGGCGGTCGCCAACACCCTTCTCGGTCGTTTCACCGAGAAGGGTGATCTGACGCTCGACGAGGTCCGTATCCCGCCGGAGGATCTGCGTCGGGTGAACAAGATCGTGATCGTGGCCTGCGGCACCTCGTTCTATGCCGGTCTCGTGGCCAAGTACGCCATCGAGCACTGGACGCGCGTGCCCTGTGAGGTGGAGATCGCCTCCGAGTTCCGCTACCGGGATCCGATCATCGATCCGATGACGCTGGTGGTGACGATCTCGCAGTCCGGCGAGACCGCCGACACCCTCATGGCGATCCGGCACGCGCGCGAACAGCACGCCAAGGTCATCGCGATCTGCAACACCAACGGGGCGACCATTCCCCGGGAGTCCGATGCAGTGATCTACACCCATGCCGGCCCGGAGATCGGGGTGGCCTCCACGAAGGGCTTCCTGACGCAGGTGATGGCCTGCTACCTGCTGGGCCTGTACCTGGCGCAGGTGCGCGGCATGAAGTACGGCGACGAGATCCGGGCGATGATGGGCGAGCTTGAGCGCATGCCGGGCCTCATCCAGCAGGTTCTCGATGACTCCCAGCCCGTGCTCGACCTGGCCGCGCAGCTCAAGAACCGACGCTCGGTGCTGTTCCTCGGGCGCCATGTGGGCTACCCCGTGGCCCTCGAAGGGGCGTTGAAGCTCAAGGAGCTCGCCTACATCCACGCCGAGGGGTTCGCTGCCGGTGAGCTGAAGCATGGGCCCATCGCCCTCATCGAACCCGGGCTCCCGGTGTTCGTGGTGGTGCCGCCGCGGGGCCGTGACCAACTGCACGAGAAGGTCGTCTCGAACATCCAGGAGATCCGGGCACGGGGCGCCAAGACCATCGTGCTCGCCGAGGAGGGCGATGACGTGGCCGAGCGCTACGCCGATTCGTTCATCTCCCTGCCGCCGGTGTCGACGCTGTTCCAGCCCCTCGTGGCGACGGTGGCCCTGCAGTTGTTTGCCTGCGAACTCGCCACGCAGATGGGCCACGACGTCGACCAGCCCCGCAACCTCGCCAAGTCCGTCACGGTCGAGTGATCGTCGGTATCGGCGTCGACGCCTGTTCGGTGGAGCGGTGGCGTCGAGCATGTGCTCGTCGCCCCGGGTTCGCGGAGCGCTGGTTGACGCCAGCCGAAGCAGACCTGGCGCCGGAGTCGCAGGCGGCGAGATTCGCGGCGAAGGAAGCTTTGGCCAAGGCACTGCGCATCGAGCAGGGACTCGGCTGGCACGACGCCTGGATCGAGACCGACGAGTACGGACGCCCGTCGTTCGGCGTCACCGGAAGTGTCGCTGCGCGCATGACCGAGCTCGGCGTCGAGCGTCTGCACGTCTCGCTGACCCATGATGGCGACATGGCCATGGCATTCGTCGTGGCCGAGAGGTGAGGCGCGTCAGGCCCCGAGCAACGCTTCGACGGCGGATCCCTCGTTGGCGTGGATGACGTGTTGTGCGGCACCATCGGCGTCGGTCATACCCATGGCCGCCTCGATGATCAGATCGCCGAGATCGGCGTTGGACTTCCGCATCGCGCGAGGGTCCACGCGAGCATCGGTGAACTCCCCGCCTCTCATGGTGAGCACGATCAGGTCGTCGGAGCAGGCACCTTCGGCTTCCACCGTGGGCACCCGCACCGGCTGGGCCTCGACGCTTTTGGCCGTGGCGCTCAGCTCGTCGAAGATGTGGTCGAAACTCATGGCGGGTGGCGGATCAGACCCGCGATTCCAGCACGTCGCGGATCAATTCCTCGCACGTGGCGTGGGAGTCTTCCTCCTCGTCGTCGGGTTCCCAGTCGGTGCGGTCCACCAACTTCCAACGGTTGTCGCTGGTGTCATAGGCCAGCAGCTGGTCGTCCACGTCACCGATGAACCGCAGCGGGGAGTCGATCGTGTGACCCCCTTCGAGCAGGCGCTCGTTCGATTCGAGGATGCCGAGGGTGTCGACGCTGCGTCCCTGCTCGCCCTCTTCGAAATCGCGGGTGCCGTACAGGTGGACGCCGTTCACCCAGACGCCGTCGCTGCGAAGCCAGATGTTCCGGATCGTCTCGGGCAGGTCGATGCCGAACACTTCCCGGAAACGTGGTGTGAGGACGTCGATGTCCGCGGCGGTCGCGGCAGGCTCCAAGCCCTCGTCCTCGTCGATCTCGGTGAGCAGGGCGTCGATGTCTCGCATGGGTCCTCCTTGGTCGTGGGGGTTGGCGGATTCGGGGTGTCGGTCTGAATCGTCGTGGGCTCGGTCAGGGGTGATGATGCGGGCACCGCCGCCGGGTGGCGGCCACCGTTGTCGAACTGACGTCGCGGCTTTTTCGATCTGCTTTGGTGCGTTTCGTGTATTTCAGAGGACGGAAGTGCACGCCGGGCATCTCGTAAACTTTTTTCTTGAGGACGCCGCGAGCAGGTGCGCCGGAGCGCATCCATGTCTTCAGGTAGGGGGCGACCATCTTCCTGAAGATGTCCAGTCCTCTTTTGCGAGCCACGGTCAGTATCCTGCGGCGAGGTGGGTGAAGGCGGCATGGAGCATGGTGGCGTCGTCGGGGTAGAATTCGAAGAACTCGTCGAAGGTGTGGTTCCAGTGGCACCACACCTGTTTCTCGCGGTGCCATGCATATTGGATGTCCACGATGGGGATGCATTCGGGGTAGAGGTCGCAGAAGGTGATGAGGTCGTAGCCGTCATTGTCAGTGTCGCCGAGGCCCCAGACTTTCATTTCGTTTTTGGAGAAGCGCAGGGATCGGCTTCGGAGGAGGAGTTTGCGGAGTGTGGGGGCTTCGGGCATGCCGACGGTGTGGAAGGTGTGGTCGATCGCTTCGGGAGTTCCGGGCTCTTCGGTTTCGGCGACGGCGAGGATGCGTTCGATGATTTCCTCAGGTGGGGGGACGGTGCTCGATGCTGAAGTCATGGGGGCATGCTAACTGGGGCATGATCATGAAAAGCTCGCTGGAGAGTTGGCCGGAGTCTTCCGGCGTCGCGGTGTTTGCGTCGCGGTGTCGCGCCGGGAGACGACGGCACCCTCATGCGTCGTGCTGCAGCAGGTTTGGCGGCGGCGGTGCTGCGTGAACTGCGTCCGGCATCCGGTCGCACGGTGCATCTGTTGGTCGGTCCCGGCAACAACGGTGGAGACGCCCTGTGGGCCGGGGCCTTCCTGCGACGCTGCAACGTGCGCGTGCGTGCCCACCTGCTCACCGGCCGTGGCCACGAGGCCGGGCTCGCGGCGCTCCTGCGTGCCGGTGGAACCGTGACCGATGTCGAAGGACTTCACCAGCCCTGTGATCTCGTGATCGACGGCCTCTTCGGTATCGGGGGCCGGGCCGGCGAACCGGATCGTGCCATCGCCGAAGCCATCGGCGACACCCCCGGTCTTTCTCGCCATGATCAGTGTCCGGGGGTGAGATGTTCGAAGGCTGCGTGGAGCATCGCAGCGTCGTCGGGGTAGAACTCGAAGAATTCGTCGAAGGTGTGGTTCCAGTAGCACCAGGATTGCTTTTCTCGGTGCCATGCGTATTCGATGCCGACGATGGGGATGCATTCGGGGTAGAGGCGGCAGAATCTGATGAGGTCGTTTTCGTCAGAGGTTCCGGCGGAGTAGGTGTGGGCTGTTCCCCATACGGTGACTTCTGTTTTGGGGAATAGGAGGGATCGGCTTCGGAGGAGGAGTTTGCGGAGTGTAGGGGCTTCGGGCATGCCGACGGTGTGGAAGGTGTGGTCGATTTCTTCGGGGGTGCCGGGTTCGTCGGTTTCGGCGACGGCGAGGATGCGTTCGATGATTTCCTCAGGTGGGGGGACGGCGCTCGATGCTGAAGTCATGGGGGGGCATGCTAACTGGGGCATGATCACGAAAACGCCCGCTGGAGAGTTGGCCGGAATCTTCCGGCGTCGCGGTGTCGCCCATGGTGTAGCTAGCGCAGAGCTGCCGACCCACCGTGCAACCATGGCCCCATGAAGACCGCGTGGACCGTTGATCAGATCCGCCGCGCCGAAGCCACGATCATGGGGGAGCCAGACCCGCAGACCGGTGTCGCGCCAGGAGACGACGGCACCCTCATGCGTCGTGCTGCAGCAGGTTTGGCGGCGGCGGTGCTGCGTGAACTGCGTCCGGCATCCGGTCGCACGGTGCATCTGTTGGTCGGTCCCGGCAACAACGGTGGAGACGCCCTGTGGGCCGGGGCCTTCCTGCGACGCTGCAACGTGCGCGTGCGTGCCCACCTGCTCACCGGCCGTGGCCACGAGGCCGGGCTCGCGGCGCTCCTGCGTGCCGGTGGAACCGTGACCGATGTCGAAGGACTTCACCAGCCCTGTGATCTCGTGATCGACGGCCTCTTCGGTATCGGGGGCCGGGCCGGCGAACCGGATCGTGCCATCGCCGAAGCCATCGGCGACACCCCCGTCGTCGCGGTCGATGTGCCGTCGGGGCTCGCGTCCGACTCGTGCGCCCCCAGCGGACTGCGCGCCGACCTCACAGTCACCTTCGGCGGACACAAGATCGCCCACCTCACCCAGCCCGACCGTTGCGGGCCCACTGAACTGGTGGAGATCGGCCTCGACCTCGACGCCACCGGCCCGCCCGCGTTGCGCCAGTGGGAGGCCGCCGACGTGGCAGCCGCCTGGCCGGTGCCGACTCGTCATGACCACAAGTACACCCGCGGTGTGGTGGGCATCGACGCCGGTTCGGCGGCCTACCCCGGTGCCGCCCGACTTGCGCTGGCCGGAGCCCTCAACACCGGCGCCGGCATGATCCGCCACCTCGGCGACGCCGATGTGTCCCTGCTCGCGGAGTTCCCGAGCGTCGTGCTCGCCGAGGGTCGATGCCAGGCCTTCCTCGCAGGAAGCGGCTGGGGCGACCGTGACACTCGGGCAGCGCGCGCACGCCTGACCGAATGGACCGACACCGCTCCCTGCGTCCTCGATGCCGACGCCCTGCGACCGGATCTGCTCGACGGCCTGGACCTGTCCGATTCGCTGCTGACACCACACGCGGGAGAACTGGCGCGCATGCTCGGCGTCGAACGCTCCGAGGTGGAGGCCGAACCCATGGATGCGGCGCGGCGGGCAGCGGACCGTTTCGGGGCGACCATCCTGCTCAAGGGCGGTCTGCAATACGTGGCGACGCCGGGGGAGACCACCGTGCAGATGCCCGTTCCCGGGCCGGCCTGGACGGCGCGTGCCGGATCGGGCGACACCCTCGCCGGAGCCTGCGCGGCCCTCCTCGCCACCGGCGTCGACGCCACCCTCGCCGCGGTGCTCGGCGCCTCCCTTCAGGCCCTCACCGCCGCGGACCACCCCGGGCCGCGGCCACCCGAACGGCTCGCGGAGCGGTTCCCGGACACCCTCGCAGCCCTGCTCGCCGAGCGGTGATCGCGTCGTAAGGTGTGGGCGTGACCACTCATTCCATGATCGACCCCCGCACCGCGTCGGCCACGATCGACACCGACGCCCTGCGCCACAACATCGATGCCATCGCGCACCACGTGGCACCGGCGCAGGTCATGGCCGTGGTCAAGGCGGACGGATACGGCCATGGTGCCGTGACCTGCGCACGTGTCGCACGGGAGGCCGGCGCCCCCTGGCTCGGCATCGCCACCATCGGTGAAGCGCTCGTGCTGCGCGAGGCCGGGGACACCGGCCCCATCCTCTCGTGGCTCCACGGACCCGAGGAGGACTACGAACCGGCGGTCGCCGACGGGATCGACGTGACCGCCGGAACCGTCGACCAACTCTCCAGTGCCCTCATGGCAGCCGCGGCCTGTGAGAAGACCGCCCGCGTCCAACTCGAACTCGACTCGGGGATGCGCCGCGCCGGTTCCGACCCCGCCGAGTGGGACCACCTGTGCCGCGCCGCCCTCGAATGTGAGCAGACCGGCGCGGTGAAGATCACCGGCATCTGGTCACATCTCGCCACCGCCGACGAGCCGGACCACCCCGCCACACAGAAGCAGGCCGACGCCTTCGCCGACGCCGTCGCCCACGCCCGTTCGGTGGGCCTCGAACCCGAGATCGTCCACCTGGCCAACTCCGCCGCTGCCCTCGGCCACCCCGAACTCCACCACGACGCGGTGCGTCTGGGCATCGCCATGTACGGGATCGATCCCGGTGACGGGTGTGCGACCCGCGCTGGGGTGGAACTCCTGCCGGCGATGCGTCTGCGCGCGCAGCTCGCGGCGGTCCGCCATGTCAACGAGGGGGACGGCGTCTCCTACGGACATTCCTGGATCGCGCCCCACGACACGACCCTCGGACTCGTCCCCCTCGGTTACGCCGACGGGATTCTGCGGGCGGCGTCGGGCAGGGTGAAGGTCCGTGTCGGCAACCGCACGGTGCCGATCGTGGGCCGCGTCTGCATGGACCAGTTCATGATCGACCTGGGGCCGGATGCTCCCGATGCCGTCGGGGATGAGGTGACGCTCTTCGGAGCGGTCGACGGTCCACGCGCGGAGGACTGGGCCGAGGGCTGCGACACCATCGGCTACGAGATCGTCTCGCGTATCGGCGGACGGGTGCCACGGGTGCTGGAGGACGGCGATGAGTAACGGGCTGCAACGACGGGAGGCACGCACCGCCGGACTGATCGCCGGCATCGCGGCGGCGACGGTCGGCGCCATCGCCACCGGGTTCGAGCTCGAGCGTCAGATCATCCGACGACGGCTTCGCCCCAGCGTGCGCGATGCGTCGGAGTACTTCTCCCTGACCGGAGACCCGGTGCCGGTGACCTCCGACGACGGCACCCGGCTGCACGCGGAGGTGGATGAAGCTCCTGAAGCGCCGGAGGATGCGCTGACCGTGGTGTTCGTCCACGGGTATGTGCTCAGCCGCCACTGCTGGTATCACCAGCGCCAGGCGGTGCGGGGGCGGCGACGTGTGGTGGTCTACGACCAACGCGGGCACGGTGATTCCGACCTCGCCGACGCCGACAGCTGCCGCGTCGACCAGCTCGCCCGCGACCTCCACGCGGTCCTTGAGGCGACGACGGACCCGGACGAGAAGGTCATCCTCGTGGGGCACTCCATGGGTGGTATGACGATCATGGATTTTGCGAGGATCTTCCCCGAGGAGTTTGAACGCAAGGTCCGGGGAGTTGGCCTTGTCGCAACCTCGGCGGGGGACCTGTCGAACCTGTCGGTCGTGCCCGGGCTGCCCGGTCCGGTCTTCACCGCACTCGCGCCCCATGCCATCGCCGCGATCAACCGGGCCCCCCACTTGTGGGATCGGGCGCGACGCGTCGGGACCGATGTGGGCTATGTGGTCACCCGACGCATGGCCTACGGCTCAGAAGTGCCGCCCCAGCTGGTGGAATTCATGGTTCAGATGATCGGGGCGACGCCGCTGAAGGTCATGGGGGACTTCTACCCGGCGTTTGCTGATTTCGATGGACGCGCCGGGCTGGAGGCGATCCAGTGCGTCGAATCCATGGTCGTCGGGGGGAGACGTGATCAGATCCTTCCCGTCCGACACACACACGCTGTCATCGAACGGTTGCCCGGCGCGGAGTCGTGGATCGATCCGAAGCAGGGGCATATGCACTTCATCGGCAACCCTGAACCGGTCAATGACTTGTTGGATTCCTTGATCGTCCGCGCCGAACGCGCCCGCTGAAGACACACTCACCGAAGGCAGGGACGAAGGAACAGGGCAGGTTTGCCCGGTGGCGTCAGGCGACGCGGATGACGTTGTTGGCCTCGATCGCCTCTTCGTAGTAGTCCACGAGCTGCGAGCACATGAACTCCCATGTGCGGTGCTCGACCGCTTCGCGGGCACGACGTGAGAACGTGGCGCGCTTGCGATCGTCACCCAGGAGGTCGCGGACGAAACCACGCATGCCTGCGAGGTCACCGGGGGCGTAGAGCCAGCCGGTGTGGGAGGGGTCGATCAGGTCGATCGGGCCGCCGCGGGCGGGTGCGACGGCGGGAACCCCCGATGCGAGCGCTTCCTGTATGGACTGACAGAACGTTTCAAGCTCGCCTGGATGGACGAAGACATCACAACTCGCGAGTGCGATGGGCAGGTCCTCGCCGGTTTGCTGGCCGAGGAACACCGCGTGGGGCAGGATCCGTTCGAGTTCCTCGCGGCGGGGGCCCTTGCCGATGATGACGGTGCGGGTTCCGGGAAGGTCGGCGAGCACTTCGAGGTCATCCACCTGCTTCTCGGTGGCCAGGCGTCCCACATACCCGATGAGCCTCTCGCCGTTGGGGGCATGTTCGGCGCGGAACTCCTCCGAACGTTTGTCGGGGTGGAACCGTGTCGAGTCGACGCCGCGGCCCCACAGCCCGACGCGCTGGACCCCCAGATCGACGAGTTGTTTGCGGGCGTACGTGGAAGGGGCCAGCGTCATCGTGGCGAGCTGGTGGATGTTGCGGATCCACTTCCACAACAGCGGGGTCGCCTGCGGGACGCCATAGCGGGCCGCGTAGGAAGGCACCTCGGTCTGGTAGATCGCGACGCTGGGCAGGCCGAGTCGGTCGGCGGCGACGCCGGCTCGCTCACCGATGGTGAAGGGGGCCGCGAGGTGCACCACGTCGGGCTGGAAGTTGGAGAAGATCCGCTCGAAGCGCCACTGGCCAGTGGTTCCGACGCGCACATCGGCGTAACCGGGAAGCGCGAAGGACGGCATGGTGATGACGGGGAAACCCACGTATTCCTTGGGCACACCCTGCGAGTGGGACGGCGCGATGACCAGCGCGTCATGCCCCTCTCGCTGCAGATGTTCGAGGACCCGCATGACCGAATGGGTGACCCCATTGATCTGCGGGAGGAAGGATTCCGTCACGACCGCTACACGCACGTCATCCAACTTACCCATCAAGTCGACGGGCATGTTCCACGGAGGCAACGTGTTGGACAACGCAGGGTTACGAAAAGTGGTCGACGGATGCTTCTCCGGCTTCTCGATGAATACCTGGCTGGGGAACGTGGCCGCATGAGGTAGGCTTGTCGAGTTCCCGGCTGCGAAGTGCAGTTCGGGCCGAGCCCCCACGATCGGGGGCGTTGAGGTTCGTCATCGTTCACCCCCCTCTCCGGATCACCGGTTCATTTTGAGCATTTCGTGCTGTGGAGCCGTCGATTCCGCCTGTCGGTCAGATCCGACATCGGTGACGCGCCTGCGAGGGGCCCATGGGCCCGAAAGTTGAGTCAGATGGCATACGCAAGCAGGCCACGCAAGAAGAACACGACCCACAGCGGACGCCCATCGGCGTCTGGAGCGAAGCGCCCGTCCACCCCCAAGCCCGGTGGGCGTGGTCCCAAGAGTTTCAAGGCTGACGGCACACCGAAGAAGCGATGGAATGCGTCACAGCGCAAACAGCAGGGGCGTCCACCCCGCCGTAGCTCTGGTCGCAGTGCCGACGAGCGTCCCCAGAACATGCGATGGGGCGTCGACGGAGCAGAAGATCGCAGCGCACCGCGCTCGGACGAGCGTCGTAACTCACCAGAACGCAGGGAGACCGGCGGAAAACAGGGGAGATACAAGCAGGCCGGATACAAGAAGTCGGGATACAGGACCGCCGGTGACAAGGGTGGCCGTGGGCCCAAGGATCGCTGGAGCGACGAACGCCGTGAATCACGTGACCGTCACGTGAAGGGCGATCGATTCGGCGGTGATCGGTCTCGTGACGACCGGTCTCGTGACGACCGTGGCCCGCGGCGTGAGTGGGGCGATCGTGGTCGTGACGGTCGCGGCCGTGATGATCGCGGCAAGCGTGAATGGGGCAACCGCAGCGATCGCGGCCCGCGCCGTGACCGGGACGACCGTCGCGAGTCACGTGGCGGGCGTCCGTTCGAGGACGCCCGTTCGTTCGACAGCCAGGAGGCTTTCGACGACGGGGCAGACGTGATGGCGTGGTCGCCGGACACCGCCGAGCCCTCGCATCACGTCAATCCGGCGACGACAGCGGCCACCACCGAGACGACCTTCACTGAACTCGGGGTGCCTGCGGTGTTGGCTGCGGAGCTGTCGGCTCGTGGCATCGAGCATCCGTTCCCCATCCAGGAGGCGACGATTCCCGATGCGCTCCGGGGTCGGGACATCCTCGGCCGTGGACGCACGGGCTCGGGCAAGACGCTCGGTTTCGGGCTCCCGCTCGTGGCTCGACTCATGGAGGACACCACCGCGACTGCGCGTCGTGGCCGTTCGCCGCGCGGGCTCATCTTGGTGCCGACGCGTGAGCTCGCCCTCCAGGTGGCCGATGTGGTGGCCCCGCTGGCCCGGGCTGCCGGTCTCGAGGTCATCTTGGTTGCCGGTGGCATGGCCTATGGGCCGCAGATCAAGGCCTTCCGCTCCGGTGTCGACATCGTGGTGGCCACCCCCGGCCGTCTCATCGACCTCATGAAGCAGGACGCCGCCGACCTCACCGAGGCCGAGATCACCGTGCTGGATGAGGCTGACCACATGGCCGACCTCGGCTTCCTTCCCGATGTCACGACCCTCCTCGACGCCACTCCCGCCGGTGGCCAGCGGCTGCTGTTCTCGGCGACCTTGGACCGCGGCGTCGACAAGGTCGTGAAGAAGTACCTCAACGATCCGCTCACCCATGAGGTCGATTCAGCCCAGGCGTCGGTCACGACCATGACCCATGCCGTGCTGCACCTGCTGCCGCATGACAAGAACGCCGCCACTGCGGCGATCTGCAACCGTGAGGGCCGCACCGTTGTGTTCGTCCGGACTCAGCGCGGAGCCGATCGTGTCGCCGGTCAGTTGCGGGAGGCCGGTGTGATGGCCGGCGCCCTGCATGGTGGTCTGACGCAGGGAGCCCGCAGCCGCGTGCTGTTGGCGTTCCGTGAGGGAAGCGTGCCGGTGCTGGTCGCCACCGATGTGGCCGCCCGCGGTATCCACGTCGATGACGTGTCACTGGTGCTGCAGGTTGATCCGCCCATGGGGCCGAAGGATTACCTGCACCGTGCGGGTCGAACCGCGCGCGCCGGCAACGCCGGTGTGGTGGCCACGATCGTGCTGCCGCATCAGCGTCGCCAGACCGATCGGCTGCTGCGTGACGCCGGGATCAAGGTGGAACCGATGCGAACCCACCCGACCGATGAGGCGCTCGCCGAGATGACCGGTGCTCGTGCCCCGCACGCCGAGCCGATCCTCGAGACCGACTACCTCAAGCTGATCGCGCCCCGTAAACCCGAGCGTGGGCCCAAGCGTGGCCCCGGTGGTTTCAAGGGACGTGGGCGTGGCGGTCATGGTGGCCGTGGTCACGGTGGCCGCGGTGGCCGCGGTGGCCGTGGCGGTCCCCGGAGCCACTCCGGTGGCAGGCGTCAGTTCCGCGGCTGAACAGGTGAACGGTGTGGGTCGCCCCGGTAGGATTGGCAGGTGACCCACATCGAGGACCTGCGTATCGAGCGTGCGCACGAAACAGACGCCGACGACATCGTCGGGGTCATCCATGCTGCGTTCGGCGCGCGTGCATCGGTTTCCCCACCACCTCCGGCGCTGGCCGAGACCTCGGCCACGATCGCTGCCGAGATCGCTGAAGGCAGTGGAGTGGTGGCCCGCGTCGCAGGCCGTATCGTGGGTGTGATCCTGGTGGCGACCGATGACGGCAGGCGTGCGTCCCTGCGGCGGGTGTCGGTGCATCCCGACTTCCAGAAGGCTGGTGTGGCGTCGGCGATGGTTCCGGCCGCCGACCAGATCGCGGCGAGCATGGGATGTCGCGCCGGTGCCTTGGTGGTCCGACGGGAATTCCCTGGGTTGCTCGCATGGTGGCAGCGCTGTGGGTATCACGTGGTGCGTACCGACGACCTGCTCTATCACCTCGAACGCAAACTCCCGGTGATCGTGCGCGTCCCCGATGCCGATGCCATGCGCGGTCTCGGCCGGCGTCTGGCCGCGATCGTGCGCAGTGGTGACCTCATCATGCTCGAAGGTGAGCTTGGAGCAGGCAAGACCACATTCGCGCAGGGCTTCGGTGCAGGGCTCGGCATCACCGCACCGATCACTTCACCGACGTTCGTCCTTTCCCATGTGCACGCAGCGCCGGATGGTCCCGACCTCGTTCACGTCGATGCCTACCGGTTGGCCGATGCCGACGAGCTCGATGATCTCGATCTTGCCAGCAGTGCGACCGAGCAGGTGTTCCTCATCGAGTGGGGCGAGGGCAAAGCCGAGCATTTGGCGCAGGACCGGCTGTGGGTTGTCATCGATCGTTCTTCGCAGTCCGATGAACGCATCGTGGTGCTCGATGGGCACGGCGATCGCTGGGCAATCGATCTCGAGGAAGCACTGGGGCTCACGCCACCGAGCGGGTATGGACTCCACGAATTCCCGAGTGGGGCAATCGTGGAGCAGCACCAGAAAGCCCCGGGCGAGAACACTCCGGGCCAGAACATCCCGGGTGAGAACACCCCGAGCCAGGAGGAAGGCTGACATGGTCACGATCGCGCTGGACACCTCGCTGGATGTGCGTGTCGCCGTCTGTGACGGCGCCGATGTGCTTGCCACACGAGGATTCGAAGACCCTCGCGCCCATGTCGAGCAGTTGACCCCGCTGCTGGATGAGGCGTTCGAAGAGGCGGGTCGGCCCCAGATCACGCGCGTGGTGGTGGGGATCGGGCCCGGGCCGTTCACTGGGCTTCGGGTTGGGATCGCTGCGGCACAGGTACTGGCGTTCCTGCATGGCGCTGAGTTGGTGGCGGTGTGCTCGTTGGATGTGCTCGCCAAGCAGGTGTCGTGTGACGGTGAGTTCAGTGTGGTCACCGATGCGCGGCGTGGGGAGTGGTATCACGCCCGTTATGCGGCGGGGGAACGTATCGGCGAGCCTGCTGTCTCGGTGCCCGATGTGGTTCCCGGACCGCATGTGGGGCCGGTCGTCGAGGGCGCAGGTCATGTGGGTCATCTTGATCCGGTCGTGCTCGCCACTGGCGACTTCCCGGTCATGCCACCGCAGGCCTTGTACCTGCGGGACCCTGATGCGAAGGTGCCGACCCGCCGTAAATCGGCGCTCGTCCCCGGTCTTGTGCTTCCGGCCGGGGGTACGCGCTGATGGGCGCGCAAAACCCCCGCTTCAGCGAACCGTTGAGGGAAGATTTCCCTCTTGAGTCCGTGGAGAGGCCGTTTGTGCGAGCATCCCTGCGGTTCGCCACTCCTGATGACCTTGATGCCATCGTCGCTCTCGAAGAAGCCTTCCCCGTCAGGGAACGGTGGAGCAGGGATGCCTGGTTCCACGAGCTCGAAGCGGACAATCGCTGGGTGCAGGTGGCCGAGTGCCCTGGGGCGAGCGGGATCCTGGGGGTCATCACGGTGCAGATCATCGGGGGAGTGGCGGATCTCAACCGCATCATCGTGGCGCCGGAGATGCGTGGACACGGTGTGGGTGCGGAGCTGCTCCGGGCCGGGATCGAAGACGCGAACTCAGCCGAGGCCGACGAGATGCTGTTGGAGGTCCGGCACGACAACCGGGCCGCACACGCTCTGTACGCGCGGGCGGGGTTCACCGAGATAGCGCGCCGCACGGATTACTACGGCACGGGCGTGGACGCCGTGGTGCTGCGGCTCGAACTGGCCGAGGAGGATGACGATGACGAAAACCAATGACCGGGGGCCGTTGGTCCTGGGGATCGAGACCTCGTGTGACGAGACCGGGGTCGGTATCGTCCGCGGCCACGAACTCCTCGCGCATGAGGTGGCTTCGTCGATGGAGCAACACATGCGGTTCGGCGGGGTGGTCCCCGAGATCGCAGCCCGGGCGCACCTCGAGGCCATGACGCCGACGCTACAGCGGGCCCTCGCTTCTGCCGATGTCGACGTCTCGGAGTTGGACGCCATCGCCGTCACCGCGGGCCCGGGGCTCATGGGCGCCCTCGTGGTCGGTATCTCCGCAGCCAAGACGCTCGCACTCGCCACGGGGAAGCCGCTCTACGGGGTGAACCATCTGGTCGGGCATGTCGCCGTCGACACCGTTGAGCACGGGGCTTTGCCTCGACCTTCCGGGGCTCTGCTCGTTTCGGGGGGCCACACATCGCTGCTGCGCGTCGACGATGTGGCACGTGATGTGACCATGATCGGCCAGACCATCGACGATGCCGCCGGGGAGGCCTACGACAAGGTCGCACGTCTGCTCGGATTGTCGTATCCCGGTGGGCCGATCATCGACAGGATGGCTGCCGAGGGCGATCCCAAGGCGATCCGGTTCCCGCGGGGGCTCACCGCCCGCCATGACCTCGAGAAGCACCGTTTCGACTACTCGTTCTCCGGTCTCAAGACCGCAGTGGCGCGGTGGGTCGAGAAGGCCGAGCGCGATGGATGCGAGATCCCCGTCGCTGACGTGTGTGCGTCCTTCCAAGAAGCGGTGGCGGATGTGCTCACCGCGAAGGCCGTCGATCTGTGCCGACGTGACGGGCTCGAACACTTCGTGCTCGGTGGTGGTGTGGCGGCGAACTCGCGTCTGCGCACACTTCTGGAAGACCGTCTGCGCGAGATCGGCGTCGAGCTGCGTCGCCCCCGCCCGGGGCTGTGCACCGACAATGGCGCGATGATCGCAGCTCTCGGTTCGGCCGTGGTGCAAGCCGACCTGCCGCCCTCGCCCCTTGACTTCTCGGCTCACTCCAGCCTTCCTGTCTCCACGGTGCTCGTCTGACGCGACGCCCTGCTCGGACGGCCCGCTTCGGCTGTGCCTCACCTCTGCGTTGTGCCGCGTCTGTCCGGCAGGACGTAGAGGTGGGGCGTGAGTGTGGGTGTGGTGTGGCCCAGCGTGACGTTGTGCCGTGTCTGCTCGGCAGGACGTAGAGGTGGGGCGTGAGTGTGGGTGTGGTGTGGCCCAGCGTGACGTTGTGCCGTGTCTGCTCGGCAGGACGTAGAGGTGGGGCTGGATCGGCGGCAACGCGACGCCCTGCACTTCCATAAGCCCTGCACTTCCATGTGATGCTGGGGCGGTGGACGCAGATCTGGCACGACGACTAGTGGGGCCCGAGGGTGCGAAGGCATTGGAGCTGGCCGAGCGCCAGGCCGATCCCGGTTCGCTGGCCGCTGCGACGGCGCTGCGACGTGATTTCGCCCCGGAACTCGCGGCGGCGGCGTTGGAGCAGGTCACGCTTCGGCGCAGAGCCCGAGGCAAGCTGGGGGCCGATGCGGGGACGCTTTTCCTGACCGCGGACGGGCTCGAACAGGCCACCCGGCCGGCGGTCGCTCGGGTGCGGGCACAGATGATGTGGGACGCCGGTGTGCGGAGGGTCGCTGACCTCACTTGCGGTCTTGGTCTCGATGCGCGAGCCATGATGCAGGCCGGTATCGACGTGCGGGCCCTCGAACTTGACCCTGCGACGGCAGTGTTCGCCGAGGTCAATCTCGCGGTCAACAGATCGCAGAACGTCGATGAGCCGACTGTGAATTCAGATTCTTCGGGCTCGAAGGCTGGAGAGGTCGAGGCAGTGGGGGTGTGGGAAGACTCAGCCGATGCCGATGCCGATGCCGATGCCGATGCCGATGCCGATGGTGCCGTGCCGGGGCGTGCCGAGGTGATTTTGGCCGATGCCACGACGTTCACCCCGGATGACGACGAGACCGTCTTCCTCGATCCGGCACGTCGCGGTGCTCGGGGCAGGTCATGGCGGCTCGAGGATCTGATTCCTGGGTGGGAGTTCGTGCGTTCCCATCTCGAGCGTGGGGCCTGGGCCAAGCTCGGCCCGGGGTTGCCGCACCGGGAGATCCCCGAGGGATGCTCGGCCGAATGGATCCAGCATGACGGCGACCTGGTGGAGGTCCTGCTGAGTCCGGGCTCCGGCCGCGCGGCGTTGCTGCTCGATGACGCCGGAGCCACCCGCGTCTTCGCCGATGCCATGCATGCCCCCGTCCGGGACTTGGGGGATTGGGTCGCTGAGCCTGATCCCGCACTGATCCGCTCCGGCGCCTTGGGAGCCGTGGCCGCTGCCACCGGGTTGGGGCGAATTGCTCCCGACATCGCCTACCTCACCGGCGAGAGGCGCGTGGAGCATCCGGGGCTGACATGGTTCGAGGTCCGCGAAGTGCTGCCCTTCCGGGTCAAAGACCTGAAGGCGTGGGTTCGGGAGAACCGGGTCGGCACCCTCGAGATCAAGAAACGCGGAGTGGACGCCGATCCCGCCGCGTTACGGAAATCGTTGCGGCCCAGGGGGCCTGGTGCCGCGACGCTGATCATCACACCCACCACGGGTCGAACCAGCGTTCTGGTCGTCGAGCGGAGCCAGGACCCGCATTTGGCACTCCACTTGAACGAGTGCCAGAACAGGGGCTAGATTCGCGTTAGCACTCCACCACGGAGTGTGCCAACGCTCGGGCGGCACCCGCGACGACGCCACGGGCACCTGACATACGTAGTGAACGAACAGAAAGGGGTTTGTCGTGGCAGTCACGATCAAGCCGCTCGAGGACCGTGTCCTCGTGGAGCCGCTCGAGGCCGAGCAGACCACCGCTTCGGGTCTGGTGATCCCGGACACCGCGAAGGAGAAGCCGCAGGAGGGCAAGGTCGTTGCGACCGGCCCCGGCCGCATCGACGACAACGGCAAGCGTGTGGAGATGGATGTCAAGGAGGATGACGTCGTCATCTTCTCCAAGTACGGCGGCACCGAGGTCAAGTACGACGGCAAGGAGTACCTGCTCCTCAATGCCCGTGACATCCTCGCCGTCGTCGCAAAGTGACGCTGAGTTCCGCACGTCGCAAAGTGACGCTGAGTTCTGCACGTCGCCAAGTGACGCTGAGTTCCGCACGTCACCACGTGATCATTCGAATCCTCTGAGGAGTCCCACACATGCCAAAGATCCTTCAGTTCGACGAGGAGGCGCGTCGCTCGCTTGAGCGTGGCGTCGACATCCTCGCCAACACCGTGAAGGTGACCCTCGGCCCCAAGGGCCGTTACGTCGTGCTCGACAAGCAGTGGGGTGCCCCCACGATCACGAACGACGGCGTGACCGTCGCCCGTGAGGTCGAGTGCAACGATCCCTACGAGAACCTTGGCGCGCAGCTCGCCAAGGAGGTCGCCACCAAGACCAACGACATCGCCGGTGACGGGACCACGACCGCCACAGTCCTGGCCCAGGCGCTCGTGCACGAAGGCCTGCGCGCTGTGGCGTCGGGATCCAACCCCGTCGAACTCAAGCGCGGTATCGACCAGGCCGTCGAGGCCATCAACGCCCGCCTCCTGGAGAACGCCAAGGAGGTTCACTCGACCGACGAGATGTCCAAGGTCGCCACGATCTCCTCGCGTGACGACGAGATCGGTCGTCTCATCGCTGACGCTTTCGACAAGGTCGGCAAGGACGGCGTCATCACCGTCGACGAATCGCAGACCTTCGGAACCGAGCTCGACTTCACCGAAGGCATGCAGTTCGACAAGGGCTACCTCTCGCCCTACATGGTGACCGACACCGAGCGTATGGAGGCCGTGCTCGAGGATCCCTACATCCTCATTCACAGCGGCAAGATCTCCTCGATGAACGATCTGCTCCCGTTGTTGGAGAAGGTCATCGGCGCTTCGGGGTCGCTGTTCATCGTGGCCGAGGACGTCGAGGGCGAAGCCCTGTCGACGCTCGTGGTCAACAAGATCCGTGGCACGTTCACCTCGGTTGCCGTCAAGGCTCCCGCCTTCGGTGATCGTCGCAAGGCCATGCTGGAGGACATCGCGATCCTGACCGGTGGTCAGGTCGTGGCTCCCGAGGTCGGTCTCAAGCTCGACCAGGTGGGTCTGGAGGTGCTCGGCCGCGCCAAGCGCGTCGTCGTCACCAAGGACAACACCACGATCGTCGATGGTGCTGGTGACAGCGCCGACGTCGAGGGCCGCGTCAAGCAGCTCCACGATCAGGCTGCGGCGACCGATTCGGACTGGGATCGCGAGAAGCTCCAGGAGCGCATCGCGAAGCTCGCCGGTGGCGTCTGTGTCATCCGTGTGGGCGCTGCCACCGAGGTGGAGCTCAAGGAGAAGAAGCACCGTATCGAGGACGCCGTCTCGGCCACTCGTGCGGCCATCGAGGAGGGAATCGTCGCCGGTGGTGGCGCTTCCCTGATTCACGCCGCCAAGGCCGTGGATTCCCTCGAGCTCTCCGGTGACGAGGCCGTGGGCGCCAAGCTCGTGGCCAGGTCGGTCGTCGAGCCGCTGCGTTGGATCGCCGAGAACGGTGGGGAGCAGGGGTACGTCATCACCTCACGTGTTGCCGAGATGGAGCCCGGTGAGGGCTACAACGCGGCCACCGGGGAGTACGGCAACCTCATCGAGGTCGGCGTCATCGACCCGGTGAAGGTGACCCGCTCCGCGCTCACCAATGCCGCCTCGATCGCGGCCATGCTGCTCACCACCGAGACCCTGGTGGTGGACAAGCCCGAGGATCAGGACGACGAGGACTGAGCGAATCGTCTGATTCTGACTGGAATCAGTGAAGGCCCCGGTCGGCGCGTTCGCGTCGGCCGGGGCCTTTGCCGTTCGCCCTGGTTTTTGCGTTGAACGGCCCTTCGGTGGTGACCAGAAAAACTCTTGCTGAAATATGAGAAAATTCTTCCATGGCGAAGGGTAAACGTCGGTCATGGGTTCCGAACCAGCATGGTGCGTGGGCGATGGTGGCTGCTCCGCCGTTGTTGGGGATTGTTCTCGGTGGGGCGTCGTGGATCCATCTGCCGCTGTTGGCTGCCTGGTGGGTCGGCTATTTCGCCTATTTCTCCTTGACGCAGTGGCTTGCCTCCAAGGGGCGGCGCAATGGCGTGCCCCTTCGGAATCTCGGTGTGGCGACGGCCCTGCTGGTCTTGGTGAGCGTGGTCGCCGCGCCCGAATTGTGCTGGTGGGCCATCGCCTATCTGCCCTTGGTGTCCATTGCGATCAACGAGTCCCGATGCCGTCGTGACCGCGGCGTGGTGAACGACACCGTCACCGTTCTTGCGGCCGGACTCATGGCCCCGGTTGTCTTCACCGCGGGGACCGGTGATGCTCCTTGGCAGATCTCCGGTGGGGTCTGGGTGCTCAGCGGATTGCTCGCCGCGTACTTCCTCGGCACCGTTCCCTACGTGAAGACGAACATTCGTGAACGGGGTTCGAGGGCCTGGCTCATCGGGTCGGTGCTCTACCACGTCGGCGGCATCATGGCTGCGGCGTTCGCTGCCGCGGCGGGGTTCACCGGGGCGGCTCACATCGTGGTCTGGGTGCTCCTCGCCATCCGTGCCGGAATGGTTCCCGTGCTCCGGGCGCGGGCGTCGGCCGTGGCGGGAGTTCGCGCCAAGCGGTGGGCCATGATCATCGGAGTGGGGGAGATCGTCGCCACGATCGCGGTGTTCCTGACCTTGTCGCCACGGTTGTGGTGTTCCTGACCTTGTCGCCACGGTTGTGGTGTTCCTGACATGTCGCCACGGTTGTGGTGCTCCTGACATGCCGTGAGGGGCAGGTGGATCGCGCGTCGCGGTGGCCGTGTGTCGGCAATCTCCGCAGGTCGAGCCTCGTGCGGTCTCTTCGTAGTGATGTCGTTACTGCCTCGGCGCATGGTTCATGTGCGAAAGCACTACGATGTCCGGGGCGATGGATCGCCCTTGGACCGCCAGACCCCGACCGTCCGATGCAGAAATGAGGCCGCGTGGCACACAACGATGCGTCAGCGGCGTCCGCTGCGGCCATGCCGTGGTGGCGTCGGCGTGGTGTGCTCTCTGGATTTCTGGGCACGGTCCTGATCTCCATCGCGGTATTGACGCCAGGGTTCGTTCCGAATGACATCCTTGACCGCAGCACACCCCTGCGGTGGCTGCGTGTCGTCCTCGATCTGCAGGTCGGCCGCGTTGTCATGGCTGTCGGCCTGGTGTTGTTGTTCCGCGGATGGGTGCTGGTCCGCCCGGCCGCTGATCCGACGCTGCGTCTTGGGCGAGTTCTGACGCTGTGGGCGCTGCCGATGCTCGTCGTGCCGCCCGTCTTCAGCTCCGATGCCTTCCTGTACGCCGATCAGGGATGGATCATCCATCTCGGCGAGCATCCTTACTACTCGCCTTTGGCGGAGATGGGCGGACCGTTCGCCGAGAACGTGCATCCGGTCTGGAAGGGGACCACTGCGGTCTATCCGCCGTTGGCGCTGCTGAGTCAGTATGTGGTCGCATGGGCCACCGGGTTCCATGCCTACTGGTCGGTGATCGCGATGCGCATCCCCGTGCTGCTGGCCGTGGCGGTCATGGCCTGGGCGGTGCCGCGTCTGGCTCGTGCCCATGGGGCCGATCCACGTACGGCCCTGTGGGTGGGGGTCCTCAACCCGCTGGTCGTCATCCATTTCATCGGAGGTGCCCACAACGATGCGGGCATGGTCGCTCTTGTCACCCTGGCCATGCTGGCGGCAACGCGCTGGGGGAAGGCCGGGCTCGTGCTGGGGTCCGTCCTCGTCGCACTCGGGGCCGGCTTCAAGCAGCCGGGCCTGATCGCGTTCATCGCGGTGGGTCTGGTCTCAGTGGCCCCGACGCTGGGGCGGTTGACGCTCGTTCGACGTTTCTGGCGCATGTTCGCGTATGTCGGCGCAGCGGGGGTCATCACCGCCGCCACGTTCATCGCGATGTCGGAGCTCACCTTCGGGTTCGGGTGGCGGCATGCCACGAACATCGGCGAGCTCACCTGGGGCATGTCACCGGCAAGCGTCGTGGAGCAGATCATCGGGCCGTTCGTCCGGCTTTTCAGCGACTACCCCCTGCTTCCGGTGATCGCCAAGATCTTCACCGTGGTGGCCCTGCTGACCGCAGCGGTGTTCGCCTGGTACTTCTTCTTCTCCGATCACATCGCACCCCGGCGTGTCCCCGAGCGCGCCGAGCATGCAGCGGCCAATGACAAGGATTTCACCAGTCATCCGATCCGTTGGCTTGTCTGGGCGTTCAACGCCATCGCGTTCTCCGGCGCGGGCTTCCACACCTGGTACATGATCTGGGGCGGGTCCATGTTCGGCGTCCTGCGTTATTCCGACCGCATCCTGCGGTGGGCCATTGCGGCCTGCATCATGTTCGTGGTTGTGCAGGGCGGCTTGGAGTACTACGCGCTGCGGCCCATTCCCGGTTGGCTCCTTGGCGCTGGGCTTGGATGGATATTCTTGGCGCGAACCCGGCACATGCGGATCAATCCGTGTGCCGACGCTGCGTCCGAGGGATCCTGATGAAGGAGGAGTCCTGATGAGAATCGCCGTCTCCGGGGCGTCCGGTCTGCTCGGTTCTGCTCTGGTGGGTGCGCTCGAACCGGCGCATGAGGTGGTGCGTCTGGTGCGGCGTGCCCCGACGAGTTATGTGGAGCGACGCTGGGATCCGTCACGGGGAATCATCGAAGGGCAGGGGCTGGCCGATGTCGACGCGGTCATCAACCTGTCGGGGGCCGGCTTGGCGGATGCGCGTCTGACGCCCGCCCGTAAGCACCTGCTGCTGGAATCCCGCGTGCGCCCGACAGCCACGTTGCATCGTTACGCCGCTGAATCGGAGCGTTGTACGGCGATGTTGAGTGCCTCGGCCGTCGGCTATTACGGCAACACCGGTGATGAGGTGGTCGATGAGTCCGACGCCAATGGGCGTGGTTTCCTCGCCGGTCTGGTGACACAGTGGGAGGGTTCCGCACCGCAGGCCGAGGGGCTGCAGGTCTCGTGGCTCCGTACCGGTCAGGTGCTCACGCGACGCGGGGGAGTGCTCGGCAAGCAAGCGCCTCTGTTCCGCATGGGGCTGGGTGGGATCATCGGCGATGGTCAGCAGTGGATCTCGTGGATCTCGTGTGATGACTGGGTGCGTGCGGTGAGGTGCGTGCTGGAGCGCGGCATCGTCGGCCCGGTCAACCTCGTCAGCCCCAACCCCGTCACCAACGAAGATTTCACCGAGAGGCTCGGCCACGTCCTGCGGCGTCCGACGCGGGTGCCGTTGCCCTTGCCGCTGGTGCGCCGCGTCCTGGGGCATGAGTTGGTCAACGAGGCACTCCTGTTCAGCACGCGGGCGGTCCCGCGGGTTCTGGAAGACGAGGGATTCGTGTTTGACCACCCCGACCTCGGCGTCGCCCTGCGAGCGTTGTATCGCAGCGGTCGTCACCGACGCGATCGGGAGAAGACCGACGAAGATTCCGTAGTGACCGACCCAGAAGTGGAGGCCTCACCATGACCGAACCCGACCGCAATGCCTTCGGCGTGCCGCCCATGTTCGCCGACCTGGGGCTGACCTTCGACGATGTGCTGCTTCAGCCCAATGAATCCGATGTCATCCCCTCCGAGGTGGACACCACCACACGGTTGTCGAAGAACGTTTCGGTCCGTCTGCCCCTGATCTCGGCGGCGATGGACACCGTGACCGAGGCGCGCATGGCGGTCGCCATGGCCCGTGAGGGCGGTATGGGCATTCTGCACCGCAACCTTTCGATCGACGAACAGGCGTCGATGGCCGATCAGGTCAAACGGTCCGAGGCGGGGATGATCCTCGAGCCGATCACGATCACCGCCGACAAGACGATCGGTGAGGTGGATGAGCTGTGTGGGCACTTCCGCATCTCGGGCGTGCCCGTGGTGGACGACGACATGAAGCTGCTGGGCATCGTCACCAACCGTGACATGCGTTTCGAGGCCGATCCCCGGCGTCTGGTGCGCGATGTGATGACGCCGATGCCGTTGGTCACCGGTCATGTCGGCATCAAACCGGATGACGCCATGGCGCTGCTGGCGAAGCACAAGATCGAGAAGCTTCCCCTGGTGGACGCCGACGGGCGCTTGCAGGGGCTCATCACGCTCAAGGACTTCGTGAAGTCCGATCAGTATCCGTTGGCGTCGAAGGATCCGAAGGGGCGTCTGCGCGTGGGGGCCGGAGTCGGGTTCTTCGGCGACTCGTGGGAGCGTGCGATGAGCCTGTGTGAGGCGGGCGTGGACGTGCTGGTCGTGGACACCGCTCACGGCCATTCGCGGGGCGTGACCGACATGATCCGGCGGCTCAAGGCCGATCCGGCCTGCAAGGACGTCGACATCATCGGAGGCAACATCGCCACCGCCGCCGGTGCGAAGGCCCTGTGCGAGGCGGGTGCCGATGGCATCAAGGTCGGCGTCGGGCCGGGCTCGATCTGCACCACACGTGTGGTGGCCGGTGTCGGCGTGCCGCAGGTGACCGCCATCCATGACGCTGCCTCGGTGGCGCGTCAGTATGGGGTTCCGGTGATCGGCGACGGCGGCCTGCAGTACTCCGGGGACATCGCCAAGGCGATCGTGGCCGGTGCAGACGCCGTGATGCTCGGCTCGCTGCTGGCTGGCTGCACCGAGTCGCCCGGTGAGCTCACCTTCATCAACGGCAAGCAGTACAAGATGTACCGCGGGATGGGCTCGATGGGGGCCATGGCCGCTCGGGGACGCAAGGCCTCGTACTCGAAGGACCGTTATTTCCAGGGTGATGTGACCAGCGACGACAAGCTCGTGCCGGAGGGAATCGAGGGTCAGGTGGCGTATCGCGGGCCTTTGGCTGCGGTGGCCTACCAGCTCGTTGGAGGCCTGCGTCAGTCGATGTTCTACAGTGGCGCGTCCACCATCGCGCAACTGCAGGAGCGTGGACGTTTCGTCCGCATCACCTCGGCCGGGCTGCGTGAATCGCATCCGCATGACATCCAGATGACGGTGGAAGCACCGAACTACTCCAAGGACTGAATCACATGACGTACGACATCGGCCGCAGCAAGCGAGCCAACCGGGGATTCGGCTTCGACGACATCACGATCGTGCCGCAGCGGCGCACCCGTGGTCTCGAAGAGGTCAATCTGCGCTGGAAGATCGACGCGGTGGAGTTCGATTTCCCAATCATGGGCGCACCCATGGATTCGGTCATGTGCCCCGACACGGTCATCGCCATGGGCCGGATGGGCGGCCTTGGTGTGCTCAATCTGGAGGGTCTGTGGACGCGGTATGCCGATCCGTTGCCGCTGCTGGAGGAGCTCGCCGGCATCGATGATCCGGTGGAGGCCACGCGTCGGATGCAGCAGATCTACTCCGAGCCCATCAAGGGTGAGTTGATAACCGAGCGGATGAAACAGATTCGTGAGGCCGGGGTTCCGGCGGCGGGCTCGCTGTCGCCGCAGAACACCAAGGAGTTCGCTGGGACCGTGGAGAAGGCGGGCGTCGACTTCTTCGTGATCCGGGGCACCACGGTGTCGGCTGAGCACGTGTCGAGTCATGCCGAGCCATTGAATCTGAAGCAGTTCATCTATGATCTCGATGTCCCGGTGATCGTCGGCGGTTGCGCCACGTACCAGATGGGTCTGCACTTGATGCGAACCGGTGCGGCCGGGGTTCTGGTCGGATTCGGTGGGGGAGCGACGCATGCGACCCGCGACGTGCTCGGGATCGCCGTCCCGATGGCCTCGGCGGTGACTGATCTGGCCGAGGCGCGTCGGGATTACATGGATGAGTCCGGTGGGCGTTATGTGCACGTGATCGCCGACGGCTCGTTGGGTACATCCGGCCAGATCGCCAAGGCCATTGCGTGTGGTGCCGACGCGGTCATGGTGGGGACGCCTCTGGCGCGTGCCACCGATGCGCCGGGGCATGGCTGGCACTGGGGCCCGGAGGCCTGGCATGCCGACCTTCCCCGTGGTGAACGTGTGAAGTTCCGTCAGCTCGGTTCGTTCGAGGAGATCATGATGGGGCCTTCGACCGTCGCCGACGGCACCATGAATCTGGTGGGGGCCCTCAAGCGGACGCTGGCCAATACCGGTTACACCGAGGTCAAGGAATTCCAGCGCGTCGATGTGATGGTGAACTGACGGCCAGAAGCGAGTGGCGGCCAGAAGCGAGTGACGGCCAGAAACAAGTCTGCGATGACGGCGCCCCGGCACCTGCCGGGGCGCCGTTGTCGTTCAGCCCTTCTTGGGTGGCGCTCGGGGCCGGATGCTGATCGATTGCCGATGCGCCAGATGTGGTTGAAGCCTTGTGTGTCAGCGGTCACGTGAGCAAAGTCGCGTAGTAGGACGTAGTAGTTCCTAGGTTTTCTTTGTAAAATACGTGGCAGCGGATAGGTCTGACATCCGCTCCCGGATCGGACACGAGGCGGTGGGCGATGAAACGGTTGGTGGCAAGGGTCTGGCACGACTTCACCCATGCGTTCACCGGCTGGACCGGCATCACGCTGGCCGCGTTGCTGGGGGTGATCATCGGAGTGGGCGCTTACACGTTTCACTACGCCGGCATCACCAACTACTTCGGCAATGATCCCGCCACGTGTGCCAGTTGCCATGCGATGCAGGAACAGTACGACGGCTGGGCCCAGGGTCCGCACCATGCGGTGGCCACGTGCAATGACTGCCATGCGCCGCACGACAACGTGGTCCACAAGTACATCAACAAGGCCGAGAACGGTGCTTGGCACTCGTTGAAGTTCACGATTCAGGACTACCCGGAGAACATCAAGATCCGCGACCACAACCGCCGCGTCACTGAAGCCTCCTGCCTTCACTGCCACGGAAACATGGTCGACGACATCACACATGGCCCCGTTCAGGGTGGCGAGGCCGTTTCCTGCATCCGCTGCCACGACGGCGTGGGACACAAGAGGTGACGAAGATGAGTGACAAGTCCGGTGAGAGCAGGCCCCGAGGCGAGAAGGGGCAGAAATTGTGGGTCGGGCCCAAGTCACGGTGGGTTCCGGTCATGGTGCTCGTGGTCGTTGCCGTGGGTGCGGCCGGGCTGACGTGGCTGTTGACGAACATCTTCGATCGTCAGCAGGAGGCCAAGTCGCCCTACAACCAGGTCGTGGCGCTCGATGAGAAGACGTACGACTCCGAGGTGTGGGGCAAGAACTTCCCGAAGCAGTACGAGGGCTTCAAGAAGACCAGTGAGATGAACCCGGACAAGACCGAGCCCCGCGAGCCCACCAAGGACGATCCGCGGACCGAGATCGCAGTGAGCAAGCTCGAGGAGGACCCGCGTCTTGTCACGATGTGGAAGGGGTACGCGTTCTCGGTGGATTACCGGCGTCCCCGCGGTCACGAATACATGCTCGAGGATCAACAGCTCACCAGGCGGATGACCGAGTTCGAGCAGCCCGGAGCCTGCCTGAACTGTCATGTCTCCCTGCCGGAGGTGACCGACTCGCTGGGAGACGGTGACCACGCCAAGGGATGGGCCGAGATGAACAAACTGCCGTACGGCGAGGCGGTCGAGCATGCCGGCGGGCCGATCGGCTGCATCGACTGCCACGATCCCGAGACCATGGAGCTTCGCATCACGCGTCCTGCCTTCGAAGAAGGCATCGCCAAGTACAAGGAGAGCCAGGGCATCAAGGACTTCGACGTGAACACCGATGCGACCCATCAGGAGATGCGCACCTTCGTGTGTGCACAGTGCCACGTCGAGTACTACATGACCCCCGAGGACAAGACGTTGACCTTCCCCTGGGACAACGGGCTCACCGTCGATGACGCCATCGACTACTACGACGAGCACGAGTTCAGTGACTTCGAACACGAGAAGACCGGCGCCAATGTGATTAAGGCCCAGCACCCCGAGTTCGAAACGTGGAGCAACGGCACGCACGCCCAGAACGGCGTCACCTGTGCCGACTGCCATATGCCCTACAAGCGGGATGGTGCAGCGAAGATCTCCGAGCATCAGGTCACCAACCCGATGCGGACCGATGAGGGCATCAACAGCTCGTGCCTGACCTGCCACAACGCCACCGAGGACGAGATGCGCGAACGCGTCGGAACCATCACCGGCCGCTGGCAGGAGTCGAAGGACATGAGCTTCGACGCCTTGGACGCACTCATCGCAGATCTGGACGAGGCGGTCAAGGAGGGACGCTCTGACGAAGAGTTGAAGCTGGCGCGTGAGTACCAGCGTCGGGCGCAGTTCATCATCGACTACTCGGTCTCGGAGAACTCGCACGGCTTCCATGCCCCGCAGTACTCGATCACCATCCTCAACCAGGCCACCGATTACGCACGGAAGGGACAACTTGCCCTGCACGGTGTCGATGTGGACGCCGGGCCGGTGTCCACCACGGCCAAGGTGAACCAGCCCTGAGTGCACCGGGATGCCTGAGTACACGGGATGCCTGAGTACACGGGATGTTGGCCCCGCACGGGTCGGCGGCTCAGCGATGAGCCCCGGCCCGGTGCTCGGGGCCTGAGGAATCGACCCATGGACGACCCGGGGCCGTAGGCCCCCGAAACCAGGAGAGGCATCATGGCGGATGAACCCCGAGACGCCGAGCCCACCCCCGAGATCGCAGATGATGGCATCGAAGCCATCGAGGACCCGACGAGCCTGAGCGAAGACGAAGCCCCCATGCCGCGACGCCGGCCACGGCGGGGTGGACGCAGGAAGCACGGCAGGGCGGCGCGGTCGGCCACACGAGCGTCCGTTGACCGGGCCGAGGGAGAGCGCGAACCGGTGGGGGAGTCGGTCTCCCGTACCGCCAAGCAGATCAACAAGGTGCTCGTCGCCGCTTTGGCCGCTGCGATCGTCATCATCGTTCAGCAGTGGGGCGGCCCGTCGCAGGCCGGCGTCCCCAACGCTGCGGAGATGCCCGACGGGCACCCCGATGTCTCGGAGATGGAAGGTGGCGCGGCCGGTCAGGCCCCTGCCGGTGGGATGAGTGAATTCACCGAGGCCGATCCCGAGAAGGTCGCCGAGCTCGAGAAGAGGATCGAGGAGAACCCGAAGGACATCGCTGCCATGGGCGAACTTGGTTCCCTGCAGCATTCGGCCGGGCAGTGGGAGGAATCCCGCAAATGGCAGGAACGCATCCTCAAGATCGACCCCGACAATGTCGATGCTCTGCTCGCCTTGGGCGTCATCCAGTTCAACACCGATCAGATGGATGAGGCCGAGAAAACGTGGAAGCAGGTGGCGAAGCTTGCCCCCGATCAGCCGCACTCGTACTACAACCTCGGGTTCGTGTACCTGGCCCGTGAGCCTGTCGACCACGATGCCCTGCGCGCCGCGTGGGAGAAGGTGATCGAGCTCGATCCCGACTCCGACATGGCCAAGACCGCGTCCGATCATCTGGGTCGGCTCGAGGAGCAGGAGCGCTGACATGCACAAGGGTGTCTCCAGAAGGGCCGTGCGTCCGGCGGGACAGAGCTCAGATGATCTCGATGTGTCGGTCGGCCAGGTGTTCGGCGGCCTCTATCGATTCCTGTACAACAAACGGGTCGGGCTGACCCTGATCCTTGCGATGTGCGCGCTGTCGTTCGTGGGTGTGATGATCCAGCAGATGCCTGCCGGGGTGCGCGATGACGCCGAGGCGCGCGCGGGTTGGCTGGACCAGGCCCGCGGAGTCTACGGCGGATGGACCGGCGTGCTGGACTTCGTGGGCGCATTCCACATCTTCAGCTCCCCGGTATGGCTGGCAACGATGGCCCTGCTTGCCTTGAGTATCGCGGCCTGCACCACGCATCGTCTCCCGCTGCTGTGGAAGGCGGCCTTCCGTCCCCAGACGCACGTGCGGCCACGGTTCTTCGACCACGCGCGGATGCGAGCCTCGGTGGAGAGTCCGCTGCCGCCGGACGAGGCGATGGAGGCCGCTCGCGGGCTGTTGGAGCGTCGACGCACGCGCGTCATCGTCGATGAGCGCAGTGGGGGCCGCGGGCTCTACGTCGACCAGAACCACTTGGCCCCTTTCGGGACAGTCGCCGCCCACGCCGCGTTCATCCTCATCATGGTGGCGTTCGCGGTCAGTTCGGTGGCCGGCTTTCGTGAGGAGGCCTTCAACCTGACCGTTGGAGTGCCCGAGGAGGTGGGGCATGGCACCGGACTCACTGCGCGCGCCGATTCGTTCACCGATGCCTACGACCAGGAGACCGGTTCGCCGATCGACTATGTCAGCGACCTCACTCTCATGCGGGACGGTGAGGAGGTGGCCCGCCAGGATGTCCGGGTCAACGAACCGCTGATCATCGACGGCGTGTATTTCCACCAGGCGTCCTTCGGTATCGCTGCGGTGGTGGACATCACAGATGAGGCGGGGAAGACGCTGTTCGAGGGAGGAGTGCCGCTGCAGTGGGCCACCGATGACGGGGCACAGCAGTACGGAGTCCACATCCTCGAAGAACAGCAGCTGGAGATCTTCGTCATCAGTGCTGCGTCGGGGCAACGTGTTCCCGGTCTGCAGTCGGGCCAGGTACGGGTGGAGGTCTACCCGTTGGGTTCGGAGACGATGCAGGATCGCGCCGTGCTTGATCCTGGGGAGAGGGCGGAACTCAGCGGAATCGAGATCGGCTTCGATCGGGAGCAGAAGTTCACCACGATGATCGTGAAGAAGGATCCCGGAGCGCCGATCATGTGGATCGGCTGCGCGCTGCTTGCCATCGGCACCTGCCTGACCATGTTCTTCCGGCATCACCGGATCTGGGTGCGGGTCAGCGAATCCGAGGGTGGCTCGCGCATCAAGATCGCCTCGCCCGACCAGACCGATGCGGCGTTCCGTCGACGCTTCGGGGAGCTGGCCGACGAACTCGCCCGAGTCATCGGTCATGAACGAGCCGCCGGTTGTGAACACACAGCCGATGACGTCACATCCGAAACCGCGGAGACCGCCGCCGTCGGCGGGAATGGGAAGAAGGTTGGCTGACCATGGAACTACTGGATCTCTCACAGTTGTTGCTGATGAGCGCCACGTTGCTGGTGGCGTTCGCGACGGTCGGATACTTGGCCGTGGTGCTGAGTGCCCGGCAGATGCGCACTCGCGCCCATGCCGAATCCAAGGAATTGGTGGGAGCCGGTGGGCCGCCGATGGATGCGGCGGTGTCGGAGACGCATGGCGCCGCCGAACCGGGAGGTGTGCGGGCTTCGAAGCCGAGCGGAGTGGCGTGGTATGCGTCGATCGCCGCGATCTTGTCCCTGGTGTTGTTGACCGCATCATTGGTCACTCGGGCCATGGTGACCGGGCATGCGCCGTTCGCGAGTCATTACGAGTTCTCGGTGGCTTTCGCCTGGGGAATCCTTGTGGCTCACGTGGTGGTCGAGCGTCGGTACCAGGTTCGGGTCCTTGCGATGATGACGCTTCCGTTGGCGTTGGCGATGCTGCTGTATGCGTCCACGATGTCGTATGAACCGAGCCCGCTTGTCCCCGCACTGCAGAACAGCCCGTTGCTGACGCTGCACGTGTTCACCGCCTGTATCGGCTACGGTGCGGCCGCGGTCGGTTTCGGTGCCGCTGTGATGTACCTGATCGCCCCGAAGATCCGGTGGAGGGGCTGGCCGAAGAGCGACCTGCTCGATGAGATCGGCTATGGCTCGGTGGTGGTCACGTTCCCGATGCTGACGTTCATGCTCATCCTCGGCTCGATCTGGGCCAATGTCGCCTGGGGGCGCTACTGGAGCTGGGACCCGAAGGAGACAGCGGCCCTGGTCACATGGCTGATCTACGGCGGATACCTGCATGCTCGCGTGACCCGTGACTGGCGTGGCTCGCGTTCGGCCTGGTTGTTGGTGTTGGGGTTCGCCGCAGTGATCTTCACCTACTTCGGCAACCTCTTCTTCGGGGGCCTGCACTCCTACTGAGTGCGAGTGGAAGCAGGGAGGTCGAACATGCCCAGCCATGTATCAGATCAAGGAACCACACAGGTGGGCGAGCATGATGACGCCGCGACGCCCGGTGCCGGGAGAGGGGATGGCGCAAGACGTGGAGCCACGATGCGCGTCGTCCTGGTGACGGTGACCGTGCTGGCGGTGCTGGCGGGCAGCTGGTTGATGAACCAGCGTCAGACCGAGGAGGCCGAGGCCGGGGAGATATCGCAGGTGGAGGTGGCCGGTGCCGCGCCCGCCCCGCAGATCGGCGAGGCCGCTCCGGACTTCACCGCCGTGGGTATTGACGGAGAGGAGGTCCGACTCTCGGAGATCGAAGGTGAGACCTGGATCGTTTTCATGGCCACGTGGTGCGCGCAGTGTCGCGTCGAGGCCCCCGATGTGGAGGCCGCGCACGCCGAGGGGGATGGCGTGACCGTCATCGCGGTGTACGTGGGGGAGGACGCCGATACCGTCGACGCCTATGCCGAACGCCTGGGGTTGACGTTTCACCAGATCCCCGATGCCGACAACGACATCGCGCGGGCCTATGGTGCAGGAGCCATTCCGCACCATTTCTTCCTGGACGCCGACGGGATCGTGCGTGATGTGCGCTTCGGCGCGTTGGGGCCGCGTCAGATCGATGAGGCCCTGGCCACCACGCGGTGAGCGTCTGCCGCCGCATGGTGACCATGTCCGATGTGCGATGTGGCTCATGGCAGGCTGATCCCATGGATGATCCCAAAGCCGAGCTCGCCTCGTTGCGCGGCAGCATCGACAATATGGACGCCGCGCTGGTGCATCTGCTGGCCGAGCGTTTCAAGATCACCCAGCGTGTGGGGCATCTCAAGGCCGAGCATGGTCTGCCGCCGGCCGATCCGGCGCGCGAACGCGAGCAGATCGCGCGTCTGCGTGCGTTGGCGCAGGAGGCGCACCTCGACCCTGAATTCGCTGAGAAGTTCCTCAACTTCATCGTCTCCGAGGTCGTGCGTCACCACGAGCAGATCGCGCGCGAACGCTTCTGAATGGGCTGGGGCAGGAACCTCGAGACATTCCGATCGGTAAATGTTGTGTCTCGATCCGGGCCTCCGGTATTCCCGAAGAAGGAAGATGGATACTGTGAGTGCCGCACCACGTGGATGTGGGCATCTCGTCGGAAGGAATCGTATGCACAGGGGCAGACGAGCCGGGGCCACGGTGGTGGCCGCCAGCATGCTGGCTGTCACGGCGCTGGCAGGGTGCTCGGCCGAGACCGGGGAGACGGAGTTGATGTGGTACATCAACCCCGATGATGGTGGCCAGGCCGAGATCGCGGCGAAGTGTTCTGAGGAGTCCGGGGGCAGGTACACGATCACCACATCGCTCCTGCCGCGTGATGCATCATCGCAGCGTGAACAGCTCGCGCGGCGACTCGCGGCGGGGGATTCATCCATGGACATCATGAGCCTGGACCCGCCGTTCATCCCGGAACTCGCCGAGCCCGGGTTCTTGGCGCCGGTGCCGCAGGAGGTCATCGACCAGCGCACCGAGGGCGTCGTCGAGGGAGCGATCGAGTCCTCGAAGTGGAAGGACGAATTCGTCACGGTGCCGTTCTGGGCCAACACCCAGCTGCTCTGGTACCGCAAGTCGGTGGCCGAGGAGGCCGGGCTCGACATGACCAAGCCGGTCACGTGGGACCAGCTCATGGAGGCGTCGAAGAAGACCGACAAGAAGCTCGGCGTGCAGGTGACCCGCGGCGAGTCGATGACGGTATGGCTCAACGCGCTGGTCGAATCGCAGAACGAGAGCCTCATCCGCAACCCCGGAGCCAAAGCCGATGAGACCGACTTCGGTATCGATTCCCCGGCGGGCCGCAAGTCGGCCGAGATCGTCGGAACGATTGGCCGGGAGGGTCTGTACGGCGGTGGCGTCAACGCCGATGAGTCGGCCAACAAGGACTTCTTCGCCACCGACGAGGGATCGTTCATGGTGAACTGGCCGTTCGTGTGGACGGCGCTCAACGAGGAAGCCCCCGAGGTCGCCCAGGACATGGGTTGGGCCCAGTACCCGCGCGTCGACGCCGACACCCCATCGGCGCCTCCGGTGGGCGGCATCAACATCGGAGTCGGTGCGCCGAGCAAGCACCCCGAGTTGGCCTATGAGGCGGTCACCTGCATCACGTCACCGGAGAATCAGGCGATGTACTTCGCCACCAATGGCAACCCGCCGGCCGCCGAGTCCGCCTATGACGATCCGGCGGTGAAGGAGGCCTATCCGATGGCTCCGTTGATCCGCGATTCGCTGAACGCCGGGGCCGCGCGTCCACAGACTCCGTTCTACAACGAGGTCTCCACCGCGGTGCAGCAGCAGTGGACGCCAATCCCGGATGTCAACGAGAACACACCGGCCGAGACCCAGGAGTTCCTCGGTGAGGTGCTGAGAGGGGAGCGTCTGTTGTGAGCGCCGAGGCAACTCCCGTGAAGGGGAAGGCGCCGCTCTCGGAGCGGGCGCGCGCCGAGCGCAGGCTCGGGTGGCTGCTGGCTGGTCCGGCCTTCATCATCATGTTGCTGGTGACGGTCTATCCCATCCTGCAGGCCGTCTTCGACTCGATGTTCAGCTACCGGCTGACCGCACCGGAGGAGCGCGAGTTCGTGTTCCTCGGCAACTACGCGGTCATCTTCTCCGACCCTGTGTTCTGGCAGGCTCTCGGCGTCACCGCGTTGATCACGGTGGTGACCGTGGCGGTGGAGCTGGTGCTGGGCTTCGCGCTGGCACTGGTGATGAACAGCGCGATCCGGGGCATCCGTGGTCCGTTGCGCACCGCGATCCTGGTGCCCTATGGCACGATCACCGTGGTCTCGGCGTTCGCGTGGTTCTACGCCTTCGACCTCAACTCCGGCTTCGTCAACCACTGGCTGAGTTGGGTTCCCGGGATCGACGCCGGCTTCGACTGGTTCAGTGCCGCACCCAGCGCGCTGTTTGTGATCATGGCCTCGGAGATCTGGAAGACCACGCCGTTCATCTCGTTGCTTCTGCTCTCGGGGCTGGCTCAGGTGCCCGGTGAGCTCACCGAGGCCGCCAAGGTCGATGGCGCCACGTGGTGGGAGCGCATGAGCCGCGTCATCCTGCCGAACATGAAGGCGGCGATCATGGTCGCGGTGCTGTTCCGTGCGCTCGACGCCTTCCGCATCTTCGACAACATCTTCATCATGACCAACGGCGCCTACGGCACCGAGGTGCTTTCGCTGTTGGCCTACCGCACGTCGATCGGTCGACTCGAGATCGGTATGGGGTCGGCCATCTCGGTGGTTCTGTTCTGTTGCGTGATCGCGATCAGCGTTGTTGCGATCAAGGGCTTCAAGGTGGATCTCGCCGGCCCGAAGGGAGGACGCTGACATGGCGGCGAACGAAGGAAAGGGCAAGGGCCGCAGGGGCCTGTTGTGGGCGGTCATCACGATCGTCGTCGGGTTGTACACGCTGTTCCCGGTGTTCTCGATCCTGGCGACCTCGTTGAAACCGACCGCGGAGCTCAGTAGCGGCAAACTGCTGCCGTCGGCACCGACGCTTGAGAACTATCAGTCGATCTTCGCCGGGGCGGCGTCGGATCTGTTCATCCCGGCACTGATCAACTCGTTGGGCATCACGTTGATCTCCACATTGATCGCCGTGGTCCTGTCGACGCTGTGCGCCTACGCGATCGCACGACTCGACTTCCCCGGCAAGCGGTTGATTCTGGCGGCGGCGCTCGGCGTCTCGATCTTCCCGGTGATCTCGATCGTGACCCCGCTGTTCAACCTGTGGCGTCAGATCGGGCTCTATGACACGTGGCCGGGCCTGATAATCCCCTACCTGTCATTGACGCTGCCGATCTCCATCTACACCCTCTCGGCGTTCTTCCAGCAGATCCCGTGGGATCTGGAGCAGGCCGCGCAGGTGGATGGCGCCACCACGTTCCAGGCGTTCCGAAAGGTGATCGTGCCGCTCGCTGCACCGGGGGTGTTCACCACCGCGATCATCGCGTTCTTCATCGCGTGGAACGACTTTGTGTACGGCATCTCGCTGACTTCGACCGGAGCAGCCCGTCCCGTCCCGGCGGCGCTGGCGTTCTTCACCGGTGCTTCGCAGTTCGAGGAGCCCACCGGCGCCATCTCGGCGGCGGCCATCATCGTGACCATTCCCGTCATCATCATCGTGATGCTGTTCCAGCGTCAGATCGTGTCCGGCCTGACGCAGGGCGCCGTCAAGGGCTGACCGGAGGAGAGAAGAAGACATGTCAACCATCACTTTGAAGAACATCGTCAAGAAGTACGGTGACGGATTCCCGGCGGTGAACGGCGTCAGCATCGACATCGCCGACGGTGAGTTCATCATCCTCGTGGGGCCTTCGGGCTGCGGTAAGTCGACGCTGCTGCGCATGGTCGTGGGGTTGGAGGACATCACCTCCGGCGACCTGCTCATCGATGGTGAGCGCGTCAACGAGGTTGCTCCGCGTGACCGGAATCTCGCCATGGTGTTCCAGAACTACGCGCTGTATCCGCACCTCACCGTCTACGAGAACATCGCGTTCCCGATGCGGCTCGGCAAGAACAAGCTGAGTGAGGATGAGATCGACGACAAGGTGCGTCTGGCATCGGCGATGCTCGATCTCGATGAACACCTCGAGCGCAAGCCCGGAAACCTCTCGGGTGGTCAGCGTCAGCGTGTGGCCATGGGGCGTGCGATCGTGCGTGACGCCGATGCCTTCCTGTTCGATGAGCCGTTGTCGAACCTCGACGCCAAGCTGCGTGGCCAGATGCGTACGCAGATCGCGCAGTTGCAGCGTCGCCTCGGCATCACCTCGATCTATGTGACCCATGACCAGACCGAGGCCATGACGCTCGGCGACCGTGTTGCGGTACTCAAGAAGGGTGAGCTGCAGCAGATCGCCTCGCCGCGCGAACTGTACGAGCAGCCGACCAACCTGTTCGTTGCCGGGTTCATCGGCGCACCGTCGATGAACTTCCTGCCTGCTCGCGTGGAGGGCGGGCGCATGCAGACGCCCCTGGGTGCGTTGGAGGTGCCGCAGCGTCTGTTGGATGCCGCCGAGGGCAAGGATGTGGTGCTGCTGGGCATGCGCCCGGAGCACTTCGAGGACGCCAAGCTCGTCGATGAGGCCATCAAGCCGCACGGCACGACCTTCTCTGCCCGCGTGAGCCACTCGGAGTGGTTGGGCAACGAACAGTACGGATACATCGAGTACGAGTCGGATGCCAAGGTCAAGGACCTCCTCGATGAGCTGGCTCGCGATCTCGACGGTGACGAGATGGAGCCCCAGATCGTCGCTTCGTTCGATGCGGCCAGCCGTATCCGTGGCGGTGATGATGCCGAACTGTGGGTTGATGGGCGGCGTATGCACGTGTTCGACGTTGAGACGGGGGAGAACCTCACACGGGATGCCGAGGCCGGCGCCAGGTTGACCGAAGAGGCCAACGAGGAACGCGCGCGGGAGATCCAGCGGGCACGCGAGAAGGACTGAGTGATCGAGGCCAACGAAGTGGCATCCCGAAGGGGTGCCACTTCGTTTTCGTTGGGCGAGGAGAGCCATCGCGAGACTGAGGGAGCGCGGCCCGATTCGGTCGGTCGAGTGCAAGCGATGCGGGGCCTGACGGGGGCCTCCGAGCGGAGTCTAGGATCGCGGCATGACAGTGGTGAAGATCAATGCCATCGAAGTCCCCGAGGGAGCGGGTCCCGAGCTCGAAAAGCGCTTTGCGAACCGTGCGCACACCGTTGACTCCGCTCCGGGGTTCTTGGGGTTCCAGCTGCTCCGTCCCACGGCGGGGGAGAACCGATACTTCGTGGTGACGCAGTGGGAGGACGAGGAATCCTTCGCTGCGTGGCGTGATGGTGACGCTCGTGCCGCCCATGCCGGGGAGGCGAAGAAGCCGGTGGCGACCGGTGCATCGCTGCTGGAATTCGACGTGGTGATGGACGTCAAGAAGTCCTGACGCCTCGTTCCGTCAGACGGACCGGTGTCATTGAGGGTGCAGACGCCGGTCAGATGGCTCCATCTCTGCGTTCTGCCGGGTAGACGCGGCTTTGCGTTGAGGTGGGGTCGTGCGTCCGGGGCATTGCTTTCCATCTCTGCGTTCTGCCGGATAGACGTGGCACGACGCAGAGGTGGGGTCGTGCGTCCGAGGCATTGCTTTCCATCTCTGCGTTTTGCCGGATAGACGTGGCACGACGCAGAGGTGGGGCCGTGCGTCCGAGGCGTTGCTTTCCATCTCTGCGTTTTGCCGGGCAGACGCGGCACGACGCAGAGGTGGAGCGGGGTCCGACGCGTGTTGCGATTAGCCGGTTCTTGTTCAAAGAAGTTGCGATCGTATGGTTCGGGTCACTAAGGTGCTGGCGTTCCCCACATGAGGGCCATCACACTTTCAGGAGGCTTCACGTGCCCGCGCCATTCGTCCCGCTCGATATGAGGACCACTCGCCGTGCCGTGCTCGGGGGAGTGCTGGGCCTCGGCGCGCTGTCGGTTCTCAGCGGCTGCGGTCGCGGTCAGGCCGAGGCGGCGCCGAAGTTCGACCTCTCCAAGCCGGTCAAGGGGGGCAGCCTCACCGTGGGCTTCGTCGGCGGTGGGGCGTCGGACACCCTCGATGCCCAGGTGGCCACCAACCTCGGTGACATCGGTCGCGCGATCAATCTCTACAACTCGTTGATGTACTTCGACGATGACTACGAGTTGCGTCCCATGCTGGCAGAGGAGATCACCCCCAACGAGGACGCCACGGTCTGGACCGTGAAACTTCGTTCCGGCGTCAAATTCTCTGACGGGCGTCCGCTGCGTCCCGAGGACGTCATCGCCAGCTACACGCGCATCATCGACCCCGACGACCCCAAGAACGGTGCTGCATCACTGGGGCACCTCGACCGCATGGTCAAGGTGGATGAGCGCACCGTCGAGTTCCACCTGTCCAGCGCCGACGCCGAGTTCGACAACCTCACCGGCTCGTACTCCAACGTGATCGTGCCGGAGGACTTCGACGTCGAGAACCCCGTCGGCACCGGGCCGTTCATGCTTGAGGACTTCGTGCCCGCACAGTCCACCGTGATGGTGCCGAACCCCCACTACTGGGGCGATGAGGGCCCCCACCTCGAACGCGTCGTCCTGCTGAACTTCAACGACAACGATGCGCTCATCAATGCGTTGCTCTCCAACCAGGTCGACGCCATCGCCTCCATCCCCGCAGCACTCACCCACGTGCTGGAGAGCGACCCCCGGTTGAGCATCCTCAATTCGGTGACCGGCATGTACCTGCCGTTCACCATGCGGGTCGATCAGGAGCCTTTCGACGATGTCCGCGTGCGTCAGGCCATGCGGTTGGCCGTGGATCGACCCGGCATGATCAACCAGACGCTCTCCGGCCAGGGAATCGTGGGCAATGACATGTACGCGGTGTTCGACCCCAGCTACCCCGACGTCCCACAACGGGAGCAGAACATCGCCGAGGCCAAGCGCCTGCTCGCCGAAGCCGGCCATCCCGATGGGATCGACATCGAACTGGTCACCGCGCCCATCCAGGCCGGTGCCGTCGAAGCCGCCCAGGTATTCGCCCAGCAGGCGAAGGAAGCCGACATCCGGGTGAAGATCAACCAGATGGACCTCACCGCCTTCTGGGGTGACTATCTCAACTACGGCTTCTCCCAGAGCTTCTGGTACACCCGCAACTTCCTCGAGCAGGCCTCCGCCAGCAGTCTGCCGGATTCGCCGTTCAACGAATGTCATTTCGACGACCCGGAGTTCAACGAACTCGTTGCTGCGGCCCGTGCCGAGCGTGACCCCGAGCGTCGCGCCGAGATCATCGCCGAGGCCCAGACGATCCTGTTCGAACGGGGCGGCTTCATCATCTGGGGTTTTGCGAACCAGCTCGACGCCCACCAGAACTACGTCGGAGGCCTTGTGGAGAACCGCACCGGGATCCCACTTTCAGGTTTCCAATTCCATCGCGTCTTCATCGGGGAGGCCCTGTGATCGCCCGACTCATCGCCAAGCGACTCGGCATCAGCATCCTGATTCTGTTCGCCGTCTCGCTCATCATCTTCTTCGCCACAGCGCTGCTCCCGGGTGATCCGGCCCGCGCCATCCTCGGCCAGCAGGCCACGCCCGAACGCATCGCTGCCATCAACGCCGAGATGAATCTCGACGCCCCACCGTGGAAGCGCTACCTCCTGTGGCTCGGTGGACTGGTCACCGGTGACCTGGGAACCTCGGTGGCCTCCGGTGAGTCGGTCGGGGCGCTTCTCGGGGACCGACTCGGGGCGTCGTTGCTGCTCATGGTGATCGCTGCGGTCATCGCGATCCCGATCGGTCTGCTCGTGGGCATCTACTCGGCGCTGCGCCGCGGCAGGACCACCGACTCGGCCATCACCATCGGCTCCCTCGTCCTGGCGGCCCTGCCCGAGTTCGTCATCGGTATCGCGCTCGTCGCCCTGTTCGCCACCAGCGTGTTCACGATCCTGCCCGCGGTCACCATGCGTCCACCCGGAACCCAGGTGTGGGATTTCCCGGCGCAGCTCGTGCTGCCGACCATCGTGTTGGTTCTCGCAGTCGCCCCCTACATCGTGCGCATGACTCGCGCCACCATGATCGAGGTTCTGGACTCCGGCTTCGTTGAGATGGCCCGGCTCAAGGGTGTCCCCGAACGACGCGTCATCTTCCGCCACGCGCTGCCGCATGCGATCGGCCCCGTCGCGCAGGTCATCGCCATCCAGCTCGCCTGGTTGGCCGGTGGCGTCGCGGTGGTCGAGTACCTGTTCCGGTACCCGGGGCTGGGCCAGGCCCTCATCGACGCGGTGACCTATCGCGACGTTCAGGTGGTCCAGGCCGTGGTGATGCTCATCGCGGTCGTCTACATCGTGGTCAACCTGCTCGCCGACGTCGTCGGCATTCTCTCCAACCCCAAACTCCGCACGGGAGGTGCTCGCTGATGGCTGCCAGTGGCGTCGTCCTGACCCCCCTCCAGCGCTTCTTCGCACAACGACAGGCCAAGGTCGGTGTGGCGTTGACCGCCACGATCGTGGCCCTGGCGCTCATCGGACCGCTGCTTCTGCCGTGGGCCACCGGATACACGGCCACCGAATTCGCCGACCAGCCGTTCCGCCTCACCGGACCCTTCGGCACCGACAACCTGGGCCGTGACGTGCTCTCCCGGTTCCTGTCCGGCGGTCTGACGCTGATCACCCTCGCACTGCTGGCCACCGCCGTCGGCATCATCGTGGGGATGATCTTCGGCACCGTCGCCGCCTACACCGGCGGAACCGTGGATTCGATCCTCATGCGCGCCAACGATGTGCTGCTCGCCATCCCGCAGCTGGTGTTCGCGCTGTTGGCGGTCACCGTCCTGGGCCCCCAGGGCTGGGTGCTCGTCATGGTCCTGGGCCTGACGCACGCTCCCCGCGTGGCCCGCGTCACCCGTTCGGCCGCTCTCAACGTGATCAACGAGGACTACATCGCTGCAGCCGAGATGTATGCGGTGCCGCGCTGGCGCATCATCGTCCGCGAGATCCTGCCCAACATCACCGGGCCGCTGACGGTCGAGGCGGGTCTGCGTCTGACCTATTCCATCGGCGGTATCGCCTCGCTTTCGTTCCTCGGACTGGGCCTGCAGCCGCCTGCACCCGACTGGGGTCTGATGATCAACGAGAACCGCATCGCGCTGGCCGTCCAGCCCTGGGGCGTCATGCTTCCAGTGCTCGTGATCGCCCTGCTGACGATCGGCACCAACCTCATCGCAGATTCGATCGCCCGCACCTTTGCGTCCACCAAGGTGAGTGAAGCCTGATGACACCGCAGAAAACCACCCCACGTAGGGGAGCCAAGACACGTACCGGTTCTGGTGCGCCCATGGTCGAGGGGTCGGCGTGGCACACACGCGTTGCCGCCGACGCCCCCGTGCTCGAGGTCGAGGACCTCGAGATCAGCACCACTGCCGCACCGACGCAGGTCATCGTCAGCGGTGTGGATCTGTCGCTGCGCCCCTCGGAGATCCTCGCCCTGGTGGGGGAGTCCGGTTCGGGCAAGACCACCGTGGCGCTCGCCGTGCTCGGCCATTTCCGTGAAGGGCTTCACCGAACCGCGGGGAGCGTGACGTTGCACGCGTCCACGCTGGTGGATCCGGTGGAGATGACGGCCCTGGACCGCGAGGTGCGACGTGGCCTGCGCGGTTCCCGCGTCGCCTACATCCCGCAGGACCCCGCCAGCTCGTTGAACCCGAGCATGCGTGTCGGTGAGCAGATCCGGGAAGTGCTCGACATCCACGCCTACGGTGACGACGACGCGGCCCGTGCCGAACGGGTCCGGGATGTGCTGCGTGAGGTCGGTCTGCCCGATGACGACGCCTATCAGCGTCGCTGGCCACACCAGCTCTCGGGAGGTCAGCAGCAGCGCATCGGTATCGCGATGGCCTTCGCCATGCACCCGGACGTGCTCGTCCTCGACGAGCCGACCACCGGCCTGGACGTCACCACTCAGGCGCTCGTCCTTGACACGGTGCGCGATCTGACCATCAAGCACCGCGTCGCCGCCCTCTACATCACCCACGACCTCGCGGTGGTCAATGAGATCGCCGACCGGGTGATGGTGATGCAGCGCGGTGAGGTCGTCGAGGTCGGCCCCGTGGAACAGGTGTTGCATGATCCTCAGCACCCCTATTCACGGACGCTGATCGCCGCCGTCCCCGACCTCGCCGGCCGGAACAAGATCTGGGAGTTCGAACAGCGACGACGTGCCGGGGAGTTCGATCCGGCCGAAGCGGATGACGAACCCGCCGAGTCCACGGCCAACGAGCCCGGCACCGGCGGGAAGGAAGCGCGAGTTGAGGTCAACGAACCGGCACGGACCACCGAGGCCGCTCACGATGACGGGGTGACCCTGTCCATCGAGGACCTCCGGGTGGCCTACGGTTCGAACAAGGTCCTCAAGGGCATCGACCTTGAGCTGCAGCCGGCTCAGACCACGCTGCTGCTCGGCGAATCCGGTTCGGGCAAGACCACCATGGCCCGTTCGATCGCCGGCCTGAACGCGAACTGGACAGGAACGATCCGGCACCGGGGTGAAGCGTTGGAGCGCTCGACGCGGCGTCGCGCCGCGCAGCAGCGCAAGGCCATCCAGTACGTGTTCCAGTCCCCGTACTCCTCACTGAATCCACGCCGGACGCTGGAGCAGTCCCTGTCGGTTCCGCTGGAGATGACCGGGGAGATGACGGCCAGGCAGCGTCGTGAACGTGTCGGGGATGCTCTGGATGCTGTTCGGCTGGGGCGTGAGTTCGCCCGGCGTCGCCCAGGTGATCTCTCCGGCGGTGAGCGGCAGCGGGCTGCGATTGCGCGAGCCCTGGTGAACATGCCCGAGGTGCTGGTGTGTGATGAGATCACCTCGGCGCTGGACGTGTCGGTGCAGGCCAGCATCATCGACCTCTTGGTTCGTCTGCGTGAGGAACGGGGGATGACGATGCTGTTCGTGACGCACAACATCGCCCTGGCCCGGCACATCGCCTCTCGGGTGGCGGTGCTGCAGCAGGGCGTCATCGTCGACGAGGGCACCACCGAGGAGATCCTGACCAATCCCACGGCCGACTACACCAAGGAGCTGCTGGAGAATGCCCCAGATCTCTGACGCCCAGACGCCGGTGACGATCGTCGACCACGAGCAGATCCCCACCGAGGAACTCGCCGAGGTCTTCTCCCGACACGTGCAGGCCGGGTCGGGTGGCATGGCGTTCAGCGTCCACCGTGACGGTGAACCGTTGGTGCAGATGTATGGCGGGACCACCGAACGCGGTGGCGCCCGACCGTGGACGGAATCGACGCTGGCCGTGCTCTTCTCGGGCACCAAGGGACTGGTGGCCACGCTCGCGGCGATCTCGATCGACCGCGGAGAGCTCGATCCGCAGGCGCGCGTCGCCGACCTGTGGCCCGAGTTCGCACAGGCCGGCAAGGCCGAGGTCCGCGTCCATCATGTGCTCTCGCACACTGTCGGGTTGGTGTACGTCGACCCCGCCCCGGTGGGGGATGAACAACTCGACAACGCTTTGATGGCCGAACGCCTCGCTGCGCAGGAGCCGTTGTGGGAGCCGGGGGACAGGGTCGCCTATCACGCGATCACGTACGGGTATCTGATGACCGAGATCCTGCGTCGTGTCACCGGGCGGAGCGTGGGGGACCTTGTCCGGGAACGACTGGCCACACCCCATGGCCTCGACATCCATCTGGGTCTTCCCGAATCGGAGGAGCCGCGTGTGGCCACGATCCACCGCGCCGACGGCTACCGCGTCTCGACGTTCCTGAAGGATGATCCCGAGCGTCGCCGCATCGTCGACCGCATGTACGGCAGCTCCCTGCTCGGCGAGAGGCTCTCGGTCAACGAACGCGAACACCACGCCGCCGAACTCTCCGCAGGGGGCGGCATCGGCAGCGCCGACGCCATGTCGCGTCTGTATTCCCTGATCGCCGGCGGGGAGAGCGTCATCAGCGCCGCGACGCGCGAGCTCGCCACCCGTACCTGGTCGGAGGGGACCGACGCCATCAACGACCGCCCGGTCCGATTCGGTCTGGGCTATGAGCTCGACGACCCCATCGGGACCTACGGCGCGGTGCGTCCCGCGTTCGGCCACACCGGCGCTGGTGGCGGGCTGCACGGGGCCTGGCCCGACCACGGGATCGGTTTTTCGTTCCTGCTCAACGAGATGCAGAGCGAGGATGTCGACCGACGGGCCAAGGATTTGCTCGAAGCGCTCGCATCGGCGATCGAGGCCCGTTAGCGTCATGGCTGTGGCATCCGAAGGACCCTTGCCGGTCGCCTCCGACGCCGAGATCGGCGCCCGTGCTCGTGGCTGTATCGCTGCGAGTGGCTATACCCAACGGGCTTTCGCCGAGGCCATCGACCTCGATGCCACCAAGCTCTCCAAGTCGCTCAGCGGGCGTCGACGCTTCACCGCCGACGAGTTGAAGGCGATCGCCGCCACCGCCGATGTCACGGTCCACTGGCTGCTCACCGGTGTGGAAGGCAGCGAGAGCGGATCGGCCGTCGCTCCGCCAGCGGCGATGCCGAGACGTATCCGGGAGACCCCACAGAAACAGCGCCGCCGTAGAGAGGTGCTCGCCGTGGCGTGGCGGTTGTTCGCCGAGGGCGGCTACCCGGGGGTCGGTCTTTCGGAGATCGCCGACGCCGCCGGCGTCAGCCCGTCGATGATCGCCTACTACTTCGGCAGCAAACGAGAATTGCTCGATGAATGCCTGCGGGTCAGCGTCAAGGATGCCTATGACCGTCAGACAGCAGACTTCGGGACCCTGGGACATGCCCGCGACCGACTGCTGCACCTTTTGACGATCCAGGCCCCCGATGCCGATGAACAGATGCGGTTGGAGTGGTCGATCTGGTTGCAGGTGTGGGCGGTCTCGATCACCGATCCGCGCTCGCGGGAGAGCCACGCCGATGCCTACCGACGCTGGACTGCCACCGTTGCCAATGTGCTGCGTGAATGTCAGAACGCAGGCGTGGTGCAGGATCGCCCGCTGGATGATCTGGTGGGTGAACTCACCGCTCTGTTCGACGGCCTGGGTCTCCAGATGCTGATGGGCACGATCGATGCCGCCACCCTCCACCGCCGGGTCCGCGCCTATCTCGAGCACGCCGTGCTCGTTCCCGGCGCCGAATCCACCACCCCCTCCGACCGATGACCCCGAAGGAAGGACCTCTGCCATGAGCCGCAAGGTGATCTTGACCTGTGCCCTGACCGGTGCCGGTGAGACCACGACCAAGAGCGAGAACGTCCCGGTGACCCCGGAACAGATCGCCGACGACGCCATCGCCGCCGCCCGTGCGGGCGCGTCGGTGGTGCACATCCACGTGCGCGAGCCCGAGACCGGGCAGGGCTCGCGGAAGGTGGAGTATTACCGAGAGGTGCTGGAGCGCATCGCCGCCAGCGACGTCAACCCGGTGATCAACACCACCGCCGGCATGGGTGGTGATCTCATGCTCGATCCCGAGAACCCCCTGCAGCCGCTCGAGGGCACCGACCTGGTCAACCAGACCGAGCGTCTGGCCCACGTGACCGAACTGCGTCCCGAGATGTGCACCATCGACTGCGGATCGCTCAACTTCGGTGAGGGCAGCATGGTCTACGTCTCCACGCCCGACATGCTTCGACAGGGGGCCGCGGCCATCCGTGATCTGGGCGTGAAGCCCGAGATGGAGATCTTCGACACCGGAAACCTCTGGTTCGCCAACGTCATGGTCGCCGAGGGCCTGCTCGATCCGCCGCCGCTCTACCAGCTGTGCATGGGCATCCCCTACGGTGCGCCTGCCGACCCGGGCCTGCTGGAGTCCATGGTCAAGCTCCTGCCGGAGGGCGCGCAGTGGGCGTCCTTCGCCATCGGGCGCAACCAGTTCCCGTGGGTGGCCCAGTCGGTGTTGCTCGGCGGGCACGTGCGCGTCGGGCTCGAGGACAACCTGTACCTGCGCAAAGGCGTCAAGGCCACCAACGCACAGTTGGTGGAGAAGGCCGTGGGCATCATCGATTCGCTCGGTGAACAGGTCGCCACCCCTGACGAAGCCCGTGAGCTGCTCAATCTCGGAGGTGCTCGATGAACCTTCCCGCATTCGATGACGTCACCACGATCGGCTGCGTCGGCGTCGGCACCATCGGCGGGGGCTGGGTGGCCCACTTCCTGGCGCGCGGTTACCGGGTGAAGGCCTGGGATCCCTCGCCGGACGCCGAGGAGAAGCTCCGCACGCTCATCGACATGGCCTGGCCCGCCCTCACCGAGCTTGGGCTCGCCGAGGGCGCCGACCCGCATGCGGTCACGGTGCACTCGGATCTGGCCGAGGCCCTGGACGGCGTCGGCTTCGTGCAGGAGAGCGCGCCGGAGGACCTCACCCTGAAGCGTGAACTGTTCGCCAGGATCGAGGCGGCGCTGGCCCCCGGTGTGGTGGTGGGGTCCTCGACCTCCGGTTACTCCATGACGGAGATGGCCACCGAGCTGAACGATCCGGGCCGGTTCGTGGTGGGGCACCCGTTCAACCCGCCGTACCTGATCCCATTGGTCGAGGTCGTCGGGGGCGAGGGATCGGACGCCGACGCTGTGACATGGGCCTCGGGTTGGTACGAGCACATCGGCAAGTCGGTGATCACCATGGAACGTGAGGTTCCGGGGTTCATCGCCAACCGACTCCAGGAAGCCATGTGGCGTGAGGCGCTGCACATGATCGAGAACGGTGAGGCCACCGTCGAACAGATCGACCTCTCCATCACCGAGGGGCCGGGGTTGCGTTGGCCGTTGCAGGGGCCGATGCTGACCTTCCATCTGGCTGGTGGTCCCGGCGGGATGGCGCACATGCTCGACCACTTCGGCCCGTCGCTGAAGTCCCCGTGGACGCGGTTGGGCGCCCCCGAGCTGACAGGTGAACTACGCGATCGCGTCGTCGCCGGCATCGACGAGGAAGCGCAGGGCCGCAGCGTCGCCGATCTCATTGCGCAGCGTGATCGGTCCATCATCGCGATCCGCCGCATCATCGACCAGATCCGGGCTGATGAGGGCAACGGTGGAGCCGGTGACGAGGGTGAAGGACCAGGAGGGCCCCCGCATGCGTGAGGTGCTGCATCGTGGCATCGAGCCGGAGTGGATCGACTACAACGGACACCTCTCCGAGGCCTACTACGTGCTGCTGTTCGGGTTCGCCACCGATGCGGTGATGGACCTCACCGGCATTGATGAGCAGTACCGTTCCGAGCAGAACGCTTCGCTGTACACGGTGGAGGCCCACGTGCGGTACCTGAGAGAGGTGTCGGGTGATGCGCAGGTGACGGTGCGCAGTGGGGTGGTCACTGCCGGGGCCAAGAAATTGCATCTGGCCCACGAGATGGTGGTGGACGGAAACGTCGTGGCGACCGAGGAGATCATGGCTCTTCACGTCGCCGGCGAACCGGCCTCGACCGCTCCGTTCCCCGAGGCCATCGCTGCACGCATCGCCGACCTCGGCACGGTGGCGCCCGATTGGACGGGCCGTTCGATCAAGCTGAAGCAGCCCTGAGCAGCCCGCCTCGACGTTGTGCCGAATAGACGCGGCACAACATCGAGGCGGAAGGGGCTTGGGGGATCAGTCCATGAGGTCGGCGTACAGCGGTGTGGAGAGATACCGCTCGCCGAACGACGGGATGATGACCACGATGTTCTTGCCCGCGGCCTCGGGGCGTTTTGCCACCTCCAGGGCCGCGTGCAGTGCTGCGCCCGAGGAGATGCCGACGAGCAGGCCTTCGTTCTGGGCTGCGGCCTTGGCCGTGTCGAGGGACGTGTCGATGTCCACGGCGAGAATTTCGTCGATCACGTCGCGATGCAGGATCGGGGGCACGAAGTTGGTGCCGATGCCCTGGATCTTGTGCGGCCCGGGGGTGCCCCTGCCGAGCAGCTGCGATTCGAAGGGCTCCACCGCGATGACCTTCACCTCAGGCTTACGCTCCTTCAGCACCTCGCCGACGCCGGTGATGGTCCCGCCGGTGCCGACACCGGCCACGAAATAGTCGATGGTGCCGTCGGTGTCCGTCCAGATCTCCTCGGCGGTCGTCTCGCGATGCACCTGCGAGTTCGCCTCGTTGGAGAACTGGTCGACCCGAACGCCGCCGCGTTCTTCGGCGATGCGCTGGGCGGCATCGACCGCGCCCTTGATGCCTTCGGAGGCCGGGGTCAGCACCAGCTCGGCCCCGAAGGCGCGCAGCAGGGCGCGACGTTCCTTCGACATGGTTTCGGGCATCGCCAGCACGACCTTGTAGCCACGTGCCGCGCCCACCATCGCCAGAGCGATGCCGGTGTTGCCCGAGGTCCCCTCGACGATGGTTCCGCCGGGCTTGAGCTGTCCCGAACGTTCGGCGGCGTCCACCATGGCGACGCCGATGCGATCCTTGACGCTGCTGGCGGGGTTGGTGAATTCGAGTTTTGCGTAGACGTTCGCGTCGCCCTTGTTGAGGCTGTTGATGCGTACGAGTGGCGTGTTGCCGACCACCTGAGTGACGTTGTCGAAGATCTTCATAGACCTATTAAAGATCCTAATGGGCCGATAATTCCAATTCGGCTCCGTGTGAGACGCATCACATCGTTGCGGTGGGAGGGGTCAGAGGGCCGGGCGCGGGATCTGCATTGCTGATGGAGACGGCAGTGCGGGGCTCGGCAGGCCGGCTCAAAGATCCCGCGCCAACGCAGATCCGGCTCGACGCCCGCTGAACAGGCAGCCCCCGAGGAAGGTGCCCTCCAGCGCCTTGTGCCCATGCACCCCGCCGCCCCCGAAACCTGCGGCTTCGCCCACCGCATACAGTCCGGGCACAGGTTGACCGTCGACGCCCAGCGCCCGCGCATCGAGATCGGTCTCGATGCCGCCCAGCGTCTTGCGGGTCAGGGTGTGCAAACGTGCAGCGATCAGGCGTCCGCCCGAGCCGTGATGTCCCGGCCTCCCCGGATCCAGCAGGCGGTGCGGTGGGACGACCCGCATCACTCGGTCGCTGAAGAACGATCGTGCGGCTCGCGTGGCCACCACTTGGGGGTCCTTGCCCAGTTTCGACGCCACCTGCTCGTCGCGGGCGGTGATCACCTGCATCAGCTCGGAGGCATCGATACGGTCTGCTCCGACCAGCTCGTTCATCCGTCGAGCGAGATCGGCGACGGTGTCGGCCACCACGATGTCGAGTCCGGCGTCGATGAACGCCTGAACCTCCGGTGTCGGCCCCGGCCGCAGGCGTTTCGACAGTGCCGCGACGTCCTTGCCCGTCAGGTCGGCATTCTGCTCCGAACCCGACAGGGCGAACTCCTTCGCGATCGTGGCCTCGTCCAGCACGAACCAGGAATGGTCTCCGCGTGCGGTCGCCTCCTGAAGCGTTCCCAGGGCGTCGAAACCGGGATAGTTCGGCGCCGGGAGCCGTGCCCCGTCGGCGTCCAGCCACAGCGACGAGGGCCCCGGGAGGATGCGGATGCCGTGCTTGGTCCACAGCGGGTCGTGGTTACGCAGTCCCTCGGGGTAGTGCCACATGCGGTCGCGGTTTATCAGGCGTCCGCCGGCGGCTTCGGTGATGGGCAGCATCGATCCGTCCACGTAGTCGGGGACGCCCTGCACCATGGATTCGGCCGATGGGGGAGAGCCCCACGGCCACAGTTCGCGCACCAGATCGATGTTTCCGCCGATGCCGCCGGAGGCCACCACCACAGCTTGGGCACGCAGATCGAACCGGCCCACCACTTCGGTGCTGGTGGGGCGCCCGCGTTCTGCGTCGTCGTCAGCCAGTATGTCCCCTCCCACGTGCCATCCGCTCGCGTCGTGCGACATCTCGGTGACGTACCGGCGTCCACGGAACTCGATGTGCGGTGACGCGGCCACCTGGCGCGCGAACGGTTCCACCAGCCCCGGCCCAGTACCCCATGTGATGTGGAAACGCGGAACCGAGTTGCCGTGTGCACCGAAGGTCTGCCCGCCGCGTTCGGCCCACTGCACCAGCGGGAACAGGCCGATTCCCTGATCACGCAGCCAGCGACGTTTCTCGCCTGCGGCGAAATCCACGTATGCCTCGGCCCACTTGCGCGGCCAGTGATCCTGTGGGCCGTCGAATCCGGCTGAGCCGAGCCAGTCCGCGAGTGCCAGCTCGGCGTTGTCCCGCACGCCCAGTCGACGCTGCTCGGGGGAATCGACCAGGAAGAGCCCGCCGAACGACCAGAAGGCCTGGCCGCCGATCGACTGTGGCCCTTCCCTGTCGAGGATTGTCACCCGCCGTCCAGCACTCGCGGCGGTCACGGCGGTGACGAGACCGGAGAGCCCGGCCCCGATGATGATGACGTCGGTGTCCATGCCTCAACACTGCCATGTGCGGCGGCCCGGGTGAAGAAGTGATCGCGGTCGGGCCTTGGGCCCTCGAGGTGTCGAGCAGTGCCGCGAAGGCCCTAGAATCGTTCCCATGTCCCAGACCGTGCAGCAGAACGCCGAGGCCCATGACACCGTCGTGGTGGTCGATTTCGGAGCCCAGTACGCCCAGCTCATCGCCCGTCGCGTGCGGGAGGCCAATGTCTTCTCGGTCATCGTGCCGCACACCGCGTCGGTCGAGCAGATCCTCGAACACAAGCCACGGGCGGTGATCCTCTCCGGTGGCCCCAGCTCGGTCCATGTGGAGGGTGCGCCGCAGATCGATGCCGCACTCTTTGACGCCGATGTCGCGGTCTTCGGCATCTGTTACGGCTTCCAGGCCATGGCCCAGGCCCTCGGCGGCCACGTGGCAGCGACCGGTCAACGCGAATACGGACGTACCGCGACGCGCGCCACCGAGCCGGGAACCCTGTTCTCGGGCCTCGACCTCCCCGGCGCGCACGCCGAGTTCCGCACCTGGATGAGTCACGGTGACGCCGTGCACGCGGCACCAGAGGGGTTCACGACGCTCGCGTCCACCGATGGCGCGCCCGTCGCCGCCTTCGAGCATCCGGAACGACGCCTGGCCGGTGTGCAGTTCCACCCCGAGGTTCTGCACACCGAGCATGGGCAGCGCATCCTCGAGGCGTTCCTCCACGACATCGCGGGCTGTCGTGCCGACTGGACGCCGGCGAACATCGTCGCCGACTCGGTGGCCTCCATCCGCAAGGAGGTGGGGGACAGCCGCGTCCTCTGCGCGCTCTCCGGTGGCGTCGACTCGGCCGTGGCGGCGGCCCTTGTGCAGCGCGCGATCGGTGACCAGCTCACCTGCGTCTTCGTCGACCACGGCCTGCTGCGTGAGGGCGAGGCCGAACAGGTCGAACGTGACTACGTGGCTGCGACCGGCGTCGATCTGGTGGTGGCCTCCGTCGCCGATCAGTTCCTCGGCCATCTGGCCGGCGTCACCGACCCCGAGCAGAAGCGCAAGATCATCGGACGTGAGTTCATCCGCACCTTCGAGGCCACGACGCGTCAGATCGCCGATGATCGGGGCATCGACTTCCTGGCTCAGGGGACGCTCTACCCCGATGTCGTCGAATCCGGCGTCGGCGAGGGTGCGGCCAACATCAAGTCCCACCACAACGTGGGCGGGCTGCCCGATGATCTGCAGTTCAAGCTCATCGAGCCGCTGCGCACCCTGTTCAAGGACGAGGTCCGTGCGGTGGGGCGTGAACTGGGGCTGCCGGAGGAGATGGTGAACCGCCACCCCTTCCCGGGTCCCGGGCTGGCGATCCGCATCGTGGGCGCGGTCGACGCCGAACGCCTCGCGATCCTGCGTCGTGCCGATGCCATCGCCCGCCACGAGCTCGCCGCTTCGGGGCTCGATGGCGAGGTCTGGCAATTCCCGGTGGTGCTGCTGGCGGACGTGCGGTCGGTGGGTGTCCAGGGCGATGGGCGGACCTACGGGCATCCGATCGTGCTGCGTCCGGTGACGAGTGAGGACGCCATGACCGCTGACTGGAGCCGCCTGCCATTCGATCTGCTCGAGCGGATCTCCACCCGCATCACCAACGAGGTGCCCGAGGTGAATCGCGTCGTGCTGGATGTCACCAGCAAGCCGCCGGGCACCATCGAATGGGAGTGAGCGGCGAAGAGCCGTGAGGGGATGAGGGCGCTGCGGCGCCCTCGTTCCGTCTCAGCACCCGTTGACCGGGATGCGTGGCTGACCGGGCTCGCGGAGGGGTCAGCGCAGGTCGTCGGCGTTGTGGATGTACTGACGTCCGGCATGGGGGTCGGGGTAGGGCTGGCCGCCGTGCTTGTCCTTACGTGACTTCGTCCAGTCCGAGGCCCGGTTCACCGCGTCCTGGGCGATGATGTGCCCGTTGGCCTGTGGCATGAGGATCCAGCCGAGGATGTACAGCGCGGGGCCGACGCCGGTGAACAGCACGATCGCTGCGGTGATGAGGCGGACGAGGGTGGCGTCGATGTTGTATTCCTCGGCGATGCCGCCGCAGACGCCGGCGATCATGCGGTCGGAGGTGGAACGCTGGAGGGTCATGTTGTTCCCTTTCTGGCTGTTGAACGGGGTTCGGATGGGGCGGAATGCCCAGATGTGCGATTCCGCGCAGATGTCTGGTCGCGTTTGGTGCGGCTGGCGATCAGGCCGGCGATTCCTGCGATGACGCAGGTGATGGCCACGCCGACCGAGATGCCCTGGTCGTCGACGCCTGGTGCGGCGCTGAGGCCACCGATGATCGTGCCGCCCAGGGCCAGCACGATGAGCAGAGTGATCAGGACGCGGCGCGAGCGTCGACGCGACGGTGTCGGTTCCTCTGCTGCGGGTTCTCCGGGGGGCGAACCGGGCGGTGTCACGAACTCCGAAGCCAGACCCTCGGGCTCGGGGAAGGCATCGGCGATGGGGCGGTGATGTCCGTGGATGGGGCCCGGAGCTCCCATGGCTGGGGGGCGAGGCGCGTGGGGTGATTGTGGATGTGGCCCCGGTCCAGCCGATGGGTGGAGTCTGGCCGTGTGTGGGGTCTGGAACCCGGTGAACGGTGGGGCTCCGGCGAAGCGGTGGCCGTGCGGTTGCTGCAGCAGAGCCTGCTGGGCGCGGGCCCGTTCCTCGGCGAGCAGGCGATGTGTCATCTTGGTGCGACGCTGCTGACGTCCACAGATCCACCAGGTGACACCGATGATGATGGCCGGCGCGATACCGAACGGCAGCAGCACGCTCAGCACGGCCATGACCGGGATGATGATGACCGCCGCCAGGAGAGCGAGCAGTGCCGGATTCGCCTTGCGCAGCCCCGGGATCATGCGGTCCACCGGCGCTGATGCCTGTGCAGACGGCAGCCACACCCAGGCGACCCCGTAGAGAGCGATGCCGACGCCGCCGCTGAGCGCCAGCGTCACCGCCATGACTCGGAGCAACACCGGGTCGACCGACCAGCGTTGCGCGAGCGCACCACAGACACCGGCGATGCGCCGGTTGGTGGTGCTGCGCTCGGCAGGCAGGCTCTCCAACATGTGTCCATTCTCTCCCGGGAGCGTGATGGAAGCCATGGGGCATGACCCCGAAACCTTCCCGATACCCCGCAGGAGACCGTGATCCGGCCCGGAACCACGGGGCCGGGCCCATAGAATCGACCCTGAGTGGCCGGGACTCGTCCGGGTGCGGCTCGGGGGTATCCCGGGTGACGGGAGCCCGGCCAACGACCAGACTTGATGGTCGAGGAGGGCCCATGCAACAACCCGAACGGACGTGGCAGCACACGTCGCCCGTTCCTGCACCCATGCCCTCCACACAGTCCCAATCGGGGACGCAGAGCCCTCCGGGCGGACGCGGCCCGAACCCGGGCGCCACCGGCGAGGGTGCAGGATCGCCGCATGCCTACCGCACCGTGGACCGCGCGTGGATCGGCGGCGTCTGCAGTGGCCTGTCGGAGCACCTGGGTTGGTCGGTGCTGGCGCTGCGCATCATGTTCGTGCTGCTCATGCTCGTCAGTGGGAGTGGCATCGTCATCTACGCCGTGTTGTGGCTTTTGCTGCCGGTGCAGGTGCGCGCCGAGGCGCCCGGGCTGGAATCGGCGTCACGTCGTGGCATGCGGCAGGAACCGAAGAAGCGTTCACGCCGTGACCTGCACCGGGCTGCTCCGGTGGCGCTGTTGGCCTTTGGCCTCATCATCCTGATTCAGATCGGCGGGATCGGTCTGGAGCCCCAGCTCTTCTGGCCGATGGTGTTCGCCGGGGCCGGCGTCGCCCTGGTGTGGCACACCGCCGACGCCAATGCCGAAGCAACCGGGCCCCGTCATTGGTACGGCCCTCTGATCAGTGGGAGCCGACTGGCCACGGTGGCGCGCGTAATTTTCGGTATGACGCTCGTCGGGGCCTCCGTCGGTACTGTGCTGGCCCAGCGAGGGCAGCTGGATGCTCTTCCCGGAGCCTTGGCCATCGCCGGTCTTCTGGTGGTGGGCCTTGGACTGGTGGCGGCCCCGTGGATCCATCGGTCCAGTGTTGTGTTGCGGGAGGCTCGGGAGGAGAGGGTCCGCGCGGACGAACGCGCTGACATGGCTGCCCATCTGCACGACTCGGTGCTGCAGACCCTCGCCCTCATCCAGCGTCAGGCCGATGACCCCAGGGCCGTGGCCACATTGGCTCGGCGGCAGGAACGTGAGCTGCGGACATGGCTGTATGGCGATGTGATTCGCGAGGAGTCCCTCAAAGCCGCTCTCGAAGCCGCAGCGGCGGAGGTCGATGACGAATGGGGCGTTCCGATCGAGCTCGTCTGTGTCGGTGATGTGCCACTCACCGGCGATGTGGAGGCGTTGATCCGTGCCGGGCGTGAGGCCATGGTCAACGCGGCGAAACACTCCGGTGCCGGACGCATCGATGTGTTCGCCGAGGTGGTCGATGAGCAGATCGAGCTGTTCGTCCGCGACCGCGGAAGTGGCTTCGTCATGGACGATGTGGCCGAGGATCGCCAAGGCGTTCGCGGTAGCATCATCGATCGCATAGAGCGCCACGGTGGCCGGGCCGAGATCCGTTCGGCCCCGGGGGAGGGGACCGAGGTGCGGCTGTTCCTTCCCGTCCCCGATCCCGAATCCAGTCAACGAGATCCCAATCAGAGACCAGACGCCGATGCCCCCAAGGAGCATGTGTGAGTGACCTGACCGACCCCGCCAACCAACCCGCTCGACTGGGATCGGGCCTCCCCGCTCCCGAGAAGCCGGAGCCCAATCGGCTGCTGCGCGTCGTGGTCGTCGACGACCACGCGATGTTCCGGGCCGGTGTCAAGCATGAGATCGGCTCCAGTGTGAAGGTGGTCGGCGAGGGCGAGGACGTGGCCTCGTCGGTCGAAGTCATCACCCGGACCAAGCCCGACGTCGTGCTCCTTGACGTCCACCTCCCCGGTGGCGGTGGCGCCGAGGTGATCAAGCAGGTGCATGTGGTCGACGCCGATCAGCGTTTCCTCGCCCTGTCGGTCTCCGACGCCGCCGAGGACGTCATCGGCGTCATCCGTGCCGGTGCCCGCGGCTATGTGACCAAATCGATCAATGCCGTTGAACTCATCGACGCCATTCGACGCGTCGCCGACGGGGACGCTGTGTTCTCCCCACGTCTGGCCGGGTTCGTGCTCGATGCGTTCTCCGGCTCCATCGACATCGCCGAGGTGGATGAGGAACTGGACCGTCTCTCGCAACGGGAACGTGAGGTCATGCGCCTCATCGCCCGCGGGTATGCCTACAAGGAAGTGGCGCGCGAACTGTTCATCTCGGTCAAGACCGTTGAGACCCACGTATCGAATGTGCTGCGTAAACTGCAGTTGTCGAATCGCCACCAGTTGACTCGCTGGGCCACCGATCGGCGGCTGGTGTGACACGAGCCACGCCGAAACTGGTTGATGTTTGCATGATCGGGGAAATGTCGGCATGATGAAGATGTCCGGTCCCCAACTCCGAATTCCCTCGAACAGTCAGGAGTAGACATGATTTGGGCCGTCATTTCTTGGATCATCATCGGCGCGATCATCGGCGGCCTGGCCCGTCTGATCATGCCGGGCAAGCAGGACATGGGCTTGGTCGCCACCATTCTCCTCGGCGTTGTCGGCGCCATCGTCGGTGGTTTCATCGTCGGCCTCCTCGGCGGCGACGGCGGCATCAAGGGCATCATGCAGAACCCGTGGAGCTTCGGCACCATCGCCCTCGCGGTGGTCGGTGCTCTCATCCTCATTTTCATCTTCGGTTTCATCACCAAGAAGAAGGCCTGATCTCAGGTCTTCGATAACCGCAAGGTCCGTACAGTCCAGACTTCAACCACGATGCCCCGCCGCGAACCGTTCGCGGCGGGGCATTGTCATCACCCGGGGTGGGGCAACGACCTCACAGGAGGGGGCTGAGTGGTTTGAGGACCGATTCGGAGAGCTTCACCATCATGGGGCGCTTCTCCCACTGCTCGAGGGTGAGTTCGCTGCAGTTGGTCAGATCCATCTCGAAGATGTCGGCCATGGTGCTGTTGAGGGCGTCGTCAACCAGGGACAGGTTGATCTCGTAGTTGCCTTTCAGCGACAGGGGGTCGAGGTTGGCGGTGCCGATGGTGGTCCAGGCATCGTCGATCAGTGCGGTCTTGGAGTGCACCATGGCGTGCTGATAGCAGAACAGGCGGACGCCTCCGCGCAACAGGGGGCGGAACGAGCCCCGGGCGACCCAGTCGGCGACGATGTGGTTCGAGTGGTACGGCACGATGATCCGCACGTCGACACCGCGCTCCACCGCGTCGGTGAGGGCGGTGATGATGTCGTCATCGGGGATGAGGTAGGCGTGCGTCATCCAGATCCGTTCACCGGCTCTGTCGATGTTCTCCAGGTACATGCTCCGGATCGGATACAGCCGCTGCAGCGGGACGTTGCGCACCACCTGGACCGAGGGATCCCACGACCGTCCGCTGATCGCGGGGAGGTGTTCATTCTCGGGTGCGAAGAGGTTCCAGTAGTCGACGAAGGCGTTCTCGAGTTCGAGAACGGCCGGGCCCTCCACCCGCAGGTGGGTGTCGCGCCAGTCGGCGGCGTATTCGTCGCCGACGTTGTAGCCACCGATGAATCCCAGACGGTGGTCGACGGTGAGGATCTTGCGATGGTTGGAGCCGTAGTGCCGCGGATGCCAGAACAGGACGCCGCCCATCACCAGGGGGTGACTGCGCGCTCGGATGTTCGGGTGGTCGGAGAAGTCGAAGAATTCCGGGTGCAGAACACCGTCGGTGAAGAACACCTTGCCGAGTTCGTCCCAGACCAGATCCACCTGGACGCCCCGATCGGCCGCGCGCACAAAGGCGTCACGGAAGCGGCGGCCGGTGGCGTCGGTCTTCCAGATGAACGTCTCGAAGCGGATGTGCTCGGTGGCGGCGTCGATGGCCTCGATCATGTCGTCGAACAGGTCATGGCCATAGGTGTAGACCGTGGCGTTGTTGCTGCGGGACTGCACGGCGGTGGGGGCCTGCCGCGGGAACGACGTGGGTGCCTTGTTCTTCTTGCGGCGGGCGTCGACCACCATGAGTCCGAGGAGCGTCGCCACCTGGATGCCGAAGACGGCCAGCACGATGCGGCTCAGGATGCGCCTCGTCGTTGTCCACATGGGTGAAAGGTTATAGGTCGAAGCGAAACGTGGTCCCCATGTGTCGGTGTCGCGCCGTAGTGTGGCCCTGATGAACTCCGCAGCCCTGTTCCCCGAGCCGACCCCTGCTTCGACGCAGCGCGATGCCGCGTCTTCTGGATCTTCGTCGACGCGTCCGCCGACCGTCGACGCCGAGACGCTGCTTGCCGGCCTCAACGGCCCGCAGCGTGAGGCCGTGACCCATGCCGGCAGTCCGTTGTTGGTGGTGGCCGGGGCAGGCTCGGGCAAGACGCGGGTTCTGACGCGTCGCATCGCATGGTTGGTCTCGCAGCGGCAGGTGCATCCGGGGTCGATCCTCGCGATCACGTTCACCAACAAGGCTGCGGCCGAGATGCGTGAACGTGTGGCCGACACCGTCGGGAACCGGGCCCGACTCATGTGGGTCTCGACGTTCCACTCGGCCTGTGTGCGGATCCTTCGTGCGGAGATCGGGCGGTTCGACATCGCGCGCACGTTCTCCATCTACGACGGGGCCGACTCCAAGCGGCTCATGCAGATGGTGCTCGCCGATCTGCATCTGGATCCGAAGAAGTTCCCGACCCGTGACGTCCTCAACTGGGTCTCGGACGCCAAGAACGAACTGGTCGACCACGAATCCTGCGCCGGGCGACCGGTGCCGGGTGGATGGGGCGGTACCGAGCTCGCCGAGGGCTATCAGGAGGCCTACCGGGAGTACCAGCGTCGGCTCCGCGCCGCGAACGCACTCGACTTCGACGATCTCATCATGACCACCGTGCACCTGCTGCAGGCGTTCCCGGAGGTCCGTGAGGTCTATCGGCGGCGCTTCCGGCACGTGCTCGTCGACGAGTACCAAGACACCAACCACGCTCAGTACCAGCTCATCCATGAACTGTGCGCCGACCCCGAACAGCTCGAGAACGCCGAGCACCTGCGTGCACTCGATTCACCCGAGCTCATGGTCGTCGGTGATTCGGACCAGTCGATCTACGCGTTCCGTGGCGCCACGATCCGCAACATCCTCGATTTCGAGGCCGATTTTCCCGGCGCCCGGACGATCCTGCTGGAGCAGAACTACCGCTCGACGCAGACGATCCTCACCGCGGCCAATGCCGTCATCACCCGCAACGAGGGGCGTCCGGCCAAGAACCTGTGGTCCGACGCCGGTGACGGCCCGCAGATCGTGGGTTACGTCGCCGACACCGAGCACGATGAGGCGCGTTGGATCGCGTCGGAGATCGATCGTCTGGTGGACGAGGGTGAAGCGGCCTACGGACAGACCGCGATCTTCTATCGGACGAACGCGCAGTCCCGTGCCTTCGAGGAGGCCTTCATTCGCACCGGCCTGCCGTATCGGGTGGTGGGTGGCGTTCGATTCTACGAGCGCAAGGAGATTCGGGACGCCATCGCGTATCTGCGTGCGATCGCGAACCGTGACGATGACGTGTCGGTCCGGCGCATCATCAATGTGCCCAAGCGGGGGATCGGGGACCGTTCGGTGGATGCGGTCGCCGAACGTGCCGCGCGGGACCGCATCTCCTTCGGCGCTGCGCTGCGTCAGTACAAGGACCTGGGACTCGCTTCGCGTGCCACGAAACTGCTGGGTGCCTTCAACGACCTCCTCGACGAAGCCGCGAAACTGGCCGAGACTGCACCGGCCGACCAGGTTCTGGGGCACATCCTCGAGGTCTCCGGGTATCTGGCCACGTTGCAGGATTCTGAGGATCCGCAGGATCAGACGCGGTTGGAGAACCTCGCCGAATTCGTGGCGGTCGCCGAGGAGTTCGTCGGGAGCGCCACCGCCACGGATGTTCCCGACGAGGTCGACGACGAGACCGGCGAAGAGGCCGGAGAAGAAGCCGGAGAAGAGGCCGAGGCCCCCGATCTGGCCGACACCGATCCGTCCCTGGCCGCCTTCCTCGTGCGGATCGCACTGGTGGCCGACGCCGACCAGATTCCTGATTCTGATGAGAACGGCATGGTCACGCTCATGACGCTCCACACCGCCAAGGGTCTGGAGTTCGACACCGTGTTTCTGACCGGCATGGAAGACGGCACGTTCCCGCACATGAGATCCCTCGCCGACCCCACCGAGCTGGAGGAGGAGCGACGGCTGGCCTATGTGGGCATCACGCGCGCACGGAACCTGCTGCACCTGTCGCGCGCACAGACGCGTGCAGCCTGGGGCGCACCGCAGCACAATCCGCCGAGCCGGTTCCTGGAGGAGATCCCCGAACGGCTCATCGACTGGAAGCGGCTCGGATCCTCCAGCACGTCGTGGAGCGACACGGGTTCGGTCGGCCCCTGGGGAAGCGGTGGTGGACGCGCCACACGCAGCGGCTCGGAGGCATCGTTCCCGAGCCGCGTGACGCAGGCCCGCGCCAACAAGCAGGTGCCGGTGCTGGAAGTGGGTGAGAAGGTCGTCCACAGCAGCTTCGGGCTGGGCACGGTGTTGGCGACGTCCGGCAGTGGGGACGCGGCGAAGGCCGACGTGGACTTCGGCTCAGCGGGGGTCAAGCGTCTGGCGCTGAAATTCGCGCCGCTGGAGAAACTCTGACCATGCAGTGACGCCGCCTCGGCCTGTCACCGACATGGAGCAAAGAGTGACCCCACCGGCGGAAGCCGGTGGGGTCACTCTCGTGGTTCGTGGTTCGGGTCAGAGGTTGACGCCGAGGCCCATGAGCCAGCGGGCGGGGTCGTCGGTGGTGTAGGGGTCTCCGACGGTGCTGGCGTTGGGGTAGTGCTCGAAGTGGAGGTGGGGGCCGAAGGTGCGGCCGGTCATGCCGACGGCGCCGATGGGTTGGCCGGCTTTGACGGTTTGGCCGGGGGAGACCGAGGCTCCGCTCATGTGGGCGTAGAGGGTGGCGGATCCGTCGCTGTGGCGGATGACGACGTGGGTTCCGGCCCAGCCGCCGCCGTTGGCGGGGATGACCACGCCGTCGGCTGCTGCGCGCAGGGGTGTGCCCACGGGGGCGGGAAGATCTTGGCCGGTGTGGTAGCGCGACCACGCACCGACAGCGCCCCAGCGTGCGCCCACGGTGTAGGAGCCGGGAGATATGGGCGTCGCGCCCTTGCCCTTGATGCCGCCGCTGCTGGACTTCGGCATCGGCGGGAGTGCGCCGGGTTCTTCCTGGGCTTCCCCTTCGGCGCGCTGGTCCTTGAGAGCCTTCTCGGCCTTCTTCTTCTCTTCTTCGAGGCGGGCCTGCTCGCGCTTGATGGCCTCGTCGTTGTCGATCAGCTTGTTCGAGCGGGCGTCCTGAACGGCTTTGCCGGACTCATCGAAAGCATCCTCGTTGGTCTGCACGAGTGACGAGCTGCGCTCTGCGGCGCGCTTGTCGGCCATGGCGCGGTCGAGTTCATTGCGCACGGCATTGCGGCTGGCTTCGGTGGCGGAACGGTCGAAGACCTCGAGGCTGCCGTTCTCCGACTCGCCGGCCTCCTGCTCCTCCTGCTGCGCGGCGGCACGCTCGAGGCGCTGCTCCTGCGCGGCCACTTCGGGCTCGGCGCGAGAGGTGTCGGGGTTTCCGGTGCCTTCGACGCGGGTCTCGTCCACGTGATTGGCCTGTGCGGTCGAGGCGAGGTTCACCGCGCCGATCGTGCCCAGGCCCAGCGTCGAGATGGCCAGTGCGGCCAATCCGTGCGCGATGAGCGAGCGGGTGCCCAGGGCGGGATCGACTTCTTCCAGCTTCGCCTCGGGGGTCGCGTTCATCGCGCGACGTGCCTTGGTGCGGCGCAGCGGGTTGATCCCCATGGAGTCTCCTAGGTGTTCGGTCACTCTCAGCCGCTTGCGGGAATCTGGCCTCGCAGCGACCTCAACAAAGGTAACGGATTGGTAACCCGACCTCAAATCTCCGTGACGCTCGGCAGGGTTGTGGAGTCACGTGCGTGTGGAGCGGGGGAAACCCCACGGGCATCAGGGTTCTCCCTGATGCCTGCAGGGGGCGGGATGGCTCGGCCACCCCCTCTCGCGATGTGACCTTCGTCACTTTTTGTGCTTTTCGTGTGACATTCGGCCCTCGAAGGTCACGGGGCTCGTGGTTCGGGTCAGAGGTTGACGCCGAGGCCCATGAGCCAGCGGGCGGGGTCGTCGGTGGTGTAGGGGTCTCCGACGGTGCTGGCGTTGGGGTAGTGCTCGAAGTGGAGGTGGGGGCCGAAGGTGCGGCCGGTCATGCCGACGGCGCCGATGGGTTGGCCGGCTTTGACGGTTTGGCCGGGGGAGACCGAGGCTCCGCTCATGTGGGCGTAGAGGGTGGCGGATCCGTCGCTGTGGCGGATGACGACGTGGGTTCCGGCCCAGCCGCCGCCGTTGGCGGGGATGACGACGCCGTCGGCTGCTGCGCGCAGGGGTGTGCCGACGGGGGCGGCGAGGTCGACGCCGGTGTGGTAGCGCGACCATGAGCCGACCGCGCCCCAACGGGCACTGACGCTGTAGCCGCCCGCTGCCACTGGGGTGGCGGCGTTCCCATCGACGTCGGCCCGACCCCCGGCCAGCTCTTCGGGGCGTGGCGGCAGGAGTGGGCCGCGTCGTTGCTGGGCGGCATCGTGACGAGACTGCTCTTCTGCCCGCCGCTGTTCGGCCAAGGCCTGTTCGGCTTTCCGCTTCTCCTCCTCGAGTCGAGCGTTCTCCCGTTTGGTGGCTTCCTGGGTGTCCACGAGCCTGCGGCCCCGGGCGTCCACCACACGCTCATCGGAGGTCGCGACCGCGCGGTCGTTGGTGTGGGAGAGCTGAGCGTCACGATGGTGGGCGCGGCGACCGGCGATGGCGCGGTCGAGTTCTTGGCGAACCGGGTCGGAGACCGAGGCCTCGGCCGACCTGTCGAACACCTCGAGCTCGCCGTTCGTGGTCTCATCCTCGGGGTTGGGGTCGGGCTCGTTGCCCAGAGCACCGACAGGAGGCCTGACGGCCTCGACCGGGATGGCCTGCGAGGTGTCGGGGAGCCCGGCACCCGAAGCGCGATGATCCATCGCTTCGGTGGTCGCCGCCGTGTTCGCCCAGAAGATCATCCCGGTCGCGAACAGCGCCACCAGAGACAGACCCAGCGCAGTGATGCCGTGACTCGCGACCTGCAGCAGGGGTGTGACGCCATCGGGGTCATCGTCGGCGATGACGGCATCGGCCTCGACGGGAGCGGTGTGTGGGTGGGGAGTCGCGCGGTTCTCTCCGCGAGGGGCTGCAGGGCCACGTCCGGGCGCAGCCGCCGTGGCGGGGCGGCCGGGTGCCGTGGGCGCGGGGAAGCGCTGGGCAGGGGCCGCAGAGGTATGGGCCGCACGGAGCCGGGCGATCTCGTCCCGGCGCAGGGTCCGGTCGGCGTCCAGGGCGATCGGCTGCCGGAACGAACCAGAAGTGCGCATCATGTCCTCGTCCAGAAGAACTCGCTCACGTGAAGTGCTGCTCGGGGCGCAGCGCTTGGAGGGGTGGGGAAGTGGGCGAACGTTGTGGTCTGCGCACCACATTAGGAAGGGGGCATGTGGACGCGCCATGCCTCTGTGGCGGTGATTTCCGGTTTGAGCGTTCCGTACGTGCGAACCGGGTGTGTCGCCGAAGTTCCTGGCTCGCTAGGCTGCGGAAAGACAAATGTCGTCACCACAAGGATGGAGCCGTCGTGGATCTCTACGAATACCAGGCGCGCGACGTATTCGAGTCGCACGGTGTGCCGGTTCTCCGGGGCATCACCGCCACCACCCCCGATGAAGCCAAGCAGGCCGCTGCCGATCTCGGCACTCCGGTCGTCGTCGTCAAGGCGCAGGTCAAGACCGGCGGCCGTGGCAAGGCCGGCGGGGTCAAGGTCGCCAAGAGCGCTGATGAGGCCGCAGAGAAGGCCGAGCAGATCTTGGGCCTGGACATCAAGGGCCACGTTGTCAAGAAGGTCATGATCGCCGAAGGCGCTGACATCGCCGAGGAGTACTACTTCTCGATCCTGCTCGACCGCGCCGAGCGTCGCTACCTCGTCATGTGCTCCAAGGAGGGCGGCGTGGAGATCGAGCAGCTCGCCGTCGAGCGTCCCGAGGCGCTTGTGCGTGAGCCGATCGACCCGGTGGCCGGCCTGGACGAGGCCAAGGCCCGCGAGATCGCCACCAAGGCCGGTTTCGACGACGCCGACGCTGACAAGCTCGCCCCCGTCTTCGTGAAGCTGTACGAGGTGTACACGGCCGAGGATGCCTCGCTCGTCGAGGTCAACCCCCTGGTCAAGACCGGTGCGGGTGACATCATCGCGCTGGATGGCAAGGTCACCCTCGATGACAACGCGCGTTTCCGCCACCCCGACCACGAGGCGCTCGTCGATATCGACGCCACCGATCCGCTCGAACTCAAGGCCAAGAAGCTCGACCTCAACTACGTGAAGCTCGACGGCAACGTTGGCGTCATCGGCAACGGCGCAGGCTTGGTCATGTCGACGCTCGATGTCGTCGCCTACGCCGGTGAGGAGTTCCCCGGCAAGCCCTCGCCCGCTAACTTCCTCGACATCGGCGGCGGCGCCAATGCCGAGGTCATGGCCAACGGTCTCGATGTCATCATCGGCGACGAGCAGGTGAAGTCGGTGTTCGTGAACGTGTTCGGTGGCATCACCGCCTGTGACGCGGTCGCCAACGGCATCGTGAAGGCCTTCGAGATCCTCAAGGCCAACGGCACCGAGCCCAAGCCGCTCGTCGTGCGTCTGGACGGCAACAACGCAGATCTCGGCCGTAAGATCCTCGATGAGGCCAACCTCCCCGGGCTCGAGCGCGTCGACACGATGGACGGTGCGGCCCGCCGGGCTGCCGAACTGGCTGATCAGGCCTGAAAGGACGTTGAACCATGGCAATTTTCCTCAACTCTGATTCCAAGGTCATCGTCCAGGGCATGACCGGGTCCGAGGGCATGAAGCACACCCAGCGCATGCTCAACTCCGGCACCCAGGTGGTCGGTGGCACCAACCCGAAGAAGGCCGGCCAGAGCGTCGAGTTCGACGGCGGTGTCTCGATCCCCGTGTTCGGAACCGTGGCCGAGGCCATGGCCGAGACCGGCGCCAACGTCTCGGTCATCTTCGTCCCTGCAAAGTTCACCAAGTCGGCCGTGGTGGAGTCCATCGAGGCCGAGATGCCGCTGGTGGTCTGCATCACCGAGGGCATCGCGGTCAAGGACACCGCCGAGTTCTACACCCTCACCAAGGGCACCAAGACCCGTCTCATCGGCCCGAACTGCCCCGGCATCATCTCCCCGGAGAAGTCGAACGCGGGCATCATCCCGTCCGACATCGCGCCGAAGGCCGGTCGTATCGGTCTGGTCTCGAAATCGGGCACGCTCACTTACCAGATGATGTACGAGCTCCGTGACCTCGGCTTCTCCACCGCCATCGGTATTGGTGGCGACCCGGTCATCGGCACCACGCACATCGACTGCCTCGAGGCGTTCCAGGACGATCCCGACACCGATGCCATCGTCATGATCGGCGAGATCGGCGGCGACGCCGAGGAGCGCGCCGCCGCCTATATCGAGAAGAACGTCACCAAGCCCGTCGTGGGCTACGTGGCCGGCTTCACCGCTCCCGAGGGCAAGACCATGGGCCACGCCGGCGCCATCGTCTCGGGATCTTCCGGCACCGCGGCAGCCAAGAAGGAGGCCCTCGAGGCCGCCGGCGTCAAGGTGGGCAAGACGCCCACCGAGACCGCTGAACTGATGCGTGCGGTCATGGAGAACCTCGGCAAGTGAGCCTTGCTCTCCCGGATCTGACGCTCGGGAACGGCGTTTCCTGACCCGTCACGAGCCCCGGACCACCTGTGTTCTGCAGGAGGTCCGGGGCTCGTCGGTTCGTGGGTGAGAGCCGCGAAAGGGGGAGGGGGTCGGAGCGGGAAGATGGTGGTCGCTAGCGTGGGTGTCGTTGGTCACCCCCAACGTCTGACCGTCAAACGAAGGAGAGACCATGAACGACTTTCTGAACAAGGCCAAGGACTTCGCCGGCGAGAACCCCGACAAGGTCCAGCAGGGCGTCGACAAGGGCCAGGACATGGTCAACGAGAAGACCGGCAACAAGCACTCCGAGCACGTGGAGAAGGGCGGCGACGCCATCAAGAAGGGCCTCGGCATCGGAGACGACAAGAAGTGAGCTGAGCCTCTCAGCATGACGAAGGACCCCGGCGTACATGATGTGCGCCGGGGTCCTTGCTGTCATCGATCGCTTGCCGTCTTCAGCCGGTCGTTGCTCTCAACGGGTCTGGGTCAGCCGCTCTGCGTCGCTCGTTGGCCGGCCCTCTTGTTGACCCGCGCCCACTCGTCATCCTCGAGGTCGAAGTCGCCCTCGGGATTCATGCGGGTGTAGATGACCTTGGTGCCCGACTGGACGACGGCGACACGGTAGGTCGACTTCTGGTTGCCGCCGAGTTCCTGGGTGACGGTGAACCAGCGTCCTTCGACCTCCATGCCGCCGGCTCCCTTGGCCTTCACCTCGCCCTTCTGGGGCACCTTCGCAGTCAGCAGGCGACTCTCGCAGCCGTCGATGCTGTCGCCGATCTCGGAGACGAGATCTTCGGCATCGCCCGTGTTCGGCATGGTCAGCACGACCTCGTCGATGCCGAACTCCGCCGGAGCGCCGGGGTCGTTGCGCAGCAGGTAGGTGCGCTGCTGGCGTTTCTGGGGGCCCGAGACGGTGGCGAAGTCGACGGCCTCGCAGTTGCTGCCGTCACCGACGTCGACCTCCTTGGTGAGGGCCGTGCCGGCCCAGTTGCCGGTGCCTGGCGTGATGCGCGGGATATCGCCGGCCGCGAGGAAGCCAGGCTCGTCGCCACCGGCGGGAGGCATGGAGTCCTTGACCTGCATGTCGCTAGCCGAGCACAGTCCGGCGGCTGAACCACACTGGCGATTTATCACCTGACGTGCGGCGTCGGCCACATCGTCGGCGGAGACCGAGGAGTCCTTCTGCGCGACATCGATGATGTTGACGTTCTGGCCGGTGCGGGCCAGGACGACGGTGTGGTACTCGGGCGTCTGGTCCTGCAGGACCAGCTTCACCGCCACGGCCTCGTCACCGAGCCCGGTGATCTCGTAGCCCTCCTGCACGTGCAACGGCGATCCCTGGCAGCCGCCGATCTCGGTGGAGCGGAACTGGAAGTAGCTCTTGGCCTCATCGGTCGAACCGAAGCCGTCGACGCGGTGGAGTGCGGCGGTGCCCTTGTCGCCCGATCCGGTCAGCGTCCGCAGGAAGGTGCCCTTGGGCAGAGGCTGCCCGTTGGGGGTCGTGGTCACGCAGGCGACGCCCACGGACTGCTCGCCCACCTGATCGCTGGTCTGTGTCGCGTTCCAGTCCTGCCCGGAGTCGAGGGACTTGGAGATGTCCGCGGTCATCAGACTGCCCTCGGTCACCAGCGGCGCAGGATCATTGGTCGTCTTTGCAGTGGGCGTGGGGGACTGCATCAACGCGGCGGTCTCCCGCTTTCCATTCCACATGAAGAAGCTGGCGAGCACGACGATGGTCAGGACCACTGCGGCTCCGGTGACCAGCGCGGCGGTGATGTTTCGCTTGTCGGTCTTCTGCCCGGCACGGGTCGGGACGCGGAACCAGGGCTTGCGCTCGGCGACGCGGCGTCCGACCGGGGCCTCGGGCTCGGATTTCCCGACCAGGGGAAGGCGGTCCTTCCAGGACTTCTTCTCCTTCTGTTCCGGGCGTGGCGCGAAGGGATTCTTCTCAGGGTCATCCGAGTCGACGCGGGCCTTGCCCAGGCTCGCGGCGTCGATCGTCTTGTCTTCGGCGTCGACGTCGCCACGGTTGGGGGCGGGAGCGGTCAGGTCGGGGGAGGGGGTGCCGGAATGGCCGCCACCGGTGGGCTTGGACCAAGCCGTCGAGCTGCCGGCTGCAGAGGCTCCTGCGCCCGTCGCGAAATCGGGGCCACGGTGCGGCGTGGAGGGGGAATCGCCGCTGGTGCCCAGATCGCCGCTGGTGCCTAGTTCACTGCGCAGGACCGTCTGGTCGTCCCGTGCCCCGGGACGATCTGTTTTGGGCAGGTCACCTCGAAGCACGGTCTGATCCGCCGGCGGTGGAGCGTCATGACCGACTCCCCCCGGAGTCGAGGAGCCGAACCCCGGGCCGGTGGGCCGGTGTGGTCCCGGGGCGGGAGAGCCTCCGCTCGGTTGCTCCACGCCGCGACGAGGTTGCTCCACGCCGCGACGAGGTTGCTCCACGCCGCGACGAGGCCGCATGCTCTCCGGCGTGTCCGAGCCGAAGCCGGGGCCTCCGGGGTTAAAGTTCTCGTCATCCGGCGACTGGGGGGATGGTCCCGCAGCCCGGCGTGGCCGCGGGTGCGGTTGCTGTTCGTCAGACACGCGTTTGCTCCTCCCAGCGTGGCGCTCGTCCATCGGTTGAGCAAGTTTACGTGGTGGCCCAACCCTGTGGCTCCGGTGTGTCCGAAGCGATCACGACTGACTCACTCTGCCACGATGGGCGCGATATGACCACCAGAAGAACCCGTTCCGAGCGCGTGCACCTGCAGGTACAGGTGCACGGCGACGGTGACGAGCCCGAAAATGACGACGTGCTGACACGGTTCCCGTGGCCGATGACTGTTTTCGCCGCGGGGGTTCTGGCTGTCGTGACGACGTGGCTGGTGGTCACCATTCCCGCTCTGGGGCTGTGGGTGATCGACCGCACCGCGCCGTTCGCCGAAGCCGTGCAGATGGCGACACGCGTCTGGATCGCGGCACACGGTGGTGGCCTTCAGGTGGGCAGAAGCCTGTGGACGGTCGTTCCGCTGGGCGTGACGATCACATTCATCCCGATTGTGTGGTTTCTCACACGACGTGCTGCGCTGGTGGTGGCCGAACAGACAGAGGAAGCCGCCGAGCCCGAGCGGCTGCGCTTTGCCCTGAAGTGCGCCGGGTTGGTCATCGTGGCCTACACCATGGGCGTGGTGGCGATCTCGGCAGCCACCGGCGTCACCGAGCGGTTGGGCATCGTGCTCGCCCACGGGTTGGGCGTCTCGGTGCTCGGAGCGTGGCCGGGCGTCATGCGTCCGTTCAGGGTCTTCGTCCTCGACAGGCTGCCGTGGTGGGCGCAGCCGGTCCCCATGGCGATGGCGCGCTCCTGGGGAGTCACGTTCGTGGGCGGCGTCGCAGCCGTGGCGACCACATTCGTGCAGCAGTGGCCGCGTGTCATCGCGCTCCAGGATGAGCTCGGGTTCACCGGGGCAGGAGTGGCTGCCGCATGGGTCACGCAGGCGGCCTTCTGGGTCAATCTGGTGCTGTGGGGCGTCTCCTGGGTGCTGGGGGCCGGGATCCGCTTGGGTGCTCAGAGTGTCCTGACCCCGGTGGGAACCGACATCGGATTCCTGCCCGCGATTCCAGTCTTCGGTGCCGTTCCACCGGAGGGGCCACATCATGAGGGCTTGATGCTGTGGCTGGTCGTGGGTGTCCTCGCCGGTGCCGTCGCAGCGATCTCGGTGTTGCGCTCACTGCCGCACGCACGATGCGACGAGACGGCGGTGGTGGGCGGTCTGTCCGGCGTCCTGGGGGGCCTCCTCGTCGTCGCCACGGCCATGTTGTCCGGTGGTGATCTCGGCACCGGGAACCTCACCGGCCTCGGCCCGCGTGGCATCGAACTGCTCGTGCTCGCCCCCGCGATCATGGGCCTCTCCGGTCTCACCGTCGGGTTGGTGTGGGGGCTGGTCCGCATGTCGCGGATGCGTCGTGCCGAGCAGAAGGCCGAATCCGGGGAAGGAAGCGACCCCACCAGGCCGAGTGCCGGGAGCGGCGACATCGATTCGAACGACGGTGACGGCGACTCGAGCGCTGAGGACGATGCGCCCACTTCGGAGACCGAGGACTCCGGAGTCTGGGATCGACTTGATGCCGAAGATCCCCAGATCAACGAAGAACCTACGGGGGCCGTGGAAGAGGGGGCCGTGGAAGAGGGGGAGGAACCCACGAATCCACGGCTGGGCCCGGTGCAGCGCCCGGAGCAGTAGGCTGCAGGGGTGGCTTTCCGCATCGTCGTACTCGCATCCGGTTCCGGCTCCCTGCTCCAGGCGCTGCTGGACGCCGAACGGGCCGGTCGACTCCCGGCGTCGATCGTGGCCGTCGGCTCGGACCGCGTGGACGCCCACGCCCTGGCCCGCGCCCGTGACGCCGGCATCACGACGTTCGCACTGCCCTTGACGCGGGGCGCCGACCGCGCCACGTGGGACGCCGGACTCACCGCACTGGTGGCGGCCCATGAGCCCGACCTCGTGGTGAGCGCCGGATTCATGAAGCTGCTGGGGGAGACCTTCCTGGCCCGCTTCGGAGGGCGGGCCATCAACTCCCACCCCGCCCTGCTGCCGAGCTTCCCCGGTATGCACGCTGTGCGGGACGCCCTTGCGCATGGCGTCAAGGTGACCGGCGCCACGGTCTTCACGATCGATGCTGGGGTGGACACCGGAGAGATCCTCGGCCAGGTCGCGGTGCCCGTCGCCGACGACGACACGGTCGAGACCCTGCACGAACGCATCAAGGTGGCCGAACGCGAACTGCTCGTGCGCACCGTCACAACTCTTGCGGGATCGTGAACGCCCGCCTCTGGAACGCACAACCGAACACCCGCACGGATCGGCCCAGCAGGCCAAGTGAAAGAAGGAACATGTCGGACCGCACGCCCATCACCCGCGCCCTCGTCTCCACCTACGACAAGACCGGGTTGGTTGAACTCGGCCAGGCTCTCGTGGCGGCAGGTGTCGAGATCGTCTCGACCGGCTCCACGGCGGCGACTCTCGCCGACGCCGGACTGCCGGTCACCCCGGTGGAGGACGTCACCGGGTTCCCTGAGTGTCTCGACGGCCGCGTCAAGACGCTGCACCCGCACATCCACGCCGGGATCTTGGCGAACCGCTCTCTCGATGCCCACGATCAGCAGTTGGCCGAGCTCGGCGTCAAGCCCTTCGAGATGGTGGTGACCAACCTCTACCCGTTCTCCGAGACCGTCGCATCCGGCGCGGGCTTCGACGACTGCATCGAGAAGATCGATATCGGAGGCCCCTCCATGGTGCGTGCCGCCGCGAAGAACCATGCGAGCGTCACCGTGCTGACCGATCCCGCCCAGTACGGCGAGGCCATCGAGGCGCTGCAGGCCGGTGGCACCACCACCGCCCAGCGTCGACGCCTGGCCGCACAGGCCTTCGCGCACACCGCGGCCTACGACGTTGCGGTGGCTGACTGGTTCCAGGGCCAGCTCGAGGACGACGCCGCATCGCTCTTCGGCGAGTTCACCGGAGCGACCTGGACCAAGGCTGCCGATCTGCGGTACGGCGAGAACTCACATCAGGCTGCGGCGCTCTACGTCGACGGTTCCATCGGGCTCGCCGGCGCACAGCAGTTGCACGGCAAGGAGATGTCGTACAACAACTACACCGACACCGACGCCGCCCGCCGCGCAGCACTCGACTTCGATGAGCCCGCGGTCGCGATCATCAAGCACGCCAACCCCTGCGGTATCGCCGTGGGCACCGACATCGCCGACGCTCACGCGAAGGCCCACGCCTGCGACTCGACCTCGGCGTTCGGTGGCGTCATCGCCGCCAACCGTGAGGTCACCGCAGCCATGGCCGAGCAGGTGGCCGAGGTGTTCACCGAAGTGATCGTCGCGCCCTCCTATCAAGCCGAGGCACTGGAGATCCTCCAGCGCAAGAAGAACATCCGCATCCTGGTGGCCGACATGAACCGCGCCGAGGGGCCGGCCACCGAGCTCAAGCCGATTTCCGGTGGCGTCCTGGTGCAGGAGGCCGACCACTTCCAGGCCGACGGGGACGACCCGGCCACATGGGAACTCCTGGCCGGTGAGGCGGCCGATGCCGAGACCCTCGCCGATCTCGCCTTCGCATGGCGTGCCTGCCGCGCGGTGAAGTCCAACGCGATCCTGTTGGCCAACGGCGGTGCCGCGGTGGGCATCGGCATGGGCCAGGTGAACCGCGTCGACTCCTGCCGTCTCGCGGTGGAGCGTTCCGATGGCCGTGCCCAGGGCGCGGTGGCGGCTTCCGACGCCTTCTTCCCCTTCGCCGATGGCCCCCAGATCCTCATCGACGCCGGGGTGCGTGCCATTGTGCAGCCGGGTGGCTCGATCCGTGATGAGGAGACGATCGAGGCCTGCAGGAAAGCCGGCGTCACCATGTACCGGACCAGAACCCGACACTTCTTCCACTGAACGACCCGACACTTCTTCCATCGAGCGGGCGGTAGCCTGACCCTGAACGTTGAGCGGAGCGTCATGTTCAGCGGCCAAGCGGCTGATCGTTCGGCATCCCTCTCAGCACAAGTCCGTATGTGGAATCACCCCCGTACGGTAGGCACGACCTTCTAGGAGCGCACATGGCCAAGATCATCTACACCCTGACCGATGAAGCCCCGCTGCTGGCGACGCACTCGTTCTTCCCTGTGATCGAGGCGTTCGCATCGACGGCCGGAGTTGAGGTGGAGACGCGCGACATCTCGCTGGCCGGGCGCATCGTCGCGGTGTTCAGCGATCTCCTTCCGGAGGGCCAGCGTGAGTCCGACGCTCTGGCCGAGCTGGGGGAGTTGGCGAAGATGCCCGAGGCCAACATCATCAAGTTGCCGAACATCTCGGCTTCGGTGCCGCAGCTCAAAGCCGCGATCGCGGAGCTGCAGCAGCGGGGAATCGCCCTCCCGGACTACCCGGAGGACCCGCAGACCGATGAGGAGAAGGACGTCCGTGCCCGCTACGACAAGGTCAAGGGCTCGGCGGTCAACCCAGTGCTGCGGGAAGGCAACTCCGACCGTCGTGCGCCCCAGGCTGTGAAGAATTACGCTCGCAAGAATCCGCACCGCATGGGCGACTGGTCGCCCGAGTCCAAGACACGCGTGGCCACGATGGATGCCGACGACTTCGCACACAACGAGCAGTCGGTCGTCATGGAGGCCGATGATGATCTGAAGATCGTGCACATCGGCACCGATGGCACCGAGACGGTGCTCAAGGAGTCGACGCCGGTGCTCGCCGGGGAGGTCGTGGACGCCACGTTCATGAACGCCAAGGCCCTCGAGAACTTCCTGGTGGACCAGGTGGCCGCGGCCAAGGACGATGACGTGCTGCTCTCCACCCATCTCAAGGCCACGATGATGAAGGTCTCCGATCCGATCATCTTCGGTCACATGGTCAAGGCGTTCTTCCCCGAGGTGTTCGCACAGTACGGTCCGCAGCTCGCCGAGGCCGGCCTGTCGGCCAATGACGGGCTCGGCGGCATCCTGGGTGGTCTCGACGCACTGCCCGCCGATGTGGCCGACGGCATCCGTGCCGGTATCGACGCCGCGCTGAAGCAGGGCCCGCGTCTGTCGTACGTGAACTCGGACAGGGGCATCACCGGCCTCCACGTGCCCAGCGATGTGATCATCGACGCCTCGATGCCCGCCATGATTCGCGGCGGTGGCAAGATGTGGGGCCCGCAGGGCGAGGAGGACGACACCCTTGCGGTGATCCCCGACAGCTCCTACGCCGGCGTCTACGAGACCGTCATCGCCGACTGCAAGGCCAATGGTGCCTACGACCCCACCACCATGGGTTCGGTGCCGAACGTCGGCCTCATGGCGCAGAAGGCCGAGGAGTACGGTTCTCACGACAAGACTTTCGAGATCGAGGCGGCGGGAACAGTCGAGGTCCGCAACGCAGCCGGTGATGTGCTCATGAGCCACGAGGTGTCCGAGGGCGACATCTGGCGTGCCTGCCAGGCCAAGGACGCCCCGATCCGTGACTGGGTGAAGCTCGCGGTGACGCGCGCCGCCGAATCCGGAGCGCCGGCGATCTTCTGGCTCGACGAGAACCGGGCCCACGACCGCAACCTCATCGAGAAGGTCAACAAGTACCTCCCCGAGCACGACACCGACGGGCTGGACATCCGCATCCTGGCTCCTGCCGAGGCGTGCAGGGTGTCGATCGAGCGCATCCGTAACGGTGAGGACACCATCTCGGTCACCGGCAACGTGCTGCGCGACTACCTGACCGACCTGTTCCCAATCCTCGAACTCGGCACGAGCGCCAAGATGCTCTCGGTGGTGCCGCTGATGAACGGTGGCGGCCTGTTCGAGACCGGCGCCGGTGGTTCGGCACCCAAGCACGTGCAGCAGCTCGTCGAGGAGAACTACCTGCGTTGGGACTCGCTCGGTGAGTTCCTCGCGCTCGCCGAGAGCCTGCGTCACATGGGCAAGACCGCGGGCATCCCGCGCGCCGGTGTGCTGGCCGATGCCCTGGAGATCGCCACCGAGCAGGTGCTGACCAACGGCAAGTCGCCTGCCCGCAAGCTCGGCAGCATCGACAACCGCGGCAGCCACTTCTACCTGGCGATGTACTGGGCACAGGCTCTGGCGGCCCAGAGCGATGATCCGGAACTGGCCACGGCCTTCGGCCCCATCGCCGAGAAGCTCACCGCTGGGGAGCAGACCATCGCCGAGGAACTCATCTCGGTGCAGGGCAGCCCCGCCGATATCGGTGGCTACTACCGCCCCGACACGGCCAAGGCCGATGCGGTCATGCGTCCGTCCACCACGTTCAACCAGGTTCTCACCGAGGTGCTCGAGAACATCGGCTGATCCGTCGTGGGGCGGACGCCCCACGACGCCGAGGTCCGGTGCCGGAACCGGCGCCGGACCTCGGCACTGTCGAAGCAGTACCGACTCGCCCCTCGGGCTCCCTGGGGAATCGGTGAAGTCGGTGAAGGCATGGACCGGAGTATTGGGGAAGAGGGAACGATGACGGCGGAGAAACTCGACGGCAAGGCGGCAGCGTCCGCGATCAAGGCCGAACTCGCAGAACGCGTGGCCGCGCTCAATGCACGAGGGCGTGCACCGGGGCTGGCCACCGTGCTGGTCGGTGATGACCCGGGAAGCCATTCGTACGTGCGCGGCAAGCACCGTGACTGCGAGCAGGTGGGGATCGGTTCGATCCGCGTCGACCTGCCCGCCGACACATCGTGGGAGGAACTGCGGGCGGCCATCGGCGACCTCAATTCCAACCCCGAATGCACCGGCTACATCGTGCAGCTGCCTCTTCCTGAACACCTGGACGACAACGAGGCGCTCTCACTCATCGATCCGAGCAAGGATGCCGATGGGCTGCATCCGGTGAATCTGGGGCGATTGGTGCTGGGGCAGGACGGTCCGTTGCCGTGCACGCCGCGCGGCATCGTCGAGCTGCTGCGCCGCAATGACGTGGATCTCCACGGCGCGGAGGTGTGCGTCGTGGGACGCGGCACGACGGTGGGGCGTCCCCTCGGCCTCCTGCTGACGCGTCGCTCCGAGAACGCAACGGTGACGCTCTGCCATACCGGCACCAGAGATCTGGCTGCTCACACCAAGCGGGCCGACATCGTGGTGGCGGCTGCGGGACGCCCGGGGCTGCTCACCGGTGACATGCTCAAGCCGGGTGCGGTGGTGCTCGATGTTGGTATCACTCGCACCGATGCTGGCCTCAAGGGGGACGTGGATGAGTCCGCGTGGGAGGTCGCGTCGAAGATCGCCCCCGTGCCCGGTGGCGTGGGCCCGATGACGCGGGCGATGCTCCTCAGCAATGTGGTGGATCGTGCCGAGTACCTGGCGGACCACCCCGAGGACTGATGGCGCGCGGCATTCCTGAAGCGGCCACGCGCGGACTCAACCAGTGGCCGCTGCTGATCGTGGTGGCCGGCCTGGTGGCGGGCCTCATCCTGGCGTGGGTGGGGCATTGGCGCGTCGGGTCGGTCACGATCGGTGCGTCGATGCTGGTGGGAGCCGCTGAACGTGCATGGCTGCCCAAAGACATCGTCGGGTTGTTGAAGGTTCGCCACAAGGCGTTCGACGTGGCGCTGATGGCACTTGCCGGGCTTGCAGTCGTGGGCTTCGCGCTCGCTGTCCCCTCCTGGGAGTGAGACTGCCCCGACCAGTGCTTCAGCCGAAGACGGCGATCAACAGGAACAGCAGCGTGAGTCCGGTGGTGAGGCCGCCGAGGACGATGCCGGTGATGGCCATGCCCTTGCCGGTGTAACGGCTCGGCTCGGCGTTGACCTTGCCCAGCGCACTGATGCCCAGACCGAGGGCGATTGGGCCGGTGAGACCGCAGGCCAGCGAGATGATGCCGAGGACCATCGACGCCACAGCGTTCGGAGCGTTCTCGAGAAAACCGTACGGACGGGATGTGTACGGCGTCAGGGGAGCCTGCCCGGGTATCGCGTAGGGGTTACTCGATCCGGTGCCGCCGTAGGACTCATAGCTCGGGAACTCCTGGACCGGCTCGGCAGCAGAGCCGTAGGAACCGGCCGAACCATAGGAACCGGCGGAGCCGTAGGAACCGGCTGAACCGTAGGATCCCGCCGAGCCGTAGGATCCCGCCGAACCGTAGGAACCGGCTGAACCATAGGAACCGGGAGCGCCATAGGGGTTGTTGGAGGAGTACGGATCGGACGAACCATGGGGGTCACCGAAATCCGGCTGTGCGGCAGAGCCGTAGGATCCCGCCGAACCATACGAACCCGCAGAGCCGTAGGCACCTGACTCATAGGCCGAGGGACGCTGGCCACCTGAGGCGGACCCAGCATCGGAATCCCACTGGATCTGCGGCTGCTGATTGGGATCCGGCTCCTGGGGATATCCAGGGTTCTGAGTCACGGTACCTCCGATGTGTGATGGTTGTTCACTACCAGCATGCACCCGTGAGGGCCGCGAGCCCCCACGGGTGCATGCGCGATGGTATGCGAAGAGATCAGATCAGGCCGAGCTTCTGCACGGTGTCGCGCTCTTCGGCCAGCTCGGCGACGCTGGCGTCGATGCGCTGACGCGAGAACTCATTGATCTCCAGACCCTGGACGATCTCGTACTCGCCGTTCTTGACCACGCAGGGGAACGATGAGACCAGGCCCTCGGGGACGCCGTAGGAGCCGTCCGACGGAACAGCCATGGAAACCCAGTCGCCCTCGGGAGTGCCGGCGATCCAGTCACGCATGTGATCGATCGTGGCCGACGCTGCAGAGGCCGCTGAGGAGAGGCCACGGGCCTCGATGATGGCTGCTCCGCGCTTGGCGACGGTCGGGATGAAGGTGTCGGCGAGCCAGGCTTCGTCGTCGATCAGGTCGGCAGCGTTCTTGCCGCCGATCTCGGTGTGGAAGATGTCGGGGTACTGGGTGGCCGAGTGGTTGCCCCAGATGGTCATCTTCTTGATCTCGGTGGTCGGTGTGCCGGTCTTGCTCGAGAGCTGCGAGAGCGCACGGTTGTGATCCAGACGCGTGAGGGCGTTGAAGCGCGAGTTCGGGATGTCTGGAGCGTTGTTCATCGCGATGAGGGCGTTGGTGTTGGCCGGATTACCGGTCACCAGGACACGCACATCGTCGGCGGCGTGATCGTTGAGGGCCTTGCCCTGCGGGCCGAAGATGCCGCCGTTGTCGCGGAGCAGATCGCCGCGCTCCATGCCCTTGCCACGGGGCTTGGCGCCCACGAGCAACGCCACGTTGACGCCATCGAACACCTTGTTCGCATCGTCGCCGGTCACGACGTTGTTGAGCAGCGGGAACGCTGCGTCATCCAGCTCCATGACGACGCCCTCGAGGGCCTTCAGGGCGGGGGTGATCTCGAGCAGGTGCAGATCGACGGGCTGGTCCTTGCCGAGCAGGTCGCCGCTGGCGATGCGGAACAGCAGGCTGTAGCAGATCTGTCCGGCGGCTCCGGTCACAGCGACCTTCACGGGCGTCTTCGTCATGGGAATCTCCTTGATTTCTCGGCATCGAGCGACTGACTCGAAACTATCAGCGCATCACGACGTGCGTTACTGCCACATGGGTGATGCGGTTCTCATGGGCATACACCAAGGAGCGTACGCCCCGCGGTGCGAGCCCCCTCAGCCACCCATACCACTCCACCCATACCCCTCCACCTCTACGTTGTGCCGGGCAGACGCGGCTTCACGTAGAGGTGGGGCGTCGATTGCAGGGGCGGAATGTGCTGGGTCAGTGTGAGATCGCACCACCGGCATCCGCGCCGGTCAGCGAGCGCACTTCCATCTCGGTCGAGACCGCCGTGTTGTCCTCGTCGCTGAGCACCGACCCCAACCATCCAAGGAAGAAACCGACAGGTACCGAGACCAGTGCGGGATTGTCCAGTGGGAACCAGGCGAAATCAGCCGTCGGGATCATCGATGATTCTGCGCCGGAGACTGCGGGGGAGAAGATGATCAGCACGATGGCGGAGGTCAGCCCGCCATAGATCGACCACAGCGACCCCTGCGTCTTGAAGCCCTTCCAGTAGAGGGAATACAGGATCGATGGGAGGTTCGCCGACGCGGCCACAGCGAAGGCCAGAGAGACAAGGAAAGCCACGTTCTGTGACTTGGCGGCCACTCCACCGATGATCGACAGGGCGCCGATGACGAGCACGGTGTAGCGAGCCACCTTCACCTCGACCCTGGGATCTGCCTTCCCGTCCTTCATGACGTTGTTGTAGATGTCATGGGCGAAGGACGCCGATGCGGTGATCGCCAGTCCGGCGACGACCGCGAGGATCGTGGCGAATGCGACACCGGCGATGATGGCCAGCAGCAAGGTGCCGCCGAGTTCGAAGGCCAAGGCTGCGGCTGCGGCATTGGCCTTGCCCGGCATCTGATCGATGTTCTCCTTGCCCACGAGGGCGGCGGCTCCGAAGCCGAGGATCATCGTCATCAGATAGAAGGTGCCGATCAGGCCGATGGCCCAGCTCACCGAGCGACGTGCCTCCCGCGCTGTCGGAACCGTGTAGAAACGCATCAGGACGTGTGGCAGGCCTGCCGCGCCCAAGACCAGAGCGAGAGACAACGAGATGAACCCGACCTTGTTGGATCCGTACTTGCCCATCGGCTCCAACAGGCTCTCGCCTTGCCCGGCGGTCTCCTGCACCGAATTCACGTGATCGATCGCGCCCTGGACGAGCGAAGACAGGTTGAAGCCATGTAGAGCCATGACCCAGATCGACATGACAATCACACCGGTCACCAGCAGGATCGCCTTGATCATCTGTACCCAGGTGGTGCCCTTCATGCCGCCGATGAGCACGTAGGCGATCATCAGTACACCCACCAGTGTGATGACGACGTTCTGCATGAAGTCGTCCGAGACGCCCAGCAGCAGGGCGACCAGACCACCGGCGCCGGCCATCTGAGCGAGCAGGTAGAAGAACGACACGAGCAGCGTCGAGATCGCTGCAGCCATCCGCACAGGCTTCTGCTTCATGCGGAACGACAGCACATCGGCCATGGTGTACCGGCCGGTGTTGCGCAGCGGCTCGGCCACCAGAAGTAGTGCGACGAGCCAGGCGACGAGGAAGCCGATGGAATACAAGAGACCGTCGTAGCCGTAATAGGCCACCGCGCCGACGATGCCCAGGAAGGACGCCGCCGAGAGGTAATCACCCGCGATGGCCAGTCCGTTCTGTCGGCCATCGAACCTGGCGCCGCCGGTGTAGAAGTCCGAGGTCTCCTTCTTCTTGGTCCTCCCGCTCGAGACGCGAACGACGATGAACATGGTCGCCACCACGAAGGCGGCGAAGATTGCGATGTTGATGACGGGGTTCCCGAGCTGTGAGCCCGCGAGCGGGGTCAGTGTGGAGGTGGTCATCGTGCCTCCTCGAGGTCGGCCTTCAGCTGCGAGGCGATCGGATCGAGGCTCTTGTTGGCGTGGCGCACGTAGAGCCAGGTGATGAGAAAGGTCGTGGCGAACTGCAGGACGCCGAGCACGAGTCCGATGGTGATGGCCGAACTCCCCAAACGGGTGGCCATGAAGTCTTCCGCATACGTCGAGAGCAGGACGTAGGTGAAGTACCAGACGATGAAGAACGCCGCCATCGGAAAGGCGAAGCCACGGAACCGGCGTCGGAGTTGCTGGAACTCCTCGGTCTGGGCCACTGCCGAGAAGTCCTCGGCCGTCGGATGGTGCTGTGAGGTCGTGTGTTGTTCTGCGTCGAGGCGTGCGGTTCGGTTCTGATGGCCGTCTTCGCCAGCCTGTGCAGGGATTTCAGGGTCCCGGGAAGGCGTGGACATGGCGCTCCTTTACGTCGGCGGTCCTGCGGACCGTGCTCCGGGTGCCGAGAACCAGAGCACCTCATCGTGCCAACGGTTCCCGTCACCCCTGCTGTGGGCGTGTTGTTCACTGTGGATGTGTCGGCGTCGCCGGTGGATGCGTCGTTGCAGCCGGCCCGGCAAGCTCGTGCACACCACCATGCCCGTTACGCGGCGTCGAGGGAAGGACATTCGGCGAATCGTGATGAACGGACGCTCCACCTCTACGTCATGCCGGGCAGACGCGGCTTCATGTAGAGGTGGAGCGTCGATCTGAGACGCGCGGTCCCACGCAGGCTGGCAGGTCCGGGCGGGTGGCGGCCGGACCGGGAGGAAGCGGTTGTCAGCGGAAGATGACGGTCCGTTGTCCGTCGAGGAGCACACGGTGTTCGGCGAAGAGCTTGACGGCCTCGGTGAGCGTCCGGGACTCCTCGCGCTGTCCGATGGCGACAAGCCCGGCGGGCGTGTGGGAATGATCGACGCGGACGACGTTCTGCTCGATGATCGGGCCCTCGTCGAGGTCCGAGGTCACGAAGTGAGCGGTGGCCCCGATGAGCTTGACGCCACGTGCATGTGCCTGCCGGTAGGGGTTGGCCCCCTTGAAGCCGGGGAGGAACGAATGGTGGATGTTGATGGCTCGACCGGCAAGCTCCTCGCACAGCTCGGGGGTGATGATCTGCATGTAGCGCGCGAGTACCACCAGCTCGATCTCGTCGGTCTCGATGACCTCCCGGACGCGCTCTTCGAAGGCTGCCTTCGTGTCAGGGGTCACCGGGTGGTGCTCGAAGTCGATGCCGTGGAAAGAGGCCAGGGGTTCGAGCGTCGGATGGTTGGCCATGACGCGCGTCACGCGGATGGGGAGCCATCCGGACTGTTGGCGGTACAGCAGATCTTGGACGCAGTGGGGCACCTTCGAAGCCAGCACGAGGGTGCGGACGGGGCGGGAGGCGGTGTCGACGGTGAATTCGCCGCCGAACTGCTCGGCGACCGGTCGAAGTGCCGCCTCGAGGTCGGCGTCGGCTGGCGTGGTCACGGCGATGCGCTGGAAGTAGCGGCCGGTGTCGCTGGAGAACTGCTGCGACTCGGTGATGTTGCCGCCCAGCCCCACGATCGCTCCTGAGACGGCATGCACGATGCCGGGCCCGTCCGGACACACGAGGGTCACGACCCAGTCGTGGGTGTCTGTGAGGGCGGGGGCATCGGGGGAGTTCTGCTGGCTGGTCATGAGGTCCTTCGCACGTGTTCTGGATGGCCGGTTCGTGGGAGCGGCGCCGAATACCATAGGCGCTCGTTCGTTCCGCCGCGTGGATGGCTGGCCGGTGGGATGGCGCGGCGCTGGTACGTTCGCGGTCGTGGATGAACGGCAAGGGAACCCGATGCGCGGCACGAGGGCCGCGATCGTCGTGGCCGTGTTGACGACGGTCACGGCCTGTGGGACGACGGTGGCCGGATCCGGTGAGCCGGTCGTGGCGCCCGAACCCGCCCAACGCAGCCGGATCGACCCCAGCCCTACACCGACGCCGACTCCCACGCCCCCCGAACAGGTCGTGGAGCTGCCCGGGCCACAGTTGGACGCGCCCATGACGACGGGGGCCTCCCATATCGTGATCGACAGCTACTCGTGGCGCACCACGGGCACCGGAGACCGGTCCAAGCCACCCGAGGAGCGCTATCTCGTGCTTCGGCTGACGATCTCGGCGACGCAGGGGACCGTTCCGGTGAACCCCCTCTACTTCAAGGTTCGTCTTCCAGACGGGACGATGGCCGAGCCCACCATGGGGGCCGACGGCAACGAGCCGCTGCTGGGTTCGGCCGAACTCGCCATGGGGGAGAAGATCGACGGCGTCGTCACGTTCGACATCCCACCCGAGAACACTGTTCTGGTCGTCGAGAACGAGCTGGGCGAAGCAGTCGGGGCGGTGACGATCCCAGCACCCCGTTGAGAGAACAAAGAGGGGCTGAGAGAACAAAAGGGATTGAGAGAACGAAGAGGGTCCGAGCGATGTGGACAGGGCTCGATCCGGGTGTATTCGTACACAAGAGACGTCGGTAGTGGAACAATGGCGCGTATGACCGATCGTGTTCTCTCGCTTGCCCAGCCCACCGCTGACTCCATGCACCTCGGGAACTACTTGGGTGCCCTGCGTCAGTGGCCCGGCCTGCAGGAGGGAGCAGAGGCCTTCTTCGGGGTCGCTAACCTGCATTCGCTGAATGAATGGCCCGATCCGGAGGTGCTGCGGGAACGCACCCTTCGCACTGCCGCCCAGATCATCGCCGTCGGCGTCGATCCCGAACGGGCCACCGTGTTCGTGCAGTCCCATGTGCCGCAGCATTCCGAGCTCACCTGGGTGTTGAACTGCCTCACCGGGTTCGGGCAGGCGTCGCGCATGACACAGTTCAAGGACAAGTCGTCCAAGCGTGGCCCCGAATCCACCAACCTGGGGCTGTTCGACTACCCGGTGCTGATGGCCGCCGACATCCTCATCTACCGCAGCCATCGTGTGCCGGTGGGGGAGGATCAGCGTCAGCACCTGGAGCTCGCACGCGATCTGGCGACGCGTTTCAACGGCCACTTCGGTGAGTTCTTCCCAGTGCCCGAACCGCACATCCTCGAATCGGTGGGCAAGATCCAAGACCTGCAGGACCCCTCTTCGAAGATGAGCAAGTCCGCGCCGTCGCCCGCGGGGCGCATCGAGATCTGCGACGAGCCCAAGAAGATCGTCAAGAAATTCAAATCTGCCGTCACCGACTCGGGCTCCGAGGTCACTTATGACCCCGAGGGCAAGCCCGGTGTCGCCAACCTGTTGTCGATCATGTCGGCCGTCACCGGGCGCCCGATCGAGGAACTCGTGAGCGAGTTCGAGGGAAAGATGTACGGCCATCTCAAGATCGCGGTGGCCGACGCCGTGGTGGCCGAGCTGACGCCGGTGCGTGAACGCGTGGAAGAACTGCTCGAGGACCGCGCCGAACTGATGAACATCCTCGCCCGTGGAGCCGAGTGCGCACGCGAGCAGGCCTCCGCAACCCTCTCGGAGGTCTACGCTCGCGTGGGGTTGGACGCTGCCCTCCGCTCATGACACAGCCGCCGTTCCGCCCGCAGCACCCGGGAATGCCGCCGCCACAGGGGCCCGGGCCGCAATCGGGATTTCCGCACACCGCCAGCCGTCCGCCCGATCCGGACGGGTCGCGGTTGTTGACGACCGATGAAGTGGAGCCGTTGCTGCGGGCCGCCGTGCAGCATGCCGGGGGGACGCTCGTGCGGTGGCAGATGTCGCACGTCGACTCGCAGCCCAACCGTTCCACGACGGCGACGTACACCGCCATCGTCGATGGGCCGCAGGGGCGTCGAGAGGAGCTTCTGGGCGTCAGCACCCGTGCGGGCGGACGCTCCGCCACCGACGAGCACGCCCGTATCTTCGTCGACGGCGAGCGGGAGGCGGCGGTGTGGATCTACCCGCATGACCCCGATCTTCCGGGTCTCCCGCGGGCAGCCTTCCCGGAGTCGGCGGCGGCGCTCCTCGGCCCGATCGTGGGCAGCCACCTTCATCCCGGTCAGGTGGAGCTGCGCATGATCGGCTACCGTCCGCGTCGACGTGCGGTGGTCCGGGCGCGTGTGACGGTGCCGGGGCCACGCGGAACCCAACGCATCGTCTTCTACACCAAGGTGTTGCGGGACAAGTCGTTCCATGATGTGCGGCACCGTCACGAGATGTTGCTGAGTGCGGGGATCCCCGCCCCACGTGTTGCCGCGGCGACGCCCGACTGCCTCCTCGTGCTCGACGAACTACCCGGCACACCGTTGAGCCGGGCGATCTTCGACCCGCGGGATCCATGCACGGCCGAGGACCTCATCGGTGTTCTCGACGCCATGCCGCCCTCGGTGGCACAGCTGCCGCGTCGGGCACCGTGGGCGGAGTCGATCCACTACTACACCGACATGGTCGCGCAGGCCATGCCGACCATGGAGCCGCGTCTGCGCTGGCTCGCCAACGAGATCGAGAACGGATTGGCGTCGATCCCGCTGGGGAACGAGCCGACCCACGGCGACTTCCACGAAGGCCAGATCCATGTGCGTGGCGGACGCGTCTGCGGGCTTTTGGACGTGGACACCATCGGGCCCGGGCGTCGCGCCGACGACCTTGCGTGCATGGTCGCCCACCTCTCCACGGTCCAGCGCATGAACGCACAGCAGGCGGCTCGCGTGCGGCATCTGCTCTCGACATGGGTGCCGGTGTTCGACGAACGCGTCGATCCGGCCGAGCTTCGGTTGCGCGCAGCTGCGGTGGTGATTTCGTTGGCCACCGGGCCCTATCGTTCTCAGGAGCCCAATTGGCAGGCCGAGACCAATGACATCGTCGACGCCGCCGAGACATTGGTGTCCCAGGTGCTGTGAACCGTCCGGCGTCATCTGGTGTGCGCTGGTGCAGGAAATCGTCTCCGAACGCCCTTTTTCCCGATTATGTGGTTAGTCTCATCCCTGTGATGGATGCGGCTCAGGTGGGGAATCTTCGGATCGTGTCGTGCGTGCGTGCGGCGGTGGTCATGGTCGCCGCATTGGTGGTGATCATCGGGGTGACGCTGATGCCGACTTCGGCGAATGCGGAGCCGAACGAGCCACCGCCGGCGAGTCAGGATGTGGAGGGGGTCGACCCTGACCTGGTCGCAGCGGTCGAGCGTGATCTCGGCATCTCCTGGGAGGAGTACGTCGCCCGTTCCGAGGCGGCGGCCGATGCTGCGGAGATCCAGGACGCCCCGGGCGTCGATGAAGTCCGGGTGGACGGTGAGGCGGTGGTCGTCACCGGCGAGGGTGCCGACGCGGAGGCGGCCGCCGAGCAGGTGGGTGCGGAACTTGAATCGCCTTCGGGGCCGTCTGCTGAGGACCTTGCCGCGTTGTTCCTGCAGGAGGTGGGCGCAGAGGTTTTCGTCTCGGTTGTGTCGTCCCCAGAGGGGCCGGTGTTGCAGGTCAGCGAGGAGACCGAACAGGCGCGGACATTTGCCGATGAGCAGGGGATCGCGTTGGAGGTCACGCCATGGATCGAACAGAATGCCCGGATCGGAGAGTACTGGCTCGACGGCGGCGGTGGTGCACGTTGCTCGATCGGATTCGGCGGTTTCGACTCCCTTGGGCGCCCGGTGATGGTGACCGCCGGCCATTGCACGCAGGATGGCCAGGTGCGCTCGGCCGGGTTCCTCGATGGTCCGGCTCGCGGCACATTGGCCTTCCACCAGTTCGGTGGCCCGGGGAACACCTCGGGTGAACTCGGTCATGACGTGGCGTCCTATCGTCTGGATCGATCAGACGCCATCGCACCGCAGGCGACCACTTGGCCGGGATCGCTGCCGATCACCGGAACGGCCAACCTCGTCAGCGGCGCCAGCGTCTGCGCGGGAGGTGGCACCACCCAGGAGTGGAGGTGCACCTCCGACACGCGGGTGGGCGTCGCTCACGTACCGGGCTTCGGGGAGAACGATGGGCGGCTCGTGCAGGGCCTGCAGATGTATGGCATGTCGACGCGCAAGGGCGATTCGGGCACGGGGATCGTCATGGGGACGCGTGTGGTGGGTGTGCTCTCGGGCGGCTCTGGCGCGGGGGAGCGGCCGTTGGCCATGGCGTCGGGGTTGAAGCCGCTCACCGATGCTGGATACAGCATCGGCGTCGCGTTGGAGAAGCCCACCGTCGGTGGGGCCGGGGCCGATGGCGTCGTTCGGGGAACTCTCCCGCGCAGCCCCGGGGCGGCGGCCCTGCCCGCCGCGACACGGGTGAGCGTCACCATCGGCAACGCCAGCCAGGCACGGGCGGTGGATTCGGCGGGGCGCTTCTCGTTCACCGCCCCGAGCAATCAGAACGCCGTGGTGGACATCCGGGCCGTGTCGGGGTACTCGAGGGGCCCGTCGGTCCAGTGGAACTCGGTGGTGGGCACGAACACCTCGCACCGTTTCTGCGGCCTTCGTGATGGTGGCTGTGGGCAGCATTTCGTCGGCGGCTCGGTGTATTGGGCCACATCGGATTCGTCACCTGTGATCGTGCTCGGCAAGATCGGCGAAGGCTGGGGACGCATGGGCTGGGAACGCGGCTGGCTCGGTTATCCCACCGGTGACGAGCGTTGTGGGCTCGTCGGTGGTGGCTGCTGGCAGCGTTTCCAGGGCGGACGCATGTACTGGTCCCCGGCGACCGGTGCTCACGCGGTGCGTGGCCGTATTGGAGAGGCCTGGAACCAGATGGGCTATGAGTGGGGACATGTCGGCTATCCGGTCGGACCGGAGGTGTGCGGTCTGCGCGATGGAGGTTGTTTTCAGCGGTTCCAGGGCGGCACCATCCATTGGTCGCCGGCCACGGGCGCCCACCTGACCAAGGGGGCGATCGCCTCGGAGTGGGGTCGCCACTCATGGGAGAAGGGGCGCCTCGGCTACCCGGTGACCAGTGAGAACTGTGGCCTTCGACAAGGTGGCTGTTTCAACCACTTCCAGAACGGGGCCTCCATCTATTGGACGCCCGCGACCGGTGCGCAGCCGGTGTGGGGAGAGATCCGGCGCGGATGGCAGCGTCAGGGTTGGGAGCGTGGACGCTGGGGCTATCCGGTGGCCGACGAACGCTGCGATCACACCGGTGGTTTCCATTGCACGCAACGCTTCCAGGGAGGAACGGTGCATTGGGATCCGGTTCGCGGGGCACGGCTTGGTTGACTCGTCCCCGGAAACCGGGGTGCTGTAATCACAAGCGTGTGACACTCCGGAGTGTCGTGCGGAAGTCGGGGAGTTCCAGATGCTAGACATCAGGTGTTCGCCTTCCCCTGCGACAAGGAACAACCATGAAACTCTGGAGCTCATTGGCCGCATCGGCCGCGCTCGTGCTGGCGGCATCGTCAGTGGCGGCTCCGGCCCTCGCTGCGCCGAACGACAGCGCCGCCCAGGGCGCGTCCACGTCGAAGAAGACCACCACTGATTCTGGTGGAGCCGGGGCGTTCAAGGTCCCCGGTGCCATCGGCAAGCAGTGGAAGGAACTGCGTGGGACCGACGCCGACCTCGGGCAGCCGCGAGCAGAGCAGGAGTGTGGCCTGCGCGCCGACGCCTGCATGCAGCAGTTCGAGAACGGCACGCTGGTATGGACCCCCGAGAACGGTCGGGTCCTGACCATTCGTGGCGCCCTGCATCAGCGGTGGACTGACGAGAAGGCGCAGGACGGTGACTTCGGCTATCCACTGGCTGATGAGGAGTGCACCGATTCGGGCTGTGGCCAGGTCTTCGAGGGCGGGCAGATCCACTACACGCACGGCAAGGAGACATTCACCGTGCGGGCTCCGATCATCGAGGCCTACGGACGTTCCGGCGATGCCGCCGGGCCGCTCGGGCGTCCGATCGCGGAGGCCTCCTGTGATCTCGCCGATGGGGGTTGCTTCCAGACCTTCGAGAAGGGCTCGATCTATTACACGCCCAAGACACAGTCGTGGTTCGTCAAGGGGCCGATCGGCGAGAAGTGGGGCGATGGAAACTGGGAGCACGGCGAGCTCGGGTTCCCCGCCGGCGATACGTTCTGCCGGTTGAAGGACGAGGGTTGCTTCCAGACGTACCAGAACGGCTCGATCTACTGGACCAAGGGCCATGGGGCCATCAAGGTCGGTGGGCCCATCGGTGATCACTGGGGCAAGGAGAATTGGGAGCACGGATGGCTCGGCTTCCCGACCGGGGATGAGGGGGCCTCGGACAAGGGCAACTGGCAGACCTTCCAGGGCGGCAACCTCTACAAGCCCAAGGACAAGGACGTCATGGCCGTGCGCGGCGACATCCTTGCACGCTGGGGTGAGACCGGGTACGAGAACGGTGATCTCGGTTGGCCCCTGACCGGTGAGTTCTGCGAACTGCGCGACGGCGGCTGCGCCAACCAGTTCGAGAACGGCTCGATCTACTGGACCGAGAAGACCGGCGCGCAGGTCGTACGTGGTGCGATCCGTGATGTGTGGGCCTCGAAGGGCTGGGAGAAGAGCTACCTCGGTTATCCGACCGCTGCGGAGGACTGCTCCATCGGTGGAGAGAAGGACGCGTGCTTCCAGACGTTCCAGTATGGAAGCGTCTACTGGAGCCGTGAGACCGGCGCCTTCCCCGTGTCTGGCCAGGTGATGAAGGGCTGGGCCGCTGAGGGCTATGAGACCGGAAAGCTGGGTTTCCCCGTCAGCGATCTCCACTTCGAGATGCGCGATGGCAACAAGGTGTTCTTCCAGGAGTTCGAGCATGGCTTCGTGGAGTACACGCAGGGGAATGATCCTTCGGTCGTCATGAAGTGACCTGGAGGCGTCACGACGCGGCGCAGGGAGCGTCGTGATGTGGTCCTTCTGCAAAGGACCGGGGCCGGGCACCGCTGGAGCGGGCCCGGCCCCGGTCGTCTGTTTCCGAAGCGCGTGGCGACGAGGATATGGGAATCAGCGTCTCGTTGGGTCGTTGCATGTTTGACTATGGGGCTGGGATCGGTAATCTGGGCAGGCCGCTGCAGCTTCGGTGTGAAGGCAGCGGATGCATCGACCAATACCGCGCATCCGAAACCCTGGAATTCTGACTCGCCCCTTCTGCCGTGGGGCACCTGAGGAGTACGCGGTGACCCCTGGTTACGTCTGGGCCCTGACGATTGTGGCCATCGGCGGCCTGCTGGCCTTCGATTTCTTCTTCCATGTGCGGAAGGCCCATGAGCCGACGCTGCGTGAGGCGACGATCTGGTCGATCATCTATGTGGGTATCGCGCTGGTCTTCGGCGGCGGTGTGTGGCTGCTCGGCGGATCGCAGATGGGGCAGGAATACTTCGCCGGGTATGTGACGGAGAAGGCGTTGTCGGTGGACAACCTCTTCGTGTTCCTGATCATCATCTCGGCGTTCAAGGTCCCTCGTGCCGACCAACAGAAGGTTCTGTTGTTCGGGATCGTGTTCGCGCTCATCGCGCGCTCGGGGTTCATCGCCGCCGGTGCCTTCGTGTTGGAGAAGTTCGCGTGGGCGTTCTACTTCTTCGGCGCCTTCCTGATCTTCACCGCGTTGAAGCTCATCCATGGTGAGATCAGCGGCGGTGACGAAGCCGATGAGGCCGACAACGTCGTCATCCGGTTGGCGAAGCGGTTCATCCGCACCACCGATCACTACGACGGGGACAAGCTGTTCACCGTCGAGAACGGCAAGCGGGTGCTGACGCCGATGCTGCTGGTCATGGTGGCGATCGGTGGCACCGACATCCTGTTCGCGCTCGATTCGATCCCGGCGATCTTCGGGCTGACCACGAATGTGTACGTGGTGTTCACCGCCACCGCGTTCTCGTTGATGGGGCTGCGTCAGTTGTACTTCCTGCTCGATGGGCTCCTGGACCGGTTGGTGTTCCTGTCGTACGGACTCTCGGCGATCCTGCTGTTCATCGGCGTCAAGATGGTCCTCCATGCGTTGCATGACAACGATCTGAGCTTCATCAACGGCGGCGAGGGGGTCCCGGTGCCGGAGGTGACCACGACGGTGTCACTCGGGGTGATAGTCGGTCTGCTGGCTGTGACGGTCGCGGTGTCGTTGCTCAGCCCGCGTGGCCAGGCGTTGACGCTGCTGAACAAGTTCAAGCGTGAGTCGCACCGGTACCTGTCGAGTGACTTCGCAGGTGACGCCGAGGGGCGTGAGCAGGGCTACCGCGATCTCAGCGATTTGGCTGGCCGTGTGCGTCAGGTGCCACGCAAGCATCTCTCGGAGGGCGATTTCGATGATGTGGACGAGCTGTCCGAGCGGGTCGATGCCCACCGGCGTCAGTCGATCGGGTGAACCTGGTGGAGTGTCTCGAGGTGGATTCCTCCGGTGAGCCGAATCAATCTTCTGACGGTGTCATGAATCGGTCGTTGTCGTTTGCTGCGTCTGGAAGACTGTGACCATGGATCTGGTTCTGTTCCTCATCTCGCTGACCATCATCGGTGCCGCCATCGCCGTGGTTGTGGTGGCACGTCGAAACTCGCGAGATGAGATCTTCACCGGCATCACACCGGGTCAGTTCGGGTCCGTGGCGTCGACCCCCACGGAGAAGATCCCAGGAGGGGAGTACCGCGGAACGATTCCGGTGCAGTTCCAGCCGCCCAAGGAGGCCGGTCCGGGGTCGGATCCGGTCGGCCCGGGGCTGGTGGGAGCCGTGGTCGGTGGACGCGTCCGCCCCGTGGAGGTCACCGCGACGATCATCGATCTGGCCGTGCGTGGATTCCTCGAGATCACACCGTTGGAGGCCAAGGACGGCGGCCGTGGCAAACAGGACTGGTTGCTGACGGTGAACCCGGAGCCGCCGGGCACCCCGCGGGATTTCGAGCTGCGTCTGCTGCAGGAGCTGTTCGGCCCCGGCCCGCGTGTGCGCATGTCGGATCTGCAGAGTGGTTTCGGCCTGGCGATGCGTACCGCGCAGGTCTCGTTGTATGAGCAGATGGTGCGTCGGGGCTGGTATCGCAAGCATCCGCGTTCGAGTGGTGGTCCCTCGAAGAAGTGGGGTATCGCCCTCATCATCGGTGGTTTCCTCGCGATGCTGGGCATGGCGAACGCCATGGAGGCATCGCTCCGCGTCCTGCCCGGTATGGCCGCGATCATCGGCGGCATCATCCTGCTCGTCGGTGGCCGGGGCATCCGCGTGCCCAGGACTGCGACCGGCACCGCCGTGCGCATCCAGAGCCTCGGGTTCAGGGAATATCTGGTGACCGCCGAGGCCGATCAGATCAAGTTCGAGGAGGCCGCCGACATCTTCTCGCGCTACCTGCCGTACGCGATCGTGTTCGGTGTGGCCGACCGATGGGCCAAGCTCTTCGGCGACATCGCCAAGAAGTACCAGCACGACATGGGTCTTTCGGACGTCGCGATGCTCGACCTGCTCAGTGACTTCATGTGGATCGACTTCCTCTCCGGCGGTGGCCTCAGTGACGGTTTCGGCGAGATGATCGGCGCCTTCGACCCGGATGTGATCGGGGAGACCTTTGCCGGCCTGGGAGAGGGGTTCGGCGATCTGGGTGAAGCAATGGGCGGTCTGGGCGACGCACTCGGCGGCTTGGGAGACGCGCTCGGAGACCTCGACTTCGACGGCTGCGGAGACTGACGCGTCAGCAACCGCAGCCGGTCTCACCGGCCTCGGATTTGGTGGCGAGGTTCCGGCCACGGAAGGGCTGGGCGAAACCCGAAAAGTCTGTGGCGCCTTCCTGAAGTGAGTGCTAGCGTGCCGAACGGCATCCTCGGTATGGAAGGTCTGCTGATGCTGGGCGGTATCGCTAGAGTATTTATTGTTCTGTTCTGTTCTGCTTGTGCCGGTGATGGCGGTTCCTGCCACAGCCGCAACGTCACCTGACCCTATTCCTGATGAATATCAGCACTGCGCGAAACGTGGCGATCTCCTCTACTGTCTGAGTCTGTCCGGTGGGGGTGGTGACCCGCGGGTGCGTTCGAGCTCGAAAGAATACCCGCTCCCCAAGGAGAACAACTGGAAAAAGGAGATATGTGAGAACCCTACGGGTAGAAACAAGGGCGTCTACCGCGACCGGTTCCATATCTGCTTCTATCGTGATGTATATGTCTGGGTTATCAGGCTTCCGGCCTTCAAAACCATAGGAACCGCTACTTTCGTGATCCGCGGAGAAGCTGAAACGTCGGGTGTGGCGGGTGGCCCGGTTTCCATTGAACATACGATCACTCGGGCCTCCGCAACTGGACTGGGTTCGACGGCCTCTCTCAGATGGGGTGCGGGAATGCTTCGGGAGGAGGGCAGCATCTCTGTGACAGGAAAAGGGCCCACGAGCGCGAAAGAGCACACTTTCCTGTACAAGCCAAACCAGCCTGCGGGGGTTGTCCAGGACTTCGACTTGCTTTACAGCGCCCGGGCCGTTTTGAAGGGTGGTTCTACCAACTCTGTACTTTTCGACTCTCCGCCGCTTTTTCGTTGTGACGGTGCGCTCAAGAAGGGTACTCGTCCCGGTTGCGTCTCCACTGGTAAGGCGATCTACGCAGTGGGACGCGGGAACAAGACCTACTACGCTCATGTGCGCGCAGCCATCAAATCGGGCCTCCCGAGCACACTGACGCGGACCATGGACTCAAGTTTAATTGACGAAAACCGGAAGATTGCCTGCCGGAGAGGAGTTCCGTCGCCTCGGCCTGAGGGCAAGGAGTGCGATGAGTATCCCTTTGCTTCGACTCGAGAAGGGGCAGCGAGTAGCGGCGGACCTGCTCGTAGTCACTCGTCCTTGAAGTGCGGTCTGAAGGATCCAGATCGCACGGGCGCGGGCGGGTTCAGCCGGTGCCTGATTGATGCCAAGCATAACAGTGCTGGCGGCACGGAGCTTGGAATTTTTTACACTGATCAACGCGTCTTGAATGGGGAGAAATTCGGTGTGCGAGTCTAAGATTTTTCAGGAGAAAGTCGCTGTTGGATACAAGACCGCGTGGCTTCTGTGGGGGGAGTTCAGCGCAACTGATAGCCCTCCTGAAGCCGCTCGCGGTGCCGAGTCGGCCATTGTGCAGGGCGCTGTGCTGGTGCACTCGGCCGTGGATCGAGGGCTGATTCAGTTCGATGTGTCCGTCGGGGCGGAGCCGCAGGACTGGCTGGCGAAGGAGTGGACGTCGGAGCTGAAGGGTCGGCAGACGATCGACGGGTCGTTGTTGATCATGAGCTTGGACATGTCGTCGGAAGAGCCCTACGAGAATCTGGGAGAGATTCCGCCGGGTCCCTATGACATCACCCTGCGCCAGTGGCACGACGAGTCACACATCGACGCCATCGGGGACAAGAGCGGGACCGAGCGCGCGTGGATCCATCTGGCCCCCTGCGACCAGGAGCAGTGATCATCCGGCACTGAGGCCCCGGCTCATCACGCGGAGACTGACGCGTCAGCAACCGCAGCCGGTCTCACCGGCCTCGGCCTTGGCTGCGAGGTTCTCCTCGGTCGCGGCTTCCCAAACCTCCTTGGCAGCGCCGAGGTTGATGACCAGGATGATGACGCCGAGCACGAGGTCCGGCCAGCCCGAGCCCACTGCCATGGTGAGCAGGGCCATGGCGATGATGGCGATGTTGATGATCACGTCGTTGCGGGCGGCCAGCCAGGCGGCCTTGGTCATCGAGCCCCCACCGCGTCGGTGATGCACGAGGAACCACGCGCATAGCCCGTTCACGATCACGGAGCCGACTGCGGCCAGAAGCATGATGGTCGTATCGGGCTCGAACGGGTCACGGAACTTGGTGAAGGCCTGCCATGCGGCGATGAGCGCCGGTACGAGGATGACGAACGCCATCACCTTGCCCATCCGGGAACGGTTCGTCAGCGACCAACCGAGGGCCACCGCGATCAGCAGGTTGACCGCGGTGTCCTCCAGATAGTCGACGCCGTCGGCCAGCAGCGACACCGAGCCGATGGCCAGAGCCACCGACATCTGGACGAAGAACCACACCGCGTTCAGAGCGGCGACAACCAGGACAGTTCGACGAAGAGACACCCCTGCAGCCTAGCCGCGATGGTTATTGGTAGCGTCGTTCACACATTGACCACGGGGGCCCCAGCAGGGGCTGAGATCTGGCTGAAGCTGCCGACCACCGTCGAACCTGTCCGGGTCATGCCGGCGAAGGAAGGGGCCGAAATGGCGCATGTGAACGAACACGATCTGACAGCCCGCAATGATGGCGGGGGCCAGGAGCGTGACGATCAGGAATGGCAGTACCCCGAGGCATTCAGCGTCTCCACCATCACCGATGGTGAATACGAGGTGCCCGTCACCGAGGTGGCGCTGGAGCCGGGGCCCGATGGGGCACCGAACGAACCGGTGCAGATGTATCGGACCGCGGGGCCGGACTGCGAGCCCGAGGTGGGGCTCCCGGCGCAGCGCACGCAGTGGATCGAGCAGCGTGGCGACACCGAGACCTACCAGGGCCGTGACCGCGACCTCGCCGATGACGGCCGCTCGGCGATGCGTCGCGGTGAGGCGTCGCACGAATGGCGGGGCGAGAGCCGCGCACCACGCCGTGCCAAGCCCGGCAAGCGCGTGACGCAGATGCACTACGCCCGCCGCGGCGAGATCACCCCCGAGATGCGCTACGTCGCGCTGCGCGAGCAGTGTGATCCCGAGGTGGTGCGTGAGGAGGTCGCAGCCGGTCGGGCGATCATCCCCAACAACGTCAACCACCCCGAATCCGAGCCCATGATCATCGGGCGGAAGTTCCTGGTGAAGGTCAACGCCAATATCGGCAACTCGGCGGTCACCTCGTCGATCGCCGAGGAGGTCAGCAAGCTCCGCTGGGCGACGCAGTGGGGCGCCGACACCGTCATGGACCTCTCCACCGGTGACGACATCCACACCACCCGTGAGTGGATCATCCGCAACTCGCCGGTCCCGATCGGCACCGTGCCGATCTACCAGGCGCTCGAGAAGGTCGATGGGCAGGCCGAGAAGCTCACGTGGGAGATCTTCCGCGACACCGTCATCGAGCAGTGCGAGCAGGGCGTCGACTACATGACCATCCACGCCGGTGTGCTGCTGCGCTACGTGCCGCTCACCGCCGAGCGCGTCACCGGGATCGTCTCGCGCGGTGGCTCGATCATGGCCGGTTGGTGCCTGGCCCACCACGAGGAGAGTTTCCTCTACACGCACTTCGACGAGCTGTGCGAGATCTTCGCCCAGTACGACGTGGCGTTCTCCCTCGGTGACGGGCTGCGTCCGGGCTGTATCGCCGACGCCAATGACGAGGCCCAGTTCGCCGAGCTGGACACCCTCGCCGAACTCACCAAGCGCGCGTGGGAGTACGACGTGCAGGTGATGGTCGAAGGACCGGGCCATGTGCCGCTGCACAAGGTTCGCGAGAACGTGGAGCGTCAGCAGGAGCTGTGCGACGGTGCGCCGTTCTACACCCTCGGCCCCCTCGTCACCGATATCGCGCCGGGCTACGACCACATCACCTCGGCCATCGGTGCCACCGAGATCGCGCGCTACGGCACCGCGATGCTCTGCTACGTGACGCCCAAGGAACACCTCGGATTGCCGAACCGCGACGACGTCAAGACCGGCGTCATCACCTACAAGATCGCCGCACATGCCGCCGATCTCGCCAAGGAGCATCCGGGAGCGCAGGATCGCGACGACGCGTTGTCGAAGGCACGGTTCGAATTCCGCTGGCGCGACCAGTTCAACCTCTCGCTGGATCCGCAGACCGCCGAGGAATACCACGACGAGACGCTGCCCGCCGAGCCCGCGAAGACGGCGCACTTCTGCTCCATGTGCGGCCCGAAGTTCTGCTCGATGCGGATCAGCCAGGACATCCGTGACACCTACGGCTCCGCGGAGGCCCAAGCCGCCATCGCGGGCATGCAGCAGAAGTCGAAGGAGTTCCTGGAGAGCGGCGCCGAGGTCTATCTGCCTCAACCCACCGTGCGCAGCTGAATGCGGATGACGTAGCCGACCTGAGCGACGCTGCGTCCGCACAACACCTCAGTGGGCCACCCGGCATCATCCGCCGGGTGGCCCACGCTGTTTCGTTGGCTCCACCTTGACGTTGTGCCGGGTAGACGCGGCTTGGGGTAGAGGTGGGGCGGGACGCTTGGGCGCCGCCGGCGCTACCTTGACGTTGTGCCGGATAGACGCGGCTTGAGGTAGAGGTGGGGCGGGGTGCTTGGGCGCCGCCGGCGCTACCTTGACGTTGTGCCGGGCAGATGCGGCTCGACGTAGAGGTGGGGCAGGGCGAGCGGTGCGGGGTGCTGGAGTTCGCGCGTATGGTCGGATGGCGTGGGAACACGATCGGCAGGAGGATCCGTGCGAGGACCGAACTCCAGTGCAGCCATGCGTGCGGTGATGATGGCCGTCATCGTCCTCATGGCGTTGAGCGGATGCACCTCCGCCACTGAGCCGCTGCCCGCCCCGGAATCCGAGGAAGTCGAGCCGGTCACATCGGATTACAACCAGCGCGAACACGAAGAACTCAAAGTCGGTGGCACCCTGACCACGGCGATCAACGGCATCGAATCCCAGCACAACCAGTGGCACGTGGAAGCCGGCGCCTCCACGCGAGAGCTCTGGGGCTGGTACAACCCGGTGACCCATATCCAGGGGCCATCGGGTGAGCCCGAACCGAATCCCGACTACTTCACGTCGGTGAGGGCCAAGACCATCGACGGTTCGACACAGGTGACCTACACACTCAACGAGGCCGCCACGTTCAACGACGGAACCCCGATCGACTGGCGTGCGCTCCAATCGGTGTGGCAGGTGTGCGGCACGGTCGGGCGAGGGTGTCAGGCCGACCTGGGCTACCAGCAGATCAAATCCGTGGAGAGGGGCGAGGACGCGAAACAGGCAGTGGTGACCTTCCACTCGGTTTATCCCTGGTGGCCAGGGCTGTTCGACCGGCTCCTGCATCCTGATGCAGTCGATTCGTTCGGCACCGCCTACGTGGGCCAGGCACACCCTGAATGGGGTGCGGGCCCGTACAAGGTGCAGTACATCGACGGCACTGCGGACAAGGCATCGTTCGTCCCCAACGAGAAGTGGTGGGGCGATGAGGGAGTGCTCGAGGAACGAAAGTTCATCCCGCTGGGACGCGGTGAGGAGGTCACTGCATTTCTGGCCGGGAAGATCGACGTCGCGCGCGTCAACGATGGCGAGCAGCTTGAGCGCGTCCAGGCTGCCAAGGGCGTGGAGGTGCGACGCGGAACGAACACGGCACCGAGGGTGCTGACCCTCAACGGGACACGGAAACCCTTCGACGACCCGGCGGTTCGGGAAGCCCTGTGGCTCGGCACCGACCGGGAGTCCCTCGCAGGCATCGCCTTCCACGGTCTGGACCACACCGAGGCGCTGCCCGGTTCGTTCGTTCTGCTCCCGCACACAGAGGGCTATCGTGACAACTTCGGTGCCGCCGTGCAGTTCGATGTGCGGCGGGCCCGGCAGATGCTCGACGGCGCGGGTTGGACACCGGGCTCCGACGGTATCCGGGAACGCAACGGTGAGCGTCTGGAAGTCGACCTGCTGGTGCCCCGCGATGATGAGGCCATTGCAGCAGCCATGCGGGCCTACACATCCATGATGAAGGACATCGGCGTGGAACTGCGTGTCCACAGCAGACCTCGTGACGAGATCGACCGTGCCATGGGCCTTCGGGATTTCGACATGGCCTTCAGCTTTCACCCGATGAGGGGAACCGACGCGGCCGCGAACGTGTGCCACATGTGGTGCAGGGATTCGGCGGTGAATGCGTCCGGTGTGGCAGACCCCGACGTGGTCGACCAGATCACCCGTCAGATGCTGGTGGAGACCAGCCGCGAAGGCCAGGCCCGGATAGCGAACAATGCCGAGACCAAGGGCTTTGGACAGCATGGCGTGATGCCGCTCTATCTCGGTCCCGATATCTGGGCGACCCGTTCGGGCCTTGCCAACATGGGCGCCACCGCTCATGCACAGCCGAGAATCGAGGACATCGGCTGGCAGAAGTAGCATCACCTGTGATGGCCGCTGCGCGCGTGAGTCGAGGAGGCTGCGTGAAAGACGTCATGATCGTGGGTGCTGGCTTCGCCGGATTGACGCTGGGGCTGTGGTGCCAGCGCGCCGGGGCATCTGTGACGGTGGTGGACCGCGGCGTGACGCCCGGATCGCCGCAGGGTCTTTCAGCGGCACCTGTGACCGTGCAGCAGGGGCTGCTGTACCACCATGTGGAACGCTGGCACGGCAGGGATGCAGCGGAGTCAGTGGCCGATGCGTTGAGCCTCGCCGTCGATGATGCGCGAGGGCTCATCGAGGAGTTCGCTGTCACGGCCACGCCCATTCCTGTCGCCACCGCCACCGACGATGGTCATGAAGCCTTCTGGCTGCGCTACGAATCCATGGCCATGCGCCGGGTGGGCTTCGAGCCAGAATTCGATGACACACCACGACTGCCGTGGGACGTGCGCCCGTACCCGAACGGGACGGGCCTGACGGTCGACGTCACCTGTCTGCGCGACCACCTGCTGGAGGCATTCATCGACGCCGGCGGAACACTCAGCGAGATGCTGCCGCCGAAAGCCGGAACCCGGATCTCGGCGACACCATGGCCAGTGTCCCGCGGTGCTTTGGTGCGGTCCCGTTTGCGTCGAACCACCTGGCGCTGGGCTGAAGTGCATGGGCTCGAACTCGACCGGGCCTGGAACATGATCGACCACGGGGAAGCACTTCTCGTTCCCCAGCAGAACGGGTCCGTGGCTGTCGGGTCACGCAGTGAGGATCCACTGACCTGGCTCGCCGCTCGCGGGGTGTCGGCATCCATCATTCGACGCTGGGACGCAGCCACCTGCGACAGCGTCGACGCCCTGCCCTTCGTCGGGCACCTCCGGCTGAGTGGTGCCGCGAGGCGGGGCACCGGGCAACGCGCTGAGGATCTGGTCATGGCCGGTTTCGGCCCTTGGGAACTGACGCTGGGGATGGCCGCGGCCCGCCAGGTGTTCACCCATCTCAGCACCGGCGCGGACTTCCCCTGGGCACCACAGCGATTGGTGCGCCTCGCCACGGTGGGGCGCACGGCGTGGGGAGCCACGCGTCACGCGTGGAACCTCAACACGGTGACCCCGTTCCCGAAAGCACCACGGTTCCGCACCAGACATTCACGGTGAACCCTGCGGTATCGACGCAGCATGTATCGCGGCTGGGGGCTGGTTCGGTCAGCGGAAGTGCCGGCTCACTTCACGTAACCGACGGTGGACCAATCCACCGTGCCGATGCCGTTGGCCCCGTAATTCGCAAGACGCGAACGAGTGAACGTGGTCTCGGGAACCTGGTACAGCGGCAAGGTGCCCATGTGCGTCCATGCAAGTTCGTCGATGCGGTTCGCGATGCCGCGGCGTCGCGCCGGGTCGGTCTCGGCGTTCAACTCCTCGAGTGCCGTCTCGATCTCGGGTACCGAAAGCTTGCTCCAGTTCCGTGCGCCGCCTTTGGCGAAGCGAGCGGGCAACTCACTGGTCGGAGAGACCGACTGCTCCTCGGTGACGGCAGCCATCTGGAACGTGCCCGAGCCGAGCGCGGCACCGTCGGCCCACGAGTTCACATCGATGTCCTCCGGCACGACCTTGATGCCCACCTCGTTCAACTGCTGGCTGATCGCAGTGAACTCGTGCTCGGAGACGGGGTCTCCGGTGACGCGGACCATCGCGATCTCGAGGGGTTGACCGTCGCGGGAACGAGTGCCATCCCCTTCGGTCTTCCAACCCGCTGCATCGAGAGCCTTGCGCGCTTTGCGGACATCACGGGTCATCTCGGTGGTCTCGGCGTTGTCGACGTACCCCTCCTGCCCGTAACGGAACACTCGATTGTCCAAGGCTGCGGCAGTGTGGTCGATACCCGGCATCGCCTCGGTTCCCACGCGGGAGCGGTCGAGCGTCAGGGCGATCGCGGTGCGAACACCCTGGTCCGAGACAGGACCGGCCGACTGTGTGTTGAACACCAGCGTCCGCGCCTCGGTGCCGCCGGAACGATGCATGACAGCATCAGGATTTTCCTGACCGGTGGTGAACGCGTCCGGGGACGTGCCGACCTCCAAGGCGTCGACGTCGTTCTTGGCGAACGCCTGATCGAGCTCACCCTCGTTGCGTTCCACGACAGTCAACCGTTCCAACGGAGGCTCCTCACCCCACCAGGAATCGTTCGGTTCCATGGAGATGACGCCATGTTCGGTATTGACCGAGGTGGGGACGTAAGGTCCGCTGACCCAAGCCTCACGAACCTCTTTCCAATCGTCATTGAACGAGGTCGGGCTGCTTACGCTGGAAGCCCGAACGATTCCGGTGTGGGCGAACACCTCTGCCCAATCCGGATCTGCCTCGTTGAAGGAGACCTGTGCCTCGGTGGGGGAGGTGGCCACGATGTCACGGATGCGTTCGAGGCGCAGACCTTCACGGCAGCGATTCTCCGGCGTCTGCCCGTTGCAGGCCCGCCAAGTGGCGACGACATCCTCGGCCGTCACCTGATCGCCGTTGCCCCACTTGGCGTCGGGGTTGAGCGTCAGCGTCACCGTTGTGGGGCTCCCCGGCGGGCTGGTGACCTTCGCGTCGGTCAGGAAGTTCGGGTTGGGTTTCACCTCGCCGGTGGACGACACATCGAACAACGTCGGCAGGAAGGCGCGACGGACCTCATCCATCTCGGGGGAGGCATCTGAGGAGAGGGGGTTGAGGGACGTTCCCAGCTCCGTGACCGGAACCCGAAGCTCACCACCGGTGGTGAGCTGTTCGCGAGGTCGCTCGTTGATGTCGGCAACAGGCAGGGGAGTGATGTTCAACTCACCGGTGTTGTCCCCGCTGCAGGCGGTCGTCAGTGCGACCCCCAGCGCCACGGGCACCGCGGCCAAGCGCAGCAGTCTCACAGATACTCCTCCAGTGGTGAACATTGGTCGACCCTGAAGTCTAAGCCGGGGGCCGCGTCATATCCAACGATCGAACCACATGCGGGCCTGCCACTGGGGCTGGGTCAGCAGTCCGTCGGTCAGAATCGGATGGAAAAAACCGAAGTTGAGGATCACCACAGCGGTGAACGCGCCGGCGATGATGACTCCCGGACGCCACGTCTGGCGCCCCTCTCCGATGAGCTTGCCCAGCACGAGCGCGAGGGCGACCACCGTGAACGGGATGATCAGGATCGCATAGAAGTAGAACAGCGGGCGATCGGTCTGGCTGAACCACGGGAACCACACACTGGCCAATCCCACGATGGGGACCCCGAAGCGCCAATCCTGATTCCCGATCCACCAGAACACCGCAACGATGAGGGCGGCAACGCCACCCCACCACAGAACCGGCGTGCCGATCGCGGAGATGACACGGATGCACTCCTCGGGACCGGGGCAGCCGTCGGCGCCGGGGGCGATGCTGTTGACCGCGTCGATCCCGATCGGGCGGCCGATGATCAACCAGCCGATGGGATCGGACTGGTAGGTGTGTTCCTGGCCCCGGATGAAGTCGCCGGTGTGGAAGCCGAAGATCTGTTCGTGGTAGTCCCACAGTGATGCCAGAGGTTTTCCAAGGACCTTGGTGATGGTGGCATCGGGGTTCTGCTCACCCCAGTCGCGCGCGTAGCCGCCGGTGGTGGTGAGCCACCGGAACCACGACGCGATGTACACGATGACCGCCACGATGACGTGGTACACGAACGCGATGGGCGCGTCGATGAGCAGTGCGAGGAAGGCGCGGTGGCGTGCCCCCGCAAGACGTCGGGCACCCACGTCCCAGAACACCGAGAGCACAGAGAACGCCGCGAGTACGTAGACCGAGTTCCATTTGGTGGCGCAGGCCAAGCCGAACAGGACGCCGGCGACGAGCCGCCAAGGGCGCCAGAAAAGCACCGGGCCGAACGCTCCGTCCAGTGACTGAAGTTTGTTGGAGTGCAGATGATCGGCGAGACGGTTGCGGAACCAGTCGCGATCCACGAGCAGCGCGGCCACGGCGGCGAGAGTGAAGAACGCCTGGAAGATGTCGAGCAGCGCGATGCGCGACATCACGAAGTGCAGGCCGTCGAAGCAGAGAAGGACACCGGCAAGGGCGCCCACCAGAATGGAGCGGGAGAGGCGTCGGGTCATACGGATGATCACGAGGATCAACAGTGAGCCGAAGATCGCCGACATGATGCGCCATCCGAAGGCGTCCATGCCGAACATCCACTCCCCAAGGCCGATCAGGAGCTTGCCGACCGGTGGGTGGACCACGAACGACGGAGCGTCCTGGAGACCGGAGAGATCGCCCTGTGTGATGAGGTCGTTGGCGTCATCGGACCACGCCCGCTCGTAGCCGTACTGGAAGACCGACCACCCGTCCTTGGCGTAGTAGGTCTCGTCGAACACGAGCTTGTTCGGATATCCGAGGTTCACCACTCGCAGGATGAAGGCGAGTGCCGTGACCATCAGGGAGACGGCCCAGCCCATCCAGCCGTCGTCGGGGAGGGCTGGGCGCAGTCGCGTGATGCGTGTCGGGGTCACCTGGGTTTCGCCGGGGGTGCGCGCGTGGTCGTCGCCTTCACCCTCGCGCGTCGAGCGGTCACGACTCGACGTCGGTTCGGATGCGGTTCTGGTCTTCGACACGCGTATCTCCTCGGTCTGCGGCCGGATGCATCCTAACGCTGTTGAGGTGAGCAGGGAGATCTGTGCAAAAGTTCCCCCTGAGGCGACTCATGAGGGAATATTTCCCTCATGAGTCGCTGAGAGAGCCGTATGTGCGAGCAGGCGCACTGTTGAGGAGGAACATCCGATGTTGATCCTGGCCGGAACGCCAATCGGCGATGTGGAGGATGTCTCCCCGCGGTTGCGCAGGGTCCTGGCCGAGGCAGAAGTGATCGCGGCTGAGGACACGCGGCGCTTCCGTGGTCTATGTCAGCGGATGGGGTTGGAGACCGATGCACGTGTGGTGTCCTTCTTCGACGGCAATGAGGCCGAGCGAACCCCAGGGCTGATCGAGGACCTGCAGAACGGGCGCACCGTGGTGGTGGTGACCGACGCGGGGATGCCGTCGGTGTCCGATCCTGGTTATCGGCTGGTTGCGGCGGCGGTGGCTGAGGGGCTGCCGATCACGGCTGTGCCCGGGCCCTCGGCGGTTCTGACCGCCTTGGCCGTGAGTGGGTTGCCGGTGGACCGGTTCTGCTTCGAGGGGTTCCTGCCCCGCAAGCCGGGGCAGCGGCGGGCTCGCTTCACGTCATTGGCCACCGAGGAACGCACGATGGTGTTCTTCGAGGCGCCACACCGGCTGGCCGGGTTCCTCGAGGATGCCGCTGCGGTCCTGGGCGCCGACCGGCCGGCAGCGGTGTGCCGGGAACTTACCAAGACCTATGAGGAAGTGGTGCGGGGCACCTTGGCCGAGTTGGCCGCGTGGGCCGTTGAGGGAGCACGGGGTGAGATCACCGTGGTCGTGCAGGGAGCGGAGGCCGTCGACGCTGACCCCGATGCGGCAGTCGCCGAGGTGCAGCGGCTCATGGCGGACGGGCAGCGGATGAAACCGGCCGTGGCGGAGGTTGCCGAGCGAACCGGCATGGCGCGGAATGCGCTGTATGAAGCAGTGCTGGAGGCACGTCGCGGCTCGTGATCTGGGATCAGGCGTCGACGGTGTCGGTCCGTTCCTTCGGCACCGACTATGCGACCTATGCGACGGCTTCGATGAAGCCGGTGTGGTTGGGTTGGAGGTGTGAAGCTCACCGATGCCGTCCCCGCCGATCCCGACACGCTCTACGAGCACTTCCACGCTTGGGCCGCTCAGCAGGGCATCACGCCCTACCCGCACCAGGACGAGGCAGCGTTGGAGATCTTCACCGGCAACCATCTGGTGCTGGCGACGCCGACTGGTTCGGGAAAGTCGTTGGTGGCTCTTGCGGCGCACTTTGCTGCGTTGGCGTCGGACAAGGTGTCGTTCTACACCGCACCGATCAAGGCGCTGGTGAGTGAGAAGTTCTTCTCACTGTGTGAGGTATTCGGGGCCGACAACGTCGGGATGATCACCGGTGATGCCTCGGTGAATGCCGATGCCCCCATCATCTGTTGCACCGCCGAGATCCTCGCCCAGATCGGTCTGGCCGAGGGTGAGGAAGCCGATATCGGCCAGGTGGTGGCCGATGAGTTCCACTTCTACTCCGAGCCCGACCGTGGCTGGGCGTGGCAGGTGCCGCTGCTGACGCTGCCCCAGGCACAGTTCGTGTTGATGTCGGCAACGTTGGGCGACACCGAGTGGCTGCAGGAGGATCTCAAGCGTCGTACCGGTCGAGAGGTGGCGGTCGTCGACAACGCCGAACGACCGGTGCCGTTGGTGTTCTCGTGGTCGGTCGATCCGCTGCACGACAAGATCGCCGAGCTCGTGAGCACCCAGCAGGCACCCGTGTACGTCGTGCACTTCACGCAGGCCGATGCGGCGCGGCAGGCACAGTCGATGACGTCGCTGAAACTCCTGAATGCAGAGGAACGTGAACGGATCGGGGCAGAGATCGGCGCGTTCCGCTTCGGCCCGGGGTTCGGCAAGATCCTGTCCAAACTCGTGCGGCATGGTATCGGCGTCCATCACGCGGGGATGCTGCCCAAGTACCGCAGGCTGGTGGAGCAGTTGGCCCAGACCGGGCTGTTGAAGGTCATCTGCGGAACCGACACCCTGGGCGTCGGTATCAACGTGCCGATCCGCACGGTGCTGTTCACCGGGCTCACCAAGTTCGACGGCGCCAAGCAGCGCCGGCTGAAGTCGCGGGAGTTTCACCAGATCGCCGGTCGCGCGGGCCGGGCGGGGTTCGACACCGTCGGCTACGTGGTGTGTCAGGCCCCCGAGCACGAGATCGAGAACGCGAAGCTGCTGGCCAAGGCCGGCGACGACCCCAAGAAACTGAAGAAGGTGCAGCGCAAGAAGGCCCCCGAGGGGTTCGTGAGCTGGTCGGAGGAGACCTTCGAGAAACTCCAGGCCACCGAGCCCGAGCAGTTGCAGTCGCGGATGCGGGTCAACGAGTCGATGATCCTCAACGTGGTGGAGGGCCCCGGCGACCCGTGGGTGCGCATGAAGGCGCTGATGCAGGACAACCATTCCGACGCCAAGACGCAGCGTCGGCTCTCGCGGCGGGCGATCTCGATCACGCGCGGGCTGCTGGACGCCGGTGTGCTGGTGAAGATCCCCGACGCCGGTCCGGGAGAGCGCGGCTGCCGCATGACCGATGCGGTGCAGGACGACTTCGCTCTGAACCAACCGCTGGCGCCGTTCGCCGTGGAGGTGATCCGGGCGCTCGATCGTGAGGACCCGGAATACCACCTGCATGTGATCTCGGTGATCGAAGCGGTGCTCGACAATCCCATGCCGGTGTTGATCGCGCAGAAGAAGAAGGCCAAGGGTGAGGCCATCGGTGAGATGAAGGCCGATGGCATGGACTATTTCGAGCGCATGGAAGCCGCTGACGAGATCGAGTGGCCGCAGCCGCTTGCCGAGCATCTGGAGTACGCGATGCTCGCGTATGTGAAGACCCACCCTTGGGTCGATGCCGATGCGCTGGCTCCCAAGGCCGTGGTGCGGGACATGTGGGAGCAGGCACTCGACTTCACCTCGTTCATCTCGCAGTACCAATTGGCCCGCAGCGAAGGTGTGGTGTTGCGCTATCTCACCGACTGCTACCGCACCTTGCGGCAGACCGTGCCCGAGAGCGCTCGCACCGAGGAGCTCGAGGACGTCATCGAGTGGCTCGGCGAAACGGTGCGGCAGACCGACTCGTCGCTGCTGGACGAGTGGGAGGCGCTGACCGATCCGGAAGCTGTGGCTCGGGCCGCCGAGGCCGCCGCGGCGGGCAAGCCCCCCGCTCCGCCACGTCCGATCACCGGGAACACGCGGGTGTTCACCGCGATGGTGCGCAACCTCATGTGGCGGAAGGTCGAGTTGGTGGCCGAGGACCGGTGGGGCGACCTCGCCGACATCGAGGCCGAGATGTGTGAACGCGCCGACGTCGATGTGGTGATGGGGGAGTTGGACTGGGACGCCGCATGCGGTGATTACTTCGACGAACACACCGAGGTGCTGCTGGATGCCGATGCCCGCGGCCCTGGCCTGTTGGCGATCGATCGTGGGCCGGACCGGTGGGAGGTCCGACAGATCATCCACGACCCCGAGGGGAACCACGACTGGCAGATCCACGCCGAAGTGCTGATCGAGGCGTCCGAGGCCGAAGGAACCGCGGTGGTGCGGGTGTTGTCGTTCGGGAGGATGGGATGAAAACTGCGAAGCGTGGTCCCGGGATGGATGGGAACGTAGCCGCTTTGGCTATCCCACGAGTGGGGAGACTCATCCGAAGGGGGCTCCCTCCCATCATCGAACTCAAGCTTTCGAGAGAGGGTTCCTCTATTGGGATGGAAAGACTGTGACGGGTGAGTGGCATGACCCGAGGTCGCGTCGGGTCGAAGCCGGGAACTTCCCTGCTGATGGGTAAACAGATTCGGGTCTGGTTTGGCCCCGAGTTCCTGAGTAAACCTCCGCTTCGCGGTGAGCGTGAGGATGGAACTCCTGTGGATTTTGATGTGGCGATCAGTCGGGATCTGTGGGATGACCTGTTTGTTTGGGATGACCTGTTTCAAGACCGGTTCATCAGCGATCCAGGGTGGAAAGAGAGTTTCGAGGGCCGTCTGTATCGGAGGATGGCCTGCCGTTTGGCCCGTCGGGCTCAATATGCACTAGGGCCAAACTGCTCGCTGGTCATCGATCTATGGCCGATTCTTAGTCATACGGTGGACAGTGAGGGAAGCGCGGCCAAGTCGGCGTGGGTACTGGTGAGCGAGCCTATGGTCAAGCCGCCAGTGCGACAAGGCCTTGATCCCGTGGCGATCAGTCAGGAACTTTGGGATGACCTGTTTGTTTGGGATGACCTGTTTCAAGACCGGTTCATCAGCGATCCAGGGTGGAAGGAGAGTTTCGAGGGCCGTCTGTACGCGCGGATGGCAGCACGGTTGGGACGTCGTCTGAAACAAGAGGTTGGAGCCGCAGTGGTTGTGGATCTTTGGCCGATTCGGGGAAGCGGGCAGGAGTGGGCATTGTGATCACGGTTACGCTACGCAGCGGGAAGGATCGTCCGTTCATGCCGTTGACGTGGGAACCTCGGCAAGTTGCGGATCCATGGAGTGAACTGCCTGAGGAGTTTCGCGAGGATCTCCAAGCGTGGGACGCGATGTTTCAAAAGGGGTGGAGCCCTCGAACCGGTTGGAGCACGTATGCCGAATGGGAGGGTGAGGTGTATGAGCGTGTGGCAGCTCGACTACACGCGCGCTTGCGAGAAGTCCTTGACCCTGCTTGCTACCGCATTGCGGATCTCGAACTGCCACCGTTTCGCGGAGGTTGATCATTCCGTCGAGGTTTGGTGCGTCGGATGATGCGGGTGTTGTCGTTCGGGAGGATGGGGTGAGCGACATCCTGCGGATCCCGCTGATTCCGGACCCTCCGATCGTCGCTTCACGCGGTCGCATCGATCGGGTACTTGATTGGTGTGCCAAGACGATCTTGGCCATGAGTTTCGCTGCACCGTTCTTTGGTGTGTCTGGCCCCGGCGATCTGCTGCTGACATGGACGGTCATCGCCGTCGGTGGTCTTCCGCAACTGGTGGCCGGCGTGCTGCGCCCATTGGGGATGGGGCCTTGGTGGCGGTGGTGGGCCTTGGGGCATCTGCTCATCCTTCCCTTGGTTGCCGCAGTCGGGCTCGGGGTCTTCACGCAGGAAGGGACTGGGACGACCGACGCGCTGTGGTTGCTCGGCTTCGCAGGGACCGTGGCCTGGACGCTTGGCGTCTTTTCTGCATTTCCGGCGTTGTGCGTGCAGGAGTTGATCCGTTATGGCGGCACCGCGACGAGCCGACCGCTGCGCTATCTGCTGATCTGCCTCGGGATCTGCGTGCCGTTCTGGGGGTGGTGGCGCATTAGGGCCGTTTGAGCGGGCACTTGAGGGAAATCTTCCCTCATGAGTCGCTGTAGACGGCCCTTTTGCGAGAAGACCCCGCAGTTGCCCCTGTCGAGCAGTTGCCCCTGTTGATGGGCTGTGTGACACTGACGATCGGTGCCGTTCGGCATCGATCGAGTTGAGAGGTCTGATGATGGCTGCGAAACGCTTCTTCACCGAAGCACGCTTCGCGCTGCCGTCGGGCCAGCGTCAGCGCTCCGAGCAGCAGCTCTGAGCTTCGGACCAGACCTCTCCTCCCACGCATCTCGTATCACCCCAGACAGCCGCATGCCGCGGTGGAGTGGGTCTGCGTCCTTCCAATCCCCGATGGGGCCATGAGAAAGGACAAGGAATGGACACCTATCCGGTGCCGTTGAGCGGCACCGACAACACTTTGATGTGGGCCGATGAGGCGATGATCGAGGAGTCTGCACGGCAGCAGATCCGCAATGTCGCACAACTGGCGTGGACGCGCGGTGTGCGTGTCATGCCCGATGTGCACTACGGCTTCGGTGCGACCGTGGGGTCGGTCATAGCCATGGAGCAGGCGGTGGCTCCGGCGGCGGTCGGCGTGGACATCGGCTGCGGCATGACGGCCGTGCGCACCACGCTGCGCGCCGATCAGCTTCCCGATGATCTGGGCACGGTTCGCTTGGGGATCGAACGCGCCGTACCGGTCGGGTTCGCCGCGCACCGCGATGAGCCACGCATGATCGGTCGGCACGCCAACCTTGCTGCCCGGCTGAAGGAACAGATGCAGGGATTCACGAACCTGCGAGCGGGGGAGACCGCGCGGTCCCTCGTGCGGAGCAAGTCGGAGCACAAGACCATCCGCCAGGTGGGGACGCTCGGTGGCGGCAATCACTTCATCGAGCTCTGCGTGGGGGACGATGACCGGGTGTGGGTGACGCTGCACTCGGGCTCGCGGGGCATCGGGAACCAGCTCGCCAACGTGCACATCAAGACCGCACAGGCACTGGAGCACAACCAGGGGATCGTCGACAGGGATCTCGCCGTCTTCCTCGCTGGAACACCGGAGATGGAGGCCTATCTCGCCGACCTGTGGTGGGCCCAGGCCTACGCACTGCTCAACCGTGACGTGATGCTGCAGGCGGTGTGTGACGAACTGGAGCACCGCATCGAGGGCATCGGGTTCGAGGAGCCGATCAAGTGTCACCACAACTATGTCGCCGTCGAGACCTACGACGAGACGGAGTTGATCGTGACTCGCAAGGGCGCCATCCGTGCCGGGGCCGGTGATCTGGGCATCATCCCCGGTTCGATGGGTACCGGGTCGTACATCGTGCGGGGGCTGGGGAATCCGGCGTCGTACGAGTCGGCATCGCACGGTGCGGGGCGGCGGATGTCGCGTGGTCAGGCGCGGCGCTCGTACACCGCAGAGGATCTTGCGCAGCAGACCACCGGAGTGGAATGCCGCAAGGATGAGGGTGTCGTGGACGAGATCCCGGCGGCCTACAAGGACATCGATTCAGTGATCGACGCGCAGCGCGATCTGGTCGATGTCGTGGCCCGGTTGCAGACGGTGCTCTGCGTGAAGGGCTAGTGGCTTGACGGGGTGAGCGGCTTCGGGTGGTGTGCGACAGGCAGCCGGATGAGGGCTGTGCTGTCCACACCACCCGAAGTGCTCCCTCCAAAAAAACAGCGCGATCATGCTCGCCCACTTCCGGCAGGACGACTGGCAGACTGGCCCCGTGAAGTCCGAGATGCCCACGATGCCCGAAGCCCTTCCCGTCCCCGTGGTGGATTCACACACCCACCTCGACACCACCGAGCATGTCGCCGCTCTGCCGGTGGCCGAAGCGCTCGCCAAGGCCGCCGAGGTGAACGTCACCAGGCTGGCGCAGATCGGCTGTGACGTCGACGGGTCCCGCTGGGCCGTGGAGATCGCACGGAAGCATCCCGAGGTGATCGCCACCGTGGCGCTCCACCCCAATGAAGCCGCCCGCCTCGGGGACGGCCTCGACGCCGCCATCGCCGCCATCGCCGAACTGGCGGGGGATCCACAGGTGCGTGGCATCGGCGAGACCGGTCTGGACTACTTCCGCACCAAGGCCGGAGAAGGGCACGACCTGCAGAAGCGGTCCTTCCGGGCACACATCGCGCTGGCGAAGGAACATGACAAGACGCTCGTGATCCACGACCGCGACGCGCACGACGACATCCTCGAGGTGCTCGACGCCGAGGGCTGCCCCGAGCGCATCATCATGCACTGCTTCTCCGGAGACGCGGACTTCGCGCGGGAATGCGTGGCGCGGGGGGCCTGGCTCTCGTTCCCGGGGCCGGTGACCTACAAGGCGAATGAGGCCCTGCGGGAGGCAGCCCGCGTCACGCCCGCCGACCGGATCCTCGTGGAGACCGACGCCCCCTACCTGGTGCCCGTCCCATGGCGCGGCCACCCCAACGCGTCCTACGTGATGCCGCACACCGTGCGGTTCCTCGCCGACCTTCGTGAGGAACCGCTCGAGGAGTTCTGCCAGCGGCTCACCGACAATGCCTTCGCCGCATACGGCGGTGCGTGGTGAGCCTCCTCGATCCCACGCGCGTCCGCGCTCTGGCGGAAGAACTCGATCTGCGCCCCACCAAACAGCGCGGCCAGAACTTCGTCATCGACGCCAACACCGTGCGCCGTATCGTGCAACTGGCCGAGCTGGATCCGACCGACCGTGTCGTCGAGGTGGGGCCGGGCCTCGGATCGTTGACGCTCGGACTGTTGGAACAGGCTGCGCACGTGTTGGCCATCGAGATCGAAACGTCCTTGGCGCAGCGGCTCCCACGCACCGCGGAGGAGCTCATGCCCGAGCATGCGGCGAATCTCGAGGTGATCGAGTCCGACGCGCTCGCTGTCACCGACCTGCCCGGTGAACCCACTGCTTTGGTGGCGAACCTTCCCTACAACGTGAGTGTGCCGGTGATCCTGCATCTGCTGGCTCGGGCACCGTCGATCCGGCGTGGGCTGGTGATGGTGCAGTTGGAGGTCGCCGATCGGCTCGTCGCCGAACCCGGCTCGCGGACCTATGGCGTCCCGTCTGCAAAGCTTGCCTGGTATGCCGAGGCGAGCCGTGTCGGGACCGTTCCGCCCAAGGTCTTCTGGCCCGTGCCCAATGTGGATTCCGGGCTGGTGCGGTTCACACGACGCGAACCCCCGAGCACCTCAGCCTCTCGTGAGGACGTGTTCCGCGTGGTGGATGCCGCGTTCGCCCAACGGCGCAAGATGTTGCGGTCGGCGTTGTCGTCGATCGCGGGTTCATCGGCCGCGGCAGCCGAGGCGATCGAGGCCGCCGGCGTCGATCCGCAGGCCCGTGGGGAGCGTCTGACCATCACCCAGTTCGCGGCGATCGCCGAGCAGCTAGCCTTACGCGGGTGACGACGAGTGCAGTGGTACGCGTGCGCGTACCAGCCAAGATCAACCTTGCCCTGTGCGTGGGGCCGCGCGCCGACGACGGCTTCCATCCGTTGGGGACGGTGTTCGAAGCGGTCAACCTGTTCGACGAAGTGCTCCTGTGGCCCGCCGATGAAGTGAACCTGAACATCGTGGGGGAGGGCGTCGACGCGGTCCCGGTCGGGCCGGAGAACCTTGCGACCAAGGCCTTTGCGCTCCTGGCAGCGAGGTACACGCTGCCCGCGCCCGGGGTTCATCTGGAGATCCGCAAATCGATCCCGGTCGCCGGGGGGATGGCCGGGGGGTCTGCTGATGCTGCGGCGACGTTGTTGGCGGTCAATGAATGGGCCGGTCTGGGCATGGACGCCGAAGAGCTGCGCAGCCATGCCGCCGAACTGGGGTCGGATGTTCCCTTCGCGCTTCTGGGTGGGGTGGCACTGGGCACCGGGCGCGGGGATCATGTGATGCCGATCATGCAACGAGGGCACCACCATTGGGTTCTCGCCTTCAGCGAGGGGGGACTGTCCACCCCTGCGGTGTATGGACGTTTCGACGAGCTCGTACCTGATGGTCGTGACGTGGATGTGCCCGATGCCATGATCGACGCCCTCGCCGCCGGTGACGTGGAGCATCTGGCGTCGACGCTCCGCAATGACCTGCAGGAGGCCGCGTTGGATCTGCGTCCGGATCTGCAGAAAATTCTGGATGCGGGGCAGCGTGCCGGTGCGCTGGCGGGGATCGTCAGTGGGTCTGGGCCGACGTGCGCTTTTCTGTGCCGTAACGAGGACGCTGCGGTGCGGGTCTCGGCGGCCTTGGTGGCGGAGCCGGGGATCGTGGGGGTGCGACGTGTGCATGGCCCCGTACCGGGGGCCAAGATCATCCGGGAGCATGCGTGAGCGAAACCGATGACGTCGACCGCATCGTCGCCGACTGGGCGAGGGAGCGTCCCGATCTGGATGTGTCACCCATGTCGGTGTTGTCGCGGGTGTCGCGGCTGAGCCGGTTGTTGGATCGGGCGCGTCAGGACGCCTTCACCGGTCATGATGTGACTGCTTGGGAGTTCGACGTGTTGGCCGCGCTGCGGCGGGCCGGACGCCCCTACGAGCTGTCGCCCAAACAACTGTTGGTGGAGACCCTGGTGACCTCGGGCACCATGACCACGCGTGTGGATCGGTTGGTCGAGCGCGGGTTGGTCTCGCGATACCGGGACCCGGAGGATCGCCGGAGTGTGCATGTGCGATTGACCGACGCCGGGCGCGAGCGTGTTGATGGAGCGATGTCTGACCTGTTGTCGTCGGAGACGGCGATGTTGGAGTCCCTTGAAGCGGACGAGCGCGATGAACTGGCCGGCCTGCTGCGCCAACTTCTTTTGGGATTCCCCGGAACGCACTGACCGTTCAGGTGTGGTCCGAGCGTTCCTCGGGTGTCATCGACGGCAGTTTCGGTGGCGTCTTCTCCAGCCCACGAAGGCCGTTCCAGGCGAGGTTCACCACGTGAGCGGTGACCTCTTCCTTCTTGTGATGGCGGTGGTCCAGCCACCACTGGCCGGTGAGGCCCACCATGCCGACCAGCATCTGGGCATACATGGGGGCGGTCTTGGGGTCGAGCTTGCGTATCCGGAAGTGGTACACAAGGAGATCTTCGACGCGGGAAGCCACCTCGCTGAGGATGCCGGCGAAGGTTCCGGTGGTTTCACCCACGTGCGAATCGCGGACCAGGATACGGAAACCGTCGCTCTCGGACTGCACGTATTCCAACAGTGCATCGGCAGCCTGGGCGACGAGTTCGCGTTCGGACGCGGTGGTGTCGGCCAAGGTGCTGCGGATGCTCCCCAGGAGGCTCTGCATCTCACGGTCGACGATGACGGCGTAGAGACCTTCCTTGCCCCCGAAATGTTCGTAGACGATGGGTTTGGAGACCCGCGCGGTCATTGCGATCTCCTCCACCGATGTACCGTCGTAGCCGCGATCGGCGAACAGCCCACGGGCGACATCGATCAACTGCTCACGACGCTCTTGGCTGGACATTCGGACGCGACGGGACTTGCTCATCGCGAACCATTCTGCCTCACCGTTGAGACGCGGGCCGGAGGGTTGCGGGTTCTGTTCTCTTCCGGTGGCGGAGTGAGGGACGTGAAGCCGCAGGGTAGGGCAATGGTTTGGAGGCTGTTGGGCTGAGGTGTAATATTTACAGATGTCCAAAGGACATGGGGCTATGGCGCAGTTGGTAGCGCGTCTCGTTCGCAATGAGAAGGTCAGGGGTTCGAATCCCCTTAGCTCCACCAGAGATGACGATCCTGATGCCTCAGGGATGTCGGCATCGAGCCGTTGACCCTCCCACGATGGGAGGGCGCAGACTGTCGGCATGCAGTTGATGAGCATCGGTCAGTTCGCTCAGGCCACCGGCCTCACCGTCAAACGGTTGCGTCATTATCACGACACGGGCGTCATCACGGCTGCTCGTATCGATGAGCACACCGGCTACCGCTGGTATTCACCCGATCAGGTGGCCGACGCCGTGGTGTTGGCGACGCTGCGTGACTCCGGCGTGGGGCTGCAGGAGATCGGACGCATCCTCGGCTCGGCGGAGGATCGGACACAACTCGTCGCCGACGCGCTGGGGCGCACCCGCGCCGATCTGGAGGCAGCCCGGGATCGTGTCGCGCGAGCCACGCATCTGCTGGGTGCTTTCCCCGACGTGCCGTTCGCGGTGCGATGGGTGACTCACCGACACGTGTTGATGGCGAGCGCCGAGCTGTCCCTCCGCGAGTGTTCCGCGTGGTTCGGGGAGACCTACCCGCAGCTCGTCGCTGCGGCCAACGGGGTGACGGGGACGCCAGGTGCCTTCTACGCGAACGAATTCTTCACCGAGGGCAGGGGAACGGTCACGGCTTTTCTGCCCGTGCCGCAGGAGACGCCCGACGCCACCGTCCTGCCGGGCGGGCACTTCGCCGTGGCCGTCCACGACGGTGCCTACGACACGTTCCGCGCCACCTACGCCGCACTGGGCGCACAGGTGCACCACCACCTCACACCCGACACCGCCACCGATGTTCGTGAGCACTACCTGATCAGCCCATCGGAATCCCCGGACCCACACACATGGAGATCTGAACTCCACTGGCCGATACATCCACCCACCCGCACCGATGCCCCTGGAAGGGAATGACCATGACTGCCCCCACCATCACCGCGATCACCTTCGACTGCCGTGACGTCGCCGCCCAATCCACCTTCTGGTCGCAGCTACTGGACCGGCCGATCGAACCGGGTGCCAATGAGTACTTCGCCTCCATCGGTGCGGTGCACGATCCCTCGGCCAAGGGGCCGACGCTTCTCTTTCTGGGCGTCGAGGGGGAGAGGCGCATGGTGAAGAATCCGGTTCACCTCGACCTGCACGCCGACGACCTCGACGCCGCCGTGGCACGAGCAGTCGATCTCGGGGCAGAACGCGTCGCCCACTTTGATGAGTACGGCGTCGAATGGGTCACCCTCCGCGACCCGGAGGGCAATCTCTTCGACATCGGACGCCCTTCTTCGGCCCCGTGACAGGGTGGACCCGCATTCTCTCCATGACCGTTGACGCCCCAGGTGCACTGGCCGGACAGGTTGGTTGAAGGGCTGCTTGGTTGAAGGGCTGCGCGGGGCTCGGGAAAGTGCTGCGATACAGCTGCCGCGGTATTCGAGGGGCGCGGCGAGTGTTCACCCTTGCGGAGTTTCTCCCTTTCCGCAGCAGGGCGATATATCGCGCACTATATTTGGCTCATGGACGATCTCAGGTCACGTCGCCTGCGAGCGGGGCTCACCCAGGCTCAGCTTGCTGAACGCAGTGGTGTGCCGCAGCCCAATATCGCGGCCTATGAGCGCGGTCGGCGCCGTCCTTCGCCGGCGACCCTCGAGCGTCTGGAGGCCGCATTGCGGCCTTCGGCACAGGTCGCGCTGGAGCGGCACCATGACGCGGTCATCGCCGTGCTGAATCGTCATCGCATGCACAATCCGCGCGTCTTCGGCTCCGTCGCTCGACGCGAGGACCGCCCCGACAGCGACATCGATCTGCTCGTGGATGCCGCCCCCGACCTTGATCTGCTCGACATCATCGATGCTGCCGCAGAGCTGGAAACGCTCTTGGGCAGAGGCGTGGACATCGTCACCTCCCGCTCACTCTCTGCCGATCACGAGATCGCCCGCACGGCGGTCGCCCTGTGAACGCGTCTCTGCCCGCCGAGACCCGCCGTAGGCTCGAGGATGTCGTGCGGTTGTGTCGACGAGCGGAGGCCCTGGCCGGCCGTGGGCGCGACTGGTACGACAGCGACCCCGAGCTGGGCGTGCCCCACCTCGCGGCGGACTCGCTGGTCCTCAAGCTGGGCGAGGCGGTGCGTCGACTCCCCGAGGACTTCTTGCAGGAGCGCGCCGCACAACCCACATGGCGGCGGGCCATCGGGATGAGGAACCGGATCGCCCACGACTACGAAGCCATCGACCACGAGATCGTGTGGCAGGTCGTCTCGGTGCATGCCGCCGATCTGCGTGAGCATGTCGAGGACCTGCTTGAGGACCGCGAGGATGCATGAGTTCGACTCGCCGGGACGCGGCATGGCGCACCGCGTTGTTCCCGCAGAAATGCTTCCATGTGGCGATGAAGTGTGGGAAATGCCACGCGTTCGATCGAATTTCCGCAGGAATAATGCGGCACGCCCCCTGACGGATGCCGGTACGGCGCAGTAATCTTGCGCCCGACCATGTGAAAATCGAGTCCATCTGAGGTCATCATGCAGCAGGACCGGCGGTTCTTCGGTCACCCTGGCGCGCTCGGCATCATCTTCGGCACAGAGTTGTGGGAGAGATTCAGCTACTACGGAATGCGCGCCATCCTTCTCCTGTACCTGACGGCGACGGTCGCCGATGGCGGGCTGGGGCTTGGTGAGACGATGGGTGAGGCCGTCGTGTCGATCTACGGCGCGTCGGTGTTCCTGTTCTCCATCGCGGGCGGCTGGATCGCGGACCGACTGCTGGGCACCAGCAAGACGCTCCTACTCGGCTCGTTCATCATCATCGCCGGGCACACGGCGCTGGCGGTGCCGTGGGCGCCGGCGAGCTGGCTCGGCATCGTGCTGGTCGCCGTCGGCTCGGGCGTCTTCAAGCCGAACCCGTCAGCCCTGGTCGGGGCGCTCTACACGCCCGAGGACAAGCGTCGTTCGGCGGGGTTCTCGATCTTCTACATGTCGATCAACATCGGCTCGCTCGTCGCTCCGTGGGCGGTGAGCTTCCTGCGCGTGCGGTGGGGGTACCATGCCGGTTTCTCCGCGGCAGCATTCGGCATGTTGCTGGCCATCATCGCCTTCCTGTGGGGTCGTGGCCTGTTGAAGCATGTGGGCGAGACCCCGGCCAACCCGATGATCGACGCCGCCGATCGCGTCGATGCCTGGAAGAAGGTCGGCATGGTGATCGCCGGCGTCATGGTGCTGTACGCGATCATCGCGGTGATCCAAGGTGATCCCCTCGGAGCGATCATCGACGCCATTTCCCTGATCTGCCTCATCACGCCGGTGGCGCTGTTCGTGACGATGTTCCGTTCGGCCAAGGTGACGCCGGGGGAGAGGCATCGGTTGCAGGCGTTCGTGCCACTGTTCATCGCCGCGATGTTGTTCTTCATGATCTTCGAGCAGGCTGCGTCGACGCTCACCACGTTCGCCAAGAGCCGCACCGAACTCGACTGGCTTGGCATCACCATCAACCCCGAGTGGTTCCAGTCCATCAACCCCTTCACCATCGTCGTCCTCACGCCGCTGTTCGCTTGGCTGTGGGTCCGCACCGACGGCATCATCCGGGTGGGGCACAAGTTCACCGTCGGGCTCGGGCTGGCCGGGGTGTCGTTCCTGATGATGATGGCGGCGTCGATGGTCGCCGGCGACGGACTGGCCTCGCCCCTGTGGCTCGTCGCGGTGTACATCGTGCAGACCCTCGGCGAGCTGTGTCTGTCCCCGGTCGGTCTCGCAGCCACCTCGCTGCTGGCGCCGAAGGCGTTCCAATCGCAGGCCATGGCGTTGTGGCTGCTCGCCTCCGCCGCCGGGCAGTCGATCACCGCCCAGACCATCCAGGCGATGGAAGGCACCTCGGACACGCTCTACTTCGGAGTCCTCGGCGGAGCCGGACTCGGGTTCGCCGTCGTGCTCGTGCTGCTGACCCCGTGGATCCATCGCCACACCGAAACCGCGGCCGAGGAGACGCCCGACGCTCACGCGACCACCGAGTGAGGCTGGCGTCGGCATCCACGCTGACGCGTCGGCCTCGCTCCCATGACCGTCAGGGGAGCGGGCCGACGTCACCCCGGATCAGGATACGCTCCGCGCCGTGCCGACGCCCCGGCCGGCTCCTCGGTCGCGTCCCAGGGGCACCACCTGTGGGGTGCCGGCGACAGGCTCGGGTGTCACCACACACTTCAGCCCGAAGACCTCTTCCACGAGCTCGGCGGTGACGATCTCGGCGGGCGCTCCCTCGGCGACCACGGCGCCGTCCTTCATGGCGATCAGGTGCGTGCCGTAGCGGGCGGCGTGGTTGAGATCGTGCAGCACCGCGACGAGGGTGCGGCCCTGCTCATGGAGGTCGGTGAACAACTCCAACAGCTCGATCTGATGGGTGATGTCCAGGAACGTGGTCGGTTCGTCCAGCAGCAGGATCGAGGTGTCCTGCGCCAGGGCCATGGCCACCCACACGCGCTGCCGCTGCCCGCCGGAGAGCTCATCGACCAATCGGTCGGACAGCTCGGCGACGCCGGTGGCGTCCATGGCCTCGAGCACGGCGGTCTCATCGGCCTCGGTCCACTGCTTGATGAAGCTCTGGTGGGGGAACCTGCCGCGCGCCACGAGGTCGGCGACCGTGATGCCCTCCGGCGCGATGGAGGACTGCGGAAGCAGCCCGACCCGGCGGGCGACCTCCTTCGATTTGTAGGCGGTGATGGTCCGCCCGTCGAGGATCACCGAGCCACTGGACGGCTTCAGCAGTCGAGACAGGGCGCGCAGCAGCGTCGACTTGCCGCAGGCATTGGAGCCGACGATCACGGTGAACGACCCGTCGGGGATCTGCACTGACAGATTCTCGCTGATGACGCGGGTGTCGTAGCCGATCGTGGCGTCCTCGATCTGGAGACGAGGCTGTGCGGCCGGGGACGCGTGATTCACCCGGGTGGGCGCATCGACCGCTGTCGCGGAATGATCGGTGGCGGGGTTGTGGAGGCTCGTCGTCATGCGCCAGGTCCTTCTCATCCGGGTCTGTGCCCACCTGCCGTGGGCTCGGCGGGGATCGCGGAAACCGCACCCCGCGCGATTAGGTAAGGCTAGGCTTATTTGGTGGCGTGGGGCAAGTCTTCGGGGGAAGCCCGGGTTCTTGGAGAAGTCCGGTCGGCGGTGCCGTTCAGGGGCCGGCAGGCGTCAGTAGAACAGGTGGGCCAGAGCCACGATCACCGGCAGGCCGATGAGGGTGCGCAGCAGGAAGATCATCACCAGGTGGTGGAACTTCAGCGGGATCTTCGACGCCAGCAGCATGCCGCCGGTCTCGGACATGAAGATGAGCTGGGTCACCGCGAGGGCGCCGACGATGAAGCGGGTGATCTCGGCCTGGATACTGCCGCCGATGATGGCCGGCAGCAGCATGTCGGCGAAACCGATGACCATCGTCTCCGACGCGGCGGCGGCCTCGGGCACCTGGAACAGCTCCAACACCGGGACGAATGGAATGCCCAGGTACCGGAAGAAACTGGTGTATTCGGCGATGATCACCGCGATCGTGCCCACTGCCATGATGATCGGGATCACCGCGAGCCACATCTCCAGGGCATTCGAGACGCCGCTGTTCACCACATCGCGCACGCGGACGGTCGATGCCCGGTCCAGGGCACTCGCCCAAGCCTTCGACAGCAGTGAACGCTCCGTGCCATCGGTTTCCTCCGCGGAGGCCTCCTCCGATGCGCGCGCAGTGGTGGGTTCGGGGACCGGATCCTCGACGTACTCATCAGGGATCCGGGAGACGGGAGGAATCCGGGGAATGATGATCGCGGTGATGAGACCGGCGATGATCAGCGTCAGGTAGAACGGCGCGAACATGTGCTCCAGGCCGAGCGTCTGCAGGATCACCACGATGAAGGTCACCGAGACGATGCTGAACGTCGTGCCCAGCGTTGCCGCCTCACGCTTGGTGTAGTGGCCGTGGACGTACTGCTGGTTGATCATCAGCACGCCGATGGTGCCGTCGCCGAGCCACGAGGTGAGTCCGACCACGGAGGAGCGTCCCGGTACCCGGAAGAGCGGGCGCATGATGCGGGTCATGAGGGTTCCGGCGAAGTCGAGCAGGCCGAAGTTCAACAGCAACGGCAGCAGGAGCCCGGCGAGTGCGAAGACCACCATGAGCAGGGACGCCAGGTCGAGGATGACCGCACCTGTGTTCTCGTTGCGTACCCATTCCGGGCCGACGCCGAGCACGATCATCGCGGTGATGGCCAGCCCCACGAGTCGGACCACGAGCCAGAACGTCGAGGTGTCGAACAACAGTCGTCCGAGCCTCGTGTCGAGGAAAGCCGGTTTCACCGTGGCATACAACACCGTGCCGACGGCGGAGATCACGGCCAGGCACAGCAGCAGCCACGGCATGGCCGGTGCGATGACCTCACCGGTGGCATTGGCGGCGTAGGCGATCGGAATGGTCGGCGATCCGGTGCCGTCGGGAACCGGCACCATGAACAGGAACACGCCGATCAGGGAGGGGATCAGGAACCGCAGCGCACTGCCTCGAGGGGCCGGCCGGCGGTCGCTGGTGGTGGTACTGGGTGAAGACACCGGGGCATTGTCTCACTTGTTCGCTGTCGACGCCTCCGCCACGCGCTCGCTGGGGTGACTCGGTGTCGCACATGTGCCCCTTTCTTCGCGGTGATCCGGCGGGGCCGAATCGATGCTGCACCGGCTCTCTGCCGAACCACATCCGGTGCCGTCCTGGATCGCCGAACAGGGATGGGACCTCGACCCCTGGCGCCGCGCTCTCTCCGAAGCCCTGCCTCCGGCCTGACGCGAGGCGGCGAGCCCGCAGGCTCCCGTGCCGGTTCTTCGCCTCTTGGTGGCGGCTCCGGTTGCGGGCCGCTCACCCGGTGGGTTCGTCGGCGAAGCGGTCGCAGGCTGCGCGGACCTGCTCGGCGGATGCCTGGAACCTGGTGCGTTCGTGTTGGGACATCGGCACCTCCAGTACCTCGCTGACGCCTCCGCGTCCCACCACGCTGGGCACCGACAGTGCGACATCGCTCACGCCGCGGTAGTCGTCCAGGACGCTGGAGAGCGGCAGCACCGTGCGCTGGTCGGTGATGATGGCCTCCACCAGCCGGGCGCCGGCCAGACCGATCGCATAGTTGGTCGCGCCCTTGCCCTGGATCACCTCGTAGGCGGCCTGCACCACCGAGGCGCTGAGATCCTCGAGGACGGCGTCGGTGAACACTGGTTCGCCGTCCACGAGCCAGTCGCGCAACGGCGTCTGCCCGATCGTGGCCGACGACCAGACCGGGAACTCGCTGTCGCCGTGTTCGCCCAGCATCAGCGCGTGCACATTCGACTGGTGGACGCCGGCCACCTCGGCCACCAGACGTCGCAGTCGGGACGTGTCCAGCAGGGTTCCGCTGCTGATGACGCGGCCGCGCGGCAGGCCGGTGATGTGCTGGGCCGCCCAGGTGAGCACATCGCACGGATTCGTGACCAACACGTAGACCGCATCGGGAGCCTGTTCGACGAGCGCGGGCAGCATTGCGTGCAGGATCGCGACGTTCGCATCGGCGAGATCGAGCCGGGTCTGCCCGGGCTTCTGCTTGGCCCCGGCGGTGATGACGACGACGTCGGCGTCGGCCACCACGGTGATGTCCGAACTGCCGACGAGCTGGGAGACGGGGGTGAACTGGGTGCCGTGGATGAGGTCCTTGGCTTCGGCCTCGACCTTCGGTGTGTCGATGTCGTAGAGGGCGATCTGCTGGACCGAACCACGGATCTGGCAGGCATATGCCAAGGAACTGCCGACCGCTCCGGCACCGACGACCGCGAGTTTGGGGGACGACGTGGACATTCTGGCCTCCTCAGGGTTGGGGCCAGCGTTTCATGCGGCCTCGGGCCCGAGGCCCGGTGGTCACTGTCTGCCGGTCGGGCGTCGACGCGCCCTCAGACGCGCACGTCCCGGCCGTCCAGCACCCGGGCTCCGACGGTGTTGATGACCAGCAGCCATGCCAGCGAGGCGCCCACGAGCAGCGTCACGATCCCAGGAGCCAGCGTGCCGGCATCGCCGAACACGCCCGATGACAGGTGCAGCGTCCGCGTCGCCACGGAGTAGGGGGAGAGGAGTGCGAGATCACCGGCCATTTGCTGTGCGACCACCGACGCGCCCGCCCCGACCAGCGCGATCGCCACCGGCCCGGCGAATGACCGCACGAACAGCGACAGGGCCGACTGCAGGGCCACCAATGGCAGGACGCCGATTCCCGAGACCACCGTCGCCACGAGGTACTGGCCGGGCAGGAACCCGTCGAGCCCGAACGCCAGCCTGCCCACCGCGACGACGAGCACCAGCAGCACCGCCTGCATCGTCAGGGTCAGCAACCACAGTGTCACCGTCTTGGCCCACACGATGCTTCCGGAGGTGGTGGGGCCACCCATCAACGCGTTCCAGTTGCCACCCTTGTGTTCGGGCCGCCACATGAGCGACGCCAACAGCGCCACGCCCAGAGCGAGCGGGAACAGTGCATGGAATCCGGCGACACGCACCCACAGCGTGTGCCAGCCGTCCTCGAGTGGCTCGCCCGAGGTCAAGGTGTTCAGGCAGGCCATGAACGCCACCGCCACGGGAAGCAGCAGGACCACGACCCATGCGGTCGAGCGTCGCAGCTTCAGGGTTTCGGCACGCACGGTGCGCATGTCAGAGTTCCTTTCGGTCGAGTCGGCCGGTGGCGGCCAGGAACAACGCCGTGACGACGCATCCCAGCGCCGCGATGCTGGGGTAGGACAGGGGCAGTTCGGCGAGGGCGTCGGCCGTGTAGCCCGCGGGGATGATCAGTGCGTAGTACGACCACGGCAGCAGGTGGCCCGCCCATGTAGGGAAGAACTGGGATGCCGCAGCGATGAGCAGCCCCAGCACTCCGATGCCGAGCCCCACCAGTTGATCCTCGAACCGTGCGGCGATCAGGACATGGAGAGCCAGCAACGCCACGGCGATGACCATGGCACAGCAGCCGTACCCCAGCCAGCGTCCCAGCGGGAACGGGACCTCGATGCCGACCAGGCTTCCCAGCGTCGGGACCGCGAGGTAGCCCGTGCCGGTGGTGGCCACCAGCAGGATGCCGAGGGCCACGACCTTGGCCCGGCACAGACGTCCGGCCGGCAGTTCCGTGGTCGCCGAGAACAACCACCCGTTGGCGAGATGTTCGGCATCGACCAGCCGGCTGGCGAGCACGGCGACGAACAACGGCGAGAACATGGTCAGAGCCATGGCTGCGCCCATGAGCGGATGATTCCAGGCACCCGGTGCTCCGGGGTCGAACTCCGGGTCGGACATGATGCCGAGCGCAGTACCCCCGAAGACGACCAACACCATGGCTACCAGCAGAGGCCACAGCCGCAACCCGCGCATCTTGGTGAACTCGTTGACGATCGCGGTCACAGGCGTCCTCCCGCGGTCAGATCGCGGAACACGTCCTCCAGGGACTGCTCCCGGCGTCGCACATCGAACACGCCGATGCGGTGTGAAACCAGGGTGTCGACGCAGGCGGCCACGTGATGATCGCCGAGCCCGGCCAGATGCAGCTCCTGCCCGGTGAGCGTTGAGGGGACCCGTGCTGCGAGGAGCCGGTGGGCGGCTGGCGGATCGGAGCAGCGCAGCACCACATCGGGTGTGGCGGCCTGGAAGAGATCGGCGCGGCTGCCCTGGAAGATCAGCCGCCCCTGCGACAGGATGCCCAGGAACGTGGCGGTCTTGTCGATCTCCCCGAGCAGATGTGACGACACCATGATGGTGGTCCCCCGGCTGGCCAAGCGGCGCATCAGTTCACGGATCTCCTCGATCCCGGCCGGGTCCAGCCCATTGGTGGGCTCGTCCAGGATGAGCAGTCGGGGCTCCCGAGCAAGGGCCAGAGCGATCCCGAGACGCTGCTTCATGCCCAGGGAGTAGTTGCGCACCTTCTTGTCGAGGTGGTCCTGCAGCCGAACCGTGCGCACAGCCTGATCCACCTGCCGTTCGCTCAATCCGAGCAGGCGTTGCGCCAGGCGCAGATTCTCCCGCCCGGTGAGGTGCCCGTACCCGGGCGGGGCCTCGATGAGCGAACCGACATGCGCCAACAGGCCGCGCCGGGTGGCGCGATTCATCGGACGTTCCATGAGCAGCACCTCGCCGCTGGTGGGTTGGACCAGCGACAGCAGCATCTTCATCGTGGTCGACTTGCCCGAGCCGTTCGGCCCCAGGAACCCGTAGACGGATCCTTCGGGCACTGCAAGGTCCAGCCCGTCGACGACGGTGGTCGATCCGTAGCGTTTGGTCAGATCAGTGGTGGCGACGATGGATGACATGTCTCCAGCGTCGCGAGAACGCCATGATCACGCCTCTGACAGAGCGCCTATCTTTGCTCTGCATTCTGCATAGGGCGCCCCTCAGCGGTCCCCGGTGCCGACGAGGCCGTGCTCGTAGGCGAAGATCACCGCCTGCACACGGTCCCGAAGCCCTAACTTGGTCAGGATGTTGCTGACATGGATGCGGACGGTCCCCTCGGCGATGACGAGATCGCGGGCGATCTCACGGTTGGAACGCCCTGCGGCCACCAGTTCGAGGGCCTCACGTTCCCGGGTGGTCAACGGATCGAGGGCCGACGCCACGTCCTGGGACGCACTCGGCGAGGAAACGGGAGGCATTGCGTCCATCCAGTGACCCAGCAGCCGTTTGGTGACGCGTGGGGCCACCACCGCGTCGCCGACATGCACGTGCTGGATGGCTGTCGCCAACTCCTCGAGGGGAGCGTCCTTCAACAGAAAGCCGCTGGCTCCGGCGCGAAGGGCCTGGAAGGCGTACTCATCGAGATCGAAGGTGGTCAGCACCAACACCGGTGGGCCACCGGCCGCGCAGATGCGTCGGGTCGTCTCGACGCCGTTGAGTCGGGGCATGCGCACGTCCATCAGGACCACATCGATCGCAGTGTTCCGCAGCACGTCAAGGGCCGTGTCGCCGTCATCGGCCTCGGCCGCCACCTCGAACTCGGGTCGACTCTTCAGCATCATCGAGCACCCCATGCGATACATCTCCTGGTCATCGACCAGCAGGAGGCGGATGGTCATGATGCTCCTCTCGGCAGTTCGGCGACGACCTCGAAACCATGGGGATCACGCGGCCCGGCCCGCACCGTGCCGCCATAGGCGTGGACACGTTCGCGCATGCCGACGAGGCCGTGTCCACAACCTCCCACGCGGTCGCGTGACCCGCCACCATCGTCGGGGGCCAAGGTGGCGGTCCCGGCCGGTCCGGTTCCGTCATCCCATACGTGGATCCGCACCACATCGGGACGATAGGACACCGTGATCGCGACGCGCGTGACGCCGAGGTCGGCATGTTTGCGCACGTTGGTGAGGGACTCCTGGATCACCCGGTATGCCGCCAGATCCACACCATCGGGCAGAGGCGCCGGAGTGCCGTCGACGGTCAGTTCGACAGGCAGCCCGGCGTCCCGCGATTGACGCAGTAGGCGATCGAGTTGGGACAGGCCGGGTTGTGGGGTCAGGTCGGCTTCGTCGTCGGAACGCAGGATCCCCAGCATGCGTCGCATCTCGCCCAGCGCATCGCGGCCGGTGTCCCGCGCTCGTTCCATGGCGTGACGGGCCTGGTCGGGGTCGGTGTCGACGGTCTTGGCGGCACCGTCGGCCAGGACCACCATCACCCCCAGACCATGGGCCACGATGTCGTGCATCTCCCGGGCGATCCGGGTCCGTTCGGCCACGGCCACGAAGCGGGCCTGCGTTTCGCGTTGCCGCTGCAGGTCCTCCGCGCGTTCGAGCAGGCTGTGTTCATGTGCGCGGCGGACTCGGGTGAGCGTGCCCCAGGTCCAGGCCCACAGCACCACCACCGACAACGTGAGGATGTCGCCGATACGCATCCACCCCCGGTCCAACAGAGGGCGGGCCATCAGCGGGATCCACACCCACAGGGGGATGCACGCGCCAAGTGACGCACTCCAGCTCGAACGCGTCGCCAAGTGATAGACCATCAACACCAGGACGACGTCGGCCACCAGCGGCACATCGAGAAAGGCGAGCTGCGTGAAGGCCACCAGCAGCGCCACTGCGAAACACGTCCACGGGCGGTTCCGTCGCAGGGCGTAGGCGATGAACAGCATGATCGACGCTGCCGTGGTGCCGATCCCCGACGGCCAGCCATCCCAGACGAACACGAGTTGGAGGCTCAGGACGTTGTACGACGCCAATGCCCCGATCACCAGCGCATCGACCAACCGCGGATGCCGCTGCCGCCACCGCTCGAATGAGGGGCCCTGCGTAGATGGAAGCGTGCGGGGTGGGGGAGTGCAGGTGGAGCGGAGCCGGGATTGGGGATCGCTGGTCGCGTCCGTGCCGGGGGAGTGCATCGTCACCGGTTCCCTCCACATGTGGACCTGCAGGCTGGTGACCGATTGTGCCGGGCCCGGGGCGGGGTTGCACGTCGTACTGGGGTGGGCGGGCCAGGGGGGAGCCGGGTGTGCGATGCGTCGGAATGCGCCATGCAGGAGGTGCCGGCACCTCCTGATGTTTCAGATAAATTGAAAGAAGGAAAAGGTGAGGCTAACCTAAGCGTGCTTCGGGGGGTTGTCCGGGGTCGAACCACGAGAGGGACATACATGATGCGTGCATCTGGGAACGGGGTGCGGGCCGCAGCGGTGCTGGTCGTCGGTGCCTTCGCATTGAGCGGCTGTGCAAGCGGCGCCGAGGACGAGAACACCGGTACGGGCGCCGGGTGGGAGCCAGTGACCATCGAGCATGCGCTCGGTGAGGCCGTCATCTCCGAGGAGCCCGAGCGCATCGTCACCCTCGGGCAGGGCTCTGCCGAGACTGCCATCGCTCTGGGCACCGTGCCGGTCGGCGTCGAAGAGTACGCGTGGGGCGCCGATGACACCGGCTATCTGCCGTGGGTGCACGAAGCGGTGGAGGAGGCCGGCGAACCCCTGCCGGAACAGTTCGCCGGAGACGCCGAACTCGACGTGGAGGCCATCGTCGAGCTCGAACCCGACCTGATCCTGGCTCCCTGGTCCGGCGTCACCCAAGAGCAGTACGACGTGTTGACCGATATCGCTCCCACGGTGGCCTACGCCGAGGAGCCGTGGGTGATCACCTGGCAGGAACAGATCGAGGTGATCGGTGAGGCCATGGGCAAGTCCGATGAGGCCGAACAGCTCATCGACGACATCGACGAACAGCTCGCCTCGGCCGCCAAGCCCGAGTACGAAGACCTCACCTTCTCCTACGTCTACAACACCGGCCCGGGGTCGCTGGGCGTCTTCTTCGAGACCGAGCAGCGCGTCGCGATGGTCTCGGCCCTGGGGCTGAGCGTCGACCCGGTGGTGGAGGACCTGCGCGAGTTCGAGGTGGAGGGCACCGATTCGGCCGACATCGGCCTGGAGAATGCAGACAGGCTGAAGGACTCCGACGTCATCTTCACCTTCTACTCCGACGAGAACACACGCGAGGAAGTGGAGAAGCAGCCGCTGTACCAGCAGATCCCCGCCGTCGCCAACGGTGCCGTCGTCGCGCCGACCGACCAGTCGTTCGTCACCGCGTCCTCGATGATCAACCCGTTGACCGTCCCGTGGACCCTGGAGCGCTACGTGCCCATGATCGACGAAGCCGTGGAGCGCGTCGAACGGTGACCTCACCCAGGCGGCTGCCGACCGTGGCTCTGATGGTTCTCGCGGTCGGCTGCCTCGCTCTCGCCATCGCAGCCAGCCTGCTGTTCGGTGGCAAGCCCACCTCCATCGCCGACGCCTTCACCGGACTCGTCGGAGGTACCGACCCGTACCTCGCCGCAGTCCTCGACGCGCGGATCGACCGCACGCTCATGGGGGTCCTCAGCGGGGCGGCACTGGCGGTGTCCGGGGTGATCATCCAAGGCATCACGCGCAACCCCCTGGGCGATCCGGGCCTGCTCGGCATCACCGTCGGCGCGGGCGCGGCGGTGGTCACGGTCTCGGCGATCACCGGAAACGGCGTCGCCGTCGGGGCAGGCGCGGTCTGGGTCGCGTTCGCCGGTGCCCTGACGACGGTGCTGGTGGTGTTCATGGTGGGGGCACGGTCGGCATCGGGCAGTGTCGTCAAGCTGCTGCTCACCGGGGCAGTGGTGTCCGCGGTACTGACGGCCTACCGGCAGGCCATCATCCTCACCCACCCGGCCGTGTTCGACTCCTTCCGGCACTGGGTCGTCGGCTCCCTGGGTGGACGCGACGGGTCGGTCGCCCTGTCCGTCGCTCCGGCCCTGGGCATCGGATTCATCCTGGCGTTGATGGTGTCCTCCTCCTTGAACAACCTGGCCCTCGGGGAGGAGATGGCAACATCCCTGGGCACCCCGGTGCGCCTGGTGCGAGTCGGCGGCATCGTCGCGGCAGCCCTGCTCGCCGGGGCCGCGACCGCTGCTGTCGGGCCGATCGCCTTCGTCGGCCTGGTGGTCCCGCATCTGGCGCGGTCGGTGGTCGGAACCGACCACCGTGTCCAGATCCCCCTGGCGCTCCTGCTCGGGGCGACGCTGATGGTCGCCGCCGACACCGTGGGGCGGGTCATCGCCCGGCCCGAGGACATCATGGTCGGCATCGTCACCGCCTGGATCGGTGCTCCCTTCCTGCTGGTCGCTGTGCGCCGGGGGTGGGCCGCGCGATGAGCACCACGAAGAAGGTTCTGCGTATGGGGCCGGTGGCGCTGGTGGTGCGCCGGAGGGTCATCGCCGTCCATGCAGGTGTGGCTCTGGCGATCGTGGCGGTGGCCATCGTCACCCTCACTCTGGGACGGCTCGGCATCCCCCTGCCGGAGCTGCCGGCCGCGTTGCTCGGCGGGGCCGAGGGCAAGGTCGCGTTCGTGCTCGAACGTTGGCGCGGCCCACGTCTGGTGACCGCCGTGTTCGCCGGAGGCCTGCTCGGCATGTCCGGTGCACTGTTCCAGGCCGTCACCCGCAACCCGCTCGGGAGCCCCGACGTGATCGGACTCGGTGCCGGCGCCGGAGCCGGGGCCGCCACCGCGAGTCTCTTCCTTCCCGGCTTCCCGAGCGCCGTCGCGGCGGTCGGCGGAGCCGGGATCGCGACACTGGCGGTCTTCGGTGCGACCGGTCGCGGATTCGCCTCCCCGGCCCGCACGATCATCGCCGGCATCGCCGTTTCGGCCCTGGCCTTCTCGATCACCCAATACGTCGTCAGCGCCAAACTCCGTGACGCCGCCACCCACCTGGCCGAATACCTCACCGGATCGCTCAACTCCGCCAACGATCTCGACATCATCGTCAGCGCCACGGGCGCCGCGCTGCTCATTCCCGCCGGGCTCGCCATCGGGCGTGCGGTCAGCCTGCTCGAACTCGGTGATGACGCCGCCGCCGGACTGGGGGTGGATCCGCAGCGCACCCGCACACGAGCGGTCATCCTGTCTGTGCTCGCCTCGGGTGTCGCCGTCGCCGCCACCGGTCCCGTGGCGTTCGTGGCCCTGACCGCACCTCAGATCACCAAACGCCTGACGGGCACCGCCGGCGTCGGCATCGTCGGATCGGCCCTCACCGGGGCGTTCATCCTCAGCGCCGCCGACCTGGCGGCCCAGCAGGCGCCCATCGTGTCCGGTCTGCCGGTCGGCGTCCTCACCATGGGTGTCGGCGGCCTGTACCTCGGTTATCTGCTGGTGCAGGAGCATCGGGAGGGGCAGCTGTGAGACGCGGTCAACCGTGTTCTGGCCGGGCGTCCCGTGCAGTCTTGAACCGCTCCCATTCCTCGGGCGCCAGATTGTCGGCCACCCACTGCATGTAGTCCCGCATATTGCGCAGGCGCTGCCAGGCCGGCCCGGACGGCTCGACGCGCCCCAGCATCTCCTGCGCCAGCTGGTGCTGACGCTGCAGATAGTCCTGCTCGGCTCTCAAGAACCCCGCCCACACGTCCTGATCCGTGCAGAAGTAGTGCGTTCGATCCCCGGGGAGTCGGACGCGGCGGATGAACCCGCGCTCTACCAGATGCCGTGTGTACGTGGAGACCGAGCCCCGGCTGACCCCCAGCCGCTGGGACAGCTCGGCTGCGCTGACTCCCTCGGACTTATCGAGCAACAGATAACCTGCGATGAGCCCCTCGGTCCGAGTCCCGCCGACGGCGGCCCAGTGGTCGGCGAATCGATCGACGAAGTCGGGAACCTCTGGCTGCATCGGACCATTACAGCATCAGTCGAACCCTGCAGCAGCCCGGCGACGCTGGGCCGGGCGTCGAGCGGATGGGGCCCTCGCGCGCTCGCGTCGGGATCCTGCGATAATCGCCGAACGGCGGTTACGACCGGTGTGACCGACCGCGGTCTGACTCAAAGGAGAGCCGATGACGTTTGCGCGTGCCTATGCCGCGAAGCAAATGAGCGCCCATGACGCAGTGGGGATGATTCACGATGGCGACACCGTCGTGCTCCCCACCGGAGTGGGGGAGACCCCGGCCCTGTTGGAGGCGCTCAGTGAACAGCGGCGTGAGTTCCGCGACGTCACCGTGAGCCAGATACTGCCGCTGCGTACGTTCGACTACTTGGAACCCGAGACCCGCGGTCATGTGCGGCACGCCGCGCTGTTTCTCGGCGGGCCCACGCGCAAAGGAGCGCAGGACGGCTGGATCGATGTTCGGCACAGTAACTTCTCCGAGATGCCCGAGCTCTTCCGACGCGGGCTCCTGCCGGTCGACGTGGTGTTCGCCATGGCATCGGAGATGGACGAGCACGGCTACTTCTCGATCAGCCTGAGCACCGACTACACCTTGGCCGCCATCGAGAAGGCCCGGGCGGTGGTGCTGGAGGTCAACCCGCAGGTGCCCTACGCCTACGGGGACTGCCACGTGCATCTCGATCAGGTCGCAGCGGTGGTCGAGGATGATCGCCCTCTCGCCACCGTGGGGTTGCCGAAGATCGACGAGGTCGAGAAGGCCATCGGCGGTCACGTGGCTGACATGATTCCCGACGGCGCCACCCTCCAGATCGGTTACGGTGCCATTCCCGACGCCGTGGTCATGCAGCTCACCGGACGCACCGACCTCAACATCCATACCGAGATGATCGGCGACGGCATCCTCAGCCTCACCGAATCCGGCGCGGTCACCAACCGCGGCAAGAGCGTCAAGCCGGGCGTCAGCCTCGCGACCTTCGCCCTGGGATCGGAGCGCCTCTACTCGTGGATGCACCGCAACCGCGGCCTGGAGATGCATCCGGTCGATTTCACCAATGATCCAGCGATCGCCGGGGCCAATGATCTGCTGCACACCATCAACGGCACCATCGAGATCGACTTCACCGGTCAGTGCTGCAGTGAATCGATCGGATACAAGCCCTACTCGGGGACAGGGGGCCAGTCGGACTTCGTGCGGGCGGGCAACCGTTCGCGCGGCGGCAAGTCGTTCATCGTGCTGCCGTCGACCGCCAAGGGCGGCACCATCTCCCGCATCACTCCGACCCTCAAACCCGGTGCTTTCGTCTCCACCTCCAAGAATGACGTCGACCACGTCGTCACCGAGTACGGAGTGGCGCAGCTCCGCGGGGCCACCAGCGCCCAGCGTGCCGAACGGCTCATTGCCATCGCCCACCCCGACTTCCGTGAGGAGCTGGGCATCAAGGCCCAGGAGATGCACCTGCTCTGAGAGTCACGGTGCGAGCTGTCACGTCGGAGGCCGGTCCTGTGTTTGCCGCATCAACCGCGCCGGGTCGACGCCTGCCGGTGGAAGTGCACGTTGACCCGGTGGTCGTCGCAGATGACTTGTGGGCGCATGCCGAAGACGTCCTCGATGATGTCGGGGGTCAGGACCTCCCGGGGTGGTCCTGCTGCGGCGATCCGGCCAGAGTCCAGGACGACGATGTGGTCGGCGAACTGGGCAGCGAGGTTCAAGTCGTGCAGGACGGCAAGGGTGGTGATGTCGGCGGCGTCAACAAGCTCCAAGATGGAGAACTGCTGCTGCACGTCGAGATGGTTGGTCGGCTCGTCCAACAAGAGCACCTCGCACTCCTGGGCGAGTGCTCGCGCGATGTGGGTTCGTTGACGCTCGCCACCAGAGCACGTGGAGAAGGTGCGCTCGAGCAGGTGCTCCACCCCCGTGCGGGTGGCTGCGTCGCGGACGACATGGTGGTCGTGGGCCGTTGCCCCGCTGAGCGCACCCAGGTACGGCGTGCGCCCCAAGGCGATCACCTCGCGTACCGAGTGGGCCTCGACGGCCTCGGGCTGTTGGGCCACCACGGCCACCGAACGAGCCATCTCCTTGCGTGCGGTCCGTGCCACATCATGGCCATCGACCTCGATGTGCCCACTGAAACGGACCAGGCCGGCCAAACAGCGCACGAGGGTGGATTTGCCAGAACCGTTCGGGCCGATGACCGCGGTGAAGGACCCGGGGGTGACGTCCATGTCGACACCGTGGAGGATCGGGGTCCGACCCGCGCAATACCTGACGTCACGGACGGTGATGGCACTCATGACGTCACGCTCCGGTTCCGCAGCAGCAACGCGGCGAAGATCGGCACGCCGATCAGGGCCGTGATGACCCCGACGGGGATCTCGGTGGGGGCGGCCACGGTGCGTCCAGCAGTGTCCACCCACACGAGGAAGATGCCTCCCAGCATGGCCGTCGCAGGAATGAGCCGTCGATGGGACACTCCCACCAGCAGCCGCGTCAGGTGAGGCAGGACGAGCCCGACGAATCCGATGGCGCCGGATTGGGACACCACGGTGGCCGTCAACGCTGCCGTGACTCCCAGCAGGACGATCCGAACACGACGCACATCTATGCCGAGTGTGGAGGCCTGCTCCGCGCCGAAGGTGAAGGCGTTCAGGGCTGTGGCTTGGAACAGCGCCACCAGCACGCCCACGATCACCACTGCGCCGGCCACGGCCACGTCGTCCCACGTCGATGACGCCAGTGACCCCAGCAGCCAGAACAGGACGCCACGGGTCGTGTTGGCGTCGGCCGCGACCATGATCAGAAAGCTCGTCAAGGCGCTGAACAGCTGTGTCACCGCGACGCCCGCCAGAATGATGCGGTGATTGCCGCCGCCGGCGAGGTGAGCCAGGGCCATGACCACGACGAAGGCCAGGACAGCGCCCGCGAAGGCGCCTGCCGACAAGCCCGCTGGCGAACCAAGCAATGTCGCGGGAGCGAACACGACCATCACGACCGCCCCGGTCGATGCCCCGGAAGACACTCCCAGCAGGTAGGGATCGGCCAAGGGGTTGCGCAGGAGAGCCTGTAGCACCAGGCCACACACCGCCAGTCCGGTGCCGCACAGGGCCGCGAGCAGAGCGCGAGGGAGCCGCAGCTCCCAGACGGTCGCGGCTGCGATACGCGATACCTCCGGTGGGCCGGTGAGCCCGACGTGGTGAGTCACCACATGGAGGACATCACCGACGCCGATGGGCACCGGCCCCAGGGTGATGGAGACGGCGATCGACAGGGCCAGCGCCAAGAGGGCGGCGAGGCCGATCAGCCATGGACCGATCCGGCCTCGGGTCGCGCGCTTGCGCCAGGTCACGCCAGCCCTGCTGCGAGCTTCTCGATGCCGTCGACCGTCCTGATCGACGGGTTCATGTCGGCGCCGGCCAGCAGGATGAAGCGTTCCTTCCGGACCGCATCCATCTCGCGGGTGACGGGGTTCGACGTGAGGAACTCGATCTTGGCTTCGGCGGATTCGGCCGTCTGTGAATCGCGGGTCAGATCACCGATCACCAGGTAGTCCGGGTTTTCGGCAGCGACGGCTTCCCAGCTGATCTGGGGCCACTCGTCCTTGCGGTCGTCGAAGACGTTGGTGAGCCCCAGTTCGTCGGCCATGATCTGCGGAGCCCCCACCCCGCCTGCCATGTAGGGGGCCTCGGAATTGGCGAACCAGAAGGCGACCGTTGTGCCCTCGGCTCCCTCCGGGGGCTCGACGGCGTCGAGCCGCTCGTCCAGCGACGCCACGAGGTCCTCGCCAGCCGGGGACTCGCCCATGATCAGGGCCAATTCGCGGATGTCGGTGTGGATATCGTTCATGGTCAGCTTCTCGTTCCGGGCGCCGTCGCCGGCGCCCTGCCCCTGCACCGCCTTCGCGCAATCGGTGTGGGCTAGGTAGGCGGGGACTCCTACCTTGGCGTAGTCCTCGAACGTGCCTGATCCGCCCTCGGCGAGCGTCGGGGCGAATGAGGCTGCCACGAAGTCCGGCTCGGTGGCCAGGACCGTCTCGAGGCTCGCATAGTTGTCTGCCAGGCGTTCGACGCCGGCATTGGCATCGGCGAGGTCATCGCGGATCGGATCGGTCCACGTCGCCGTGCCCACCATGCGGTCGGCCAGACCCAGGCTCAACAGGATCTCGGTGGTGCCTTGGTTGAGTCCCACGACGCGTTGGGGTGGCGTCTCCACGGTCACGGTTCGGCCGCAGTTCTCGAGCGAGACCGGATGGGTGTCGCTCCCCGGGGCCGCGCTGGGATCGGTGGTCTGTGTGTCGGGGGCCGAGCAAGCCCCGACGGCGAACGCTGCGACGGCCGCGAGGGCAAGGGCGCGTAGCAGCCGTGGGCCGCCGGGGCGCGTCCTGATGGGATGCATGGAACTCCTCATGCCAGGCGGGCCGTGGCGCGAGCCCGCAGAGTCTGACCGCTCGGAATGCGGTGCCAACGGGTCTTCGGACTTCGATCGGCCGGGTAGTCCCGGAGCGGTCCCCGCCTTCCCGTTTCCAGTGGCGTCATGGGGGCCGCGGTCGATCGTCACCGCTGCGCGTCAGTCACGGAATTGCACCGTGTTCCCCGGCCCCGGTGGGGCATCGGCGAAGGGAAGCCTATCGAACTTTTCGGCGCTCGTCGCGTCGATCATCGTGGGCACGGGGCCGTGGGGCGCGTTGTGGCTGCCATGGAAGCAGTGCTTTACTATGGTCAAGTTTGACGCGTCTAACTTTATAGTTTCATTGCTTGAAGTATGCAGGGGGATGATGTGAGGCGACGAGTGTGGCCACTGGCATGGGGTTTGGCTCTGGTGGTGGCGTCGATCACCGGGTGTGGCGGTGGCGAGGCGCCTGCCGGTGATGACAGGCCGATGGTGTTGACGACGTTCACGGTGCTGGCGGACATGGCCCAGAACGTGGCCGGTGAACACCTGGTCATCGAGTCGATCACCAAACCGGGCACGGAGATCCACGGTTACGAACCGACCCCACGTGATGTCGCCAAGGCATCGCAGGCCGACCTCGTGCTCGACAATGGCCTGGGGCTGGAGGGGTGGTTCGAACAATTCGCGAACCAGGCCGATGTGCCCCATGTCGTGGTCTCCGAAGGGGTCGAGGTGGTCGACATCACCGAGGACGCCTACGCGGGCAAGCCCAACCCCCACGCATGGATGAGTCCGACCGAAGCACAGATCTACGTCGACAACATGGCCGCAGCCTTCGCCGAGCTCGACCCCGACCATGCTGCCGACTTCGAGGCCCGGGCCGCGGACTACCAACAGGAGATCCAGCAGGTGCACGATGCACTGCTCGAGGAGTTGGAGCCGCTGGCGTCCAATGAACGAGCACTGGTGACGTGTGAGGGAGCTTTCTCCTATCTGGCGCGCGATGCCGACCTCACCGAGCACTACATCTGGCCGGTGAACGCCGAGCAGGAGGCCACGCCCCAGCAGATCGCCGCGACCATCGAATTCGTCGAGGGCAACGACGTCCCGGCGGTGTTCTGCGAGTCGACGGTGTCGGACAAGGCGATGCTGCGAGTGGTCGAGGCGACCGGCACCACCTACGGAGGCACGCTCTACGTCGACTCGCTCTCCGAGGCCGAGGGGCCGGTGCCCACCTACCTGGAGCTGATCCAGCATGACGCGCAGACGATCGCGACTGCTCTGACCGGAGGTGCATGATGACGTCGGCGAACACGATGCCGCCATCGGTGGGGACACCCACCATGCCGCAGGAGACAGCCATCGAGGTCGATGACGTGCGAGTCACCTACGGCGAGGTGCAGGCGTTGACCGGGGTGACCCTGCAGATTCCCGAGGGTCGGGTCACGGGTCTGATCGGGATGAACGGGTCGGGAAAGTCCACCCTCTACAAGGCGATCATGGGGGTCGTGCCCCTCGATGTCGGCACGGTCCGGGTCGGGGGAGAGACCCCCGCCCGCGCCCGGGCGCGGGGCCTGGTGGGCTACGTGCCCCAGTCCGAGGACATCGATCAGGCTTTCCCGATCTCGGTGCGCGAGGTGGTGATGATGGGACGCTACGGCCACCAGGGACCCCTACGGCGGCCACGGCCAGTGGATCACCGTGCCGTCGACGCCGCCCTGGAGCGCGTGGAACTCACCGATCTGGCCGATCGACAGATCGGCCAGCTCTCCGGAGGTCAGCGCAAACGCGCGTTCGTGGCCCGCGGGTTGGCCCAGGGTGCGCGCATCCTGCTGCTCGATGAGCCCTTCGCCGGCGTCGACAAACCCAGTGAAGCCATGATCGTGGGCCTGCTCCGCGAACTCGCGGCAGAGGGCTGCGCGATCGTCGTCTCGACCCACGACCTCCACGCCCTTCCGGAGCTGGCCGATGACGTGGTCCTGTTGTTGCGGAAGGTGCTCTTCCACGGCTCAGTGGCCGAAGCGTTGGAGCCAGAGAAGCTCGCACTCGCCTTCGGGTTGGCGTCATGAGTCCGGTGGAGGTGCTGCTCGAACCGCTGCAGTACGGATTCATGCTGCGGGCGCTCGGCGCCACCGTCGTGGTGGCCGTGGTGTGTGCACTGTTGTCGTGCTGGTTGGTGCAGGTGGGCTGGTCCCTCATGGGTGATGCGGTCTCCCACGCCGTTCTTCCCGGCGTGGTCCTGGCCTACATCTTCGGGGTGCCCTTCGCGGTGGGGGCGTTGGTCTTCGGCCTCCTCGCGGTCGTCCTGATCGGGTCGGTGCGGGTCACCGGACTGATCAAGGAGGACGCGGCGATCGGCATCGTGTTCACGACGCTGTTCGCGCTCGGGCTGGTTCTGGTCTCCATCACCCCGAGTGAGGTGGACCTGCACCGGATCGTCTTCGGCAACGTGTTGGGCGTGGGGACGGGTGATCTGCTGCAGGTCGGTGCTCTGGCGCTCGTGGCGGGGCTGGTGCTCGTGCTGAAGCGGCGGGACCTGACCCTCTACGCCTTCGATCCCACCCACGCCCATGCGATCGGTCTCTCGCCCCGCCGGCTGGGGTCGATCCTGCTGGGTGTGCTGGCCCTGACCGCGACCTCGGCGCTGCAGGTGGTCGGCGTGGTGCTCGTGGTCGCCATGCTGGTGATTCCGGGAGCCACGGCCCGCCTGCTCACCGACCGCTTCGGGCGCATGCTCGTCCTCGCCCCGGCCATCTCGGCGTCATGCTCGGTGCTCGGTATCTACGTCAGCTATTGGCTGGACGTCTCCTCCGGGGGCCTGGTGGTGGTGACCCAGGGGCTGGTCTTCGCCGCCGTCCATCTGGCGCGGGTCATGATCCGTGGCTCATCCACGCGGCAGTCGCGGCTGCCGACCCCAGGGGTGCCGGCGACGGCGGGCCGACAGGGCTGACCTCCAGTCGCGTCGGGCCAGGGCGTCACCCCTCCAGGCCGGCCTCGACGTCGGTGACGAACTGTTCACCGCCGAACATGGCGCCCGGTGTGCGGTCCGACCAGCGCTCCTGCACCGCACCGTAGGTCTCATCGGCGAAGGGGTAGAAACGGACCCGAGGCAGCACATCGGGGGCGTATTCCACGTAGTAGTCGACGAACTCACCGACCCGGGGATCCTCCTCGATGGCTGCGGTCGAGACGTAGATGAACAGCGGACGGGCCAGCAGGTAGGAGCCGTCCTGGGTCTCGGCGAGGGCCGGCATGACGCCATCGACCGCGACGTTGGTGATGAGATCGCGTTGCTCCTCGTCGGCGGCCAGATAGTTGCCGACTCCCATGAAACCGAGCGCGTTCTCGTCCTCGGCGATCCACGTGGCCAGCTCGGCCATGTCGTCAGTGTGCCGGTAGTCGTCACGAATGGCGCCGGCCTCGCCGTTGATGGTGTGGGTGAAGAAGTCGAACGTGCCCGAACCGCTGCCGCGGCCGAACAGGGCGATCTCCTCGTCGGGCCAGGTGCTGCGCACATCCGACCAGGTCGTGACCGTCGAGCCCGGTTCGAAGATCGCGGCGAGCTCGGCGGAGGTCAGATCGGTGGCGAAGTCGTTCTTCTCATGCCGGACCACGGTGAGGGCGTCCAGCCCGATCGGCAGCTCCACGAACTCGACGCCGTTCTCCTCGCACGTGGCGAGCGCCTCGGCCGGGATCGCGGTGGAGGCATCATTGATGGCGGTCTCACCGGCGCAGAAACGCTCGAAGCCGTCGATGGTGCCCTCGGCGGCCACGTTCACGTCGAAGCGGCCCTGGGCGGCCATGGCCCCGGTGATGGGGGCGACCGTTGCCGAGCCCGAGACCTCGATGGAGTCGTTGTCGGCCTCGCCGCTGCACGCCGACAGCAACAGGGCGCACGCCAGCGTCGGGATGGTGAGACGGGTGAGGTCACACATCGGAGTCCTCCTCGGGTGTCGAGGGCTGGTCCGCAGGGTCGGACTCAGTGGTGCTGCGTGGGCGTCGGATCTCGGCGAGGGCCTCTTCGAAGAACTCGAGGAGCTTGCGCCAGTTGACGGTGGCTTCCTGCATGTAGCGATCGAGATGTTCGGCTTCCAGATGCTGGGCCGCCTCGACGGCGTCGAAATCCTCGGGCTCGGGCTGATGGGCGCGCAGGGATGCCAGCTCGGTGCGCAGCCGTGCCGCGGTCGCTTCGGCCTCGGCGAGCATCCGCTCCAGTTCGGCTTCGATCTGCTGGGGGGAGCGGGATTCGTTCATGGGTCGGTCCTCTCAGAAGAGCTGGGGCACCAGGATGAGCAACAGTGGCAGGGCGACGAACACCCCGAGGGTCCACACCGCTGCCCAGAGCTTGCGTTCGGCCGAGTGCTTGGCGAGGAACTCCGCGCACCGTGGTGGTACGACGCGCAGGAACGGGAGGCCGAAGATGATCACTGTGGCGAGGACGTTGAACATCAGGTGGACGAAGGCCGCCTGCATGGCCAGGGTGCCCTCGATGCCGGAGAACCCGAATGCCGCGATCAGGGCCGTGATCGTGGTGCCGATGTTCGCGCCGACGGTGAAGGGGTAGATCTGACGCAGGGTGAAGGCGCCCGAACCGGCCAGAGGCACCGCGAGGCTCGTGGTGGTGGAGCTCGACTGCACCATGATCGTCATGATCATCCCGGAGAAGATGCCGGTGACCGGGCCACGACCGATCGCGGCATGGAGTACCTGTTTGGCCTTGCCGACCATGAGGCCCTTCAACAGCTTCCCGATGGTGTTGATCACCGACAGGATCAGGGCCACACCCGCGACGATGAGGATGATGCCGGTCACCACATCGGGCAGGCCGACCGCCGACACGATTGTCTCGATGAGGTCCGACAGGGGTGAGGTCGCGGCCTTCACCGCGGTGCCCAGGCCGCCGAAGATGGCGGCGACGATACCGCCGTCCGACCCGGAGGTGGCGCCGGCGAGCCATCCCGAGACCCGATCGAGGACTCCGAACATCAACTCGAGCGGGAGGAGGATGAACACCGCCATGAGGTTGAAGAAGTCATGCACCGTGGCCGCGGCGAAGGCCCGACGGAACACCGACTTGTCCTGGGCCATGCCGAGGCTGACCAGCGTATTGGTCATGGTCGTGCCCAGGTTGGCGCCCATCAACATCGGGATGGCGACCTCCATCGGCATGCCGCCCGCGGTGAGCCCGACCACGATCGAGGTCGTCGTCGACGACGACTGGGTCAGTGCCGTGGCCAGCAGGCCGATCATCAGCGCGATGAGCGGGTTGGAGGCGAAGGTGAACAGCTGCTCGGCCTGATCGCCGGTGGCGGTCTTGAACCCACCACTGATCACCTGCACCGCGGTGATGAGGATGTAGACGCCCACGAGGACGCCCACCCAGTCACGGATGCTGGCCGCGCGACCCTCGAGCGGGATGAAGCTCAGCGGGCTCGCGGGTGGGGGACCGTCGTCGGCCCCGGCATCGGTGGCCGGACCTTCAGTCGTGGGCTGATCAGTGACCGTCAGAGCGCTGGACGTCGCAGCGTCGTGGTCGGACTCCGGGGAAGGGTTGATGTTTCCTTCGGCGTTCTCCGCCATGACTCTCTCCGATGCGTGGATCAGCAGGGCTATGGAGAGACTAGGGGGCCGAAGTGGATGTGAGGTGAACCACATGTGAAATCTTGTGCCATGCGTCCGAGCGAGGGCGTTCTCGCGGCGATCACCGCCAGGTGGCCACCTCTTCCAATGCGGCGCGCACGGTGGCGATGGCGGTGTGGCCCGCGCTCGCCTCACGTGCTGCGGTGAAGACGGAGCGATGTGGCGCGTCGGGAAGGTCCACCAGACGCACCGTGGGGGTGGAGGTGTGCACCAGCCCTGGTAGGAGCGCCACGGCATTGCCCGTCTCGACCAGACGTACATGCGCCTGCAGATCAGCGGTCTCGAAACGGATGTCGGGCTCGAAACCGGCCCGGCGGCATGCCTGCTCCGCCCAGTGCCGCGTCGCGGTGCCCGGTGGCTCCATCACCCACGGCAGATCGGTGGCGTCCTCGATACAGGTGACCTCGTCGAAGGCTGCGCCGGTGCCGGACGGTGGAAGAGCGAGGCTGATGAGGTCGGAGGTCAGGGGGATGCGATCCAGCCCGGGAAAGTGGGGCGCCGCGTGTCCGGGGTAGTGCTCGGCCACCACCAGGTCGAACCGACGCGCCCATGTCTCCGACAGGGCGGTTTCGGGCTCGTACTGCACCAACTCGACGCGCAACTCCGGCGCGGTGCGTCGGATGATCTGCAGGGCGGCAGGGAACAGGGCGAGCACTGCGGTCTGGAAGGAGGCCACCCGGATCCGGACGCCGACCGCGCCGGACTGCAGGACGGACTCGGCCCGCTCCATGTCGTTCAGCAGACGCTCGACCTCGACGACCAAGGCCTCGCCGGTGGCGGTGAGCTCCAAGCGGCGCCCCACCTTGCGCAGCAGCGGTGTACCGGCCTCACGTTCCAGCAGCGAAAGCTGCTGGGACACCGCCGAGCGGGTGTAGTTCAGCGCGTCGGCGACCTCGGCGATGGTTCCGCGCGTGTGGAACTCCCACAGCAGGCGGAGCCGCTTCATGTCCAGCATCGGCCCTCCGTCACCCTTCCCCAAAAGTTCAGTAAAAGTGAATTCTATCTGGAAGAAATGATTACTTTACGTCACCTCTTTTGCATCGCACACTGGAGCATCAAGACATGCCCACCGGCCGATGGAGGCGGTGGCATGTGACATCCACAAGACGCTGCGTCGTCGAAAGGCCGATCGCCATGACCCACCCATCCCATGACGTCCGACCCCAGGATCTTGCCGACGAGACGATCGAGCTGGTCCAGCGCTGGCTGCGCGACGCAGCCCACGAGCCGGTCGAGCCGGCGGCCCAGCAGCTGGCGGGCGTCCTGCAGGATCCGAACGGCCTGGACTTCACCGTGGGATTCGTCGACGGTGTCATCCGCCCCGAGGATGTGAATGCGGCGGCGTCGAAACTCAAGGAACTGACGCCGCTCACCCCGGCCTTCCTGCCGGCGGTCATGCGCCATGCGATCGGCCTGGGCGGCGCGGTGGGTCCCCTGCTGCCGCAGGTCGTGGTGCCCATCGCGCGGCGTGTGCTCCGCCACATGGTGCGCCACCTCATCATCGACGCCACCGACTCCAGGCTCGGCCCCGCGATCCAGAAGGTGCGACGCGACGGCGTCCGGTTGAACGTCAACCTCCTGGGCGAGTACATCCTCGGTGAGAAGGAGGCCGCCCGGCGCATCGAGGGCACCAGGCGTCTGCTCGAGCGCGACGACGTCGACTACGTGTCGATCAAGGTGTCCTCGACCGTTGCCCCGCACAACCACTGGGCCTTCGACGAGGCCGTCGAGCACATGGAGCGCGAGCTCGTGCCGTTGTTCCGGATCGCGGCGGAGGCGACGCCGAACAAGTTCATCAACCTCGACATGGAGGAGTACAAGGACCTCGATCTCACCATCGCGGTGTTCACCCGTCTGCTCGAGCGTCCCGAGTTCGCCCACCTCGAAGCGGGCATCGTGCTGCAGGCGTACCTGCCCGATGCGCTGGGGGCCATGATGTTCCTGCAGGATTGGGCCGCCCGCCGCGTCGATGCCGGCGGTGCTCCGATCAAGGTGCGCGTGGTCAAGGGAGCCAACCTGCCCATGGAACACGTGGACGCCATGATCCACGGCTGGCCACAGGCCACCTGGGGCACCAAACAGGACAGCGACACCAGCTACAAGGCCGTCCTCGACTACGCGTTGCGCCCCGAGCACGTCCGCAACATCCGCATCGGCATCGCCGGGCACAACCTGTTCGACGTTGCCCTGGCGTGGCTGCTGGCCAAGGCCCGTGGAGCGCAGGACGGCGTCGACGTGGAGATGCTGTTGGGCATGGCCACCGGTCAGGCCGAGGTGGTGCGACGCGAGGTGGGCTCGCTGCTGCTGTACACGCCGGTGGTGAAGCCCGCCGAGTTCGACGTGGCCATCGCCTACCTGATCCGTCGCCTGGAGGAGGGGGCGAGCCAGGAGAACTTCATGTCGGCGGTGTTCGAGCTCCACGACGACACGAAGCTGTTCGCCCGGGAACGAGATCGCTTCCTCGCCTCGCTCGCCGACCTGGAACAGATCACCGGCGACGGGCGTGTGGAGAACTTCCAGGTGCCGCTGCCGAACCGTCGTCAGGATCGACGGGTCCCGGTCGCCGACGTGGAGGCCCGCGTCGACGCCTGGACCGAGGGCGGCTACGAAGGTTTCACCAACACCCCCGACACCGACCCCGATCTTCCCGCCGCACGCGTCTGGGGCCGAGAGATCGCCGGACGCATGGTCGAATCGCGCCTCGGCTGTGATCTCCGGGACTCGGCCACGGTCAATGACGCCGATGAGATCGACCGCATCATCGCCCGTGGCCTCGACGCGGCGCAGTCGTGGCGGGATCTCGGCGTCACCGAACGTACTCGCATCCTGCATCGTGCGGGCGAGATCCTGGAATCCAAGCGCGCCGAGCTGCTGGAGGTCATGGGGTCCGAGTGCGGCAAGACCCTCGATCAGGGTGACCCCGAGGTCAGTGAGGCCATCGACTTCGCCCACTACTACGCCGCACTGGGCCAGGAGCTCGAGAAGGTCGACGGTGCGGAGTTCACGCCGTCTCGGCTCGTCGCGGTGATCCCGCCGTGGAACTTCCCGACCGCCATCCCCGCCGGTGGTGCGCTCTCGGCCCTGGCATCGGGAGCGGCCGTGGTGTTCAAGCCGGCGCCCGCGGCGTCACGCACCGGTGCGGTGATGATCGAGGCCCTCTGGGAGGCCGGTGTGCCGCGTGAGGTGCTGCAGTACGTGCACATCACCGACCGCGACGTGATGACCGGACTCATCGCCGACGAGCGCGTCGATCGGGTCATCCTCACCGGTGCCTACGACACGGCGGTGACCATGCGTCAGGCGCGCCCGGACCTGCCCATCCTGGCCGAGACCAGCGGCAAGAACGTCACGATCGTGACCCCGAACGCCGACCTCGATCTCGCGGTGCGCGACATCGTCCAGTCGGCCTTCGGCCACGCGGGGCAGAAATGCTCGGCGTCGTCGCTGGTGATCTGCGTCGGATCGGTGGCCGATTCGCCACGGTTCAACCGGCAGTTGCGTGACGCGGTGGCGTCGCTGAAGGTCGGCACCCCCGATGATCTGCGGACCCAGGTGGGCCCGGTCATCGCGCCGCCGTCGGGCAAGCTCCTGCGCGGGCTGACCACGCTCGGCGAGGGCGAGTGGTGGATCCAGGCCCCCACACCGATCACCGATGCCGGTCCGCTCTCCCGCGACGGCGATGGTGAGGTGAAGCTGTGGCGGCCGGGCGTCCGCGGAGGCGTCAAGCGTGGGTCCGAGTACCACCACGTGGAGTACTTCGGGCCGATCCTGGGCGTCATGACCGTCGACACTCTCGAGGAGGCCATCGAGATCGTCAACGAGATCGAGTACGGCCTGACCTCGGGCCTGCAGTCGCTCGACCGTGACGAGATCGCCCTCTGGCTCGACCGCGTCGAGGCCGGGAACCTCTACGTCAACCGCGGGATCACCGGCGCGATCGTGCGCAGGCAGTCCTTCGGGGGCTGGAAGAAATCGGCGATCGGCCCGGGGACCAAGGCCGGTGGGCCCAACTATCTGCATGCCTTCGGTGAGTGGTCCGACGCTCCGGCCGCAGCCGGTGACCCTCGTCCAGTGGCGGCTCCGCTGCTGGCAGAAGCCGAACGGCTGGGGCTGGACGCCGATGCCGTGGCGTGGCTGAGTGAGGCCATGGCCAGTGACGCTCGGGCGTGGGACGACGAGTTCGGCATCGCCCGCGACGCATCGCAGCTCGGCGTCGAACGGAACCTGCTGCGCTACCGCCCCGAGACCGTGACCATCCGCGTCGCCGCCGATGCCGAACCGCACCACGTGCTGCGGGCACTGGCGGCGGCCCTGGCTGCGGAGGCGACGCCGGTGGTGTCCACGGCGGTGCCGCTGCCCGGTGAGGCTGCGCGGATCGTCCAGGAACGAGGTGCGACCGTCGTGGTGGAGGACGACGCCGCGTGGGCCGATCGGGTGCGGAACCTGGCGGCCCTCGAAGGCCCCGATGCAGGCGTCCGTATCCGCGTCGTGGCAGGGGCCTCCCGCGCCGATGTGCTGGCTGGGATCACCGAGGCCAGCGGCGGTAAGCCTGACATTGCGGTGTATGGGGGAGAGGTCGTCCGTGCCGGACGGGTGGAGATGCTTCCGCACCTGCGCGAGCAGGCGGTCTCGATCACCGCACACCGCTTTGGCACGCCCTCACACCTCACCGATGGCCTGATCTGATTCCTGAGGGGGCCACCTCTGCGTTGTGCCGCGTCTGCCCGGCACAACGTAGAGGTGGGGCGGAGGCTCACAACTCCAGGCTCGGGTAGAGCCGCGCAACGGTCACCACGCGCTTTCGGCTCGACACGAACGCGCTCAGCGTCAGGGCGCCGACGCCGAACGCCAGCAGCATCACCGCCGAATGCGCCACACCGAGGGTGTTGCCGCCGGCGATGAGTCCGCGCAGCCCCTCCACGGCATAGGTCATGGGCAGGAAGGGTGCTATGGCCTGGAAGAACGGTGGCGTGGTCTCCACTGGATAGGTGCCACCGGCCGCGCCGATCTGCAACATCAGCAGGATGAGGGCGACGAGCCGCCCCAAGGATCCCAGCAGGACCACACACAACTGGTGGACCGCATGGAACGATGCGGCGACGAGAATCGCGAACGCGATCGTTGCAAGCCAGCTCGGCACCGTGAAATCCAGGGTGAAGGTCAACACCGTGAAGATCACCAGCACCTGCAGCACGCCGAAGAACATGCCGGGCGCATATCCCGACCAGGCGATCCGCCACGACCTGGCCGACGACGCCAGTGCCCGGTAGGGGATGGCGTTGAGCACCATGTAGGTGATCATGCCGCCGATCCACAGCGCGAGCGACAGGAAGAAGGGCGCCAGGCCTTCGCCGTAGGCCTCGACGGCATGGTCGCGCTGGGCATCGCCCTCCACCGGCACGGCGACCACGTCGGATCGGGTGTCACGGTCCGCGGACGAATAGGTCGGTACGGAATCGGCGCCTTCGGCGATGCCGTCGGAGAGTTCACCTGCGCCCTCGTCCAGTTCACCTGCGCCCTCGTCCAACCGGTGGGCGCCGTCGTCGAGTTCCACCAACCCGTCGGCCAGGTCGCGTCCGCCTTCGGCAGCCGTGCTCGACGCCTCGGCCAACCGACCGGCGCCGTCGTTCACCTCCGATGCTCCGGTCTTGAGTTTCGCGGCTCCGTCATCCAACTGACCAACGCCGTCATCGAGAGTGACCAGACCCTCGTGCAGACGATCGGCCCCGTCGGCCACCTGTGTGGCGCCCTCATCGAGCCGGTGGATCTGCCCGGCCGCCTCGTCGATGCGATCGGCGGCCGAATCCACGGTGTCGCGCACACCTCGGCGAGCCGACTCGACGTCATCGGCGGCCGCATCTGCGCGTGAATGGGCATTCTCCAGGTCGGTGGCCATCGTCTCGAGTTCCTGGGACAGCGCCTGCACATCCGGGTCATCGGGGTACTTCGACGCCAACTCGTCCGCCCGTGTCTGCAGATCGCCGACGGTCTGATCGTGCGCATCGGAGAGTGCCTGGCGGCTGTCGCTGATGATCGGCGTCGCCTTCTGATCGAACTCGTCGACGCGATCCCGCACCCGTGCAGCCTTGGCATCCACTTCATCGGCCTTGGTGGAGAGCTTCTCGGTGCCATCAGCGACCTGCCGGGCGCCGTCGGCGAGGTCCCCGGATCTGTCGGCGGCCTCCGATGACCCCTCTCGCAAGCGGTTGGTTCCATCGTGAAGGTCGGATGCTCCAGTGGCGAGCCGTCCGGTTCCGTCAGCAAGCCTGTCCGCGCCGTCGGACAGTTCACCCAGACCGTCGGCCAATTCGCCGGCACCCTCACGGGCGGTGCCGGTGCCCTCGGCCAGGGTTCCGGTGCCCTCGTGCAGATCCGACGCCCCATCCGAGACCTTCTGGGCACCATCGGCGGCCTCGGTCATCTTGGCCTGGATCTCGTTGAAACCGATGTAGACCTGATCCACGTACTTCGCAGTCGTGGTCTCGTTGAGGTTGCCCCGGATCGTCTCCAGGACCTGTTGGGCGACTGTGCCCACGATGTAGTTGTGCGCGTCGTCGGTCTCCAGGGTCAGCTCCGCTTTCTGGGGGTGGTCCTTGCCGCTGGAGGCGATGTTGGCCGAGAACCCGCGGGGGATGTGCAGCACCGCTGCGTAGGTGCCGTCGTTCAGTCCCGCGGCCGCTGTCTTTGCGTCCACCTCGGTCCAGGTGAACCCGGCGTCATCGGAAGTGGTGAGTTCTGAGGTGAGTTCGTCACCGGCATCGAGGTGTTCGCCGGGAGTGCCGTCGGGGCTGTCGGGCAGTTGCGCACCGGTGTCGAGGTTGACGACCGCGGCGTCGAGCTGATCGAGATTCTCGGTCGGGTCCCAGTTCGACGCGAGATACAGGCAGCCGTAGATGGCGGGGATGAAGGCGATCACGACCGTCGCCAGACGTGCGAGGGTGTTGCGGCGGAAACGGCTGAGTTCGAGTCCGGGGAGTGTGTACATTCAGGTCTCTTTCCCAGGCAGGAGCACCTGTTGCACAGGTGCGAAGTCGTCGGCCTCATCGGCGAAGGCGTCGAGGAGCTGCTGGAGTTCGGTGGTCTCCTGGCAGGTGGCGATGAGGGTGGTGGTGGGGACGCTGAAGTCCTGGCGCAGGCTGCTGAGCTGCAACAACAGCAGCCATGCCCAGAGTCGGTCCTTCTGGGTGCGGAGCAGGTCGACATCATCGACGCCCACGATTTCGGTCTTCGAGATGCAGGCCAGAACGATCTCCACGGTCAATCGCTGCAGATCGTTGAGTTCGTCGATGTAGGCGTCAGGACGGAGCTCCAGGTCGGGTCGTTCAGCCAGACCGAGTCGTTCCATGGCGGCAGGTGACAGTGCGTCGAACCGGTCGCCCAGATGGGCAGCGATGTCGAGGTACTCGTCCATGGCGCGATCGACAGCCCGCCGACTCGCCACCGGCAGATACCAGGGTCGGTTCATGATGATGCGCTCGGCCAGATGTTGGCGCACCGTCATCGAGTTGTCGAGCGCGGTGAGCGCATCGACATTGGCCACCGCCGAGTGCTCTCGGACGCGACGCGCTCGGCGAGGAAGTTCGAACCCCGCCACGTGGCCGCCACCGGCGTCGAATGTCATGCGGCCGAGGATCCCCAACAGCAGCATGGTCTTGCCTGTGCCCTCGGGTCCGGCGAGGACCACGAGTTCGCCGGCCCTGGCGGTGAACGACACGTCGCGATAGGCATGGTTTTCGCCGGTCCTCTTCGTCAAGTCGTGGACGCTGATCATGGGTGCCGATGCTCCGGTGGATTCGCTCGGCTGGTCGGTGAAACCGATCTGGTCCAGGCCCTCCTCATCCTTTGCGGCGGGGGCCACCTCGTCAGATTTCACGTCATCGGGTTCGACGTCGGGAGTGTCTGCGGTCATGCGTGGGTGACCTGGGTGGACGCTCGGGCGTCGAGCACATCCTCGAGAGCGGTGATGACGCGTCGCAGCGCGGCGAGATCGCTCTCGGGGAGCTGCCTGAGTGCGGGGGAGAGAAGCTCCGCGGCGCGGGCACGGGCGTCGGTGAGCTGTCGTTCGCCTGCCGGCGTCAGGGCGAAATTGCGGACGCGACCATCGGTGGCGCTCGTGGTGCGCACCACCCATCCGTGGCGTTCGAGCTTGGCGAGGAGCTGTGAGGCCGATGGCTGGGTGCAGCCGTAGTGGCGGGCGAAGTCGGAGACGGTGATGGGCGCTTCGGCCTTGATGACCGAGAGTGCGGGTGTCACCGATCCGAGGGTTTCCAAGCTGGGATCGCGGGTGAGCATGCGGATGCTGCGTCCGGCCACGTGCACGAGGTCGGCGGTCAGGGAGTCATCAATCACATTCGCAAACTATATAGTTTGCGTATGCATGATCCAAGCGGTGACGGATACCCTCGGGTGGGGTGCCTGCCCAGTCGCCGATGCCCGACCGCGCCGAGACCTCCCCGGTCAGCCGTTTTCAGCGGCTGGACCACGCTGCCGTACGGCGTTCTGCAGCCAATCTCCAACGCCGCGTCGAGGCGCGTTTCCCCGGACGCAGCCTGTGGGAGGTGGGGGCCGAGCTCGTCGCGCTGATCGACGAGGTCGGATCAAACGAAGGTGACAGCAGACGCCGGGTGCGCGCAGCGCGCGTGGCCTCTCGCGTGGGTATGGCGCTCGTGCTGCTGTTCTTCGGTGGGGCGATCGGGCTGGCCGCCACGGAGATTGCGGCCAGCCCGGACTCCCTCACCGTGCTCGACTGGCTGCCGCTGATCGAGACGATCATCAACGACGTGGTGTTCGGCGGCATCGCGGTGTTCTTCCTGTACACGGTGCCCGAACGTATGGAGCGGGCCCGTGTTCTGCGCATGTTGCACCGGTTGCGTTCGCTCGCGCACGTGATCGACATGCACCAGCTCACCAAGGTTCCCGAGCGGCTCCATCAGGGTTCGCGCGACGACGGTGGCCTCGGGCTCACGCGCGATGAGTTCACCATCTACCTTCATCAGTGCTCCGAGATGCTCTCCCTCGGCGGCAAGACCGCAGCGCTCTTCGGCGAGGAGACCACCGACGGCGAGATCCTCGACGCCGTCGGTGGGATCGAGACACTCACCTCCGACATGGCCAGGAAGGTCTGGCAGAAGATCGCTCTCATCCCGGCTGACGAGAACCACGGGTGATGGCCCGGTAGTGTGACGCCGCGATCCGAGAAATGCCCATCGAACGGACATCGCACCAGGCGATGCCGGAGGAGTGACCTCGTATGGACATGGTGTCCACCGTCGTCGGCGTCATCAACGAATGGCTCTGGTACGGGGTGACGGTCGTGCTGATCGTCATCGGTCTGTACCTGAGCCTGCGCACGAAGGGCGTGCAGCTCAGCATGCTCCCGGAGATGTTCCGGGTGGTGAAGGAGCCATCGATCGATGATGACGAGGGCAACAAGCAGATCTCGTCGTTCCGGGCGTTCACCATCTCGGCGGCGGCCCGCGTCGGCACGGGCAATATCGCCGGTGTGGCCCTGGCGATCAGCCTCGGTGGTCCGGGGTCGGTGTTCTGGATGTGGCTGCTCGCATTGATCGGTGGGGCCACCTCGTTCGTGGAGTCGACGCTCGCGCAGGCCTACAAGGTGCGCGACAAGGAGTCCTTCGTCGGCGGCCCTGCCCATTACATGGAGCGCGGGCTCGGCAGGAAGAAGATGGCAATGGCCTTCGCGGTCATCATGATCTTCACCTATGGCTTCGTGTTCGCGTCGGTGCAGTCCAACTCGGTCATCGACGTTCTCACCACCTCGGTGCGGTTCGAGCCCGGAACCCCCGAGTTCACACGCTTCGCCGCGATCGTCGGCGTCGTGCTCACCGTGGTGGCGGGGTTCATCTTCTTCAGCGGGACCCGCGCTCTCTCGGGCGTGACGGTGGTGGTCGTGCCGATCATGGCCGTCATCTACCTGCTGATCGGTGCCGTCATCATGGTGATGAACGCCAACGAACTGCCCGGGGTGATGGCCGACATCGTCCTCAGCGCGTTCGGGATCCGTGAATTCGCGGCGGGCACCTTCTTCGCGGTGGTCATCAACGGCGTCCGCCGTGGCCTGTACTCCAATGAGGCGGGTATGGGGTCGGCGCCGATCGCGGGGGCGGCCGCGTCGGTGTCGCACCCGGCGAAGCAGGGCTTCGTGCAGACCCTCGGCGTCTATTTCGACACCTGGCTCGTCTGCACGGTCACCGCGTTCATCGTGCTGCTCTCGAATCCGGTCTACGGCGACGAGGCCCGTGGCGCGAGTCTGACGCAGGAGGCCATGGCGTTGCAGTTGGGGGACTGGGCCATTCACTTCCTGACCGTGGCGATGTTCCTGTTCGCCTTCAGCTCGGTTCTGGGTGCCTATTACTGCGGTGAGGCCAATGTGAAGTATCTGTCGTCGTCGCGCACGGTGTTGAACGTCTATCGCGCCATCGTCTGCGGGTTCGTCTTCTGGGGCGCGGTTGCGAGCCTGGACCTGGTCTGGGCGATGGCCGACGTCACGATGGGCATCATGGCGACGCTCAACCTCGTCGGCGTCATCATGCTCGCGGGCGTGGCCGCCCGCTTGTTGGCGAACTATCGAGAGCAGCGGCGTCGTGGCCTGGACCCGGCATTCCACGCCGATGACCTCAAGATCCACGGCATGGACGCTTGGGATGGATCGGACCCGGTCACGCGTCGGGAATGAACCCCATGGGGGTGCATTCGGCGCGTCCGGGCAGGAGTACAGTCGGCAGAACCGACACGGGGTGCTGTCTGCGCAGAACGGCAGGCAGCTGAGATGAGACCCGGGGAACCTGCTCCAGCTAGCACTGGCGAAGGGATGTCACATGCCAGACCTGCAATCCGGCCGAACGATCGACGCTGCGCTCTGCGGCGAACTTCGTGACCAGCTGCGCGGCACCGGACCGCTGGTGCAGTGCATCACGAACTCGGTGGTCACCAACATCACCGCCAACATCCTGCTCGCTGTGGGTGCGGCCCCGGCGATGGTCGACATCGTGGGGGAGGCCGGCCCGTTCGCCGGCGTCGCCAACGGGCTGTTGTGCAACACCGGGACGCCTTTGCCAGAGCACCGGGACGCCATGCGTGAAGCCGCCGCCGCAGCCGGGGAGGCCGGTACGCCGTGGGTGTTGGATCCCGTCGCGATCGGGGCTCTTCCGCACCGCACGAAACTGGCCTTCGACCTTGTCGCTCTCCGCCCCACCGCGATCCGAGGCAATCCCTCCGAGATCCTCGCACTCGCCGGTGGCACCGGGGGGCGCGGCGTCGACAGCACCGACGCCCCCGAAGCCGCGCTCGACGCAGCCCGTGGCCTCGCCGAGCGATCCGGCGCGGTAGTCGCCGTCTCCGGTGCCACCGACTTGATCACCGATGGGCGCCGCGTCGTGCGCGTCACCGGTGGCGATCCGATGCTGACCCGGGTCATCGGCACCGGATGTTCGCTCGGGGCGCTCGTGGCAGCCTTCCTCGGCTCCGGGTCGGAAGAGGTGACGCCGCTTGAGGCGGTCACCGCCGCGCATGCCCTGATGTCCGTCGCAGGGGAACAGGCCGCCGGCGTCGGGCCGGGGTCGTTCGCCGTGGCCCTGCTCGATGCGTTGGACGCCATCGATGGTACGGCTCTGGCTGAGTGCGCTCGGGTCACGGAGAACTGACATGACGGGTTTCGACCGGGATTACGGCATCTACCTGGTGACCGACCGCGGGCTCTGCGGTGAGAGGGGAGTGCTCGACACCGTGCGGCAGGCCGTCGACGCCGGTGTCGGGTGCGTCCAGTACCGCGAGAAGCACGCCTCGGACGCCGAGCAGCTCGCCGAGATCGCTGCACTGGCCGAGATCATCGACCGGCGGGTTCCCCTGCTCGTCAACGACCGGCTCGACCTCGCCATCGCCGCGCGTCGGCGGGGGATCGTGGTCGACGGCGTTCACCTCGGGCAGGACGATGCGCCGGTGGGGGAGGCCCGAGCCGTTCTGGGCCCGGACGCGATCGTGGGGCACAGCGCCGAGACGATCGAGCAGATCACGGCGATCCCCGGTGGGGTCGATTACATCGGTGTCGGTGCGGTGCACGCCACGCGTACCAAACCCGATCACCCACCCGAACTCGGCATCGACGGGTTCGCCGACCTCGCGGCGCGTTCTCCGCTGCCCTGTGTGGCGATCGGTGGCATCCAGATGGCCGATGTGGCGCCCCTGCGTCGGTCCGGGGCGGTGGGTGCGGCCGTGGTGTCGGCGATCTGTGCCGCCGATGATGTGGCGAGCACCACAGCCGAACTCGTGCGTGAGTGGGACAGAACCTCTTTTGCCTGATGGCTCAGGTGTGCTGAACTTGACCTCACCCTGCACCTGACAGCACCGGGCACCTGACAGCACCAGGCGCCAGACAGCACCAGGCACAACGACCGGGGAGGCCCCATGGAAGCCCTGAACGACGCCATCGCCTTCATCAATGAATACCTCTGGTACGTGGTGTTCATCATCCTGGTGGGCGCGGGAATCGCACTGACCGTGATGACGAAGGGCGTGCAGATACGGCTGCTCCCCGAGATGCTGCGTGTGGTGAAGGAACCCGCGATCGATGATGCTCAGGGCAACAAACAGCTCTCGTCGTTCCGGGCGTTCACCATCTCGGCCGCGTCCCGGGTCGGCACGGGCAATATCGCCGGTGTGGCCCTGGCGATCAGCCTCGGTGGCCCGGGTGCGGTGTTCTGGATGTGGCTGTTCGCGATCCTGGGCGGGGCGTCGGCCTTCGCCGAATCGGCTCTCGCGCAGGCCTACAAGATCCGCGGCAAGGACGCCTACATCGGTGGCCCCGCCTACTACATGGAGCGTGGCCTGAACAAGCGTCCGATGGGCATCGCGTTCGCCATCATCATCTGCATCACCTACGGCTTCGTGTTCAACTCGGTGCAGTCCAATTCGATCGTCGACGCACTGGGCACCTCGCTGCAGATCGACCCGGATTCGACCCAGGGCCTCGTCCTCGGGGTCATCATGGGCGTCATGCTTGCTGCGGTCACCGGGATCATCATCTTCAGCGGTGTGCGGACGCTCTCTGGCTTCACCCAGATCGTCGTCCCGGTGATGGCCGTGCTGTACCTCATCATCGGAGCCGCCGTGGTGGTCATGAACATCGAAGCGGTTCCGGGGATGATCTCCGACATAGTCCTGGGTGCCTTCGGGATCCGTGAGTTCGCTGTCGGCGGGTTCTTCGGGGTCTTCATCCAGGGGCTCAAGCGCGGTCTGTTCTCCAACGAGGCAGGTATGGGTTCGGCCCCCAACGCCGGTGCGGCCGCGTCGGTGTCGCACCCGGCCAAACAGGGTTTCGTGCAGGCGCTCGGCGTCTACTTCGACACCATCATCGTGTGCTCGATCACCGCGTTCATCGTGCTGCTCTCCAACCCCACGTTCGGTGACGAGAAGCAAGGGGCATCACTCACGCAGAGCGCGCTGGAGATGCAGCTCGGCTCCTGGGCGGTGCACTTCCTGACCATCGCGATCTTCATGTTCGCGTTCAGTTCGGTGATCGGGAACTACTACTACGGTGAATCCAACCTGTACTTCATGACCAAGAGCAAGGGCCTGCTCGTGGCCTACCGGCTCGTGGTGTGCCTGTTCGTCGCGTGGGGTGCCATGTCCAGCCTGGGGTTGGTCTGGTCGCTCGCCGACGTGGTGATGGGCATCATGGCGACCTTGAACCTCGTGGCGGTGCTGATGCTCGCCAAGGTCGCGGTGAAGCTGCTGACCAACTACACCGACCAGCGCAAGCAGGGGCTCAACCCGGTGTTCCACCACGCCGACCTGGGGTACGAGGGCATGGACACCTGGGACGGTTCGGACCCGGTGACGCGCCGGGACTGACCTCAGTCGGGCAGGGCGGCGAAGGCGCGTTCGAGCTTCACCGCGGCCGGCAGCCTGGAGGTGAAGCCGGTGGGCAGCAGTCGGGCGGGCAGCGTCTTGGTGGCCTTCTTCACCGACCACGTGCCCACGGCGCGCGCCCCGGAGATGATCGTCGGCTTGAACATGCCGTTGTTGCCGGGCACCACGAGCTGTTCGTGGCGTTTCGCGAGCGTGGCGGTGCGGTCGGCGTAGCCGAGGATCAACTCGTCGAACCCGGGCAGCAGGTGGATGGCGTCGATCTGCTCCCGATGCTGTGCGGCGCGGTCGGGCGTGGCCGGGTCCATCCAGTGGGCGGTTCCGTCGATGTCGAGGCGTTCCAGCCCCGACGCGTCCGTGATGCCGGCACGCACATCGGCCATGGTCAGGCCGGTCCACCTCGCGAAATCCTTCTCCGTCGCCGGGCCGTGGCTGCGGAAATACATCTCGGCCCAGCGCGCGAGTGCCTCCTCGCGGCTGGGTTCGTCACGGGTGCCTGCCCATGCGTCGAGATCCACGAAGCGGGTCTCGGTGCCGTCGTGCGGGCCCTGTGCCATGCGTCCCATCTGGCACAGCAGCAGGAACAGGTGGTAGCCGCGGCCCTTGACCTCGTCGACGCCCAACGACTTCCACGCCTCCAGCACCGCTGCTCGAGGGAGTGGGCCCTGCTCGGCATGGGCGGTGGCGAACAACTCCCATGCGCGCTCGATCATCGTCTCATCGATACCGAGTTCTTCGCGGCGTCGCCGCGACTGCGCGAACGTGCGCGGGTGTGTCAGACCGGTCATCCAGCCGATGTCACGTGCAGGTACGAGGTGCAGGGTGCCGCGCATGGGCCAGGAGCGCACGATCTGGCCGGAGTCGAGCGCATCGCGGACTCCGGCCAACGAGCGGTCCGGGGTCCGGAGGGCGACCGAGGTGAGGGCTCCGGGTAGATCCTGAGCCTGGACGCATCCCAGCCATGTCACAACGGACGCAGCGTCCGGCAGGTCGAAACCCGCCAGACGCTGCGCCGCGATTCGCCAACGGGCGATGTCAGTGGATGCCTCGAGCATGGGACCAGCGAATCACACCGCCCTGGAAGCGCTGAGTGCACTCCAGCCCCTTGGTCCCGACCGTGCACCTCTCCGCCTCGACCGGATACCCGAAGCGGCCGCGTTCCCAACCTGTGGATGCGTAGTGCTCGCCGATCTTGCCGATCACCGGGTGTGCTCCGGTGCCCATCGTCCAGTAGATGAGGCCACCCTCGTAGGACTGGAAGCAGCCACCGTCCTTCAACACGCAGGCTTCCGGTCCGGTCGGGTAGCCCATGCGTCCGGCCTCCCAGCCGAGGCGTCCCCATTCCTTGAAGATCTCACCGCGGACGAAGTGCGCGCCGGTGTGCCGTTGCCAGTAGATGTGGCCGCGGTCGAAGCGCTGGAAGCAGCCGCCGTCACGCAGCCAGCATTGTTCTTCGATCTGGGCCGGGCCCATGACCCCGTCGACCCCGCCGATACGGTTCCACTCGCCGAGGATCGCGCCCTTGATGATCAGGCCACGACGCCCGTCGGGACGCCATGTGATCGTGCCGCCCTGAAACTCCTGCACGCAGTAGCCGTGGCGACAGATCTCGTCGGTGGTGGGGTAACCGAGGAACCCGGTCTCCCATCCCTGCTGGCCCCAGCGACGATCGATGTCGCCACGCACGAAATGCGCTCCTGTCGCTGGCGACCAGTAGATGCGGCCGTGTTCGAATGCCTGGAAACAGCCACCATCGCGCAGGAAGCACGCCTCGATGCCGGTCGCCCTGCCCATGACGCCCGTCGCGCCACCCAGCGACCCCCACTTGGCGCGGATCGCGCCGTGGACGGCGATGCTCTCATCGCTGTTCACCGGAGCCCACACACCCAGGCTGCCATGCACCTGGGCGGTCTTCTTGCCCTTCACCGGAACGGTGAGGAAACCCTGACCGTCGGTCACGTACTGCTGGGAGTGGTTCCCGGTGACATCGCGGTACTTCTGGTTCGCATGTTCGCGGCCCATGTTGACCCGTACGTGGGTGTCCACGGTGGGAACATTCGCGACCACTGTCGCCAAGCCCGTGCCCCGGCTGTCGCCCTCACGGACGCTGGCCACGACCTGCTGCCCCTCGGCCACCGTTCCCGGTGTCTGGAACAGCTCGACGCGCTGGTTGCCCTTGGCGAACTGTTTGCGTGCCTTCAGAAGTGCGGCGATCGTGTCGTGGTAGGGCGTCTTCTCGCTCATGTACGAGGCGTTGGTGGTGTACATGTCGCCGTAGAAGACGGTCGGAACCGTGCCGGCGTTGGTGAGCAGGATCGCGTACATCGATGGCACGTTGACCGGCGACAGCGTCTTGTCGACCTTCTTGAGGTCGGCGTTGTAGTCGTTCAGCGCAGCCCGTTCGAGCTCCTTGGTGTACTCCTCCTCGAACGAACGGGGCACAGCGTCGCCCCACTGATGGTTCGGGGTCATGCCGAGCCGCTTCATCATGGCGAGGTTGACGCGGTTCTTCTCCTGGTCATGGTTGTTGACGAACGACCAGTTGGGGCGTGCCGGCTGCCCGGGGTTGATGCGATCGACGGCGCTGTGGCGTCCCTCGAACGACTCGCGCAACCACGCGGGGTGATCGCGTCGCCCGAGCGTTCCCTGCATGTTGTAGAACAGATCACCATCCATGGCGAGCTGGCGGTTGCCACGGGAATCCAGATAGCCGTTCTGGTCGTCGTAATAGGCCTCGAGGTAGCTGGTGTACTTGCTGCGGTCGCCGCCGAAGTGCTGGCTGGTGACCTCGTCCTCGATGGCCAGGATGTCGGTGTCGTAGTGCGCGGCGGCATCGATGCGGAAACCGTCGAGCTTGTAGGTCTCGAGGAGCCACTTCATCCAGTGACGCTGTTCGGCCTGCACCTCGGGATCGGTGTTCTTGAAATCGTTGCCGACGAGGAACTCATTGCCGAAGCTCTGGTCCAACGGCCCGTGGGTGTCGAACAGCATCTGGTCATCCCAGTCGATGCCCGATTCGTCATTGGCGAAGGTCGGCTCCTCCGAGCGACTGCCGTAGGCGTCCTGAGTGGACAGGTACGCGTCACGGCAGGCCCAGATGGCGTTGTCGCCGGGCTCCTCGAGCTGCGCGGCACGGGTGTAGGGGCAGGTCTCCCGGTTGGCGCGGTCGAGCGCGAAATCGGTGAATCCGGGGTCGGCCTTGAGGATGGTCGGTTTCCAGTTGCCGGCGGTCAGCTCGAAGGCGCCGCGGGCCGAGAGATACCCCTCGACGTCGTTGATGCCGAGCGACTGGTCCCACCACTGCGGCGGGTTGTTACCCGAGGCCTGCTTGACACGGTACGGCTTGCCGTCGGCGTCCTTCAGCACATCACCCATGCCCAGCTGCTGCAGTGAGGAGCCGTTGAAGTGGTTCTTGTTGAACTCCTTGATGCGGCCGTACTTCTCCTGGCCGGGGCCACCACCCTTGGTGTATGCGAGGTAGACCTCATCCTGGATGTCCGACGGCTCGTGCGTCGTGTACTGGTTCTGGAACCGGTTGCCGTGGTGGTCGACGCGGCTGACGCGCACGGCCTCCTGGCCCTCGAGGCCCATCATCTGGTTGGGAACGAGGTCCATCTGGCCGCGCAACCCAGCGCCGTGGAGGTCGTCCATGAGCGCCTTCAGCTCGTCGGAGGTGCCGTATTTGGTGGCCCGTTCGTTGTTCAGGCCCTTGGGGAATTCGCCGAGGTCGTAGCGGTCGGCGATCGCGTAGCCCTCCATGTAGCGGGCCATGCCGAACGAGCGGTAGCCCGGTGGAAGCCACACATCGGTGACGCCCCATTCCTTCAGCTGGTCGGCATGGTCGCCGAGCCGTTGATAGGTGTTGCTCTCGTAGGGCTGGTACAGGCTGAAGCCCTGGAAGATGACTCGGTCGTCGAGTTCGGGTGCCGGGGTCATGGACGACGTCATGGGGGTCTGCGGTGCCGGATCTGTCTCGGGGAAGGCAGCATCGGCTGTCGTCCCGACGAATGCCGTCGTCAGGCCGACCACGAGAGTGCTGACGCTCGCGGTCAGCCTCTTGAATGTGAGCATGAGAATCTCCTCAACCGGTGTGTGGTATCAGGTCACCATGCGGAGTCAAGGGCGGCTTGGCGACACGCTGTGCGATGCGGCGTGAGATCAAACTGTGACGTAGGTATTCGAAAGTCGTTCGGTGAGGTGTTCCGGCCCTGTGGGCCGGGGCAAGATATCAGACGGGAATCTGAGGTGTGTTGAGTGCAGAAAACCCCGCCACGCCGCGGTTTGGGGGTGGAATCCGCTGTGATGACGTGGTTACTCTGGTGACCGTCCTGATGACCAACGGAAAAGGAACCATCAATGACGAAGAAGGAAATCCTCGAGGCCATGGCCTCTGCTGCCAACATCAGCCAGGCTGATGCTGACAAGGCTCTCGGTGCCCTCATCGACTCGGTGACCGGCACCGTGGCCAAGGGCGACAAGGTGACCGTGCCCGGCCTCGGCACCTTCGAGAAGCGCGACCGTGCAGCCCGCACCGGCCGCAACCCCGCCACCGGTGAGGCGATGGAGATTGCCGCCACCTCCGTCCCCGGGTTCAAGGCTGCTGCGCAGTTCAAGGCCAAGGTCTCGGGCAAGAAGTGAACTGACTGATTTCTGTTCAAGCGCCGGGCATCTTCAGGGGTGCCCGGCGCTTGTGTGTCGTGATGGGAAATCATGGGGTGGACCCCGCTCGACGTTTCAGGAGACTGGCATGACCGATGACCTCGAACTCACCACCGACGTGATCCGGGCGCTGCCCAAGGTGTCGCTCCACGATCATCTGGATGGTGGTCTGCGTCCGTCGACGTTGGTCGACCTCGCCGAGGACGCCGGTCACGAGCTGCCCACCACCGACCCCGAAGAACTGGGGGAGTGGTTCTTCAACGCGGCCAACTCCGGGTCGCTGCCGCGGTATCTCGAGACATTCGCCCACACCACCGCCGCCATGCAGACCGCTGACGGGCTGCGTCGCGTCGCCAAGGAATGGGTGCTCGATCAGGCCGCCGACGGGGTCGTCCTGGCCGAGGCCCGTTGGGCTCCGGAGCAGCACCTGACGAAGGGGCTCACGCTCCATGAGGCCGTCGACGCCGTTGCGGCAGGACTCACCGAGGGCATGGACGAGGCGCGGCTCGACGGCGTCGAGATCGTGGCCTCGCAGATCATCACCGCGATGCGTCATGCCGATCGTTCACCGGAGATCGCGGACCTCTACTTGGATCGACGAGACGACCCTTCGGCCCGTGTGGTGGGCTTCGACATCGCCGGTGCCGAGGACGGGTTCCCGCCGAGCAAGCACACCGAAGCCTTCGCCCGGCTGCGGGAGAACCTTGCGAACATCACGATCCATGCCGCCGAGGCGGCGGGCGTCGACTCCCTGCGCGATGCTCTGACGCAGGGCGCTCAGCGCATCGGGCACGGCGTGCGGGTGGTGGAGGACATCGACCTCAGCGGGTCGATCCCGCGGCTGGGGCGGGTGGCTTCGTTCGTCCGTGACCACCGGATCCCGCTGGAGGTGTGCCCGAGCTCGAACCTTCAGACCGGTGCCACGTCGACCGACCTGTCCCAACACCCGGTGCGGCTGCTGGATGAACTGGGGTTCACCCTCACCATCAACTGCGACAACCGTCTGCTGGGCCGGACGTCGTTGACCGCCGAGTTCCAGTCATTGGTCGAAACCTTCGGCTATGAGCTCGATGACCTCAAGCGCTTCACCGCGAACGCGGCGTGGGCAGCGTTCACCGATGTCTCCACTGCCGATCGGATCATCGAGCGGTTGCACACCTTCCCCACCGTGGGCGATTGACCCTCGGCCACGTCGAGGTGACGCCGCCCGGGATCAGGGCAGGGCTCGCACGCGCGTGTTCTCGCCGTCGTTGACGACGAGGAATTCGCCGGAGTAGCCGTCGAGCGCGTTGTATCCGCCGGTGACGCGTTCGACCTCCGCGCCGGTGGCGGCGTCGAGGATCACGGTCTCCTCGTCCCCGGCCCCACGGATCACGAAGGCGACCTCTCCCAAGGACGGAAGGGCATATGGCTGGGTGCTGACGCCGTCACCACTCGACGGCTCGAAGCGCCACAGCTCATCGCCGGTGGCGACGTCGAAGGCGGCGACCGATGCACCGTCGCCGGGCACCACGATTCCGGGCGCCCCGGAACCGGCCTCCAAGGTGTCTGCGGGAATCAGTGCGTTGAACGCGCCGTAGGAGTCCTCGCGCGCTTGGCCGCGTCGGTCGAGGTCACCGGGAGCCGGTACGTGCTGGAATTCATCCAGTACGAAGACACCTTTCTCATCGGGGACCCCGACCCAGAACGCATCCGCCCCACCATCGGGAGTCTCGGGGTTGGGGACGATGTCGTCCCGGATGCAGTAGGGAGCAGGATCGGCCGTACGCACGATGTGCCGCAGGCAGTAGTCCTTCTGCGGCGGGGCAGCAGTGAACGTGGCCTTCCCGACCTTGTCGTCGTCGTTCCACGAGGCGATGTCGATCGAGCCGGCGATGCGTTGATTCTCGAGGGGGTCGGTGAAGGCGAGCAGCAGCGTGTCGTCGTCGAGTTCGGACAGGTCAGCCTGGACGCCCTGATTCGCATATTCGCCCAAGGCATCGTTGAGTCCCAGAACATCGGTCCGACCTTCGCGAAGGTCGTAGCGATGGAGGCCCGACCCCATACCGTCGGACGTGAACACATAGATGGCTGATCCGTCGCGGCTGTGGGCGTGTCCGCTCTCGATGCGATCACCCGGCATCTTGAACGGCTCGCCGTTGAGTTCGCCGGTCTTCGGGTCGATCGCTGCGGCCACCGTCACCGGCTCGGCGGGAGAGCCCGTGGAACAGTCACCCTCCATCTCGGGCGTGGGGCCCATGTAAAGGCCCGTCAACCAGCCGCCCTCGACCTGTCCGGTGCTCTGCAGGATCAGCACCGAGGCATTGCTGCAGTTCATACGCTCGGCCATGTCCGCTTCCCATACGATCTCGCCGCTGTCCCAGGACAATGCACTGACCCCGGTGCCGTCGTCCTGTGCGTAGACATGGTGCGCGTCGGCGATCACCGCCATGGACCCGTCCATCCGCGTCGGCGCGGGGGTGGACCACAGTTCGCCCGCCTCGGGGCTCCACGCCATGAGCTTCTTGCCGTCGGTCAGCAACAACCGGTTGTCCCCATCGTCGGCCACAGGCCGCCAGAAACCCTCGTGCTCGTGCCAGATGGGCTCTGGTTCAGGTGCGGCGCTGGTGGGCGTCGGTGCCGGGGCGTTCGTCTCCTGCTCGGGTTCGGCGCCGGGCTTCCAGCACCCGGATGTGGCCAATGCCAAGGCCATGAGGACGCCGACCAGCGTCCATCGACGTCTCCGTACCGGTTTCATTCGCATGTCTCATCCCCCTGTTCCCAGCAGACCACGCGGATGAGGGCCCTGCAAGGTCTTTTCGGGATTCTGGCGTGAGAATCGTTGTCAGGACGTGGCCACGGTTGGTGTCATAGGCTGGCCCCCATGACCTCTGTGCTCACCGCCGTTGCCTGGCCGTACGCCAATGGACCCCGCCATATCGGACACGTCTCCGGGTTCGGGGTTCCGTCGGATGTCTTCGCGCGTTATCAGCGCATGATCGGCAACGACGTGTTGATGGTCTCGGGCACCGACGAGCACGGCACACCCATCTCGGTGCAGGCCGAGAGTGAGGGTGTCTCGCCGCGGGAGCTCGCCGACAAGTACAACCGGGTCATCGTCGAGGACCTGCAGGGCCTGGGGCTCACCTACGATCTGTTCACCCGCACCACCACGCGCAACCACTACAAGGTGGTGCAGGACCTGTTCCTCACCCTGTACGACAACGGCTACATCGTGGCCAAACCCACCAAGGGGGCGATCAGCCCCTCGACCGGACGCACCCTGCCCGACCGCTACATCGAGGGCACCTGCCCGATCTGTGGTGACGACGGCGCGCGCGGTGACCAGTGCGACAACTGCGGCAACCAGCTCGATCCCATCGATCTGAAGAATCCTCGTTCGCGCATCAACGGTGAGACCCCCAAGTTCGTGGAGACCGAACACTTCTTCCTGGATCTCCCCGCCCTCGCCGAGCAGCTCGGCACCTGGCTGTCGCAGCGCACCGACTGGCGTCCCAATGTGCTCCGGTTCAGCGAGAACCTCCTCAAGGACCTGCGGCCGCGCGCGATCACCCGCGACCTCGACTGGGGTGTGCCGATCCCGCTCGACGGTTGGAGCGATCAGTCGATGAAGCGTCTGTACGTGTGGTTCGACGCCGTCACCGGCTACCTCTCGGCGTCGATCGAATGGGCCAGGCGCATCGGCGACCCCGACGCCTGGAAGCGTTTCTGGCTCGACGAGAACGCGCAGGCCTATTACTTCCTCGGCAAGGACAACATCGTCTTCCACTCGGTCATCTGGCCTGCACTTCTGTTGGGGCAGAACGGTCAGGGTGTCAAGGGCGGCGAGCCCGGGGCGTTCGGCGAGTTGAACCTGCCCACCGAGGTCGTCTCCTCGGAGTTCCTCAACATGGCCGGCTCGAAGTTCTCGACCTCCCGCGGCAAGGTCATCTACGTCACCGACTTCCTCAAGGAGTTCGGCCCCGACGCACTGCGTTACTTCATCGCCATCGCCGGGCCGGAGAACCAGGACACCGAATTCACCTGGGACGAGTTCGTGCGACGCAACAATTCCGAGCTCGCCAACGAGTGGGGCAACCTCGTGAACCGCTCCATCTCCATGGCCCACAAGAACAACGGTGCGATCCCGCATCCCAACGAGTTCCACGCCATTGACACCGAGCTGTTGGAACTCTCCAAGGCCGGTTTCGCCACGGTGGGGGATCTCCTCGGCAAGAACCGCTTCAAGAACGCTGCCACCGAGGCCATGCGCATCGCCTCGCACGCCAACCGCTACCTGTCGGAGACCGAACCCTGGAAACTCAAGGAGGATCCGGCCCGACGCGACACCGTGCTCCACACCGCGCTCCAGGTGGTCAGTGATGTCAACACGATGATGACGCCCTTCCTGCCGCACTCGGCCCAGAAGATCCACGAAGCACTCGGGGGAGAGGGCGTCTGGGCGGCGCAGCCCGAGATCCGCGAGGTGAGCGAGGAAGGCAACACCGATTACCCGGTGCTCATGGGTGACTACGCGAGTGAACAGGCCGAATGGGGATCACGCCCGGTCAAGACCGGGACGCCTCTGGCCAAGCCCAAGCCGCTGTTCGGAAAGCTGGACGCCGAGCTCGCCGAGACCGGTCCGGAGTGGGCGCCCATCGTCTGAGATGGTCGACTGATGTTCACCTTGAGGTAATCCTGCGGCAACCCGGGATGGTTTGACTCCTCACCCGTGGCAGGAGGCCTTGCACGCGGTGTTCTCAGGAGGAGTCAGGTGACCATCAACAAGTTCGTGGCAGTCCTTGGCGTGGCGGCTGTTCTGGCCACCGGTGCGGCTGCTCCGGCATCGGCGGCGACGCTGGAACCGGGTCGGCTCATCGTGAACGCGGCAGCCGACCCCACCACGGGCGTGGGCATCAACTTCCGGTTGCCGTCGGTGGCCTCAGAGCCCACCGTCGAGGTGCGTCAGGCCGGAACCACTGACGTGTTGCAGACCCTGACGCCCACCCGTGGCGCCTACATGGCCGACCTGCACTATCCGTGGAGTACCGACGTCGAGGGGCTCGAATCCGGCACCACCTACGAGTTCCGCGTGGTCAGCGGGGAGGACGCCAGCGAGTGGCATTCCTTCACCACCGCCGACACCAGCGACAGGCTCGACTTCCTCTACTTCGGTGATGCACAGCAGGGACTGACCGAGGAGTGGGCCGAGAATTCCCGGATGGCGTTCGAGAACCACCCCGATTCGGGCCTGGTTCTTCACGCGGGCGACATGATCGACGTCCCCTACAACCATGCGGAGTGGAACGACTGGTTCGGTGCCCTGGGTGCTGACGCCACCTCGCGTCAGCACCTGCTGACCCCGGGTAACCACGAGTACTACACGCCGGGAAACTTCTGGGATCTTCCGCAGGTACCGCCCACCGACTACTACCAGAACTACACGTTGCCCACGAACGGCCTGTACGACGAGCGCAACTACTACGTGGACCGCAATGACGTGCGGATCGTGGTGCTCGACGGAAACCAACAGATCGATGAGCAGGCGACGTGGTTGGACGAGACGCTGGCGAACAACCCCAACGCGTGGACCGTCGTCATGTTCCACCAGCCGGTCTACAACACCCGTGATGGACGCGATGAGAGCCGCATCCGTGACGCGTGGCAGACGATTCTCGAAGAACATGATGTGGACCTGGTGCTGCAGGGCCACGACCACACCTATGGGCGTGGCTTCGACAACGACAACGCCACCGATACCGAGGGCGTGACGACCGGACCCATGTACGTGGTCTCGCATGCCGGCGGCAAGGACTACGACCCTGCTCCCGATGACAACAACGCCTGGTCCAACAACGATGCCACGGTGGTGACGAGCGCCGGTTACACCACGACGTTCCAGAACATCAGCATCAACGGGTGCCGTCTCGAGTACACCTCCACCGTTGGCGCGAAGCGTGACAACTCCACCACCGACGTGGCTGTGGGGGAGACGCTGGACAGCTTCTCCATCGACAAGTGCACCGACACCAAGTATGTGCTGGAGCCGGGTGCCGTGCTGCCCACGCCGACTCCGACGCCGACTCCCACGCCGACTCCGACTCCCACCCCCACACCGACGCCATCCGAGACTCCGGCGCCGACGCCGAGTGAGACGCCGTCCGAGACTCCGGCGCCGACGCCGAGTGAGACCCCGTCCGAGACTCCGGCGCCCACGCCGAGCGAGACGTCTGAGCCGAGTGCAAGCGTGACGCCGACGGAGACACCTGCGCCGAGTGAGCCCCCGATGGAGACGGTGTCGCCCGATCCGACGCCCACGCCGTCACAGGACCCGGTCAGCACACCCGGTGACGAGACTCCGGCCCCGCCCCAGGCCCCCGAGACCCAAGCCCCTGACACCCAGGCCCCCGAGACCCAGGCTCTCGGGGCGGGAACGTCTGATCCCTCCGGCACGCGTCCTGCAGCGGGCCTGCCCAACACTGGTGGTCCCGCTCTGGGCATCATCGCAGTGGGGCTGGGCGCCATCCTCGGTGGCGTGACCATCCTGCGTCGCCGCTGAGCAGACTGCTCACGCTTTCACGCCAGCGTGAGTGGATGAGTTTGAGTGGAGGTCTGTGCACCGTCATCGGTGCGCAGACCTCCACTGTCCTCGGCAAGCCGCCTGCGGCCTTGGGGTTCTGCCGCTCAGACCTCGTGAAGTCGGTCCGGTTCTCGGAGTCCGAGGATGCTCGTGACCTCGTGCCCGAGCAGCCCGAGCCGGTCCTGTTCGAGGCTCCGCACCCGGTGAAGTTCTGCGGGAGGAACCGGGTCGTGGCGAGTTTCGAGGTAGATCTTCAGTTTGGGCTCGGTGCCGGAGGGGCGGATCACTGCACGGAAGTCATGACCCGACAGGATGACGGCATCGGTCGGGGGAAGACCAGCGGTCGCATCGGCCGGCTCGGGGCGTGAGGGGTCGGCCAAGTCGGTGACTCCCACGGTCTCACCGAGGAGCCGCGTGGGCGGGGTCTGCCGCAGTGAGGTCAGAGCTCGCGAGATGGTCTCCGGATCATCGGTGCGGATGGACACCTGCGCCGTGCTGACCAGCCCGTGCTCGGCAGCGAGTTCATCGAGTCGGTCGGTCAGCGTCCGGCCCGATGCCTTGAACCGGGCCACCATCTGCAGCACCCGTAGGGCCGTGGTGATGCCGTCCTTGTCGGCGACGGCATGGGGGTCACAGCAGTAGCCGATGGCCTCCTCGTAGCCGAAGGCGAGGTCGGGCACACGTCCGATCCATTTGAACCCCGTGAGGGTGGTGACGAACTCGCGCCCTGCGGAACGCACGAGTCGTTCCAGCGCGCTCCCCGAGACGACCGACGCCGCGAACACACCAGGGACGCCGCGGCGCAGGGCGTCATCCCCCAGGAGAAGACCGAGTTCATCGCCGGTCAGCAGACGCCATGCCGCGCGATCATGCGGGTCGGCACCGGGAACCGCGACGGCGCAGCGGTCGGCGTCGGGGTCGTTGGCGATGACCACGTCGGCGCCCTGTTCGGCCGCCAGATCGAGAGCCAGGTCCATCGCGCCGGCTTCCTCGGGGTTTGGGAACGGCACCGTCGGGAAGTCAGGGTCCGGTTCGGCCTGTGCCGCCACCTCGATCGGCTCGGGCAGCCCTGCGGCCGCGGTCACGCGTCGCACCAACGGCGCCCCGACGCCGTGCATGGCCGTGTGCACCCACTGGACGGGAGAAACGGAGGAATCGGTGTCCGGTGCCGCAGCGGCGGCCCGGGCCACATAGGCGGCGAGAAGCGGTTCCGGGCCGGTGGGCGTCACCGCACGCCGGGGGAGCGCCGCCAGCGGTTCGGCTGATTCGTGGGCGATGGCCTCGGCGATCTCGGCGTCCACCGGCGGGATGATCTGTGAGCCGCCCACATAGACCTTGTAGCCGTTGTCCGCCGCAGGATTGTGCGACGCGGTCACGACCACCGCGGCATGGGCCGGACGCTCGCCGTTGAGCAGACCGAAAGCCACGAGAGGCGTGGGGACCGGGCCGTCGAGAAGGACGACCTCATGTCCCGCCCCGGCGAGGATCTCGGCGGTGTCGCGGGCGAATCTCTCCGATCCATGCCGGGCGTCATGACCCACCAGCACGCGTGCGGTCAGCCGCCACTGCGTGAGCCAGCGCGCCAGACCAGCGGCGGCACGCGTCACGACCACCCGGTTCATCCGCGCGGGCCCCGGACCCATGGGCCCACGCAGTCCCGCGGTACCGAACTCCAGCGGCCCCGCGAACGCCGACGCCAGCTCGGTGGCGGCGGCTGCCGACGTCGGCGCCGCAGCCTCGGCCTGTTCGAGGAGAGTCGTCAGAGTGGCGCGGGTCTCGGGATCGGGGTCCTCGGCGAGCCAGTCCTCGGCCTGTTCGCGCAATCCGGGGTCGAGCGGCAGTCCGGAGCCGGGCATCACAGCACCTCGGCGATTCCCGTGAGCAGTTCCCGAAGCCGCGGTGCCGCCGCCTTCCCGGCCGCGAGCACCTCGGCATGGTCGAGCGGCGCCTCGCCCACGCCGGCTGCGAGGTTCGTCACGAGCGAGATCCCCAGCACCTCGACGCCCGCCGCCCGTGCGGCGATGGTCTCGAGCGTCGTCGACATTCCCACCAGATCACCACCCAGGACACCGGCCATCCGAACCTCGGCCGGTGTCTCGTACTGGGGCCCGGCGAACTGCACGTAGACCCCCTCGGGGAGCTCGGCGTCGACGCTCCGTGCGACCTCCCGCAGGGCAGAGGAGTAGGCAGTGCTCATGTCGATGAACTCCGGGCCGCGCAGGGGTGTGGCGCCGGTGAGGTTGATGTGGTCGCGGAGCAGCACCACCTGACCCGGTCCCCAGTCCGGACGCAGCGACCCGCAGCCGTTGGTCAACACCAGGCGTTCGACGCCGGCGGCGGCCAGCGTCCGCACACCATGGGCGACGGCCATCACATCGCGGTCCTCGTAGAAGTGCGTACGCCCGGTCAGGACCCCGGCGATGCGGCCCGAACCGGTCCTCACGGCACGGACGACACCGCCATGACCGGCCACCACGGGGGCGCGGAAACCGGGAAGCTTGCCCAGCGGGCAGCGTCCCAATTCCTCCCCGAGGTCGTCGGCGGCACTGGACCACCCCGAGCCGAGGATGAATGCGGTGTCGAGTCGTTCCACCCCCACACGTTCGAGCAGGGCGTGGGCGGCATCGGCGGCGGATGTCTGCGTGCTCTCCATGGGGCCGATTCTGCCTCCTGTGCGAATACTGCAACAATGAGCCCTGTGACTGACGTGGTGATCATTGGTGGCGGACCTGGCGGATACGAGGCGGCACTGGTGGGCAGCCAGCTTGGCGGCCGAGTGCGTCTTGTGGACAGCGATGGTCTGGGGGGTTCGGCGGTCCTGACCGACTGTGTTCCCTCCAAGACCCTCATCGCAACAGCGGAGATCATGACGATGGTCGAGCGCGCCGGTGCGCTCGGCATCCGACTGGATGGCTCCGCAGACAGGTCCTCGGTGTCGGTGGATCTCGGCGCGGTGAACCGACGTGTCCTCGACCTCGCACAGCAGCAGTCCCGCGACATCGAGAAGCAGATGGAGAACGCCGGAGTCGAGGTCATCGAGGGCCGCGGACGCCTCGACGGAACCAACACCGTTGTGGTGACCCGCCCCGACGGAACCGAAGAGCGTCTCGACACCGACATCGTTCTCGTCGCCACCGGTTCCACGGCCCGAGAGCTCCCGAGCGCACGCACCGACGGGGAACGCATCCTCAACTGGACCCAGCTCTACGACCTCACCGAACTGCCCGAGAAGCTCATCGTCGTGGGCTCGGGCGTCACCGGCGCCGAGTTCGCCAGCGCCTATCGCGCGTTGGGTGCCGAGGTCGTTCTCGTGTCTTCGCGTCGCCTGGTGCTTCCCGGCGAGGATGCCGACGCCGCCATGGTGCTGCAGGATGTCTTCGAACGTCGCGGCATGCAGATCATGTCGCAGAGCCGCGCCGAATCGGTGACACGTGACGGCGATGAGGTCACCGTCACGCTGACCGACGGCCGCACCGTCACCGGAACCCACTGTCTGATGGCGGTCGGTTCGGTGCCCAGCACCACCAACATGGGTCTGCCCGACGCCGGGGTGAAGGTCTCCGGTTCGGGACACATCGAGGTCGACAAGGTCTCGCGAACCAGCGTCCGCAACATCTATGCCGCCGGTGACTGCACCGGTGTCATGCCGCTCGCCTCGGTGGCGGCCATGCAGGGCCGCATCGCGATGTGGCACGCACTCGGTGACGCGGTGGCTCCCCTTGACATGAGTGGCGTGGCGTCCAATGTGTTCACCGCCCCCGAGATCGCGACGGTGGGTGTGACCCAGGCGCAGGTGGATTCGGGTGAGGTGCGCGCCCTGTCGTACACCTTGCCGCTCAAGGGCAATGCTCGAGCCAAGATGCAGGAGATCCGCGAGGGCTTCGTCAAACTGTTCTGCCTGCCGACCACCGGCATCATCGTCGGTGGCGTGGTGGTCTCGCCGGCGGCATCGGAACTCATCCATTCCCTGTCGATCGCGGTCTCCGAACGCATCACCGTCGACAACTTCGCCCACGACTTCACCGTCTACCCGTCGCTGTCGGGTTCGTTCGCCGAGGCCGCACGCCGTCTGCACGGGCACAGTGATGAACAGCTGGACATGGGCTTCGAACCGATTCTGTGACGCCCGCCCCGTCCATTCGGCCCGCTCCATCCATCCGGCCCGCTCAATCCATCCGAGTGGAGCAGACGCTCGATCTCCTGCGTGGGGCACGTGTCGCTGTGCTCACCGGCGCCGGAATGAGCACTGATTCGGGCATCCCCGACTACCGAGGCCCCGGATCGCCCCGCAGCAACCCGATGTTGCACGCCGAGTTCGTGGGGTCGGCCAGCAACCGTCGACGCTACTGGGCTCGGTCTTTCCGTGGATGGGAGCTTGTGGCCGGCGCCCACCCCAATGCGGGGCACATCGCTCTGGCCTCGCTCAACGATCAGGTGACGGGCGTCATCACCCAGAACGTCGACGGACTTCACGAGGCGGCAGGAAGCCGACCGGTGGTGGCCCTTCACGGGCGTCTGGCCGATGTGGTCTGCCTGACGTGCGGGGACATCTCCTCGCGCTATGACCTGCAGAAGCGTCTGGCGGTGCTCAACCCCGATGTGCTGCCATCGGGCCATGACGATCCCACCGGCGCCTATGCGCCGCGGCCCGATCCGGCTCGTGCCCGCCCTGACGGAGACATGGAGATCGAGGGCTGGGAGGACTTCGTCGTGCCCGACTGCCTGGTGTGCGATGGTGTCCTCAAACCCGACGTGGTCTTCTTCGGGGGAACGGTTGCCAAGGATCTCGTGGCTCATTGCCGCGCGATGGTGGATGAAGCCGACATCCTGGTGGTGTTGGGATCGTCGCTGGCGGTGATGTCCGGGCTCCGGTTCGTGCGTCAGGCTGCGAAGGCCGGTCTGCCCGTGGTCATCGTCAATCGTGGCGGCACACGCGGCGATGATCTTGCCACCGTGCGGCTCGAGCTGGGCACCACCGACTTCTGTCGTCGGTGGGCCGCGGCCCGATAGGTGTCAGTCGTCGTCCTCGTCACCTTCGATGGTGCAGATGATTGACCCGGCCTGCACTGTGGCGCCCTGCGTGGCATCGAGCCCCGAGACCGTGCCTGAGCGGTGTGCGGTGAGCGGCTGCTCCATCTTCATGGCTTCGAGCACCACGATGGTGTCGCCCTCGGAGACGTCCTGACCTTCCTCGACGGCCACCTTCACGATGGTGCCCTGCATGGGGGAGGTGAGGGCATTGGTCGGAGCCGCCGCGACGCTGCCGCGTGAGGAACGCTTCGACTTCTTGCGCTTTCTGCTGCTGGATGCGTTGGCCGATGCCAAGGCACCCTCGGGAACGGCGACCTCCACACGCTTGCCGTTGACCTCCACGACCACGACCTGCTTCTCGGGGCGGTCTTCGGCGTCGGCGGGCTGGCCCTCCCAAGGCTCGATCTGGTTGTCGAACTCGGTCTCGATCCAACGGGTGTGCACCGTGAAATCACCGTCGACCGCCGCATACGCAGGGTCATCGAGGACGACACGATGGAATGGCAGCACCGTGGGCATGCCCTCCACGACGGTCTCGGCGAGAGCGCGTCGGGCGCGTTCGATGGCCTCCTGGCGCGTCGCGCCGGTGACGATGATCTTGGCGACCAGCGAGTCGAACGAACCGGGGACCGTGTCACCTGTCTGGTAGCCCTCGTCGACGCGGACGCCGGGGCCTGTGGGCGCGTGCCACGCGGTGAGCGTGCCGGGGGCGGGCATGAAATTGCGTCCGGCGTCTTCGGCGTTGAGACGGAATTCGATGGAGTGGCCGCGGATGACCGGGTCGTCGTAGCCGAGCTCCTCGCCGTCGGCGATGCGGAACATCTCGCGGACCAGGTCGATGCCGGTGACCTCCTCGGAAACGGGGTGTTCCACCTGCAGACGGGTGTTCACCTCGAGGAAGGAGATGGTGCCGTCGAGACCGACGAGGAACTCACAGGTTCCCGCGCCCACGTAGCCGGCCTCGGCCAGGATCGCCTTCGAGGACTCGTAGAGGCGCTGCAACTGGTCATCGCTGAGGAATGGTGCGGGTGCCTCCTCCACGAGCTTCTGGTGACGACGCTGCAGCGAGCAGTCGCGCGTCGATACCACCACGACGTTTCCGTGCTTGTCGGCCAGGCACTGGGTCTCCACGTGGCGCGGCTTGTCGAGGTAACGCTCGACGAAGCACTCGCCACGCCCGAAGGCGGTGACGGCTTCACGGGTGGCGGACTCGAACAGGTCCTTGACCTCGCTGCGCTCACGGGCGACCTTCAACCCGCGACCACCGCCGCCGAAGGCTGCCTTGATCGCGATGGGGAGTCCGTGCTCGTCGGCGAAGGCGACCACCTCATCGGCGTTCGTGACCGGATCGGCGGTGCCGGGGACGAGGGGGGCGCCCGCCTTCTGCGCGATGTGGCGCGCCTTGACCTTGTCGCCCAACGCATCGATCGCCGACGGTGGAGGGCCGATCCAGGTGAGGCCGGCGTCCATGACCGCCTGGGCGAAGTCGGCGTTCTCTGCGAGGAACCCGTAGCCGGGGTGGATCGCGTCGGCGCCACTGCGCTCGGCGATGTCCAGGATCTTGGCGACGTCGAGGTAGGTCTCGGCCGGCGTGGATCCGCCGAGCGCGTAGGCCTCATCGGCGAGTTTGACGAACATCGCGTCCGCGTCGGGCTCGGCGTATACCGCGACGCTGCCCAACCCGGCATCGGCCGCAGCGCGGACCACGCGCACGGCGATTTCGCCACGGTTGGCAACGAGCACCTTGTTGAGGGCCACAGTTCCTCCTTGAATCCCTGCCGGTTCACCGGGAGTCTAGCGGCGTCCTGATCGGTGCACCGCCCCGCCACCTTTTCAGATCCTGAGTGGTTCGTGGTGGAAACGCGCCTGTCCCACTCCCGGAAATTCCGGTGCGGGGAGGATCCCGAGGCCAAAGAGCCGGGCCTCACACATGGGAGATGTGCGTGAGGCCCGGATATTCATCGGCTCGAGTGGTTCGGGTCAGAGACCGTCGTCATCGATCAGGCCGCGGTGGTAGGCCTTCGCAAGACGCCGGGGGACGTTCTTGGTCTGCCCTTGGACCCTGATCGGCGTCAGATGCGGGGCTTCGGCCGTGAACCTGGCGCGACGATGTCGCGTGCGTGAACGGGATTTCTTGCGTTTCGGTACTGCCATGTCAGCTCCTCACCAGCTCGACTTCTGGATCCCGGGCAGCTCGCCACGGTGGGCCATGCTGCGGAATCGGACACGGGAGACCCCCGCCTTGCGGATGAAGCCGCGTGGGCGTCCATCGGCGGAGTCACGGTTGCGGAGCCGTGTGGGCGATGAATCGCGGGGGAGTTTTGCGAGGGCGCGGACGGCCTCCATGCGTTCCTCCATGGTGTCCGCGGTGCGGATGCGCTTTTTGAGTTCAGCCCGACGCTCGGCATAGCGGGCCACGATCTCGGCGCGCTTGTTGTTCTTGACGATCTTGGAGGTCTTGGCCATCAGCGGGTCTCCTTGAACTCGACGTGTCGGCGCACGATGGGGTCGAACTTGCGCAGCGTCAGCCGGTCGGGGTTGTTGCGCTTGTTCTTCTTGGTCACGTAGGTGAACCCGGTGCCGGCGGTGGATCGCAGCTTGATGATCGGGCGGACGTCACTGCGCTTGGCCATCAGATCTTCACTCCCTTGGCGATGAGGTCGTGGCACACGGCGTCGATGCCGCGTCGGTCAATCGTCTTGATGCCTCGCGCCGAGAGAGTGAGTGTCACGGTGCGCCCGAGGCTGGGCACCCAGTAGCGCTTCTTTTGGATATTGGGGTCAAAGCGACGTCTGGTGCGCTTCTTCGACCATGGTTTGTTGTTGCCGAAACCGGGCTGGGCCCCGGTCACCTGGCAGCGAGCTGACATCGATCCTCCTTCTTCGGGACCTTCCCGACTGAAGCAAATGAGAACCGTACTCGTTTAATGTGTAGTGTGTCCATGCCAGATCGCGCAGCGGATCTGTTCATCGGCCGTGCGCGGCACCTCGTACATATCCGAAACTCAACCAGGAGGCCCCATGCAGCAAGGCATCCACCCCGAGTACCGACCGGTGCTCTTCCGGGATCGTTCGGCAGGACTTTTGTTCCTCACCCGTTCGACATGTACCTCGGACAAGACGCTGGAGTGGGAGGACGGCAACACCTATCCGGTTGTGGACGTCGATGTCTCATCCGCGAGTCACCCCTTCTACACCGGTCGTTCGCGCACCATCGACACCGCTGGCCGCGTCGAACGATTCCGGCAGCGTTACGGGAGTGGGCGATGACCCTGGTCGTGATCGTGTCGGCGATCGATCGTGTGGCACGCGAGTGTGGAGTCATGTCGCTGCTCATGGGCCTGCCCGACGCCGTGCTGGTGCGTCACGAACTCACACCGGACGAGGAGGGGGAGGGGGGTACTGTCCGTCGCACAGTCTCAGACGACTCCGGGCTGGTCGAGGACGACACCGCGCACTTGGAGCACGCGTGCCTCTCGTGCACGGCACGGGAGGACATCGTGCCGACGCTGCGACGCCTCGCCGAGGTGGGCACGTGGCAGACGATCGTGCTGGCGCTGCCGTTGGCTGCGGCACCCGAGCCTCTTGTGTGGCAGATCAGCGAGGCGGTCGAGCATTCGTTCCTTCCGGTGCGGATCGCGTCGGTGCTCTCGGTGGTGGACGAGCAGACCGTGGCGCAGGACGCCTTCGGTGATGACCTCCTCGCCGAGCGCGGACTTGGCTTGGGTGGCCGTGACCATCGATCGGTGGCTGAAGCCCTGATGGAGCAGGTCGATTACAGCGATCTTGTGTGCACACTCGACCCGCCACGCGGCGGACAGATCGCCGCCCTGCGGCACCTGGTGCCCGAAGAGCGATATGCCGAGGTCCTCAGCGCCATCAACCCGATGCGTCTGCTCCACATGAAGCACGACATGCGTGGCGCGAAGCGGCGTCTGGACCCGGTGCGTACACCGCCTCGGCACGTGCCGGAAATCGAAGGGTTCTGGTCCAGGGAATTCGTCAGCGAACGACCATTCCACCCCGGGCGTCTCATGAATGATCTGGAGCTTCTGGGTGTGGGGCCGGTCCGTATCCGCGGGTGCTTCCACTTGCCCACGCGTCCGGCCACGGTGTGCGTGCTCACCGCTGCTGGCAGCCAGGTCGCACTTGGCTCCGGTGGGCAGTGGGCGCAGCGTCGCCCGAGCACACGCTTGGTCGTGCAAGGACATGGCGAGGAGGCCCTTGGGCGAGTGCAGCGGGCCTTTGACGATCTACTGATGACCGACTTCGAGATGCGCGAACTCGACCGCTGGCGTGATATCGACGATCAGCTCGACGACTGGTTCGGCCCCGAAGCCCGCGAGGTGGGCTGAGGCTGCGTCAGGTGTGGCGGGTGTGGGCTGCATCAGGCGTGGAAGGTGTGGGCATCGTCAGGCGAGGGGGCACCACACATGGAAAAACATTGAGGTCAGATCTTGGCCGCAATGTCGTTCGAAACATCGTCAGCGGACGTAGATGAGGACCGAATCTGACCGCAATGTTTTTCTGCATGTATGGGGGCATGTGGCTCGGTGCTGGTCCGGGACATGTTTCCTTCCGACGCAGGAAGGCCTGTGCGGGAAGGCGTGCACAGGGAGGCGTGCACAGGGAGGCGTGCACAGGGAGGCGTGCGCGGGAAGGCCTGCACAGGGAGGCGTGTGCGGAAAGGCGTGCATGGGAAGGCGTGTGCGGGAAGGCGCGCATGGGAAGGCGCGCATGGGAAGGCGCGCACAGGGAGGCGTGCGCGGGAAGGCCTACTCGGGGAGACGGGCTCAGTTGAAGGGGCGGATCGACAGTTCGTTGATCTGACCGCGGGGGTCGGTGTCGATGGCCAGGCGAACGGTCTCGGCGACGGCGTCGGGGCTCAAGTACTTGGTGGCGTCGTACTGCTTGCCCTCGGATGCGATGAGCTCGTGCTGCATGTCAGTGTCGACGCGGCCCGGATGGATCGAGGTGACGCGTACGCGCCCCATCTCGCGTCCGCGCAGGGCATCGGTGTAGGCGCGCAGCGCGAACTTCGATGCCGGATACAGCCCATTGCCGGGGCTCGCGTTGTGCCCGGCGCCGGAGTTGATCGCCACCACGATTCCGTGGTTCTCGCGGAGTTTCTCGATGAGCAGTTCGGTGAGATCCACCACGGCCACGACGTTGAGCTCGAGCACGCGTCGCCAGCGTTCGCGGGTGGAGCCCGATGTATCGCCGAAGCCGCCGATGCCGGCGCTGTGCACCAGCGCATCGAGACGCCCGACCTTGGCTGCGGCCGACGCCACGGCCTGCTCGTCGGTCAGGTCGGCCACGAACGGCTCAGCCGATGGCAGGGAAGCCACCACCTCGGCGACCGAATCTGCTCGCGTCCCGCCCACGAGAACGTGATGAGTGCGGCCCAGTTCGGCACAGATGGCGCGGCCGATGCCGCGGCTGCCACCGGTGACAAGAGCCACCGGGCGTTCGTCGGTCATTGCGGCACTCATTTGGGTAGAACTCATCTGGGCGGCACTCACTTGGGCGGCACTCACTTGGGCGGCACTCATGTGGGTGGGGCTCACTTGGTGAAGACGGCGACGGCGATCAGGACCACGGTGATCACGGCCATGAGCTGCAGCGGGCGGTTGTTGAGCACCACGTCCTCGGGCTCACCGGCATTGCCGCGGTCGACCTGCATGGCGTACTGGAGCAGGCCGATCGTCAGGGGAGCGATCGAGAGCACCGTCCACGGCACTGCGGCCCAGCCGCGCTCCTGGTTCTCGAAGGCCCACAGGCAGTAGGACATCAAGGTCACAGCGGCCGAGAGATGCCACACGAAGCGCAGGTACGACACGGTGTAGGCAGCCAGCGACTTGCGGGTGCCGGCGTCGGAACCGAGCACCTTCATCTCCGAGTAGCGCTTGCCTGCGACCATGAACAGCGAGCCGAACGATGCCACCAGCAGGAACCAGGCACTCAGGTCGATCTGCGACGCCACGCCACCGGCGACGGCGCGCAGCAGGAAGCCGGAGGACACCATCGCGAGGTCGATGATCGGCTGGTGCTTGAGGAACATCGAGTACAGGATCTGCAGCGCCAGATACACAGCGAGCGTCACGCCCAGGTACGTCGAGGTCCAAAAACCAATTCCGAAGCCCAAGGCGGCGGTGATTCCAGCCAGCACCCAGGCTGCGCCGACGCTGAGTTCCTTGGCTGCGATGGGGCGGAACCGCTTGCGCGGGTGGAGTCTGTCCTCCTCGACATCCTTGATGTCGTTCATGAGGTAGACGGTCGCACTCACCATGCAGAAGGCGAAGAAGGCGAGGAAAGTCTTGAGCAGAACGTCTTCGTGGAACAGCGAGCCCGCGCTGAGCGGGGCCGCGAACACCAGGACATTCTTGATCCACTGCCGGGGGCGCATGGCGCGGATGCCTGCCGGCAGGCGGTGCTTCGGAGGCGCGTGGGCGGCCTCGCTCGGGGTACGGGTGAGCTCAGGTTCTTCAGTCATGACGGCGTCAGATTACCGCGACTAGTGTGGGGTTCGTGCGATCCGACGCGGTGGTGCGGGGCGTGTCCCCGAGAGTTCATCTTGCGGCAGGGCTCCAAGTGATGTCCACGGCCCTTGTTCGGCTGGGAATGGCGGGGGCCTGTGTCCTGGTGCTGGTCGGCTGTGGTGCCACCGTGCCGAAGCCGACCCCCACTCCCACCGGTTCGTTTGAACCTTCCCCCGGCACCATCTCCTTGGCGGAGAAGGGCTACGAGCAGGGGCCGTCGGCGCTGATCCCCATCCCCGACGATGCGGCCATCACACAGTACGTGGATCAGCCGAATGTGATAACCGCTTCCTTCTCGCAGCCTGATGGGGCGGAGATCGCCCATGTTCTGCGAGCCGACCTTCCCGGGGCCGGTTGGGAGATCACCGCCGACACACCCGAGGCGATCCTGTTCACCAGGCCCGGTTGGGACGGTGCCTTCACGATCTCCGAGAACGTCTCAGCGGTGACTGTTCGAGCCGCTCCACAATGATGTCCACTCCACCCCGGCGTCGGCGAGCATGCGACGCAGGAGCGGCAGCGAGATGCCCAGAACGTTCGCCGGGTCGCCCTCGATGCCGGTGATGAAGGCGCCACCGAAACCATCCAGGGTGAAGCTTCCTGCCACCCCGAGCGGTTCGCCGGTGGCGACGTAGGCGACGATCTCGGCGTCACTCAGGTCTGCGAAGGTCACCTTCGTGGATCCCACCGAGGTGCGGGCGGTCGGATGCAGATCCTCGTCATGACAGACGACGTGGTGCCCCGTGTGCAGGATGCCGGTGCGCCCGCGCATCGCCCGCCAACGCTCGGTGGCGCGTTCGGCGGTGTGTGGTTTTCCGTGGGCGACGCCGTCGAGCTCCAGAACCGAGTCGCAGCCGATCACCACCGTTGGGCCGGTCACCTCGAGCCGTTCGACGACCGCTCGAGCCTTCAGCTCGGCGAGGCGCCCTGCCAGGTCGGCGGGGGATTCGGCCTTGGCGCTGCTCTCATCCACGCCGGAGACGATCACCTCCGGATTCAACCCGGCGCGCGTCAACACCTGACGCCGCGCAGGCGATGCCGAAGCGAGGACCAATCGCGGCGGGGTGCTCATCGGCGGACCATGGCCTGCCAGGCTCCGGGGCCGGTGAGCAGCCGGGGCTGCAACAGGCGGTGCCGTGCGGCCCAGCCGCCCACCGGGGCGAGGTCCGAGGTGGGTGCTTGGGTGCCGGTGTCACCGTCGCCCGAGCCGAGCACCAGCACGATCGCCGCGAGCTCCTCGGGGGTTGGGGACCCCGCGATGACCTTCCACGTCTCGGTGCCGCTCACAGTGGGATGTTCCCATGCTTCTTGGGCGGCTGCGTCTGACGCTTGGTGCGCAGGGTGCGCAGCCCACGGACGATCTTGCGACGGGTGTCACGCGGGGCGATCACCTGATCCACGTAACCGCGGTCGGCGGCGAGCCAGGGGTTCACCAGCTCGTCCTCGTACTCCTGGATGAGCTGCTGGCGCAGCGCCTCGGGGTCGCTGGCTGCGGCCAGACGCTTGCGATGGATGATGTTCACCGCACCCTGGGCGCCCATCACCGCGATCTGGGCGGTGGGCCATGCCAGATTCAGGTCGGCGCCGAGGTGCTTGGACCCCATCACGTCGTACGCGCCGCCATACGCCTTTCGGGTGATGATCGTGATCAGCGGCACGGTGGCCTCGGCGTAGGCGTAGATGAGCTTGGCGCCGCGGCGGATGATGCCACCGTGCTCCTGCTCGACGCCGGGGAGGAACCCGGGCACATCGACGAAGGTGAGCACCGGGATGTTGAACGCGTCGCATGTGCGCACGAATCGGGCGGCCTTCTCCGAGGCGTCGATGTCGAGACAGCCGGCGAAATGCAGCGGCTGGTTCGCCACGATGCCGACCGAGCGCCCTTCGACGCGGCCGAATCCGGTGATGATGTTCTGTGCGAACAACGGGGAGGTCTCCAGGAACTCCTCGTCGTCGAGGATCGAGGTGACCACCTCGGCCATGTCGTAGGGCTGGTTCGGCGAGTCGGGGATGATCGTGTCGAGCGACTCGTCGAGGTCGGTGACGTCCATCGGGCTGTCGGACTCGTAGATCGGCGGCTCGTCGAGGTTGTTCTGCGGCAGGAACCCGATGAGTTCACGCACGTAGCCGATCGCGTCCTCCTCGTCACTGCCGAGGTAGTGCGCATTACCCGACTTGGTGTTGTGGGTGCGCCCGCCGCCGAGCTCCTCCATCGAGACGTCCTCGCCGGTGACGGTCTTGATGACGTCGGGGCCGGTGATGAACATCTGTGAGGTCTTGTCGACCATCACCACGAAATCGGTGAGGGCGGGGGAGTACACGTGGCCACCGGCTGCAGCGCCCATGATGAGCGAGATCTGCGGGATCACGCCGGAGGCCTCGGTGTTGCGACGGAAGATCTCGGCGTACAACCCGAGGGAGACCACGCCCTCCTGGATACGAGCACCGCCGCCCTCGTTGATCCCGATGAGCGGGCACCCGGTACGCATGGCGAAGTCGATGACCTTGCAGATCTTCTCGCCGTACACCTGGCCGAGCGACCCACCGAAGACCGTCACATCCTGGCTGAACACACAGACCGGACGCCCGTCGATCTCGCCGATCCCGGTGACGACACCGTCGCCGAAGGGGCGGTTGGCGTCCATGCCGAAGGACGTGGAGCGGTGCCGTGCGTATTGGTCGAGCTCGCTGAAAGTGCCCTCGTCGAGCAGCAGTTCGATGCGCTCGCGAGCGGTCAGCTTTCCTTTGGCATGCTGCTTCTCGACCGCTGCGGCTGAACCGGCGTGAACAGCCGCTTCAGTGCGGCGTTCCAGTTCGGCGATCTTTCCGGCCGTGGTGTGGATGTCTGGCTGCATGGGGACGAGACTATCGCTCGAACCGAACGATGCGAGCAGCCGTCGCTGGAAAGCGCCCATTTGGGGTCGCTGGAAAGCGCCCATTCGGAGGCGAGCTGGAATGATTTCTGATGAAGAATTCGAATGAAGGAGTGCGATGCCCCCGATCGATCCCATCGACGCCGCCGCCGTTCGCCGCCGCGTCGACGCCGCCACGTGGCCGGACCTCGTCATCCACCGCTCGGTGGGGTCCACGAATGCCGAGCTCCTGGAACTCGCGCGTGCCGGTGCGCGTCCGGGCGCGGTGGTGGCCACCGCCGACCAGACCGCCGGGCGCGGACGTCGAACCCGGGTCTGGACCACACCTCCCGGCGTGTCGTTGGCGCTGTCGATGTTGCTGCGGCCATCGGTTCCTCTGGACCACTGGTCCTGGATCCCGTTGCTCGCCGGCGTCGTGATCCGCCGCGCGATCACCGAGGTGACCGACCTGCAACCGACGCTCAAGTGGCCGAATGACGTGTTGATCGGTGAGAGCAAGGTCTGCGGGATCCTGGCCGAGCAGGTGACCGCCCCCGATGGGCTGGCCGTCGTCCTCGGGTGTGGCATCAACGTCTCCATGGACGTCGATGAACTGCCTGTGCCCACTGCGACGTCGCTCCATCTGCATGGGGCCGAAGTGTCGATGACCGACCTGCTGGTGTCGGTGCTGGACGTGGCCGCCACAGAACTCGATGCATGGCAGCAGAACCCCGGATCGGTGGCCGAGGCCTATGCGGCAGCCTGCTCGACGGTGGGCCGTCGCGTCCGTATTCAGGTACGTCCTGACACGGAGATCGACGAACCGGATGCCTTCGTGACCGGGGACGCTATTGGAGTGGACGCCAGCGGTTGTCTGCGGGTCGATGTGGACGGCTCGGTGCGCACGTTCAGCGTCGGCGATGTGGTGCACGTGCGCTGAACAGGTGGCTTACGGGTCGTCGTGAGACAGTGCTCTCACCTCGGCCTTGTGCCGGATAGACGCGGCTCAACGTGAAGGTGGAGCCGCGAGAGGTATGGGCAAGCGGAAGGCTCCACAGGAGAGTTCCGTTGTTGCAGGGCTGACGCGGACTCGTCTGCCGAGTCATCGTGATGGTGGTTCGTGCACCCCACCGCAGGCACCTCACCCTAGGAGCGACCATGTCCACGATGTTCACCTCTCGCCGTACGACCATCAGCAACCCCAAGCCCTCCCATGGGTTCGGACTGCGCCTCGCTGCTGCGGCGGGTGCTGCCGCCCTCGCCGTCGGAGGCGTCGTCGCGGGTGATCTCGCGCTCTCCACCGCGCCGACCGCTTCGGCGGCCACGGCCGTGGCCGAGTCCCTGCCCAAGCTGCGCCACGGGGACTCCGGCAAGAGCATCTCGGCACTCCAGACCATTCTCAACGCACATGGGTATTCGCTGAGCGTGGACGGCAAGTTCGGCCCCGACACGCTGAGCGCGGTGAAGCACCTGCAGGGTCTCAAGGGCCTGCAGGAAGACGGTGTCGTCGGCCCCAATACCTGGGGATCCCTGGTGGGCAAGGTGCGTCCCGGTGATTCCGACAACGACGTGAAGGCCGTCCAGATGCTCGTCGGCGCCGGCGTCGACGGCAAGTACGGCTCGGAGACCCGCCAAAAAGTCGAGGCCTTCCAGAGTGCGGAGGGTCTCTCCGTCGACGGTGTCGTCGGCCCCGACACCTGGGCGGCCCTCGTGGGTGGCGCTCCCGATAACGACGGCGGCGATGACGGGGATGACGGAGACAATGGGGGATCGGATGTGAAGCCGAGCCCTGAGAACGGCTTCTCGAACGGACGCCTGCCCGACAGCGTGCTGTGCTCGCTCGACTTCTCGCCCAAGGACAAGGTGGCCTGCTACGTCGAGGACGAGCTCGAAGCCATGAACGACGCCTACGCGGCGAAGTTCGGACGAAACCTGCAGATCACCAACCCCGGCGGCGGCAACGCCTACCGCTCCTACGAGCGCCAGGTGGAGTACTACAACAACCCCAACCTCAGGGCCGCGAAGCCCGGATACTCCAACCACGGATGGGGCCTGGCGGTCGACATCTCCGGCACCGGAGGCTACGGCGGCGCCACCTACAAGTGGCTCAACGCGAACGCCCCCTCCTACGGGTTCGACGACGGTGTGTCCGGCGAGCCCTGGCACTGGGAGTGGACCGGCGCCTGATCTCCCGCGCACCTGACCGTTCGACCCACACGCGCCCCGGGACTGATATCCCCGGGGCGCGTGCGGTCCTCGCTAAGGTGGGATGTGTGAACGAGACCAGCACGGCCGTGACGCCTCAACGCGTCGGGCTGCGATCCCAGGTCTGGCGATTCACCGTCTCCGGTGCGATGGCAGCGGTGCTCGACATCGGGATCACGTTGCTTCTGGTCAACTTCCTGTGGCCGAACGAAGCCGGCGCCCGGACCGTCGGCTTCATCGTGGGAACCACGTTCGCCTACACGATGAATCGACGCTGGACCTTCCGCACCGGCCCCTCCAAGCGTCGACTCGCGTTGGTGTGGGTTCTGTACGGCGCCACCTTCTTTGTGAACGTCGGCCTCTACACACTCACATTCCGCTTGTTGGACAACTTCATCCCGCCTTCGAACCTGGCCCGCACCTTGGCGTTCTGCGTCGGTCAGGGCGTCGCGACCTTCCTGAACTTCGTGATCCAACGTGTGGTGATCTTCCGGCTGCGCCTCGGATGAGCGTTGGTTGGGGTTCGGCCATTAGGCTGGGATCTTGTGAATGAAGAACCCGACACGTCTGTCCGCCCCTTCGTGGTGGGCATCATCGGCGGCGGCCAGCTGTGCCGCATGATGTACGCCGCGTCGATCGGGCTGGGACTCCGCGTGCGGATCCTCGCCGAATCACCGGATGTCTCGGCCGCCCAGGTCGGCTCCGACGTCGTGGTGGGTGATTACACCGACCATGACACTGTGCTCACCTTCGCGCGTCAGTGTGACGTCATCACCTTCGACCATGAGCATGTTTCCACGGAAATCCTTCGTGCGGTGGCGGCCGAGGGGATCGAGGTGCGTCCCGGCCCCGATGCCCTCATCCATGCGCAGGACAAGGGCATCATGCGTCAGCGGTTCGCCGACATGGGGATTCCCTGTCCGGTCAATCGCCTCGTGGCAGATGCTGACGAGCTGAAAGCTTTCGGCGACGAGGTCGGGTGGCCGATCATCGCCAAGGCCACGCGAGGGGGCTATGACGGCAAGGGCGTCTGGAAACTGGACCGGCCCGGTGAGGCCGACGCGCTGTTCGCTGGACTGCACGGTGGTGCGGACATCCTGGCCGAGGAGTTCGTCGACTTCACTCGCGAACTCAGCGCGATAGTGGTGCGCTCACCATCGAATCAGGCCGTGGCGTACCCGGTCAGCGAGTCGGTCCAGAAGGAGGGCATCTGCACCGAGACCGTGACTCCGGCCGAAGGGCTCACCGACGATCAGGCGATCACCTGCCAGGAGCTCGCGTTGCGTATCGCCCGTGAACTCGATGTCGTCGGGGTGCTCGCGGTGGAACTGATGCAGCGCGCCGATGGCAGCGTCGTGGTGAACGAACTCGCGATGCGACCGCACAACACCGGCCACTGGACCATGGATGGTGCCTACACCTCGCAGTTCGAGAATCACCTGCGCGCGGTCGTCGATCTACCACTGGGGGATCCGGGTCTGCGCGACCCGTACGCGGTGATGACCAATGTGCTGGGCGGAACCGTCGAGGACCTCCCATCGGAACTGCTGCACTGCTTCGCCCGGGACCGACGCCTGCGCGTCCAGCTGTATGGCAAGCAGGTGCGCTCGCACCGCAAGGTGGGCCACGTGACGGTGACGGGGCAAGACCTTGCGCAGGTCCGGCGTCGGGCTCGTCATGCCGCCAGCCGACTCATGGGGATCGATGACGAAGCCGAAACCGACGGCGATACAGATGGGGGACGAAGATGACGATCGACAACGCCCGCGTGGGCATCATCATGGGGTCGGATTCGGACTGGCCGGTGATGCAGGCGGCTGCTGACGCATGCACGGAGTTCGGTGTGGCGGTCGAGGCCGATGTGGTGTCGGCGCACCGCATGCCCGAAGCGATGGTGCAGTACGCGCGCAGCGCCCATGAGCGCGGACTTGAAGTGATAATCGCCGGGGCCGGAGGGGCGGCGCATCTTCCCGGCATGGTCGCGGCCATGACGCCGCTGCCTGTCATCGGAGTTCCGGTGCCGCTGAAGTATCTCGACGGCATGGATTCGTTGTTGTCGATCGTGCAGATGCCCGCGGGCGTGCCCGTGGCCACCGTCGCGGTGGGCAATGCCCGGAACGCGGGTCTGCTGGCCGTACGCATGTTGGCCGCCGGTGACCCGGAGCTGACAGAGGCGATGCTGCGGTTCCAGGACGACCTGCGGGCTGCGGCCGAGGCCAAGGGTGAGAAGGTGCGTGCCCACGTTCGCGGTGGAGACGCACGGTGAACCAGGTGCTCGGTCGGAGCCAGGTGCACGGGGTGGCCGGCGGGGTCGGCTGCTTGGTGCGGGGCTTCGGGGTGATCGCGTCGCAGCCACGGCTCTTCGTGCTCGGCATGGTGCCGCCGTTGGTGATGTCGGTGCTCCTGATCGGCGTCTGGGTGGCTCTGGTGATGAACGCCGGGGCCATGGCCGGTGCCGTCCTCGACTGGATGCCCGGTGATCTCGGTGGCGGTGTGCTGCAGGTGTTGCTTGCCATCGCCCTGGTCGTCGGTGCCGTATTGGTCTCGGTGGTTGCCTATTCCACGTTGACGATCACGCTCGGCGCTCCGGTCTACGACGCCATCTCCGCCGGCGTGGACCGGACGCTCGGTGCCGTCCCGCCCGAACACAAGGAGCCCACCGGCCGCATGATCGTGCGGGTGATCTGGCAGGTGATCGCGACGGTCTTCCTCTCGATGGCCGGCGCCGTTCTCTGCTTCCTGCTGGGCCTGATCCCGGCGGTGGGAGCGGTGCTCGGCGTCGTGGCCTCGTCGGTGTTCGGCGGATGGATGATGGCGCGCGAACTGGTGGGGCCCACCTGTGAGCGCCGCGGGGTGCTCACCCTCGCGGAGCGACGCGCCGTACTGCTCCGTAATGCTTGGTCTGTCCTCGGGTTCGGCGTTCCAGCGTATTGGCTTCTCTCCGTGCCACTGCTCAGCGTCGTCGTGTTCCCGGCCGCGGTGGCCGGGGCCACCGTGTTGGCGCGGGATCTCTTGGACTGACTGCTGTGGCGTTACGCACCGTCTGTGGTGCTGTTTGCCACAGTTGGGGCGGAGCACGCCGGAGGTGACTCGTTCAGGCACAGCGATGGCAGGGAGTCGGCCGACCCTTCCAGCCGCGCGCCCGAAGGCGTCGAGCGACCTGTTCGGCCACCAGGCAGGGATCTCCCACCACGTCGGTCCACCCATAGCGGAGCGTCTCGTACCCGGCCAGGGCGTTGGCGTTGTCACGTCGGGCATCGCGGAAACGGTCCCGGTGGAATGCCCGCCCATCGAGTTCCACGATCACCCTGTGCGCGGTGTAGACGACATCGGCGAATCCTCCACGGAGTTGCACCTGGCGGCTGCCGGTCGCCAGCTTGTGGGCCGCTTCGACGTCACGGGCGTAGTGCTGTTCCAGCATCGAGTGGATGCCCTGTTCGTGGTCAGCGATCACATCGAGGAGGAGCCGACGGTGACGATGGGATTGACGGGTGAGCGCTGCGGCCAGGAAGGCGGGCCGGAGTCCGCCATCGCGCAGCAGATCCAGAGCCAGCCCCACGCATGCCTGCGCCTCGAGTCCGAGCGAGATGTCCAGGAAGCTGCGTTCGTTTGAGATGGTCCAGGGGTTCTTCGAGTCCAGGCGGAACCTGTCGGTGAGCCTGTCCCCGAAATCGCGGCGAAATCGCCATGGCCCTTTCGGTCGCAGCGATCGATGGGGCTCGACCCAGATCTGGATGGGTTCGGCCAACCTGGAGGGCCGGACGTCGGCACCCATGACGTGCAGGGCATGCCAACCTCCCAGCGCAGAAGGGTCCCCGGCCAACAGGATTCCGGCCCAGAGCCTGCTCTTCAGATCTGGCGCACGTGTGCACAGCAGCCCGCTCTGGTCATGGATCCTGATGAGAATTCCTGAATTCGTCATGCGGTCACGGATGCGTCGGGTGATCCCCGATGCGTCGAGCTGACCGACAGTGACGACGCCGCCCTGACGTCGGGCCAAGGCCTCGATCGCGGGTGGAAGTTGTCGCCGAGCCTGCATGGGATCAGCGTTGTGGAGCCGTGAAAAATGCGCCACTGCATGCAGCCGGGCGTGTCGGGTTCATGCCTGTGGCGTTACGCACCGTCTGCGGTGGTGTTCGCCACAGCTGAGAGCAGTCGGGGAGGGCCTGAGGCCGCCATGTTCAAATGGAGCTCAAACGAAGCGGGTCGAACGACGCTCCCGAAGACCCCGCGGAGGTCACATGTGACGAACGGTTACTCGTGGCTCACCGAAAGGGGTTACTGTGGAGTCACATCCTTGCACCGACGCATGACTCAGGAGTGACCGTGAGCGACTTTGACGAGATGTACCGCCCCAACGAGGATCATGACGCCATTCGGGCGGCCACCCGCGACATCTGTGAGGGCAAGGTCGCACAGTTCGCGGCCGAGGCCGACGAGAAGGCCGAGTTCCCGCAGGCGTCCTTCGACGCACTGAAGGCCGCTGACCTGCACGCACCCCACATCCCCGAGCAGTACGGTGGATTCGGCGCCGACGCTCTCGCCACGGTGATAATCATCGAGGAGATCGCCCGCGTGTGCGCATCGAGCTCCTTGATTCCGGCGGTCAACAAGCTCGGCACGGTGCCGCTGATCCTCGCCGCGTCCGACGAGATCAAGCAGAAGTACTTCCCGCAGGTGGCCGAGGGCAAGATGTTCAGCTACTGCCTGTCGGAGGCCGAGGCCGGTTCCGACGCCGCGTCGATGAAGACGCGTGCGGTCCGCGACGGTGACGACTACGTGCTCAACGGGCAGAAGGTCTGGATCTCCAATGCCGGTGTCTCCGAGTTCTACACCGTCTTCGCCGTCACTGATCCGGAGAAGCGCAGCAAGGGAATCTCCTGCTTCGTGGTGGAGAAGTCCGACGAGGGGGTCTCATTCGACGCCCCGGAGAAGAAGCTCGGCATCAAGGGGTCGCCGACACGCACCGTGCGCTTCGAGAACGTCCGCATTCCTGCCAGCCGGATGGTCGGGGAGGAGGGCACCGGTTTCATCACCGCGATGCGCACACTCGATCACACTCGCGTCACCATCGCCGCGCAGGCGCTCGGCATCGCACAGGGCGCACTTGACTACGCCATGGGCTACATCAAGGAACGCAAGCAGTTCGGTCAGGCGATCGCCGACTTCCAGGGCATCCAGTGGATGGTCGCCGAGATGGGCATGAAGATCGAGGCCGCGCGTCAGCTGACCTACGCTGCGGCAGCCCGTTCCGAGCGTGGCGACGCCGACCTCACCTACTACGGCGCCGCCGCCAAGTGCATGGCCTCGGACGTGGCCATGGAGGTCACCACCAATGCGGTGCAGCTCCTGGGCGGTTACGGCTACACCCGCGACTACCCGGTGGAGCGCATGATGCGCGACGCGAAGATCACCCAGATCTACGAGGGCACCAACCAGGTGCAGCGCATCGTGATGGCCAAACAGCTCCTGAAGGGCCTTCCCGAGAACCGCTGACGCATCACCCGGGCATGACAGGGGCCGTGGCACACCGTGTGCCACGGCCCCTGTCCTCGTTCCCAGGCAGGTTGTGGGTTCCCAGTCAGATTCTGGGTTCCCAGGCAGGTTGTGGGTTCTCAGGCAGGTTTCGGGTTCCCAGTCAGATTCTGGGTTCCCCGTCAGGTTCTGGCACGGGGTCAGAACTCCTGCTTGAACCGTTCGATGCCGGTGGTGTCGCCGGACTTCACCTGCTCGAACATGGCCAAGGCTTCCTCGGAGTCCCACTTCATCGATGACCCGACCTCGGTCTGCAGGTTCGGATCCGAGACCGGGACCATCAACGTCACACCTTTTCCGCGGCCCACCTGCATCACCGATGGTGCAATCCTGGCCAGACCGATGACGCTGGTGTCCTCATCGACGGTGAGCGCGCTGGCCATCCCCATGTTGACTCCCCACCATCGGAACGGGTTGATGACGGTCCAGGGGCTGACCACCTTTTTGGCGACGCCGGACATCATCTCGCGTTGACGATGCATGCGGCCCAGGTCGCCGAGGGGGTCGGCGTAACGCATCCGTGCATAGGCCAGGGCGGTGGCGCCGTCGGCGTTCTGGCAGCCGGCCTTCACATCCAGACGTGAGTTCTTGTCCTGGATATCCTCTTTCGGGCAGATCTCGACGCCACCCACGGCGTCGATCACGTTCACAAAGCCACCGAAGCCGACCTCGATGTAGTGGTCGATGCGGACGCCGGTGACGCTTTCCACCGTGGCCACCAGAAGCTCCGGGCCGCCGATGGCGTAGGCGGCGTTGAGCTTGTTGGTCCCGTGCCCGGGGATGGGGACGTACGAGTCGCGGGGGAGCGAGATCATCGTGGGCGGGCCGCTCTTGGGCACCACGTACATGATCATCGTGTCGGCGCGTTTGCCCTCGGTGTCGCCGGTGCCAAGGCGTTCGCGCTCGGCGTCGTCGAGTCCGTCCCGGGAATCGGAGCCCGCCAGCAGGTACACGGTCCCGGGTTGTTTCTCGGGCCGCTCCGCCGCGGTGAAGACCGGCTCCTTGGTCGATTTTCCCCACGCGATGAACGGGGTCGCAACCAGGAACACCAGCCACGCCAGCAGCAGCACCCCGATCACGCGGCCAATGCGGATTCGAGGGCGGGGTCCCCTCGCGCCGGGCCCGCCCTGGCGTGGTGGACGCGGCGGCTGGGCCGGCGGGCCGACCGGCCGTCGAGCTTCGGCCCGGTGTGGGGCACGGGCGCTGGGCCGTGTGGCCGACTCCCCGGCGGGCAGGTCGGATTCGGAGAATGTGGTGCGTCGGCGAGGTCGTGGAGCCGATGGCGTCCCATCCTGAGCGCGCGGGTCGGGCCGATCAGGCCCGTCGGTGGAGGGCGCGAGATCCTCCTCGCTGAAGGTCGCGCGTCGGCGCTCGGGGTGTCGATCAGCGTCCATGGGCTCCAAAGTACCCGGCGGCGGCGCGTCGTGGTCGACACCGGGCGGAGCCACCCCAATACTGGAGGCGACTCGAGTGTTTCCTCGGCTCTTCCCCCTTTGCTGCCGATCGAGAGGTCATCGTGGACGTTCGTCGTTCCCGTGTTCCCAACGCAACCGTGCGCGCCAAGAACCGACCCCGGATCACGATTGAGTCCCGTGGGGGAGAGCGCACCACATTCACCGAGCGTGTTTCCGAACGTCGAGCGCAACGCGAACGGGCCCGTGGCGAACGGGACGCGTTCACCCGTAGCCAGGGGCTGCGGCTGCGACGCGGTCTCGGCAATCTCGGCCTGACGCTCCTGTTGCCCGGATCCATGCAGGCCCGGGCAGGCAATGCCCGAGTCGGACGGATCGCCATGCGCCTGTGGTTGGGGACCTGGGCAGCGATCGTGCTGTGGGTCCTCATGGCGGTCTTCATGCGGGGCGCGGCGTTGGCGCTGGTGGCGAATCCGGTGGTCGCGACCTTGGTGACGGGGTGGCTCTTCGCGGTCGGTGTCGGCTGGTGCCTGCTGGTTCTCGACGCGTGGCGGATCTCATCGCCGCCGTCCATGGCACAAAGACACCGGCTCGGGTTCGCCGCGCTCAGCGGCGTCCTCGCTTTCAGTCTGTTGGGTGGGCTCTCGGCGAGCGCGAGTGCCTTCCACACCCAGTCCGATGCGCTGGCGTCGATCTTCGCCGGTGGTGGTGACACCGAGCAGAAGGCCGGTCGTTACAACGTGTTGCTGATGGGTGCCGACGCCGGCGACGGCCGGGAGGGCCTGCGTCCGGATTCGTTGACCGTGGCAAGTATCGACGCCGAAACCGGACGCACCGTGTTGTTCGGTCTGCCCCGAAACCTGCAGGGGCTCCATTTCCCCGCGGACTCGCCCATGCGGACGCTGTACCCCGACGGATTCGAGTGCGAGGCCGATGAGTGCCTGTTGAACGCGGTCTACACCAAGGCGACCGAGGCCGCCGAACAGGATCCGAACCTGTATCCCGACGCCGCCGACCCGGGGGCCGAGGCGACTCGGGAGATCATCGAGGAGACTCTCGGGCTGCCGATCAACTACCACGTGATGATCGACCTCAAGGGGTTCGAGGCACTCATCGATGCCGTGGGTGGCATCACGATGGACATCAACCGTCCGGTACCGGTCGGCGGTGGGTCCAGCACGGTCGGCCGCTATCTGGGCCCGGGGAAGGACATCCACCTCGATGGTCGCGATGCCCTGTGGTTCGCACGTTCCCGAGCCGAGTCCTCTGATTATGAGCGCATGGCGCGGCAGAAGTGCGTCATGAACGCGATGCTCCAGCAGCTTGATCCGATGACGGTGTCGACGAAATTCACCGAGATCGCGAAGGCCGGCAAGCAGATCGCCGAAACCGATATCCCGCCGGATCAGGTGGCCACACTCATGGCGCTGGCGGAGAAGACCCGTGGGACCGACGTGGCATCGGTCAACTTCGTGCCACCGCTGGTCCAGCCCGGTGCCGCCGACCTCGGGGTCATCCAGCAGACGGTGCGTGATGAGATCGCCAAGTCCGAGGCCGCCGATCAGCCGACGCCCGCGCCCGAGGGGGAGAGCGGCGAACGGGACGGGGCCGACGATCCCGCCGGTGGTGCGGAGCCCTTCGGGGTGACCCGGCCCGCAGCACTTCCCGTGCCGGCCGAGGGCCAGCCCGGTGATGGTCAGCCGGATGCGCCGGCGCCGACTGCCGAGGACCTCGAAGCGATCTGCTCCGCAGGCTGATCACCCACCTCCGAGGTCCGTGGGTTGAGGCCCGGGGCGGGGTTCAGCCCTCGGCGTCGAGCCGTGAGGTGTCGATGGTGTTGCCTGCACCGCGCAGGACGCCGCTCCAAAAGCCCACACCCCAGCTGATGTGCATGATCGCGATCGTCAGCAGGAATTGGGGTGGGCGCGAGCGTCGAGCCGCGGCGGTCTGGCTCACAGCGGCGAGAAATGCCGCGTAGGCGACTGGTCCGCTCAGGGCGATCCGGGCGTAGGGGCGGACGCGGCGGGGCAGGAACCTGTCGGCGACCACCTCGCCCGCGGCGATCACCCCGGAGGCGACCAGTGCCGGTGGCGCGAAGAATCGCAGGGGGGTCCGGCGTCCCGAGCGCACCAGGGAGCCGCGCCAGGCGCCGGTCGAGTAGAACTGGCGGGCGAGCTGCGTGGGGGTCTCGCGTGGCCAGTAGGTGACGGTGAGTTCAGGAGTGAACCACACGGTGTACCCGGCGCGGCGGATGCGGTAATTGAGCTCCCAGTCCTCACCTCGGCGGATGGACTCGTCGAACAGGCCGACCTCCATCAACACCTCTCGGCGGAAGATGCCGAGGTAGGCCGATTCGCAAGGCCCTTCGACGGTTCCCGAGTGGTACTGGCCGCCGCCCAGGGCGATGGGGGAGTTGTAGGCCTGTGCCACCGCGTACTGGAACGGGCTTTTGCCGTGTGCGCGCATCAATCCGCCCACGTTCGCGGCACCGGTGCGTTTGAGCGTCGCGATGCCGATGCGGGTGTAGTCGTCCATGAGTTCGCTGTGCGCGTCGACGCGGATGATGACCGGGTGTCGTGATGTACAGATCGCGAGGTTGAGGCCACGGGGGATGTCCCGCCCCGGGTTCGGCACAACCTTCACCTGTGGGTGATCTTCTGCCAGTTCGGCAGCGAGTTCATCGGTCCCGTCGTTGGAGGGAGCCACAGCGAGGATGATCTCGCGTTCGCCGGGGTAGTCCTGCTTGAGGATCGCTTCGACCGATTCGCGAAGGTAGGGGGCTTCGTTGAGCACCGGCATCACGTAGGAGACGCCCGGCCATTCTTCGGTGAGGGGTTTCATGCGGTGACCCTCTCGACCTCGGCGATGGCTCGTTGTGTCTCGGCGTCCCACGTGGAGGGGACGCTGACCACCGAACCACCGGGCAGGGCTGCCAGCAGTGCGTCGATGGCCTCCTGTGGAGTTCTGGGGCAGACGAGCCGTCGGGCGTCGTCGGCGGGTACCTCGAGATCGTTCCACGTCAGGCCCTGCCACAGGATGGCCCCGGGGTCGGGGTCGACACCCAGCCAGGAATCCGGTTGGCCACGGACCTCGGTGACGTAGTCGATGACGCCGTCGGCGATCGTCGTCAGGGGCATCCCAAGAGGATGCAGTGAGCATGCGACGGTCGGAATGCCCTCGCCGGCCGGGGTCGCGTCGGGGCCGTCGACGACGATCTCGCCGCTTCCGTCGACGCTGACCTCGGCTCCGACCTGCCATGCGGCGGTCAGCCATACCCAGGCCATCCAGTGGTGGGGATGCGTGGCGAGGACGGGCAGCGCGATGCCGTCGCCTTCGGTCACGTCGAACTCATCGGCCAGGAGGTTTGCGGTCTTGTCCACCCAGTTGGCGAAGCTGCGAGCCGAGAACTCGCTGCGTTCCTCGGGGGACGAGCCGTAACACGTCACCAGGGGGGTGACGGCCTCGGTGTCGAGCCGTCGGGTGACCACGTTGCGGAACATGCGCTCCATGTTAGGCGCACCGCCGTGCCGGTCCCGCATTCCGGCTCGGACGCTCACTAGGGTGGCGCCCGTGCGATACGTGGTGATCATGGCCGGTGGGTCCGGTAAACGTCTGTGGCCGCTTTCCCGGCAGGGGATGCCCAAGCAACTTCTGCGCCTGGTGCAGGGCAAGAGCCTGCTCCGGATGGCGTTCGAACGGGTGGTGGATGTGGTCGGCGCCGATCAGGTGTGGGTGTGCACCGGGGCGGCCTATTCCGAGGTGGTTCGCGAGGAACTGCCCGAGATGCCCGTGGAGAACATCTTGGGCGAGCCCGTGGGGCGTGATTCACTCAATGCTGTCGCGTGGCCCGCTGCCGTGTTGGACAAGCGCGACCCCGATGCAGTGGTGGCCATGGTGACCGCCGATCAGCTCATCGAGCCGGTCGATGTGTTCCAGGACGCGCTGCGGCGTGGATTCGAGGCCGCCGAGGCCGACGCGAGCGCGTTGGTGACCTTCGGCGTCGTCCCTGATCGACCCCACACCGGATACGGCTACCTTCATCGCGGTGAGGCGATCGGAGGGTCCGATGAGTTGTGCGAGGTGCGGGAGTTCAAGGAGAAACCGGATCTTGCCACGGCGCAGTCGTACGTCGATTCGGGGGAGTACTGGTGGAACGCCGGCATGTTCGTCTGGCGTGCGAGCACGTTCTTGGAGCAGCTCCAGCAGTTGGTTCCCGCAGGGCACAGCGTCGTCACCGATATCGCAGAGCAGCCTGAGCGGATCGATGAGCTGTTCCCGCAGCTGCCGAAGATCTCGGTCGATTACGCCATCATGGAGCCGGTCTCGCACGGGCGCGGGGCGGATATCGAGGGCCATCGTGCCCATGTCGTCGCGGTGCGTCTGCCCATCACGTGGCATGACGTGGGCGGTTTCCCCGCGCTGGGGGAGCATCTTGATCGCGATGAACATGGCAATGCCATTGATGGTCGGACGCTTGTGCTGGACTCGTGGGAGAACTTGGTCATCAACACTGCCGGGGACGAACGCCTGGTGGCTGTTCTGGGGTTGCGCGACACCGTCGTGGTGAGCACTCAGGACATCACGTTGGTATGCCCGAGCTCGGAGGCCGAACGCATCAAGGAGCTCGTGGCCAAGGCGGAATCGGACCACGGTCTGAAGTTCACCTGAGCCCGGTCATCGCAGGGGCGTGTCGCTCCACCGGTGGCGGAATCCGAGCTTAACCTTGTTGCATGCTTGAACGACTCGGCAACCATCGGAGTGCCATCGCATGGATCGTGCTGGCGCTGGGGGCTGCGTGGACGGTGTGGCGTGTGTTCGCGGCGCTGACCGCGGATGGTCCGATCGGAGTCGTCGCTGATTACGCGCCGTCACTGTTCACGATCGTGCATGCGCTGCCGTTGGTGATCGTGGCGGTGTGTCTGGTGCTGGAGGAGCCGCTGCCGCGTCGGGCCGTGTGGTTCCTGTATGTCGCTCTGGGTTTCGGTGTGGCCGCGACGCTGATCGCCGTGGTGTTCCAGATGATCGGGCAGATTTCCCCGGTGCTGCCCGAACCGGTTCCGGTGCGCGTCATCGGCCTGATCGGTTTCACCGTGTTGCAGGCCATTCCGACGCTGTTGCTGTGGGCGCTGTGGCGGTTGTGCCGTCGTGCCCGCGCCGGAGACGTCGAAGAGGTGCGCGAGATGTTCGGCCGGGAGCTGAGTCGCGAAGATCTCATTCAGGGTGCTGACGAGCCGACACGCCGTATTCATCGGTGACATTTCGCTCTCGGCTTGACTTCAGGGTGATCACACGCGTGTAATTTCATCAGCGGAGTTAGCGACGGCAGGTTCCGATTCCGTTGGTGAGGAGGAGAACATGCAGGACTGGCTGGACGTGATCACCGCCGAGGACGACGAAGGCGTTCTCGGCTGGCAGGAACGCGCACTGTGCGCACAGACCGACCCCGAGGCCTTCTTCCCTGAGAAGGGTGGCTCGACCCGCGAGGCGAAGAAGGTGTGCCTCTCGTGTGAGGTACGCAGTGAGTGCTTGGAATACGCACTCGACCACGACGAACGATTCGGTATCTGGGGCGGGCTCAGTGAGCGTGAGCGTCGCCGCATCAAGAAGCAGGCGGTCTGACCGCTGGACTTCCCCCCCGGACGCCGGGCTGACGATCGATCTCGATCGGTGCGAATGTTGGGTAGTGTGAGCGTTCGCATGATGTGACATCGGCGTGAAGGGGGACCATGAGCCAGCCTGTAGAGGCTTCACGGCCTGAACCCGCCGTTCCGCAACTCCACCGTCCCACTTCGGCCGAGCTCTGGGCTTGGCAGGACGAGGAGTTCTCCCCTGAACCGGTCGATATCTCGACCGAAGAGGTCACCTGTGTGGTGGTGGCCCACAACGGAGCCGACTGGCTCGGCCAGACCATCGAATCGCTGCGGGGACTCGACCCGCGACCGACCCATATCGTCGGCGTCGACGCCGATTCCTTCGACCGTTCTGGCGAGATCATGCGACGCAGCGGCTTGTTCACCACAGTGGTGCAGACCGCCGCCCGCGGATTCGGCGCCGCGGTGCGGGAAGCTCTCGACGCCCATGACCCGGCGCGTGAATTCGGTTCCTCCGCCACGGGGGGACGCTGGTTGTGGTTCCTCCACGACGACTGTCAGGTGGCACCCGAGGCACTCGGAGCCCTGTTGACGCAGGTGGTCCGCGAGCCGGACACCGCCATGGTGGGGCCCAAGATCCTCCAGCACAGCCGCGAGGCGGGAGCGCCGCGCCTGGCGTCGGTCGGGCAGTCAATCTCCCATGGCGGCTGGGTGGACCGTCACGTGGATGAGGGGGAGGTGGATCAGCGTCAGCACCGGGCCGAAGATGTTCTCGGGCTCGATTCCTGCGGTCTCCTCGTCCGGCGCGAGGTGTTCGAGCAGCTGGGTGGTTTCGCGCCCGAACTCGCGGTGTTCACCGATGGCCTCGACCTGGGGTGGCGGGCCACCGAGGCCGGGCATCGCGTGCGGACCTGCCCCGAGGCCGTCATCGTCCATCGAGGTGCTGGACACAATGGCCTGCGCAACAGTCCGGTTGTCGGTGAACGTCCCGAAGCCACCCGGCGCCTGATGGCGATGCGTGCCGTGGCCGGGCATCGCCGTGGCATCGCAGCGTTGCTGGGCTCGGTCGCTCTGGTGCTCGGTTGTGTGTTGCGCGCCCTCGGTTTTCTGCTCGCCAAGGCCCCCGGTCGCTCGGGTGATGAGTTGCGGGCGGCTGCGGCGTTCCTCGGTGGGGGAGCGACGCGGAGTCTGCGGGCCCGCGTTCCCGTACCGACGAAGGAGACCGCAGCTCGCGTCGCCGAACTGCGCCCGGGCCGGACGCATGGGCTTGCCCTCGCCTTCGACGCCGTGGCAGGTGGGATCGCCGCCCAGTGGCGCGACATCTTCGGATCCCAAGGCCCATCGGCCGGGGAGCCGACCTTGGACGAACTGACCGGCGATGACTTCAGCGGCTCGGAACACACCCGCCGCGCATGGACCTCGCCGCTCTCACTCGGCTTCGTGCTGACGCTCATCGCCGCACTCGTGGCGGCACGGCATCTGATCGGTCCCGGGCGACTCACCGGCGAGCGGTTGTTGCCCAGCCAGGAAACGCTCGGCGCAGCCTACGAAGCCTTCCTCGCGCCCATCGCAGGCACCGCTGAATCCCTGGCCGCTCCTTGGTTGGGCTGGGTGGCGGTCGGATCGACACTCACGTTCGGGCAGCCGGAGTGGTTCGTGACGCTGGTCGTGCTCGGTGCGGTGCCCCTGTCTTTCCTCACCTCGCAGGTGTGGCTGCGGCACCTGACGCGTCGCCCGGGCATCCGTGCTCTTGCCGGAGTCGCTCACGGCCTGATCCCCGTGCTCAGTGGAGCGGTCAACCGTGGAGCCATCGGTGCGATCATCTTCGCCATCGGTCTGCCGTTGCTCGCCGGAGCGATCCACGCACTGTTCACCAAGCCCATCGACGGACCCGAATCCTGGCGTCCGGCATGGTCGACGGCGCTGGCGCTCACAGTGCTGTCTCCTTTCTTCCCGCTGCTGTTGCCGGTGGCGGCGGTGGCGCTCATCGTCGGCGCGTTCTTCGATTCCGGGGCACGTGTCCGACGCGCCCTCCTGGCTGCTCTGGCCCCGCTGGTCGTTCTGCTGCCGTGGGTGGCGGCGTCGGTCCTCGGCGGGAACGCTCGCGTTCTGTTGGGGCCGGACGCCGCGCTGGGTTCGTGGGACATCGTGCCGTGGTGGCAACTGCTGGTGGGGCGGACGCCCGGCCCCGGCCTGCCCGCCGTGTGGGTCTCGGTGGTCGCCTTCATGCTGTTGTGGGCCGCGGCGGTCACTGCTCTCGTGGTCGCCGCCGACCGGGCAGTGGTGCGTGTCGCCTGGATGGTCGCCGCCGGTTCCGCTGCGGTGGGCGTCATCGTGGGCCGGCAGCTCTTCCAGGCTCTGCCCGTCGGCAGCCAGGTGCGCCCCGATCTCACCGGATGGGTCGTCATCATGGGCTGTGCACTCGTGGCCGCGTTCGTGGCCGGGGTCGACACGCATGTCCGTGCCGGTACGGGCGCTGATCGGCCAGATGGGCCATTGGCGCGTCTGGTGGGGGTCGCTGCCACCCTGGTTCTGCTGGCGGGCGGCGTCGGCTGGGCGGTGTGGGCCGTGCCGGGCCTGTCTCGTCAGCCGGCGTCGGACCTTCCTGCTTTCGTCGTGAACTCCCAGACCGGGCCCGCTGCGACCCGGACGCTGGCGATCGATCTGACCGGGGAAGTGCCGCAGTATCAGCTCGTCGATGGTGACGGCCCTCGCCTGGGTGAGTCCGACCGTGGCTTCGGATACGCCGGGTCCCCCGAATGGCCCCAGCTCACTCGGGCGATGGTCGCGTCCATGGTGTCGGGGTCGGCGGACGAGTCCGTGGGCGAGACGCTGGAGGCGCTCGGAGTGGGGCACGTGTGGGTTCGGGGAGCAAGTGAGACCGAACGCATCAAGATCGCCAACACCCCCGGGCTGAGTTCCGGCTCCGGTAAGGACGACTGGCATGTGTGGACGCTGCCGGGCACCGCTGCGCGGGTCAGCGTCGAGAACCCCGATCGAACGAGTGTGGTGGTGCCCTCCGACGGGCGGCGTGGGGAGATCGTGCTGGATGAACCTGTCGAGGGGCGGCGGCTTCTCATCTCCGAACCGCATGATCGACGCTGGCGGATCACCCTCGATGACGCCGTGCTGAACCATCGGGCCGAGGGGCAGCGGGCCGTGGTGGATCTGCCGGCCAAGACCGGTGTGTTGCGTTTCGAACTCCTGCCCATGTGGCCCCGCTGGGTGCTGTGGCTCCAGCTCGCGGTGATCGTGCTCATGGTGGTGTTCGCAGCACCTTCGCTCGCCGGCTCGCGTGCACGACGTCGTGCGGCGTGGGAGAGCGGTGCCGCACCTGCTCGGGCCGCCGCTCCGACGCGGGCCCGTGCAGCACGGAACACGCCCCGTCCGGCGCCTCCATCCCCACCTCGGTCATCGGTCGCGGCGGTCGATGAAGCAGATCTGACGCGACCCCGACAGCCTCACCACCCATATGCCCGGCCTTCGCAGCCCGAGAACAATCCGCGGGTCGATCCCGACATCACCGCGCCGCGTCGCGCCGCCGCTCCTGACGACACCGAATGGGAGACCATGGTGCTCCCGGCGGCACGCGCGCGGAGGGCTGCCGGCCCGGTGCCCGACGAGGAGCAGGAGCAGCGATGACCGACTCCATGGGGCGCAATGCCCTGATCGCCGGTGGTGCTGTTCTCGCCACCGTCCTGGCGACCTTCGGGCTCGGGCAGCTTCCGCTGCAACCTCCGGAGCCGGTCGCCCCGGTGGAGGTCGAGGGACGCACGACGACCATCTGCCCGGCCGCCGACGACCTCGCCGCGGTGGTGTCGTCGGGTCGTGAAGGCGGATCACTCGAGCTCGGAGGCTTGAAATCCGGGGTGTCCCAGCTCGGAACCACCGACGCGGTCACCCAGTACGAGGAGCTGGCCGAGCCTCTGATGGTGAGCGCCGGCGGCGGGCAGACACGGGCGAGCGCGGCGGGCGTCCATGCGCAACGGGATGGCGGCCCTGACCGCGGTATCAGCCTGGGAACCTGCACCGAGCCCGGTGGCGTTCACTGGTTCACCGGGCTCGGTGGCAATGACGAGATGCGCAGCGTGATCATCCTGACCAACCCCGATGACGCGCAGGTCAGCGTCGATGTGGTGTTCCACGGTCGCGATGGCGAGATGGCCACGCCGGGGACCCGTGGCATCGTGGTGCCGGCGCATGAGACCCGTGAGGTCGCCGTCGAATCCCACGTGTCTGCGCCGGAGCTGGTGTCGGCCCAGGTGCGGTCTCGTCAGGGGCGCGTCGCCGCGATCGTGGCCGACCGTGCCGGTGGGGACCAGCCCAAGGGCGCCACCTACGCCAGCGCGTCCACGCTCCCGGCGCGCTCGGTGGTGATTCCCGGGGTCCCGGACGGGCCGGGTGGACGCCGTCTCGTGGTGGTCAACCCCGGCGACCGACGGGCGTCGGTGCACGTGGAGATCCTCGGGCCGGACGGTGCGTTCGTTCCGGTCGGTGGTGAGGATGTGCGGGTCAACCCAAGGGCCTCGGTGGAGGTTGATCTGGCTGAAGGCCTGGCCGAACAGGCCGGAGCGGTCCGGCTCACCTCCGATCAGCTCGTCACCGGCTCGGTGGTCAGCACCAGTACCGATGATCCGGGACGGCAGGACCTCGCGGTGCAGCCCTCCACCCCTGTGTTGCAGGGACTCGGCGTTGCGCCGGTCGGTGTGCTGCCCGGGGTGGCGTCCTCGGTGGTGGTCACCAATGCCGCCGACACCGAGGCGGTTCTGCCGCTCCGCGTTCGGAACACCGCGGGGGAGCACGTGGCCGAGAACTCCCTGGTGGTCCCGGCCGGATCGACGCGCGTGTGGAATCTTCCCGAGAGTTCCGAACCCGGAAGCGTGTTCGCTGACGTGACGCCCGGCACCGAGCTCTATGCAGGTGTCCTGCTCTCCAGCGACAAGGACTTCGATCGCATGGCCACCGCGCCCCTGATCGTTCCGCAGCCCGAAGCCGAGGGCGTCGAACCCGAGATGGATCCGGGCCTCGGGTGAGAGGGTGCGCGATGAACGGAGACGAGCGATGAGTCGAGACAGGCATGGACGCGGCATGCGCGGCCCCTTGGCGCGGGCGAACCCCCACGGACGCATCGCCCCGCTCCGGCGTCGTACCCGGGGCGATGAGTTTCGCGCAGCGGTCGCCTCCGCAGTGAAGGCTGTGGAGACCAACTGCCCCGAGGCGCTGGTGGGAGTGCGCGTGGCGGTGGACACCGTTCCTCCGGAGCTCGAGAACGGGCAGCGTCGTGTGCCGCTCGCCGCGGCCAGCGAGCCCTCAGATCCCAAGGATCCGTCGGTCGTGGTGCTGTTCCAGCGGCCACTGGAGCTGCGGGCGGCGAGTTCGAAGGGCCTGCAGATCCTGGTGCGGCGGACCCTGGTCGAGCAGCTCTCTGCATTGACCGGGCGCCCGGTGTCGGACCTGGACCCCACGGACACCCCCGACTGACTCACCGAGGCGCGAAAGAGCGACCCGCTGAGCGGCGATGCTTCGAACTCTGGTGGGTCGGGGTTACGCTCGCGGGGTGATGGGCAGGATGTGTGCGCGGACAGGTTGCGATATGGGCGCTGTGGCGACGTTGACCTACGTCTATGCCGACCAGACGGCGGTGGTCGGCCCCCTGGCACAGCGGGCCGAGCCTTCCTCCTACGACCTCTGCAGCCGCCACGCGGAGCGTCTGACCGCACCTCGCGGCTGGGACGTCATCAGGCTCCCGCTCGATGAGGCCGAAGCTCCCGAACCGCTCGAAGATGACCTGCTCGCTCTGGCCGAGGCCGTCCGCGCAGTCGGCTTTTCCGGGACCGAAGAGAACCACGAGCCCCCATCCACCCCCAACCCCGCGGGCGTCGTGCAGTTGGCGCAGCGCGGTCATCTGACCGTGTTCGCCGATCGTGATGCGTGAACCCGTGAGATGCGCCATGGCACGAACGATCCGGCTAGGCTGTGAGTGATGCTGACACAGGACATTTTCAAGGCCAATGATATCCGCGGAGTCGTCGGCTCTGGTGATGACGCACAGTGGGACGCCGACGGGGCCTTCGCCCTCGGTGTGGCCTTCGTGGACGCGTTGAAACTCATGGAGAACGAGCGGGCTTTCGTGTTGGGCCGTGACATGCGGGTTTCGGGGCCAGAGCTGAGCGCTGCGTTCATCGAGGGAGCGGTTTCCTGCGGAGCCGATGTCATCGACATCGGGCTGTCCTCGACCGACCAGCTCTGGTTCGCGTCGGGCCGTCTGGAACTGCCGGGGGTGCAGTTCACCGCCTCCCACAACCCTGCGAATTACAACGGCATCAAGTTCTGCCTGGCCGACGCGCGTCCGGTGACACCGCAGATGCTTCTCGATATCGCGCGCAGCGCTTTCGACCACGAGGCACAGCCCAGCCCACCGGTCCGTGTTCCCGGACGTGTCCGCGAGCAGGATCTGCTGCCGGCCTATGCCGAGCATCTGCGCTCCCTGGTGGATCTCAGTGGCATCCGGCCGCTCAAGGTCGTGGTCGATGCCGGGAACGGCATGGCCGCTCACACCGTGCCGGGTGTTCTCGGCGATCTCCCCTTGGAGATCGTGCCCCTGTTCTGCGAACTGGACGGCAGTTTCCCCAACCACCAGCCCAATCCGCTGGAGCCGGAGAACCTCGTGGATGCGCAGCAGGCCGTCCGTGAGCACGGTGCCGATCTGGCTCTGGTGTTCGATGGGGACGCCGACCGCTGCTTCATCATCGACGAGACCGGCGGGGTCGTCGATCCCTCGGCCATCACCGCATTGATCGCCGCACAGGAGATCGAGCGGGAACCCGGCGCCACGATCGTGTGCAACCTCATCACCTCCCGCACGGTGCGGGAAGTCGTGGCCGAAGCCGGCGGCGAGTGCGTGATCTCCCGAGTGGGCCACACCTATGTGAAGGCCGCGATGGCACAGTATGACGCCATCTTCGGTGGCGAACACTCCGCGCATTACTACTTCCGTGATTTCTGGGGAGCTGACACCGGCATGCTCGCTGCACTGCACGTGCTCGCCCTGGTGGGGAGTTCACAGGAGCCGTTGAGCAGTCTGGTGAAGCGCTTCGACCGCTATACGGCATCGGGTGAGATCAACTCGACCGTTGCGGACGCCAAAGCGACGATGGAAAAGGTCGCGGCGCTCTTCGAGGGGCGCGGTGATGTCTCCTGGGAGGACGGCATGCTCGTCGAGGGTGAGGACTGGTGGGTCAACCTGCGTCCTTCCAACACCGAGCCGCTGCTGCGTCTGAACGTGGAGGCAAAGGATCCTGCGTTGATGGAGTCGCTGCGCGATGAGGTTCTTGCAGCAGTGCGGGCGGACGTCTGATGGCCGAGGTGTCCATCGGGGTGGAGCTCCCCGCCGATCTGCTCGAGATTCTCGTGTGCCCGGCCTGCCACAGTTCGTTGGCCGTCGACCATGACCGACGCGAACTCGTGTGCACCGGAACGGTGTGCGGACTGGCCTTTCCCGTGACCGATGAGGGGATTCCGGTGCTTCTCATCGATGAGGCCCGCAAGGTCTGAGCCGTTCCGGCGATGTACCAACTGGTGGAGGGAGTTCGTCGTGGCCGATCAGTTCGATGACACTCGACTCGATGATCCCGATGCGCTGTACGCAGCTGACGGGCTCTTGAGGCACCTGGCCGGCAGCGGTGCACGACTGCGTATCGAGGCCGAGGCCGCGGAGGGGCCGCTCGCGGCGGTGCAGGTCGAGCGTCCCCGTGCTGTGCTGGCGGTGGGCCCCGAGGCGCGGCTGCTGCGCGCGGTGCTCGAGCCCTGGTGCCCGATTCCCTTCGTCGCGTGGCCGTCCACCACACTGCCGCAATGGGTGGGGACCTTGGATCTGGTGGTGGTTCTGGGCCACGGCGAACCGGCCCGGGATGAAGCCCTGCACGAGACCGTGCACGAGGCCCGACGCCGTGGCGCACGGATCATGATCGCCTGCCCGCCCGATGCCCAGATCGCCGAGTGTGCGTCCTCTCCCAGCACGACACTGTTGCCGACCACGACCGGCGATGAGTTGGCGTCGGCGGTGGTGATGCTTCAAGCGCTGGCCAAGGCAGGGGTCGGGCCCGCAGTGGATCCGGTGCTGGTGGCAGACGCCATGGACCTGGTGGCTGAGGAGTGCTCGCCGTTCCGGGATATCTCCACGAACCCCGCCAAGGAGTTCGCTCTCGTCGCAGCCGATGCCCTACCACTGGTGTGGGGTGGTTCGGTTCTGGCGGCCCGGGCGAGTCGACGCGTGGCCGAACAGGTGCGTGCCGTATCCGGTCGAGCGACTCTGGCGGCTGATGCCGGTGAGCTCCGCACCGTGCTCGCCGGCGTCCCGCGTCGTGATCTCTTCGCCGATCCCTTCGAATCACCGGCGGACAACCGGCCGGCGTTGATGATGCTCGACGACGGTGACGAGAGTGAAGGTGTCCTTGGTGATGCTCGCTCCCTCGAGAGTGCTGCAGAAGCCGCGGACGTCCGCATCTGGCGATCGGTGCAGGGGCGTGGTTCGGTCATGGAGCGCTACGCGGCGCTGCTGCAGACCGGTCGCTTCGGCGCTGCCTACCTGGGCATCGCCCTGGGGCGGGAGCTTCCCACTCCTGACTGACGTCTCGAAGTCGGCGCTAGACTCGCGCGCATGGATTTCCGCGTCGCAGATCTGTCCCTTGCCGAATACGGCCGTGCCGAAGTCACCCTCGCCGAGCATGAGATGCCCGGCCTCATGGCGATGCGGGAACGCTACGCCGAATCGCAGCCGCTCAAGGGGGCGCGTATCGCGGGCTCGATCCACATGACGGTGCAGACCGCCGTGCTGATCGAGACACTCACTGCTCTGGGTGCTGAGGTGCGGTGGGCGTCGTGCAATATCTTCTCGACGCAGGATCATGCCGCTGCCGCCATGGTCGTCGGCCCCGACGGAACCCCCGATGACCCCAGGGGCGTGCCCGTGTTCGCGTGGAAGGGTGAGTCGCTCACCGAGTACTGGGAATGCACCGAGCAGATCCTCACCTGGCCCGACGGACGCCATCCCACGATGATCCTTGACGATGGTGGTGATGCCACCGTGCTCGTCCACCAGGGCGTCGAAGCCATGAAATCCGGTGCGTTGGCCGACCTTCCCGAGGATGCCTCGGAGGAGGAGAAAGTCGTCCACGCGGTGCTCGAACGCAATCTGGCTGAGAAGCGCACCGACTGGATCGCGGTGGCCGAGAATCTTCGTGGCACCACCGAGGAGACCACCACCGGTGTGCATCGCCTCTACGAGATGCAGCGCAACGAGACCCTGTTGTTCCCCGCCATCAACGTCAACGACGCCGTCACCAAGAGCAAGTTCGACAACAAGTACGGCTGCCGTCACTCGCTCATCGACGGCATCAACCGCGCCACCGATGTGCTGATCGGCGGCAAGGTTGCAGTCGTGTGCGGCTATGGCGATGTGGGCAAGGGCTGTGCGGAGTCGCTGCGTGGCCAGGGCGCGCGTGTCATCGTCACCGAGATCGATCCCATCTGCGCACTGCAGGCAGTCATGGACGGCTTCCAGGTGGCCCACCTCGATGAGGTGGTCTCGCAGGCGGACATCTTCGTCACCACCACCGGTAACCGTGACATCATCATGGCCGAGCACATGCGGCGCATGAAGCATCAGGCCATTGTGGGCAACATCGGTCACTTCGACAATGAGATCGACATGGCCGGTCTCGCAGCGATCCCCGGCGTCGAGAGAGTCGAGATCAAGCCCCAGGTGCATGAATGGCGGATTCCCGGCGGCAACACCGTGGCCGGGGCCGTGGAGGCCCATTCGATCATCGTGCTCTCGGAAGGTCGCCTGTTGAATCTGGGCAATGCGACCGGGCACCCGAGCTTCGTGATGAGCAACAGCTTCACCAACCAGGTGCTGGCTCAGATCGAGTTGTACACCAAGGACTACCCGGTGGGGGTCTACGTTCTGCCCAAGCATCTGGACGAGGAGGTCGCCCGTCTGCACCTGGAGTCCCTTGGAGTGAAGCTCACCACGCTGACCCAGAAACAGGCTGATTACATCGGTGTCCCGGTCGAGGGGCCCTACAAGCCGGACACCTACCGCTACTGATCAGTTGTAACCGGCGGGGGTCGCCTGCCAGGTGAATTCGGTGGGCGTCCCCTCGTTGGTGCGGAAAGTCACGTGCGTGATCTCCGCTCCCTGGGGGATCTCGTACTGCACCCAGCCACGGTGGCACTGATCCTTCTTGCCCTCGCCGTAGACCGGCTGCTTCTCCTGCTTGGGTCGTACCGTGTAGGCCCCGCCCTCGGAGGTCCACACCCACCACGCGGCTGCGCTCGCACCGCCCGTCTTGCCCTCCTTGGTGTAGCACATCTCCACCTCGGCGGCGTTGCCGTCGACGCTGTGCACGGTGAGATCGACGCTTCCACGTGTGGCGGTATCACCGAGCTGGAGTCGCTCCCACGGGGGCACATGGTTCTGGATCGGGGGAGTTCCGCAGGCGGTCAGTGCCACGGTGGTGGCCGCAGCCACGACGAACAGGGGACGGGTCAGGATGCGCATGGGGGCACGTTAGCGGCTGAACCCCTCATGGGTCATTCCGAGTCGTCGCCGGCGTCGTCGGGGTTCATCTGCTCCCAGATCTCCTTGCACATGGGGCACACGGGAAAACGATCAGGGTTGCGTGAAGGAATCCAGACCTTGCCGCACAGGGCTATCACCGGTGTTCCCATCACCATGGCCTCAGTGAGCTTGTCCTTGGGAACGTAGTGCGAGAAACGCTCGTGATCGCCGTCCTGGTACTGGTGCTCGGTGCGCTCCTTGGTGATGGTCTGCGCGCCGGGGCTGAGCTGTTGATTCATGCGGTCATTCTAGGAGGGTCGCGTCAGTTGATGGTGTCGCTGCTGTAGGGGTGGGGGACGGTGAGGCCGCTGACGGTCTCATGCACGATGCGTCCACCCTGGAAGTACTGGGTGCAGGTGGATTCGAAGCAGCGCTCGGCATCAAGGGGATATCCGAACGGTCCCTCGGGGCCACCTCGGGTCTCCCAGGTCGACCTGATGCGGCCATGGATCGGGGCTGCAGCGGTGTGGGTCGAACTGTAGACCGCGCCACCGGTGAACTCCTGCACCTTGCCGCCGTTGACGAGGCCGTAGGTGACATCGCTGGTCGATGGCCCGAGGCCGGCGAGCTGCGCGACCTGGCTGTGCGTATCGCCGACGCACCCGGACATGTCGCTGAGGGTGTCGGCGATGGCCTGCCCGATCACGGAGGCGATCTCCGGGGTGAAGTGAGCGCCGTCGGCGTCATAGCCGGGGCGCCAGTTGTAGCCGTTCGAGGTCAGGGAGTGCAGGTCGAAGACGCGGATCCCCTCTTTATCGGCATAGGCCTCGAGTGCTTCGTTGTAGTCGATGACGCGCTGCTCGAGATGCCGCACCGGAGGCAGGTTGACGATCAAGATGTTCTCTTTGGCAACACCGGTGTTCTCCACGATCCGTGGATAGTGCTCCATGGACTTTTCCGGGGGGAACAGGAAACCGGGAAGGTTGTCGACGGTTCCGGCCAGAATCACCGCGTAACTGTCCTCGTGGAACATGCTGGGCTCGATCGTGTCAGCCAGACGTTCCACGGTGCTCCCGCCGTAGGCCCAGCCGCCGTCGAGGTGAACATACGGGTCGCGTGTTGTGTAGTAGGCCCACGAGGTGTCGACCATGTGGTCGTGATGGAGGTAGGTGCCGATCTCATCATCGCCGTCGTCGGCACGTTTGCCGCTGACGGGGTAGCCACCGTCGGTGTGGGACGAGCCGACGGCACCGAAGGTGACACGGCAGTGCTCGACCAAGCCCCTCCGAGGCAACGGTGCGCCCGGATCCTCTGCCTGCTGTACGGGGGCCTCGCCGCCCATGCTCAGCCCGGCTTCGGCTCGTGAGTGTGCGAGCCCACTGGAAACGGGGATGCCGATCAGCAGGGCGACGAGCAGAAGGCGTCGCCCGATCAACGCCCGCTTGCTGGGCTTGGCATGTTTCACGGAAACTCCAGGTCAGCTGGGAAGATCATCGGTGATGTGAGACAGCCCTTCCGGTGTCCCAACGAAACACCATACGTCCTCCCTGGAATTCCTGCGTGCATCCCACGCGGTCGCAGCGCTCACTTGTGACCGGGTAGCCGAGACGTCCACGTTCCCAGCCACCGGCGGCCCAGGCATCTTTGATGCGCCCCTTCACGGTGTGTGCGCCGGTGCCGGGGGACCAGTAGATGGATCCACCTTCGAAGTGGGTGAAGCAGCCGCCACGGATGAGGCCGCAGTGTTCGTCGGTGGTGGGGTAGCCCAGATGGCCGCGTTCCCAGCCGGAGGTGCCCCAGTGCTCGAAGATCTTGCCGCGGACCGCGTGCGTGCCCGTCCTGCTCGTCCAGTACATGACGCCGCCCTCGAAGCGCTGCAGGCATCCACCGCGGATGAGGCCACAGTATTTGGTGCGGGTCGGGTAGCCCAACCATCCGCGCTCCCAGCCGAGCCGGCCCCAGTGATCACGGGTGGCACCGTTGATCTCGACCGCACCGGTGGCGGGTGACCAGTAGATGGAGGAACGCTCGAAGACGCTGTAGCAGCCACCACGCACGAAACCACACCGTTCAGGTTCGATCGGGTACCCGGGATAGCCGTTCTCCCAGCCCATGCGCGCCCACTCGTCGCGGATCGCGCCGCGGACCGAGGTGGAGGGGCTCACGTTCGAGACGTACACCGAGCCGATGTCGAAGTGCTGGAACTTGCCGTGATCGCGCAGACCCACGTGGATCCCGGTCCGCGCTGCACCCAGCTGCGCACGAGCGGCTTCGGCGCCGAAGTCGCTGCGGACGCAACCGGTCATGTCGTTGAGGGTGTGGGCGATGGAATCGCCTACGGCCTTCGCCTGTGGAAGGTTGAAGTGGATGCCGTCATAGGTGTGTCCGTCACGCCAGTGGGCTCCATTGGCGTTCATCGTGTGCACATCGAGCACACGGATGCCGTTGCGGCGTCCGAACTCGGCGAGGTGTTCGTTGTAGGTGATGACGCGCTGTTCCAGGTGCCGGATCGGCGGAAGGGTCACCAGCAGGATGCGGTTCTTGGCCACGCCGGTGTTCTCGACGAGGGTGGCCATGTGCTGCATCGAGCGTTCGGCGCTGACACCCCGGAGTTGGTCGTTGGTTCCAGCGAAGATCACCACGTAGCTGCCCGAGCGATACATGTGGGGGCGGATCTTGTTCGCCAGATCACCCACCGTGCTGCCGCCCTTGGCCCAGCCACCATCGAGGAAGAGATACGGATCGCGTGTGGTGTAGTGCGCCCACGAGGTGCTGATCGCGTTGCGTTCGTGCATATAGGTGCCCTCGATGCCATCGCCATCGTTGGAGATGCGGCCGTCGGGGTTCCAGCCATCGGTGAATGATGCGCCGGCCACTCCGAACGTCACGTTCGGGCAGGCCGGGGCGATCGCGTGCGGTTCGATGTCCACAACAGGGATGTCGGAGGGATCCACCGGTTCTGGTGTCGCATCGGGGGCCTGTTCCAGCTCATCCTCGGTGGGAGGGTCGTACCGGCCGTCGTCGGTCTCGGGATCCAGGTCAGCTCCGGATTCCCCCGCTCCTGATTCTTCCGCGGATGGGGTTTCGGCCACGGTCGGTGTCGGGGTGGGGGACACGGTGGGAGCAGCAAATGCCGGGGAGGCCAGGGTGCCGGTCATGATCGTGGCGGCCACGGCTGCAAGGAGTTTCAGAAGACGCGATGGGTTGTCGGGCATGGTGCACTCCCATGTGGCTCGTCCGAGGATGGATTGACGATTCTGTCGAATGCGGTCATATAAACACAGCGAACATGAGAGATCAAACATCTTGTGTTCATGTCGCAGTGGGCTGTTCCATCGCCTCCGATCCGTGCGCCAGCACCGGAGCCCTGCTCGAACGGCTACCATCGGCCCGGTGAGTGAGGCCCCCGATCTCTTCGAGCAAGGTGCGGTCCCTGACCTGCGGGCCAAGGGACTCTCCCCGGCGTACCCGCAGAAGGCTGCGTGGGGGACGGTCCGGACGCTGCGTGCCTGGCAGGCCGCGGCCCTTGCCGAGTACCGCTCGCGTGAGCCCAAGGACTTCCTGACCGTCGCCACGCCCGGCGCGGGCAAGACCTCCTTCGCTCTGACGCTCGCAGCCGACCTGTTGGAGCGTCGCGTGGTGGAACGGATCGTGGTGGTGGCCCCCACCGAGCATCTCAAGACTCAATGGGCCAACGCCGGTTCCCGCGTGGGTATCTCGCTGGACCCGACCTACACCGTCAAACAGGGCGCTCTGGCGCCCGAGTTCAACGGTTTCGCGTTGACCTATGCCGGTGTGGCCACCAACCCCAATGGTCTGCGGGTGCGTGTGGAACAGTCGAAGACGTTGGTGATCCTCGACGAGGTTCACCACGCCGGTGATGCCCTGAGCTGGGGTGAGGGCGTGCGGGAGGCGTTCGAACCGGCCACGCGTCGGCTGGCGTTGACCGGTACCCCTTTCCGCTCCGACGCCAATCCGATTCCCTTCGTGCGCTACGAGCCCGACGGCCGAGGGGGATCCCGTTCGGCCGCGGACTACGCCTACGGTTACGGCGAGGCCTTGGCCGACGGCATCGTCCGTCCGGTGTTGTTCATGGCCTATTCCGGCGACATGCATTGGCGGACGCGGGCGGGGGACGAGGTGGCGGCACGGCTGGGGACCCCCCTCACCAAGGATCTGGAGTCGCAGGCGCTGCGTACCGCACTTGACCCGAACGGTGCATGGATTCCCCAGGTGCTGCAGGCGGCCGACACACGGCTGTCCGAGGTGCGCAATCATATTGCCGACGCCGGAGGGCTTGTCATCGCCTCCGATCAGGAGAAGGCACGGGCCTACGCGCGTCTGCTCGAGCACCTGTGCGGGGAGAAACCGACGGTCGTGCTCTCGGACGAGGAGGGCTCGAGCGAGCGCATCGAGGAGTTCAGCTCCGGAACCAGCAGGTGGATGGTCGCTGTGCGCATGGTGTCCGAGGGCGTCGATGTGCCGCGCCTGTCGGTGGGGGTCTACGCCACCAACACGTTGACACCATTGTTCTTCGCCCAGGCGGTGGGTCGTTTCGTGCGTGCCCGGAGCAAGGGGGAGACCGCATCGGTGTTCGTGCCGAGCGTCAGCCGGTTGCTGCAGCATGCGTCCGCCATGGAGGAGACTCGTGACCATGTGCTGAAGGCGCCCAAGGACGCCGACGAGGCCCAGCTACTGGAACTGGCCGAGCGGACCCAGAGCACCGAGGACGTCGACCCCGAAGAGGGAGAGTTCACCGCGCTGGCCTCTGAGGCCGACTTCGAGAAGATCCTCTACGACGGCGGCGAGTTCGGGCTGCAGGCGATGGCCGGCTCCGAGGAGGAGCGGGATTATCTCGGGCTGCCGGGGCTGCTCGAACCCGAGCAGGTGCGTGATCTCCTGCAGCGACGCCAGGCCCAGCATCTGTCACGGGCCGAGGAACGCGCCCAGGCCGAGGGGGACGCGGCCGGGCCGGCCAGGAGCCAGGCCACGCATCAACGTCTGCGAGCGATGCGCAAGGAGCTCAACTCCCTGGTGGGGGCATGGCATCACCGCACCGACCAGCCCCACGGTGTCATCCACAATGAACTGCGCTCGGCCACCGGTGGACCTCCCAGCGCAGCCGCCGACGAGGACACCCTCCAACAGCGGATCGACCTCATCCGCAAGTGGGCGGTCACCGGAAGGAAATGACCCATCGTGCCACCGCCGCCTGTTGTGTGGTCAGGGGAGTCCGCGTTGGTGGAGGGGTTCGAGGTGGTGGGGTTCGGCGTGTTCGAGGGCTGTGGGGTCGGCGATGTGGGCGGCGATGAGGTGTTCGATGCCGGTGTCGGTGTTGCCGTGTTCGATGTGGCATTCGCCCAGGCGTAGGAGGACCAGGGGGTTGGTGTGGCCGCCTTGGGCGCGGTGGGCGGCGTCGAAGGCGTCGTGGGCGCGTTGGTAGTCGCCTTGGGCGAAGTAGGCCTCGCCGGCGGTGGCGAGGAACCACATGGGGCCGTCGGTGGTGGCGGGGTCGTCGAGGTGGTGGAGGGCTTGGCGGCACAGTTCGATGGCGTCGGTGTAGTGCTCGTTGTCCATGGCGGTGTTGATGCGGTTGGTGAGGTCTTGGATGAGGGGGTGGTCGATGTCGAGGGTGTCGTCGGTGTCGGTGTGGGGTGGGAGGGCGTTGGCGTTGTCGCGGGCGATGGCGAGGTAGCGTTCGAAGCCGCGGAAGGGGAGGGTTCCGTGGGTGCGGTAGACCTGTTGGAGGAGGGTTTTGCCGTGGGTGGGGTTGCCGGTGTGCCATTCGAGGACGGCGTGGGCGAACTCGACGTCGTAGAAGTCGGGCCCGTAGCCCTGTTCGAACTTGACCAGCCAGTGGGCTGCTTCGTCCCAGGCTTCGGCTTCGAGGAGGCGTGTGACGGCGGTGTATGAGATGGCTTGGAAGTTGATTTTGGGGAGGTCGGGGGGCATGGCGGCGCGGATGTGTTGGTACATCGTGGTCAGGGTGGCGGTGTCCCGGGCGTCCTCGGCAGCTTCCAGGTCTTTGCGGGCTGCTTTCATGCTCTTGAGGAATTCGTCGGGGGTCATGGGATCTCCTTGTTGGTCAGGGCCAGCCGGGAACGTCGGCAGCATGGACGGTGGGGTCGACGTCACGGTAGCGGTGGGGGTTGCGGCCGCCGGCGGAGCGGTTCAGGCTGCTGGGGGTGAATTGGTAGTTCTTGCCCGGGGGTGGGGGTTCGAGGTCGAGCATCCATTGTTTGCGTGCGTCGGGGCTCATGCGGTGGCCTCGGTCGATCCAGAATTCCACCGCACCTTCGATGTGACCCATGTCGCATTTCTTCAGTTGGATGGGCCCGTCTTCGCCCATTACGTAGATTCGTTTGAGGTCCTGCTTGGTGAGGTCGCGGAGTGAGTCGCGGCCACCGAAGTCGTCGAGGTCCAAGGGGAGGCCGTCGCCGTCGACGAGGTCGCCGTTGCGGGCCATGCGGCGCCAGACGTGTTGGCCGGTGGGGTCGAGTTTCCCTGGTGTTGGGCCCAGGAGGTGCCTGCGGGGGCTCTTGAGCTTCTTGAGTTGGTCCAGGCCGCGGCCGCTGTTGGCGAGGCGTCGTGCGACGTCGTCGGCGGTGTCGCCGTGTTTGATGAGTTTTCTGGGGACGCGGAAGAACTGCCCGCAGTGTTTGACGATGAACCCGGAGGCTCCCTTGATCACCTTGGTGTTCGGTGGCACCGGGCCAAGGTGACACACGGTTGGGGCTTTTGTCCGGGCTCTGCGCACAACAGCGGAACATTCCGGCTTTCATGCCTGTGGCAAGCGTGCCGAGGGCTCGCGTGGCCCAAGTGGTCAGGGCCTTGCCGTGAACGATGCCCGGTCAGTGCAAGTCCACGGGGTTGCGCACGTCACTGGGTGACCGCGATGTAGATCGCGAGCACGATGGCGAGCAGCGTCAGACCGCCGATGCTCGCCCACAGGATGATGAGCCAGCGGGGGAAGGGCTCACGACCGGACGTCGATGCGTCGGGTGTCAACTCCCAGCCGGAGGGGGCGCTGCCGGTGGTGGGCGCGACCGTCTGTTCCGGCCCCTGTGCCGGCACCGGCGCCGAGGGAAGAAAGGCCGCTTCGGTGAATTCGGAGGGCCGCAGCGCCGCCGGTCCACGTGAGCCCGGGGGAGCGGCATGCATCGTTCCCGCCTGTGGGGAGGTGCTCCATCCGGAGCCGGCTGCTTGCGCCGGTGGCGCGGTCGGTGAGGGCGGAGAATCGAGGAGCCCGGCCAGACGGTCACGTCGCAGGGGCACCACGGGGGTGATCTCGCTGCGGTGGGGACGCGTGGTGCGTGCCGACGCCGGCACCGGCCCGGCGGGGGTGCCCATCTGCGTGGCCATGGCGTCCAAGGCGTCGGCCAAGGTGGTCGCGTCGGGCGGGCGGTTCTGCGGATCGATGCTGAGGCCCGCGTTGAGCAGGGAATCCAGTTCGGCGGGTGCCCCGATGGATTCGGCGATCGGCCCGGGACGCACATGTTCGGGGCGCTGTACGAGTTGCAGCATCGTCTGACGCGGAAACGGCACGCGTGACGACAACACCGTGTACGTCATGGCGGCCAACGAGTACACATCGCAGTGGGGGCCGATCGACGCGTCTCCACGTGCCTGTTCCGGAGCCATGAACGCGGGCGTACCGGCGGCCATCGTCTGCCCGGCGCGTTCCCTGAGGTCCTTGGCGACTCCCAGGTCGGCGAGTCGGACCTCCAGATGGTTTCCCGAGCCCTTGTGGAGCAGCAGGTTGCTCGGTGTCACGTCGCGGTGGACCACGTGATGGGAGTGCAGCACGGCGACAGCGCGGCAGGCGTCGGCGCACAGACGCAGTTTCGCGCCGGGGTGCATGGAGGTGCTGCGCACCTTCTGAAGTGAGCCCGCGTCGCAGTAATCCATGACGAAATAGGGCTGCTGGCCGTGCGTACCGATGTCGTGGACGCCGACGACCCGTGGGTTCTGGATGCCGCGCATGATGCGGGCCTCGTTGAGGAAGCGGTGGCGCACGTCGGTGTCGTCGGTCCAGTTCTCCGCCAACACCTTGACTGCCACGGCGCGGCCGGTGGACGGCGCGGTGGCCAACCAGACGGTCGCGAAGGAACCGGCGCCGATCCGCCGTTCCACCCGATACCGCCCGATCTGTTCCATCGCGCCCATTGTGTCCGATCTGCGGCCACGGTGCTGGAGGCACCTCGTAGGCTCGATACATGCGGATCACACATTTGGGCCATGCAGCGGTGCTCGTCGACGTCGCAGACCGCCGGATCCTGTTCGATCCCGGCAACTTCTCCGACGGCTGGCACGGGCTCGAAGGGCTCGACGCCATCTGCGTCACCCACCTCCACCCCGACCACATCGACCCGGACAACATCGGTGCGCTCATCGACGCCAACCCTGAGGCCGAGGTGCATGTGGAGCCCAGCGTGGTGGACACCTACGAGCTGCCTGCACATGTGCAGCGCCTCGCGGCCGATGCGAGCGTCGAGCTCGGGGGCGTCCGCATCGATGCGGTGGGTGGCCTTCACGCCGTCATCCACAAGGACATCCCGCGCGTCGGCAATGTCGGGCTCGTCGTCACCGCCGAGGGGGAACCGACCTTCTTCCACCCCGGAGACAGCCTCGATGCGGTCCCTGCCGGTATCGATGTGGTTGCGGTACCGATGATGGGGCCTTGGGCCGCGATGAAGGAACACATCGACTTCTTGCGTGATCTGGACGCACCCCTTGGTTTCGGTATCCATGAGGGGCTGTTGAACGAGCGCGGCTGGAGGTTGCCGTTCGGCCGTTATGGCGATATGACGTCCACGATGATGCACGATCTGCGTGACGGCCAACCGTGGGAACCGGCCCTGACCGGTTCCGATGCGACAGGAGAGGCATGAGCGACGACATTCCGGTGGGTAGCCCACCGGTGCCCCCGGGGCGGCACGCTGCACCACTTGGCTGGTACCCCGACCCGAGTGATCCCTCCCGCGAACGCTATTGGGATGGGTGGCAGTGGAACCGCAGCACACGCCCCGCGGTCGGTTCGGCAGGGCCCGTGGGAGCGCCGCCCGGTCAGCCTGCGGCCTATTCCCCCGGCAACATCGGCAACACCGGCGGCACGTCGACCGGCACGTCGGTGCCCACCACTGCTGACGGTGTGCCGCTGGCTTCGTGGGGAGTGCGCGCAGGGGCGGCGATCATCGATGCTGTGCTCCTGTGGTTCCTGGGTCTCCTCGTGGTGGGCTCCATCCAGCGCGCGACCGGTGCAGACGTGCGCCTCGAAGCCGCGGCCCAGCGGTATCAGGCCTATGTGTTCGAGAGCCTCTCGAATCCGGAGGCCTTTGACGCCATGCATGCCCTCTCGATCATCCTGACCCGAGACTTCTATGTGCAGATCGCGCTGTATCTGGCTGTGGGCGTCCTGTTCTTCACGATCTTCCACGCCGCGTTGAGCGCCACTCCAGGCAAGCTCATGCTCGGACTGCGGGTGGTCCCCGTCGATCGTGGCACCCAGATCCAAGGGCTTGCGTGGGGACGCAGCTTCGTTCGGGCACTCGTCTACCAGATACTGGCCCGCTTCTCAGTGCTCGTGTGGCTGGTGCTGCTGCTGGACCTGCTGTGGCCCCTGTGGGACAAACGACGCCAGTCACTGCACGACAAAGTGGCCGGTACCCAGGTGGTCAACGTCAAGCAGGGTGCCCAGCATCCACAGGGCATGATGGACTCGACGCGTCAGACGCGTTGACTCATCCGGTGCGTTGAACCGATCGAAAGGGAAACCCGTGTCCGATCGCCTGGCCGAACTCGCCGCCGCTCACGGAGTCGCCACCGACTTCACCGACTGGACCGGGAATCACGCCCGGATCGAACCAAGCACACTCCGTGCGGTGCTCGCCGCGCTCGGCGTCGACGCCTCCGACGAAGCCGCTGTGGAGACCGCGTTGGAGGAGACCCGCAGCAAACCGTGGCGCCGCATGCTGCCGCCCACCACCGTGATGCGTGCCGACCACGCGGCCGAGCTCCGGGTCCACGTTCCCGCGGGAACGCCGGTGCACGTCTCGGTGCAGACCGAGCAGGGCCGTTCCTTCGCGCTCCGCCAGATCGACAACTTCGAAGCGGACCGCACCATCGACGGTGCCCGCGTGGGTGAGGCATCCTTCGAGCTCCCCGCAGGTATGCCGTTCGGTTATCACCTGATCCATGCCGAATCGCCGCAACCAGCGGGCGATCCGGTTCTCGCAATGGGGCACCTGATCGTGACTCCGGCCCGGCTCGGTGTGCCCGAGGCGCTGGGCGATGACCGGGCCTGGGGGTACGCCACCCAGCTTTACTCGGTGCGGTCCCAGGGGTCGTGGGGGATCGGTGACCTGACCGATCTCGCCGACCTGGGTGTGTGGTCGGCGACGCACGGTGCCGACTATTTGCTCGTCAACCCGCTCCATGCGGCCGAACCGACCGTTCCCATGGAGCCCTCGCCCTATCTGCCCACGAGCCGTCGCTTCAAGAACCCCATCTATCTGCGGATCGAACGCATCATCGAGTTCGCCGAACTCGCACCCGAGACGCAGGCGCGCATCCGCAGCGCCCAGCAGCTCCTTGCACAGTCCCTGGATGAGCTCGATGAGATCGCCCGGGATCGGATCTGGCCGGTCAAGCGCGCCGCGCTGCGGTCGGTGTTCGAGCACGGCCGGACGCCCGGGCGTCAGTTCGCGTTCGACGCCTGGCGTGCCCAGCAGGGGGAGGGGCTGGAGCGCTTCGCCGCCTGGAATGTGCTGGCCGAGGAATTCGGCCCGGCCTGGCACGCTTGGCCACAGCAGTATCAGGACGCCACCGGTCCCGACGTGACCCGGTTCATCGAGGAACGCCGCGCTGATGTGGACTTCCACTGCTGGTTGCAGTGGTGTCTCGACGAACAGGCGCGCACCGCACAGGACGCTGCGAAGGACGCCGGCATGCGGCTGGGGCTCATGCACGACCTCGCCGTCGGAGTGAACCCCCAAGGTGCCGACGCGTGGGCTCTGCGCGATGTGTACGCCGAGGGTGTCACCGTGGGAGCGCCGCCGGATCAGTACACCCGGCTGGGCCAGGACTGGAGCCAGCCGCCCTTCCGGCCAGATCGTCTGGAGGAACTCGGTTACGCGCCGTTCCGCGACATGGTGCGCTCGGTGCTGCGTCACTCCGGTGGGGTGCGCGTCGATCACATCATCGGTCTCTTCCGGCTGTGGTGGGTTCCCGAGGGGAACACTCCCGTCGAGGGCACCTACGTGCGCTACGACCACGAAGCCATGATCGGCGTCCTGTGTCTGGAGGCGCATCGTGCCGGTGCCGTGGTGGTCGGTGAAGATCTGGGCACCGTCGAGCCCTGGGTGCGGGACGTGCTCATCGATCGCGGTCTGCTTGGCACCTCCATCCTGTGGTTCGAGAAGGACTGGGACGCCGACGTTCCGCTGTCGCCCGAGCAGTGGCGCACCGACTGTTTGGCCTCGGTCACGACGCACGACCTGCCTCCCACCGCCGGGTATCTGGATGGCGAACACGTGCGTCTGCGTCATCGTCTGGGCCTTCTCGACGATCTCGACCAGGAGATGGAGGCCGCCCGGGCAGAGCGTCAGCAGTGGATCGAAGTCCTCCACCGAAGTGACCTGCTGGCGGCGGACGTGCCAGCGGAGATCGACCCGACACCGCAGGAGATCGAGCAGATCATCATCGCGCTGCACCGGTTCCTCGAACGCACCCCGGCCCGTCTGCTGAACGTGGCACTCACCGACGCAGTGGGCGATGTGCGGGCACAGAATCAGCCGGGAACCACCGACGAGTATCCGAACTGGCGCGTGCCGCTGACCGGGGCCGACGGCGCGCCCCTGCCGCTGGAAGCGGTGTTCACCAGCGAGCGGGCGGCCCGACTCATGCAGGTGTTCGCCGAACTCTGAGCGCGTTGATGGCCGGTTCGCCTTGTGCTGAACCGTAGGATCACCTCTTGTGACCGACAGCTCGCAGTATGCACATGACGACAACATTCAGGACGCACCCAAACAATCGGTGACGCCCGGTTCGGTGATCGCCAACGTGATCCGAGGCGGGCTCATCGGGCTCGCCGAGCTCGTCCCGGGCATCTCCGGCGGCACGATCGCGCTGATCGTCGGCGTCTACGAGCGACTGATCGATTCGGCCAACCATGTGTTGACCGGCGTCAAGCGTCTGGTGGTGGGGCCTGACCGCGGCACGTGGTGGCGTGAGGTCAAACGCGCCGAATGGGGCCTGATCATTCCACTGCTCATCGGCATGGTGGGCCTGGTGTTCACCCTGGCCGGCGTCATGGAGGGCTTCGTCACGAATCATCCGAGCAAGGCACGGGGGCTGTTCCTCGGAATGGTGCTCGCCTCGGTGGCCGTCCCCCTGCTGCTGATCGATCGCAAGGATCTGGCGTCCACCGGCAAGCGGATCGGCGCGGCGCTGTTGCTGCTGGTGGTCGCGGCCGTCTTCTTCTTCCTCACCGGCCTGGGTGGCGCGCCGGTGAACAACGATCCGTCATTGGTGCTGGTGTTCTTCGCCGCAGCCGTCGCGATCTGTGCGCTCGTGCTCCCCGGCGTCTCCGGTTCGTTCTTCCTGTTGACCATCGGCATCTATGCCGCGACCACCGGGGCGGTGGACGACCGCAATATCGTCTACCTGCTGGTGTTCATGGCCGGTGCTTTCACGGGGCTGGCCGTGTTCGTCAAGGCCCTGCACTGGTTGCTGCACAACATGCACACCAAGGTGATGCTCGTGATGGCCGGGCTGATGTTGGGATCACTGCGGGCTCTGTGGCCCTGGCAGGGCCCCAGCCGTGAGCTCCTCGCGCCGGGCGCCGACGCCCTGCCGGTCTTTGGGCTGACCCTTCTGGGCGCCGTCGTCGTGGTGGCGATGGTCCTGGTGGACCGCAAGATGTCCGCCAAGCCCCAGAACACAGAGCAGACCGAGGCCGCCTGAGCTCTGGAGGTCACTCGGCCAGCGGGTCGAATTCCTCCCCGTCCGCCTCCAGGTAGATCGTCGGCACCGCGGGCTCGCCGCGTGACATCCGGCGGGCCGAGGGCGGCAACTCGCGGCGTGCGCGAAGGTGGCGTTCGCGGGCGTCGGCGATGGGTTCGGTGCCCACGATCTCGCCGTCCCTGACCAGATCCACCATCAGGGGACGGTCGTTCCAATCGCCTCGGGGCGGGTTGCCGACGCCGATCACCTCAGCTTGGGCAACACCCCGCTGGTCGAGGCGACGCAGAGCGAACTTGCGTCCACCGATGGACACCTTGTTGCGTGACCTCTTGGCCACCGGAACCTGGATGCTGGGGTCGTTGCTGTCCTCACGGGAGACGAGCTTGTACACGAAACCACAGGTGGGGTGACCCGAGCCGGTGACGAGGTTGGTGCCCACACCGTAGGAGTCCACCGGTGATCCGGACAGGGCGGCGATCTGCCATTCATCCAGGTCGTTGGTCACGGTGATCCGTGTTTCGGTGGCTCCCAGATCATCCAGCAGGTCACGGACCTCACGGGCCACGGTGAGCAGGTCGCCCGAATCCAGACGGACGCCACCGAGTTTGCCGTCGGTGAGTTCCACGGCGGTCTTCACCGCTTCGGTGACGTCGTAGGTGTCGACGAGGAGTGTGGTGTCGGTGCCCAGTGACGCGAGCTGGGCACCGAACGCCTCCTCCTCGGAGTCATGCAGCAGCGTGAACGAGTGCGCGGCCGTTCCCATGGTCGGGATGCCCCAGCGCTGTCCGGCGGCGAGGTTGGAGGTGGCGTCGAAACCGGCGATCCAGGCGGCGCGTGCTGCGGCCACGGCCGCTTCCTCCTGCGTGCGACGCGAGCCCATCTCCGCACATGGACGCCCCTGCGCCATCAGGGTCATACGGGATGCGGCCGAGGCGATCGCCGAATCATGGTTGTAGATCGACAACAGCAGCGTCTCGAGGATCACCGCTTCGGCGAAGGACCCCTCGACCACCATCAGCGGTGCTCCGGGGAAATAGACCTCACCTTCGGGATAGCCCTGGATGTCGCCGGTGAACCGGTAGTCGGCCAGCCAGGTGGCCGTGGCATCGTCCACGACGCCGGTGCGGGCGAGGAACTCCACGTCCGATTCGTCGAAACGGAAGTCCTTCAGGGCCTCCAACGCACGGCCGACGCCGGCCACCACGCCGTATCGGCGCCCTTCGGGCAGGCGTCGGGGGAAGAGCTCGAAGACGCTGCGGCGGTTCGCGGTGCCGGCGGCGAGTGCTGCCTGCACCATCGTGAGCTCGTAGTGATCGGTCAGCAACGATGTGGTCACACCGGAACACTACTGGCCATGGCCCGTGGCGCACAGCGCCACGTCCGCCTGAAGTCTGGCCCTCGTGCCACAATGTCACCCATGCCCGAGGTCACCGATTCACTGCACCGTGCCCGGATCCTGTGCACCACCGACGCCGGTGGTGCCGACCCCGCCGGGGGGACTGCTGTGGCGGAACGGCCGGCCGACAACCCCGTGGCCAACACGCCATGGGTCACGATCGTGTGGGATGACCCGGTGAACACGCAGGTGTATGTGACGCACGTGTTCGTCACCTACTTCAAATACCCTCGGGCCAAGGCCGAGAGGCTCATGCTGCAGGTGCACAACGAGGGCAAGGCCGTGGTGGCGTCGGGGAGTCGTGAAGAGATGGAACGTGACGTCAACGCGATGCACGGGTTCGGCCTGTGGGCCACCCTGGACCGTTCCGAGTGACCGAGCCGAGTGAGGATCGTATGAGACGCGGTTTCGTGCGTGTACCCGGTGGCTTCCTGCTGCAGGTGCCCGAGGACTGGTGGGAGTTGTTGGAATCCCTCACGCAGCAACTGGTGGATCTGCTGCGTTCCGAGGATGGCGTGCCTGATGCTGCCGAGCCGCCCACGGAGAACCCCTTCGACCCGTTCCAGGCGTGGGAGGCCGAGTTCGGTGACGCGACCGAACCGATGCCCGAGCATGAGGATCCGGCGCTGCGGCGTCTGTTCCCCAACCCGTACCCCGACGACGCCGAGGCGGCCGCGGAGCATCGCCGCTTCTCCGAACCCGACCAGCGTCGCCGAAAGATCACCGACGCCGAACGTGTGCTGGCGCATCTGACCGATCCAGCCGCGCAGTACGAGGAGGACGCCACGGTGATCCCCGACGCCGATGTGGAGCTGTGGCTGCGCACGCTCAATGCTCTGCGTCTGGTGCTGGCCTCGCGGCTGGGGATCGAGACGGGGGAGGACGCCGAACAGCTCTTCGAACTCGAGGAGGGCGATCCGCGCTGGATGATGGCGGCGGTGATGGATGCGTTGGCCGAACTGCAGACGCAGTTGATCGTGCTGGGAGATTGATCGTGTGGAGATCTGACCGTGTGGAGATCGGGTCATGACCGCATCGGGTGAAGGTGATGTGGACGCCCCGATCGGCATCTTCGATTCCGGATTCGGCGGGCTCACGGTGGCCCGTTCGGTGGTGGACCAGTTGCCGGGGGAGGACATCATCTATTTCGGCGACACCGCGCGGACGCCCTACGGTGACCGCCCCATCGCGCAGGTGCGTGAATACAGCCTGGAGTGCCTCGACCATCTGGTGGAGCGGGGCGTCAAAGCGCTGGTGATCGCGTGCAACTCGGCGTCGGCGGCGACCCTGCACGATGCCCGGGAGCGTTACTCGGTGCCGGTGATCGAGGTGGTGCTTCCCGCGGTGCGGCGTGCTGTCGCCACCACCGGCAGCGGCCGCGTCGGAGTCATCTGCACCACCGCGACCGCGAACTCAGGGGCCTATCAGGACGCCTTCATCGCCGCCCCGCATGTGCAGCTCACAACGCAGGCCTGCCCGCGCTTCGTGCCGTTCGTGGAGGAGGGCGTCACCACCGGGCCGGAGTTGCTGGATTGTGCTGTGGAGTATCTCGAACCCCTCAAGCGGGCCGATATCGACACCCTGATCCTGGGTTGCACGCACTATCCGCTGCTGACGGGCGTCATCTCGTATGTGCTCGGGGACCGTGTGAATCTGGTTTCCAGCTCCGAGGAATGCGCGATCTCGGCCTACCACCGGCTCATGCAGCTCGGAATGCTGCGCAGTGAGCCCCGTGAGGGCACACATGAGTTCATCACCACCGGCAACACCGAACATTTCACCGGCGTCGGCCGCCGTCTCTCCGGCGGTTGGGTCGGTGACGCCGGGCAGTTCACCGGCATCGGGACGCCATGAGCCCCGAAATCGCGACCGAACCCGACATCGCGATCGGCCCCGACGCCGCGATCAATCCCGAGACGGGCATGCGACTCCAGGTGCTCGGCGCCTCGGGTTCGGCGAGTGGACCGCATGAACCGGCGAGTTGTTACTTGGTCACCACCCCGGAGTCGACGCTCGTGCTCGACCTCGGCCCCGGTGCTTTCGGGGCCCTGTGGGCTGCGGTGGATCCGCGTCGGATCACGGCCTTCCTGATCTCGCACCTGCACGCCGACCACTGTCTGGACCTGTTGGCCGCCGATGTCGCCGCGAAGTACTCCACCACTGCACCTTGGCCGCGGATCCCGGTGTACGCACCGGCGCATGCTGCCGAGCGTCTGGCCCGTGCCGAGGATCCTGATCCGGGACCGCCCGCGGACCCCGAGTGGGCCTTCGACTTCCACCCCTGGCGCGAGACGGTGCGGCTGGGGGACTGCCTCGTGCGCACAGCACCCACGGCACATCCCACCCAGACGTTCGCGATCCGCATCGAACACGCGGGGCGCTCGTTGGTGTACACCGCCGACACTGGAGAATCCGCCGAGGTCACCGAACTGGCGCGCGGGGCAGACCTGTTGTTGGCCGAGGCGTCGTTCCCGGATCATCCCGGTCTGCCCACGGGGCTCCATCTGAGCGGACGCCAGGCCGGACGCATGGCCGCCGAGGCGGGTGTCGGACGCCTGGTGGTGACGCATGTACCACCGTGGGGCGACGTGGATGCCGCTGTGCTGGAGGCCCGCGCGGAGTTCGACGGGCCGGTGACGGCTGCAGCGCAGGAACGTGTCCACCATCTCGGTCAGATCGTGTGATCCTGCCGGCTGAAGTAGGTGTGCGCGAAAGCCTCGAAGGGGCCGAGCGCCGGGTGGGGACGCTCGACGGGAGAGACCAATGAAACCTCGACCAGGGGCGCATCCGCGATGGGGCGAAACGCCACATCTGGGCTCTGGTGGTTGTGGGTGGTGCTTTCGGACGTGATACCGACCACGTCGCCGAGTGCGATCAGTGTGAGCCATTCCTCGGTTCCGCCGACAGTGATGGTCCGCGGCGTGTCGCCGTGATCGTGCAACATTCGTTCGGTGATGGTCGACGATGTTGTGCACAACGCGATCGTCGTCGACATGAGGGACCGGAGCGTGACTTCGGGCTCTGTGGCTCGTTGATCGTGGGCCGACATGGCCGCGACAAGCCGCTCCGAAGTCAGCCGACGGCGCTGCAGCCCATCGGCGCTGTGCCTGCGGGAAGGCGCTTCACGAATCACCGCCGCGTCGATCGCACCACGATGCAGCTCTCGTACCGGATCCGGTACGTGGACGATGTCTATGACCTGCTCCTGCGTCTGTCGCCATTCATGGATGAGGGGCACTGTGTCGGGGCCGAACCCGGCCCAAGCCGCTCCGATGCGCAGCGGTGGAGTGGACACGCTCTCAAGAGAGGACAGGGCCTCATCCAGTGCATCCAGCATTGTGCGGGCATGATCGACGAGTCGCTGGCCGTTGCGGGTGAGCGTGACCGATCTGGTGGTACGAGCCACCAATCGGGTTCCGAGGATCGCTTCCAGCTGCGCGATGGTTCGGGACAGCGTTGGTTGAGTGGTCCTGAGGCGTGCCGCAGCTGTCGTGAACGTTTCGGAATCGGCAACGGCAACGATTGCTCGCAGATGGCGAAGTTCCACGTCAGTGCGCCCAGTCATACATCCAACGTATGACTGATGAGTATTTCTCTTCGGATGACTCGATGCCTAGCGTCGTCGATATGGAGATCTTGATTGTTGGAGCACACGGCACCATCGGCACAGCCGTCACCGAGCACTTCCGAGCTCTCGGGCACTCGGTGACAACGGTGGGACGCACTCGGGGAGACATCAGGTGTGACATGGCAGACGATGTGCAGTTGGAAGCCATGTGGCGCTCCGTCGGTCGTACCGATGCTGTTGTCTGCGCAGCCGGAGAAGTACCGTTCGCGCCCTTCGAGAAGTTGACGACAGCTGACTTCGCCGATGCGTGGAATCGTAAGGCGTTGGCGCAGATCAACCTCGTGCGTATGGGAGTTGACAATGTCGCTCCCGACGGGTCTTTTGCCCTCATCAGCGGAATTCCCTCCAGGGATCCTGTCATGACTGGAACTGCGGCGGCCACGGTCAACGGGGCTGTCGAGGCGTTCGTCCGAGCGGCCGCCATCGAAATCGCCCCGCAGCGCATCAATGTGGTCAGTCCATCAGTCCTGACGGAAAGTCTGCACGCGTTCGACGCCTCGTTCCCCGGTTTTCCGCCGGTGGATGCTGCCGACATCGCCAGAGCCTTTCGCAAGTGCGTCGAGGGTGGGAACACCGGGAAAGTCATCGAACTCCCTTGAGTTCTGCGGGGTGAGTGCGGGCTCCAACCATCATCGTCGTGGAGGGGCTAAGTTGGAGCACATGACGACGCGCAGCGACGGACGAGCCCTGGATGAACTCCGAGACGTGACGATCACACGGGGGTGGTTGGATCACGCCGAGGGATCGGTGCTGGTCAGTTTCGGCCGCACCCGCGTGCTGGTGGCCGCGTCGGTGACCGAGGGGGTGCCCAGGTGGCGCAAGGGCTCGGGACTCGGCTGGGTGACCGCCGAGTACGCCATGCTTCCGCGTGCGACGCATGACCGCAGCCAGCGTGAATCGGTCAAGGGCAAGCTCGGTGGGCGCACCCATGAGATCAGCCGATTGGTGGGACGCAGCCTGCGCGCGGTGGTCGATCATCAGGCGCTCGGGGAGAACACGATCATGGTGGACTGCGATGTCCTGCAGGCCGATGGCGGCACGCGTACCGCGGCGATCACCGGTGCCTACGTCGCCATGGCCGATGCCGTGTCGTGGTTGCGTGAACGAAATCTGCTCGATGGTGAGCCGCTGACCGATTCGGTGTCGGCGGTCTCTGTCGGGCTGGTCGGTGGCACACCGATGCTGGACCTCTGCTACACCGAGGATTCCTCGGCCGACACCGACATGAACATCGTCATGAGCGGTGATGGACGCTTCATCGAGGTGCAGGGAACTGCCGAGCAGGAGCCGTTCGACCGTTCGCTGCTGAACGATCTGCTCGATCTTGGTGAGGTGGGATGCTCCAGGCTCACCGAGATGCAGAAGCAGGTGCTCGCGGAGCCGAAGCAGTGAGCCCGAAGGTCTTCATCGCGTCGGGCAACCGCGGCAAGATCACCGAGCTGCGGCGTCTGCTGCCGGGGGTCGAGGTGGTCGGAACCCATGACGTGCCGGAATGGACCGCGCCGCCGGAGACCGCCGACACGTTCGAGGGGAATGCCCTGATCAAGGCCCGCGCAGGATGCCGGGCGTCGGGGCTGCCGACCGTGGCCGACGATTCGGGCCTGTCGGTGGATGTCCTCAACGGGATGCCGGGGGTGCGTTCGGCACGGTGGGCGGGTTCGGACGCCACCGACCGCTCGAACCTGGAGCTGTTGCTGCACCAGCTCTTTGATGTGGGGGTGGATCGACGTGGCGCGCACTTCGCCTGCGTCGTGGCCGCGGTCTTCCCCGATGGCACCGAGATCGTGCGCAGTGGCACCATGCCCGGGCACCTCGCGTTCGAGCCCGAGGGCGACCATGGGTTTGGGTACGATCCGATCTTCGTGCCGCAGGGGGAGCGTCGCACCTCGGCGCAGATGAGTCCGGAGGAGAAGGACGCCATCAGCCACCGTGGTCAGGCGCTGCGGGCCATCATTCCCGAGTTGCTGGAGAAGTTGGAACGATGAAGCAATATCTCGACCTGCTCGCCCACGTGCGCGAGAACGGCGTCGCGAAACAGGATCGGACCGGTACCGGCACGGTGAGTTCGTTCGGCCATCAGTTGCGGTTCGACCTCACCGAGGGGTTCCCTCTGCTGACCACCAAGAAGGTCCATACGCGATCGGTGTTCGCCGAGTTGTTGTGGTTCCTCCGCGGTGACTCGAACATCGCCTGGCTGCACGAGAACAAGGTGACGATCTGGGATGAATGGGCCGATGAGAACGGCGACCTCGGCCCGATCTACGGAGTGCAGTGGCGCTCGTGGCCGACACCCGATGGCCGCCACATCGACCAGCTGAGCCGCGTCATCGAACAGATCCGCACGAACCCGGATTCGCGTAGGCACATCGTCTCGGCGTGGAATGTCGCCGACGTGGACTCGATGGCCCTGCCACCGTGCCACACGATGTTCCAGTTCTACGTGGCCGAGGGGCGGCTGTCGTGCCAGCTGTATCAGCGGTCTGCGGACCTGTTCCTGGGCGTGCCGTTCAACATCGCCTCGTATGCGCTGCTGACGCATCTGGTCGCGCAGGTGACCGGTCTGAAGGTGGGTGACTTCGTGCACACCTTCGGTGACGCCCACATCTACAGCAACCATTTTGAGCAGGTGGCGACGCAGCTGTCCCGTCCGATCGGTTCGCTGCCGACGCTGTGGGTCAACCCCGAGGTGACCGAGATCGACGCGTTCACGCTGGATGACATCCGCGTCGAGGGCTACGATCCCCAGCCGGCCATCAAGGCTCCGGTGGCGGTATGACGCCGATCCGGGCGATCGCGGCGGTGGCGGAGAACGGCGTCATCGGTGCCGATGGTGATCAGCCGTGGAGCCACCGTGAGGATTTCGCGCGGTTGAAGCGGCTGACCGCCGATGGGGTGTTGGTGATGGGCCGACGCACCTTCGAGGCGATCGGGAAGCCTCTGCCGGGCCGATTGTCGTTCGTGGTGACGCGCAATCCTGGATGGCAGAGCACCGTGGCCGAGTTCGGTGAGCGTGTGCAGGTCTTCGATGACGTCGACGCGGCTCTGGACGCTGCGGTGCAGACGGGGCGTCCGGTGTGGGTTTTCGGGGGCGGGCAGATTTATCGGGCGGCGTGGAGTCGTACCGAGGAGCTCGAGATCACCGAGGTGCATGCCGAGTTCGACGGGGACACGTATTTCCCGAAGATAGACCCCCGGGAATGGGAAGAAACCGCCCGCGAAGCGCGTGACGGTTTCTCCTGGGTGACGTACCGGCTCAGGTCAGCTTGAGGCGGTACCGCTGCTCGGTACGTCCGGTGACCTTGTGCTTGCGGGTGTCCTTGGTGGCCTGCCACCCCATGGCCTCGTAGACGAAGATGGCGCGGATGTTGTCGGCGTACACCCACAGTTCGACCTCGTCGAAGCCATGGGCGCGCAGGGTGTCGGGGAGAGCGACCAGTAGGCGGCGTGCCCATCCCGAACCCCAGTGCCCCGGGGCGACGCCCAGGTAGCGGAGTTCGGCGAGGGTGGCATCGGGGTCGCCGACGGGCTGCAGGGCCGCGAAGACGAGCATCTCGTCATTGTCGCGGAGGGCCAGCAGGTAAGACCGGTCGGAGAAGTCGAGCACGTCATGGATGAGCGGAATGGCGTCGTCATAGCTGGCGTCGGTGGGCTCGATCTCGTCGCGCTTCGCGGTGGCGTGCGCCCAGATCCGCGCGGCGGTCTTGATTGCTTCAGACTCGCGTGTCTCGTAGATTTCCACAATCCTCAACTTTCTCGTGCTGTGTGCCGAAGAAGGGAGTCGAACCCTCACACGCTGTGCGCACAGGAACCTAAATCCTGCGTGTCTACCAGTTCCACCACTTCGGCCCGGCTCTTCGGCCAGTGGTGTCAGTCTAGGGGATCCGGCTTCGGCCCGGACCCTGATTGTTCTTGGATTGTTTTCGACCCAAAGGGTGGTCAGTCCTCATCGGCGATGTCGAGCTCGCGTCGCAGGCGATCCACGTGTCCCTTGGCGCGCACGTTGTACTGAGCGACCGAGATCGTCCCGTTTCCGTCGGCGTCCACGTCCACCACGAAGGTGGAGCGGATGACCCCTTCGACCTCTTTGCCGTAGAGCTTTTTGACGCCGTAGGCGGCGTAGGCGGTGAGTGTGGACTTTTCGATGTCGGAGAGCAACGGGAAGCTCAGCGACTCCTTGTCCCGGAACCGGCCGAGTTTCTCGGGCTTGTCGGGGGAGATGCCGACCACGTTGATGCCGGCTTCACGAAAGGCGTTGAAGGCGGCGGTGAAGTCGATCGCCTGCGTGGTGCAGCCCGGCGTCATCGCGGCGGGGTAGAAATAGACCACGACGCGTTCACCGGCGAAATCGGACAACGAGACGTCCTTGCCGTCGGCATCGGGCAGGGTGAATGCGGGGGCGGCATCGCCCACAGCGAGACGTGTGGTGTCGGTCATCGTTCCTCCTTGACTATGCGCCCAAGGTACGCGGGGGTGCCTGGGGTGCGAAACCGGGGTGGTCCACATCGCGGGGTGTGGTGTGGTTGCTCGCATTCGGCTTGGATAGGGTGACTTCCCGTAATGTATGGCACCGCGTCGACTTAGGAGGCTCAGGGTGGCCGAGAAGGACTCGCGCAGCAAGGCGCAGATTGAGGCCGATATCAACTCAGCCCGCGTGCGGCTCGCGGCCAACCTGGAGGGCCTGGTCGATGAGATCCACCCTCAGGCGATCAAGAAGCGCAAGACCGACGAGCTGAAGACCGACGTCGAGAAGGCCAAACAGTTCGCCCGTGGTGCGGCCGAGGACGCCAAGGCACAGTTCGTCCACGAGGACGGTTCGGTGCGCATGGACCGGATCGCGTTGATCGCTGGCGTCGTGGTCGGTGTCGCAACACTGGCGATCGGCACGCGCGTGGTGGTCGGCAAGGTACGGAAGCGCTGAATGGCCGACCCCGACGAGGGCGGGCTGCCCATCCGGATGCTCCATGATCGGGTGCTTGTCGATCTGGAGAATGACGCCGGTGAACGCCGCAGTGGTGGCGGCATCCTCATTCCCGCGACGGTCACCATGGGGCGCAGGCTCGCATGGGCCGAGGTCGTGTCGATCGGATCATCGGTTCGGGTGGTGAAGGTCGGGGACCGTGTGCTCTTCGACCCCGAAGACCGCGCCGAGGTGGAACTGCACTCGCGCAGCTACGTATTGCTGCGAGAACGTGACATCCACGCCGTCGCAGCCGAACGTCTGTCCGAAGGGCACACTGGCCTCTACCTGTGACGCTGCGGCGTGGCTCCTTTCCGGAGCGTCTGCGTTTCAGTGGAGGCTTGGGCACCGACTTCGGTGCGTGGGGTTCCACCGAGATGTTTCGTGCCCCGGGCGCTGTTCAGCGGGACTCGTGTCTCATATGACCACCTCCCCGCAGTGCTTGGAAGAGCGCTCCGAGACGAGGCAAGGCGTCAAGGAAGACTTGACGGCGCTGCATGTGAAGAGTGTGTTTGCATCGTGGAGATCGCGAGGAGCGCGGTCAAGCGGGGAGTCGTCGAGGCCGACATTCTTCACGTCGATGATCTCCACACCACATTCCAGGATCGCTTCTGATGATCCCCTTGTCCAGGAGGGACTGCCTGGGGGTGCTGAGCGCGCTCGACTCCACGTCGAGCGTCTGGGCGAGGCTGGAGCGTGCCACCTCGGCGCCGCCGAGCTCCGCCATGGCGGCCAGCACCTCGCGCTCCTTCGGGGAGGCCTTCGCCCATCGGGCGCGGTGGAGCGCCCGCGGACTCCCCCCCCGACCCGGAGGACGCCATCGCCGCCGCGGCGGTCGACGCTGTGAGCTGCATCGGCGTCTCCGTCTCTTTCCGATAGATAGGGTCAACTATAGGAAAGCGGTGGAGGGGTCGAGGGGCGCATGGAAACGATCAGCGGGGGGCCGACGGCCGCGAATCTCTATGGTTCTACGCGAGTTCGGCCGCGGTTGCTTCATCCCGTCATCGCCTGGCTCGTGGTGGTGGCCGTCTTCGTGATCGGCTACGGGGCGCCGACTTGGGGATCCTTGTCGACGGTACTCGGGCTGGGCGTAGAGCCCTCAACCGGTGTGCCGAGCGAGAGCGATCGGACGGCCTGAATCGCCGTGCTCCTGCTGCTGCAGGTCGCGGGGCTCATTCTCGGCGTCGCCGCAGTCTTCGTTGTCAGGATCAAGCACCGCGAGGTGTATGGCTCGCCGCTCCCGCTCCGCGCAATCGCAGGCCGTCCGCCGCGTCTCACCGTCGTGCTGATCCCGGTCATCATGGCGATCATCGCCACGGCCTTCGCGATCGGGATGTCCCTCGCGGAAGCCGGTGTCATGGGCGACTACACGCCCCGCAGCTCGAGGCTGGATGGGTCCCTCGGCCTCGGCATCCGGTACGCGGTCTACAGCGTCGTGGCTGGCACGATGGAGGAGATAAGCGTCCTGCTCGTCCCCGTCGTCCTCCTCCGTGCATCGGGCCATCGCTGGCTGATGGTCTACCTCGCCTGCATCGTGATGCGCCTGGCCTTCCATGTCGACTATGGCCTCCCGATCGCCGCCGGCCTCGCGATCTGGGCCGCCATGATGGTCGTGCTCTACCGCGCGACCCAGCAGATCCTCGCCCTCCTCGTCGCCCATGGTCTCTACAACGACTTCGGAAACCTCGAAGGACTCCTCTACACCTACCTTGGCGGCGACGCCGGAGAAGCGCTGGGAGCGGCAGCCACCGCGGTCCGATGGGGCCTGGTGGGCACCGGGATCGTGATCGCCATCGTCTTCACCACCCGGCGCCTGGTGCGTGGGCAGATAGGCGAAGGGGCCCGCCAGTGACGGGCCCCTTCTGCATCGCCTGCCTGCGGAATCGTTCCCGAGCGAATGGCGATGTGCTCCCATCGAGAATCCTGCGAGAGCAGATCAGTGGCAGCTTCCCGACCCATGAGATGTCCGCGTAGCCCATCCCGGATCGCTCGTGAGCGATGGAGGGCGGCACCTGGCGGTGTTGGATGCGATCCACCCCGGCGGGCATCCGGTTCGCATTAAACGCTGCGGAGGTGAATCCGCTGTCCAAGCAGGAATGGGGCATGGGCTCGGCTGCCCTGGTGAATACTCAGACTCCGAGTTCGCTCAGCCACTGGGTGATCGGTCGCGGGGAAAGTCCCAGGAGCTTCTGCGCGCTGTTTGCCTCGGCGATGACGTTCCCGTCCTGAGTGTTGAGTGCCTGGTAGAGCGCGATCACAGGCGCGGCGGCCGGGCCGAACAGGGGGGTGATGAGTTCACCGAAGGCGTCCGGTGTGATGGCCTCGAAGTGCACGTCCCGTCCGAGGTGGGAGGTGAAGGCCGACGCGAGATCGGGACCGGTGAGCGCGGGGAGGTGCCCCACGGCAACGTTCCCGGTGATGGTCGGGTCCGTGAGGAGGTGGGCGACCGTCGCAGCGACATCGAGGTGGGAGCTCCAGGAGACGGGGAACGTCTCGGGCAGGGGGTAACGGAGCACACCCTCCTCCCGGGCGGGGCCCGCGATCACCGGGAGGAGTAGGTTCTCCAGGTACAGGCGGGGGGCGACGACCGCTGTCGACACTCCGGCCGCGGTCACCTCTCGGATGAGTGTCATGAGGGGGCTGTTGTCGGGGGCCTGCAGCGGGGAGCCGGGCTGGTCGATGATCTGGCCGCTCGTGGAGATCACCACACGGTCTGGGCGTGCAGTGGTTACGGCCGTGGCGATCGCGGCAGCTTGTGCCTTGGTGTCGGCAGGAGCGCCCATCGGCAGGTGGATGAACACGCCCTTAGCACCGCGGTAGATACCAGTGAGCGCGTCGGCGTCGGACAGGTCGACCGCCACCGATGCGGTTCCTGCTGGAAGGGTATCGGGGGTGCGGACCGCTGCGATGGGGGAGGCGCCGCGAGCTGCGAGGGATGAGAGGACAGGTGAGCCTTGTGCGCCGGTGGCGCCATGAACGATGTAGGTCATGAGACGATTAGTGCATGCGTAGCACTGGTTACGTCAACTGCACTAATGGAGGAAGTATGACTGGATTCGTCGAGCCTGATCTGCCGGAGTGCGGGGTGGAGCGCTTCCTGATGCTCTTCCCTGGGCCGTGGGGAACGCTGATCGTCCGTGAGCTGATGCATGGGCCGCAGCGCTTCGGAGAGCTGCGTGCGGCACTGCCGGGGATCAGTGCGCATACCCTCACGGATCGTCTGCGCATGTTCGAGGCGCGGGGCATGGTGACGCGCACCTCCTACGCGGAAATCCCGCCGCGCGTGGTGTACGAACTCACCGATTTGGGCTGGAGCCTGCGCCCGGTGCTCGACGCGATGTACGAGTGGGGGATCGCGGCGCCGACGACGGCGTTCACCGTGACCTCCGGCTCTGCTGAGACGGCGAGGCGATGACTATGGTCGACATGTTTGTGGTCCCCTCCGGGCCAGCTGGGGAGCAGGGCGCTCGACTGATGGCGGCGACCGGGGGACGATGGCGCGCAGCGCCGTAGAGCTGCTGGCGATCGAGAACCCGTCCTCTCGAGTGCTGGAGATCGGATTCGGGCCCGGGCTCGGACTGGCGGCTCTGGCCGAGCGGGTTCCGGAGGGTCAGGTGATCGGCGTCGATCCCTCGTTGCTCATGCATCGCCACGCCGGACGACGCAATGCTGCGGCCATCGCTGAAGGGCGCATCGTGTTGCACCGGGGCGCGGCCGCTGCCCTGCCTTTGTCGGACGCAAGCATCGATGCGGCGATGATGACCGATAACCTCCACTTCTGGCCAGATCCACGAGCGGGCCTGCGGGAGCTCCAACGCGTGCTGCGTCCCGGGGCTCCAGTGGTGTGCGGGTTCAGCCCGCCGTCGGGCGGGCCTCCGAGGGGGCTGGCGAGGATGTTCAGATCCGTCGGATTCCGTGACATCATCGAGTCGCGCGATAGTGCTCAGTACCTGCTGAGGGCGGTACACACTCCGGACGCGGCCGGGGGAGGTGCCGGTGCTCAGGTGGACTGAAACTGACTTCCCCGACGGATCCGGGCCGCGCTATCGCAGAGCGTAGCCGGGGATTGGGGGCTGCTGCTACCGAGCTCGGCAGGCCTCCAGCTGTGCTGCTGTCATCTGCAGGAGGCCAACGGTGCCGGCCTCGTATGCGGCGAGCAGATCGAAGTGTTCATCGAGCAGGTACTGCATCTGTAGGCCGTCCATCACGGCGATCAGTGCCGGGGCGATTGCTGGGGCGGACACGGAGGGCCCGATCCTCCCCGCGGTGACGTCCTCGCGCAGGGATGCGGTGAAGGTCTCCGTCGTCTCCCGGTAGCGCTGACTCATGTGCGGATGTGCAGGATGGTCGGGTGCCGTGGCCTCGGCGGTGAGGGTCATGCGCAGACGCATGATGCCGGGTTGCTCCAGGTTCCTGCGCAGGACGGCTCGACCCAGCGCGAAGGTCGAGCGGCCGCCGTCTGCGGCAAACGCTTCGCGCTGTGCTCGTTCGCGTTCCATGAGTGTGGCCAGCAGAAGATCCACCTTGGAGGGGAAGTAGTGGAGCAGGCCAGGCACAGTCATCCCCGCCTGGTCCGCGATCTCCTGGAGTGAGCCATCGCGGTACCCCGAGCGCCCAAAGACGTCGACGGCGGCTTCGAGGATGTTGCGCCGGCGGACTTCCTTCGGCAACCGGGTACGGGTGCGTGGGGAGACGGCCTGAGTCATCTCGTCATCCTTTCACAGCTTGACTATCTAGCAGCTACTAGATGACGATGCTCCGGTATCGCGCGCCTCCTGCGCGTCTTCACGAAGGAGTGAACATGAGCAGCTCCCCTGCCGCCACCGCCACATCGCCCGGGTCCACCGACGGAGCACCTTCTGCCGCCGGAGCCCCGCACCGCAAACGCAACGTCGCTCTCATCTCAGGCGCGATGGTCGCCGATTCCGCGGAGAACGGCATCGTCAGCGGGCTCTTCCCCGTCATCCAGGCGTCCCTTGGCCTCTCCACCAGCGCCCTGGGGATCCTGATCGCTGCGGGGCGGCTGATCAGCGTCGTCTCCGGACCGGTATGGGTGTTCCTCACCCGGTACTTCAGCCGCCGGGCAGTGCTCGGCTTCGCCGCGGGCATCTGGGGCATCTGGGGTGTCGTCGCCGCGTTCTCCCAGGACTTCTGGCAGCTCCTGATTCTCAACACGATCGCCGCGGCAGGTTTCACCGCCGCACACGTGTTCCTGCCCGCGATCGTTGGGGACTCCTTCCCCGACGCTAGAGTGAGATGGCATATGACAACCGAGACCCTGCACAAGAATCCTGCGCACGTCCCTGTTGGCATCGAGCTGCGCGACGCCACGAACTTCCGCCGTATCGTCCGTGCCCGTGAAGCTGTCGAGCAGGCGAACGTCGAGCTGCGCGACGCCGTGGCTGCGGCGCGAAATGATGGAGAATCCTGGGCCACCATTGGGGCCGCACTGGGAACCACTCGGCAGGCCGCATGCCAGCGCTTCGGGCGCTGACCTCCGCGTGCTGGTCGAGTGGCAGGAAAGCAAAAGCCCCCCGGCCCGATGGGCCGGAGGGCAACTCGTACACCGCCAGGGATTCGAACCCTGAACCCGCTGATTAAGAGTCAGCTGCTCTGCCGTTGAGCTAGCGGTGCGCGCAAGGAATGACTATACGGGTCAAGGAAAGGCTGGCGCAAATCGCCGCGTTGACTCCTCTGCATTCAGCCCCTCGTGACAAGCTGAGCGGCCGGTCTCGATCGAGGCCGGCCGCTCAGGTCATGCGTGGGGGAGAGGATCAGCGCTGCTGGTCGCCGTATTGAGGCTGGTCCCCGTAGGAGGTCTGGTCCCCGTAGGAGGTCTGGTCCCCGTAGGAGGCCTGATCTCCGTACTGGGCCTGGTCGCCATAGGACGCGGGCTGTCCGTACTGCTCCTGACTTCCCGCGTCCTGCTCCGGTTGCTGGGAGGCCTGTGCGGGAGCCTCCTGTGCGGGGGTCTCCCGGGTCTCCTCGTAGGCGGTGGCGCCGGAGACGGCGCGAGGCTCGTCGCCTTGGGCGCCGAAGTCGCCGGTGTCGACCCCAGCGCGATCGGAATCGCGTGATTCGTCCTCATTCTCGAGGCGGTTGCCCTGCTTGTCGGTCTTGATGTCCGGGTCGAGTCGGTCGGCTTCACGGACTCGCCTGTCGTGGTCCGAGCGGCTTTCCTGCGCGTGCTCGGAACGCCCTCGGGCCTCCATCTCGAGTTTTTCGGCACGAGCAGCCTTCTCATCGGCCTCGGCGCGGGCCTTCTTGGCTTCGCGTTCGGCCTCGGCGGCTGCCTCCTCCTTGTGGAGCAAGCTGCCTTCGTCGCTGTGGATGTCTTCACGCAGCGCGGCGGCTTCCTGCCGGTTCGCGTTCTTCTTGCGGCCGCGCAGCATCACTGACACACCGATGATGATCAGGATGACGACGATGGCGACGCCAACGATGATGCCGATCTGGGTATTGGGCATGATTCTTGGCCTTTCTGGTCAGGGCCGGCGATGCCGTCCGGTTATCAGCGTACTGACGTGTCGACATTTCTGTCACGCATGTCCAGGTGCCCCGGCGTCACCCGGCGTCGACGATCCTGCAGAATCAAGACATGGACAAGGCAGCCATCCACATGCCCGGTGACCTGAACCGGCTCCGCCGTGAGACTGACATGGTCATGGCCGCCGTCGACAGCCTGCACAAAGACGAGCTGGCCGAACCCGCACTCGTCATGGGGTGGACACGTGCCCATGTCGTGGGGCATCTCATCGGCAACGCTCGCGCACTGACGCGCCTGGCGCAGTGGGCCGTCACCGGACGGGAACAGCCGATGTACGCCTCGCGAGAGGCACGCGATACCGAGATCGAAGAGCTCGCAGCGCTGTCGGCCGAAGAGCTCAAGAAGACCCTGCGCGAAGCGAACGCCATGTTCATCGACGCGGCCGAGAAGCTCTGCGCCAAGGATCTGGCCGCGCCGATGGTCACCGGCCCGCTCGGTGAGATCAGCGCCTACGCCATTCCCGCCTACCGCATCAGCGAGGTCCTGGTGCACCACCTCGACCTGCGCACCCTGTGGGGGCTCGACGAGGCTGACATGGACGCGTTGGAGGACGCTCTCGATCTGGCGGTCGTGCGCCTGCAGGGCCGTGATGACTGGCCGGGGTTGGCCATCGACACCGACGAGGGCGAACACCACGTCATCGGTGATGGAACGACGCAGGTCCGTGGCGGGCGCGACGCCATCCTCGCCTGGCTCACACGTGGCATCACCGATGGTGTTCGGAGCGATGGTGAGCTGCCGGTCCCACCCGCCTTCGCCTGACCACATGCCCTGGCCAAGTGGTGATGGCCGCATGGCAGGACGATCGGGGCTTGGGGCGTCGGCCTAGCATCATGGGAGACCACGTGATCGAGGAAGAATCAGATATTCCGCCGACCACAGGGCGGGGAGGATGGAGGAAGCATGTCTGAACGAATCAATTTCCTGAACGGCGTGAGTCAGCTTCATGCTCACTACACCGAGAACGTGCGTCTGCTCGCTCGTGCTTACAACCTCCGCGATGAGGAAGCCGCTCAGCTGTTGGACGGCTTCGGATACCACAACGTCGCCCGCAACATCCTGGTCAAGCGAGACGAATCAGAAGAGGAGCCGAGCAACTTCGATGAGCATGAACAGGAGATGCGCGGCTGACGCATCATGATGTGCGCACTGCGGCCAATCTCTGTTGACGCAGGATGTCGTGCTCCGGGGACTCGAGACGATCCAGCTCCGTTCCCAACGCCATCTCCAGCAGATGGTCCGCAAGCGCGGGGTTGCGTGCCAGCACAGGGCCGTGCGGATAGGTGCCGATGACGCGTCCCTGTACCGCACCCTCGGTGCCATCGAACCCATTGCCGACGCCGACCTCCACGGTCGCCAGGGGTTCAGCGTCGGCGCCGAGACGGGTGTATCCGCTGTGGTTCTCGAAACCGGTGAGCCAGGCGTCGTCACCGGTGCGACCGTTCCACCGCGTGAGGATCTCGCCGACAGCCCGCTCGGGACCACGCTCGGACGTGATGTCGAGCAAACCCAGCCCTTGGCGCGGCTCATCATCAGAACCGACGCCGAAGCTGTTGCCCAAGATCTGGTAGCCGGCACAGACGCCGAACACCACGGCTCCGGCATCCACGGCGCGGTAGATGTTCCCGTCGGCGCGCAGGGCTTCCACCGCGGAGGTCTGGGCGCCGTCCTCGCCGCCGCCGATCACAAAGATGTCGCCGTCGGTGGGCAGCTCGTCGCCCGGTTCCACCTGGGTGAGCCGGACGTCGATGTCACGCCATTCGGCCCGCTTGGCAAGGACCATCGCGTTGCCCTGATCGCCGTAGATGCCGAGCAGCGACTGGTAGACGAGTACGATCTCAAGACTCATGCGAGCCCTCCCAACTTCCGGAGCTTCTGGAACGGGGTGTAGGTGGAGAGCACGTCGATGCGACCGCTGTGCATCCGCATCGCCTGGGACAGGTCAGGCTGGACGCGGTGCTCGACACCGGCGTACAGGAGCCGGACCGACAGGTCACCGCATCGTGGGCCGGTGACCACCACGTTCTTGCCTACGAGCTGTTCGAACTGCACATCCCACAACCACGAGACGTCCTTGCCGTCGGCGGCGACCGAATCGATGGCGAGCACCACGTCATCACAGGTCAGGATCGGCAGGGCCTCGGCCCAGCCGGCTGGGTTTTTGGCCAGCATCAGACGGGCCTCGGTATCGCCGAAGGTGGCGGTGGCGAAGCGCCCGGCCGGTGAGGTGACGGTGCGCATGCCGCGGATGGCATCGGAGGTGCCCACGCCCATCAGATCCGCAGCGGCGAGCGCACAGGCGGCGTTCGACACGTTGAACTGGCCGGGCACCTGCAACTTGGGGTGCCAGATCGTGCCCTCGGGATCGACGATCACCTCATTGCTGACCCGCCACGTCGGTGTCGGCTTGGCCAGGGAACAGCCGGTGCACCACCAGCGGCCCGGCGTCGAGGAGTCGGTGTCGGCTTCAACGCGCTCGATGCGGGCGCCGCATTCGGGGCACAGCGCCGAGTCGGCGTTCCAGACGCTCTGGGTATCCACCCAGATCACCTTGCGGGCACCGCGGCACGCCCACACGATCAGGGGTTCCTCGGCGGAGGCCACCACGACCGGGCCATCGGCACCGGCGGCTTCGAGGGCATCACGCCAGGCGCGCCCCATCGAGGTGATCTCGTGGTGCCTGTCGAGCTGGTCGCGGGAGAAGTTCAGCAGCACCATCACCTCGGGGCGGCCCATGCGCACCACGTCGGCGACGACGCGCTCGTCGGTCTCGAGCACGGCGATGTCGGCATCCGGCTTCTGGCCGAGGGCCGAGGCGATGCCGTAGTGCAGGTTGGCGCCATCGGCATTGGTCACGAGCCGGTCCGCCGCCGCACCCAGCCCTGCACGAAGAGCCGCGGCCAGCAGGTGGGTCGTCGTGGTCTTGCCGTTGGTGCCGGACACCATCGCGATGCGGCGGCCCTGCAACAGCTTCTCCAGCGAACGTGGGTCGAGACGCTCCATGACCTTGCCCCGGATGCTGGCCCCTGAGCCGCGCCGGGCGAGACGTGACGCCAACGCTGCGGCGGAACCGGCGGCGTGGGCGGTCTGTAGCCGCAATGTTTCGGCGCGGGTGAACCTGGCAGGGGTGGCGCGGCGGTCGAGTTCGGCAGAGGACATGGCGTCCATTCTGGCACCGTCATCGGGAATCCGGGGCGGAATGCTCCCGCGTGCCGGGCACGAGGGATACCGTGGAAACATAGGATCCGACACGATCTTCAGGAGCGCAACGATGGGCACCTACGCCGAGCAGCACCGCAACTCCCTGTCTGACCCCGAGGGCTACTGGGGGCGTCAGGCCGAACGCGTGGAATGGGACACCAAGCCCACACGCGTACTCGACCGCAGCCGCGATCCGATCTTCCGATGGTTCCCCGACGGGGTCCTCAACACCTGCCACAATGCGTTGGACCGCCACGTCGCGGCCGGGCGAGGTGAGCAGGCTGCGCTCATCCATCATTCCGCCATCACCGGCGCCCGCGAGACCTTCACCTACACCGCGCTGCGTGATCGGGTCGCCAAACTCGCCGGAGCGCTGCGAGCCCTGGGGGTCGAAGCCGGTGATCGCGTCGTCATCTACATGCCGATGATCCCCGAAGCGGTGATGGCCATGCTCGCCACCGCACGTCTCGGCGCAGTGCATTCGGTGGTCTTCGGTGGCTTCGCGCCGGCCGAGCTGGCTGTGCGCATCGACGACGCCCGGCCCAAGGTGGTGTTGTCGGCATCGTGTGGGCTCGAGGGCCAGCGCATCATCGAATACAAACCGATGCTCGACCGCGCACTGGATCTTGCTGAACACAAACCCGAGGCCTGCATGATCGTGCAGCGCGAGCAGGCGGTGGCCGACCTCACCGAGGGACGGGACCTTGATTTCGCTCACGCCATGGATGAGGCCGTTCCGGTCGACCCCGTGCCCGTGGCCGCCACCGATCCGCTGTACATCCTCTACACCTCCGGAACGACGGGGAAGCCCAAGGGCGTCGTCCGCGACAACGGTGGGCATGCAGTGGCGATGTGCTTCGCCATGGAGGAGATCTACGATGTCGGCCCCGGTCAGGTGCTGTTCACCGCATCGGACGTCGGCTGGGTGGTAGGGCACTCGTTCATCGTTTACGGGCCACTTCTGGCGGGCGCCACCACGGTGCTGTTCGAAGGCAAACCCGTCGGGACCCCCGACGCCGGGGCGTTCTGGCGCGTCGTCTCCGAGCATGGCGTCCGTGCACTGTTCACCGCGCCGACCGCGATGCGCGCGATCCGCAAGGTCGATCCCGGAGGTGAGCTGGTGGGAGAGTATGACCTCTCGTCGTTGAAGACGCTCTTCCTGGCCGGGGAGCGACTGGACCCCGATACGTACGAGTGGGCCGCCGACAAGCTCGCTGTCCCCGTGATCGACAACTGGTGGCAGACCGAAACCGGCTGGCCGATCGCCTCCAATATGCGCGGTATGGAACCCATGCCGGTGAAACCCGGATCACCCACGGTTCCGGTGCCCGGCTACGACGTACGGGTGCTCGATCCCGAAGGGGCAGATGTGCCCGCGGGGTCCGAGGGGGCGATCGCGATCCGTCTGCCGATGCCACCGGGAACGCTCGCCGGGATCTGGGGTGATGAGGATCGTTACGTGCGCTCCTACCTCGACACCTACCCGGGCTTCTATCTCACCGGTGACGGTGGCTACATCGACGAGGACGGGTACGTGTTCGTCATGGGGCGGACCGATGACGTCATCAACGTGGCCGGACATCGGCTCTCCACCGGCTCGATGGAGCAGGTCCTCGCGTCCCATCCGGCGGTGGCCGAAAGTGCCGTCATCGGTGTCGCGGATGCCTTGAAGGGCCAGATCCCGCGGGGCTTCGTCGTGCTCAAGTCGGGTGTCGACAGCTCTGCGGATGAGGTGATCGCCGAGCTGGTGCAGGCCGTGCGTGACGAGATCGGGGCAGTGGCGGCCCTGCGGCGCATCGATGTGGTCGACGCCCTGCCCAAGACACGTTCAGGCAAGATCCTGCGCAAGACCATGCGGGAGATCGCCGACGGCGGCCAGGGGAGCGTGCCCTCCACGATCGAGGATCCGCAGGTCATCGAGAACCTGCGCGGGGTGTTGAGCGGCCAGCGGGAGTCATGACGCGGGTTACCGCCTGTTCGTCTTCTTGCAATCTCCTCGACACCGTGGAGTCGGCCTGCTGTTGATGGATCCTCCGATCATGTCGCCCATGGGTACGAGACGGGATGTGTTGCGCGCCGGTCTGATCATCGGTGGAGGAATCGCGCTCGGAGGGATCGGGGCCGGTGTGGCGGGAAGGCCCGCGGCTGCGGCGGGCTCGACCTCGCCGGTCTCGACATCCTCGATCGGACACAACCACCATGGACGCTTCCGTGCGGCGGACCTGCAGGTGATGACTGTCACCGAAGACAGCCTCACGGTGTGCTGGGCCACGTGGGATGCGCTGCGCCTGGAGGAGGGGCGGCCCGTCGGTGTGCCGACGAACGGGCGGCTGCGGGTCTGGCCGAAGTCGGCGGGCTCCGATCTCCGGACGGTTCGGCCCGAAGCGGTCCGCGAGGTCCACTCGCTCGGTGAGGCGGCCTTCCACCTGCTCACCGTGGAGGGACTGGAACCCGACACCGACTACTGTTTCGAAGCCGACTCCGAGGGCGCTCGAGCCAAGCCGACCCACCACTTGATCGAGGAGTCCCGGCGTGTGGTGCGCACCTTGCCGAGGCTTCCAGGGGAGCTGCTCGAGACCATCGTCGTTGCCAACGATGTGCACATCGGTGAAACGGTCGATGGTGTGCTGGTGGGGGAGTTCCCGCCGCCGGCACGAGTGCCCGAAGGGGCCCGGCCGTATCCGGAGGTGGCGTTGGCTGCAGTGATCGAGGGTGCACGCCGGGCCGGCGCCTCCCGCCTGTTCGTCAACGGTGACCTCACCTCCGAAGCTCGCCCGGAGGAGGTGCGTCGAGCCAGGGAACTGCTCGACACGTTCCCCGGGCGCTGGCGGGTGACCCGCGGCAATCATGATCGTCCGCACCGGGCCGATCAGGATGCCCGGTACGCCGAATGCTCCACCTACACACCGCCCGAAGGTGCGCTCTCGAGTGCCGCACGTGATGAGGGACGTGATTATCGGGACTGCTTCGGGGAGCATTTCGGAGAGCGGCAGCGACCATGGGTCGAGGAACTCGACAGTGGTGGCCGTGTCGTCGGGGTCGATTCGACCACGCTCGACAGCAGTGGAGGAGCCATCGCATCCGACCAGATGGATGAACTCGGTGACATCTTGCGCAGCGAGCCCACGAGGCGAACGGTGGTCATGCTCCATCACCCGGTCACCAACGAGGCGGCGTTCACCAATCCGGGGACGCCTGCGTTCGTGCTCAACCGTCGCGACGCGATGAAGTTTCAGCGGTTGGTGGAACAGACCCCCGGTGTCGCCCTGGTGATGGCCGGGCACACCCACCGTTCGCGCCACAACAGGCCCGATGTGGCCACCGAGGCGGTGTTCCTGGAGACCCCCGCCGCGAAGAGCTGGCCGACGGGGGCCACACATCTGAGGTTCTTCGACGATGGAATCATGGTGAATTTCCGTCACAACATGGGGGCGGAGGCCCATGATTGGGCGATGCGAACGCGGTGGACCCAGTTCGGTCTGTCGCCGGCTCTCGGCTCGGGGACCGTGGATTCGCGGAACATGGTGATCCGCTGCTGAACGGCCGCCAGGCGCTGTACGCCATGCATGCGATGCTGCACCGACCGGTGGAGTGAACGCTCTTCATCAGCGCTTCGCATTTGGTTCGTTCTGGGCGACTCAGGAGGGAACATTTCCCTCCTGAGTCGCTCAACGGCCTGCAAATGCGAGCTACGGGCTACTCACCCCACAGGTCTCCGACGTGCCGTAGTAGGATGTGTGCCATGGCTGTCGTTGATGCGGGAAAGCGGTCCGGGGCGCATCAGCCCGGGGCAGGGGCGGCTGCGCGTCCCCGCCCGTCCACGTTCGTCCTCAAGCAGGTGATGGCCGTCACCGGAGTCATCTTCGTGGGGTTCGTGTTCGTGCACATGATCGGCAACCTCAAGGTCTACTTCGGTGCCGAGTCGCTGGACTCGTACGCCACGTGGTTGCGGAGGGTCGGCTACCCGCTCATCCCGCATCAGGGAGTGTTGTGGGCGCTGCGAGTGGTCCTTTCGGTCTCGTTGCTCGCGCACATGTGGGCCGCGATCACCCTGTGGCTGCGCGGACGCCGCGCCCGCGGCCCACATCGCCGTCGACGTCCCGCGACGTTCTCCGCGCGCACGGCATCGTGGATGCTGCCCGGTGGTCTGGCGATCGCCGTCTTCGTGGTGGTCCACATCCTCGACCTCACGCTGGGCGCCGGGGTGGCCGCGTCGGGACACCAGCACGCCGACCCCGACGGAACGGTCCACGCGTACGCCAATCTGGTCGCAAGTTTCTCGCGGCCATGGATGGCTGTTTTCTATGTGGTCATCATGCTCGTGGTGGCCTTCCACATCGAGCATGGTGTGCGGACGCTGATGCAGGACTTCGGCGCGACCGGGCGCCGACTGCGCAAGATCTGGGCCGTTGTCGGTGGCGCCCTGGCGTTGGCCGTCGTGTTGGGCAACGCCCTCATCCCCGTTCTTGTTCTCGTAGGAGTGATCTCATGAGCCTCCGTCAGCGCGTGAAGGACGCCATCACGTCAGCGTCCGGAACCAAAACAGGGGCCGCGGCAGCACGTGCAGTTCTTGATCCGGAGAGTGCGGGCATGGGGAAGGCGCTGGTTTCGGCACGGCGCGTGCCGAAGCTCGATGCCCGAGTCCCCGAAGGAGACGCCCTGACCGCTTGGGACCGCAGGCGGGCCGAGTACCGCCTCGTCAACCCGGCGAATCGTCGCAAGTACACGGTGATCGTGGTGGGAACCGGTCTTGCCGGATCGGGGGCTGCCGCAGCGCTGGCCGAGCTCGGTTACCACGTGGAGTGCTTCACCTTCCATGACGCCCCACGGCGTGCGCACAGTGTGGCTGCGCAGGGCGGCATCAACGCCGCCAGGGCCCGCAAGATCGATGGTGATTCCCTGCGCCGGTTCATCACCGACACCGTCAAGGGCGGCGACTTCCGTGGGCGGGAGGCCGATGTGGCGCGTCTGGCGGAGGAATCGGTGCGGGTCATCGATCACATGCAGGCCATCGGTGCGCCGTTCGCGCGCGAATACGGTGGGCAGTTGGCGACACGGTCCTTCGGCGGCGTGCAGGTGTCGCGTACCTATTACACGCGCGGCCAGACCGGGCAGCAGCTGCAGGTCGCGGCTGCCCAGGCACTGCTGCGGCAGGTGCATCGCGGCTCTGTCACACTGCACACCCGCACGGAGATGCTTGACCTGATCGTCGCCGACGGGCGAGCTCAGGGCATCGTCACACGCGATCTTCGGACCGGGGAACTCGGTGTCCACACCGGGCATGCGGTGGTTCTGGCCACCGGCGGTTACGGTTCGGTGTACTTCCATTCGACGCTCGCCATGAACTCCAACGCCACGGCCACGTGGCGTGCACATCGGCGGGGCGCCTATTTCGCGACTCCCTCCTATGTGCAGTTCCACCCCACGGCGCTGCCCGTCTCGTCGCACTGGCAGTCGAAGACGACGCTGATGAGTGAATCGTTGCGCAATGACGGGCGGATCTGGGTGCCGAAGGATCCTGACGAGAAGCGTCCACCCGGTGACATCCCCGAGGCCGAGCGTGACTACTACCTGGAACGCCGCTACCCGGCCTACGGGAACCTCACTCCACGCGACATCGCCTCGCGGGCCGCGCGCACCGAGATCGAGGCCGGCCGCGGTGTCGGCCCCCTGAAGAATTCGGTGTACCTGGATTTCCGTGACGCGATCGAACGGCTCGGCCGCGATGTCATCGCAGAGCGTTACGGAAACCTGTTCGAGATGTACCACGACGCCACGGGGGAGGACCCTTACACGGTGCCGATGCGTATTGCGCCGGGGGCCCACTTCACCATGGGTGGCCTGTGGTCCGACTACGACCAGATGACTTCCGTCGATGGTCTGTTCGTGGGCGGTGAGGCCGGGAACAATTACCACGGAGCCAACAGGCTGGGAGCCAACTCCCTGCTCAGCGCCTGCGTGGACGGCTGGTTCACCCTCCCGCTGTCGGTGCCGAACTATCTGGCAGGTGTTTCGCGTGAGGCCCCTCTGGCGCATGATGCCCCCGAGGCCGTCGAAGCGCTCGACGCCGTGCGAGGCCGCATCGACCGCCTGATGCAGAACGAGACGGGAACGCGCCCGGCCACCTTCCACCGACGCTTGGGTGAGATCCTCTACCGCGGCTGTGGAGTCTCCCGTTCGGACGCCACGTTGCGCACGGCCCTCACCGAGTTGGCGGAGCTGAAGGAGGAGTTCTGGCAAGACGTTCACGTGGCAGGAAGCGGCGATCGGCTCAACCAGGAGTTGGAGCGCGCCGGGCGGGTGGCCGATTTCATCGAGCTGGCAGAGCTCATGGTGACCGATGCGTTGGATCGCACTGAATCGTGTGGCGCGCACTTCCGGGAGGAGTTCGCGACGCCCGAGGGTGAAGCACAGCGCAACGACGATGAATGGTGTTTCGTGTCGGCCTGGGAGACCACCGCAGAGGGCAGGCACATCCGCCACGTGGAGCCGTTGACGTTCGAGACCGTTCCGTTGCAGACGAGGGATTACCGATGAGCACCATGCGGGTTGAGATCGAGATCTGGCGGCAGGAGGGCCCCGAGGATCGGGGGGCGTTCGAAACGCATGTCGTGGAGGATGCGACTCCCGAGATGAGTCTTTTGGAGCTTCTTGACCGTCTCAACGACCAGTTGGCCGAGCAGGGGATCGAACCGATCGCCTTCGAGTCCGATTGCCGTGAGGGGGTCTGTGGGGCGTGCGGCGTCACCGTCGATGACAGGCCGCATGGCCCGGTGCCCAACACTCCGTCGTGCCGACAGCACCTGCGTGCCTTCGGAAACATCTCCCGGTTGCGGATCGAACCCTTGCGCAGCGCGGCGTTCCCGGTGATTCGGGATCTGGTCGTCGACCGGTCGGCGATGGACCGGGTCATCGAGGCCGGCGGCACCGTCGACGTGGCAGCGGGCACTGCGCCCGACGCCGATGATCTGCTCGTCGGGCATGACGATGCTGAGGTCGCCCTGGACTTCGCCGCGTGCATCGGTTGTGGGGCCTGCGTCGCGGCCTGCCCCAACGGTGCGGCCCATCTGTTCGCCGGCGCCAAGCTCGCCCACCTCGCGCTCATCCCTCATGGGAAGATGCAGCGCGGTGAGCGAGGACACGCCGTGTTGAACGAGCTCGATGCCGAATTCGGGCCGTGCAGCACCTACGGCGAGTGCGTCACGGTGTGTCCGGCGGGGATTCCACTCGAAGCCGTGGCCGCCGTTCACCGCGAGGGTCTGCGGGGGCTGTTCCGCGGTCGGGCCGACTGATACGGCGGCCTCAGTGGGGCGGCCTCAGTAGGAGACGTGCCCGGGCAGGGTGTCTGGGCGCAGCCGCTGGAGCAGGGCGTCCGCGCCCTGGATGAGCAGACTGGTGTCGACGCCGACGCCGCAGAAGGTCATGCCCTCGGCCATCCACATCTCGGCCTGTGAGGGGTCGAGCGTCAGCATGCCGGTGGGCTTGCCCAGGGCACGGACCTCGGCGGCGGTCCTCTTCACCACTGACACCACCTCGGGGTGGTTCATGTCGCCGTCAAGCCCCATGTCTCCGGCAAGATCGGCGAGGCCGAAGAACACCGAGTCGACGCCGTCGACCTCTGCGATGGCTGTGGCTTCCTTGATACCGGCGCGTGACTCCACCTGCACGATCAGGCAGATGTTCTCGTTGGCGTGCGTCAAGTAGTCGGTGGCACGGCCCCAGTTCGCGGAGCGAGCCAGACCCGCCCCCATGCCGCGGATGCCCTCGGGTGGGTAGCGCACGGCACGGACCAGTTCGCGGGCTTCGGCGGCCGATTCGACCATCGGCACCATCAGGTTGCGGACGCCGAGCTCGAGCACCTGCTTGATGAGCGCGGGGCTGCCGTGTGAGATGCGGACCACCGGCTGGGAGACCTCGTCACGGAGTGCGGGGTCGATCGAGAGCGTCGCCGCCGCGATGCCCTGCATCTGGGCCAGCACGGTGCGCAGGTCGTTGGGGCCGTGTTCACCGTCGATGAGGAGCCAGTCGTAGCCGCACCCGGCCAACAGTTCGGCGGCATACCCGTCGCCCAGTACGGACCACAGGCCGATGAGCTGTTCGCCGGCCGCCAGACGCTGCTTGAACCGATTCGGTGTCGTCGTGATGCGCAGTGCCATGGTCATCTCCTGGAGCTCGGTCCTCGCGTCGTTGTGAGCGCTGCTCTCAGGCTATCGGCGCATCAGTCGGTCAGGGCTTCGGTGAAGATCTGGGCCAGTTCGTCGGAGAACAGCACGAAGCGCACATGGGTGAAAGCCTCGAGGTCGGGTGAGGAACGCACTGCGGCGACGGCCACCGACGCCACCTCGGCGGGGGCCCAGCCGTAGACGCCTGCGCTGATGGCGGGGAAGGCGATGGTCTTCGCGCCGACGCGGGCCGCCTCGGTGAGAGACCGGGAGAAGCATGCGGCGAGGTCGGCTGGATCGGTCTGGCCGGCGTGCCGGTTGGGGCCCACGGTCTGGATCACCCACGTGGCGGGCAGGTCACAGCCCGGCAGTGCAGCGGCGGCGCCCACGGGGAAGCCTTCGGGATAGTGCTTCTTGAGTTCCTTGCAGTGAGCGAGGAATTCGGGGCCGGCAGCCCTGTGGATCGCTCCGTCGACACCGCCACCTCCGAGCAGCCCCGAGTTGGCGGCGTTGACGATGGCGTCGAAGGTGCTCTCGGTGATGTCGCCACAGATGGCGTCGATGATGGTCATGGACGCCACGCTAACGCCGCGGACGAGGGCGTCAGTCGAGCGGGGCCCGTCGACTGTCACCCGGTAGGGGCCGCTCATCGTGGGTGGTGAGATCCAGCGCGGGGGCGAACACGATCTCGGTCTGCTCGACGAGGATGCGTTCGAGAGCGTCACCGTCGAAGAGGTACTGGATGCCATCTTCAGTGAAGCGGTCGGTTCCCGGCTCGGTCCGCACTTGACGAAGCTGCGATTCTGGCCCTGCATGGGGAAGGGCACCGGGAAAGTGGCCGGGGCCAGCTGGCGTCCATCGATGGTGATGTCGAACGCGGTGCCGCGCATGCGGACGAACTCGAAGTCGTGGAGGACGAACACTGGGAAGGATGTCGTCCCCTGAGTGCGACGACGCCTCCGGTGGCAGCCACAGCCAGCAGGCCGGTTGCGGCCCAGCGGTCCATGAGCGAGGTCGGGGGGCCAGCAGAGAGAAGACGATGGATGTGGTGGCGGCGATGCGGTTTCTCATGTTGTTGACTCCGGTGTCAGTGGCTCATCGGTGATCGCGGCGGACATGGCCCGGAGGGTGCGCAGGCAGGCTTCGAGATCGTCGGGCGTGACATCGGCGAAGAGGTGAGCCAAGGTCTGCTCGCCGAAGTCGGAATGGGTGGTGAAGTAGTCGTCGGCCCGCGGGGTGAGGGAGGCCTGTTTGGCGCGGCCGTCGGCGGGGGAGGGGGCCAGCTCGATGAACCCTTTCTGGGCGAGGGCTGTGACGAGCTTGGTGGCGTTCTGGTGGCTGGTGTCCAGGGCCTTGGCGACCAGTGCTGTGGAGCTGATCGGTTGCGGCAGGTGGGCCATGATGGTGAGCGCCAACCACTGCTTCAGGGTCAGCTCCTCGATCTGGGCGTCGAAGTGCGTCTGCATGCGGTTGGCGAGAAGGAGGACGCCGGCGAATGTTGCCTGTTCGGTGGTGATGTCTTGCATCCGACGCTGCCCTCTCGCGTGTGCCGATACCCGGCTATATGTAACTAGTTGTATATATTCTAGCGCTGATGGCGTGGAGGGATTCGGGGCGGGGGTGAAAAAATCCGGGGTTGTGTCATTCGTGTGAATGCACAACCCCGGATGTTGGGGTGAGTGACGGGACTCGAACCCGCGGCCACCTGGACCACAACCAGGTGCTCTACCAGCTGAGCTACACCCACCATGTCGCTGAGCGACCACGTAATACTAGCGCCTCTTTGCGCGTGGGGCGAATCGTGAGACGAGTCGTCCGAATCGGGGAGTGTTACCCATGTCACGCGATGTGCCTTAGGGTCACAAGGTAATCAGAAACCGACCCGGAGGACATCGTGTCGAGTCAGTTCACTGAGGACGAAAGGATGAGTGGGGGCGCTTCGCGGGACGATCTGCTGGACCAGCCGATCGGCGAAGGTGGCACCCCTGGGCAGAGCGAGGATGAGCGTGCCACCGAACAGCTCCGTGCCCATGGTGTGCGTTTGGGCATGGGAGGTGTGGCCACCTTCGTGTTCTGGCCCGCACTGGCCATCGTCGTTACCGTGACGCTGCTGGCCATGATCTTCCCCAGTGGGACCGGTGATGTGTTGACGGGAGTCCAGACCTTCATCGTCACGCACTTCTCGTGGCTGTACATCCTGCTGGTGGGCGCGTTCGTGATCGTCGCGCTGATTGTGGGATTCAGCCCGCTGGGTCGGGTTTTCATCGGCAGACCGGGCGATGAGGCGGAGTTCAGTCTCATCTCGTGGTTCGCGATGCTCTTCGCCGCCGGCATGGGGATCGGCCTCGTCTTCTATGGTGTGGCCGAGCCGCTCACGTTCGCCACGGTCGATCCGAAGCCCGGTACCGCTTCGGATGAGAGGTCGATGATCCACACGGCCATGGCGCAGACCTTCGTGCACTGGGGTGTCCACCCCTGGGCGATCTATGCGGTGATCGGCCTCTCGCTGGCTCTGGCCATCCACCGGCGCAACCGGCCGGTCTCCATTCGTTGGGCACTCGAACCGCTGCTCGGTGACCGGGTGAAGGGCGTGATCGGGGATGCGATCGACGTTCTGGCCGTGATCGGAACCGTGTTCGGTGTGGCCACCTCGTTGGGTCTGGGCGTCGAGCAGATCACGTCAGGGCTGGCGTATCTGGGCGTGGTGGACGATCCGGGAACGCCGCTGATGATCGGGCTCATCGTGGTGATCACCGCGCTGGCCACGATCTCGGTGGTGTCGGGTGTCGGCAAGGGCATCAAGATTCTGTCGGATGTGAACATCGGCCTTGCCGGTTTCCTGCTGCTGTGTGTCATCGTGTTCGGTCCGACGCTGTTCATCGTGCGGCTCGCCGTTGAGGGCCTGGGCGTCTACCTCGGCAACTGGTTCGGGCTGACCTTCGACACCTCGATGTTCGCCACTGGCGCCGCGATGGAGTGGCAGGGCTCGTGGTCGATCTTCTACTGGGGCTGGTGGATGTCGTGGGCGCCCTTCGTTGGTGTGTTCATCGCCCGCATCTCGCGCGGGCGTACCGTGCGCGAATTCATCATCGGCTCACTTCTGGTGCCCATGGCCGTGGCCGTGGTGTGGTTCTCGGCGCTGGGCGGTACGGCGATCCATCGCGAATTCTTCGGTGAGAAGGGGCTCGTCAGTGAAGGGAAGGTTGATGCTCCGGCGGCTTTGTTCGAGACCCTTTCGGAGCTGCCTCTCGGCAGTCTCTTCGCAGTGATCGCGATCATCTTGGTGGCGGTGTTCTTCATCACCTCGTCCGACTCGGGTTCGCTGGTGGTCGACATGCTCGCCTCGGGCGGGCATCCGAATCCACCCACGTGGAGCCGGGTGCTGTGGGCCGTGATGGAAGGCGCGGTGGCCATCGCATTGCTGCTGGCCGGTGGCCTTGGGGCGCTCCAGGCCGGGGCGATCGCCACGGCGTTGCCGTTCAGCCTCGTGTTGGCAGCCATGGCTGTCGCGGTGATAAAGGTCCTGCGTGGGATCGTTCAGGAGAACGAACGCGAGGCAGAGCGTGAACGTGGCCGTCAGGTGCGTGAAGAGGTCACAGAGCACCTCACCGAGGACTTCGATGACACGCTCGGCCCCAAGGTCGACGACCGTATCGATTACCGCCTTCAGCGCTCGGATCCGACGTGGCGTCGACGCCTCCAGCAGGGGCCGCGTCAGGACTGACGCCTGGATGCTGTCGTGGCGTGGCGCCCCCACCAGGATTCGAACCCGGGACCTGCGGATTAGAAGGCCGCTGCTCTATCCAGCTGAGCTATGGAGGCTGAGAGGCATAGTCTAGCGATCGTCTAGGCTGGCCGGGTGACTGACGAGCTCGTGTGGATCGACTGTGAGATGACCGGCCTCGACCTGGACGGTGGGGATGCCCTCATCGAGGTGGCCGCTCTCGTGACCGACGGCCAACTCAACGTGCTGGGCGAGGGCGTTGACGTTCTCATCAAGCCCAGTGATGAGGCGCTCGAGCGTATGGGGGACTTCGTTCGGGATATGCACACCAAGTCGGGCCTGTTGGAGGAACTCGCCGACGGGATGTCCATGGAGGACGCGGAGAGTCGCGTTCTGGAGTATGTCCGTGAGTACGTTCCCGATGAGCGCAAGGCACCCTTGGCCGGCAATACGATCGGAACCGACCGTGCCTTCCTGGCCAAGTACATGCCCACGTTGGAGGGGCACGTGCACTACCGGAATGTCGATGTCTCCAGCGTCAAGGAGCTGGCTCGACGCTGGTTCCCGCGTGTCTACTTCAACTCGCCGGAGAAGGGCGGAAATCATCGGGCGCTGGCCGATATCCAGGAATCCATCGAGGAGCTCCGCTATTACCGTGAGATCCTTCTCGTTCCCGAACCTGGACCCAGCACCGACGCCTGCCGGGAGATCGCCGCGAAGCATCGTGGTGCGCTGACCGGGCTGGGAGAGTGAGCCGAGGCCCTCATGACGTCTGACGCGACGACTGACCGCAGACTCGCGGCCAATGGCCTTCCGGGGCTGCGAAGGCAGACCCCGCTGAATCGTGTGGTGGGCTCGTTCGAGTTCTGGTTCCTCGCCGCGGTGACGCTCATCGTCATCGTGGGCGCCTTGTACATGTGGGCGTTGATGGCCACGGACTTCCCTCTGCGGGCGGAGGTCGCGATGGATCTCGACACCGAGATCATCCGTCGCGCTGCGAAATGGGCCGCAATCAGTGCGGTTCCGACCGCGCTGCTCTGCATCTGGGCCGATCGTTGGCGTCCCCACCGTGTTTGGGTGTGGGTGCTGGCTCTTGGTTGGGGGGCCTTCGTGGCAACCCCACTGTCCTATGAGATCAACACGTGGATGGCTGGCCACCTCAACGTCACAGGGCAGTTGAACCCCGCTGCGCAGGCTCGTCCGGCGATCTTCGTTGCCCCGTTCGTCGAGGAGGCCACCAAGGGAACGGTGTTGTTCTGGGTCGCCATGGCGATGCGCAACCGCTGGATCGGCCTGTTCTCCGGTGTCAGTCTCGCTGGTCTCTCCGGTGCCGGATTCGCCTTCGTCGAGAACATCCTGTACTACGCCAGGGCGTTGCTGTTCGCGGCACAGAATCCCGGGATCACGCCGGACAAGGCGCTTTGGGAGATCTTCAAGATGCGTGGGCTGATGTCGTGGTTCGCGCACCCGCTCTTCACCGCCATGATGGGTATCGGGCTCGCCATAGCTCTGCGGACACGCTCCAAGACGGTGCGTGTCATCGCGCCGGTGGCTGGTTTTCTGTCGGCGGCTCTGCTCCACATGCTCTTCAATGGCATGGCCACGGTGGTGGCGCATGGGGCCAGTCTCTCTGCGCTTCTGGTGTTCGTCGCCTACCCATTGGTGGCTCTCGTGGTGCTGCTGACCTGCAAGCAGATCTGGTTCCAGAAGCGCATCATCGCTGCTCGACTCGGTGACTTCGAAAAGGCCGGCTGGCTGCCGGCCTCCGAAGTGAAGGCCAGCTCCGAGGTGTTCTCCCGCATGTATGCCTTCTGGCAGGCGTTCTGGGGTGGACGACTGATCGCCACGGTGCGCATGCAGCACACGCTCATCGAGCTCGCGTATCTGCGCGATTCCATGCTCCGGGGGCTCGTGGATGACGCTGGTCATCTGCGCGAACGGGCGCTTCTGGCGCGTGCGGTCGATCTCCGGGCGCGGGCGATCGTCGCCCCATGGCCGCACACGAGCTATCCATGGAAACGTTGGAGTGATCGGCGTCGAGCGCGCAAGGCACAGGGCCGCCCGGTCCACTCCACACCTGCGACGGCGGCATGGAGTGGCCCCGCTCCACTCGGCGGGCCGCAGTACACGCCGGTCGACCCGTCGTGGAAGCCGCCGTCGGCCTGATTTCATCTCGGCGAACGCCGACGAATCCCGGATGCTCGATCTCATCGATGCAGCAGGCGCCGGCCCGGGGGAGTTCTTGAACGACCTGCCGGAGGTGGTTCTGCTCGCCAGGGCGGGCAAGGAGGCGACCCGGATCTTCCGCGGCGCCGAGGCGGTGGCCACCGTGCCGGTCGTGCCGAGCACCGATGTGCGTGACATGACAGGAGCGGGGGACGCCTTCAACGGTGGGTTCCTGACATCATGGCTTCGCACACGTGACCTGGTGGCTTCGTGTGAGGCCGGCCATGCGCTGGCCAGGAAGGTGCTGGCCCACCCCGGAGCCTCGGAGGGCTGCTCGCCGCCATCTTCGCGTTCCAGCTGAATGCTTCGATGCTGTCGCCGGCACTGGCGACGATGCGTGAACAGCTCGACACCACTGATGCGCAGATCGGAGTCACCCAGACGGCGTTCTTCGCCTCGGCCGCATTGTTTTCGCTGTTCCTCCCGCGATGGGGCGATCTCGTCGGACGGAAGAAGATCCTGCTGCTCGCTCTGGGCGGCACCACCATCGGCTGTGTGGTCGCGGCTCTTGCCCCCAACGTGGCCATCCTCGGTGTGGGACGCGTCATCCAGGGCATCGCTGGACCGATTGTGCCGATGGCCCTGATCATGCTGCACGTCCAAGTGCCCGACCCCAAACGCTACGCCAAGCTGATGGCCGTGCTGACGGCGGTCAACGGTGGTATCGCCGGCGTCGACGCCCTGGCCGGTGGTTGGCTGGCCGGAAACTGGGGTTTCCGCTCGGTGTTCTGGGCCATGGCCATCGTTTGTGTGATCGCCATCCTTGCGGTGCTGGGCGGTGCCCTCGAATCACGCTCGGAGGAGCGCATGCCCATGGACTGGGTGGGCGTGTTCTTCTTGGTGCTGGTGCTGGCCGGGCTCTACTTCTCGTTCAACGAGGCGGGCAAGCTGGCCGATGCCAACTGGCCGTTGGTGGGGGTTCTCATCCTGGTCGCCATCGTCGCCTTCGTGGTGTTCTGGAAGGTCGAGGAGCGTGCTGAGCATCCTCTGGTGTCGACCACCTATATGCGGCAGCGTCGTACGTGGGGGCTGTTGAGCACCACCTTGCTGACCATGACCGGTGTGTTCGCGGTGATGAACGGACTCGTTCCGAACCTTGCGCAGGATGCCGAACTCGGCGTGAGGTTGGGGGCCGATGTGGTCTCGTTCTGGACGCTGACGCCCTATGCGATCGCAGGGCTTGTGATGGGCCCCGTCGCCGGGCAGCTCGCAGCGAAGTTCGGGTTCATCCGGGTGCTCCAGGGCGGTCTGGTGCTGTCGTTCGTCGGCTTGGTCGTGACCGCACTGCTCACCGAGAGCCTCACGCCTGTTGCTCTACTCGTCATCTCGATCGTCATCGGCATCACCTATGCGGGCGTCTGCAACATCATGCTCAACGGACTCGGTGTGGTGCTGAGCCCCAAGGACAACCAGGGGTACCTGCCGGGTATGAACTCCGGTGCATTCAACCTCGGTGCCGGGCTCAGTTTTGCCATCCTGTTCGCGATCAACACCGTTGTCGCGCAGTCCAGCGGGGCGGCTGCGGGATACCGGGCAGGCATTCTGTCCGGTGCTGTCCTCATGCTGCTGGCCCTTGCCGTGTCATTCCTCATTCCGAAGCCGCCAGAATCGGCCGATGAGAGCGCCGAGGAGCAGATCGTGGCCTGATCCCACGCGAGCCGGGCCTCTGCCGTTCCCCCGACGGCGGAGGCCCTTGTCATGAGTTCTCCACAGGTGCGCCGTAGATCGAAGTACCGTCCACAGGCGCGGGGCCGAGCGGTTCGATCCGGGGCAGGGCCTTCCATGGTGGAGGGCACAGCCCCTCGAGCGAAGGAGAACACGACCATGGTCGCCACCGTCACCGTGACCGGACATCTCGGCACAGACCCTGAACGCTTTCGTACCCATACCGGTGTCGAGTACGCCCGATTCCGCATGGCCCACACACCGCGTCTTCGCCGTGATGGCGAATGGGTCGATGGCGAGACGATCTGGCTCACCGTCCGCTGCTACGGAAAACTCGCTCGTAACGTTGGGAGCCTCCGCAGCGGAGACCCGGTGCTGGTGACCGGCCAGTGGCGCTTTGAGGAATGGGCGGACAGGAACGGCGTCGCCCGATCGACCCAGGTCATCATGGCCGATGCCGTGGGCCCCAACCTGACGCGCTGCTTGGTCAGCGTGCTCCCGCCCGTCAAGGACGAGCTATCAACCGCGCACGGGGCGGCCGAGGCAGCACAGGACGCGGGGGGAGCCACCGACCATGAAGGCCATGCTGACCAGCGGGAGGACGAGCAGCAGGAATCTGATCAACCAGTGGTTGATCAGAACGTGGGGGAGTTGCTCACGTCTCGCTCTTGAGCTTGTCTCCCACGGCGAAGCGGCTCGGCGGAACCTGCTGAACGATCACCCGGACCGAGTCGAGTGGCGCATTGAGCGACTCGCTTGCGGTGCGGGCGACGTCCTTCATGAAGCCCTCGATGGCCTCGTCCGAGCGACCTTCGATCAAGGTCACATTGATGATCGGCATGATGCCCTCCTTGTCGTCGTTTCTTGTCCCGTCTTCTGACGGGTCCTGTTGCTGACAGGCTGCGTGCAGGCAGTCTGTCAGGGCCATGCCTCAGCCCAGCAGCCCCATGAGGGAGGCGAGGAACAGGAGCGTGAATGCGGTCAAGAAGATGATGCCGAGGATCGCCAACACGTGGAGCATCGGGGTCACCGACTTGTTCTTGCGCACCAGCGAGTAGTTGAGCCATGCGAAGACGGGTGCGGTGACGAAGGCACTGATCATCGAGAACCGGAGCATGGCGGCCATCTCGGCATTCATCCAGAGCATGATGGCGAGGGACACCGCCGTGATGCCGGTGATCCACCACAGCACCGAACGCTGACTGAGCTGGGCCTGACCGCGGATCAGACGGATCGATTCGGCGCAGGCACGCGCGTAGCCGTCCACCACCGAAATGGTCGTCCCGAACATCGTTGCGAAGGCGATGAAAGCCATCATGGGGATCGCCCACTGTCCGATGGCCTGGCCGTACATCGACATCAGCTGAGGGATGTACTTGCCGCCCTGTTGGGCGACCTCGACCCCGGTGCCGAACTGCACGAAGAAACCCAGCCCGACGAATACCAGCGCGAGAACGCCGGAGGTGATGAAGCCGACGTTGAAATCGAAGATCACATCGCGGGTCGAACTGCTCGTGGTGCGCTGCTTGGCGGTGACCCACAACGAGTTGATCGCGGCGATCTCGATCGGTGCGGGCATCCAGCCCACCAGTGCCACGATGAACGCGAGGCTGGCGACGTTCCAGGGGGAAGGGCCCACGAAGTCCGCGGCCATGGCCGGACCCTTTGCCGCGGCCAAGGTGGCGGCGATCACTGTGGTGACGGCCAGAGAGGCGACGATGACCTTGGAGACCACGTCGAGGGCGTGGAAACGGCCTGCCACGAGCAGGAGCCACACGACCACCATGACGATTCCGGTGAGGAGCGCTCCGGCGCCGGAGAGACTTGCGGGCAGCAGGAACCCGAGGATCACCGTGCATAACAGACCCACGCCAGCGGCGGAGATCACCGATGACACCGTGCAGAGGATGAAGAAGATCCACAGGTAGGCCTTGCCCTTGCGGGCGTAACCTTCGACGACGGTGGTGCCGGTTTCGGCTGTGTATTGGGGAGCGAATCGGAAGAAGGGGTATTTCAACACCAGGGCCAGCACGATCACACCGACCAGCTGCCATCCGTAGATGGCGCCGGCCTGCGTCGACGAGACCAGATGGGAACCGCCGATGGCCGCCGATGCGGCCATGATCCCCGGACCGAGCGCGGCGGCCTTGGTGCGCCAGGTGCTGGCGTGCTGCACAGGTGGCTTACTGGGCGCGCTGCCGCTGAGCGGAGGCTCGGCGACAGCGCGCGTGGCGTGGCCCTCAGGGGTGTCGGCCACCGGAGCATCGTCGATCATGGCGCACAAAGTAACAGCAGATGCGCCATGGCCTCAGCGTGTCTGCTCCTCGGACGGCCGTGGGATCACCGGGTGCGGATTCCTCGTGGCCAGGTGCTCGGGGCGTCGGGCCGGGGCCGCGAAGGGCTCACCGCAGACGTTTTCCATCGAGTTGAACACCAGGAACAGGTTTGACCGGGAGAACGGCGTCACATTTCCGTTGGAGGCATGCATGCAGTTGGAGTCGAACATCGTCGCGCCGCCGGAGGCCCCGGTGAGGACAGCGATGCCGTAACGGTCCGCGAAGGTGCGCAGTGTCTCCGGGGCGGGGGTTCCCACACCCTGCATCACCAGCGACTCGCGGTGATGGTTCACAGGCGTGGCGCCAACGCAGGAGACGAACTCGCGGTGTGACCCCGGCATGATCATCAGCGGACCGTTGAAGGTGTGATTGTCGGTCAGGGAGATCGAGATGCTCACAGCGCGAGGGAGCGGCATGCCGTCCTCGGCGTGCCAGGTCTCGAAGTCCGAATGCCAGAAGAAATCTTTCCCCTTGAAGCCCGGTTTGAAGTTCACACGGCTTTGGTGGATGTACACATCCGAGCCCAGAACCTGGCGCGCTCGCTCGACGACGCGCGAGTCATGTGCGATCGCTGCGAAAAGGTCGTTGCTCTCGTGGATCTGGAAGATCGACCGCACGGTGATCTCGCCCGAATCGGTCGGTGCCCGACCGCCCTCGGCGATGGTGCGTTCATCGGCCAAGACCTTCGGGTCACAGGAGAGCCGGTGCAATTCGGCGCGCATCGCCTCCACCTCGTCGGCTGTGACGAGCTCGGGGATCTGCAGGTATCCGGTCCTGTCGTAGTGGGCCAGCTCATCGTTTGTGAGCGGTCCGTTCGACGAGGACCCCCACACGACCGCTTCGCGACGCGGGATCACTCGGGCGGCGTCCACGCGAGTCGGGTAGAGGTCCGCGGGATGGCCAAGGTCGGGCTGAGGCTGCATCTGGTCCTGCTGCGTACTGATGGATTCTCCTCTCAGGGATCGTTGTCGTGTCGGAAGGATCGTCTCGGGCGACGATCAAGGGCTCCTCACGTTCGCGAGGAGCCCTTGGGTCGGCGCCGACCGCTTATGAGGTCGGGGAACGGTGGTGTCGTCGGTCAGTCGTCCTCGGTGAGCAGCGGGTAGACGCCGTTCTCGTCGTGCACCTCACGGCCGGTGACCGGCGGGTTGAAGGTGCAGGCGCAGTGGATGTCCTCCTCCACGATCACGGTGTGCTTGTCGTGCTCGTCGAGCAGGTACATCGTTCCGGGCTTGAGCTCGAAGCGGTCACCGTTCTCGCGGTTCACCAGGGTGCCCTTGCCGGCGTACACGTACACGCACTCGATGTGGTTGGCGTACCAGAAGTCGTTGGTGGTGCCCGCCTTGAGGTGGGTGTCGTGGAACGAGAATCCGACGCCGTCCTTCGCGAGCACCAGACGACGGCTGCGCCAGTTGCCGTGCTCCACGTCCGCGTCGGTGCCGTTGAGTTCGTCGAGGTGGATCACCTTCATGGTCAGGTCCTTTCGTCAGGGGTGATGGGGAAGTGGTCAGGCGACGGCCTTGACCGCGTCGGCCAGGATGTCGATGCCACGCTGAAGGTCCTCCGACGAGATCGTCAGCGGCGGCATGGTCTTGACGACCTCGTCCTGTGCGCCGCAGGTCTCCACCAGCAGCTTGCGCTCGAAGGCCTCGGTGGCGACGGCCTTGCCCAATTCCGGTGTTTCGAAGCCGATGCCGGCCAGCAGGCCACGTCCGCGGTAGGACGCCGCACCGTGCTCCTCGGCGATCTTCTCGAGCCCGGCCTTCAACTGCGCGCTGCGTTCGCGCACCGTGGCGGCGAACGAGTCATCGCGCCAGTACTCCTCGAGCGCGGCGGTCGCGGTGATGAAGGCGGGGTTGAAACCACGGAACGTGCCGTTGTGTTCGCCGGGCTGCCAGGCATCCAGTTCGGGCTTGAGCAGCACGATGGCCATGGGAAGACCGAGGCCGGAGAGCGACTTCGACAACGTGATCATGTCCGGCTCGATACCGGCTTCCTCCCAGGAGAAGAACGTGCCGGTTCGGCCGCAGCCCGCCTGGATGTCGTCGAGGATCAGCTTCACGTCGAACTCCTTGCAGAGCTGACCGAGCTGGCGCAGCCACTCCATGCGGGCGGCGTTGAGCCCACCCTCACCCTGGACCGCTTCGACGATGACGGCGGCAGGGAGGTCGATGCCGGATCCGGCGTCCGACCAAACGCGGCGCAGCCAGTCGAAGTCGTGCCCGTCATGGTCGAGGTAATCGTCGTAGGGGGCCACGGTGGTGTGGTGCAGTGCGATACCTGCGCCCTGACGCTTCATCTCATTGCCGGTGACGGCCAGCGAACCGAGCGTCATGCCGTGGAAGGCGTTGACGAACGAGACCACTTGGGTGCGGTCGGTGACCTTGCGTGCCAGCTTCAGCGCGCTCTCGACGGCGTTGGTGCCGGTGGGGCCGGTGAACATGACGCGGTAGTTCATGTTGCGGGGCTTGAGGATGATGTCCTCGAACTGGTGGAGGAAGGTGCGCTTGGCCACCGAGAACATGTCCATCGAATGGATCACGCGATCCTCGGAGAAGTAGTCGAGCATGGCCTGCTTCAGCACAGGGTTGTTGTGCCCGTAGTTGAGCGCGCCCGCTCCGGAGAAGAAGTCGAGATAGGTGACGCCGTCCTCGGTGGTCTGTTCACAGCCGGATGCCCGGTCGAAGACCACCGGCCAGTTGCGGCAGTAGCTCCGGACCTCGGATTCAAGGCGCTCGAAGATCTCGGCCTGGCTGTCGTTGGGCTGCGTGGACATGTTCCTCCTCGGACTGGGCGTGTCTCGCCCGTCTGGTGTGAATTGATTGACGGAAAGTTGGGCGTGACACCACCGGTTGAGTGGGCTCAGCCAGTGGCATCGGTGGGGTGCAGTGGAGCGATACGGTGCAGCAGCTCCGGCTTGAACTCGTCCTCGTGGGGGAAGTGTTCGGTTTCGAACAACGGTGTGACCGTGCGTTCGGCACCGTGCCGTTGGGCGAATTTGTCGAACGACGCCTGACTTTGTGGATTGTCATCGGTGATCGTGGTCTCCAGCGCCGTGGCTCCGGTGCGCGCGGCCAGCTCATCGAGGAGCCGCCCGGCGATGCCTCGCCCGCGGTACTTGGCGTCGACCGCAATCTGCCACACCATGACGGTTTCGGGTTCGTCCGGGCGCATGTAGCCGGTGACGAAGCCGCCGAGTTCACCGTCGATCTCGGCCACGAGGGTGGTGGAGTGGAAGTCGCGCGTCCACATCAGGTACGCGTAGGGCGTGTTCAGGTCGAGACGTTTGGAGTCTCTCGCCAGGCGCCACACAGCGGCGCCATCGTCAATGGTCGGGTGTCGCAGTTCGACAGTCATCGCTCATGCAGATTACCCGGTCGGAGCCGGAAGTCTGTACAACCCACCTGCGAGGCCTGTTCCCGGCTGTGATAGTTCCGCGCGAGACCGCTCGCGGCGAGTGAAGTCGTGTGGGGCGGCTGGCGCATGAGTGTCGACGCGCTAGCATCGGCGCGGTAACCCCGTCGCATCACCTCACCCCGTAGGGAAGGATGTTCGAATGCCCGAGTTCATCTACACCATGCACAACGTCCGCAAGACGGTCGGTGACAAGGTGATCCTCGACAACGTGACGCTGTCGTTCTTCGAGGGCGCCAAGATCGGGGTGGTGGGCCCCAATGGTGCCGGTAAGTCCACGATGCTCAAGATCATGGCGGGTCTGGAGAAGGCCAACAATGGTGAGGCCATGCTCGGCAAGGGCAAGAGCGTCGGCATCCTGCTGCAGGAGCCGCCCCTCACCGAAGGCAAGACGGTCTGGGAGAACATCGAGGAGGCCGTGGCCGAGGTCAAGGGCAAGCTCGCCCGTTTCGAAGAGATCTCGATGGCTATGGGGGAGCCCGACGCCGACTTCGACGCCCTGATGGCAGAGATGGGTGAGCTGCAGACCGAACTCGATCACCGCAATGCCTGGGACATCGATTCGCAGCTCGAGCAGGCCATGGATGCGCTGCGCTGCCCGCCGAAGGACGCGTCGGTCGATGTGCTCTCCGGTGGTGAGCGTCGACGCGTGGCGCTGTGCAAACTGCTTCTGGAGCAGCCCGATCTGCTGTTGCTCGATGAGCCCACCAACCATCTTGACGCCGAGTCGGTGCACTGGCTCGAGGGTCACCTCAAGACCTACCCCGGTGCGGTTCTGGCCGTGACGCACGACCGTTACTTCCTGGACAACGTGGCCGAGTGGATCTGCGAGATCGACCGTGGGCGTCTCCACCCGTACGAGGGCAACTACTCCACCTACCTCGACACCAAGCGTGAGCGCCTCAAGGTGGAGGGTCAGAAGGATGCCAAACGCGCCAAGATCCTGGAGAAGGAACTCGAATGGGTTCGCTCCAGCCCCAAGGCCCGCCAGGCCAAGAACCGGGCGCGTCTGGCCCGCTACGAGGAGATGGCGGCCGAGGCCGAGCGCAACCGCAAGATCGACACCTCCGAGATCAACATCCCGCCGGGCCCCCGCTTGGGCACCGATGTGCTCGAGGCCAAGAACCTGACCAAGGGTTTTGGGGACAGGACCCTCATCAAGGATCTGTCGTTCACCCTGCCGCGCTCGGGCATCGTCGGCATCATCGGTCCGAACGGTGTCGGCAAGTCGACGCTGTTCAAGATGATCGTCGGCGAGGAGCAGCCCGATGACGGTGAGCTGAGCGTGGGCAAGACGGTATCGATCTCCTATGTCGATCAGGGCCGGGGTGGTCTGGATCCCGACAAGAACGTCTGGGAGGTCGTCTCCGATGGGCTCGACTACATCAAGGTCGCGAACTTCGAGATGCCCTCGCGTGCCTACGTCGCGTCGTTCGGTTTCAAGGGGCCCGATCAGCAGAAGCCCAGCCGGGTGCTCTCCGGCGGTGAACGCAACCGTTTGAACCTTGCGCTCACGCTGAAGATGGGCGGCAACCTGCTGCTGCTCGATGAGCCGACGAACGACTTGGACGTCGAGACCCTGCAGTCCTTGGAGGATGCGCTCCTGGAGTTCCCGGGCTGCGCCGTGGTCATCTCCCACGACCGTTGGTTCCTGGACCGCGTCGCCACCCACATCCTCGCGTGGGAGGGCACACCCGAGGACGAGAGCAAGTGGTTCTGGTTCGAGGGCAACTTCGCCGACTACGAGGCCAACAAGATCGATCGCCTGGGTGCCGAGGCAGCGCGTCCGCACGCGAGCACGCACCGCCGCCTCACGCGCGGCTGACGGGCCTTGAGGCCGGGTGGGCGATCAGTCGGTCGCCCACCCGGTCAGCAGTTCGATCCGGTCAGCAACTCAGCCAGGGTGACGGCGCGGCGTCCCTCCAGTTGCTCGAGCTGGAAACGGCACGAGAACCCATCGGCCAGGACCACCGCGTCGGGTCCGGCAGCACGTACCGCGGGTAGCAGATCGTTTTCCGCGACGGCCACCGACACCTCGTGGTGGCCCTTCTCGACGCCGAAGTTCCCGGCCAGTCCGCAGCATCCGGCCACGGTCGTCAACTCGACGCCGGCCTTCTCCAGCAGACGCCGGTCGGTCGCCCAACCCAGCACTGATGCATGGTGGCAGTGTGGCTGCGCGACGACCTTCAGCCCGGTCAGATCCGGGACGCGGTAATCCTCCGATCGGGTCAGGATCTCGGCCAGCGTCAGGACGTTCTCGGCCACCTCCGGTACCCGCGGATCGTCGGGAAGCAGCTCCAGTGCGTCAGTGCGCCACACGGCGGTGCATGAGGGTTCGACCCCCACCACGGGGATTCCGGCCTCCACATATGGGTGGAGCACATCGAGGGCCTGACGCAACTGGTTGCGGGCACCGTCGCGCTGGCCGGTGGAGATCCACGTCAGACCGCAGCAGGCCTTCTTGTCGATGATCCTCGGGGCGAAACCTGCGGCGATGAGGACCTTGACCATCGGTTCGAGCCCGGAGAACTCGAAGCAGTCGGAGAATGAATCCACCCAGATCGCCACGGGGGTTCCGCTCGTCGCGGGCACCTGGGCTCGCGTCTTGTTGGAACCCACGGCGAACTTCGGCAGGGTGCGACGTTGGTCCACCTCGGCAGACCACTTGACCAGGGCGCCGAGCCCCGGAGCATCGGCGATGCGATTCACGAGCCCGCCGAGCTTCAGCTTGGCGAGTGTTCGGCCCCAGCGTGGCAGCCAGCCCATCGCGTAGTGGGAGCGGGGACGCAGGCGTCCCCGATAGGACTCGTCGAGCACGATCGACTTGTACGAGGCGATATCGATCCCGGTCGGGCAATCGCTGTAGCAGCCTTTGCATGACAGGCACAGATCGAGGGCCTCATGCACCTCGGGGGAGTCCCAGCCGCCGGCACGGCGTCCCGTGAGCAGGGAACCGTTGACCATCTCCTGCAGTACACGGGCTCGGCCGCGGGTGCTGTCCTTCTCTTCCCCCGTGGCCCGATAACTCGGGCACATGACGCCACCGCTGGAGCTGTTGTCGGCGATGCATTTGCCAACCCCGGTGCACTGGTGCACCGCTTCGACGAACTCGGGGTTGGTCCGAGCCAGCAGCGACCCTCGGGTCTGGGGAACGCGCATGGACGCATCGAGTGGGTTGGGGTCGACGAGCACACCGGGGTTCATGACGCCGTGCGGATCGAAGATGTGCTTGACGCCACGCATGAGCGCCAGTGCTTCGGGCGAGTACATCGTCTCCAACAGCTCCGAGCGCGCCCGACCGTCACCGTGCTCACCCGACATGGAACCGCCGAAGCCGGCCACCAACTCGGCCGCTTCGGTCACGAAACGGCGGTAGGCCGCCGGGCCGTCGGGCAGATCGAGCGGGAAGTCGATGCGGCAGTGCACGCAGCCGTCTCCGAAGTGCCCGTAGGGCAGGCCCTCGAGCCCGTGTTCGGTGAGGAGAGCGTCGAAAGCCCGCAGGTACTCGCCCAGTCGTTCCGGCGGCACGGCGGCGTCCTCCCAACCACCATGGGCCGGACGCGCGAGGCTGACTCCCGCCAGCCCTGCGCCATCGGCCCGGATCTGCCACAGGCGGGCCGCCTCGGCGGCGTCTTCGACGATCCACCCGTCCAAGGGAGTCGCTGCCTCCAGTAGGGCACGGGAGCGCTCCGCCACCTCCTCGGCGTCCTCGCCGACGAGTTCCACGAACATCCAGCCGTCACCACGTGGGAGGTCGGGGACCGCCGAGGCGCCCTTGGCCCGAATCACGACATCGACGATGCGTCGGTCCAGCCCTTCGGCGGCGGTCGGACGGAAGGGCAGGATGCGGGTGATCGCATCGGCGGCCTCGGGCATCGTCGCGTAGCCCAGGGCCAGCACGTTGCGGATGGGGGCGTCGGCCACGAGCCGCACCTCGGCCTCTGTGATGACGCCCAGCGTTCCCTCGGTGCCGGAGAGGAAGCGGCCCAGCGCGAAGCCGTTCTCCGGCAGCAGATGCTCCATCGAATAGCCGGAGACCTGCCGGGTGAAGCGTCCGAACTCGGTGCGGATCAGCCCCAGATTGCTGTTCACGAGTTCATGCAGCGGCTCGGTGAGCGAGGTCGGCGGTGCTGCGGTGTCGACAAGCTCGCCGGTGCCGGTGACCACCTTGAGTCGTACGACGTTGTCGGCGCTGCGGCCGTAACCGAGGGCGCGCGGTCCGCAGGCGTTGTTGCCGATCATGCCGCCGACTGTGCAGCGGGTGAATGTCGATGGGTCGGGCCCGAAACGGAGGCCGTGTTCCTGCCCGGCTGCGGTGAGTGTGGCCTGGATGACGCCGGGGTCGATGATGGCGGTCCGTGCCTCGGGGTCGATGTGGTGGATGCGTTGGAGATGCCGGCGGGTGTCGATGATCAACCCCGGCCCCACGGCGTTCCCTGCACATGAGGTGCCGGCGCCGCGCGGCGTGATGGGGATCCCGAGTTCGATGGCGGTGGTGGCCACGGCGATGAGCTCGTCGGTGGAGCGGGGCGTGGCCACGGCCTGCGGCTCGACCCGGTAGAGCGAGGCGTCGCTGGTGTGGAGGGCACGAGTCAGTGTGGAGGTGTCGATGACGTCCCGGTGACCCTGACCGTTCAACGCATCGATGAGGGCCTGGATGGTCATGCCGGATCGTCCTTGACCGCGAGCACGGTGGAGAAGACGCGGCCGAGTGCGTCGAGGTCGTCACCAGCGGCGTCGATGAGGATATGGCGGACTGCGGCGACATGGCTCGGTGCGGCACGCAGGAGCAGTTCTCGACCCTGATCGGTGAGTGTGGCCCAGACGCCACGGCGGTCGTCGGGGCAGGCGGAGCGGGTCACCAGGCCGTCATTCTCCATGCGCGTCACGGTGTGGGTCAGACGCGAGCGGGACTGGTTGGCCTGCTGTGCGAGATCGGACATTCGCAGTTGGGCTTGTGGAGCCTCACTGAGGCACACCAAGATCTCGTATTCGCCCAGATCGATGCCGAATTTGCGCAGGTCATCGTCGAGGTACTGGTCGACGCGTGCCACGCCTTGGAGGTAGGCACGCCAGATCGCCTGCTCGTCATCGCTCAACCACTGCACGTCTTGCTCCACCCGACGATCCTATCGGCTTTGATTTTTCTCGCGCAGGGTGTTTGACCGGTCAATCGTGAAGGGAGTAGAGTTGTATCCCGAGGACGCGCCGCATCCCCCCGAGTCGGCGCGTCCTCTTCATGTTCCCGGAGTGCTTCGATTGCCCTAGGATGCCCGTTACGTGGCCAGCCATTCGCCAAAGGAGGCATGAATGACACCCACAGGCACGGGCACCGAACGCCTGACCTCTGAAGAACACGACCACATCGAAGCGCGAGAGTCATCGCTCGGAGCGTTGTTCCAAAGTCGGATCACGCAGACCCCGCACGCTGATGCCTTTCTCCATCCGTCGGCTGACGACACCTGGCTGTCCATGACGTGGGGTGAGGCGGGTGAGATCGTGTACGACGTTGCCGCCGCGCTCCTGCGATTGGGCATCGAACGTGAAGAGCGCGTGGGTATCGCGTCCAACACGCGATTGGAATGGATCCTCGCCGATCTGGCCATCATGTGCGCCGGGGGTGCCACCACGACGGTCTATCCGACCACCAGCCACTCCGATGTCGCTTTCATCATCGATGACTCCGGAACGCGCTGCGCTTTTTTGGAGGATGCCGAACAGCTCACCAAGCTTCGTGAGCACGACGCGCTGTATCAGAATCTCCGTGCGGTGGTGTTGTTCGACGGCAGCGACCCGGATGAGCGCGTGTACACGTGGAACGAGTTCCGTGACATGGGCCGACGCCATCGCGAGGAGGATCCTTCCTGCGTCGGGGATACCATCGCCGGATCGCGTCCCGAAGATCTGTCGACGTTGATCTACACCTCCGGTACCACGGGCCAGCCGAAGGGCGTCGAACTCACCCATGACGCGTGGACATATCTGGCCGCCGCGGTGCGGCGCCGAGAACTCATGGTGCGCGACGACGTGCACTATCTGTGGCTTCCGCTCTCGCACGTGTTCGGCAAGGCCCTCATCGCCATCCACGTGGAGACAGGCTGTGTCACGGCGGTCGATGGGCGCATCGAACGTATCGTCGACGGTTTGGGTGAGGTGCGTCCCACGGTGATGTGTGGTGCGCCGCGGATCTTCGAGAAGGTCCGCAACAAGGTCATGATGACGTCCAACAGCGGAGTGAAGAAACACATTGCGGGCTGGGCATTCGGCGTCGGGGAGAAAACCATTCCCCACCGACTGGCGGGCAGGCCTCTCCCGCCTCTGTTGAAGGCTCAGTACGCCGTGGCCCAGAAACTGGTGTTCTCCAAGCTTCAGGAACGACTGGGTGGACGCATGCGGTTCATGGTCTCGGGGTCGGCCAAGCTGAATGCCGATGTGCAGCGGTGGTTCCTTGCTGCGGGGTTGAAGGTGATCGAGGGCTACGGCATGACCGAGACCGCCGCGGTGTCGTTCGTGGACACCCCGGAATCACCGAATCCGGGAACGGTCGGTGCCGTCGTGCCCGGCTCGCAGGTGCGTATAGCCGACGATGGCGAGGTGCTGGTGAAGGGGCCTGCCGTCATGCGTGGGTACCACAATCGGACCGATCTCGACGCCGAGGTGTTCAGTGATGGCTGGTTCCACACCGGTGACATCGGTCGTCTTGACGAGGCGGGGCGTCTGATGATCACCGACCGCAAGAAGGATCTCATCAAGACCTCGGGTGGAAAGTACGTCGCACCACAGAAAGTGGAGGGCGCTGTGGTGGCGGCCTGCCCCTACATCTCGCAGGTCATCATCCACGGCGAACAGCGCAAGTATGTGACGGCTCTGTTGACGCTGGATCCCGAAGCGATCAGCGCATGGGCCGCAGAACAGCCGGACACCGCCCTTGCGTCTCTCACCCCGGCAGAGCTGGCCACACACCCTGCGGTGATCGCCATGGTGCAGGAACACATCGACAGGGCCAATGAGGAACTGGAGCGCTGGGAGACCATCAAACGGTTCGCGATATTGGAGAAGGAATTGTCGTTGGAGGACGGCCACGTCACCCCGAGTCTGAAGATCAAGCGTCGTACGGTGGAGGCCGCGCATCGCGCGCTGATCGATTCACTCTACGACGAGGAAGCCTGATGGCCACTGCCGCTTTCACCCACCATGCGCAGATTCGATGGGGGGACATCGATCAGCTGGGTCATATGAACAATGTCGTGTTCATCGACCTGCTCCAACAGGCACGTGCCCTGTGGTGGCAGAGCACCCCTGCGGCAACGGACCTGCTCGGGCCGACCGACGGACCCGATGGCCCGGTCGGCACCGTGGTGGCGGAGCTTCAGGTGGAGTGGAAACGGCCCATCTTCCTGGGACAGCAGGTGGAGGTGCGTCTGGGGACGACGCAGGTCGGTGCTGCACGCTTCACGATCTGGTACGAGATCATCGCCGACAAAGAGGTGGCGTGTCTGGCCCGCAGTCTCATGGCGGTGGTGGCGTTGCGGACCGGACGCATCCTGCGGATTCCTGCCGGCGTCGGTGACTACCTGCGTTCGGTCTCGGGGGAACCCGATGCCCTGCGGCCTCTGGCACGTGCCGATGGCCCTGAACCCGATGACCCTGAACGGATGCATCGGTTCGAGGTCGAGAGCCGTTGGTCCGATGTCGATGCGTACGGGCACATCAACAATGCCCAGTACTTCGAGCTGTTCCAGGAGGCCCGGATCGGGTTCATCGATGAGGTGGATGCCTTGCGCGACATGGTGGTCGTGGTGGCCCGGAGCGATCTGCGCTACCGCGAGCAGGCACCGTTCCGCAGTGAGCCCTACACCATCTGCAGTGCGGTCACGCGGGTCGGCTCCTCGTCCTTCGACATGCGGGCGATTCTCCTGCGCGACAAGGACGACCAGGCCAGCGTCCTGGCCGAACAGTGGGTGACGCTGGTGCGTATCGACGCCGAGGGGCGGCCGAAGCCTCTCAGCGTCGATGAATCCGCCGCGTTGATGGGGGCATGAACCAGAAGATCGGGTCAGGCCACCAACTCTGACGGCGCGATCCACGTGTTGCAGTCGCCGTAGGTCTCGGCGTTCCAGCCGCGATGTGTCCAGTAGGCCTTGTTCTGGGCCGAGCCGTGGGTGGTGGAGTCGTTCTCGGAGTTCTCCCCGGCACGCCGGTAGGCGTCACGCCATTCGTCGTCCACATACCCGGCACGGGCCATTCCGATCGCGGCGATGCATTCGGTCTGCAGTTCGCCGCGCCGGATGTTCTCCTCGGTGGAACCGTATGGTTCGGTGTTGTACGCCATGAAGATCCCGACGCGGTTCTGCACGTGGTGGGCGTACTCGTGGAAGATGATCATGTAGCCGTATCCGTAGGCGGGGAGATAGTCATCTCCAAGACTCGCAGCCCACGCGATGTCCAGACGCACCGAACGCTCCGATGAACAGTAGACGCCGGTCCAGACCTCCTGCGTCTCGCCGCATTCGGTGGAGTGGGGGTCGGCGTACAAGTCGAACACCGGCCCGTGCGGTTCTGGTTCGCCGACCTGCTCCAGCGCCGAGGCATGGATCGTCTCGGCACAGTCGAACACCGGTGTGAGTCTTTCCAGCTCGGAGTCATGATCGTTGCTGAACGGCTTCAGCTCCACATCACAGGGGTGGTCGTCCACCGGGAGCTCGTACAGCGGGTTGTCGGTGAGAACCTCGCGACCGGGCAGGACGTCTCCGGTCGGGATGGGCTCCAGCAGGTCACGTCGGAAGTTCGGGTTCTCCGGTGTCGGTGTCGGTGTCGGCGTCGGTGTGGACGATGGTGGTGCGCTTGCTCGCGGGGCAGCGGGATCGTCGACACTCGGCACTGGGGGAACCGGCTCGCCCGGTTGTGCGGCCTGGGTGCTGGTCCGGTGGCCGAGGAACACGATGGCACCCACGCCCATGACGATCAGTGCGACCGCGATGCTCGCGATGATGAGCACAGGAGCCATGCGTCGCCGACGAGGTGGCACCGGCATCTGAGGTGGTACCGGCATCTGTTGCTGCGAGAACGGCTGTCCGTATTGCTGGCCGTACTGCTGTCCGTATTGCCGTCCAGACGGCCCGTACTGCTGTCCAGACGGGATGAAGGGATTCTGCGGAGGGTTGTTTCCTGTCCCGAACGGATGGTCCGACGGAACGTGGCCCTGACCGAAGGGCCCTGAACCGAATGACATGTCATCCCCCTGAGAATCTCCTGAGCGGACGATAGCCGGTGATGGGCATGGTTACCGGAAGGACGCTCGGAATTGTTCCGGGAAGGTCAGTCGGTACGAAGCCACACCGCTTGATCACTGCCCAGACGTCCATCGGCCAAGGGGCCGGAAGCAAGGATGACCTCACCTTCGGGAAGGTCGATCGGGTCACCGAAGTTGACCACGCACCGGAAGCCGGGTTCGCGACTGAAGTCCAGCACATCGGCACCGCTGTCGTTCCACGTCAGGGTTCCGTCCCCCAGCGCGGGGTCATGACGCCGCGCGGCGAGGGCTCGGCGGTACAGCCACAGGAAACTGCTGTCGTCGGCCTCCTGCGTCTCGACGCTGTGGGCCGACCAGTCCGGCATCGGCAACCAGGGTTCCGCGGTGACCGGTTCGGAACTGAAACCGAAGGGCGGGCGGTCACCCGACCACGGGATCGGCACGCGGCAACCGTCACGGCCCCGGATCGTGTGCCCTGAACGCTCCCACGTGGGGTCCTGCAGCACCGACTCCGGAAGATCCTCCACCTCGTCGAGGCCCAGTTCCTCACCCTGGTAGATGTACGCCCCTCCCGGCAGCGCGAGTTCGAGCAGGGCGGCAGCCCTGGCTCGGCGGCGTCCCACCACCAGATCGGTCGGCAGGTGGCCGGTGTCGTCCTTGTTGAAACCGGGGACGGGCACCGCAGCGCCCTCGGCGTCGAAGGGGACGCCGGTCACCGGCTTGCCGAAGCGGGATGCGACACGCACGTTGTCGTGGTTGCCGAGCACCCAGGTGCAGGCGGCCCCGACCTCCTCATGGGCGGCCAGGGCGTTGGTGATCACATTGCGCTGGGATGCGGCGGTCCACTCGCACAGGAGTGCGTCGAAGTTGAAGGTGGTGTGCAGACGCCCGGGTGCGACGTAGGAGGCCAACCGGGGTGCAGGGGAGAGGTAGGCCTCGGAAACGAAGACACGTGGCCCCAGCTCGGATTCGGCGTATTCGTCGGCGATGGCGCGCCAGCGGCGCTGGATGCTTTCCAGGATCGGCTGATCCCACATCGGGCTTCCGGGGTATTTGGCGAGGCTCGGCAGTCCTTCAGCGTCGAGGTCCACATCGGGAAGTCCCGTGGCTTTGCCCATCGAATCGGCCACGTCGACACGGAAACCGTCGACGCCCCGGTCGAACCAGAAGCGCAGCACATCGTCGAACTCGGCGACGACCTCGGGATTCTCCCAGTTCCAGTCGGGTTGCTTGATGTCGAACATGTGCAGGTACCACTGTTCGGGGTTGCCGTCGGCGTCCACGACGCGTTCCCACGCAGGCCCACCGAACATCGCCCGCCAGTTGTTCGGCGGAATCTCGCCGGAGTCACCGCGTCCGTCGCGGAAGATGTAGCGGTCCCGTTCGGGTGATCCGGGGCCGGCGGCCAACGCCTGCTGGAACCACACGTGCTCGTCGGAGGAGTGATTCGGGACCAGATCGATGATGATGCGAAGGCCGCGTTCATGAGTTGCTGCGATCAGTTCGTCGGCCTGGTCGAGCGTTCCGAAGCGTGGATCGATGTCACGGTAATCCGCCACGTCATAACCACCGTCGGCCAGTGGCGACGGATACCACGGGCTGATCCAGATCGCGTCGACGCCGAGGTCGGCCAGATGATCGAGTCGGGAGATGATGCCGGTGACATCACCGGTGCCATCACCGTTTCCATCGGCGAAGGAACGCGGATAGATCTGGTAGACCACCGCATCGCGCCACCAGGGTCCTTCGGTCAATGCGCGGTGTGTTGTCATTCGGTCTCCTCTGGTGCGTCGTCTTCGGGAGAGTTGATCATGGCAGTGGCCGCTCGCGAGAGATAGTCGAGCAGGGTCGCCCGCATATCGGGTTGCATCTCCACTTCGTTGACGGCCGTGGTCATGTAATGCACCCACGTGTCGCGGGCGGTCGGGGTCACCTTGAAAGGGATGTGCCGCATGCGCAGACGCGGATGGCCGCGCCGGTCCTGGTACGTCGTCGGGCCGCCCCAGTACTGTTCCAGAAACATGCGCAGACGCTCCTCTGCGGGCCCCAGGTCCTCCTCGGGGTACATGGCGCGGAACTCGGGGTCGGCGGCCACCTGCTCGTAGAAGCGCTTCGTGATGGCCGCGAAGGTCTCGTGACCGCCCATCGCCTCGTAGTAGGTGCGCTGCTGTGCAGGCCCGGCCATCAGAGCAGCCCCTCCTGTGCGTACGTCCATTCCCCGCGCCACAACGTGCCGACGACGGGGTCGGGCAGATCCCGGCCGTGCCACGGGTTGTTTCGGGACAACGACGCCGACGCCGCGCGATCCACCGTGGCCCGCGCCGTGGGGTCGACGAGGCAGAGATTGGCAGGTTCACCGATCCGAAGTGGCCGGCCCTGCTCGGTGATGCGGGCCAGCCGGGCGGGGGCATGCGACATGCGTTCGGCCACCCCGGCCCAGTCGAGCCGCCCGGTGTTGACGAACAGCTCCACCACCACGGCCAGGGCCTGTTCGAGGCCGAGCATGCCGAAGGCGGCGTCGCTGAAGGCATGGGCCTTGTCATGGTCGGCGTGGGGAGCATGGTCGGTGCCGATCATGTCGATGGTGCCATCCACCAGAGCGTCGGCCAGCGCCGACAGATCCGGTTCGGTGCGCAACGGTGGATTCACCTTGTAGGTGGGGTCGTATCCCTCCACCTCGGCCACCGTGAGCATCAGATGATGGGGGGTCACCTCGGCTGTCACGGGCATGCCCTTGGCCTTCGCCCACCGCAGTACCTCGACGGTTTCAGCAGTGGAGACGTGGCACACGTGCACGGGGGTCCCGGTGAGCTGGGCGAGCTGCACGTCCCGAGCCACGATCACCGATTCGGCCACCGCCGGCCAACCTGCCAGCCCCAGGCGTCCTGACACCTCGCCCTCGTGGCAGCAGGCGCCGGGGCCCGCGAGACGGGGATCTTGCGCATGCTGTGCGATCACGCCCCCCACATCGCCGAGGTATTCCAGCGCTCGACGCATGAGCCGTGCGTCATGGACGCACTTCCCGTCGTCGGAGAACATACGAACGCCGGCGCGCGCCATGAGAGCAAGCTCCGCCAGTTCCTCGCCCTTCAGCCCCTTGGTGACGGCGCCGATCGGCACCACTTGGGCCGATGCGCCACGTGCCGCCTGATGCAGCCATGCCACCTGCTCGCCGGTGTCGGTGACGGGGTTGGTGTTGGCCATGGCGCACACGGCGGTGAATCCTCCACGGGCCGCCGCCCGGGTGCCGGTGTCGATCGTCTCGGCGTCCTCACGGCCGGGTTCGCGGAGATGCGTGTGCGGGTCCACCAGCCCGGGCAGTGCCGTGAGACCGGCGGCGTCGACGCGCTGTGGATCGTTCACATCACCTGGCTCCACGAGCCGACCGGCGCTGATCGCGAGATCGGCGGTGGTGCCGTCGGGTAGGCCGACCTGGGTCAGCAGCAGATCGCGGGTCATCGTTCACCTTCCTGATTCCCGCCGAGCACCTGGTACAGGACGCTCATGCGGACCGCCACACCGGCGGCGACCTGTTCGAGGATTCGGGACGCTGCTCCATCGGCGGCGTCGGATGAGATCTCCAGCCCGCGGTTCATCGGACCCGGGTGCATGATCGCCGCCTCGGGTCGCAGCATCTGCAGACGATCCCTCGTCATGCCGTAGCCGATGGTGTACTCCCGGGGAGTGGGGAAGAAACCGCCGCTCATGCGCTCGCGCTGCACCCGTAGCAGCATCACCGCATCCATCTCGGGGAGTACGTCATCGACATCATCGGCGATCGTCACCGGCCAGGCGTCAACCCCGGACGGCATCAACGTGCGTGGTGCCACCAGCGTCACCTCTGCGCCCAACAGGTTCAGCAGGAGCACATTGCTGCGCACGACGCGTGAATGCGTCAGGTCACCGATGATCGCGACGCGGCATCCGGCGAACGAGGCGTCGGGGCCGTGGACACGTCGCAGGTGGCGCCGCAGGGTGAAGGCGTCGAGCAGGGCCTGGGTTGGATGCTCATGCATGCCGTCACCGGCGTTGACCACGCCACAGTCCACCCAACCGGCGACCTGTGACGGAGCGCCGGAGGCCGAGTGCCGGATGACCAGGGCGTCGACGCCCATCGCCGCCACCGTCATCGCGGTATCGCGCAGGGATTCGCCCTTGGAGGTCGAAGAGCCTTTGGCGGACATGTTGATGACATCAGCCGAGAGCCACTTTCCGGCGATCTCGAAGGAGGAACGTGTCCGGGTCGAATCCTCGAAGAACAGGTTGACGACGGTGCGCCCGCGCAGCGTGGGCAATTTCTTGATGTCCCGCTGCTGGACCTCGCTGAACTCCTCGGCGTCATCGAGGATCGTCGTGGCGCCGGTGAGGTCCAGGTCGTTGATGGAGAGCAGGTGCTTCACGAAATCCCTTCCGTTCCCGGTCGGCTGATGGTCACAGCCGTTTCACCGTCGACCTCGGCGAGGGCCACGGCCACATGTTCGTCCGCGGCCGTGGGAAGGTCCTTGCCGACCCAGTCCGCACGGATCGGGAGCTGGCGATGGCCCCGATCGACGAGCACCGCCAGCTGTACCGCGCGCGGCCGCCCGATGTCCTTGAGCGCATCCAGCGCAGCCGCCACCGTCCGGCCGGAGAAGAGCACGTCATCCACCAGCACCACCACATGGCGCTCGAGCTCCACAGGGATGCGCGTCGGCCCCAACGCCTTGGTGGGGTGGCGACGCAGGTCGTCACGGTACATCGTGATGTCGATCTGCCCGACCGGGACAGGTACGCCCTCCACCCGCTCGATCGCGGCGGCCAGACGCTCGGCCAGTGGTACGCCCCTGGTGGGGATGCCGAGAATCACCAAGCCATCCACGCCACCGTTGGCCTCGAGGACCTCGTGAGCCATACGTTGCAACGCCCGATCCGCTTCGGCGGCGTCCATCACCACACGCGCAGTCATCCCGCATCACCACTTCTCGCCTGTGTCGTCTTCTGGCCTGTGTCTTCTGGCCTGTCGTCTTCTGGCCTGTCGTCTTCTGGCCTGTGTGGGCCGGTCCAGTGGCCCTGTTCAGCCTGTCGGAAATATTCTCCCGCGAGTCCAAAGGTGCCGCGCACCGGGCTTCTGCACTACGGTAGGGCACGTGACTGAGACATTGCTGACTCCCTTGAGCATGCCCGGGTGGCCGGCGACGCCCGAGACCGACTGGTTCCTGCTCTTTGCCCTGTTGGTGGGCGTCCCCGTGGTGCTCGGAGCCGTCCTTGCCATGTTGACCCTCGGTCCGTGGCTCGTGCGACGCTCACGTGGGCAGAGCTCCCTGGAGGGCACCGAGGCCCTGTGGTTGGGCTCGGCCGCCGATGAGGACCCCAAGGAACTCGCAGCCGAGGCGTCGGGCGAGGAGATCCGTGACGAGGTCAAGGCAACCGCCGACGCCGCCGCTGAATCCACAGGAGGTACCAGTGTCCGCTGGTGAGCTGAGCCCTGGTCAGATCGAGAACCTCAAGCGGGCCATCCGTGACGCCGAGGAGTCCTCGGAGGTCACCTTCTCGCTGTTCCTCGGGCCGGCCGAGGGAGACCCGCATCTTCACGCCCGCGCCTTGCACAGCCGTCTTGAGAGCCCGGAGGAGTCGGTTCTGATCCTCTGCGATCCCACCTCGCGAGCTCTCGAGATCGTGACTGGGCGCATCGCCGGGCGGAGCGTCAGCGACGATCAGGCAAACCTCGCGGCAGTCTCGATGTCCGGCGATTTCGCCGCCGGGAACATCCTCGGTGGTCTGGAGAAGGGCATCCGCCAGCTCGGTGAGAGCGCCAGAAAGCCTCCCAAGCTGCACGCCTACAGCGAGCAGTGATTGTCTGACGTGCGGTTCAGAACCGCGCTGTCCACGGATCGGTCCGGACATTCGAGACGATGGTCTCGAGGTCCGGACCGTTGTCATTCAACTGCTCGGCCAGCTCCGGCAGCCACGTGCTCTCCGCGGCCCAGTGGGCCACGTCGATGAGGACGGGGGCGTTCTCCTGCTGGGTGAATTCGTCGGCCGGATGATGACGCAGGTCGCTGGTCACGTAGGCGTCGACGGGTTCTCCTTCGTGGCGGGTGCGACGTGTGGTGTCCAGTAGGGAATCACCAGCGCCCGGCAGCAGGGCCACGACGCGGATCCGACGCTCCGGATCCCCGGCGAGCCGGATGCCGGTCACGGTCTTCGGCAGGACGCGGGACAGGTGGTCGCAGAATTCCGCAGCGCTGATCGACTCCACCAGACGCCCCACGCGGCCCAGCCCGGTCTCCGCAGGCTCGGGTGCCAACTCCAGAACGTGATATGCGGGCTCCTCATAGGGGTGCGCCTGCTTGAGGGCTGCGAGCACGGCTGCGCGACGGGCACGGGGAAGCACCATCTCGACGCGTTCCTCCGCGACCTCTTCCACCGCACCGACCGAGCCGATGTACGGATCGGCGCCGTCCAGCGGACGGAAGCTTCCCGTGCCGCCATGGCGGAAGTGGCAACGGTCGTAATCACCGATCGCGCCAGCGCCGGCGGCAGCCAGGGCATCGACGACCGGAGTCACGTGATCGGTGGGGACGAAGGCCACGAGTTGATCCAGGTCGGCTCCGGCACCGGGAACCAGGGGAGTGGTCCGTTCCAGACCGATGACGCGGGCCATCGCTTCTGCGACGCCACCGAGGGCTGAATCACCGTTGGTGTGTGCACAGATCAGTCCGATGCCGGCACGGATCAACCGGTGCACCATGAGCCCCTTGGGTGTGCGTGGGTCCACACCGTGCACCCCTCGCAGCAGCAGCGGGTGGTGGGCGATGATGGCCTGCGCCCCGGTGGCGATGGCCTCATCCACCACCGCGGGCGTCACATCGACGGTCAGGAGCACCCGGTCGACAGGGTCTTCGGGCGCACCGCAGACCACACCGACGCGGTCCCATGATTCGGCGAGTCGTGGCGGGTAGCGCTCGTCCATCCACGTGGTCAGGTCACCGAATCGTGCCATGGATCAGCCCTCCTGAAGGTTCGCTTCGGCCTGGCTCGCGAACTCGGCGTTTCGGGCGCGCACATGGGCGGCACGCTGGGCGTCATCGCGGCATTCGAGCAGGATCCGGTCCACGAACTCGACCGGGGTGAAATCCTTGCGCCATGCGTCGAGCTTCGCCACGAAACTCTTCGTGGTCGGGAACAGATGTGTGACAGCGGCCTGGGCGAGGAAGCGCCCCATGTGCTCCCATGCCCCGGCCCCTTCGGAGATCTGTTCGACCAGCGTCAAGTATTTGTCTTCGAACGGCGCGAGGAGATCTTCCTGCCCCGGCTGCCAGAACTCGATGCAGGCGCTGCGGTGGGTCGCGTTGGCCACATCGGGAGTGTTCGAGACCAGCTGCCAGGTCTCGGATTTCGTGTCGCTCTGTGGCAGGGCCGAGATCGCTGCCGTGGCGCGCTCAGCCCCGGTGATCGTGTTGTCACGCTGAAGTTCGGCGTCGATCAGGGCTCGGTCGGCATAGCCGCGACGGGCCAGCGCGATCACCAGGTGCCACCGAAGTTCGGTGTCCACCTCGAGCCCGAGAGGGACCTCCTCGTCGTCGAGCCAGCCGCGCACCAGTTCGGCACTCTGATCGCCGTGGACACTGTCGGCCAGGGCCTTGGCGAACGCCAACTGATGGTCACCGCTGGCCAACGCGCCACGGAGCAGTCGTGCGAGGCCGGCGGTCCACCGGTCCAGCAGTTGCGTCTGCAGGTCACCTTCGGTGAAGCGATCGATCGCTACGGCGGCCTGCCCGAGCACGCGCGATACGCCGGTGATATCGGATTCCGACCCCGCGCCACGCAGCACCATGTCAACGTAGTCGGACACCGGAAGCTCACCGTCACGGCACATGTCCCATGCTGCGCCCCACACGATGGTGCGGGTCAGCTCGTTGTCGATGTCGGTGATGCCCCGCAGCGCGGTCTCGAGTGAGACGGGGTCGAGCCGGATCTTGGCGTAGGTGAGGTCGCCGTCGTTGAGAATGAGCAGATCGGGGCGACGCTCGCCAACCAGCACCTCGATCGGCGTCTCCGGCCCGGCGATGTCCACCTCGATGAGGTCACGACGACGCAGCACCTCGCGTCCGTCGACCTCGGTGCGGTCCCACAGGCCGATACCGAGGCGGTGCTGCCGCAGCGTCGGATACGCAGCGAGGGCTCCCTGCTGGATGGTGAAGGAGGTGAATGTGCCCTCGTCATCGGTCTCGAAGACCGCCCGGAGCTGGTTGACCCCCGCGGTCTGGATCCACTGCTGGGCCCAGGTTGTGAGTTCACGTCCGGATGCTTCGGTGAGCACGTCGAGCAGATCGGACAGCTCGGTGTTGCCCCACGCATGACGGGAGAAATACTCCTTGGCTCCGGCGAGGAATGCATCCTGTCCGACGAACGCCACGAGTTGACGCAGCACGGAGGCACCCTTGGCGTAGGTGATGCCGTCGTAGTTGAGGCCGACGGCCTCGAGGTCGTTCATATCGGCGGCGATCGGATGGGTCGAGGGCAACTGGTCGGCCCGATAGGCCCAGGTCTTGCGGGCATTGCCGAACGCGGCCCACGCGTGAGCGGGGTCCTCGTCGGTCTCCGACTGCGCATGATGGGAGGCCCACTCGGCGAAGGACTCCTTCAGCCACAGGTCGTCCCACCAGCGCATCGTCACCAGATCGCCGAACCACATGTGGGCGAGCTCGTGGAGGATCGTGTTGTCCCGGGATTCGTACTGTGCCCGTGTCGCACGCGAGCGGAACACGAGGTCATCGCGAAAGGTGACGCAACCGGCGTTCTCCATCGCGCCCATGTTGTATTCGGGCACGAAGGCCTGATCGTAGGTCTCGAACGGGTAGGGGACGCCGAAGGCCTCCTCGAACACGTCGAAGCCAGCCTGTGTGGTGGCGAAGACGCGGTCGGTGTCGAGGTGCTCGATGAGTGATTCGCGAGCGAGCAGCGATGCCGGAATCTTGCCCGCACTGCTGGTGAGCTCGCCGGGGACCCGCACATAGTGGCCGGCGACGATCGCTGTGATGTACGTGGAGATCGGTTTGGTGGGGGCGAACTCCCATCGGGCGTACCCCTCGAGGTCCGCCAACGGTGTGGGATCGACGCCGGCGGCATTGGAAGTGACCGACCAGTCGGCTGGGGCCAGCACCGTGAACTGGAAGGTCGCCTTGAGGTCGGGCTGCTCGAAGTTCGCAAAGACGCGACGAGCGTCGGCATGCTCGAACTGGGTGTAGGTGTAGATGCGTCCGTCGGCGGGATCCACGAATCGGTGCAGGCCCTGACCGCTGCGGGAGAACCGGAAAAGACCGGTCACGACGAGTTCGTGTTCGCCCTCACTGAGCTGCAGCGGAAGCCGTGATTCGGCGAAGGTCGTGATGTCGAGAGGCTCACCGTCGAGGGACGCATCCAGGATCTCGTCGGCGATCGCATCGATGTGCGTGACGCCGGCCCGCGAGGTGAAACGCACCGTGCTGGTGGTGACGAAGTTCTCATCCGGGGTGGCCAAGGGAGACCGGGTGGAGTCGCGGCCGGTGAGGTCCACCACGATGTCGTACGAGGTGGTGGAGATCAGCTCGGCACGTGCCGAGGCCTCGGCACGGGTCAGGTTCGCAGCGGGCACGGCATTCCCTTCGTTCGGTGTCCGGTTCGACGGCTCTCGTTCGACGACTCTGGGTGGACGACGCGTCGAGCACGGGTGTCACGCATGAGGTCGGAACCACGCGGCGTGTCGGCTTTACGGGCGTGGCGCCAGTCCTCTGAGGTTAGTGGCGGTGTCGTCCTGCCCGCAAACGACGCCCAGGGTGGATCAGTCGAAGTCCGGGCCCACGGTGCGTGATCGCTTGAGCTCGAAGAATCCGTCGTACTCGGTGACCAGCGCGAAACCATCGAACAGGCGACCGGCCTGTTCACCCTTCGGCGCGGGGGAGAGCACGGGGCCGAACAGCGACTTGCCGTTGATGCGGATCACCGGGGTGCCCACGTCCTGCCCGACAGGATCCATGCCCTCATGGTGGGACGCACGTACCGCATCATCGAGCGAGGTGTCGTCTGCGGCCTCGACGAGTTCGGCGGGAAGACCTGCATCGGCGAGGGCAGCCGAGATCGTGGTGGGGTCGGTGACCTCCTCGCCACCGGGGTGGACGCGCGTGCCGATCGCTGTGTAGAACTCCCGCAGGGCCTGCGGGCCGTGATGCTGTTCGACGGCGATGGCGACACGAACCGGGCCGAAGGCGGAGTCCACGCGCTTCTTGTAGTCCTCGGGGAGATCCTCACGTCCTTCGTTGAGCACCGCGAGGCTCATGACGTGGAACACCGTCGTGACGGGACGGACCTTCTCGACCTCGAGCATCCAACGAGAGGTCATCCACGCCCACGGACACAGGGGGTCGAACCAGAAATCGACTGTGCGGGGGCTGTCGTCCGTGGCTTCGGTCACGTTCGTTTCAGTCATACCGGTCAGGTTAGTTGGTCCAGCAGTGCTGCGACACGACGGCGTCCGGCGTCGGGCGAGAAATGCTTCTCCCAGCGGTGGTGAAGGCGTCGCGTCAACCCTTGTAGCTGTTCATGTGTCAGGGCGGCCACCGCTTGGATCGCGGCGGCGAGGGACCGGGCGTCGCCAGCTGCCACACACAGGGGATAGTCGTCCCCGGTCACCTCTCCGAGAGCACCAGCATCGCTGACGATCAGCGGCACACCGGCCGACATCGCCTCGATCACCGATTGGCCGAACGGCTCCTGCCACACCGGCGGTACTGCGAGGACGTCGATGCGATCGAACAATTCACTCGCGGTCACCCAACCGAGTCGGTCGGTGCGGTCGGCCACACGGTCCAGAGCTTGTTCGATGATGCGTCGCTCGGAGGAGATCACGAACCGAGGGGTTCCGGCGAGCACCAGTTCGGTGTCGGGAAGCTCGGCAAGGGCGTCGGTGAGGACCCCGAGCCCCTTCTCCATCGACAACCGTCCCAGATATCCGACGCTCAACGGCCCCTCGTGGACGGTCTCGGGAGCGTCGATCGGCTCGCACCAGTTCCACAGCACATGGGTGTTCGGGGCGATATCGGCCATGCTGTGGGATGGCACCACCACGGCGTCGGCGCCGCGGAGTGCACGCTTGAGCGCCGGCCGTTGCAGGGGGCGCGGCCGTTGATACACATGCGCGATGCGGCGGGGGAGCCCCGCCGTCGCAAAGCTCGGACGCAGACCGTGACACCACAGCACATCCGCGTCACTGCGGGCTGTTCCGGCGCGGAGCCGCCGCATGTACGAGGCATTTCCGCGGGCTCCGACGCCGCGCACCGTCAGACCACGACGATCGGCCTCGCGGGCCACCTCGCCAGTCTCGGTGGGCACCCACACCGTTGCGTCGTGCCCGAGCTCCACGCACGCCTGCGCAGCGAGCAGCATCATCATCTCCGATCCACCCATGGCGTCGTGGTCGGCGGCCAGATCAATCCTCATCCTGAGACAGCGTACGTCCTTGGGCTCCGATCAGGGCTGCTCAGCGTGTTGGAGAAGCCCCTGCCACGCTTCGGGTCTGGTCAGATCGGTGGGGAGATCGAGTTCTGTGAGGATCTCCTTCAACGCTCCTGCGGTCTCATCACCCCATGATCCGTCGATGGACACGGGGCGCTGCCACATCACGGCGGCGAGAGCCTGCGCGCATCGGACCTGGTGGATGTTGTTCCTGCGGAAGGTGGTGAAGGGGCCGGTGGTCTGTTCGTCCGGGGGATCCAACGGCCATTGGTCGTTGACCGCGAGACCGCGGGGTGCCCGGGTGTCCACATTCGCGAAATAGCGGTTGAGGCCCGCCACCAGACGCCATCGTGCGGTCGCGTCGTCACCTTCGAGTTCATGGAGGGGGATACGCAGGTCCGCCACCAGCTCGCGTCCGGCCCGGAGCCGCGTCAGTTCGACGCCGCGTCCGGCGGCGCTCCACGTGCAGGAGCCGTCGCTGCTGGGGGCTGGCGGCCACAACCACAGTTGGTTGACACCTGTGACGATCTCGGCCCAGTGATCGACCCATGCGCCCAGCTGGTCGGCGAATCCCTGTGCCATGGGGACCGGGCCCGGGCGGCCGCTCGCCTCGGAGACGAGCAATGCCCCACCCACCTGTTCGACGGCCGGAAGAGCCGTGAGGTCGCCACACTCCGGCTCCGGCGGCTCCTTCGAACATGCCGCGAGACCCATGATGGGCGCTGCCAGCGCGGCTGTCAGAAGAGTCCGTCGGGTGCACGTGGAGAACTCGTGAGGGGCCATGCTCAAAGCCTAAGGTCCGGCGGCGTACCCTCACGGGAATGAATCGCCATCATGTGATCACCTGGGACGCATCCGGCGCGTCGGCGATGCACCTCGAATTCGATGCGACCGGTGATCTGGTGCGGCTGAGTCCGGCCGGGAGCGGGCAGACATGGCTGACACGGTTCGCCCCACTGGTCACCGGCGCCACCGGAAATGCGACCAGGCTCCGCGCCGATGTGCGTTGTGAGGTCGACGCCGATGAGGTCGAGCAGCGGTGGGATGTGCCCGGAACAGATCTTCGAGTCCGGGTGCGGCACACCTTCGATCGCACATGGCAGATGCGGGTGATGGTGCGCAACAGCGGTTCCGAACCGACCGAAGCGCGACTCCGGTGGGAGGCCGGACGGGGGCCGGACGCCCAACTCGGGATCCACGCCGCCGGGGGGCACGCATCCTGTCGGGTGGCCGGTTCGACGCCCGGGGCCGAGATCCTGCAGGGGATGCTGGTGGCGGGCGCCGTGGGGCCCGGTGCCGCGACGCGAATGCGGGTCGAGCCCGGCGGCACCTCGGTGACCACCTGGAAATTCGATTGGGCCGACCCCACGTCACCACCTCCACTGCCGACGTGGTGGCCGCGGACCGACCTCGACGCCGACGATCCGGTGGTGATCTGTGACGCCGACCTCGTTGTGGTGAACGCGACGAGTTCGGAGCAGGGTTGGGAGCTTCCTGCAGCACCGGGAGTGCGGCGCGTCGAGGTGGTGGAGGCGACGCGTATTGGCATCGTCGAGATCTTCGGAGCGCCGAGGGCGGAGTCACTCGCCCAGGATCTGTGTCCCGGTCTGGACGAGCGTGCGGACCTCGCCCCGGCCGAAGCCATGCTGCTGGTGCAGGCGGGGCGACCGGTGGGGGACATCCGCCCCAGACTGCGCATCGGCGACGACGAACCGGGACTGCGACGACTTCTCGGTGGCCCCGGAGAAGAGGCCTGCCTGGCACCCGGTTTCGGTCACGGGATCGCGACGCTCCACGAGCTTGCGATGGGCAGGCGGGTGCCGACGCTGCCACCGGTGACCGACAATGCATCGGACGTGGAGCTCGCCGACCGCATGCTGCTCAGCGCACCGGACATGCCATGGTTGGAGCTCATGGCAGGACTCGGCCCGGTGATGGGCGCGTGGCCCATGCAGCCGTGGGGCTGGGGACTGGCCGAGATCGCGCGCTGGGTGGCAGTGGCGTCCCTGGCGCGTCACCTCGGGCGCCCGGGCGTGCCGGACCCCGAGCCGTTGCGGCGACTCGTGCTCGCGCGGTGCCATGACGAACCACCGCCGACACGGGTTGCGGCGCTGGTGTGGCTCTCGATCAGCTGAGCCGCTGCGCGCGACTGGTGCCTGGTCGGCGGGAGCGGCGTGGGACATCGCGGTCACGGACCATCCACAGCACGATGATCGCGGCCGCCGCGATGAATGCAGAGATCGCCACCGGGACCGAGATCAGCTCACCGGAGAGCCGTGCGACGGCGAGCCAGACCAGTCCCCACAGAATGCCGATGAGAACGCTCTCGAAGAAACGGACGCGTGGGATGGCGAGCCGGGCGAGACCGACCACACCGGCCAGGAGCACCACGGCGACGATGGTGTTGCCGAGACCACCAGCACGCGTGCCACTGTGGACGATCGCCTGTGCGATGGCCGCTGTGAACGCCATCGCGATCCACCCCAGATGCAGCCCGCATGTTCCATCGAGGACGATCTTCTCCACGATGTCGCGGGGCGGGGCGGCATCGAGTTGACGGTTGACCACGATCAGGACCACGAACAACGTGGCCAGGGTGATGGCGGCCGGCCAGACCCACCCCGCGACGCTGAAAACGAACCACAGTGCATCGAGCCCGATGGCGGCGGTCAGCGTCCACTCCACCGAGCGGGCCCGATTGCTGGATCGTCCGCGGGAGGTCCACAACCAGACGATCAGACCGGCGATCCCGGCCAGGATGACCACCCAGATCGCCGATGCGATCGCCGCGGTGGAGAGCAACGCCTCGATCGCCCGGTAGCTGTCGGGCGACCAGATCGGAGTGCCGCCGAAGATTCCGGTGCTGGCGAGGACGGCGACAGCCAGGAGCACCCCGGCGAGGGTGACCGGGGCGGCGGGAGACTCACGCACGGTGGCCTCCGATGGCCTCGTCAAGGGCGTCGACCTCGGCCTTGGTGAGGCGGAGAGTGGCGGCTGCGGCAGAGTCGATGATCGAAGCTGGACGTCCTGCTCCGGGGATGGGGATCACGTGATCACCCAGGGCGAGCTCCCAGGCCAACGTCACCTGCTGCGGTGAGACGCGGTGAGCCGCAGCGATCTCCGTCAGTACAGGTGCATGTTGATCCACACCTCCCGCGCGTCGGATCCCGCCCAGCGGCGACCAAGGAAGGAAGGCCACCTGATGTTCGGCGCACAGCTCCAGCTCATGTCGCGACCAGGGGTGGGCCGGGGAGAACTCGTTCTGGACGCTGGCGAGGCCACCCGAGGATCTGGTTCCGAGCATGTCGATGGCGAGCTCGATCTGCTCGGAGCTGGCATTCGAGATGCCGACTGCGGTGATCAGCCCCTCCTGGTGCAGCGTCGCCAGAGCCTCGATGCCCTCGACCCAGGCGCGGTGATGATCGGGACGATGCCATTGATACAGGTCGATGTGGTCGACGCCCAATGCTTCGCACGAGGCCTCGCAGGCGCGTCGCAGATACTCGATGCTGCCGTTGCGGCCCCAACCGCGGGCTGTCGAGCGAGTGATGCCACCCTTGGTGCCCACGACCACGGGTGGGCCGGACTTCTGACGCTGCGCCAGCGCGGCGGCGACGAGACGTTCGTTGTGGCCCATCTCGGTGTGGGAAGGGGCATAGATGTCGGCGGTGTCGATGAAGGTGACCCCCGCATCGAGTGCCGCATTGATCGTCGCGATCGCCTGCTCTTGTGTGGGCTGGGGGTCTCGGCCCATCGACAGGGGCATCGCCCCCAACCCGATCGCGGAAACCTCGAACGGTCCCAAACGGCGGGTGGGCATCGGTTCGGTGGCACACATGGCGTCAACGTTACCGCTATCAGCAGATGGGTTACCGCTACCAGCAGAGGGGCACCGCTGAACCAACGGAGGGGTCGCCGGGGCGACGTACTGGAGCGGATGACGGGAATCGAACCCGCGTAATCAGTTTGGAAGACTGAGGCTCTACCATTGAGCTACATCCGCATGTGGTGAGACACACTACCCGACCCCTCCCACCAGCACGCAAATCTTGCCGCCAGTACGCAGAACTTGGCGGGTTCACCGGATGTTCATGTGCGGCCGCAGCTTTTTCTGGTCTGGTGCGCCGCTGGCATCTATTCTGTCCGAGATGTCGCGTCTGGAGATGTCGCGTCTGGAGATGTTCACGTCTGGTGAGGGGACAGCATGAGTGAAGATCAAGGCGGCGGGGTCGGCCGCCGAGTGGCTGGGGGGCCGAAGCCCGCGGGGCCGAAGAAGAGCCTGATCATCGTCATCGCCAGCCTGATCGCGCTGGCCCTGATCGGCGGCGGCGCATTCTGGTTCACCCAGCGAAAGAACACCGTCGCCCAGCCGACGACCTCGACGCACACCCCGGTGGAGTTGACGCCGTCCGCCCCTGCGGCACCGGGCAGTCCTTCACCGCCGTCGACACCCACTCCGGAGGCGGATCCGAACAGGTGCACCACCGCCACCGAGGGCTTCAAGCCCACCGAGCTCCAGATCGAGGATCTGGGCGTCACCTCACACATGATGTCGGTCTCCTATGACGAGGACGGTAATCCCGGATCCCCACCTCTGGATGACCTGCAGGGCACGGCATGGTTCAACGGAAGTCCTGCGCCCGGCTCGAAGGAGGGCGTCACCATGCTCTCCATCCACACCTACCGCCACGGCGGAGCCTTGGGGAACCGGCTCCTCGATGACCTCGAGAACGGCGCCACGCTCAAGGTCACCGACGGTGACGGGAAGGTCGCCTGTTACGACGTCTACGACGAAGTGAAGGTCTGGATGGACGAATTCGACGAGGAGGACCCCGAAGCGGTGCGTCTGCACGCCAAGGACGGCGAGCCCAACGTCGCGATCGTCGTGTGTGACGACTTCAATTGGGATCGGGAGGACTGGGACAGCCGCGTCATCTGGTACGCCAAGATGGTCTGATCATTCTTGGTGTCCCACGAGTTACGGCACCGTGCATTCTTCGGCTAGACTCCACGAAGTCACCGGGGCGTAGCGTAGTGGCTAGCGCGTCTGCTTTGGGAGCAGAAGATCGCAGGTTCGAGTCCTGTCGCCCCGACCACAACCCTCCCGCGACCGGGTGGGTGCGTGCTAGCGTGCGGCCCACGTCTTCCGGAATCGCCGGGAGACGTGGCCACAAGGGTGTGATCGCAGCGTGAAAGGCGCCTCCATGAACATTCGTTCCTTGTCGACCCTCGCCGCCGTTTCGGCTGCAGCACTGTTCCTGTCCGGGTGCGGTGGTGACGCCGGAGGCAGTGGTGGCGAAGAGGGTTACAGCATCGGCATTGCACAGTACGTGACCCACCCCTCCTTGGATCGCACCCGTGAGGGGTTCAAGGACGCCTTCGAGGAGGCCGGTGTCCAGGTGGAATGGGATGAGCAGAACGCCGAGGCGGACAGCGGAACGAACACCGGCATCGCAGGTGGCTTCGCCTCCAGTGGTCATGACATGGTCGCGGGGATCGCCACCCCGAGCGCTCAGGCCGTTGCTCAGGCCGTCCAGGACCGTCCCGTGGTGTTCATGGCGGTGACCGACCCGGTGGATGCCGGTCTGGTCGAGTCATGGGAGACCTCCGGTATGAACGTCACCGGTGTCTCGGACCTGAACCCGGTCGAGGATCAGTTGGCACTGGTCAAGGAGGTTGCTCCCGACGCCAGGACCGTGGGCATCGTCTACTCCTCCGGTGAGGCCAACTCGGTGGTCCAGGTGGAGGCCGCGAAGGCAGCGGCCCCGGGTCTCGGCCTGGAGATCAAGGAATCGACGATCACCAACACCGCCGAGGTTCAGCAGGGCGTGACCGCTCTCGACGGCGTCGATGCCATCTACGTGCCCACCGACAACACTGTGGTCTCGGGCCTGGAATCGGTCATCGGGTTCGCCCAGGAGAAGCAGATCCCGGTCATCTCCGCCGACCGTGACTCCGTTGAGCGAGGTACCGTCATCACGAAGGGCATCGATTACTACGGACATGGCAAACAGGCCGGCGAAATGGCGCTGCGCATCCTCCAGGAGGATCTGGATCCCGCCAGCGTTCCGGTCGAGAAGGCCTCTGATGATGGCCTCGAGCTGATCGTCAACGAGGACGCAGCAAAGAGCCTGGGCGTGGAGATCCCGAAGGACCTCCTCGACGAGGCCGAGAAGGTGACGGCCGAAGACGCCGAGGAATCCGGGAACTGATCCCCGCATCATGCTCATTGCGGTAGAACTCGGACTCATCTATGCGGTGATGGCGCTCGGCGTCTATCTCACCTTCCGCGTCCTCGACCTTCCCGATCTGACGGTCGACGGCTCCTTCACCACGGGGGCCGCCACCGCGGCGGTCCTCATCGTCGGAGGGACGCCGGCGCCGTTGGCGATGGTTGCGGCTTTCCTGGCTGGAAGCGTCGCCGGGCTGGTCACCGGGTTGCTTCACACCAAGGGCAACATCAACGGGCTCCTCGCCGGCATCCTGACGATGATCGGCCTCTATTCCATCAACCTGCGGATCCTGGGGCAGGCGAATGTCTCCCTCCTGGGTGAGGACACGATGTTCCAGGCACTGCGGGTCATGGGCATCAGTCGAGGCCCTCTGCTGATCGGGGTGCTTGTGATCATGGTGGTCGTGATCAAGGTGATCATCGATTGGTTTCTCGCCACCGACGTCGGTCTCGCTCTCCAGGCGACCGGCGACAACGAGGAGATGATCCGCAGCTTCGGCGTCTCCACCGACCGGATGAAGATGGTGGGGCTGGTTCTTTCCAACGGACTCGTGGCGCTGTGCGGTTCCTTGGTCGCGCAGTATCAGGGGTTCGCCGATATCGGCATGGGCGTGGGCCTCATCCTTGTCGGTCTCGCCTCGGTCATCGTCGGTCAGGCGATCTTCGGCACGCGCACCACCTTCGTCGCCACCGGAGCGGTCGTCATCGGCGCGGTCATCTACCGTGCCGCCATCCAGATCGCGCTCCAGGTGGGGCTGACGCCGAACGACATGAAACTGATTTCGGCGATTCTGGTGGTCATCGCCCTGTTGGTTCCGCAGTGGGGTGTGTTCCGCAGGTCGCGTCGACGCCGGGTCCGGGCCTCATCGACACCCGCGGCCAACCCCACCACCCGATCAGCTGCCGGCGACTCGGCGTCAGGACGGTGACATGCTCCACGTAGACGGGGTCCACAAGACCTTTTTCCCCAACACTGTCAATGAACGCCGAGCGCTTCGGGGCATCGATCTGTACCTCGACCATGGCGAGTTCGTCACGGTCATCGGCTCCAATGGTGCGGGCAAGTCGACGATGCTCAACGCCATTGCGGGAAAGGTGGCACCGGACGAGGGGCGTATCTGGATCGATGACGCCGAGGTGACCAAGCAGCGTGACCATGTGCGGGCCAAGGTCGTCGGCCGGGTGTTCCAGAACCCAATGGCGGGGACGAGCCCGGATCTGACCATCGAGCAGAACATGGCGCTCGCGTACAAGCGTGGCCACACCCGTGGGCTCGGCAGGGGAGTGACCAAGGACAAGAAGGAGTTCTTCGCCGAGGAGCTCACCAAGCTTGAGCTGGGGCTGGAGGATCGGCTCACCGCGAAGGCGGGATTGTTGTCGGGCGGCCAGCGTCAGGCGTTGTCCCTGTTGATGGCCACTTTCTCGCATCCCAAGATCCTGCTGCTGGATGAGCACACCGCTGCCCTGGACCCACAGCGTGCCGATCTGGTCACGCGGCTGACCGAGAAGGTCGTCGCCGAGCAGAACCTGACCACGCTGATGGTCACCCACAACATGGCCCAGGCACTGCAGGTGGGCACGCGGTTGATAATGATGCACGAGGGCGAGGTCATTCTCGACATCGGGCACGAGGAGAAGCAGGCGATGTCCGTGGACGACCTGTTGGCCGAGTTCAGCCGTATCAAGGGGGCACAGCTCGATGACCGCACACTCCTGCAGTGACGCGGTGTCAGCCGGTTAGACTTCGCCGCATGAACGCACAGCCCTCGCGACTGCGGGCCTCCAATGGCGACCGGGACTCGGTGGTCGATGTCCTGTCGGCGGCCCACGACTGCGGTCGGCTCGACGCCCACGAGTTCGAGAACCGACGCACAGCCGCCCGGCGGGCCACGTATGTCGATGAACTTCCGCTTCTGGTGGGCGATCTGCCCGAGGGGCAGGCCCTGCACACCGATCTCGAGGTGCGCAGCGGCAAGGAGATCCAGCCCTACATTCCTTCGGGGGCTCCGGCGACCACGTCGCCGGGAATGGGTGAGCCGCAGATGGGGCTGGCGCTCATGTCGGGGCGTGATGTCATCGTTCCGCCCGGGACTCCCGAGGTGCGCACGTTCTGTCTGATGGGCGGTGACGACATCGACCTCACCGACGTGATGGGGCCCGGAGTCGAGATCACGCTCGATCTTTACAGCATGTGGGGCGGTCACGACATCTGGGTCCCCGAGGGGGTCCGGGTGATCGACAAGACCACCAACATCATGGCCGGCAATGACGTCAAGAAGGCCGCCCGTGGAGACGGCTCCAACGGCACGGTCGTGCTGAAGGGCTTCAGCCTGATGGCGGGCCACGATGTCCGCCTCTCGCGTCGGACACCACCGGCCACAGGCGCCGGACGCGCCTTCGACCTGCGCTGATCCTGCGCCGGAAACCCTTGCGAGGGGGAGGGGCACCGGTGCCCGTCACCGTCGACAGCATGTGCGTTAATGTCGTTGGGCCGTCTAGAAGCCGACGCCGCTGCCGATGGGCACCGGTGAAGAATCAGGAGCGCCCGTGAACCCTCGTATGTACATCGACGGAAGTTGGGCCGACGCGCAGTCGGGCAACACCAGGGACATCCTGTGCCCCGCCGATGGCGAACTCGTCGTCACCGTTCCCGAAGGCGGTGAGGCGGACGCCACCGCGGCCATCGCCGCAGCACGTCGCGCATTCGATGATCACCGCTGGTCCTCGGTGCCCGGCCCGGAACGGGGAGCCCTCCTGCACCGGTTGGGTGACCTCCTGGCCAAGGAGCACGAGGATGTCGCGATCCTCGAGGCCAAGGACACCGGAAAGCGCCTCGTCGAGGCACGGATCGACATGGGTGACGTGCTCAGCGTCATCCGCCACTTCGCAAACCTCGCCGCAGCCGAGGGTGGACGCATCATCGACCCGGGTGTCGCCGACGTGTCCTCCCGTGTGGTGACCGAGCCGGTGGGCGTCTGCTCGCTCATCACCCCGTGGAACTTCCCGCTGCTGCAGACCTCTTGGAAGATCGCACCGGCCCTGGCCGCCGGGAACACCTTCGTGCTCAAGCCGAGCGAACTCACCCCGTCGACGGCGATCTGGCTCATGGACGCCCTCGAGCGCGTCGGCCTTCCCGCGGGTGTGGCCAACCTCGTGTTGGGCACCGGCGCCGGAGTGGGGGAGACCCTCACCACGCATGCGGATGTCGACCTGGTCTCGTTCACCGGTGGGCTGCAGACCGGCCGCCGCATCATGGCCGCAGCCGCCCCCACGGTGAAGCGTGTGGCGCTGGAGCTTGGTGGAAAGAACCCGAACATCATCTTCGCCGACGCCGACCTGGACGCGGCCATCGACAACGCCCTCACCGCGATCTTCCTCGATTCGGGGCAGGTCTGCTCGGCAGGTTCACGCCTGATCGTGGAGGAGTCGATCCACGACCAGGTCGTCGACGAACTCGTGCGTCGGGCCGGAAAGATCCGTCTTGGTGGCCCCTTCGACGATGATGCCGAGACCGGACCGCTCATCAGCGCCCAGCACCGCGAGAAGATCGAGAAGTATGTGGCCGATGCCGTGGCCGAAGGGGCGCAGCTCCGTGTCGGCGGCGCGCGTCCCGATGATGAGGCCCTGGCCGCCGGACACTACTACCTGCCCACGATCCTCGATGGCTGTACCAGCTCGATGGGGTGTGTGCAGGACGAGTCCTTCGGCCCGGTCCTGACCGTGGAGACCTTCTCGGGTGCCGATCGGGACGAGGCCGAGGACGCCGCCATCGCCATCGCCAACGACACCATCTATGGCCTGGCCGGAGCGGTGTGGACCGAGAACGCCGGGCGTGCCGAACGCATGGCCGGGCGCCTGCGCCACGGAACCGTGTGGATCAACGACTTCCATCCCTATGTCGCCGGAGCCGAGTGGGGCGGCATGAAGCAGTCGGGCATCGGACGTGAGCTCGGCCTCGCCGGTCTGCACGAATATCAGGAGACCAAGCACATCTGGCACAACACCCGTCCAGCCCGCGCCGGATGGTTCGCCGACAACTGACCACACGCCGGATCGCAGCGCGAGCCGACTCGCGCCCGAAATGAGGAGAACAATGGAACGCTACGACTATGTCATCGTCGGAGGAGGCTCGGCCGGTTCGGTCCTGGCCAACCGACTGTCCACGGATCCGGGAACCAGCGTCCTGGTGCTCGAGGCCGGTCGCTCGGACTGGGCCTTCGACCCTCTCGTCCACATGCCTGCCGCACTCATGTTCCCCAGCGGAAATCCGCTGTACGACTGGGCTTACGAGTCCGAGCCGGAGCCCCATATGGGTGGACGCCGCATCGCGCATGCCCGCGGCAAGGTGCTGGGAGGTTCCAGCTCGATCAACGGCATGATCTTTCAGCGTGGCAACGCGGGTGACTATGACAAGTGGGCTCGCGAGAACGAGGGCATGGAGCAGTGGGACTACGCCCACTGCCTCCCGTATTTCAAGCGCATGGAGACCTGCACCGAGGGTGCCGACGCCTGGCGTGGTGGTGCAGGTCCGTTGTGGCTCGAGCGCGGCCCAGCGTCGACGCCGCTGTTCCAAGCTTTCCTCGAGGCCACGGGTCAGGCCGGTTACCCCCGGACCGATGATGTGAATGGATACCGGCAGGAGGGTTTCGCGCCGTTCGACCGGAACGTCAAGCAGTCGCGACGCTGGAGTGCTTCGCGCGCCTATCTGAAGCCGATCCGCGGCCGTAAGAACCTGCATGTGCGCACGCTCGCGATGGTCACCGGCCTGGAGATGCGCGGCAATCGCGTCGTGGGCGTGAACTACAAGCAGCCCGGACGTGGCGTGCGCGGTGTCGAAGCAGGCGAAGTCATCCTGTGTGGCGGCGCCTTCAACTCTCCGCAGCTGCTGCAGCTCGCCGGCATCGGAGACCCCGAGACCCTCCGTGCAGCCGGTGTGAAGCCGACCATCGAGCTGCCCGGTGTCGGTCAGAACCTGCAGGACCACTTGGAGGTGTACCTGCAGCATGAGGCCGCGCAGCCCGTCTCGATCGGCCCGTGGCTCAACTACTGGCTTGCGCCTGTGATCGGTGCCGATTGGTTGTTCCGCGGCAAGGGCGTGGGTGCCTCCAACCACTTCGAGGCAGGCGGATTCATTCGCACCAACGACGAGGTGGAGTACCCCAACCTCATGTTCCACTTCCTGCCGATCGCCGTGCGCTATGACGGCTCGGGGGACAAGATCAAGCACGGGTACCAGGTGCATATCGGCCCGATGAACACCGATGTGCGCGGTGATGTGACCATCCGCAGCAACGATCCGTTCGAGCATCCCGCCATCCGGTTCAACTACCTCTCCACCGAGAACGACCGCAAGGAATGGGTTGAGGTCGTGCGCGCTGCCCGCCACATCCTCTCCCAGCCCGCGTTCGCGCCGTTCGATGGCGGTGAACTGTCGCCCGGGCCGGCGGTGCAGACCGACGAGGAGATCCTCGATTGGGTCGCGCGTGACGCCGAGACCGCGCTGCACCCCTCGTGCACCGCGGCCATGGGCACCGGTGAGATGTCGGTGGTCGACCCGTCGAACATGCGGGTGCACGGCACCGAAGGGCTCCGTGTGGTGGACGCATCGGTGTTCCCGAGCATCTCCAACGGCAACATCTACGCCCCTGTGATGATGGTGGCCGAGAAGGCCGCCGACCTCATCGCAGGAGACACCCCGCTCGCTCCGGAGAACCCCCCGGTGTACCGGGCCAAGCAGGGCATGCCCCTGTATCCCGAGGGCGATCCGCGCAACAATGCGTGGGACGCCACCACTGATATCCCCAGCGCCAACGAGGCACGGGCGTGAGCGTCGGCGCGACCCAGGAGGTCGCTGTCGACGAAACCACCGACAAGCCCGGGATCCCGCGCACCAAGTGGGCGGTTCTGCTGGTCTCACTGAGCGTCACCCTGATCGTGGCGATCTGGGGCCTTGTGGCCTCCGAACATGCCTACGACACGTTGGGGGCCGTCGTGGGGTTCTTCTCCGAGTGGTTCGGGTGGTTCTACATCGCCCTCGCCACGGTGGTGCTGTTGTTCTCCATCATCATCGGGATCCGCTACAAGACGGTGCGATTGGGCAAGCCCTCCGACCGGCCGGAGTTCTCGACGTTCTCGTGGGCGGCCATGCTCTTTGCTGCCGGCATCGGCACCGATGTGATGTTCTTCGCCGTCAGCGAGCCAGTGGCCAACTACATGGCACCGCCTCAGGTGGAGCCCGAATCGTTGATCGCGGCCGAGCAGGCCACGGTGTGGACACTGTTCCACTACGGCATCACCGGGTGGGGCATGTACACCCTCATGGGGATCGCCCTGGGTTATTACGCGCATCGCAAGGGCCTGCCCCTGGCCGTGCGGTCGGCGTTGTACCCGCTGTTCGGCAAGCGCGTCAAAGGCGCGATCGGCGACGCGGTCGACATCGCCACGGTGATCGGCACCATCTTCGGTGTGGCGACCTCGCTGGGTATCGGTGTGGTCATGCTCAACGTCGGTCTCGACATCCTCTTCGGGATCGAGCAGGGTCAGCCGGCACAGATCGGTCTGGTCGTGCTCGCGGTGGGTATGGCGACGGTTTCTGCCCTGTCGGGCGTCGACCGGGGGATCCGCATCCTCTCGCAGATGAACGTGCTGCTCGGCGTCCTGCTCTCGGGCTGGATCCTGGTGACTGGGGAGACCGCGTTCCTCATGCGGGCCATCACCATGAACATCGGTGATTTCGTGGCCATGTTCCCAGGGATGACCCTCGACACGATGGCCTTCGACCATCCGGCTGATTGGATGAACGCCTGGACGCTGTTCTTCTGGGCCTGGTGGATCGCCTGGGCATCGTTCGTCGGCATGTTCCTGGCCCGCATCTCGAAGGGACGCACCATCGGTCAGTTCGTGCTGGGGACACTGACGATCCCGTTCATCTACATCGTCATGTGGATCTCGATCTTCGGCAATGCTGCGCTCGACCTCATTCGCAACAGAGGTGACCAGGAGTTCGCCGAAACGGCGGTCAACACCCCCGAACTGGGATTCTATGGACTGCTGCAGCAGTACCCGGGTGCGTTCTTCCTCGTGGGGCTGGCCACGTTCGTGGGCCTGTTGTTCTACGTGACCAGCGCCGACTCCGGTGCCTTGGTGATGGCCAACCTGTCCAGCTCCCTGCCGGGCAGTGATGTGGACGCCCGCTGGTATCTGCGTGTGCTCTGGGCCGTGGTCACCGGACTGTTGACGGTGGCGATGCTGGCCGTCGACGGGATCGCCGCGCTGCAGAACGCCACCATCGTGATGGGGTTGCCGTTCGCGTTCGTCATGATCCTGGTGATGATCGGTCTGGCCAAGTCCCTGGAGGCCGAACGGGTCCTCAGCTATGCGCGTAGTGCGTCGCTGACCTCCGGGCTGGTGGCGCGCAGCGGCGTCGGCACTGATTCGTGGCGCAACCGCCTCGGCATGATGTTCGGCGTCGTCACCACCAAGCAGGCCACCAAGCATCTGGACGAGGTCGTGGTTCCGGCCCTCGAGGCGGTACGCAGCGAGTTCGACCAGGCCGGGGTGCACGTGGTGCTCGAGCGCGACGACGACCCGGAGGAGACGCGGGTCGCCCGCACGGTGACGTTGCTGGTCGGCGAGGAAACGCCGTTCCGGTACCAGGTGCGATTGCGTCGTGTCCCGGCGCCGTCCTACGGTGCGGGCGTCATCGAGGCCGACGACATGGTGACGCGGGTCGAGGTGGATCTGGCCGGTCTGGAACCGTATGACGTGATTCCGTATACCGGGGACCAGATCTGCAATGACGTTCTCGACGCCTACGAGCGTTACCAGGCGACCCAGCGCACGGTGAGCGAGTACAGCGAATAACCGGTCGTGTGAGACCGTTCAGGGCCTCAACACCTCGCCGCCACGTAGGCGGCGAGGTGTTGACCCGTCAGGGTCGAGGCGTCGGCAACGAGGTCGGTCGGGGTTCCGGTGAACACCACCTGGCCACCATCGTGGCCGGCGCCCGGCCCGAGGTCGATGATCCAGTCGGCGTGGGCCATGACGGCCTGATGATGCTCGATGACGATCACCGACTTCCCCTGTTCCACGAGCCCGTCGAGCATGGTGAGCATCTGATCGATATCGGCCAGATGTAGTCCATTGGTCGGCTCGTCCAGAACATAGACGTCACTCTTGTCGCCCATCTGCGCCGCCAGCTTCAACCGTTGGCGTTCGCCACCTGACAAGGTGGTGAGTGGCTGGCCGATCTTCAGATACCCGAGACCGACATCGAAGAGTCGGGTCAGGATCTTCTGGGCAGCCGGGACACGTCCTGGACCCTCGGAGTGGAACTCGAGTGCTTCGGTGACGGACATGGAGAGAACCTCGCTGATGTTCCTGCCGCCGAGCTCGTACCCGAGCACCTCGGCTCCGAACCGTTGGCCCTCGCAGTCCTCACAGATCGTTTCGACGCCGGCCATCGTGGCCAGATCGGTGTAGATCACACCGGCCCCCTTGCAGGTGGGGCAGGCACCGTCGGAATTGGGGGAGAACATTCCGGGCTTGACGCCGTTGGCCTTCGCGAACGCCTTGCGGATGGGGTCGAGCAGCCCGGTGTAGGTGGCCGGGTTGGAGCGTCGCGATCCCTTGATGGCGCTCTGGTCGATGGCCACCACGTCATCGCGTGATGACAGCGATCCGTGGATCAGGGTGCTCTTGCCCGAGCCGGCCACACCGGTGATGACGACCAGGACACCCATCGGGATGTCCACATCGATGTCCTTCAGATTGTGCTGGTTCGCGCTGCGGATCTGAAGGGAATCTGACCACGGGCGGACGCTGTCCTTGAGGCGTGCGCGGTGCGTGAGATGTCGTCCGGTGGTCGTGTCGGCCCGATGCAGATCTGCGACGTCTCCGGTGAACACGACCCTCCCGCCGTCGGAGCCGGCCCCGGGGCCGATATCGATCACGTGATCGGCGATGCCGATGGTCTCGGGTTTGTGCTCCACCACCAGCACGGTGTTGCCCTTGTCTCGCAGCTGGAGCAGTAGCTCGTTCATGCGGGCGATGTCATGGGGATGCAGCCCGATCGAGGGCTCGTCGAACACGTAGGTGACGTCGGTGAGCGACGACCCCAGATGCCGGATCATCTTGGTGCGTTGCGCTTCGCCTCCGGAGAGCGTCCCGGTGGGACGGTCGAGGCTCAGATAGCCCAACCCGATCTGGACGAAGGAGTCCAGCGTGTCCTGCAATCCCTGGGCCAGTGGGCCCACCGCGCTGGCGTCGACGCCGCGGAGCCACTGAGCGGCCTCATCGATCTGGAGCGCGGAGACCTCGGCGATGTTGAGCCCATCGATCCGGCTGGAGCGAGCCAGCTCGTTGAGCCGGGTTCCTTCACACTCGGGGCAGGTGCCGAATCGCACTGCTCGCTCCACAAAACGTCGGATGTGGGGCTGCATGGCCTCGACATCCTTGTTGAGCATCGACTTCTCGATCTGCGGGATCAACCCCTGGTAGGTGAGATTGATGCCGTCGATCTTGATCTTGGTGGGCTCGGCGTGCAGGAGGGCCTCGAGCTCGCGCGTGGTGAACTTCGCGATGGGCTTGTCGGCGTCGAAGAAGCCACAGCCCCGAAAGATGCGGCCGTGCCACCCCTCCATGGAATAGCCGGGGACCTTCAGCGCACCGTCGTTGAGGGAGAGCGAGGCGTCGTAGAGCTCGTCCAGATCGATGTCCTGTACCCGGCCCATACCCTCGCAGCGAGGGCACATACCGCCGGTGACGCTGAATTCCCGACGCTCCTTGACGGTGCGGCCATCCTTCTCGTATTTCACCGCGCCGGTACCCGAGACCGAGGCCACGTTGAACGAAAATGCCTGCTGAGTGCCGATGTGGGGTTGACCGAGGCGGCTGAACAGGATCCGCAGCATCGTGCTGGCGTCGGTGATGGTGCCGACCGTGGAACGGGGATTGGCGACGAGACGTTCCTGATCCACCACGATGGCGGTGGTGAAACCCTCGAGGAGGTCGACGTCGGGGCGCGCCAGCGTCGGCATGAACCCTTGGACGAACGCGCTGTAGGTCTCGTTTATCAGACGCTGTGACTCCGCCGCGATCGTGCCGAACACCAAAGAGCTCTTGCCCGAACCGGAGACGCCGGTGAACACGGTGAGACGCCGCTTGGGGATATCCACCGACACCTCGTGGAGGTTGTTGGTGCGGGCTCCGATCACACGGATCATGTCATGGCCATCAGCAGGGTGCATTTCTCAAGCGTAAGCCGGTTCTCGTGCCTGAAGGTAGGGTGCGCAGCGTGAACGAGGCACCGGCATCATCGTGGCGACGTCGGCTCGTTGTTCTGTCGGTCCTGCTCGTCACCGTGACCGCGGTGGCTTTCGGGTTGAGGGATGTTGCATTCGATGGCGTTGATGATGATCCGCCGCCCGTATCGACCCCGATCCCGGACACCCCGGCTCCCGGCGAGCTGGTGGTTCACATGGCGCCTCCGCCGCAGGGAGATGACGCCAACACAGGCACCCCACGTGATCCGGTGGCCTCCATCGAACGGGCCGATGCGATCGCCCATGAGCAGGCACCGTCGGTATCGGTGCGTGTGCAGCTGGCCCCCGGCAGATACGTGGCCGCCGGAGGCCTCTGGACCTATTCCGGGGCACGGAGGATCCAGCTGGTCGCCCCATCCGGTCGCGCGACCTTCTCCGGTGCGGGGCGACATCATGACTATCTGCTCAGCCTGCGCATGGAGGAACCCGAGGGCGTCGAGGTTCGCCTGTCCGGGCTGGGTTTCGCCGATGCGACCAACGGCTTGAGCATCAGCAGGCTCTCCGGGGTGACGCTGGACGATGTGGAATTCCGGCGCATCGGCAGTGCTCATTCGCCGGGAAGCACAGGTTATGCGGCGCTCAGCCTCGTGGGGGCCTCCGACATCGCCGTCAACGACGCACGGTTCATCGATCTGGTCAACGAGTCGGACGAGCGTGAACTCATCCACGCGGTCTACGCCGCACATGGCACCCGAGACGTGACGGTCACCGACCCGGAGGTCGTCAAAGTGAGTGGGGATCCTTTCCGTGTACGGGATGGGTCCCACCGGTTCCGGGTTGTCGGGGGCAGCAGCACACGAGCGGGAAACCGGGCCACGCTGTCGGAGTGGTTCGACCCCGAGGCGGGGGAGGAACCCTCGCTGCGAGGGGAACTCGTCGGGTTCGCCGATGGACGGGCCTACGACGGGCGTCCGCTCAAGGCCTCGGTGCTGTGCAGCGGGGACCGACCATCCTGCGGGCTTCGTGAAAAGTGAGCAGGAGCGGAGGCGACGTCATTCAGCCGGGTACGACCTCATTCAGCCGGGTATAGGGACTCCACGACGTCGGCGAACTCTTCGAGCACGATATTGCGTCGGACCTTGGAGGTCGGTGTCATCTCGCCGGATTCGACCGTCAGCTCACGGTCCAGGATCGCGAACTTCTTGATCGTCTCCCATTTGCCGAGCTTGGCATTCGACTGCTCGACGTACCCTTCGATCGATCTGCGGATCTCCGGCCGTTGGCTGAGCGTGGCGTAGTCGTCGCCCAGATCGTGTTTGGCGCCCCATTTCTTCAGCTTCTCGGGGTCGAGGATGAGCAGCGCCGTCAGGTACTTGCGCCCCTCGCCGACCAGTACCGCGTCGGCGAGGTAAGGGCAGGTCGCCTTGAGCGTCGACTCGATCTCCGCCGGGGAGGCGTATTTGCCGCCGGAGGTCTTGATGAGGTCCTTCTTGCGGTCAGTGATCGTCAAGGTGCCGTCCGCGGCGATCGTTCCGATGTCGCCGGTGTGGAGCCAACCGTCGACGATGGTCTCGGCGGTCTTCTCCGGATCCTTGTGGTAGCCACGCATCACGCCGCCGCCCCGCACGAGCACTTCACCGTCCTCGGCGATGCGAACTGTCGAACCGGGCACGATCCTGCCGACGGTCCCGAACTGGGGTTCCCACGGTTTGGAGAAGAACGTGACGGCGCAGGATTCGGTCACCCCGTAGCCCTCGACGAGCAGCACCCCGATGCCGTGGTACCAGCGTTGGATCGCGGGGGAGAGCTTCGCCGAGCCGGAGATGAAGAAGCGCAGGCGGCCACCGAACAGCTCCCGCAGCGTCGAGAACACGAGTCGATCGGCGATCCTGCGCTGCACGGCAAGACTCCGGGGGAGGGGCTTGCCTGCAATCTCGAGGTCGCTGGCCCGCTGGCCGACGGTGAACGCCCAGCGCGAGAGGCGTCCCTTCGGGGAGTTGGCGGGGAACTTGGTGATGGCGGCTGCACGTACCTTCTCGAAGATCCGTGGGACGCCGCACATTGCGGTGGGACGCACCGTGCCGAGGTTGTCCACGATCTTGTCGATGCGCCCGTCGATGGCGGTGACGGTGCCGTGGCTCATCGCGATGAGGTTCAAGCACTTGCCGAAGGCATGGGAGAGGGGCAGCCACACGAAGTGGACGTCATCGGGGCCGAGCAATCCGATCGTGTGCCAGGCGGCTGCCTGGTAGAGCCAGTTGTCGTGCGTGATCTCTGCGCCCTTGGGGCGACCGGTGGTGCCGGAGGTGTAGATGATCGTCGCCAGATCTTCGGGTTCGGTGGCGTCGATGCGGGTGCGGACGCACCCCGGATCCTGGGCCAAGCGTCGCTCACCGGCAGCCTGCACGTCACTCCAGCTGATGACGCGGGGATCCTCGCTGGTGCCCTCGAGCAGGATGACCTGCTCGACCCGGACGTCCTGGGAGGTGTCCATCTGCTCCAGGACGGTGGCGAGGACGGCCTCATTCTCAGCCACCACGAAGCGTGATCCACTGTGCTCGAGGATGTATCGGTAATCATCGGGCCGTGAGTTCGGGTAGATGGTCACCGTGATGCCGCGCAGGCAGTTGAGCGCGAAATCGGCGATCACCCATTCGATCCGCGTGTTGGACACGATCGCGACCTTGTCGAACTCGACGACACCGATCTCGAGCAGTCCGGCGGCGGTCGTGTGGATCCACGTACGGAAGCCCTTCCACGTCAGATCGCGCCACTCATCGTTCTCGTCGGGGTACTGCCACCCGACGCGATCGGGGTGGAGGTCGGGCATCTCGTCGATCGCCGCACCGATGGAACGGTGGCGACCATTGATGACCGCGATCTTCTCCTGGTTCAGTCCAGTCGTATCGATAGGCGTAGGCACCCTCCCCACTTTAGACCCAGTGACCGGAGGGACCGAACCGACAGCAAATTAACGATCAATATGTGGTAAATTCAGGGGAGCTGCCCGTCTCTCGCGTGTGAAGCGCTCCGGGAGGGCTCGTGGGCGGATATTCAACCTTGGGGGTGGCCATGGCCGACCGGACGACTCGTGACGATCTGCATGAATGGGATCGATGGCTGCATGCTGGCTGTGCGGAGGTGGGGGTCGATCCGGATCTGGTCGACGTCGAGTTGATCCATGATCTCTCCCGCGAGATCGCACATTCGGGTATGCGCCCGATGGTGCCGGTGAGCGCATTCATCCTCGGGCTGTGCGTGGCGCGGGGTGAGGATGCGCATGAGGTGGCGGGAAGGCTTCAGCGGATCGGGGTGTGACCCGGTGTGGCAGGTGCTCGTCGGCCCGCTGAAAATGGTTCGATCCGGGCCTGCGTCGCCCCTTGACACGTCTCCCGCTACTGGTAGTTTTACAGTGGCTCTCTGGGACATATATGTTCCTCTCTCGACGGTGAGCTGGATGTGAGGCGGTTGACCATGGCGGATTCGGTGACCAGGCCCGACGGCCCCGGGGTGGATGCTCTATTGAAGCTGGGGACGTTCTTCAGTCGCGCGCCGCGCACTGATGACGGGCGCGCAGTCTTCGTGGAGGGCGGGCGTCAGGGGGACGTCTTCTACCGGGATCGTTGGAGTCATGACAAGGTGGTGCGCTCCACCCACGGCGTGAACTGCACGGGCTCCTGCTCCTGGAAGGTGTATGTCAAGGACGGCATCATCACGTGGGAGTCGCAGCAGACCGACTACCCGAGCGTCGGGCCGGACAGCCCCGAGTACGAGCCGCGGGGTTGCCCTCGCGGTGCGGCGTTCTCCTGGTACACGTACTCGCCCACGCGAGTGAAGTACCCGTACGGGCGTCAGGTGCTGATCGAGATGTATCGGGAGGCTCGACGTCGACTCGGGGACCCGGTGGAGGCATGGGCCGAGATCCAGGCCGATCCGGAGAAGCGTCGCCGTTACCAGCAGGCGCGCGGTAAGGGTGGGCTCGTCCGGCTCTCGTGGGACGAGGCGCTGGAGATCACCGCGGCGTCGTATGTGCACACGATCCGCACGTGGGGCCCGGACCGCATCGTCTCCTTCTCTCCCATTCCGGCGATGAGTCCGGTCTCACATGCGGCGGGCACGCGCTTCAACCACCTCCTGGGTGGTGCGATGGCATCGTTCTACGACTGGTACGCGGATCTTCCCGTCGCCAGCCCGCAGGTCTTCGGAGACCAGACCGATGTGCCTGAATCCGGGGACTGGTGGGACGCCACCTACCTGATGATGTGGGGATCGAACGTGCCCCTGACCCGTACCCCCGACGCGCACTGGATGACCGAGGTGCGATACCGGGGGACCAAGGTGGTCACGGTCAGCCCCGACTACGCGGACAACACGAAGTTCGCCGACGAGTGGCTCCCCGCACAGGCGGGCAGCGATGCGGCACTGGCCATGGCCATGGGGCACGTGGTGCTCAAGGAGTTCTTCGTCGACCGGCAGGTTCCCTATTTCGTCGACTACACCAAGCAGTACACCGACCTGCCGCATCTGGTGCGGCTGCAGCCCTCCCCGGATGGCCAAGGGTATGTGCCGGCCAAGTTCCTCACCGCCGCTGACCTCGGTATCGAGGGCAGTGACCCGGCGTTCAAGACTGTGGTCTGGGACGAAGCCGCCGGTGATGTTGCAGTGCCGAACGGGTCGCTCGGCTTCCGCTACAACGAGGATGACAAGGGCAAGTGGAACCTCGAGCTGGGGGACGTGGATCCGGCTCTGAGCATGTACGACCACAGCACCGAGAACGTGGAGTTGTCGGTGGCCTGCTTCGAAGACCCCCGCGGTGAGGGCAGCGTCCTGCGACGCGGGGTGCCGACCCGTCGTGTGGGTGAGCACATGGTCTGCACCGTGCTGGACCTGATGCTGGCGCAGTACGGCGTCGGGCGCGATGGGCTGCCGGGGGACTGGCCGACGGGGTACGACGATGCGACCCGGCCCTACACGCCTGCCTGGCAGGAGGAGATCACCTCGGTCCCCGCCGACACCGTGACGCGCATCGCCCGCGAATTCGCCTCGAACTCGGAGGAGTCGGAAGGCCGCTCGATGGTCATCATGGGGGCCGGTCTCTGCCACTGGTACCACGCGGACACGATGTACCGCGCGGTCATGGCCTTGTTGATGCTCACCGGTTGTATCGGGCGCAATGGCGGCGGATGGGCCCATTACGTCGGCCAGGAGAAGTGCCGCCCGATGGTCGGCTGGTTCAACATCGCCAATGCGATGGACTGGCAGCGGCCACCGCGCACCGTGATCGGCACGGGGTACTGGTACATGCACACCGATCAGTGGCGCACCGACGGGCTCTCCGCCGACGCGCTGACCTCGCCGCTCTCGACCGGATCGTTGGACGGGACCCACTCGGCCGATGCGCTGGTTCGGTCGTGGCGGCAGGGCTGGATGCCGTTCTATCCACAGTTCGACCGCAACCCGCTGGAGCTGGCGGAGGAGGCCGAGGCCGCTGTGGAGGCCGGAGAGGCCGAATCGGTGCAGGACTGGATTGCGGCACAGCTGCACGAGGGACGCCTCAAAGGGGCGGTCGAGGATGTGGATGCGCCCGAGAACTGGCCGCGGAACCTCATCCTGTGGCGGTCCAACCTGTTCGGGTCCAGCGCGAAGGGCAACGAGTATTTCCTCCGCCATCTGCTGGGGACCCACCACAACACTCTGCCGAACGACCACGGTGCCGATCAGCGCCCCAAGGACGTCACGTGGCATGAGGACGCTCCCGAGGGCAAGCTGGATCTGCTGGTCAGCGCCGATTTTCGGATGACCTCCACCACGTTGTTGTCGGACATCGTGTTCCCCGCCGCGACGTGGTACGAGAAGTACGACCTCTCCGCAACGGACATGCACCCCTATGTGCATGCGTTCACCCCGGCCATCGATCCGCCGTGGGAGGCGAAGACGGACTACCAGTTGTTCCGGCTTCTGCTCGAGCGCATCTCGGTGTTCGCGCGTAAACATCTTGGCACGCGCAAGGACATCGTCGCTGTTCCGCTGCAGCATGACACCCCCGGCCAGATCGCTCAGCCCGGTGGCGTCTCACGTGATTGGAAGGCCGAGGGGCGCAAACCGGTCCCGGGCAAGGACATGCCGGTCCTGGCTGTCGTCGAGCGTGACTACACCGCCTTGGTGGACAAGTTCGCGTCGGTCGGCCCGTTGGCGGAGAAGCTCGGGTTCACGGTCAAGAACATCAAGTTCGACATGACCGAGAACGTCGAACGACTCGGCTCGATGTTCGGCGTCTATGACAGCGGCCCGGCCGAGGGGCGTCCGGCGATGAACACCGATGAACGCATGGCCGAGGCGATCCTCATGTTCTCGGGGACGACGAACGGTGCTGTCGCGACGCAGGCGTTCAAGGATCTGGAGACGAAGACCGGTGTCGAGCTCGCCGACCTCTCGGAGGGGTCGGAGGAACGCCGCATCACCTTCGCCGACACCCAGGCCTCGCCCCAGCCGGTCATCACCTCGCCGGAGTGGTCCGGGTCGGAGACCGGTGGTCGTCGCTACACCGGATTCAGCATCAACGTGGAGCGCAAGAAGCCATGGCACACGTTGACCGGACGGATGCACTTCTTCCTCGACCACGACTGGCTCATCGATGTCGGTGAGCAGATGCCGACCTACCGGCCACCGTTGAACATGACACGGATGTACGGTGAGCCGGAGATCAACAGTCGGGGCGAACGCGAGGTGGCCCTGCGGTATCTGACGGTGCACAACAAGTGGGCCATCCACTCGGAGTACCAGGACAACCTGTTCATGCTGTCCTTGAGCCGCGGCGGTCCGCAGTGCTGGATGAGCGTCGAGGACGCCGAAGCCATCGACGTCAAGGACAACGACTGGGTCGAGTGCGTCAACACCAACGGCGTGTTCGTGGCCCGTGCCGTCGTGACACCACGACTTCCTGCGGGAGTGGCTTACGTGCCTCACGCGCAGGAACGCACCGTGGACACTCCCAAGTCGGAAGCGACCGGACGCCGAGGCGGCATTCACAACTCCGTCACTCGCATCCTGCTCAAACCCACCCATCTCATCGGCGGGTATGCCCAGCTGGCGTACGCGTTCAACTATCTCGGCCCGACCGGTGTTCAGCGCGACATCGTGGCGGTCGTCCGCAAGCGCAGCCAGGAGGTTCAGTACTGATGCGGATCATGTGTCAGGTCGGGATGGTGATGAATCTCGACAAATGCATCGGATGCCACACCTGTTCGGTCACCTGCAAGCAGGCGTGGACGAACCGTGCCGGAACCGAGTACGTGTGGTTCAACAACGTCGAGACGCGCCCTGGTCAGGGGTACCCACGGCGTTATGAGGACCAGGAGAAGTGGCAGGGCGGCTGGAAGCTGAATCGACGCGGACGGCTGCAGCTGAAGTCGGGAAATCGGCTGCAGAAGCTGTTCGGGATCTTCGCCTCTCCCGTCCAACCCGAGCTGGACGACTACTACGAGCCGTGGACGTATGACTACCAGAACCTGATCGATGCGCCGCTCGGCGACGACTTCCCGGTGGCTCGCCCCAAGAGCCTCATCACCGGTGACGACATGAAGATCGAGTGGTCATCCAACTGGGATGACGACCTGGGTGGGCTCACCGAGCACGGCCAGCAGGATCCCGTGGTGCAGAAGCTCCGCGAGGAGAACGGCATGAAGCTCAAGTTCACCTACGAGAAGACCTTCATGTTCCACCTGCCGCGCATCTGCGAGCACTGCCTGAACCCCTCCTGCATGGCGTCGTGCCCCTCGGGCGCGATCTACAAGCGCAGCGAGGATGGGATCGTGTTGGTCGATCAGGACAAGTGCCGGGGGTGGCGTCAGTGCATCACCGGATGTCCGTACAAGAAGATCTACTTCAACCATCGGACCGGTAAGGCCGAGAAGTGCACGTTCTGCTATCCGCGTATCGAGGTGGGGCTGCCCACTGTGTGTGCAGAGACCTGCGTGGGCCGTCTCCGTTACATCGGCGTCTTCCTCTATGACGCCGACAAGGTCACCGAGGCGGCCTCGGTGCCCGACGAGAAGGATCTGCATCAGGCGCAGCTGGATCTGATGCTCGACCCGGACGACCCCGAGATCCAGCGATTGGCGCGGGAACAGGGAATCCCCGAGGACTGGCTGGAAGCGGCGAAGCGTTCTCCGGTCTACAAGCTGGCGAAGAAGTTCCGGGTGGCTCTCCCACTGCATCCGGAGTATCGGACGATGCCGATGGTGTGGTACATCCCGCCGCTCTCACCGGTGGTGGATCTGCTCGCCGAGGAGGGGCATGACGCCGAGGATCCCGGCGTGCTGTTCGGCGCGATCGATGCCCTGCGTATCCCCGTGGAGTATCTGGCCGAGCTGTTCACAGCAGGTGACACCGATGAGGTCGACCGGGTGCTGTTCCGTCTGGCCGCCATGCGCTCCTACATGCGCAATGTGACGCTCGGGCAGGAGCGTGATGAGTCGATCGCACAGCAGGTGGGGATGACCGGTGCTGAGGTTCAGGAGATGTACCGGCTGCTGGCCATCGCCAAGTACAACGAGCGTTACGTCATCCCGAAGGCCCATACCGAACAGGCGCATGACCTCGAGGAGATGGGATGTTCGCTGGACTTCGACGGTGGCCCGGGCATGTACGAGAACGAGGTGTTCGGGGAGGGCTCGGGGCGCCCCATGCCGGTGGCGATGGAGACCTATCAGGCGTTGAAGAATCGTCAGACCGCCGAGACCGGTGCCTCGGGTGATTCGCTGCGTGATGGTCGCGTCAACCTGCTCAACTGGGATGGCAACGAGTCTCCGGTGCGTGGAACCGAGGGGCGGTCATGAGCGTTCGGTCGTTCCTTTCTCGCTTGACCCCGACGCCGGACGATCCCACGCCGGATCATTCGGCGTTGTACCGCGTGGTGTCGCAGCTGCTCATGTATCCGACGCCGGACCTGTTCGACCATCTGGATGTGCTCGAGCAGGTCGCCGATACAGCCGGTGCGGCTCATGATCTGGCACCCCTGATGACCCATCTGCGTGAGCGGGGGCTGACCGATGCACAGACGTACCACGTGGCGGAGTTCGATCATTCCCGGCGACACGCATTGCATCTCACCTTCTGGCTCGACGGGGACACGCGACGTCGTGGTGAGTCCTTGGTCCGTTTCAAGCAGGTGTACCGGGATTCCGGCCTGTGGGTCGATCTGCACGGTGAACTGCCCGACTTCCTGCCGATGGTATTGGAGTTCGCGGCTCATGATCTGGAGCGAGGGCGACAGCTGCTCACCGATCACCGTGGTGCCGTGGAGCTGATGCGTTTCGCCTTGATGCGGGATGATCTGCCGCATGCAGGAGCCGTGCTGGCCGTCTGCCGCACTCTGCCCGGAGACCTGCCAGCGACACGTGAGGAAGCTCAGAAGCTGGTGCGTCGGGACGTTTCCGGCATGAACTCGGGGGAACCCCCGACCGAACTCGTCGGCCTCGCCCCCGCGGGGACCGAAACCCTGCCCATTGAACCGACCGGTCGGCGTTAGGAAGACGGAGATGGATTTCCTGTTGTGGGGCATCTACCCCTATGTGACGTTCGCGATTCTGGTGGTGGGGCTCGTGTGGCGCTGGCGCCATGACCAGTTCGGGTGGACGACCCGATCGTCGCAGCTGTACGAGGGGCGCCTTCTGCGCATCGCCTCGCCGCTGTTCCATTTCGGCATCCTCGTCGTGGTGGGTGGGCATGCGATGGGCCTGCTGGTCCCCAAGGCCTGGACCGATGCGATCGGATTCAGCCAACACGCCTACCATCTGGTGGCCTTCTTCGTCGGTGGTCTGGCCGGGGTGTGCACCTTGGTCGGAATCATCCTGCTGGTGGCCCGCCGGCGATTGACCGGACCGGTGTTCAAGGCCACGACGGTCAATGACAAGGTCATGTACCTGTTCTTGGTGGGAGCCATCGTGATGGGGCTGTTCGCCACCTTCTTCGGCGCGCAGGCGGCCGACGGCTCCGAGCACAACTATCGCGAGACCGTGTCTGTCTGGTGGCGTTCTCTGTGGGTGCTGCAGCCACAGATCGATGCCATGGCGTCGGCGACCGTGCCGTTCCAGATCCACGTGCTGGTCGCGATGACGCTCTTCGCGGTCTGGCCGTTCACCCGCTTGGTGCATGCCTTCTCGGCGCCGGTCGGTTACCTCTTCCGCCCCTATGTCGTCTACCGCTCTCGTGACTCGCGTCCGCTCAACAGTGCGCCGGTGCATCGTCGAGGTTGGGACCCCATCGGAACCCGGGACAATGACTCCGCAACCCACAGCCGCCGCACTCTCTCCAAGGAGCGTTGAGATATGACCGATTCCTCGCAACCGGCAGGAACGCAACCTGCTGGAGCGATGCAGGAGACTCCGCACGGCGCCAATGCCGTACTGACGATGTCGACCATCTCGTTCACCGTGATGTTCGCGGTCTGGCTGATGTTCGGCATCCTGGGCAAACCGATCCAGGAGGAGTTCGGGCTGACCGACTCCGAGCTGTCCTGGATCAGTGCCGTGGCGATCCTCAATGGCTCGATGTGGCGTCTGCCAGCAGGAATCCTCACGGACCGCTTCGGTGGTCGACGCGTGATGCTCGTCATCATGGTGTTCTCGGCGGTGGCCTCCTTGGCGGTGTCCTTCGCGCAGAACTACGCGATGATCCTGGTGCTCGCCTTTCTCGTGGGATTCGCCGGGAACTCGTTCACCTCGGGCACGGCGTGGAACTCCGCGTGGTTCCCCAAGCACCGACAGGGGTTCGCCCTGGGACTGTTCGGCGCCGGAAACGTGGGCGCGTCGGCCACGAAGTTCATCGGTCCGGTGCTGATCGCCTCGACGGCGGGTGCCACCTACTTCGGTGTGATCCCCGGTGGATGGCGCATCATCCCGGTGATCTACACCGTGGTGCTGCTCGTGCTCGTGGTGCTCATGGTGTTCGTGACTCCACGTCAGGACCGCATGGCTGGGCAGGGAAGGCCGCTCGGCGAGATGATGGCGCCTCTGCGGGAGGTCCGCGTGTGGCGGTTCAGCCTGTATTACGTGGTCGTCTTCGGTGCCTACGTGGCACTTTCGGCCTGGCTGCCGAAGTACTACATGGACAACTTCGGGGTGTCCCTGGGGACCGCGGGTCTGCTCACCGCGACGTTCATCTTCCCGGCCTCGTTGTTGCGTCCGCTCGGTGGATGGATCTCCGACGCATGGGGCGCCCGTCGTGCCATGTACCTGACCTTTGCGCTGATGCTGGTGGCCAGTGGTGTGCTGATGATGCCGAACGGGCACATCGTGATCAACCACGCCGATGGTTCGGCCACCGAGCACCTGGCCTACGAGATCGGATTGGTGCCGTTCGTGCTCCTGGTCTTCCTCATGGCCTGCGCCATGGGCATCGGCAAGGCCGCAGTCTACAAGCACATTCCGGAGTACTTCCCCCAGAACGTCGGTGCGGTCGGTGGCCTCGTCGGTATGCTCGGCGGGCTCGGCGGTTTCATCCTGCCGCCCCTGTTCGCCTACACCAAGCAGTGGAGCGGTTTTCCGACCAGCACCTTCTTCGTACTGTTCGTGCTCACCGCGATCTCCATGGCCTGGATGCATCTGACCGTGGTGCGCATGCTGCACGCCGAATCGCCGGAACTGGCCGACCATTTCGAAAGGCCTCCGGGTGATACCGGAGCCGTGACCTCAGAAACGCAGGTGTGATCGTGACCGAGACGACTGATCGCAAGGGCAAGGAATGGCTCACACAGTGGGATCCCGAGGGAGACGGGTGGGACTCCCGCTTGGCCTGGACAACGCTGTGGATCACCACCTTCACCCTGACCATGTGCTTCGTGGCATGGTTCCTGCCGAGCGCCATCGCCCCCAAGCTGACCAACCTCGGCTTCGACCTCACCAAGAACCAGCTCTACTGGCTGACCTCCATGCCGGGCCTGGCCGGTGGCATCCTGCGTCTTGTGTGGATGGTGCTGCCGCCCATCCTGGGGACGCGCAAACTGGTCACACTGACCACGGCTCTGCTGCTGATCCCCATGCTGGGGTGGGGCGTTGCGGTGCAGAATCCCTCGACGCCCTACTGGCAGCTGCTCCTGCTGGCCCTGATGTCGGGCATCGGCGGAGGCGCGTTCTCGGGTTTCATGCCATCGACGTCGTACTTCTTCCCGCGCCGTAAGCAGGGCACCGCACTTGGGCTCCAGGCCGGCATCGGAAACTTCGGTGTGTCCCTGGTCCAGCTCCTCACTCCGTGGCTGATCGGCTTCGCCATGGTCGGCTTCCTCGGAACCTCGCAGCTCATGGGCGGTGAGCCCGGGATGCCCGAGCGGGAGATCTGGTACCAGAACGCGGCCTTCTTCTACGTGCCCTTCACCATCGTCGGGGTCATCCTGGCCTGGACCATGCTGAAGTCGGTGCCGGTCACCGCCAACATCAAGCAGCAGTTCGACATCTTCAAGAACGTCGACACCTGGTTGATGACGCTGCTGTACATCATGACGTTCGGCACCTTCGCAGGTCTGTCGGCGCAGTTCGGGCTGCTCATGAAGAACCTGTACGGCGCCGGGAATCCTGAGATCGTCTCCGGTGCGGGGGCACAGGCCCAGCTCCTGGTGGAGGGCTACCAGCTGCCCGATCCGGTGAACTATGTGTTCCTCGGCGCGCTCGTCGGAGCCGGTGCCCGTGTGGTGTTCAGCCCGTTGACCGACCGGATGGGAGGAGCGATCTGGACCCTGATCTCCGGGATCGGATTGATCGCCTCCATCTTGTTCACGATGACCGCGCTCTCACCGGATCCCGCAGCGGGGGCTGAGGCCCTTCAAGCGGATTTCACCCGCTTCCTCTGGGGCATGCTGCTGATCTTCCTGTTCTCGGGTATCGGAAACGCCTCCACGTTCAAGCAGATGCCGATGATCTTCGAGCGCAGGCAGGCCGGTGGCGTCATCGGCTGGACCGCGGCCATCGCCGCCTTCGGTCCGTTCTTGTTCGGCGTCGGTCTGACCATGATGACGCCATGGACCTTCTTCCTGCTGGGAATGATCTTCGCCGTGCTGTGCGTGGGGATCACCTGGGTCCGTTACGCGCGGCCGGGTGCTCCGCGCAAGAGCTGACCTCACGCGTCCTTCCCGGCCCCCGACCCGACCCCCCGGCCGCCATCGGCTTCAGGAAAGCCGATGGCGGTCGGCGTCTTCGGGTGTGTCTGCATCCTGCAGCAGGTCATCGGAAATGCTGTGCTGCCGCCACGGCACTTCATCCAGCAGCCTGCGTGCGGCGATGTCACGTCGGCGGGGAAGCGCCTCGAGGGCCGTGGTGAGGGCCGCGAACGGATAACACGCGGCCAAGGGCTGCGGATGACCGGTGGCATCGATCGGGACCCGTGCGAACTTCTCGTTCACGTCCAGATCCTGAACGAGCCGAGCCACCAGCCTGTCGATGTGGGGCAGATCGGTTGCCAGGATCAGTGCGTGGGAAGGTGGGGAGGCATCCTTCAGCAGCTGCACCGCAGCATCGATCCCTGCCACCGGCCCGCCTCCGGGGGGATCCTCACGTGTGGTGCGAGCACCAGGCACTCGGTGAGGTCCCACCACGATGGCATCACATCCGTGGATGGTCAGGGCGGATACGGCGATCTCCACCAGGGCTCGCCCGTCTCGGCTGAGGGACGCTTTGTCGCGGCCCATGCGTCGAGACTGGCCGCCGGTCAGGATCACTCCGGTGCAGATGGCTCCCATGAGGGAACCGTACGTGAGTCGTCTGTCGGTTCAAGAACCCGCCGACTATGGTTGTCGACCATGGCTACCTCACCCCTGTCTTCAGGTGCGTCGGCTGACATGGAGAACATCCTCATTCTCGGTGGCCGCAGTGAGATCGGCGTCGCGATCGCTCAACGCTTGGCCTCCGGCAACCGTGTCCTCCTCGCGGCCCGTCCCGGCCCCATCGCAGATGCGGTCGCGTCGGTGGAGAACGCCGGGGCCGCAGCCGTGCACACGATTGAGTTCGATGCAGACGACACCGACTCCCACCGCCAATTCGTCGATGACGTGGAGGTTGAGTTCGGGCCGGTTGACGTGGCTGTGGCCGCCTTCGGGATCCTCGGTGATCAGGAGCTGGCCGAACGCGACCATCGGCACATGACGCAGGTACTGCATACCGACTTCACTGCACAGGCCAGCCTGCTGACGGTGCTCGCCGACACCATGCGGCAGCGGGGACGCGGCACGATCGTTGCCTTCTCATCGGTCGCCGGAGTCCGAGTGCGCCGTGCGAACTATGTCTATGGGGCGGCCAAGGCGGGTCTCGACGGCTTCGCGTCAGGGCTCGCTGATGCGCTCCATGGGACGGGGGTGCGACTCCTCATCGCTCGACCCGGATTCGTCATCGGACGCATGACCGCCGGGATGGAACCCGCCCCATTCTCATCGACGCCGGAACAGGTGGCCGACGCCGTGGTCAAGGAGATCACCGGGGGCGGCACCCGCGTCGAACTGTGGATCCCGTGGCAGCTGCGTGTCATGTTCTCCGTGGCACCGTTCATCCCCAGAGCGCTCTGGCGACGGATGCCGCGCTGAGCGTGCGGGCGGACTCACTAGGCTGATGCCATGATCGATCAGCTCGGAACCCCAGATGGTGTGACGCTTGACGTGCGGCAGTGGCCGGTCGCCGAACCGCGCGCGGTGATCCAGGTGGTGCACGGTATGGCCGAGCACGTGGGCCGTTATGACGAGTTCGCCCAGGCCATGAATGCCGAGGGCTTCGCCGTGGTGGGGCACGATCAGCGCGGGCATGGTGCCACTGCGGGCTCGGCGGCTGAACGGGGATTCATCGCCGAAAGGGAGGGGTGGCCCCTGCTCGTCGATGACGTCGACCTCGTGGCCCGCGCCATTTCGCGTGAATACCCTGACGCCCCGATCATTCTGCTGGGCCATTCCATGGGGACGGTGGTCGCCCGGGCGGCGGTCCAGGAACAGGATCATTTCGCTGCGCTCATCTGCAGCGGCGCGGTTGCCGACCCCGGTCCCGCGCGTCGTGCGGGCCTGGCGATGGCCCATGCACAGATCAGGCTCAAGGGCCCTCGGCATCGCAGTATGACGCTGCACCGCTTGTCGTTCGGCGGCTACAACAAGGCGGTCGAGCATCCGCGGACCGCCTTCGACTGGTTGAGCCGGGATCACGCGAGCGTCGACGCCTACGTGGCCGACGAGGCCTGTGGGTGGATTGCGACGGCAGGCTTCTACCGTGACCTGTTCGTCGGGCTCGGCCGCGTCAACGATCCGGCGCGCATTCGGCTCATCGCGCGTGATCTGCCGGTGCTGTTCATCTCCGGTGACGCCGACCCCGTGGGTGGACGTTTCGGAGGCGGGGTGGCCGCGGCGGCCCGGGCGATGCGCCGCCGCCTCGATCATGTGGATGTTCGACTGTACGCGCAGGCGCGGCATGAGCTCTTTCACGAGCTGAACCGCGAGGAGATCTTCTCCGATGTGCTTCGCTGGTGTGACGCGGTGCTCTGATGACCGGCCCCCTCACTCAGGCGGAGGCCGAGACGCGTGCACGGGTCGTGACCGCGATCGACACCTCCATCGAACTCGATCTCACCGCGACCGATGCGTTCATATCGACGACGACCCTCACTTTCGACGCCCACGCCGGATCTGCGACCTTCATCGAATGTCAGGGCAGGCTTCTCGACGCCCGGCTCAATGGCGTCGACCTCGACATCGCCGAACACGATGGACGGCGTCTCCCATTGCGAAACCTGCAGGAACACAACGAACTCGTGGTGCGCGCCGCCATGGAGTACTCGCATGACGGGGAGGGGCTGCACGAGCACATCGATGCAGCCGACGGGGCGCGTTACCTGTACGCCACCTCCTTCTTGGACGCGGCCCCTCGCTGGTTCGCCTGCTTCGACCAACCGGATCTGAAGACGCGCCTCGCCCTGCGGGTGATCTGTCCGGGGGAATGGATCGTTCTGGGCAATGCCCGATGCCGCGCCGTCGAAACCCGGCCCGATGGTTCCGCGGTCTGGGAGAGTGAGCAGACCCCACTGCTGTCCACCTACCTCGTCACGGTCGTGGCCGGCGACTACGTGTCACATCATCGTGACCACGACGGCATCCGGCTCGGTCTGTACGCCCGACGTTCCCTCGCCGATGTGCTCGAGCGCGCCGTCGACGATGTCTTCGAGGTGACCTCCCGGTGCCTGGACACGTATCACGACATGTTCGGTATCCGGATGCCGTTCGGTGACTACGACCAGGTCTTCGTGCCTGATCACACCGCTGCTGCGATGGAGAACGCGGGATGTGTCACATTCGATGAGGATTTCCTGTATCGGGGGGTGGTCACGGCCGCCGAGCTCGAGAACCGTGCGGGAACCATCGCTCACGAACTCGCGCATCAGTGGTTCGGTGATCTGGTCACGATGCGGTGGTGGGAGGATCTGTGGCTGAACGAGTCGTTCGCCGAGTTCCTCGCGCATCACGTGCGGATGCAGCACACTGCACGAGACCCGTGGGTCGACTTCGGCATCACCCGCAAGCAGTGGGGGATCACCGCTGATGCGGGGCCCACATCGCATCCGGTGGCCGCCAATGTCACACCGGACACCGTTGCGGCCCTGCAGAACTTTGACGGCATCTCCTACGCCAAGGGTGCGGCGGTGCTCCGGGAACTCGTCGAACACATGGGGGAGGAGCGGTTCCTCACCGGATTGCGCCAGTACTTCGACGCCCACGCGTATGGAAACGCGGAGCTGGCCGACCTGCTGGACGCTTGGCGTGAAGCGGGCGTCGAGGGGATCGACCGCTGGGCCGCCGTGTGGCTGACGACAAGGGGCCTGGACCGGCTCACCGCCACCGATGATGCGATCCGGCGCGAGCCCAGCGCGGATGGGTCGGTGCGGCCGCACCGGCTCACTGCGGTCTCCCTGGGGCAGGACGGCGAGGTTCTGGGGGAACAGGACGTGCAAATTGATTCCGCCACGACCGCAATCGACCTACCTCCCGGGCTGCACCTGCCGGACTCCTGCGATGACGCTTGGGCACAGGTGCGCCCGAACCGGCCACCAGAGCAGTGGCCGTCGATCACATCGGTGGAGGATGTCCGGAGCCAGGTGGTGCTGTGGAACAGCCTGCGAGCCCAGGTACGGGAGTCGGAGACCTCGGCACAGACGGCGTTCGACGTGGTGCTGAGGGAGACACCGCACGAACCCGATGCGCTGATTCTCGACACCTTGACCACGTGGGCCACCAGCGAACTGTGTGGGGTCTTCGCGCCGCGTGGTGAGCGGGCCCTGCGGCGTCGACGGCTTGCTGCTGTCCTGACCGAATCCCTGCAGGGTGCCACCGAGGGATCGGACCGTCAGCTGCAGTTGCTGCGAGCAGTGATCGAACTCACCGGAGATGTCGCGTGGCTCGAAGGCCTGCTCGAGGGAACCGATGTGCCCGTCGGTGCGCAGGTGGATCAGACGCTCCGATGGCGCATCCTGCGTCGACTTGCTCGGCTCGAGGCCTCGTCGGGGCAACCGGTCGTCGGCCTTCTCGATGCCGAACTCCACCGGGACAGTTCCAGCGCCGGAGTGTTGGAGTACGACCGGGCGTGGGCCTCTCGGCCGGTGGCAGAAGCCAAGGAGAGGGCTTTCCGTGCGATCGTGGCGCCTGGAGACCTGCCCGTCAGTCGGGTGATCGCACTGTCCGGAGGGCTGTTCCTGGCAGAGCAGGAGGAACTGACCGACGAGTTGGCGTCCCGCTGGGTCGAGGAGATCACGAGAACCTCCGAGTTTCGGCAGGGCTGGGCCCTGAGCATCGTCGCATCCAGGTCGTTCCCACTGGCCAATGTCACGCCCGAGCTGCTCGGTTCCTGTCGGGCGTTGTTGGACGGGGCGGAGTTGCCCGCAGCCCTTCGCCGCACTGTGAACGATGGGGTCCACCTGATGGGAAAGGCTGTGCGTCAGATCGATCTTCAGATTACGAATTCGTTGTAAAATCCCCGGTGACAATGGGATTTGTGGGAGACTACGGCAATCGGTACCACTATGTATCGATCACCGATCCGCACTGACGCGGTACACACGCGCACGATGCGCGTATGAGGAGGCAACATGACACGTAGGCCACGAGTCACCGTAGCCATCGGGGCGGCGTCGGCTGTTCCCGTACCTGACCCCCGCCTGCGCGGGACACGTGATCAGATCATGCTGACCGGTGATGTGCCCAGCCCGGCCAACCCACCGAAGGGGTGCCGGTTCCACACCCGTTGTTGGAAGGCCCGGGAACGGTGCAAGGAGGAGATGCCGGTGCTGGAGACGCATCCGGACAGGGCCTCGGGGCATCTCTCGGCCTGCCATTTCGCGGAGGTCCGCCAGGCATGACGGTGTTGGCACGGGCGGGTGCCGCATCGGTGGTGGCTGCGATGGTGCTCACAGCGGGCTGCACCGCGGCCCCGGGCGATGACGCGGACGCTCTGCGTGTGCGTTCCTGCGAGACGCAGTCGCCGCTCATTCCTGCCGCCGCACTCGATGAGTGCGCCCGCAACGTGCTCGAACCGGTCACGGCGACTTTGATGACGGCCGGGCCGGATGGCCGTGTGGAGCCGGATCTGGCTGAGGAGATCACCAGCACCGATGGTGGTGAGACGTGGACGGTGACCCTGGTCGAGGGGCGTCGATTCTCCGACGGCACCCCGGTGCTGGCGCACAACTTCGTGGACGCATGGAACTGGTCGGCGTCGTGTCGGCAGGGCTATCCGGGTGCCGATTGGTTCGCCGACATCGAGGGGTACACCGAGGTGAACCCGTCCGGGACCTGCCCTCAGGCCACTCCGAGCGCGAGCCCTTCGTCCTCACCCGTGCCGTCGGCGGATCGGTCTGGTCAGCGGCTGCAGATGTCGGGGCTCGAGGTCACTTCCGACCTGACATTCCGGGTTCGTCTGGACCGGCCGATCGTGAACTTCGACGAACAACTCGTAGAGCTCGCCTATGCACCACTTCCGGATTCGTTCTGGGTGGACCCGGCTCGCCATGCACAGGTACCGGTGGGTGCGGGGCCGTATCGACTCGTCGAGAACAACCGGCTGCGTCACGTGGTGCAGCGATGGGATGGCTACACCGGGCCGAAGGAACCGGCCTCGCACACCATCAGTTTCGAGAATTGGAACGACCTGTCGCTGGCCTACGAGGATGTGCGTGACGGTGAACTCGACGTCAGTGATCGTGTCCCACCCGAGTCGTTCGGAGAACAGACGTGGCGTTCGGACTTCGGTGAGCGTGCCGCCGCGCCGGACGGAGCGCCGCCGATGGTCCTGGCCGAGCTGGTGTTCAGTGATGCGGATGAGACGTTTGCCGACCCGCGTCGACGCCGAGCCCTGTCGATGGCCATCGATCGTGAGGTCATCACCCGGGACCTGCTGGGCGGAGTGCATGATCCCGCGCGTGGCTGGGTGCCGCCGACCATGACCGGCGCGGTCGAGACCTGTGCCGATGACTGCGTCTATGACCGTGAACGGGCACGCAGACTGTGGGATGACGCCAACGACTCGCTGGGGAGCACCCCGACGTCGATCACGGTCACCACCGCCAGTGAGCTGGGCGACTCCTATTGGGTCGATGAACTCTGCAACACCTGGCGCTACACGCTGGATTTGACGTGTCAACGTCGTGAGGTGAGTCAATCGGAGCTCGGATCGGGGAAGACGGGTGTGTTCACCGAGGGCGTCGCGCTGATGGTTCGGGAACCGGGACGGGATTCGATGCAGGAGTACCTTGAGCCCTTCCAGAGTGAATCGCCGTTGAACCGTGGGCGTCATGCCAGCATGGACTTCGACGCAGTGATGCGCAGGGCGGAGGCCACCGAGAACCCGGGGGACGAGTGGGAGTCCGCACAGAGGATGCTGGCCGAGGAGCTGCCCTCGTTGCCGCTGTGGTGGATGCGGTCGACCGCCATCTGGTCGCCCCGTGTCGATGTGGCGCCTGAGGATCTTCCCACGAATTTCGCGGGAACCCCCGATGTCCTACGACTCCGCAGGGCCTGATTTTTGCCGCCTGATTTTCGTGGGAATGGGTAGTCTCATGACCATGACCTCCCGACGCCTGATGCTCGTGCACGCCCATCCCGATGATGAAGTGACCTCAACCGGTCTGACCATGGCCCTTCATGCGTCCCGAGGTGATGCGGTGACGCTGGTGACCTGCACTCTGGGCGAGGAGGGTGAGGTTGTCGATCCCGATCTGGTGCATCTGGCCGCCGATCGGGAGGACTCGCTGGCCGAGCACCGGATCACCGAGCTGGAAGCTTCGATGGAGGCCCTTGGAATCACTGACGCCGTGCGTCTTGGCGGAGACCACTGTTATCGGGATTCGGGTATGGGGACCGACGAGAACGGCAATGCGGTGGCCCGAGATGAACTCCACCCGGGATGTTTCTGGCTGGCGGATCTTCTCGAGGCGGCGAATCACATGGTCGCGTTGATTCGTGACCGTCGCCCCGAGGTGCTGATCACCTACGACGAGAACGGGCATTACGGGCACCCCGATCACATCAAGGCGCACCGCGTCGCCATGTATGGGGCCATGCTGGCCGCCGTCCCGAGTCATCGGCGAGATCTGGGTGAGGCATGGCAGGTTCCCCGGATCCTGTGGACCGCTCTGGGGGAGTCCGCGATGCGGGCGGGTCTTCGGCGGCTCCAGGAGATCGGAGATGCCGAGACGTTCGGAGGGATGGATCCCGATGGTCCTCTGCCGCCGATGGTCGTCCCCGACGATGACATCTCTGTAACAGTTCATGCGCCCGAATTGATGCATCGCAAGATCGCGGCCTTCCGTGCGCATGCCTCGCAGATCCAGCCTGACAGCGGTTTTGTGCAGATGTTCGAGCACGAATCGGCCCATGGAATGGCGGGGGAGGCCTTCCGGCTCGCCGGAGGAGTGCCTTTCCCCGAAGGGGCCACCGACGTCTTCGCCGGCCTTGACTGAGTGAGCCGGTGCTGCTGCTCGGGGCTGTGCCCAGCAGGCTCCTTATCGTAAAGTGGCGCAGCGACCTTTCAAATCCAAGAGCCATTCAAATCCAAGAGCGAGGAAGTGCCTGTGGCGGACGACAAGCTGGCTGCGGCCGAGACCGAGATCTCGGAGGAGAAGCCGTCGAACCCTCGCCGTGTTCGGATCATCACACTGTCGGTCATCGGAGGGCTGTTGGTCCTGCTCGGCGGAGCGTATGTCGCCGGGTACTTCATGACCGGCGACAAGGTGCCTCGTGACACCACCATGGCCGGAATCGAGATCGGTGGTCTCAGCGCGGCCGAGGCCGAGGCGAAACTGGCCAAGGATTATGCACAGCAGGAGAATGCGACGTTCACTCTCGTGGCCGATGGCGTGGACGTGGAGGTTGAACCGGAGGCTGCGGGCCTCGCGGTGAATTACAGGGACACCGTTGAGAGCTCCGGTGTCGGACGCAGCTGGGATCCCCGCCAGATCTGGCGGGTGCTCACCGGGGGCTCGGAGGTCAAACCGATCGCCGCTGTCGACGAGAAGAAGCTTGAAGCCGAGGTCAAGCGCATCGCGTCGGAGAAAGTCGACCGTGAGCCCAAGAATGCGGCGGTACGGTTCGAGGGCACTGAGGTGAAGCGCGACGAGGGCGTCACCGGTCGCACGCTGGATCAGAAGAAGTCCGCGGCGCAGATCAAGGACGGGTATCTGGTCAATGACCGGATCGAAGCCACTGTCGCGGTCGAGGATCCGGCCCTCACCACAGGGGCCGCCGACCGGTTCGTCGATTCGTGGGCGAAGAAGGCCGTACAGGGCCCGGTCGTGGTGGACACCGGCAAGGGAACCTTCGAAGTGACCCCCGAGATGATCGCGGGCGCGGCCTCCATCAAGGCGGAGGGCAAGGAGTTCTCCGGTTCGATCGACGGAGACAAGCTGTACGAGGCCGCACAGCCTGCGATGGATGAGCTCGGCCTCAAGGACGCCAAAGAGGCTTCGTACAAGTTCGAGGGCGGCAAGATCAGCGTGATCCCGTCCGAGGACGGCTCGGAGGTCTCCAAGGAGTCCTTCCATGAGGTGATCGTGCCCGCCGCCACCAGTGACGAACGCGAGGTCGAGGTGGAGCTGAGCGGTGAGAAGGCGAAGTTCACCACAGAGGAGGCCGAGAAGCGCAAGCCTCGCGAGGTGATCGGGGAGTTCACCACCTCCTTCCCCCACGCCGACTACCGCAACACGAACCTGACTCTGTTCGCCCAACACATCAGTGGCGCGGTGTTGCGTCCGGGGGAGACGTTCTCGGTGGATGAACACATCGGGCCACGTGACGCGTCGGCCGGTTACGTCGACGGCTATGTGATCTCGGGCGGTCAGCTGCGTAAGCAGTCCGCCGGCGGTATCTCCCAGGGCGCCACCACCTTGTACAACGCAGCTTGGTTCGCCGGTCTCGAGGATGTCGAACACCAGCCGCACACCATGTACTTCAGCCGTTACCCGGCCGGACGTGAGGCCACGTTGTACTACGGGTCGATCGACCTGAAGTTCAAGAACACCACTGACAACGCGGTGATGATCACCGGTTCGGTCAACAAGTCCGCATCGGGGGGCAAGGGGTCGATCACATTCCAGATCTGGGGTGTGAAGCAGTGGGAGATCGTGTCTCCCGAACCGACCAAGAGTGGTTTCTACGACGGGACGACGATCAAGGAGACCAGTGACGAGTGCGAGCCACAGTCGCCGTCACCGGGTTTCACCGCGTCGTACTACCGGATCTTCAAGCAGAACGGCACCGAGATCCGCCGTGAGGACAAGTCGTGGAAGTACAGCGCCACTGACAAGGTCGAGTGCGTTTGACGCTCTGAGCCCTCACATCTTGGCGACCCATGCCAGATTTCGGGCATTGTGCAGGGCGGCCCATGCGGCCCAGATGTGTGCCTTCTGTGGTGGGGAAGCAAGGACTGCCCATTCGCCGGAGATCAGCACGGTGCCGGGGGAGGGGGCTCGGCCGGCGTCGATCATGTCGAGGGCAGGCGTCACATCGTCGACCAGATCACGGATGCGGCCGACTGCGATGGCTTCGGCGGTGACCTCCGCTCCAGTGAGGTCGGTGAGCATGCGGGCGAGGATGCTGCGGTCACCGTTCTCGGGGTTGCGCCCCGGTGGGATCAGCGGGATGAGACGCAGAGCGAGGATCTGGGCGCTGTCGACGCGATGTCGGTGGGCCTGACGGTCGAGCAGTTCCAGGCCGTCGGCGTCGGCGGTGAGGACCCAACCGATCAGATCTCCCTGACCATCGGCGAGTTGGCGACGCAGGCTGACACGTTGGCCGCGGACGAGGTGACGCGTGGTAGAAATGGGGGCACTCACTTTCGACGACAGGAGCATCTGGTGACATACATCATCGCGCAGCCATGTGTGGATCTGAAGGACCTGGCGTGCGTTGAGGAATGCCCGGTGGACTGCATCTACGAGGGCAACCGAATGCTGTACATCCATCCGGATGAGTGCGTCGACTGTGGCGCGTGCGAGCCGGTGTGCCCCGTCGAGGCCATCTACTATGAGGACGACACTCCCGAGGAGTGGGCGAACTACTACGACATCAACGTGCAGTTCTTCGACAAGCTGGGTTCGCCCGGCGGCGCTGCCAAGCTGGGGCCTGTCGACTTCGACCACCCTGAGGTCGAGGCCATGCCCAAGCAAGAGCACGATGCGTGATCGATCAGCGTGACCATCGCTGACCGGCTCCCGACTTTTCCCTGGGACACACTCGCTGCTGCCCGCGAGCGAGCCCAGAGTCATCCGGAGGGCTTCATCGACCTCACGGTCGGTTCACCTGTGGACCCCGCGCCTCAGGTGGCGATCGAGGCGTTGACTCGTTCCTCCGACGCGCATGGCTACCCCCGGGTGGTCGGGATCTCGGACCTGCAGGACGCCATGGGTGCGTATCTGCGGGATCGTTGGCGGGTCACCACCGAGGTGGGGACGCTGCCGGTCATCGGCACGAAGGAATTCGTTGCCTGGCTGCCGACCCATCTCGGCCTTGCGGGCGCTGCGGACACCGTCGTGGTGCATCCTGAGACGGCGTACCCCACCTATGCGGTGGGGGCGCAGCTCGCGGGGATCGATCCGGTGGCCTGTGACGACCCTGCGGTTCTGGATGACAGACTCGCCGGCCGCCGGGCGGGCCTGGTGTGGATCAACTCCCCGGCCAATCCTCACGGTGCGATCCTCTCGGCGGACGAGCTGCGTGCTTGGGTCGCGTGGTGCCGTGAGCACGGCGCGGTGTTGGCGTCGGACGAGTGCTACGGCGAGTTCGGATGGGAGGATGAGCCGGTCTCGGTGCTGGATCCGAGCATCACCGATGACCCCACGGGTGTCCTCGCCATCTTCTCGGAGTCGAAGCGTTCCAATCTCGCTGGCTATCGAGCCGGTTTCTGCGCCGGTGACGTCGGCCTGATCTCGCAGTTGACCGAGATCCGCAAGCATGGCGGCATGATGATGCCGACGCCGGTTCAGGCAGCCATGGCCGCCACGCTCGTCGAGCATCGCCATGTGGTCGAGCAGAAGGCGCGCTACCGCGATCGACGCGACACGCTACGTCAGGCTCTGCTGGCCGACGGCTGGCGGATCGACCATTCCGAGGGCGGCCTGTATCTCTGGGCCACCCGTGGTGACTTCACCGACGGCCGTGCGATCGTCGACCACTTCGCGGCTTTGGGGATTCTCGTGACGCCCGGAGATTTCTACGGGGACGCCACGCACGTGCGGATCACGCTGACTGCGACCGATGACGACATCGCGGGTGCTGCCGGGCGGATCGTCAGAAACGTATGACGACGCCGTCGATCGGTTCGACGGCGTTCCACGGTGCGGTCTTCCCATCGGCGACCCATTGCTGGTCACCCACTTGAACCTCACGCACGCCCAGATCCTTGGCATTTGCCACCGCGTGATGGGCGACTGCCCAGCGCAGGGCTTCGTCGTGATGGGCGAAAGCCACCTCCGTCGCACCTTCGGGTGTTCGTGCCGTGGTGACGCCGATGTGGCCGAAGGCCTCGTCGAGGGAGGCCACAGTCTCCTGCGGAGAACCCCCACCGGGTGAGTCCACCGAACATGTGAGCCCGCCGGGGGAGTGACCGGTCAGGGCAGAGGCGAGGATGCGTGCGTTGGGCTCGTGCTGTCGGTACGCCTCCGGGTAGCCGGAGCGTTGCACAGCCTGTGCTGTGTCGTTGATGTCGCCGTTCTCCCAGTCGGGGATACGCGCGAGGGCGTCGTAGAACGCGTGGGTCGAAAACACCGGATCCATGATCTGCTCCTCGGTTCCCCAGCCCTGGGAAGGGCGTTGCTGGAACAGGCCCAGGGAGTCACGGTCGCCGTGATCGAGGTTGCGGATGCCGCTCTCCTGGTAGGCGGTGGCCAGCGCGATCGTGGCCGCGCGGGGTGGCATGCCCCGCTGGACCGCGATCGCGCTGATCAATGCCGCGTAGTGAGCCTGCTCCGGTGTGACAGCGACGCTCTCACCGTTGGCTGTGGCCACGCAGCGTTCGAAGATCGCCGGTGGTGGGATGTGCTGCCGGTTGCTGAGGAAATACAGCCCGCCGACGCCTGCGACGGTCAGCAGGAGGAACAGCACCAGGACACACCCGATGCCGCGCCCACGCCTTCGCGCAGCCACGTCAGTGCAGGTCGGAGTTCAGTTTCACACCGGCGCCGTTGGGGCGTGCCTCGACGGCACCGGTCACCGAGTTGCGGATGAACAGCAGGTTGTCGCGGCCCGAGAGCTCCGAGGCGCGCACGGTCTGCTCACCGACTGTCACCTTGGTGCCCGCGGTCACGTACAGGCCGGCCTCCACGGTGCATCCGTCGCCGAGGGAGATGCCCACGCCCGCGTTGGCGCCGAGCAGGCATTTCTCGCCGAGCTTGATGACCTCCTTGCCGCCGCCGGAGAGCGTGCCCATGATCGACGCCCCGCCGCCGATGTCGGAGCCGTCACCGACGACGACACCCTGCGAGATGCGTCCTTCGACCATCGACTTGCCGAGCGTGCCGGCGTTGAAGTTCACAAAGCCCTCGTGCATCACGACGGTTCCCTCGGCCAGATGCGCGCCCAGACGGACGCGGTCGGCGTCGCCGATGCGAACGCCGCTGGGGAGGACGTAGTCGATCATGCGGGGGAACTTGTCGACGCCGAAGACGGTCACGTGCCCGTGTTCCTCACGCAGTCGTGCGCGCGTCAGTTCGAAGCCCTCGATGGCGCAGGGGCCGGCGGAGGTCCACACGACGTTGGTGAGGACGCCGAAGAGGCCATCGAGGTTGATGGTGTTGGGCTGCACGATGCGGTGCGAGAGCAGGTGCAGACGCAGGTAACCGTCGATGGCGTCCGCGGGTGCGGCGTCGAGGTCGATCGAGACCTGTTGGACGCGCTTGGTCACCTGACGTGCCTCATCGGGGCCGGCCAGTGGGCTGAGCGCGGTCGGCTCGCCCTCCTGTGTCGGTTCGCCGAGTTCTGGTGTGGGGAACCAGGCGTCGAGGATGTCGCCCGAGATGTGCTCGGTGATCAGGGCCCAGCCATGTGCAGTACGCGAAGTCATGGACGCGACCCTACCTGCCCGGACGAAGGGAGATGCCCATCGTGGAAGTAGAGTCTGTCGGGTGCACAGTTTGAATCTTGACGGCGACGTGGTCGCGTTGCTGCAGCAGCTCATCGACATTGAATCGGTCAGTGGGAACGAAGGCCCCCTCGCGGATGCGATGGAGACCGCGCTGCGTGCGCTCCCGGCATTGGAGGTCACGCGCAACGGGGATGCCGTGGTGGCTCGTACCGATCTTGGACGCGAACGCCGCGTGATCCTGGCCGGGCACCTCGACACCGTGCCGCTCGTCGCCGGAAGCCTGCCGAGCCGGCTGGAAGGGGTTGGCGACTCCGAGCGGGTCATCGGGCGTGGCTCCTGTGACATGAAGGCGGGCGTCGCGGTGTTCGCCAATATGGCGCCTGCGATCGACGCGGCCATCGGTCGGGGCGACGCTCCGGACGTGGACGTGACGTGGGTCTTCTACGACCACGAGGAGGTCGAGGACGCCAAGAATGGACTGGGCCGTCTCGTCCGGGAGACCCCCGAGCTCCTCGCCGGTGATTTCGCATTGTTGGGGGAGCCCAGCAACGCGGGCATCGAGGGTGGCTGCCAGGGAACCCTGCGCATTCGCATCACCGCCCATGGCCGCGCCTCCCATTCGGCGCGCGCGTGGAAGGGCGTCAACGCCATCCACGGTCTGGCACCGGTCCTGACGAGACTGGCGGCGTACGAGCCCCGTGTCGTGACCGTCGACGGGCTTGAGTATCACGAGGGGCTCAACGCGGTGAACATCACCGGCGGGATCGCCACCAACGTCATTCCCGACGCCGCGACCGTCGAGGTGAATCTTCGCTACGCGCCCGACCGTGACGATGCCGAAGCAGTGCCGCATCTTCTGCGGTCGGCCGGTGTCATGGACGAGGAGGGCAAGCCGGTCGAGGGGTATTCGTGGGAGATCACCGACCACGCGCACGCGGCCCGCCCCGGCCTTGAATCGGGCATCGCCGCCGAGTTCCTGAAGGCCGCAGGGGGACGGGCGTCGGCCAAATACGGCTGGACCGATGTGGCGCGGTTCGCGACCCTCGGCATTCCTGCGGTGAACTTCGGGCCAGGGGACCCGAGCCTCGCCCACACCGACGAGGAATGGTGCCCCACCGCGGATGTGCACGAGTGTCGTCGTGTTCTGCTCACCTGGCTGGGACTTGTTGAAGGGAATGTTGCATGAGCGCCGAATCACGTCGTCATCGTCATCGTCAGGGTCCGGTGCTGCGCGCCGGGGACATGGTTTTGCCCACCACCACCGATCAACGCCTGCTCGCGTCCCGCGGAGATGTGGCATGGGTTCACGAGGACCCGTGGCGCGTCATGCGGATCCAGTCCGAGTTCGTCGAGGGCTTCGGCGAGCTCGCCGAACTCGGCCCGGCGGTCTCGATCTTCGGTTCGGCCCGGACGCCACCGGACGATCCGATCTACGCCACGGCCGAGGAACTGGCCCGCAAATTCGTCCAGGCCCGGTTCGGCGTCATCACCGGGGGCGGCCCCGGGGTGATGGAGGCCGCCAACAAGGGCGCTTACGAAGCCGACGGCGTCTCGGTGGGGCTCGGCATCGAGCTGCCCTTCGAGACCGGGATGAACGAGTACGTGACGCTCGGTATCAACTTCCGCTACTTCTTCGTGCGCAAGATGATGTTCATGAAGTACAGCCAGGGTTTCGTGGTGATGCCCGGTGGCTTCGGCACCCTCGATGAGATGTTCGAGGGGCTGACGCTGGCTCAGACCGGCAAGCTCGACCATCGCTTCGTCCTGTTCGGCAGTGACTACTGGACGCCGCTGGTGGACTGGCTCCGCGACTCGGTGCTGGAGGCCGGGAACATCTCGGCCAAGGACTTCGATCTGTTCCACGTGACCGACGACATCGACGACGCCGTGCGGGTCCTGGTGGCCGACAACTCCTGAACCACGTCGGACCGATAGGATCGTTCCCATGATGTTCCTGATCGCGATGATCGCAGTGGCAGTACTGGGCGTGGCAGCCGTTGTCGCCACCGGGTCACTCGACCGCATGCAGCCCGTGGTCCGCGATCACGTCGAGCCGGTGCTGGACGATGCCGTGGACATCAGCGATCCGCGGACCTGGACCCAGGCCCGGTTCAGCGTCCGGCTCCGGGGCTACGACATGCAGGAGGTCGACGCCCTCCTCGCTGCGTGCGCTGCGTCACATGTGGAGCGCGATACGGAATAATGGGCACCACGGACTTTCACAACCACCACGAACGAGATTGAGGAAAACACACGATGGCACATATGAAGCCTCGCACGGGAGACGGCGATATCGAGGTCACCAAGGAGGGGCGCGGCATCGTCATGCGTGTTCCACTCGAGGGTGGTGGCCGACTGGTTGTCGAGATGAACGCCGAGGAAGCCACCGCGTTGCGCGAGGCCCTGACCGGCGTCGTGGGGGAGTGACCCTCCACCAGAAGAAGTGAAACGGCGATGCCCTCCCCACGCGGGGAGGGCATCGCCGTTTCGGTGCCGGAGGTTCAGCCTTCCGCCGGGGTCAGATGCGTCCACATGCGTTCTGGGCGTTCGCGCGCGACGCAGTCGCCGTCATCGGGATTGAAGTAATGCCGCATCGTCAGGGTGTAGATGCCATCGTCGATGGTCCAGAGATCCTCGTCGGTCTCATCGAGCGTGCCGGTCGTGGAGGCTGTCCTCAGCCTGAGCAGCCCCCACATACGCGTGGTGAAGGTGGCCTCTCGGAGCCATTCCATATGCGCCCAGTCTGCCGGCTCGGTTCCCACCGAAACATGGAAGAGCACCTCGCCGATGGCAACATTCGGCAGGAAGTAGGCAAAGTCTGTCTTGCAGTGAATCCGGCCGGCCCCGAGGTCGATCTCCGGAATGATGTCGTCATTTTCTCCCCAGATGAGGAATGCGCTGTTCTCCAAATCCAGATGGGCAATGTGGCGGCGATCATGGTTTGACATAGAAGGTGTCTCCGTTCAGAACTCGGTGCTGATTGTAGAATGTGCGGATCTCTCCGCCGCCGGCTGAGTTTTCGTCCTCTGGGATGAAACAGCGGCTGAATCCGCTGGGCCCCCGTCGGTATGGGTCCGGCATTCGACAGTTGAGGCTAGGATACGATGAGCGAGCTCGTCCCGCACCAAGCCCGGCAGCGCCATTGTCAGTGGATGCGAATGGGTACTCATCACACGAATACCCTTTAGGGCGTTTCGAGGTGATTCGCTTGGGGCAAGCCGCCTCACGGTTTTTCTTTTTCAGTGTGGGATCCGTGGTTCGTCGCAGCTCATTGGGGAGTCCGGACGCGATGGCCTGTTTGATGTGTGCGTGGTAACCGCGATTCTTCGGCGATGGCCTGTAGGACGGGTCGCTCCGGCGACGCATCCCGGTTTGGAGGTGATGATCGTGTCGCATCGATACATCGGCCCGATGGGCAAAGGAAATGGTTTTGTCCATTTTCCCTTGGCGAGCGTCGTTGTGGCTCGCACGTAGCCGGTTGGCCCATAGAGCCACGCTGTCTTGTCGAGCATCTTCGGCGTGTGGTTGAAGGTGGATTTCAAGCCTGACTTCTCTGGGTACTTGGTCTCCCGCTCCCACTCGTCTGGGACACCGAAGGCTTTCTTTTCGACGCCGATGCTGGAGCGGAAAGTTGCAGTTCCTATGCTCCCGGCCGACTTTACCTTCATGATCTTGTGGGTGAATCGGACCGGGGAGCCGGGCGTCTGTCGTGTGTCCACGGAAAAAACCGACACATATCTGGTGATTCCGACCGGGATCCCCTTTTTTCGGAGGATTAGGAAGTAGTCCATTCCGCTGCAGACATTGAACCTGCTGACATAAGTGTTCCAGTGGTCGGCGAGGAAGTTCTGCGGGTTGTCACATGTCGGTGGATTCCAGTCGCTGGGCAGGTGGCCGAACCATTCATCACCGGTTTCTGGCGCGTCCCGAGTGCCGACGGACGGTTCAGTGCTTTCCGGAGCCTGACGCGGGTCCACTTTCGGGTCGTCGAAGGAGAAGCACAGTTGGTCGGTTTTGGAGATCGTTGTGCATGACTCGAAGGATGATCCGGTTGCAGACGGTGCCTCGCGTGGGCTCGTCGTGGGAGCAGACGATGGTGCTGGAGTGGGCGGAGTGTCAGCATGCGCGGGTATGGCAAGCGTTGAAACGGTCAGGGGGGGGGAATCGCGCTGATCAGCAGGGCGATGATGAAGCGAAGGGTGTTCTTCATGCCGACAGATTTACCTAGGATCAGAATCCCCGTTGGCCGAGTGACGCAGAGTTCACTAGGAGTTTGCCAAAAGATCAGCCGTGCCGCGCGATGGCCGTTTCGTACACCTCGACGGTCTGTTTGGCGATGGCTTCCCACGAGAACTGTTCGAGGCTGCGTGTGCGTCCGGCGCGGCCCATGGCGTCGGCTCGGTCGCGGTCGGCGACCAGTTCGTTGACGCGGGCGGCGAATTCGCTCTCGAAGGCCTTGATGGCTTCTGGATCGTCGGCGCGGGCCGGGTCGTAGGGGACGAGCAGGCCGGTCTCGCCGTCGGCGACGACCTCGGGGATGCCACCGACGGCGGAGGCCACCACAGCGGTCTCGCAGGCCATGGCCTCCAGGTTGACGATGCCGAGTGGTTCATAGATCGAGGGGCAGGCGAAGACGGTGGCATGCGTCAACACCTGACGGACGCTGGCGCGCGGCAGCATGTCCTCCACCCAGATCACCGGGGCCTCACGCTGGGCACGGAGATCGGCGAAGGCCTGGTTGAACTCTGCGGCGATCTCGGGGGTGTCGGGGGCGCCGGCGAGCAGCACGACCTGGGTCTCGGGGGTGAACTCGGCCGCGGCGCGCACCAGATGCACCAAGCCCTTCTGCCGCGTGATGCGTCCGACGAACGCCACGTACGGCTTGTCGAGGTCGACGCCCAGGTCGCTCACGAGTTCGGTCTCGGGAACCGGGTGGAACTCTTCGGGGTCGACGCCGTTGCGGACCACATGCACCCTGTCGGGGTCGATCTCGGGGTAGGCCTCGAGGATGCCCTCGCGCATCTTGCTGGAGACGGCGATGACAGCGTCCGCGGCCGCGTAGGCGGTGCGCTCGGCCCATGAGGAGAGACGGTAGCCACCACCGAGTTGCTCTGCCTTCCATGGGCGGTGCGGTTCGAGTGAATGTGAGGTCACCACGTGGGGCACGTCGAGGAACAGCCCGCCGAGATGCCCGGCGAGGTTCGCGTACCAGGTGTGGGAATGCAGCACCTGCGTCGCGGGGTCGAGTGCGGAGACCATCGACAGGTCGGCGCCGAACACTCGCAGCGCGGCATTGGCGTCGGCGGGATGATCCTCGGCGTGAGCCGTGGCTCCGGGCCGGGGTTCGCCCATGCAGTGGACATCGACGGTGCACAGATCAGTGAGTTGACGCACCAGCTGTGCGACATGCACACCGGCGCCTCCATAGATATGCGGTGGGTATTCCCGGGTCAACAGCGACACATGTGGAGCCATGAGATGATTCTGTCAGGCCAACTCGGTGGTGGTTGACCGGGTGCCAACCACCTGCGGTCCATCATCGGGAGCAGGCTAGTGTTGCTGCTGGAAATCCGGGGGAGCTCCAGTGACGGGGAAGAGGGGCCTGAAATATGTCGCCGAATGTTCTGTCCATCGTTCTGGCCGGTGGTGAGGGGAAGAGGCTCATGCCGCTCACCGAGGCGCGTGCCAAGCCCGCCGTGCCCTTCGCCGGCACCTACCGTCTCATCGATTTCGTGTTGTCGAACCTCGTCAACTCCGAGCTGATGAAGATCGCGGTGCTGACGCAGTACAAGTCGCACTCGTTGGACCGACACATCTCGATGACGTGGCGCATGTCCACCCTGCTCGGTTTCTATGTGACCCCGGTCCCGGCCCAGCAGCGGCTCGGGCCGCGCTGGTATCAGGGCTCGGCCGATGCCATCCATCAGTCGATGAATCTCATCAACGATGAGAACCCTGACTACGTGGTGGTCTTCGGTGCCGACAACATCTACCGCATGGACGTCTCCCAGATGCTGCAACAGCACATCGATTCGGGGCTTGCCTGCACGGTCGCCGGTATCCGCGTCCCGCGCGAAGGGGCGAGCGCCTTCGGGATCATCGATGCCGACGCCGACTACAGGATTCGCGAGTTCCTCGAGAAGCCGAGCGATCCGCCCGGCCTGCCGGACAACCCGGATGAGTCCTTTGCGTCGATGGGTAACTACATCTTCACTCGCGAGGCCTTCGTGGAGGCGCTCGAGGCCGATGCGGCCGACCAGAACGCGCGTCACGACATGGGCGGCGACATCATCCCGTGGTTCGTGGAGCGGGGTCAGGCCCAGGTGCACGATTTCACGACCAACACCGTTCCCGGCAACACCGAGAAGGACGCGAACTACTGGCGGGACGTCGGCACCATCGACGCGTATCACGAGGCGAACATGGACCTCACCTCGGTGGTCCCCAACTTCAGCGTCTACAACAACGAATGGCCCATCTACACCCATTCACCCCAGCGCCCGGGGGCGAAGTTCGTGCTGCGCGGCAACGCGGAGGAATCCATCGTCTCGCCGGGCTGCATCATCTCCGGCGGAGACGTGGACAATTCGGTGCTCTCGCCCGATGTGCGGGTCGAGAAATGGGCCAACGTCGAGGGGTCGGTGCTGATGCAGAACGTTCAGCTGGGGCGGAACAGCGTCGTGCGTCGCGCGATCCTCGACAAGAACGTGAAGGTCGATGATGGCGTGGAGATCGGCGTCAACCACGAGCACGACATCGCGCGTGGTTTCCATGTCTCCAAGGGGGGCATCACCGTGGTCAAGAAGGGCATGCACATCACCCGCGACATGTGAGCCGCTCAGGCGCCGGGCCGCACCACCACGAGTGGGTCGCCCTCCCGCACGGTGTCGCCGACCTTCACAACGAGTTCGGTGACGGTTCCGCCGGTGTCCGCCATGACCGGGATCTCCATCTTCATGGATTCGAGGACGCACACCACATCGGTGGCATCGACGCGGTCGCCCGCTGACACCTCGAGGCTCAACACCGAGGCGACGAGTTCTGCTGCGACCACGTGATCATGTCTGGCGGCTCTGTTCATGCCTCACATCGTAGGGCGGTAGACTCCGAAATCGTGACCAACCAGAACACTGAGCAGTTCATCTCCGGTTTCGCCGTGGAGCCGGACGCCGCACGACAGGCACGTGAGCGTGCCGAGCAGGGCGACATCCCGGCGCTGGCCCCCGCAGCCGCGTCGACGCTGACGGTGCTTGCACGCGCGGTCGGCGCGAAGGCGGTCGTGGAGGTCGGTACCGGAACCGGTGTCTCCGGGCTGGCCCTTCTGGCCGGCATGGACCCAGAGGGCGTCCTCACCTCGGTGGATATCGAACACGAGCACCAGGCCTTGGCGCGCACGGCGTTCACCAAGTTCGGCGTCCCCGGGCGCCGGTTCCGGCTGATCGCCGGTGCGGCGCTCGAGGTCCTGCCCAAACTCACCGATGAGGCCTACGACATCGTGTTCATCGACGGCGACAAGCTGGAATACGGTGAATGTGTCGAGGAGGCTCTGCGTCTGCTGCGGCCCGGTGGAGTCTTGGTGCTCAACGACGCCTTGTGGCAGGGCAAGGTCGCCGACGACACCAACGAGGAGGACGAGACGATCGTCATCCGTGAAGCTCTGTATGCACTGCAGGAGCGTGAGGATCTCGCCACGACACTCCTGCCCGTCGGAGACGGACTGCTCGTCGCGGTTCGCTGAACCCCGTACTATTCCCCCCATGCGTTCGTACCCCTTTGGCACCTTGGTGACCGCGATGGTCACTCCGTTCGACGACGACCTGGCACTCGACCTGCCCGCCGCCGCCGAACTCGCGGTGTATCTCGTCGAGGAGATGCACAACGATGCGTTGGTGATCTCGGGCACCACAGGCGAGTCACCGACCACCACGTGGGATGAGAAATCCCAGCTGGTGCGCACCGTGCGCGAGGCCGTGGGGGATGACGTCAAGTTGATCGCCGGAGCGGGGGCCGCGAGCACGTCCCAGTCAGTCGAGCTCGCCAAGCGGGCCAGCGACAATGGTGCCGACGCTGTTCTGCTGGTGGCGCCGTACTATGCACGTCCTCCGCAGTCGGGCATCATCGCGCACTTCGAGACGGTGGCCGACGCCACCGATCTGGGCGTCTTCATGTACGACATCCCGCATCGCACCGGCGTGCCCATGACCACCGACACCCTCGTGACGCTCGGTCAGCACCCGAACATCGTGGCGTTGAAGGACGCGAAGCATGACATGGCCGGGACCGCCGAGGTTCTTCGACGAACAGACCTTGCCGTGTACTCCGGTGACGACGCCATGACCCTGCCGCTGCTGGCGATCGGTGGTTCGGGCGTGGTGGGAACCTCGACCCACTTCTGCGGGGTTCAGACCAAACAGATGATCGAGGCCTATCTGGCCGGGGACGTCGAGCGTGCTCTGGAACTCCACCGCACTTTGTTGCCGGTCTACACTGGTGTTTTCGCTGCCCAGGGATGCACCATGGTGAAGGCCGGTCTGACATGGCAGGGGCACCGGGTGGGCGTTCTACGTCCGCCGCAGGTTGCCGCCACCGAAGACCAGCTCAAGGGATTCATCGAAGCACTCGAGGAAGCCGGGTTGGCCTGAAGGAGGATCGATGCGAGCACGACGTGTGGGCGTGATGCTGGCAGCAGGATGTGCTGCGGGAGTCATGCTGGCAACCACAGGCCTGGCCGGGGCGGCCGTCGCCTCGCCTGCTTCGTCGATGGGCCGACCGGCCGCATTCCATCCGCAGCTCACGCGGGACATGGCGGTCACCCCCCTGACCAACCCCGTTGTCACCGCGATGCTCGTGCAGGGACACCCGGCTGAGAAGGTCGCTGGAGCCGATGCCGGTCAGCTTGCCCCGGTGAGGCCCGTGAAGCGTTCGGACGAGAAGGCGGGCCGTGAGGCCGATGCCGTGCACGAAGCGGCGGTGTCGACCGCTCTTGGCCTGCTCGACGGAAGCCAGACCGTTCACGTCCGTGAATCTGTCGGGGAACCGTTCCGGACGATCACTGCTCGAACGAGCACCCGTCCAGAGGGCACTTCGGTGCGGTTTCCCGACGGCACCACCAGTTTCGTCCCCACACCCATGTCCACCGATGAGCTGGGTCAGCCCGGTCGTGTGGTGTGGACCATCGCTGAATCAGATGAGATCCTCGGCCGCCCGACGGTGCAGCTGGCATCGCGGGTCGGGGACCCGGCCGGTCCTGTCGCCAACCGTTACTGGCTCGACGCGTCGACGCATCAGGTGCTCTGGCAGGAGTCCTACACGCCATCGGGTGACATTCTCGTCAGCGCCGGATATCGGAGCATCGCGTGACCCACGGAGGCTGGTCCAGCAGTGGGGCCAGCGGTTGGACCGAGGCCAGCGATGCCGATTCATGGGGGTCGCAGCCGCCGCAGTACTTCTTCGGGGGGCCACCGCAGTTCGCGCAGCCGCAACAACCGTCTGCGCCACAGCATCAGCACCCCGTGCCGCTGCAGCACCAGCCGACCGAGCCCAAGCGTCGGGGTATCGCGGGCATCGTGGCAGCGGTGGCCGTGACGGCCCTCGTCGTGGGAGGCGCAGCCGGAGCAGGGGGTGTCTGGCTCGGGTCACGCAGCATCCAGCCCCCCACCTCATCGGCGCCGATCGAATCGGGGCCAGGTGGAAGGGGAGAGCCTGTTTCCGCCGAGGGGATTCCCCAGATCGCCACCGATGTGCTGCCCAGCACAGTGACCATCGTGGTCGATGGAGGCCGTGGCGGTACGGGTTCGGGTTTTGTGCTGGATGATCAGGGTCACGTGGCGACCAACAACCATGTGGTCGAGGCGGCCAGCGACGGCCAGGTCGATCTCATGTTCCCCGACGGCACGATTCACTCCGCCACGGTGGTGGGGCGCAGCCCGTCCTATGACGTGGCCGTGGTGAAGTCGGATGACCCCATCGAGGCTCCACCTGTCGAAATGGGGGATTCTGGCGCGGTCCAGATTGGTGAGCCCACCGTCGCGATCGGTTCGCCCCTCGGTCTGGGAGGCACCGTCACCTCCGGCATCGTGTCGGCCACCGAGCGTCCCCTGGACGTGGGCGGAGGCTCGGATGCGGACTCGCCGACGGCATACATCAACGGCATCCAGACTGACGCGGCGATCAACCCCGGAAACTCCGGGGGTCCCCTGGTCAACGGGGCTGGCCAGGTGATCGGCATCAACTCGGCGATCCTCACCATGGGTGCGGGTGGGCAGGGCTCGCAAAGTGGCAGCATCGGCGTCGGTTTCGCCATCCCGATCAACCAGGCACGCGATGTCATGGACGAGATCCTGAACACCGGCTCGGCCACCTACCCGGTGATCGGCGCAACGGTCGCAGCAGATGGTGCTGGCGTCCGCATCGTCGAGGTGACTCCCGGCAGCCCCGCCGACCGGGCTGGTATTTCATCGGGCGACACCGTTGAGAGCGTTGACGGGCATCGTGTCATGAGCGTCACCGATTTCATCGTGCGGATCCGGACGCACCGACCCGGCGATGTGACCCGACTGAGCCTGGTTGGTGACGGTGATGTGGAAGTCACATTGGAGGGCAAGGTCGGCTGACGTGGATCGACTAGTCTGGCGCCATGTTTGACATCGGGCCGGGCGAGATCGGCGTTCTCATCGTCCTCGCCATCATCATCTTCGGCCCGGAGAAGCTTCCGGAGATCGCTCGCAAGGTCGCCCGTGTGGTCAATTACCTGCGCCACATCGCCAACGATGCACAGTCGACGCTGCGACGTGAGCTCGGCCCCGAGTATGCCGATCTCGACATCCGTGACCTCAACCCCAAGACCTTCGTGAAGAAGCACCTGCTCGAGGAGGTCCAGCCCGTCATCGACGACGTGCGTCAGGACTTCAAGGACGCCGACCGGGGTATGCGTGAAGACGTCGAGGACATGAAGAAGACCCTCGCGGGCATGAACAAGGACGTTCCCGCCGCCGAAAGCGAAGGGCCCGCCCCGTTCGACCGGGAAGCGACCTGAGCGTCGGTCAGATCCGAACCTGTATCAGGTGGGCGTGACGCCCAGCTGCAGGCCGGCCAACGACCGGCCCTTCTTGTCGAGCGTCTCTGCGATCTTGGCGAACTCCTGGGCGCTGGTGTTCTCGGCGGCGTCATCGGCGGCCACGATGGGCACGCCTTCGTCGCCGGATTCGCGTACCTTCGGATCCAGGGGCACCTGGCTCATCAAGGGCACGTCGTAGCCGAGGCGCCGGGTGAGGGCATCAGCGGTGTGCTGGCCGCCACCGGAACCGAAGATCTCCATCCGCTCGCCATCGGGGGTCTCCAGCCATGCCATGTTCTCCACCACGCCGATGACCTTCTGCTTCATCATCGACGCCATGGTGCCTGCGCGCTCGGCGACCTCGGCCGCTGCGGCCTGCGGTGTGGTGACCACCACGACCTCGGCGTTCGGAAGCTTCTGACCGATGGAGATCGCGACATCGCCGGTACCCGGCGGAAGGTCGAGGACGAGGTAATCCAGATCGCCCCAATGCACATCGGCGAGCATCTGCTGGATGGCGCGGTCGAGGATCGGCCCGCGCCACGCGACGACCTGGTCGCGCTGCGGCTTCAGCATGCCGATCGACATCACCTTCAACCCCAGGGTCGGCACCGGGAGGATCATCGACTCCTCATCGTCACCGATCGAGGTGGGGCGGGCATCGGCGACACCGAGCATCACCGGGACCGAGTGGCCGTAGATGTCGGCGTCGAGGATGCCGACGCTGCGTCCGCGCTGGGCGAGGGCCATGGCCAGATTGACCGTGACCGATGACTTGCCGACGCCACCCTTGCCGGAGGAGACCGCGATGATCCGCGTCAGGTTTCCGGGGCGGGAGAACGGGATGTCGCGGGCGGCTCGGCCACCGTTGAGGTTCTTGCGGAGTTCGGCGCGCTGTTCGTCGGACATGACGCCGAGATCGACCGAGACCGTGCCGATGCCTTCGACAGCGCTGACCGCCTTGGTGACGTCCTCGCGGATGGGGCCCTTGAGAGGGCAGCCCTGGGTGGTCAGCAGGATGTTGACGAGCACGTCGTCACCGGTGAACTCCACGCTGCCGACCATGCCGAGTTCGGTGATCGGCCGCTTGATCTCCGGATCCTGCACCGTGGCGAGGGCGGCGCTGACGGCCTCGAACTTGGGATGGTCGGGCTGGTTCGTCTTGATGTCGGCCATGGCTCCTACTTGCGGTGCGGGTTGCGGTGCGGGGTGCGATTCCCGGCAGGCCACCTTATCCCACGTGTCAGCTTGCGGGTCACACCTCTGTTAAGTGATCGATTCCAAGTTTTATATTAGCCTTTGTGGTGGTTTATGTTTCCGAGTATCAGGAGTGACCATGACGACCATGCCACCCGCCCCCGGCCTCGGCGCCCCGTTGACGCCTGAGCAGGAGCAGATCATCCGTGACACCCTCCCTGTGGTGGGGGAGCACATCGACCAGATCGCGCCCCTGTTCTACTCGAAGATGTTCGCGCAGCACCCCGAGCTGTTGCGCGACACCTTCAACCGCGGAAACCAGGCTCAGGGCGCGCAGCAGAAGGCGTTGGCGGCGTCGGTGGCCACCTATGCCACGCTGTTGGTGACGCCCGACGCCCCGGAGCCGAAGGACCTGCTGGGGCGAATCGGGCACAAGCATGTTTCCCTCGGGATCTGTGAGGATCAGTACGGGATCGTCCACGAGAACCTCATGGCTGCGATCGGCGAGGTGCTGGGGGATGCGGTGACCCCGCCGGTTGCCGATGCCTGGAGCGCTGTCTACTGGAACATGGCCAAGGTGCTCATCGATTTCGAGACCGAGCTCTACGAGGCGGCGGGCGTCGAGCCAGGTGATGTGTTCCGGACGGCCAGGGTCGTGGACCGCGTCGAGGAATCCACCAGTGTGACCACGTTCACTCTCTCAGGGCTCGATGGCGATCTGCCGGGGTTCCTCCCCGGTCAGTACATCTCCGTGGGCGCCCCGATGGCCGATGGTGCTCGGCAGCTGCGTCAGTATTCGCTCACCGAGGCGCCGGGAACCGGGCGCTGGCGTTTCTCTGTGAAGCGTGTCGAAGCGTCCGACGCCTCCCCCGAGGGCGAGGTCAGCACGTGGCTGCATCAGAACCTGAAGGTCGGGGACCAGCTGGAGGTGACCCTGCCCTACGGGGATCTGACGTTGGACACCGGCAGTGACGCCCCTGTCGTCCTGGTCTCCGCGGGAATCGGTGCGACGCCGATGCTCGGCATGCTGCATCATCTGGCGGACCGCCAGCCGGAGCGTCGGGCCCGGGTGATCCACGCCGACATCGACGGTGCCGATGCCGCGTTGGTCGATGAGATGGCAGGGCTCGTCGGGCGAATCGCCGGTGGGAGCACCTTGTCCTTGTGGTTCGAGCAGGGCGCGGACGCCAAGCAGGGGCTCGTCGGTGAGCGTGTCAGCGTCTCGACCGGGCGCGTCGAACTCACCGCCGAGGACGTGGCTGGTGATGCCGAGATCTATCTGTGTGGGCCGGCGGGATTCCTGCAGGCGGTCACCGAACGGTTGAGCGCCCTCGGCGTGGGGGAATCCCGCGTCCACGTGGAGCTGTTCACTCCGAACGATTGGCTGTTGCCGAGCGCGTGAGCTCAGGTCCGGTCCGGGCGGGGCTCCTGCTCCGCCCGGATCTCCGCCTCGATCTTCTCGCGGAGCTCGCTCTCCGCCTGCTGGCGCATTTCTTCGGCGAGTTCCTTCAGCTCGGAACGGATGAACTCGCGCGTGGCCATCTCGCCCAGGTTCATACGGGCCGACGCAAGCTCTCGGGCCAGGAACTCCATGTCGGCCCGTGACTGGGCGGCCACCTTGCGATCGGTCTCGATCGCGATGCGGTCACGGGCCTCCTGGCGGTTCTGCGCCAGAAGGATCAGGGGAGCGGCATAGGACGCCTGCAGCGAGAGCATGAGCGTCAGGAAGATGAACGGATATTCGTCGAACTGGAATTCGGCAGGACCGATGATGTTCCAGCCGATCCACACCGCGATGAACACCGACATCCAGAACAGGAACTGTGCGGTGCCCATGAACCGCGCGAACATCTCGGCGAAGCGTCCGAACTCATCACCGTCGATACGCAGCGGGGGGAGGAGCCGGGTCTTGCGGCCGGGGGTGTCGAGCCGGACGCCGGTCTTCTTGCTTCTGCCGCTGCTGGTGTTGCGTGTATCGGCCATGGATCACTGACCTTCCTCGAGCTGCTTGCCGCGCCAGTCGTCGGGAAGCATGTGGTCGAGCACATCATCGACGGTGACCGCTCCCACGAGATGGCGACGTTCATCCACCACCGGTGCGCACACAAGGTTGTAGGTGGCGAAGAAACGGGAGATCTGTTGGAGTTCGGCCTGGGGTTCGAGCGCCTCGAGCTCGGAGTCGACCAGGCGGGAGATCAACGTCGAAGGTGGCTCGCGCAGTAACCGCTGGATGTGGACGCTGCCCAGGTAGCGGCCCGTCGGCGTCTCCAGTGGGGGACGGGTGACGTGCACCATGCAGGCCAGCGCTTGGGGGACCTCGGCCTCACGGACCTTCGCCAGGGCATCGGCCACGGTGGCGTCGGGAGCCAGGATCACCGGTTCGGGGGTCATCAGGCCACCGGCGGTGTAGTCGTCGTAGACCATGAGGCGCCGGACGTCCTGGGCCTCGTCGGGTTCCATGCGGCCCAGCAGGAGTTCTGCGGTGCTGTCGTCGAGCTCGTTGATGAGGTCGACGGCATCGTCGGGATCCATCTCCTCGAGCAGATCGGCGGCCCGCTCCACCTCCAGGGCCGCGATGAGCGCCACCTGGTCGTCATCGGGCATCTCGCCGATCGCATCGGCGAGGGTTTCATCGTCGAGCACGGCGACAACCTCGATGCGTCGCTGCGGGGTCATGTCGTGCAGCTCGCGAGCCACGTCCGCGGCGTGCATGTCTTCGATCTCGGCTACTTTCTGATCGGTCTCACGCTCCGGCGAATTCGGGCTGAGCACATCGACCTCGGACCAGTCGACGATGGTCACGTGCGGACGCCGCCCCAGTCGGCGCGTGGTGCGGTCGCGCAGAGCCACCTCCTGCAGTTCCCACTCGCCGCGATGCACCTGGGTCATGGCGATGTCGAACACCACCATGTCCTTGCCGTCGCGGTGCCAGCGCACGACACGGTCGAAGAGATCGTCGATGATGAGGGTCTCGGCCTCATGGCGTCGGAACCGACGTGTGTTGATGACGCCTTCGATGGCCACCTGGACGCCGTCGATCGAATGCACGCGGGCCATGTTCACGAAGATGCGTTGCCGGGCGAACAGCTCGACGACGAGGCCCTTGGCGCGGGGCGGACGTCCGCCGGTACGGACCTGGATCACGACGTCCCGGACCTTGCCGATGGTGTCACCATCGGCGTCCACCACGCGGAGCCCGCGGAGGCGGGAGATGAAGATGGCGCTGTTGGAGGTCACTCGGGAAGCTTACTTGTGGAGCTAATACTCTTGGAAGCGTGATCGACGCTGATATCGCCCGCCGCACGATCCTCGCCGTACCCGGATCGAGTGACCGTTTCCTCGCCAAGGCCCGTGACGCCGATGCCGATGGTGTGTTCCTCGATCTGGAGGACGCCGTCGCCCCATCGGCGAAGCAGGACGCCCGCATCAAGATCATCTCTGCATTGCCGGGGGAGTGGCGGCCCGGCTGGGTCAGCGTCCGCGTCAACGACTGGTCCACCGCCTGGACGTACACCGATGTGCTCGAGGTCGTCGGCGGGGCCGGGGCCCACATCGACGCACTCGTGCTGCCCAAGGTGACCGGCGCCGATCATGTGCGTGCCCTCGACCTCCTCCTCACCCAGGTGGAACGCAACCACGACCTGCCCGTCGGCGGTATCGGTATCGAGGCGCAGATCGAGGACGCCAAGGGGCTGGTGCACGTGGATGAGATCGCCCAGGCGAGTCCACGGATGGTTTCGCTTGTGTATGGACCGGGGGATTTCGCCGCATCGATGGGGATGCCGAGTCTGTCGATCGGCGGGCAACCGGCCGGTTACGACATCGCCGACGCCTTTCATCATGTGCACACGCGCATCATCGTGGCCGCGCGTGCTGCGGGGATCGCTGCCATCGATGGCCCCTACGTGGCGATCCGCGACCGCGAGGGCTTTCGAGTCTCCGCCGGACGCGCGTCCGCCCTCGGCTATGACGGCAAATGGGTGCTGCACCCCGACCAGATCGCCCTGGGCAACGAGGCGTTCACCCCCAGCGTCGAGGAGTTCGAACGTGCTCGACGCATCATGGATGCCTATGCTGCGGCCACCGAACGCGTGCAAGGGGCGGTGGGTGCGATCACCGTCGACGACGACATGGTGGATGAGGCGTCGATCAAGGTTTCACGCGTGGTGGTCGCACGGGGCCGAGCCGCCGGAATGGGGGAGTGATGGCCGTGCCGGGTATGGGACGTGGGAACGTCGGGCAGGGCATGGGCTCGCTGTCATTGGAGCTCGAATTCCCGCAGTCGGTCGCGACGCATGACGACTACGCCGAGGCCCAGAAGGCCGTGGATTTCCTCTCCGACAAGGGATTCCCGGTCGAGAACCTCATGATCTGTGGCACCGACCTGAAGCTGATCGAGCGCGTCACCGGGCGCCGTAGCTGGGGGTCGGTGATTGCAGGAGGTGCGTTGAACGGTGTCTTCACCGGCCTGCTGATCGGCCTGCTGTTCTCGTTCTTCGCCGAGCCGGGCATGCTCGGGCCGGTGTTCGCCCTCGGGATCGGGCTCGCGGTGGTGTTCAACATCATCATGAGCGCGATCTCCTACGCTGCCACCGGTGGGCGACGCGATTTCAACTCCATCACCCAGACCGTGCCGACGAGGTTCGAGATCCTTTGCGAACACAAGCACGCCGCACGTGCCAGGGAACTGCTGATGGAGATGCCCGGGGCGCGGGCCAAGCTCTTCGAGTAGAGGTCAGGCGCCGGGCTTGCGGTTCTGCCGTTCCAGCTCGTCCAGGCGTCGATCCTCGGCGTTCTGCCGTTCCAGAGCGCGCTGCACCAAGAGTCGGAACATCAAGATCGTGAGGATGATTCCGCCCGACATCGGCACGACCCACCACCAGCCCCACCCGATGGCGTCCTGCGCGATCGCGATGGCCACGGTGCCGACCAGCACGGTCGAGAGAAACATCACGAACGGGATCATGATGCGCTTCATCGCAGCCACACTCCCATCACAGCCAGCCCTTGCGTCGGAAATAGATGACCAGCCCGATCATGCTGAGCCCCATCAGCACCAGTGATGCGTGGTAGCCGTAGCGAAAGTGCAGCTCGGGCATGTGATCGAAGTTCATCCCATAGATACCGGCGATCATGGTCGGGACTGCGACGAGGGAGACCAGCGCGGAGATCTTGCGCATGTCACGGCCGTCAGCGAAACTCGCTCGGGCCAGAGACGCCGACAACAGCGACGTCAGCACTTCATCGAATGACTGGATGGATTCCTTGGCGATGGTGTGGTGATCCGACAGTTCGCGAAAGTACGCCTTTGCCTCGGTGGGAACCACGTCGTAGTCCCGCGTCGCCAATGATTGCAGCGGCATCGACAGCGGGAAGACGGCCTTCTTGAACTCGATCAGCTCGCGTTTGATGTTGTACACGCGGTCGATGTCGTGCGTCGACGGACGCCCGAACACCGCACTCTCGACCTCCTCCACATCGTCCTCGAACGCCTGCACCACAAGCAGGTAGTCGTCGATCAGCTTGTCGAGGACGGCATACAGCACCTCGTGAGGGCCTTTGGAGAGACGCTTGGGTTTGGCCTCCAACTGTGCTCGCATGGCCGAGAGCTGGGAGTGGCGTCCGCGTCGGACCGTCATCACGAAGTTCTTGCCGACGAACACCATGACCTGACCGGTCGAGACGATCTCGGATTCGATCTGATCCCGGTCATGGTCGATGTAGGCGATCGTGGAGATCACGAGGAACAGCGTTCCGGAGAAGGACTCGAGCTTGGACCGCGTGTGGCCCTCGACGGCGTCCTCGATCGCCAGCGGGTGGAGATTGAACTCCTTCCCCAACCGGACCATGTCCTTGTTCGTCGGATCGGCCAGGCCGAGCCACACGAACCCGTCATCGGCAGCGGCGAGTCGGGCCGCTTCGGTGAGGTCGGTGCAGTCGGTTGCGACGCCGTCGCGGTAGTGGCTCCAGGCGACGACGCTCTCTGGAGATTCGAGGCTTCCGGGGCTCGTCACAGGAGCTTCGCCATCCATGCCTCTACCTCGTCCGGATCACGGGGCAGCATCGCTGAAAGGTTTTCGTTGCCGTCGGCGGTGATGAGGATGTCGTCCTCGATGCGGACGCCGATCCCGCGCAGCGGCTCGGGGACGAGCAGGTCGTTCTGCTTGAAGTAGACGCCGGGCTCCACCGTGATGACCATGCCGGGCTCCAACGTGCCATCTCGGTGATACTCGCGGCGCGCACGGGCGCAGTCGTGCACGTCCAGACCGAGGTGATGCGAGGTGCCGTGCACCATCCAACGACGCCACTGGCCGCCCTCTTCGGACAGCGCTTCCTCGACCGAGACCGGTAGGATGCCCCACAGCGCCAGCCCCTCACAGATGACGCGGATCGCTGCACGGTGCGGGTCCAGGAAATGCGCACCGGGCTTGGCCGCCTCGATGCCGGCCTGTTGTGCGGCCAGCACCAGCTCGTAGACCTGGCGCTGCTCGGCGGTGAACTCGCCACTGACCGGCAGGGTGCGGGTGATGTCGGCGGTGTAGAGCGAATCCAGCTCGATGCCGGCGTCGATGAGGATGAGTTCGTCGCCGGTGAGATCACCGTCATTGCGGATCCAGTGCAGGGTGCAGGCATGGTCGCCGGCCGCGGCGATGGTGTCGTAGCCCACGGCGTTCCCGGCGTGGCGGGCGTGAAGCCCGAAGATCCCCTCGACCCAGCGCTCACCGCGGCCACGCCGCACGGCTTCGGGGAGGTTCTCCACGACGGCTTCGAACGCCTCGGCGGTGCGGCGGCATGCCTCCCGCAGCTCCTCGGCCTCGAAGTCGTCCTTCACCAGACGGAGCTCCGAGAGTGCGGTGGCGAGCTCGGCGTCCGCCTCGGTGGTCTGTTCCCCACGCAGTTCGTCGACGCGTGCGGTGAGGGCGGCGTCGGCATCGCGTAGGACTCGGAAGGTGGTGGCCGAAGCATTCTTGGACAGTGCGTCGTCCAGCTCATCGATATGGGCCACCGACATCTGCGTCATGGCGCCCATCTGCTCGAGGGTCTCGCGCTGTCCGACCCACATCTCGCCATAGCGGGAGTCGGCATAGAACTCTCGGTCGGTGCGTGGAGCGCGGGGCTTGAAATACAGCGTGGTGTCATGCCCCTTGTCGGTGGGCTCCAGAACCAGCACGGCGTCGGGCTCACGGTCACTGCCGAGCCCGGTGAGATGGGCGAAGGCCGAGTGTGGACGGAAGCGATAGTCGGTGTCGTTGCTGCGTACCTTGAAGCCGCCGGCCGGGATCACGAGCCGGTCCTCGGGGAACATCGCGCTCAACTTCTCCCGACGCGCGGCGGTGTGATGGCTCGCCGGCAGGGGGTCTGGCGTCGAGAGGTCGGCGTCCTCCCATCCAGTGGGGATGAATTCCACGAAGGCATCGGAGAAGGTGTGCTGACGCTTGGACGGCTGTTCCTCACTCATGGAAGGGATCCTAATACCGCCCCATGGCCCGCAGTAATGCGATCGAGCAGCGTGAGTTGGGTCGGGGTGTCACCATGAATGGGTGAACGAGCAACCAGATGTGGTCATACCCCGCGATGTCGTCATCGCCCTCAGCCTCATGATCGCGTCCGCCTTCATCTTCATCCTCAACGAGACCACGCTGGTCGTTGCGTTGCCCGTCATCATGGAACGCTTCGAGGTCACTGCGGCCGCGGGACAATGGCTCACCACAGGTTTCATGCTGACCCTCGCCGTCGTCATCCCCACCACCGGTTACCTCCTCCAACGGTTGACGACACGGCAGGTCTTCATCACCTCCTTGTCGCTCTTCCTCGGCGGCTCGGTCCTGGCCGCTTCGGCGCCGACCTTCTGGGCGCTTCTGGCCGGGCGCGTCGTCCAGGCGAGCGGCACCGGGTTGATGCTGCCGTTGCTGATGACCTCGGTGATGTCACTGGTGCCGGTGCAGCGCAGGGGAGCGGTGATGGGGCTGATAGGCGTCGTCATCGCGGCTGCCCCCGCACTGGGGCCCACCGTCTCCGGACTCATCCTGCAGACGCTCGGATGGCGCTGGGTGTTCTCGCTGATGGTGCCGCTGGGCGTGGCGTCCCTGGTGGTCGGGCTGGTCATGGTCAGAAATGTCGGAGAAGTGGTGCGGGATCGGCTCGACGTTCCCTCGGTGTTGCTCTCCGCGGTCGGGTTCGGCAGCACCGTCCTGGGGTTGTCGACGCTGGGGGAGGCCGCCGGACAGCCCGATGCGTTGGCCCAGGCGCTCGTCGCATTGGCCGTGGGCGTGGTCACGCTCGGAGTGTTCACGCGCCGTCAGCTGGTGCTGCAGCGTTCCGGTGCCCCGCTGCTTGATCTGCGTCCGTTCCTGGAGGCGCGTTTCACTTTCTCGCTGTTGACGATGCTGTTGGCGATGTTCGCCATGTTCGGTTCCATGATCGTTCTGCCAATCTACCTGCAGAATGTGCACGGCTACGGGACGCTCGTGGCTGGGCTGGTCATGCTTCCCGGTGGTCTGGCGATGGCTGTGATGTCGCAGGTGGTGGGGCGCCTGTACGACGCCTTCGGCTCGCGGTGGCTCGTGCTGCCGGGCGCCCTGGGCCTGACATCGGCCGCCTGGACCATGACGCTGTACACCCCGCAGACCGCCCTGTGGATGATCGTGGTGACGCAGACGGCATTGATGGTCTCGCTCGGCCTGCTGTTCACGCCGTTGTTCTCCGATGCCCTCGGTGCGCTCGAGCAGCGTCTGACCTCGCACGGCAGCGCGATCCTCAACACGCTGCAGCAGCTCGCAGGTGCAGCCGGCACGGCTCTGGCCGTGACCGCGCTGAGTCTGGGGGCGGGGTGGTCCGGTGCCGCCGATCAGGTGACATCCCTCATGGCAGGTGCCCGGGCCGCGTATCTGGCCGGTGCGGTGGTGTCGTTGGGCGTCGTCGTGGCGGTCATGTTGCAGCGCCGTGCCGTGGCCCGAGCAGGGGTGTGACGAGGCGCCTGATAAGCCGGGTTCTGTCGTGGGACGGTCATCCATCTCGGACCGTCATTGCTGACGGCCTCCAGCGACCTACCCGCAGGCAAGGGCGAGCAACCCGCCTGCTGTCTGGTCTTGCTCCGGGTGGGGTTTACCTGGCCACCGTGATCGCTCACGGTGCCGGTGGTCTCTTACACCGCCGTTTCACCCTTACCCCGGCACGTCGGCGAACCGGCGCATCGGGGCGGTCTGTTCTCTGTGGCACTGGCCCGCGGGTCACCCCGGGTGGGCGTTACCCACCACCCTGCTCTGTGGAGCCCGGACTTTCCTCGACCACGCCTTGCGGCATGGACGCGACCGCCTAGGCGCCTCGTCGACCCACCAGTGTACGTCAGAACGGCGGTGGGGTGGCATCGGTCGGCGGGGCCGGTGGCGTTCGGAGGCGGCCACCGGGCTCGGCTGTGGTTGACCAGGCGTGTTCGTGCGCTGCTCGGGTGATGCGAGCGACGGTTTCGGGTGGATCGACGCCCAACAGGCCAGCGACCCGCAGGGAAGTCGCAGTGGACACGCGACCCTGGTCGGGTGCGGCTGCATAGAGCTGGCCGGGTTCTGGCGGAGGCCGGTCACTGGTGCCGTGTGGGGTTGTCCACCATGTCTGCCCCGCCGGCGTGCGCCAGCGGAACACACCCGAGCGGACCTGCTCGACGCTGAAACCCCCGTGCGTCACCGCTCTGTGACTCCGGCGCGACAACAGTCCCAGATTGTCCAGACTCGTTGTGCCGTGCGGCCAGGGCGTCGAATGGTCGAGATCGAGGCCATCTGGTGCAGCGGTGGCGGCCCGCCGACTGGACCAGGGGAAGACCTCGCCACCGTCACGAAGCCGGACCGCGTGACCGAGCCGCTCCGTGGGCCGGTAGGTGGTCACGGCGATCGGTTCGTTCAGGTCGATCACCGGCTGGACTCGCACCATCGTGGTGGCCGGGTTTCCCAATAGCTCGGTGAGGGCCGCCCGGGTCTGTGGCCCGTGCTTCTCCCAGACGCCACCTGAGGGATGATTCCCTGTTCCGGTGAGGTCGGTGGGGCGCAGATGCACCACGAGATTCACCGTGGTCACCGGGACGACCTGCGTTGCGGGCGCAACCTGTTCAGGCTCGTCCGGGGGAGCGTCCGACAGCAATCGTGAGGCGGAGTGAGGGTCGGCGAGCAGCCCCAGTGCCCGGGCGCGGCGTTCATCGCGGCCGGTCTCCGGATCCAAACGGTCGGCCAGAGCATCGAGCGTGCCGTCGAGGCGCACGGCGTCACATGTCTCGAGGCGGGCGAACAGGTCGGTGACGCCACTGCTGACCCCGTCGGCATCGTCCACCGGGGCGAGATGCACATGTCGCGAGCGCAGTTTCTCCTGGCGCTTCTGCTCGGCCAGTTCGGCGTCGGCGCGCAGCACGAGGTCTTCCACCGTGGTGATGATCTTCCAGCTCGAGGCGCGCTGAGCCACGAGTGGGGCGAGCATCGAATCGAGCCAGCGGCATGGCTCCACGCCGAGTTCGCCGGTCTTGCGGGCCACTGCCCGGGCGATCTTCACCTCGATGCCGTCGTCCAGCACCGCTGCCCACAGCAGCGGGAGACGATGACGCAGGTTGAGGACATCGCGGATCAGGCAGCGTGCCGCATCGGGGGACATGCGCAGGGCCGGGCCGACCTCGAGACAGATGAACTCGGCGACCTCCGGCGTCCCCTCCGCGCCCATTCGGAGAAGCCGTTCGCCGTGCAGGACCGATGGGGCCTCGGCGGCCGTCGCGGGGTCCACATCGACCCATCCGTAGGCGTCTGCAGCCGTCGCGATGAGCGCGACCTGATCGATCTCCGCGCGCCGCTGGCGCAGGCGTGCCTCACCCAGCGCGGCCATGACCTCGGCACGGGAAGGGAGATCGATCACGGACATCGGGACACCTCCTCATATGAGACGGAAGAGCGGAAGGGGCGGGTGGGCTCAGGGGGTGGGGTGAGTCGAGAGAACCGAAGCTGAAGCCAGTATATAGAACAAGTGTTCGACAGCGCAAGGGGGTCATGACCGTCAGCTGCGAACCATGGGCGATGGTCGACCCGGACGGAAACCTGCTCCGGGTCTCACCGGTTGACTGAGCGTCGGCGGGCCCGGTCACAGGGCCGGCCTTCACGCCAGCACGAAATCGGCCCGGCCCTCGACGAGGTCCACGCCCTCCAGACGCACGCGCACCTGCTCACCGAGCGGCAGCTCGGCGTCGCTGACCTTCACCTCGACGGCCGGGTCGGGGATCAGCACCGTCCCGCGCGTGCCCTTCTCGTCGACACCCACCACGGTGCCGTCGAACTCCTGCCCCACACGTCCGCTGAGAATGAGGGACTCGGTGAGGTCCACGATGCCGCGCTCGTACTTCTTGGCGCGCTGATCCGAGGCCCGCATGACCTCGGGCAGCGTCTCCAGCTCGGAGACGACCCACTCCGGGACAGGGACGCCCGCGCACAGGGCGAGGCAGGTCTCGTTGACGTAGCGGTCCACCAGCCGACGCAGGGGAGCGGTGGTGTGTGCGTAGGGAGTGGCCAGAGCCGCGTGTTGCGTGTTCTCGGGAAGATCGCCCGTGAACCCCGAATAACCCGCGCCGCGGAACAGCGTCGTGCACGAATACATCATGGCCACATGCGTGGAGGAGGTGATGTCGAGGCTGCGCACGAATTCGGGGTAATCCATGTCCTGAGGCCACGGGATCGACAGGGCCGACGCCGTCGCCCGCAGTTTGCTCAGCGCGGACTCCTCGGCGGGCGGCAGCGTCCGCACGATGCCGATGCGGGCCGCGAGCATCATCTCCGCCGCGGCGATCCCGGTCAGCAACGAGATCTGTGCGTTCCATCCCTCGATGGGCATGCCCTCGCGGAACTCCAGCCGCCACTTCGAGCCGTGCGCCCGAACCTCCTGATCGGGGATGTTGAGGCTGACACCACCCCGCTCGGCCTCGATCCGTTGCCGAAGCGGACCCACCTCGGCGAGCAGCTCGATGGTCTCCGAGGCCTCACCACGGTCCAGTTCCCGCTGGGCCTCGGCGTACGTCATCTGGCGCCGACTGCGGACCATGGCCCGCTCGACGTGCGTCTGGGTGAGTGCCCCGGATGCGTCGAGATCCAGCGTCCACAACACGCAGGGGCGCACCTGTCCCTCTCGGAGACTTGCGTGATCCTCGGCGATCAACGGGGGGTGGAGGCCGACGCGGCGGTGCGGGGCGTAGAACGTCTGGCCGCGGCGGTGCGCCTCGGCGTCGATGAGGCCACCGGGCTGCACGAACAGGCTCAGATCGGCGATGCCGTAGTGCACGCGAAAGCCGGCATCGCGTCGTTCGATGTGGAGCACCTGATCCACATCAAGGGCTCCGGGCGGGTCGATGGCGCAGAAGTCGATGTCGGTGCGGTCCAGCGTCGGAAAGGACTCGGGGGCCGACGCCACTGCCTGCTCGGCCTCGGCGAGCACCTCGGGAGGGAAGGCATCAGGCACCTCGACACGCTGACGCAGCTGCTCGAACCCCTCGGCCAGAGCCGGTGGTACTTCACGGACGACGATGGGCCGGGTGGGCATCAGCGCACCAGGATTCGTCCGCACTCATCGCAGCGGATGACGGCGTCGGGTGCTGCCTGCTCGATGCTGGTGATCTCGGCAGGGTCCAAGTCGAGTCGACATCCCGTGCAGCGGCCCTCGGCGATCTCGGCCGCGCCGGATACGTTTCGTTCCGCTATCCGCGCGTAGAGACTCCGCAGATCGGCGGGGAGCCCCTCGATCAGCGTCGTGCGGGCTCGTCGCTGCTGTTCGAGGTCTGTGTCGATCTCGGTGAAGGCGGCGTCCCGTTCTTTCATGAGACCGCGGATGGTGTTCTCGACCTCGATGCGTTCGGACTTCACCGACTCGTAGGTTTCGCGGGCTTCCTCGAGAGCCTGCATGACCTCGAGCTCGGCGTCCTCCAGATCTGAGATCCGCTTGTCCAGACTGGCGATCTCCGATTGCAGACCGCGCAGGGCCTTGGCGTCGGTGACGCTGCCGTCATCGAGCTGCTGCTGATCCCGGGCCCGGCGGGCACGGACCGGTTCGAGATCCTGCTCGGCCTTCTCCTGGTCGGCGGTCAGATCCGTCACCTGCGTCTCGGCGGCGGTGTAGCGCTCCATGAGGGCGGCGCGCTTGGTCATCAACTCCTTGATCTGTGCAAGCTCGGGCAGGGCCGTGCGGCGATGCTCGAGACGCGCCACCTCGGTGTCGATGCGGGCGAGATCCAACAGGGTGCGTTGCGCAGCAGGTTCGGCTTTGATGATTCCTCCTCAGGGCACCGACGAGTCTAACCAGCCGCGTCAGGCCTTGGCATCATCGGATTCGTCGTTCTCGGATTCGTCATCCTCGGGCTCGTCGTTCCAGCGCGGATCGGACTGCCACTGTTCGGCCCTGTCGGCGAATTTGTCCAGGGCGTGCTCGGCCTCCGCACGTGAGCCGTAGGGGCCGAGCCGGTGCATGGCCCGACAGGGCTTCTCCCACTCGACGCGATGATGTTTGGTGCAGAACCAGTACTGGATGACGTCTTCCATGATCGCCTCCTAGGATGGCCGGGTGAACTCTCCGATCAAACCCTATGCCGTGTCCCCCGTCCGCTCCGTACCAGCCAGCATCGAGCGCCCGCCCTATGTGGGCCGTACCGCTCCGGAGACGTACCGTGGCAGCCACGTGCAGTCGGAGGAGACCATCGAGAAGATGCGCCACGCCGGGCGCATCGCCGCGCAAGCGCTTGCAGAGGCGGGCAAGGCCGTGGCGCCCGGGGTCACCTCGGATGAGATCGACCGCATCGGCCACGAGTTCCTCATGGACCACAAGGCCTATCCCTCGACGCTCGGTTACCGCGGGTTCCCCAAGAGTCTGTGCACCTCGGTGAACGAGGTGATCTGCCACGGCATCCCCGACGCCCGCCCGTTCGAGGAGGGCGATGTGGTCAAGATCGACCTCACCGCCTACATCGATGGAGTGCACGGCGACAACTGCGCCACCTTCTTCGCCGGTGAACCCCGCGAAGAGGACAAACTGCTCGCCGAACGGACTCATGAGGCCATGATGCGCGGCATCAAGGCAGCCAAGCCCGGGCGCCGGGTGAACGTGATCGGCAAGGTCATCGAGTCCTACGGCAAGCGCTTCGGCTACGGCGTCGTGCGTGACTACACCGGCCACGGGGTGCACACCGAGTTCCACTCCGGCCTGGTGATCCCGCACTACGACGCACCCCAGTTCAACGACGTGATCCAGCCGGGCATGACGTTCACCGTCGAACCGATGATCACCCTCGGCGGTATCGACTGGGACCAGTGGGACGACGGCTGGACCGTTGTCACCAAGGACCGCTCACGCGTCGCCCAGTTCGAACACACCGTCGTCATCAACCCCGATGGTGCGGAGATCCTGACGCTGCCCTGACCGGTGCTCGCATTTGATGGGCTCTCATCGACACAGGAGGGAAGATTTCCCTTTCGAGCTCGCTGAGAGCCACCAAATGCGAGGGCATGTTCGGGGAGCGATGACGGATGACACACTGACCCCATGGACAAGCAGACCGATTTCGTGTTGCGCTCCCTCGAGGAACGGAACGTCCAGTTCGTCCGCCTGTGGTTCACCGATGTGTTGGGCTTCCTGAAGTCGGTGGCCATTGCCCCTGCAGAGTTGGAGGGCGCATTCACCGAGGGGTTGGGTTTCGACGGCTCATCCATCGAGGGATTCGAGCGCGGCATGGAATCGGACATGGTGGCGCACCCGGATGCCTCGACGTTCCAGATCCTGCCGTGGCGCAAATGGCCCGGGGGCGGCAACACCGCGCGCATGTTCTGTGATCTGCGCCTTCCCGACGGTTCACCGTCCTACGCCGATCCCCGCTATGTGCTGAAGCGGGCCATGGACAAGGCCGCCGAGATGGGCTTCGACTTCTACATCCACCCCGAGATCGAGTTCTTCCTGTTCAACAAGGATGTGGTTCCGGGGGAGCCGCCGGTGCCGATCGACAACTCCGGATACTTCGACCACACCGTCTCCAGCACTGGCAGTGACTTCCGCCGCACGGCGATCGAGATGCTCGAGGCGATGGGGATCTCGGTGGAGTTCTCCCACCACGAGGTCGGGCCGGGGCAGCAGGAGATCGATCTGCGCTACGCCGATGCACTCTCGATGGCGGACAACATCATGACCTTCCGAGTCGTGGTCAAGGAAGTGGCCGAACTTCGCGGTATCCGGGCCTCCTTCATGCCCAAACCCCTCTCCGAGGCGCCCGGCTCGGGCATGCACACACACATGTCGCTGTTCTCGGGCGACGACAACGCCTTCTACGACGCCACCGCCGAGCACCAGCTCTCCAAGACAGCCCGACGCTTCATCGCCGGCATCATGCACCATGCCGAGGAGATCAGCGCCGTCACCAACCAGTGGGTCAACTCCTACAAGCGCCTGGTGACCGGTGCCGAGGCACCCAGCTTCATCTGCTGGGGGCGTACCAATGCGTCAGCGCTGGTGCGGATCCCCATCTACAAGCCGGGGAAGGGATCCTCGGCGCGTATCGAGTTGCGCTCGATCGACACTGCGGCGAACCCCTACCTCGCCTACGCGATGATTCTCCACGCCGGCCTGGCCGGCATCGAGAACGAGTACGACCTGCTCGATGAGGCCGAGGACGACGTGTGGCGTCTGACCGACCGCGAGCGCACGGCCATGGGAATCCGCCCCCTGCCACGCAACCTCGACGAAGCCATTCGGTTCATGGAGACCTCCGATCTGGCCCTCGAAGCCCTCGGGGAGCATGTCTTCGAGTTCTTCCTGCGCAACAAGAAGGCGGAGTTCGCGCAATACCGTGCCCAAGTGACCCCATTCGAACTGGAGCGTTACCTGCCGGTTCTCTGAGCTGTCGAGTTACAGCAGCGGCAGCATGTCGGAGATGTCCGCACGTGTGCCGCTGGCTGTCAGCCCGTTGCCGACGGCGTCTGCGAACGAGACGCGGCCGGACGCCAGCCGGGCGAAGACCATCGGTTCGGCTTCCACCACGTTGGGTGGGGTGCCGCGGGTGTGGGTGGGGTCTCCGGGGAATCCGCACTGCACGGCGCTGAGTGGTGGTACACGTACTTCGATCGAGTGCCCGGGGTTCGAATGGGCAAGGACTTCGGCCAGACAGCGCACGGCATCGGCCTGTGCTTGAGCATCGATCGGTATCGGTTGGGCACCGAACACCGCGTTGATGTCGTCGCTGTGGATGACCCACTCGATGGCTGTCAGGCGCAGGTGGTCGCGCATCCGCAGGGGAGGGACCGACGCCACCACATCGGGCGTCGCCTTGTCCACCAGGGACGCCAACTCCCCGACATTGCGACGGAGCTGACGGGCGAGTGTCGGGCCGTCGTCCTCGGCGGCGATGGCTTCGGCATGCTCGGTGATGCGACGGCCGTAAGCCTGGGCCGCACGCATGAATTCGCCGGTACTGGCCGGGCGCGCCGTGGTGCCCTCCCGGACATCTTCGATCATCTGCTGTTGCAGATGCACCAGGTGTGCGGTCAACAGACGCAGGTCCCAGCCGGGGAGCCTGGTGGGGCGTGTGAAAGCCGGGGCGGGAAGGGTCGAGAGAAAAGCGCCCACGTGGCGTGCCTGCGCGGCGACGCCCGCGGCGCTGCGGGCGACGCCACGTTGGGTGGAGGCAGATTTCAGTGATGGCACTCCTACAACTTACGCCGTGACGATGGACAGCAGGTTGCATCCCGGGAACCGTAGATTGAACAAATTGAACAGTAGGCACATGAAACAATCGCGTCATGGCACGCGAACGTTCGACCCGGGGGCTCATGGTTCAGCGCGGATTCCGCGACGCCGGGGCCGCTGCGGCGATCGTTGACGCATGGGGCGAAAAGGCCATGGCTCCGGTCATCGACGCTGTCGCCAGATGTGCCGATCCCGACGATGCGCTGACCATCATCGACCGTCTGCTTCACGAACACGACGGACTGTTGGAACACCTCACCGGTCAGGAGGGCCTGCTGGGGCGGCTGGCGGCCGTCGTGGGGGCGGGAACAGGTTTCCACCAGCATCTGATCCGGGTTCCAGAAGCCATCGAGTCACTCAGCGAAGAGCCGCGGCGACGCTCGGCCGATGAGTGGCGCCGTGTCCTGGTGGAGGCCATCGGCGCCCCTGAGGCAGCCGAGAAGGGGAGCCTGGAGGCCGCCGACCCCCAACGCTCGGACGATCTGCGCCGGGCTTATCACACCGGGCTCATGCAGATCGCCGCCCGTGACCTGACCCATCCCGAGCCGACCGAGATCCTGGAAGAGATCACCGCCGAGATCGCCGATCTCGCCGATGCCACCGTGCACGCTGCGCTCTGTCTGGCGCGGGGGAGCGTCAAGGAATGGGAAGCCTGTCGGCTCGGCGTCGTCGCCCTCGGAAAGTGCGGGGCTCAGGAGCTGAACTACGCCTCAGACGTCGATGTGTTGTACGTGGCCGAACCCGCCGAAGGCGTCGACCCCGATCAGGCCATGGCCGTGGGCACCAAGGTCGCCGGGGCCCTGGCCACCATCTGCTCGGCCCATACCGGGGCGGGAACCATCTGGCCGCTCGATGCCGGCCTGCGCCCGGAGGGGAAAGCCGGTCCGTTGGTGCGCACCGTCACCTCGCATGAGACCTACTACCTCCGGTGGGCCAAGAACTGGGAGTTCCAGGCGATGCTCAAGGCACGTCCCATGGCCGGCGACCTCGATCTTGCGGGAGAGTTCTGCGACATGATCGCGCCGATGGTGTGGAAGGCGGCATCGAAGGAGAACTTCGTCTCCGAATCCCAGGCGATGCGTCGACGCGTGATCGACAACATTCCCGCCAAACATGCTGGCCGAGAGATAAAACTGGGTGCCGGTGGACTCCGTGACGTCGAGTTCACCGTGCAGCTCCTGCAGCTGGTGCACGGGCGTGCCGACGAACGGCTCCGTTCGCGGGCGACGCTGACGTCGCTGGAGAACCTCATCAGTCATGGGTATGTGAACCGTGCGGACGGGGCTGAATTCGCTGATGCCTACCGCTGGGAGCGGCTCCTGGAGCACCGGGTGCAGTTGACGCACCTGCGTCGGACGCATCTGCTGCCCGAACCCGGGCGAGACCTCGACCGGATCGCCCGCGGTCTGCGCATGGAGCCCAAGCAGGTCACAGAGGTGTGGCGGTCCTGCTCCCGACGCGTGTTGTCGCTGCACAAGCGCATCTACTATTCACCGCTGCTCGAAGCGGTTGCGCGCATCCCCAGCGCAGAGGTGCGGCTCACCACCGAGGCCGCCCGCGAACGGCTCGCGGCGTTGGGCTATGACGATCCGCGTTCGGCGCTCGGACACATCGAAGCGCTCACCCGTGGAGTGTCGCGCCAGGCCGAGATTCAACGGCAGCTTCTGCCGGCGATGCTCGGGTGGTTCGCCGAGGGTGCGAATCCCGACCATGCGTTGCTGGCATTCCGGCAGGTCTCCGAGGCGCTCGGCACCTCGCCCTGGTATCTGCGGGGGCTGCGCGATGAGGGTGCCATGGCCGAGCGGCTCGCTCGGATGCTCACCGCGGGACGCTATTTGGTGGATCTCATCCAGCGGGCACCGCAGTCGGTGCAGATCCTCAGCAAGCCGGAGAATCTCCGTCCCCTTTCCTTGGTGCAGTTGCGTTCGGAGATGCGGGCTGCAGCCGCACTCCACGATGAGGTGAGCGCCAAGATCTCGGCGGTGCGTGCCCTGCGAAGACGGGAACTGTTGCGGATCGGTGCGGGCGATCTGCTGGGGTACATCGATCTGGAGCAGGTCGGTGCCGGGCTCACCGATGTGGCGTCGGCGGTGCTCGACGTGGCTCTGGAGATCGTCATGGGTGATGACCCGATCCAGATGGCCGTCATCGCTCTGGGCCGGTGGGGTGGCGGGGAGATGTCCTATGCCTCCGACGCCGATGCGCTGATCGTGCTCGGGGATGACGCTCCGAGCGATCGGGCGGCCAAGGTGATCGAGGCGGTGCGCCGGGAGCTCCGCAAGAGTGTTCCCGGGGTGCCGCCCCTGACGCTCGATCTCGACCTCCGGCCCGAGGGGCGTGATGGCCCGTTGGTGCGGACGCTCGGCTCCTACCGCGCGTACTACGCGAGGTGGGGTGAGACGTGGGAGCAGCAGGCATTGCTCCGTGCAGCCCACGGGGCCGGTGACGAAGAGCTGTCCGAACGGTTCCTGGAGCAGATCCGGCCATTGCGCTGGCCTGCGGATCTGACGGATTCGGCCGTGCAGCAGATCCGGCGGCTCAAGGCCCGTATGGAATCCGAGCGTCTGCCGCGTGGAATCGACCGCAAACGTCACCTCAAGCTGGGGCCGGGCGGACTGGCTGACGTCGAGTGGACCGTGCAGCTGATCCAGTTGCGTCACGCGCACGCCATTGAAGGGCTCCGGACGACGCGTACCCTCCCGGCTCTGGCGGCAGCGCTCGAGGCAGGGCTGGTGGAGGCCGACGACGCCGAGGCGCTCGAAGCGGCCTGGCGTCTGGCGAGCCGTGTCCGTGATCGCGTGATGATGGTGCGCGGCAAGGACGCCGACGTGCTGCCGCAGGGGCACCGTGATCTGGCCGCGGTCAGCATGTTGCTCACCGGTGAGACGGGAGCGTCGCACCTGATCGATCATTACCATCGCCGTGCATTCCAGGCCAGACGCGTGGTCGAGTTGCTGTTCTGGGAGGACGAGGAGTAGATCCCGGCATGGCCGGTGGCGTCGGGCAACGCTCCCATGGGATAATTGAACACTGTTCAGGCTGTTCGTGAGCCGCCCCATTCGTGAGCACAAGGAGACCACCATGACCGACACCGATGCACCCCGTGATCTGGCCCTGATCGCGGTCTTCGCCGCGCTCGCCGCAGTGATGTCGTTCGTGGTCATCCCCGTCGGTCCGGTGCCGATCACGTTGCAGACGCTGGCGGTGATCCTCGCCGGGATCATTCTCGGCCCGGTTCGCGGGTTCTTGTCGGTGGCCCTGTGGGTGGTCGTCGGTCTGATCGGAGCCCCGGTGTTCGCAGGAGGAACCGGAGGACTGTCGACCCTCGCCGGTCCGACCGCGGGGTACCTCCTGTCATTCCCCTTCGCCGCGCTGGTGGCGGGCGGGTTGGTCTCGGTTCTACACCGGGCCTTTGCCCGGCGGGCCTTGGCCGCCGCAGTCTTCCTCGCCGGGTTGGTGGGGTTGGCGCTCTCGCATGCACTCGGCATCATCGGGCTCATGTGGTCTCAACAGACGCCGTTCAAGGACGCCTTCCTGGGCGACCTGATGTTCTGGCCCGGTGACCTTGCCAAGAATGTGTTGGCCGTCGTCATCGCGCTGGCGGTGTTCAAGGCGTTCCCGCGGATCCGTCACGGTCTGTCGTGAGTATCACCTTCAACGGCGTCACCGTCGAGGCCCAGCGCCCCGATGGAACGACGCGGGTTCTTCTGGCAGACGTCACCGCAGAGCTCACCGAACACCGCATCGCCGTCGTGGGGCCCAATGGATCGGGAAAATCGACGCTGCTCAAGCTCATCAACGGGTTGATGACGCCGACTCGGGGCAGTGTCCTGGTTCAGGGCATCGACGTGGCGTCGGCGCCGCGCCGGGTGAGACGCACGGTGGGGTTCATCTTCACCGATCCTGCGGCGCAGTTGGTGATGTCGACGCCCGTGGACGATGTGGGGCTGAGTCTGCGTCGAACGATCAAGAATCGCGCCGAGCGACGCGAACGCGCCGCTGCACTGTTGGCCGAGCGCGGCCTGACGCATGTGCTGGACCAGTCGATCCATGACCTCTCCGGTGGCGAACGTCAGCTCGTGAGCCTCACGTCGGTGCTCGCCGTCGATCCGGAGATCATCGTCGCCGACGAGCCCACGACCCTTCTCGATCTGCGCAATCGGAATCTCCTGCGTCGCACCTTCGCGTCCCTGCCGCAGCAGATGATCATCTCGACGCACGACCTCGAACTCGCAGCCACCTGTGAGCGTGTCCTCGTGGTCGAAGATGGACGCATCGTCGACGACGGCATGGCGGCCACCGTCCTGCCGCGGTATCGGGAGCGGATGGCGTGAGGACCGAAATCTTCGGAATCCACACCCCGGGCGATTCCTTGGTGCATCGGACCCCGCCCGGGGTCAAGATCCTGGCGGTGCTGTTGCTGTCGCTGATACCCCTTGTCGTCCGTTCCCCATGGGTGACGCTCGGCGGCCTGGCGATCGCCCTGATCGTGCTGTTCACCTCGCGTGTGCCGGTGCGTCGGTGGTTGCCGCTGGCGTGGCCGGTGGTGTTCATTCTCGTGGTGGTGGTGATCTATCAGGGGATCCATGGGCGTGTGGATCTGATGGTCGTGGTGCCGGGAAATGTTCTCGCCGCTCTCTATCTGGCGCGAGCGCTGGTGCTGACCACATCGGGGCCCGACCTCCTCGACGCCATGAGCCGCGTCCTCCCCGAGCGCGTCGCCCTGGCCGTGGCGCTGATGCTGCGGAGCATCCCGCAGATCCTCGACGCCATGGGCACCGTGCGCGATGCGGCCCGCGCCCGGGGACTGGGCCGGAACCCCATCGCGAATCTCGCGCCGGTCATCGTGCATGCCATCGCGCTGGCGCAGGTGACCGGGGAAGCGCTCGTGGCCCGAGGGCTGGGGGAGTCCGACATGCTCGAGTGACGGTGCCGGACAGAAATCGGCATCAGGAGTACGGTGGCGAGACGTGTCACGCACACCCTCCCTCGCTCTCGCCACGGTCGCCCTCGTCACCGGTGGCATCGCCATCGGTACCTCCGAGTTCGTCGTCATGGGGCTGTTGCCCGAACTGGCCCATGGCATCGGTGTCGACATCCCGACCGCGGGACAGGCGATCTCGGCCTATGCGATCGGCGTCGTCGTCGGGGCACCCCTGCTCTCGGCGGTGGCGGCCGGGCGGCCGCGTCGAGGGGTTCTCATCGCGTTGATGGCCGCGTTCCTGGTGGGCAACATCGGCACGGCGTTGGCCCCGAACCTGGGGCTGGTGCTGGTGGCCCGGTTCCTCGCCGGGCTGCCGCACGGTGCCTACTTCGGGCTGGCCGCAATCGTGGCCGTGTCACTCGCCCGGGCCGGACGCGGCCCCCAGGCGGTGAGCCGGGTCATGCTGGGGATTCCGGTGGCCAACCTCGCCGGAGTGCCACTGGCCACCGCACTGGGGCAGGCCTTCGGCTGGCGCGCCGCGTTCTGGATGGTCGCCGCCATCGCGGCCCTGACGCTCGTCATGCTGCGCGCGATGGTTCCCTACAGCGGTCCGACCGATCAGAGCATCCGGTCTGAACTCGGCGCGCTGATGCGCCCCCAGCTCTGGCTGGCGATGGCGATCGGTGCGATCGGCTTCGGCGGACAGTTCTCGATGTTCTCCTACATCAAGCCCCTGCTGCTCCACGTGACCGGAGCGAGCATGCAGCACGTCCCGTTGGTGCTGCTGGTCTTCGGGTTCGGTGGGCTCGTCGGCACCTGGCTGGGTGGCCTCGTGGCCGGACGCTCGGTGTGGGGCGCCATGTTCGGTGGGCTCGGAGCGATGGTGACGTTCTTCAGCCTGCTCGCGCTGAACGCCGCCGGGCCCCTGCCATTGGTCACGTTCCTAGTGGGCATGGGGGCGGCGTCGGCGGCGATGCTCGTCATCGGTCTGCAGATGCACTTGATGAACGTGGCCGGTTCGGCACAGAATCTCGGCGCATCCTTGAACCATGCGGCCCTGAACTTCGCCAACGCTCTTGGCGCTGCAGCCGGCGGCCTCGTGCTGTCGTGGGGCTGGGGTTGGGTCGCACCGACCTGGACCTCGGTGGCCCTCTCGTTGGCCGGTATCGTCATCGCCATCGTCGCGCTCCTGGTCGCACGGGCCAAGGATGAGCCCGGCGTCAGGGCGTGACCTCCACGATCCCGCGGGCGCCGCGTTCGGCATTCGCCATGGCGTGATCGACCATCGTGTAATGCCCGGGTTCGGGGAAGACCGTCTCGACGAATCCACCCGATGCCACGGCCACGTCGAGCACCTGGCTGCCACCATCACGGGAGCCGAAGGCATCGCGTCCCTGCTTCAACTGGTAGGCGCCCTCGTGGTAGGTGGTGTCGAACTGAGCGCCGACGATGTGGAATGCCGAGCCGCGGTTCGGCCCGGCGGCCACCACCCAGAACCGGACGCGTTCGCCCACTTGCGCCGGCAGTGGCTTTTGGAGGTACTGATCGGCGATGCCGTTGAAGGTCACGAAATCTGGTGTGTCGGCGGCCGCGCGTGCGGCGTCGACAGGGGTGGCGGACTCCGGTGAATCACCGGTGCCCGGTTCCATGTAGATCTCCGATTGCACAAGGATGTATTCCTTGTCGGCCGGGGCGAGGTCCTCGGGGTCGATGATCACCGCCCCGTGCATGGCCCCGGCGATGTGTGCGGTCATCGGCATGGTCCCGCAGTGATACAGCCATGCCCCTGCACGATGGGCGGTGAAGCGGTAGACGAGCCTCTCCCCGGGGGCGATGGTGCGCATCGGACGATCGGGGGCCACGTTGCTGGCGTGGAAGTCGATGGAGTGACCCATGTCGCCGTTGTTGACGAAGGTGACCTCGAAGGTGTCCCCGACCCTGCCTCGGATCGTCGGCCCGACGCTTCCGCCCGGGTTCGGGATGCCTTCGGGGCCGCCGCGGAACACCCAGCGGGTCTGCCAGACGCCCGGTGCCACCTCGAGGTTCTCGTTCACCGATTCGATCGTGAAACGGTGGTCGACCTCGTCGGTGGGCTTTGGCGCATTCGCGTCGATGGAGGCCGACAACGGTGCGTCCGGATCGAACGTCATGCGGTCCCCGGGGGTGGAGGCCCCGTGATCGCCATGCCCTTCGTGGGCGTTCTCCGACTGGCCACCGGGAGCTTCGCTGCCGGTCACGACGAGGTCCAGCGTCATGCCCTGCTGGCGGTGTCCGACGATGGTGCACCAGCCCTCGGCGGATTCACCGACCACGCCCAGATCAAGCACGGCGGAATCACCGGACTCCAGGCGAGGGGTCTGCTGACCCGCGATGTACAGGTCGTGGACCATGGCCTCATCGGTGTTGATCACGGTGATGACCACCTGGTCGCCGACTTCGGCCTCGATCCGGCTGGGCTCGAACCGCATGTCACGGGCCTCGACGGTCACCTCGAGCGTGCGCCCGGTGGGAGTCACGTCAGAGGCCGCCGCCACTTCTTCACCACGGCCATCGGGGGTGATGGCGAACCCGAGAGATGCCACCAGCGCAACGATGGCCAATCCCGCGACCACGCCGGAGCCGCTGAGCGCAGGGGTGTTCTCGGGCTCCTTCGCGGGCTCGCCGGCCTCGCGGCGGCGTCGCTCGATGATGCAGGCTCTGACCCCGCCGATGAGCAGGGGAAGGAATGCTGTGTAGGCGAGCAGGACGGCCAACGAGACCGTGACGCGCACCCAGCTCGGTGGTTGCATCATCCACACCACCAGACCTGCGTTCACGACGGTCAGCCGGACGCCAGCCCAGCGGTTGAACCAGCGTCCCCCGGCGCGGACGATGCGTGGACCACCACCGAACATCGACGGCAGCAGGTAACTCAATGCCCCCAGAAGAAGCTGCAGGATGAACCCGCCCACCCAGTAGGCGGCGAGTCCGGGGAAGGCGCGAGCCAGGGAGCCGTCGTCGGAGGTGAGCACCGTCCATCCGGTCAGGCCCATCGAGATCAGGAACCACACCATCGCGGCACCGATTGAGGCCGGGGCGAACTCCTCGAGCGGCTTCTTGCGCAGTGGCGTGAGGAGCGTTCGTCCCCACCAGCACACGAGCGCCACATAGACCACCAGGCCGATCACGGCCACGGCGTTCACACCCCACAGGGCACCGACCAGCACCACGCCGATGGACGCCACAAGTGGGCGCCAGAGACGTTTCGTCGTCAGTTCCGCACGCTCGTCCATCCGGGTGCGCAGCACCGTGGGCCAGAACGTGACGAGGGTGCCGATGACGGTGAGGCCCACCCAGCCCAGCAGCATCACCATGGTGTGTGCCACCAGGAGGCGGGCATGCCACTGCTCGGGGAGGCCACGCGCCAGCAACACGCCGAAAGTGGCGCCGACCGGTAGGCAGGCCGCGGCGGTCACGTAGTAGCGAACGGTGATGTGGAAACGCCCGGGCAGTGCACGACGCAGATCCGACCACAGTGCGAGTCCGTGCCAGAGCACCGCAGCGCTCACGATCGTGGCTCCGGTGAGAGTGAGCAGCCACAACGAGCTGGGGACTCCGCCCAGCACCATCGCCGACCCGGCGGTGAGCAGGCCCAGACGGATACGCTGCGCGCGTTCGGAGGCCTGGGTGGTGCGGGTCTTCAACAGCGAACGCGAGAAGTGCTCACTCCACACGAGGATGGAGTGGGTGAGGGCACCCAGCGTCACCAGATGGATCATCAGCCACGTGGCCTCGGGAACCCACCGATGAGCTACGGCGACGATGATGGCCGCCACGAACCAGACGATGAGGGTGAAGTCGCGTGCGCGACGCCGCCGGGCGTTCATCCTCGCGCCGCCGAGTATGCGGCCGTGGCTCCGAAGAGCAGCATCGACAGGACCGTCATGATGCCTCCTGTTTGATGGAGAGGGGTCAGGTGGAGCAGGTCGCCGACCACGCGGGCGACCATGCCCACGTGCAGCATGCCCAGCGGCGCCCACATCACGGGGCGGTAGGGCAGGGGGCGGCTCAGGACCGTGGGGAAGATGATCGGGGCGTGGGCCATGATCATCGACATCCCGAAGCCCAGGAAGACCGCATGGATTCCGGTGTCGTAGGCGGCATCGCCGGTTCCTCGTGCCAGCCAGACGCAGCCCGCCACCGCCAGCCACAGGGTGCCCATCAGGAGGGCGGCGCCAAGGAAACGACGTTGGCCGTCGAGTCGGATGAAACGACGTGAGATGTCATCGCGCAGCAACCAACCGCAGGTCAGGAGCAATGTGGCGCCGAGGATGCGCGCGCCGATCTCGGAATCAGCCAGTGAGCCCACCGCGCCGAGGCTCATACCCGCCGCGACCACCACGGGAACACGCGTCGCCGATGGGCCCATCGATAGCTGGGCCAGCTCGGCGCGTTCGGCGGTGATGGTGATGACAAGAAATGCGGTCAGCAGGCCGATGACGGCCGGGACCTCGTGATTGAAAAGGAAAGCTGCGGCGAGAGCCGCCAGCACGGCGGCGAGCACCTGGACCGCCACGAGGGTGACCGGGGCGCGTCGCCACAGGAGGAACACCACGACGGTGAAGGCGAGCGTGCCATCGATGAGGAGGATGTGCCCCAGCCGAGGCGAGGGACCGATGGCGAGCGCCAGAGCGCCCAAGGACATCAGAGCGGGGGCGAGGTAGGCCAGTGGATTGCGCAGGGCCTGCGCGCGCTCGAGAGCGATGAGTGAACCCATGAAGCCGAACACCATGATCGGCCCGTGCCTGGTGCCGAGCTCGACGCTGTCGACGGGTGCGGGGACAGCCAGGCGAGTCAGCCCGGCGTTGAGGCCGATGAGCATGGAGGCGGCCGCAGACATGATGAGCGCCATCCGCAGCGGAGCCCTGTCGGGTACTGCGGATGGCGCACTCATGCCCATATTTTTAACACATATTCAGTTCTAAAAGCGAATCGGTGTGGTGTGGTGTCACCCCTGGTGGCCGAGCGCCTTCCAGGTGTTGGTGCCCACCACGCCATCGACTTCGAGGCCCTGATCGGCCTGGAACTGCTCGACGGCCTGTTTGGTCTGGGCGCCGAAGACTCCATCGATGCTTCCGGCGTTGTAGCCGGCGATGTTGAGCAGGCACTGTGCGTCCTTGACGCTGCCGTTCTGCGCGCCCTTCCAGATGGTCTCGGCTGGCCCGACATAGCACCAGGAGGTGTCGGCCGGGACGGGGCCGCCGCCCTTGGTCGGGTTCGTCGGCTCCGGCTCGGGAGCGGGCTCGGAATCCCCGCCGGTCACCTGCTCGGTGAAGACGGGAACCTGATCGACCGAGCCGATGTACTCGAAGTGCATGGCATCGGGGCGTCCGGTGTAGCGACCGCCCCAGTAGAACCCGGCCGACTCCCACATGTGGACGACCTCGGGCGGGATGGTCGAGACGAACTCCGAGCCCATCGGGTTCTCATCGGAGTTGATGTCCACGGCCAGGCCGCGGGAGTGGTTGGAGGGGATCGAGTCCGAGCCGCGGATCGCGCGGCAGTTGAAGCCCCACGAGGCGTTGCCCTTGAGGTCGTAGCCCATCTGCTCGGTCTTCTCCAGCAGGGCGTGGACGAGGGGGACCAGATCGGTGCGGACGGTCACGTACGACAGATCCGAGTAGTTCACGTTGCTGATGTCGGTCGGGCAGTTCGGCCACTCGGCCGAGCCCCAGCTCGAATGCGTCGTGTTCGAGGCGTGCGGGTTGGGGCCGTAATCGTCGCGCGAATAATGGGTGCTGGCGTCCGCCATGGAGATGCCGCCGATGGTGAGCGTGGCGCTGGTCGCGAGTGCCGCGAATCCAGCAGCGATCTTCTTGAACATGAAAGCCTCCGGGGTGGGGTCATGGGTGACCTTCACACTAGGGCGTGGATCCTTTCTTCGGGGTCTGTGGACTGGGGAATCTTCCGTATCGAGCTGCCCTGTCGGCAGGGCTCAGTCGGGCCGTGGAGCGCGGATTAGGGGAGGGTGCTATGGGCGTCGTATATTTCTCTCCTACGAGCATGGCTTCAGGGAGGGAATCAGCGTGCTGAATCGAATCTGGCCCCGGGCTGTGGTGGCCGTGGCTTTTCTTGGACTCGTGGTGCAGGCACCCGTGGTGCCGGCTCATGCCGAGCCCACTGCCGGTATCGAGCCCACCCCGGCTCCGGCCGCTCCTGCACCCACAGATCAGATCGATCCCAACGCTTCGGTCACACTGAACATCCACAAGAAAGAGGGCGACCCCGTCACCGACGGTTCGCATGCCGGCTTGCCCGGCGTGGAGGGCGTGACCTTCAACGTTCAGAAGATCACTGACATCGATCTCACCACCGCCGCGGGCTGGTCGGCGCTGGCTGGTCGCACGCCCGAGGCGCCCGGGGCGCTCGGGGCTGCGATGACCGTCACCACCGATGCGAATGGTGACGCCACGATCAGCACCGGAACGAACGCCGACTTCACTGTTGGCGCCTACCTCGTGACCGAGGTGCAGAAGGGCGGCTATACCGTTGCGCCGCCGTTCATCATGACTCTGCCATATACGCAGGACGGCGTGTGGACCTACGAGCAGGACGTGTACCCCAAGAACCAGGAGATCACGCCCGACAAGCAGGTCGATGACACCAATGCGACCGTGGGGACGAACCTCAAGTATCAGATCAATGGCCCAGTCCCGGCTGGTGACCTCACGAAGTTCGTCGTGACCGACCCGTTGCAGGCCGATCTCGCGCTGCAGGGCGACACCGTTGAGGTGACCGCGTCGAACGCCGACGGCACCGAGCCGGTGGCGTTGGACGCTGCCGACTACACGGTGAACACCGACAACAACACCCTGACCGTGACGTTCAACCAGTCGGGCTTGGACAAGCTCGAAAACGCGCGCAAAACGCAGCCCGCGCTCGAGGTACATGTCGCGTTCCAGGCCAGGGTCACCTCGTTGCCTGCAGACGGCAAGATCACCAACAACGCCACCATCGACATCCCCGGTGGTCAGGTGAGCACCGACGCCACGCCGGCTGATCCCAACGATCCGGGCAGTAACGGTGCACAGACGACCTTCGCCCCGCTGACCATCACCAAGACCGGTTCGGGTGAGGGCGTCACCAACGCCTCGCTGAACGGCGCCGAGTTCGCGCTGTACCTCTGCGATGTGGACAACAAGCTCCTCGGCGACCCGCTGACGGTGGCGACCGCTGCTGACGGCTCGGCCACCGGTACCGGACTCACCACCGCCGGTGGTGTGGACGGTGGAGCACAGTCCACGGCCAATGCCTATGGCGTGCCGGCCACGTCGGTGTCCGGTGGGCAGGCCGCGCCGAACAAGTACTGCGTCCTCGAGACCAAGGCTCCCACTGGGTTCGTGCAGAATCCGCAGCCGCAGCCGGTCAGCTATGACGCAGCCGCCAATGAGCTCACCGTCACGGTCGACAACCAGAAGGATTCCTTCCTCGGTCAGCTTCCCGCCACCGGTGCGTGGGGCCTCGTCGCCGTGTTCGTGCTCGGCCTGGCCTTGCTGATCCGCGGTCTGATCGTGAGCCGCCGTGACGACAAGGCACAGGCTGCCTGATGGTCTCCGTCGACCGCCCCGCCTCGTCGTCCCGTGCGACGAGGCGGGCGGCTCGGCGACGCAAGGCCCCTGTCGTCTACTTCGTGCTGGGGGTGCTGGTGCTCCTCGCCCCGGTTGTACTCACACAGGTGAAGAACCAAGAGCAGTATGAGTTCGCCGAGCAGTACTCACGGAGCGTCGCTCAGATCGACGCGGGGGAGAAGCAGGAGATCCTGCGCCGGGCCCATGAGTACAACGGCCGCCTGCCCGAGGTGGGAGCGCGTGACCCGTGGGTCACCGGTCCTGACGTGACCTCAGAGGCCTACCGTGACTATCTGACACAACTGAACATGGATTCGACGATGGCGCGCATTCGGGTGCCATCGGTGGGGATCGACATGCCGGTCCATCACGGCACATCGCAGAAGACACTGGCCGCCGGCGTCGGGCACCTTTATGGAACTGCTCTTCCAGTCGGAGGAGACGGGAGCCATGCGGTGCTCACCGGACACACGGGGTTGGCCACGATGACGATGTTCGACAGCGTCCACCACATCAAGCATGGCGACATCATGATCGTCGAGGTGATGGGGGAGGAGCTGGCCTACCGGGTCGACGAGATCACCGTGGTACTGCCCGACGAGATCGACGGGGTGCGTCCTGAAGCCGGCCATGACCGGTTGACGTTGGTCACGTGCACGCCATACGGCATCAACACCCATCGGCTGCTGGTGCGTGGTGAACGCACCGAGCTGCCGTCGAGGGAGATCACCCAGGAGTTCCACACGATCTGGCAACCGTGGATGCTCGCCGCCATCGTCATCTCCTTGGCCGCCCTGCTGTATCTGCTGTGGTGGCTGCGGCGCAATCGCCGCGACAACGAGACCGAGCCCGAGGGAGGAAGGACACGATGAGAAGGCTGCGGATGATCGCAGTGCTGTCAGCGCTGTTCTGGTCCATGCTCGGTTTCGGCCTGGCTGCTCCGGCCCATGCGGCTGGGTCGACGTTGACGCTCATCAAATCTGAAGGTGAGGGGGACACGCCCGGCCAACCCCTCGAGGGCATCCGGTTCCAGCTCAACCGGCTGGAGGATGTCGACGCCACTTCGCCGGAGCAGGTGGCCGAGCTCGTGGCTGCCGATCCGGAGGTGCTCACCAGCGATTCGCACTACGCGAAGGGGCCGGATGTGATCGTCACCACCGACGCTGCAGGTCATGCCTCGTCCGACGTGTTGCCCGACGGCGTCTACTTGGTGCAGGAACTGCCGTCGCGGGAGGGGAACATCGGATGGAGCGTCGCCACGCCATTTCTGGTGGCTCTGCCTGCTGCCGACGGGGCACGGGACGTACAGGTTCAGGTGAAGAATCAGCCGGAGGCCATCGAGATCGCGGTGGGGTCCAAGCAGGTGTGCGCCGACGATGACTTCACGGTGAGCCTTGCCGGCTCGGTGCCCGCACCCGACCGCAAGGGGCGACTGCACAACTATGCCCTCGTCACCGAGCACGATCCCGCGATGTTGGATGCTGCTGCCGCCGATGTCTGGGTCGAATCACTCGACGGTCGCGTCGACCTTGTGGAGGGTGTGCACTACAGGTGGAGGCATGGCTCCATCATCATGGAGCTGACGGACAAGGGGTTGGCGGCGCTCGCTCGCATCCGCTCCGGACACCCCGAGACACGTGTCCACATGACATACACCGGTCGGATCGATCCGGAGACCCCCGAAGGAACCCGCATGGGGTTCGACGGCCACCTGTTCACCGACGGGCGCGCGGTCCCCCGCGACCGCGCCGAATACGCCTCATCGTCGGCTGCGACGATGTCCGATTCGGCCACGTATGCCTGCCCCACGACCCCGTTGCCGGCGCCCCCCGATGAGGGTCGAGGTGAGGGTCGAGGTCTGGCCAGCACGGGTGCCGAAACTTCGCCATGGGTCATCGGGGGAGCCGTGCTGGCGTCGATCATGGGCGCGATGCTCCTCGGCCTCGCCAGGCAGCGCCACAACCCCAACGATCAGGAGTCGTGCGGATGAGTACCTGCATCAAGCAATTTCTGGCCGTGACCATGGTGGTGGCCCTGGCAGCCACCTTCAGCCTGATCCCGGGATTCATCGCTCCGCCGACCCCGGCCGCAGCGGCCACCCCGGCCACGCCGCCGGCTGACAAGGGCTGGAACACGAACGGCTCGACCTGGCAATTCGGTGACTGTTCCATCCGTAACCGTGGGGGGAACGCTCCGGAGGTGACCAAGTACGGCGATGAGCTGTGCTGGATCGACATGAAGGAGGCGACCAGCCTCAGCGGGCCCAAGACCGTTACCAAGGACTTGGGCCGGTACACGATGACGTACACCCTTGATGTCGTCTTCCGGGACCGGACGATCAATGCGGTGGACACGACGCACTTCGAGGCCGGTCCGCTCCCGTACGTTCCGAACTGGAAACGTATCGCGGTGGGAACCAACGCGCGCAATGCGACCTCGGCGACGGTGGGCAATGACGCTTTCGGACTGGATGATCGGTCCGTGTTCGGCAACACCGTGAATGGGGTCAACTACTTTCTGCCTGAATCGGGTGACCCGAACCAACCGGTGGTGAAGGTGGACCACGGTGACCCGAGCCGAAACACATCGGAGTTCACGCTTCGCAACATCAAAGTCACAGACAAGTTCACCGGGCAGGCCGTTGCCGACCCTCGTTTCGTGGTTGCCGATGCCCAGCAGACGACCTTCGGTGCTGGCTCCGAGGTGTTTCAGGTGGATGGGCGCACGAGCACAACAGCGCAATACACCCGATTGACGCCCCAGACAGCCGATTACAAGGCTGCCTGCGCAGATGACCCGAGGTGGGCAGCGGACAACAACGACATTTTCGGGCCGACGACAACCGAGAAGCGCTACAACAACTTCATGTTTCCGGCCGGTGACTTCATGTGCTACGAGTATTCCGGTTTGGTCCGCGGCACGGTGAACGCCGGAACGTTCATGGTCAGCCTGAACAATCCCTCGGACCTGTCGATTCGGCTCGGTTCTTGGTCGTTCCAGGGCTTCGCGTTGGCCTTGGACATGGGACGTATGCGCGGCAACGTCACCGCCGATACCGATCAGGAGAAGTTGGCCACCGGACAGACGACCGACTTCGACTTCAAGATGGGGGTGCGCAACGCTGACGGAACGACGACGCCCGCCCCGTGGCAGGGATCGGACCTGTACACGCAGGTCATGCGGTCGGGAACCGGTAGCACTTCGACCGACAAGCAGATGTTCTCATCGACCGCGAGCGGGACGCAGTCGGATCGCGTGTTCGATCGTTACGACCCGGTGTGGACGTGTACGACTCCACGGGGTGGTACCCAGACCATCCGACAGGGAAGCGTGCCTGCGGGCTACAGATTGACCGATGATCCCGCCACCAAGACGTCCACACTTTTGGTGGACAACAGCGAGAACGAGCCCATAACGTGCAATGTGCAGTGGACGCCGAAGTTCGTCGCAGCCAGTCTGGCTCTCAGCAAGGTCGTGTCCGGTACCGCCAGCAGATACGCCGAGGTGACCGACAGGACTTTCGATCTCTCCTACACGTGCGTCCCCCCGCATGACGATTCGAAGACCGACCAACAGGCCATCGATGAGTTCAAAGCGGCTTACCCCCTTGTGCCGCTGACGGGGACGAGGCGTGTGCAGTCTGGAGAGCAGGCCAAGGTCGAAGGCCTCCCTGCGGGATCGACCTGCAGCGTGAGCGAAGCAAGATCTGCTTCGCCGAGGGCCGATTCCGGTATGGATCACGACCTCACGTGGCAAGGAGCGTCGGAGGATCCGAACAACACCGACACATTCGCCCCGGTCACCCTGACGCTCAAACCGGCCGACGACAACACACCGCTCAACCGTGTCGATGCCACCAACACCTACACTGCTCACACCGGCACGCTGACATTGACCAAGACGGTGACTGGTGACCCGGTGGACGTGACGTTCGGGACGTCCAAAACCTACCAATTCGATGTGAATTGCCCGACCTCCGGCTTCCGTAAGACCGTTGCTCTGACCTTGACCGGAACGGATGGGTCGAACAGCCTCACGGGCACCACCTCGGTCACCGGAGTGCCGACCGGCCGAGACTGCACTGTCACACCACTCACCGGTCTGTCTCCCGAGGAGCAGCAGACCGTCAAATTCGACGACCGTACCGTCACCTTCGACGGGCAACCCACGACCCCCGACGGATTCGGTGCCTACCCCTTCAAGCTCCCGGACTACCCGGCAGGAGGAACGCCCACCACGAGCGCGATCGACATCCGGGCGGCCTACTCGTGGAAGACCCGCTCGGTCAAGGTCAGCAAGCAGATCAGCGGCCCGGGCGCGTCCATGGCCAAGAAGGAGCATGCCTCGTATCCGATGCGTTACTCCTGTTCGTTGCCGAACGACCCGTCATATTCCAAGGCCGGTGTGATCGACGTTGCTTCCGGCGACACTGCGTCGGCAGCCATCGATGACGTTCGCGTCGGGGCCCAATGCACGATCTTCGAAGACACCGCTGCGATCCGTGACAGGGAGGCTGCGGGGTCGAGCTCGGTGCTGGACAAGACAACCGTGACCGGGTCCGACGCGAACGACCAGGCAGTCACCCTCGACAACGAGGAAGCCAAGACTCGACCTGTCATCACCGTCATCGATTCGAACGATGCGAACCAGAACAAGGTCGTCGTCACCAACCACTTCGGCAACCGGCTGAGCACTGTCAATCTGACCAAGCTGGTCGACCACGGCGGGCTGGGAGTTTCCCTGCCAACGCAGTACTCGCTCCAGTTCGACTGTGGCGTCCGCACCCTTGAAACGGCGAATGGTCTCGAGGCGGTGCCCCTGAGGGGAACCGCCACCGTGACGTCGGATTCCTCCAACGGTTGGAAAGGGGCGACGCTGCTCGTTGCAGACGATGCCCGTGCGAACACCGGGCCGGGCGGAACCATGGAGGTTCCCTACGGAAATGTGTGCACTCTCAGTGAAGACCGCCCCGACATCACTTCCTCCGGCGTCCTGTGGTCGGCCAAGCTACCCGATGTGACGATCGGTGAGTCGGAAACCAACGCCGAGGATGGGCAGGTCAACGACACGACCACAGACATCGAAGCGGTGAACCTGTTCCGGCCGACCGGCGATGGACTCACGATCCGCCGTCAGATCGCGGCCAACCCGCAGATGAGTGGTCCACTGAACTACACGCTCACCTGCACCAACGGGGGTGAGCGGCTTCCGCTGACTTCAGCGGAATTGACCGCGGCAGATGGCAGTGTCAGCACGATCGACATCACCAACGGGTTCACCCTGGATGCGAACGAGGAGTTGAGGCTCCCAGCGTCGGCCGTGCCCGAAGGTGCCACCTGCGATCTGGACGCGCGTCCCTACACCGACGCAATGAAGACGCGTACCGTCGGCGATGTCAGTTTCCCCGTGGCGTGGAAGTACCGGGTCACGTACCCGAGTGATGCTGACGGTACTCAGAGCAGCAACACCGGGAGCAGCGATGGTGATCCGCTCTCGGCGGACATCGTCGTGGGAAGCAAATCGGTGGTTACGATCACCAATGACTACGACTACACCTACGGTGACGCCACCGCGTCGAAAACCGTGGAATTTCCCGGCGATCCGAACAGCTATATCTCAGATGCGCGCAAGGAGGTCAAGCGGAGCCGCGAATTCACGGTGAACCTGACCTGTACTGCGCCGTACGGTGGTGAGAGAACCTTCACTGCGACGGTCATCGCGGGAAGCCAGACAGTGGATGCGAAGACCTTGCAAGCCAATGACATTCCCATCGGTTCCATCTGCACGGCGACCGAGGAGGCAAGCACCAGCGCGGTGGGAATCGATCTGGTCCAGACCGTGTCTGTCGATGGTGCTCCCCGAGACGCGAACGGGACGAGTTTTGAATTCAATGGGAATCACTCGGTTGAGTTCATCAATGCGTACACACGGCGACTGGCGTCGGTGGAGTTGAACAAGATCGCGAACACTCCCATCGACCTGTCGGCGTACCGGGACCAGTTCCACAACCACACCTTCACCATGACCTGCGTGGATTCTCAGGCAGACGGGCGTCCAGTGCTGGGTACATTCACCGGAACCATTCAGGGGCCTGGTCAGTACACATTCGAAGACGTGCCGGTGGGAGCCGAATGCTCGATCACCGGTGATCAGTTCGGACGGCTGGACCTCACCGAGACAGATGATGACGGCAAGAAGCTCGAGACGCATCTGCGGCCGACGAGCGTCGATTGGACAGTGGCACGCAACGATGGCACCACTGAGCACGACACGACCCTGACAGATGAAACGACCACGTCGATGGGGTTCATCGTGGAAGAGGACGCGCCAGACGGTGAAGGAAATATCGTCAATCTCACGAACAACTACGACTGGGTCACCGCTCCACTGACGTTCAGCAAGACAGTCACCGCGCACGCATCCGAATGGGACCGTTTGGATGCCACGCGTCCGAGCTTCGACTTCGACTATCACTGCGAGGGAGTCGGTTATTCGGCCGGTTCAACAGCCGGTGAGCAGAGCATGTGGGAGACGATCCCCGACACTGTGACATGGGACATGCTCGGCGACGAGACCACCAATCCAGATGGAACCGTGAGCCGGACCTACAAGACCGACAAGATCCATGTACCTTCCGGGTCATTGTGCACGGGGACCGAATCGGAGGCTCGCGACGTGCCCCCGGTGATGACCATGAGCACGAGCCTCAATGGAGAGGAAAGCAGTGCCCTCACCCAGCGGGTTGAAGAGGGAACAGTGCAGCCATGGGACTTCACCAATACCTTCAGCCGCATGATGGTTCCGGTGCGGCTCGTTGCGGTGAAGGGAGGCGATGCGGTATCGGCGATCGATCCGGCCGCCACATTCGTGTACAACGTCTCGTGCGACGATGGCGCTCAGACAACTGCTCGGGTGGTGAGCACTCTGGACGGTGCATCTGCGGACGCGAGTGTCACAGGAGCGATGCCGCCTTCGGGTGGAGAGATCATATATCTGCCCGCTGACGCGAACTGCACCGTGGATGGCGATGTCGAGGGTGACGGGTCATCGGCTCTCGCGCCGAACTCAGCGTTCGAGGTGACTCAGGGCGATCGACGGCCGTTCATGCAGTTCGGCCAGTGGAACGGAGCCACGGCCGTCAGCACCAACCCGACCGTGGCCGGCGAGGATCTGAAGGCCGCCGACGTCACCGCCGATATGAAGGACTACCAGCACACCTTCAAGGTTCCAACCGGACTCGCACCGTCCAGCACCGGCGAGGCAGTCACGATCGCGGGTGAAGCCACCTACATGCTCGATCGTGTCCCGGTGACGTTCACGAAGAACGTCGAAGGCGCGCCGCCGGAGGCAGGAAGCTTCACCTTCAACGCCACCTGCACCGCAGGGGATACGTCAGTGGCCCAACAGTTCACTGTGGATGCGGGTGAGACGTTCACGATGGGCGACGTTCCAGTCACCGGTACCTGTCAGTTCAACGAGACTGCTCAGGCAGAGCCGCTGCTGGACGTTCAGTCCCATGGAAAGGGCTGGGAGAATGTTGCCAGCACCAACGTCTTCGGCACACCCGACGAACCTGGGCAGCACTACGTCCGCGGTGATGTGTTGCCCGTGGCCGACGCGAGCACGAACTCCTCCGATCCGTCTTTGTGGTCCCTCACAGCAGTCAACCGGTATCCCTCGATGAAGGTGGACAAAGTCATCGACGGCACGCCGATCAGCTCGGTGACTGGTGCGGTCGCCGACACCGCTTTGCTGCCGCACACCGCTGACCGGATGCATTTTCGGTACACCATCGAGAACACCGGAGCGGTGGCGATGTCGAATATCGCCCTCACCGAACCCGGGCTTGCAGGACGAACCGTGGTGGCTGCTGATGGCAGTCATGTGACCATCGGAGCCGATGGCGCCATCCCGAAGACTGTTTGCGAAACCTCCGGGAGCGATTTGGCCGTCGGTGGCTCATCTGGCTGTGAGTTCGATGTGCTGATAACCGAGCCCACAACCGAGAACTTCGCCTATCCGGCGGCATCGGACGGCGTGCTCACGGTGACCGCGACGACTCCGTCCGGCACCCTCACCGAAAGCGACCAGTACGGGGCGCTGCGTCCGAAGGAGTCAGTGGCATGGCTCCTCCCTGAGACCGGCGTGCAGACGTTGCTGTGGGTGCTCCTCATCGGTCTGATCATCCTCGGGATCGGACTGTGGAAACATCTGCGCGAAACGCGGTCGTGATTTCCAAGCGCACCAAACGCGGCGGCCGCTCGTGGCTGTGGATCATGGTGGGGGTTCTGGTGCTCCTGTACCCCCTGGTGGCGACGCTGTGGAACAACCATCTGATCGAGCAGCACGCCGAGCAATACAGCCAGAGCGTGCAGCAGGTGGAGCCACGCGAGGAGATCGTGCGTCTGCGTGAGGAAGCACGGCAGTACAACCGGTGGTTGAACGAGCAGGGGCACCACGCGATGCCGCCGGTGCCTGCGTCGCCGGGATTCGACCGCTACATGGACACGCTACGCGTTCCCGGTGCAGGGGAGACCATGGGCCGGATCCGCATTGATTCGATCGGCGTCGACCTGCCCATCAGCCACACCTCGAACCCACATGTCCTCTACAAGGGTGCTGGTCACATGTTCGGCTCTGATCTGCCAGTGGGCGGGGTCGGGACCAACGCGGTCATCACTGCACACGCCGGAATGGTCGATGCCACGATGTTCGACCACCTACCCACCATCGAAGATGGTGCTCTGGTCGAGGTGGAAGTGCTCGATGAGATCATGTACTACCGCGTGACCGGGCGCCGAGTGGTCCAACCCGATGACTGGGACAAGATCAACTACGAACCCGACAAGGACAAGATCACCCTCGTCACCTGCACCCCGTATGGCATCAACACCGACCGGTTGCTCGTGGAAGCGGTGCGGGTCGATCCACCAGTCGCAGAGGACGGGTCATCGTGGCGTCTGCCACTGTCCTGGTGGATGATCCTGGATCTTCTGCTCCTGCTGGGCGTGGCGCTGCTGCTCATCGTTCGCAGACAAAGACGCCGCAAACAGATGAATCACATGTCGTAGTACATCTCAAACTCATGGGGGTGCGGACGCAGGCGCAACGCTTGGATGTCCTCACGCTTCATGTCGATCCACGTCTCGATGAGGTCACTGGTGAACACATCGCCGGCGAGAAGGTATTCGTGGTCGTCCTCGAGCTCATCGAGCACGGCGTCGAGGGTCGGCGGCACCGTGGCGATGTCGGCGTGCTCCTCGGGCGGCAGCTCGTAGAGGTCCTTGTCGATGGGCTCGGGCGGCTCGATGCGATTCTGGATGCCATCGAGGCCCGCCAGCAACATGGCCGAGAAAGCCAAGTACGGATTCGCGCTGGGGTCGGGGCAGCGGAACTCGATCCGCTTGGCCTTGGGGTTCGAACCCGTCAGCGGGATACGGATACAGGCCGAACGGTTGCGCTGCGAGTAGACCAGGTTCACCGGGGCTTCGAAGCCGGGCACCAGACGGTGGTACGAGTTGGCGGTCGGGTTGGTGAACGCCAGCAGTGAGGGCGCATGCTTGAGGAGACCGCCGATGTAGTACCGCGCCATGTCCGAGAGCCCGGCGTACCCGTTCTCGTCGTAGAACAGGGGCTTGCCCTCGTTCCAGATGGACTGGTGGCAGTGCATGCCCGATCCATTGTCGCCGAAGATCGGCTTGGGCATGAAGGTGGCCGTCTTGCCCGCCTCCCACGCGGTGTTCTTCACCAAGTACTTGAACAGCATGACGCTGTCGGCGCTGCGCAGGAGCTCGTCGAACCGCCAGTTGATCTCCGCCTGACCAGCGGTGCCGACCTCATGATGAGCACGCTCGACCTTCATGTCGAGGTTCTCCATGTGCCGCACGATGTCATCGCGGAGGTCACCGAAGTGATCGGTGGGGGCGACGGGGAAGTAACCGCCCTTGTACTTGACCTTGTAGCCGCGGTTGCCGCCCTCTTCTTCACGACCGGTGTTCCAGGCGCCAGCCTCGGAATCGATCATGTAGTACCCGGCTTCGGGCTTGGTCTCGAACCGAACAGAGTCGAAGACATAGAACTCGGCCTCGGGGGCGAAGAAGACCGTGTCACCGATCCCGGTGGACTCCATGTAGGCCTCGGCCTTGCGCGCGATATTGCGCGGATCACGGCTGTAGGCCTCCTTGGTGATGGGATCGTGCACGAAGAAGTTCAGACACAGCGTCTTCGACCTGCGGAAGGGGTCGATGTATGCGGTCGACGGATCGGGCAGGAGAGACATGTCGGACTCGTGGATCTTCTGGAATCCGCGCACCGAGGCACCGTCGAACGAGAGCCCCTCCTCGAACACGTCCTCACCGAACTCGCGGGCGGGGATCGTGAAGTGCTGCATCACCCCCGGAAGATCGCAGAACCGGACGTCTACTGTCTCGACGTTCTCGTCCCGCAGATAAGAGAGAAGGTCATCGGCGCCTGTGAACATGGACTCTTCTTCCACTTGGGATCAGCGAATGGGCTGTCCCCATACACTATCAGCATGGCGAGTACCGGATCTGAGCTTCGACACGAGGAGGCATGGCCCGGCGAGGAGCTGGGTCTGCCCGAGACGGGGCGTGGATCACTCGCCACCTGGGGGGCACGCTTCACTGCCCTCGTGGTGGATTGGGCGGCCTGCACGATCGTGACCTGGGGCCTGGTCCGCGCCGGTGTGCTCGGTGATGTTCCGTACCTCGGCATGATCACCATGGCGCTGTTCTTCATCGAGGCCACACTCGGCACTGCCTTCGCTGGAGGGTCGTTCGGTCAGATCTGCGCCCGCATCATGGTGGTACGCCTGACCCCGGAACCCGTGAGGCTGTGGCGCGCGGCTTTGCGCACCGCCCTGATCTGTCTGGTGCTGCCGGCTCTGGTGATCGGCGTCCACCGAAGGGGGCTGCACGACCTCACCATGGGGACCGTCGTGGTGAACCGACGCTAGTTCGCGGCGAGCTGCTCGCCATGTGGGGTGCATCGCTGGGTGAACAACTCGGACGATGGGATGATTTCGCCGTCGCCGACCATCACTTCGCGCGGTATATCGGTGTCGCTCACCGGAAGCTGATTGACCCGGAACACCGTCGCCGATGACGGATATCCCTGGCGAGGCCACCAGGAATCGGGCTGACCGGCGTTGTACGCCACAAGGGGATCGGACTCCGGGAGTGGCTCATTGACAGTCTCCTCCATGCCTGCATTCGGACGTCCCACCACATATGCGGTGACGTCCTGTGTCGAGGACCCCGAGGCCGCCATCAACCGGTGCCCGGAGCGTCCGTCCACCCAGGCATCGATCCGGGGCTCATCCAGGCGTTCACCTGCACACCAAGCAGTCACCAGCGTCACCGAGCCGTCCGTGCGGCGGGCAACACCGACGGAGGAACGACCCTCGTCGGTACGCCACAGAACAACTCCGGCGGCGCTCGCGCCGAGCACGAGCGCCAAACCGATCACGAGGGAGAGGGCGCGCTGCATGCAGAACATTCTCCGACCGATGGGCCGCCAGATGCAGGTGCGTCGCGCCGGAAGAATCCTTGTTGAACACGATCACATCTCGGTGATGGGCCACGGCAGGGGAGTCGTGCCGAGAACCTCCAGCACGACGTCACCCCACCCCCTGCCATGTCTCACCGTCGTTGAAACGCAGCATCGCATGGGGAGTGGACTCGAGGTCGAGATGGACGTCGAGCCGATGCCCGCCGGTGTGCACGTGGTAATCGAGGGAGGTGTTGGTGATGTTGTCCACTTGGAGGCGCCCACGCGTCAGCCATGGGTGTCGACGGCGCAGGCCGATGAGAGCCTTGTGGATGTCCTCGAGCCAGTCGCCGGTGGGCAGCATCTCCGCTGGAGTGGCCGGGAGCGGTGGGCGGACTGCGTCGTCACCGGAGATCGTGTCGGTCTTCTCACCCCGGAACGCCTGTTCGTCGCCGTAGTAGATGCTGGGCATGCCGGGGACGGTGAACAGGACCACCGCAGCGAGGGCGGCACCGGCGTCGCCCACCTTGGTCGCGATACGCGTGACATCGTGGTTGCCCACGAAGGTCTGCGTCGCCATGCGCTGTGAGAACTCGTCATGTCGTTCGAGGGCATGGGCGAGCTCGAAGAAGTTGTGGTCGGCAAGGGAACTCCAGATGGCCTTCCACAGTTCGTACTGTGTCACCGAGTCGAGCGTTGCATCGTGGGCGATCTGCGGGTAGTCACCATGGATGACTTCGCCCAGGAAGAGCGCATCGGGGTGGGTCTCGCGGACCCGTTCCAGCACCGTCCGCCAGAACTCGGCAGGCACCGCGTAGGCCACGTCCAGACGCCAGCCCGCAGCGCCGCGGTCGAGCCAGTGCCGCATGACGTCGACGACGAACCCGGCGGTGCGTTCGTCACGGTGATCGAGCTCGCTGAGCTCCCCGTGGCCCTCCCAAGGCACCGGCGCTCCATCGATGCGCTTGATCGGCCCGTCGCCGCTCACCCACGCATGGTGCGTCGAGACGTGGTTGAACACCCCGTCGAGCAGGATCGTCAGGCCACGGGAATGACATGCCTCCACGAAGTGGTCCCAATCGGAATCATCGCCGAGACGCGGATCGATCCTGAAGTGATCGAGCGTGTCATAGCCGTGGGCGACCGACGCGAACACCGGCCCCAGCAACAGGCCTGAACAGCCCAGTTCGATCACGTGGTCCAGCCACGCCTCGAGGCGTGGGAGACGGTGTTCCAGCGGCCAGTCACCCGGCGCCTGGTCATCACCGGGACGAATCGGTGCTCCACAGGCCCCGAGCGGGTACACGTGCCACCAGATGCTGTGCTCCACCAGGGTGGACGAAGGTACTGAGGACATGTCTGGATTGTCCCACGCGGGCGCGGACGCATGATGGGGCGTCAGGCGAGGAGGAAGCCTGCCAGAAGGTTGGTGAGGGAATGGACCACGGCGCCGGGGACGAAGGAATCGGCGCGGTGACGCAACCAACCCAGCAACCAGCCGATGGCGAACTGCAGCGGCAGGATCGGCCACATCCGGGTGTCGATCAGGAGAAGCATCAGATGGGGGACCAGGAACACCAGGGACTGGACGAGGTTGCCCCACCAGAACCCGAGCCGACGCATCAGGAGACCCCCGAGGAAGCCGCGGAAGAAGACCTCCTCACCCGTGGCCCGCGCGATGACGCCGAGCACGGCACCCACGGACGTCAGCTGGCCGACGACGACGCCCTGGGCCTGGATCGCGTCGGTGGGGATCAGCTGCGTGGTGAGCCATGCCACCACAAGCAGTGGCACCATCATCAGCAGGGCCCAGCCGTAATGGGCGGGCTTTCCCCACGCCACGCCTGCCCGGCGCAGCATCGGGAGGAAACCGGGCCCCTTCCTGCGTGATCCCACGGCGACATAGATGACGGTGGGGACACAGAACAGGATGAACTCGACCACACCACCACGTTACCTCTCGGTAATTTTTGGCCGTGAGGTGCCTGTGCGTCAGCCGTCGAGTCGTTCAGACAGCTCCAGCCACTGCTCCTCGAGCTCGTCGATCTCGGTTTGAAGGGCCTGAGCATCCTCGGTGAACCGCTGGAGCGCGGGGTAATCGGTGGGGTCGTGCTCGGCCATGTCGGAGTGGATCTTCTCCATCTGCACGGTCAACTTCTGGATGCGCCGTTCGACCGAGGCGACCTCCTTGGTCAGGGCGTGACGCTCAGCACCGCTCAACGTGGGCTCGGCGGCGTCATCGGAGGCATGGACAGTGGGCTCCGGGGCAGGGGTGGCGTCGCGCTCCTTCGCCAGGCGCAGATACTCGTCGACCCCGCCGGGGAGATGCCGCAGCGTCCCATCGAGGATCGCGTACTGCTGATCGGTGACGCGTTCGAGCAGATAGCGGTCATGGGAGACGACGATGAGGGTGCCCGGCCACGAGTCGAGGAGGTCCTCGAGAGCGGCGAGCATGTCGGCGTCGACATCATTGGTCGGCTCGTCCAGGACGAACACATTGGGTTCGTCGAGCAGGATCATCAGCAGTTGCAGTCGACGTTTCTGCCCGCCGGAGAGCTCCCCGACACGCGCCGAGAGGTGGGCGCGGGAGAAACCGAGGCGTTCCAGGAGTTGCGCGGGGGTGTACTCCCGGCCACCGATCGTGAAGGACGCCTGAGTGCGCGCCAGCACCTCCCGGACCCGATCGCCGGCGATCTCGGAGAGTTGGGAGAACTGCTGGTCCAACAGGCCGATCCGCACGGTCTTACCGTGCTTGACGCGCCCTGACGTGGGGGAGAGCGTCCCGCAGATCAGGCTGAGCAGTGTCGACTTGCCCGCCCCGTTGGCTCCCACGATCCCAGTGCGTTCACCGGGGCCGATCCGCCAGGTGACGCCGCGCAGCACATCGGTGTCGCCGAAACGCACGCCCGCGTTTTCGAGGTCGACCACATCCTTGCCAAGACGGGCCACGGCGAGGCGTTGCAGCGAGATCGAATCACGCGGCGGTGGCTCGTCCTCGATGAGTTGGTTGGCCGCCTCGACCCGGAACTTCGGCTTCGACGTGCGTGCCGGGGCGCCACGCCGCAGCCAGGCGAGTTCCTTGCGCATCAGATTCTGACGCTTGGCCTCGGTGGCGGCGGCGATGCGGTCACGTTCGACGCGTTGCAGCACATACGCGGCATAGCCGCCCTCGAAGGGCTCGACGATGCCCGAGTGGACCTCCCATGTGTCGGTGCAGACCTCGTCGAGGAACCATCGGTCGTGGGTGATCACCAACAATCCGCCGGCGTTGTGCGCCCAACGACGATGCAGATGGTCGGCGAGCCATGCGATGCCCTCGATGTCGAGGTGGTTGGTGGGCTCATCGAGCGCCAACACGTCCCACTCGCCCACCAGCAGCGCGGCGAGGGCGACCCTGCGCCGCTGCCCGCCGCTGAGTTCGGTGATGGTTGCGTCCCAATCCAGGTCAAAGACCAATCCGCCGATCACATCGCGGATGCGTGGATCACCGGCCCACTCATGCTCGGCGGCGTCGCCCACGATGGAGTGGCCGACCGTGGCATCGGGGGAGAGGTCATCGCTTTGGGAGAGGACGCCGATGCGCACACCGTTGCGCACGGTGACGCGGCCCTCGACCGGCTCGATCCGTCCGGTGAGCATGCCCATGAGGCTTGATTTGCCGTCACCATTGCGACCGACGATGCCGACGCGCTGGCCCTCTTGGAGGCCGAGCGTCACCGACTCGAAGACGACCTTCGTCGGATATTCGAGATGCAGGCCTTCCGCACCGAGGAGGATGGCCACGTCAGCGGCCGCGCATCTCCCGCCGCGAGCCCTTCATCGAAGGCATCGGGCCCTTCGGCATCGGCATCCGCGGACGAGTGGCGTCGATGGCGCGCAGCCGGCTGATCACCTCGGTGAGCTCGTACTTCTGCAGCACCTTCGGCATCTTCTGGATGTGGGAGGTCAGCTGCCCGAGGGGAACCTCGTTCTTCCGCTCTCCCATGATGATGGTGGTGACGGGTGCGTCGGTGAACTTCTCGTGCTTGCGCTGCTCACTGTTGAGCATGGCGCGGACACGGTTGGAGTCACCCTCGCCGATCAGCACGACCCCGCTACGGCCGACCGCACGATGGACCATGTCCTTGTGCTTGTTGAACGTCAGGGCGGGCGTCGAGGTCCAGCCCTTCGGAAGCATGTTCAAAGCCACTTCGGCCGATCCGGCCTGGCCCTGATAGCGCAGGAAGGTGGCCTTCTTGGCGCGTCGCGTGAGGACGATGGTTGTCAGCAGCAGGCCGACAGGAAGCCCCAGCAGCCCCACCATGATGGGGCGTCCGACGAGGAAGCCGATGGTCACGAGTACGACGATTGGAACGAGGAAGGCCACGAGCAGCAGCCACGGCAGATTCGGGTCGTGTTCCTTGGTGAGGCGGTAGACCTCGCGGATCTGCTTCAGCCGACCCATGTCCTTGGGGTCGGTGGAATTGCGCTTGCGTTCCTTCTCCGCCCTGCGCTTCGCCTTGGCTTCCTCCTGGAGACGCTTGACGCGGGCCTTGCCGTCGGCGCGGCGGCGGGCCGCCTTCTCCTTCTCGGAGAGTTGTTCGGTCACTTCGACTCCCTGGCCTCCATGGCCTGGCGGTACAATCGCCCGGCGCGGTACGAGGAACGGACCAGCGGCCCGCTCATGACACCCACGTAACCGATCTCCTCTGCCTCCTTGCCCAACTCGACGAACTCGTCGGGCTTCACCCATCGTTCGATGGGGTGGTGCAGCTTGGTCGGACGAAGGTACTGCGTGATCGTGATGATCTCGCACCCGGCGTCATACAGGTCCTGCAACGCCTGGGAGATCTCCTCGCGGGTCTCACCCATGCCGAGGATCAGGTTGCTCTTGGTGACCAGGCCGGCGTCGCGGGACTGCGTCAGAACATCGAGCGAACGCTCGTAACGGAAACCGGGACGGATGCGCTTGAAGATGCGCGGCACGGTCTCGACGTTATGGGCGAACACCTCCGGGCGCGCCTCGAACAGCTGACCGAGCAGCTCGGGGCGACCGTTGAAGTCGGGGGCGAGCATCTCGACGCCGACGCCGGGGTTGACCTCATGGACCTTGCGGATGGTCTCGGCATACAGCCACGCGCCGAGGTCGGGCTGATCGTCGCGGCAGACGCCGGTGATCGTGGCGTACTTCAACCCCATCGTCTGGACCGACTCGGCAACACGCTGGGGCTCACCGGTGTCGTACTCGGTGGGCTTCATCGACTCGATCTGGCAGAAATCACAACGCCGGGTGCAGAACTCGCCGCCGATGAGGAAGGTGGCCTCCCGATCCTCCCAACATTCGAAGATATTGGGGCAGCCGGCCTCCTGACACACCGTGTGCAGGCCCTCGTCCTTCACAAGATTCGAGAGCTCGCGGTACTCCGGGCCCATCTTCGCCTTCGTACGGATCCACGAGGGCTTCTTCTCGATCGGGGTCTCCTGATTGCGTGCCTCGACGCGCAGGAGCTTGCGGCCTTCGGGAGTCAACGTCATATCGCGCGATTCTAGCGCGCGGAGCTGGGGTTTTCGAGCGGGTCAGTCGACGTCGCGACGGGACCAGCGCAGAGTGCCGACCGTGCCGATGGCGAGGGTCCAGATCAGCAGCCGGATCATGGCCCAGAACGGCAGGTCATAGCTGGTGCCGCTGTCTGGGTGTCCCCTCGAGTAGCTGTTGTAGTTGTTGATCCCGTCGAACAGGTCCCCGATCGGCGCGATGGGCCCCCACGTGCTCGACAGGCCCGGAATCAGGATGTTGGAGACGAACAGCAGCGTCAGGTAGCCGGCTGCGACACCGAGCGCGGAGAGCGTCGAACCACACAGCGCGGCCGTGGCGGCGCCCATGACGGCCGCGCACACCGGAGTCAGCAGCGCCACCAGGAACAGCCACCCCAGGCCGTGCCCCGTCGATGTCACGACAGCGGGGAGATGGGTGGACGTGATCAGGAGGATGGTCGCCAGGACACCGATGGCCGTGGTGACGATGATGGCCAGCAGGCGGGCCCACCACACACGCTGACGCCGTGGGTGGAAGGTCAGCCACGTCCCCAGGGCACCGGAGCGGATGTCGCCCCCGACGTTGGCGACGGCGGTCAGGTACCCCCACATCGCGCCGAAGGTGGTGCAGATCAGCAGGTGGTCGAACGCATCGGTGTAGCCGTCGAAGCGAGCGACCATGCAGAGCGCCAACATGATGAGGGCGCCGACCCATGTACTGCGGCGACGTGCGTGTCTGTCGAGCTCGGCGCGAAACAGGCGAAGGAACGACGGATGGGGCGACGCGGTGGTCATCGAAGGCTCCCGTGATGTGGGTTGGTGCTGCTGGTGATCGGTGTCGGAGGAAGTTCACCGGGGCGGACACCCGGTGCGGTGAGTTGCAGGAACGTCTCCTCCAGGCCGGTGCTGACAGGGGTGAGCGACTCGACCCACAGCCCGGCGGCGGTGAGGGTCTGGGTGATGGCGTACCCGGGTTCGTCGCCCAACACGATGAGCGCGCCGCCTTCAGGGACCACCTGCCATCCGCGTTGCTGGAGGGTCTGCTGCGCCACCGATGCTGACGCCTCGTGGGCGGCGAGCGTCAGCCGCCACCGTTGACGGCCACCGGCGAATGCGTCGAGGCTTCCGGCGGCGACCGTGCGTCCACCATTGACGATGGTGATGTCGTCGGCGATCTGCTCCACCTCTGCCAGCAGGTGCGTCGAGATCAACACCGTGCGACCCTCATCGGCCAAACGACGGGTGAGCTGGCGCATGTGGCGGATGCCCTGGGGGTCCAGGCCGTTGGTCGGTTCGTCGAGGATGATCAGATCCGGCTCGGTGAGCAGGGCCGCAGCGATGGCGAGACGCTGCTTCATACCCAACGAATACGCCCCGTAGCGGATGTGGGCGGCGCTGTTGAGGTCACAGATGTCCAGTACACGGCCGATCTCACGGTTAGGCAGCCCCAGCGAACCGGCCAGATGGCGGAGGTTGCGGTACCCGGAGAACTCGGTCGGGAACCGAGGGCGTTCGACGATGGCCCCCACACGATGGATGACACGCGGGAGATGTTCTGGCACCTCGTGGCCGAACACACGCATGCGCCCGTTGCACCGAGTCAGGCCCATGAGAGCCCGGATCGTCGTGGACTTGCCGGCCCCGTTCGGGCCGAGGAAGCCATGAACGGTGCCGCGTCGCACGTGGAGGTCGATGCTGATGAGGGAGGGGGTGGTGCGCCCCCACCAGGTGGTGAAGGACTTGTTGAGTTGGTCCACCTCGACGGCCATCTCCGGAAGCATGCATCGAGCATGACACCACAGGGGTCATCGACCCATCGGCCCGCAGGCCATCGGGGGTCGGCCGTGAGTCGGTGATTCGGTGCTCAGGCGTAGGAGAGCTGGCTGCGCAGGTGGCGTTCGAACACGTCGGCGAACTCGGTCATCGAGGGGCATTGGTCGATCTCGTCACACAACCGCCCGACACCGGCGTCGGCGATGCCACAGGGGACGATGCCGCCAAAACCAGTGAGATCGCTGTCCAGGTTGAGCGAGATTCCATGCAGGGTCGTGTTGTGCGAAACGCGGATGCCGATCGCGCCGATCTTGCGCTCTGGTTTGGCGCCGTCGGCCGGGAGCCATGCGCCGGATCGTCCCTCGACGCGGTCGGCCTCGACGCCGTACTCGGCGAGGGTGTCGATCATCGCCTGCTCCATGTGACGGACGTAATCGACGACGCCGACCTTGTTGGGCAGCGTCACGATGGGGTACACAACGAGCTGCCCGGGACCGTGCCAGGTGATCTTTCCGCCACGGTCGACATCCACCACCGGGGTTCCGTCAGTGGGGCGTTCGTGGGGCTCGGTGCGCTTGCCAGCGGTGTAGGTGGCCGGATGCTGCAGGAAGATCGCGGTGGCCGGACGCCTCTGAGCGACCACGTCGGCATGGATCGAACGTTGCAGCTCCCATGCCTCCACATAATCGATCTGTTCGTTCTCGCGTCGCATGCACTCCAGGGCCATGGAGCGCACTGTACTCCTGCCGCTCAGATGGCGATGGAGGGCTGTTCGCCTTGACGTGGACGACAGCTTTGCTGTGGAAACCTGAGCACCGATGTTGGTGCCTGCGCTTCCACTGTGTGGTGGGGGCGGCTTCGGGAAGAACGTCCACAGCTTGGAGCCGTCCTCGAGCTGCGTCCACAGGGGCCTCATGCAGCGGTTCGAAAAGTGCAGGACCCATCCATCATGCGGGGCATGCAGATGCGACGGATGCTTTCACCAGCCTTGAGACACCGAGCGATGGCCCGCCACGGTCTGGTGACCCACGATGAACTTGATGCGGAAGGTCTCACCAGACGCGTGCGTTCACGGATGGTTGCCGATGGCACCCTGCGGCACGTGGGGAGAGGGCTCTACGCCGTTCACGCACCGACGCTTGGGACATGGGCCCGGGCCGGTGCAGTCATCGGCGGATCAGGCTCAGCGGTCGGGGGCTGGCACGCGCTGATCCTGCATGGCATCGACAGCATCGTGCCATCGATGCCCAGCGGTGCCGACAGAGTGATCACCGTGTGGACCCCGGCGCATGTACGTCGCAGCGCTCCTCCGAACGATCCGACGATGCGATGGTGGTTCCGGCGCGACTGCGCGAATCGGCTTACGCGCAGTACGCAGGTTCGACGGTTGGTCGACCGACACGATGCGGCTCTCGATGTGTGTGACGGCCTGCCCGAGTTGGATGTCATCGGCCTGATGACGCGGCTGCTCCAAGAGCGGCAGATTGACCCAGCGCGGCTTCTCGCACTGTTGGAGGGGCGTGCTCGTCACGGGCGCCGGAAACTTCTACGGGCGCTCGTCTCGGACGCGGCGCAGGGAGTCCATTCGGCGCTCGAACACCGGTACGTGAGTCGGGTGGAGCGGCCGCATCGATTGCCCACTCCTCAACGGCAGGTGATCGTCGGGCCGCGTGCGGCGGATGGTTGGTACAGCGATCAGGCTCTTGCGATCGAGTTCGATGGCTGGGGGTATCACCGGGACCGTGTCCACCTCGACACACGCATAGACAACCTGCGGGCGGCGATGGGCGTCGAGACCCTGCACTTCAGCTGGATGGACGTGGTGGGCGACCCCTGCGGCACGGCGTCCATCGTCGCCGCCATGCTCCAGCAACGGGGATGGGCCGGCTCGATGCGTCACTGTGGTGTGTGCCCCGCCAGATTGAACACAGTGGAAACGCACGCACCGTTGTCGGTGCACAGACTTCCAGTGAGACCGCAGAAGACGACAACGGCCGCACACCACCAGAGGTGATGTGCGGCCGTTGACTGTCAGCCGGGGTTCAGCGCAGCCGGGGACTCAGAGACCGAACTCGGCTCCGAAGTCTCCCTCCTCCAGGCGCTCCTTGACGGCGCTGAGGAATCGAGCAGCGTCGGCGCCATCGACCAAACGGTGGTCGTAGGTGAGCGACAGGTACATCATGTCGCGCACCGCGATGGTTTCGCCGAGGTTGGTATCGGTCATCACCATCGGACGCTTCACCAGCGCGCCGGTCCCCAGGATCGCCACCTGGGGCTGGTTGATGATCGGTGTGTCGAACAGCGTGCCACCCGAACCGTAGTTGGTGATGGTGAACGTGCCGCCGGTCAGGTCGTCCGGTGAGAGGTCACCCTTGCGGGTACGTGCAGCCACATCACCGATCTGGCGAGCCAGACCACCGACGTTGAGATCGCCGGCGTTCTTGATCACAGGGACCAGCAGGCCACGCTCGGTGTCCACGGCGATGCCGATGTGCTCGGCATCGCTGTAGGTGGCGGTACCGGCGTCGGTGTCGATGGTCGCGTTGACCTTCGGGAACTGCTGCAGGGCCTCGACGGCTGCCTTCGTGATGAACGGCAGGTAGGACAGCGATACGCCGTTGCGCTTCTTGAAGTCCTCCTTCGCGACCTTGCGGATCCGCGAGATCAGGGTCAGATCCACCTCAACCGTGGCGGTCAGCTGGGCCGAAACCTGCAGCGACTCGGTCATACGCTTGGCGATGGTCTTGCGCAGACGGCTCAACTTCTCCGTGGTGCCACGCTTCGCAGCGGCCTCCGGGCTCGGCTTGGGAGCCGAGGCCCCGGTGGGAGTCTCCTTCGCGGCGGGAGCCTGTGAAGCAGCCGGAGCAGCGGCAGCGTCGAGAACATCCTGCTTGCGGATGCGGCCACCAACGCCGGTGCCCTTGATCGAGGAGAGATCGACACCCTTCTGCTCGGCGAGCTTGCGGACGAGCGGCGTCACATACTGCCCCTCATCGCTGTTGCTCGCACGCGGAGCCACGACGTTCTTCGCCACCGGCTCAGGGGTCGGGATCGGGGCCTGCCCACCTTCATCGCCGGCAGCGGCCTGGGCCTTCGAACCGGGCTCGTCGACGCCCTGCTCGTCCTGCTCCTCCTGAGCAGGAGCCTCCTGCTTGGGCTCTTCCTTGGGGGCCTCTTCCTTGGGAGCCTCCTGCTTGGGTGCTTCCTGCTTGGCAGGAGCCGCAGAACCATCGCCGACGATGGCGAGGACCTCGCCGACCTCGATGGTGTCGTCCTCGTTGGCCCGGATCTCCAGCAGGGTTCCTGCGACGGGGGAGGGGACTTCGGTGTCGACCTTGTCGGTCGAGATCTCCACGAGCGCCTCGTCCACCTCGACGCTGTCGCCGACGCTCTTGAGCCACTGCGAGACGGTGCCCTCGGTCACGGACTCACCGAGAGCGGGGAGCGTCACCTCGGTGCCGGAAGCGGTGCCGCCACCGGAGGACGGCTGGTCCTCGGCCGGCTTCTCCTGCGCGGGCTCATCCTTCGGCTGCTCGGGTTCTGCCTGCGGAGCTTCTGCGGCGGGAGCCTCTTCAGCCGGGGCCTCGCCCTCATCACCGATGATGGCGAGGACCTCGCCGACCTCGATGGTGTCGTCCTCGTTGGCCCGGATCTCCAGCAGGGTTCCGGCGACGGGGGATGGGACTTCGGTGTCGACCTTGTCGGTCGAGATCTCCACGAGCGCCTCGTCGACTTCGACGCGGTCGCCGACGCTCTTGAGCCACTGTGAGACGGTGCCCTCGGTGACGCTCTCGCCGAGCGCCGGAAGAGTTACGGAAGTCGACATGTACGAGCTCCTCAACGTGAGATTTCTGTGCGTTGCCCACCCTAGCCGTAATCAGTCAGGGGCGTGGAGGGGCTTGCCCGCCAGAGCCATGGCCGCTTCGCCCAGCGCTTCGTTTTGGGTGGGGTGCGCATGCACCAACTGGGCCACCTCATCGGCATGGGCGCCCCACGCCGTGATGAGTTGCGCCTCGCCGACCTGCTCGCCCATACGTCCACCGACCATGTGCACACCGACGATCTCTCCGGCCGGATTCGACACGAGCTTGACCAGCCCGGCGGTCTGCAGGATCTGCGAGCGCCCATTGCCGCCGAGGTTGTAGGAGTAGGTGCTGGCCTCGCCGTATTCCTGCTCGGCCTGGGCCTGCGTCAACCCCACCGAAGCGATCTCCGGGTCGCAGTAGGTGACCTTCGGGATCTCGCGATCCAGGACCGGCGCGGGAGCGCGCTCGATCAGTCCTTCGCGATGTGCGATCTCCTCGGCAACGAAGATGCCGTGGGCGAACCCCCGATGGGCCAGCTGCAGGCCCGGCACGATGTCACCGACAGCCCAGACGCCGGGAGCCGAGGTGCGCAGACGCTCATCGACCACCACGAAGTCTTCAGCCATCTCGACGCCGACCTCGGCGAACCCGAGCCCCTGCGTGGAGGGGCCGCGCCCCACGGCGACGAGCAGGACATCGGCGGTGAGCGTCTTACCGTCCTTCAGGGTCAGTTCGACGTTGTGCTCACCTGAATCCACCGATGACATCGGCGAACCGGTGTGCGCGGTGATGCCACGTTTACGGAAGGCGCGGGCCAGCGTCTTGGAGATCTCGGGCTCTTCGTTGGGGACGAGACGGTCTGCAGCCTCGACGATCTGCACATCCACACCCAGTGATGCCCACGCCGACGCGAACTCGACGCCGATGACGCCACCGCCGAGCACGATCGCCGATTCCGGCAGGGACGCAAGCTGCAATGCATGCTCGCTGGTGAGGATGCGCTCGTTGTCGATGGGCAGCCCCAGCGTGCGCGAATACGAACCGGTCGCCAGGACGATGTCGGGAGCATGCAGGATGCGGTCACCCACGGCAACGGCGGGGCGACCCCGGTCCTCGACGAGGCGTCCGGCACCTTCCACCGTCTCTATGCCGCGCCCCGACACCATGCCGGTGAGTCCCTTGTACAGACGGTCGATGATGCGCTCGGCATACGCCCCCACGGCGGAGGCGTCGACCGAATCCAGAGAAGCGGTCACTCCGACGGCTGAGGCGTCCCGCACGGTGTCAGCCACCTCGGCTGCGTGCAGCCATGCCTTCGTGGGGATGCAGCCGCGATGCAGACAGGTGCCGCCCACCTTGCTCTGCTCGACCAGCGCAACGCGCCTTCCCAACTGTGCCGAGCGAAGGGCGGCGGCATAGCCGCCACTGCCGGCACCAAGAACCACAACGTCGTAGTCATCAGCCATGGCCGCCATCTTGGCACGGCACGTGCACTTTCGCAGCCCATCGGCAGGATGAGGCGTTTAAGATGTCGGGGTGGGAATCTGGGACCGATTGCGGAAGGGCCGTCGTGAACGCACCGACGCCGCCCGTCCCCTGACGAATGAGGCATTCGCCGACCACCTGCAGAATTTCGTCGACACGCGGTGGGGAGTGGAGGCGTGGGTGGAGGAGGCGCAGAAGTTCGCGCGCCCATCGATTCTGCTCGTCGCCTTCGACGGAGAATTCACCCGTAGGCAGGTGCCCAGCGAGACCTGGGCCTACCGGTGGGCGGATGCACGGGGTATCCCCGCACACCGCGCCGGCGTCGTGCCCTACCCCCAACGGATGCGGGATCACATCGCGCGGGAGAAGGCTCGACGCCGGCGTCAGTGACGGGGGATTCGGTCAGCCCTCGAGGGAGCGAGCGACCTCCACGAGGGTGCGCACGGCGACACCGGTGCCGCCGGACGGCGTGTAACCGCGGGGGCCCTTGTCGTTGAAGCCGGGCCCGGCGATGTCCAGGTGCGCCCAGTTGGTGTCGGTGTCGACGAAGTGGCGGAGGAACGCGGCGGCCTGCTGGGCGCCGCCGGCACGGTCACCGGAGGACTTGATGTCGGCGACCTTCGACTCGAGTGCTTCACGGGCCCATTCCGGCACCGGCATCGGCCACACGTCCTCGCCGGCGACCTCGGCGGCGTCGAGCAGCAGCTCGCCGACACCGGCGTCATCGGAGAAGATGCCGAACGTGCGCTGACCCAGGGCCACCATGCACGCACCGGTGAGGGTGGCGACGTCGACCACCAGGTCGGGGTCATCGGCATTGGCGCGGGCCAGAGCGTCGGCCAGCACCAAGCGTCCCTCGGCGTCGGTGTTGGCGTTCTCCACGGTGGTTCCGCCGTACATGGTGAGAACGTCCGAGGGGCGGTAGGCGGTGTGTGACGGCATGTTCTCGGCCATCGGCGCGTACGTGGTGACCTTCACCTTCAGCCCGAGATCGGCGATGGCGCGAGTGGCGGCAAGCACCGCAGCGGCTCCGCCCATGTCGGAGCGCATCGTGTACATCGAGGTGCTGGGCTTGAGGTTGAGACCACCGGAGTCGAATGTGATGCCCTTGCCGACCAACACCAGGTGGGCCGACGCGCCACGCGGGGCGTACGACAGGCGGGCGAGGCGTGGTTCGCGGCTGGAACCGCCACCGACGGTCACGATGCCGCCGTAGCCGCCGCGGCGAAGAGCCTCGTGGTCGAGCACCTCCACGTTGATCTTGTTACGGGACGCCGCTGCGAGAGACTTGGCCGAATCGGCGAAGGTCTCGGGGTACAGCAGGTTGGCGGGGGTGTTGACCCACTCGCGTGCGGTGATGACCGCCGAAGCGATGGCCTCGGCCTCGGCGACCTGGGCCTTGTCAGCCTCGGCGACGACGGTGATGCGAGCGACCTTGGGGCGCACCGCTTCGCTGCGCACACCCGCGTACTCGTACTGGCCGAGCAGGGCACCTTCGGCGACCGCGCGGAACTGTTCGGGTTCCTCGGTGGGCAGCAGGACCGCGATGTTCAGCGCCGGGCCCTCATCGCCGTTGGCCAGGCTCCCCGCAGCTCGGGCGGCCGAGCCGGCCGCCTCGCGGAGCTGTTCGGGAGTGGGCTCCACATCGCCGAGGCCCACGACCACGACGCGGTGGTTCGGGGCGGGCAGCACGGTGGTGGAGTTGAGTTTGCTCTTGGCGCCGAGCTGTCGGGCCATCTCGGTGGCGTCCACACCCATCGACTTCGCGTACTGCTTGGTCCATGACGAGGGAACGCCGACAATCTCATCACCCTGGAGACCGACAACGACGACATCGGCGTTGCGCGGCAGGGACTTGGCAGCCGAAAGCGCGGGCATTGCGGGAGTGGTCACGGGTGTCCTTCCGACGTGTGTCGCTCGACGTCAAGGTGGCGTCGAGCCGAGACGTGCGCCTCATCGCCACTCTAACGAGTGCGGTAACTTGACCGAACCGACCCCTGTATCAGGAGGAAGCCAATGAGTGACGCCGCATTGCGTAGGTCCCCGCTCCACGACGCACACGTGGAATCCGGCGCGAAGTTCGCCCCGTTCGGAGGATGGGAGATGCCGCTGGAGTATGACGGCGGAGGTGTGGTGGCCGAACACCACGCCGTGCGTGACCATGTGGGAGTGTTCGACGTCTCCCATCTGGGTGCAGCGCGAATCGTGGGCGCCGGCGCGCTGGAGCACGCGAATCGGGTCCTTTCCAATGACCTCGCCAAGATCGTCGACGGCAAGGCCCAGTACACGATGTTGTGCACGCCCGAGGGCGGCGTCGTGGACGACATGCTCATCTACCGATTCGGCGATGAGGAGCTTTTCGTCATCCCCAATGCCGCCAACAACGCCGAGGTCGTGCGTCTGCTCGCGGACGAGGCCCCGGAGGGCGTCGAGGTCGTCAACGAGCATGGGAAACACACGATCATCGCGGTTCAGGGCCCCAACAGCCCGGCCCTGCTGGAGAAGATGGGGCTCCCGACCGACCACGAGTACATGAGCTTCGCCCGGGCCGAACTCGACGGCGTTCCGCTGACGGTCTGCCGAACCGGCTACACCGGTGAGAAGGGCTATGAGCTCGTTGCTCCCGCCGAACACGCCAGGAAACTGTGGGACGCGGTGTTCGCAGCCGACCCCGAGGCCGTTCCCGCCGGGCTGGGCGCCCGGGACACCCTCCGCACCGAGATGGGGTACTCGCTGCACGGCAACGAGATCTCCACCGACATCACCCCGGTGGAGGCACGACTGGGCTTCGCCCTCGGCTGGAGGAAGCCCGAGTTTCGGGGACACGAGGCGCTGCGCGCACTCAAGGAGAAGGGGCCCGAACGCATCTCCCGTGCGCTGCGCGCGGTGGGGCGCGCGATCCCGCGTCCGGGGATGGCGGTGCTGGACGCCGACGGGAACGAGATCGGGGTGGTGACCTCCGGTACGTTCAGCCCGACGCTCAAGCAGGGAATCGCCCTGGCGCTCGTCTCGCCCGGTGTCCAGCTGGGCGACACGGTGCAGGTGCAGGTGCGGCGTCGTACCGAACCTTTCGAGGTGGTGAAGCCGCCGTTCGTGGAACCGGGGGTCTCCTCCTGAAGAAGACCGCAGAGGCGAGTGCACTGGTGGACGCCGTCCTGGCCTCGGTGCGGCGTCGAGGTCTCCGTGCCAAGGTCCGAGACGGCGCCGTGGTGGTCGACGGCGTGGGGGAGCGCATCGAGGATCTCGAGCGCACCCACGCCCGTCTCCTGTCACGCGGGTGGGACGGTGATGCCTCGATCGAATGGCTCGTCGATGGGCTCCTGGCGGCACATCGGCATCGCCGTGATGCGGTGCCGGCCGCGAGCGTCCGGTGGAAGCTGACCGATCCGCGACGTTTCCCGGTGCCGTGGGCGGTTCCTGCTCCCGCCGGGCTGGCCGCATATCCGGTGCGCGACGAACTCGATCGCACCGAACGTCTGACAGGGGCCCAGATCGACGACCTGGGTGGGCTCGACGAGTTGTTCGCGCGGACGCTGAGGACAACGCTCGCCGAGCCCGCCCAACGGCGGCCCCTGCGCATCGAACGGTTCGACGGCCAGGCCCTGCGGGGTGATGTCTACACCGCCTCGAGACTGCTCGATCTCCCAGCGATGGTGGAGGCGCTCGGACTCACCCACGGGCCCGTTGTGCTGGCGGTACCTGCGCACACCGAGATATGGACGCTCGCCGTGCCGCCGGCCACGGATTGGCGGGAGGCGGCCTGGGCGGTGAGTGCTCGAGTGGGGCGCCACGCCGAGGAGACAGGCGGTGCGCTCTGCGCAGGCACCTTCCTCATGACCGGCAGCGGCCCGATCGGCCCGGAGCTGCGTCCGGCGTCGCGGATCATCGGGGGCCGGATCGAGATGGTGGGTGATCAGAGCGGGTCAAGTCCCATCGGACCGTAGACCACCTCGCCGTCCTCCAACAGCGTCACCTCGGACACACCTTCGGCGCTGAGCTCGGTGAAGTTCAGCGTGAGCCACTCCTCGGCGTCGGCCTGGTCGGAGAATGTCTCTTCGATGGTCCCGATGTCGGGTCGCCAGGTGAACATCAGGTCAGACGCTCCTGTGGTGAGGCGTTGCCGACGATCGAGGGGTCACGCGTCACATGATCGCCGAGGATCTCATCGACCTGGGCCATGACGTCGGCCTCCAGCCGGTGGCCTGCGGCCTCGGCATTGCCATGTACCTGTTCGGGGCGCGACGCGCCGGTGATGGCACAGGACACCTGCTCGTGGCTGAGCACCCATGCGAGCGCGAACTGAGCCAACGTCAGTCCATGTTCCTCGGCCAGCGGAGCCAGCCGTTGCACGCGGGTGAGCAGATCATCGGTGAGGAGGTTCTCGATGAACTGTGAACCTCCTTCGCTGGTGGCGCGTGAACCCTGGGGCGGGGCCTGACCCGGGAGGTACTTGCCGGTGAGGACGCCCTGGGCGATGGGGGAGAACACGACCTGCCCCATTCCGAGATCGGCGCAGGCGGGCATGACCTCGTCTTCGATGATGCGCCACAACATGTTGTACTGCGGTTGGTTCGATACGAGCGGGATGTGCAGCTCACGGGCCAATCCGTGCGCCCTGCGGATCTGCTCCACGGTCCACTCGCTGACGCCGATGTAATGTGCCTTGCCCTGATGCACGATGTCGGCGAACGCCGACATCGTCTCCTCCAGCGGCGTGGCGTGGTCGAAACGGTGTGCCTGATAGAGATCCACGTAGTCGGTTCCCAGACGCCGCAATGAGCCATGGATCGATTCCATGATGTGCTTGCGCGACAGCCCGGTGTCGTTCGGGCCCTTCGGGCCGGTGGGGAAATAGACCTTCGTGAAGATCTCCAGACTCTCCCGCCGCTGCCCGGCCAGAGCCTGCCCGAGAACCTCCTCGGCGACGGTGTTGGCATACACATCGGCGGTGTCGAACGTCGTGATGCCTGCATCCAATGCTGCGTGGACACAGGCCGTTGCCTGTTCAGCCTCGATCTGCGAACCGTGCGTCAGCCAATTGCCGTACGCGATCTCGGAGACCTTGAGGCCACTGTTGCCCAGATGTCGGAACTCCATGTGGTCAGTCTGGCACGAAGGTGCCTTGACCAGGTGGCGTGGTTATCTTGTACCCGACCGGTCGGTGAATCGAGGAGCAAGGAGAAGACACGATGAGTGATGCGAACTGGCAGCCTGAGGGGCAGTGGCGAGCCGGCGGCCCCGAGCCCCACGGGAACGCCCACGACCCCGGGTTCAACCCGGCTCCTCATCCGCAGGCCCCGCAGTACGGCTTTCAGCAACCGCTCAACGCTGGGCAGATCCCACCTGGATCGATGATCCCGGTCTCGCCGCAGGAACACCAAGCAGAGAAGAGCATGGCGTCGTTCTCGCACTGGGGTGCGATCTTCCTCAGCTGGCTCGCGGGCCTCATCGGTCTGCTCGCCAAGCCTGCGCAGGGAGGCCGGTACCAAGAGATCCATGCCAAGGAGTCGTTGAACTTCTCGATCATCATGTTGATCGGCTATGCGATCAACTACATGCTCACGTTCATGCTCATCGGTTTTCTGACGGGCCTCATACAGTTCGGCTTCGACATCTACATGCGCATCAAAGCGTCCGGAGCGGCCGAACGTGGGGAGATGCCCACCTACTGGCTGCCGTTCCGCGTTCTGAACTGACCGGCGGAGAGCGGACCGTCAGATCTTCTCGCCACGCCGGACGCGCGGCTTGGGGTTGCGCATCGGGCGCAGCGAGATCACGCGGTTGAACAGGTAGAAGCGCAGCCCCAGGCCGGAGATGTCGGTCAACCGCGGCATGCGCTCGCGCAGCAGCGTGCGGTACCGGCGCCAGCACAGCACGCCATCGATGATCGACAGCAGGATGTAGCCGTACATCACATATGCGATCGGATTGGTGTGGTTCGGCCACATGATGCTGGCGGCCAGGTTGAGCAGGAGGATCGGGAGGACGAACTCCGCCAAGCTCCAACGGGAGTCCACCACATCGCGCAGCAGCTCCTTCTCCGGTGTCCGGTCACGTGCCTCGTAGGCTTCCATGCGTGCACGGCGCTCGGCCTCACGGGCCTGCTTCTTGCGTTCCTTCGGAGAGAGCTGCAGCCGACGACGGCGCTCGGCCTCGGCCTGCCTGCGGGTGGGGGTCGGGCGACCCTTCGCCTCTCCGGGGCGGCGTTCCCTCCTGGTCGTCTCGGTCGGCCCCGCTTCGGACGTCTGCTGCGCTGACTTCTCGTCAGATCGTCCGAACAGCTTCACGTGTGCCTCCGAAGGTCAGGGTCGTTGGTCGAGGGAGCCCGGTCACACCCGAGGTGCGGGAGCGGTGAGGACATTCTAGGCTGGACCCCACCAAGCCGCTAGCTGGAAGGACGCCCGCCCCATGGCCGGACTGTTCAAGCGTATGTCCTCCGTTTTCCAGGCGAAGGCCGACAAGGCCCTCGACAAGATGGAGGATCCGCGAGAGACCCTCGACTACTCGTACAAGCAGCAGCAGGAGTTGCTGCAGAAGGTTCGCCGCGGCGTCGCCGACGTCGCGACGAGCCGTAAGCGTCTGGAGCTGCAGGCCCAGCAGCTTCAGCAACAGATCGACAAGCTCACTGGTCAGGCACAACAGGCTCTCCAGGTGGGGCGTGAGGATCTGGCTCGGGAGGCGCTGACCCGCAAGTCGGGTCTCCAGACCGAGCTGAGTGACCTGCAGGTCCAGCACAATCAGCTCCAGGCCGAGGAGGAGAAGCTCATCTCGGCGCAGCGTCGCCTTCAGGCGAAGGTGGAGGCCTTCCGCACCAAGAAGGAGACGCTGAAGGCCACCTACTCGGCTGCGCAGGCGCAGACGCAGGTGAACGAGGCCTTCACCGGCATCGGCGAGGAGATGGGCGATGTCGGCATGGCCATCCAGCGTGCCGAGGACAAGACGATGGAGCTGCAGGCGCGGGCATCGGCGACCGACGAGCTGATGGCCTCCGGCGCTCTCGACGACATGACCGGCTCCAGCAAGGACTCCCTGACCCGCGAGTTGGAGGAACTGTCGTCCGGCAGTGACGTCGAGAACGAACTCGCACAGCTCAAAGCCCAGATCGGCGGTGGGGCGCAACGGCCGATGCTCGATCAGGGAGACCAGGGAACCGGAGATCTCGGCCCGGCACGTTTCGATCAGAACCAGCAGTGGCAGAACGGGGGTCAGCAATGATCGTGCGAGTACTGGGGCAGGGGCAGTTCGACCTGGACGACGCCAAGGTCGATGCCCTCAACGAGATCGACGACCAGCTTGAGCAGGCCGTCGAAGCGAATGACCAGGCGGCGCTCACCACCGCATTGACGGCTCTGATGATGCAGGTTCGTGAACATGGGCGCCCCGTGGCCGACGATGAGTTGGCCGAATCCGAGCTCATCCTGCCGGGGCCGGATGCGACCCTGGCCGACATGCACGAGATGCTCGGAGACTCCGAGGAAGGACTCATTCCCGGCTGATCAGCCCGGGTAGAGCCACATCTCGACCCACCAGCCCATTGCGAAGGCGAAGCCGAGCACCCCGAAGATCACGGCGAGACCCCAGAACACCTGTCCGCGGGTGTCGGGAAAACCGCCGAGATCTCGGGGTGTTCTGGCAACCGCGTAGAACATCGGCCCGATGGCCGCCAACAGCGCGGCCACCAGCATGGTCGGGAGCATCGACCATGTCTTGCCCGGTGAACACAGGTCGGGGCAGACCACGACGCTGCCGGCGATGGCAGTCCCGGCCGAAGCCACCCACCCACTGAGGCCCAGGATGGCGGCGAGACCGATCGCGACCGGTGCCGACGTCTGCCACCGGCGCAGCAGGGGCAGGAACACCGCGAGGCCGACGCAGGCCAACAGTGCGAAGGCGGCGGCCACGGCGAAGGGGACATCACCGCCGATCATGCCCGGGGCGACGAGTCCCAGGAACCACTGGAAGAGCAGCAGGTAGAAACCCCATGCGCCCGCAGCGGCGAACAGGGCCGGGACGACGTGACGGACGAGAACTCTTCGGGCTTGCACAGAGTCCAGTGTGCAGGGTGGGACAATGTGCGTCATGCGAGTGGTGGTGGCAACCGATCGGATCGGTGACCTGGATTCAGCCGGAGTGGGCTCGGCGTTGGCCGCCGGATGGCAACGCACGGCTCCTTGGGCTGAGCTGGCTGTGGTGCCGATGGGCGAGTCGGCCCGGGGCTTCGGTGGTGCTGCGGCTGCTCTCCTCGGTGTCGAGGCGATGCTGCTGGCGGCCGAGGGGGGCGCGGTGGTGGCCGCCGATCGGGCGACGCTGGTGATCTCGGTCGAACAGCAGGTGGATCACCGGGCGTGGGTGCCGCTCGGGTCGTCGGTGGAACTCGGCCGCATGGTGGCCGAACAGATTCGGGAACATCGACCCCGGCACCTCGTGATCGATGTGGGAGGTGTGGCGGCCCAAGATGGTGGTGCCGGTTTCCTGCACGGACTCGGTGCACGTGCTGACGCCCCACTCGATGAAGGGGTCACCGGCCTGCGCGGGATCACCGACGTGGACCTGTCGCCGGTGCATCACCTCCTTGCAGAGGTGGATGACATCACCGTGATCGTTCCCGATGCCGAGGCCGAGATTCCTCTGCTGGGGCTGCGCGGCACCACCTCCCTGCGTGGCTCGGCCGCACGTCAGGAGCCGGGAAGCGTTCTGGAGAACCAGGACATGCTCGACGCCGATGCCGCCCTGGAGGCCTTCGCCGCCGCCGTGGATCCAGAGGCCGCCGGGCGCCCGGGAGCCGGCGCCTGTGGTGTGGCCTTCGCGCTCCTGGCCCTCGGTGCCGATGTGGGCGGTGGCCCGCGTTGGTGTGGGGATCGCGCGGGGATCGAGCGGACGCTGGCCCACGCCGATGTCGTTCTCACCGGCACCGATCTGTTCGACTTCGCCTCGCGTGGCGGGGGCGTCGTCCAGCACATGGCACACCTGTCGGAGGTCGCACTGCGCCCCTGCATCGCCGCGGCCGGCGCCGTGGTCATCGGCGCCAGGGAGATGCGTTCGATGGGGATCGAATCGGCCTATGCCGTCGACGAGCTCGCGGGGGAGCGTCAACCCATGGTCGGGGCTGACGATCTGGTGGAGCTGGGTGCCCGGATCGCCCGGACCTGGGATCGTTGACCCATCGGGGAATGCGGCGTCACGACGCGGTGTTCCGCTCCACATCCGGGACTTCAAGGGCTCGACCCTTCAACTCCTCGCGAGACTTACCTACACTGGGCCCGTCCACTCACAGGAGGCATCACATGACTGAGACCACGGCCGTTGCCGACGGCATCACCTTGACCGACGAAGCCGCCGCCAAGGCCAAGGCCCTGCTGGACCGCGAAGGTCGCGACGACCTCTCGCTCCGGTTGGCGGTGCAGCCCGGCGGATGCTCTGGGCTGCGCTATGAGCTGTACTTCGACGAGCGCGAGATGGACGGTGACGTAGTCAAGGACTACGACGGGCTGAAGGTCGTCACCGACCGCATGAGCGCCCCGTACCTGAACGGCGCCACCATCGATTTCGTCGACTCGATCGAGAAGCAGGGCTTCACCATCGACAACCCGAATGCGCAGGGATCCTGTGCATGTGGGGACAGCTTCCACTGATCCAGGCCTTTCGGCGCCAATCCGACCCTCCGGTCGACCTGCCCGTTCCAAGGGCAGCGTTCGGGGGGTCGGATGGGTTAGGGTGGGACCGCTTCGGGCCTGCCCGAGGTGGTTCGGCAGCCCGTGGAAAGCGGGCGGGATTTCAGAAAGGTGAGATGTGAGTCTGACCAAGGCAACGAAGTCGCGTCGCATCGTCGGTGGTGCGGGCGCGGCCATGGCCGTGGCCCTGTTGAGTGGGTGCTCCGGCACCGGGGGTCCGGGTCGCTGGCAGCATCTGGGTTACCCCTCTCCGTCCACCGAGTCGGCTGAACAGATCGGGCAGCTCTGGGTGGGCGCCTGGATCGCCATCGCGGTGATCGGCACCCTCGTGTGGGGCCTCATGGGCTGGGCGTTCATCCGGTACCGCCGCCGCTCCGCGAACGACCGTCCGAAGCAGACGACGTACAACCTCCCGCTGGAGATCATGTACACCATCGTCCCGTTCCTGATCGTCGGCGTGCTGTTCGCTTACACCGTCAAGACGCAGGACGCGGCGCTGGAGATGCGCGAGGAGCCTGATGTGACCATCGATGTGGTGGCACAGAAGTGGTCCTGGACCTTCAACTACAGCGAGGAGGAGGTGTGGGACGCCGGCACCGTCGAGACGATCCCCACCCTCTATCTGCCCGTCGACGAGCGTGTGCAGTTCAATCTGCATGCCAGCGACGTCATCCATTCGTTCTGGGTTCCGTCGTTCTACATGAAGATGGATGCCGTCCCCGGACGCACGAACACATTTCAGGTGACCCCCAACGCTGAGGGCGTCTATGCGGGCAAGTGCGCCGAGCTGTGCGGCACCTACCACTCGGCGATGCTGTTCAACGTGGAGATCGTCTCCCGCGCGGAGTACGACGCGAAGATGGCCGAACTGGAGGAGAAGGGCCAGACCGGCCAGGTCATGGGTACTGAGGGAGCCAACGAGCTCGCTCAGCGAGAGGGAGGACACTGATGGCCAGCCTTGACAGGGCATCGACGACCGCCACGAGCACCACGCTGCCGAAGCGTCGCTTGGGTGCCATGGCCTTGGAGATCCTGACGACGACCGACCACAAGTTGCTCGGGATCATGTACAGCGTGAGCGCTTTCGCGTTCTTCCTGGTGGGTGGCGTCATGGCCCTCGGCATCCGTGCCGAGCTCGCCCTGCCCGGTATGCAGTTCATGAACCTCGAGTTCTACAACCAGCTCTTCACGATGCACGGCACCGTGATGCTGCTGATGTTCGGCACCCCGATGTTCTCCGGCTTCGCGAACTACCTCGTGCCGCTGCAGATCGGTGCGCCCGACGTGGCGTTCCCGCGTCTGAACTCATTCGCCTTCTGGCTGTTCATCTTCGGTTCGCTCATCGCACTCGGCGGTTTTCTGACGCCGCAGGGTGCCGCGAGCTTCGGCTGGACCGCTTACGTGCCGCTGGCCAACGCCGAGCACAGCCCGGGCGTCGGTGGTGACCTGTGGCTCATGGGTCTGTACTTGCTGGGTCTGTCGTCCATTCTCGGCGCGGTGAACTTCATCACCACCATCGCGACGCTGCGTGCGCCCGGCATGACCATGTTCCGTATGCCGATCTTCACGTGGAACGTGCTGGTCACCTCGCTGCTGGTGCTGCTGGTGTTCCCCGTGCTCGCCGCCGGACTGCTGGTGCTGTTCTCCGACCGCAACTTCGGCACCCACGTGTTCGACGCCGCCAACGGCGGCCCGATCCTGTGGCAGCACCTCTTCTGGTTCTTCGGACACCCCGAGGTGTACGTGCTGGCGTTGCCGTTCTTCGGCATCATCACCGAGATCATTCCGGTGTTCTCCCGCAAGCCCGTCTTCGGGTATGTCGGCCTTGTCGCCGCCACGCTGTCGATCGCTGCGCTGTCGGCCGCTGTGTGGGCACACCACATGTTCGTGACCGGTGCGGTGTCCCTGCCGTTCTTCTCGTTCATGACCTTCCTCATCGCGATTCCGACAGGTGTGAAGTTCTTCAACTGGATCGGCACCATGTGGCGCGGTTCGGTCTCGTTCGACACCCCGATGCTCTGGTCCGCCGGCTTCCTGACGACCTTCCTCTTCGGTGGCCTGACCGGTGTGATCCTCGCCAGCCCGCCGCTGGACTTCCAGGTCTCCGACACCTACTTCGTGGTGGCGCACTTCCACTACGTGCTCTTCGGCACCGTGGTGTTCGCGATGTTCGCCGGGTTCTATTTCTGGTGGCCCAAGGCCTTCGGCCACAAGTTGAACGAGACGCTGGGGAAGGTCCATTTCTGGATCCTGTTCTTCGCGTTCCACATCACCTTCCTCGTCCAGCACTGGCTGGGCACCGAGGGCATGCCGCGTCGTTACGGTGACTACCTCTCCAACGAGGGCTTCACGATCTTGAACCAGGTCTCGACCGTGGGTGCCTTCATGCTGGGTGTGTCGTTCATCCCGTTCTTCATCAACATCTGGATCAGCCGCAAGAGCCCGGCGATCACGGTCGATGATCCGTGGGGCTGGGGACGTTCGATGGAGTGGGCCACCTCGTGCCCGCCTCCGCCGAAGAACTTCACGCGTCTGCCTCGCGTCCGCTCGTACTCGCCGGCCTTCGACCTGCATTACCCCGAGATGGGGTTGGGCGGCGGCCATGCCGAGGAACTCGTCCAGGTTGGCGCGGATGCCCCCGTGCACGAAGAGGAGAAGAACCTGTGAAGCGCAGCATGCAGACCGAGGGGAAGATCTATCTTCCCATCGTCATCTTCTTCGGTATCGCGACAGTGCTGTACATCTTCTTCGGCAAGGTTGACGGCAGGGTCGAGATGGCGGGGACCACGGCCCTCACTCTGAGTTTTCTCATGGCGATCATGCTCTGGGGTGCGTTCTGGGTCCATGGGCGGACGCTCGATCCGCGGCCCGAGGATGATCTGGACGCTGAGGTGGCAGACGGTGCCGGAGAGTTGGCGTTCTTTCCGCCGAGCTCCATCTGGCCGTTCTGGTGCGCGGTCACCGCGAGCTTGATCTTTCTCGGGATCATCCTCGGATGGTGGATCTCGCTCATCGGCGTCGGCGTCGGCATCTGGGCCGTTTCGGGCTGGTGCTACCAGTACTATCGCGGCGTGTACCGCCACTGATTCATCCCGTGTGACCTCGAAGAGGGGCGCCCGATCTCACCAGCTGGTGTGGATGGGGCGCCCCTCTTCATAGCCAGAGGCCGACTGTATGCCGATCGTTGCGCATTCGGCGAAGGTCTCCAGATCAGCCGCGCCGGCGTAGGTGCAGGAGGATCTCACTCCCGACACGATGAAGTCGATGAGGTCCTCGACGCCCGGGCGCTGTGGATCCAGATACATCTGTGAACTGGAGATGCCTTCCTCGAAGAGCGCGGCCCGCGCTCGGTCGAAGGCCGACTGGTTCTTGGTGCGGTTGCGCACGGCGCGTGCGGAGGCCATTCCGAAGGACTCCTTGTACTGGCGTCCCCCGGCGTCGGACATGAGATCTCCGGGCGATTCGTAGGTTCCGGCGAACCACGAGCCCACCATCACCGAGCCCGCACCCGCGGCCAGGGCGAGGGCCACGTCGCGGGGGTGGCGGACACCGCCGTCGGCCCACACCGATGCCGAGTCCGCGCGAGCCGCCTCGGCGCATTCGAGGACGGCACTGAACTGGGGCCGTCCCACACCGGTCTGCATGCGCGTTGTGCACATGGCTCCGGGGCCGACACCGACCTTCAGGATCTCCGCTCCGGCGTCCACCAGATCGTGCACACCATCGGCTGTCACGACATTGCCGGCCACGATCGGAACCCGACGCTCGTGAGCGTCGACGACACGTCGGACCGAACGGAGTGCCTCCAGCATCTTCTCCTGGTGACCATGCGCGGTGTCGACCACCAGGACATCGGAGCCAGCGTCCAGAAGGCGCTCTGCGCGGCCGGCCACGTCACCATTGATTCCCACCGCAGTGCCGATGCGGAGCCGGTCGTCGGCGTCCACTGCCGGGGAGTACAGAGCACTGCGCAGGGCGCCCCTGCGGGTCATGACGCCCAACAGGGCGGTGTCCTGCACGGCGAGGGCGACCTCCTGGTGGGTTGCGGAGAGTTCGTCGAAGATCTCCTTGGGAGACGCCGAGGGATCGACGGTCACCAGATCGGTGTTCATGACGCTGTGCGCTTGAGCAAAACGATCCACTTCCTGGCAGTCGGCCGGAGCGATCACGCCGAGCGGTCGAGGGGAGCCGTGACGGTCCCCGTCGACGACGACGGCCATACCGTGAGAACGCTTGGCCATGAGGCTGATGGCCACGCCGATCGTGGTGTCCGCCGAGACCATCACCGGCGTGTCGAAGGCCAGGTGTGCCTGCTTGACCCGGGCGATGGTCTCGGCGACCTTCTCGGTGGGGATGTCCTGCGGAATGATCGCGAGACCGCCACGACGCGCGACGGTCTCGGCCATCCGCCGCCCCGAGACCGCCGTCATGTTGGCGACCACGAGGGGGAGGGGAGTGGCGAGCCCGTCGGTGCTCGACAGGTCCACCTCGAGTCGGGACGAGACGCCGGAGCGTCGCGGCACCATGAAGACGTCGTTGTAGGTGAGGTCGTGCTGGGGCTGCTGATCGTTGAGAAAGTGCACGCTCGTAGCGTAACCGCACCTCGGAGACGACGAGACCCCACGTGCACTCGGTGCGCGCGGGGTCTCGTCGGTCGCGTGATCGGGAGGATCGGGGTCAGCGGTTGCTGAGTTCCCTGTTGTCGCCGTGTTCACCGCCATCATCGTTGGTGAGTTCACCGTGACCATGCTCGGCGTTCTCGTGATCGGTGTGGGCACGGCCCTCGGCGATCTCCTCGGCCGATGGCTTGAGCGCGTCTGTCTCGTAGAAGAATCGGCTCCAGCGAGCCCGATTCTTCGAGACCCCACCCTTGGTGCGGACGCCATGGGCGTCAGTGCTGGGGGAGGCCTCGACCGGGACGTGCTCCCGATGCTGGCTGAGTGTGAAGGCCTCGTCGTCGCTGAGGTTGACGTGGTGCTCGAAGTAGCCACCGTCGGGCAGACGCTCCATGTCACCACTGGGCGAACCATGCGTCAGCAGCTCGTTGTCACGACGCTGCAGTGAGACGCAGATGCGCTTGGTGACCAGGAAGGCCACGATCGGGCTCACGAAGATCATGATGCGCAGGAACCACGTGATCGCGTTGAGCGACAGTTCGAAGTGGGTGGCCATGAGGTCGTTGGCACCACCGAGCTGTGCGCAGAAGTACGCGGCGATCGCAGCCACACCGATCGCGGTGCGCGTCGGCGCCTGGTGCGGAAGCTGCAGGAGGTGGTGTTCCTCCTTGTCTCCGGTGACCCACCGTTCGATGAACGGGTAGAGGGCCATGCCGGTGAACAGGGCACCGAGGATGCCGACACCGGGGATGAAGATGTTCCACGACCAGGTCAGGCCGAACCAATAGGTCTCCCACGGAGGCATGATTCGCACACCGCCCTCGGCCGCACCCATGTAGAAGTCCGGTTGCGAACCGGCGGTGACCTGTGCCGGGTTGTAGGGACCGTACTGCCACAGCGGGTTGATCTGCATGAAGGTGGCCATCAGAACCAGCACGCCGGAGACGATGAAGAAGAAGCCACCGGCCTTGGCCATGTACACCGGGAACATCGGGTAGCCCACGACGTTCTTCTCGGTGCGCCCGGGCCCGGGGAACTGCGTGTGCTTGTGGTACACAACCAGCGCCATGTGCGCGGCCACCAGGCCGAGAAGCAGCCCGGGGAGCAGGAGGATGTGCACCATGTACAGGCGCGAGATGATCAACTCGCCGGGGTACTCGCCACCGAAGACGAAGAACTCGGCCCACGTGCCGATCAGCGGGAACGAACGGATCATGCCGTCCGCGAAGCGCAGACCGGTGCCCGAGAGAAGGTCATCCGGCAGGGAGTAGCCGGCGAAGCCCTCGACGGCACCCATCGAGATGAGGCCGACGCCGAGGAGCCAGTTCAGCTCACGCGGCTTGCGGAACGCGCCGGTGAAGAACACACGCATCATGTGCGCGAACATCGCGGCGACGAACAGCAGGGCACCCCAGTGGTGGAGCTGACGGATCAGCAGACCGCCCTTGATGTCGAACGAGATCTCCAGGGTCGAGGCGAAGGCCTCGGACATGTGGAGCCCCTTCAACAGCTGGTAGGAGCCGTCGTAGGTGATCTCGGCCATCGACGGGCGGAACCAGATGGTCAGGAAGACGCCGGTGATCAGGCAGATGATGAACGAGTAGAGCGCGACCTCGCCCAGCAGGAAGGACCAGTGGTCGGGGAAGACCTTGCGCAGGTTCTTGCGACCGAGGGCAGCCAGGCCCACACGGTCGTCCAGAGCCGTCACGGGGGATTCGAGCTTGGCGAAGGGGCGAGGCCCCTTGGCCGCGGTCGACGCCTCCTGCTCGGGCGCGGTGTCGACGCCTCGCGTCGACGCATCACGGGTTGTCGGTTTCGCCATGCTCACTCACCCTTGTCGTGGATGTGCTGTTTACGTTCGGGGTAGCTCGGGCCCACCGGGATCTCGAAATCGGATGTCGCGATGAGGTAGCCCTCGTCGTCGACGGTGATGGGGAGCTGGGGCAGCGCGCGGGCGGCGGGGCCGAAGACGACCTTGCCGCTGTCGCCGAGGTCGAACGTCGACTGATGGCAGGGGCACAGCAGGTGATGGGTCTGCTGCTCCCACAGCGAGATCGGGCAACCGACGTGCGTGCAGATCTTCGAGTAACACATGATGCCGCCCACGTGCCACGAGGAACGACGCTCGGGTACGCGGATGGAGTTGGGGTCCATGCGCACGATGATGATCGCCGACTTGGACTTCTCGTTCATGTAGCTGAACTTCTTGAGCTCCTCGGGGCGCTCTGCCGGCTCGGTGCCCTTCAGTTCGGCAAGATTCTCGGGCTGGGCATTGATCAGCTGGCCGATCTCCATGTCCGAGGCCTTGATGGGCGTGTAGGTCACGTCATTGACCAGACGCACCGGCTTCTCGGGAGTGGCCAGGTGGAACAGCGTCCGTTCGATGGTCTCGGCGCGGCGCGAGGGCGTCGGCCAAGGGCCGAGGTCGGCCAGGGTGACGAGGGGAGCGACCGCGACGACGCCGATGGCTCCACCCAGGGCGCGACCCATGAGACCACGACGCGAGATACCGCTGTCCGCGATGCCCTTGTCGACCTCGGCCATGGTGGCCTTGCGGTCTTCCTCGGAGGAACGAGCCGGGTGACGCTCCTCGATGAGCTCTTCGTCGTTCATGAGCATGCGTGCCCACTGGACGGCGCCGAGACCGATGAGGAGGACGGCCGCGCCGAGCGTCAAGCCCATGCCCAGATGTGCGGCGGGCGTCTGGATTGGCCCGAAGTCGACCATCGGGCCGCCTTCGGTGACGTCGGGGACGGCGAAGTAGATGACGATGAAGGCGATGGCCAGCACCGGGGCGGCAATGAACATGCCCGTGATCTGCTTGGCGATGTCATCGCCGACCTTCGGTTCGGCGTCGGAATAACGCTCGATGTGCTCCTCGAGCCCCGGATCGGGGACAGGATGCTCGTACAGGGTCCCATTGGACTCCCGCTCGGCCACCAGCTCGGCGGCGGTGCGGTCGTTGGCGTCGACGGGGGTCGAGCGGTTCTCGCCGCCGGTCATCTTGTCACCGCTCATGTCGTTGTTCTGGCTCACTTGGCTCGGGCTCCCTTCGAGGCGATCCATCCGGCGATGACCATGAGGCCACCCACACCGAGGATCCAGGCCCAGAGGCCCTCACCCACGGGGCCGTTGCCACCCAGGTCCATGCCGCCACGGTTGGGCTGGGCGTCGATGTCCTTGAGGTAGGCGATGATCATGCGGACTTCTTTATCGCTGAGGTTCTCCTGCGAGAACACCGGCATCTGCTGCGGGCCGACGCGGAGAGCCTCATAGATGTGACGCGGCTCCACATCGGTCAGCGGAGGAGCGTAACGCCCATCGGGCAGTGCGCCACCAAGACCTGCGTAGTTGTGGCAGGCCGAGCAGTTCGTGCGGAAGATCTCGCCACCTTCGGCGACCTCCTCCTCGGTGAGACCCGCGGTGTCGTACTGCTCCGGCTCGGGAACCGCGACGCCGGGGCCGAGGCTCCCGACATAGGCGGCCAGCGCGGCGATCTCCTCATCGCTGAACTTCGTCGGCTTGCGCGGCGCCTGCTGGGCCGGCTTGGCCATGGGCATGCGGCCGGTGGAGACCTGGAAATCGACCGATGCCGAACCGACACCGACCAACGACGGTCCCTGGCTGGTTCCCTCGGCATTGAGCCCGTGGCAGGAGGCACAGTTCACCGTGAACAGCTCCTCGCCATGGGTCACCTGGCGAGCGACCTCGGTCTCGGCCGAGGACTTTCCGGCGGGGGCCACAGCCATGTAGCCGACGCCCACCAAGAACAGAGCAAGGACCAGCATCAGGGGGCGCGCCAGCGGATGTCGCCGGCGGGAAGTCAGGAAGTTCACGATTGTCCCTTCGTCAGAGCGGTGCGCGGACGCATCATTTCAGGAAGTAGATCACTGCGAACAGCACGATCCACACAACATCCACGAAGTGCCAGTAGTACGAGGTCACGACGGCCGAGACGGCCTGTTCGTGCGTGAACCTCTTGGCGAGATAGGTGCGGCCGAGGATGAACAGGAAGGCGATGAGTCCACCGAGCACGTGGATGCCGTGGAACCCCGTGGCGAGGTAGAACAGCGATCCGTACACATCCGACGACATGGTCAGGCCGTGCGAGTACAGCTCCGCGTACTCGAAGGTCTGGCCACAGATGAAGACCGAGCCCATCACGAAGGTCAGGATGTACCACTCGCGCAGGCCCCACTTGCTGAGGTTGAGCAGTCCGCCGGTGCGTCCGGCCTGGCCGCGTTCGGCCGCGAACACGCCCATCTGGCATGTCACCGACGACAGCACAAGGATGGTGGTGTTCGCGACGGCGAAAGGCACGTTGAGCAGCGCGTGACCACTCGCCCAGAGCTCACCGCCGGTGGACGCGTTGATCACCTGCCGCACCGTGAAGTATGCGGCGAACAGTGCCGCGAAGAACATGAGCTCGGACGCCAACCACACGACGACGCCCACGGCGAGCATGTCGGGACGGCCCTTGACACCGTGCAGCCGTGCGGGAGCGATCTTGTGCAGCGCGCCCGAGGGAAGCGCTGAAGTCTCTGAGTTAGCCACAGGGGCCATTATGTACAACAAGAGCGATTCGGTCACGTTGTCCACGCAGGCTGCCGGTCACCGGCGTCGTCACCGTCTCGTTCGCGCTATGGTGAACCGGTCCAGGGAAGTCGTCAGGTGAGGAAATGCGATGAGTGGCGCCGGTAGTGCTGAACAAGGTGAGGCTGTGAAGGTGCTCGTCTACTCCGATGACCGCAATGTGCGCGCTCAGGCGCGTTCGGCCATGGGGCGGCGAGTGGCGTCGGACCTCCCCGAGATCGAGATCATCGAGTGCGCGACGGCCAATGCCGTGGTCGCGAACGCCGACACCGGCGAGATCGACCTGTTCATCCTCGACGGTGAATCGACCCCCCACGGCGGGATGGGGCTCTGCCGCACGCTGAAGGACGAGGTCGTCGACTGCGCCCCCGTGCTCCTGATGGTCGCTCGCCGGGATGACGCCTGGCTCGCCTCGTGGTCGCGTGCCGAGGGCATCGTGAGCCACCCGGTGGATCCGGTACGGATGCCGCAGGAAGTGGCCAGGTTGCTGCGTGGCCGACTCGCAGGAACCCCTGCGACTGCATGAGCGTGCACGGCCCCGAGAGCGAGGCGACCAACCGCGTACGCCCGTACCAAGCCCCGAAGCCCGGCGGGCTGAACTGGCCCGACATCCTGACCTCCCTCGTGGAGGGGTGGGGACTGTCCGACGAGGGCCTGCGCTGGGCCATGACCGAGATCCTCAGTGGTTCGGCGACTCCGGCTCAGTCAGCCGCGCTGATGGTTGCCCTGCGCGCCAAGGGCGAGGATGTCCGTGACATCGCGGCCTTCGTCGACGTCATGATGGAGCAGGCGACCCCGATCCAGTTGAGCAATGATGCCGTCGACGTGGTGGGGACCGGCGGCGATCGGAAGAACACCGTCAACATCTCGACGATGTCGGGCATCGTCGCTGCCGCGAGTGGAGCCCGAGTCATCAAGCACGGAAACCGTGCGGCGTCCTCGAAATGCGGCACCGCCGATGTGCTCGAAGCCCTCGGGGTGGTGCTGGAGCTGGATCCGGCGAAGCAACAGGAAGTGCTCGACACAGTCGGATTGGCCTTCCTGTTCGCGCCGATGTACCACGCGTCGATGCGCTTCGCGGCAGGTCCGCGCAAGGAACTCGGGATCCCCACGGTCTTCAACCTCCTGGGGCCCTTGTCCAACCCGGCAAAGCCCCAGGCCCAGGCCATGGGAGTGGCGCACGAGCCGATCGCGCGTCTGATCGCCGAGGTGATGGCGGAGCGTGGCACCCGCGGCATGGTCTTCTACGGGCATGGCGGTCTGGATGAACTCACCACCGCCGACACATCAAGGGTCTTCCTCATCAACCATGGGCGGGAACGGGAGTACCTTCTGGACCCACTGGATCTGGGCATCCCACGCTGCGACCTCGAAGATCTCGTCGGTGGCGAACCCGAAGTGAATGCGCGGGTCTTGCGCGAGACGCTCGGAGGCAAGACCGGCCCGGTGCGTGACATCGTGCTGCTCAACGCAGCCGCAGCGCTGCTGTCCTTCGAAGGGCCGGATGTGGATCGTGACGTGACCGAACAGCTTGAACCGCTCCTGGCGCGTGCCGCCGCCGTGATCGACGATGGTTCGGCGCTGCGTCGGCTCGATGACTGGGTCGCCCTGACCCGACGCCTGGACGCAGAGGCCTGACCCGGCCGGTTCAGGGCCACAGAAGCGCCACGAACGGGCCCGCCCACAGGCTCGGCCCGTAGGGGAACACGCCCCGATTCCCTGCGAGGCGATACATGATCCCGTGGCATGCACCCAGAGCGGTTCCGACCATGAGTGCCGCGGTGAGGAACTGCCAGGACTCACTGGCAGCCGCTGCCCCGACCGGCCCCATCAGCCGGACATCGCCGAATCCGATGCCGCCGAGTCGCCACACGAGCCAGAACCCGACGCTGGTGAGCACTGCCCCGACCAATGCCCGGAGGCCGGCTCCGGCGTCCACTGCCCACACCATGGGGATCATGACGGCCGAAGCCAGCCACATCGGCTGACTCAACCGAAGCGGCAGCCATGTGGTGCGCGCATCTATGCAGACCTGGAGTGCGCCGGGCACCACGAGCGCAAGCCACAGGGCGGGGTGGGCGGCCTGCCAACCGACCAGTACGCCGGCCACGGCTCCGATCAGTGCGGTGAGTGTGGCGAACCCCGGCGTCGCGAGCGCACCGTAGTCGGGTGCGCCGCTGCTGCGTGGAAGATGACGCAGGATCGTCCCCGAAGCACAGCCGGTGGCGAGTGCCGCGCTCACCAGCGTCAAAGCCCAGATCATGCTGCAACCGGGGTCGGGCGGCCGAGATCGATGACATCGATGGCGGACAGGGCATCGGCCAGAGCCTGTGGGACGCGCCGCGGCACGGGCCCGATCCCCATGCGTCGAGCGAGACGACGGGGCCAACCGGCGTGGTCGAGGATGACCCACCACGGCACACCGCTGTGGGTGCTGAGATGGAACAGATGGTCGCGGACGGGGACGGCGTCGACCCATGCGACCGCGGAGGTGTCGAGCGGATCTGGGCCGGGATCCCAGTTCTCGTGGATGATGTGGGCCGCTGAGGTGCGATTCATGGACGTTCTCCCTTCGTCACCCCGTACAGGCCGGTTCAGAACCCCGACTGTGACCGCATTCGGTAACGATCCGGACACGGAAACGGGACGTGGCCTCTGTGGTCACGTCCCGCTCCTGTGCTGGGCGCTGTGCGTGGGTCAGCGCTGGGCCTTGGAGAAGCCAGCGGCCTCGGCCGAGGCCTCGTCGACGAACCACACATCGGCGATGGTGCGCTCGTAGCCACCGGTCTCCGGGGTGTGGTACTTCTTCGACCGGTCGTTGCCCTTGATGGTGTAACCGGCCGGGGGCTCAGCGCCCACGTAGGAACCGGCACCGTACTTGGAGGTCTCGTCCGATGCGGTGGTGTCGGCGGTCTCGGCGGCCGACGGCACGGTCACCGGTTCGCCGAAGGTCTGTGAGGACGACTTGTCTGCAGTGGCGTGGGCCGGCTCGTAGGTCTGCCACTCGGCGTCGTTCGAACCCAGGAACTTCTTCCACACCACGTAGCCGACGATGCCGACCACCGAGAGGACGAGAACCGGGATCAGCGCCTTCGGCAGGCCCTTCTTGACGGGCTTGTTGGCCTGCTGGAGCTTCTTGATCTGCTGCTTCTGGAGCTTCTCGATCTTCTTGCGCGACTTCTTGGGGAGCTCGAGCTCGCCGGAAAGAGCAGCCTTGGCAGCGAGGAGACGGAACTGGGTCTCCTTGGTCTTGGGGTTGTCGCTCGCTTCAGCGAGGGCATCCCCGAGTCGGGGGAGCATGTCGGTGTATCGGGCGCGGGCAGCGTCCATCACGGGGGTCAGAGCTTCGCGAGCCTGATCGGCGGCCTTCTGGCCCTGTTCCCGGGCGGCGTCGGCGAACGGAGCGATCTTCTTGGCGCCCTGATCGAACAGGGGGCCAAGCGCTGCGTTGGCCTCGGCGAGCAGAGCGGCCGGATGAGTGTTCTCTGCGGCGGCTTTCTTCACGTTGTCCTCCAGACAATTGAGTGTTCCCGCCGGTCATGCACTCGGTGAGTGCGGCAGGAATGACTGCAACGCTACCGGGCCGACCGGAGCGGTGTCTTGTCGGGCATGCAAGGATGGAACCTCACTGCACTCGCTCGTAAGGAGTACAACGTGGCAAAGACCGCGGTCCTGCATACCAATCATGGGGACATCACCATCAACCTGTTCGAGAACCATGCCCCCAAGACCGTCGAGAACTTCGCCGGCCTTGCGACCGGCACCAAGGAATACGCCGACCCCACGACGGGCGATGCGACGACGGGCAAGTTCTACGACGGCCTCATCTTCCACCGCATCATCGACGGCTTCATGATCCAGGGCGGCTGCCCGCTCGGACGCGGCACCGGCGGCCCGGGCTACCAGTTCGGTGACGAGTTCCACCCCGAACTGCAGTTCGACCGCCCCTACCTGCTCGCCATGGCCAACGCCGGCCCGGGCACCAACGGCTCGCAGTTCTTCATCACCGTGGCCCCGACGCCGCACCTGAACAATCGGCACACGATCTTCGGTGAAGTCGCCGATGACGAGAGCAAGGCCGTCGTCGACGCCATCGGCAAGGTCCAGACCGGCCCCATGGACCGCCCGGTCGAGGATGTCGTCATCAATTCGGTCGAGGTCAACTGACCGTGTCCGACCCCGCCGATCGACCCGACTTCACCTGGGAGGAATTCAACCGGGCCGCCGAAAGCGAGGCTCCGCGTGAGGAGAATCGCTTCCAGCCCTGTTATCGCCACCCGGATGCGAGCACGGGAATCACCTGCCAGCGCTGTGGCCGTCACATCTGTGGCGCCTGCATGGTTCCGGCATCGGTCGGCTTTCACTGCCCCGAGTGCCGTGGTGGGGACGCCAAGCGTTCCCACCACGGCACCTCGCGGAGCGGCCCACCTGTGACGGTTCCCTTCGCCGGAACCGGCATCTGGCAGGGGGCGACGCCCTACCTCGCTCTCACCATCGGCATCGTGGGGCTGCTGGACCTGATCCTTCAGGGGCTCCCCTTCGCCCTGCTGGGGTGGGCCGCGGATCCGATCGCCTCCGGGCAGGTGTGGCGCCTGCTCACCAGCGGGCTCGTGACCGCCGGCCTCTTCAACACCATCATCACCACGCTGTTCATCTTCTGGGTCGGACGGACCGCGGAGGCCCAGATGGGCGCCGGCCGGTTCCTCGCGCTCTTCGGACTGTCGACGCTCGGGTCATCGCTCGCCCTGTCCGTCATGCAGCCCGTACCGATGTGGTACGCATCGTTCTCCGCAGTCCTGGGACTTCTCGCCGCCATGGCGGTGCTCAAGCACCGCGTCGGCCAGGACATCCGCGGTGATCTCATTCTGTTGGGCCTCATGGTGGCGCTCAACGTCGTGATCGGATTCCGGGGCGGCGGTGCGGCTGCACACATCGGCGCCATCGCCCTTGGTGCCCTTGGCGGTTACATCGTCGGATATGTCCGCGAGTCCCGTGCCCAATGGACCTGGCTCGGCGTCGCCGCCGCCGCGACCTTCGCCGGTGGCGTCGCCGCCGCCGTGCTCCTCTGAGGTGGGTCAGCCCGGTACTTCGGTGACAGTGGGCAGGGGGAGCGGCTCGAGATTCGGTGGGCGCAGGAGCCAGAACTCCAACGCGAGCCCGCCCACGCACACCGCGATCAGGAGCGCGAGAGCGATCCACCAGCGACGCAGCGAGCGGTGCGCCCGAGGCATGTAGGCCGAGGCGCCCGTCGTGGGCGGCGCGTCCTGGCGATCTTGTTCCGTGAGGGCTTGTTCCCTGCGGGCACGGTCCATGCGGTTCATTGTGCCCTGTGCAGGTCCGCTCCCTGCAGATGGAGCGGCCATTGCAGATCGCCCTCCACATACAGCAGCCGGACACCCGGTCGCTCCAACCAACCGGCCACCTGTCGGGCCTCTTCCACGGTGCCCGCGGGCAGGGGGCCGACCGGGGGAGCGACATCGGTGGACAGGGCAGCGGTGTGCTCGGCGACCTCCGGCGGGTACTCGCCGCGGCGCGCGACCGTTGCCCCCACGAGTCGGCCGTGTCGGATCACATGCACCTCCCATCCGTCGGGTGCCCATCCATGGCTGACCGGCGCGCACGCCCGGATCTCGGGGCAGGCCGCCACCGTCGCCACACGGTGATGCCGGATGAGCGCCTCACGCCACTGCTGGATCCGGTCGCGGTCGGTTGCGGCCGCCTCGAACCGTTCGGCTTCGCTGTGCTCGACCATGTGGGAGTGAAGAGCCGCTTCGAGTGCGCGGCCATCGCCGTTCATCGCCGTGCGCACACGCTCCACGACCCCGGAGTAGGAGGCGGCATCCACGGTGCCGTCGCAGGGCGCGACGCAGCGTCCCAGCTCTTTGAGCGCACAAGGGCTGGATGGGGTCCTCGGGGAGAGCCGCTGCGTGCACTGGCGTACCGGGAATGCGTCGTGGAGTGCCTCGGCAACGGTATCGGCCATGGCGCGGGAGAAGGGCCCGAGGTAGGTCGCGTCGTCGCGGACCTGTCGGACGATCGACAGCCGGGGGAACGGTTCATCGGTCAGTTTGACCCAATGTCCGCGGCGTGGCTGTTTGGACCGTCGGTTGTAGCGGGGCTGATGGGCGTCGATGAGCCGTAGTTCGGTCACCTCGGCCTCCAGCGGGGTGGAGCACACGGTGGTCTCGACGCGTTCGGCCGCCCGGATCATCTCGTCGATACGGCGACGATTCTCCGACGCGGTGAAGTACGACGAGACCCTCCGACGCAGATCGACCGATCTTCCCACGTACAGGACTTCACGATCGTCGCCCGCGCCACGTTCGAACCGGTAGACCCCCGGAGCCGATGGCACGTCTTTGGCCAAACCGGCCTTGCGTCGACGCTGCTCGGGGACTCGACGCTGATGCTCGGCCAGTTCGGTCACCGAATACACCCCACGATTTCCGAGCCGCTCGATCAGGTGGTGCAGGACGTCCACCGTGGCGCGGGCATCGTCGAGCGCGCGGTGTGTGGGGCGGGTGGGTGAACCGACGAGGGCGGCGAGCGTCCCGAGCCGATGATTGCGCACCTCGCCCGGGGCGAGGACCTGTCGTGCCAGCTTGAGGGTGTCGAGCACCGGGGGCTGAGGCCATCGGTACTGCAGGTCGATGCAGGCGCGGCGCAGGAAACCCATGTCGAAGGCTGCATTGTGCGCCACCATCACGCAGCCACTGCTGAACTCCAGGAACGAACCGAACACTGCGGCGAGCGGTGGAGCCGACGAGACCATCTCGTTGGTGATGCCGGTGAGCCGCACCACGGCCGGGTCGATGCGGACGCCGGGGTCGACCAGCGTCTGGAACTCGCCGAGCACGGAACCGCCACGAACCTTCACCGCACCGATCTCGGTGATGGCGGCGGCACCGCGCCCGGTCGTCTCCAGATCGACAACACAGAAGGTCGCGTCCTGGAGGAGAGCGCCACGGGAATCTGCACTGCCATGGGCATCGCCGACACCTATCGGGAGATGCTCCTGGGCCGGGTTCATGCCGCTGACCGTAGACACGGGGTCCGACAAAATCGAGCGGCACGCCGGGGCGAATCGGTTTGCGCGTGACCAGACCGTGACCTACTGTTATCAACGCTGTCACGCGGGCGTCGGGAAGCGTCTGCCGGCCGCCGTAACGGTCGAACGGGGCCGTATCTGACAACACCATCTTGCTTTGTTGCGCCGCTGTGCGGCTGGGGAAGGACTGAGCGTGGCTCGAGATCTCAGGTCGGCCATCCGGTACGGGGCCGTCGGTGCCTGTGCGGCCGCAGTGTTCGTGACAGGTTTTCCGCTGGACGCCAGCGCCGATCCCGATGCGGTCCAGGAGGCCAAGGAACGCGTCGAGGAACTTGAAATGGAGGCCGCCGCCCTCGATCAGGAGGCTGTCGGTGCCCAGGAGAAACTCGATGAGGCCAAGGAACGGCTGAGCACCCAGAAGGAAGATGTCGCCGAACAGGCCGAGAAGGTCAAGGAGATGAAACGGCAGGTCGGCAAGGTCGCCGTCACGCAGTATCAAGGCCGTCACATCGATCCGACGACGCAGGTCTTCCTCGACAGCCAGGACGATGAGTTCCTGAGCCGATACGCCACCGTCCAGCAGGTCAACAGCAACCAGAACGACGTGCTGCAGACCTACCAGATCGAGCAGGCGAATCTCAATGACATGCGGCGCAGCGCCGAGACCGATGTCAAGACCATCGACGAGCAGACGCAGAAGGTCAAGGAAGCTCGCGACGCCTCGCAGGAGAAGCTCGATGAGGCGCAGAAGGAGCTTGACCGTCTGACCGAGGAGGAACGTCAGCGCCTCGAGGAGATCGAGCGGAAGGAGCGCGAAGAGGCCGAGCGTGCTGCCCAGGAGGCCGCCGAGCAGGAGGAGGACTCCGCCGATGAGTCCCCTGATGGCGGTACCGGCTCGGATCGTGGTTCCGACGCGGGAAGCTCTGGCAATGGCGGCTCTGGTTCCAGCAGTTCCGATGGCGGGTCCGGCGTCGATGTGCCGCCCGGGTCCAGCAAGGGTCAGGCCGCTCTGGCGTTCGCCAAGGCTCAGATCGGCAAGCCCTACATCTTCGGCGGCACCGGCCCCAGCGGATATGACTGCTCGGGTCTGACCGGTGCGGCGTGGTCGTCGGTCGGCGTCAGCATCCCGCGTACCTCGCAGGCGCAGTTCGGCGCCGGTAGCTCGGTGAGCAAGGGCGACCTGCAGCCCGGTGATCTCGTCTTCTATTACGGCGGCATCTCGCACGTGGGCATCTACGCCGGCGGTGGCCAGATCGTTCACGCGTCGCGTCCTGGCAAGCCGATCGGCTACGCCCCGCTCGACTCGATGCCGTATGCCGGAGCGCGCCGCGTCGGCTGACACCTGCGGTGATGTCCTGATCATCACCAACGATTTCCCTCCGGGGGTCGGGGGGATCGAGGTGATGGTCCAGGCGGTGTGTGACGCCCTCACCGCGGCCGGGCATCGAGTGACCGTACTGACCTCGGCTCCCGGAGCGACACTGCTGCCGACGGGGCGGACCGCTGAAATCGCTTCCTGGCTGGCCCGCAGCACCCGAGCCCGCACGGTGGTGTTCGGGGCTGCTGCGCCCTTGGGCCTGTTGGCTCGTGACCTGCGTCCGCATGTGGACCGCATCATCGCGTTGTCCCACGGCCACGAATGTTGGTGGGCCAGTGCCCCCGGCGCACGTCGCCTGCTGCGTCGCATCGGTGATGACGTCGATGTGTGGACCACGATCTCCAGTCACACCGACGGCATGATCGCTCCCGCGCTGTCACCTGTGGCACGACGACGGATGACACGGTTGAGCCCCCCTGTCGACCTCGACCGGTTCCACCCCGCCCCCATTCCGCGGACCGGGCCCCCCGTCGTGCTCGCAGCCGCGCGACTCGTCGCGCAGAAGGGCATCGACGTGCTCCTGCGGGCATGGTCGCTGCTCGATCACGGCACCGGAGCGGGACGACCGATCCTGCGCATCGTCGGGGACGGGCCACAACGGCGTCGCCTGGAACGCATGGCCCCTTCCGGGGTGGAGTTCTGGGGTGAGCGTCCGCATCGGCTGATGCCCGAGATCATGCGGGACGCTGACGTGTTCGCCCTTCCGGTGCGTTCCCGGCTCGGCGGTTGGTACGCCGAGGGGTTCGGACTGGTGTTCGCCGAGGCACAGGCCTCGGGGGTTCCGGTACTGGCCGGCGACTCCGGAGGAGTGCGCGATGTGGTTCAGAACGGCCGGACCGGGTATGTCCTCGACTCCACCGACGTACAACAGTGGGCCGAACGACTCGCCGAACTCGTCGAGGACGCCGATGGGCGACGCGCCATGGGCACGTTCGCGCGACGACATGCCGCCCGCTTTTCACACCAGGGATTCGCCCGAAAGGTGGTCGAGATGGTCCAGCATGCCGGCCCCACGGTTGCCGATGCGGCCTCGGACAAGGCAGGCTGACCCAAGGTCCACATGCTGGGCGCATCCCGTCTGGTCCAGGAGAAGAACAGAACCATGAGCTCGAGCACTCCCCGCCGCGCCGCCGGCCCCCTGCCTGAATCCCGCAGCCTCGGACGCGGGTCCGCCATGGCCCTGTTCTCCGGGGGATCGGGTGTGGTCGGGCTGATACTCGTGGCCCTCGGCCTGCTGGTGCTGGTGGACCGCAACCTGGCCATGGGAGTCATGGTTGCCGCTCTGGGAGGCATCCTTGCCACGATTGGCGTGATCGGAGTCATCGTCGGCCTCGTGGTGATGGCACGCGGCGAGACCGATGACGAGAGCCGTGCCGGTGATGAGGATCTGGCGATGGTCGGGAGTTTCGTCGAGGATGACGGCGAGGATCAGACCGGGATCCTTTGAGGCTTTCAGCGTCCGATCGTGGTGATCTCCGCGCCGATCGTGGTGCTGTCGCCGTGGCCGGTGTGTACGACGGTCTCCTCGGGAAGGGTGAACAGCTTGGCCCGGATCGATTTCACGATCACGTCGGCGTCGCTGAAACTGCGTCCCGTGGCGCCAGGACCGCCCTGGAACAGGGTGTCGCCGCTGAACACGGCTCCCAGCTCGGGCACGTACAGGCACACCGCGCCCGGTGCGTGACCGGGGGTGTGGAGCACCTGCACCTGTGTGCCGGCGACGTGGAGCGTCTCGCCATCGGCCAGATCATCATCCCATTCGACGCCGGGGTGGGTGAGTTCCCACAGCGGGGCATCGTCGCGGTGCAGCAGGATCGGGGCCTCGTAGCGTTCGGCCAGTTCTGGCGCGATGCGGACGTGGTCGTCGTGGGCGTGGGTGCACACGATCGCCAGGACACGTCGGTCACCGACGAGCTCAGCGATGGGGGCGATGTCGTGCGGGGCGTCGATGATGATGCACTCCTGGTCGTCGCCGAGGATCCAGACGTTGTTGTCGACATCGAAAGTCTCGCCGTCCAAGGAGAACGTGCCGGAGGTGATGGTGTGGTCGATGCGTGCGGTCATGATGATTCCCTTCAGAAAGTGACGACCGAGCGGAGAACGTCGCCGCCGTTCATCGTGGCGAAGGCGTCCTCCACCTGGTCGAGAGTGATCCGTTCGGTGACGAAGGCGCCGAGATCAAGACGACCCTGCAGGTGGAGGTCGATGAGCATGGGGAAGTCCCGTTCGGGCAGGCAGTCGCCGTACCACGAGGACTTGGTGGCGCCTCCGTGGCCGAAGACATCCAACAGGGGCAGCTCCACGGTCATCTCCGGTGTCGGGACGCCGACGAGCACCGCGGTGCCCGCGAGATCACGGGCCTTGAAGGCTTGGAGGAATGTCTCGGGGCGGCCGACGGCGTCGATGACGACGTCGGCGCCGTTCCCATCGGTGAGTTCCCGAATGGCCTCGACCGGATCGGCCACGCTGCTGTCGACGGTGTGCGTGGCGCCGAAACTCTTCGCGCGGGCGAGTTTGCGGTCGTCGATGTCGACGCCGATGAGCGTCGTGGCACCCGCGAGTTGGGCACCCATGAGGGCGGCCATGCCGACGCCACCCAGTCCGATGACTGCCACTGAATCACCACGCTGGACATCGCCGGTGTTGATGGCCGAACCGATGCCCGCCATGACGCCGCAGCCGAGCAGCCCGGCGACGGCGGGCTCGGCCCGTTCGTCGACTCGCGTGCACTGCCCGGCAGCGACCAGCGTCTTCTCACAGAAGGCGCCGATGCCCAGGGCCGGGGACAGGGGAGTGCCATCGGTGAGCGTCATCGGCTGCGTCGCATTGTGGGTGTCGAAGCAGTACCAGGGGCGGCCCTTCTTGCAGGCACGGCACTGGCCGCAGACGGCACGCCAGTTCAGTACCACGTAGTCGCCGGGGGCGACATCGGTGACGCCTTCACCCACGGACTCCACCACGCCTGCCGCTTCGTGGCCGAGCAGGAACGGGAACTCGTCGTTGATCCCGCCCTCGCGGTAGTGGAGGTCGGTGTGGCAGACGCCACATGCCTGGATCTTCACCACGGCCTCGCCGGGCCCGGGGTCGGGGATGACGATGTCGGTCACCTCGACGGGCTGTTGCTTGGAACGGGCGATGACGCCCTTGACGGTCTGGGACATTACTCCTCCTCGTATCGACCGGTGTGAATGGTCGGGCGGCTTCACCTGCGACTCTAGCCAGCTCATTGGAAGGTGGTGAACCGGCAGGTGGGGTGATGGCGGGCCACGTTTGCCGTGTGTCGGCGCCCACGTGGCATCATTGCCCGAGTCGGCAGGGTCGGTCCGAGGTGGGCAGATTGTGTGGGCACCGAGCGAGGAGATGACATTGAACGGCTGGTACTGGTTCTTCAAGGCGTTGTTGTGGATCCCCATCCAGATCCTTGCCCCGACGAAGGTCTCCGGCGCCGAGAACGTTCCCGACAAGGGGCCCGTCGTTTTGGCCGGCAATCACATCTCCTACGCCGAGACCGTGTTGATCCCCGCGAACCTGCGTCGTCGAGTGACCTTCCCGGCCAAGGCGGAGGCGTTCAACATGCCCGGTGTGGGGGGACGCCTCCTCGGATGGTTCCTGCGAGCCATCGGCCAGGTGCCCATGGACCGTTCCGGCGGGCGGGCCAGCGCAGCGTCGATGGATGAGGCCAACCATGTGCTCACCACCGGTGGCGTCCTGGGCATCTTCCCCGAGGGCACTCGTTCGCCCGATGGCCGTATGTACAAGGGGCGCACCGGAATGGCCCGACTGGTGCTGCAGAATCGTGTCCCGGTGGTTCCCGTCGCCTCGGTGGGAACCGAGATCGTGCGCGGCCCGCTGGGCATTCCGCATGTCCGCAGCCCGCGTATCCGCTACGGCAGGATGCTGGATTTCACGCCCTGGGCCGACAACGCCGGTGACCGTGAAGTGCTGCGTTGGGTGACCGACACCACGATGGCCGAGATCCAGAAGCTCTCCGGGCAGCGTTACGTGGATGCCTACGCCAGTTCGGTGAAGAGCGGCATCCTCACACCCGAGGAGGTGGAGGCCCGCATCGCTCCCGCGCCCGGGTGGAACCGTGAGCGTCCACTCACCGACGCAGAACGCCTCGCCGTGCAGACAGCGGCCAAGGAATCCGGCGTCGATCACTGAGTGGTCGCTTGTGTCAAGGGCACTGAGTGGTCGCTTGTACCAACACTCGGAGTGATGTGCCGGGTTGCGCCGGGGCATCTATGCTTGCGCCCGTGTATGACATCCCCAGCCTTGCCGACCTGCGTGCCCGCCAGCCCAAGCAGCAGCCTCGCTATGAGGATGCCGCCGAATTGGAACGTGCTCTCGCGGCTCTGAGCAGTCGTCCTCCCCTGGTGTTCGCCGGGGAGGTCGACGATCTTCGTGACGGGTTGGCCCGAGTCGCGCGTGGTGAGGGATTCCTCCTGCAGGGCGGTGATTGCGCCGAGACCTTCGCCGGCGTCACCGCTGCGAACCTCAAGAACAAACTTCGGGTGTTGCTCGCCATGTCGCTCGTGCTCACCTATGCCGCGCAGGTTCCTGTGCTGAAGGTGGGGCGCATCGCCGGGCAGTACGCCAAGCCCCGTTCGAAGGACACCGAGACCCGAGTGATCGATGGTCAGGAGGTCACCCTGCCGTCGTTCCGTGGCGACGCGGTGAACGGTTTCGAGTTCACCGCCGAGGCACGCCGCAACGATCCGCAGCGCCTGCTCGACGTCTACAACGCCTCCTCGGCCACACTCAACCTGACGCGTGCGTTCGTCAGCGGCGGTTTCGCCGACCTGCGCACCGTCAACACGTGGAACTCAGACTTCGTGCGCAATGCCAATGGCGCAGGGGAGCGCTACCAGGCGCTCGTGGAGGAGATCGAGGCGGCGCTCGCCTTCATGGTGGCCTGCGGGATCGATGACGAGCAGATGCACACCGTCGACTTCTACTCGTCCCATGAGGCGCTGCTGCTGGACTACGAGCACGCTCTCACTCGGATCGACTCCCGCTCGCAGCTGCCGTACGGCACCTCGGGTCACTTCCTGTGGATCGGTGAGCGGACCCGTGAACTCGATGGTGCCCACGTGGAGCTGTTGCGCCATGTGCAGAACCCGCTGGGTATCAAGCTTGGTCCCACCGCCACGGCTGAGGACGCCATCGGTCTCGCCGATCGGCTCGACCCAGACGGCACCCCCGGCCGCATCACGTTCATCACCCGCATGGGGGCCGGTCGCATTCGGGACGTCCTGCCCGATGTGGTCGAGGGAGTCCGAGCAACCGGGCGCGAGGTGGTCTGGGTGACCGATCCGATGCACGGCAACACCTACACCAGCAGCACCGGCTACAAGACGCGCTCCTTCGCCGATGTCGTCGACGAGGTCAATGGATGGTTCGATGTGCACGACCGGCTGGGCACCTGGCCCGGTGGTATCCACGTGGAGCTGACAGGTGAGGATGTGACCGAGTGCGTCGGCGGGACTCATGATCTGGCCGAGGCTGATCTGGCACACCGTTACGAGACTGCCTGCGACCCGCGGCTCAACCGCAATCAGTCGCTGGAGTTGGCCTTCATGGTGGCCGAACGGCTACGCACCGGGCTGCAGGGCCGGAACAATCCCGTGCAGCAGTTCTTCGCGCGCGAGCTCTGATCTCGGATGCAGCCTCGTTGGCGCTGAGGCCTCACTCGGGGGCGGTGATTGACACCGTGTTGACGGAGTCCGAACGTCCGCCGGTGCGGACACGGACGCCCACATGATGCAGGGGAGTGCCGATCGCATCCTCGGCATTGGGCAGGACGACGTCCTCCAGAGAGGTCAGAACCGCGGTGATGTCGGCGCGGTCATCCACCGAGACCTGGATGAGGAGTTCGGGTGCGGCTGCGGCACCGAACAGGAGCACCTTGGCGTGGGCGACACCGGTGAGCCCGGTGGCGTCCTGGGCGATGGCGTGGCCGAGAGCCGAGGCATCCACAACCGTGGTGCCCGACGTGTCCGCGTCGACCGGGGGCTGCCACGAGTAGCCTGAGACGCTGCCACGGCGTGGCATCTGCCGCAGCCCGAACCACGTGCCCAGCAGCATGATGAGCAAGCCGATCCCGCCCAGCAGGCAGGCTCCGGCTGTTCCGGTGAGCGGGGGGACGATGATGCGCCCCTCCGGGGCCACCAACCCGAGGAGGGAGAGCAGCCCCAGTCGCGATTCGGTGAGGACCGCCAACCACCCGAGCCCGCCCACGAACAGAAGCAGGCCGAGAACGGTCAGGATGAAGCGGTTGAGACCGCCGGTGACGTGGTGCAAGGTGGACCCCCGTTCAGCCGATCCGGATGCGCAGCGACGGGTTGGGCTTGAGCTCGAGGCCGTCCACGCGCTGACGCAGATGGGATTCTATGGCACCACGCACGACCTCGGGGTCGGAGACGGAGGTGGTGATGACCACGTTGATACGTCGTGCCGAAGCACGCACCGTCGCGCGGGAGACACCGTCGAGATTCTCGGCGACACGCCGCAGCCACCGCTCGAGGTCCTCGTTGCCGATGACCAGCTCACGGGAGCCTGCTGCGGTGCGCCCGGCTGCGGGGACACGTTCGTGATTCACCACCAGTGCGTTGCGCCGCCCGGGCTTCCACGCCGCAACCAACAAAGCGACCCCCAAACAGATCAGCCCGGCTGCAAGGCCCCATCCGGCCGCGGTGTTCCAGGTGAGCCCACCGAGCCAGCCATCCGGGCCTGTGCCCAGCGGGTATTCGCCCACTCGGATGCGCTCGATCGCCATGTACACCGCGAACCCGCCGACCAGAACGGCCGACAACCCCACCAGTGCCACGGCAACGGCCCGATTGGGGCGTTGCAGCAGACCGGGGGCGGCGTGTCTCGGGGCGCTCATGCTTCTCCTGTCCTGTGAGGCTTCTGGGGGCTTGTGGGAAGAGGCTCAGACGACCGAGCGTGTGCCATCGAGGTGGGCCACCACACGGCGTACCCGCACGTCAACGCGTGCCACTGGAACGCCGGTCAGTTCGGTGAGGCGATCGGTGAGCACCTGACGCACCTTCTCGGCTGTCACGCCGATGGGACGTGGGTATTCGACGGCACAGTCGATGGTGAGGAAGGCCCGGCCTCCGTCGATGTGGGTCTGCAGCCGTGGCCTCTTGTCGAAGTCGGCCTCACGTCCCACCCCCATCACCTGGGTCCCGGGTGCGCCGACGCCGGGGACCGACATGGCGAGTTGAGCGGCGGTGCGTTCCACGACACGTGCCGAGACGTGGATACCGCCGCCCACCTTCGGGTGGGACAGCGTCTGCAGCAGGATCGTCACGAACGATCCTTGCCGCCGAAGATGTCACGGACATCGAGGTTTCCCTCGATGATCCGGCCGATGATGAGGCCGGCAAGGGCCAAAACGACCACCAGCAGAGCCTGCAACGGGCCACCGAACACGATGACCAGGCCGAGGATGGCGCCGGTGAGCAGTCCGATCTGGGATGGGGACATGAAAGCTCCTGCGAATCGGGGGGGGTAGATCAGGCGAGCGTCGTCTCCCTGCGAGGCTTCACCGACGGAGCCTCGGCTTCGACATCTTCGTCGTCGTGGGCGTCGCCGGGAAGATGCACATCGCTGATCGCGACGTTGACTTCGACGACCTCGAGTCCGGTGGCGTACTCGACGGCTTCGATGATGTTCTTGCGGATCTCGTTGGCGACTTCGACCACCGAGAAGCCGTACTCGACGATGATGCTGACATCGATCGCGGTCTGACGCTCGCCCTTCTCCACGCTGACGCCACCGGAGACATTCGTCGACGATCCCGGGATGCGTTCGGTGAGCGAACTCAGCATCCGCCGCCCGGCCGACCCCATGGCGTGAACACCCATGACCTCCCGGCAGGCCATGCCGGCGACCTTCTGTACAACCTGCTCGGCGATCGTGGTGATGCCGTGATCGGTGTGCAGGGGAGAATCCTTGACCAGCTCATCATGCGTCGTCTCGGTCTGGGCGACGGCTGAGTCGGTCTTGACGTTCTCGTGGGTGGTTTCGGAGTTCGTGCTCATGGTGCCTCCTAGGGATCTGGAGCTCGCGGGTCGAAGCTCACGGGTCATGGGGTGTACGGGCTCATGGGTTGTACGGGCTCATGGGTTGTGACGCCGCGACTCGGTGCTGTGTCACGTCGAGGATTTCGACGATGCTGGAGTGGCCGCAGGAACCGCAGCGGCGGTTCCCAGTATGCCGTTGTGATCCGGCGGCTCGAGAGGGTGGGCGTGTCGGGAGTTCTCGGAGTGGTGAGGATTCCGGCTATGTTTGAAGGGTGAATGGCGTCGGATCCTCTGGGCAGGACGAGTGGACTCTGGTCACGCGTGCTCAAGACGGTGACCTCGAAGCCTTCGGCGCGCTGGTGGATCATTACAGCCCCAAGCTGTTCCGTTTCGCCATGCGTCTGCTCTTCAACCGGGCCGATGCGGAGGACGCCGTGCAGGACGCGGCCCTGCAGGCTTGGCGCAAGCTTCCCGATCTGGAGGACCCTGACGCCTTCTCGGCCTGGATCTACCGCATCACGCGGAATCGCTGCTCGGAGATCCAGCGGGTCGCAGCACGTCGTGCCACTGACCCGTGGGATCCCACCGAGATGCCCGAGGCCAGCGACCACCGCCCCAATCCACAGTCGCAGGTGGAGACCGGTGAGGCTCTCGCCGAGCTGGAGCAGCTGATCCAAGGGCTCAGCGACGACCTGAGAGCGTGTTGGGTGCTTGCGGAACTCGAGGAGATGACGTATCAGGAGATTGCTGAGATCGTGGGAACCACGAGGTCGACCGTGCGGGGACGTATCGCACGAGCGCGAGCTCAGCTCGCGAAAGGAATGGCTGAATGGCAGTAGAGAGACTTGCCTGCGGCCGAGACCCCGATGATGTGTGGGAGGGGCTCGACCGCGGCCCCGACGAACACGAGCGCGAGTGCCCGACATGCCGTGCCGCACGTGAGTCGATGATCAAGGTGCGCGACGCCACCTTGACGATGAGAGAGCGCAACGATGCCCCGGAGCTGGCGCCACCGGTGAACCTGGCCTCGTCGATCAAGAGCCTCGCCCGCGTTCAGGTGCGTCGTGACCGCACCTTCTCTGTCGTGCGCGATGACGCCGGTGAACTCACCACGAGTGAATGGGCCGTGGTTCAGACGGTGCGCCGGGCGCTCGACCCCATCGAGGAGATTCGTGTGCAGCGTGTGCGAATCAGCCAGACATCGAGCGGTGGCCTTGCGCTGACCATCTTGATCATCATCTCCTTCGGGCAGCGGGTGCCAAAGGTCGCCGATGAGGTCCGGGCCGTGGCCGAACATGAACTTCGACGTCAACTTCGTCAGGCTGTCGAACGAGTCGATGTGAGGGTCGGTGACATCCGTGAGTGGTGACGGCATGTACCTGCAGGGAACCGTGCTCGGTGATGACCTGCCCGACCGCGATCAGGTGCGTCGACTCGTGGCCGAACGGGTGCGGTCCACCCCGGGAGTGGCGAGACTGGAACCGTCGCTGCAGCAGTCACTGTCGAAGATCGCCGGGCGCGCGTCAGGACTGTTGACCGGACGTCAACGCCCCGACAGCGATGGTGGTGTCCATGTGACCCTTGACGGGACGACCGCGCACATCAAGATCGACCTCGTGATCCGGCCGGATGAGTCGATCATCCGGGTGGGCGATGAGGCGCGTGCCGGCGTCTGGAACCTGCTGCGTGAAGCGGGCTTTGATGTGGTCAAGGTGGACGTCGCGGTTCTCGGCCTGGACGGGTGAGCATCCCGTCGATGCGGCGTGGGAATCTACGTGCCCTGGGCAGTGTTGACACGGTATGACTTCTGCGGATTCCTTGCGTCTGTCGGTGCTCGATCTGATCCCGGTCTCCGGTGGTGCCACCACCGGAGACGCCCTGCGGGCGTCGCGGGAACTCGTCACGCTCGCCGACCGTTTGGGCTACACCCGGTACTGGGTGGCCGAGCATCACAACATGCCGAGCGTGGCGTCGACCACACCCAGTGTCGAACTGATGTATCTGGGGCAGGACACCGAGCAGATCCGTCTGGGGTCGGGCGGCGTCATGTTGCCCAATCATGCTCCGTTGGCCATCGCCGAGCAGTTCGCGCTGCTCTCGGCCATCTACGGTGACCGCATCGATCTGGGGATCGGCCGTGCACCGGGCACCGACCCGGTGACCTCGCACGCCATGCGGGGTCACGTCGGTGAAGGCTTCGTGGTGGATCGCGACGGCAAACGCGTCGACCCGGTGGAGGATTTTCCCCAGCATGTGGTGGATGTCATGGACCTCCTCGGTCCGGACGGGGTCACGGTGCCTCTGTTCGGCGGTGAGAAGAAGGTCCTGCACGCCACACCCAGGATCGAGACCTCGCCGCAGGTGTGGCTGCTGGGCTCCAGCGGCTACTCCGCGCAGCTCTCGGCGGCGCTGGGGCTGCCCTACGTGTTCGCGCACCACTTCGCCGGGCACGGGACCGCGGAGGCGCTGAAGCTTTACCGGGACAATTTCCAGCCCACCCGGTTCGGGTCGGAGCCGCGTACATTCCTCAGCGTCAACGCCGTGGTGGCGGACACCGCTGAGGAAGCACAGGAACTGGCCGAGCCGTACCTGTTCACCATGGCGAACCTGCGCTCGGGGCAGCCCCTGCGTCCGGTGCCGCTCGTGGGCGATGAGGTGCGCGGCATGATGACCGATGGCCACCGGCACGTCGCGGAGAACATCGCGCAGAAATGGGTGATCGGTGATGCCGAATCGGCCGCTGCACGGATGCGTGAACTGGCCGGGACGTTCGGGGTGGACGAGGTGATGATCCACCCGGTGGCGGGTCAGCGTCCCGACGACGCCCCTGGGACCGCGCCGGGACGGCTGCGGACACTCGAGTTGCTGGCCGAGAGCCTCACACCAACCAGATCGTGATCTCGGAGCCCTTCGGAACCTTGGTGCCGGCGACCGGATCGGTGCGGGCCACGAAACCGAGATCCAGGTAGGACTCCGACTTCTCCTTCTTGATGGTGAAGCCGGCCTCAGTCAGGGTCTTCTCGGCTTCCTCGACCTTCTTGGCGGTGACATTCGGCATCGTGACCATCTCGGGGCCGAGCGAAGTGACGATCTCGACGGTGTCGCCGCGGTGCAGAGTCGTGTCGGTCGGGGACTGACGGATCACCTGACCCTCGGGCACGTCGGTGGAGTGTTCCTGGGAGACCGCGACATGGAAACCGAGATTCTCCAGCTGCGTCTGCGCATCGGTGCCGACACCACCGACGGTCGTGGGAACCTGGATCGGCTCGGGTCCCTTCGACACGGTGAGATCGATCGCGGTGTTGCGACGGACCTCCTGCCCCGGGGATATCGAACTCTCCAGCACCGTGCCCATCGGGGAGGTCTCGTCCCACTGCTCGGTGATATTGCCGACGCGCAGGTTGGCGTCCTCGATGGCGGTTCGGGCGTCATCGACGTTGCCCCCCACGACCTCGGGTACCCCAAACATCTCCGGGCCGATCGAGACGACCGCATGGACCTCCTGGTCGGCCAACAGACGCTCGCCCGCGGTCGGTTCGGTGGAGATGATCGTACCGGCGGGGACATCTTCGTGGTGTGCCTCGGAGAAGGTGATGGTGAGCCCCGCGTCCTCGGCCGCCTCGGTGGCGTCGGGCTGGGTCAGCGAAACCATGTCGGGCACGTCGTGCCACCGCCCCTCGGTGACCCACCAGCCGGCTCCCAAGCCGGCCAGCAGAGCCAACATCAGCAGCGTCGCCAGCACGCCACGCCACCGTTTCGGCCGTTCCGGTTCGGCGAGGTCAGCGGGTTCGACGACGTCGGGTGTGACCGGGGGTTCGATCCGGGTGCTGCCGTCGTGGGTGGCCTCGTCGTCGAGGAACTGCGTGCGCTCCTCGGGGGAGAGCGGGCTGACCGGAGTGGCCGGCAGGGGCGGCGTCGTGGAGAAGCGGCGCTGGAAATCTGCGGTGAGACCCGGGTCGTTCATCACCCCGGCGGCAAGGGACCGCTTGGCTCGCCGTACCATCCGCAGCAACTCGCGGGCGTCGGCGGGACGTTCTTGAGGATCACGACGCGTTGCGGCGCGGACCAGTGCATCCACGTATGGAGGGATCGCATCGCGCGACACGCGCCATGACAGGGAGGACTTCTCCGACGGCGCTGGAATGTCGTTGTGGACATGGGCGTAGGCCACCTGGATCGGTGAATCTCCAGTGTGGGGCTTGACGCCGGTGAGCAGCTCGTAGAGCACCACGCCGGTGGAGTAGACGTCCGAGCGCGTGGTGGCGCGGCCCTCGGTGACGAGTTCGGGAGGCAGGTAGGAGACCGTGCCGATCAGCAGGCCCTGTGTGGCTGTGGCGCTCTGGGTCGTGATGGCACGGGCCAGACCGAAATCGGCGACCTTGACCTCGCCACGTTCGTCGATCAGGACGTTCTCGGGCTTGATGTCGCGATGCACCAGATTGCTGTCGTGTGCGGCGATCAGGGCGAGCAGGACGTCCTCGATCATCGACAGGGCACGGATCGGCACGATCGGGGCCTGACGTGAGATCACCCGACGCATCGTGATCCCGGGGACGTATTCCATGACGATGTAGGGACGACCGTCATCGTTGCCGCGGTCGAACACCGAGACGATGTTGGGGTGATTCAGCCGGGCTGCCGAACGTGCCTCACGGTCGAAGCGACCGGCGAAGTCATCGTCATCGCCGAGCCCTTCGTGCATCACCTTGACCGCGACGGTGCGGCTGAGGCGGCGATCGGTCGCCTCGTAGACGGTGGCCATGCCCCCGCGAGCGATGCGTCGCGTGATGGCATAGCGACCGCCGAGCACGGTTTCGAGCAGGGGGTCGCTCACGCTCGTGGTGGTCACTGCAGCTCCAAACACGGGTAGGGGAAGATACGGCCGTGTCATGCTCCGGCTGACCGGAACGGTCCCGAGTCTAGGGCACCGCTCCCAAACACCTTCCACGACGCGCCCGATGTGGAATGGGCCACACCTGCTGGAGGGGGTCGGGTGGAGGGGGCGACGTCAGTCGATGCGCCCTTCCATGGCCGAGGAGGCTTCGGCGTAACGACGTTGTGGGATGCGTCCGGCGTGGCGGGCGGCGTGGCCGGCGTGAACGGCGTCACGCATGGCGCGGGCCATGAGACCGGGGGCGTGGCACCGGGTCACCGCCGATGCGAGCAGGACGCCGTCACAACCGAGCTCCATGGCCAGAGCGGCATCGGATGCGGTGCCGATACCGGCGTCGAGGATGATCGGGACGGTCGCGTTTTCGACGATCAGCTCGATGTTGTGCGGGTTGCGGATACCCAGGCCCGAACCGATGGGGGCGCCCAAGGGCATGATGGCCGCGCAACCGGTGTCGGCGAGATGACGCGCGAGCACCGGATCGTCATTGGTGTAGACAAGCACGGTGAAGCCCTTGGCCACGAGCTGCTCGGCGGCCTCGAGCGTCTCGATCGGGTCGGGCAGCAGCGTCGCCTCGTCGCCGATGGCCTCGAGCTTGATCCAGTCGGTCTCGAGGGCCTCGCGGGCGAGTTCTGCGTACATGACGGTCTCGGTGCTGGTGAAACAGCCTGCGGTGTTGGGCAGTACATCGATCCCGAGCCGGTCCAACAGTTCGATGACCGAGCCCTTGGCCTTCGCATCGACGCGGCGCATGGCCACGGTGGTCAGTTCGGTGCCGGATGCGATGAGGGCTTCCTCGAGCACATCCATGCTCGGTGCTCCGCCGGTTCCCATGATCAGACGCGAATCGAATGTGCGCCCGGCGATGGTGAACGGCGTGGCTGCGGGGATCTCGGGCGGCGGGGCGTCGGGGGTGATCATGTCAGCCTCCCTGCATGGCGGTCACGACATCGATGGCGTCGCCGTCGTTGACCGGAGTGGTGTTGTGTTCGCTGCGGGGGATGACTCGCTTGTTGACCGCGACGGCGACGCCGCGGCGAGGACGTTCGCCCAGTAGGTCGGACAGCATCGCACCGGCAAAGACCTCGCGGGCCTCGCCGTTGAACCGGATGGTCACCGGTGGGTTGGTCACGGTTCCTCCTCGCGCCTGGGCTTCCTCGCGGTCATGGGCCGGGCCAAGGTGAAGGGCGCGGCGCAATCAGGGAGTCTACCGTCGGTGATGTGCTCGACGACGGCGTCTGCGGTGAGCGGCACGAGTAACACGCCGTTGCGGTGATGACCACACGCCAGCGTCAGCCCCGGGACACCGCTGGGGCCCAGGAACGGTGAGTTGTCGGGGGTACCCGGGCGGAAACCGACGCTGAACTCGTTGAGTGTGTACTCGGCGGTCAGTGGCATCACCTGACGTGCATCACGAAGGAGTGACCAAGCACCTTCGCCGGTCACGCGGGTGTCGAAGCCCATCTCCTCGACGCTCGCGCCCACCACGACCTCGCCGTGATGACGAGGCACCAGATAGACCTCCTGACCGTGACTGAACGCGCGGACCGTATGGGTGAGCCGGGGGAGTGTCCCGGCGTGCAGACGAAGGATCTGGCCCTTGACCGGGCGGACCGGAACCTCCACCGGAAGGTCTATGGAACCGGACCAGGCGCCTGCCGCGAGCACGATGTGATCGGCCGTGACCTGTTCGGCGGTGCGCAGCCGGACGCCGGTGGCCCGGTCATCATCGGTTGTGACGGCCTCGACCTCGCCGGGGGTGAATCGGACGCCGGCAGTGGTGGCTGCGTGGATCAGAGCGCTCCAGAGCATGCGGTTGTCGCAGCTGACGTCGGCCTCGACGAGCAGCGCCGAGCGGACACGAGGTGACAGGAGGGGCTCCAACCGTCGAGCCTCGCGGCTGGTGAGCCGCTTCGTCGTCAGATCGTGGTCATCGCAGAAGTCGGCGAAATCGCTCAGCCGCGCCGCATCGTCGGGGGACTGTGCCACCGAGAGTGTGGAGTCGGTGCGATACCCGGGATCGGCACCGGTGTCGGCCAGTTCGTCGACGAACCGGGGCCAGCGTCGAAGGGAGTCGAGATTGAGATCGAGGAGACCGGTCTCGGTGAAGTTCGTCTCCGTGACCGGCGCCAACATCCCAGCCGACGCCCACGCCGCCGTCGCACCCGGCGCCTCGATCGGCCCCGGGCCCGTCACGACAGTCACCTCACGGCCCCGCTGAGCCAGACGCCACGCGATCGCCGCTCCCATGAGGCCACCGCCGATCACCACCACGTTCTCCATGGGTTCGGTGTATCACGGTCACACGAGGGCCAACACAGCGGGCTCTTGCGTTGAACGGATGCTTGTCCTTTGTGCGCTCAGCCATCCGTGTGGTGCCACGCCGTGCATACCGGGCTTCCAGTTCGTCCCTGAGTCCCTGCGTCCCTGAGTCCCTGAGTCCCTGATGTGTTTACTCCCTGATGTGTCTGCTCCGATGCCTTGGCTTCTGTGGTCTGTCACCTTCGATGCCCCGTTACCTTCTGAGGCCCGTTACTTTCTGAGGCTCATCACTTGGTGCCTTCACCCCAAACACTTCAGATGCGCCCCTTGCACCTCGAAAAGAAACAGCGCCGAAAGGTCGCGCTGGACTCAACCAACGATGCCCCCCCCCATACACATCGAAAAGAATCAAGGACAGATCCTGTCCGCGAATGGGGTGGTCGGAACGCGATTCGGATGAATTGCGGACAGCATGTGGCCTAAACGATTTTCGATGTGTGTGGGGGCCTGTGGTTGCGTGGGTGCGCCTGCTCAGGGTGGGTGCCTCGGCCGGTCCTTGTGTGGGGGCCTGTGGTTGCGTGGGTGCGCCTGCTCAGGGTGGGTGCCTCGGCCGGTCCCTCCGTACTTTGCGACTTTTCGTGCTCGGGGAGAGCAATGGCGATACGCCGTAGGCTGGGCCCGTGACCACGACTATGGGTATTCGTCAGCGCCTCAATCTCTCGCGCCTGTATCTGTGCACCGACCTGCGTACGGAGAAGGGCGATTTCTTCGACTTCGTGCGTGCTGTGTTCGCGGGCGGCGTCGACCTGCTGCAGGTGCGGGACAAGAAAGCTGCCCCCGAGGCAGTCGCGGAGGCGATCTCCGAGGTGCGTCGCATGGCGCCCATGCGCAGCCTGGTGGTGGTGAACGACTCCCCGCAGATTGCTGGCGGGTGTCAGGCCGATGTGCTGCACATCGGGCAGGACGATATGCCGCCGGGCGAGGCACGTGGGTACCTGCATGACCACGCGCTGATCGGGCGCTCCACGCACTCGGTGGAGCAGGCCGATGCGGCCAACGCCGATGGGGACGTCGACTACTTCTGCGTCGGACCGGTTCACGCCACACCCACCAAGCCGACGTATGTTCCCGTCGGGTTGGATCTGGTCCGTCATGCGGCCCGCATCGCTCCGCCATTTGCTCGGGACGCGAAGCCATGGTTCGCGATCGGCGGCATCAATGCCGGTACCCTCGAGCCTATCCTCGACGCCGGAGCGCGACGAATCGTCGTGGTGCGAGCACTCACCCAGGCGTCCGACCCCGAAACAGCAGCCCGAGAGCTCCGCACCCGCCTGGACGAGGCGTGGGCCGAAGGGCGCACCGAGGCCGAACAGATGCGCGACGCATGGACCCCCGGCACGGAAGGACGCGACTGATGCGGAGGGTGGTCGGCTCGCTGCTGGGGCTGCTGGCCGCGCTGGCACTGATGGTGAGCGGCTGCTCGCTCGTCCTGACAGAGGGCCCGGGAGGTAGCGGATCCGGTCAGGACCCTGCTGCCACCGCCCCTGCCGCCACCGCCCCTGCTGAGAGCGGTGATGCTGAGAGCGGTGGTGTCGACCCCGAATCCGGTCTTCCATGGATCGAGGTGGAGGAGCTACCACAAGAGGCCCACGAGACCCTCGAGCTCATCGACCACGGTGGCCCGTTCCCGTACGACAAGGACGGCTCGACGTTCGGGAACTTCGAGGGATACCTGCCCGAGGAGCCGCGGGGTCACTACCGGGAGTACACCGTCGAATCCCCGGGGCTGGACCATCGCGGCCCATTGCGGATCGTCACCGGGGGTGAGGACACCGGGCAGGGCGTCGCCTATTACTGGACCTCCGACCACTACGAAAGCTTCGAACGCATCAGGCGTTGAGTGCCGCCCCACCCCTACGTTGTGCCGTGTCTGCCCGGCAGGACGTAGAGGCAGGACGCGGAGACAGGACGTGGAGGTGGGCGACGGCATCGGGCCTCAGTGCTCCCTGTCCACTGCAGCGTGCATGAGACCGAGCAATCCTTGGCGCCCGGCATCGGTCACGAGTCCGGCGGTGTGGGCCGCCTCGAGGGCGGAGGTGGCGTCGGCGACGGCGGTGGAGATGTGATCCTCGACGCGGTCCAGGGCACCGGCCTCCCGGATGATGCTGCGAGCGGTCTCGACCTCCTCGACGCTCAGCTCCCGCGCGAGCAGACCCTGGAAGCGCGTGGCGGTGGCGTCGTCGACGCGGCGAAGCGTCTCGGCGATCAGGACGGTGCGCTTGCCCTCGCGCAAATCGTCGCCGGCAGGTTTGCCGGTCACATCAGTGTCGCCGAAGATCCCGAGCACGTCGTCGCGGTATTGGAAAGCGCGTCCCACCAAGGAGCCGAACGTCCCTAGCGCTTCCAGCAGTTTCGTGGTCGAGTCGGCGTCTCGTCCGGCGAGGGAGGCTCCCGCAGCGGCCCCGACCATGACCGGACGCTGCACCGAGTAACGCGCGGACTTGTACTCGACGACGCGTTCGGTGTCGGACACCATGTTCGCCGGGTCGCCGAAGGGCTGGACCTGCGCTGTCACGTCCAAGAATTGTCCGCACGCGACCTCGGCCCGCATGGCGTGCAGCAGGGGGAGCGCGGCGTCGAGTGCGGCCCGCTCGAGCCCGGACTCGTCGGCGAGCTGTGTCGACCAGACCAGCAGCAGGTCACCCAGGAGGATCGACCCCGCGACTCCAAAACCCTCGGCGTCACCGAGCCAATCACGCTCCCGGTGTGCGGCGGTGTACTGCACATGCGCGGCGGGCCGGCCGCGTCGGGTGTCGGATCCATCCATCACGTCGTCATGCATGAGCGCGCTGACGTGCAGCAGATCGAGGCTCGCCGCCAGACGCACGAGCGGGGTTGTCACCTCCACCTCGTCCACCTGGGCACCTGCCGCCACGGCACCCCACAGACAGAAGGCCGGACGCAGGCGCTTGCCTCCGGCGCAGAACTCGCGTGCCAGATGCACCAGAGGCTCCACGTTCTGGCCCATGGGGGCGAGCATGGGGAGCTGGGCGTCGATGAACGCGTCGATGGCACCGCCGATCCGTTCACGTAGCGCGGGGGCGAGGGGAGTATCAGGCTGCAATGTGACCACGATCCGAGCCTATGCGCCCATGCCGGTGTCATGCGCCTAGGGTGCATCGCGATGTCTTCACTAGCACCAGACCGTGGCCCCACCATCGCCGACCGACTGCACGCAGGCGGCGGCCCCTTGGCGTCCTTCGAATTCTTCCCGCCCAAGAGTGAAGCGGGTCAGCAGCAACTGTGGCGGGCTGTCCGGGAGCTGGAGTCGCTTCAGCCCGATTTCTGCTCGGTCACGTACGGAGCATCCGGCTCCACCCGGGAACGGACCATCGACGCAACGCGCCACATCGCGGCGAACACCACGCTCGAGACGATGGGGCATCTCACGTGCGTCGAGCAGAGCGTCGCGCAGCTGCGTCACGTCGTCGGCTCGTATGCCGATGTGGGAGTGCGGCACATCCTCGCTGTTCGTGGAGATCCGCCGGGCGGCCCGTCTGCGCCGTGGGAACCTCATCCCGAAGGTCTGCCGAACGCCACCGAACTGGTGCGCCTCGTCGCCTCGTTGGGTGACTTCTGCATCGGAGTGGCAGCGTTCCCCGACATCCACCCCGGCGGTGATCCCGATCTCGACGCACAGCTGCTGGTGGAGAAGGCAGAGGCGGGGGCGAGCTTCGCCATCACGCAGTTGTTCTTCACCCCTGAGCGCTACTTCGAACTCGTGGATCGGGTGCGTGCCCATGGCTGTGACCTCCCGATCATCCCGGGGATCATGCCGGTGACGAACGTGCGTCAGATCGAGGTGTTCGCCGAACTCTCCGGAGCCGAGCTCCCCGAGCCGGTCGTCTCACGCATCCACGCTGTCGCCGATGATCCCGAAGCCGTGCGTGCTGTAGGCGTCGAGATCGGCACCGAGGTCTCCCAAGCGCTCCTCGACGGAGGAGCACCTGGGCTGCACTTCTTCACGCAGAATCGGTCGCGCGCCACTCGAGAGATTCACGCCAGGCTGGATTGGTCGTGAGATCCACGGTCGCGAGCAACTGCGTGGGTCGGGTGAGAGCCACGTAGAGGACGCGCTCGCGCCCGGGTGACTCCTCGACGATCGCGTCGGGGTCCACCACCACGACCGCGTCGTACTCCAAGCCCTTGGACTGCAACGGCGTCACCCAGATCACGCGTGGATCGGTCATGGTGACGCGGTCTCGCAAATCGAGGTGGGCCGTCGGTGTGATGACGCCGATCGTGCCCTCCACCGCGGCGAGCATGTCGGCGATGAGCCCCTCCACATGGCGGGCCAGATCCTTGGGTGTCGTGGTGGTCAGGCGCGGTGCGTGCCCGGTGCGTCGCACTGCATCGGGAAGGTCGGCATCGGGTGCCACCTTGGTGACCACCTGTGCGGCGAGTTCGAACACCTCGGCCGGCGACCGGTAGTTCGTGCTCATGCGGTGCTGACGCCGTGGCGCGGTGCCCATCAGGTCGTCGAGCACACGCTGGGTCTCTGTGGCGTCGGGCCATGAACTCTGGGCGGGGTCACCCACGATCGTCCACGACGCCTGCCCGCCGCGCCGACGCAACATGCGCCACTGCATGGGTGAGAGGTCCTGGGCCTCATCCACCAGCACATGCGCGAATCGGCGGTGTCGATCCTCGGCAGGGTCCTCGGCCCGTTCATCGCGGAGCCGGTCGGTGATCGTCACCAATTCGTCCACGCCGGCACCCTCCTCGAGGAACAACGACGGGTCCTCTTCGGGATCTTCGGGGACGGGGCCGATGATCTGTGCCAGCTCATCGAGCAGTGCCATGTCATCGACGGTGAAATCGGTGTGGTCGCGGTATGACGCGGCCAGCGCGTCACGGTCGTCGGGGTGCATGCCGGTGGCCACCTGGGCCACCACATCGGGATCGGCCAGTCGACGGAGCACCTGCTCGGGGCTGAGCGTCGGCCACCAAGCCTGGAGGAACATGCGCCAGGACGCCGAACTCGTCACGAAATCCTCGAACTCGTCCCGAGTGATACCGGCGTCGTTGGAGAAGATCGACCACAGATGATCGAGCATGGCTGACGCCGCGGGCTGGCGTCCAAGGTTGAGCTTGGTCTGTTTCAGGACGCGGCTGCGGATCCGGTGGGTGGTCTCGAGCCCGGCGGTGAGCACCTCACCCTTCACCGAGACGCGCAGAACGCCGGGCCCGGTCTCGCCGAGAACGCCGGTGGGAGCGGTGGGGTCGAGCGGGAGATCCACGAGACGACGCAGGATGCCGACCATGCGGGACGATCCCTTGATGCCGTGGGTGCGGGAGTCATCGACACGTTCGGCGCTGCGCCCGAGAACGTCGGAGGCCACCGAACCGAGGTCGTGCAGCGTCACCGAGTCCTCACCGAGGGACGGCAGGACGCGTTCGATGTAGGTGAGGAACACACGGGATGGCCCCACCACCAGAACGCCGCCGTTCTCGAAGCGTCGGCGATGGGTGTACAGCAGGAATGCGGCACGATGCAGTGCGACGACGGTCTTCCCCGTGCCCGGACCACCCGAGATGATCGTGAAACCCTGGTGGGGAGCGCGGATCGCCTCGTCCTGCTCGCTCTGGATGGTGGCGACGATGTCTCGCATCTGGGGCCCGCGAGCACGTTTGAGGGCGGCCATCAGCGCACCCTCGCCGATGACGACGAGGTCGGCGTTGGAATCTCCGTCGAGCAGATCGTCCTCGATCCCGATGACCTTCTGCCCACGGCAACGCAGGACGCGTCGACGCACCACCTGCATCGGCTCATTGGGGGTGGCGCGGTAGAAGGGTTCGGCGGCGCGGGCACGCCAATCGATCACCAAGGGCTCGTACTCGTCGTCACGCACGCCGATGCGGCCGATGTGCAATGCCTCGCCATCGGTGCGGTCGAGCCGACCGAAGACCAACCCCTCGTGTTCGGATTCGAGGGTCGCCAGACGCTTGGCGGCCTGGAACGCGAACACGTCGCGTTCGAACATGCCTGTCCCATCCTCCTCCCGCACGAAATTGGTGCGCTCGGTACGGAAGAGGTCCCTGCCCTGCTGCGCCACCTGTTCGGCCGAGCGTGTCGCGGCATCGAGGCGGGCATACACGGCGTCGACGTGGGCCTGCTCGGCAGCAAGCTCACGAGCGAGGGAATCGGGCTGTGACGTCAAACCTGCCTCCACTTTCCTGGATCGGATCCCTGTTTGGATCAGACCTCAGCTTCAATCAGACCCACGATTCTACGTGTCTTTCACCGAGGGGTGAATGTCCGTTCCCGTGAGATCCAGATGCGCAGCATAGGTCGCCAGTGCGGCCGAGAGCAGTTGTCCCACCGGGCCGGAACCGGCCTTGGTGTGCTCGCCGCACACGTAGTGGTTCCGGCGCAGACGCCGACGTGGTCCGGGCCGACGAAACCATGCGCCCCTCGGGGTGTGGATGTGGGCGTCGATGACCGCGTCGGCGTGTGCCGGGGGCTCGGGGATGACGTCCACGCGACGCTGACGCAGGCGGCCTGCGAGGACCTCGATCATGGTGGTGGTCGGCATGGTTCGGCCGTTCGCGTCGAGGAGCCGCCAACGGCCGAAGGTGCGCTCGACAGCGAGCCACACCGCGTCGACGGCTGGGGAACGGCCCGGATCCCCCGTGGCGGTGGAATGTACGAGGTCGGCGAGTTCGCCCGGCAGACCTTCGGCCAAGTCGGCGACGGTGCGGTCGGACCACAGTTCACCTCGAGCGGCGCGGTGCGCTTTGGGGCTGAAGGTGAACTCCATGCCGAGGCGGCGACGGTGCTGCCACACGGTGTCGAGACCGTCGAGGAGGTCGCGCCACCGTTCGGCGACGGGTTCTCCGAAACGTTCGCTCAGCACGGTGAACTGGGCACCCCGCTCCGGTGGCAGATGCCATCGGTCGACGCCGACCGTCCGGCCGGGGGCGGGCGCGAGCGTCAGGGAGTGACGGGCGAGTTCGGCGTCGAGCGTGCGTCCGCTCTTGCGGAACAGATCACGCCACGGGGCGGGGAAGGCGAAGGAAGTGGCGTCGGCCACCGGATGGTCGCTGATCTTCGCGGACGCATCCTCGACCAAGGTCTCGGCCGGGGCGACGAGGGTCACCTCATGACGCTGTTTGGCGAGCCGGGCGGCGGTGGCCATGCCCGCAAGGGTGCCGCCGATCACGGTGATGCGCGCCATGGTTCCCCCTTCCGCTGGGCCGCAGGCCTTCCCTCAGGTGTCGGAAGGACTATAGTGGCGGCAACGTGCTCCGGGGTCGGTGAAAATCCGAGCCGGCGGTGACAGTCCGCGACCCAGCGGTGGATCGGCAGATCCGCTTCTGGTTGATGGGGTGGAACTCCCCAACCGACGGTGAAAGTCCGGATGGGAGGCAGCACGTATCGGTGTGTGCACCGTGCATGGGTTTTGACGTACCCATTCACGCTGCGCGCGTTCTGGTGATCCCCGGAGTTCGTGACGACGACCGTCGACGAGCAGGAGGGGATGTGCACCACGCATCCGAGGATGAACGCTTCATGCGGCAGGCGCTGGCGCTTGCCGTCAAGGGGCCTGCCGTCGATCCCAATCCACGGGTCGGTGCTGTGGTGGTGGCCGACGGTGTGGTTGTGGGCACCGGGTGGCATGCGGGCGCGGGCACACCACATGCCGAGGTCGTCGCGCTGCGCGAAGCCGCCGACGCGGCCCGCGGCGCCACCATCCACATCACCCTCGAACCCTGCAACCACACCGGCCGCACCGGCCCCTGCGCCGAGGCGATCATCGAGGCCGGGATCCGCCGCGTCGTGTTCGCATCCGCTGATCCGGGCGTCACATCCGGTGGGGGCGCCGAGACCCTGCGGGCCGCCGGTGTCGAGGTTGTCGGCGGAGTGCTCGCCGAGGACGCTGACCTCCTCAACCCGGACTGGGCGTTCTCGCTCCGCCACGGTCGCCCACGCGTCACGTGGAAATACGCCGCGACGCTTGACGGGCGCGTGGCGGCCGCCGATGGGACGAGCCAGTGGATCACCGGTCCGCAGGCACGAGCCGATGTGGGACGTGAGCGGGCTCGGCATGGCGCGGTGCTCGTCGGCACGGGAACAGTCCTCGCCGACGATCCCCATCTCACCGCGCGTGATGCCGACGGCACCCTGCTGGATCGGCAGCCACTGCGGGTGGTCATGGGTCTGCGTGAGACGGCGCCGGAGGCGCGGGTGTTCGACGATGCCGCCGAGACCATCTCGTTGCGCACCAGGGACGCCCGTGAGGCGTTGTCCACGTTGCAGGAACGGGGTATCCGTTCGGTCTGGCTCGAGGGCGGGCCGACGCTGGCCGCCGCGTTCTGGCGGGCCGACTGTATCGATGACGTGATCGCCTGGCTCGGCCCCAAGTTGTTGGGTGATGGCCTCGTGGCGGTCACCGATCTGGGCGTCGGCACCATCGTCGATGCCATCGACCTGCGGACCATGGACGTCCGCACCATGGGCCCGGATGTGCGCTGGCACCTCCGCGTCCACCGACCGGGCGAGGAGGCCTGAATGTTCACCGGAATCATCAGCGAGATCGGCACCGTGGAGGCGGTCGACGACGGTGGGGGCGGCATCGTGACGTTCCGCATCGCCACACATGGCGTCCTCGATGACGCCACACATGGCGTCCTCGATGACGCCGAGCCGGGGTGCTCGATCGCCGTCAACGGCGTGTGTCTGACCGTGGTGGAGCACACCGCATCATGGTTCACCGCCGATGTGATGGGCGAATCACTCGCCGTCACCGCGCTGGGGGATCTCGAGGTCGGGTCCGCGGTCAACCTCGAACGGGCCATGCGTGCCGACGGACGCCTCGATGGACACATCGTCCAGGGGCACGTGGATGCGGTGGGGGAACTGGTCGAGCGTCGCCCCGATGAGCGCTGGGAGGTGCTGCGTTTCACCGCGCCCGCCGATGCCCGAACGTTCTGCGTCCACAAGGGGTCCATCGCGATCGACGGGGTGTCGCTGACGATCAGTGCGCTCACCGATGACGGCTTCGAGGTCTCGTTGATCCCCACGACGCTCGAAGCCACGACGCTGGGGTGTCTCCGGCCCGGAGCCCGCGTCAATCTCGAGACCGATGTGCTTGCCAAATACGTCGCCCGTCATCTCGAAGCCACCACTCAGAGCACTGCTCACCAGACCACCGAGGAGAACCGATGACTTCCCCCGCGTTCGCGTCCATCGACGCCGCATTGGAGGCCCTGCGTGCGGGGCGTCCGGTGCTCGTCCTCGATGACGAGGACCGTGAGAACGAAGGAGATGTGGTCCTGGCCGCCCAGACCACCACAGCGGAGTGGATGGCGTGGACCATCCGGCATTCGTCCGGCTACATCTGTGCGCCGATGACCGACGCCATCGCCGACCGGCTCGACCTGCCGCTCATGGTGCCGCGCAACCAGGATTCCCTGCGCACCGCCTACACCGTGACCGTCGACGCGGCCGCCGGCGTCACCACCGGTATCTCGGCCGCTGACCGCACCCGCACCATCGGCGTCCTCGCCGACCCCGACGCCACCGCCGATGACCTCATCCGTCCCGGCCACGTGGTGCCGCTGCGAGCCCGTGAGGGTGGTGTCTTCACCAGGCGCGGGCACACCGAGGCGACGGTCGACCTGTGTCGGCTGGCCGGGCTGGAGCCGGTGGGCGCGATCGGTGAACTCGTCCACGACACCGGCGAGATGATGCGGACCACCGATGTGCTGGCGTTGGGCGCCGAGCACGACCTGCCGGTCATCACGATCGAGGCCCTGGTGGCCTGGCGGGAGCGTCATGACCGCGTGGAGCCGGTGGCCACCTCGCAGTTGCCGACGCGGCATGGACGCTTCACCGTGCACGGCTTCCGTGATCGACGCACCGGTGCTGAACATGTGGCCCTCGTAAGGCCCGGTGGCGCACGCGTGCGGGTGCATTCGGAGTGTCTGACCGGCGATGCGTTCGGTTCGACACGATGCGACTGCGGGCCCCAACTGGATGCCGCACTGGACGATGTGGGCCGCAACGGCGGCGTCGTGGTGTACCTGCGTGGACACGAGGGCCGGGGCGTCGGACTGCTCGACAAGCTCCGCGCCTACGCCGAACAGGACGCCGGCGCCGACACCGTCGATGCACAGACCAACCTGGGGCTCCCCGTGGACGACCGTGAATATGCCGCGGCCGCGGCGATCCTGCTGCATCTCGGGATCACCGAGGTACAGCTGCTGACCAACAACCCCGAAAAACCCGCCGAACTGCAGCAGCACGGCATCACCGTCACCCAGCAGATCCCGCTGCACGTGGGGGAGACGCCCGACAACGCCGCATACCTGGCGACCAAACGCAGCCGCATGGGGCACAGCGCCCCAAGCCCGACGATCACAAGCCCGACGATCACGAACCTGGACAGGAGGCCCGCATGAGCGGAGCAGGAGCACCCACGACCATCGCCGATGCGACGGGACTGACGGCGGTGATCGTCGCCGCCTCGTGGCACGACACCGTCATGGACGGCCTGATCGACGGCGCCCAGCGAGGAGTCCGGGCCTGTGGGCTCCAGGACGTGCCGGTGGTGCGGGTTCCGGGGACGTTCGAGCTTCCGGTGGCGGCGTCACGCCTGGCGTCGCGGTATGACGTGGTGATCGCGCTGGGCGTGGTGATCCGTGGTGGGACGCCGCACTTCGAGTACGTCTGTGAGGCCGCCACGATCGGGCTGACGAAGGTGTCGGTGGAGACCGGCACGCCGGTCGGGTTCGGCGTCCTCACCTGTGATGACGAGCAGCAGGCGCTGGATCGCGCGGGGCTGGAGGGCTCCCGCGAGGACAAGGGCTTCGAAGCCGCCACTGCGGCACTGGTCACCGCAGTCACGCTGAAGGATTAGACGACTCGGGATTCGTGATGGTTGTCCACAGGTGAGTGGCGCGTCGATGCTCCATCCACAGATTCGGGGAAAGCGGTTCGATCCGGAGGCAGGGCGTCCATAGCTGAGGGCGTGCCCCAGATCGATGTTCCGCGACGCGCCGCGCCCCGTGCCAACGGGCTGACGCGACTCGCCAGCACGCCCGCTCGCACCACGGACCCGGACGCGACTCGGCCCCGTGCTGATCGTGCTGGTGGCGGGCAGGGCGCGGAAGCGTGGTGGACCGGAGCCCCGCAGTGGACCGAGCCCCTTCCAGCATCGGACCCGGAGCCGCCGGATACCGCAGGGGCAGTCTCGCGGTTCACCCGCAAGCACGTGATGGTGATGGCCGTCGCGCTGTTGCTGGCGGCACTGCTCGCGGCGTATTCGATGCTCCGGGCGCAGCCGGCAGATCCCGTGCCGGTCGCCGAACCGGTGCCGGAGGCGACGCCGGTTGTTCCGGACGCGCCGGTGGAGGGCGCTCCGTCCGGCGCCGCATCGCCCACCGCTCCCGAGGTGTTTCGGGTGCACGTGGTGGGGGCGGTGCATCACCCCGGTGTGCACGAGTTGGGTCCCGGTGCGCGGGTGATCGATGCGGTGGACAGCGCCGGCGGACTCACCAGGGACGCCGCGCCCGGCCAGCTCAACTTCGCCCAACCCGTGGCCGATGGGCAGCAGGTCTGGATCGGCACACATGCCGAACCCGGTGGCGAGGTGCGTTCCCCGGCCGAAGCATCCCAACAACCGGGTCAGCCCGGTCAGTCTGGGCCGCCCGGTCAGTCTGGGTCGGAAGGGGCCTCGTCGGGAGATGGGCAAGGGCTGGTGAACCTCAACAGCGCCTCGCAGGCCGAGTTGGAGGAACTGCCCGGCGTCGGCCCGGCGACGGCTCAGAAGATCATCACCTGGCGGGAGGAGAACGGCGGATTCCGGAGCGTCGAGGACCTCATGGAGATCCGTGGGATCGGCGAGAAGACGTTCGCCGAACTGGCACCGCTGGTGACGGTGTGACGCCATGCCCCGGCCACTCGACGCACTCACACTCGACGCACTCAGGCGGTTCGACGTGCGTATGCCCGCCATCGCCATTGCGATCTGGTGCGGCACCTGGGCCGCGACCGGCGAACGGTGGGCCCCGGTGGCGGTCGCCCTGAGCCTCGCGCTCCTGACCGCGCTGATCGCGGTGTGGCGACGATGGGCGATGGTGGGGGTCATGGCGGTGGTGGTGCTCGCCTCACTCGCCGTCGGGGGAGCACGCACCGCGACGCTGATGCATCACCCCGTGCGGGCGCTGGCCCACCAGGACGCCCGCGCAACGGTGGAGTTCACTCTGCGCACCGACCCACGGCATTACGCGGCGTCCGCCACCAGACCCGGACTCACCACGGCCACGGCCGCGCTGCACCGGGTGGAGACCCGTGACGGTGGGTTCGGCAGGGTCACCGGAACCGTGGTGGTGCGCGTCAGCGGGGACGACGCCGCAGAGTTGTTGGAGACTCCGGTGGGCTCACGGGTGCGGGCCCGGGCGACGCTGCGAGCGCCGGATCCGGGCGAGCCCCATCTCGCGGTCATCACCCTGCGCTCCATGGACGTGGTGGCTCCGCCGGGCTGGCCCGGACGCGCCGTGGAGCATGTGCGCGGTGGGTTGCGGGACGCCGTGGCCGACCTGCCGACGGAACGCCGTGCCCTGGTTCCGTCGTTGGTCGTGGGCGATCTGCGCCACATGACCGAGGAACTGCGCGAGGATTTCATCGTCACTGGTCTGACCCACCTCACCGCGGTGTCGGGGGCGAACAACAACTAGACAGATGGGCACCTGAAGGGCAGCTGACAAGGGACGTTGTCATCTCTGGTGGTGTGGCCCTCCGCCCATGGGCCGCCCGACAACTCCCCAGAGCCCGGGGTGCCGGGGTAGCACAGTCATGCGCAACCCTTCGGCTTCCCGTGCTGGCCGACACCCGATCACAGGTACCGCACGCGCTCACCCGGCAGCATCTCGCGCTCGCCAGGGCGCTGCGGCACCACGATGACGTCGAGGCCGACCAGGGCGCTCACCTCGCGATCCAGGGCGGCGAGATCCCCGGCAGTCAGGTCGGTGACCTCCGGCAGGTCGACGGCGATCTCCGCGGCGGCGGGCAAGTCCTTGCCGGCCCCCGCCCAGCCGATGACCCGAGCGTTGCCGAGCCCACGTCCGGCCAGCAACGCCTTGACGTCGTCTGCCCGCAGCATGATCCAGTCGAGGGGCACGAAGCCCCTTTCGCCGTGCTCAGGCCTGCCCACGGTCATGACTGCCTCATGGCGATGCGCTCGTAGGCTCGGCGGAGGCGCTTGAGGCACATCGCGATGACCAGGAGGAAGTGGACCGTTCCAGCTACGGCGATCCCGGTTAGCACTGGGCCCAAGGGTTCTGTCCCGATCCACTTGCCGGCCCCACACACAATGAGGTAACCCACCAACACCAGCCCCCACAGGATGGCCCACAGGGTGTTCGCCATGCACTCGTCGACCAGTGCGAAGTCATCTTCAATGAGCCGCTTGTCGGCGCCCAAGGTTATCCGCAGCTGGAAGAGGAACACCGCCATGGCGAACAACAGGCCAGCGACGATCGAGATTCCAGCGACGGCACCCCCGACGTCGGAGATCTTCGCGCCCAGCCACCACGTGCCCATCCCAGCAGCGATGGGCAGCAGCGATTGCACGGCAATGGCCACCCAGTCTGGGCGACTGGTGCGGTTGTCGTAGAGGGTGGCGAAGTGGTCAGCAGGTACCCGCCACAACGACGCCTTGCCCACCGCGTTCACCCTCCTTGGGTCGTGCTCACGGGTCGGCTCCAGGACACGTCCCAGGCTGCGCCGTGACGCCTGCACAATCCGTCAACCCGCTCCGTGCACCGGGAGACGAGCTCCGATGTCTCCAGTGACGGCTCCGTAGCGGCATTGAGCAATTCCCGGATGGCTGGTGCCCCCTCCGTGCCCAGCTCGAACTTCTTGGTGCGACCGTCGTGTTCCATTGTGACCCACACGGTTCGCTCGGCCGGCAGGTCCTCGACTGCGACGATGCGCTGGAGGACCTTCTCGTCCTTGAGAGAGGTGAGGAGTTTGCCGGGAAACCGGTTGCGGCGCTCCGGGCGAGCGACATAGGAGATCTTGCCCACCACCACGTGAGGACCGTCGGCGACGTCAACGCTCTTGCCTTCGATGCGCACTTCCACCTCGGTCAACTCGGCAGCCTCCGCCCACACCTCGCCCTCGGTCACTGCCTGCATCTTCATGGTCACCTTGTCGGTGTAGCCGCTGAAGTAGGAGCGGAACAGCTCGCGGATGCGCCCACCTGCCTGCCCTCGGGACGACTCCTCCGACAGGAAGTAGGCATGTTCACCCGTCGCCGGGACGAACAGCAGGGCGCGATTGCTGCCCGTTGGCGCTTGGTTGTCTGTGATGGTGCCCACCGGTTCGCCGGTGTCCACGTCAACGAGCTCGCCAGCCTCGCCGTAGGCGCCGACACGCAGGTCCAGCAGGAGGACCCGCGAGGCGTAGCGCGACACGCTGGCCAGGTTCACCCAGGTCTGGCGGTCCTTGTTGTGGGTGTCGTCCGTGGTCAGCTTGGTGGCCCAACCCTCGAAGATGTCGAGCAGGTCTTCGCCGTCCAGATCGGCAGGCGCGAACGAGATGGCATTGCGCTTGCGCTTCTGGTGGAAGGTCAGCTCGTAAACGGTCAGGACTCGACGGCCCATGGGTTCCTCCTCATGCCGGACAACAACCAGCATCCCACCGGGGTGTGACAATTCTGCGGGGCGGCGCGCCGCCCCGGGAGTCCGGTGGCAACACGCCACCGCACATCTCCCATTCACGAGAGGATGGACCTCATGCTAGACAACGTCACCGACCTCCACAGCCGCCAGCCCGTGCTCGGCACCTTCCATGCCGTCTCGTGCCGCGACGGCGCATCGCTGGAGCGCGACGGTCAGCCCTACGTGGCGATGAACATGTTGGAGACCAGCGACGGTAGGCCCCTGTGTGAGATCCAGTTCACCGACGGCATCTGGTTCTTGGCGAACCCTGAGACCGACCTCACAAGGGCTCGATCGGGTCACGCCTAGTCAAGGAGCGGTCTACTCAAGGGTCGGCTGAAGTTCTACCTCGTAAACAACCTCGCTGGAGTCTTCCTTCTCGTGTACCATGAACTCGTAGATATTGACGAGATCGGACTGCCATGACCGCGACCATCAACACACGTCAGAACAGGCGCCTGCAAAGGCTGGCCGAACAAGGTGTGCGACAGACAAATGTGCTCGTGCACGACGCGAACCGCGACAGCCTCGACGCGCTGCGCCCTCACCTGGCCAGCCCGACCTCCAAAGACGCTCTCTCGCGACTCACCACGGCGCTGGCCGCGCAGCAACCTGTGAATGTCTCGCAAGTCCGCCAGATCAGTCCCTTCCGCTACCCGGGTGGCAAGACGTGGCTCGTGCCGGTAGCCCGTGAATGGCTGGGGTCGCTGGGGCGGCCTTCTGTGCTGCTGGAGCCGTTCGCCGGGGGCGGCGTCATCGGGCTCACCGCGGCAGCCGAAGGGCTCGTCGACCACGTTGTCATGGTCGAACTGGATGACGATGTCGCCGCCGTGTGGAAGATCCTTGTCAACGGCTCTGACCGTGACGTAAAGATCCTCTCGAACAAGGTGCTGCGCTTTGATGTCACCCACGACAATGTTCGGGCGGTGATCGACAGCACGCCCAACAGGACCGTCGACATGGCGTTTCGCACTATCGTGAAGAACCGCTGCCAACGTGGTGGGATCATGGCACCGGGTGCCGGGCTGACGAAGGAAGGGGAGAACGGTAAGGGGTTGTCGAGCCGTTGGTACGCCGAGACCTTGGTATCCCGGTTCGCAGCGATCCGGTCTTTTAGGGACCGCATCACTTTCGAGCACGGCGACGCGCTTGAGGCCGTCGAGCGATACCACGGAGCCACGATGTTTGTGGATCCTCCCTACACCGCGGGTTCCGGCAAACGCGCCGGCAAGCGTCTGTACACGCACAACGAGGTCGATCACGAGAAGCTCTTCGACCTCGTGGCCGCGCATGCCGGGCCAGCCATGCTGACCTACGACGACGACCCCGACGTCCGTGCTCTGGCGGCGGCCCATGGCTTTCGCGTCGGTGACGTCGCGATGAAGTCCACGCACCACGTCGTGATGCGTGAACTGGCGATCCTCAAGGACTGATGCTCCAGCTCAGGCGTCGTGCACCTTGCTCTTCTTACCTGTTCGCCACAACTCTTCCTTGAGCCCGCTCTCGAACTCAGCCTTGTTGAGAGGACGAGTCGCCTGGAGAGCCTGGATCGACTCGTCCAGGAGGCCGAAGAAGAGCTTGTCCACGACTAGGTTCATGGCGTCCGTGTACCGCATGATCACCCATACGACCTCGGCGTTGTCGAAGTCGTCGACCTTCGTCGGCAGCGTGGCAAGCTCCCCGTAGAAGGACTGGTCGATGATCACCACGACCTTCTTGCCCCACCGCCGGATGACCGGGGCCTTGGCGTCGAGCTGAGGGGCCAGACGCTTGGCGCCGGAGGAACGGTAGTCGGGGCGCCGTTGTGCTTGAGGGGCGTGGAGGTGCGCCGGGTCTTTGCGGTACTGCTCAATGTCGACCCACATGTTGCCGCCCGAGAAGTAGACCGCCTGGGTTTCCACGGCTACCCAGTCGAAAGATCCTGACGCCCCCTTGGCGGGGGGCTCCGGCACCAGCACCCAGTCGATGCGCCCAGCCTTCGCGCTGCGGTTCACCTCGCCCTTGGCGTCCACTTTGTGTAGGAACGGAATCTCCTTGATCACCTTCGCGCCCGAGGTGCGACCGTAGAGGTCCTTCGCGATTCGTGCGAAGACCGACTGGCCCGAGACCAGCTCCAGGAAGCGGTTCGGGCACACCGCGGCAGGTTGTTCGTCATCCTTGGGCTTGGTGCCTTCGTAGGACCGGATGGAGCACACCCCGCCTGGCTTGTTGCACCGGGCACCTGGACGTGCGGAGTCGAGGAAGGGGCATCGCGGTTGCTCAACCTCCTCCATGCCCTTCTCGTTCGTCTCCAATGCCACGGAGGCGGCGTCCGCTCGCTCTTTGGCCGACATCCTCCTGATGTCCTTGCCGTACCATTCGGCGATTCCCCATGACACGGCGACCGCCTCCTTTCCAAGAGTCATTCTCGACCAAGCGTACGGCCGACTGACGGTTGAAGTCGCGGGATTCAGAAGAGCGAGCCGTCGGTCTCCGGCAAGTGCGCCGTCCTGGACAGCAGCTTTGCGACGTGCATGGCGATCGCTTCTCCGAGCTTCACCGGCACGGCGTTGCCGATCTGGCGCCCCTGGATCGTCTTAGGTCCGCTGAGTACCCAATCATCCGGGAACGACTGGATCCGGGCTGCCTCCCGCACCGTCAACTGGCGTGGCAAAGTCGGGTGGATCGGAGGATGGAAGCCTGCCAGGTGATCACCGTTAGGCCCGTAGCCGCCGCCGGCTCGGATTGTCAGCGATGGCTTGTTCGGATCCAACCTCGCACGCCTGTAGTTCGGGTCAACCTCTCCTGGCCCCAGTAGCGCCCAGCGCTCAGCGACGTGCTTGGCGTGCCGGTTGGGCACGTGGTTGAGAGCAGGGTCAGCCTTGTGATCCACGAGGTCGGCGATGGCATCCCACACCGTGAGCGGAGCACCTTGGGTGGTCGGAGAGGGGAGCGATGCTTGCCCGTCCTGGACGCCGATGACGATCAACCGGCGCCGGGCTTGGGGGACTCCGTAGTCCGCAGCGTTCAGCACCCCATATGCGAAGTCGTAGCCCTGCTCCTCAAGGGTGGACATGATCCCCGTCAGATGGTCACCGTTGCGCCGGTGCGCAAGGGCTGAGACATTCTCCAGCACGATCGCTCGGGGCTTCACTTCCTCGACAACGCGCATGTACTCACGCCAGAGGAAGTTGCGGGGGTCGTTCGGGTCGCCCTTACCAGCGGTGCTGAAACCCTGGCAGGGCGGGCCGCCGACGACCACGTCGGCACCTGCGTAGGGTTTGGCGTCGAAGTCGCGGATGTCCTCGCAGATGACATTCCAGGCGGGGCGGTTACTCCTGAGCGTTTCGCAGGCGACGGCGTCATGGTCGATACAGACCGCGGGCTCGAAACCTGCTGCTTCGAAGCCGAGGTCGAGGCCACCGCCCCCGCTGAACAGACTCACGTAACGCACTTGCCCACCCTACCCTTGTGGCGCTTGCATCACCTCCCAGCGATACCTAGGCGGACCTAGTCGACTATGACGTGATGGCCTTCTTGGCCACCTGAGGAGCGAGCTTCCCTAGCTGCTTGACCCCCTCCGGCCCGGCAAGCGCGGCGACGGCGACCATCCCGACTGTGCCGGCAACGTAGAGCGCGGCCTTCATGCGATCCTCGGTCAACCCGACCAGGAAACGCTTGTTCTCGGTGTCTTTGGCGTCGCGCCGATCGACCAGACTCACCATGCGGTCGATGAGTTCACGACGATCCTCGGGCGTGAGGTCCGGCTTGTCGAGTTCCTTCTCGATGGCCGTCATGGCACGGGCAGCCATCTCGTCGTAGCCCTTGAGACTCTCCTGGTTGGCCGCGACAGCGTCGCTGCCCGCGGCACGGAGGTCGTGCAGCGCCTCACGCGCTGTGCCGCGGAAGTCGACGGCGCCCTCCAGCTTGGCACGAAGCACATCGGCTTCGGGGCTGGCGGGCTTCTTCTGCCCACTGGGCTTCAGAGGAGACTTGGGGCTGGTCGCGTCGCTCACCTTTCCATTGTGCCCAAGGTGGTGGTCATGTGACTCCAGTGGCAAGGGACAAGCCCATCAGCAGCACAGCCGCGTCACCGCGGCCGGGAGCACTCCCGGCGGCTAGGGAAACAGTTCGCCCGCCGCCAGAGAGGACTCCTGCCATGACCACGACACCCACCAAGACCGACATCATCGGCCTGCTTGCTTGCCTGCCCCACGAGCTGGGTGGCACTCCGACCGCCAACACCATGGTCGTGGCCGGCCTGGACGACAGCGGACGTCTTGTGGCCAGCGCAACCCTGCCACTCGTTGAGGCCCTAACTGCTGGGGTACCCGACTTCGTGGCCGACGGCCTGCGCTCCCAGGGTGTCACGGCCACATTCGTGGTGGCATACCACGAGGTCTGCATCGACACCGTGGCCACAATCGCCACCCACATGGCCCTGGCGCTCGACCACCGTGGCATCGACGTCGTCGGCGTCGCCCAGGTGGGCCTGACCACCGACACCTGGCGGCGGATGTTGGGCTGGGCCGATGATGACGACGACATGCCGATGTCGGGCCGGAACTCGGAACTGGCCGACCACCCGGCACTGGCCAAGCTCCAGGCACAGGACCAGGAGACCGCCCGATGACCACCGCAACGATGCCCCTGCGGGTCTGGCCTGGTTGCCTGTCGTGCTACAACGCAGGCCGTCTGGTCGGCGCCTGGATCGACGCCGCCGACGCAGGGGGACTGACCATCGCGAAGCTGCACGAGCTGGCTGGTGTGCGCAATGGATCCTCTGGGCCGCGCATGTGGGTGCGGCCCTGCCCGGTGCAGAGATCGCCTGGCCGGCGACACCATGGTCCATCGCCGTGGTGACGCTGGCGAGCGTGGCCATGCTCGTGTTGGGCACCGAGGTCATGAAGCGACGCGTCGTGGCGTTGGGGTTGCTGATCGTTCTGATCGCGGCTTCGCTGAACAGGCCGCCCAGCCCCGGGTGGCCGCCCGAGCGCTGGCATGCAGTCAGCTGTGATGTCGGGCAGGGGGATGCGACGCTGCTGCGCATAGCCGACGACAGCGCCGTCGTCATCGACACCGGCCCGGATGTCGCAGCGATGAGGGCCTGCCTGGATGGGGTGGGAGTCCGACGCGTACCCCTGCTGGTGCTCACGCACTATCACTCCGACCACGTGGATGGCCGGGCCGCGGTGTGGCCACGCATGGACCACGATGGGCAGGTGTGGGTGTCGCCGGTGCCGTCACCGGCTGGGACCGCCGCCGCGGTGGAACACGAGGCGACACAGCACGGCGTCACGGTCCTGACGCCTGCGCTCGGGGCATCGACCCGCGTCGGAGACGCCTCCCTCCAGGTCATCGGCCCGGCCCGCATCCCCCGAAGCCTGCTGATGTCGGGGGAAGGCGAATCAGCGACGGAGAACGACACCAGCCTGGTGCTCCACGCACACGTCGGAGGTCTGCGTCTCCTGCTGCCCGGCGACCTCGAGCCCGATGGGCAGCGCGCGGTGGAACGCATGTGGGGAGCCCTGCCGGTGGACGTGCTCAAGGTGCCCCACCACGGCTCGGGAAACCAATACGCCGATTTCCTGACCACCCACCGGGCCCGCGTCGCACTGGTCAGTTGCGGAATCGACAACGACCACGGGCACCCCGCCGAGAAGACCGTCGATCTCCTGCAGCGCCATGGCCTGCGTCTGCACCGGACCGATCTTGAAGGCTCCATCGCCTTCACCCATGAGGACCAACGCATCAGCGTAACCACCCAACGTCGACCCACCTGAAACCCGCCATCTGCACCACAGGAGCCGTCATGCCCCATCCCAGTTCTGTCCGTACTCGTCGCCGTGTTCGTCCGGGGCGTCGCAGCCTCATGGCCTGTGTGGTCGCCGCGCTGGCCATCGTGCTGGCGTCGGCCGGTTGGCTTCTCGTCGTGCCCGACGTGGAGGCTCGACCGCAGGACCGTCATGGCCCGTACGGCGCCGTCATCGAGGCCTCGGACGGTGTCGCCGAGCTCGGTCAGTTCCAGCTAGGCGACACCACAGTGTGGTGCATCGACCTCAACTCCTACGGTCCGCAGAAGGCTTCGGGCTGGGTGAGGACGCGCACCGACCGCATCCGCAAGCAGACGTCGTTCGGAGATCGTGCCGGGCATGCGGATGTGGCCGGGGATCTCATCACGCGCCAGGAGATGGCCGAACTTGCATGGGTCCTCGAGTGGGCCGAACACCACGTTGACGACGACGCCACCGCCATCGCCGTCGACCATTTCATCCGGCTGCGTTCGATCGGTGACCAGGCCCAACGCACGCGCATGGACAACCGCCTCGAGGCGGCCGCCAAGGAGTATCCCGATGTGCCCGATCACCTCGCTCGGCTCGAAGAACGGGTGGGTGCCGAAGCCGGGCCGTTCCGGATGGTGCTGAAGCTCGATGTGGCCTCGGGCAGCGGCACCGCCCAGGTGGTGGGACGTGCCGGTAAACCCATCCCCGGACGCGCGATGACCGTGACGGTGGGGGAGCAGCGTGTGGACGTGACCAGCGACTCCAAGGGCGTCGCCACGTTCGATCTGCCGCAGCTCGATTCAGGAGAGGTGAACGTCAGTGCTGAAGCGGTGATGCCCGGCTCGATCCCGGTGCTGCACACGCCACGTCACTACGACGATGACACCCACGGCGACCACCGTATCCAGCGCATGCTCTCGGCAGGCGAACCGGCGGTGGTGCGCGCCCGAGACAGCTACCGGGTCGGGGGATCCACCCCCAGCGTCGTCACGGTCGCCAGCGCTCCGCAGGCGCACGTCGGCGCTGAACTGCACGATGTGGTGCGCGTGACCGGAGCAGCCGGATACCGGGGGCGGGCGACCGCGCGGCTGTGGGGCCCATTCCCTGACCAACCCGGGGAGCAACAGTGCCGCGATGAGCAGATGAAGGCCGGCGAGGTCGAGTTCGATATCGACGGGGACGGTTCCTACACGACGCCGAACATCACCGTGGAGAAGCCGGGGCATTACACATGGACGATCCACCTTCCGCGGGCGCCGGGCTTCGAAGGGGTCGACACTCCCTGCGGCATCGAGGCCGAGACCACCGAGGTCCTGGCTGCCCCCGTCGTCGAGACCGACATCGACGCCGAGCCTGTAGCGTCCCCGACGCAGACCCCCTCACCAACAGCATCGCCCCCGGAACCCACATCAACGGAATCCACATTCCCATCTCCCGACGCGCCTGCGGCATCGGACCCTGCGAGATCTGGCTCTCCGGTCCCCGAGGTGCCGATGCCCGACTCCTCGACGACCACACCACCATCGGCTGACTCACGCGGACCGTCGCCGAGGCCGTCCGGCCACCGGGCATCGCCTACTCCCAGATCTTCGTCTCCAGGGTCTTCATCTCCCAAGCCTTCGACGTCACCGAACCCCGATGCGCCGTCACCTGAAGCGCCGGCCCCCGAGAGCACCGGGACCCCGTCGCCCAGGAACACCGATGCTCCGGAACACCCGTCCCTCGAGCCGGAACCGTCCCCGTCGCAGGGTACGACGCCACTCATCACGAGCCCGACGCCGCTGCCGCGGTCGGAGGCGCCGATCCGGATCAGGTCGGGGGCATGATGCGTCGACACGCAGTGGTGCTTGCACTTCTCGGAGTGATCGTGGTCATCGCGTTCGTCGTCGCCTCCACCGGCGAACGTGGCGCTCCTTCACAGGAACTGGCCGGGCTGCCTGAACCGTCCGCCGGTCCTGTGGGGCCGGCCCCGGAACCCGAACGCGAGTGGAGCATCGCCGAACCCGGGCCGGTCGAGGACCCCGGCGTCGTGCTCGAACCCGGAACCATCGAGGTGCCCAGCCTGGGCATCGTCGCAGACCTGGAATCCACACGGGTCGAGAAGGGCGAGTTCCTGGTGCCGCCGCCCGCCTTCGTCGGGGTCCACCGGAGCGGTACCGCCGACGACCTCGATGCGCGACTCGGCCCCGGCCCGGGGACCATCCTCGCCTCGGGACACGTCACCTGGAACGGAGAACTCGGCTCGCTGTACGAACTGCATCGCATCGAGCCCGGCACGTTGATCCACACCAGTGACACATCGGGCCGCACCGAGACGTGGCAGGCGGTCGAACTGCGCTTGGTGCCCTTCGACGAGATCCCCGCCGATGTGATGGATGCCGCCGGGACCCGGCGTCTGGTGCTGGTGACCTGCGCCGGGGAGGTGACCGAGGACGAGAGCGGTGTGCGTCGATTCGCGGAGAACCTGATCGTGACCGCGCTGCCGGTGTCGGGCTGACGACGGCCGTCCGAGTGATGCGGCATGCTGGGGGAGTGGCATCCCAAGCGAAGTCGAAGTCCCCGTTCGGTGCGTCGTCCCCGTTCGGCAAGGTGTTGCTCGCGACGGGCCCGGAAGGGCTGCTGGCGGAGCGGGCGGCCGAGGACGTTATCGCCGCGGCCCGCGCCGAGGATGCGCAGGTCCAGGTGACCCGCGTCGACGCGGCCGAGATGGACGCCGGCACACTGGCCGAGATCACCGGCAGCTCATTGTTCGCCGAGCGCAGCGTCGCCGTGATCACAGATGTGGGGGCCCTGGATGCCGGGCTGCACGACCGCCTGGCCGCGTTGGTCGCCGACCCTCCCGCCGAGGTCTGTCTGGTGCTTCTGCACGCCGGGGGAAACAAGGGCAAGGGCCTGATCACCAAGGTGAAGAAGGCCAAGCCGGTCACCGTGGACTGCGCAGCCCTCAAGCCGCGCGACCTCCCGCAGTTCGTCAACGGCGAGGCCCGACGACACCGGGTCCGGATCGACGCCGAGGCCACCGCCGAACTCATCGACAGCGTCGGCCATGATGCGCGTGCTCTCGCCGGGGCCATGGCCCAGCTCGCCAACGACCGCCTCGACGCCGACGCCGGTGGCCGCGGCTACGGCACGATCGACACCGAGCTGGTGCGACGCTACTTCGCCGGGCGTGCCGAGGTGACCGGTTTCGCCATCGCCGACGCTGCCATTGCGGGGAAGACCACCGAGGCCATGGAACAACTCCGGTGGGCCCTCGCCACCGGGGTCGCACCCGTTCTGTTGACCAGCGCCCTGGCCGGCGGGCTGCGTCAGCTCGGCAAGCTCATCGACGACCGCTCCGGCATGTCGGACCGCGATCTTGCTGCGGCCATCGGCGTCCCGCCATGGAAGATGCGCACCTTGCGCCAGCAGGCCCGCGGCTGGACCCCCGATGGGGTCATGCAGGCGATTCTCGCGGTGTCGCGCTGCGATGCCGAGGTCAAGGGGGCCGCGGACGAGCCCGAGTTCCCGTTGGAACGCTGCGTCCTGGCGATCACACAGGCCAGAGGACGCGGGCGTTAGCCCTGCGCGACGCGTTCGCGGAGCGTGGAGACGGTACGGGCGGCACTTTCGATGTCATCGTCATCGAGGACGATGATCATGTCCTTGCGCTCCCCACGGCCGAGGACGAGACCCTGGCCCGAGGCACTTGCGAAGGCCACGGCCGTGCCGTCGTGCGCGACCCGATAGCCCCACCCACCGAGCTCACCCAGTGCCTCCACATGGCGGGTGCCGACTGCGGTGATCTCGTGGATGCCGACGGTGATGAACGTGATCCCGAACGCACCGACGCGAACGCCACGTGCGTCGATGGTCACGCGGGCCGCCAGGGTGGCGAAGCCGCAGGCCATGGCCAATCCGATCAGGGCGAAGAAGACGCCCATCCACGGGTCAGTCAGCATGAACACCGCCGGTGCGAGCGACAGGAGCGTCACGGTCACCGCGAAAACGACCACGCCACGCGACACCTTGACCCGCCCGGTCCAGGCGAGGGCCGCGGTGTTCGACAACTGCCATGGTTCGGTGGCACGAGGGCGGGAACCCTCGGCACGTGACGTGGGCTGTGCCTTCTGCCGGAAGGTCAACCCGGCGGTCAGGCCGGTCGCACTCCCGAGCAGCAAGGCCGCGATGAGCACCAGCCCGATCGGTGGCATGGAATCTCCGGTCTGCGTCCAGAGCGTCCCGTTGAGCGTTGCCGTGGTGAAGGTGCCGGTTCCCACTGCGAAGGCACCGAGCAGGGCCGTGGAGTTGAGGGCCGAGCCCAGGAGCGTCAGCCCGCTGGTGGTGATGAACACGATGAGCGCATGGGTGATCACCGCTGTGGTCACCGGCTGCCAGTCGTCAGGTTGGCCGTTCATGCCCCAGTGGGTGGCGACCAGGTCGGGCAGTGGGAGCGTCAACGAAACCAGGGCCGGGGCGACGCTGAGCACGAGGGCGATGGACAGGCAGATCAGGAGCACGGTTCGGTCGGACCATTTCGAGGCCGACTCGTGGGAACGCTCGATCATGGTGCCTCCTCGGCGTATCGGTCATGGATCAGTGCGATCAGGGCGTCCTTGGCCACTCCGAGCCGGTGGGCGCTGCTGATGAGGTCGTCGACTTCAGGCCGTAGACGCTCGGCGGCGTCCACATCGGTACGGATGACGGCACCACGGCCTCGGCGCAATTCGACGATTCCCTCGTCGCGCAGTTCCTGGTATCCCCGCAGCACCGTGTGCATGTTCAGGCCGAGTGAGGTGGCGAGTTCACGAGCCGGAGGCAGTCGTTCTCCTGTGCGCAACTCTCCGGACTCCCATGCCTGTCGTGCCACACGGGCCACCTGCAGGTACATGGGGGTCGGGTCAGCCGTATCCACCAACCACAACATGTTCTACATCGTATAGAACAATGGGTCATGTTGGGGTGTGGCAAGGGGAAAAACCGAGCCCGGCACACCGACGTGGTGTACCGGGCTCAGCGTGGTTCTTGGCCGAGGCGAGGTCAGCCGAGCTTGGCGGCCTCGGACTGGATCTTGGCCTTGCGGTTGGTGGCCTGGTTCTTGTGGATCACGCGCTTCGACGCGGCACGGTCGAGCTCACGGGTCGCGATGCGCGCGAACTCCTGTGCCTTCTCGGTCTCGCCGGCCTCGACGGCCTCACGGAAACGGCGGGCATGGGTACGCAGGGCCGAGCGGGTGGCCTTGTTGCGCTGACGCGCCTTCTCATTGGTCTTGTTGCGCTTGATCTGCGACTTGATGTTCGCCACTGGTGACCCTTCGGTGTCGTTCGTTCAGGTGAAATGTCTGGGGTTCGCGCGGGGGGACGCGCGGCACAGCGCTCTAGATTACTCCGCAGAGCACGTCAACGCCAATCTTCCGCCTGCTGACGAGGCTCACCTGACGCCGGTGACTCATCTGACGCCCCGTGCAGGAAGTTTGGTGCAGATGTCGCATCCCGTGTGGCTGCAGGCGTTCCGTGAGGTTGCCGAATCCCACGCGGCTACCGGCATCCCTGAGCGGAGCCCTGCATACATCGTTTTTCTTTTGGGACAGATAGTGTCCGCATCAGCTCTTCGCGGCTGCGGATCTTCGTTCAATGAGGTCAGGAAGTGTCCTCGACGATTTACCAATCGTATGGGGTCGGTCTTCGGCTGCCCGGCTACAGGTCATGACGTTCCACCTTGACGTAGTGCTGTGTCTGCGCAGCGCAACGTCGAGGTGGGGCACAACGTCGAGGTGGGGCGCGGGTCGAGGTGAGACACAGGGCGTACGTGGACACGGCGTGCCCAAATCTGTCAGACCCCCTTGTTACTCTCCAGATGCGTTTGACACAGCGACAATTTGAGGGGCGCAGGCTCTGGAAAACGGACGGGCCGGGAAGCTCGAGAAGACAGGCCATGGAAGCGGGCAGGTCATGAAGCTCGAGGAGACGGGCCATGAAAGCGGATGGGCCATGAGATTCGAAGGGGACAAGCCATGAAATTCGTGGCGACCGGAGACTGGCAGTTGGGGATGACGGCGCATTTTCTCGATGACGAGGCGAGGCCCCAGTTCCAGCGGGCACGGTTCGACGCGGTGGAGCGCATCGCGGAGGTCGTCGCCGAGCATGATGCGCGGTTCGTGGTCGCCTGCGGGGATGTGTTCGAGTCCAACCAGCTCGACCGCCGGGTCATCGCCCAGGCCTTCGATGCTCTGCGGGCCTTCGATGTTCCGGTGGTGCTGGTGCCTGGCAACCATGACCCGCTCGATGCCTCGTCCATCTACGACTCACACCGGTTCATCGGCGGCATGCCCGACCACATTCATGTGCTGCGGTCGAGCGAGCCCCACGAGGTGGTGCCCGGCGTCGAGGTGATCGGGGCGCCGTGGTCATCGAAGCGGCCGCAGCGCGATCTCATGGCGGCGGCCGTGGAGGGGCGCGAGCCTGCGCCGGACGGGGTCGTCCGGATCCTGGCCGGGCACGGGGCGGTGAGCACGCTGAGCCCGGATCCCGATGACCCGGCGGTGGTCGAGGTGTCCGATCTCCAGCGGACGCTCGCCGACGGCATCATCCACGCCGCCGTGTTGGGCGACCGGCATTCGACCACCGAGGTCGCGGACCGGATCTGGTATCCGGGAGCGCCCGAGGTCACCAGCCGCGACGAGATCGACCCGGGCAATGTGCTCGTGATGGATGTCGCCCCCGACCGGTGCGAGGTCGAGAAGGTCAATATCGGACGCTGGGCGTTCACGGTGGTGGGCGAGGAACTCGATTCCGTCGAAGATGTCGAGGTGCTGCGGCGTCGGCTGCAGGGCATGGACGCCAAGTCACGCACCGCGGTGTGGTTGAGGCTCAGCGGAACCCTGTCGACCGCGGCCCATGCTCGACTGCAGGAGGTGCTCGATGAGGCATCGGAGCTGTTCGCCAAGTTGGACGCGTGGGAGCGGCACACCGATCTGGCGGTCATGCCCGAAGACGCTGACTTCGAAGCCCTGGGCCTGACGGGATTCGCTCGGCAGGCGCTCGATGATCTGGAGTCCGCGGCGCGCGGTGAGGGAAACCACAGCGATGCTGACGTTGGCGCCGCGCAGGATGCATTGGCCCTGCTCTATCGCTTCGCCGGAGGTGTCCGATGAGGATCGAAAGCGTCACGCTGCGCAATTACCGAGGGGTCGAGGACCGCACCATCGAGTTCGACGACGGCGTCACCCTGATCAGCGGCCCGAACGAGGTCGGCAAGTCATCCATCGCCGAGGCCCTGCGTCTGATCCGGACGAAGCCCGACAGCTCCAAGGCCAGGGAGATCCAAGCCATCACGCCGGTGCACAAGGATGTGGGGCCGGAGGTCGTGGTCGTGGTGACGACCGGGCCGTACCGCGTCGAATATGCGAAACGCTGGCGGAAGCGAGCGACCACGACCCTGAATGTGTTCGAGCCGAGCCCAGAACAGCACACCGGACGTGATGCCGATCAGCGCTACCTGGAGATCCTCAAGGAGACCCTCGACATCGACCTCCTCGAGGCCCTCGAGGTGCAACAGGGGAAATCGCTCGATCAGCCGGATCTCGCTCAGCTGCGGGTGTTGCAGAACGCATTGGGCGATGAGGAATCCGATGAGTCCGATGACGCCCTCATGGAACGGATCAACGCCGAGTACGAGGTTTATTTCACACCGCGCTCCGGCAAACCCTCCAAGGAGGGCCGGGCGCTGAGCGACGCGGTCCAGGAGCTGACGCGCGAGCGTGACCGCTTGATGGGGCAGAGCCAGGAGATGCAGGCCTTCGTCGATGAGCACGCCGAGCGCGGAGTGGCGATCGACCGAGCGAACCGGAGCATCGCGTCCATGGAGGAGGAGCTTGCCGCTCTGAGAGCGAAGGACAAGGAGTTGCGTGGCCTTGCCGAGTCGCGGGACGCGAGCGACAAGGCACTCGCCGATGCCACCGAGCGGTTGAAGCGTGCCTGCGCGGCACGGGACGAGCGTCGTGAAGCGATCGCGTGGCTCGAGCGGACCGATGCAGAGATCACCGAGGAACAGTCGGTTCTGGACGAGCGTGACGCGGATCGGGAATCGGCCGCTGAAGCCCGTGACGCCGCGCACGAACGGGCACGGAGGCTCGAGAAGGAGCAGGCCGAGGTCGACGCGGACCTGACGAAGCTGCGTCGGGCACTGGATCGTCACCGCGCCGTCGAGGCGGTGGAGAAGCTCGAGGCCCGGGTCAAGGCTGCACAACAGGCCGATGACGATGTGCGGGCGGCCGAAGCACAGATGGAGGCCGAAAAGGTCGATGAAGGTGCGTTGAAGCGGCTGACGAAGCTTCAGCAGGACCTGCGGGTCGCCGAGGCCGCACAGGAGGCCGCCGCCGCGAACATCACCGTCCGGGCCATGGGGGACCATTCGGTGGGCGTGGACGACGACACCGTGCAGCCCGGTGCGCAGGATTCCCGTCCCGTCATCGATCCGGTGCGTGTCACGGTGGATGGCATCGTCGAGGTCACCGTGCAGCCGGGACGTTCTCCCGAAGACCTTCAGCAGGGAGTCGACGCCGCCCATGCGGCGTTGGTCAGGGAACTGTCGAAGCTGCAGGTCGCCGACATCGCGGCCGCCCAGGAGTCGGCGGAACGACGTCATCGAGCGTCGCAGGCGGTGCAGGACGCAAAGGCCCGACGAGATCAGAACCTTGATGGGGCTGAGCTCTCCGAGCTTGAGGTCGAGCTTGCTCGGATCCAGGCGAAGGTCTCGGAGGACGCACCCTCCAACCTCGGGGAATCCGATACCTGGGAGGCGCGGATCGCCGAGCTCGACGAGCGACGCACAGGTCTTGTTGAGGAGCTCGCGTCGGCGCGTGAGGAGCTGGAGGAACGCCGTGAGTCCGCCAGCGAGGCGCACACGGTGCATGCGAGTGCACAAGCGGCGTTGGAGGAGAAACGACGCAATGCCGACCAGCATCGTCGACGTCTGACCGAAGCACGGGAAGCCGACAGCGATGAGGCGCTCGAGGCAGCGGTCGAGCAGGCCGACATCGCGGTCGAACAGGCCACAGCCATGCGGGACGAGCAGCAGATGGCCCTCGATGAGGCGGACCCGGAGTCGGTGGCCGAGGAACTGGAGAATCTCGAAGGCAGCCTGGAGACGCAGGAGAAGGTGCGGAACGATGCGCGTGAGCGTCGCAGCGAACTCCAGGGGTTGCTGCGGGACCGGGAACGTCTGGGGATCCGGGACCTGCTGGACGACGCCGAGGCCGAACTGGAGGAAGTGACCCAGCGGTACGAGCGTTTCCAGCGCCGGGCAGCGGCGATCCAGCTCCTGCACCGCGTGATCACCGCGCGCCGTGATGAGGCGCAGGCCCGCTATGTCGCCCCGTTCACCTCGGAGATCGATCGCCTCGGCAAGATCCTCTACAACGAGGAGATGCAGGTGGAGGTCACGCCCGATCTGCACATCGCGAGCCGCACCGTCGATGGCCGCACCGTCGCGTTCGAATCACTCTCGGGTGGTACGCAGGAGCAGTTGGCGCTGCTCGGGCGGTTGGCCTGTGCGCAACTGGTGGATCGAGAGCAGGGAGCGCCACTGATCCTGGATGATGCGCTCGGTTTCACTGACGAAGACCGTCTTCGTGCGCTGGGGCGAGCCTTGGCGAAAGTGGGGCGAACCACGCAGGTGATCGTGCTGACATGCCAGCCCGACCGCTACAAGTACCTTGGAAAGGCCAAACACGTGACTCTTCCGCTCCGGGGAGAGGCGGTGTCGTCTGGAGAGGGCGTGGGCAACGACTCCTGACGATTCCTGAGTCCCACTCCTGGTGAAAGTCGGTCCGGAGCGCTCAGGCGATCCGGACCCCTCGGTCGGCGCGTCGGGCAGCCTTCTGATGCATCCACCACGCGGCGAGTCCACCGGCGATCGCGCCACCGAGATGCGCCTGCCAGGAAACGCCGGGTGTGGTCGGCAAGACGCCCCACAGCACACCGCCGTAGATGAACAGAACACCGATCGAGACGATGATGTTGCTCCAGTTGCGGGCGAACACGCCACGAAGGATCAGGTAGGTCAACCAGCCGAACACGATGCCGGATGCCCCGACGGTGAAGGTGTGTACGGCATTGAGCGCCCACGCGAACAGCCCCGAGCCGAGCGCCGAGGCCACTGTCGCCCCGATGAAACGCTGCAGTCCGCCGGCACCCACCAGGATGAGGAATCCGAGGATCATGAACGGAAGGCTGTTGCTCATCAGGTGTTGGAAACCGATGTGCATCAGCGGGGCGGTGACCAGGCCGAACAAGCCCGTGAGTTCCCATGAACGGATCCCCAACATGTGGTCGAGGTTGATGAAGAACAAGATGAACTGGTCGATGATCTCGAGGATCCACAGCAGGAGGACGGCGCCGATCATGAAGAAGGCGGCGCCCTTGGGCGTTTCGACGGCGTGACGAGGCGACTCGGAGCTCATGGACCCATTGTGCGTGATGACCGGTCAACCGAGGTGCTGTGAACGCGTCTACCTCCACACGAGTAGGAAAGTGGGGGTATGACGTATCACCAGCAGCGGTGGGGCTGAGACCGAGCCAACGGTCCGCAGGCGTTTCCATGCCACAATGGGCGCTTGACGTCCGTCCTCACGGGGCGCGAAGCCACCTCACCAGACCAGATGGAGTTCGATGAACCAGCCCGTTCCCGCGGCCGGCACCACCGACCCGGCGATCATCCGCAATTTCTGCATCATCGCGCACATCGACCACGGCAAGTCGACGTTGGCCGACCGCATGTTGCAATTGACCGGAATCGTCGAGGCCCGTGATATGCGCGCGCAGTATCTCGACCGCATGGACATCGAGCGCGAACGCGGTATCACGATCAAGTCGCAGGCGGTCCGCATGCCGCTGACGGGCCTGGACGACGAGACATACGTGCTCAACATGATCGACACCCCCGGTCACGTCGACTTCACCTACGAGGTCTCACGTTCGCTGGCCGCCTGTGAGGGAGCCATCTTGTTGGTCGACGCGGCTCAGGGCATCGAGGCCCAGACGCTGGCGAACCTCTATCTGGCCATCGAAGCCGATCTGCACATCATCCCGGTGCTCAACAAGATCGACCTTCCGGGTGCGCAGCCGGAGAAGTATGCCGCCGAGATCGCCGGCATCATCGGCTGTGACGAGGACGATGTGCTGCGGGTCAGCGCGAAGACCGGTGAGGGCGTCGAGGACCTCATGCAGGAGATCGTCATCCAGGTGCCGCCGCCGGTCGGCGACGCCGAGGCCCCGGCACGGGCCATGATCTTCGACTCGGTCTACGACACCTACCGCGGCGTCGTCACCTACGTGCGTGTGGTCGATGGCGAACTGTCGCACCGCGAGAAGATCTTGATGATGTCGACCGGCGCCACCCATGAGGTGCTGGAGGTCGGCGTCATCTCGCCCGAACCCAAGCGCGTCGACCGTCTCGCGGTGGGGGAGACCGGTTATCTCATCACCGGTGTGAAGGAGGTGCGGCAGTCCCGCGTCGGTGACACGATCACTGCGGCCAACAAACCGGCCACCGAGATGCTCGCGGGCTATCAGCACCCCAATCCCATGGTGTATTCGGGTCTGTTCCCGATCGACGGCAACGACTTCCCCGATCTGCGCGAGGCGCTCGACAAACTGCAGCTCAACGATGCCGCCCTCACCTACGAACCCGAGACGTCCACGGCCCTGGGCTTCGGGTTCCGCGTCGGCTTCCTCGGTCTGCTGCACATGGAGATCGTGCGGGAGCGTCTGGAACGCGAGTTCGATCTGGACCTCATCTCCACCGCGCCCAACGTCGTCTATGACGTGGTCATGGAAGACGGCTTGGAGCATCACGTGACCAACCCGTCGGAGTACCCGACCGAGGGCAAGGTCGCCGAGGTGCAGGAACCCATGGTGAAGGCGACCATCCTCGCCCCGGCCGAGTTCATCGGACCCATCATCGAGCTGTGCGAGAACCGCCGCGGCATCCAACAGGGGCTCGACTACCTCTCGGAGGATCGCGTCGAGATCCGCTACCGCCTCCCGTTGGCCGAGATCGTGTTCGACTTCTTCGACCAGCTCAAGTCCAAGACCAAGGGCTACGCGTCGCTCGACTATGACGACGACGGTGTGGCCGCGTCGGATCTGGTGAAGGTCGACATCCTGCTCCACGGTGACGCCGTCGACGCCTTCTCCGCGATCGTGCACCGCGACAAGGCGTACCAGTACGGGGTGGCCATGGCCGGTAAGCTCCGCGAGCTCATCCCACGGCAGCAGTTCGAGGTGCCGATCCAGGCGGCGATCGGCTCGCGCGTCATCGCCCGTGAGACGATTCGCGCGATGCGCAAGGACGTCCTGTCGAAGTGTTATGGCGGTGACATCAGCCGTAAGCGCAAGCTGCTCGAGAAGCAGAAGGAGGGCAAGAAGCGCATGAAGATGGTGGGTCGGGTCGAGGTCCCGCAGGAGGCCTTCGTCGCCGCACTGTCGACGGGCGAGCCCAAGGAGAAGGAGAAGAAGTGAGCGACGCGGCGCTTGCCGCGACTCCTGCCACTTTTCTGCAGGGGCGACGCCAGCGGTTCGACGAGATGCCCGTCGAGGTCATCGACACGATCTCGGATTTCGTCAATGGAATAGAGGAGATCACCGATTGCCATGGGGGTGTCAGCACCTCCCCGGCGGCGATCGTGTACGGGGCCGACTGCACCGCCTTCGTCAAGGCCCGTGCCGTCGATTCCGGGCCGTCCTTGGCCGATGAGCACCGCATCCTCACCCAGCTCGCGGCCGTTCCCCACGTGCCCCGCGTGTTGCACGGTGAAGCGATCGACACCGAGGAGGGGGAGTGGGATCTGCTCATCACCTCTGTTGCGCCCGGGGAACCACCGGCCCATCCCTGGAACGACGAGGACCTTGAAGCGGTGCTGGATGCCCTCGCCGAGATGCGTGAAGGGCTGTCATCGGTGAGTACCGAGGCCGCCCAGGGAAACCAGATGATCGGTTACTTCTCCGGGTGGAAGGCCATCGCGGACGACCGGCAGCACCCGTGGTTCCAGTACTCGAAACGTTGGCATCCGCTGGAGCGGCATCTGCGTTCCGAGCTCTCGCACGCGCACACCGTGGCCCACGGCGACCTGCGGGCCGACAACATCCTTCGGGACGCGCGACGCGTCACCCTGGTGGACTGGGCACAACTGGCCGTCGCGCCACCGTGGATCGACGCCGCTCTCGTGCTGGCCGATGTGGTGGCCTCCCGGGGCATGACGCATCTGCCCGAGCAGGTCGTGCACCCGGCGCTCGGCGGTGCCGACCCCGAAATCGTGGCCGCGACCATCGCCTCGCTCGGTGCGTTCATGTATTCGCGTCGTACCCGGCACGTACCCGAACGCACGCCGTGGTTGCGGCCCTGGCAGGAAGCCATGGCCGATGGTCTGACGCCCTTCATCGCCGAGGGGGGCCTGCATGGGTGATCTCATCGTCGTCGCACATCGCTGGGAGGCCGCGCGGCTCCCGAAGGACGCCGACGTGCTGCTGTGCGGGGTGGGCATGGTCCAGGCCGCCACCGCAGTGACCCGGGCCATCTGCGAGCGCACACCCGACCGCGTCGTCAATCTCGGGACAGTCGGTGCGTTGCGCCCCGGCCTCGTGGGGATCCAGCGTCCACGTGCGGTGATCAACCGCGACCTCAACGCCGATGACATCCGCTCCATGGGCCTGACGCCGCACGAACGCATCGATCTGATCCACGGCGACCCCGAGGGCCCGATTCTGGGCACCGGCGACAGTTTTGTCGCCGGAGGACCGGCCAGGGACGCACTGCTGGAACGCTGCGATCTCGTCGACATGGAGGGCTTCGCGATCGCCCACGCCTGTGAAACCCTCGGCGTCGAACTCGTCATGATCAAGCACGTCTCCGACACCGCCGATGAGGACGCCCGCGCGTGGGCCGACGTGGTGGACGCCTCCGCGCGGGCCCTGGCCGAGGCGTACGCGGGGCTGCGCTGATGCCCTCCACACCGCCAGATGGTGAGGACGCCCCGCGCGACGGCTCCCTCCCGCCGGAGTCAGTGGCCGAAGCCCGCGGGCAGCACCTCTCGGCGTACGTGCACGTCCCCTTCTGTCGGACCCGCTGCGGCTACTGCGACTTCAACACCTACACCGCGGGGGAACTGGGCACCGCAGCGTCGACACCGGCCTACGTGGACGCGCTCCTGGCCGAGGTCGGGCTCGCCGCGCAGGTGTTGCCGCCCATGCAGCCGCTGCGGACCATCTTCTTCGGCGGCGGCACGCCCACGATGCTCGACCCCGCGCAGTTGGCGTCCATCCTCGACGCGCTGCGGGAACGGTTCGGGTTCGCCGATGACATCGAGGTGACGACGGAGGCCAACCCCGAAACCGTCGGCCCGGCCGAACTCGAGGCCCTCCGCGCCGCCGGTTTCACCCGGATCTCCATCGGTATGCAGTCGGCGGTGCCGCGCGTGCTCGACCTGCTCGACAGGCAGCACCGCCCCGGCCGGGAACTCGACGTGGCCCGCTGGGCCGGTGAGGCCGGATTCGAGCGCGTCAGCCTGGACCTCATCCACGGCACACCCACCGAGACCCTCGAGGAATGGCGCACCTCGGTCCAGACGGTGATCGACGCCGGCGTCCGTCACGTCTCTGCCTATGCGCTCACCGTCGAGCCCGGAACCCAGCTCGCCCGTCGCGTCCGCCGTGGCGAACTGCCCATGCCCGATGAGGATGACCAAGCCACCAAGTACGAACTGGCCGACGAGATGCTCACCGCAGCCGGGCTCGAGGCCTACGAGATCTCGAACTGGGCGGCGTCACCGGATGACTGGTGCCGACACAACATCGCCTATTGGCAGGGCGGGAACTGGTGGGGATTCGGCCCCGGCGCGCACTCGCACATCGCCGGGACGCGGTTCTGGAACCTGCGTCACCCGGCCACGTGGGCGGGCAGGTTGGGTGCGGGGGAGTCCCCGGTCCAGGCTCGTGAAGTGCTGGACGCCGAGACCCGCCGCATCGAACGTGTCCTGCTCGAACTGCGCATCGCCCCGGGGCTCGACGCCGATGTGCTCACCGAGTCAGAACGGAGCCGCGTGCCCGACCTCGTCGCTCGCGGTCTGGTCGTGGATGGCGACACCCTCACCCTCACCCGACGCGGACGCCTCCTCGCCGACGCCGTGGTACGTGACCTGCTCGACTGAGCTGGCTAGCATCGCCCGGGTGTCTTCCCGTAACCCCTTCCCCCATGAATCCGGTTCTGGTGATGGTCGGCTGGCCGGTGCTCGTCGCACCGGGCTGACCAACAGTGGCGCTGCTGACGAACGTCCCGCTCGACGCTCCGCGCCTCCCGGAGCGCGACGCCCCTCACCCCAGGAGCGGTACCGAGGCGATGTGCTGGCCAACCCCAAGGCATCCGGGCGCACGCCGTCGAAGAAGACGACCGTGGAGAAGGACATGGTCCTCGAAGATCCGTCCAGTGGTTTCGTCGGGGCGGTCGTGCGTTGGGAGAACGGGCTCGTCGTGTTGGAGGACCGACGCGGCAAGACGCGCTCCTTCCCGCTCGGCCCCGGCCTGTGGTTGGAGGGGCAGCCGGTCGATCTGGTCGCCGGCCCGCGCGCCAAGACGCCCCGGTCGCTCACGCACACCGCTTCGGGAAGCCGCCGGACGCCGGCGTCGGAGCAGCGGGCCAAGGTGGCGCTCCCGAGCCGTATCTACGTGGAGGGACGCCACGACGCCGAGCTCGTGGAGAAGATCTGGGGTGACGACCTGCGTCACGTGGGCGTCGTCGTCGAGTACCTGGGCGGTATCGACGATCTGGACGCGATCGTGCGGGACTTCGCACCCGAGAAGGGACGTCGTCTCGGCGTCCTGGTGGACCATCTGGTGCAGGGCACCAAGGAGACCCGCATCGTGGACGCGGTCGCCCGCGGCCCGTACGCCGACCACGTGTTCGTCACCGGGCATCGGTTCGTCGACATCTGGGAGGCGGTGCTTCCCCAACGCGTCGGTCTGACCGAATGGCCCCACATTCCCAAGGGGACCGACTGGAAATCGGGCATCTGCGCCCATCTGGGGCTTCCAGCGCGCGATCAGAAGGACATCGCCCGTGCATGGCAGGCGATCCTGGCCCGTGTCGAGAGTTGGGAACATCTGGATCGAAGGCTGGTCACCGAGGTCGAGAAACTCATCGACTTCGTCACCCAGGACGGGTGGTGAGGGGGCGCTCGCTACCCTTGTCGACATGCCGAACAGTGCAGAGCCTCTGGACACCGCCGGGATCCTCGAATTGATGAGGGCGGTCGCCGGCGACGTCATCCGTCCGCGGTGGCGTGGTCTCGGCCGCGGTGACATCAGCGAGAAGGCCCCCGGTGATGTCGTGACCGTGGCCGACCGGGAGTCGGAGCTGCGTCTCACCCAAGAACTCACTGCGGCCTTCCCGCATGCCCTTGTGGTCGGGGAGGAGGCGGTCTCAGCAGACCCGGAGCTGCTGGTGGACAGTCATCTGGCCGAGCATGTGTTCTACGTCGATCCCGTCGACGGCACACGACAGTTCATCCAGGGGAGCCCCGACTACGCCGTCATGATCGGCGAGATCCGACGCGGCGAGATCACCCGCGCGTGGGTGCTGCAACCCGAGCACGACCGTGCCTACATGGCGGAGAAAGGTGCCGGAACGTTCAGCGCAGAGGGAGAACAACTCCACTTGTGTGGGCAGGGCACGCGCGACCTGCATGGGGCCACGTCGGTGCCACACGTCCTGCAGGACGAGACTCTCGCCCGTCACATCAACCGGGTGGGGATCTGCTGTGGCGTCGACTACCCGGATCTGGTGGTGGGTCTGCAGGACTTCCTGCTCTACCAGCAGCCCAAGCCGTGGGATCACGTTCCGGGGGCCCTGCTCGTCACCGAGGCCGGTGGAGCCGTGGTGACTGGTGAGGGGGAACGATATGTGGGTCAGCCCGCGTCGATGCTCCTGGCGACGTGTGGTGCAGACACCATGGACCATGCGCGTGAGCGTCTCATCACGAGGTTCGCCTGACCGATACAGTTCGCCTGACCGATACAGGGGGAAGGCGAAGAAAGCCGGTCGTTAGACAACGATTGGATAACCGGATCGTCGGCTCTTCCCGTCAAGGCTTACCAGCCGGTAGTGTCCCGCTCATGAATGAACGCGATGACGCTTCGGGGCACCAAAAGGCGCAAGCTCTTGTTGAGATCAAGGGAGTCAACAAGCATTTTGGTGACTTCCAGGCGTTGACGGACATCAATGTGTCGATTCCTCGCGGGCAGGTGGTCATCGTCGTCGGCCCCTCCGGATCGGGCAAGTCGACGCTGTGCCGCACCATCAACCGTCTGGAGACGATCGACGACGGCGGCACCATCACGATCGACGGCACGGCCCTGCCCGAGGAGGGCAAGGCCCTGGCCAAGCTGCGTGCCGAGGTCGGCATGGTGTTCCAGTCGTTCAACCTGTTCGCCCACAAGACGATCCTGGAGAACGTGACGCTCGGCCCGATCAGGGTCAAGGGCGTTTCCAAGAAGGACGCCGAGGAGCAGGCGATGAAGCTGCTCGACCGCGTCGGCGTCGCCCACCAGGCCAAGAAGATGCCCGCTCAGCTCTCGGGCGGCCAGCAGCAGCGTGTCGCCATCGCGCGGGCGCTGGCGATGAAGCCCAAGATCATGCTCTTCGACGAGCCGACCTCGGCGCTGGACCCCGAGATGGTCCAGGAGGTGCTGGACGTCATGACCGACCTGGCGAAGGAGGGCATGACGATGGTGGTGGTGACCCACGAGATGGGGTTCGCCCGCAAGGCCGGTGACCGTCTGCTGTTCATGGCCGACGGCAAGATCCTCGAAGACACGACGCCGGACCAGTTCTTCACCGAGCCCGAGACCTCGCGCGCCAAGGACTTCCTCAGCAAGATCCTGAGCCACTGAACCGATCCACCCCCAACCTCATATCCACACTCACGCCGCACGACCAAAGGAGATCCCCATGCGACGTTTCCGATTCCTCGCCGCGACCGCCGCGGCCGGCCTGATGCTCACCGCGACCGCCTGCGCGCCCTCCAGTCAGGGCGGTGACGAAGGTGGCGACGGCGAAACCCTGCGCATCGGCATCAAGTTCGACCAGCCCGGTCTCGGTTTCCGTGCCGGCAACGCCGATCCCGAGGGCTTCGACACCGATGTGGCCCGCTACGTGGCGAGCGAGCTCGGTTTCCCCGAGGACAAGATCGAATGGGTCCAGACCCCGTCCGCCAACCGCGAGAACGCCCTGGAGAACGGTGAGGTCGACATGATCCTCGCCACCTACTCGATCACCGATGAACGCAAGGAGCGCGTCGACTTCGCCGGCCCGTACTTCGTCGCCGGACAGGACCTGCTCGTTCGTTCGGATGAGAACGCCATCAAGGGGCCCGAGGATCTCAACGGCAAGAACCTCTGCTCGGTCACCGGCTCCACCTCGGCCCAGAAGATCAAGGACGAGTACGCCGAGGGCGTCAACCTCGTCGAGCAGGCCGGGTACGCCGAGTGCGTGACCATCCTCGAAGCCGGTCAGGTGGACGCGGTGACCACCGATGACATCATCCTCGCCGGGCTGGCGGCGGCCGATGCCAACAAGGGCAAGTTCAAGGTCGTCGGCAACGCCTTCACCGAGGAGCGCTACGGCGTCGGCCTGCCCAAGGGCTCGGACAAGTGCGCCGACATCAACGCCGCCATCGAGAAGATGAAGGAGGACGGCAAGTGGCAGGAAGCCCTCGACACCGCCACTGAGGGCACCGGCTACGAGCCCGACGCCGAGCTCAACGACAACGCCGAGATGGAGTCCTGCTCCTGATCGACCCGGCCCGGCCCGAGTGGGCCGGGCCCCACGGCGGCGTCCTGAAGCAGGACCCGCCGACGCAGTCCCAGGCAGGAAGGATCTCGACTCATGGGAGAACTGCTCAGCCAGTACGACGTACTGGGAGCGTTCTGGATGAACATCAAGTTGACGGTGCTCGCGGCCGTCGGCTCGTTCGTGATCGGCTTGGTGTTGGCGCTGTGCCGCATCTCACCGATCGGGTCGCTGCAGAAGTTCGGTGCGGCCTACGTGAACATCGTTCGGAACACACCGCTGACCATCATCATGGTGATCGGCGTGCTCGGTGTCTGGAGCCAGCTGCAGGTGCAGTTGTCGTCGGACTTCGACTTCAACTTCTTCCTCTATGCGGTGGCCTGCCTCAGCCTCTACCATGCGTCGTTCGTGTGTGAGGCGATCCGCTCGGGCGTCAACACCGTGCCGCTCGGGCAGGCCGAGGCCGCCCGGGCGATCGGTCTTCCCTTCATGGACGCGGCGCGTCTGGTGATCCTCCCGCAGGCGCTGCGCGGCGCGGTGACGCCCCTCGGCAACACCCTGATCGCGCTCACGAAGAACTCGACCGTGGCCGCCGCCGCGTCGGTGGCCGAGGTCTCGGGGATGATGAAGACGATGATGGAGTTCCGCCCCGACGTGATGGTGTTCATCTTCTGCATCGTCGCGTTGGGCTTCTGCCTGATCGTGATCCCGATCGGCATCTGCACCACGTGGCTCTCCGACCGATTGGCGGTGGCTCGATGAGCGCACAACCCACAGTCCTGTTCGATGCCCCCGGGCCCCGGGGACGCAGGAACATCCTCTTGCTCAACATCGTCGGCGTCCTGCTGGTGGTGGGCCTGATCGTCAAGGTCCTGGTCGACCTCGCACAGAAGGGCCAACTCGCCGGCCACCTGTGGATCAACGCCATCAACGGCGCGGCCTGGCAGGACTACCTGCTGCCCGGTCTGCAGTTCACCCTCCAGGCCGCTGCGATCTCGGTGGCCACCTCACTGGTGTTCGGACTCGCGTTCGGGTTCCTGCGTCTTGCGCCGTTCGCGGTCATCCGCTGGGGCGCGAGCATCATCGTGGAGTTCCTGCGCGCCGTGCCGGTGCTGGTGATGATGGTGTTCCTGTACACCGCGCTCGCGCAGGTCTCTCGCACCACCGGCGCCATCGCGGCGGAGGACTCCCCGTACTACGCGGTGATCATCGGCCTGACGCTGTACAACGGCTCGGTCATCGCCGAGTTGATCCGTTCGGGCGTCAACGGTCTGCCGAAGGGGCAGCGCGAGGCGGCGTCGGCGATCGGTATGACGCGGAACCAGTCGCTGCTGCTGGTGGAGGTGCCCCAGGCCATCACCGCGATGATGCCGTCGCTGCTCAGCCAGATCGTCATCATCATCAAGGACTCCGCGCTCGGCTACCTGATCGGTTTCTACGAGCTGCTCCAGTACTCCCGTCAGCTCGGGTCGGGGCAGGGCAACATGTTGCAGGCCCTGGTGGTGGCGGCTCTGGTGTTCATCGTGTTGAACACGGTTCTGACGCTCGTGGCCCGGTGGCTGGCCGGACGCCTGTCGTCGCGCACCAGTGGTGCCACGGCGCTCAAGCCGGGGCCGGCCGGATCCTCGGCCCCGCATCTGTGATGTGAGCCTTTGGGGTGCCGTGCCCGTGGGACGTGGCGCGCCGCCCATCACGAGTGGCCTCAAGCGGCCATTCGAATCGCTGCGATGATGAGGTCTGCACACGCTGCAGCGTCGTGGTGTGCTCCTGCAATATCGTCATGCAGCGGGCGAGGTGGTGCAGGCCAGCACTGCGACCTTTGGCTGTGCGGCAGTCCCATTCCTATCCCTGGCGGGTCAGTTGTGTCAGGTGGGCGCACAGTCGTTCCACCGGCTCGGGGTAGCCATCCCCGTAGGTGCGGTAGAACCCGGCTTCAGAGACCCTCGCCGGGTTGGCCTCGATCGGCCCGAGAGGGCCGATCTCGTTGACGTATCTGATCGCCTCGCCTGCCCAGTCCGGCGACCATGGGTTGGCCATGTTGCCGTAGGAGCCCAGCCTCTCGACCACCACCTGCCACAGATGACCCGTGCCCCAAGGGTCAGACAGCTCGTCAAAGCCTCCGACGTGAGTGGCCCACAACGCTTGGCAGAACATGATCTCATCCGGCGCTGTCATCCACACCCCCAGCGTGGGGTTGATCGGACCGGCGAAATCACCACCCAACAGCGCCACCCACACAGCCATGGTCTCGGCCCAGGTGGGCCCGCGATACTCAGCCCACGGGCCCCGGCTGTATATCCGATCCGTCAATGACGAATCCAAGAACCCGTGACGTGCGGGTTCGTGGAGCGGAGAGCGCTCCCACGGGCCGACGCTCAAGGACTCGGCTGCGACCCGACCGTGGTGGACGTCGTCGATGAAGTCGGCCGCGGGTTGGTCCAGGGGCCACCTGTACACCTGCGGCTCATCCTCGTTTCGGCGTAGCGTGAGCGCGGTGCAGGATTCACTGCTCCACGCCCCGAGCATGGACCACTGCTCGAACAAGCCGTTGCTGAACAGCTCGCGCACCCGAGGCGTCAGGTCGAACCATTCCCTGTCATCCACGTCATCCCCCTTTGTCGACGTGTGCGGGCTGAGACTTCACCGAAAATTTATCGGAAGGTGATCGGCAACTGCGGTCGTCCGCCGGGGTCGGTCGGCGCGGGGTCGTCGGCGTGGGAGAGTTCGTCGATCGCCATGCCGAACCGCGTGACGCCTGCGGCGTCGGTCACCGGGCCGCGGCTGCAGATCACGCGGTCGGCCGGTTGCTGGCCACGGGCCGGGCGCAGGAGCCCGAGCATGGTGTGCACGCCATCGGGCCAGCCCTCGGCGACATCGGCGGCGGTGAGCCCTTCGAGGGCGTCGTCGCGGGAATCCACCAGATCTCCGACCACCACGAGATGCGCGGCCGGGATGGCCACGACGGCATCGGATTCACAGCGGCCCCCGACTTGGACCACCTCGAGCCACAGGTCACCGAGCGACACGCTGGCGGCGCCGGCGAAGGGTCTGTTCGGGGCGGGGTGGTCCTGCGCGTCCTCGGTCAGTGACCACTGCCCGAGCGTCGTCAGATCCTCGAACGCGGCCAACGAACCGGCATGCGCGGCCCCGGTGACCACCACATGGGTGAGGGGCGCATCGGTCACCTCATCCACGGCGTTCCGCACGGTGGCGGCATCGGTCGCGTTCCGGCCGGGATCGATGAGTGCTGCCGCTTCGGTGCCGACCACCAGCGTCGCCGTGGTCGGTACCGCCCCGGGAACCGTGCAGGTGTGGACGCCGCGTGCGAGCTCGGTCCAGATGATCGGGGTGTCTGAAGCAGGGCCTGAGGTCATGGGACAACGGTAGTCCGGACGGCGCGCGGACTGCGAAAGCCGATCCACGTCGCTACACTGGCCCCCTGTGTGATTGGCACTCGCTCTGCGTGAGTGCCAGATGTCGACGTGCTGGGTCTCGTTGAACAAGCCACTCGATGAACAAGCCACGCGATGAACAAGCCACGCGATGAACAAGCCAGGAGGGAGGGACGATGGTCGACGATCGCAAGCTGTCGGTGCTGAAGGCCATCGTCAGCGACTACGTCTCCAGCCGTGAACCCGTCGGCTCCAAGGCCCTCGTGGAACGGCACAACCTCGGGGTGTCCCCGGCCACGGTGCGCAACGACATGGCGTCGCTGGAGGAGGAGGGCTACATCGCCCAGCCCCACACCAGCGCCGGACGCGTCCCCACCGACAAGGGCTACCGCCTCTTCGTCGACCGGCTGGCCACGGTCAAACCACTCTCGGGCCCCGAACGTCGCGCCATCAGCACCTTCCTCTCCGGTGCGGCGGACGTCGACGACATCGTGATCCGCACCGTGCGTCTGCTGGCGGAGATCACCCAGCAGGTCGCGATCGTGCAGTACCCGGTGCTCGACAGCTCCACGGTGCGGCACGTGGAACTGGTCTCCATGAGCACCGAGCGGGTCCTGGTGATCGCCATCAGCTCCACCGGCCGCATCGAACAGCGCACGCTCGAGATCGGTGCACACACCGAGGACGACCTCGCGGAATGGAAACAACAGATCAACCGTGTGGTCGAGGGACAACAGGTCTCCGAAGCGGTCACCGCCCTCGGGGCATTCCTGGACCAGCGTGACGACGGACAGAGTGACGACGGACAGAGTGACGCCACGCGCCACGCGCCCGGTCTCACCGCCTGCGGCAGTGCGGTGCTCGACATGCTCAGCACCGGCGCCCCGCGTCGCGTCGTGGTGGGGGGAGTGCCCAACCTGACCCGCTTCGGCCCCGAATTCCTCACCACCATGGGGCCGGTGCTCGAAGCACTCGAAGAACAGGTCGTACTGCTGCGGCTCCTGGGGGAGTCCACCTCGCCGGAGGAGGTCACCGTCCGCATCGGGCAGGAGAACCCCTACACGGAGTTGCAGACGACATCGGTGGTTTCCGCCGGGTACGGTGCGAGCGATGACGCGTGGGCGGCGCTCGGCATCGTCGGCCCGACCCGGATGGACTACCCCTCGGCGATGGGCTCGGTACGCGCCGTCGCCCGCTACCTCGGACGATTCCTCAACGAAGGGTGACGATGACCGACTACTACGAGGTTCTGGGTGTCTCCCGTGACGCCACGGCCGAACAGATCAAGAAGGCCTACCGGCGTGCGGCGATGAAGTACCACCCGGACGTCAACTCCGAAGCCGATGCCGCGGAGAAGTTCAAGAAGATCTCCGAGGCGTATGAGGTCCTCAGCGACGACAACAAGCGTGCCGTCTACGATCGCGGCGGCGACCCCAAGCACGGCGGTGGCTTCAGCGGTTTCGACGGGTTCGGCGCCGGTGGCTTCGACTTCACCAACCTGATGGACGCCATGTTCGGCCAGCAGGGCGGACGCGGGCCCCGCTCGCGCGTGCGCCGCGGCCAGGACGCGCTGGTGCGCACCAAGCTCGACCTGTACGAAGCGGTGTTCGGCACCCGCAAGAAGGTGTCGGTGGACACCGCCGTCCTGTGTGGACGCTGCCAGGGCTCGGGCGCGGCCGAGGGTTCCGAGCCGGTCACGTGCAAGGTCTGCCATGGCCGGGGCGAGATCGTGCAGACCCAGCGTTCCTTCCTCGGCGATGTGCGCACCACCTCGGCCTGCCCGCAGTGCCGCGGCTACGGCAGCGTCATCCCGAACCCGTGCATCGAATGTGACGGTGAGGGCCGGGTGCGCTCGCGTCGCGACATCACGGTGAAGATCCCCGCGGGCGTCGACACCGGCAACCGCATCCACCTGGCCTCCCAAGGCGAGGTCGGCCCCGGCGGCGGCCCCGCCGGTGACCTCTACGTCGAGCTGCTGGTCAACGAACACCCGGTGTTCCACCGCGACGGCGACAACCTCGAGATGGAACTCTCGGTGCCGATGACCGCTGCGGCCCTCGGCACCGAGGTGACCGTCGAGACGCTCGAATACGAGTGGAGCGAGAGCCCCGAGGAAGATCGGATCGCCCACATCGAGGTGCCGGCCGGCACCCAGTCGGGCACGCGGGTCACCCTGCCCGGGCGCGGCGTCCCCAATCTGCGTGGGAAAGGACGCGGCGACCTCGGGGTCACGTTCCGCGTCGCCACCCCCACCCGGCTCAATGCCGAACAGACCCGGCTCCTGCAGGAGCTCGCCGAGCTCCGCGATGAGACCGACCCGCAGCCCGATGTGCACAAACGCGAAGCCGGCAAGGGCTTCTTCGACCGGATCAAGGAGTCGTTCCGCTGACCAGGCCACTGTTTCTCGGCGAGCTGCCCGCCGAGCCCCACATCGGGGACACCGTCGAACTGCGCGGCAGCGAGGGACGCCACGCGGCCGTCGTGCGCCGCATCGGCGTCGGTGAACAGGTGATGATCGGAGCCGGGGACGGGCGCGTCGTGCACGGCACCGTCACCGAGGCCGAGAAGTCCGGGCTCGTGGTGTGCATCGACGAGATCGTCGAAGCCACCCCCGAGGCACGTCCGATCACCGTGGTCCAAGCACTGGCCAAGGGTGATCGGGCAGAGCTCGCGGTCGAGACCATGACCGAGGTCGGAGTGACGCGCATCCGCCCGTGGCAGGCGTCCCGCTGCATCGTCAAATGGCAGGGCGACCGCGGCGCCAAGGCCCTCAATCGGTGGCGCAGCACCGCACGTGAGGCCACCAAGCAGTCCCGGCGCGTCCGCGTCCCGGAGATCACCGAGCCGGTCACCACCAACCAGTTGTGCCAGGAGGTCGCCGACGCCACCGAACCGGTCACGGTGCTGGTGCTCCACGAGAGTGCCGAACCCGGCTTCGGCGGGGTCGACCTTCCAAGCAGGGGCGAGATCATCCTCGTGGTGGGCCCCGAGGGCGGCATCACCGACGAGGAACTCGACCGCTTCGTCGAGGTCGGCGCCCACCCGGTGTGCATCAGCGACGGCGTCCTGCGCACCTCGACCGCCGGGGCGGCCGCCACGGCGATCCTGCGCTGCCCCTGATCTTCGACGTCCCTGATCTCGATGCCCCTGATCTCGATGCCCCTGGCCTCGACACTCATGGCTTTGACGTTCATGGCCTAGACTCGGCGAGTCCCCGTCGGGGGATGTGGACCGGTGGCCCGTGCTACGACAGGAGATTCGATGCGTTCGGTGTGGTTGCCGTTGTCGATGCTCGCGGCGGTCGTCGTCGCCTTCATCGCGTTGAACCCGGTCAATGGGACGCATTCCGAATGCCAGGGGCAGACGTGCGTGGTGACGATGGACGGCATCGAATCCAAGGTGAACGTGCTCGGCGTCGATCTGAAGTTCTACGGATCCGATGGTCGTGTGGCGTTCTTCGGCGCCGGCGGCAAGAGTTATGGCTGTCAGCGGGGAGAGACGGTCGAGATGCCGCAGCTTGAGCTGACGTGCACCGATATCGGATCGGACATCGTGCGGATGGACGTGAAGCGGAGCACCACGTGAGTGACGACGCCCAGAGCCGTGGTTTCGGCTTCTCCATTGGCGCGCGCCTGTCCGAGACGTCCTCGCTGACCGACGCCGGAGGCCGCACCGGCGTCATCGAGACCCCGCACGGCACCATCCGGACCCCGGCCTTCATCGCGGTCGGCACCAAGGCGACCGTCAAGACCGTGACCCCCGAACAGGTCGCCGAGGTGGGCGCCCAGGCGGTGCTCGCGAACGCCTACCACCTCTACCTGCAGCCGGGGAGCGACCTGATCGATGAGGCCGGCGGTCTGGGGGCCTTCATGCACTGGGACGGCCCCACCTTCACCGATTCGGGCGGCTTCCAGGTGATGAGCTTGGGCGTCGGATTCAAGAAGATCATCCAGATGGAGGCGGGGCAGGGGCCCGACGACGAGGCGATGGCCGCCGACAGAGAACGCCTCGCCGTCGTGGATGACGACGGTGTCACCTTCAAATCCCACCTGGATGGGACGAAGCACCGGTTCACCCCCGAGGTGTCGATGCGGGTGCAGCACCAGATCGGCGCAGACATCATGTTCGCCTTCGACGAGCTCACCACGTTGATGAACACCCGCGGCTATCAGGAGAAGTCGCTGGAGCGCACCCGGCTGTGGGCCGAGCGTTGTCTGGCCGAGCACCGGCGTCTCACCGAGGAACGCTCCCACCGGCCGTATCAGGCGCTGTTCGGCGTCCTCCAGGGGGCGCAGTACGAGGATCTGCGACGCAAGGCCGCCCGGGACCTCGGCTCCATGGAGATCGACGGGCAGATGTTCGACGGATTCGGCATCGGGGGAGCCCTCGAGAAGCACAACCTGGGCACCATCGTGGACTGGGTCTGCAGCGAACTCCCCGAGGACAAACCCCGGCACCTGCTGGGGATCTCCGAACCCGAGGACTTCTTCGCAGCCATCGAGGCCGGCGCGGACACCTTCGACTGCGTACAGCCCTCGCGCGTCGCCCGCAACGCGGCGATCTACCACCCCGATGGGCGGTTCAACATCAACACCGCGCCGAACCGTCGCAACTTTGAACCGATCGATCCCGGCTGCTCGTGCTACACATGCCGCAACTACTCGCGTGCCTACCTGCATCACCTGTTCAAGGCCAAGGAGATGCTCGGCTTCACCCTGGCGACCATCCACAACGAGCACTTCACGATCGATCTGGTGGACCGCATCCGGGCCAGCATCGAAAACGGCGACTTCGCCGAGTTCCGAGACGAATTCCTGGGGCGTTTCCATGCGCGACGCGCGGGAGTATCCTCTGACGCGTGAATCTGGGCCCGAGGCGAGTCGTAGCCGATGTCGACACCGGAATCGATGACGCCTGCGCGCTGAGCTGGCTGGCCGGAACCGGTGGAGTGGAGCTGATGGCCTGCACGACGGTCTCGGGCAACACCACCGCCGAACTCGCCGCCCGCAACACCGCTGCGGTCCTCGACGCCTGCGGCGTCAACGACGTACCGGTGGTGGTGGGGAACACCGTGCCGCGGGAGGTCCCACTGGTCACGACGCCGGAGACGCACGGCCCCACGGGGCTGGGCCACGCGCACGTCCCCGAACGGCCCGACAGGATCGCCGACGCCGACTTCCTCGAGGTGTGGCGGGACGCCCTCGACGCGCCGCCCGAGGGGTACGCGGGGGCCATCGTCCCACCCACGACGCTGCTGCTCACCGGCCCGTTGACGAACCTCGCCGACGCCCTGGACCGCGACCCGGATCTGGTGGAACGTTTCGACCAGATCGTCATCATGGGCGGCAGCTTCGACCACCCCGGAAACACCACCGATCGGGCCGAGTGGAACACCTGGTGCGATCCCCACGCCGCGGCCCGCGTGTACGAGCACTTCACGGGCCGCCCCGAAGCGGACCTGCCGATCGTGTGCGGGCTCGACATCACCGAGACCGTCGAGATGCACCCGGCACACCTGCGGGGTTACTGCTCGTCGGCGGGTGTGCCGGAACCACGGCTGCGTCCCGGCGAGGTGGAGGAGTACGAGTGTCGGCTCCCGGTGCTGACGCTGCTGGTGAACGCGCTGCAGTTCTACTTCCAGTTCCACCTGGACCACGACGGCCAGTACATCGTGCACGTCCATGACCTGCTGGCCGCCGTGCTCATCGGAGGGAGGGTCACCTTCGAGACCGAATTGGTGGGCGTACACGTCGGTATCGAGGGGGATGCTCGTGGGGCGACCGAGATCACCCCGGCACCGGCCGCAGCCCGACGCGTGAGGCACGTGGACTCCGGTGCTGTGTTCGTGGACTGGGGACGGGCGCTGCGCAGCTTCCGCTGACCGCGCCGGTCAGGGGTGCTGCGGGTCCACGTCGTCGTCGACCGGGTCCAGAGCCAATTCGTTCAACCTGCCCATGAGCAGGGGCATGCTGGTCAGCTCAATCTGTCCGGACTCCAAGTCCACCAGGGCATGGAGACCACCGAACGCGGCGGAACCGTCGGCGGGTTCGGCCACGAACAGGTAATTCCTCTCGGAGCAGCCGGTCAGGCGCACCCGGAAGGTGTCGGTTGCACCGTCACCGGACTTGGCGGCGAACAACGCGCGCGCCTTTTCGCGTGCTTCGGTGAGGTCGAGCAAGGTTCCTCCTGAGGTCAGCTCGGCATGATCCAGTCGGATGGATCACCGATCCAATCGGCATCGTCGGTGCGATAGAGAGCCGTGGTGCCGGGGGCGAGATTGTCGAAGTATCCAGAGGCATCGGCAAGCCCGGTCTGCCCGTCGAAATACTGCATGACCCCGTCCTGCTTCCTCCAGTTCCAGATGTGGCCACCGCCCATGCGCCATCCACCGTAGATGCTTCCACTCGCCCCATCGGGGAACTCATCACCCACGTTCTCGTGATAGACGTGATGCTCCACGGGCCTCCCGTCGGGCCCCCGCCAGCCCTCGGAAGGGTCACCGAAGCGTCCGGCCGGGCCACCGGTGAAGGGCCTGGCCTGAACATCCCACCCACGCATCCGGTGCTCGACCGCAACCACACAGTTGGTGCAGTTCACGTTGTAGGGGCCGGTGGGGTCCTTCGGGTCGAAATGAGGATTGGCGTTGCGGACGGCCACCTCCGGAGGTTCAGCCCCGGCCAATGGCCTGGCCTGGGGCGAATCAGGCGCATGCGCGAAAGGATTGGGATGAGCGGGCCCACTGCCCGAGGTTTTGGGTGCTGGGGTCTTGGGCGCTGGTGTTTTGAGCGCTGGTGTTTTGAGCGCTGGGGCCTCGGGGCCTGAACCGGCACGAGCACTGGTGCGTGGGGTCCGGAAGAAGTCCTTGAGCATCTTCACGATGAATCCGCCGCCCGTGGTCGGAACCTTCGGCATGTTTCCCCCTCCCCGCTCCTGACACCTGTAGCGTCGAGTCGTGCTGGAGTGAAGATAACCGGTGGCGACTCCACCGTGTTGATGATTCTCCGGGATGGTTCCGGGGTCAGGTGGCTGGTCAGTGACCCTGTTCGGCCAGGGCGGCCTGGTAGGTGGGTTCGCGGCGCTTGATACGTGTGACCACGGCGGCAGTGGCCGGGAGCGCGGCGTATTGCACGATCATCTTGTACAGGTAACCGAAGGCGGTGTAGTTGGCCCATTGGCCCACCGAGTCGATGCCGATGGCGGTGGCGGCGATGGTGCAGAACAAGATGGTGTCGGCCAGTTCACCGAGTCCGGTGGCGCTGGCCATGCGACTGATGAGGCGACGTTCGCCATCGCGACGCTTCATCCGCGTCATGATCACCGAGTTGATGGACTGGCCGACGACGTAACCCACCAGGCCGGCGAGCACGACCTGCCAGACCGGGCCGAGTGCGCCCTCGAGCGCGGCCTGCTTCTCGATGCCGTAGTCGTCGTCGAACCCCGGCAGGGCGATGATCACCGCGTAGCAGAGCACAGCGAGGAGATTGACGCCGAAGCTCATGTAGATGGCGCGACGGGCTGCCTTGAGACCGAACACTTCGCTGATCACGTCGCCCAGCACGTAGGCGAGGGGAAACAGGAAGAAGCCACCATCGGTGATGATGGGGCCGAATACGACGCCCTTGGCAGCGCCGATGCCGGAGAGGATCACCACGGCACACAGCAGTGACATCAAGATCGCGTACGTGCCCGACCCGGGGTCGGCGTAGGCGGGTGAGCGGGATTCGTTCGACGAGGTCACCGCGGGAGGATAGCCCACCACGGCATGTCGTGCTGCCTTTCGCCCTACACTGTGTCTGACTCCGGCCCCGGACGCACCGGTGCCCGCCGGATTTCTCGACATCGCCGGCACCGACGACATCGCAAGCACTACGGAGAGACAGATCAGACCGCAACAGACGACGGCCGCAGCCGGAACCATTCGGAAGATCACCGTGCCCGCCTCGATCGACATGATCAGCGTGCTCGGCCCGGGCGACGAATACCTGCGCATCCTGGAACGTGAGCTCGACGCCGACGTCCATGTCCGCGGCAATGAGATCACCTTCAGCGGAGACCCTGAGGCACTGGTGGCCGCAGCCGACGTTCTCACCGAGATGGTCGCGATCATCCGCACCGGGCAGGGACTGAGCGCAGACGCCGTCGAACGGATCCTCACCATGATGCGCACCGGCGACGAACGTCCCGCCGAGGTGCTGACACAGAACATCCTCTCCGACCGCGGCCGGACCATTCGACCCAAGACGCTCAATCAGAAGCGTTACGTCGACATGATCGACGAGCACACCGTCGTGTTCGGGATCGGGCCAGCCGGCACGGGCAAGACCTACCTGGCGATGGCCAAGGCGGTCCAGGCTCTCCAGGCCAAGATGGTCAACCGCATCATCCTGACCCGCCCGGCGGTCGAGGCGGGGGAGCGGCTCGGCTTCCTGCCGGGAACGCTTGGCGACAAGATGGATCCGTACGTGCGCCCGCTCCACGACGCGCTGCACGACATGATCGACCCCGATTCGATCCCCCGTCTGCTCACCGCTGGAACCATCGAGATCGCGCCCCTGGCCTACATGCGGGGCCGGACGCTCAACGACGCGTTCGTCATTCTCGATGAGGCCCAGAACACCTCCCCGGAGCAGATGAAGATGTTCCTCACCCGACTCGGGTTCGGCTCCAAGATGGTGGTGACCGGTGACGTGACCCAGGTCGACCTGCCCGGCGGCCAGAGGTCCGGTCTGCGCGTGGTGCAGGACATCCTCGACGACATCGACGACATCGCGTTCTGCAACCTCACCAATCTGGATGTGGTGCGCCACAAACTCGTGGGACGCATCGTCGCCGCCTATGACCGTTTCGACAGCACCCGATCAGACAGCGCCCGATCAGACAACACCAGGGAGAAGCGATGAGCGTCGACATCCAGAATGAATCCAGCGTCGAGGCCGATGAGCCAGGGCTCGTGGCACTGGCCAGGTTCGTGCTGGCCGAGATGCGCATCCACGAGGAGGCCGAGGTGTCGATCCTGCTGGTGGGCGAGGACGTGATGAGCGTCTACCACGAGAAGTGGATGGGCGAGCCCGGGCCGACCGATGTGCTGTCGTTCCCCATGGACGAGCTGCGGCCGCCGCGGCAGGACGAGGAACCACCCCTGGGCCTGCTGGGCGATGTGGTGCTCTGCCCGGCGGTGACCTCGCGTCAGGCTGCCGAGCACGGACGCCAACCCGACGCCGAGGCCGAATACCTCCTCACACACGGACTGCTGCATCTGCTCGGTTTCGACCACGGGACGCCGGAGGAGAAGCAGGAGATGTTCGGTCTCAAGGATCGTCTCCTGGCGGCGTGGGAGGAGCAACGTCCGCGGTGACGACCGTCGAATGGTTGCAGATCGGATTGGCCGGGGTGTGCGCGGTCATCGCCGCCTGTGTGGCGGCTTCCGAGGCGGCTCTGACCAGTTTCTCCCGTGCCCGCGCACAGGGGCTCGTCGATGACGGCCGCCAAGGTTCGAAGCGTCTCCTGCGGGTCGTGGAGGACCTGCCGTCCTATCTGAACGCAGCACTCTTCGTCCGGATCGGCGTCGAGCTCATCACCGTGACGCTCGTGGCCCACGTCGTGTTCGCCCACGTGGCTGAGTCGTGGTTGCCGATCGTGCTGCTGGTTGCAGGCATGTTGCTGGTGTCGTTCCTGCTGTGGGGCGTCCTGCCACGCACCCTGGGACGCCAGCACGCCGACGCGGTGGCATTGGCGGCGTCGTGGCCGTTGGTCATCATCGGCTGGGTCGTGGGTCCGTTGGTGCGCGTCCTGATCATGGTGGGCAACACCGTCACACCGGGCCACGGTTTCGCTGAGGGTCCCTTCTCGTCCGAGGCCGAACTGCGGGAGGTGTTCGACGAGGCCGCTGCTGCGGACCTGTTGGAGGCCGAGGACGCCAAGATGATCGCCTCGGTGTTCGGCCTCGGCGAGACGGTGGTGCGCAATGTCATGGTGCCGCGCACCGACATGGTCTACATCGACAGCGGCAGGAACCTTCTGGAAGGCATGGCCCTGTCCCTGCGCACCGGGTTCTCCCGCATCCCGGTGATCACCGAGAACGGCCTCGACGATGTGGTCGGGATCCTGCACGTGAAGGACCTGATGAAGCACGTGCACGACCACGCAGGGACGCAGGGGAAGGTACGTGTCGATGCCATCATGCGTGAACCCATGTGGACCCCGGAGTCGAAACCGGTCGATGACCTGCTGCGGGAGATGCAGGTGCAACGCAAACACATGGCCATCGTGGTCGATGAGTTCGACGGCACCGCCGGTCTGGTGACAATCGAGGACATCCTGGAGGAGATCGTCGGCGAGATCATCGATGAATATGACACCGAGGCGGCGCTGGCGCTGGAGCTTGCCAGCGGACGGTTTCGGGTGTCGTCGCGGCTTCCGGTCAATGACCTGGGGGAGCTGTTCGGCATCGAACTCGATGACGACGATGTCGAGACCGTGGGTGGGTTGATGGCCAAGAGGCTCGGACGGATGCCGGTGCGTGGGTCGAGCGTCGAGGTGGAGGGCATCGAGCTGACCGCTGATCGCACCGCAGGGCCGCGCCAGCGCGTGACGACGTTCTTCGCCTCGCGTGTCGACACCGACGCCGGCACCGAAGCGGCTGCGAAGATGCTCAGTGACGCGGCGGACGCCCGAGCGACCCGCTGAGAAGGACTGGAGGAACGATGGACAAGACCACTGCGAACGGCCCGGGTGAACGACACGAGGGGTTCCGGTCGGGTTTCGTGAGCTTCGTGGGTCGGCCCAATGCCGGCAAGTCGACGCTCACCAACGCGCTCGTGGGGCAGAAGGTGGCGATCACCTCGTCCAAACCACAGACGACGCGTCACGTGGTGCGCGGCATCGTCCATCGTCCCGACGCCCAGCTCGTGCTCATCGACACCCCCGGACTCCACCGGCCGCGGACGCTGCTGGGTGAACGCCTCAATGATCTGGTGCAGGAGACCTGGGCCGAGGTCGACGTGATCGGCGTGTGCCTGCCGTCGGACCAACGCGTCGGTCCAGGCGACAAGTACCTGCTGGGGGAGATCCTGAAACTGCGCAGGGTCCCCGAACTGGTGGCGATCGCGACGAAGTCCGACCTCGTCGGGCCGACACGGCTGGGGGAGCACCTGCTGAGCATCCAGAAGCTCGAGGAGGAAATCGGGCTGACGTGGCAGCACATCGTTCCGGTCTCGGCCACCGAGGGACACCAGGTGGATGTGGTCGCCGACTGCCTCATCGACCGCCTCCCCGAAGGCCCGGCCTACTATCCCGATGGCGATGTGACCGATGAGCCCACCGAACGACTCGTCGGGGAACTCATCCGAGAAGCCGCACTGGATAGCGTCCGGGAGGAACTCCCGCACTCCATCGTCGTGACGGTGGAGGAGATGGGCCTGCGCGAAGGACGCCCCGAGGACAAACCACTCGTCGATGTGTTCGCCAACCTCATCGTCGAACGCGAATCGCAGAAGGGCATCATGATCGGCCACCGCGGCTCGCACCTGCGAGAGGTGGGCCAGGCCGCCCGCCGCCAGATCGGTGCCCTGCTGGGCACCCCCGTGCACCTGGACCTCCGCGTCAAGGTGCTCAAGGAATGGCAGCGCGACGCGAAACACCTCAACCGCCTGGGTTTCTGAGTCACTGGGCTTCTGAGCCGCCCGGCGCGACGGCTCGGGCCACCAGATCGAGGTCCAAGGTTCTGGTCAGCCCGAGTCGTTCGGCGACGTCGTCATCATGCGTCACGACCATCAACGCGCCCTCGTACCGGGCCATGACATCGACGAGCCAGTCCACTGTGTCCATGTCGAGGTTGTTGGTCGGCTCATCGAGCAACAGGAGCTGCGGGGCAGGTGATGCCAACAGCGTCATGGCCACGGCGGCGCGGAAACGCTCACCTCCTGACAAGGTTGCAGGGGCGGCGAAGACCTTGTCCCCACGGAAGAGGAGACGGGCGAGCTGATCGCGCAGCCACTGTTCCTCGGCACCCGGGTTGGCGTCACGCACGGCTTCGAGCAGTGTCGACGCGTCCGGAATCGCCGGTGTCTGGGCGATGTACCCGACTCGATCGGTGCGGGCGACGACCCTGTGGGTGGCCTCCACCTGGCCCTCGGCCATGACGGCTCGAAGGAGAGTGGTCTTGCCCGAACCGTTGGATCCGGCCAGACGCCACCGCTCGGGGCCCTTGATGATCGGGTGGATGATCTCGCTGGCGAGTGGTGGCGCTTCGGGATCATCGGACGGGCATCCCACGAGATCCAGCTCCAGAACCCGTTGGCCGGGGGCAACCTGTGTGTCGGGCAGCTCGATGTGAACGGCGTCTGGGATCCAAGCCTCGAGCTCGGCCTGCTTGACAGCCTCGGCAGCCCGCATCTCCCTGTTCTGCATGGTCCCGCGCAGCGCGCCTGCCGACTGCTCGGCGGCACGCCTGCGCAGGTTCATCACCATCTTCGGCTCGCGTTTGCTCGCATGGAACGACCTTCCGCGACGCTCGTCACGGGATTGCTTGATCTCGTGCGCGATGCGTTGGCGCTTCTCCGTGGCGTGGCTGGATTTCGCCGCTCGGACACGCTGCTCGGCACGGTCCGCCGCGGCCGCACGTTCCTCGGCCCACTCGGCGTAGCCGCCCGGACGCATCGTGACCGTGGCCCCCATCGGTGTGGTGATGCCGTCGGATCGGGAACGCGCTGGTCCGGACGGGGTGAGCGCGGTGATCGAATCACACCCATCCAGCAGGGAACGGTCGTGGCTGATCGCCAGAATCGGGATACGGCCGCGTTCGCGTTCCAGCAGCTCACCCAGACGCCGTCGGGCGTCGACGTCCAGATTGTTCGTCGGTTCGTCGAGAAGGAGGGCCGCTGGTCGGCGCATCTCGATGCCGACCAGCGCGACTTGGACCGCTTCGCCACCAGAGAGTGTGCCGATGGGACGTCGAAGACCCGCTTCGGTGCTGGCGATCCGCCGCAGGCCCGCGCGGTCCAGCGCGGATCGTGCCTGCTCCTCGACGCCCCAGTCGTCACCGATCACGTCGAACAGAGCAGGGTCGATGTCCCCGCGAGCGACCGCGTCCAATGCCTCGAGTGTCTCGGTGATGCCGAGGAGGTCGGCCACCGTGGCGTCGGGGCGTAACCCGAGATCCTGTGCGAGCGCGCACAGCGGTCGAGGGACCGAGATCGTGCCGGTGCTGGGGCGGAGGTCACCGGTGACGAGCCGGGCCAGCGTGGTCTTGCCGGTGCCGTTGGATCCGATGACGCCGTGGAGACCGGCGTCGAGGCTGAGGCTGAAGGGCGCGAGGCAGGCGGTGCCGTCGGGCCAGGTGAAGGAAACGTCGGTGAAGGTGATCGTGGGCATGGAGCGTCCTCTCGAAGGGCGAGCGGACGCGTCGGCCAAAGTGGCCTCGGACGCCGGACCGCTCAGCGGATGTGGGCGAGAGGTGCGTTCTCCACGATCGAAACTTCCGTCGACGACAGGACCCGGTCATTCTAACGCGACCGCTGCGTGACCGGCGTCGCAGCATGCTGCTGGAAGCCCTAGTCTTGGACCATGTCCAAAGTCTTGACCAGTCTTCCCGTGGGGGAGCGCGTCGGTATCGCGTTCTCCGGTGGCCTCGATACGTCCGTGGCAGTCGCCTGGATGCGTGAGAAAGGCGCTGTTCCCTGCACCTATACCGCAGACATCGGCCAGTACGACGAGCCCGACATCGCCTCGGTGCCCGGGCGCGCCGAGGAATACGGGGCCGAGGTCTTCCGACTGGTCGACTGCCGTGAGCCCCTCGTGGAGGAGGGCCTGGTCGCGCTGCAGTGCGGTGCGTTCCACATCCGCTCGGGCGGCAAGATGTACTTCAACACCACGCCGCTGGGACGCGCCGTCACCGGCACCCTGCTGGTGCGCGCGATGAAGGAGGACTCCGTCGACATCTGGGGCGACGGATCCACCTACAAGGGCAACGACATCGAGCGGTTCTACCGCTACGGCCTCATGGCGAACCCGAACCTGCGCATCTACAAGCCGTGGCTCGACGCCGAGTTCGTCGAGGAACTCGGCGGACGTGACGAGATGAGCCAGTGGCTCGGCGAACGCAATCTGCCGTACCGCGACTCGCAGGAGAAGGCCTACTCGACCGACGCCAACATCTGGGGCGCGACGCATGAGGCCAAGCAACTCGAACATCTCGACCACGGGCTCGAACTCGTCGACCCCATCATGAGTGTCGCTTTCTGGCGTGATGACGTCGAGATCGCCACCGAGGACGTCACCGTCACCTTCGAGCAGGGACGCCCCGTCGCCATCAACGGCGAGACCTTCGATTCACCGGTCGCCCTGGTGCTCAAGGCCAATGAGATCGGTGGACGCCACGGTCTGGGAACCTCCGACCAGATCGAGAACCGCATCATCGAGGCCAAGTCGCGAGGCATCTACGAAGCGCCCGGCATGGCACTGCTGCACATCGCGTACGAGCGTCTGGTCAACGCGATCCACAACGAGGACACGATCGCGAACTACCACAACGAAGGACGCCGTCTGGGCCGCCTCATGTATGAGGGCCGTTGGATGGATCCGCAGGCGCTCATGCTTCGGGAATCCATCGTGCGCTGGGTTGGTTCGGCCATCACCGGTGAGGTGACGCTGCGTCTGCGTCGGGGCGATGACTACCAGTTCCTCGACACGACCGGCCCCGCCCTGAGCTATCACCCCGACAAGCTCTCGATGGAGCGCGTCGGCGACGCCGCGTTCGGCCCGGTGGAACGGATCGGACAGCTCACCATGCGCAACCTCGACATCGCCGACTCCCGGTCGCGCCTCGAGCAGTACGCGCAGCAGGGCATCGTCGGTGGCCAGACCGCCGAGCTGATGGGTGAGATGGAGGCCGGTGGCGCCCGTGCGATCGCCGGCGGTGGCGGCCCGGACGACGACCAGGAGGCCTTGGACCGGGCGGCATTCGATCTGGGCACCGACTGAGGTTTCCCGTACTCCCCGCAGGGTTCCCTCTCGGCATCCAGCGGGGCAGAATCACATACGACCACTCGATGGGCTCGGCCACCTGGCCGGGCCCATCGTTTCGACACGCGGCACCTTTCCGGGTTCCCGCTAGGACAAAACCCTAGGGATTGCCTAGGGTGCCTTGGATTTCGTTGTGGCGTTGTCGAGGTCAACGATACGGTGCAGGCACGAGGGCCGCTGTTGGCGGCGTGGTTTCAACCATGCGGGTCAGGCGAGCGACCCTCGTGCTCGGTCCAAGGTCACGCTGTGATCCGGGGCCAAGTTCATCAGGACAGTGCAGTTCGAGGAGAGACCACCTGTGATCAGAGTCGAGCCGAACGGCGTCGAGATCCCCGCCGGGGAGGACGACACCATCATGGGCGCGCTCAACAAACACGGGTACACCTTTCTCGTCGGCTGCCGTCGTGGTGGATGCGGCATCTGCAAGGTGCAGGTGCTGGAAGGAGAGATCGAGCACAACAGGCCCATCGCCGAGAGTGCTCTGAATACCGAGGAGAGGGGCGAAGGGGTCTGCTTGGGCTGCCGCGCCGTCCCTCAGGGTGATGTCAGGATCGCCCTGCTCAAGTCAGCATTGCGGGTGACGAACCCGCTGCTGCATCCACCGGCTTCCTGAACCGGTTGACGTCGATGACCGTGGTCACGACACAGTCGATGGAAATGCTCACAACAAAGGAGTAGGTAATGGGCATCCTGCGCATGGGATACATCCACACCCGGGTCACCGACCTGGCCGAGGCCAAGAACCACTACGCGAACACCCTTGGTCTGTATGAGACCCACGCCGAGGATGGCAAGGTCTGGTACAAGGGCTGGGATGAGTGGGATCACCACTCGGTCGTGCTCGAGGAGGGCGGTGTCGGCGTCGTCAAGTACGGATTCAAGGTCCAGTACCTCGAAGACATCGACCGTATCGAGAAGAAGGCACAGGACTTCGGTGCCAAGACCGAGCGCTTCAGCGCCGGCGAGGTGGCCGAGGTCGGCGACGGTCTGCGCGTCTACCCGCCGTCGGGCCACGTCTTCGAGATCTACCACGAAATGACCTCGTGGGGCCTTGAGGTCGGCACCCACAACCCCGAGGCCTTCCCGCGTCACCTCGTGGGCGTCGGCGTCCCCGGACTGGACCACTCGCTCCTCACCTGTGAGGACGTCGGTCTCATGGAGAAGTTCCTCGCCGAGGTCTTCGACTTCTACACCGCCGAGAAGGTCATGTCGTCCCTCGATGACGACGCCGACACCCTGGGCGTGTGGATGACCCCGAGCAACTCGATCCACCAGCTCGCTGTCATCGGTGGCCCGCAGGGCAAGCTGCACCACTTCGCCTTCCAGCTCGATGACTGGGCCGAGGTGCTCCGTGCGGCGGACCTGTTCACCATGGACGATGTGTCGAAGGACGTCGGCCCGACACGTCACGGCATCACCCGTGGCAAGACGGTCTACTTCTTCGACCCCGCCGGCAACCGCAACGAGGTCTTCGCCGGTGGCTACATGGCCTACCCGGACCGCCCGTGCATCATCTGGACCGCCGACCAGCTCGGCAAGGGCATCTTCTACCACGACCGTGAGCTCAACGAGCGCTTCACCACGGTCCTCACCTGATCGACGCCCCACCGACCCGATGTGCCCATCCCCGTACGGATGGGCACATCGGGTTCGGCCGGTCTCATCCCGGAGCCGGCACAACAGAACCCACCTGATCGCCCGCCCACTGAAACACGCCCAGCGTAAGGAGCCCACGTGTCCGACCTCGTTCGTCCGCAGACCCAACTGACCCGAGCCGGTGCCCGCGCCGCCATGGACGCCGCCATCGCCAAGGCCATCGAGCTGGACACCAAGATGAACGTGGCGATCTGCGACGCCGGAGGAAACCTGTTGATGTTCGAACGCATGGATGATGCCATGCTCGTCAGCAGCTCCATCGCCATCGACAAGGCCTGGACGGCGGCTTTCGGAAAGATGTCGACGCAGGACTTCTTCGACGTCGTCAACAGTGAGGACGAACTGCGCCTCAGCTTCCCGCACCGTCCCCGACTCGTGCTGTTCGGCGGAGGTGTCCCGGTCAAGGTCGACGGCCAGGTGGTCGGTGCCGTCGGCGTCTCCGGCGGAAGCGCCGAACAGGACGCCGCAGTGGCCCAGGCCGGCGCCGACGCCGTGGCGTGACCCGGCGTCCACCCACCACATCCGACCCAACGATTTCCGATCGCCGGCGACGGGCCGGCGTCTGTACAGGAGGAACACATGGCCCAGTGGGATGAGAAGAGCGTCGCCGAGGAACTCCTCGCGTGCGAGGCCGAGCGTCGTGATCGCGAACCCTTCACCGACGAGTGGCCCGAACTCGACGTCGACACCGCCTACCGCATCCAGGACGCGAACCTCGAGAAGCGCCTCGCCCGCGGCGAGAAGCTCATCGGCGTCAAGCTCGGACTCACCAGTGAGGCCAAGCAGAAGCGCATGGGGGTGTACGCGCCGTTCGTCGCGTGGCTGACCGACGACATGGTCATGGAGATCGGTGCCCCCGTGCCGCAGGCCAAGCTCATCCATCCGCGTATCGAGCCCGAGATCGTCTTCATCATGAAGGACCGGCTCGAGGGCCCGGGGGTCACGCGGGAGAGCGCCATGGCCGCTGTCGGCAGCATCCGTGGTGGAGCCGAGGTCATCGACTCGCGCTACCGCAACTTCCGGTTCAAGGCCGGCGATGTGATCGCCGACAACGCCTCCTCCGGTGCTTTCGTCATGGGTGATGAGGACTTCGCCGTCGAGGATGTCGACCTGCTGGCCGAGAAGGTCGAAGTCCACAGCGATGGAGAACTCCAGCACACCGGCACCGGTGAGGACGTGCAGGGGCACCCGGGTGAGGCCCTCGCCCTTGCCGCCAACGATCTCGCCCGCCGTGGCCTGGCGATCGAGCCCGGCATGATCGTGCTGACCGGTGGTATCACCGACGCCGTGTTCTCCCCGCCGAACAGCCGCACCGAGGTGAAGTTCTCCACCCTCGGCGAGTTCACCATCGACGGCGGCGACGAGCCCGCCAACTGAGTACCGGCCATCCCCTCAAGCGTCTACGGAAAAGAAGGAACTGTGCGCAAGGAAATCACCGTTCGAGATCTCCCGAACTTCATCAACGGACAGTACGTCGAGACCGGCAACACCTTCGATGTGCTCTACCCGATCACCGGTGAGGTGACCGCGAAGGCCCACACTGCCGGACAGGCCGAGGTCGACGCGGCCGTCGCCGCCGCTCGCGCCGCTCTCTCGGGCCCCTGGGGGCAGTTGACCACCAACGCCCGGGTCGAGATGGTCAAGGACATCGCCGCCGCGATCCGTCGTCGCTTCGATGACTTCCTCGAGGCCGAGGTGCTCGACACCGGCAAGCCGTACTCGGTCGCCAGCCACGTGGACATCCCTCGCGGTGGTGCGAACTTCGAGTCGTTCGCCGAGTCGCTGCGTGAGCACGCAACCGAGATGTTCCAGTTCGACACCCCTGACGGCCGCGGCGCCCACAACATGATGATCCGTCGCCCGCGGGGCGTCATCGGCGTCATCTCGCCGTGGAACCTCCCGCTGCTGCTCATGACCTTCAAGGTCGGGCCAGCCCTGGCCTGCGGCAACACCGTCGTGGTCAAGCCCTCGGAGGTCACCCCGTCGACCGCCACCCTGCTGGGTGAGGTCATGAACGAGGTCGGCGTTCCCGAGGGCGTCTACAACGTGGTCCACGGCTACGGTGACACCGGCGCCATGATCACCTCGCACCCCGACGTCGACGGCATCACCTTCACCGGTGAGACTGTGACCGGCTCGAAGATCCTCGAGGCCGTGGCCCCCACTCTGAAGGCCTCGTCGATGGAGATGGGCGGCAAGAACCCCGGCATCGTGTTCGAGGACGCCGACCTGGATCTCGCCATCAAGGAGCTCACTCGCTCCTGCTTCCTCAACACCGGTCAGGTGTGCCTGGGCACCGAGCGTGTCTACGTGCACGAATCGGTCTTCGACGAGGTCCGTGACCGGCTGAAGGAGGCCGCGGAGAACCTCCACTACGGCTTCCCCGATGACGAAGCCACCAACTTCGGCCCCGTGGTCTCCGACGAGCACCGCGACAAGGTGCTGTCGTACTACAAGCTCGCCGAGGAGGAGGGCGCGACCGTCGTCACCGGCGGTGGCGCACCGAAGTTCGACGACGAGCGCGACGGCGGCTCGTGGGTGCAGCCGACCATCTGGACCGGCCTCTCACACGATTCGCGCACCGCGCGTGAGGAGATCTTCGGCCCCTGCGTCGCGCTGATCCCGTTCACCGACGAGGATGAGGTCATCAAGCTCGCCAATGACACCAAGTACGGTCTCGCGGCGACCTTCTTCAGCCAGGACGTCAGCCGCGTGCACCGCGTCGCGCCCCAGCTCGAAGCCGGCATCATCTGGGTGAACAGCTGGTTCCTCCGTGACCTGCGCACTGCCTTCGGTGGCATGAAGCAGTCCGGTATCGGACGCGAGGGCGGCGTGCACGGCCTCGAGTTCTACACCGAGACCAGCAACATCTGCATCAAGTACTGAGTGTTCTGGTCCTCGGCGCGCTTCGGTGCGCCGAGGACCGGAGGCTCGACGCCTGACACCGCGCGATCCCGCAGTTCTTGGTATCCCGCAGTTCTTGGTATCCCGCGGTCCTTGGCATCCCGCAGTCCCCTACATCCCCGCACCCCTGACATCAGAGGTGCGGGGATCGTCGTTTTGAGCCTTCAACAAGCCCCACCTCTACGTTGGGCCGGGTCTGCGCGGCACAACGTAGAGGTGGGGCGCTCGTTCACTCGGACTCGTCGGTGCGCTCCTGCACATCGGCGTGTTCCTGGCGGCGTCCGGCCAGCCGGTTGCGCCGGGCGATCAACCCAGCGCCCAGGGTGGTGGCGGCGAGGGCGCCGAAGGCCAGCGTGCCGCTGGGGCCGCCGGTGCTCGGGAGACGGCCACCACCTGCAGCGGTCGTCGGCCCCGGCGTGGGTGTGGCGGACGCGATGGGGGCGCCGGTGGGGTCGAGCGTCGGCACGGGGGTGCCGCTTGGTGTGGTTGGCGCGGGGGTGCTGCTTGGTGTGGTTGGCGCGGGGGTGCTGCTTGGTGTGGTTGGCGCGGGGGTGCTGCTTGGTGTGGTTGGCGCGGGGGTGCTGCTTGGTGTGGTTGGCGCGGGGGTGCCGCTTGGTGTGGTTGGCGCGGGGGTGCCGCTTGGTGTGGTTGGCACGGGGGTGCCGCTTGGTGTGGTCGGTGCAGGGGTGCTGCTTGCCGTCGGGGCGGCCGTGATCGGTGCGGCATCACCGGTGGGCGTCGGGTTCATGGTGACGCTTGGCTCGGGGGACTGTGTGGGCGTATGGCTGGGGGTGGGCGTATGACTCGGGGTGGGCGTATGGCTGGGGGTGGCCGTTTCGCTGGGCGTCGGGGTCTGGCTCGGGACCACGCACTCGGCGATCCGTGGTTCATCGGAGCGCTCACCCACGGGGGAGTCGGCCGCGATCACCTCACGAGTGCCGGCGAGCGTCTGCCACGAGGAGGCGTGAGCGGTGGTGGCCGAATCATCCAGGCGCGGGTCGGGGTAGTCGATCCGGGGACGTGGCAGGTAGTGGTAGTCCGCCTGCACGCGTTCGGGCGTCACGTCGATGAGGGCGAATCCGTGGCCGATGCCATCGAAATGTTCCAGGGACGGGTTCAGCATCTTGAGGATGCCGCCGGCGAGTTCCACCGCACCGATGCTCAGCAGCGGCCCCTGCAGGATGCCGCGGACGATCTCGTAGAAACCATCGCTGGTCACTGACGGGCACACGAACTCGACGCCGGCGGGCGCGCCACCGTCCAGCCGTGTCGGCTCGGGGGTCTGGCTGGCGAGCGGTACCGATACGCCCGGAGGGATCGAGGCGTCGGCGGCGGTGGTCATGATCTGGCCCTCTTGGACCTCGAGCCCGAGCTCGCTGCTGTTCTTGGGCTGGACCTCGGTGCCCTCGGGCTGGTCCACCAGTGCGGTGGGGTCGGCCTCCACCGCACCGGCCTTCTCGACCGTGCCATCCATCTGTGTACCGGGGTCGCCGACGAGGTTCTCCACCCACGTGGAGTGGATGTCACCGGTGAGGATGACGGTGTCTCCATTCTCCAGAGGTTGGCTGGCCATGTGGGAGAGCAGCTGCGTCTGGTCGTGACGGTATCCGTCCCATGCATCGCCGTTGATCGCGACCGAGCCCTGTGCCAGCCCGAGGTACTGGCCGGGCCAGCCCAGCGGCGACACCATCACCTGGTTGCCCACGAGATGCCATGAACGCTGCGTGGTGATGCCGTCCTTGAGCCACTGCATCTGCTCGGGCTCCATGATGTGACGATCGGGGTCGTTGAGCTGGTCATTGACCTCCGGTGTTCCCACCAGCACGAACGAGGAGACCTGCTCGGAACGATTCTGGCGGGTCTCGACCACCGAGAGGTCGGCGAGGTCGCCGAAGGTGAACCGGCGGAAGAACTGCAGCCCCTGATGCGGAGCAGCCTGGTCGCCGGTCTCGGGCATACGGATCGGCATCCACTCCTGGTACACCTGCAGGGCCGTGGCCATCCGTGCTGCGTAGTCGCCCTCGCCGTCCTGATGGTTCTCCGCGCCGTCGGCCCAGGCGTTGTTGGTGATCTCGTGGTCATCGAAGATCGTGATGAACGGGTGACGTTGATGACACTGGCGCAGGTCGGCGTCGGCCCGGTATTGGGCGTAGCGCAGGCGGTAGTCCTCCAGCTCGCGCATCTCGCGGTCGGGCTCATGGTCACGGTCCCCGGCGAGCGCGTCAGGGCCGTAGCGGTCATCGGCATTGCCGTACTCGTACACGTAGTCGCCCAGATGCAGTACGAAGTCGATGTCGTCGCGTTCGGCGAGTGCGCGATACACGGTGAAGTAACCGCCGGTGTAGTTGGCGCATGACACCTGCGCGAACCGCAGCGCATGGGTTTCGCCGGGCTCGTCCGGGGCGGTCTGCGTGCGTCCGACGATGCTGGAATCACTGTCGGTGGAGAACTGGTACCAGTACCGGGTGTACGGATCGAGGCCGGTCACGTCGATCTTCACCGTGTGGTCGGTGGCGACATCGGTCATGACCTCACCCGAGGCGACCGGGCATGTCATCTCCTCATCGCTGCACACGGTCCACCGCACCCGCACCGGGTCACCCAGCCCGGAGCCGGGAGCGGCGACGACGCCGTCCACCGGCGCGGGGGTGGCGCGCGTCCAGATGATCACCGACGTTGCGGTCGGGTCACCGGAGGCGACGCCATAGCCGAACGTGCCCTCCGAAGCCGGTGCGGCTGCGGCCTCACGGCTGAAGGTTCGGATCGGCAGGAGCGTGCCGGCAGCGGCGGCTGCCGAGCCCCCGAGCAAGGATCGACGGCTGACATTCATGGGATTCCCTCCGGAGGGATCGCGTACTGGGGTGGGCGTGGCGCGCTGGGCGTCAATGACGACAGGGTGACCGTGCTGGGTAACGGAGCGTCAAGTCGTGGGTGAACACAACATGACAGCCGGGCCTGCAGCCGGTCTTGCCGCAGTCCGCGGAACCTTCCGGCCCGCCATAAACTGGCGGTCATGAGTCCTCGACTGCTCGGAACCGCCGCCATGAGCGCCATCGGCCTTGCTCTGGTGGTCGCCTTCAGCAATCCTCCCGTTCCCGTGGCGTTGGGGACGGCCTTGAAGACGGCGGCCATGTTCGCCATGGTCCTGACGCTGTTCCTCGCCATGCGAGCGCCCGCGCAGGCAGGACACCGTGGCCCGGTGGTGCGCACGGTCCTCGCCGTGGTCGCAGCCATCGTCGTGGCCGCTGTTGGTGGCTGGTTGGCGAATTGGGCCGGGGCAGCGGTCGAATTCATCATGGCGATGTGCGTGGCCTGCATCGGAGGTGCGGTCGTCTATCTGGGCTGGGTCTGGTGGGACGACACCGCCCGGATCGGAGGCTGGGCGGTGTTCACCGCCGGTGGGGTGGGCATGATCCTCGCGCTCATGCCGCTGCGCTTCCTGGGAGTGACGCTGGCCGGCGTCGGCGGGGGAGCGGTACTCCTTGTGGTGGCGGGACTGTCCGCCCACCGGGCTCGCTGGTAAGGTCACCATCGTGCTGTTGACGCGGAACGCTGCGGAAGCCACGCGCTTCCTGCTCCTTTGACGCCGCAGCGAGTCCCCGAAGGGGTGGGATTCTCGCTGCGGAGTGTTGACGTGCCCGCCCGCACACCATTTCTTCCAGCAGGAGCACCGCCATGACCAGACCACAGCCGAAGCCGATCCAGCAGCCGTCGCCGATGCCGTTCCACCGGTACAAGGCGTTCGAACCGATCGATCTGCCCGATCGCACCTGGCCCACCAAGCGCGTTGAGAAGGCACCACGCTGGTTGTCCACCGATCTGCGCGATGGCAACCAAGCCCTGATCGACCCGATGACTCCCGGACGTAAACGCCGCATGTTCGATCTGCTGGTCGGTATGGGCTACAAGGAGATCGAGATCGGTTTCCCTTCGGCGTCGTCCAATGACTTCCAGTTCGTCCGCGACCTAATCGAGCAGGACGCAATTCCCGATGACGTCACCATCAGCGTCCTGACCCAGGCACGGGAAGACCTCATCGCCCGTACCGCCGAATCCTTGGTGGGCGCCAAGCGCGCCACCATCCACATGTACAACGCGACTGCGCCGTTGTTCCGTCGCGTCGTGTTCGACATGGACGAGAACGAATGTCGGGCGTTGGCCGTGCGTGGCACCGAGCTGGTGAAGAAGTACGCCGATGAGCTGTTGGAGGACGTCGAGTTCGGCTACCAGTACTCGCCGGAGATCTTCACCCAGACGCCCACCGAATTCGCCGTGGATGTGTGCAATGCCGTCATCGACACGTGGGATCCCACCGATGAGCGCGAGATCATCCTGAACCTCCCGGCCACTGTCGAGATGTCGACGCCGAACGTGTACGGCGACCAGATCGAGTACTTCGGGCGACACATCGACCGTCGTGAGAACGTCGTCATCTCGCTGCACCCCCACAACGACCGTGGCACTGCGGTGGCCGCCACCGAACTGGGCCTGATGGCCGGGGCCGATCGTGTGGAGGGCTGCCTGTTCGGTCATGGCGAACGCACCGGAAATGTCGACCTGGTGACGCTGGGCATGAACCTGTTCAGCCAAGGCATCGACCCCAAGATCGACTTCTCCGACATCGACGAGATCCGTCGCACGGTGGAGTACTGCACCAATCTGCCGGTGCACCCGCGTCATCCCTACGCTGGTGATCTGGTCTACACCGCGTTCTCCGGATCCCACCAGGATGCCATCAACAAGGGATTCGCAGCCCTGCAGGCCGAAGCCGATGCCAAGGGCGTCACGATCCACGAGATCGATTGGGAAGCCCCCTATCTGCCGATCGACCCGTACGATGTGGGCCGATCCTATGAGGCCGTGATCCGGGTCAATTCGCAGTCCGGCAAGGGCGGCATGGCCTACCTGATGAAGTCCGAGCACCATCTGGATCTGCCGCGTCGTCTGCAGATCGAATTCTCACGAATGGTGCAGATGCAGACCGATTCCGACGGCGGCGAGGTCACTCCGCAGGAGCTGTGGGACGTCTTCTCGGCCGAGTACCTGAACGTCACCGGGTCGCTGACGCTGAACGGCGCGAGTGTCGCCACCGAGGGCGACCACAATGTGTGTGATGCCGAACTGGTCATCGACGGTGTCGAGCACACCGTGCACGGTGAAGGCAATGGTCCGTTGTCGGCATTCGTCGACGCGCTGTCGACGCGCGGTCACGCGGTACGCGTCCTGGACTACGCCGAACACGCCATGTCGTCTGGTGGGGATGCGGCCGCTGCCGCCTATGTGGAGTGTGAGGTCGGTGAAGGCGATGACGCCCGGGTCGTGTGGGGCGTCGGTATGCACGCCAACATCGTGCGTGCCTCGCTGGAGGCCGTTGTGACGGCGGTCAACCGGACAGGACGCTGACGCGCCATGCCGACGTGGGGTTTTGCCGCTGCCATCGCAGCACTGTGCCTGCTCGGGTTCGTCATCCTTCGGGTGACGGGCCCGAGCGGGAAGCTGCCCGCCAATCCGCTGTTCGGGCTGCGGACGCCGCGGGTGTTCCGTTTCGATGAGACCTGGGTGGAGGGTCACCGTGCCGCGCGGCACGAACTGACCGCAGCCTGTCTGCTGGCACTACTCAGCCTCATTGGGGCCGTGTGGGGGATGCGCACCGGTGCTGGATGGGGTGAGTGGCTCTTCCTCGGAAGCCTGGTCGGTATGGCGCTGGTGTCGATCGCCGGCACCATCCATGCCGATCGGCGGGCCGCCGAGGTCATCGCGGCGATGCCGGACGTGGACTGAACCTGGTCCTGTTCGGCCCTGTTCCTGTTCGGCCCTGTCAGCGCGTCCGGCTCAGTCGGCCTCGGGGGCCGACGCGTCATCGGCGGGCGCATCATCATCGGCGGGCGCATCATCGGAAGACGGGGTCTTCTGTGACTGCTCCTCGGAGACTTTCTCCGCAGCGGTGTTGGCCCGGGCGACGCCGACGCCGAAGGCGATGAACGCCGTCGCACCCGCACACAGCGCGCATATCATCGTCAGGCCCTGCCATCCGAAGAGCCCGGTGACGACGCCACCGCCGGCGAAGACGAAGGCGAGGAGGCCGCCGAAACGGATCGCGGGCAGCGCTGCGCGATGTCCTGCTTGCCAAGTGGTGGCGTCGACCGATGTCTTCTCGGTCCGGATCCCCGCGTACCGGTTGGGCTTGGCGGATTCGCGACCCTGCCACGCCACCAGCAGCGGCGATACCAGCACCGCCACCGCCATGAGTCCGTTCACGATGACGAATTCCCAGATCTCCTGACCGTTCACGGAGCCAGCCTAGTCGCAGCATGCCGGGCCGCCGGTAAAGTCACTTCTTGGTGCCTTTTCACTTCTTGATGACCTTGTTGGGGACCGCTCCGCCATAACGCCGATCCCTGTCGGTGTAGAGCTCGATTGCCTGCCACAGATCCCGGCGGTCGAAGTCCGGCCACAGGGTGTCGAGGAAGACCATCTCGGCGTAGGCCGACTGCCACAGAAGGAAGTTCGACGTGCGTTGTTCGCCGGAGGAACGTACGAAGAGGTCCACGTCGGGGATCTCGGGCTCGTCCAGATAGGTGCGGAACGACTTCTCGCTGATCCGTTGCGGATCGATCTCTCCATCGGCGGCCCGCTGGGCGATGCGCCGGACGGCATCGACGATTTCGGCGCGACCCCCGTAGTTGACGCAGAACTGCAGGGTGAGCACATCGTTGTCGGCGCTTTGACGCTCGGCGTCCTCGAGCTCCTTGATCACCGAGGCCCACAGCTTGGGGCGGCGTCCGGCCCACCGGATGCGTACACCCATGGCGTCGAGCTGATCGCGTCGACGATGGATCACATCGCGGTTGAAGCCCATCAGCCACCGCACCTCGTCGGGGGAGCGCTTCCAGTTCTCGGTGGAGAAGGCATAGGCCGAGAGGTACTTGACGCCGATTTCGATGGCACCCTCGATCACGTCGAACAGGGCGTCCTCGCCGGCGGCATGGCCATCTGTGCGGGGAAGCCCGCGTTGCTTGGCCCATCGGCCGTTTCCATCCATCACCACGGCGACATGCTTGGGGATCTTCTTGGCCGGAATCTGCGGTGGCCGGGCACCACTGGGGTGTGGATCAGGACCACGCTTCGGGGGACGCTTGCTCACCGCTTCAGTTTAGGTGGTTGCTCTTCGGCTCCGGCGTGTGGCTCTTCGGCGCGGGCCGTGGTCGGTGGCCCCATGCGCGGGATTCTCCACGGGGATGCGTCCCGAACGCGTGTCACCTCGGTGTACTCCGCCTCTGCGCGTTCCCTCTCTGCGTGCGCCGCTTCTGCGTGTTCCATCTCTGCGTTGTGCCGGGTAGACGCGGCTTTGTGTCGAGGTGGGGGTGGGTGTTTTGGGGTTGGGTGTTCCATCTCTGCGTTGTGCCGGGTAGACGCGGCGTTACGTCGAGGTGGGGATGAGGATCGGATGGAAGCGGGGCAGGGACTCAGGGAAGCGGGGCAGGGACCCAGGGGAAAGGTGTGCCGGTCCCGGTTGTTTCGCTGTTCTCGGAGACAATGGGCCGGTGCCGACCTACCGTGACCAAGCCGTGGTGCTCCGCACCCACAAGCTGGGTGAAGCGGATCGCATCATCACGCTGCTGTGTCGCGATCACGGCAAGGTGCGAGCGGTGGCGCGTGGGGTCCGGCGCACCTCGTCGAAGTTCGGTGCGCGGTTGGAGCCCTACTCCCACATCGATGTGCAGTTCGCCACGGGACGATCATTGGACGTGGTGACGCAGGCGGTCTCGCTGCACCAGTACGCGCGTCCCCTCGTCGGAGACTTCGGGCGCTGGACCATGGGCCAGGTGATGGTCGAGACCGCGGATCGTCTCGTGGCCGAGGAGAAGGAGCCCGCTCTTGCGCAGTACCGACTTCTTCTGGGGGCACTGCGGACGCTTGGCCACGGCACCCCCGATGGGATGCGTCCCGGCTCCATGGTGCTCGATGCCTACCTGCTGCGGGCCATGGCGATCTCCGGTTATGCCCCCTCATTCACCGCGTGTGCGGTGTGCGGTGAGCCCGGACCGCATCGGGCATTCTCTCCGGCATCGGGTGGTTCGGTGTGCGTCTCCTGCCGGCCGCCGGGTGCCACCCGTCCGCGTCCTGAGACCTTGGCGTTGCTGGGGTCATTGCTGACCGGTGATTGGAAGGCCACCCGGGGTGTGCCCGATGTGGTTCTCCGCGAGGCAGATGAACTCACCTCGGCGTTCGTCACGTGGCACCTGGATCGCGGCTTGCGCTCGTTGATGCACGTCGACTGGAGTTGACCCCACTGGAGCGCCGAACCATGCCACGATTTAGCGTTGTGCCATGAAGAAGCTCATCAACAGTCCTGACCAAGCCGTGACCGAGCTGCTCGAAGGGCTCGCGCTCGTCCAACCCGGTCTGGCACTGCTTGAGGATCGCACGATCGCGGTCCGCGTCGATCGCGTCGTCACCGATGACAACCGCTCCAGCGTGCCGGTCGCGGTGATCTCGGGCGGTGGCGCCGGTCACGAACCGGCCCATGCCGGGTACGTCGCCGATGGCATGTTGACCGCGGCGATCTCCGGCGAGGTGTTCGCCTCGCCGAGCGTGGACGCGGTCCTTGACGGGATTCGTGCGGTGACCGGTGACGCCGGATGTCTGCTGATCGTCAAGTCCTACACCGGTGACCGTCTCAATTTCGGACTGGCCGCGCAGATGGCGCGGGCCGAGGGGCTCGATGTCGAGATGGTGGTCGTCGCCGATGACGTCGCACTTTCCGACGAAGACGACAATGCGGGCCGACGCGGGCTCGCCGGCACGGTGCTCGTGCACAAGACCGCTGGTGCCGTCGCCGCACGGGGTGGAACCCTTGCCGAGGTGACCGACGCCGCCCGGCGCGTGGCGGGAAGCGTCGGAACCATGGGCGTGGGGCTCACCCCATGCATCGTTCCCGCCAACGGAAAGCCGGGCTTCGAATTGGCCGAGGACGAGATGGAACTCGGTCTCGGGATCCACGGTGAGCCGGGAGTCTCACGAGAGCGGCTGCGTCCAGCCGATGATGTGGCTGCGGAGATGATCGACCGCATCGTCGGTGACCGGGAACTGTCCGCAGGGGATCGCGTCGTGCTGCTGGTCGGTGATTGTGGCGGTACATCGGTGATGGAGATCAACATCATGGCCCGCGCCGCCCATCGGCGGCTTTCGGATTCCGGCATCATCGTGGAGCGGGTGTGGCAGGGCCCGGTGATGACCAGTCTGGAGATGGCGGGGGCCTCGGTCAGCGTGTTGGGCGTTGACGATGAGTTGTTGGGCCTTCTCGACGCGCCGACTGCTTCGCTGGCGTGGCCGGGCAGCCCGGGCGCTGAAGCGCCACAGCTCCGACGCGTTCCGGTGCCGCCCACCGTTCAAGATCACCGTGCTGACGCGGGGACGCACGACGAAGCGATGGCGGGGGTGTTGCAGCGCGTTTGCGAGCGTCTGCTCGAGGTGGAGGACGAACTCACCGCACTCGACCGTGAGGTGGGCGACGGCGACTTGGGGCAGGCACTCTCCCGAGGCGCCCGTGCGTGGTTGGCTTCGCCCGTGGAAGGGGACGCCGCGACGCAGCTGCGGGGTCTGTCGGCCTGTGCCCGTCGTGACATCGGGGGCACATCCGGCCCGCTCTACGCGGCCGGGCTCTGGGCAGCAGCCGAAGCCTTGAGCGAAGGCGCCGATTGGCCGAATGCCTTCCACGCAGGGGCGGAAGCATTGATGGAACTCGGTGGTGCTCGGCCGGGGGACCGCACCATGGTCGACGCATTGCAGCCCGCAGCGGAGGCCTCCGCCTCCGGGCTCGACGCGGCCCTTTCGGCTGCCGAAACCGGGGCTCGGGAGACCGCCGACGTGGCGGCCCGCCGCGGCCGTTCCAGTTACCTCGGTGATCGCGCCAAGGGGCATCCTGATCCCGGTGCGGTCGCAGTCGTGCGGTGGTTGGAGGCGATCCGGGGCTGAGGTTTCAGCCGATCAGGCTGCGGGCCATCGCGGGGTCAGCCTCGGAGCATCGCTCATGACGCGTCGGTGGCGCAGGTGACACATCGTCCGAAGATCTCGATGACGTGGTCGACGTCAACGAAACCGTGGGCGATGGCGGTGTCATGTGCCCACTTCTCCACTTCGGGGCCCTCGACCTCGACGGCCTTGCCGCATTCACGGCACACCACGTGATGATGGTGGGTGTCGGTGCAGCGTCGGTAGGACGCTTCGGTGTCTGTGCGCAGCACGTCGACCTCGCCGGCGTCGGCCATGGCCTGCAGATTCCGGTAGACGGTGGCAAGACCGATCGAATGGCCGCGGGAGCGCAGGAGGTCATGAATCTGCTGCGCGGTCTGGAACTCATCGACCTCGCGCAACAGCTCGACCACAGCGGCACGCTGCTTCGTGCGTCGCTGCGGGGCTGAACGGGGGTTCTGGGTTGTGGAGACCATACGCTCCAGCATACGACTGAAGACTCGATCAGGCGTGGATCACAGTGCGGCGGGGTGCCGCCGGATACGGTGCGGGGAAAACTGGAGACCGAGATGCGGCGAGGGGATGATGGCTGCCGGACCTGCGTCGGGGTCGAACGAGAAGGGCGGTGGTGTCGGTGATGGTGATACTGAGGTTCCGTGGCGGAGCCGATTTCGGAGGCCGGTTGCAGCCGGCGGTGGACGTCCTGGCCGCCAAGCCCGGGTTCGAAGGTGCCGATGTGGTGCAGAACCTTGATGAGCCCGATCTGTGGGCGCTGGTGATGCGGTGGAAGGATGTCGGCTCCTATCGGCGCGCACTGGGGGGATATGAGTCCAAGGTCGTGGTGGTGCCGCTGCTGTCGGAGGCTGTCGATGAGGCGTCGGCCTATGACTTTCCTGAACGCGTGGGTGAGAACATCCCGCGCGCGGGTGGCTGAGTTCGCTAGTGTCGTGCCACACGGGTACCAGCCGGGTGCCCGTGCGCGTCACGTTCGGGAGGAATTCCATGGCCACCACCAGCAAACTCGACAAGGTCATCGCCCTGTGCAAGGAGCGAGGTTTCGTCTTCCCGTGTGGTGAGATCTACGGCGGTACCCGCTCGGCCTGGGACTACGGGCCGTTCGGCGCCGAACTCAAGGACAACATCAAGCGTCAGTGGTGGCGCACCATGGTCCAGCGTCGTGACGACGTGGTGGGCCTTGACTCCTCGGTGATCCTGCCCACTGCGGTGTGGGAGGCGTCAGGCCACGTGCAGGCCTTCACCGACCCGCTTGTCGAATCGCTCCACACCCACAAGCGATACCGTGCCGACCATCTCATCGAGGAGTACGAGGCGGAGCACGGCCACGCCCCCGAGAACGGCCTGGCCGACATCCCCGACCCCGAGACCGGCAAGCCCGGCAAGTGGACCGAGCCGCGGGCTTTCTCCGGTCTGCTCAAGACCTACCTGGGGGTCATCGACAACGAAGAGGGCCTGCACTATCTGCGCCCGGAGACTGCCCAGGGCATCTTCATCAACTTCGCCAACGTCATGCAGACCGCGCGCAAGAAGCCTCCGTTCGGCATCGGCCAGATCGGCAAGTCGTTCCGCAACGAGATCACCCCAGGTAACTTCATCTTCCGCACCCGCGAGTTCGAGCAGATGGAGCTGGAGTTCTTCGTCAAGCCTGGCGAGGACGAGGAGTGGCACGAGTACTGGCTCGAACAGCGCACCAACTGGTACGTCGAGCTCGGCGTCGACCGCGACAATCTGCGTCACTACGAGCATCCGCAGGAGAAGCTGTCGCACTACTCGAAGCGCACCGTCGACATCGAGTACCGCTTCGGTTTCACCGGCTCGGAGTGGGGTGAGCTCGAGGGCGTCGCCAACCGCACCGACTACGACCTGTCGACGCATGGCAAGGCCTCCGGCAAGGAGAAGCAGCTCCAGTACTACGACCAGCAGGCCAACGAGCGCTGGACGCCGTACGTGATCGAGCCGTCGGCAGGGTTGACGCGTTCGCTGATGGCCTTCATGGTCGACGCCTACGCCGAGGAGGAGGCTCCGAACGCGAAGGGCGGTACTGACACTCGTACCGTGCTGAAGCTCGATCGTCGCCTCGCGCCGGTCAAGGCTGCGGTGCTGCCACTGTCACGCAACGCCGATCTCTCGCCCAAGGCCCGCGATCTGGCGGCGACGCTGCGCGAACACTGGAATGTCGACTTCGATGACGCGCAGGCCATCGGTCGCCGTTACCGTCGTCAGGATGAGATCGGTACGCCGTTCTGCATCACCGTCGACTTCGACACCCTCGAAGATGACGCGGTGACCATCCGTGATCGCGACACCATGGAGCAGGAGCGTGTCGCGCTCGACCAGGTGCCCGGCTACCTGGGTCAGCGACTGCTCGGCTGCTGAACCGGAGCCAACGGAACGTCCAATTCCTTCGCGGCCCGCATCCACTCTTGGGTGGTGCGGGCCGCGAAGGCGTCTTCCACCGGTGAACGGTCGGCCGGTTCGACGTCGAGACCGAGCATCGTCAGCGTCCGGGGGATGAAGTGAGGTTCCAGAGCCGCGAGCGCGACCCAGCCGTCGGCGGTGGCGTAGAGGTCGTAGCGCCAGGTGGCGCCGCCCAGCAGGCTCCCCGGTCCGGTGAGACCGGAGCGGACGCTGGCGTTGACGCCGCGCACCGCGTCTCCGAGGCCGACGCGGAGCGGGCCGGTGAGCCCGCCCAGAAGACCACCGAGAGTCGCGGTGATGGCCTGCTCGGCACCCAGCAGATCGGCCAACGGGACCTGCGGCAGCTGGGGTGGTTCCACCAGTCCCGCGAGTGCCTCGTAGGTGAGGTCGTGCCCGGCGTCGTCGGGTTCTGTGGTGTCTCCGACGATCTCCACATGCAGCAGGTGGGGGTGACGCTCGTCGAGATCGCCGAGACCGACACGGTCCAGAGCACTCGGCCGGATCGAGGTGATGAGGACGCGTGCGTCCGCGAGAAACTCATGCAGGCTGGCGCGACCTTCGTCGGACTTCAGATCCAACCGCACCACCTGTTGCCCCTGACGTAGCTCGTCGTACCAGATGGGCGCCATGGACGCGAGGGGATCGCCCGTGGGCGGCTCGACCTTGATGACCTCGGCACCGAGCGCTGCGAGCCGATGCGCGGTGACCGGACCGGGAAGGTTGATGGCGGTGGAAACCACGCGTGTTCCATTGAGCACCGTGGCGAGGGCATGACTGACATCGACGGTTGACCGGGGCATCGTTGCTCCTGACACTGCATAGCTATTCGAAGTATGTGTCCCTCAAGCTTTCAGCAATCGAGTGATGGAGCAACAGGTGCATGCCTCGCACGATGGTGACTCTCACACATCATCCAACGCATCCACGATGCGTGTGGCGATGGTCTCGTCGGCTTCTTCGTGCTGTTCCACGCGTCCATGGGGGTCGACGAGGATGACGGCGTGACCGTCCGCACGAAGGCGACGAAGTCCTTCCAAGATCATGATCGCGCCCACCCGTGGAATGGCCGGGACCAACGAGAAGTCGACGACCACGTCATCGCGTCCGGGCGGGATCGCTTGGAAATGACGGAGAGCCATCTCGGCCGTGGCGAACGTCAAGCGGCCCTGAAGATCGATCAGTCGATACCCGTCTGAGGTGTGGGAGCGTTGTCCCACCGCCTCGATCGATGGGGCCGGGGTGTTCATGATGTGCAGCCCCAACTGGTGGCTCAGCCGTTCGTAGATCTTCACGCCGCGTACGGAGTTGCCGAACCTGTCCAAGCGAGGGGAGAAGGCACCGATGCCCACCTGACCCGGAAGCGCACCCAGGACACCACCGGAGACCCCGCTCTTGGCAGGGATACCGACGCGGGAGAGCCAGTCACCGGCGCTGTCGTACATGCCGCAGGTTGTCATCACCGACAGCACCTGACGTGCGACCCACTGGGGTATGACACGTTTCTTGGTCAGGGGATTGACGCCGCCGGTGGCCAGCGTCATCCCCATGACCGCGACATCGCGTGCATCGACGTTGATCGCACAGGCGCGGGTGTATCCGTGCATCGCATCCTGCGGCTCACCCACGAGCAGGTCGTTGCCCTTCATCAACGCGGCCAGAGCCAGGTTGCGCCATCCGGTTGAAAGTTCCGACTGGTAGACGTCCTCCGCGACGGACAGCTCACGACCGGCGAACTGTGAGAGCCCGTCCAGAACATGCTCGAGTCGGTCTCCGGCAGTCATGTCATCGTCACCGGCAAGGGCATACGTGGTGATCGCGCCGATGTTGATCATGGGGTTCTTGGCCCGTCCACGTGAGTCCAGCGAGATCTCGTTGAAGGCATTGCCCGAGGGCTCCACATCGACCGACTGCAGCACTCTGTCCAGCCCTCGGTCCCGAAGCGCCAGTGCATACGTGAAAGGCTTGGAGATCGATTGCATCGTGAATTCGTGCTCGGCATCGCCTGAGGTGTACACCCGGCCGTCCGGCGTGCACAGGGCCAGCGCGAGCTTCTCGGGGTCCGCGTCAGCAAGCTCGGGGATGTACTGGGCGACCTGACCGTCCCTGTTGTCCTGGCAGGAATCCACGAGCTGATCGAGAAGATCGAACACGGGGGTACGCATGGGGCCTCCTGTGGGGTGTGGCAGGTCCACGCTAACGGTCGACGCCGGACTCAGCATCTACACTCGGCGGGTGACTTCCCTCGAGCCAGACACCAACGTGGACCGCGCACCATCTGCAGGCCCTGGGGCGGCTGCTGCGCCGCTGGTGCTGCGTGCGCCATCGGGCGGAGAGGTGCGCGTCGACATTCCCGTGGTGCTCGCCCCGATGGCCGGCATCACCAATCCCGCCTACCGGCAGCTCTGCCGCGAACAGGGCGCCGGGCTGTACGTCTGCGAGATGATCACCAGCCGCGGCATCATCGAGAACGACGCCAAGACGCTCTCGATGCTCCAGTTCGACCCCGGCGAGACGGTGCGCTCGGTGCAGCTCTACGGCGTCGACCCCGAAGTGATGGGGCAGGGCGCGAAGATCCTGTGCGAGGACTTCGAAGTGGCCCATATCGATCTCAACTTCGGCTGCCCGGTACCGAAGGTGACGCGCAAGGGCGGCGGTGGCGTCCTGCCCTACAAACGGGATCGGCTCCGCGCGATCTGTTCGGCCGTGGTCGAGGCAGCCGATGCGTACGGCGTCCCGGTCACCATCAAGACCCGCAAGGGCATCGACGCCGACCACCTGACCTACATCGACGCCGGACACATCGCCCAGGAGACCGGGGTGGCGGCGATCGCGCTGCATGGGCGCACCGTCTCGCAGGCCTATTCCGGGCAGGCCGACTGGGATTCGATCGCCCACCTGGTGCGTGAGGTGGACATCCCGGTGCTCGGCAACGGTGACATCTGGGAGGCCACCACGGCACTCGACATGGTGGAGCGGACCGGCTGTGACGGCGTCGTCGTGGGCCGCGGCTGCCTCGGACGTCCTTGGCTGTTCCGTGACCTGGCCGAAGCGTTCGCCGGCGGCCGTGTCCAGCACCTGCCGACCCTCGGGGAGGTCGCCGCCATGGTGCGACGCCACGCCGAACTCCTCGCCGATCTGATGGGGGAGGAACGCGGTCTCACCGACCTCCGCAAGCATATGTCCTGGTACTTCAAGGGTTTCCCCGTCGGTGGTGAGATCCGACGCGGGCTCGGCCTCGTCTCGTCCTTCGCCGACCTCGACGCCCAACTTGCCCGACTCGACGCGGACGCCCCCTACCCGAGGCAGGAGCTGGGCTCACCGCGCGGACGCCAGGGAAGCCCCCGCGAGCGCGTCGTGATGCCCGAGGGCTGGCTCGCCGACACCTGCGGGATGGATCTGGATCTCGCCGCCGCCGAGAGCGACGTCTCCGGGGGCTGAATCCGATGGCTCCTGAGCCTCTCTGCGGTAACGTGCCCGCACGAATCCTCACCACGGAGCTTGCGCGGTTTCGGCATCCTCATGGGTGGTTGCTGAGCGACGCGTCACGGCGTCACCGACGTCGTTGCCGTGAGCGTTCCACCAGGAGCGCCAGCTGCACCCGGTTGGTCGCCCCGGTCTTCTCGAACAACCGGTTCACGTACGTCTTCACCGTCGCCAATGAGAGGAACAGTTCCTCGGCGATCTGCGCGTTCGTCGACCCCTCGGCGATGGCTCGGGCCACCTCGGTCTCGCGATCGCTGAAGTGTTCGGTCGGGTCCGGTCCCGGTGGCGTGGCCGCACGTGACGCCAGCGCGACCACCCGCTGGAGCACGGCGGGGCTGAACCTGATGTCTCCGGCTGCAGCACCCAGGACAGCGTCCACCAGTTCTTCTGGTGGTGAACTCTTGAGCAGGAAGCCATGAGCGCCTGCCTGGAGGGCTTGGGCGACGAAGGCCTCGGTGTCGAATGCGGTCAGCATCAGCACCGCCGGACCGTTCTCGCGAAGACCCATGCGCCGCACGGCCTCGATGCCGTCCATACCGGGCATGCGGATGTCGAGGAGCACCACATCAGGACGCAGGGACTCGACCGACTGCACCGCGCCGAGCCCGTCTGCGGCTTCTCCCACCACCGTGATGCCCTCGGTGCCGTCGAGGATCAGACGCAGGCCCGCCCGCACCAGAGGCTCGTCGTCGACCAACAGGAGCTTCACCATGGCGCCCATGCTCGCAGACGGAAACGGTCTGCCGTGGCTGTCGCGTCCAGCCACCCATGGGCGGTCTCGAGCCTTTCCCGCAGCCCCACCAGCCCGTAACCGCCCGGCAGGGATGTGTGCGGTTGCGCCGGCAGCGGGTTGGTCACCGAGACGAGCACGCCATCGTCGACACCGGTGACGGTGACGTCGATGGGGGATTCGGGGGCATGTTTGACGGCATTGGCCAGCCCCTCGGCGACGGCTCGTGCGAGCGCCACCGAGGCCATGGGCGTCAGATCGTCCAGCGGCAACCCCTCATCGATCCGGATGCTCACACGGCTGCCCCGGGCACGGGCATCCTCGACCAGGCGGTGCAGCTGATCCATACCGTGTGGCTGCTCCCGGTCGTCGTCGGTGCGCAGGACCATCAGCACCTGACGCAGCTCCTCGGCCGCCTCGAGGGCCGTGGACTGGATCGTCGCAGCGGTGTCACGCAGTTGGATGGGGGTGAGGTCCTCGCGGAACGAGAGCGCTCCGGCGTGCAGTGAGATCAGGGACAACCGGTGGGACAACCCATCATGCATGTCCCGGGCCACCGCCGAACGTTCCTCGGCGCGGATCCGGGCCACGGCCTGATCCCGTTCCCGTTCGGCGGCCTCCGCGCGTTCACGGTAGGCCTCCATGAGGCGGCGTCGATTCCCCACGGCTCGGCCGACGACGAGGGGAACGCCGAGCATCACCACCATGCCCAGGGTGGCTTCCAGGAGCGTCAAGGGGTAGCGGCTGGAGAAGAGCATTTCCACCACGACGCTCGAGACGATGGTGACCGAAGCAGCCGCGATCAGCCAGCGCCACTCCAGCCAGGACGCCACGACCACCAGCACCAGCAGAGCCGCGGGAGCGGACCAACTGGAGAACCCCGACGCAGCCAGCAGCCCGAGGGCCAGGGTGCCGTTGGCCCGGGACGGACGGCGTCTGGAGAGCACGCGGGGGAGCAGCAGACAGGCGATCAGCCCGAGAAGGGCATCGAGGAGCAACCTGGTGGCCACGACGCCGCGCTCGCTGGTCGGGACGAGATCAAGATTCGGGTACTCCAGCGACCACACCGTGCCGAAACAGATCATGCCGGCGAACCAGCAGCAGGCGGCCACCATCCATAGACGCCATCGTGACGCCACCCAGTGGAGCAGGCGTGCCCCTCGGCCTCGGGTGCTGGATTCATTCACGACCTCCACAGTAGAAGCACCATGCGGCCTCCGGTGTCAGCCGAAGGATGGACATACCCGATCAACCATGGATGATCAGGAACGGCTTGTCGGGTGACAGCACCGCGGCTCGCGTCGCCGCATGATGTGAACCATGACGAACGAGACACCGACCGATCCCCGTCGAACGGCCATGGCCTTCGAACGCGACAACGACGAAGGAGGAAGTTCCAAACTCGATACGCTCTACGCCTCCTCAGCGGAACCGAAGCCGGGTTCCGACGAGGCTCCGATGCGGTTCCACCGGCTGAGTGGTGTTCGACGCCAGTGGTGGCGGCCCCTGCTGATGCTGGGATTGGCCGCCGGGGCCTGGATCGGCCTGCTCACCGTTGCCCTGGTGACACTCACGGTGATCGGCAGCATCAGCTCGACCGTGGGGCGTCACATGGACCGATTCGCCTCGGACACGGTGTCGATGGGAGATCCCTTTTCAGCGGTGCTGATGTTGGGGATGTTGGCGTTGGCGGTTCCGGCCTGCAGGTGGGCGGTGGCACGAGCCGGACGCCGCGGAGGACTCGACTCGGTGGTGGGGAAGATCCGGTGGCGACTGCTGGTGGAGGCGCTGGTGCCGTCCTTTGTCGCGGTCGGCTTCTACATCGGCGTGGGGGCCTTTATGGACTCACCTGCAGGCGATGGAAACAGCGCGCGGTGGTGGGCGATCCTCGTGGTTCTTGCGGTGATTCCGCTGCAGGCGGCTGGCGAGGAGTACGTCTTTCGCGGGCTGTTGCCCCAGGCGCTGGGACACTGGCTCAAACATCCCCTCTGGGGCGTGGTGATCTCGGTGCCGCTGTTCACCATCGGCCATGAGTACGACGGCCCCGGCCTGTTGAGCATCGCCTGCTTCGCCGGAGCCGCGGCGTGGATGGTGTGGCGCACCGGCGGATTGGAAGTGGCCATCGCCTGGCATGCGGTCAACAACATGGTGGTCTCCGCCCTGGGCCTGCTGGGCATCGCGGACCCTGACCAGACGGTGATCCCCTGGTCAGCGGCATTGCTTGACATCCTCTCGATGGTGTTCATGGTCGTCATCGTGGAGACGATGTGGCGTCACCGTTGGAGTCGGCGGTTCACCGCGGTACGTGGGTGAGGGTTCTCCTGCCGTGACGCGTGCGCGGCGCACGAAACTGTCGGACCCCCTCGTTAGGGTGGTTCGCGTCAAGGGGCGAGTATGCGACCAGCACAGGAGGAGGCGTCATGGCCGAGTTGTTGCCGCGCACCGTGAAATGGGCCGACACCATGGCGGGACACACCGCCGAGGCGTCCATCGTGCGGGCACACCGGGATTCGGACGCGTCGATCGAGGCGCGCCCGCAGTATGGACGCCTCGCTCGTGAGGAGCACGAGGCGGCGACGCTGCGTCCGGGGGCGACACTGGCGCACGGTGCGGGGAACCGTGCCCGGGAGGAGGAGCCCGATGACCTGCGAACGTGTTTCGAGCGCGACCGGGACCGCATCGTGCATTCCACCTCGTTCCGCAGACTTGCCGGGAAGACACAGGTACTGGTCCACCCCAGCGACCACCAGCGGACACGGCTGACGCACGCGCTCGAGGTCGCGCAGGTCGCCACGTCCATCGCGCGCGGTGTCGGGGCCAATGTCGCGTTGGCCGATGCCATCGCCCTCGGGCATGACTGCGGCCACGGCCCCGGCGGCCACGCGAGTGAGGACGCCTTCGACCAGTTCCTCGACGAGGGATACGACCACGGCCCCTGGGGAGCGAATGTGTCGCTGGAATCGCTCAACCTGTGCGCTGAGACCCTCGACGGCATCCGGAACCACTCGTGGTCACGCCCGGCACCCGCCACGATCGAGGGAGAGATCGTCTCGTGGTCCGACCGCATCGCCTACTGCGCCCACGACCTCGAGGACGCCATCCACGCCGGCATCGTGTCCGCCGAGGAACTGCCTGAAGAGGTCGTCGCCATCTGTGGTGCGACGCGAAGGGAGCAGCTCGGGACCTTCGTGCGCGCCGTGATCAGGTGCGTCGCCGAACATGGCGAGATCGGCATGGACCCCGAGACCGCCGGGGCACTCGCGGCCCTGCGTCGATTCAACTATGAGCGCATCTACACCCGTCCCGCGGCAGTGAAACAGGCCCGGTCGGTGGTCGACGTACTCACGTCGTTGGTGGAGCACTACACGGGTCAGCCCCACCGGCTGCCGCAGCGCCCCGACGTCGAGCCCGGAAGCGCGGACGCCACTCGTGCGGTCGTGACCTGGATCAGCGGGATGACCGACCGATACGCCTTCGAGACCGCGGTGCGCGAGCTCGGATGGCACCGTGATCGTCTGCCCAAGGCGATCGACTACTACAGCGAACCGGGGGAGTGATTCACTCGCCGATGAGCTTGCTGTCGGCCTGGGTGTTCTCTGGGCCGACGTACTCCAACGAGTCCTCACGCAGCCACAGGGAGGTACGGCCCCCGTCCAGCAGCCAGCGGTCCTGGACCATGTCGTCCTTGTCGCGTCGTGGGCGACCCTCGACCCCGACGATCTCGGTGATCACGGGGATGAGTTCGGCGCGTCGAGCGGCAACCTCGGGGTCGTCCCAGTCGGTGTCAGGGCTCCACGCCGTGTGCCGGGCACGTAGCGAATAGAGGAACCGACCCGCCGAGATGACGCTGACGGTCATGTCCTCGGGAGTCATCCAGCGGCGTCGGGCCACGTGTGTCCACCCGAACTCTCGCTCGTACAACGCGGTGTTGGTCTCCGGCGTCGCATCCCAGTCGGTCGCCCGCCCGGCCGCGCAGAACGCGCTGAGGGCTTCGCGCGAGAAGGATGTCAGGATGGTTGCCACGATCGGTCTCCTCGGTCACTGGAAGGGCGTGATGGTGACGTCCCTGCTGGGGTGGGCTCGGACCTCAGAGTAGTGCACATTGATCTTCCCACTGGCGAGTCCTTCCGCGATGTCCGGGTTGCGCTGGAGGAAGTCGCGCAGGTCTGGATCGCGTTGCATCACATCGCTCAGGTACTCGGGGCTGCCCTGTTGGGCTCGCCCATGCGGTGTGTCCCGCGCACCCAGGGGTGAATCGCCACCCTTGGCCTCGTAGATGTTGAGGCTCGTCGGGTTGCCCTGGGCGTCGCGTGAGATCGACATCTCGTCGAACCGGCCTGATCCGCGGCCACTGCTGGGAATCGGCTCCTCACCGCGGCGTCGCATGACGTCCTGGGTCGCCTGATGCCCCATGTCCTCGCTGTGGTTGCGGAGGCGCTGCGAGGCGGCTCCCTCGGTCTCGGCAGCACCCCTGAGGTCCTGATACTGGTCGTCGGTGAGGCCGCGGCTGCGTGCCTCCTCGGGGGTCATCTTGCGCGCGTCGCTGGGTGAGATGTCCGAGACTCCGAGCTCCCGGCTGATCTCGTCGTACTCCTGGCGCGCTGAAGTGTTGGCGCCCTGTAGATCCTCCCGTTTGGACACGTTCGAGTTCCACGTGTCATCGGACACCGTGTGCTTCTCGGGGGATCCGCGTTGGGCCCGATGGTCGATGGGCTTGTCCGATGAAGGCCGCGGGTTGGGGTCCTTGGTGAAGGGGCCCTTGTCGTCGTGCAGCCGGCCGTTGCGGTCGCGGTAGGTTCCCGGCGGGTCGTTGCGATGCGTCGTGCGACCATCGGGGCGGCGCGTGAGTCCGTCGTCCCACTGCTGTTGTTGTGGCGTTCGGCCCGAGGGAGCGTCGGGGCGGTGACGCGAGGGCGTCGCGCCGGGTGCATCCACCGAGTTGGGTCGGGTACGTGGCCTGGGGCCGGGAGCATCCAGTTTGCGCACCGTTCGGAAGTAGTCCCCACAGTGCTTCACGATGAAGCCGCCGAGGCGACTGGGGATCTTGGGCATCTCCTGTCCTCACGTACGGGAACCTCGCATGGATGAACGCACTGTAGGCAGCGAAAGGGCCGAGGCCCAGGCGTTCGACTTCGGAAATCTCCTCAGGGCCGGAGCCGGGTGCGGAGATCCTCGGGGAGGTCCTTGCCTCGGCCCACGAGCCACAGGGCGACGTTCACGGTGAGGAACTGCGTGGCCATGATGCCGAACAGCACCAGCAGCTGCGCTGCGCCGGCCTGGATGGCGCTACCGCCGCCGAGCAGCACGCCCACGAAGGCACCCGGCAGCGTCACCAGCCCCACGGTCTTGGTGGTGTCGATGTTCGGGATCAACGCTTCGGTCCGATGCGGCTCCAGCACCAGCGCGACCGCCTGTCTGCGCGGTAGGCCGATGGCCAGCGCAGCCTCGTAGGTGTCGATGTCGTCGCGCAGTGCAGCGAAGCAGCGGCGTCCCATGAGGGTGTGGCCGTTCATGGTGTTGCCGATGATGATGCCGGCGATCGGAATGATCGCAGCACCGGTGAAGGGGGAGGCCCCGGACAGGAAGATAATGGCCAGTACCGGGAGTACGCCGGCGGCCATGGCGAGTGCGGCCCACGGCCACGTCTCCGGTGCTTTCACGCGGGTGGTGGTCGTGCGCACCGCGACGGCGAACATCACCAAGGCGAAACCGATCGCCAACCACACGTTCTGTACTGCGCCGGCGATGATCAGAGACACCAATGCCAACTGGACCGTGGCCCGAAACGCAGCAATGAGCACATCCCGAGTCAGTTTGAGTCGGAATCCGATCGACACGGCCACCACAAGTCCAGTGAGCACGACGAGGGCCACGCCGAGGCCCCATCCGAAGTTCACTGTCACGCCATGACCTTATCCGGCTGTCCACCCTCCATGCTTTCCGGCCCGTGGCTCACACGACCTCGACTGGAGCGAGCAACCTGTATGGAGCAGCGGAGATCAGGCCTGGGAAGCGCCGACGTAGCCGACTGAGTTCAGCGCGGACAGTGACCTGGCTGATCGGTGCTTCGCCCCACACGGCGGAGGCCAGCTCCACGCCCGTGATCGGAGACGAGGAATCGAGCAAGGCGTGCACGATGTCGGCATGGCGTGCTGAGAGCGTGTACGCGCTGATTGTTCCGTCGAGGTGTACATCGAGCCGACGCTCGGACGGGGAGAAAGAGAAATGACGGGTGGACCGAGCGCCGTGGGTGATGAGGACGACATCGTCTGCCCGTTGAAGTCGACACGTCCCGAGACGAGGGACGAGGACCACTTCGGAGGAGGAATCGTCCGGTAACGACACCCGATCGACACCGAGGTCGATATTCGACCCCGCCACCCAGCCGTTGCGGTCACACAGCACCCACATCCCGGTGATCCCTTGGATGAGTGGCATGGCCCGTGAGCGCAGCCTCTCGAGGTTCTCCACGTGGCTCGCTCTCAGCGTCAGCTCCACCTGCGCGGCCAATGACCGCACCAGTGCGAGGATCGCGGCATGGGCTTCTCGGACGGGACCGGACACATCGAGCATTGCGATCGGGGTACCAGTGGCGGGATCTCGAACCGGGCTCGCGGCACAGGACCACCCATGTTGATCGAGGCACCAGTGCTCGGGGCCATGCACCTGAACCGGTCTGCCCAAGCGGGCTGCAATGCCGATCGCGTTGGTCCCCACCGAGCTCTCCAACCAGCGCGCGCCGTGGACGAACCCGATGCGGTCGGCTCGGGCGAGTGCTGAGGAGTCACCGCAACGATCCAGTACTCGAGCATCTCGCGTGGTGAGGACCCCCACGAGGCCTGAACCATCGATGGATCCTGCCAGAACGGTATGGAAAAGTTTCTCCAGCTGGGAGGCCCCTGCTCGGTGGGCCTCCTTGAGCGCGTCATGTTCGGCCTCGACGGTGCGCTCGTCCACATCGGGATCACGGTGGTCAACGGGCAGGCCCATGCGCTGCACTCGGTTCCATGAGTGTTGAATGATCGGGCGTGGTCGGGCAGGCAGGCGTCGACCATTGCGGCGTGCCGAGTGCAACGTGGCGAGCAGATCGGCGTATGCCTGAGGGTCCTCATCGAACAGCAGAGCCGGTTCTCCTGGAGACGGATGCGGCATTGCAACCTCCCGCGTGGCTTTCCGGGGTTGTCATTCTACGCCACCTACAGGCGTCGTGCATGGGGCTGGAAAAGAGCGTTGCACCTCGTTGCAAGCGTCGGAAAGCCTGTTGCAGCAGGATTTCAGGCTCCTCGGACCCAGATGGGATGAGTGGGTGCTGCACGACTCGTTATCGTCCCCTGAACCTGCGACTCCCTCAGCGGGGTCGGAACGTTCATCACGATGAAGTGAGGTCTGAGACATGGAGTTGTCCACTGAACAGCTGCTCAGTGCCTTCCGCAAGATGTCAGAGATCCGGGCATTCGAGGACAGGCTGCACGAAGAGAACACCGGGGGTGACATACCCGGCTTCATTCACCTGTATGCGGGGGAGGAAGCCATCGCCGTGGGAGTGTGTGAGCACTTGACGGCTGCAGATTCCATCGCGTCGACGCATCGGGGCCACGGTCACTGCATCGCCAAGGGCTGTGACATCACCGGGATGATGCTCGAGATATTCGGACGCAAGGAAGGGCTCTGCCACGGCAAGGGCGGGTCCATGCATATCGCCGATCTTGCGCAGGGCATGTTGGGGGCCAATGGCATCGTCGGCGGTGGACCTCCGCTCACGGTGGGTGCCGCGCTCACTGCGAAATACAAAGGGGAGGGCAATGTCGCGGTCTCCTTCACCGGCGATGGGGGCTCGAACCAGGGGCTGACCTTCGAAGCCATGAACATGGCGGTGGTGCTGCAGCTCCCGGTCCTCTTCGTGTTCGAGAACAACGGGATGGGCGAAGCGACAGGATCGGAATTCGCCGTGGGCGCCAACAGCATCGCCGAACGTGCAGGGGGTTTTGGCCTCCCCGCAGTGTCGGTCGACGGGTCGGACTTCTTCGCGGTGCACGAGGCTGCTGGTGAAGCGATCGAGCGAGCCCGTTCCGGCGGTGGGCCATCGGTCATCGAAGCCACGTGCAATCGTTTCTACGGCCATTTCGAAGGAGACCAGACGCTGTATCGCACTCCCGAACAACTCGAGGAGATGAAGGCTCGGACCGATCCTTTGACGAAGTTCCGCGAGCGTGTCGATGGACGTGTCGATGGAGCCGAACTCGATGCGATCGTCGAAGCCAGTAGACAACTGGTTGATGAAGCCGTCGCCACTGCGCGCGCTGCTGCCCTTCCTGACCCCTCCGACGTGGACACCGATGTCTACGTCTCCTACTGACAGGAGAACTCAGCCATGACAACGATGAGCTTTCGTGAAGGCATCCGAGCGGCTCTGGCCGATGCGATGCGCTCCGATTCCGATGTCGTCCTCATCGGAGAAGACCTCCGCGGCGGTAAGGGGGGAACGAACCCGGACACCTCCGTGGAGGCCTTCGGCGGCGTCTTCGGCGTGACACAGGGGTTGTGGACCGAGTTCGGTGATGACCGGGTCATCGACACACCGATCACCGAATCGGCGATCGTCGGCATGGCCGCAGGCGCCGCTGTCACCGGTCTGCGGCCGGTGGCTGAACTGATGTTCATGGACTTCTTCGGCGTCGCCTACGACATGATCTACAACCAGGCCGCGAAGTTCCGCTACATGTTCGGCGGCAAGGCCCGGACACCGTTGGTGGTGCGCGGGATCATCGGCGCGGGCGTCGGTGCGGCAGCTCAGCATTCGAACTCGCCGTACAACATCTTCACCTCCACCGCCGGTGTCAAGGTGGTCGTCCCTTCCAATGCCTATGACGCGAGGGGGCTGCTGCTCGAGGCCATCCGGGATGATGACCCCGTTCTGTTCTGTGAGCACAAGGCTCTGTACGACCTGAAGGTCGATGTTCCCGAATCGTCCTACACGCTGCCGTTGGGTGTCGCCGCCTATCCGCGTGAGGGAACCGACGTGACGGTGGTGGCGTTGGCCAAGGCCGCAGTCGATGCGATCAAGGTCGCCGATGAGCTGAAGGAGGAAGGCATCAGCGTGGAGGTGGTCGACCCTCGGACCACATCGCCGCTGGACGAGGACGGGATCCTTGAATCGGTTGCATCCACCGGTCGACTCGTGGTGGTCGATGAGTCTGCGGCACGCTGTGGATTTGCCCATGATGTGGCTGCGTTGGCCGCATCACAGGCCTTCGATTCACTGAAGGCTCCCATCCAACTGGTGGTGCCACCGCATTCCCCGGTCCCGTTCTCCACACCGTTGGAACAGGCTTGGCTTCCGGGCCCGGAGAAGATCGCAGCAGCCATCCGAGCAGTCGTGGAGGCCTGACATGTCATCGATCCACCCACTCGAGATTCCCAAATGGGGTATGACGATGGACGAGGGGACGCTCGTCGGCTGGCTCGTGGCCGAGGGTTCCGAGGTGTCGGCCGGGGACGCGGTGGCGAGCGTTGAATCCTCCAAGATCGCCGGCGACCTGGAAGCCGTCGAATCGGGCATCCTGCGACGTGTGCTGGCGCAGGAAGGCGAGACCCATCCGGTCGGGACGCTCGTCGGCGTCATCGCTGATGCGGACGTGTCCGACAGTGATATTCAGGACTACATCGACGCTCGTGTCGGTGCTGCCCCGGCCCCCGATGACTCGGGAAAGGCTGAGGAGACAGGACCGGCTGAGAGCGTCGGAGCGTCCGAGGAAGGCTCCCGTGATCTGGCGCCGACCACGTCGACGAAGGGGACATCATCGACCCCTGCCGCTCCTGCCGCTCCTGCCGGTGGCAGTGGTGACGTCGATGACGTTCGAATCCCCGAACGGTTCCGGGGTCGTGATGAATCGCCTGTCCCTGCAACCCCCCATGCGTCGAGGCTGGCCGAGCGGATGGGGATCATGCTCGCCGGTATCACACCGACTGCACGTGGTGGCCGCGTGAGTGTGCAGGATGTCCAGAAGGCGATCGCTGCCGAAGGCGGACACGTGGCCTTCGGCAATGACCGTCCGCGGGTTGGCCGGGTCGGTGTCCGTGCTGATGATTCACAGGTGGCGGCCACTCCGATCGCTCGACGGCTCGCTGCAGAGCACGGGGTGAATCTTCACGAGATCCGACCATCGGGCCGTGCCGACCGCGTCACACGCAGTGATGTGCTGGGGCATGTGGCTCGGTTCTCCAGCGGCGGGGCAGCAGAGTCTTTGTCCGCGGGTGATCCGGCACCATCGGCTTCAGGGAAACAGGAGAATCCTGTTCACCGCGAGCCGATGAGCGCGATGCGGAAGGTCATCGCCGGTCGTCTGCAGGAGAGTTACCAGCAGTCGCCACATTTCCGAGTGACGACCCACGCGCAGATCGATGCTCTCCTGGCGATTCGCGCCGAAGTGAATGAGCATCGTGACGATGCGCGGTTGACCGTCAACGACCTGGTGTTGGCGGCCGCGGCGCAGGCTCTTGTGGCTGTCCCCGGTATCAACGCTCAGTACGACTCAGCCACCGAGACCATCATGCGCTTCGAGCATGTGGATCTGTCGGTCGCGGTCTCGACCGACGAGGGGTTGATAACACCGATCGTCCGTGGAGCCGATCAGATGAAGGTGACCGAGATCTCTGCTGAGGTGACGGACCTGGCCACACGGGCCAAGGCGGGAACGTTGACGCCCGAGGAGTTCCAGGGCGGTACGTTCACCGTGTCGAATCTGGGGATGTTCGGCATCTCGCACTTCGACGCCATCATCAATCCACCCCAGGTGGCGATCCTGGCGGTCGGTGGTGGGAGCCGGGAGTTCGTACCTGATGACGATGGTGCGCCGGTGCTTCGAACACTGCTGCCGCTGACCCTGTCTTCGGACCATCGGGTGATTGATGGCGCCATGGCTGCGCGGTACTGCAGCGAGCTGAAGCGTCTTCTGGAAACGCCCAGCCTGATCTTCGCCTGAGGAGTGCATCATGTCCGACGTTCGTGAATGTGATGTCGTCGTGATCGGCGCGGGGCCGGGCGGGTACCCGGCGGCGATCCGTGCAGCGCAGTTGGGGCTGAAAACGGTGATCGTGGAACGGGATGCTCCCGGCGGGATCTGCCTCAACTGGGGGTGCATCCCCACCAAGAGTCTTCTGCACACCGCCGAGTTGATTCGCGGTGGGATGCAGTCTGCCCCACATGGTGTGCGGTACGGCGAGCCGGAGGTGTCCATCGCTGATGTCGTGGCTCATTCCAGAGCCGTCTCGGCGCAGCTTGCCTCCGGTGTCACCGGACTTCTCGCCGGTCACGGCGCGGAACTCGTCAACGGAGTTGCTCGTGTGGTGGACAAGGGAGAGGTGGAGGTGGAAACATCCCCCGGCCGGACCATGCGGTTGTTGGCCGATCACATCATCGTGGCCACCGGGGCGAAGCCTCGCCAGCTGGATGGGATCGACATGGGTGATTCCCGTGTGTGGACCTATCGTGAAGCCCTCATCCCAGACCGGATCCCCGACTCACTCGTGGTTGTGGGATCTGGCGCCATAGGTTCGGAGTTCGCGTCGATCTATCAGGCACTGGGCTCGAGAGTCACCCTGCTCGAGGCTGCTTCGGCAGTGCTTCCCGCCGAAGAAGCTGCTGTTTCGGAGGTGGTGGACGCTGCTTTGAGTTCTCGAGGCATCGTGACCGCTGCCGATGCGACCATCGTGGGGGTCGACCAGTCCGACTCCGAATCGATCATGGTGGAGTGGGAGACCTCGGCCGGTGATCGGCAGCGGTCCGGTTGTGACGCCATGTTGCTGGCAGTGGGGGTCCAGGCGAACACCAGCGGGCTGGGGCTGGAGAGATTCGACATCCTGCGGGGTGACGGGTCGATCATCACCGACGATGCCGGTAAAACCGGCGTGTGGGGTCTCTATGCCGTCGGTGATGTGGCCGGGGGACCCTGCTTGGCGCACAAGGCCACCGCCGAAGCCATTCGATGTGTGGATGCATTGGCTGGCGTCCGCCGAGTGCCGGAACCAGGTGATTGGAAGGAGTGGATACCTCGTTGCACGTACACCGACCCGGAGGTGGCCAGCATCGGGATCTCGGCAGCCGAGGCGCGACGTCGCGGGTATGACGTTGCCACGGGGAAGGTCTCCATGGCCGATAATGGCCGCTGCCTGGGGGCAGGGGAGACAACCGGGTTCGCAGAGGTGACGATCGACAGGGATTCTGGACGATTCGTCGGCGCGAATCTTGTGGGGGCCGGGGTCACAGAACTGATCGGGATGATAAGTGTCGCCCATACCGCGCAGATGACGGCAGCGGAATTCGCTCGCTCGATCATTCCCCATCCCACTCGCTCGGAAGTGGTGCACGAAGCGGTTCTCAAGGCACTCGGTCGCCCGGTCAATTCCTTGTGAATCCGGTAGGTGGACTCGGTAGACTCCGCGTGTGGCCGGACTGATCAACGACGAGGACATCGCAGAGGTCCGGGCCCGCGCGCGTATCGACGACATCGTCGGTGCGCACGTGATGCTCAAGCGCGCCGGCTCCGGAACCCTCAAGGGGCTGTGCCCGTTTCATGACGAAAAGACCCCTTCGTTCCAGGTGACTCCCTCGCGAGGGTTCTTCCACTGCTTCGGTTGTGGTGAGGGCGGCGATGTCATCACGTTCGTGCAGAAGATCGACAACCTGTCGTTCGTGGAGGCCGTCGAGATGCTGGCCGACAAGGTCGGCGTCCAACTGCGCTACACCGATGGCGGTGGTCACCGCACTGAACCCGGGCTGCGGACCCGCATCCTCGAAGCCAATCAGGCCGCAGCGGAATTCTTCGAACGCCAGCTCATGACGCCGGCAGCGCTCGCCGGGCGTCAGTTCTTGGATCAAAGAGGGTTCAGCCGTGAGGCGGCTGAGCATTTCGGCGTCGGCTTCGCCCCGCGAGGAGGCCGGGACCTGCGTCACCATCTGGAACGACAGGGGTTCCCCTCCAGTGTTCTGATCAAGGCCGGGCTCGTGCGGGAGAACGGTGGCTGGGATTTCTTCCAGGGACGCCTGCTGTGGCCCATCCGGGACTCCGGCGGTCACGTGGTGGGGTTCGGTGCCCGCCGCATCTTCGACGACGACCGCATGCCCGCCAAATACATCAACACCACCGACACCCCGGTGTACCGCAAGTCGAGTGTGCTCTACGGTCTGGATCTGGCCCGGCGCAATATCGGCAAGAAGGCCCAGGCTGTGGTGGTCGAGGGATACACCGATGTGATGGCCGCCCACCTGGCAGGGGTCGACACGGCAGTGGCCTCGTGCGGCACCGCTTTTGGTGACGACCATGCCAAACTCCTGCAACGGCTCATGGGTAACCATGACGCCTTCAACGGCGAGGTCATCTTCACCTTCGATGGTGACGCTGCCGGTCAGGCTGCGGCCATGAAGGTATTCAAGGGCGACCGGAACTTCACCTCACAGACGTACGTGGCCGTGGAACCCAACGGGCTCGATCCCTGCGACCTGCGCCTGCAACACGGCGATGAGGCTGTGCGTGACCTGATCGGCCAGCGCATCCCGCTGTACCGGTTCGTGATGGAACGCACCATCGCCGAGTTCGACCTCGATCGGGCCGACGGACGCCTCGCAGCACTGCGGGCGGCCGCGCCCCTTGTGACCTCGGTGCGTGACAAGGGTCTGGTGGGGCAGTACGCCCGTGAGCTGTCGGGCCTCATCGGGATAGACATGGATGAGGTCCGTCGTGAAATCGCCCGCGCACAGCGTCGTGGTGACCGCCCGGAACCGGAACCACGCAGACGTTCACAGCCTGTCAAGGGAGATGGCCCCGAACCCGAGCAGCCGAGCAGGCGGGGCGTGCCCATTCCGCCCCCCGGGGTTCGGGAACTCGCGGTGGAACGCGACACCCTCAAACTGCTCATCCAGCATCCCGAGCTGCTTGACGCGTCGTGGTACGGCATCGAAGCGGACGACTTCACCGCCGATGCCTACAAGATGGTCTACGAAGCCGCTCGCGAAGCGGCCACGACAGGTGTGCGGGAATGGGCGTCGGGGATGCGTGACCTCACCGAAGATCCGGGTGTGGCCGGTCTCATCGTCGAACTGGCTGTGGAGCCGATCCTGCACGAGCCCGATGCCCGCTATTTCGCCACACATGCGGCCAAGTTGCGGCTGCTCACGGTTCTGCGACAGATCGCTGACCTCAAATCGTGGCTGCAGCGCACCGACCCCATCGAGGGCGGGGACGAGTATCGTCGCCGCTTCGGCGAGCTGCTGGAACTCGAACAACGACGAACGCGCCTGCAGACCGCCAGCGTCGGTTTCAACGACTGACGATCCGCGGGCGCGGAGGTCGTGCTGTGATGCCCTGCTCGTGATGAGCAGGGAGGCAGATCAGCCCTTCATGGCTGCGCGTTCGCTCTCGGCGTCCAGCTCGTCCTCACCCTTGTCGCCGGTGAGGACTGAGTAGGTGGCTCCCGCGATCAGGGCGCCCACCACCGGGGCGAGCAGGAACACCGAGCGCGTAGGCGCCGGTCAGCACGGTGAGGCCGAAAGCGAGCGAGACGCCCGCCCAGCCGATGCCAACGGGGAAATTGGAGTCGGTGACTGCGGTGGCTGCCAGCACAGCGGAGCCGCAACCGCCGAACACGAGCCAGAAAGTACCGAGAAGCTCGGCCCAGAGACGTTGAGGCATGGTGGGTGACATGGTGAAACCTTTCGAAACTGTCGCCACGGGAAGTGACCGACGCAAGAACCATAACTGTTGAACGTGGAACCATCATGATCCGTGGGCAGATGTTGTCCTGTGACGCCGTGATGATCCCGGTGTTGTCCAGGGGATGACTCCACATCCACACCTCACGACGGTGTGGCGCACGTGCGAACTCATGAACATGTCGGCATGGACATCACACACCTGCCCACAGCCACCGACGTCTCCGCCGACCGCAGCGGATCTGGAACCTACCGATGGTCACAGGATCAGTCGCTCACCCAGAGCGAGGAGGACGAGCTGATCAGAACGATCGAGATCGGAACGCTGGCCGCCGCCGCTCTCGATGGACAGTTGCGCAGTACCGCCACCCGGCGCGAGCTGGGGATACTCGTGGCCGAGGGGCAGCGGGCGCGTGAACGCTATCTGACCGGAAACCTCGGCCTGGTGCTCTACTTCGCCAACCGTGCCGCACACCGCTTCTGCGGCTCTGTGGATGACCTCGTCCAAGAGGGATTCCTCGGTCTGGTTCAGGCCATGGAGCGGTTCGACCCTGACGCCGGCGTCCGCTTCGCCACCTATGCCTCTTCGTGGATCCGTGCGGCCATCGACGATGCGGTGCGTCGCGAGAGTGGCCTTGGACGCCACACCGCTCGGGGGCTGCGTCGGCTCCAACGGGTGGAGGTCGAGCTCGAGCAGGAGCAGGGACGTCGGCCCCGCCTCGAGGAACTGGCTGCCCGCACCGGTCGTTCCCTCACCTGGGTCAGCGAGATGGTGGCTCACGCCCCGCCGCTGTCTCTGGATGACATCGTGCCCGACGTCCTTCCGGGACGTCCTGACCCCGGTGCCGACGACCGGCGTCTGTATGCGTGGGTGGCCTCGGCCATCGAGACACTTCCGGAGGATGAAGGTGAGGTCGTCCGGCGTCGATTCGGGTTGGATGGGGAGCCGCCGCGCTCACTGGAGGCAGTGGCGGCGGGGCTGCGGATGTCGAAACGTCGGTGTCGACGCCTCGAGCAGTCCGCCCTCGCTCGATTGCGCGTCCTGCCCGAGGCGGCATGATGGAGTCATGTTCGAAGCACTGCGTGGTCGACGGCTGGACCGTGACGTCCAGAGATCCCTCACCGAGATCGGTGGTGGCGCTGCCCGGGCACTGGCCTGGGGCCGGGACGCACGAGGACGTTGGTGCGTCCTCAGCCGAGCGGGGCTGTTCGTCGGCGAGCCGGGGGAGTGGAAGCGTTGGCGCTGGCCGGAGGTGGAGAACGGCAGTTGGAACAACGACCTGCGCACCCTGAAATGGAAGCACTCCACCGGAACCGCCACGTTCCGTCCCGACGGCGATCCGAGAGACATCCCCTTGGTGTTCAAGGAACTGGTCGAATCCTCGATCCTCGTCGCCGAGCACGTCGAGATCCCCGAGACCCGCAACGGTGGGGATGTGGCGGGGCGTCGGGACCCGGGCGATCCTTCCGCGCCCATCGTGTGGACAGCGACGCTGGGACGCGGCACCAAGGACACTCCCGAGAACCGTGCGGTGCTGAACGATGCACTCGCCGCACTGCGGGCCCAGTATGAGTGAGCCCAGCATGAGTGAGCCGGACGCGAGTGGCCGCTGGTTCATGACGCACAGATGATGTAGTGATGCACAGATGATGCAGGAGAAACAGAAAGCCGACTCTGACCTGCATTCGGCAAGTCAGAGCCGGCTTCCTCCATGGCTCCCCGGACTGGATTCGAACCAGTAACCCTTCGATTAACAGTCGAATGCTCTGCCGTTGAGCTACCGGGGATCGGCGCGATGCACGACTGTAGCAGAACCATCCATGGATGCTCAATCGCGGGAGCTGATGCGATCTGGTCTTGCGATTCCACCGCAGATCATGGCACTCACGCTCACCAAGCCCTATGATCGGCCAGTCAAGCCACACCGAGGGCCAGTACACGACGACGTGGGGGAATGCCATGAAGCCCGAACCAACAGGAGATCATCTCCGGCAATATCGATCGACGGGGAAACCCGCCGAGGTCGATGGACGCTCCCCGGGTGAACGTGCGGAGCCGGTCGAGCGAAAGACCATGCAGGTACGCTGGGCCGGGTTCTTCGGCGGACTCCTCGGTGCGGTGATCGTCTATCTCCTCATGGGAGAGGTCGCGCATTCAGCGAAACTCACGGCGGCCACCGCCGTACTCATGGGCGTGTGGTGGATGACCGAAGCGTTGCCCATCCCGGCCACGGCGCTCGTTCCGCTGGTCGCCTTCCCGATCTTCGGCGGCGTGAAGTTCGACGATGTCGGCGGCTCCTACGGCAACAACATCATCTTCCTGTTCATGGGCGGCTTCCTGCTGGCCCTGGCCATGCAGCGGTGGAACCTGCACCGACGCATCGCACTGGCCACGGTGCTGCTCATGGGCAGCAAGCCCTCCATGGTGATCGCAGGGTTCATGATCGCCACCGGATTCTTGAGCATGTGGGTCTCCAACACCGCCACGGCGGTCATGATGTTGCCGATCGGTGTCTCGGTGGTGCTGTTGGTGAACAAGCTCACCGACGGGGAACTGGATTCCGATGCAGAACCTGAGGCCGAGTCATCCGGCGGCGCCGATGATCCCGAGGCGGGAGCAGGAGACGCCCTCGCGACGGTCAAGAAGTCCAATTTCGGCACCGCGCTGATGCTCGGCATCGCCTACGCGGCCTCGCTGGGGTCGCTGGGCACCATCATCGGAACGCCACCCAACACCCTCATGGTCGGATACCTGGCCGACAACCATGACATCCACATCGGGTTCGGCCAGTGGATGCTCGTCGGCGTTCCGCTCGCGATCGTGTTCATGACGATCGCGTGGTTCCTGCTGACCAAGGTGCTGTTCAAGCCCGAGATCGACCATCTGCCCGGTGGGCGTCAGTTCATGCGTGAGGAGCTGAACAAATTGGGGCCGATCTCCCGCGGTGAGGTGATGGTGCTCATCATCTTCATCCTCGCGGCAGTGTCGTGGATCACGGTGCCGTTCCTGTTCCCTGACCTGAACAAGGCCGATTCGGTGATCGCGATGGCGGTGGGGCTCATCCTGTTCATCCTGCCCTCCGGGTCCGGACGCGGCGTCAAACTGCTCGACTGGGACTCGGCGGTGAAGCTGCCGTGGGGCGTGCTCCTGCTCTTCGGCGGTGGTCTGGCATTGTCGAGCCAGTTCGGCGACAGCGGACTGACCGATTGGATCGGTGAGCGTGCAGCCGGCCTGGGTGGCGTCCCCCTGGTCATCCTCGTCGTCGTGTTCGCCGCAGCGATCCTGTTCCTCACCGAACTCACGTCGAACACAGCCACCGCCGCGACGTTCCTCCCCGTCGCCGGAGGTGTGGCACTCGGCTTGGGCATGCATCCGATGCTGCTGGCGATCCCCGTGGCGCTCGCCGCCACGTGTGCGTTCATGCTGCCGGTGGCGACGCCGCCCAACGCGATCGCATTCGGTTCAGGCTATGTGACCATCGGTCAGATGGTGCGCGGTGGCCTGTGGCTGAACCTCATCGGGATCGTACTCATCACCCTCACCACGATGACGCTGGCCACGTGGGTGTTCTCCCTCATGGGGTGAGCCGTGCGCGCATCCTCTCGGTGAGTTCGGCCAGGGTCTCGGCCTCGGTGAGGTCGAGAGAGGCGTCGAAGATCTGGGCGATGTGCTCGCGATGCACTGAACCGACGTGACGCAACCGCTCCAGCCCGGCGTCGGTCAGCGTCACCTCCGATGCGCGGCCATCGTTCGGACAGGCACGTTTGGTCACCCACCCGCGCTCGAGAAGCTGGTTGACCCGATAGCTCATCCGCGGGATGGAGAACACGACGCGGCGCGCCAGTGCACTGAGCGTCAGCGTCCGCTCGGGGGCCTCGGCCAGGCTCACCAGCATGTTGAACTCGCCCAGGTCGCTGCCGGTCTCGGTGCGCAGCGCCTCGTCCAGACGGGTGATGAGGAGCTGGGAAGCCTCGAAATACCGACGCCACGCATCGAGGGTGCGGTTCTCCGCCAACAGCGGTCGGTCGGTCATCGCTGCTCCAGGATCTGCTCGAAGGGCGTGACGCCGGCGGGATCCAGGGGATCTGCGGTCTTGTCGGCACGGACGCCTCCGCCGACGCTCCCCGAGGCCCAAGCCATCAGCTCCGCGGCGGCGGTCTCGATGCGGCGAGTCAGTCTCGTCGCATCCTCGGGGTCGCCCCAGTCGTCGGTGGCGGCGAACACCGAAGTGGGGATGACCAGACCCTTGAGGTATCCCAGCATCGGTCGAAGGGTGTTCTCGGCCGCCAAGGAATGACGCGGGGTGCCGCCGGTGCTTGCCAGGAGGACGGGCGTGGCGGCGAGCGCACCCTCGTCGACCAATTGCCAGAACAGCATGTGGATGCCCACCGGAGCGGTCTTGTAGATGGGGGTCGCGGTGATGACCGCATCGGCCTGCTGGACCGCCTCGAAGGCTTCCTCCAACTCCGGGTCGGGCGTCGGCGTCACCGTCATGTTGACCAGACCCGTGGCGAGTCGACGCAGGTTGATGCGCGTGACCACGGGGTCGATGCCATTCGTCCGGGCCGATGCAACGGCGGCGTCGATGAGGCGTTCGGTCAGCCTGGTGGTGGAGGACTCGCTGCTGAGACCGGTCCAGACGGCGGTGAGGCGCATCATTCTCCTTCGCGTTCGTTCACGGCGGGGGATCCGGGGCGTCCGCCGGGAGCCGGGTCCTTGCCTGCTCGGTGACGCTCCACGAGCCACTCGTGTGTTGGGGCATCGGGTACGTCGGCGGGGCGCCGTGCATCGAACTCCTTGCGGAGCGCCGGTGCCACATCCTCGCCGAGCATGTCGATCTGCTCCAACACGGTCTTCAACGGTAGCCCGGCATGGTCGATCAGGAAGAGCTGACGCTGGTAGTCACCGGCCCACTCCTGGAACGACAGTGTGCGCTCGATGACCTGTTCGGGCGTTCCGACGGTCAGCGGCGTCTGGGCCGTGAACTCCTCCAGCGAAGGGCCGTGGCCGTACACCGGTGCGTTGTCGAAGTAAGGGCGGAACTCACGCACCGCGTCCTGGGAAGTGCGTCGCATGAACACCTGGCCGCCCAAGCCCACGAAGGCCTGATGGGCAGCACCGTGGCCGTAGTGCTCGAAGCGCTGGCGGTACAGATTCACCATGCGTGCGGTGTGGGACATGGGCCAGAAGATGTTGTTGTGAAAGAACCCGTCCCCGTAATAGGCGGCCTGCTCGGCGATCTCCGGTGAGCGGATGGAGCCGTGCCACACGAACGGTGCCACGTCGTCCAGTGGGCGAGGAGTCGCGGTGAAATCCTGCAGGGGAGTGCGGTAGCGGCCGTTCCAGTCCACCGACTCCTCACGCCACAGGCGATGCAGCAGGGCGTAGTTCTCCACCGCCAGCGGGATTCCAGCGCGGATGTCCTTGCCGAACCACGGATAGACCGGTCCGGTGTTGCCGCGCCCCAACATGAGATCCACCCGGCCCAGCGACAGATGCTGCACGTAGGAATAGTCCTCGGCGATGCGCACCGGGTCGGTGGTGGTTATCAGGGTGGTGGCGGTGCTCAACCGGATGCTGTCGGTCATGGCGGCCAGATGAGCCATCAGGATCGGAGGGTTGGCCGGGGCCACGAAGGGCGGATTGTGGTGTTGTCCGGTGGCGAACACATCCAGGCCCGCCTGCTCGGCGTGGCGGGCGATCGTCACGGTGTTCTGGATCCGTTCGTGCTCGCTCGGAGCGTGACCGGTGGTGGGATCGACCGTGACGTCGCCGATGGTGAAGATTCCGATGTCCATGAGGGCCTCTTCGTTCTGCCCGCGACGCGGAGCTCGGGTTCGACAATCGACCATATTAGTTAAATATTGAACCAATATCAAGTTGTGGAAACCGAGGGCCTCGGGGCAGGGAGTCTTACAACCGCACCTGACGCGTCCGTTGTTCTTCGGTCACGACGCCACTGGTGGTGGGGGTGAACATGCCGTAGACACGGTGGACCTTCGGGCCCGGGCGTTCGGCGATGAAGCGATGGATCTCACCGTCGATGGCGTGGATCGCCGCACCGTCCTCGACGCCGTAACCGTCCGGCAGGGCACCGGTGGCGATCGAGTTCGCGAACAGGGGAGCGCGCTCGGCCTCACCGTCGTAGTGCGGGCAGAAGCTGCCGTTGATCAGCCCCATGCCACCGCGCCAGGTGCGCAGGGCGTCGGCTCCGAAGGAGTCGGTGGTGCACCCTTCGAACCAGGCGCTGGCCCCGGCCGAGAGTCCGGCCAGAACGAGGTTCCCGTTCTTGATGCGGCGCTTGATCATGTCGGTGACGCCGTGGGCCTGCCACAGCGCGAGCAGGTTGACCGTGGAGCCACCGCCGACATAGAGGATGTCGGCCTCCTCGGCCTGCTTCACCGAATCGGCGGCGTTCTCCCACAGCGTCAACACCGAGGTGCGGACGCCAGTGGGTGCGAAGGCATCGAAGAAACGGCGCACATAGGCCGGATCATCGGCCGAAGCCGTGGGTACGAAGCACACCATGGGGTGCGGTTCGTCGCAGAGATTTATCACGTAACGGTCGAGGTTGGTGACTGTTTTGTCGCTCGACATCGAGAAACCCCCGCCACCCATTGCCACGATGTGTGTTGTCATGGCACCAATGCTTCCATGAGCTCGGCTGTGGGTTTGACCCGGACCGGAGGACAGCGTGGCTGACACGGACTTGGTGGTCATCGCTGGCGGGACTGCGGCGGTGGCCCCGACTCCCTGAGCTCCATCTCCCTGAGCGCCATCGACTCGGCGATGCTGCACCCCGGTGCGCCGGTGTTGTTGGTCGACGCCACCGCACCGATCCTCGGCGCGTGTGTCGGCTCCTCGGCGCACGGCGGCGCTTGATTGAAGAGCGGGGTCTGAAGCGGCGGGAGGTCAGCCCATGTCCGCGAGGAAGGATTCGGCCCAGCGGTCGATGTCATGGGTGAACACCTGCTCACGCAGTGCCGCCATCCGGCGTTGGCGTTCTTCGGGAGCGTCCGTGGCGGCTCGAAGCATCGTGGCCTTCATGCCGTTGATGTCGTACGGGTTTATGGAGTAGGTCCACTCGCTGAGTTCATCGGCCGCGCCGGTGAACTCGCTCAGCACCAGTGCGCCGTCACCATTGCGCCGACAGGCGATGTACTCCTTGGCCACGAGGTTCATGCCATCGCGCAGTGGCGAGACCACCATGACATCGGCGGCGGAGTACATCGCGACCATCTCTTCACGCGGGTAATGCGTGTGGAGGTAGGTCACCGGCTGGCGCCCGATCCGGCCGACCGAACCGTTGATCCGCCCGACGATGCGATCGATCTCGTCGCGCAGCATCTTGTATTCCTCGACGCGTTCCCGCGAAGGTGTGGCCACCTGCAGGAAGGCGGCCCTGTCCGGGTCGAGCTGGCCGGAGGTGACGAGCTCGCCGAACGCGCGGAGACGGTGCTTGATGCCCTTGGTGTAGTCGAGCCGGTCGACGCCGAGGAACAACAGCTCGGGGTCGTCGAGTTCGGCGCGGATCTCGCGGGCACGTTCCTGGACGGCGGGGTCGGCTGCCAGGTCGGCGAAACGCTGCGTCGGAATGGAGATGGGGTAGGCGCGGGCGGCGCAGACACGTCCGTCGGGGAGTGTCACGGTGTCGTCACCGGTCGGGTAACCGAGACGTTCGGAGACCAGATGAATGAAGTTGCTCGCTCCGCCGGCGATCTGGAAACCGACCAGGTCGGAGCCGAGCAGACCGTCCAGGATCTCGGCCCGCCACGGGAGCTGCACGAAGAGTTCCATCGGCGGGAAGGGGATGTGCAGGAAGAAACCGATGTACAGGTCGGGACGCAGCGTCCGGAGCATGCGGGGGACCAGGAGCAGTTGATAGTCCTGCACCCACACCTGCGCGCCTTCTGCAGCCACTGCGGCAGCGGCCTCGGCGAAACGGCGATTGACGCGTACGTAGGCGTCCCACCATTCGCGATGGTATTCGGGGAAGGCGACACCGTCGTGGAACAGCGGCCAGAGCGTCGCATTGGAGAAGCCCTCGTAATACTCGGTGACGTCCTGTGCGGACAGGGACACAGGAACGAGTTGGATCCCGTCGTGGACGAAGGGCTCGAGCTCTTCATCGGGCGAACCGGGCCAGCCCACCCAGGCGCTGCCCCTGCGTGACTGCATGACTGGCTCCAGCGCGGTGACGAGGCCGCCGGGCGAGGTGCGCCAGGTCTCGGAACCATCATCGGCCACCACCCGATCCACGGAGAGTCGGTTGGCGACCACGACGAAATCGGAACGTTTCTCGAACTGGTTGTTCATGAACCCCTCCTGGCCCGGATCTTACTGTGGCTGTGTGACAGTGGACCCATGAGCCTCTTCGATGATCTCGCCGGCCCGGCCCGAGAAGCCCTTGACCGATTCCTCGCAGACCCCTCCCGGGCTCTGGTGGCCACCGACTTCGACGGCACCATCTCCCCGCTCGTGGACGACCCCGAGGCCGCCGGCGCTGATCCGCGTGCAGTGGCTGGTCTGGCCGCCCTCGCCGAAGCCGGCGCGCACGTTGCGATCATCACCGGACGTCCCGTGCACACGGCTGTCCGGCTGGGACGCTTCGGAGAGCACCCAGCGTTGAAGCGCCTGGTGGTGCTGGGGCAGTACGGCGTCGAGAGGTGGGATGCCGCCACCGGCCAGTTCGATCTGCCCGAGGATCCGCCCGCGGTACGGGAGTTCGCAGTCAAGCTTCCCCAGCTGTTGGCCGACGCCGGCTGGCCCGATCTCCATGTGGAGGACAAGGGCCGGGCCGTCGGAGTGCACACGCGTCGGGCCAGTGACCCGGCCGCTGCCATGGAAGCGATCCGGGGTCCGGTGGCTGAACTCGCCGAACTCCTCGGCCTCAGGCTGGAGCCCGGTCACAACATCCTCGAGGTGCGTGCCCGAGGCGTCGACAAGGGGGACGCCCTGCGGGCACTGGTGGCTGAGAACGCAGCTGAAACCGTCGTGTTCTGCGGCGACGACTTGGGAGACCTGCCGGCGTTCGAGGCGGTTCGATCGTTGCGGTCGGCGGAGACGGGCGGTGAGCCGGGGGTGGCCGGTTTCTCGGTGGCGGTTGCCGCCGATGCCGATCATCCCGTGGTGGAGAAAGCCGACCTCGTGGTGCCTGATGTGCCGGCTGTCGCCGACCTGTTCACTGCACTCGCAGCCAAGGTCAGTGAATAACAGGCAGGCTTTGCGGCCCTGCCGGGTCAGGACGGTTGGCTCATGGAACAGACCCCGGCCACGAACAGGGCGGCACATCCTGCGAGCCATGTGAGCGAACTGATCGTGGGGGCGGCCACGCTCATGCCGCCGGTCGGGAGCCCCGTCGCCCGCGCCGCCGTCCAGCAGGGGACCACGAGGCCGAAGACCCATGCCACCACCATCGCCAGTGGCAGGAGCCGTGTCGTGAGAGTCATGGCGCAACTTTAGGGGTGCAGTGGCCGGGGCATCGATCTGTGCTCCGTTGAGCTCGTATCACCGCGTATCCACGAGCGGATTGCGTTCTGGTTGGAGCAGCTCCGAGATCCGGGAGGTCAGGTCGTTGCCTGGAGAACGACAGGAGGTGCCAGAATGTGACCCACTCCATACTTTGGTGAACGCCCCGGGATGAGCCAAGGCGACGATGCCGACGACTGATCCCAGCGCCACAGCATCACGAGCAGGAGAGCGATCCATGATTCTCGACACCCACCGACCGGTGTGGATGACCGATGACCTCGACGATGTCCAGACCTTGGCGCGGACCTTTCTGGACAAGGAGGTCGTTCCCCACCTCGCGCGGTGGTCCGAGCAGCGCGCGGTGGACCGTGACCTGTGGCGTGTGGCCGGGGCGGCGGGGTTGCTGTGTCTGTCGATCCCGGAGGAATACGGCGGCAGCGGGGGAACCTTCGCCCATGAGGCCGTCCTCACCTATGAGCAGGGACGCGTCGGCGATGATGCTTGGGCGAATGTCGTCCACAGTTCCATCGTGGCCCATTACATCCTCGCCTACGGCACCGAACAGCAGAAGCAGAGATGGTTGCCGGCCATGGCGAGCGGCGATCTCGTCGGCGCCATCGGCATGACCGAACCGGGAACCGGGTCGGACCTGCAGCAGATCCGCACCAGAGCACGCCGCGAGGGCGATGAGTACGTGATCAACGGATCGAAGACGTTCATCTCCAACGGCACGCACTGTGACCTCATCGTGCTGGTCGCTCGCACCTCCGACGAACCCGGAGGCAAGGGGCTGTCCCTCATCGTGGTCGAGACCAAGGACCTGGAGGGGTTCGAACGGGGGCGGGTGCTCGACAAGATCGGAGCTCACGGGCAGGACACCCGCGAACTGTCCTTCACCGACTGCCGTGTGCCGACTGGCAATCTCTTGGGCGCAGAGGGGCAGGGGTTCGGCCAGCTGATGCAGCAACTCGCACAGGAACGTCTGGCCATCGCCGTTCAGGCCGTCGGGGCCGCGGAGGGGGCACTGCGTCTTGCACGGGACTATGCCAAGGAGCGCACGGCCTTCGGTCAGCCCCTCATGGGGTTCCAGAACACCCGATTCGTCCTCGCGGAATGCGCGGCGGAGACCTTCGCGGCGCGAACCATGCTCGATGCCTGCATCGCCAGCCACATCGCAGGAGACCTCGACGCCGCGGGGGCCTCGCTGGTGAAGTTCCACACGACCGACGTGCAGTGTCGCGTCATCGATCGCTGCCTGCAGATCTTCGGAGGCTACGGCTACATGACCGAATTCCCCATCGCCCGCATGTATGCGTCGGCACGGGTCCAGAAGATCTATGGCGGCACCAACGAGATCATGAAGGAACTCGTTGCGCGGACCCTGTGAGCCAACTGGCTCTCCACCGGGCTTTCGTGGGGCGTGCGGGGCTTGAACCCGCGACCAAGGGATTATGAGTCCCGTGCTCTGACCAGCTGAGCTAACGCCCCGGAGAACGCGATTCTAACGCCCTGTGCCGCGTGGTGCGGCCGGTTTCGTATCCGCGTCCGAATCGGGCTTCTCGTCGGCGGGGTTCCGCCCAGCGAGAGAGTCCTGCTCAGCAGCTCCTGCGGCATCGGCTTCTGCGTCGTCGCTTTCCCGGGCCTCGAAGCCGGCGCGCTTCTTCTCCGTCGCGCGCAGCGTCAGGGGAAGCCAGCCATAGCCTTGGCGACGCCGTTCGACGAGCCCATACCCGAAGGCCAGCACGAACATTGCGATGCAGATGATCATCGATCCGGCGTCCACGAGCAGGGAGAGGGGGGTCAACTCGAACTCATCGAGTGGCTTCTCATACACGTAGTAGTCACCGAACTCATTGAACGGTGCATGCGCACCCCAGATGCCGTACCCGATGGCGACGATACGCAGGGGCTTGGGCAGGTCGCTGTCCCGCAGCGCCAAGGCGATGAGGGGCAGGAACCAGATGAAGTGGTGGCTCCACGAGATCGGCGACATCATCAGCGTCGTGAATCCACACAGGGTCACGGCGAAGGTGCGGTGACCGTTGCGTTCCCAGAGGATCGCCGCGGCGAGTCCGACGGCACCGACGAGCACAGCGAGTAGCAGACCCTCGGACGGGATCTGATCGGGATTCTCCTTGGAGAACCGGATGTAGTTGCCGATGACCGACTGGTTGGTGAAGTACTTCAGGCCCGTGTTGATGCCCGAGTCACCCTCGAGCAGCCGTGTCCAGAACGTCATCGACGCCTGCGGCAGGAATGCGAACCCGACGACCGTCGCGACGCAGAACGAACCGAACGCCACGAGTGCGGGCTTCACCTTGCCGGAGAAGAAGAGGTACACCGCGAACAGTGCGGGCGTCAGCTTGATCGCGGTGGCGATACCGATGAGCCAGCCCTGCGGCAGACGCGGCAATCCAAGCCGGTCGAGAGCCCGCGGGCCGGGCACGATGTCGAGGAACACCAATGCGGTCATGGCGATGTTCACCTGACCGAAGCCCAGCGTGGTTCGCAGGGGTTCGATCATCAGGATCGCTGCGGCCGACGCCAGCGACAACCGCCAACCGGTGAGCCCCAGCCGGTGCACCATCGCGATGACGAACAGGGCGTTCACCACGAGCCACAGCTGCTGCGTGGTGGCCAGCTCGAACCAGGTGAACGGCAGGGACAGCAGTGCTGCGACCGGGGGATAGATGAACGGCAACTCGTCCGGGACGTTGTAGATGTCGCCGCCGACGAGAAAGATCTCGGCCGTGCGTCGATAGACGTCCATGTCGATCATCTGCGGTGACCACGGGCTGAAGGCGCCGTTCGCGATGGCGGTCGCTCCGGACCAGAGCGCCGCGAACAGCGGAGGAACGGCCAGGACGAGCGTCCACAGCAGGTTCTTCAGGACCTTGACCACATTCACGAGACGTCGGATTCCATCGGTCGGGTTCGGGTCGCGTCGCGCTGCATCTGCAGACACCACACAAGCACCGAGACGGCAAGTACGGCCACGAGAATATCCGGCATGGCCGCGAGGGTCTTCTCCCACGCGGTGTAACCATGGATCTCCTCGACCGCATGTGGCGCGCCGCCGATGGTGAGCTGTGGCTGTGTGCACATCCAGATCGTCACCAGCAGTACCAGCCAGCGCATGGGGCTCGGAAGGTCCTCGGAAGTGGGGCCATCGGCGTGCTTGCCTGACGAGTCCGTGGTGAAAGCGGCGGGAAGCAGCGCTGCGATCAGAAGCAGCACCCATACGAGGTGGTGGATCCAAGCGATGGGGTTCGCCAAGCTGCTGGTGAGGCCCAGCACGCCCAGAGCCAGCAGCGATTGACCGCGCCGATGCGCGAGAGCTGCGGCGGCCAGTCCGACCACGAGGAGAATCAGGGCGAGCATGAGGCCAACGCTCTTACCGGTCTCCAACCCCAAGAATCTCTGCGTGGCGGAGACGACGGAAAGATTGAACAGCCATCCGCTGGAATCCATGTTCGCGCCCGAATCCCCCATCGCCAGCCGCCACCAATAGCCCCATGCCCGAGTCGGGGCCACCGCGAGCCCCAGCGCCACCGTGGCGAGGAACGTACCCGACGCGACCGCTGCATCTCGACGGCGTCCGATCAACCAGAGGTGGATGATGAACACAGCGGGGGTGAGTTTGATACCGGTCGCGACCCCGAGGCCGATCCCTGCCGGGAGACGACGCCGCCGATCTTCCGCAGGACGGATGAGGTCGAGCACGACCAGTGCCAGCAGCAGCACACCCACCTGCCCCAGCTCCATGACAGAGCCGAATGGTGCCAGCAGCAGAATCACGGCGACACCGGCCATACCGGCCGCGGTCAGGCTCAGTCCCAACCGACGAAGGACCAGTACGACCAAGGCGCCCTGCAACGCCAACCAGATCGTCTGGGCCGCCACCCATGGCACGAGGGTGAATGGCGTGGCCAACAAGGCTGCCAGCGGGGGATAGATGTAGGGGAACACACCGGGGACGGGGGCGTAGAAATCGCCACCCTCCAGCAGGACGCGGGCGGCCACCACATAAACACGGAAGTCGGCGGTGATCGGAGCGATGCCCCATGGTGAGGTGTCACTGGAGCGCATGCCTGCCATGACAGCTGCGAGCATCGGGAACAGGTATGCCGCACACGCGGGCCAGAAACCCGAAGGCTGCCCCTTCGTCACAGCCACTCGCGGATCCTCGCCCCCACCGCGGATGCGGCGTTCGAACCGATACGCACCGCCGGACGCCCGCTGGATCCCACCACCGAATGCAGGCTGGGGTGTGACTGCTCCATGATGTGCGGCTGCCCGACCCACTCCAGCATGGTGCGGTCGTTCGGCATGTCACCGAACGCCGCCACATCCGCAGCATCGATGCCTTGGTCGATACACCACTCCTGAAGCAGAGTCGCCTTGCTGACGCCGGGGGCGGAGACCTCCAGCAGGCCGATGGAGGAGTGGAAATTCGAATGCGTCACGGTGAGCGCATCACCGACGATCTGCTCCACTGTGGCTGCCAGGGGATCACTGGGCAGGCCGACGTGCTGCACGAGGAACTTCACGAACGGTTCTGCGACGAGATCGGTTCCGGTGGCGGTGAAGAAGGCGTCACCCACCGGTGCCTCCTCGAACCAGTCCCAGCCGGGTTCGTGCCCGAAACGCATTCCGATCTCGACGCCGAAGGTGACCTCGGGCAGCTCGTCACGGATCGCGGCCATGGCGTCCTGGGCAACCACGGCGTCGACCGGGTGACTGATGAGGGGGCGTCGCTCCTGAAGATCCCACAACAGGGCGCCGTTGCTGGAGATCACGAGCGGATGGCCGACGGGGAGATCCTCGATGACACCGAGCCAACGGGGAGGACGCCCGGTGGCCAGCAGCACACCGATGCCGGCGTCGACCGCATCGACGACCGCGTCACGATTGATGGCGGTCACCTGCCCCATCGGGTCGAGGAAGGTGCCATCGAGATCGCTGACGATCAGACGTGGCCGGAGAGTCATGCAGGTGAGTCAATCACAGACGGGACGGCGGCGTCGGCGTTCCCTCGGCCGTGTCGGACGGGGTCGGGCTGGCCGAATCCGACGGGCTCTGGGATTCGCTGGGTTCGGGACTTTCGCTCGGGGAGGCGGTGTCCGAGGGGCTGGCTGTCGACGATGGGGTCGGCTCGCCACTTTGAGGTACCGGGGACGGCTCGGGAACCGGATCGGATTCGCGGAACAACAGATAGGCGATGAGCAGGGCGAGCACCGCGAACAGCAACATCAGCAGCCACGACGTCAGGATGCTGAGCCACCCCGCGCGGTCGGATCGACCGGGCCACGGCAGGGGAAAGGTCCGCGTCCGGCCCGCCTTGGTGTTCTTCAACCAGTAGTGCTCGTAGTCGGGGCCCTCGGCATCGGGCTGAACGACATCCTCCAACTCGACGCCCTGCAGGATCTCGCGCACCTGCTCGACCTCCTGTGGGTCCCGCGTCCACGGCATCGCGACCCACGGCGCGAGTTCCTGGGAATCGGCCGGGAGAGGGGAGTCCTTGGGGGCCCGGAAACGTCGCCCCAGACGTCCCTGATCCTGATCGTGCCCGCCACGGGCCACGACCTCGTCGATGTGCAGGCCATTGATGAGCCCTGAGAACCGGTCGCGGGCGGCTTTGTCGTTGGCAGCGCCGTCGCTGAGCAGAATGAGCCGGACGCGGGTATCCCGACCATGGGCGATGTACACCACACCCGACGGGCTGGCGTGCAGGCGTGCGTCGAGCCAGAACTCATCGATGTGTGGCGGGTCGGACGGCAGCAGCGGGGCGAGGTTCACTTCGGGCATCGAGCGCCATTGTGCCACCGCCGCGCCGACGATCGTGTGTGTTCGCGCCACCACGTTGGGTAAGGTTCCCACGGCAACGTGCCGAACGATCCACGAATCAGGACGAATCCAGCAGGAGGCGGCGTGACGGAGTCCCCCGAGATGGGCGCACAGATGACACCGGAGCAGGCGTCCGACCTGCTGCGCACGTCCATCGAACAGGTGCAGCGAGTGATCGTCGGTCAGGAGCACATGGTCGAGCAGCTCATGGTGTCGCTGTTGGCCAGGGGACACTGTCTGCTCGAAGGCGTTCCCGGCGTCGCCAAGACGCTCGCGGTGCGGAGCTTCGCCACCGTCGTGGGCGGCGACTTCTCCCGCGTCCAGTTCACCCCCGACCTCGTGCCCTCCGACATCGTCGGTACGCGTATCTACTCCGCGAACCAGGAGAGGTTCGAGATCGAACTCGGCCCGGTCTTTGTGAACTTCGTGCTCGCTGACGAGATCAACCGGGCCCCGGCCAAGGTGCAGTCGGCGATGCTGGAGCTGATGGCCGAGAAGCAGGTCTCGCTCGGTGGCCAGACCTACCCGGCGCCAGATCCCTTCATCGTGATCGCGACGCAGAACCCCGTGGAGTCCGAGGGCGTCTACCCGCTTCCGGAGGCCCAGCGCGACCGCTTCCTCCTGAAGGTCGACGTGCCGTATCCGGCCGGTGACGAGGAATTCGAGATCCTGCGCCGCATGAGCCAGCGGACCCCCGAGCCCCAACCGGTGCTGAACCCCGACTTGGTCAAGCAGCTCCAGGGCATGGCCACCGACGTGTTCGTGCACAAGCACGTCGCCGAATACATCGTGCGGCTGGTGTTGGCGACGCGAACCCCCGCCGAGTTCAACATGCCCGACCTCGACCCGGTCATTCAGATCGGCTGCTCGCCGCGTGCGACGCTCGGCCTGGTCAACGCCTCGCGCGCCCTCGCTCTGATCCACGGACGTGACTACGTGCTGCCCACCGATGTCCAGGCCGTGGCCAAGGACGTCATGGCGCACCGTCTCGTGCTCGGTTTCGACGCCGTGGCCGACAACATCGATCCCACGCAGGTGATCGAGCGCGTGGTCGCCATGGTTCCGGCGCCGACGCCGGTGTGGGATCAGGGTCAGCAACAGCCGCAGCACCAGCCGTCGGCCCCGCAGCAGCCCTATCCGCAGCAGAGTTATCCGCAGCAGGGGGGCTATCCGCAGCAGGGTTATCCGCCGCAGGGGCAGCAGCCGACGCCGGAGCAGCTCGCACAGTTCCCGCCGCCCGGGCAGAACCCGCAGCAGTACCGACCGAACTGATCGGGGGTCGTGCATGAGCCGTCCCGAATCCGAGACGCCCGCAGCCCTCGCGTCGGTGGTGGGCGTCCCGACCGCGCCCACGGTGCCGTTGAACCGATTGGCACCCGAAGCGGCGCTGCGCCGACTCGAGCTCGCCGTGGTGCGTCGACTGGAGGGGTTCCTCCAAGGTGACCATCTGGGGCTGCTTCCCGGGCCGGGCAGCGACACCAATGACGCCCGCACCTATCAGCCGGGCCAGGACGACGTGCGGATGATGGACTGGGCCGTCACCGCCCGCACCACCGTGCCGCACGTGCGTGACACTGTCTCCGACCGCGAGTTGGAGGTGTGGGCCATGCTCGATGTGACCCCGTCGATGAACTGGGGCACCGAGGGCGTCACCAAACGAGACCTGGGCATCGCCGCCATCGCGACGATCGGCTTCCTCAGCCAGAAGATGGGCGACCGCTTCGGTGGCATGATCATGCGGCCCGAGAAGGTGCAGCGCCTCCCGGCCCGCTCCGGACGCAACGCCCTCTACGGGCTGTTGCGCTCCATGCTGAACGAGCCGATGGTCCCCGATCATGCGAAGGGAACGATCGACCTTCCCGAGGGCATCGAACAACTCGCCCGAACACAGCGTCGACGCGGGATGCGCGTGGTCGTCTCGGACTTCCTGACACCCGGCGACCAGGAACTCGACCCCAATGTGGAACCCCCGTGGGAACGCGCCCTCCGACGGCTCACGGTCCGCAACCAGGTTCTGGCCGTGGAGGTCGTGGACCGACGCGAACTCGAGTTCCCCAACGTGGGGGAGATCCTCATCCGCGACCCGGAGACAGACTTCGAGCAGTACGTGAACACCTCCGATCCCGCGGCCCGGCGTCGGATGAACCAGGCCTCGGCCGCGCAGCGTGAACGGATCCGGATCGCATTGCGGCGGGCCGGCGTCGGCCACATCCAGTTGCGCACTGACAGAGACTGGGTGCATGACATCGCGCGATTCGTGCTCACCTACCGCCGGGTTGCCAGCACCCTGCATGCCCCGCCCCGAGGAGTGAGCCGTTGATGGGTTGGTTCCCGACATTCGAGCTCCCGGGCCGGTTGCTGTGGCTGCTGGTCATCCCCCTGCTCGTGACGCTGTACATCATTGCGATGCGGCGGCGAGGGCGTCGGGGCATGCGGTTCACGAACACCTCGATGCTCGCGGCGGTCATGCGTCCGCAGAAGCAGTGGCGACGCCACCTCGCCGTCGCCCTCTCGATGTTGTCGCTGGCGGCCCTGACCATCGCCTTCGCGAAACCATCGGCCGAGGCCAGGGTCCCGGTGGAGCGAGCCACCGTCGTGGTGGTCATCGACACCTCCCAATCGATGGGGGCCACCGACGTCGAACCGAACCGGTTGGACGCGGCGAAGACCGCCGCCACTGACTTCGTGGAATCCATGCCCCCGAACATGAACGTGGCCGTGGTGGAGATGGCCGGAAATTCCGGCATCCGGTTCTCCGCGGACACCGACCGAGCAGCAGCGACCCGCGTCATCGACGCCCTGAAGCTCAAGGACGGCACCGCCGTGGGAGAGGCGATCGCGTTGGGCCTGGACGCGCTGCGACGAGTACCGGGTGGCGATGGGGAGCAATCCGAGGACATCGCTCCCGGCGCGATCGTTCTGCTCAGCGATGGGGAGTCCAACAGCGGACGCCCTGCCCTGCAGGGGGCCGATCTCGCCAAGGAGGCGGGGGTCCCGGTGCACACCATCGCCTATGGGACCCAGACCGGATTCGTCGATCTCGACGGGGAACGCCATCAGGTGGCGGTCAACAAGGAGGAACTGGAGCAGGTGGCGCAGACCACCGAGGGAAAATCCTATGAGGCCGCCGACGCCAAGCAACTGGATGCGGTGTTCGACGAGATCGGTTCCGAAGTGGGGCACCGGACCGAGGAAGTGGAGGTGACCGCGCAGTACGTCGGATGGGGGTTCGGGTTCGCCGTCCTCGCTGCGTTGGCCGCTATCTCATTGGCGGTGCGATGGCCATGACACACAACACCGCGCAACGACGAGTCCCCAGAACGCCCGGACCCAGAACATTCGGACGCGAAGTTCCCCGATTCGGAAGTGACATGGGAGAGGAAGGCCATCGTGATTGAATTCGCCAATCCCGAGCGGCTGTGGTGGCTGCTGCTCGTGCCGGCCCTGGGTTTCCTCTACGTGATCTTGCTGGCATGGCGCAACGACCACTCCGAGAAGGATCTGCAGCAGATGCTCGACCGTCAACGCGGTTGGGTCAAGCACGTGGTGGTCCTGCTCTCGGTGCTGAGCCTGGCGTCGATGCTGGCGGCCTGGGCCCGCCCCCAGGCCGAGGTGGAAGTGCCTGTGGAACGAGCAACCGTTGTGCTGTGCTTCGACGTCTCGTATTCGATGGAGGCCACCGACGTGGCGCCCGACCGACTCACGGCGGCCAAGGATGCCGCCAACGGCTTCATCGACGAGATGCCCGATGGCTTCAACATTGCGATCGTCGACTTCGCCCGTCAGGCGTCGTTGGTCTCCGGCCCCTCGAACGACCATCAGGAAGCCCGGAACGCCGTGGACAGTCTGCGTCTGCGTCCCAGCACGGCGATCGGTGAAGGCATCTACGAGGGCCTTGATTCCCTCGCCCAGGTGCCGCCGGACCCCGACCACCCCGATCGGCCGGTGCCGGCCACCATCGTGGTGATGAGCGACGGTGAGAGCCGCTTCGGGCGGGACCCGTTCACCGCCGCGGCCGACGCGAAGGAACAACACGTGCCGGTGCACACCATCGCCTACGGCACGACCTCCGGAACGATGCGCGACCCCGACACCGGCCAGACGATCCCGGTGCCGGTCAACCCCGAGCAGCTCCGCGAGATCGCGAACGCCGGTGGCGGACAGGCTTTCGTGGCGGAATCGGCCGAGCAGTTGACGCAGGCGTTCAGTGAGATCGCCCGCAGCGCCGGCGTCGCCAAGGAGTACCGTGAGGTGACCGCGCGGTACGTCGGTTTCGGGCTCACCTTCGCGATCCTCGCATCACTCGGAATGGTGTCGCTGGCCGCGCGCTGGCCCTGACCCGAAGCGAAGGCATCTGGTGCCACGGTCGTGTCGGGAAGGCAGGTCGTGTCGTTGATGAAGGAGCATGCGATGGACGGCGTGGTGAAACGCTACGAAGAGGTGACCGAACGGGTCGCCGAGGCGTCGAGGAAGGCCGGACGCGAACCGGGATCCGTGCGACTGCTGCCGGTGGCGAAGACGTGGCCGGTGGATCACATCTCCGGACTCCTGAGGCATGAGCCCGGCCTGATGCTCGCCGAGAACAAGGTGCAGGAGGCCGAGGCGAAGGCCACCGAGTGCGTTGAGCAGGGCCTCGACGCCCGATGGAGCATCGTGGGACACCTGCAACGCAACAAGGCCAAGTTCGTGGCACGTTTCGCCGATGAACTCCAGACACTGGATTCTGTCGCACTGGCCCGGGAGCTCCAGAAACGGCTCGACACCGAGGACCGCACGCTCGATGTGATGATCCAGGTCAACACCTCCGGTGAGGAACAGAAGTTCGGCGTCGAACCCGACGCGGCACTGACGCTGGCCCGTGAACTGGCGGCCTTCGACCGGCTGCGCCTGACCGGTCTGATGACCGTGGCGATCGCGGGGGACCGCGCCCAGGACCAGAGCGAGGTGGCCGCATGTTTCGACCGCCTCGTCGATGTGCAGCAGCGGCTCCGCGACGATGACACGGTCACCGGCTGCGTCGATGATCTGTCGATGGGGATGTCAGGGGATTTCGAACTCGCCATCGCCCACGGCGCCACCACGGTCCGCGTCGGCACGGCGATCTTCGGCGCCCGCGACTACACGTGACGTCGGCCTGATCACTCCTGCCCGACGGGACGCGACACCGCGCAGGTCCCGTCACTGCCGGGCATGCGGTGGCGGTTCTGTGCGATGAGGCGATAGACCGTATGGGCGGGACGCTCCATCACGCGGCTGTCGAGAACCCGTCCGAGGATCCGCGTGGGCAGGGGACCGGTACTGAGGATCTTCGCCCACGCATGGTGCCCCCAACGCACTGACCCGTCCGCGCAGAGCACCGGCATCTCCTGGTACGCCCGGTCAGGATCGATGCCCAGTGCAGGGAGATCCGTCTCGTGCAGCGACGTGAGACGGACCGCGAACGGCGCACGCTCCACCCACGCGGCGCATCGGGTGCAGAAACCGCAGTCGGCGTCGTAGAGGACGAGGGGAGGCTCGGCGTCGGTGGTGGGGACTGTGGCGGCGTCCCGTGGTGCCCGGCTCATGGTGCCTCCTGCTGCCGTCGGTGTCTCTTTGGCGTCGACCTCTTGGCGGCGTCCAGTCTAGCATCCGGAGGCCTGCATCGAAGCAGGTTTCGCTTCCTGCCGGGTCTGAGGCACAATGGCGGTGTTCCACCCGTGTGTGAGGAGGCAGGGGAAGGCTGAACTCACGCCGACGAGGAGGAACACACATGAGCAGTGGCACCGGAGTGATCTGGATCCACTCGACGCCGTCAGCGCTGTGCCCCCACATCGAGTGGGCCGTGGGCGGCGTACTTGGTGTCCCCGTGAACTTCGAGTGGACGCCACAACCGGCCGACCGCAGTCAGCGGGCCGAATATGCATGGCGCGGGCCGACCGGGTCCGCCGCCGCCATCAGCAGCGCCCTCTCCCGATGGGGACGCGTGCGTTTCGAGGTCACCGAGGAAGCTAGCGCCGACGCCGAGGGCGAACGCTACGCCTACACGCCATCGCTCGGGGTGTTCCGCGCCACCACCGGTGAGTTCGGCGATGTCATGGTTCACGAGGACCGCATCAAGGCCGCCATGTTGGAGGACTCCGCAGGCGGTGAGCCCCTGCGCGTCGCCCTCGACAAACTCTTGGGGCGGCCCTGGGATGACGAACTCGAGGCCTTCCGCCACGCCGGCGAGGACGCTCCCGTCCGCTGGCTCCACAAGGTGGTCTGAGCCTGCTCCGACCTGAGTCTGCTCTGCGCTGCTCTGAATCTGCGCTGAGCCGCCTCGTCGGTCCAGTGGATGCGGCGCGTCAGAGCGGGATGTTGGTGTGCTGCCCGCGGTTGCCGTAGTCGTGGGCCGCGATCGTGCTGGCCAGGGTGGAGCGGGTGAGCGTCGGCTCCACGAGCTCATGCACGACGCCGATCTCGATCGCTCGCTGCACACCACCGGAGATGCGCTCATGTTCCTCGGCGAGTTCGGCCTCGAGCTGCGGGCGCATGTCTTCGGCCACGGCGGCGAGTTTGCGTCGGTGCAGGATTCGGATGGCCGCCACCGACCCCATCACCGCGATCTCGGCATCGGGCCAGGCGAAGACGCGCGTCGCGCCCAATGATGCAGCGTTCATGGCGATGTAGGCGCCGCCGTAGGCCTTGCGGGTCACCAGCGTCACACGGGGCACGGTCGCCTCGGCGAAGGCGTGCAGCAGCTTTGCGCCACGGCGTACCACACCGTCCCACTCCTGGCCGACACCGGGAAGGTACCCGGGCACATCCACCAGCACGATCAGAGGGATGCCGAACGCGTCGCACAGGCGCACGAACCGGGCGGCCTTCTCCGCCGAGAGCGAATCGAGACATCCACCCAGACGCAGTGGATTGTTGGCGATCACACCGACGGTGCGTCCACCGAGCCTGCCCATGACGGTGGCGATGTTCGGTGCCCAACGTCCGTGCAGCTCCAGCGCGGTGCCCTCGTCGAGGAGCCCTTCGATGAGCGGATGCACGTCGTAGGCGCGCTTGGGGGAATCGGGGAGGAGTGCCATGAGGTCGGTGTCGACGACCTCACCCACCGTGCCCTGTTCACTGAACAGTTCCACGAGCTGACGCCCGTGCTCCAAGGCATGGGCCTCGTCGTCGGCCACCAGATGGACGACGCCGGAGCGGCGTCCATGGGTGTCGGGACCGCCGAGACGGAGCATGTCGACATCCTCGCCGGTGACCGAACGAACCACGTCCGGCCCGGTCACGAAGATACGGCCTTCAGGGGCGAGGACGACCACATCGGTCAGAGCCGGTCCGTAGGCGGCACCGCCGGCGGCAAAACCGAGCACCACCGAGATCTGCGGGATCTTTCCCGAGGCCCGCGTCATCACATTGAAGATCTGGCCCACGGCATCGAGTGATGCAGCGCCTTCGGCCAGACGGGCGCCACCGGAATGCCAGATGCCGATGACCGGAATGCGATCCACGAGCGCCTGCTCGTAGGCACGGACCACGACCCTGCATCCATCGACACCGAGCGCGCCGCCCATGATGGTGGCATCCGAACAGAACGCAACCGTGCGGTTGCCGTTGATCATGCCTTTGGCCGCGAGCATTCCCGAGCCGTCGTCGGGGGTCAGCAGCTCCATGGTCCCGTCGTCGAAGAGCGCCGCGAGTCGGTGATTCGGGTTGCGGGGATCCTCTTCGCGCGGGGGCTTCGGGGGCTTCACCGGCTTCGCGGGGGCGGAAGCGGTGGTGTCGGGGGCCGAAGCGTCAGGCATGGGACTCCTTGAGTGAATGAGCGGGATGACGAGGTGCGCGGGGAGCGAGGCTCAGTCGGTCACGTTCTCGTTGGTGAAGCACAGCGCCACATTGGGCCCGCCGAAACCGAACGAGTTGTTGATGGCGGCAAGGTCGCCGGCTGGCAGGTCGCGGGCGGTGTTGGCGGCGATATCGATACCGAGGTCGCTCTCGGGATTCTCGAGATTGATCGTTGGAGGCACTGTGCGGTCCTTGAGCGCCATGACGGTGGCCAGGGACTCCATGGCCCCGGCACCGCCCAACAGGTGACCGGTCATGGACTTGGTGCCGGTCACCACGGCCTCGGTGCCATCGCCCAACACACCGCGGATCGACTTTGCCTCGGTGATATCGCCCTGCGGGGTTGCTGTGGCATGGGCGTTCACGTGCTTGATGGAGGAAGCATCGATTTCGGCCTCGGCGAGTGCGCGCCGCATGGCGAGCATCTGGCCGCGACCGCTCGGGTCGGGCTGGACCATGTCATGTGAGTCGGCGCTGAGGCCTGCACCGGCGATGGTCCCGTAGATCTTGGCGCCGCGTGCCTGTGCGTGTTCGAGCGTCTCGATGACGAAGAAGGCCGCGCCCTCACCGAGAACGAAGCCGTCACGGTCCACGTCCCACGGACGTGAGGCGCGTTGAGGTTCGTCGTTGCGGCGGCTGAGCGCCATCATCTGGCCGAAGCCGGCCATCGTGAATGGGTGGATGACGGCCTCGCCACCGCCGGCGACGACCACGTCGGCACGGCCCAGACGCAGAATGTCCGCTGCCTGGGCGAGGGCCTCGTTGCTGGAGGCACAGGCCGAGACCGGCGTGTGCAGGCCTGCCATGGCGCCGATGCGCAGACCGATGTTCGACGCCGGGGCGTTCGCCATGAGCAGAGGAATGGCGTAGGGGGAGACACGTCGGACACCGCGCTCCTTCTGCACATCCCAGTTGCCGATGAGCGACTGCAGCCCGCCGATACCGGTGCCACAGCTGACGGCCAGACGTTCCCCGTCGACGTCGTTGTCCTCACCGACCGCGAAACCGGCGTCTCCCCAGGCCTCGAGGGCAGCGGTGACGGCGAGCTGACTGACGCGATCCATGCGCCGGGCTTCGACCCGCGGTAGATCGGGTTCGACGGCGCATGGTGCGGCGATCTTCGTCGGGAGGCCTTCGGCCCAATCGTGGGTGAGAGCCTGGACGCCGGAGGTGCCGACCTTGAGAGCCTGCCATGTGCTCGGGGCATCGCCACCCAGCGGGGTGGTGGCGCCCATGCCGGTGATCACGACCGTACGGGACATCAGCGTTCCTTCCTGACGAAGCAGTGAGGGGAGGGAAAAGTTGGGAGATGGGGGGCGCCATGCCGGCGCCAGAGTGGCGGGGCCGGATCGATCCGGCCCCGCCGTGCAGGGGATCAGCCCTGATGGTTCTCGATGTAGGCGACGGCGTCGCCGACGGTCTTGAGGTTCTTGGACTCCTCGTCGGGGATCTCGACGCCGAACTTGTCCTCGGCGGCGTAGATGATCTCGTTCATGGCGAGCGAGTCGGCGTCGAGGTCGTCGACGAAGGACTTGTCCATCTGCACGTCCTCGACAGGCACGTTGCAGACCTCGTTGACGATCTCGGCGAGCGAGGAACGGATCTCTTCAGTGGTGGCCATGGTGGTTCCTTTCGTGGTGGAGTCCGACACCTTCGGTGATGAAGGTTCGGAGGATTTGATGATGTGGATGGCTGTGTTGAGTTGTACTGCTGGCAGCGGGGCCGCCAGCGGGTCGAAATACGTCAGGCAGTTGGGTGTTCAGGGCAGTTGGGTGTTCAGGGCAGTTGAATGACCTGACCGGCATAGCAGAGCCCGGCACCGAAGCCCATTATCAGTGCGGTCTGGCCGCTCTCGACGAGGTTGTCATCGTAGAGGCGCTCGATGGCCAGAGGCACCGATGCCGAAGATGTGTTTCCTTGATATTTGATGTCCCGGGCAACGGTGATGTGCTCGGGAAGACGCAGAGTCCGCATCATGGCGTCGATGATTCGATTGTTCGCCTGGTGCGGGATGAACACGTCGAGATCTTCGGGTCCGATCCCGGCCTTCTCGAGCATCTCCGCTGACTGGCGGGCCACATAGGTGCAGGCCCACTTGAACACGTCGCGGCCCTGCATGTGGAATTTCAGCTCGCTGCCGTCGGCGGTGGGCGTCATGCCCATGACGCCGGAAGCCTCGCCGTCCGAACCCCACACTGCCGGGCCCATGCCCGGGGTGTCGCTGGGCCCGACGACCGCGGCTCCCGCACCGTCGGCCAGCAGGAAGGCCGAGCTGCGGTCCTGGAAGTCGGTGATGTCGGTGAGCCGGTCGGCGCCGATCACCACCACGTACTCGGCCGCGCCGGAGCGCACCAGACCCTCGGCCTGAGTCAGCCCATAACAGAAACCGGCGCAACCGGCGGATTGATCATAGGCGGGGGCGCCGTTCGCACCCAGGGCCGCGGCCACCTGGGGGCCGCCCGCGGGCGTGCGAACCGGCCAGGTGACGGTGGCGAGGATGACCGCACCCACCTGATCACCGGTGATGCCGGCGCGCTCCATGGCCATCTTGCCGGCCTCGGTGCACATGTGCAGAAGGGTTTCGTCATCGCTTGCCCAGCGACGCTCGATGATGCCGGAGCGCTGCTCGATCCACTCGGGAGTCGAGTCGATGATGCGGCACATCTCCTCGTTGTCGACGCGGCGGCGCGGCCGGTAGGAGCCGAAACCGAGGACTCGTGCAAAGGGTGACCCGGTGGAACCTTTGAGAGCAACGCGGGGCGCACGGTGCGTTCGTGAGGTGGCGGTCGGAGCGTTGGGGGAGGTCATCGTGTCACCTCGGTGTGGCCAGTGCTTTCGGCGGTCGGGTGCAGACGCACGAGGGCCTGCCCGGGGCTGACCGGGTCGCCGTCCTCGGCGAGGATCTCCACCACGACGCCACCGCGGGGGGCCTCGACAGCGCTCTCGCCCCGGGAGTTGGCCACGGTTCCGACGGTGCTGCCGGGCGGAAGGATGCTGCCCGGCTCGAGGCCCTCGGTGCGTTCGAACTGACCTTTTCCGGGAGAGACGACCAGGCGCCAGGCCGGGTTGTTGTGCAGTTCTTCGCCGCCGGAGGGTTCGGCGTGCCGGTGAACGAAGGCGGTGGCCTCCTCGAGTTCGTCGGGGGTGTTCAGTTTGAACAGCTCGACGCCCTTGAGGTTGCGCTTCGCGATACCGGTCAGCGTGCCAGCCGGGGGCAGCTCCAGGAGGCCGGTGACGCCGAGGTCGGCCATGGTCTCCATGCAGAGGTCCCAGCGCACCGGACGGGCGACCTGACCGACGATGCGGTCGAGCACTTCGCGTCCGCTGTGGACGACGGCACCGTCGCGGTTGGAGAGCAGCCGGACGCGCGGATCGTGCGTCGAGATGGCGCGGGTGAGGCGGTCAAGGTGTGACACGGCCGGGGCCATGTGCTCGGTGTGAAATGCGCCGGCGACGCTGAGCTGCATGCCGCGGACGCGTCGTGGCAGGTCAGCGGCGAGAGCCTCGAGCTGTTCGACGGTGCCGGCGGCCACGATCTGACCGGTGCCGTTGTGGTTGGCGGCAGTGGCTCCGTGACGCTCGATGGCCGCGAGGACCTCGTCGGCGTCCCCACCGATGAGGGCCATCATCGAGGTGGGCGTGACGGCGCTGGCCTCGGCCATCGCTCTTCCGCGCTCACGGACCAGCACCATCGCCTGCTCCGCGGTGAGTGCACCGGCGGCCGCTGCGGCGGTGATCTCGCCGACCGAGTGGCCGGCCCCGACACCGATCATCGGGAAGGCGTCGGCGGGACTCGGGAAGAGCGCGAGACTCGTCACGAGCCCGGCGGCCACCAGCAGTGGCTGGGCGATGGCCGTGTCACGGATCGTCTCGGCGTCAGCTTCGGTTCCGTAATGGACGAGGTCGATGCCGGCGACCGTCGCCAACCACTCGAAACGTGTGGCGAAGGCGTCATCCTCCAGCCATGGCGAGAGGAATCCTGGGGTTTGGGCCCCTTGTCCGGGGCAGACGATTGCAAGCACGGATGCCACTCTTCCAAGGGCGACACCGGATCGGCGCCAAGCGACCCTCCCAAACTTGCTGCTGAGGTTTGTAGGGTTTCCACAACGGTCTTGCCAAGCGGACCTGTGAGTGTGAAGCAGCTCAGCTGAGCAGACGTCCCAGCGTCACGGCCATTTGGAGGACGTACGCCTCGCGGGCGTCAGTGGGATTGAAACCGGTGACCTCGTGGATGCGGCGCAACCGATAGCGCACCGTGTTGGCATGCACGAAGAGGACACGGCTGGCTCCCTCAATCGATGAACCCTGATCCAGGAATGCCACGAGGGTTTCGAGCAGGGCACCCCCGGCGTCCACCAGGGAACCGTAGAGGTGACGCCCGAGGTGGCGACGCGCGTGACCGTCACCGTTCAAGGCTCGTTCGGGGAGAAGATCGGCGGTGGCCACCGGGCGTGGAGCGGTGGGCCAGGCCACGGCCGCGCGCAGGCCGGAGAGAGCTTCGCGGGCAGATGAGTGGGCGTCGACGAGGTGGTCGACGACGGGGCCGACCACGATGGCGTCCGGGCCGAAATGCTCGGTCAGGTGCCCGACCGCAGCCAGATGCTGACCCTCGTCGATGGCGGTGCCGCCGGCGATCAGGATGAGTCGGTCGCCCTGTACCGCGGAGAGCAGGTCCAGACCATGGCGGCGGCCGCTGCGGCGTAGGAGGTTGCCGTCGTGGGGGAGATCCACCGAGGGCGCCTGACCGGCGACGACTGCCACGGCACCGGTCGTCTGCCACCCCAACGCCGATGCACGAGAGAGAACGGTCTCGTCTGCCTCGCCACGGACGACCGAGTCGACCACGAGCGCCTCGAAGCGTGCGTCCCATGCCCCTCGGGTTTCGGCCGCCCGGGCATAGACCTCTGCGGCGGCGAAGGCGAGATCGCGACTGTAGAGGAGCAGAGCGTCGAGCACCGGGGGACGGTCGCTGCGAGACATCAATTCGTGGGCCTGCTCCTCGATCACATCGATGGTGGTCCGGACGAGTTCCACGGTCTGATGCAGGCTGATACTGCGCGCCAGAGTGGGTGGGGCGGCAGCGAAGACATCGCCGGGGGAGGCGTCGGAATCAGGGTCGGCGAACCACTCGATGAAGGCGTCGATGCCATTGCGGGCCAGCACGCTCACCCACGAACGTGTGTTGGCGTCGAGGGAGGGAAACCACGTCAGGCGCTGCTCCATCGCGACCGTCGTCGCGGTCGCCATCGCGCTCGCCACAGTGCGGAGACGTTTTGTCACCGACGCGCGCGTGCGTGCCGACAGCGCGGGCGGACGCGACCGGCCGTGGGCGGTGACGCGGGACGTGGACATGGGGGGCATCTTAGATGGCATTGACCCGCAGTGACTCGGCGTCCCGCGGTGCCTGTGGTCAGTGGTTCATGTGGGCAGTGGTTCATGTGGTTGGTGGTGCCTGCGTGATCAGTGGTGGATGAGTCCAGAGGCTCAGGGGCCGTGGGCGTGGGGCTCGTGGGGTGTGATTCGATTCAGCCGTGTGACGGTCGTCGGGTCGCTGGTGTAGGAGAAGAGGATGACGTTGTCGAAGGGGCAGGGTCAGCAGAGGCCGGTGTTCGTGTGGGACATGGATGGGACGCTGATCGAGTCCGGGCCCAGCATCATGCGGGGCATACGCGACGCGATCACGGACTGCGGACTCCTCGACCCCGGGCCGGAGGCCGTGTCCCGCTGCGTCGGGCCTCCCTTGGCGGAGAGCCTGCCTCGCTGGTGTGGCGTTCCCGCTGAACGGGTCGACGAGGTGATTGCGACCTATCGCGCTGGAACAGCACACGCCGAGATCGCTTCGGCCCCGTTGTTCGACGGCGTCCTCGACGTGATCGACGCAGCCACCGCCGCCGGGCACGTGCACGCGATCGCAACATCCAAACCCGAGGTGGTGGCCCGCCGCATCGTTGCGCAGAAGGGGCTCGAAGCGCGATTCATCGTGGTCGATGGAGCAGCAGGGGATGGACATCATGTGAAGGCGGACATCGTCGGACGTTGCCTGGACGATCTCCGCGCGCTTGGCATCGATACCCGCGATGCGGTCATGATCGGCGACCGCCACTACGACATGGACAGCGCCTTGGCACACGGGATGCGTGGCGCCTACGCCGAATGGGGATACGGCCATGAACCGGACGAGGACCGGGGATTCCCTCGCTACGCAACGGCCCACGACTTCTGGAACGCTGAACGCGCCCGGTTCTGACGCGACGCTGGCGAGCACGACCACTCGGTGTGCCTGCTTGGCGTGACTGCTCGGTATGCCTACTCGGCGCGACTATTCACGGTGGCACATTCCTCGTGACTGCTTGGTATGCCTACTTGGCGCGACTACTCGGCACGACTATTCACGGTGGCCCATTCCTCGTTCGGGGCTCGGAATTTTCGGGAACCGGCGGTGCTGACCTGGTGCGGCGTGACCGCAGACGGAAGCGGGCGTGTTGGCGTGGCCGTTGGCTCGTATCCAGAGTGGCAGGTGGGATGAACTCCGGCAGCCCCGACGAACCCATGCGGACACGCCAGCGTCGGGTGTCGTCTTCGACTCGGGTATTCACTGCGACCGGTGGAACAGGGCTGGCTGGTGGGGCAGGGCTGGCTGGTGGAACAGGGCTGGCTGGTGGATCCGGTCGGGGCGAATCAGCAGATGTGGTTGAGGTGACAGTGATAAGTGGTTCGGCGGGAAGCACCGTATTTTCAGGCGCTGTCGGTTGCAGTGATGCCGCCGACTGTGGTGGTGGGTGACGGTGATGCCGTATGTCCGGCAGAGGCTGCTGTGGGGGTTTGTGGGGTGGCCGGGGTTCTACGAGCGCGTGATGGTGCGGACACAGGGTGACCCCGTTGGCCAGATCGGTGCGACCACCTGCCCACCACGGGACGATGTGGTGGATGTCGCAGGACTTCGGTGGCCGATCGCATCCGGGGAACGCGCAGCCTTGGTCGCGGGTGAGTACGGCCAGACGGGCGGCACCGGTGTAGAAGCGCTGTTCCCGACCGACATCGATCGGTATGCCGGGGCCATCGAGCACCACGGGGAGAGCGCCGGCGTCACAGGCGATCTGTCGTGCCTTGGCGGTACTGATGCGAGTGCCGTCTTCGAGCTCGGCTGATCCGGCGGTTGCGCCGGTCAGCTGGTTGTGACCGATGGTGATCGCCACACGTGGGCGGTCTCCGCCATGGGCCGGGAGGTCGCCGTGGTTGTTGGCGATGGACACCAGCTCGAGCAGTGCATCGGCTCGACAACGAGCCATGAGCGTCGATGGCCCGGCGCCGGCGTCGGGTGCGAGTGAGGCATCCAGGAAGGATTGCGCGTGTTGGTCCTGCTGCCAGGACGTTGGCTCCGGTGTTGGGTCGCTGGCGTCCAACCCGGCTTGGGGATCTTCGAACGGAAGGCGTCGGTGATGTCGGTCCGCGTCGGCAAGTTCGGCGCGTCGTCGATGGGCCAGCGCGTCGATGGCGGTGCGGAGACCGGATGCTTCGGCCACGGGTAGTTTGCCGCGGATACGGACGCTTCCGTGACCGTCATCGCTGAAATGGAGTTCGCGTTCTCGTGCGGCGCGGGCTTCTTGCTCCAGGAGCCGTTGTTCTTCGAGTTCGTCGGCACGGTCGGGGCATGCGACCTCGAGAAGATGCAGTGAGAGCCCGGCCAATGACTTCGGGTCGTGATCGGCTGCCAACGTCACGAGTGTCTCGGCTGCTCGGGCCGTCTCGTTTGGCCCGAGCTCGGCGGGAAGTTCGTCAAGGACGGTGGTGGCACTGCGGGCCTGCTCGATCGACATATGACCAGAGGTCACAGCCTCCGCGACAGGTTGATGACGGGTCATGGCCGTGGCCTGCCTGACGCGCCCGGCGCAGGCGCGTCGGTTCTGTGCGTTGTGACTGTGAAGCCAGGCTGCTGTGCCCAACCCGATGTCATCGGTCCAGGCCTGTGCTTCAGCGGCGGCAAGGCCTGCATCGACCAAGCCGCGGGTACGTTGCTCGATCGCGTAGAGGGCGCTGAGAGCCTGACGGGCCTGTTCAGTGGTGAGGAGCTGCCAGCTTCGGGCATCGGTGGGGATCTGTTCGAGGGCCGCGTCGATCGCGGTGAGTGCAGCACCGACCGGCGTCAGCTCCAAGGGGAGTGACGCCGAGGAGGTGTCGGTGATGCGTGTGTCCATGCCTCGACTATGACAGGGGGGTACGACAGATTTCGGCCCTGTGTTCGAAATCTTCTTTTTGGTGGGGCGGAAGTTTCCGGGAGGTGGCGAGGGCGCCTCTGGATGATCGTCGCGACTGCCCCGAAGCGGTGTCGAACTGCCCTGAAGTGGTGTCGAGATGGCTGAGGGCGGATGTGTGGTCGGGGCTGTTCGGACCTCTGGGTGTGGTCAGTTCTGTTTCGGCTCGGTGAGAAGCGTGTGGATCTCGTGATAGCGGGTGGGCGGGCTGCTGGAGGTGGTCGTGGTGGTGATCGTCCCGCTTTGCCCGAGAGCCTCCCACGTGATGCTCCAATGAGCGGTGACGGTGGTGATGTAGGTGCCCGGGTCTTGATAGCGGTGCGTGCATGCATGTGTGGTGCTGCATTGCTGGATGGTGCCATCGCCGTGGTCGATCGTGATGACGGGATCGGTGGTGGTCATCTCGATGGTGATGCCCTGCTCGCTGTGAGTGAGTGACTGTGCAGAGACTCCGGTGACGACATAGCGATAGGGCACGCCGATGAAATGCTTGCCCCAAGGGTTCACGCGAGGGCTGGGGGTGTAGGTCACCGAAGGTTCGGGAAGCTGAAGGGACGCCAGAGCGTGCTGTGCTGCCTGTTCCGGAGTGATGCTCGGGGCAGCAGCCTGTTGGGGGACTTCATCAGGGATGAAACAGGTGATCTTGCCGATGCCGACGTACACCGGAGTGACGCATGGGTCTGGCTCTGACACCCCGGTGGAAGACTGCGGAGCTTGCTTCTTCGGAGCAGATCGCTGACGCCCAGGCGACTTCCGTTGCGGTGGCTTGCTGGATCCACCTGAACCCTCGGTGGAACAGCCGACGGTGGCGTTGCCGGCTGTTGGCATAGGGGAGTGGCAGCTTGCCGAGTGCGCTGACTGGTCAACTAGGCCAAGGCTTATCAGCGCGAGGGATGTGCTGGCTATGGCGGTGAAGATGAGCCGTGTTGTTGGCTGGTTCATTCGCACTTGTCTGCTTGGTAGGCGCGGTAATACGTGACAACCCATCCGGACTTAGTTTTGGTCATGGCGGGTGTTGACTCTAAATAGTGCGGTAGAGGAGGACCTGAGACTGGCGTCATGCCAGTTCCGTCGAGACACAACGACAGCTGGATGGTGCTGTCCCACTGATCCACGACGTCGTAGTACGTGACATTCAAGGTTCCTGAGATTTGACGGGGCCCCATATCTGCGTATTGCACAGTCATCTGCTGGACGACCTTTTCTGCATCGCTGTCAGGTTCTACGAGGGCAAGTGCGCTGTCGACACTCTCATCACTGGCGCCGGTGATGGCCATGTTCTGCATGGCGTGCTCAAACCGCGCATATGCCATCAAGACGGCTTGTGTTTCCGGGTCTTCCGGCATTTCGGTGAGTTTCACTGTGGCCTTGGCAGGCCCGGGCGTCGAGGTCACCGCAGTGGTGGGAGAGGCCTCAGAAGGTGTCTGCGCGACTGGAGGTTCTGCTTCCGCACGGGTGCATGCCGTGAGGGCTGCGGTGCTCACGATGAGGGTCGTGAGGATCGTGGCGCAGTGTCTTGTTCGGGTCACGAGATTCCGCGGTCTCCGTCGGTCTCGAAGGCGGGCGGGGTCTTGTTGATGATCCGGGGGTGGCAGGGAACGATCGGTCGGTTCGTGGGCATCGGAACAGGGCAGCGGGCATGGGCGCGGGGGCATGTCGTGTCCTATGGGGCAAGAGGGATGCTGGCTCTGATTCTGCCCGGTTCCGACGCTTCTGGGTAGACCATGTTTCCCGGGCGCGGCGACGGTTCGGTCGGCCGCTGGGGCCTGTCGTATCCGGCCGGGAATGCGCTCCTCGCACGGTTCGAGGCTTCGGCGTTTCTCGCTCGCCACCATCAGACTCATGCCCCGAAGCCCCGCTTCACGCCGTGCAGACGTTCACACCGCGCCGCGTCAGACGTTCACACCGCGCCGCGTCAGGCCACATCGCGACGCTGCAGTACCGCTGTGGAGAGTGCGATGCACAGGCCGGTGAGCACGAGCGACGGCAGGATGATCGGCAGGGTCCCTGAGAGGTTCAGCGCGCCCGAGTCTCCCACTGTCACACTGCCGAGCGTCGCGGCACGAGCCAGCAGCGCTTGGGGGATCACGGTTTTCAACCCGGCGATGTCTCCGTAGAACGCTCCGATCCCTGCCACGACCCCAAGGAAGCACACGGCCACCGGGGCCGTGAATGACTTCCACACCATCGACAGAAGTGATTGCAGCGCGACCACCGCGGTCGCCGCCATGAGCGTCACCACGGCACTCCCCCAGATGCTCCACGGAAGCGCCCAGGGATCCAGATCCGTGGCCAGGGAACCGGCCAACCACGTTCCCAACACGAGTAGCACCTGCATGGCGGCCACCAACAGAAAGCCTGCCCCCAACTTCGCCGTCACGATGCTCGACGCCCGCGCCGGCCCTGCCATGAGCCGGGGCCAGACGCCTCGGTGTTCGACGCGCCACAGCGCCGAGCACAGGGTGGCCACGCCCAGCGACAGGAAGAACAGCCCGTAGAACAGCGTGATCTGCCCCCACAGACTCGCCCAGGACTGCGTCAGTACCCCGGCGTTGAGGATGAAGTTCGCTGTTCCCATCACCACGGCGAGAACGGGCACCACGAGCACGACGACCCATGCCGATGCGCGCCGCAGTTTGATCAGTTCGGCCTTCCAGACGTTCATCAGATCTCCACTCGGTCGAGACGGACGCGTGCGAGGGCCAGTACGCCCAGCATCACGCAACAGAACAGGGCCATGGACCCCCACGGCAGGGGGATGGCGATGAGGGGTGCGTCGCCGGTTGGCGACAATTGATAGGGAAGCCCTGCCGCCAGGTAGCCCCAGGGCGTCAGGTGCGCGAACCATGGCGGCATCAGCATCGAGAAGAACCCGAGGAATCCGCCCAGGACGCCGACGCCGAGGCCCACGAGCTGGCTCTCGACCCGTGCGGCCAGCCACAGGTGGAGTCCCACGACTCCCAGCGTCACGATCACGACCACCGCGCCGTACCAGAGCCACTGCACCCATGGCAGCGGTGTCGTCGCACCCGCTGCTCTGGACGCCAACACCAGAACCGACATCTCCACGACAGTGCTCAGCACCACCAGGGGCATCAGCGCGAGGAGTTTGACCGTGCACAGTCGTCCGGGAGTCACACCGAACATCGACGTCCGCAGCCATCCGTTTCCGTGGTGCTCGATATCCACCTGGCGTGACGCGAGAACCGCAGCCAACAGAGGCATGAACAGGGCCTTCGTCGAGCTGTAACCGGTCAGCAGCAGAAACTCCCAGTGCATCGTGTTCGGTTCATTGATCCGAGCGCGGTGATCGGCATCGAACAGTTGCATCGTTCCGAACAGGATGGTCGCCAGCAGCACTGCTCCCAGCACCAGTGAGGTGCGGAGTCGACGCATCTTGGCGTACTCCAGCCGCACGGCCTTTCCGAAGCCCGGCAACGAGGTACTCCGCCCGCTCACAACGCACCTCCGCGTCCGGTGAGTTCGATGAAGATGTCCTCCAGCGTCTGCTGCTCCCGACGCACCTCATGGATCCGTGCGCCGGCTCGAACCAATTCGGTGACCACATAGGGGGTCGCATCGGCCGGGACGTCCCGGCGTCGCACGACTCCGGCATCGGTGGTGATCAACAGGTCAGGGGTCGCCTGTTGGAACAGTTCCGCCTTGGTGCCCTGGAACATGAGCCGGCCATGGTCGATGACGGCCAACGTGTCGATCATGCGCTCGATCTCGGCGAGCTGATGCGACGACACCATGATCGTGACGCCCTCACCCGCGAGCTCCAGCAGCAGCTCCCGGATCTCCTCGATGCCCGCCGGGTCGAGCCCGTTGGTGGGCTCATCGAGGATCAGGAGTTCCGGCTGGTGGGCGATCGCCATCGCAATGCCCAGACGCTGCTTCATCCCCAGCGAATACTGTTTGACGAGTTTCTGACCCGCGGTGTCGAGGCGCACGATTTCGAGGGCACGCCGCACCTGCGCCTCGGTGAGGCCGAGGATCATCTGCTGGATCCGCATGTTCTCGTTCCCGGTGAGGTGCGGATACACCGATGGGGCCTCGATCAACGATCCGATCCGGCCCAGTACACGCCGTCGAGTGCCCCGATCCCCGTCACCATTCCCCCTGCCCATGGGGGTTCCGAGCACTTCGATGCTGCCGTTGGTGGGACGCACGAGCGAGAGCAGCATCTTCATCGTCGTCGATTTCCCCGAACCATTGGGGCCCAGGAAACCGAAGACCGATCCCTGGGGCACCCGCAGGTCGAGACCGTCGACGACCCTCGTTGCGCCATAGGCCTTCGTGAGGCCCTGAGTTGTGATGATGTCCATGGCTCCACAGTCGCGTCCGGATTCTCGACGCACCTCGGCTTCACGCATGGTTCTGGCGCCATACCCCGGTATGAGACGGCATCAGGGCTCGGGGTGTCAGGGTTCGGGGTGTCAGGGTTCCAACAGGTCGCGACGCGAGACGAGCCCTTGGCGGAACGCGAACAGCACCGCCTGCACACGGTCGCGCGATCCGGTCTTGGCGAGCACATGGGAGACATGGGTCTTCACCGTGGGCATCGAGATGAACAGGCGTGCGGCGATCTCACTGTTGCTCCACCCTTTGCCCATCGCCACGAGAATCTCGGTCTCCCGTGGCGTGAGCTCGTCCAGGATGCGTCGCGTGGCCCTGTCCCGGCTCGGTTCGGTGTCGACGCCCAGCATCGGGCGCATGCCTTCGATCAGCCGCTTCGTCGCCTGTGGGGAGATGACCGCGTCGCCGGCATGGACCGTGCGGATGGCTCGCAACATGTCTTCGGGGGAGGTGTCCTTCAACAGGAATCCCGACGCCCCTGCCGCCAGCCCCTGCGTGATGTAGTCGTCCCAGTTGAAGGTGGTGAGCATGATGACACGCGTCTCCGGCGAGGTGTCGAGCAGCCGACTCGTTGCGGCGATGCCATCGAGTTCTGGCATCTGCACGTCCATCAACACCACATCGGCCCGGTCGCGGGCATTGCACGTCACCGCCTGACGCCCGTTCGCGGCCTGCCACGCCACGGCGAGGTCGTCCTGTGAATTCACGACCATGGCCACGCCGTGGGTGAACAGTTCCTGGTCATCGGCGAGCCCGACGCGGATCACCTTCGTCTCCGCGGTCATGACGCCACCCGGAGGGGCACCCGGGCCAGAACCACCCAGCCGCCGGCTCCGGGGCCCACCTGGAGAGTCCCATGGTGCATCGCGACCCGCTCCCGCATCCCGGTGATACCGAACCCGGCGACTCCGTCGGGCGTGTGCGGATCTGCTCGGCGTCCTGCATCATCATCGGCAGCCAACCGGTTCCACACCTGCACCTCCACCACGTCGTCGAGGCCCCGGACCGTCACGGCCACAGGTTCTCCCGACGCATGTTTGAGCACGTTCGTCAGGGCCTCCTGGACGATGCGATAGATGGTCAGCGAAACGGGCTGGGACAACGACGCTCGAGCCACAGACATGTCACCCGGCGCCGACGCCGCCTCCGGACCCGCACCTGAAACCTCACCGAGACCACTGCACCGCAGACGCACGTCCAGACCCGCGGCACGGTAGTCATCGACGAGAGCCTCGAGGTCGTCGACACCTGGCGTCGGGCCGGTCCCTCGTGGATCGTCCGTGCGGAGAACCGCCACGAGTGACCGCATCTCGCCCAACGACTCGCGGCCCAGCTCCGCGATCGTGGACAGGGCCGTACGCGCGTCGTCGGCGTCGGGGGAGTAACGGCCCCCGTCGGCCTGCGCGATGATGACACCGAGTGAGTGCGCGACGATGTCGTGCATCTCGCGTGCGATGCGGGTCCGCTGGCCGAGCGTCGCGAGTCGGAACTCCTGCGTCCGTTGCCGCTCCTCGGCCAGTGCACGTTCGAGAGCCGCATCGGCCTCCTCGTCACGTTTGCGTGCGACGGTTCCCAGAAGGCAGAAGAATCCGGCTCCCATCCACTGTATGAGCACCACCGGCCAACGTTCGATCCATGGCAGTGCCACCACTTCCGGTGAATACCGGAGCGCCGCGACCGCGGTGCCGGTGAACAGGACCGCCGTGGCCACGGACCGGGCCCGACGCGCCAGTCGTCGATGGATGCAGTATCCGGCCCAGGCCGTTGTGATGACGGCGAGGAAGCTGTAGGTCCCGAGCGTCACCACATGGACGACTCCGATCCCGAGAAGCCCGGCCACCGCTGCCAGGGGTCGGCGTCGCCGCAGAGTCAGCGTCAGGAACAACGCCGCGCACGACGCGGCCCACACCAGATCCTGCCAACGTTCGGTGTCCACCCAGATGGGTGGGCCCATGAAGGCCAGCACGGTCCATGGCAGGGCCGTGGCGGCGTCCACGAGGGTCGGGTGACGCGACGACCATGTCAGAGCACGGTCCAGCAGCGAGACACGACCCGACGCGGGCGTCTGAAGAGACGCCGACGCCCGACCCACGGAGGAGGACATGCCTCCATTGTGGATCGGGCGTCGGTGATGATGCCTCATGCCACGGGATGAGTCACCGGGTCATGGCGCGGCTCAGGCGTCGCCACCTTCCTGGGGCACGCCGTGCGTCGAGGTGGGATCGCCCACCTGGTAACGGTCGTAAGCCTCCTGGGCGGCACCGGAACGGTACTTGCCCTCCCGCTCCAGCGACATGAGCGTCGCGACCACGATCGACTCGGCATCGATCTGGAAGAACCGACGCGCACCCGGACGGGTGTCTGCGAAGCCGAAGCCGTCGGCACCCAGCGTCGTCATCGGCTGCGGCACCCACGGGCGGATCTGGTTCTGCACCGCCGACTGGTAGTCGCTCACCGCAACCGCCGGGCCCTCGGTGCCCTTCAGCGACGAGGTGATGAACGGCTCGCGGGCATCGTCACCGGGGTGGTTGAAGTTCCAGTTCTCGACCTCCTCGGCCTCACGGCGCAACTCGTTCCAGGACGTGACCGACCACACCGCAGCGTCGACGTGCCAATCCTTGGCCAGGATCTCCTGCGCCTTCAGCGCCCACGGCAGACCGACGCCGGACGCCAGGATCTGGGTCTTGGCGTCGCCGTTGTTGCTGTTCGGGCGGTACAGGTACATGCCCTTGAGCAGCGAGTCGACGTCGAGATCCTCCGGGGGCCCCGGCTGGGGGACCGGCTCGTTGTACACGGTGAGGTAGAAGATGACGTCCTCGCCGTTGGGATGATCCTCGTCGGTTCCGTAGCCGTACATGCGCTTCATGCCCGATTTGACGATGTGCGCCACTTCGAAGCCGAAGGCCGGGTCGTAGTGCACGACCGCGGGGTTGGTCGCCGCCAGAAGTGGCGAGTGCCCGTCGGCGTGCTGCAGGCCCTCACCGGTCAGCGTCGTGCGTCCGGCGGTGGCACCGATGAGGAAACCGCGCGAGAGCTGGTCGGCCATGGCCCAGATGAAGTCGCCGACGCGCTGGAACCCGAACATCGAGTAGAACAGGAAGAACGGGATCATCGGCTCGTTGTGCACCGAGTACGAAGCACCCGCGGCGGTGGCCGAAGCCAGGCCGCCGGCCTCGGAGATGCCCTCGTGCAGGAGCTGGCCCTGCTCCGACTCCTTCCAGGACAACAGCAGCTTGCGGTCCACCGACTCGTAGGTCTGCCCGTGCGGGCTGTAGATCTTCGCGGTCGGGAACATCGAGTCCATGCCGAACGTGCGGTACTCATCCGGTGCGATCGGCACGACGCGCTTGCCCCACTCTGGATCTTTCATCAGATCGCGCAGCAGACGCACCAGTGCCTGCGTGGTGGCCACCTTCGGCGGCTGCTTGCCCTTCTCGGGAGCGGTCAGGAGGGGCTTGTAGAGCTTCTTCTTCGGCAGCTCCAGCTTGCGTGGAGCCACCTTGCGACGTGGCAGGAATCCGCCGAGGTTCTGGCGTCGACCCAACACGTACTGGATGACCTCGTCATCCATGCCCGGGTGATAGTAGGGCGGGTTGTATGGATCCTCGAGTTTGGAATCGGGGATCGGCAGCTTGATGCGGTCACGGAAGGCCTTGAGATCCTTGCTCGTGAGCTTCTTCATCTGGTGGGTGGCGTTCTTCGCCTCGAGGGCCTCGATCGTCCAACCCTTCACCGTCTGGGCGAGGATGACCGTCGGCTGACCCTTGTGGTGCAGTGCGGCGTGGTAGGCGGCATACACCTTGCGGTAGTCGTGGCCACCGCGGGAGAGCTTTGTGAGCTCGTCATCGGTGTAGTCCTGCACCATCTTCTGCAGACGTGGGTCGTCGAAGAAGTGCGAACGGATGTAGTCGCCGCTCTCGGTGGTGTAGGTCTGGAACTGGCCGTCGGGCGTGGTGTTCATCTTGTTGATGAGGACGCCATCGGTGTCCTGGGCGAGCAGGGGATCCCAGTCGCGTCCCCACAGCACCTTGATGACGTTCCAGCCGGCACCGAGGAAGAACGACTCGAGTTCCTGGACGATCTTGCCGTTGCCACGGACCGGGCCGTCGAGCTGCTGCAGGTTGCAGTTGATCACGAACGTGAGGTTGTCGAGCTCCTCGCGGGCGGCCAGACCGATGGCGCCGAGCGATTCGGGCTCGCCCATCTCGCCATCGCCCAGGAAGGCCCACACGTGCTGATCGGACGTGTCCTTGATGCCACGGTCCTGCAGGTAGCGATTGAACCGGGCCTGGTAGATGGCGTTGAGTGGGCCGATGCCCATGGACACCGTGGGGAACTCCCAGAAGTCGGGCATCGACCGCGGGTGCGGATAGGAGGAGAGACCCATGCCGGCGCCTGCCGACTTCTCCTGGCGGAACCCATCCATGTGATTCTCATCGAGACGGCCGAGAAGGTAGGAGCGGGCATAGATGCCGGGGGCCGCGTGGCCCTGCACGTACACCTGGTCGCCGCCACCGGGGTGATCCTTGCCGCGGAAGAAGTAGTTGTAGCCGATCTCGTACAGCGTCGCCGCACTGGCGTAGGACGCGATGTGGCCGCCGACCTCGAGACCGGGACGGTTGGCCTTGGAGACCATGATGGCCGCGTTCCAGCGGATCATGCGACGGAAACGACGCTCCATCTCCTCATCACCGGGGAACCATGGCTCGTCCTCGGTCGCGATGGTGTTGATGTAGTCGCTGCTGCGGAACGCCGGGAGACCCACGTGACGCTGACGCGCGCGATCCATCATCTTCAACATCAGGTACCGCGCGCGATTCTGCCCTTGGGATTCGAGCATGGCGTCGAACGAATCGAGCCATTCCTGCGTCTCCTCCGGGTCGATGTCGGGAAGCTGACTCGCCGTTCCCTGTGCATTGATGGCGGGGCGTTCACCTGCAACCATGCGATCTCCTAACCATGTGTCGTTCCGGCCTCGGCCGAGCGTGGGGTGCCGATCCGGTGTGCGTCGTAATACTCTCATCGCCACCCAAGACATCGCACTCAGGGGGCGATTCATGCCAGACTGCAAGGGCAGAATCACCCGCATACCGGAAGTGAGGATTTGGTGGCAGGCGAGGCCTCGTCGGCGCAGGGAGCCGGCAGTGTGAAGGAATCGGGCGAGATGTCCCCGATCATGGAACTGGTCGGCAGGTCGGGATTCACCGCCGGCATGGTGGTGCAGGAGCTCGGTTGGGACGATGACGTGGATGATGATCTGCGTCTGGCGATCGAGAACACCATCGACGGTGAGCTCATCGAGGACGCGGTGGAGGCCGTGGACACGGTGCTGCTGTGGTGGCGTGAGGACGACGGCGATGTGACCGACGGGGTGGTCGACGCTCTGACCGACCTGGACGAGAAAGGTTTCGTCTGGGTGTTGACACCGAAGGTCGGACGCCCCGAGCACGTGGATCCCGCCGACTTGAGCGAAGCCGCCACGACCGCCGGACTGTCGCGGACCTCGACGGCGGCCAACCTCTCGGCGGATTGGACCGCGGTGAAACTGGAGCGTCCGCGTCGACGCTGACCGACAGCAGATGACATCTGTCACCTCATGGCCGTGAACGTGTCACACAGATCGGTGATGCGCAGCACGGGGGAAGCGTCCGAAGCGGCGGGAGGCTGGGGTCATGAACTCGACACAGCACATGCCCCCGTCCGATCACACGCCCCACGACACCCTGCCCACGCAGTACCGGACGCCGGAGGAACCCTCATCCGGCGTCAGTGACATCCGTCCGCGAGCCATGGATGACGACATCGTCGGGACGACCTATCCGGTGGCTGTGCGGCGTCGTGGATGGTGGCGTCCACTCGTCGCCCTGTTGGTGGTGGTCGTGGGCTTCCCCCTGGTCAACCTGACGCTGAGCGTGGGCGCCTGGGCCCTTGACGAAGCCTTCCCGCAGTTCACCGGGGGCCGGATGGTGACCCCTGCGGCCATGCTCGCTCTCAATCTGTCCTGGGGCAGCTGCATCCTGATCAGCCTGGGTGTGCAGCGCCTGCTGTATGGGCCGAGCCGTGATCTCCATTCGGTGATGGGCCGATTCCGATGGTCGCTGTTGGGTCGGGCCGCCATCATCGTCGTGCCGGTCTGGCTCGTGGTCGGTGTGCTCAACCTGGTGTTCGTGGAGCTCGAGGCACCCGCGTTGGTCGACTGGCTGTTGGCCGCAGTGGTGTTGTTGACCACCCCGTTGCAGGCGACCGGTGAGGAATACCTGTTCCGCGGACTGCTGAACCGTGGGTTCGCCTCGTGGGCGGGGCGTCGCCGAGCCGTGGGGGTTGTGGTGGGGCTCGTGCTGAGCAGCGCGCTGTTCATGCTGGCCCACTTCGCCTTCCAACCGATGATGCTGCTGTACTACTTCACCTTCGGCGCATCGCTCGCGGTGATCGCCTGGCGTACCGGGGGAATCGAGGTACCTGCGCTCATCCACTCGGTGCACAACGTCGTCCTCATGGCCGCCGGGACGTTCATGGTCGGTGACGGCGCCGACAGCCTGGCCACGCGCGGAGAGGCGGAAGTGGGGCTGGAGATGCTGCCGTACATCGGCCTCATGGTGGCTGCCGCCGCGGTCACGTGGATCATCACGAAGCGTCGTCCGGTGCAGCGCACGGTTCCTGCGGAGGAACCGGTCACGCACTGAGGTCGCGGATCGAGCACCATGGTGTCCATGCACGATCGTCGTACCGACCCCCACCAGTTCGAGCAGTACGCGCGTTGGTGCGTGTACCCGGTGGTCGGCCTGCCGTTGTTCCTGCTGCTGTTCCCGGCTGTGGATCATCCGCGCAGGGCACTGGTCTCGTTGCCCGTGGTGGTGGCTCTGACCGTGGTGTCGGGATGGTTCTGCAAGCGCATGTTGGACGCCTGCGTCCGGCCGCGACCGTGGCAGGGGATGGGCCGCCCGCTGATGATGATCACCGTGGTGACGGTGGCGTCGGTCGGGGTTCTTGCGGGGCTCTGGTGGCGGGTGGAGTCGTCGATGTGGGTCGTCCCGATCGCAGTGATGCTCACCCTGGTTGCGTTGGGGCTGCGAATGGAGGGGGCATTGGCTCTGGCGTTCGTGGCAGGCGGGGTGGTGTTCGCCCTGGCGATCTTGTTGGTGCGTGTGACGCCCACGGAACCCTTCAACCTGTTCCTGTGGGGGCCGGTGATCGCCGCGATGGTGTTCACCGGATGGATCGCGGCCTGGATGCTGCGGGTGATGGTTGACCTCAAGGAGGCCCGCGACGCGGCAGGGTGGCTGGCCGCCAGCGAGGAGCGGGCCCGGATCTCACGCGACCTGCATGATCTGTTCGGCCAGACCTTGGCGTCGATCGCGGTCAAGAGCGAGTTGGCTGCGGAGCTGACGCGTCGGGGCCGGAACGAGCGGGCCGAGCAGGAGATGCGAGCGATCCACGCGCTGGCCGATGAATCGGGCGAGCGGGTGCGTGAGGTGGTCCGTGGCTACCGAGAGCTGGATCTGATCGCCGAGGTCAGTGGCGCCCGCGCGGTGCTGGAGTCGGCGGGGATCGTGTGTGACACATCGACTGTTGAGGTGAAGGACCCGCAGGTGGCGTCCACCTTCGCCTGGGTTCTGCGTGAAGGGGTCACCAACATCCTTCGTCACTCGGACGCCAGGCGCGTGGAGATCGAGCTGACGTCGAGCCGCCTTGTGATCAGCAATGACGCACCGCACCCGATGAAACCCGGCGTCGGTGGTCTGGCAGGCATGCGTGAGCGTATGGAGACCATTGGTGGCGTCGTGGAGTGCAAACATGAAGGGGACAGGTTCGTGGTCACAGCGCAGGTGCGGTGACCGGCGCTGTGGTGACTGGCGCTGTGGTGACTGGCGCTGTGGTGACTGGGACTGAGGCAGGAGGAACGATGATCCGGGTGATGCTCGCCGAGGACGAGACGCTGATCCGGCAGGCTTTCGCCGGTCTGCTCGAACTCGAGGACGACCTGCACGTGGTGGGCCTGGCCGCTTCCGGTGGGGAAGCCCTGACCGTGGCGCGCAAGCACGAGCCGGATGTGGCGCTGCTCGACCTGCAGATGCCTGAGCCCGATGGCATTGAGGTGGCCCGGATCCTGGCGGAGGAGATGCCATCGTGCCGGTGCCTGATCGTCACCTCGCACGGCCGTCCGGGGTATCTCAAGCAGGCTCTGGGTGTGGGGGTTCGCGGGTTTCTTCCGAAGACGGTGACCGCTGCGGAGTTGGCGTCGGCGGTGCGAACGGTGGCCGGGGGCGGACGCTACGTCGACCCGCAGTTGGCCGCCGAGGCGATCGGTGCGGGGGATTCACCGCTCACTGCGCGTGAAGCGGACGTGCTGGCCCTGGCGGCCGAGGGTGCGCCCGTGGATGAGATCGCTGCCCGGGCGAGCCTGTCACCGGGCACGGTGCGGAACTACCTGTCGTCGACCGTGGCCAAGCTCGGCGTGCGGAACCGGCATGAAGCCGTGAGGCGGGCCAAGGAAAAAGGCTGGATCTGACTCAGGTCAGCTTGGCCGGAGTGGTCATGCAGGTGAGGTCATCCTGGCCTGTGGCCCCGGGGACGACGGCGGATTTGCCGTCGGCCGACATCGTCAGCTCGTAGCTGATGTCACGAGGGAGCCATACGCCGAAGAAGCCGTTGTCGTAGGTCGTGATGGTTTTGTCGATCAATACGTCACCAGACTGCGCATCGGTGATCTTGACATCGATCGGGGTGTTGGCCAGCTCGCCTTGGCACGTGGTGAGGCTGTGGAAATGACACTCGTGAGTCTGCGAAACGTACGGCGCGACCGAAAGGTAGTGCTTGTCGCCCTCGATTGGCAGGGTCGCTTCGGTGCTCTGGTTCTGCAGCACGAGCTCGCTGTGGCGGACCGAAGCGATCGTGTCCTCGGGGCGTTCGGCAAGGGGAGTCCTGTCGAGTGCCTCGATGACCTGCTCGGCATCCTCGCCTGCAAGCCCCAGGGGAGCGAGTATCTGATCGGCGGCGGAGGCCTCGGCGGCGTTGGAAGAGGTGGACTGCTCGGCTGTGGGAGTGCTTGTTCCGCATCCAGTGAGCATGAGGGCACCAATGGATGCACAGGCGGCGGCGACTGAGGCGATGGATCGATTGCGCATGTCTCTAGGGTATTAGGGGGATACCCCATACGGGTATTCCCCTTGGGTGATCCTGCCCACAGGGATTCTCGCATCGGGCTTCGAGGACTTCTCGAGGTGGCGGTGCCTGATTGTGCAGGGCCTGTGTGCCACTGCTGTCGATTGTGTGGTGTCTGATGCCGTAAAGAGGCACCGCCGACTTCATTGGTGGGCACAGACGGACTCGAACCGCCGACACCCTGCTTGTAAGGCAGGTGCTCTAACCAACTGAGCTATGCGCCCGCAGTGGGAGAGTGTACTAGAGACGCCATTCCCCAGAGGGGCTTTCTGAAGGTGTGGGATTCAGGCAAGTTGCGAATTGCGACTGTGGCCGCAGCGTGGCTGCGTGCAACCCGATGGCGAGAAGGGGGACGAATCTCCGCGTGTGCGGAGATGGGAGCTTGACCCGGTTTTCCGGACAGGTGTGGTTTGCTCGGGTGTGGGGTCAGGTGTGACGTTTGGGGTCGGTGACTTCGGAGAGCCACTCGTTGTATCGGCGTTCTTCTTCGAGGTCTTCTTCGGTGATGTCGATGAGTGGGTGCGGTTGATCTGCAGGGCCGGGTTTGGCCCACCGTCCGAATATCGAGTTCGGCGGAAGCGAAGATGTCTCCATGTCTTGAGCATCTCAGGGGGGGGGCTGACACTTTTGGTCGGTCCTTCGTGGGGATGCGTCATGGGAACGATCCCATGGGACCAGTGGCGTACTGGTATATGCTGGTTTGTTCCGTGTTGACTCGTGGGGAACAATGGCTTCGTGACGTCGAAGAAGAGTGAACCGGATACCCCTGCATCCGAAGAGAAGCCCAAGATCCCCATGCCCGACGAGGCGCCGTTGACCGATGCCCTCAATGAGGACGGTGTCACGACCAAATCCGAGAAGCGTCCGCGCGTCATGGTGGCCGAGGACGAGGCTTTGATCCGACTCGACCTCATCGAGCTCCTCAAGGAGCAGGGCTATGACGTGGTCGGCGAAGCAGCCGACGGTGAAGCAGCCGTGACCATGGCGCGCGAGCTCGAGCCCGACCTCGTGGTCATGGATGTGAAGATGCCCAAGCAGGACGGCATCGCAGCGGCATCGATCATCGCCGAGGAGCGCATCGCCCCGGTGGTCATGCTCACCGCCTTCTCGCAGCGTGAGCTCGTGGAGCGTGCCCGTGAGGCCGGTGCCATGGCCTACGTGGTCAAGCCGTTCGACGCGTCCGACGTCGTGCCGGCCATCGAGATCGCCATGGCCCGTTACGCCGAGATTCGCGCTGTGGAGGACGAGGTCGAGGACCTCGAGGAGCGACTCGCCTCCCGCAAGGCCGTGGATCAGGCCAAGGGGCTGCTGCAGCAGCAGTACGGCATGAGTGAGGCCGAGGCCTTCCGCTGGATCCAGAAGTCGGCCATGGATATGCGCCGCACCATGCGCGAGGTCGCCGAAGGCGTCATCGATCACGCCAAGAAGGCGAAGAAGGGCTGACGCTCACCCGCGCTTCGGCGCCTCGGCGATCACACACGTCACACGCGCGGTCGCCACACGGTTGTCGGCGTCATCGCTGAGCACGACCTCGTAGGTCGCCAACTGTCGACCGAGCCGAACGGCCGTGGCCACGCCGGTGATCCACCCGCTGGTTCCGGGCCGGTGGTGGGTCGCGTTGATCTCTACCCCCATCGCGACCTTGCCGTGCTCCCGGGCATGTGCGAAGGCGGCGATCGACGCCAGCGATTCGGCCAGGACGCACGTTGCGCCACCGTGCCAGATACCCATCGGTTGGGTGTTGCCCTCCACGGGCATGCGGCCGACCGTTCGTTCGGCGGAGACCTCGATGGCCTCGAAACCCATCTTCTCGTTGAGTCGATCGTGGGGGAAAGCCTCGCCCGAGGCGTACCAGTCAGGAATCATCTGTACAGTCTGGCAGGATCGCGTGGCTTTGGGCAGGGTTCCCAGATCTTTCGGTGCCTCTCGCTACCATCGACGACGTGGTGGACTCAGCAGACGCATCCCAGACCAGCAGGGGCCAGACCAGCAGTGACGCAAAGCCCCGGTTGTTGCTCATCGACGGGCACTCGGTGGCCTACCGCGCGTTCTACGCGTTGCCGGTGGACAACTTCGCCACCGCGACCGGGCAGCACACCAATGCCGTCTTCGGGTTCACCTCGATGCTCATCAATGTGCTCCGCGACGAGCAGCCAACACACCTCGCGGTGGCCTTCGATGTCTCGCGTCAGACCTTCCGTTCCGAGGAGTTCCCCGACTACAAGGCGCAGCGGGAGAAATCTCCCGATGAGTTCCGTGGTCAGGTCGCGCTCATCAAAGAGGTCCTCGACGCTTTGGGCATCGTCCATGTGGAACTCGAGGGTTACGAGGCCGACGACATCATCGCGACGCTGGCCACCTCGGCGTCCAAGGGCTCGGCACCCATGGACGTGTTCATCTGCACCGGCGACCGTGATGCGATGCAGCTCGTCACCGACCATGTGACGGTGCTGTATCCGCGCAAGGGCGTCTCCGATCTGGCGCGCATGACCCCCGAGGCGGTGGAGGAGAAGTACCTCGTCCCGCCCGCGCGATACCCCGAACTCGCGGCTCTGGTGGGGGAGACCTCCGACAACCTGCCGGGCGTTCCGAAGGTGGGGCCCAAGACGGCCGCCAAATGGATCGACCAGTACGACGGGCTCGACGGCATTCTCGCCCACGCCGACTCCATCAAGGGAGTCGCGGGCAACAATCTGCGCGAGAACATCGAGCAGGTCCGCACGAACCGACGCCTCAACGCGCTGGTGCGTGACCTCGACCTGCCGGTGACCCTGGCCGACCTCGAACGACGAGACTGGGACCGCGAAGCCACACACGAACTCTTTGACGCGCTCGAATTCCGCGTCCTGCGCGACCGTCTGATCGAAGCGCTGCCCAATGAGGACGAAGAACCCCAGGGCGGCTTCCAGATCGACGGCACGACGCTGGAGACCGGTCAGGTCGCCGACTGGCTCACCGAAAACGCCACGGCCGATGCCACGGTCGGGCTCACCGTGGCCGGCACCTGGGGTCGCGGAACAGGCGACGCCACCTCGCTCGCCCTGGCCACCGCCGCCGGGGCCGCAGCATGGATCGACCTGACCGATCTGTCACCCGAGGACGACGCCGCCCTGGCCGAATGGTTCGCCGATGAGACACGGGCGAAGGCCCTCCATGACGGCAAGGGGCCGCTCCACGCCCTGCGCGCCCGAGGATGGGATCCGCGCGGCCTGACGTGCGACACCCAGCTCGCCGCCTACATCCTGCGACCGGATCAACGCACCTACGATCTGGCTGATCTGACGATGCGTCACCTCAAGCGGGAACTGCGCCTCAACAACGCCGGTGCCACCGATACCACGCAGGACGCGCTCTTCGCCGACGACGCCGAGCTCGAGCAGGAACGCGAGGACGCCATGATCCGGGCCCGGGCGATCATCGATCTCGCCCTCGCCCTGCAGGACGAACTCACCGATCGCGAACAGCTCGGGCTCCTGACCGATGTCGAACTGCCCCTTCAGCGGACCCTCGCGACGATGGAGGAGACCGGTATCGCCATCGACACCGACAAGCTCGATGAGTTGCGATCCGGCTTCGACGACAAGGTGCAGGCCGCCCAGCAGGCCGCCTACGAGGTGCTCGGGGAGGAGATCAACCTCGGATCGCCCAAGCAGCTCCAACGCGTCCTGTTCGAGAAACTCGAGATGCCCAAGACGCGCCGCACCAAGTCCGGTTACACCACCGACGCCGCAGCGCTCCAGCACCTGTACGCCACCACCGAGCATCCCTTCCTGGCGCATCTGCTGGCCCATCGGGACTCCATCAGGCTCAGGCAGACCGTCGATGGACTCCTCGATGCAGTTTCCGACGACGGCCGCATCCACACCACCTTCGAGCAGACCATTGCCGCGACGGGGCGCCTCTCCAGCACCGATCCGAATCTGCAGAACATCCCCATCCGCACCGCGGAGGGTCGACGTATCCGCGAGGCCTTCGTGGTCGGTGACGGGTTCGAATCGTTGATGACGGCTGACTACTCGCAGATCGAGATGCGCATCATGGCGCACATGTCCGAGGACGACGGGCTGATCGACGCGTTCAACTCGGGCTTCGACTTCCACACCACGATGGCCAGCCACGTGTTCGGCGTCGAACCCGACGCGGTGGACGGGGAACAGCGCGCCAGGATCAAGGCCATGAACTACGGCCTCGCCTACGGGCTCAGCGCCTACGGGCTCTCGCAGCAGCTCGGCATCGAGGTCAGTGAGGCCAAAGCCCTCATGGAGGGGTACTTCGAACGCTTCGGTGGCGTGCGCGACTATCTGCACGGCATCGTGGAGCAGGCGCGCCGGACGCAGTTCACCGCGACCATTCTCGGCCGACGCCGCTACCTTCCCGACCTCACCTCATCGAACCGGCAGCGACGCGAGATGGCTGAACGCATGGCTCTCAATGCACCGATCCAGGGTTCGGCGGCCGACATCATCAAGATCGCGATGCTCGAGGTGGAGAAGGCCCTCGCCGAGGCCGGCCTGACATCCCGCACGATGCTGCAGGTTCACGATGAGCTCGTGCTGGAGGTGGCGCCCGGGGAACGTGAACAACTCGAGCAGATCGTGCGCGACCGTATGGGGCATGCCATGGAGCTCGCTGTCGCCCTCGACGTCAGCGTCGGCGTCGGCCGTTCCTGGCACGACGCCGCTCACTGAGCCTTCTCGCCGGAGGCCGAGAAGGCGTCCGGTCAGTTGTTGGGAGCCTTGCTGTCGGAGACGACGGCAGCGGCTCCCGCTGAGAGCGCGGTCACCGCGAGAACGCTCGGCCACGGACCGACCTTCTTGGCCAGCGGATGCGATGCTCCGAACCCGCCCAGGTAGAGGGCGCTCAGGAGCGCCACATCCTTGACTCCGCCGCGGGCGAGCCACGAGCGTCCGGCGTAGATCCCGGCTGCGCCCAGCAGTACACCGCCGAGCCAGCGGATGCCCGATTCACGGGCGGTGAGATAGCCGCCGATCAGGCCGAGGGCGGCGATCGGGGCGGTCTGGACATCTTCTGCAGGCTTCATGCCATCAGCCTACGAGCCGAGGCGCGCTGGCCGACATCGGCCTCGGCTGGCCTGATCTTCAGAGGGCCTGGTGCGTCAGAACCAAGTGAATCCTGTCGGGGTCCTTGGGCGATGCCAGTGCTGCGGTCCGATGATCCTCGGCGACGTGGAGCGCAACCCGCCCCGGCAGCAGCACCGGTTTGCGGAACCACACCCGCGACGTTCCGATTCCGTCCGCCCCGAGCGCTGCGAGCGTCCGCGAATAGGTCCACATGCCGTGCGCGATGGCGCGTGGGAACCCCATGGCCTTCGCCGTCCACGGATGCAGATGGATGGGGTTGATGTCGCCGGCCACCCCGGCATAGCGACGCCCCAGATCCGCTGGCAGCTTCCACACCGCCGCGGCCGGTCCCGCAGGAACGGCGGGCGGTTCGGGCATTGCGGCCTCGACAGGATCCGGGTCTTCGGCGTCCGACGGGGGAGTGCAGCGGTGCAGATAGGTACTGCGTGATTCCCATGCCAGTTCCCCGGCCACGGTCACCGCAGCCACCAGATCCACCGTCACCCCCTTGGCGTGGGGACGCATCGCCTCGGCCCCGACTTGGAGGGTCAGTTCGTCGTCGACATGGAGCTCACGGTGCACGGTGATCTCGTTGGACACGTGGACCATGCCGAGCATCGGCAGCGGGAAATCCGCTGAGCCCATCAGATGCACCTGTAGTGGAAACCCCAGCAGATGTGGGTACGTGGGCGGCAACGTGTCGTTGACCTTGAACCCGCACAGGCGTTGGTGGTCCATGAGTCGGTCGCGGTCCACCGTGGTGGTCGTCTGCACGAGGGTTCCGGGAATCTCTCCGTCGACGCCGTCGCGTCCGAACGTGAGCAGGGCACGGGCGAACTCGCGCGGCAGGGACGGCGGTTCGGGAAGAACGGTCAGGTCGCCCATGTCAGGCCCCGATGAAGTTCTGGCCGCACACGCGCAGCGTCTGACCCGTGATGGCACCCGACGCCGGTTGCGCGAGCCATGCGATCGCCTCGGCCACGTCCACCGGATCACCGCCCTGCTGCAGGGAGCTGAGGCGACGCGCCACCTCCCTGGTCGCGAACGGCATACGCCCGGTCATCTCGGTCTCGATGAGCCCGGGGGCCACGGCGTTCACGGTGATGCCGCGGTCGGCGGCGATGTCGGCAGTGGTGTCCACGAGCCCGATGACACCGGCCTTGGTGGCGCTGTAGTTGGTCTGGCCCCGGTTACCCGCGAACCCCGACTGCGACGACAGACAGATGACGCGACCATCGGTGCCCAGCCCCTCGTCGCCGAGGAAGACCTCGTTCAGCTGCAGGATGCTCTCGAGGTTGACCGCCATCACCTGATCCCACTTCTCGGCCGACATGTTGACGAACAACTTGTCACGGGTGATCCCGGCGTTGTGCACCACGATGTCGAAACCACCATGACGTTTGTGGCAGTGCTGCAGGATGCGCTCCCCGGCGTCGGGGGCCGTCACATCGAGCGCGAGCGAGGTGCCGCGGGCACGGTTGACGACCTTCGCCAGTGCGTCCTGCGCGGCAGGCACATCGACGCCGACCACTGTTGCGCCATCGCGGGCCAGAACCTCGACGATCGCCGCGCCGATGCCACGCGCGGCGCCGGTCACCACAGCGACCTTGCCGGCCAACGGCTCATCGGCCGAGAGGTTCACTCCGGGCGTGTTCTCGTCCAGACGCACATGCTGTCCATCGACGAACGCGGAGCGTCCCGAGAGGAAGAACTCCACAGCGCTGCGGACCGCCGGACGGTTGTGCTCCACCGGCGCATAGACGAGGTTGGCCGTCGCACCGGAACGCAACTCCTTGGCGAGGGAGCGCACGAAACCGTCGAGGGCCCGCTGCGTGGCGACCTCCGCCGGAGCATCCAGCAGGTCGGGGTCGGTGCCCACCACCACGATCCGAGCATTGCGTCCCAGACGTTTGACGATGTCGGCGCCGTTCTCACGCATGTGTGCGAGATCGCGGGGGGAGCGGGCATCGGACATGTCGAACACGACGCCGCCGTACGTTTCGGCGTCGGTGCTGGTGTCGATGCCGTGGTCGAGCAGAAGCTGCACGATATCGGAGACGTGCTCCCCTTCACCGATCACGGCGACGGGCCCGTCACACAGCGGCCCACCCTTGGTGTGACGCCGCAGCGGCACTGGGGCGGGGAGCCCGAGTTGTTTGGCGAGTGAGCGTCCGAAACCACTGTTGACGAACTGGGTGTAGGTATCTGTCATGTCAGGCCTCCACGATCGCGGCGACACCCTGGCCGCCTGCTGCACAGATCGAGATGAGGGCACGCCTGGTGCCGCCCTCACGCTGCTTGAGTTCATTGAGTTCCTTCGCCGTGGCGGCGAGGATCCGTCCGCCGGTGGCGGCGAACGGATGGCCCGCAGCCAGCGACGAACCGTTCACGTTGATCTTCTCGGGGTCGATGCTGCCGAGCGCACCATCGAGGCCGAGCGTGTCGCGACAGTAGGTGTCGGACTCCCATGCCTTCAGTGTGCAGGCCACCGTCGCGGCGAAGGCCTCATGGATCTCGACGCGGTCGAAATCGTCGAGCCCGAGATCATGGCGTGCCAGGAGCCGCGGTACGGCGTGCGTCGGCGCCATGAGAAGCCCTTCGTCTCCATGCACGAAGTCGACCGCTGCGGTCTCGGCGTCAACGAACCACGCCAGCGGATCGAGGTTGTGCTCCTCCGCCCACTCGGTGGAGGCGAGGAGGACCGTGGACGCGCCGTCGGTCAGCGGGGTCGAGTTTCCGGCGGTCATCGTGGCGGTCTCGGGATCGCCGAAGACGGTGCGCAATCCGGCCAGCTTCTCCGCATTGGAATCCGGACGCAGGTTGTTGTCCTGCGTCAGACCCAGGTAGGGCGTGATGAGGTCGTCGAAGAAGCCACGTTCGTAGGCGGCGGCCAGCTTCTGGTGTGAGGCGGCGGCGATGGCGTCCTGTTCGGCACGGGTGACGTCGAAAGCCAGCGCGGTACGAGCCATGTGCTCGCCCATCGACAGCCCGGTCCGGGGCTCATCGGTGGCCGGGAGGACGGGGGAGATGTGCCCGGGACGCAGGCCGGCGAGAGCCTTGGCGCGTTGCGCCGCGGTCTTGGCTGCGCCGAGATCGAGCAGAACCCGACGCAGCCCCTCGTTGACCGCGATCGGAGCGTCCGAGGTCGTGTCGGAACCACCGGCGACACCGGCGTCGATCTGGCCGAGCGCGATTTTGTTGGCAACCGTCGTCGCAGCCTCCAACCCCGTGCCACAGGCCATCTGGATGTCGATGCCCGGTGTTGCAGGATCCAACGCAGTGGCGAGGACGGATTCACGGGTCAGATTGAAGTCGCGGCTGTGTTTCATGACAGCACCGGCGGTCACCTGTCCGAGACGTTTCCCGGCGAGCCCGAAACGAGCGATGAGGCCGTCGAGGGCGGCGGTGAGCAGGTCCTGGTTGCTTGCACGTCGGTAGGCGGTGTTCGAACGGGCGAATGGGGTTCGGTTGCCGCCCACGATGGCGACCTTGCGTGGCATGTTGGTCATGTTCACTCCCATGGGGTCGTCGAGCGCCGGCTCGAGGCGGGCCCGGCCGGTGGTGGTTCCACCGTGTCTGCTGCCGAGGGTATCTGATACTCACCGTATGCGATACGGCGTGGACCGCGATACAGTGCGAGGCATGTCGAAGCAGGGTGAATGGTCACAGTCGGATGGCTCTGCGCCGACGCCGGACAAGGCCCCGCAGGACGGAAGGGCGCTCCGATGGGCCGATCACAACCGCCAGCGTCGTACCGAACTGGTCGATGCGGCACTGCATGCGATCCGTGGACACGGTCATGGGGTGGGGCTGGAGGCGATCGCCCGTGTGGCGGGCACACGAAAGCCGGCGATCTATCGACACTTCGGAGACCGCGTGGGCCTGTATGCGGCGGTCACCGCGCATGTGTCGATGCGCCTTGAGCGACGCCTGCGCCATGCTGCGGCGCCGGGGGCCGAGCCACGGGACGTGGTCACGTCACTCACCGACGCGTTCTTCTCATTGGCGGAGAAGGATCCGGAGGTCTACCGCTTCGTGGTGAGCCCGCCCCAGGTGTCGAGTTCGGTGGCCGAGCAGCAGGTTCGTGGGATCGCCGAGCGGGTCGCCGAACTGATCGCCGATATCCTCGGGCCCCACTTGGGCGGTGACGACGCGAGGGTGCGGGTGTGGAGCACCGCCATGGTCGGGGCGGTCCAGGTCACCGCCGAGGCGTGGCTCGATGAGCCTCGACGCCGCCCGCGTCACACCGTGGTGCAGGATCTCGTGGCGATCCTGTGGCATGGGTTGGACGGGCTGCCCCGCTGAGGGTCACTCGTAGCGACGCAGCTCGCCTCCGGCGTAGGGGGAGACTTTCACGTATTCACCGGACTGGGGAGCCTCCAGGACCTCACCGTCACCGATGTAGACCTGCACGTGGTCGGGATTCGGATAGACGAGGTCGCCGGGTTGCAGATCCGCCTCGGAGACGGGCGTTCCCTGGTTGATCGTGGTGTGGGTCGACCCGGCGCCGATGTCGATGCCCTTCTGTTGCCACAGGAACTCGCGGGCGAGGCCGGAGCAGTCGAGACCGGTCTTGTTGTAGTCACCTTGTGCATCGGCAGGGCCACCGCCGTCCGAGACGCCCTGCGTCGGTCCGGGTTCTGCGCCATGCCCGCCACCCCAGGCGTAGGGGATGTGGCGGTCCAAGTAGCTCTGGACGAGGCCGTCGACGTCACCGCCCCCGCCCGAAGGGGGAGCGGAGGGAGCAGGTGCCACTCCGGGAGCGGGCGTCGGTGCAGGTGCTCCGCCGGCCGGCGGAGCGGTCGGCGCTTGGCCACCCAGGCGGTCGACGAGTCCGGTTCCCTGCAACAGTTCGCCGAGAAGTCCGTGAACCGGGCCGGAGGAACCGCCGTCGAGGAACTGTGCGGCTGTGGCGATTGCGCCCTGCACATTGCCCGCCGCCAACTCGCGGAAGCCCGGGATCAGCGTCAGTGACTGGCCGCCGGTGGCGGGAGCCGCCGCGATCGCCTGCTGCACCTTGGAGGCGTACTGGACACCTTGGATCACGGCCGTAAGCTTGGCGGCGTGTGAGGCACCGGCTGCACCGAAGAGCCCACCCGCGACGGCGTCCACGCCCTGCACGAGCATGTCGCCGCCCGGAAGCGGGCTGTTCGGGCGGCCGCCGAAAGCGTCGAGGAAGCTGGTGATGCTCTGGCCGATGTTCCCATCGGCGACGGACCGGCTCACGTGGGAGCCGACGTCAAGGGCCTCGGAGATGTGGTCGCCCAACGAGGTCCAGCCGTGCGCCGCGCTGGTCAGTGCGTTCTCGTTGACGTTCGGCGCACCCAGGCCGAACACATCGACGGCTGTGTCCAGGGCACCGCCGATGGGGCCGGACAGAGCGTCCATGCCGCCGCCGTCGAAGAAGTCGTCAGCGGCATTGCTGATGGTGCCGCCGAAATCGTCGATGGCGTCGTCAACCATGCCGCCGATGTTGCCCGCCGCGTCATCGATCATTCCACCGATGTCAAACATGAGTGTCCTCCGAAAGTTGTGTCAGATGTGGTGATTCGAACGCGGTCAGTAGGGCAGGTAGGGGCCACCGCTGTTCACCGAGGCGGGGCCGGGAGTGGCGGAGACCGACCCGTATCGGTCGATCGCGTAGCGGGACGCGGCGATGATGTTGTCGACCGGATTATGGATGTCGGTGTGTCCGGGCATTGCATGGGCATCGAACGTGGGGCCGATGGTCTGCATCAGTCCGATCGAAGGGGTGCCGTTCTGCGCGTTGATATCCCAGTCATTCGCGGCGTTCGGGTCACCGCCGGACTCATGCATCGCGATGATCGCCAGATCGTTGGCGTTGATGAGGGAGGGGTCGATGCCGTCAGCGATCATGATCTGACGTGCTTCGCCGATCCACTGCTTCACTTCCGGGGTGGCCTCATAGGTGATCTCTCCGCCGGGCAGTGAACCGCCGTCCCCACCGGTGGATGCGGGGGCAGATGCAGGGGCCGATTCCGGTGCAGAGTTCGATTCCGGTTCAGGGCTCGATTCCGGCGCAGGGGCTGGCTCGGGAGCGGGCATGGGGGCCGGGCTCGGTGCCGGGGCGAACGGGCCCGAAGACATGATCTGATGAGACATTGCGGCGTTCGTCTCCTCGGTCCGCTGGAATGCTGTGGCGGCGGCACCGAGGGCGCCTGCATGGTCACCCAGCGCACCTTCCAGGGAACGCAGGCACTGGAGGATCCAATCCACAGCGCCGAGGTACATCGGGTTCCCGATCTCGGCGAGTAGCGAGTTGTCGCCGAACATGTCGCCCAGATTGAAGCTGCTGGCGAACTGCTCGACGTGGTTGGTGAGCTCGCCGAGTCCGTCGGAGAGCTCCATCGCGGAGCGGTGAATACCTTCGGGATTGATGGAAAAGTCCATGGCTAGCTCTCCTGGCTCAGGAATTCTTCGGGGCGTGCGATGTACGGGTCTTGGTCTTGTCCACAAGAGCGCGCAGCTGATCCAGGTACTCCTGCATGCCACGCTCGGCCTCTCGGCTGGCCGCGTCGAGCTGGCGCTGCACCTCGGCCATGTCGGTACCCTGCTGTGCCTGGAACGCCTCGATGGTCTTGGCCTCGTAGTCGACCATGGCGGCGTTGACGGCCTCGCACACCAGGTTGCCGATGGCCTCGGCGTCGAGTGTGAGAGCCGAATCGGTGATGACGCAGCTCGTCAGTCGGGCATTGCGCACGGTGACGCGCACATCGCCATGTCCGCTCGACGCATCGACGCTCACGTCCACGCGTTCGAGAGGCTTTCCAGCGGCCTGTGCCGCCGACCCCTCGGGGCGGTCGGAAGGGTCTGTGAGTGTCGCTGCCGAGTCACGCAGGGCTTGGGTCATCCGGTTCTCCACGCTCGTGACATTAGGAGCTCGAGACCGGACGGCTGAAGATGATCGCGCCGGAACTCTCCGGATCGCGGTCGAGTGGCGATCATCGCGGACGTTGACCACGTGGGGTGAAGCGGGTTACGCTGTCCAAGCACTGTGGCCTGCGACTCTCGAAGAGCAGGGTATGCGTGTAGGCGTCGATCTCATCGTGCGGCTTGGCGGTTCAGATTGCCGTGATGTCCACGTTCAGCGACTTTTACTCTGGCTGCGGTGCGTCTAAGTCCAAGTTCACAGTCCCACAATCGGAGCCCTACTACATGACGTCCTCCCTCGAGGCCCCGCAGGTCGCAGTCGACGACCTTGGTTCGCCCGAAGCCTTCATCGAGGCCATCGACCAGACCATCAAGTACTTCAACGACGGCGACCTTGTCAGCGGTGTCGTTGTCAAGGTCGACCGTGACGAGGTACTCCTCGACATCGGTTACAAGACCGAAGGTGTGATCCCGTCCAAGGAACTTTCGATCAAGCATGATGTCGATCCGTTCGACGTCGTCGAGGTCGGTGACGAGATCGAGGCCCTGGTCCAGCAGAAAGAGGACAAGGAAGGGCGTCTGATCCTCTCCAAGAAGCGCGCTCAGTACGAGCGTGCTTGGGGAACCATCGAGCGCGTCAAGGAAGAGGATGGAGTCGTCACCGGTCAGGTGATCGAGGTCGTCAAGGGTGGCCTCATCATCGATATCGGTCTGCGCGGCTTCCTCCCGGCATCGCTCGTCGAGATGCGTCGTGTCCGCGACCTCCAGCCGTATGTCGGCATGGAGCTCGAGGCCAAGATCATCGAGCTCGACAAGAACCGCAACAACGTCGTGCTGTCGCGTCGTGCGTGGTTGGAGCAGACGCAGTCCGAGGTGCGCCACAACTTCCTCACGCAGCTCCAGAAGGGCCAGATCCGCAAGGGCGTCGTGTCGTCGATCGTCAACTTCGGTGCGTTCGTCGATCTCGGCGGCGTCGACGGTCTGGTGCACGTCTCCGAGCTCTCGTGGAAGCACATCGACCACCCCGGCGAGGTCGTCGAGGTTGGTCAGGAGGTCACCGTCGAGGTCCTCGACGTCGACATGGATCGCGAGCGTGTCTCCCTCTCGCTCAAGGCGACTCAGGAAGATCCGTGGCAGGCCTTCGCGCGCCTGCACCAGATCGGCCAGATCGTTCCGGGCAAGGTCACCAAGCTCGTTCCGTTCGGTGCTTTCGTTCGCGTCGAGGAGGGTATCGAAGGTCTGGTGCACGTCTCCGAGCTCGCTGAGCGTCACGTGGAGATCCCCGAGCAGGTCGTCACCGTCAACGACAAGGTCATGGTCAAGATCATCGACATCGACCTCGACCGGCGCCGGATCTCGCTGTCGCTCAAGCAGGCGAACGAGGACGTCGACATGGCTGCGGACGACTTCGATCCCACGCTGTACGGCATGACCGCCTCGTACGACGAAGAAGGCAACTACCTCTACCCCGAGGGCTTCGATCCGGAGACCCAGGAGTGGAAGGAAGGCTACGAGGAGCAGCGCCTGGCTTGGGAACAGCAGTACGCCGAGGCGCATGCCCGCTGGGAAGCGCACAAGAAGCAGGTCGAAGAGACCGAGGCTGCCGACCAGCAGGCTGCCGAAGCGCCCGACACCTCTTACAGCGCCGCACCAGCGGCCGAAGCGGCCGAAACCGGTGTCGGCGAAGGGTCGCTCGCATCCGATGAGGCGCTGCAGGCCCTGCGCGACAAGCTGACCGGCGGCTGATCCTCAGTTCGCTTCGCTCTGGCCCCGATCCCTGTGCGGATCGGGGCCAGAGTCGTCTCCAGGCATTCCTGAGCTCGAGAATTCACCAGAAATTCCCCATCGTGGATCTCGTTGGAGCAACATGCCGCGCCTCCGTGTGGGAAAATCGTGGATCGGCGTCGACGTGTGACGCCGGTGCGTACGAGGAGGGGAGAGGCGATGGACTGTCGCCGTTGCCACACACGTTTGCCGGGTGTGGCGCACTATTGTCATATCTGTGGACAGGACATGCGCTCGGAGGATCAGGCCCGACGCAACCACTTCGCAGTCAACCCCGACGAACCGGTGGCATCGTTCGCCATCGTGTCGACGGTGATGCCTCGTGGTGTCGGTCAGCGTCCCCAGACGTACCGCACGGCCCTGTTGATCGCTCTTGCCGCGGCACTCTTGGCGTCGATCTTCGGTGCATTGCCGATCGCAGTGCTGCTGGCTGCCTTCGCCATCCCCGTGGTGTACATCGTCTATCTCTATGACGTGAACATGTGGAAGGACGCCCCGCTCCCCGTCACCGGAATGGCGTTCGTGCTCACCGCCGCACTGGGAGGCTGTTTCGTGGCCGCCGTGCGGAGCCTGCTGCCGCCGGCGACCAGCTTCAGCGGTGGGATCGACCTCGTCGGGATGGCGGTTGCGATCCTGTTGGTCCCTGTCGTGGGTGAACTCCTGAGACAGATCGGCCCGCTGTTCCTCGTGGGGCGTCCCCGCTTCGACGACCTCATGGATGGCGTCACCTTCGGCATCATCTCCGGTGTCGCCTATGCGGCCGCGGACACGTTGGTGCGGCACTGGCCCTTGCTGACCGGTGGGTTCGTCGAGAACGGTGACGTGGGGCTGTGGATCTTCTTGGTCATCCTCGAGGGATTCGTGAAGCCTCTGCTCATCGGAACAGCGACCGGTATCGCGTGTGCGGAGTTCGCAGGGCTGGGGCAGGGTTATGACGGTTTCTCCCTTCGCTGGGCCCGAGGCCTTGGTGAGGCCATCCTCGCGAACGTGTTGTACAACCTTGGAATCGTTCTCTCGGCCGCCTTCATCTCCGACCGCGCGGTTACACTGGCGATCCAGTTGATCGTGGGGCTGGTGGTCCTGGGAATCCTCGTGCTTCGTATGCGGGGCATCCTGCACGTGGGCCTCATGGAAGCGGCGCTCGAAGCGTCGGCCCGTGAAGGCGTGGGGGTCGCCAGTGGCGTCGGGGATCAGGGCGAACTCGGCTTCTGCCCCCGGTGCGAGATGCCGCTGCTGGAGCAGTCGACGTTCTGTTCCGCGTGCGGAACGGCCGTACATGAGGCCGGGCGTCGGGTCAGCCGCCCAGTTGTCACGACTGCATCGCGGGCTGCAGATGAGGGGACGGAAGCATGAGCAACTGGAATCAGGGCCAGAGCTGGGGGCAGCAGGGAGGCCAGAATCCGGGTGGCTGGCAGTATCAGCAGCAGCCGGGGCAGTTCCAGCAGCAGCCGGGGCAGTTCCAGCAGCAGCCGGGGCAGTTCCAGCAGCAGCCGGGGCAGTTCCAGCAGCAGCCGGGGCAGTTCCAGCAGCAGCCGGGGCAGTTCCAGCAGCAGCCGGGGCAGTATCAGCAGTGGCCGGGAGGTTCCGGTGGGCAGATCCCATCGGCCAAGGGCGGTCTCTCCTCGGGCATGATCCTCGGAATCGTGGGTGGCTTTGTGGTCCTGGTGGTCACCATCGGGCTGGTGCTCATGCTGGTGACCGGAAAAGAGTCGCCCACGCCACCGCCACCGGTCGACCCACCCAGCCCGGTGCCGACGGAACCCGCGGACCCCAACGATGAACCCAGCCCCAACGATGAACCCAGCCCCAATGACGAACCCAACCCCGGTGACGCGGGTGAGGTCTCTGTCGGCGGCGTGTCGTTCGACCCGGCTCCCGGCTGGGAGGTGAAGACGAACGACGGCACGGTGGTGATGCTGATGGACCCTTCGGTCCCAGCCGTGCAGCACGTGGCTGTGGCCGTCGATGGCCGCTCGCCAGAGAACCTTCTTCGCAGTGAGATGGACAACTATCTGGACAACGCCACGAATGTGCAGACCGGCGAAGTCACCACTGAGACCCAGGGGACACAAGAGCTTGCCGCCATGTCCGGATTCGGAACAGTGTCGACCGGTGATGGAACGGTCGATGTCGAGGTTCTCGGCGTGGTCGTCCAAGCAGAAGGTGGGAAGACACTCATCACCTTCATCGAGGCGGAGGAAGGGAACCTGAAGTCCGTTCTTGATTCCGGTGACCCCGATCATGTGCTGAACCAGATCTATCCCCAACTCTGACGCACTCCCGCGTGGCGTGGGCCAACCGATCGACGGCCCACGCCACGCGTGTTCGTGGAGTCCAGTGGCTGCCCCGGCGTAGGCTCGTGTCCATGCGTCCGGTGGAAGAGGTTCAGCGACGGTTGGCTCCGTTCGAGGTGCACAGCGATTTCGATCCGTCGGGTGACCAGCCCAAGGCGATCGCCGAGCTGGAGCGACGGATCAACGCCGGGGAGCAGAACGTGGTGCTTCTGGGTGCCACGGGCACTGGCAAGACGGCCACCGTTGCCTGGCTGGCCGAGCGGCTGCAGCGTCCGATGATGGTGATGCAACCGAACAAGACGTTGGCGGCGCAGTTCGCCAACGAGTTGCGGGGCTTCTTCCCCGAGAATGCGGTCGAGTACTTCGTGTCGTACTACGACTACTACCAACCTGAGGCCTACGTGCCGCAGACCGATACCTACATCGAAAAGGACTCCTCGCTCAACGAGGAGGTCGAACGGATGCGGCACCGTGCCACCTACTCGCTGTTGACACGGCGTGACGTGATCGTCGTCGGCACCGTCTCGGCCATCTATGGTCTCGGAACCCCCACCGAGTGGGTTGACCAGATGATCCGGCTGAAGGTCGGACAGGAATGGGACCGCGATGACCTGCTGCGCCGCCTTGTCGATATCCAGTACTCACGCAATGACATCGCCGGTGAACGTGGCACATTCCGCGTCCGGGGAGACACTTTGGAAGTCTTCCCGATGTACGAGGAGCTCGCGTGGCGCGTCGAGTTCTTCGGCGACGAGATCGATGCGCTCACCACCTTGCAGCCGCTCACCGGTGAGGTCGTCAGCGAGGATCAGGAGATGTACATCTTCCCAGCGTCCCACTATGCCGCTGGCTCTGAGCGGATGGAACGTGCGATGCAGGGAATCGAAGAGGAGCTCGGTGAACGCCTCACCGAGCTCGAGGAACAGAACAAACTGTTGGAGGCCCAGCGGCTCCGCATGCGGACCACGTACGACCTCGAGATGATGCGACAGATCGGCTCATGCTCCGGCATCGAGAACTACTCGCGCCATATCGATGGTCGCGGCCCCGGAACTCCGCCGAACTGCTTGCTCGACTACTTCCCGGAAGACTTCGTGCTCGTCCTCGACGAATCCCACGTGTCGGTGCCGCAGATCGGCGCGATGTACGAAGGCGACATGTCACGTAAACGGACGCTCGTGGAACATGGCTTCCGGCTGCCCAGCGCCATGGACAACCGGCCGTTGAAGTTCGACGAATTCGTCGAGCGCATCGGCCAGACCGTCTATTTGTCGGCCACCCCCGGCACCTATGAGATGGAACGCAGCAACGGATACGTGGAGCAGATCATCCGGCCGACCGGACTCGTCGACCCAGAGGTGGTCATCAAACCCACGAAGGGGCAGATCGATGATCTGCTCGCCGAGATCGGGAAACGCGCCGACAAGGGTGAGCGCGTCCTGGTGACGACCCTGACCAAGAAGATGGCCGAGGACCTCACCGATTACCTGATGGAGAACGGCGTCCGCACGCGGTATCTGCACTCGGAAGTGGACACGTTGAAGCGCGTCGAACTGCTGCGCGACCTTCGGATGGGCGAGTACGACGTGCTCGTCGGTATCAATCTGCTGCGTGAGGGTCTGGACCTTCCCGAGGTCTCGCTGGTGGCCATCCTCGATGCCGACAAGGAAGGTTTCCTGCGCTCGGAGCGCTCCCTCATCCAGACGATCGGCCGTGCCGCGCGAAACGTGGACGGGCAGGTGCACATGTACGCCGACACCATCACCCCCAGCATGAAGTCGGCCATCGATGAGACCAATCGTCGACGCGAGGTGCAGATCGCCTACAACACCGAACACGGCATCGATCCCCAGCCCCTGCGCAAGAAGATCTCCGACATCACCGCGATGCTTGACCGTGAGGAGGCCGACACGGCATCGCTCATGGCTGACAGCCGGATGAGCGGCAAGGTTCCCGACGCCAGACGTGAACGCCGAGATACTGCGGCCATGCCCACCGAGGATCTGGCCGCTCTGGTGAAGGACCTCACCGAACAGATGCGGGCCGCTGCAGGAGAGCTGAATTTCGAGCTCGCCGCTCGCCTCCGTGACGAGGTGGCCGACCTGAAGAAGGAGCTGCGTCAGATGGTGGAGGCCACCAAGTGACATCGGGCGACGCGTCCCGCGTCCACCAACCATCCCTGGTGAAGGTGGGAGGTTGGCCCTTCCTCATCACCGGCGCGATCGGGCGGATACCGGCTGCAACTCTCCAGCTGGGCCTGTTGATGTATGTGACCAGTTCGGGGCTGGGTTTCGGGCTCGGCGGTCTCACCGTGGCTGCGAACGGGTTGGGTATTGCGGCCGGGGCACCGATCGTCGGGCGAGCTGCAGACCGGTTCGGCCCAGCTCCCGTGGTGTTGGCAGCCATCATCGGCCAGACTTTGGGGCTGCTCATGTTGATCGCTGTGGTGGCCATGACGCCGCTGCCTGCCTTGGTGCTGCTGTGCTCCTTCGTGGTCGGTGCGGCCAATCCACAGGTGGGCCCGATCTCGCGAGCGCACTGGTCGCTGTTGGCACGCAAACGTGAGGAACCGTCGCTCATCCGGGTCGCGCTCGGATATGAAGGTGCCTGTGATGAGGTCTCGTTCGTCGTGGGGCCGGTGTTGGCGAGCCTCCTGGTCGGACTGCTCGGGCCCGACCCGGCGCTCTGGGTGTTGCTGTGCTTCACATGGGTGGGCGAGGGGATCTTCTGGATCTTTCTCGCCACCCGATCACCACAACCCACCGCGTCGCAGTCGGCGGGTTCCGAACAGGACGGAACCTCGGTACGGGTGCCGCTTCCGCTGGGCCGCATGGTGTGGCCCCTGCTGGGCTGCATGGCCGTCGGGATGATCTTCGGATCCACTCAGACCACACTCACTGCGGTCAGCGACGCAGCGGGGCGTCCTGAACTCAGCGGCCTCATCTATGGCTGCGTCGGTATCGGCAGTGCCTGTATGAGCATTCTGGTGGTGCGGCTCCCGGCGTCACGATCGATGAAGATCATCTGTGGTGGAGCCCTGATGATCGTGGGGGAGACGATGATCCAGTTCGTGCAGTCCCCAGGGATTCAGGCGGCCGTGGCGCTGGGGATCGGGATCGGCGTCGGCGCAGTACTGGTGAGTTCTTTCGGTGGGATCGAACAGGTCGCGCCCCAGGCCCGCGTCAACCAAGCGATGACCATGGCCATGACTGCTCTCACCCTCGGGATATCACTGGGCGCAGCCGTGAGTGGCATGTTGGTGTCAGAACCGACCCGTGGTTTCTGGCCCGGGGTCGCTGCCGGCGCCCTGGCGGTGACCGCCGGGTGCGTCATCGGCGCCCAGAGCCCCACGCGGCCACGCCGGATCTGATCACCAGCCCGCTCGGATCACCAACCGCGTTCGCGCCACTCGCCGAGATGCGGGCGCTCCGCCCCGAGCGTCGTGCGGTCGCCGTGACCGGGGAGCACCACGGTGTCGTCCCCGAACACTCCGAAGATCCGGGTCTCCAGATCATCCATGAGGCTGGTGAAGTCACCGGGGGTGTTGGTTTTTCCGGGGCCACCGGGAAACAACGAGTCGCCACTGAACAGATACACGGGGTTGCCCTCGGTGCGCAGCGCGAGGGCGATCGCTCCGGGGGTGTGGCCCACCAGGCCGATGACCTCGAGCTCGATCGAGCCCTGCCTGATCGTGTCACCGGTCCAGACACTCTCGGAGGTGGTGCCGGTGGCGGCGTCGATGGCGTCCTTGTCCGGCCTGCCGCAGATGAGCCGTGCACCGGTGGCAGCGGCCACCTCGGCGAGGGCCCCGATGTGGTCCGGGTGGCGATGGGTGGTGATGACCGTCTGCAACGGCTCGTCGCCGATGACTTCGAGAAGTCTCTCTGGCTCATTGGCGGCATCGATGAGCACACGATCGGCTCCGCGTTCCAGGAGGTAGACGTTGTTCATCATCTGGCTGACGACGGTCGTGGTCAGGGTGATGTCGGCGATCTGTTCGGTGGTCATGGATCCTCCTCGCAGCGGATGTGCTCCTTCGACCAAATATTCTGGCAGTCAGGCATTTGGACGCTCAGGCGTCCCGGCAGTCAGGCACTCCGGCTCGCGCAGACCATGCACGTCTGCGGGGCACGAAGAAAGACCCGCACTCGGGTCCGGCGATGAATCTCCCAAAGGGACGCGATTAGGGTTGAGAAGTCCGTCGGCCACGCCGGGCTCGCAAACCAGTTCGAATCCTTTAGGGTGGTGTGCGTGAACAACGCGGAATCTCCAGCACGTGTCGGACATGATCGCCTCGTCGTCCAGGGCGCACGGGAGCACAACCTGAAGAATGTCTCGATCGAACTGCCCCGCGACTCGCTGGTCGTGTTCACCGGCCTGTCCGGTTCGGGCAAGTCCTCGTTGGCCTTCGACACGATCTTCGCCGAGGGGCAGCGGCGTTACGTCGAATCCCTCTCGGCCTATGCACGCCAGTTCCTCGGTCAGATGGACAAGCCGCACGTCGATTTCATCGAGGGCCTGTCACCGGCGGTGTCGATCGACCAGAAGTCGACGAGCCGGAACCCCCGCTCGACGGTCGGCACGATCACCGAGGTGCACGACTATCTGCGTCTGCTCTACGCACGTGCCGGTCGGCCCCACTGTCCACAGTGCGGTGAGCCGATCAGCCGTCAGACGCCGCAGCAGATCGTGGATCAGCTCATGGCGATGGATGAAGGGACACGGTTCCAGGTGCTGGCACCGGTGGTCCGTGGACGCAAAGGCGAGCACGCCGACCTGTTCCGCTCCTTGGCAACTGACGGTTTCGCCCGCGTGCGTGTGGACGGGCAGGTGCACCAACTCACAGATCCGCCGAAACTCAACAAGCAGCAGAAGCACACGATCGAGGTGGTCGTCGACCGGCTCGCGGTGAAACCCTCGGCGATGCGTCGCATCACCGATTCGGTGGAGACCGCGCTGCGTCTGGCCGATGGCATCGTGATCGCAGATTTCGTCGATATCGATGCCGAGGACCGTGCGCGGGAACGCCGGTTCTCCGAGAAGATGGCCTGCCCCAATGAGCATGACATCGCGATGGACGACCTCGAACCACGTCAGTTCTCCTTCAACGCTCCCTACGGCGCGTGCCCCGAATGTTCGGGGTTGGGGACGCGGTTGGAGGTCGACCCCGATCTGGTCATCCCCGACCCTTCGAAGTCGTTGTCGGAAGGCGTGATCGCCCCGTGGGGCGGTGTGCATGTGCAGGACTATTTCCGCAAGGTCGTCAATGCGTTGTCGAAGAAGGAGAACTTCTCGACGGACACCCCATGGGAGGCCCTGCCGGAGCACGTGCGCGAGATGATCCTGCACGGCTTGGGGGAGCCGGTCGTGGTGCGTTATCGGAACCGTTTCGGGCGTGAGCGCTCCTATTCGGCGAACTTCGAAGGCGTGATCCCGTGGGTGCTTCGTCGGCACAGTGAGGCCGAATCGGATCATGCCCGTGAGCGTTTCGCCGGTTATCTGCGGGAAGCTCCTTGCACGGCCTGCGATGGCGACCGTCTCAAGCCGGCATCCCTCGCGGTCACCGTGGGTGGGAAGAACATCGCCGAGATTTCGAACCTGTCCATCGAGGACTGCGCAGCGTTTCTGGGGGATCTTGAGCTGACTGGCCGGGAGAAGCAGATCGCCGATCAGGTGCTGCGTGAGATCAACGTTCGCCTGGAATTCCTGCTGGACGTCGGACTCGACTATCTGACGCTCTCCCGGGCCGCCGGGTCGTTGTCCGGCGGTGAGGCGCAGCGAATCCGGCTCGCGACGCAGATCGGTTCGGGCCTGGTGGGTGTGCTGTATGTGCTCGATGAACCGTCCATCGGTCTGCATCAGCGGGACAATCACCGCCTGATCGAGACGCTCAAGCGTCTGCGTGATCTCGGCAACACGCTGATCGTGGTCGAGCATGACGAGGACACGATCCGGGCGGCCGACTGGATCGTCGACATCGGCTCCGGCGCCGGTGAGCACGGTGGGCACGTGGTCGTGTCCGGGCCGGTGAACGAACTCGAGGCCAATGCGGATTCGATCACGGGCGATTATCTGGCGGGCCGGCGCTCGATCACCCTGCCGTCACATCGCCGCCCGCGCACACCGGGCCGTGAAGTGACCGTCCATGACGCCTATGAGAACAACCTCAAGCATGTGGATGTCACCTTCCCATTGGGGCAGCTGGTTGCGGTGACCGGTGTGTCCGGCTCGGGCAAGTCGACGCTGGTGAACCAGATCCTCTACACCGCACTGTCGAAGCACATCTACGGCTCGAAGAGCGTTCCCGGGCACCACCGTTCACTCAGCGGAGCCGACAACGTTGACAAGATCATCCACGTCGACCAGTCGCCCATCGGCCGCACACCCCGCTCCAACCCCGCCACGTACACCGGTGTGTTCGATCGCATCCGCAAGCTTTTCGCGGAGACCCCCGAGGCCAAGGTCCGGGGCTATCAGCAGGGGCGGTTCTCGTTCAACATCAAGGGCGGACGCTGCGAGAACTGCATGGGGGACGGCACGATCCGCATCGAGATGAACTTCCTGCCCGATGTGTACGTGCCGTGCGAGGTCTGTGACGGGGCTCGCTACAACCGCGAGACCCTTGAGGTGCGGTACAAGGGCAAGACCATCGCCGAGGTGCTCGACATGCCGATCTCCGAGGCCGTCGACTTCTTCGAGGCCCACCAGGCGATCTCCCGCTATCTGAAGACTCTGGCGGAGGTCGGCCTCGGATACGTGCGGCTCGGTCAGCCGGCTCCGACGCTATCGGGCGGTGAGGCCCAGCGCGTGAAACTCGCCACCGAACTCCAACGCCGTTCCACTGGGCGGACCCTGTATGTGCTGGACGAGCCCACCACCGGTCTGCATTTCGAAGACATCCGCAAGCTCATGCTCGTGCTGGGGCGCCTCGTCGATCAGGGCAACTCGGTGATCGTCATCGAACACAACCTCGATGTGATCAAGATGGCCGACCACGTGATCGACATGGGGCCCGGAGGTGGTGTCCACGGCGGCGAGGTGGTCGCGCAGGGGACCCCCGAGGAGGTCGCAGCGGTGCCGGAATCGTTCACGGGTCAGTTTCTGGCCGACGTGCTCCGGGGCAGCAACGTTCCGGTGGGGGACGCCGCCCTCGTCGATGCGCCCAAGCCTGCGCAACGGGGCACGAAGAAGAGCACCGCCAAGAAGACGGCGACGAAGAAGAGTACCGCCAAGAAGACGGCGACGAAGAAGAGCGCCGCCAAGAAGACGGCGGTCAGGAAGACGACGTGATCCTGCGCTTCCTCAGGCGGTGAGTTGGAGTTCGTCGCCGTCCTCGGTGACCGTGGCAGGAGTGAGTCCGGTGGTCGCCGGCCCCTGCGTCATGGAGCCATCGGCGACGGCGAACTGTGACCCATGGCAGGCACACTGGATCGTGTCGCCGACCACGTCGGTCACGTTGCAGCCCTGGTGGGGGCAGGCCGCGCTGTAGGCGGCGAACTCGCCCTTCTCGGGCTGTGTCACCACGAACTCGCCCACGATGACCCCACTGCCCTCGGGGACCGCCGATTTGGCGATGGTGGCCTGGGCATTGGGATCGGGCAGCCGTGGGTTGTGTTCATCGGGGCCGGAGCAGGCCGTGACGCCGACACCGGCTGCGGCCACGCCAGCGGCTCCAGCGCCGCGTAGGACGGTTCTGCGGCTCAGTGCACGTGCGAGGGCCTGACGATGTGATGGCTTCATGATGCTCCATTCCATGGCGGTGACGCCGGTTCTTTGTGGTGACTTCTTTGTGGTGACGCTGGGCGTCGGTGGGGTGATGGTTCACAGAGGAAAAGACTGGAGACGCGTCCAGACGCCTTGCTGCGGTGAGTAGAGGCTGAGATGAGTGGCTCGGCCGTGGATCGGTAGTTGGGGAGTGATATCCCGTTCGGCGTCATCGAGTGCTTCGGCGGGGCACTTGTGGCCGATGGTCAGGTGGGGGATCACTTCGGGGAACCGACCCTCGTACGGCAGAAGGTGCGGGAAGGCAGTGGTCAGCGCATGAGTCAGGCGCAGGAACGGCGTCGGGTCTTGGGGCGCGAGCCACAGGACAGTGCGCCCGAACCATGCGCAACGGTCGAAGGTGTAATCGAAGGCCCCGGTGTCACGGACGGCATCGGCGATCTTTGCCGGTCCTGTCATTGCATCCTCGGGGGGGATGGGGAACAGGCAGGTCACGTGTGCAGGAACTCCGACCGGAGCCAGTTCATCGAGCGAGGCTCGCCAGGGGTCGACCACGGGACCGGCTTCGGGCACTTCGATTATCAGGGCGCTGGCGGGCAGCGCCACCGGTGCTGAGACAAGCGTCCTCTCAGGATCGTCATGGTCAGCGGGGATTCTCACGACCACCGATCATAGGTCATGCGCACCACCGTGAATCGTGGGTCACGGGCCATCTGTTCGACGCGACCGTACTGCTCGAGGTGACGGCGGTGCCGAAGATGTGAGTTGTACACCACCCATAACTGTCCGCCCGGGCGGAGCAGGCGCACACCGGCGTCGATGAGTTTGGTCGAGAGGTCGGTGTCGATGGCTCCGCCGCGGTGGAACGGGGGATTGAGCACCACGAGATCGGTGGACGCCGGAGGCTCGTCGGATGCGCGGTCCTGCCAGGAGACCTGGACGCGATCTTCGTGCGGCCCGGTGAACGAGGCGGTAAGGGTGGCACGGGTCGAGGCGACCGCGTCGCGGGAGTCGTCGCTGGCGACGATGTGCGCCTCGGGGAACCTGTGCGCCAACCACGCGGTGAGCAGACCGTTGCCGCATCCCAGGTCATGGATCAGTTGTGGTGTGTCCGGACCGTGGTCAGCCAAGGCATCGAGCAGCAGCAGACTGCCGTGATCGGCCTCGGCCCCGTTGAACACATCACCCACGGCGCACAGCGTCAGGTCGACTCCTTCGGCGTGGACGGGGTTCTGGATCGGTGTGCGGTCGACGTGTGGACGTGGACCGGATGCGACAAGACACCGTGACTTGCGTTGGGCCCGGGTGGCGTGGACGTGCTCGAACCGTTGCATGAGCACCTCATTCATGGTCGGCGTCATGTACTTGAGTCGCGCACCGCCCACCAGCACCACATCCTGAGGGGCCGAGGTCTTTGGGGTCTGCTGCCCCAGATCGGCGGCGGCATGGGCGAGTGACTCCACACCGCGCAGGGACTTTGGCAGATGCGCGAGCACGAGTGTGGGGCCAGACGCCGATCCCTTCCTGTGCTCTGCGGGGTCGGGCCATTCACCGGTCACGGGGATGTCGGTTCCGGCAACCGCTGCCTGGACGGCGAGGGCCGCGGCCCGAGAAGCACATCTGACGTGCACCGGTACGCCCCACTGTGTTGCTGCCAGTGCGAGGGAACCGTCGGGGTCGTCCACCACGACGAGACGGGAGGGGCCGTCGCCCATCGCCGCCAGGGTCGCCGGATCATGTCGTGCGGTGGACAACAGCAGATCGGTGATCGGATTCGTCACGTCGTGTCTCGGTTCTCCGTCGGTGATTCATCGAGTCGGAATGCGGGTCCATCGTGCCAGCCCGCGGCATCCACGTGACCGATGCAGGTCAGCGGCCCTGCGATCGTGCAGGTCTCGTATCGCAGCAGGGACACAGATTCGCACCGCCAGCTCTCGTCGTGGGGGAGTGTGCCCAACCTTTCGGTCACCTCGGTGAGCCGACGCCGAACGGCATGGTGCCCCAAAGTGATGTGCGGGACGTAGTGGTCCAGACGTCTGCGGGGATCATTGCGGCACAGTTCCTCGTGGGCCTGCTGCATCCACCCCTGGGGATCGGCCACCGCCAGGTAAGGCGTCGTGGTGAAGGTCCCCCATCCGATGGCCCGGATGGTGAGGGACCAGCCAGGCGTCATCAGGTCGGTCAGAGATTTCACATCGCGCTCGTGGGATGCTGCGTCGAACTCGGTGCCCAGCAGACCTCCGTAGGCGAGGGTGATGTGTGGCTGCCGCCGATATCCGGGAAGAAGTCCGCCCAGAACGCGACGCGCGGGGACGGGATCCCACTCCACCTCGAATGCCCAGACTGCGGCATGACGCGTGCCCAGGTGCCACTCGGGGTGATCCCTGTCCTCGCACGCGATGGTGTACATGTTGTCACTCAACCATGCGGCCCTGTGTCCTGTGTGATGTGCATCGTGCCCTGTGTGATGTGCATCGTGCCCTGTGTGATGTGCATCGTGCCCTGTGTGATGTGCATCGTGCCCTGTGTGATGTGCATCGTGCCCTGTGTGATGTGCATCGTGCCCTGTGTGATGTGCATCGTGCCCTGTGTGATGTGCATCGTGCCCTGCTGTCATGTGCATCGTGTCGTGCATCATGCCGGCCAGCCACTTCATCGGTGCCGGGCCGGTTTGTGAGAGACGGGCCGGTTTGTGAGAGATGGGAGAGTGGTCGGCATGGCAGATCCGCAGACCTATCGTCCCGCCCCGGGGGCGATTCCCACCGACCCCGGGGTCTATCGGTTCTCGGATGAGCATGGGCGCGTGATCTATGTGGGCAAGGCCAAGAATCTGCGTCAGCGGCTCAACTCCTACTTCGCCGATCCCGCGGGGCTGCACGAGCGCACCCGGCGCATGGTCACCACTGCTGCGCGTGTGCAGTGGACGGTCGTCCACACCGAGGTGGAGGCACTCCAGCTCGAATACTCATGGATCAAGGAGTTCGATCCACGTTTCAACGTCAAATATCGCGACGACAAATCTTATCCGTGGCTGGCTGTCACCTGGGGCGAGGAGATCCCGCGTGTGTACGTCGGGCGAGGGGCGAAACGCAGGGGGACGCGTTACTTCGGCCCCTACGGGCACGCTTGGGCCATCCGCGAGACCGTCGACGCCCTGTTGCGGGTCTTTCCGATGCGGTCCTGCAGCGCTGGTGTGTTCAAGAACGCCAAGGCATCGGGACGCCCGTGTCTCTTCGGCTACATCGAGAAGTGTTCCGCGCCCTGCGTGGGGCGCGTCACGCCCAAGGAGCACCGTGAGATCGCCGAGGACTTCTGCCAGTTCATGAGCGGACGCACCCGCCCGATCATGCGCCGATTGGAGAAGGAGATGATCGCGGCCTCGGATGCGCTGGAGTTCGAGCGCGCGGGCAAACTCCGCGACGACCTTGCTGCACTCACCCGGGCGATGGAGGCCAATGCCGTTGTGTTGCCCGATGGCACCGATGCCGATGTCATCGCCCTCGCCGAGGATCCGTTGGAGGTGGCGATGCGCATCTTCCACGTCCGAGGCGGACGCATCCGTGGTGAACGCGGTTGGGTGGCAGACCGCGTCGACGACGCCAAGACCCCTGAGCTCGTGGAGACCTTCCTGCAGCAGCTTTACAACGATGAGGTGCGGGCGGTCGACGCCGAGGCGATTCCTCGTGAAGTGCTGGTTCCTGCTTTGCCGCCGTCGGCCGAATCCATCGAGGCGGTGCTGTCGGAGCGTCGCGGCACCAAGGTGACGGTGCGCGTTCCACAGCGTGGAGACAAGGCCGCCCTCCTCGAGACGGTCGCCCGCAATGCCCAGGAGGCACTCGTGCGGCACAAGACCAAGAGAGCCTCCGATCTGACCACGCGAAACCGCGCTCTTGATGAGATCGCCACGGCACTGGGTCTTCCCGAGGCGCCCCTGCGCATCGAGTGTTACGACGTCTCGAACCTCCAAGGGACCGAGGTCGTCGCCTCCATGGTGGTGTTCGAGGACGGTCTCCCACGCAAGGGTGAGTACCGCCGGTTCACGATCAGGGGCGTGGAGGGTCAGAACGATGTGGCCTCGATGCACGAGGTGATAACGCGTCGGTTCACCCGGCTGAAGGAGGATCGCGAGGCCATGGCGTCGGCCACGAATGACCCGACGCAGGCAGAGGGGCCGTTGCTGGTGGATCCCTCGACCGGTGCGCCGCAGAAATTCGCCTACGCCCCGGCGCTCGTGGTGGTTGACGGCGGCCCGCCGCAGGTGGCGGCTGCGGCTCAGGCGCTCGACGAGGTCGGTGTCGATGATGTCGCGTTGTGCGGACTCGCCAAACGACTCGAGGAGGTGTGGCTGCCGGACGAGGAATACCCGGTGATCCTGCCGCGGACGTCGGAAGGGCTGTATCTGCTGCAGCGCATCCGTGATGAAGCGCACCGGTTCGCGATCTCGCATCATCGTGGGCGGCGTTCGAAATCCATGCTGGAATCAACGCTCGACGGCGTCCCGGGGCTGGGTGAGGTGCGCCGCAAGGCGTTGATGAAGCGATTCGGATCGCTGCGAAAACTTCGCGCGGCGACGGTGGAGGAGATCGCGGAGGTTCCGGGTTTCGGCCCCACGACCGCGGCAGCGGTGGCCGACGCACTCGTCGAGCGTCCCGCCGGACCGGTCATCAACACCGCGACCGGTGAGATCGTGGAGGACGATCGATGACCCCGTCCCGTCCCGGTTCACCGCGGATATCCCGCCGTTCCGACCCCGATGTGGGCGATGCCCCCATAATGGGGGCCGTGACCACATCGAGTGATGAAACCGGATCCCAGGCCAAGGACTCTCGCAGGCTCGTCATCGTGACCGGCATGGCCGGGGCCGGCAGGCGGACCGCAGCTCATGCGCTGGAGGACCTCGGCTGGTATGTGGTGGACAACCTGCCGCCGGTGATGCTGCCCCAGCTGTACGAGCACTGTTGCGCCAAGGGGATCGGCAACATCGGTGTGATCCTCGATGTGCGGGGGCGCAAGCTCTTCGAAGAGCTTCCGTGGGTCTTCAACGAGCTCGAAGAGGCCGGGCAGATGCCCGAGGTGCTTTTCGTGGAGGCATCGGAGGAGACGATCGTCAAACGTCAGGAGTCGGTGCGGCGTCCGCATCCGCTGCAGGATGACGGCCGGTTGCTCGACGGTGTGCGGCAGGAGAAGCAGATGCTCTCGACGCTGCGCGCGGCGGCCGACCTGGTGATCGACACCACCAGCATGAACGTTCACCAGCTCAAGTCTCGTGTCAGCCACGCCTATGGCGGGGATGAGGGGGATCAGCTCCGGCTGACGGTGATGTCGTTCGGATTCAAGAACGGTCTCCCGATCGACGCCGACATGGTCGTCGACGTGCGTTTCCTGCCCAACCCCCACTGGGTTCCCGAGTTGCGGGCACACACCGGCCTGACTCGGCCGGTCAGGGAATATGTGTTGACGCAACCATCCGCCGGGCCTTTCCTGCAGCAGTTGCAGTCGTTGATGGTGACGGTGGCCGAGGGGTACCTCCAGGAGGGCAAGAGGTTTGCGACGCTCGCGATCGGTTGCACCGGTGGTAAACATCGGAGCACGGCGATGGCCGAGGAGATAGGGCGACGCCTGCGTGAGCTGGGAATGCCGACGCGGGTGCTGCATCGGGATGTGGGGCTCGAATGAGACGTTTCGACATGGCCTTCGGCCAGCTCCCGTCCGTGGTCGCCTGTGGGGGCGGGCATGGTCTGTACGCCACGCTCTCGGCCCTGCGTCGTATCACCGACCGACTGTCGGCGGTGGTGACCGTGGCCGACGACGGGGGGTCGTCGGGCAGGTTGCGCAAGGAGCTGAACTGTCTGCCGCCGGGCGACCTGCGGATGGCCCTGGCCGCATTGTGCGGCGATGATCATTCCGGTCGCACCTGGGCTGATGTGCTGCAGTCACGCTTCGGAGGGGATGGGCCGCTGGCCGGTCACGCCATCGGTAACCTGCTGATCGCCGGTCTGTGGGAGAAGCTCGAGGATCCTGTTCATGCCCTGGACATGGTGGGTGAACTGCTCGGTGCGCGTGGTCGTGTACTGCCGATGTCGTCGGCCCCGCTGGAGATCATCGCCGATGTGATCGGACATGATCAGTCGTATCCAGATGAGATCACCGAGCTTCGTGGGCAGGCCGCCGTCGCGCGGACGACCTCCGATGTGCAGGCTGTGCGGTTGGAACCTCAGGATCCGCCTGCGCACCCTGAGGCGATCGCAGCGGTGGAGGACGCCGACTACGTCGTGCTGGGGCCCGGCTCCTGGTTCACCTCGGTGATTCCCCACCTGTTGGTGCCCGAACTCGCACAGGCGCTGCTGCGGACGAAGGCGAAGCGCATCCTCGCGCTCAACCTGCGTCCGGCTGATGAGACATCGGGGTACACGCCGAGTCAACACATCGAGCTGCTGGCCGAGCATGCGCCGCAGCTCCGGCTCGACTATGTGCTCGCGGATCCGAGCTTCGCGAATGACGATCCGCATCTCGAGGCCTACAGTGCTTCGCTGGGTGCCCAGTTGTGGATCGCCGATGTGGCGGTCCGTGACGGCTCACCGCGGCATGACCCGCTGCGGCTGGCGTCCATCTTCGCGGAAATCATGGGACTGTGAACGGAACGGAGATATGGCACTCACGCAGCAGGTGAAGAGCGAACTGGCCACCATCGAGGTGACACGCACGAGCGCGCGTCGGGCCGAGGTGGCATCCACACTCCGGTTCGCAGGCGGCCTTCACATCACCGGGGGACAGATCGTCATCGAGGCCGAGCTCGACTCCGAGGTGGCGGCTGACCGCCTTCGCAGCACCATCACCGAGGTGTTCGGTCATGCGTCGGAGAAGATCGTCGTCTCCGGTTCGGGCCTGCGACGTGGCACGCGTTATGTGCTGCGTGTGATCAGGGACGGTGCGTCGTTGGCACGACAGACCGGGCTGATCGACACCCGTGGACGCCCGGCCCGTGGCCTGCCGCCGAGCGTCGTCTCGGGCACCATCGAGGACTGCGAGGCCGCGTGGCGTGGTGCCTTTCTCGCCCACGGGTCGCTGACCGAGCCGGGACGTTCGATGGCGATGGAAGTCACCTGTCCAGGGCCGGAGGCCGCGCTGGCCCTGGTGGGCGTTGCACGGCGACTCGACATCCAAGCGAAGGCACGGGAGGTCCGCGGCGTCGATCGTGTCGTGATCCGCGATGGTGACGCGATCTCGGCGATGCTCACCCGCCTGGGCGCCCACGAGGCCGTACTGGAGTGGGAGGATCGTCGGGCCCGACGCGAAGTGCGTGCCTCGGCCAACCGGCTGGCCAACTTCGATGATGCGAATCTGCGTCGATCGGCACGTGCCGCGGTGACGGCGGGAGCGCGCGTGGAGCGGGCCCTGGAGATCCTTGGGGACGATGTCCCCGAACATCTGCTGGCCGCCGGAAGGTTGCGTCTGGAGCACAAGCACGCCTCGCTGGAGGAGCTCGGGCGCCTGCACGAGCCCCCGGTCACCAAGGATGCGGTCGCCGGACGCATCCGCCGCCTGCTGGCCACGGCTGACAAGCGTGCTCACGAGCTCGACATCCCCGATACCGAGGCGGGCCTCAGCGCCGATCTGCTCGACGACTGAGCCCTGCTGGAACCGGCCATACCAGCACCAGACCAGCTTGCTTTCCGGTCTGCTGTCACGGCCCGATAACGCGCCCGTTAGAGTTGTTTCCAGTTCGACATATGAGTCTCTCAGAGGAGTCACAAGGAATGACCGTCAAGGTTGGCATCAACGGATTCGGCCGTATCGGCCGCAACTTCTACCGCGCCGTCGTCGCTTCCGGCGCTGACATCGAGATCGTCGGCGTCAACGACCTCACCGACAACGAGTCCCTCGCCCACCTGCTGAAGTACGACTCGATCCTCGGCACCTTCGACGGCGAGATCACCCACGACGAGAAGTCGATCACCGCCGGTGGCCACACCTTCGCCGCGTTCGCCGAGAAGGATCCCGCTGCTCTTCCGTGGGGTGAGGTCGGCGCTGACATCGTCATCGAGTCGACCGGTCGCTTCACGCAGAAGGACGCCGCCGAGGCCCACATCAAGGCCGGCGCCAAGAAGGTCATCATCTCGGCTCCCGCCAAGAACGAGGACATCACCGTGGTGATGGGCGTCAACGAGGGCGACTACGACCCCGCCGCCCACAACGTGATCTCGAACGCCTCGTGCACCACCAACTGCCTCGCGCCGATGGCCAAGGTGCTCAACGATGACTTCGGCATCGTCAAGGGCCTCATGACCACCATCCACGCGTACACCGCTGACCAGAACCTCCAGGACGGCCCGCACAAGGATCTGCGTCGCGCTCGCGCCGCTGCCCTGAACATCGTGCCGACCAAGACCGGTGCCGCCGCTGCCGTGTCGCTGGTGCTGCCCGAGCTCAAGGGCAAGTTCGACGGCTACGCGCTCCGCGTTCCGACGCCGACCGGCTCGGCCACCGACCTGACCTTCGAGGCCGGCCGTGAGGTCACCGTCGAAGAGATCAATGCCGCGATCAAGAAGGCTGCGGAGGGACCGCTCAAGGGCGTCCTCAAGTACACCGAGGACCCGATCGTCTCCAAGGACATCGAGACCGACCCGCACTCCTGCATCTTCGATGCCGGTCTGACCAAGGTGATCGGCAACCAGGTGAAGGTCGTCGGTTGGTACGACAACGAGTGGGGCTACGCCAACCGCCTCGTGGACCTTTCGGCTCTCGTGGGCTCGAAGCTCTGATCTGAATCCATCACGTCATGACGGGGTCGACCGCCGAGCGCGGCGGCCCCGTCGTGCATTCACCGGGTGACGCTGCGGCGGCTTCCGCAGAACTGATTCCCGCCACTGATTCGGTGGCATTGTTCGGAAACCACGAAAGGTGGAACATGAAGACACTCGCTGACCTCGGCGACCTCAAGGGCCGCAAGGTCTTGGTGCGCTGCGACCTCAACGTGCCTCTCGACGGCACCACCATCACCGATGACGGCCGTATCAAGGCTTCGCTCCCGACCCTCACCAAGCTTCGCGACGCCGGCGCCCGCATCGTCGTGCTCGCTCACCTTGGTCGTCCGAAGGGGGAGCCCAAGCCCGAGTTCTCGCTGGCCCCGGCCGCCGCACGACTGGGCGAGCTGCTCGGTACCGAGGTGAAGCTCGCTGCCGACACCGTGGGCGAGGATGCTCAGAAACTCGCCGGAGAGCTTGCCGATGGTGACGTGCTGGTCTGTGAGAACGTCCGCTTCGAGCCGGGGGAGACCTCCAAAGTCGACGAGGAGCGTGCCGCTCTCGCAGAGAAGTATGCGGCCCTGGTGGGCCCTGATGGGGCCTTCGTCTCCGATGGCTTCGGGGTGGTCCACCGCAAGCAGGCATCGGTCTATGACATCGCCAAGCTCCTGCCCGCGGCTGCGGGCACGCTCGTGGAGAACGAGGTGACCAAGCTCGGTCAGCTCACCGATGACCCCACACGCCCGTTCGTCGTTGTGCTCGGTGGCGCGAAGGTCTCCGACAAGCTCACGGTGATCGACAACCTCCTCGGCGTGGCCGACACGCTCGTGATCGGCGGCGGCATGGTGTTCACCTTCCTCAAGGCCAAGGGTCACGAGGTGGGCTCCTCGCTGCTCGAGGAGGATCAGGTTGACGTCGTGAAGGGCTACCTCGCGAAGGCCGAGGAGCTCGGCAAGCAGATCGTGCTGCCCACCGACGTCGTCGTGGCCCCCGAGTTCAAGGCCGACGCCCCGGCGTCGACCGTTGCGGCCGACGCCATGCCCACCGACCAGATGGGTCTCGACATCGGCCCAGAATCGGCGAAGGCCTTCGCCGATGTGATCCGCGGTTCGAAGTCGGCCTTCTGGAACGGCCCCATGGGCGTGTTCGAGATGGAGGCCTTTGCCGCCGGCACCAAGGCCGTCGCCCAGGCGCTCACCGAGATGGACGGCCTGTCTGTCGTCGGTGGCGGTGACTCGGCGTCCGCCGTGCGTCACCTCGGTTTCGCCGACGAGGCCTTCGGCCACATCTCCACCGGCGGCGGCGCGTCGCTGGAGTTCATGGAGGGCAAGACTCTGCCCGGACTTTCCGTACTCGATTCGAAGGAGGCCTGAATCATGGCTCGCAAGCCCCTGATGGCCGGTAACTGGAAGATGAACCTCAACCACGTGGAGGCCACCGGCCTGGTGCAGAAGCTCGCGTGGACGCTCAAGGACCATGAGTACGACCCCGAGAAGTGCGAGGTCGTGGTCATCCCGCCGTTCACCGATATCCGCACCGTCCAGACCGTGATCGACGGCGACAAGCTCCCGCTCGGTCATGGTGCCCAGGATGTGTCGCAGCATGATTCCGGCGCGTACACCGGTGAGGTCTCGGCGTCGATGCTCGCCAAGCTCGGCTGTCAGTACGTGGTGGTCGGTCACTCCGAGCGTCGTGAGTACCACGCCGAGACCGACGAGATCGTGGCCGCCAAGGCCCGCAAGGTCATCGATGCCGAGATGACGCCTATCGTGTGCGTCGGTGAAGGTCTCGACGTCCGCAAGGTCGGTGACCAGGTCTCCTTCACCGTGGCCCAGGTCAAGGGCTCACTGGCCGGGCTCACCGCCGAGGAGGTCGCCCGTTCGGTGATCGCCTACGAGCCGGTGTGGGCCATCGGCACCGGTGAGGTCGCGACCCCCGAGGACGCCCAGGAGGTCTGCGGTGCGATCCGTGCCGCGGTCACCGAGATGCATGGGGCCGAGACCGGCGATGCGGTCCGTATCCAGTACGGCGGCTCGGTCAAGGCTGCGAACGTGGCCTCGATCATGGCCCAGCCCGATGTGGACGGCTGCCTCGTGGGCGGTGCATCGCTGAAGGTGGACGAGTTCGCCGCCATCGGTCGTTTCTACGACCTGCCCGCGGTCGACTGACCGACCGGGGAGTCCTTCCGACACAGAAGCGGGGGCAGCGACCATCTGGTCGCTGCCCCCGTTTCCTGCGTCGTCAGGGATCGCGTGTCGTCGCGGATCAGAATCGGCGCGGATCAGAACGTGAACGTCACCTTCACCCGGGGCTCGGACACATCGGCGACGAGGGTGAACGACTGTTCCTGTCCAACATCGACGGTTCCCTCGGCGCCATTCTGTGTGGCATTGGCCTGAAGCTGCACCTTCGTGGTGAGGGTTCCGGTCGCCTCGGTGCCATTGGCGGCCAGACGCGGGTCGAAGTCGCGCCAGGGATCGTTCGTGAGCGTGTACTTGAGGGTTTCCTTGTCGAGGCGGATTCCGTCCTTCTCCTCCCACCGAATCATCGGGCAGCCCTGCGGCATGAGTTCCTTCTTCGCCAGGCACTCGTCGATCGCACGCTTGCCCGCGGCGATGACGTCCTTGCGGCCCTTGTCGCTGAGCTCGGGTTGCGTGGTCCAGTCCGCGGGGAGTTCCTTGCCGACCTCGAGGACGCTGAGATCGCTGCGGTCGACCTTGAGGCGATCATTGGCCGAGGTCATCGTGTAGGTGCCGGGGAATGCTTCCACGACGCCGGTCGCCTTGACCCCATTGACCTTCACAGCGATATCGCCCAGATCCACGGGGTTCGTGACCGATTCCAGACGCCAACCCTCGGGCGTGTTCGTGACCGCGAAGTCGGCGGATGCTTCCACACCCTGCACCATGAAGGTCGCCGAGACCACGCCGCTCGGCACCGAGTCATCCTCCAACTGCTTCATGGTGGCGTCGGTCGTGGCCGGGGCCTCGATGCCACCTTGCTCATTCGAGCTGTCGAGCACCTCGTCGGTCAGCAGGGGGCTTTCGGGGGCTTCCGCCGCCTGGTCGAGCGCGGCTTGGGCATCGCCATCGACGAGGGCCTGGAGGTAGGCCTGCACGGCCGCACTCGCCGCGTCGGTCTCGGTGGCGAGCGCCTCGGCGCGACGCTCCTCGGCGCGCTTGGTCTGCACGGCGTTGTGGATGAAGTAGCCGCCGACGGCGAGTACGAGAACCACGGCTGCGGCGATGATCCCGATGATCAGCCCCTTCGGGGTCTTCTTCGGCCCGCCCATCTGCTCGGTGCGTGGTGGCCCCTGATGTGGGCCAGGTTGATCGGGGCCCGTCTGGTTGGGGAACGGGGGAGCGCCCTGTGGGCCGGGAGCCTCGGGGCCACTGTGATGCTGGAAGCCCGGCTGCCATCCGCCCGGTGGTGGGTTCATGCTCATGGGTTCCTCCGGTGAAAGATGTGGTATCCCGCAAGTCTGCCACGTCTGGCGTCAGTGGCGAGGCTTCGTGGACATGCCCATCGGGTGCGCGCTAGGTTCGCTGTGGCAGCGGCCGCGGGGCCGAAAGACATGTACCAGGGAGTGCCCGTGCCGGAATACGACGACTTCGACCTCGACCGCAGTACGCGGGAGGCCTGGCGTCGATTTGCCGACAGCTTGGCCGAGGTCATCTCGATGATGGATGACACCTCCGACCTCACCATCGGCAGCGTCGCCAACAGCGCAGACACGGTGCCCTTCGTGCGTTTCCGCTCGCTGACGCGAGACCTGCTGCGTGCTGAAGCCGCGAGCAACGGGACGCTGGGGGAGGAATATCAGCTCACCGCAGCACAGCTCGAACAGCTGGAGGACTTCGGCTGGCAGCCGCCCACGGCCACCGGGCCGCATGCGACCGAGAACTTCTGGATCGAGATGGGCCAGGAGCGTTCCCAGGAGCTCGCCGAACTGGCGGTTGCGGCATTGCGAGACGTCTTCGGTATACAGCACCCGATCTTTTTGGCCCCCGACCAACTTGCAGAAGTGTTGGAGCCCGAGGCCAATCCCATCGAGGGGCACTCGGAGTTCGAACCCGATGACGTCGTCGCGACGGTGCCCGCCAACCCGGAGCATCTCGATCAGATGATCGAAGCCGAGCTCATCGAGATGTTCGGGCACCGGCCGATGCGCGACTCCGAGGGCGATATCGCGATCCGCGTCGGCTCGACGATGCTGTTCGTTCGCGCCAGCAGTGATCACCGTGAGATCATTCTCTTCGCGTGCCTTGTGCATGACATCGATGGCCGTTCGCGCGCGATGGAGGTGCTCTCCGACCTCAACAGCGAGTTGCGAATGGTCAAGTTCCAGCTCATTCGGGACCGCGTCTTCGTGACGCTCTCGGTGTTCGCCCATCCGTTCGTCCCGGCGCATCTGCATCAGGGGGTGCGGATGCTGAGCGATGTCGCTGATGGCATCGATGATGATCTTGCCGCCAAGTTGCGCGGACGTACGACGTTCGAGGAATGAACCGAGCCCGGGTGAACACGATGACAACCACATCGGAGTCAGCAAGGATGGATGCAGTGAGCGACAAGACGTACTTCGAGGCGATTCCGGCGGAAGACTGCTGGCAGCTGCTGCATGCCCAGGGGGTGGGGCGGATCGCGTGGGCCAACTCGGAGGGCATCACCATTCTTCCGGTGAACCACGCCGTGGTGGAGGACGGGATCATCATCCGTACGACGCCGACCGGTCTGTTGGGGGAACTGGCGCACGATGTCACAGTGGCCTTCCAGATCGATGACGTCGATACCGAGACCCAGATCGCATGGTCGGTGCTCGTGCGCGGCCGGGCCAGAGAGCTCACCGAGGCAGAACGTGCTGACCGGTCGATGACCATCCCCGAGCCTTGGGCCGGTGGGGAGCGTAACCTGCTGCTGCGGATCAGCGTCGAGCAGATATCGGGACGCGTCCTCTCTGGTGAATGAGAGGGTGGTCCCAGACAATCACCGCGGGGCCACGGGGTATGGATAACTACGAGCCGTAGTAGTAAACTTCGTGGTGAGCCCCGGACCATCGGACCCCGATGTTCGTCGGGCGCAGGGAGGGAAGAACACATGAGCAATGAGACAGGACCGATCATCGTCGGCGTGGACGGGTCGGAGGATGGTCTGCGCGCAGTGGAGTACGGAGTCCGTTCCTCCAAGAACAGCGGACGCCGTCTCCAGTTGGTGCACGCGGTGGATGACGCCGTGCTGGCCGGCGCGTGGGGTGTGATCTACGACCCGACGATGCTGCAGGAATCCGGCCGCAAGGCCGTTGACGAAGCCAAGGAACATGCCCTCGAGATGGGGATGGATGAATCGAACCTCGACGCCGAGGTCTTCATGGGCAACCCGGGAGCCGTGCTGACGCGGCTTTCGGAGGACGCCTCCATGGTGATCGTGGGACGCCGTGCCATCAGCGGCTTGGAACGACTTTTCGTGGGTTCGACCAGTGCTGGCATCTCGGTGACGGCACACTGCCCGGTCATCATGGTTTCGGCGGCGTCGACGCCCGGACCGACCGCCGAACGCAAGCTGATCGGTATCGGGCTCGATGATGGTCCGCGTGTCGAGTTCTCGCTGGACTGGGCGTTTCGTGAAGCCAAGGAACGTGGATGGGCGGTGGAAGCGGTCCATGCCTGGCAGCCTCCGCGGGGGCTGTTCACCGGGGATGCCCGTGAAGGGGAGGACGCCCGCATCGCTGCGGTGGAGAAGGTCATCACCGACATGATGAAGCGTGTGGCCGAGAAATACCCCGATGTGCCGCACACTCTCGACATCGTGGAGGGCCACGCGGTCGATGAGCTCACTCATCGTTCCGAGAAGTACGGGCTGCTGGTGCTCGGGGTCAACCCGCATCTGCCAGGTCTTGCGCCCGGCGCTCGTATCCGTGCCCTCATGGCGCACGCCAACGCTCCATTGGCGCTGGTGCGTCCCGAGGACTGAGCAGGTCGCCGTGTGCATGATGTCGGCACACGCGCGCTGACGGACACCCGGGTATGGCCGGACCACTAGGCTGGTCCGGCCATGTCTGTTTCATCTCCTTCTGGTTCCGAGCCGGTCATCACGTTCGATCCGGAGCTGCCCATCGCCGCGCGTGCGGACGAGATCGGGCGTGCGATCAAGGAGCATCGCGTCGTCGTGGTGGCGGGGGAGACCGGCTCGGGTAAGACGACGCAGCTGCCCAAGATCTGTCTGCGGGCCGGTTTGACGGCGGTCGCGCACACCCAGCCGCGACGACTGGCGGCCCGCAGCGTCGCCGAACGCATCGCTGACGAGATGCAGGTGGAGATCGGCGACGTCGTCGGATATCAGGTGCGTTTCACCAAACAGGCGTCGGCGTCGACGCGGGTGAAGGTGATGACCGATGGTGTGCTCCTTGCCGAGATCGGACGCGACCGCGATCTGCGTCACTATGACTGCATCATCATCGACGAGGCGCACGAGCGCAGTCTCAACATCGACTTCCTGCTCGGCTATCTCAAGCAGCTGTTGGAGCGTCGCGATGACCTGAAGGTGATCATCACCTCCGCGACGATCGACACCGAACGTTTCGCTGAGCACTTCGCCGATGAGAACGGGCCGTGCCCGATCGTCGAGGTGTCCGGGCGCACCTATCCGGTGGAGGTCCGCTATCGGCCGATCGCCCCGGAGCCGGCGTCGGATGATCCCGATGAATCAGAACCGGTGGTGGTCCCGGAGGTTCCCGACGTACGCGATCAGATCGATGCCATATGTGACGCGGTCCATGAACTTCGTGATGCCGGCGACATCCTGGTGTTCCTGAGCGGGGAGCGAGAGATCCGCGACACCGCCGATGCGTTGACGGACCTGGATCTGCCGAACACCGAGATCCTGCCCCTCTATGCACGGCTGTCGGCTGCTGAACAGCAACGGGTGTTCGGTCGCAGCCGACACCGACGGATCGTGCTGGCCACGAACGTGGCCGAAACCTCCATCACCGTCCCCGGGATCCGTGCAGTCATCGACCCGGGAACCGCCCGAATCTCGCGTTACTCCACTCGAACCAAGGTGCAGCGTCTGCCGATCGAACCGATCTCGCGGGCGAGCGCCGATCAGCGGGCTGGACGGTGCGGCCGTGTGGCGCCGGGCATCTGCATCCGGTTGTACGCCGAGGCCGACTTCGAGGCGCGTCCGGAGTTCACCGAACCGGAGATCCTGCGGACCAATCTGGCGTCGGTGATCCTGAAGATGGCCGACGCCAGGCTGGGCGACATCGCTTCGTTTCCGTTCGTCGAACCGCCCGACCGCGCGCAGGTGACCGATGGTCTGCGTCTGCTCACCGAGCTGGGGGCGATCACCACCACTCGGGGGCGGACGCCGCAACTCACGAAGGTGGGGCGTCAGGTGGCGCGTATCCCGTTGGACCCGCGGATGGCACGCATGCTCGTGGAGGCCGAACGACGTGACTGTCTGGCCGAGGTGATGGTCATCGTCGCTGGGATGACCATTCAGGACCCCCGGGAACGACCCACCGAACAGGCCGAGGCCGCCACGGCGATGCACCGCCGATTCTGGTCAGCGGACATCGAGGATCCCGAACGGGACACCGATCCGAACGCGCCCAAGGGGGATGATGCGGCGCCCCCAGACCACTCGGACTTCATGGCGCTGCTGCGACTGTGGAACTATCTGCGCCGACGCCGCCGCGAACTCTCCGGAAACGCCTTCCGCCGCATGTGTCGCAGTGAGTTCCTGCACTTCGTTCGCATCCGGGAGTGGCAGGATCTGCACAATCAGCTCAAGGACATCACCTCGGAGCTGGGCATGCAGCGCAACCGGCAGCCCGGTTCGCCGGCGTCGATCCACACCGCGATCGTGTCGGGTCTGCTGTCGAACATCGGGTTGGCGCCGGTGGAGCAGAACAAGCGCAAGGACCGGCGCGGCAAGCGGCGTCGTGGCCCGCGTGAATTCGTCGGCCCCCGCGGGGTGCGGTTCGCGATCAACCCCGGCTCCAGTGTGGCGAAGAGTCCGCCCGAGCTGGTGATGGCCGGTGAACTCGTCGAGACCAGCCGTCTGTGGGCTCGCACGGTTGCCGGAATCGAGGCGCATCAGATCGAGGCCGTGGCCGGGCACCTGGTGAAACGCACCTACTCCGAACCGCGTTGGAACCCGAAGAGTCAGTCGGTGGTCGCCAATGAGTCGGTGCTGCTGCTCGGGGTGCCGTTGGTCTCGGGACGCCGCGCGAACTACGGGCGTGTCAACCCGGTCGAGGCACGCACGATCTTCCTGCGTCGGGCACTGGTGGAGGGGGAGTGGTCTGCGTCGTATCCGTTCCTGGCGCACAATGCCGGGGTGGTCGCCGAGATCCAGCAGGCCGCTGAACGAACCCGACGCAGCGACCTCTACGACGAGGAGGCCCTTTTCGAGTTCTACGACGCACGCATCCCCGAGGGGGTCGTCTCGGGCGGGCACTTCGCATCCTGGTGGCGCAAGCTCGACGACCAGGGGCTCCTCGATGTCCGTCCCGAGGACCTCGTCCGCGACCCCGAGGCGTTGGGTGCCACCGGTTTTCCCGATTCCTGGGAGGTCGCGCGTGTCGATGGTGAGGGGACGCTCTCGCTGCCGGTGCGTTACGTCTTCGAACCGGGTGCCGGTCACGACGGCGTTACCGTTGAGATTCCCCTGTCGCAGTTGAACCTGATCGATCCTGCCGAGTTCACCTGGCAGGTTCCGGGCCTGCGTCATGAGCTGGTGACATCCTTGCTCCGTTCCCTGCCCAAGCGCATCCGGACCCGGTTCGTGCCCGCGGGTGAGCATGCGGCCAGGGCAGTGGCGAAACTGAGAGAGCTTGATCTGCCGCCGTCGGTCCCGTTCCCCCGAGCACTGGGGCAGGCGCTGCAGGAACTCACTGGGGAACAGGTCCCCGAGGACGCCTGGGGCGAGGTGGACGGCCATCTGCGGCCCACGTTCGTCGTTGTGGACCCGGCGAAGAACCGATGCGAGGTCGGACGCTCCACCGATCTTGGTGAGTTGCAACGGCGTCTGGGGCCGACGCTGACCGAGCGTCTGACACGGGCCACCGCGGGGGCGGCGGCGAAACCCAGCACCACGTGGACATTCGGGAAGATCGCCGAGACGGTGGGCCAGAAGGTCACCGGCTATCCGGGGCTCTCGGATCGCGGGGACGCGGTGTCGGTGGTGGTGCATGACCGTCGTGACGTGCGCGACCGTGAACATGCATTGGGCCTGCGTCGACTCGTGCTGCTCAACACCCCGGACCCGACGCGCTGGACCGTGGCGCACCTATCCAATCAGGACAAGCTGACCCTTGGCTCCAGCCCATACCGTGATGTGCCGACGCTCCTCGCCGATGCCCGGCTGAAGTCCGTGGGCGATCTGGTGCTGGCCGACGGTGACCCTGCACGGATCCGGGACGAGGCGGCCTTCACCGCTCTCTGTGACCGTGTACGTGCCGACAACGCCGACCGGATGCGCGATGTCGTCGCCATGGCTGCGAAGGTGCTGCGGACCCACCAACAGGTGCAGCAGGCACTTGCGGGAGTGTCGGGTGACATGGCCGAGGATGTCACAGAGCAGCTCGCGAATCTCGTGTTCGATGGATTCATCGCCGCCACCGACGAGCCGCACTTCAGCCAGCTGCCCCGGTATCTGGATGCGGCTCTCGCACGCGTCCACGCCGCCGATGGCAAGGACTCCCAGCGCTCCCAGGATGTGTGGGACGTCGAAGATCTCTACGCCGAGCTGTGCGCGAGCCACCCTGAGGGGCCATTGCCGTTCGAAGTGGAGGAGATCGGTTGGCTGATCGAGGAGTTCCGAGTCAGCGTGTTCGCGCAGCGGTTGGGGACCCGTGTGCCGGTCTCACGCAAGCGGATCCGCAGGGCGATCGACGCGGCACCCCGGCCTTGACGCGGGGCGTCTCCATGTTCTGAGTCAACCTGCGAGGTCGGTTGGCTCGACCTGCGAGGTTGGTTGGCTCGACCTGCGAGATCGGTTGGCTTGGGCGGTGTCTTGCAGGGCTTGTTCGTGCCCCCGTATGGATGGAAGAACAGCCCCGATTTGGGACCAACCGCGGCCTACTCGCCGTGCCCCCGTATGGATGGAAAAACAGTCCCGATTTGGGGCCAACCGCGGCCTACTCGCCGTGCCCCCGTATGGATGGAAAAACATTGCGGACAGATATTGACCTCGGTGAACAAGGATCTGTTCCTGAAAAGTGCAGTTGAGGGCACGATGTGTCCTCAACGAAAAACAATGTATGCAGCCCCGTCGGCGAGAGGCCACTACGTGATGCGGACCTGTGCTCCGGGTCAGGAACAACACCGCCATACCAGGCCGAGCGATCAGACCTCCCCGACGGTCGGGGAGAGTGCCCACAAGGTGATGGGGCGGTAGATTGGCACGCATGCTCGATCCCGACAGTCTGTACCAGGTGGCACCCACGGTGTGGGAGACGCTGCGCGGAACCCGACCTGTGTTCATGCACCTTCTCGACGGTTACGTCGACGCCGGGTCGGTGGCGGGTGAGATCGGCGACCACCTCCTCGCACAGTGCGAGCACGACCGCATGGTGACCTTCGACCTCGACCAGCTCCACGACTACCGAAGCAGACGCCCCGCAGTGACCTTCGACACCGACGCCTGGGTCGGCATCGACGAGTTCGAGCTCGTCATGTACCGCATGGAGGATGCACACGGGCGTCCGTTCGTGCTGTTCATCGGGCCCGAGCCCGATCACCAGTGGGGGCGGACGCGAGCTGCCGTGCGCAATCTGTGCCGTGACCTCGACATCAGCATGAGCATCAGCGCCTTCGGTATGCCGACCGGGACTCCACACACCCGGCCGAGCCTCATCACCACGATCTCTGCCAACAAGGGACACACGTCTGGTAACCCGGTCATGTTCGGCCGGATGGATTTCCCCAGCAGTTTCGGCGCAGCGATCGATCTGGATCTGCAACAGCGTGGCGTCGACGCGGCCTCCTTGGCCGTTCACGTGCCGCACTATCTGGCCCAGGCAGCGTTTCCACAGGCCGCGTTGGCCGGATTGCAACGCCTTGTCGACATCACCGGACTTGAGCTCCCCCTGGAAGGGCTCGAGCAGCGTGTCCGCACCAACCTGGCTGACATCGATTCGGAGATGGCTGAATCGACCGAGGTCCAGGGTGTGGTGCAGCAGCTCGAGGAGCAGTACGACGATCAGGTGAGCCAACAGCGCGGCCCCCTGCCGAGCGCCGACGAGATCGGTGCGGAGCTGGAGCGTTTCCTGGCCGAACGCAATCGCAAGGACGAGGAGGGCCGCTGATGGTTCAGCGTGTGGATGAACTGGTGCCGTTGCTGGATCTTGAGCAGATCGAAGTCGGGCTGTTTCGCGGTGTGCACCCCAAGACGCGCATGCAGCGTTCCTTCGGTGGGCAGGTGCTGGCACAGGCTCTCAACGCGGCCATCCGCACCGTCGATCCGGAGCGTGCGGTCCACTCGCTCCATTCGTACTTCCTGCGTCCGGGATCGACCGATGCGCCGATCATCTATGACGTCGAACTGACCCGTGATGGTGGATCGTTCACCTCGAGGCGCGTCGTGGCCCGGCAGCACGGCAAGGAGATCTTTCACATGGCCGCCTCGTTCCAGAAGCACGAGGAGGGTCTCGAGCATCAGGATCCGAAACCGTCCACCCCCGAGCCCGATGAGTGCCCGAAGCTGGTCGACGTGCTCGCGGCCGCACATGGCCGGGACATGGGAGTCTGGTCCCAGGAGTGGGGGGTGCTGGATGTGCGCATGGTGGGGGACTCCCGCCCCGGACGGCCCCATGTGCCGGCTGAGAACCATGCGGGACACTCCCGGGTGTGGGTCCGCGTCGACGGTGAACTTCCGGAGATCCCCCACATTCACAGCTGTGCCACCGCCTGGGCCTCGGACCTGACGCTGCTTGCTGCTTCGGTGGTGCCGCACCCCGAGGTGGTCTGGGGTTCACCGCAGGTGCAGGCCGCCTCGCTGGACCACGCCATGTGGTTCCACCGGCCCATCCGCGCCGATGAATGGTGGCTCTACGACCAGACGACCACCTCGGCCCAGAACGACCGTGGCATGTCGTTGGGGCGCATCTTCCAGGATGGGAAACTCGTCGCCACCGTGGCGCAGGAAGGTCTGGTGCGCGTCCGCTCATGAGAAGACCCCGTCGCCCGTGTTCATCGGGCGACGGGGTCTTCTGCTCGGGTTCGGTTGCTGCCTGAGGCGAATGCTGCCGGGCTCAGGCGGCGCTGCTGGTCTGCTTGGGAGCACGCAGCTGGGCCAGGGCGTGACGTTCGATCTGACGCACGCGCTCGGCGGTGATGCCCCAGACCGCGCCGATGTCGGCGAGTTTGGCCTGACGGCCGTCGTGGAGGCCGTAGCGGCGACGCACCACATCGGCAGAACGCTCGTCGAGATCCTCCAGCATGGCGTCGAGACGCTCACGCTCCTCGGCGCCGATGACCATCTGATCGGGGCCGGGAGTGGGTTCGCGGGCGATGAGGTCACCGAGTGAGGTGTCGCCGTCCTCCTCGACGGGGGCGTCGAGGCTGATGTGGTCGCGGCCCCAACGGATCAGGTCGATCACGCGGTCGGGCTCGAGTTCGAGCTCCTCGGCGATCTCCTCGATCTCGGGCTCGCGGCCCAGACGACGCTCGAGCGTCCGACGCGCGGCATTGACCTGGTTGACCTGCTCGGCCACGTGCACCGGGAGGCGCACGATGCGGCCCTGCTGGGCGATGCCGCGGCTGATCGACTGACGCACCCACCACGTGGCGTACGTGGAGAACTTGAAGCCCTTGGTGTAGTCGAACTTCTCGACCGCACGGATGAGGCCGGTGTTGCCCTCCTGGACCAGATCCAGCAGCGGCATCTGGGCACGTCCGTACTTGCGGGCGACCGACACCACGAGGCGAAGGTTGGCCTGAGTGAAACGACGCTGGGCCCGCTCACCCTTGGCCACGAGGGCCTCGAGTTCCTCGGTGGTGACCCGTTTGGCGGCGCCCCCGTAGGTGCGGGCGGCTGCGGTGCGTTCCTTGGCGGTGATCTCCTTAGCCAGGATCTTCTCGGCGTAGAGCCCTGCTTCGATGTCGCGGGCGAGCTCCACCTCTTCTGCAGCGGTCAGCAGAGGTGTCTTGGCGATCTCCTCCAAGTAGAGGCCGACGGAATCCTTGCCGTCGATTCCTTCACTCGCTCGGGCCCGGGTGGATTTGCTCGTGGACATCTGGGGCTCCTTTCGTGCGTACGTACAGTCAACGACTTCCAGTGGCGAAAAGAATCCCGAAAGACCCTGATTTCCACGGTTCCGTGCTGGGGTCGGATGAATCTAAGACCGTGGTCTGACCGGGGTTCCCTCCGCGGTGATCCTGTGTCCCATGTGGGGGTGAGGGCTATATCAGGGCCGCGTCGGGGTATGCCTGCGTTACTGCTCAATTGAATCAACGCATGGCTCGCCGGATTCATTCCCGGTGCGTTCCACCGGTCCGATCGATGATCCAGGCCAGCTCGAAGGCCGCCTCACGCCAAGCCCGGTAGCGTCCGCTGACGCCGCCGTGCCCTGCCACCATCTCGCACTTCAACAGGACATCTTCAGGAGCATTCTGGGATGTCGCGCGCAACCGGGCCACCCACTTCGCCGGTTCGACGACGCTGACGCGAGTGTCGTTGAAGCTCGTGGTCGCCAGGATCGCCGGGTGCTGGACTGCCTCGATGTTCTCGTAGGGGGTGTAGGACGCCATGTACTCGTACACCTCGGCGTCGTGGAGCGGGTCACCCCATTCCTCCCACTCGGTCACGGTGAGCGGCAGCTCGGGCTTGAGGATCGTGGTGAGAGTGTCCACGAAGGGGACCGCGGCGTGCACTGCGGCGAAGGTCTCGGGAGAGAGGTTCACCACCGCACCCATGAGCAGGCCACCGGCGCTGCCGCCCTCGGCGGCGAGTCGATCGGGGCTCGTGTAGCCCTCTGCGATCAGATGGCGTGCGCATGCGATGAAGTCGGTGAAGGTGTTGCGTTTGCAGAGCTGTTTGCCCTCGTCGTACCAAGCGCGTCCCATCTCGCCGCCGCCGCGAACGTGTGCGATGGCGAACACATGGCCGCGTTCGAGCAGGGAGAGGCGCATGATGGAGAAACCGGGGTCGTTGCAGATTTCGTAAGACCCGTAGCCATACAGCAGCGCGGGAGCAGTGCCGTCGAGGGGGACATCGCGTCGCCGGACCACCGAGATGGGGACGCGGGTGCCGTCTTCGGCGGTGGCCCAGAGGCGCTCCTGCACGTAGTCGTCGGGGTTGTAGGAGCCCTTGGACGGGTGATCGAGCACTGGTTTCTGCTTGAGAACTGTGCGTTCACCGGTTGCGACGTCCACCTCCATGATCATCGGCGGGGTGACCATGGAGGTGTAGGCGATGCGGAACGTGGGGCTGTCGTAGTCGGGGGCACCCAACGCGCTGACGGTACGCACGGGTTCGTCGAACTCGATGTCCTGACCGGGCAGGAGGGCGCCGTCGGCGTCGCGCGTCATGAGGTTGATCTCGGTGCGCCCGTCGCGGCGCAGCTCCACGATCACGTGGTCGGTGTGGGCATCCACGTCGACGAGGCGAACACTCTTCTGCGGGGCGATCACCTCGGTCCAGGATGTGGTGTCGCCCTTGCCGGGCAGTGGGGCCTGGGCGAGGGAGAAGTCGGGGTCGTCCTGATCATGGAGGATCAGCAGTCGGTCACCGGCCACCTCGACCTCGTAGGTGAGCCCCTGCTCACGCGGGCGGATGCAACAGAACCCGGCGTCGGGGTTCTGTGTGTCCAGCATGTGCATCTCGGTGGTGAGCTTCGAGCCGAGCCCCAGCATGACCCACCGCTCATCGGTGGAATTGCCGATCGACATCCAGAACTTCTCATCGGGCTCGGTGAACACCAGCGTGTCCTCATCCGCGCCGAGCACGTGCCGGAATGCCTTGTGAGGACGCCAGGCCTCATCGGCTCGCAGGTAGTAGATCGTGTCGTTGCCGGACCATGCGACGGGGCCGGCGGTGTCGTCGATGACGTCGCCGAGTTCCTCGCCGGTGGTCAGGTCACGGAACCGCAGGGTGTACCGCTCGTTGCCCAGGGTGTCGACGCCGTACGCGAGCAGCCGCCCGTCGGGGCTGACCGACAGAGTGCCCAGGGAGAAGAACTCGGTTCCCTCGGCCTCGAGGTTTGCGTCGAGAAGCACCTGTTCGCCCTCGATCTCCTCAAAGAGATCGGGCATGGTCGTGTCGGACGCCGGTACTCGGCACGAGATGCCGTATTGGGAGCCCTCGACCGTACGGCCGTAGTACCAGAAGCGTTGCGGCCCGGTGGCGGTCTGATGCGTGCGGAGCGTCGGTACCGACCGGTCGGTCTGCTGCGTGCGCGCATACACGTCCTGATAAAGCTCCTCGGCGAGGTCGCCCAACGGAGCGGTCACGTGGTCGGTCCAGGCGTTCTCAGCCTCGAGATACTCGATGAACTCGCTGGCCTCGGTGTCACGCATCCACTCATAGGGATCGGTGACGTGGTGGCCGTGGTGTTCCCGCGCGATGGGATGTTCGGGGGCGATCGGTGGAGTGATGCGATTGGGCATGTGCGGGAGAGTAGTGGACAGCGTCGACGCGGCTGCGTCCGGCCACGTGGAGGTGTCCGCTCGCGACTCGGCCCTTCACAGGGCATGCTGTACGAAACATGCTGGAGGAAAGCATGCTGTGGCGAACGCGGAATGCTGATCCGGGGCGAGTTCGGGAGGTGTCGTGCCCATAGTCGTGGGGTTCTCGGAGAAACCCGAGGGAGTGACAGCGCTGCACGCTGCGATCACGGAGGTCCTGGCGCGCGGCACGAGTCTTGTGTTGGTCCCCACTGGCCCGCTTGATGATGTCGCTGTGGCCCGTGCGGCCCTGGAGCGGGCCGGCGTCGAGGATTATGAGGTCGTCGAGGCGGGGGAGCCCGGGGCTGTGGCGGAGCGGGTGATGAACGAGGCTGAGCGCGTTCATGCGTCGATGATCGTGATCGGTCTGCGGCGCCGTTCGCCCACAGGGAAGCTTCTTCTGGGAGCGAATGCCCAGAAGGTTCTGCTCGATGCGCCGTGCCCGGTGCTCACCGTGAAGGCCGGCGACGAGACCGAGTGAACGAACATCTTCGGCTATCCGGGACACGCCGCGATTCGAATAGTGAGCGTCACCGTGGCATGATGGCTGAGTTGCAGAAACGTTGACAACAGCGTGCCCTGCTGTGCCCTGAAACATTTGGTCGAGAGGTAATAGTGACGCCGACTTCCAAGGACAACGCCGACGCCGAGGCCAGCGCGGGGCAGTCCAAGCCCTCAGCAACGACCAAGAAGAAGGCGGCAGCTGCCAAGAAGACGGCAGCCAAGAAAACGACAGCCACGAAGACGGCAGCCAAAAAGACCACTGCGGCGAAGTCGACGGCGAAGAAGACTGCGGCCAAGAAGGCCACGGCGACCTCCACCAAGACGACGGCGAAGAAGACGACCGCGAAGAAGGCCACGGCGGCGAAGAAGACTGCGGCCAAGAAGGCCACGGCGACCGCCACCAAGACGGCCGCCAAGAAGACCACCGCGGCGAAGAAGGCGGCGACGACAGCAAAGAAGTCGACCGCGAAGAAGACCACGGTGGCGATCGATCCCGAGGTGGGGGACGAGGTCACACGTGAGCAAGTGCTCGACGACCTCGTCAACCGCAAGGTGACCGGCAAGATCGAGGGCGACCATGTGGTCGTGACCGTGGGCAAGAAGCGGACGCTCGACGATGTCGACGAGAAGGACTTCAAGCCCGAGGAGACGGCTGAGGAGGAGAAGAAGCTCACCGAGGAGCAGGGCTTCTCTCTCTCCGACACCGACGACGCCGATGAGCCCGAGCAGCAGGTCATGGTTGCTGGTGCGACCGCTGACCCGGTGAAGGACTATCTGAAGCAGATCGGCAAGGTTGCCCTGCTGAACGCCGAGCAGGAAGTCGATCTTGCCAAGCGAATCGAAGCAGGCCTGTTCGCCGGAGAGCAGTTGGCGGATCCCGAGAAGAAGGTCAAAGCCAGTCATCGCGAGGATTACGAGTGGATCGCGGCCGATGGACGCGAGGCGAAGAACCACCTGCTCGAGGCGAACCTTCGTCTGGTGGTGTCTCTCGCGAAGCGGTACACCGGTCGCGGCATGCTGTTCCTGGACCTCATCCAGGAGGGAAACCTCGGTCTGATCCGCGCGGTCGAGAAGTTCGACTACACCAAGGGCTACAAGTTCTCCACGTACGCCACGTGGTGGATCAAGCAGGCCATCACGCGTGCCATGGCCGACCAGGCCCGCACCATTCGTATCCCGGTGCACATGGTCGAGGTCATCAACAAGCTGGCGCGTGTGCAGCGTCAGATGCTGCAGGATCTCGGCCGCGAGCCCACGCCTGAGGAGCTGGCCGAGGAACTCGACATGACCCCGGAGAAGGTCGTCGAGGTGCAGAAGTACGGTCGTGAACCGATCTCGCTGCACACCCCGCTGGGTGAGGATGGAGACTCGGAGTTCGGCGACCTCATCGAGGACTCCGAGGCCGTGGTTCCGGCCGATGCGGTCAGTTTCACGTTGCTGCAGGAGCAGCTGCACGATGTGCTGGACACGCTCTCCGAGCGTGAGGCCGGTGTGGTGTCGATGCGCTTTGGGCTCACCGATGGTCAGCCCAAGACCCTCGACGAGATCGGCAAGGTCTACGGCGTGACCCGTGAGCGCATCCGCCAGATCGAGTCGAAGACGATGTCGAAGCTGCGCCATCCGAGCCGTTCACAGGTTCTCCGAGATTATCTGGACTGATGGCGCCGGGACGATTCCGTGTGCGGCAGGCGACGCCCGTCGATCTGCCGGAGATCGCCGATGTGCTCGTCCGTGAGTGGCGGCAGGCGCATGCGGCAGGGGAGGAACACCCCGTCGAGCATGAGCCGCAGATGTCAGAACGCATCGCCTCGTGGGAGCAGGACATGCTCATGGGGGCGTACTTCTGGGTGGTCTACGACACCGGGGAGGGCGACGCCCTCGTCGGGTTCTCCCGCGCCGGCACAGCACGGGACGAGGACGCCCCCGGGCCGCTTGAGCTCTGGCACCTCCATGTGCTCGAGCCCGCTCGGGACACTGGCGTCGCAGATCATCTCATCACCGTCACGATCGGTGATGCTCCCGCTCACCTGTGGGTGACTGAAGCCGATGAGTGGGCCATCGAGTTCTACCGGCGCCACGGCTTCGAGTTCGATGGTGGGGAGCGCCCGTGTGACGATGGGGCGCGCGATCTCCGCATGGTTCGTGCCTGAGACGTGACCGCTCGTCCGCCTCGGCCGGGGCGCCGACATCGAGGAAGATTCCCCCACTCATCGGGCTGGTTCCGGGAGCGGCTGTCGTAAATTGGCGTCATGCCGAAGACCACCGTGTTCAAAGGGGTCGGTGGCTTCATCGTCAAGCACTGCGGAGACTACTTCCGGATCCCCAAGAGCTTCGTGGGAAATCTCGACGAGGCCGCCGATGTTGCCAAGAAGCTTGCGAAGACACCGGACATGGACACGTTCATCCGGAAGAACTTCAAGACCGGCAAGCTCCGTTCGCATTATCTGGGCAAGAACCCCACCAAACTCGGCGACACCGGGCAGGGGATCTTCCGGCGCATGCTCAACGACGGCGAGTTGTACTCCAAGTCGGGACGGACGCTGAAGCCCGAGAAGTTCATGGATGCCGACGGTACGATCCGTAGGATCGGCGATGCGGACCTCAAGAAGATCTACATCAAGGACGCGGCCGGCAACCATCACGACCTGACGAAGGCGACGATGGGGCATTACCCGGTCGACGCCGTCGATTACTGGACGACCACCGGCTACAAGTCACCGCCCGACGCGAACAAGGCGTGGATGCACGACCCGGACAACTACTTCTTCGAGTACGGGCCGGACAACTGGAGCAACGGTGGCAAGCAGCGCAACGTGTACACCAACGCCGACCCTGTCCCACCATGGTCGGCGGATGTGCCGGGGACCTAGCATGTTCGGCGGAGCTGGGCGCGTGGTGCAGTACAGAAGTGGGAGGAACGGCACATGAGGTTTGAGACCTTCGACGATTGGGCCGACTGGATCGACGACGAGTTCGACGAGATGCTCGACGAAGCGGTGGAGTCGCGAGACGGTGCCCGCGTGGTTGCACTCCACGATGAGGCGTGGGAATCATTCCCCGGCGAGCACGATGACCAGCGGCTGCAGGGGGTCGTCTCCTCCGCACTGGGACACTTCCATGATCTCCGCCAGTGGGATGCGTCAGCCCGTTGGGTGCCACGCATGGCGACGCTCTACGGGGCGCAGGAGCCGTCGGTGCGGTTCCACCGCGGCGTGACCGCGTGGAACACCGGTGATGCCGTTGCCGGACAAGCGGAGTTGGCCAAGCTGTACGAGGACTTCGGGCCCAACGGTTTCCTGCCCGATCCCGGTTACGTAGCGGTGGCGCGCGGGGAGGTGTCGGCGCCTGCCGGTGAGCCGGTGGCGGCCGAGAACGCCGAAGCGTTGTCGGTGGATGATCCGCGCGTCCAGGGCGTTGCAGAACAGGTGAATGACGCCATGGACACGGGGCGCTGGGATGAGGCCATCGGCCTGTGTCGTGAAGGGCTGTCCCTGCTGGGCGATCCACGCAGCGCCGATGGGGCGATGTGGTTCCTGGGCACCATGGGAGACGCCTACGTGGAGCAGGAGCAGTGGGCCGAGGCCCGGGACACGTTCGCCCTGGCGACACAGGTGCCCGGTGGTATGGAGAACCCGTACATCCAGCTCCGTCTCGGCCAGTCGGAGTACGAGCTCGGCAACGAGCGTCCGGCAGCCAACGGTCTGATCGCCGCATACATGCAGGCTCCGGACATCCTCGACGAGGAACCCCCGAAGTATCTGAAGTTCCTTCGGGAGCAGGGCCTCATCGATTCCTGACACACCGACCGACGCGCTCTGGAACGGGCTCGGTCGCTCCGTGCCGAGGCAGGACACCACAGGGAGGATCTTTCCTCGGCATGGCGCGGGTGACCACGGCTCTCCGCCGATAGTTTCTTCCCGTGGCGAAGACAACCGTGATCAAGGGAGCCGGTGGCTTCATCGTCAAACATTGCGGTGAGTTCTTCAAAGTGCCGTCGCAGTTGGCGAAGTACACCGATGACATCGCCGACGTCGCACGCCGCGTCGCCGACAATCTGGACGATGTCGCGCGTTGGGAGAAGAAGAAACTGCGGTCGCATCTGCTCGGCCCCAATCCAGCGACGCCGAAGGCCGCAGTGCGTGCCGGTAAACCCATCGGGGAGACCTCGCAGGGCATCTGGCGCAATATGTTGCAGGGTAAGTCCGTCGGCGCGAACGGCAAGCCGGCGCTGTTGTACGACTCGATGGGGCGTCAGCTCAAACCCGAGAAGTTCATGGATGACGCCGGCAACATCCGCGACCTCGTGGCCGACGATCTCGGCAAGGTGTTCATGAAGGACGAGTCGGGCAAACTGCGTGATCTCACCGAGGCCACGATGGGGCACATGCCCGAGGATGCTGTGGATTACTGGGTCACGAAGGGTCACAAGCTTCCGCCCGAGACGAATAAGGCGTGGATGCACGACGCGGACAACTACATCTTCGAATATGGCCCCGACAACTGGCGTAACGGCGGTAGCCAACGCGCCAGATACGCCGACGCGATGCCGACCGAGGGCGACTGGGTGCTCGATGTGCCGGGCACGTAACGTTCTGTTGTCAGCGATGAAGGGAAACAGCGATGTCGTTCAGCACATTCGACGAGTGGGCCGACTGGGTCGTGGACGGTGATTTCGACACGACGCTCGATGCGGCGCTGGCTGCCGGAGATCAAGCAGCCGTGGTCGAGGTGTTCGACCGTGCCTGGAACGAGTTCCCCGGGGATCCGGCGACGGACGAACGCCTTCAGGGATTCGTGTATCGGGCGATGGGAAGTTTCCAGCGCGTTGACGCGTGGGACGCCGCGACGAGATGGCTGCCGCGCTTCGAGCAGCACTATGGCGTCGAGGATCCGTCGACGCGCTTCCATCGGGGCGTCCTTGCCTGGGAGACCGGCGATGCGCAGGAGGGACGTCGGATTCTGGCTGCCCTGTATGACGAGTTCGGTCCGTCTGCCTTCGGACGTGATGAGTCCTACATCGCTGTCGCGCAGGGTGGTGAGCGCCCCGCATCGGGAGAACCGTTGAACGTGGATGCTCCCCAAGTCCAACAGATTGTCGCCGAACTCCAGGAGGCGATGGATGCCGAGCGCTGGGATGACGCCATCGGCCTGTGCCAGCGTGCCCTCGGGCTTCTCGGAGACGAACGCGAAGCCGACGGATCGATGTGGTTCCTCGCCCACATGGGGGATGCCTATATGGACAAGGGTCAGTGGGCTGAGGCTCGTGACACCTTCTTCCGTGCGACGCAGGCCCCCGGCGGCATGGAGAACCCGTATGTGCAGCTGCGGCTCGGCGAGTGTGAGTACGAACTCGGCAACACGCGTGCTGCTGCGAACGGTTTGATCGCCGCGCGCATGCAGGTGCCGGACATCCTCGACGAGGAACCGCCGCGTTACCGGACGTTTCTCGTCGAGCAGGGGCTCATCTCCTGATCCGGTGCGCCAAGTGCAGCATCTGACGATGGGTCGGGCACGAGAGTGCGTTGATCATGGATCAGACGCTGCACTTGGTATGAGAGTCCGGTCGGATGGTATGAGAGTCCGGTCGGAGAGCGGTGCGGTTCGGGTCAGGCGTCGATGGCCTCGGCGTCGATGCGGTAGGCGCCATCGACGATGAACTCCTTGCGGGGAGCGACATCGTTTCCCATCAGCATCTCGAACACGCCCTCGGCCTCTTCAGCGTCGTCGAGCGTGATGCGGCGCAGCGTTCGCCGCCCCATGGTCATGGTGGTGTCCGCGAGCTGATCGGCGTCCATTTCACCCAGGCCCTTGTAGCGCTGCGGCTCCTTGAAGTTGAGTTTCTTCTTGGTGAGTTCGGCGGCCTTGCGTTGATATTCGGCGTCGGAGTACGTGTAGATGTACTTGTCCATGCCCTTGCGCGGGTTGGTGAGTTCGAACCGGTGCAGGGGAGGTACGGCGCTGTAGACGCGGCCGGCCTCGATCAGCGGGCGCATGTATCGGAAGAACAGCGTCGCGAGCAGGCAGCGGATGTGCGCACCGTCGGAGTCGGCATCGGCCATGAAGATGACCTTGCCGTAGCGGGCGGCGTCAAGATCGAACGAACGGCCCGACCCGGCACCGACCACTTGGATGATCGAAGCGCACTCGGCGTTCTTCAGCATGTCGGTGACCGAAGCCTTCTGGACGTTGAGGATCTTGCCGCGGATGGGCAACAACGCCTGGAATTCGGAGCTTCGTGCCGACATCGCGGTTCCGAGAGCCGAGTCGCCCTCCACGATGAACAGTTCGCGACGTTCGACGTCCTTGCTGCGGCAGTCCTTGAGCTTGGCGGGGAGCGTTGCGCTCTCCAGCGCGTTCTTGCGACGCTGGGCCTCCTTGTGGGCACGTGCCTGCACCCGTGTGCGAGCAGCGGCGACACTCTTCTCCAACACTGTGCGTGCCTGTTGCTTGACCCCGGCCTTGGACGAGGTGAAGAACCGCCCCAGCTCACGTTCGACGCACGATGCCACCAGTCGAGAGACCGCCGGGGTGCCGAGAACCTCCTTGGTCTGGCCTTCGAACTGTGGTTCGGCCAGTCGGACGGTGACCACCGAGGTCAGGCCCTCGAGGGCATCCTCCTTGGTGACCTGTTCTCCGGATTTGAGCAGACGTGTGCCGTCGAGGGCTTTGGTGACGGCTTTGCCGAGTGCTCGCTCGTAGCCGTTCACGTGGGTCCCGCCCTTGGGTGTGGCGATGATGTTCACGAACGACTTGGTGACGGTGTCATAGCCGGTTCCCCAGCGCAGGGCGATGTCGATCTCCAGGTCCCGCTCCACATCGGTGGGGGTGAGCGATCCGGAATCGTCAAGCATCGGGACGGTTTCGGTGAATTTGTCGGTACCTTGGAGTCGGACCACGTCGGTCACGGCTTGATCGGGGGCGAGGAATTCGCAGAATTCGCTGATGCCGCCGTCATGGCGATGTTCTTCGGTGAAGGGCTCCTCGCCACGATCGTCATGGATGGTGATTGCGAGCCCGGGGACCAGGAAGCTGGTCTGACGGGCGCGTGCGGAGAGCAGGTCACGGTTGAGTGTGGCGTCGCGTCCGAAGATCTGCGGATCGGGCCAGAACCGGACGCGGGTTCCGGTGACGCCACGTCCGATCTTGCCGGTCTTGCGCAGCTTCGAGCCGGGGGTGAATTTCGCGTCGGGGCCGTCGCCGTCGAACTCGCCGGGAACACCGTGGCGGAAGGACATCTCGTGTGTGGCCCCGTTGCGGTCCACACGTACGTCGAGGCGTGATGACAGTGCATTGACCACCGACGCGCCGACGCCGTGCAGACCACCGGTGGCGTTGTAGGAGCCGGCGCCGAACTTGCCGCCGGCATGGAGTTTGGTGAAGACGACCTCGACTCCGGTCAGGCCGGTCTTGGGTTCTTTGTCGACGGGGATGCCACGCGCCTGATCGCGGACGACGATCGCACCGTTCTTCTCCAGCGTCACACCGATCTCGGTGCCGAAACCACTGAGGGCTTCGTCGACGGCGTTGTCGATGATCTCCCAGAGGCAGTGCATGAGGCCGCGAGTGTCGGTGGATCCGATGTACATCGCGGGGCGTTTGCGGACGGCCTCGAGGCCTTCGAGCACCAGCAGGTGCCGGGCCTCGTAGTCACCTCCGCCAGGCTTGTTCTTCGCAGTCGCTTTGGGCACCCACCAACCCTAGCCCGGGCTGTCCGTCGAGGGGTGGAGCATGGGGCGCGGGTCGGCGTTTCGCCGGAGGCGGACGGTGGGGTTTTGCCGGAGGCGGACGGTGGGGTTTCGCTGGAGGCGGACGGTATGAGGGCGGAGTTGCTGGAAAACTCGCCGAAGCCCGGTACGGTGGCAGTGTCGGTGGGAACCATCCATCGGGAATGCGAATCCCGGGTCGGTTGTTGCTCTGTGTGATTGTTGCACGGTGTGACGATGACTTGAGAAAGCGAGGGCCAACATGACCACGACTGTGATTGAACACGAGCTGAATGCAGCAGACCGCTGCGATCGCTGCGGTGCTCAGGCGTACATGCGCGTCGAGCTCAGCGGTGGTGGTGAGCTCCTGTTCTGCGCGCACCACGGCCGTCAGCACTCCGATCGGCTCAAGCAGGTGGCCCTCAACATTCATGATGAGAGCAGCCGCCTGAACGCCTGACGCTTCGAGCGCGTCGCGCGACAGCGTGCCGACGGCTCCGGTTGGTTCGACACCGAATCAACCGGAGCCGTTTGTCGTCTGGTCGTTTGTCGTCTGGTCGTTTGTTGTCTGGGCGTTTCGTGTCTTGGTCGGTCGTCGTCTGGGCTGTTCGGTATCTCAGTGACGAGACACCCAGAAGGTGATGTGATGCCGTAGCCTCAGGTGGTGTGAGCGCCACCGAGCAGCCGGTCCACGACCATTCGACAGCAGCCCTCGACCATGGGCGCCGAGGGTCCCTTGGGCAGATCGTCTCGTGGTGCTTGTGGGATTTTGGATCCAACGCCTACAACACGGTGATCCTGTCCTTCGTGTTCTCGGTCTATGTGACCACTGCCGCCGCGCCCGATGAGCAGACCGGTCAGCAGGTCTTCGCCAACATGCAGACCGTCGCGGGGATCATCGTCGCGTTGTTGGCGCCCGTCATCGGGGTGTGGGCCGACCGGGTTCGTCGACGCCGGCTCATGCTCTCGGTCTCGACGCTGCTGGTGGTCGCGAGTGTGTCGATGTGTTGGTTCGTGCTCCCGTACGAGACGCATCATGGCCTGAAATATCTCTATCTGGGAGCCGGGCTCATCGCGTTGGCGAACATGATGCAGCAGGTGGCCGAGATCTTCTACAACTCCATGCTGGTGGACATCTCCACGCCCAGCAATGTCGGCCGCATCTCCGGGGCGGCCTGGGGCCTGGGTTACCTCGGAGGCGTCATCACCCTTGCAGCGACGTTGGCGTTGTTCGTCCTCGACGGTGGTTTCCTCGGCGTGCCCGAGCAGGACGCCATGAACTACCGCGCCATCGCCGTGTTCTGTGCTGGCTGGCTGCTGGTCATGTCGGTGCCGGTGATGATCTGGGGGCCACCGGCGCCACCGGCAAAGGGGGACGCCAGGACGCTCAACGTCGTCTCTGCCTACGCGCAGGTTTTTCGGCATCTGCGCCGCAAATTCCGAACCTCGCCACAGGTTCTGGGCTTCCTCGTCGCCAGCGCCGTGTACCGGGACGGCCTGTCTGCGGTCTTCGCCTTCGCCGGCGTCATCGCGGCCACTTCCTATGGGATGGACACCACGGAGATCATCATCTTCGGTCTTGCCGCGAACTTCGCCGCCGCGCTGGGGGCATGGGTGTTTGGGCTCGTCGACGACCGTGTGGGGCCGAGGTTCGTCATCCTCGCCTCGCTGGCGACGATGGTCGTGTTCGGTGGGTTGATCCTGGCGATCTCGGCCACAGCGATGTTCTGGATCGGTGGACTCGGCATCAGCTCCCTGGTGGGGCCGGTGCAGTCGGCGTCACGGACGCTCCTCACCCGCGTCATCGAACCGGGGGAGGAGAATGAGATGTTCGGGCTCTACAACACCGTCGGGCGTGCTGCCAGCTGGATCGCACCCGGTCTCATCGGAATCTTCACCGCGCTGCTCGGCACCCGACTGGGCCTGCTCGGCATCGTGCTGACGCTCCTCGGCGGACTCATCCTGTTCTGGTTCGTCCGCATCGAGGGCGTCACGCACAACCGCTCACGCGTCACATCTGCTGCGTGAGCTGCCCGGTGTCCACGTCATACAGGAATCCGCCGATGGTGACGTGTTTGGACGCCAGCAGCGGATGGTTGCGCATGCGCGTCACGTCATAGCGCAGACCGGCAGCCTGATCGGGAGTGGAGCCGAGAACCATTCCGCGGAGGTCCACCCCCGAGGTCTCCAGCGCCTTCTGGGCGATCTGCTGGTCGTCGCCCGAACCCATCGCGCAGCGGGTGTGGGGGACGATCATGATGCGGTCGACCTGGAGCAGGTGGACGGCCAGGACACAGCCGATCATGGCGTCGGTGGTGATGCGTCCACCCGGGGTGCGCAGGATCTTTGCATCACCCAACCGGAGCCCGATCATGGCGAGTGGTTCGATGCGGGAATCCATGCAGGTGACCATGAGCACGCCCTTGCGGGCGATGCCGTCGAAGCCGCCGTCGTTGAACTGCTCGGCGTATTTCGCGTTGGACTCCAGCAGATCCTCGAAGCCTGGGACGGGTGTGGTGTTCTCTTCGCTGTTCATGACCATGTCTCCTCGGGGCGGTCGTCTTCCTCCCAGCGCGTGTGGAAGACACCCTCACGGTCCGTGCGCCGGTACGTGTGGGAGCCGAAGTGGTCGCGCTGGGCCTGGATCAGTGCGGTCGGCATCCGGCCGGCGCGCAGGGAGTCCAGATAGCCGAGCGAAGTCGCAAAGGCCGGTGTGGCGACACCGGAGTTCGCGGCCAGGGCCACCACGCGTCGCCACTGGGGCAGCGTCGAGGTGATGTGCTCGGTGAACCAAGGGGCGGCCAGCAGCATCGGCAGTGACGGCTCGTCGCGGAGGGCATCGGCGATGTGGTCGAGGAAGCGGGCTCGGATGATGCAACCGCCGCGCCAGATCAGGGCGAGTTCGGCCAGGTCGATGTCCCACTCCTGCTCGTGCGACGCCGTGGCGATCTCGTGGAAGCCCTGGGCGTAGGCGCAGATCTTCGACGCCAGCAGTGCCTGACGGATCGCTTCGGTCCACGATTCCCGGTCGTCCATGGGCACCGGGACGGGAGCAGGGAGGTCAAGGGCCTGCACACTGTGACGCTGGGCCTCGGCCCCGGAGAGGGCGCGTGCTGTGGTCGCCGCCGAGATGGCTGGAACGGGGACGCCGAGGGAGAGGGCCTGCTGCACCGACCAGGCGCCGGTGCCCTTGGACCCGGCGACATCGTGCACCACATCGACGAACGGACGCCCGGTGTCGGCGTCGGTGTGGCCGAGCACCTCGGTGGTGATGTCGATGAGGAACGAATCCAGCTCGGTGGAACGCCATGCGTCGAACACATCACGGATCTCGGGGACGGTGAGTCCGACAGCGTTGCGCAGCAGGTCGTAGGCCTCACTGATCAGCTGCATGTCGGCGTACTCGATGCCGTTGTGCACCATCTTGACGAAATGGCCGCTGCCGGTGGGGCCCACATGGGTGCAGCAGGGGTGACCGTCGACCCGGGCGGCGATCGACTCGAACATGGGGCCCACCCGTTCGTAGACCTCGGTGCTTCCGCCGGGCATCAACGATGGACCAGTCAGGGCACCTTCGGCACCGCCGGACACGCCGGTGTCGATGAAGTTGATACCGGTGGGTGCGAGCCGGTCGGCCCGGGCGAGGGTGTCGAGATAGAAGGAGTTGCCGCCGTCCACGAGGATGTCGCCGGAGTCCATGCGCTCAGCCATGGCGTCGATGACCATCTCGGTGGGATCGCCTGCGGGAACGAGGATGATGGCCACGCGTGGCCCGCGCAGTGACTGCACGAACTGGTCGTGGTCGGCTGCGGGGATGAATGTTCCCTCGTCCCCGTGCTCGGTGATGAGTTCGGTGCACTTGGCGGGGTCCACGTCCACGATCGCGACGTCATGGCCGTGGCGAGCGAGGTTCCTGGCGAGATTGGCGCCCATGACCCCGATTCCGATGACGCCGATATCTGCTGATTCCGGGGCGGGTGGGGTGATCGTCACGATCGCATCCTCTCGGGGTGATCCGGCGAAATCTTCTCGGAGTGATCCGGGCTGGGCTGGGCCGCTTCATCGCATCCTGTTTCCGGATGCCACTCGCCCGAGTTTAGGGCGCTGGCTGGAGGAGCGGAACCACCGCTTCGGGTGCGGCGTGGATCAGCAAAGGTGGGGGCACCACACATGAAAAAACGTTGAGGTCAGATTTTGTCCGCAATATCGCCCACGAGGTCTTCGCCGCGCGTAGATGAGGACCGATCTTGACCGCAGTGTTTTTTCTTGTGTTGGGGTGCTGTGTTTCTCGTCCGGTGCTGAGGAGTGAGGGCGGTGGGGAATGAGGGCGATGGGGAGTGAGGGTGATGGGGAATGAGGGCGGTGGGGAATGGAGGCGGTGAGGTGGCGGGTTATGGACAGGATCATGGGTGAGGTACTGGTCGTGGACCGCGGGTGAGGTACTGGTCGTGGACCGCGGGTGAGGTGTGGGGCGTGGACCGCGGGTGAGGTGTGGGTCGTGGGTCGCGGGTGAGGTACGAGTTATGAGTGGTGTGTGCGGGTCGCGGGTTGCGTGCAGGGTTGTGGCTCGTGCGCGAGGTGGTGGGTCACGGGGAGGTCAAGTGGTGGGTCACGGGGAGGTCAACAGGACCGCGTGAGCGCCGCGGACATGTGCTTCGGCGAGCGCTGCTGCCCGGCTCTGATCGTGGTCGATCAGCGCTTGCACGATGCTGTGATGTTCGGTGACCAGGCGAGCCTGGAGCTTCGGCCAGTCCTGCAGTGACCGCTCCGCCTGGAGGATGTGCGCGGCGACGGCCTGTCGGATGGCGATGGTGAGATCCCGCACGAGCCGGTTCTGTGCCGCTTGGGCGATGGCCACATGGAATCGGGTGTCCAGCTCGTTGAAGGTGGCCACGTCGTTTTCCTCGGCCATCTCCTCGCATATCTGCTGGAGCTCCTGCAGTGCGGCGGTGGTCGCCGTTGCGGCGGCGTTCTCGGTGGCAGCGCGCTCCAGCAGGACGCGGGTCTCGGTGAGTTCGTCGTGGGAGATCTCCTTGAGTGCCATATGCAGCTGGAGCATCCGTCCGAACGAGATTCCCTGAGCCGATCCGATGGTGGTGCCGCCGGCTTGACCGACCTGGGAGGTCACGAGCCCTTGCGCCTGCAGCACCTTGATGGCCTCGCGCACCGCACTGCGGCCAACGCCGATCAGCTCGGCGAGCTCGCGTTCGGAGGGTAGCCGTGTCCCCGGGCCGACCTGATGGGTGAGGATCTGGTCGGTCAGGTACTGCATGGCCCGGTTGAAACCGCCCTCAGGATGCTGCGCACTCATCCGAGCAGTGTGCCATGAGACCTGTTGGCGGGGTGGTTTGACGGTCGAAGAGTCACAGGCGTATGGTCATACCATTGATGGTCCGACCAATGGACAGTGGAGTTCGCATGGTCATTCTCAATACGTTCACCCCAAGTACCGATCCGTTTGGCCAACAGTGGCTCTCGGCGCTGGTGGCGCTGCTTCCCATCGTGTCCATGTTGGTGACCCTGGGAGTCCTGCGATGGAAGGCCCATGTCGCAGGCGGTTTCTCCTGGGCCGTGGCGGCGCTCGTGGCCATTCTTGGCTTCGGCATGCCCGTGGGGCAGGCGCTGTCCACGAGTGTCCACGGCTTCATCTACGGGCTGTTCCCGATCGTCTGGATCTTGTTGGCCGCGATCTGGATGTATGAGGTCACGGTGGCGTCCGGGAGGTTCGAGGACCTCCGCCGCACTTTCTTCCTGATCTCCGATGACCCCCGCGTGGTAGGACTCATCATCACATTCTGCTTCGGCGGGCTTCTCGAAGCCCTCGCCGGGTACGGTGCCCCGGTCGCCATCACCGCCGCGATGCTCGTGGCGGTGGGATTCTCACCCCTGCGATCGGCGGTGACCGCGTTGCTGGCGAACACGGTTCCGGTCGCCTTCGGTGCCGTCGGCCTGCCGGTCTTGATGGCGGCGCGAACCGGCGGCTTCGATGACGTGCTGGCCATCTCTCCCATCACCGGACGGATCACCGCCATGCTCTGCCTGGTGGTGCCCTTCCTGTTGCTGTGGGTGATGGATGGAGCCAAGGGACTGAAGGAATGCTGGCCGATCGGCCTGGCCCTCGGCCTCTCCTTCGGAGCCACCAAATGGATCGTCTCGTCCACATCGTTGTACAACCTGACCGAGATGTTCGCGGCGGTCGTCAGCGTCTGCGTCGCCATCGGCATGTTGCGGATCTGGCACCCCCGCGGAGGGGATATGAGCCGCGACCGGATCAGCGTCCCGCTCGATGCCGAGGTCGAGAAGGACTTCATTCCCCAAGCCCATGACGATGCTGCCGCCGGGGCACTGACCGGCGGGCGGATCATGATGGCCCTCGTGCCCTACCTGATGGTGATCGTCGTGTTCGGAATCGCCGCGATCCCGGCAGTGAAGGACGTGCTCAAAGCCACCGACATCGAATTCGCCTGGCCACTCCTCGCCGGACTCCAGGAGATCGACGGTTCGGCGTCCGCACACACCACCTTCACCTTCGGGTGGGCCTCGACACCGGGCATCCTGCTGGCGCTGGTGGCGATCGCCACCGGATTCATCTACCGCATGTCCTTCGCCGAGACGATGGGTGTGTTGTGGACGAACATGAAGAAGATGCGCTTCGCCGCCCTCACCATCGGCTGCGTCGTCGCCCTGGCCTACGTCATGGGCGATTCGGGGCAGACGCTCGCCCTCGGCGTGGCCATCGCTGGAGCCGGTGCGATCTATGCGGCGCTCGCGCCGGTGCTCGGCTGGATCGGCACCTACGTCACCGGCTCTGACACCTCGGCCAACATCCTGTTCTCCGGTCTGCAATCCAGCGTCGGTCAGCAGATCGGCCCCGGTAGCCATCTCGGGGTGGAAGGCATGCGCGCGCTGCTGGTGGGTTCCAACGCCGCCGGTGGCGTCGTCGGCAAGATGATCTCCCCACAGTCCCTTGCGATCGCAGCCGCCGCGATCGGGCTCGGAGGCTCGGAATCGATCATTCTGCGCAAGGTCTTCGGCTGGAGCATCGTGCTCCTCATCCTGATGTGCATCCTCACCGGCCTCATGTCCACACCAGTGCTGAGCTGGCTGATCTGAAAGGCATCCCATGACCGTCACCACACAGCCCACACACAGGGAGCGTCCGGGGGAAGGCCTCACCGTCGCCCTGTTCGCCACCTGCATCACCGACACGATGAAGCCCTCGATCCCCAAGGCCGTGGTTCAGATCCTGGAACGACTCGGCTGTCGAGTGGAGTTCCCCCGCAAACAGACCTGCTGCGGCCAGATCATGACCAACACCGGCTACTTCGACGAGGGCCTGTCCACCGTCAAGAACTACGTCGATGCCTTCGGCGGATACGACCACGTGATCGCCCCCTCCGGCTCCTGCGTCGGGTCGGTGCGTCACCAGCACGAGATGCTCGCCGACCGCGCCGGTGACGCCGCCCTCGCACGGGAAGCCTCCCAGACAGCCGCTGCCACCCGCGATCTCTCCGAGTTCCTCATCGACGTCCTCGGCGTCGAGGACGTGGGCGCATGGTTCCCACACAAGGTGACCTATCACCCGACGTGTCACTCCGCCCGCATCGCCAAAGTGGGGGACAAGCCGTTGCGCCTGCTGCGTGCCGTGGGCGGGATCGAGGTCATCGATCTGCCCGAGGCCGAGCAGTGCTGTGGTTTCGGCGGGACGTTCTCGTTGAAGAACCCCGATGTCTCCATCGCCATGGCCTCGGACAAGGCCCGTAATGCATTCAGTACCGGAGCCGAGTACCTCGTGGCCGGTGACCATGCCTGCCTGATGAACATCGGCGGCGTCCTGCACCGAGGGCGCACCGGCGTCCGCACCATTCACCTCGCCGAGATCCTGGCCAGCACGCAGGAGGAGACCCGATGACCGCATCTGACAAGACCCTCACCGCCGACAAGCCACGGCTGACGCCGAAACCGGGAACCTGGCTGGGAATCCCTCCCTTCCCCGAAGCGGTCAAGACCGAACTGCAGCTGTCCCAGCAACGCAAGAACCTCTCCCATGCCACCCACGTGATCCGCGAGAAGCGTGTGCTGCGGGCATCGGAGGTGGAGAACTGGGAGGAACTGCGCACCGCCGCCGAGCAGATCAAGGACCGCGTCGGGCGGCACCTGGACAAATACCTTGTGCAGGCGGAGGAAGCGATGACCGCGGCCGGCGTCACGGTGCATTGGGCCCGTGACGGCGAGGAGGCCAACCGGATCGTCTCCGACATCGCCAAGGCGAAACAGATCGAAGAGATCGTGAAGATCAAATCGATGGTGACCCAGGAGACCGACCTCAACGAGCACCTGGAGGCCGAGGGGATCGCCGCTTGGGAGACCGACCTGGCCGAACTCATCGTCCAACTCGGACACGATCTGCCCAGCCACATCCTCGTCCCGGCCATCCACCGCAACCGCACCGAGGTCCGCGACATCTTCACCGAGGAGATGGGACGGTACGGGGCTCCGGCTCCCGAAGGGCTCTCGAACGAGCCGACCGAACTCACCAATGCGGCACGGGCTCATCTGCGTGAGAAGTTCCTGCGGGCCAAGATGGCCGTCTCCGGCGGCAATTTCATCGTGGCCGAGACCGGCACGTTGGTCATCGTCGAATCGGAGGGCAACGGCCGCATGTGCCTGACGCTGCCCGAGACACTGGTGTCGGTGGTGGGGATCGAGAAGATCGTGCCGACGCTGGATGATCTGGAGGTCTTCCTCAAGCTGCTCCCGAGGTCCTCGACCGGGGAACGTATGAACCCATACACCTCGATGTGGACCGGCGTCCGTCCCGGTGATGGGCCGCAGGACCTCCACGTGGTCCTGCTCGACAACGGGCGCAGCGATGTTCTGGCCGATCCAGTGGGACGAGCCGCGTTGCGATGCATCCGCTGCTCGGCCTGTCTGAACATCTGCCCGGTCTATGAACGGGCAGGAGGACACGCCTACGGGAGCCCGTACCCCGGCCCGATCGGGGCGATCCTCAATCCACAGCTGCGGGGCCTGGACAGCAAGGTGGACCAGGCACTGCCGTTCGCGTCGACGCTGTGCGGGGCCTGCAACGAGGTGTGCCCGGTGAAGATCCCGTTCACCGACATCCTGGTCCACCTGCGGAACAAGGTCGTCGAGCACAAGACGGCGAAGCGTCCCACGATCGAGCAGGGCCTGATGAAGTCGACCACCTGGGCCATGTCCAGTGGCAGCCACCTGGAGAAAGTGCACTGGGGCTCCCGCATGGCCGGTCGAGTCTTCCGTGAACGTTGGCTCGGGCCCATGCCCATGCCGTTGGCTTCACGATGGCTTCAGGCACGTGACGCCGAACCACCGCCGAGTGAGACATTCCGCGCCTGGTGGCGCACGCACAGGGAGGGCAAGTGATGACGGCCAAGGAAGCGATCCTGAACAAGATCCGGGGTGCTCTTGCCGATGTGCAGGAGGCAGACCCTGAGGTCGACATCCCGATCACCTGGACCTACGGAACCGCCCTGCCGACCGAGGACATCATCGAAGACTTCGTCATCAAGGTCGAGGACTACGGGGCCACGGTGGTGCGTGTTCCGCAGTCCGATCTGCCGGTGGAGATCTCCGAGGCGATCCGCCGGTTGGGGACTGAGCGGCTGGTGGTTCCCGAAGGGATCCCGGAGGCTTGGACCGAACCTCTCACCGACATCGACCTGTGTTCGGACGAGGGACCCCTGAGCCATGCCGAACTCAACGCCATCGACAGCGTCATCAGCACATGTGCGGTGGCCATGGCCGATTCGGGAACCATCGCGCTCGACCACTCCACGGGGCAGGGGCGACGCGCCTTGACGCTGCTGCCGGATCGGCACCTGTGTGTCGTGCGCGCCGATCAGATCGTCAGCGATGTGCCTGAAGGGATCAACGCACTCAAGCCCGCCCTTCGTCATGGTCTTCCGGTCACATGGCTCAGCGGTGGTTCGGCGACCAGCGACATCGAGCTCAGCCGCGTGGAGGGCGTCCACGGACCAAGGACGTTGTACGTGATCGTGGTGGAGTGAGCCTCAGCGTCCCAACACATCGATGGGCCCGCCTGCGGGCACGCCCGAACCATCGCGTCGGCCGTGCTCGGCAGGCAGGTCCGTCGGTGCTCCGGAGGCCTGGCCCGCGATCGGTGCAGCCCCGACCCAGGCGAGTGACAGCGTCGACTCGCCTTTGAGGAACCGGTGACAGCGGACGCCAGCCGTGGCCCGGCCCTTGCTCGGATATTCCGACAGGGGAGTGACCTTGACGCTGCCGCCGTCGGTGCCGGGCAGGGCATCCGAACCGGCGACGGTGACCACCTGGGCGTCGTCGCCGACGGCGCCGAAGAACCTCACGGTGGCGTCGGCGGCCAACCGTATTCCCGCCACGCCACCACCGGTGCGGCCCTGGGGACGTACCAAGCTCGCCGAGAAGTGGAGCAGTTGGGCGTCGGAGGTGATGAACGCCAGCTCAAGATCGTCCGAGGGCAGTTCACAGCCGCCGACCACCTCATCGCCTTCGGCCAGGGAGATCACGTCCCAGTCGTCACGGCCCAGGATCTCGGGCTTGACGCGCTTGACCACGCCCTGGCGGGTGCCGAGCGCGAGGCCAGCCGATTCAGGGTCGAGGGTCGTGAGGAACAGGACCTTCTCGTCAGGGTCGAGGTCGACCACATCGGCGACGGGGGAACCGCCGGTGAGGTTGGGGGCCTGCGCTGTGGCCGGCACCGACGGAAGATCGAGCACGTTGAGGCGCACGAGGCGTCCGCGGTTGGTGACGACGCCGATCTCGCTGCGTGCGGTGGTGGCGACATCGCTGACGAGCACATCATGTCGGTCACGTTCCTGCCGTGCAGGGAGTGCGCCCTCATGGTCGACGCGGGCGATGCGTCCCGTGGCGCCGAGGATCACACGGCATGGATCATCGGGAACCTCGAGTGGTGCGGCGGTGGAGGTGACCCCGCTCGATTCGAGCAGCACGGTGCGACGCGGGGTGCCGTAGGTCTCGGCCACCTGTGCCAGCTCCCCGTCCACGACTTCACGGAGACGTGCGTCGTTCTCGATGATCTCGGTGAGCTCGTCGATCCGGGCACGAAGCTCATCGCGCTCGCTCTCCAGCTCGATGCGGGAGAACTTCGTCAGACGACGCAGCTGCATGTCCAGGATGTAGTTGGCCTGCGTCTCGGTCAGCTCGAAGACCTCGATGAGGCGTTCGCGGGCCTCACCGGCATTCTCGGAGCTGCGGATGATCGCGATCACATCATCGATGTCGAGGATCGCGATCAGCAGACCCTCCACAAGATGTAGACGCTCCAGCGCCTTGTCGCGGTTGAATGTGGTGCGTCGCAGCGTCACCTCGAGACGGTGATCCAGATAGACCTGCAGCATGTCGCGCAGCCCCAGCGTCCGTGGCTGTCCCTCGACGAGGGCGACGGAGTTGATGCTGAAGCTGTCCTGCAACTTCGTGCGCTGGAACAGTTTCTCGGCCACGGCCTCGGGGTTGAAACCGTTCTTGACCTCGATGACCAGACGTGTTCCGCCACGTTCGCTGAGGTCGGCCACCTCGGCGATGCCCTGGATCTTCTTGTTCTGGACCAGCCCCTTGATCTGCTCCATGACCTTCTCGGGGCCGACGGTCCACGGCAGCTCGGTGACCACGATGCCCTGACGTCGGGGGCTGACCTTCTCGATCTTGATGGTGGCGCGGATCTTGAAGGTTCCTCGGCCGGTCGCGTAGGCGTCGGCGATCCCACCAAGGCCGATGATGCGGCCACCGGTGGGCAGGTCGGGGCCGGGGATGTAGCGCATGAGCGTCTCGAGCTGTGCATTCGGATGTTTCAGCATGTGACGCAGCGCGCGAATCACTTCGCCCAGGTTGTGTGGAGCGATGTTGGTGGCCATGCCCACCGCGATTCCCGTGGTGCCGTTGACGAGAAGGTTCGGGAAGGCCGCTGGGAGCACGACGGGTTCGCGTTCGCGCCCGTCATAGTTGGGGCGGAAGTCGACGGTGTCCTGATCGAGTTCGTCGGTCATCGCCAGCGCTGCCGGTGCAAGACGGCACTCGGTGTAACGCATGGCGGCCGGGCCAGCGTCGGGGGAGCCGAAGTTGCCGTGACCGTCGATGACCGGCAGACGCATGGTCCAGTCCTGGGACAGGCGCACCAGGGCGTCGTAGATCGCGGTGTCACCGTGCGGGTGGTAGAGGCCCATCACCTGGCCGACCACACGCGAGCTCTTGACGTGACCACGGTCCGGGCGCAGGTTCATCTCCTGCATCGCGAAGAGGATGCGGCGCTGGACGGGCTTGAGTCCGTCGCGGGCATCGGGGAGCGCGCGGGCGTAGATGACCGAATAGGCGTATTCGAGGAAGGACGTCTGCATCTCCGAGGAGACATCGACGTCGAGAACGTTGTCCTCGATCTCCTCGGGCGGCTCGGTCGTCCTGCGCGCCATCGTTCAGTGGGTCCCTTCATGCATCACACCTGGCCTTCCGGCCCTGAGCATCGTCATCCTTCCAGAGACGACGCCGCTCCCGGGGCGCTGACGCTGCGTGTCCTCTGATTTGCGGCCGCTGGCCGGTGAGATGTGGGACGTCAGACGCTGCGCGCCTCGTGTGCGAGTTCACGTTGCACGAGGGGAAGGAGTTCGTGGCCGTCACCGGCCCGGACCTCGGGAACGGCCACATTGCTCGTCTGGCCCGATTCCAGCGAGCCGAGCGTTCCGTGTGCCAGCACCTGTTCCCCCGGGGTGAGTTCACGGAGCCCGATCACCGACACCCGGTCGGGGTGCGATTCGGCGAACTCGCCGTACAACGCGGGGTCGTGCTGGCCGTCGTCGCCGATGAGGATCCACTTGATCTTCGGGAAGTCGATGGCGAGATCGCGCAGGCACGTTCGCTTGTGTTCCTGCCCCGACCTGAACCATCCCGAGTTGGTCGGGCCCCAGTCGGTCAGCAGCAGGGGACCGCGTGGGTACCCGTGATGATTGAGGAAACGATTCAGCGTCGGCGCGGTGTTCCAAGCGCCTGTGGAGACGTAGACGACGGGCGCCTGTGGATGATCGGCGAGAAGCGCACGGTACATCTCGGCCATGCCCGGCACGGCCTGACGCGCGGACTCCTGCAGCACGAACGTGTTCCACGCCGCCAGCATCGGGCGGGGCAGCGAGGTGGAGATGATCGTGTCGTCGATGTCGGAGACCAGGCCGTACTCCTGATCGGGGTCGATGATGATGATCGGTGCCGTCACCGTCGATGATCCCGAGGTGATCTCGACGCTGTGCCATCCGGGCTCCAGCCCACGGACGGGGAAGCGCTGGTCGACGTGCCCGTTACGGTTGGTTTCGACCTGGTACTCCTCATCACCCACACGCACGGTCACCGTCGCGTCCACGGCCGGCAGATTGACGAAGTTCCGCCAACCCCGCTGTGCCAGGGGGCTGACATCACCCCACCAAGCCAAGCCCGGTGTGGCCTCATCGGGCGTGAGCAGCACCCGCGCCAGCACACGGATGAACTTGGATGAGCCGTATCCGGTGTAGGGAACGACTTCCTCGCTCCAGGCACGATTGCGTGCTCTCGCGTTGCGCTTGACGTTCAGGAGGTACTCGAGGCGAGCGGCGAAGAAGGGTCGACTCATGTTGCGCAGCCTAGCGACCCCGGGCCGATGATGTGGAGCCGATCACCCGGGGCGCCGCGGGATCACTTCAGGTCGAAATCCGACGCCCAGAATTCGCCACGTTGACGTTCCTCGGACGCTGCATTGCGCAATTCCACACGCCGGATCTTGCCCGAGATCGTCTTGGGCAGGTCACCGAACTTGAGAATGCGGATGCGCTTGTACGGAGCCAGATGGGTGCGGGCGAACTGGAGGATCTCCTCGGCGGTCTCCTCGTTCGGTTCCCACCCGCTGGCGAGCACCACATGAGCCTTGGGCACGGCGAGCCGCAGCGGATCGGGGCTGGGCACCACGGCCGCCTCGGCCACCGCGGGGTGCTCCACGAGCACCGACTCCAGCTCGAAGGGGCTGATCCGGTAGTCGGACGCCTTGAACACATCATCGGCGCGCCCCACGTAGGTGATGCGTCCATCCTCGTCACGCGAGACCACATCGCCGGTGTGGTACGCGCCGGCCCGATTCGCCTCGGTGTTCTTCTCGTCGTTGAAGGTGTTGGCGTCATCGCGGTAGCCGGTCATCAGTGACTGTGGAGCCGGGTCGAGCCGGACGCACAGCTCGCCCTCGTTCTCGGTCTCGGTGTCGGTCGCGGGGTCCATGAGCACCATGTCGTAGCCGGGGAGGGGCTTGCCCATCGACCCATGCACCACCTCCTGACCGGGGGTGTTGCCCACCGAGCACGTCATCTCGGTCTGGCCGTAGCCGTCCCGGATCGTCACATTCCAGGCCTGCTGGATACGCGAGATCACCTCGGGGTTCAGCGGCTCACCGGCAGACAGCGCCTCGCGCACGAACACCTCGGTCGAAGCGAGGTCACTTTGCACCAACATGCGCCACACGGTCGGTGGGGCACAGAAGGTGGTGACGCGGGCATGGTTCAGCACGCGGAGCAGCGAGGCGGCGTCGAAACGTGCGTAGTTGAACACCAGGATCGTCGCGCCGGCGAGCCAGGGAGCGAAGAGGTTCGACCACGCATGCTTGGCCCACCCCGGCGAGGAGATGTTCAGATGTACATCGCCGGGCTGCACTCCCATCCAGTACATCGTCGAGAGATGTCCGATGGGGTAGGACGCCATCGTGTGCTCCACCAACTTGGGGCGTGAGGTGGTGCCCGAGGTGAAGTACAGCAGGAGCTGGTCGTCGGCCCGCGACTCTCCCTCGATCGTGGGCTCGGCACCCTCGATGCGTTGGTATGTCGTCCACCCCTCGGTCTCGCCGACACAGACGCGTCGGCACGACTCGTCCACGTCGGCGAACTTCGGGGTGTCTTCGGTGTTGGCCACAATGAGCGCTGCATGGCCGCGCGCGACGCGATCCTGAAGGTCGTCGGGCGCGAGTTGCGGGGTGGACGGGATCAGCACCGCGCCGATGCGGATGGCACCCAGCATCACTTCCCACAGCTCCACCTGATTGCCCAGCATGACCAGGATCCGGTCTCCGCGCCCGATTCCCTGCTCCTGCAGGAAGGCCGCGGCCTCCTTGGAACGCTGTGCCAGTTCAGCGAAGGTCAGGCGAGTCAGCGTGTCACCGGATCCGTCCACGATCCACAGGGCCGTCTCCTCGGGCTGGGTCTCGGCAAGGCCGTCGAACCAGTCGGAGACGAAATTGAAGGTGTCGGGGCGCGGCCAGCTGAAGGCGGCGCGGGCGGCGTCGAGATCGGTCCGGTGCTGCACCAGGAGATCACGGGCGGCGAGAACGTCAGGATGCATGGGCATGGTCCCTCCTTTGGGACGAGCAGAGCGATGGACGTGGTCGTCTTGGGTGCAGCCTGCCAGATCACAGGGTGATCCGGCTACAGTTCCCTACGTGACTTCCGACGATGCCGGTCCAGCCCCCGAGGTCGCCGACTATCCCGCGTCATGGGAGGCCGACGTCCTCCTCAGTGACGGAGGTACCGCACACCTCCGTCCGATCACGCCCGAGGATGCCGAACGCCTCGTGGACTTCTACGCGCGGGTTTCCCCCGAATCCAAGTACCTGCGGTTCTTCGCCCCCTATCCCGTGCTCACCGACAAGGACGTCCACCGGTTCACGCATGTGGATCACGACCAACGGGTGGCGCTCATCCTGATGCTCGGTGATGACATGATCGCGGTGGGGCGTTACGACAAGATCAACGACACCGACGCCGAGGTCGCCTTCCTCGTCGAGGACAGTGTGCAGGGGCGAGGCGTCGGGCCGATCCTGTTGGAACACCTTGCCGAGGCCGCGCGGGAAAGCGGGCTCAGCCGTTTCGTCGCCGAAGTGCTGCCGCAGAACCGACGTATGGCCCAGGTGTTCGCAGCAGCCGGATACACCGTGAGCCGTGAGTTCGAGGACGGCATGATCATGGTGGAGTTCCCGATCCTCCCCACCGACACCTCACTGGAGGTGATGCTCCGGCGAGAGCGACGCGCCGAGGCCACATCGGTGCAGCGTCTGCTGCATCCGAAGAGAATCGCACTGGTGAGTCGGGCCGACGATCTGCGGCCGATCATCACCTCGATCCTGGCGGGGGGTTATCACGGGTCGGTCGTCGCTGTTCCCGTTGACGGGGGAGAGGTTCACGGTGTGCCCACTGCGGCCACCGTCTCGGAGGCCGGTGACATCGACCTGATGGTGGTCTCGCTGCCGCTGGATGAATTGCCCGACGCGGTGCACGCGGCCGCGGCCCAGAACGCCTTCGGCATGGTCGTGCTGCACAGCGGGGAGTACGGGTTCGACGCCAACCGCGAGGTCGTGGCTTTGGCCCGACGCCATGGTCTGCGGGCCATCGGGCCTGACGCTCTGGGCATGATAAACACCAACCCGGAGGTGAGCCTCAATGCGAGCCCCGCCCCCATGCCACGTCGCGGACGGGTGGGCGTCTTCACGCAGTCGTCCTCGGTGGGTGTGATCCTGTTGGCCACGGCCCTGGACCAGAAGTTGGGGCTCTCGACATTCATCTCCAGCGGCATGCGCGCGGATGTGACCAACAACGATGTCCTGCACCACTGGCTCGAGGCCGATGACACCGAGATCTGCATCCTTTCGTTGGACCGCATCGGAAACCCGCGCAAGTTCTTCCGTATCGCCCGAGCCGTCGCCGAGAACAAACCGGTCATCCTCTTCAGCCCCGGAGCCGCCGACCGTGAGGGTTACGCACCGGGGACCGAACACTTGGAACAGGCGTCCCCCGAGGCGGTCGATGCGGTCTTCACGCAGGCCGGACTCATCGTGTGCCACCGCCGACTCATGATGTTCGACATCGCGCAGATCCTCGTTCGCCAACCCCTTCCCGGGGGCGACCGTGTCCACGTCATCACCAATGGGCCGGCCATGGAGCGGCACAGCCGACGCGTGGCCGAGAACGAGGGGCTGACGTGCACCGGTGAGGTCATCGGATCGCGCAGCGCCCCCGAGGACTATGCCGCAGCCGCACGCCGTGCGCTGGAAAACCCCGAGGTGGACTCGGTCGTGGTCGTCGTGGTCGATGTGTTCAACGAGGTTGCCCAAGCGGCCCACGATGCTCTGGCCGAGGTGGCGTCGGAGAGCACCAAACCGCTGCTCGGTGTCTTCGCGGACTTCACCGATGTGGAAGCTGATGTGTCCGGCCCCGATGGTCCCGGCGGTCTGCCGACCTTCCGCGGCTATGCCGAGGCGTTGCAGGCGCTGGGGCGCATCGTGCAGTACGCGGCGTGGCGCAATTCGACGCGCGAGCCATGGGTGGAGCCGCCTCTGGACCGTGTCCGTGCCCATGACCTCGTCGCCGCCGACCTCGACGAGCATCCGAATGGTCGCATCCTGCCCGCGGCCACCGGGCACGATCTGCTGGCGTGCGCCGGGATCGACGTCCTGGCACGGACCCGCGTGGATTCTCTGACCGAGGCCACCGAAGCGGCCGCTGAAGCCGGCTGGCCGGTGGTGCTGAAGGCCAGTGCATCGGCGGTTCGTGGACAACCCGACCGCGCGAGCGTCTTCCGGAACATCGATGGGCCCGAGGACCTCGCCGAGGCCTGGGAGGATCTGGGCCGCTTGATGCTGGATCTGCAGATGCCCGGCACCGACCCGGAGAATCCGCAGCTCGCGGCGGCCCCAGTGGTCCAGGCCATGGTGCCGCCGGGAGTCTCGCTCGCGATCCGCACGCGTGAGGATCCGGCGTTCGGCCCGATGATCTCGGTGGGACTGGCCGGGGTGGCGTCGGAACTGTTGGGTGATGTGACCTGGCGCGTTCCTCCGCTCACCAAGGATGATGCGCGCGACATGCTGGCCTCCCTGGGGGTCGCCCCCAAACTGTTCGGCGATGCGGGGGCGGCTGGGGTCGACATCGACGCTGTCGCCGACCTCCTCGTGCGGGTCGCCGCACTGGCCGATCGATTGCCCCAGGTGGCGGAGATGGTGCTGAACCCCTGCATCACCGGACCCACCGGTGTTCGGGTGGCCGGGGCGGAGGTCCGGCTGACGCCCGGGGTCGACCAGCGTGATGCGCTCTCGCGCAGTCTGCACTGAGTGCGTGGCTGCACCGATGCGTGAGTTGTGATGCAATACTCGCGTGATGGACGTCTCTGTGTGCAGTCAGTTGCGGACTCGACTCGAGGAGTGCGGGTACTACCCGGATCTGATGATGGATTCGATCGAGATCGCGCTCGGCGGCGAGGAACTCGAGGACTTCGTGGTGCATCACGAACCGACCTTCAGCATGGACGAGGTGCGTCGCCATCTGACGGTGTTGGCGCTGACTCCCACGCGGCTGGTGATCGGCCACACCGATGACCGCAGCCCCGAATGGACCGAGCCGGAGAACCACGCGATCTGCTCGACCGAATCGGTTGGTCTGCACCGCATCACCAATGTGGCGATGACGCGGGTGGTGAGCAAGCCCGAGAATTACCGCAGTGGTGACCAGGCCGATTCCGGGTGGCTGTCGATCGCCTGGGGATCGGTGAGTCGTATCGAACTCGAGCCCGCCACCTGCGCAGATCCCCAATGCGAGGCCGACCACGGCTACACCGGATCGGTGCTGCCCGATGACCTGAGCGTTCGGATGTCGGTGGCCGCCGACGGACAGGACGATCTCAGCCGCCTGTTCGCCTTCGCGGCCCGACTGCAACGCATCACCGGCGACAACTCGGGGACCCGCTGAGCTCCATGCCCTGGCCGACCCCCATCCCGACTGACCCGCTGATCCCCACGCCCGGTCGCACGATCGCCGACCTCGTGCCGGCAGTCCTCGAACGGCAGGGCGTCGTGGAGATGCGGGACCGTGGCGCATCGAATCTGGGCCTGCCGGAGGGGGAGCGATGGGTCATCCTCCTGGTGGACGGCCTTGGCCGGGAGCTCCTTGACCGTCATGCCGAGGATGCGCCCTTTCTTGCCGGAGCCACCGAACTCGGGGGGCTCACCTCGTGTGTCCCCAGCACGACCGCGGTGTCGTTGACGAGTCTTGGAACCGGTGTGCCACCTGCCCGACACGGGATCGTCGGCTACACCTTCTGGATGCCCGGGGTGGGATCGGACGGTGACGTGTTCCACCCGCTCCCATGGCGTCCGGAGCGCCCGGTGGATGTGGTTCAGCCGATCCGTCCCATGTTCGAGGAGCATGATGGGGTCCAGGTCTCGCTGGCCGATTTCGTCGGCACTGGTCTGACCTCGGCGTCCCTCGGCCGCGGAGGCTTCGTTCCCGTCGACGAACTCGATGGCGAAGGCCGGATCGCCGCGGTCACTGAGACCGCTGCCTCCCACCCGCTCGTCTACACCTATGAACGGCGACTCGACATGGCCGGTCATGTGCACGGATGCCGCTCGCAGACGTGGCTCGAGGTGCTGCAGGAGATCGACGCCTGGGTGGCGCGGCTGCGTGCGGCCCTGCCCGATGGCACGCGTCTGATCGTCACCGGCGATCATGGGATGGTCGACGTTCCCGGCCGCAATCAACTCTTCGTCTCCGAAGAACCCGAACTCGCCGACGGCGTCACCCGGATCTTCGGAGAACCCCGGTTCGTGCATGTGCACACCCCCGACCCCGATGGTGTGGTGTCGAGGTGGGCGAATGTCCTGGGCGACCACGCCTGGGTTCGGACGTTCGACGCGGCCACTGCCGATGGCTGGTTCGGAGATCCTGACCTCGTCAATGGCGGACCACTGTCGGAACGAGCCGGTGACGTCGTCGTGGCGATGCGCACCGATTGGGCGGTCCTGGCCCGTCCGGGACTGGCGATGGGCGAACTGGTGGGCCACCACGGGTCCCTCACACCCGCCGAGATGAGGATTCCTCTCATCGTTTCGTGACCCCCGGGCCGCGTCGACGATTGGCCTTTGCCACCTGTCGGGCAGACAATGGATGCCCACAGGACGACATCCGGAGGAGCCATGACGGTGCACGAGGGTCGGAACCCCGTGTTGATCAGTGTCGAGGAACTGCGGCACGAACTCGATCTGGGCGAGAAGCCCGCAGTGTTCGATGTGCGTTGGAAGCTCGGTTCCACTGCCGAGGCGGGACGCGCTGCCTACATGGGTGGGCACATCCCCGGAGCGGTCTTCGTCGACCTGGAGCACAAGCTCAGTGATCCCAACGGAGGTGAGGGTCGGCATCCGTTGCCGTGCCCTGACGCCTTCGAGCACACCGCACGACGTCTGGGCATCTGCAACGACTGCCCCGTGGTGATCTACGACGACGGGCTCGGCCTCTCGGCGGCGCGTATGTGGTGGCTGCTGACCGACGCCGGTCACGAAGATGTGCGCATCCTCGATGGGGGTCTCTCGGCCTGGATGGAGGCCGGGTACGACATCGAGACCGGCGAGGTTCGTCCACGCGAGGGGCGTTTCATCGCCGAGACCGGTCAATTGGATGTGGTCGACGCCGACGAGGTCGAATCCACGGACGCGACTGTGTGGGATGTGCGCGCGCCCGAGCGTTTCCGTGGGGAGTCGGACCCGGTGGATCACGTGGCCGGCCACATCCCCGGCTCACGCAACCTGCCTGCGGCGACGCTGTTCGTCGATGGTGCGTTGCGTCCGATCCCCGAGCTCGAGGAGATTCTCGCTGAAGTGAAGTCCGGCGACATCATCTCGTGCGGATCAGGTATCACGGCCTGTCAGGTGATCTGGGCCCTGCATGTGATCGGCAAGACCGACGTGTCCCTGTACGCGGGGTCGTGGAGCGACTGGATCAGTGACCCCGACCGTGCGGTCGAGGTGTCGGTTCCGGCAGACGCCTGAACGACGCCCGCCGGGGCTCAGTCATCGCGCTTCGGTGGGCTGCCGAACATGATCTCGTCCCAGCTCGGTACCTGAGCGCGGCGTTTGCGCTTCCGAGGTGCGGGCTTGGCCGGCTCGTCATCGCCCATCAACGAGGGCTGTTCGGGCTCTGGTTTGCGGCGATCCGTGCGCTTGCGGGGCTTCTTCGTCCCCGGCTCTGCTTCCTTGGTCTGCTTCGCTTCCTCGGCAGATTCAGGGTCCTTGTCCGAGACGGCGGCCTTCGCATCCGATTCCGGTCCATGCGTCTGTTTCGACTCGGGTGAGATGACCGGCGTTGTGGCGGAAGTCGACTCCTGTGGGGGTTTGTTGCGGAGCTGACGCAGCTCCTCGGCCAGACGTTCGGTCGCCTCATTCTCGAAGGAGGTGGTGTCGTCCACTTCATCGTGCAGGGAGCTGCGGGCCGAGCGTGTGGTGCTGCTGCGTCGGGCATCGGGATCGAGGTTGGCGTAGATGTTGACCGAGTCCTCAGCGATCCCGCCCAGCATGTCGTACAGGACGTCGAGATCGGAGCTGCCGCCGGGAGCGAGCGAGAGTGCCTGATCCATGTCGGCCTCGACTTCTTCCCCGATCTCCTGCGGAGTGACGATGCTGCGTGGCAGATCAAAGGAGCGGGGTTCTGCGTCGCTGACGGTCGACGGGGGAGCGGTCGGCGTGCCTTCACCCGGACCGGGAACCGGCGCATCGGCCCCGGGTGGGGACGCTGCTTCAAAGTCATCGCCCAAGGCGCGGATGATGGCGAGCTGGTCGCTGTCCTCGTTCGCGTCCGGATTGGGGCCATCGTCGATCAACCAGGATGCCCACGGGTTGGCGGCCACCGAGAAACGCGCCATCAGATCGAAGTGGAACTCTGCTGTGGTCAGCGAATCGGGCTCTTCGGCCTCGAGGATCTCCTCCGATCCGGACTCGGGGGTCTCCCCGGATTCGGCGGTCTGCTCGTCCCCGTGTCCGGTCGACCCGACCTTGGTGTCCTCGACGGTCCTGTCGTCCGTGGTGACCTTGTCCACGGCTGCCTCGTCGGAGTCAGCGGGGGCGCTGCCGGTGGTCTCGTCGGTGGTCGGTTCATGGACCCACACCGCGCGCAGGACCCAGCGTCGGTTCGGCATTCGCCAGGTGTCCCACGTGACCTGATCAGGGTCGATGCCGGACGCGGTCAACCGCTGCCGGATCGCCTCACCCAGGGCCATGTGGCCGGATGCCTCGCCATGCCGACGGACCGGTGATGAGAGGGCGATTCCTGCCACGTGGTCGCGTTCGGCCAGGACGGGTTCGGCGAAGGGCGCCACCTTTTCCGGCGGCACACCAGCCAAGCGGGCAACCTCGTCCAACGAGGCGCCAGCTCGGACGCGGGCCTGAACCTCCCGCGGTGTCAGTGCGCTTTCCATTCGGCCTCCAGACCCGATCGTCCGCAAACGTACCCCCCAACGTATCGTGCTCCACCAGCCGAGGTCATCTGGACGCTCGGAAGCTCCCCGCACGGAGGCCTTCCATGGGCGTGCCATCATCGAGCTCATGCAGTTCTATGACGCCGTGCTCGTGCTCTCGTTCGGGGGGCCGGAGAGCCCCGATGAGGTCCGGCCCTTTCTCGAACATGTCACGCGGGGGCGGGGTATCCCCGCCGAACGTCTGGATGAGGTGGCCACGCACTATCTCGCCCGGGGCGGCGTCAGCCCCATCAACGGGCAGGTACGGGCCCTCCTGGCCGCACTCACCGAGCGATTCTCCGCTCGTGGCGCCGAGGTGCCCCTGTACTGGGGAAACCGCAACTCCCAGCCCTGGCTTGTCGATGCGCTTCGCCAGATCCATGCCGATGGCCACCGCCGGGTCCTGACGCTCCTCACCAGCGCCTTCCCCTCGTATTCGGGGTGCCGCCAGTATCGGGAGAACCTTCACGATGCCTGCGCCGAGGGCGGGATCGACCTGGAGATCGACGTCATGCCCGCGTATGGAGAGCATGACGGATTCGTGACAGCGAATGTGGACGCCGTCCGTGACGCTCTCGAAGGGTTCGATGAGCCGGCACACATCGCTTTCGTCACCCACTCGATTCCCGAGGCCATGGCCGCCGCGTCCGGCCCCACCGAAGCCGACGCCTACAACGATTCCCACCTCGCAGTGGCCGAGCGCATCGTCGATGCGCTGGAGCCGGACCGGATCGCCGCGTGGAGTCTGGTGTACTGCTCGCGGTCCGGACCGCCGCAGCAGCCGTGGCTGGAGCCGGACATCAACGACCACCTCCGGGCCCTTGCCGATGCTGGGGTGACGCGTGTGGTGATGGTGCCGGTGGGGTTCATCAGCGATCACATGGAGGTCCTCAACGATCTTGATGAGGAAGCGATGGAGACCGCCACCGAATTGGGGCTGCAGGCGCGCCGGTCCGGCACGGTGGGGACCCATCCGGCATTCGTGGACGCACTGATCGAGTTGGTGTTCGCCCAGGACGCGGCGGCGTCGAGACAGCAGCCGTTCACCGGCCCGGGGCGGGCGTGGCGGGCGTCCGAACGCTGCTCGGCCGGGTGCTGTGCCAATCTGCGCGACCCGGGGAAGGCGGCGATGGCAGAACGCTCCGGGGCCGTCTTCTGAGTGGTGCTCGGTATCGGTTTGGACACGATGGGCACATTCATGCAGGCATGTGATATTCATGCGCGAAGTGATTGCGCGTGGAGTTCACCGACAGACCAGATCGTGTGATATCCATACGCGAAGATGTGAGACGACTCGAAGGTCTTCGGGGCGTCCGGCACGCCGTTGGGCGAGGGCAGAGAGGGACACGATGGCCACTGATTATGACGCTCCACGCAAGTCCGATGAGGAGATGCGCGAGGACTCGATCGAGGAGTTGAAGTCCCGCCGCAATGACCAGCAGTCCGGTCAGGTGGACGAGGACGAGGTCGAGGCTGCGGAGAGCTTCGAACTTCCCGGCGCCGATCTCTCGCACGAGGAACTGACTGTCCGCGTTCTGCCGCGGCAGTCCGATGAGTTCACCTGCGCCGGGTGCTTCCTCGTCCGCCACCGCAGCCAGGTGGCCGAGGAGCGCGGCGGGCAGGCCTACTGCTTCGACTGCGCCGGCTGAGCCCGCCAGGAGATCTTTGACGAGCAGGAGATCTTTGACGAGAACGACGGCGGCCGACACATCCTCAGGATGTGTCGGCCGCCGTCGTCTCCGACCCGCCGGTCAGATCTTGAAGCTCACCTTGTTCATGCTCGGCGGCTGGGTTCCGATCGAACGCTGCCACTGGCGTGCGGTGAAGCGGTTGACCATCAGCTGGGTCGCGCCGATACCGATCCCTGACGCGATCGCCCACGTGAGCGCGAGGTACAGGGGCGTGTCGGGGTCATTGGGCTCCGGTGGCTCTTCGCCCGAAACCATCTTCCACACCTGGGTGATCAGCTTCTGGGTGGCGATAGTGGTCACGGCGCCGACGGCGCCGGCATAGATCTTCCAGACCAAGCTCTGCGTGGGTCCCACGGGCTCCTCCTCTGTTGCGTGAGCACCATCGTAGGGGCAGGACCGGCGTTGTTCCGGAAGGGTGGACGTAGGCTGGCCGATGTGCCTGAACCTGATCTCCCCGAGCCTGATACCCCCGAGCCCGACAATGACGAGTCGCTCCAGGACTCGACCATCTTCATCGAGCACCGCCATGTGCCGATGTGGTGGTGGGCGGTCATTGCCTTCTTCGTTTTCAGTGCCGGCTTTGCCACGTGGTGGTACCTGGGGCTGAGGGACGCGGCGTTGCTGACTGCAGGCATCGGGCTCATCGTCGGCTGGATCGTGTTCGTCTGGGGCAGGAGCCCTGTGCGTGTCGGCGGTGACGCCCTCAGCGTCGGCCCCAATCGCATCGAGTGGAGATGGGTCGGTGCGGCGACCGCACTCAACCGTGACGAGACCGAGCGCGTTCTCGGGCCTGACGCCGATCCCCGAGCGTTCCTGCAGATGCGACCGTGGTTGCATGAAGCGGTCCGCCTCGAGCTTGATGACCCGGCTGACCCTCATCCGTACTGGCTCGTGGGGACGCGGGACGCGTCTGCCCTTCGTGCCGCGATCAACACCGCCCGGGCCGAGACGCCCGAGACCGACGTACTGCAGGAGCCCTGATGATTCGACTGCCCTTCATCCGTTTCGACGCTGACGTTCCGACGCCGTCGTACGCCCATGAGCACGATGCCGGACTCGATCTGGTGTGCACCCGAGACATCACTCTTGAACCGGGGGAGCGTGCGCTGGTGGGGACCGGGATCGGGATAGAGCTCCCGGAGGGACACGCCGGGTTCGTGCACCCCCGCTCGGGACTCGCCGCGAAACATGGCATCACCGTGGTCAACGCACCGGGGACGGTGGACGCCGGCTACCGCGGTGAGATCAAGGTATGCCTGTTGAACACCGACCGCGAAGCCACATGGAGCGCCGAGCGGGGGGAGCGGATCGCCCAGCTCGTGGTGCAACCGGTGGTGCACTGTGAACCGGTCGAGGTCGATGAGCTGTCGGGCAGCGAACGCGGTGTGGGTGGTCACGGTTCGACGGGTGGTTGACCGGGTGACATGATGCAATCTGCAGGTGGTCGAACCGAGCAGCGCGTAGGAGATGTTCCATGATCTTTGGTCGCAAGAAGAAGTCCGCCGAGAAGGCGGATGAGATCGAGGAGGCCCTCGAGCAGGATGTCGATCTGGACGCGGATGAGACCGGCTCGGATGACGTCGAGGACGCGGATCCGGATGACGTCGACGCCGACGATTCCGAATCCGATGAGGCCGACGCCTGGCGTGAATTCGACCTGTCGAAGGACTGGCGTGCGGACGGTCCGTTCGACATCGACGAGGTCGACCTCGTCGATGACGAGGCCAACCGACTCGACCTCGGCTCGCTGATAATCACGCCCATACCCGGTTCGGAGCTGCGTCTGCAGATGTCGGAGCCCAAGAAGGAGATCGTGTCGGCGCTCATGATCTCTGGCCAGTCGGCCATGGAGATCTCAGTGTTCGCCGCCCCGCGTACCCCCGGCATGTGGGCCGATGTGCGCGCGGAGCTGATCGAGCAGACCACCTCGACCGGCGGTGTCGCCGAGTGCGCCGAGGGGCCGTTCGGAACCGAATTGCGTCGACGCATGCGCGTCCAGCTTCCCGACGGCAAGACCGGTATCCAGCCGAGTCGCATGTGGGTGGCCGAGGGGCCACGTTGGTTCCTGCGCGGCATCCTGTTCGGCCCGACTTCGGTCAGCGAGGAATGGGACGACGATCTGGTCGGCCCATTTTTCGACGCTTTCAGCGACCTGATCGTGCGTCGTGGTGAAGACCCGCGTCCCAGTGGTGAGGTGCTTGCTCTGCATGTGCCCGATGAACTGAAGGAGCAGGCTGCAGCCCAGCAGCTGGCTGCGCAGCAGGAGGCTGCCAAGAAGGACGAGACGAAGGACGACGGTCCGATCGGTGAGGGTGGCGTCATGGGCGTCGCGCGACAGGGCTGACGATGGGGCTTCGGGAATGGTGGCGGCGTCTGGGAGCTCCAGATGACGCGTTCTGGGCCGAACCGGTCCAATACGACGAGGCTCTCGAAGGGGTTCAAGAAGTAGCCACGTGCGCCGACCGCGCAAAAGGACGTGTCCATGGCACGGTCACGTCGGTCGAGATCCGTCCGCACGACGGGGCCTGCTCACTGGTGGCGCGTCTGAGTGACGGATCCGGTGAACTGGAGGTGGTGTGGATGGGGCGCCGCAGTATCCCCGGGATCGGGGTCGGCACCATGCTGACCGTCGAGGGACGTGTGTGTGTGCACGACAAGCGTCGCACCATGTTCAATCCACGTTACGAACTCGCTTGCGTCTGACCACTGGTGTCATCGGGGCCCTGCACGTCGGATCCGTCCCCATCCCGGTGGGCTACGGGGGCATCATGGCTGGCGATGAGCGCAGTGAGACGCGCTTCCTGTTCGGTCTCGGTCAACAGCAGAAGCTCGTCGCCGTCCTCGAAGACCACGGCGGGGTCGGGGGCCAGTGGACATCCGGCGCGGATGATGGCCACGAGGATGATTCCGGGGCCGAAATCCATGTCGCCGAGTGACGTTCCCACGATGCTGCTGGAGGCTGGAAGCGTCAGTTCCATGAGATGGGTGTTGCCGTCGCGGAAGCTGAACAGGCGCACCGCATCGCCCACCGTGACGGCTTCCTCCACCAGGGCTGTCATCAGACGCGGCATCGAGACTGCCAGATCCACGCCCCACACATCGTCGAACATCCATTCGTTGCCCGAGTGATTCACCCGGCCGACGGTGCGGGGGACCCCGAACTCGGTCTTGGCGAGGAAGGTGTGCACCAGATTCGCCTTGTCGTCTCCGGTGGCGGCCACCGACACGTCGAAGGTGTCGAGTTCGACCTCCTCGAGGGAACCGATCTCGCAGGCATCGGCCAACACCCAGCGTGCACCCGGAACGGTTTCGGTCTTCATGGCCCGAGGGTCACGTTCCAGCAAAGTCACATCGTGGCCGTGCTCCAACAATTCGCGAGCGATGGAGCGGCCGACGTTTCCAGCTCCGACGATGGCGATTCGCATGGGGTCCTTCTTCATTGGGCTCGGGTGCGTTCTGTTCGGATGCGTTGATTTCGGGGACGCGCAGGGTCCTGCAGTCAGCGTTTCGGCGGCGAACCGAAGAAACCTTCGAGTTCGCTGATGCGGTCGCCCTCGGCCGCCACGTACATGAGGTCGCCGTGCTGGAACACCGTGGAACTGTGGGGCACGATGCCCTGCCCGAGACGCAGCAGGAACGGGATCGGTGTCGAAGCCGCGGTCTCCATCGATTTGATGCGGTGTCCGACCCACCCCTCGTGGACGAACATCTCCATCAACTGGACAGAACCGGACTGATCACGCCACACCGGTTCGGAACCTTCCGGGAGGAGCCTGCGCAGCATGTTGTCCGAAGCCCAGCGCACCGTGGCGATCGTGGGGATCCCCAGACGCTCGTACACCTCGGCCCGCTGTGGGTCGTAGATGCGGGCCACCACGTTCTCGACCTCGAATGTCTCACGCACCACACGAGCAGCGAGGATGTTGGAATTGTCGCCGTTCGACACCGCGGCGAAACCGCCGGCATCTTCGATTCCGGCTTTGCGCAGCACGTCACGGTCGAATCCGACCCCCTTGACCGTGATTCCCTGGAACTCGGTCCCGAGGCGCCGGAAACTGTTCACGTCGGCGTCGATCATGGCCACCGAATGCCCACGCTTCTCCAAACTCCTGGCGAGGCGGGTGCCGACGCGTCCGCACCCCATGATGACGATGTGCATGGAGGCATCCTCCCCCTCGGCTCTCGGACGGCGCAACCGGACGCGGCAGCGGAGACTCGCCCCGGACGGTGCCGGACACACGCGGACGCGCCATACGTCTATATTCGGACATATGCCGTTGATCATGGGTGGAAGTAGAGGATCATCGACAGGGGCGACCCCACATGTCGGCCCCTGCGGCCAAGGTCGCGGGGTGGGCGATGTCATGGTGCCCTCGATCAGTCGCCGCTGCCACCACGGGGCGCGATGAATCCGGGTGGCGTGAGTTCGGGGCAGTCCGTCGGCGATGTCATCGGTCCGCTCGAGGTCACCGCAGTGGCTCACGGGGGCCACTGCGTGGCTCGCCACGAGGGCCGAGTGGTGTTCGTGCGGCACACCGCTCCGGGGGAGCGGGTCAGCGTCCGTCTCACCGACACCAGCCGTGATGCGTTCTGGCGGGGTGATGCCGTGGCCATCCATCGAGAACATCCGGGTCGGATCGAGCCGTCCTGCCGTATCTCGGGTCCCGGCGGCTGTGGCGGATGCGACTTCCAACACCTGGACTCGGCGACCCAACGCGCCATGAAACAACATGTGCTGACCGAGCAGCTGCGTCGTCTGGCCGGATATGAATGGGACGGTCAGTTGGTGTCGGTGCCACCGACCCTGGGCTGGCGCACACGTCTGCGTTACTGGCAGAGCGAACACGGGCCGGCGATGCGGCAGCATCACTCACACCAGCTCATCCCTCTGCCTGAAGAGGGTTGCCGGATCGCAGCCATGTCGGTGCCCCACGATCCTGAGATCCCCGACGGATCCGAGGTACGACTCGTCCAGGCCGGGCGCAACACCTTGACTCTCATCGACGGTGAGGTGACCGTCGGCCGTGGTGTCGTGACCGAGCACGCCATGGGGCGGTCATGGCGGGTGGCGGCCTCCGGCTTCTGGCAGGTCCATCCTCAAGCAGCCGACACATTGGCTCAGCAGGTGCTTGAATTCGCCGAACCACAGCGTGGCGATCGTGCCTTCGACCTCTACTGTGGCGTGGGTCTTTTTGCAGGAGTGCTTGCGGACAGCGGTGCCAAGGTCTGGGGTGTGGAATCGGACTCCAAGGCCATCAAGCATGCGTCGACGAATGTGCCGCAGGCCCAACTCCTGCATGGGCCGGTCGAACGGATGTTGAAGCGTCTGCCCCGACGTGCGGACATCATCGTGCTCGATCCTCCCCGCAAGGGAGCGGGACGCAACGTCATGCGTGCGGCGCTGGAACGATCACCGCGCGCACTGGTGTACGTGGCGTGCGACCCGGCGTCACTTGGACGGGATCTGGGAACGGCACGTGACCATGGCTGGGAGATCCGGGACGTCCGCGCGTTCGACCTGTTCCCGCAGACCCATCACATGGAAGCCGTCGCGCTGCTGCAGCGCCTCTGACCCCGGAAGTGCCCAGCGCCAGAAGTGCCAGAATCAGAAGCACCCGGGGTCAGAAGTGCACATCGTGTTCGAGAGGCGTGGCCGAGGCGATCAGGCGTCCGCCGCGGTATGACGCCACCACTGGAGCGTTGAAGCTCAGTGCCTCGTACCAGGTGGGGGCGTCGAACAGCACGAAGTCGGCACTGTTGCCCGGCTCGATGCCGTAGTCGTCCAGGCAGAGCGTGCGGGCTGCGTTGTGGGTGACGAAGCGGTGGGAATCCAAGATCTGCTGATGGCCCATCATCTGTGTCACGTAGAGCCCGTTGAGAACGACATCGCGCAGGTTGCCGGTGCCCAGTGGGTTCCAGGGGTCGACGATGTCGTCCTGCCCGAAGCTGACGTTCAGCCCGGCCTCGGTGAGCTCTTTCACCCGCGTGACTCCGCGGCGCTTGGGGTAGGTGTCGGTGCGTGCCTGCAGGTGGGTGTTCACCATCGGGTTGGAGACGAAGTTGATGCCGCTGAGCTGGAGAAGCCGAAGCAGGCGCAGGAAGTAGGCGTTGTTGTACGAATGCATCGCGGTGGTGTGGCTGGCCGTCACACGGGAGCCCATACCGCGTTCGTAGGCGCGTGTCGCAAGGGTTTCCAGACCGCGGGACGCTTCGTCGTCGATCTCGTCGCAGTGGACATCCACCAGGAGCCCGAATTCATCGGCGAGGTCGACGGCGAAGTCGAGGGACGACACCGAGTACTCGCGGGTGAACTCGAAATGGGGAATGGCGCCGATCGCGTCGACCCCCAAGTCGGCTGCGCGGCGCATCAAGCCACGACCGTCGGGGAATGAATCGATGCCCTCCTGAGGAAAGGCGACGATCTGGAGCGTGATGTGGTCGGCGAGTTCCTCGCGCATCTCGAGCAGGGCGTGGAGCGCGGTGAGGTCGGGGTCGGTGACGTCGACATGCGTCCGCACGTATTGGATCCCGAAGCGCGCCTGCTGTCGGACGGCGCGCCGGACGCGGTCCTTCACATCGTCGTGGGTGAGGAACTTCTTGCGGTCGGACCACACCTCGATGCCTTCGAAGAGGGTGCCTGATTCGTTCCAGCGGGGTTCTCCCGCAGTGAGAGCCGTGTCGAGGTGCACGTGGGACTCGATGAGGGGCGGCAGACACAGGCGTCCGGCTCCGTCGATGATCTCCTCGCCGTGGTGCTCGAGGAAGGGGCCGATCTCGCTGAAGCGCCCATCGGTGATGCGGATGTCGGTGGTGTCGGCGGCGTTCTCGATACGAACGTTGCGAACGAGCAGATTCATGGTGCCTCAGCTTGTCAGTGGGGATCGGCGATGACGGGGTCGTGGTCGATGCGGATGCGGCGGCCGATGAGGTAACAGAGCACCGCGACGGTCATGGCGTTGAGAGCACCGATGCCGACGGGGATGAACCAGCCGGCCAGCCCTCCGGCGATGATGCCGATCATCGCACCCGGGGCCAGTGTGGGGGAGACCTTCTGTGCGTAGACGCGTCGGTCGAGGATGTAGTCGACGATGATGATGGCGCCCACCGGTGGAAGAGTGGCGTTGAGGAAACTGAGCCAGCCGACGAAGTTGTCGTAGAGCCACAGGGCGAGCACGGTGCCGATGATACCGGCCACCAGCACAAGTGGTTTCTTGTCGATCTTGGTGATGTTCGCGTAGCCCAGTCCGGTGGTGTAGAGGGCGTTGTTGTTGGTGGTCCAGATGTTGGCCCCGAGAACGATGAGGGCGGGGATGGCCAGACCCTGAGCGATCATGACGTAGAAGATGTCATCTTGACCGGTGCTGGCCCCGCCCACGGCACCGAAGCTGAACATCAGGGTGTTGCCCAGGAAGAAGGCCACCACGGTGGTGATGACAGCCGAGACGGGGTTGCGTGCGAAGCGCGTGAAATTGGGGGTGGCCGTGCCACCGGAGACGAATGAGCCCACGACCATGCCGATCCCGGCGATCAGCGTCATCCCCGTGGATTGGGCGAAGATCGTGTCGACACCACCACCCTCGTCGATGGCACGGAACATGGAATATGTGCCCAGGCCTGCGATGAGCGGGACCGAGATGAAACTGACCACCTCGATCGCTTTGATGCCGAAGTAGGCCGATGCGGTCATCAGAGCACCGGCGACGATGACGATGAACCAAGGACTGATCTGGAGCAGTTCAGCGGTGGGGTGGGCGAACATCGCCACGCCGACCCCGAACCAGCCCATTTGAGTCACCGAGATCAGCGCGCTGGGGAGGAACGATCCCTTGGTGCCGAAGGCGCGTTGCGCCAGTAGATCGAGGTTCATGCCGGTCTTCGCACCCATGTACCCGAGGGCACCGGTGTAGGCGGCGAGAATGATGCCACCGAGGAAGACCGCCCAGAGGTAGGTCGTGTAGTCGAGACCGTTGCCGAGCTTGGCGCCCACGCTCATGGAGGCGGAGAAGAAGGTGAACCCCAGCATGACGAAGCCGACCGCCCAGAAACCGCGACGGTTTCTGGCGTCCACCGCTTCGAAGGAAAAGTCATCGTCGGTGGCAGACACGACGGGGCGGGTGCTTTCGCTCATACGGTCTCCAAGAGGTGCAGTGTTCGCCAGAGATTAACCCACGAGGCCGAGAGGGCGTCGGCGATGCCGGTCGGCGCGAAGGAATGTGAGGATCTGCGTCTCGATGGCCGGCCAGCGACGGTGGATGTCGGTGTAGGTGATGCGCAGCACGAGATATCCGAACTCCTGCAGCAGGCGGTCGCGTCGCCGGTCATCGATGAAAGCCGCATCATCGCTGTGGTATCTCCGGCCATCCACCTCAAGGACCAGGCGTTCTCCGATCAGCATGTCCACGCGGCCGACACCGTCGATGTACACCTGTGGGCGAAACCGGATCCGTTTGGCACGGAGACGGTGGTGCACGAGTGATTCGCCCACGGCGTCGGCGCTTCCCATCAGCTCACGCAGTCGCTGCTTGCGTTTGTTGGCGAAGGAGAGCAGGAACTCGAGGTCGCCAGCGGGAAAGCCCCATTGGCGCAGCGCGGAATCCAGCACCACGAGTAGCTCTTCTCCCTCCAGACATCGGATCGCGGCTTCCATCGCGACCTCGGGCGGGTCGATGGGAACGTCTTTCGGGTGAGCACGCCAGGTGGGGCACCATGTGCGCCCCGGGGAGGGAGCTGCACGCAGCGGGCGGAGATGCAGGCGACGGGGCCGCAATACTTCCAACCCGTGGAGCTCCAGCGCGGAAACACACGAGACGATGCCGTCATTACCGAGCCCCTGCACCACTGTGAGGTCGGCAGTGGGAGTCACCAGCCAACCGCGTGTGGGCCGAGCGAGTCGTCCACGCCTCACCGCCAGGTCGATCGCGGCCCGGGACCAACCTTGGTTGATGAACCATGCGCGGGGCGCTGCATGTCGGGGAAGAGGGAGTTCCATGTCGGCATTTTTGCCTGATTCACGAAGCGACACACCGGCTCGGCCCACCGATTCCGGTACCTCGCCTTCACCCCCACCAGCCTGTCGTCCACGATCCTGGGCTCGGCCCCACTGATTCCGGCACCTCGCATTTGTCGGCCTCTCAGCGACTCAGGAGGGAAATCTTCCCTCTTGAGTCGTTCAACAGGGTGTTTGTGCGAGATGGCGGTGTCAGGAAGGGCGGGGCAATGCTTCGAAGGTGGTGGGCTCGAGAATGCATGTCCGTTCGATCGGGCCCGGCAACTCGTAGATCCCGATTCGCTTCTCACTGAAGTTGTAGAGACGGGCCAACACATAGGTGTCACTGTGGTTCTCACTCACCGACACCTCATTGCGAGTCACGATCATTGGCCAGGACTGAGGTTGCCGCGTGGTCTTGACCTCGATGAGTCGCGGTCGTTCCTCCAACGTCCAGGATCGGATGTCGTACCCCAGACCGTCGCCTTCGGTCTGGCTCACATGTACGACCTCGGCCGCGAGGTCGGGGCGACCGGCTTCGGTCAGCCGTGCCTGTTCGCGCCGCACCATGGCTTTCTCGCCGGCCCGACCGAGGCTTCGGTTGTTCGCCTCACGAGCGACGAAATCGACGAAGACACCGTGCTGTCCTGCCCCGGGAACGCGCAGCATCAGGTCATCGGGAGGGCTGATCACCTCCCACTCGAGGTCTGGCCGTTCGATGGCCGGGTGATCCACCGACCGCTCCATGAGATCGATGAACCCGTCACGTCGCATGAGTTGTTGCCGGACCTCGTGCTCCAGGCTGTGCTGGCGGTTCCCGCGAGGCTTGTACCCCTTGATGTACACGCAATGCAGATCCCGGAGCACGCTGCTGATATTGGCGAACTTGAACTCGTAGGCGCTCTCACGCCGCCCAAAACGTTCCTGCAGCCGTCGACGGTGGTTGGCCTTGGAGTAGCTCTGATCGGCCAGCTCCTGCTCGAGCATGTCGAGGTAGGCCGTCACGGTGGCGGCGTTCTCCTCCGGGGACCAAGCATCCTTGCGCACGTCGCCAGGCTAGCGGGCCCTCGCATTTGTCGGCCTCTCAGCGACTCAGGAGGGAAATCTTCCCTCTTGAGTCGTTCAACGGGGTGTTTGTGCGAGACCGCATTCTCCGGGGAGCAAGCGATCGAGAGACCGGTCGAGAACGGACCGTGCCTCAGCTGGCGACAGCGCGCCGTTGATCACGCGAAGACAGATCCCGTCAAGGACGGCGGCGAGCAGGTTCGCGGTTGTTTCGGGTGAAGTGTCCCCGAGCTCGTAGGTCAACGACGTGATTTCGTCATGCAGAGAGGTCCAGGCCTCGCGAATCACTGCAGCGACCCGAGGGTGTGCGACGGCGGCAGTGATGAACATGTACCAGGCCGAGAGAGCGGCGATGCCGATGTCATTGGTGGGTATCGCTTGCATCAGCAGATGGCGAAGGCGAGCTCGCGGATCGGTATCGCCTTTGATGTATCTGTCCTCGGCAAGCTCGGTGATGGTCAGGCAGGCGTGCACCAGCAAGTCGTCCTTCGTTGCGAAGTAGTGCTGGACACGCCCCATCGATACTCCGGCGGCATCAGCGACTCGGCGCAGACTCACGGCCTCGATGCCGTGCTGAATCATCACGTGGATGACGCCCAGGGCGATCTCTCGTCGACGTTGCTCGGGGTCGGCGTGGCGGGGCATGACCCCACGGTAGCAATGCGACTGCATCGTCAAGGGGTAGAGTTGCAATGCGGTCGCATTGTTTGTGGCCGCGTGCTCGGTGAGGAGGGTGTGGTGCGGATCAAGCGGATGGTGACGGGGGTGCTGGTGATCGCAGTGGGGATCCCCGTGGGGTTCGTCGCGCTGAATGTCGCGTTGATGGTGGATGGTGCGGAACTGAGCCATTGGCGTTCGGAGGAGTCGCGGCTGCGTTTCGAGAAGACCTACGCGGAGACGCTGGCGCTGATGCCCGAGCCTGTCGAGACTCATGATGTCGAGACATCCTTCGGAGTCGTTCGGGCCTACCGTTTCGAGCGCCAGGGAGCTGATGCGGCCTACCGTGCACGTGATCCGTTGGTTCTTCTTCCGGGGCACAGTGCTCCGGTCCCGATGTGGCAGGGGACGGTGTCCGATTTGTACACGGACCGTGCGGTTGTGGCGATCGACCTGTTGGGGCAGCCGGGCATGTCGGTGCCCACGCGCAAGGTGGTCGACTCTGCCGACCAGGCCCAATGGCTCGAGGAGACCCTGGCCGGGATGGGGCTCGAGCGTGTTCACCTGGTGGGGGTCTCCTTCGGAGGCTGGACTGCGATGAACCATGCGACCCGCCATCCGGCAAGGGTGGCCTCGGTGAGCCTCTTCGATCCGGTGATGGTCTTCAGTCGCATACCTGGGAAGACCATGGTGGCCGCCATGCTGACCGAGTTCCCGCTCATGCCGGATCGGTACGACGACTGGTTCATGTCGTGGACCGCAGGTGGCGCGCCCGTGGATGAGTCGGTTCCGGAGGCGCGCATCATCGGTGCCGGGATCGAGGGTTATTCAGTGGTGCAACCAGCCCCTGCCCCGATTCCTGAGGCCGCCCTTGGTGAACTCGATGTTCCGGTGCAGGCGTTCATCGCGGGGCGCTCGGTGATGCACGTGGATCCAGCAGCGGCTGCGGAAGTGGCGCGGGTGCGGCTGAGGCGCGGAGTAGTGGTGGTCAAGCCGGAGGCCACCCATGCCATCCATGGGGAACACGCGAAGGAACTGAATGCGCGGGTGCGGGAGTTCGTATCACGGAGGCGGTGACGGGGCATCGGTGCTTCCAATGCGGGACGCTGCTTGGTCAGTCGTTCTTGACGTGGCCGGTCTCGATGAGAGCGTTCCGAAGAATGTCGTTGAATGTTTCCGGCTGGCACAGAGGAGTGGGATCTGCAGAGTCTGGGACTCTGATGAGTTTGGCTCGCGGCACGGCTGCTGCGAATTCTGTCGCGAATCGCTCCGACCTCCACCACGAGTCCTCGCCGAGAACAAACCAGACCGGGTAGTTCGCCAACGTGATCGCGGGGAGGTAGTTGACAAGGTTGATCGCATTGCGTGTGTAGAACGCCTGCCACGGGCGAAGGCTGCGAACGGCGTCGGCGAGGTGTGCTGCGGCTTCCGGCCACTGCCGGTAGGCCTGCTGCATCAGCCCCGTCAAGAGGGTGCGAGGGAGGAAGTTGGAGACGGATCCGGCGTAGACGCTCGCCAGCCATGCCGCTCTGGAGAGGGAGAGAGGTCGAGAGTCCCCGTACGAATCGACCACCATGAGCGCCTCGACACGGTGTGGGTGTGTGGCTGCGAAGTGCTGGGCGATCACGCCGCCGAAACTGACTCCGCATATGAAGGCTGACTCTTCGCCCAGTTCATCAAGTAATGCGGCAATATCGTCTGATATCTGGTCTCTGATGTGACGGGGGCCGGTCAGATTGCCAGAGCGGCCCACGCCACGTGCGTCGAACGTGATCACTCTCGCGTGGTCGGTAAAAGCCTCGACCTGTCGTGTCCACATTCGGGATCCGGTGCTTATGGCATGGATCAGCACGACAGGCGGCCCTTGCCCTTGCGTCTCGTAGTGGATCCACGTGCCGGGGCGATGGAGCTTCATGAGCCGGGAGCCGATCTGTGTGAACCGTCTGGTCGTGACTCCTTGAGCGCTTCGACCATCTGCGATTTCAGTTTGTGGAAAGCGCGCTTCCCGGCAGCAGGATCACCGTCGTACGTTTCGAGCGATGCGACGATCATCCTGCTGATGCTTTTGAGGGTCTGTTCCAAACTCGGCGATTCCGGGAAGCGCAGGAGCGGTTCGGCCAGCAGCGGGCCGAGCGTCAAAACGCTGAGGGTGTGGCTGGTTTCTTCCGGTGATGCGTCTTCGCGCAGGAGCCCGTTCGCCTGCATCTGTGCAATGAACTCTGCTCCCAGAAGTATGCGGGGGTGGTAACGGTCAGTTCCATGCGTATGGAGGATCCCGTTCATGGTGCCATCGGCGTCGGTGTAGAGGGCTCGCAGGAACGGGCGATCGAGCAGGGCCTCCACGCTGTGGTGATAGATCCTTGAAAGGCGTCCTCCCTCCTGGTCGGCCAGGATGCGCTCTTCCGCGTCATTCAGATAGGCGCAGAACTCGGAGGTCACGACTTCTCTGAAGAGGTCTTCCTTGGTTTGGAACTCCAGATAGAAAGCCCCTTTCGAGACTCCTGCCGACCTTGTGACTTCCTCCACGCTCGTCTTGCGGAAGCCGTAGTGGGCGAACAGCCGTGCTGCCGCGATCAGGAGCTGGGTTCGGCGCTGGCTCATGTGGCTGCTCCTGGAAAGTGCTTGATCAAGAAATCCAAGAGGACCTGATTGAAGAATTCGGGGTTGTCCTGATGTGCATTGTGGGATGCGTCCGGGATTACGCTGTAGGTGCAGTGGGGGTCGCGTGCGGCCCACTTCGGCGCGCTTCGGGCAACATTTCCAGTTCGATCCTGTGCGCCGTGTGTGAGGAGCAGGGGAACTTCGATGCGGTAGTCAGGCTCGGGGTGGATGCAGTGCGAGACGGCGTGCCAGATGGCGAGGAATTCGTCTTTGGTCAGGGCTGCGGCTGCCTCTGCTGCATAGTCGCGAACGTGTTGGTGGCGTGCCGTGGATTGCGCGATGGTGCGTTTCAGGTGGCCCCATGGCCATGGCCGGAACCACTGCGGGGACGACTGGAGTGCCCACTTCTCCATGCGGGTGATGGGCATGGTGGTGCATGTGGAGCCGATGATGACCAGGGCTGCAACTCGTTCAGGGGCGCGCTTTACAAGTTTCTGTGCGATGTAACCCCCGAGCGAATGTCCGCCGATGCATGCGGGCGCGTTGACGTCGAAGTGGTCCAGAACTGCGATCAGATCGTCGACCATGTCTTCGACGCTGATGGGTGTCTTCCCCAGGGGTTTCGATCGACCATGGCCACGGATGTCCCATGTGAGGACGCGGTAACCGGCCTCTAAGAGTGCATGCAGATTCGGGTCGAAGGTTCGATGATCCATGGCGGCTCCATGGCTGAGGACCACTGCTGGGTGGTTCGGGTCGCCTGCCGACCATGCGTGCAGGAGCGAGCCAACGCGGGCGAGGGTGATCAGCTGTTGATCGTCGGTGACCATGTGTACATATTGACCAGAATTATCCAAATGGTCAATCTGTGGCATGGGGAAACATCGGATGTGAACGGCTGAGGAGAGTGAATCGTGGGCTCCGGGTCTGTGGCGTCCCGATCGGCATGGGGGCGCGCGGAGTCGTCGCCGACTTCTCTTCGTCGGGCCAAGCCCTGATCAGCCAAGCCTCCACGGCTCCAGGAGGTGATCGCCTGTGCGGAGTATGAGCCCCGGGGATGAGCCGCCTCATCCTCTCGGCATGATGGGCCCATGGCAGCGGATTTCGCAGGACGCAGGCTGGCAGTACTGACAAGTGGTGGCGATGCGCAGGGGATGAACGCCGCGGTGCGTGCGGTGGTGCGAACGGCTCTTGCTCTGGATGCCGAGGTGTACATGGTCACCGAGGGTTATCAGGGCATCGTCGATGGCGGTGATGGCATTTGCCGGGTCGGTTGGGATGACGTCGGCTCCATCCTTCATCGGGGTGGAACCATCATCGGGACCTTCAGAAGCCGTGACTTCCGTGAGCGCCAGGGCCGACGCCGGGCGGCTCGCAACCTCGTGGAGCACGGCATCGATCGCCTCATCGTCATCGGCGGCGATGGTTCCCTCTCCGGTCTGGATGCTTTCCGGGAGGAGTGGCCCGATCTGCTGGCCGAGCTCGTCGAATCCGGTGATCTCTCCAAGGAGCAGGCGCAGGAGCATTCGATGCTTATGGGAGCCGGTGTGGTCGGCTCCATCGACAACGACCTCGTCGGCGCCGACACCACCATCGGTGCCGATTCGGCTCTGCATCGCATCGTCGACGCCCTCGATGACCTCTCGAGCACGGCGGCGAGCCATCAGCGGACATTCGTTGTGGAGGTCATGGGGCGCCACTGCGGTTATCTCGCACTCAACGCTGCAGTGGCCGGTGTCTGTGACTACGTCCTCATTCCAGAGACGCCTCCGGGGCCGCAGTGGGTCGATCGCATGTGTGCCGAACTCACTCGGGGGCGCAACGCGGGGCGGCGTGAGTCGATCGTGCTCGTGGCCGAGGGGGTTCATGATGCGCAGGGGGAGCCGATCACCGCTCATGACGTTCAAGGAGTTCTCAAGGAACGCCTCGGTGAGGATGCCCGCGTCACGATCCTCGGCCACGTGCAGCGAGGTGGTTCTCCCAGCGCGTTCGATCGCTGGATGAGTACGTGGCTGGGCCATGAGGCAGCCCTCGCAGCGCTCGGCGCTGAGCCCGGTGATCAGCTTCCTGTCGTGTGCGAACGCAACGGTCGTGTTGGGCGCCTTCCACTTGTGGACGCGGTCCGCGCCACCCGGGAGGTCCCGGAGGCCATCGAGGTCGGCGATGTGGAGAAGGCGACATCCTTGCGTGGAGACACCTTTGGTGAACTGCGCGATGTCTTCCGTGACATGTCCGAACCGCCTCGCGTCGACGTGGTGGAGGCCGCTCCGCGTATTGCCGTGCTGCATGCTGGGGGATTGGCGCCGGGTATGAACGCGGCCGCCTTCGCGGCGGTGCGCCTGGGGATCGAGCGCGGGCTCGACGTCGTGGGTGTGACCGGCGGTTTCCCGGGGCTGGCATCGGGTGCACTCCGCTCTCTGGGGTGGGCCGATGTGGAGGGTTGGGTCCCGGTGGGTGGCGCCGAGCTGGGTACCCGTCGCGACCTTCCCCACACCCAGGATTACTTCCAGATCGCACGCGTTCTCGAAGACCAGGACATCCGTGGAATCCTCGCCATCGGCGGGTTCAACGCCTATCAGGGAATGCATCACCTGTGGCAGGAGCGTGAGCGGTACCCTGCGTTCCGCATTCCCATGGTCCTGGTGCCCGCCAGCATCGACAACAACCTTCCGGCGTCAGAGATCTCCATCGGTGCGGACACCGCACTCAACGAGATCGTCGACGCGCTGGATCGCATCAAGCAGTCTGCGTCGGCGGCGCAGCGTTGCTTCGTGGTTGAGGTGATGGGCCGGCACTGCGGATATCTGGCCATGATGGGCGGCCTCGCCGGGGGAGCCGAGCGGGTCTATCTGCAGGAGGAGGGGGTCACCCTTGAGGACCTCTCCCGTGATGTGGCGCGTCTGCGCAGCAGTTTCGCCGACGGCCGACGCCTGTTCCTCGCGATCCGCAACGAAGAGGCCAACCGCTTCTACACCACCGACTTCATCAGTCGGCTCTTCGCCGAGGAGAGTCGTGGCCTGTATGACGTGCGACAAAATGTCCTTGGGCACATCCAGCAGGGCGGAAATCCGACCCCGGCCGACCGCGCCCTGGCCACGCGTCTGGTGATGCATGCCATCGACGACTTGGCCCAGCGGGTGGAGGCCGGAACATCGGACGCCGAAGCCGTGGGGTTGGTCCAGGGACACGTGCGTCGCACGCCGATGGCTCACCTGTTCGACGACTTCGATCTCGAATGCCGCCGCCCGCGTGCGCAGTGGTGGATGACGCTGAAGCCGGTGCTCGAGGCGGTTTCCAATGAGCCCGAGCGGCAGTGAGGTCTCCGTGAGGCGGAAGGAAGGTGTACCTTCCCTCCGGCTCATGATGCCGATGGGGCAGAGTCTGGTTCGAGACATCACTGTACTATCTTGATGTCAAGACAAGTGAGCGACTCGGAAGTGGAGCCTATGAGCGAGAACAGTTTCGGAGCACGCGCTGACCTGAATGTCGGCGACAAGACGTACGAGATCTTCCGGCTGGACGCCGTGGAGGGCTCGGAGAAGCTCCCGTACAGCCTCAAGATCCTGCTGGAGAACCTTCTGCGGACCGAGGACGGCGCCAACGTCACCGCGGATCAGATCCGTGGCCTCGGGCAGTGGGACCCCAACGCAGCACCCAGCAACGAGATCCAGTTCACGCCCGCACGTGTCGTGATGCAGGACTTCACCGGTGTGCCCTGCATCGTCGACCTCGCCACGATGCGTGAGGCCGTTTCCGATCTGGGGGGTGACCCGCAGAAGGTCAACCCGCTGTCGCCCGCCGAACTGGTGATCGACCACTCGGTCATCGTCGACGTCTTCGGCACCCAGGACGCCTTCGCCCGCAACACCGACATCGAATACGGGCGCAACGAGGAGCGCTACAAGTTCCTGCGTTGGGGCCAGACCGCCTTCGACGACTTCAAGGTCGTCCCCCCGGGCACCGGCATCGTGCACCAGGTCAACATCGAGAACCTCGCCCGTGTGGTCTTCCCGCGTGAGGTCGATGGTGTTCTGCGTGCCTACCCCGACACCCTCGTCGGCACCGACTCGCACACCACCATGGTCAACGGCCTCGGCGTCGTGGGCTGGGGCGTCGGCGGCATCGAGGCCGAGGCTGCCATGCTCGGTCAGCCGGTCTCGATGCTCGTGCCTCGCGTGGTGGGCTTCAAGCTCTCCGGTGAGCTGCCCGACGGCGTCACCGCCACCGACCTGGTGCTGACGATCACCGAGATGCTCCGTGAGCACAAGGTCGTCGGCAAGTTCGTCGAGTTCTACGGACCCGGCGTCTCGGCCGTGCCGTTGGCCAACCGCGCGACGATCGGCAACATGAGCCCCGAGTACGGCTCGACCATCGCGGTGTTCCCCGTCGATGACAAGACCACCGATTACCTGCGCCTGACCGGTCGCTCCGAGGAGCAGATCGCCCTCGTAGAGGCCTACGCCAAGGAGCAGGGCCTGTGGCACGATCCTTCCGCCGAGCCGGTCTACTCGGAGTACCTCGAGCTGGATCTCGGTGACATCAAGCCCTCGATCGCCGGCCCGAAGCGTCCGCAGGACCGCATCCTGCTGGCCGATTCGAAGAAGCAGTTCCGTTCCGACATCCGCAACTACGTCACCGAAATGGAGCCCCAGGACAAGGCCGTGGCCGACTCCATGGAGGCCTCTGATCCCGCAGCGGCGGCTCCGGGCGCTGAAGGTGGCGACAAGACTGCTGCTGAGACCGCTGACAAGGGTGGTCTTCTTGACAAGGCGAAGGGTCTTGCGGCTGCGGCTGCCGACAAGGTCGGTTCGGTTGCTGAATCGGTCAAGGGCAAGGCGGCCGAGCGTGTCTCGGGTCGTCCGTCCAACCCCGTCGAGGTGACCCTCTCCAGTGGTGAGAAGTTCACCCTCGACCACGGCGCCGTTGCGGTGGCGGCCATCACCTCGTGCACCAACACCTCCAACCCGAGCGTCATGGTCGGGGCCGGTCTGGTAGCGAAGAAGGCCATCGAGAAGGGCCTGACCCGCAAGCCCTGGGTCAAGACCTCGCTCGCACCCGGCTCCAAGGTGGTCACCGACTACCTCGCCAAGTCCGGCCTGACGCCCTACATGGACAAGCTCGGATTCAACCTCGTCGGTTACGGCTGCACCACGTGCATCGGCAACACCGGTCCGCTGATCCCCGAGGTCTCCCAGGCGATCAACGACAACGATCTTGCTGTCACCGCGGTGCTCTCGGGCAACCGCAACTTCGAGGGGCGCATCAGCCCCGATGTGAAGATGAACTACCTCGCCAGCCCGCCGCTGGTCGTGGTGTATGCCCTGGCCGGCACCATGGACATCGACCTCGACTCCGATCCCATCGGGACCGACGCCGAGGGCAACGACGTGTTCATGAAGGACATCTGGCCGTCGGCCGACGAGATCCAGACCGCCATCGACGGCTCGATCAACGCCGAGATGTTCACCTCCCGCTACGCCGATGTGTTCGCCGGTGACGAGCGTTGGCAGAACCTGCCCACGCCCGAGGGCGAGCGCTTCGAGTGGGAGGACGCCTCGACCTACGTCCGCAAGGCCCCGTACTTCGATGGCATGCCTGCCGAGCCGGCTCCGGTGGAGGACATCCAGAACGCCCGTGTGCTGCTGAAGCTGGGCGACTCGGTGACCACCGACCACATCTCGCCGGCCGGTGCCATCAAGGCCGACAGCCCCGCGGGTAAGTACCTCAGCGAGCACGGCGTTGAGCGCAAGGACTTCAACTCCTACGGCTCGCGTCGTGGCAACCATGAGGTCATGGTGCGTGGCACCTTCGCGAACATCCGTCTGCGCAACCAGCTCGCCCCGGGCACCGAGGGTGGTTTCACCCGTGACTTCACCCAGTCCGATGCACCGGTCACCACGGTGTATGACGCCGCCCAGAACTACAAGCAGGCCGATACGCCGCTCGTGGTCCTCGGCGGTAAGGAGTACGGCTCGGGTTCGTCACGTGACTGGGCCGCCAAGGGCTCGGCGCTGCTGGGCATCAAGGCCGTCATCACCGAGAGCTTCGAGCGGATCCACCGTTCGAACCTCATCGGCATGGGCGTCCTGCCGCTCCAGTTCCCCGAAGGGGAATCGGCCGATTCGCTGGGCCTCACCGGTGAAGAGGTCTTCTCCATCGAGGGTGTCGCCGAGTTGAACAACTCGATCCCCGAAACGGTGAAGGTCACTGCCACCGGCGAGGGCGCTGACCCGATCACGTTCGATGCGGTCGTCCGTATCGACACACCGGGAGAGCGCGAGTACTACCGCAACGGAGGCATCCTGCAGTACGTGCTGCGGAACATGGCCAAGAACTGACGTTCTGACGTCGTGAAGCCCGAACGCCGGGTGCGAGGTTCGTCCTCGCACCCGGCGTTCGGGCGTTGTCCGGCATGTGACGTCCGGCATGTGACGATCAGTCGTCGGGGTTCCAGCCGTCTGTGTTCGCCTCATCAGGGTGCGGGAGGCCAAGTGCGCGGCGTCGACGTTCGCGTCGGATCAGACCTGCGATCCACCACAGAAGCATGGCTCCGATGATGGCGTAGAAGATGTTCGAGATCAGGTTCGTGTAGGGCTCGATGATCTGCCAGTCCTGTCCGAGCCGGTAGCCGAAGCTGATGAACAGGACATTCCAGATTCCGCTTCCAGCGACGGTGAGCACGGTGAGTTTCCATACCGGCATCAGGTAGATGCCCGCAGGGATGGACACCAGTGAGCGAATGCCTGGGACCATGCGCCCGAAGAAGACGGCCTTGGAGCCGTGCCGGTCCATGAAGGAGACAGTCTTGTCGTAGTCCTCGACGGTGAGGAGCGGCAGTCTGATGAAGGCCTTCCGGAGTCGGTCGGGGCCCAGGAGCCGGCCGATTCCATAGAGGACCAAGGCGCCGATGAGGGAACCGATCGTCGACCAGATCAGCATTCCTGCCCAGCTCTGCTCGGCACCGGCAGCACTGACGCCGGCCAGCGGCAGGATGACCTCGGAGGGAATCGGGGGGAAGACGCTTTCCAATGCGATGAGGAAAGCGACGCCTGGGCCACCGAAGTGGTCGATCGTCTGTACTGCCCAGTCAACAAGGTTCATGTCGATAAATATATGTTTCAGTGCCGCGTGAACAGCTGCTTCGGAAAGCCTTCCAGAGCAGCGATGCCCAGAACGCTCTTCGGGTCATAGCCAACGCGCCACAGTCCGCCGTGCGCGGCGGCGTCGCTGAAGAGTTCCTCGGGATGCTGCCGTTCCACGGGGCCGCGCATGACGTCGTGCACCATGAGGGCGGCCATGAGCGGACGCACGGTCTCGGGTTCGAAGACCTCGACGCCGAAGCGTCGTGCACCCCCATAGGCAGCGGCCAGTACGGGGTTCTTGGTGACCGATCGCGTCAGCGTCGCGGGGGCGACGTTGAACGAGACGGTGTGCCCCGCCTGTTCGGCGGCAACGCCGCGCCAGCGTTGTAGCCGTTTTGCGATCGAGTAGTTGGGGCCCTGTTGCGGCACGATGATGTCGGCGACCCCGGGGCCGCCCTCGGTGGCCTCCGGGTAGGCACGGCGGTAGAGACGCCCACGGGACACGGTGCGCAGCGACGACTGTGCTGCTCGGATGAGCCTTCCCCGGTCATCCCAGTGCGCGCGGGCGTCTGCGACGATCGCTTCGTTGACCACGAAGGCATCGGTTGGGGTGGCGAGCCAGGCCAGGGCGGTGTCGGGATCGTCATCGAGCAGCACCGTGGTGAGCAGATCGGCGGCAGCGCTGATACGGACGTGGACCCCGGAATCGGCATAGGCGTGCATGCCGAGCACGAGGGGAGAGCCATCACGGTTGTGCCGGATCCAATCGAGGACCTGCCCCGGCTGGTGGACGATGTCCCCGCCGGCGTGGCCCCGGTCATCGATCGGGAAGGTCAGGGATCCGGCCGAGCGCGCGGCGATTCCTCGTTTGCGGCGCCAGGCCTCGCTGCGGGGCAGGTCGATCGCGAGCACGTCGCAGCCCCAGTCGAGCAAAGGCTCCAGGGGCCCCATCTCGGCGCCGGCGCCGATGAGCATCACCTGATGATCGGGGAGGATGAGCCACTCGGGGTTCTCCATGACCGACGTGATCGCGGATCGGAAGCCGTCCTCGACGATGCCATCGGCAACCCAGGCATCGAGCTGGCGGCGCAGCGCGTCACCGCGGAGCTTCGTGCCACGGTAGGGCACTACGAGTTCGGTGTGCGGGGTGCCGGTGCCGCGGACGGTCTCGGTCCCGAAGCGTGACGCGGAGCCCACCTCAAGCTGTGCATCAACCAGCGGAGTTTCGGATCCGTCATCGGCGATCACGACCATGCGTTGATACATCGACCGCAACCCGTCTTCGGCGATGTCGATCGCAGCGCGTGGGGACACCGATGAAGCCGCGGTGAGTGCATGGACGTGATCGACGTAGTCGCGGCGCCAGTTGGAGGCATCGGTGATCCGGGCGGCCAGGGCCGGATCCGTATGACGGGCCGCATCGGCGAGGATGCCGCGGGTCGTCGCGGTGGTGGAGCGTCGATCGCCGATGAGCGGAAAGTGGATTCCGGTGGTCTGTTCGGACATGCGACCATTCTTCACAAAGCTTCGGGGGAGTCCAGAACCCTGCCGTGGGCGAGTATCATTCCCCGGGTTGGTGTCGCATCGGTCCAGGGCCGGGGGAGGAGTTCGTGTGTCGGCTCCGTTGACCTGTGAGCATCCCCGCCCTGTGGTGCAAGTGATCGGTAGAGGACGCGTGGGGAAGGCTTTGGTGGCCAACCTCCGCGCCGCAGGACTTGCAATGTCCGAACCTTTGGGGCGTGGTGCGACCGGCGAAGGTGCCGACGTGGTTCTGCTCGCGGTACCTGATGCTGCCATCGCCGACGCCGCAGCGATGATCGGCCCGGGGCCGATGGTCGGTCACCTATCGGGAGCGACGACGCTGGAACCCCTGCATGGGCACCGGGCCTTCAGCCTGCACCCGGTCATGACGATCACCGGGGCCGAGACCGACTTCGCAGGTGCTCCCGCTGCCGTGGCGGGGGTGGGTGATGAAGAGATCGCGATGGCCGAACACATCGCGCACCTCATGGCGATGGAGACCTTCCGAGTCGCGGACGATGATCGAGTCGCCTACCATGCCGCGTGCTCGATGGCGTCCAACTTCGTGGTGACGCTGGAAGGTCTCGCCACCGAGATGGCGAAAAGTGCCGGTGTCCAGCGACGGATGTTGGCTCCTCTCGCGCGGGCAGCCATCGAGAACTGGGTGGAGAAGGGTGCTGCGGCTGCGCTCACCGGACCGATCGCCCGCGGTGACGATGCCGTGGTCCTGCGTCAAAGAGAAGCCGTGGCGGCGCGACTACCCGAGGGGCTTGAGACATTCGACGCCTTGGCCCGGTCGACGCGGCGGCTTGCATGCTCACGAGAAATCGCCCGCGACGCGGGCATGGAAGGGGAGGGACCACATGCTGGTGGTACGCACGGTGGCTGAACTGTGTGAGGAGATGGCCAGACGCGACGGTCCGATCGGGCTGGTGCCCACGATGGGGGCACTGCACGCGGGGCATCTTGCGCTCGTGGAGCGGGCGAAGGACGAGTGCGAGACGGTGGTGATGTCGATCTTCGTCAACCCCGCCCAGTTCAATGACGCACGAGACCTTGCGACCTATCCGCGTGATGAGGAACGTGATCTCGAAACGGCTGCCGAGGCGGGTGTCGACGTGGTGTTCCTCCCGGACCCGGTCGAGATGTATCCGCGTGGTTATGCGACGAATATCGTGGTGAGCGGACCGGTTGCCGAGACCTTGGAGGGGGCCAAGCGGGGGCGCAGTCATTTCGATGGTGTGGCCACCGTCGTCGCGAAGTTGATGATCGCTTCGGCTGCCGATGCGGCGTATTTCGGGCAGAAGGACGCACAGCAGGTCATCGTGGTGCAGCGCATGGTCACTGACCTCGGGCTGCCGGTGCGTGTGGTGGCGTGTCCGATCGTGCGGGATGCGGATGGGCTTGCGCTGTCGAGCCGCAATGTGCATCTCTCGGATGAGGAACGTGCCCGAGCATTGGCGATTCCCCGGTCCTTGAACGCCATCGCCGATGCAGTGGCTGGCGGGGAAATCGATGCGCGTACGCTGGCGGCTCGAGCGTTGGACGTTCTGGCAGAGGCCGAAGTGCTCGTGGAATACATTGCGTTCGTCGACCCTGACAGTCTCGAGCCGGTCGACGAGATCGACCGCGAGGTGCTGGTGGCCTTTGCCGGATCAGTGGGAACCACCAGATTGTTGGACAACATCGTGATCGGTCCCGGGTCGGGGACCGGGGAGAAGAGCCGTTGATGCATCGAACCATGCTGAAATCGAAGATCCATCGAGCCACTGTGACCGGCAGCGATCTGCACTACGTGGGGTCGATCACCATCGATCCCGATCTGCTGGAGGCAGCCGATATCTGTGTCCACGAACAGGTGCATGTCGTCGATGTCGACAACGGTGAACGATTCGTCACGTACACGATCGAGGGCGAGCGCGGTAGTGGGGATATGCAGCTGAACGGGGCAGCGGCTCGTCTGGTGCACGTCGGCGACACGATCATCGTCATCTCCTACGGTGATTACGATGAGGCGGATCTCGAGAGTTACGAGCCACGAGTGGTGCATGTCGAGCCGCAGACCAACAAGATCATGACCGTCGACGATCATCCCGAGATGCTGCTTGATGGGAGCACAGAATGAGCGTGACCACGGCCAAACTGGCGTCGATGAAGGCTGCGGGAGAGCAGATCGTCATGGTGACGGCCTATGACTTCCCTTCCGCGCGTGCGGCGGAGAAGGCGGGCGTCGACATGGTTTTGGTCGGCGACTCGGGAGCCAATGTGGTGCTCGGGTATGACACGACCGCCGAGGTGTCGATGGACGAGATGCTGACGATGGCCGCGGCGGCGCGTCGAGGGACGAAGACTGCGTTCCTGGTGTGTGATGTGCCCTTCGGCTCGACCGAGGTGTCCGATGAACAGGCCGTGGAAACCGCGGTCCGTTTTGTCAAGGAAGCCGGTGCCGATGCGGTGAAGCTCGAGGGCGGGAATCCTCGTCGGTTGAGTCGGATCCGAGCGATCGTCGACGCGGGTATCCCGGTGGTCGCGCATGTGGGGCTGACGCCGCAGACCGCCGTCGCGCTCGGTGGCATGCGGGCTCAGGGACGTACGGCCGAGACGGCATCGCGGTTCGTGCGTGAGATGTTCGCAGTCCAGGAGGCGGGTGCCTTCTGCGTCGTTGTTGAGGCCGTACCTGCTGACGTGGTGCAGCTGGTGCTGGAGCACATGCAGATCCCCGTGATCGGCATCGGCGCCGGTGCGGCTCACGGGCAGGTGTTGGTGCAGCACGACCTGCTGGGGATCACCGAAGGGCCGATGGCGTCCTTCGTCAAGAGCTATGCCCGGCTGAACGAGGCGTTCGCCGAGGGGATAGGCGCGTATGCCGATGAGGTGCGCTCGGGGGTCTTCCCTGCGGGGGAGCACTGTTACAAGAGCAAGCCCGAAGCTCTCGAGGCAGCCCGTGCCGAGGTCAACCAGCTCAGCTCCTGATTCCTGCATGGCACGGGGACCATTCGACGCTGCTGGCTCCACGGCCTGTGGCTTCGTGGTCTGTGGCTTCGTGGTCCTCGGCGCCGACGGGCCGACGGTGAGCGGAGCAGGTTTGATGCAGCGGGGATAGAATCGACGCCATGTCTTTGCTCGACCGAATCCAGTCGCCCGCCGATCTGCGTGCCCTCGCGCCTGCGCAGCTCGACACGTTGGCGACCGAGATCCGTGCGTTCCTCATCGAGAAGGTCAGTCTCACAGGTGGCCATCTCGGGCCGAATCTTGGTGTCGTCGAGCTCACTTTGGCCCTGCACCGTGTGTTCGACTCGCCGAACGATCCGATCATCTTCGACACCGGGCATCAGAGCTATGTCCACAAGATCTTGACCGGGAGGGCCGCGGAGTTCGACACACTTCGGCAGACCGATGGCCTCTCCGGCTACCCGAGCCGGGACGAGTCCCCGCACGACTGGGTCGAGTCCTCGCATGCGTCCTCGTCATTGTCGTGGGCCGAGGGACTGGCCAAGGGGTTCCGACTCACCGAGGCCGACCGCACGGTCGCGGCGGTCATCGGCGATGGTGCCCTCACCGGCGGCATGGCGTGGGAAGCGCTCAACAACATCGCTGTCGGCAAGGACCTGCCGTTGGTGATCATCGCGAATGACAATGGCCGCTCCTATACGCCGACGGTCGGTGGTATCGCCGAGCATCTCACCGGGCTGCGCACCGATCGTCGGTATGAGGACATGCTGGATCTGTTGCGCCGCAGCGTCTCCGGAACACCGCTGGTGGGTCGGGCGGCCTATGAGTGGTTGCATGGCGTCAAGATCGGATTGAAGGACGTGCTGGCGCCCCAGGGGATGTTCGCTGACCTGGGCATGAAGTACGTCGGCCCCGTGGATGGGCATGACATCCGCTCGGTCGAACGCGCCCTGACACAGGCCAAGCGTTTTGGCGGCCCGGTCATCGTCCACGTCCTCACCCAGAAGGGGCGCGGTTTCCAGGCGGCCGAGGACAACATGGAGGACCATTTCCATTCGGTCGGACGCATCGATGCGGCGACCGGGGAGTCGCTGGCCACGAGCTCGGCACGCACGTGGACTCGGGCCTTCTCCGAGGAACTGGTCGAGATCGGGCGTCGACGCTCCGACGTGGTGGCAATCACCGCCGCGATGATGCACCCCACCGGGCTCAACCGGTTCGCCGAAGTCTTCCCCGAGCGCACCTTCGATGTCGGCATCGCCGAGCAGCACGCCGCCACGAGCGCGGCCGGTCTGGCCGCCGCAGGACTGCATCCGGTCGTCGCGGTCTACTCGACGTTCCTGAACCGTGCCTTCGACCAGGTTCTGATGGATGTGGCGTTGCACAGGGCCGGCGTCACCTTCGTCCTCGACCGCGCCGGTGTGACCGGTTCGGACGGAGCCAGCCACAACGGCATGTGGGATCATTCGATCCTGCAGATCGTGCCGGGCATGCACCTGTGTGCTCCGCGTGACGAGGAGACCCTGGTGCGCGTCCTCAACGAGGCGGTCGACATCCCAGATGCCCCCACCGTCATCCGCTTCTCCAAGGACGCCATGCCGTCGTCCATCCCCGCGATCGAATCCACCGATGGTGTCGACACCCTGCTGCGCTCCGACGCCACACCACGGGTGCTCGTGGTGGCCCACGGACAGTTCGCGACGCTCGGGGTCGAGGTCGGGGAACGGCTGATCGATCAGGGGCTCGGGGTGCGCGTCGTGGACCCGGTGTGGGCCCTGCCTGTCAACCCTGCACTGGTGGAGATGACCCGTGACGTCGAACTCGTCATCACGCTGGAGGACTCCGGCGTCAAGGGTGGCTTGGGAGCACGTCTGGGCCAGGAGATGCATCTGGCCGACGTCTGGACGCCGATGCGCGAGTTCGGTATCGACCAGCGATTCCTCGAGCACGGCTCTCGCCGCGACCTGCTCAAACGGATGGGCCTGACCCCGCAGTCCATCGCGCGGCAGGCCATCGAGATCGTCCTGCATGGGGATCCCGGATTCGAAGCGAGCGCCGACGAGAAGCGGACGAGCGACCTCCACGACAAGTCCTGATCCCCGCCGCGGGACCTGCCCCGGAAACAGGGCCATGCATGCTGGTGGGATGATGGCCCGATGAGCGATTTTCCGCGTCCACGGCCCGTCATCGGGGATGCGACGAGCTCCGCTGAGCGCGCCGCCGACCACACTGCGTGGCGCATGGATGACCACATCCGACCCTTGGCCGACGTCATCGGTGCACGTCGTGACATCAGACGCTATCGACCAGATCCTGTTCCCGACGAGGTGCTGACCGAGGTCTTGACCGCCGCGCACCTTGGTCCGTCGGTGGGACATTCGCAGCCGTGGCGGTTCATCGTGGTGACGGCGGCCGAGACTCGCGATCACGCTGCCCACCTCGCGGATCGTTCTCGGCTGCGTCAGGCCCGGATGATGGAGCCGGACGCGGCTCGCCGCCTGCTGGATCTACAGCTCGATGGCATTCGTGAAGCACCGCTGGGAATCGTGGTGGCCTGTGATCGGAGGACGCCTGCCGCAGGCGTCCTCGGGCGGGCGACATTCCCCGACGCCGACCTGTGGGGATGCGCCTGTGCAATCCAGAACATGTGGCTCACCGCTCGTGCGCATGGTCTCGGGATGGGGTGGGTGACGCTGTTCGAACCCGCAGATCTGGCCGATCTCGTCGGACTTCCCGACGGTGTCGAATCGCTTGGCTGGCTGTGTCTGGGGTGGCCGGATGAACGTCCTCCCGAACCTGGTCTGCAGCGGGCCGGCTGGTCGCGTCGAGAACCGGTGGCGAGTGTGATCATGCAGGAGAGGTGGCAGGACCGGGAGGCGCCGGTGAATCATCTGGCGTCCGAATCCTCAGCTCCCGAACAGCACGCTCCCGAACAGCACGCGGTGGTGGCTGCTCGGGATGCCGCCGATCAGTTGCTGACGACGCCCGGTTCGTTGGGCATCCTGGATCGGACTCTGGATCGCGCATTGGCGGTGGGTGGGCCGGATCCCCTCGCCACTGCCGGGACGCTCATCCTTGCCGCAGCCGATCACGCGGTGGTTCGGCAGGGCGTCTCGGCCTTCGAACCAGAGGTCACAGCCGATATCGTCCGTGCTGCCCGAGCAGGATCTTCCATGGGCGCCGTCGCAGCCCGGGAAGCAGGGTTGGAACTCCAGGTGGTCGATGCAGGGATCGGGCGACCCGGAGGTGATGTCCGTGTTGCCGATGCACTTGATGCCGATACCCACGCGGAGCTTGTGGAGCGTGGACGGCAGATCGGCGGGGAAGGATACGGGCCGGTGGCGTTGGGGGAAGTGGGGATCGGAAACACAACGGTCGCCTCGGTCCTCACCGCGGGCCTGTTGGGCCTGCGGTCCGATGACGTCGTGGGGCTGGGATCGGCGTCCGACACCGACATGGTGGACCGCAAAAGGATTGTGGTGTCCGATGCCGTGGCGCGGATCTGCACCGATGACGATGAAGAGATCCTGCGTCGTCTCGGCGGGGGAGAGTTCTCCGTGCTGAGGGGCGTCGTGGCCGGAGCAGCGCGGGCCGGACGCGTCATCGTGCTCGATGGCCTGGCCACCTCGATCGCTGCGTTGGCGGCGGTGCGTGCTGAGCCGTGGATCCAAGCACACCTGGTGGCTGGACAATGTTCGCGCGAGCCTGCGCACCGGGCGGTCCTGGATGAACTCGGGCTGGAGCCGCTGCTCGACCTCCGGATCCGTTCCGGTGAGGGAGTCGGGGCAGCCTTGGCGGTGGGGCTGTTACGCGATGCCCTGATGCTGCGCCGTGATGTCGCGACCACCCGGTGACCCGTTACCTTGTGGGCACCCTCGATCACGCATTGGCCTCCCACCGACCGGGGCTCCATACATCGTTTTTCGTTGAGGACAGATCGTGTCCTCAACGACGCTTTTCAAAGACAGATCCTCGTTCGTCGAGGTCAGCATCTGTCCTCGATGTTTTTCTATCCCTACGGGGGTATGGCCAGTCCCTGCAAGGCACCGCCACAAACCAACAGAGAAAGACACCGCCCCGAGCCAATCGACTTCGCAGGTTGATCAATCGACCTTGCTGGTGGGGCAGTCGACCTTGCTGGTGGGGCAGTCGACCTTGCTGGTGGGGCAATCGACCTCGCAGGTGGAGCAACCGACCTTTCCGGTTGACTGCGGAACGCAGGACCCAGGGCTCCGGTGCCCCGGTGATCAGCCGCTGATCGCCCGGGCGAGGGGTTCTGCTGTCAAATCGCACTGCCAGGGGCGGGCACCATGCTCGGTGAGCCAGTCGGTGACTGCGGCAGGGGTCGCGTCGCACGGTTCCCACGCGAGTTCACGCCATGTGCCGGGGGAGAGGATGACCTCCGGGGCGACTCCGAAGCGTTCGGAGAGCTCATCCATGACCGTGCGCATCCGGACACGGCGCTCATCGGCTTGGGGTGCGCGTCGTGCCCACGACTTCGGATTCGGAATGCCGCTGCTTGGTGGGCGCAATGGTGGGTGTGAGCTTCGTGGCGCGGCCAACGCCTTTTCCGCGGCGGTCAGCCAGCGGGATTCGTAGCGCCGCGCGACGCGCCGCTCAAAACCGGAGATGTCACGCAACATGCCACGGTCGACACGTTTGTGTTGCCCCACCAAGGCGGCGAGATCCGAGATCGCAGAATCCTTCAGAAGCTTGCTTGGTGCCTTGTCGAGGGACCGGGCAAGTTCGTCCCGGGCCTCCCAGATCTGACGGAGAACAGCCATGCCCAGTGGCGTCCGAACGTTCTGTATGCCGGAGGTCCGGCGCCACGGATCGGGTCGCGGCGGCGTCGGATCCGCAGCGTGGGCCGCAAGATGTGCAAACTCCTGACGTGCCCACTCGGCGCGGTCGGCCGCGATGAGTTCGGCCACCATGTGTTCGCGGAGTTCGATGAGGAGCTCCACGTCGAGGGCCGCGTAGGTGAGCCAGCTCTCCGGAAGTGGTCGCGAAGACCAGTCCGATGCCGAATGCTCCTTCGCAAGCCTTTTGCCGAAGACCTTCTCGATCATGGGCCCGAGCCCGACCCGCGGCCAACCGAGGAGGCGCCCGGCGAGTTCGGTGTCGAACACCTGCTGGGGCACCAGAGCCACCTCGGCCAGGCACGGCATGTCCTGGGTGGCGGCATGGATGATCCATGGGACGTCGTCGACCACGGCCCCGAGTGCGGAGAGGTCGGCGGGCTCATCGCCGTTCCAGAATCCGATGGGGTCCACCAGGTGGGTGCCGGAACCGGCACGGCGCAGTTGGATCAGATAGGCGCGGGTGCTGTAACGAAAACCGTGCGCGCGTTCGGTGTCGATGGCAAGAGGGCCGGTTCCTGCGGCCAGGGAGTCGATGGTCTCCTGCAGTTGCGCCTCGGTGGTGGCGACGGGAGGCACCCCCGCAGTCGGTGCGGCGAGCAGGGGAAGTTCGGGCTCACTGGCGTCGGCTGCCATCAGCGCGCTCGTCGGGGAAGCATGACGACACCCTTGGGCAGTGGGGGCAGCCCTGCGGTGGTGCACAGCAGGTCGGACCACGCATCGAGGTGATCGGCCATGCCATCTCCCTCACCGATGTAAGGCGTCCACGAGGCGCGGATCTCGATCTCCGACCGGCTCTGCTCGTCATCCATCGCACCGAAACTTTCGCTGGTGACCACGGTGACCGTACCGGTCGATGCTCCGAACTCGCAGTGATTGTTCTCCAGACACTCCTGCAGCCAGGACCAGCCGACACCGGTCATCAAAGGATCGGCCGCCATCTCGGCATCCACATCGGCACGGATGTACACCACGCAGCGGAACGTGCCGTCCCATGCCGGGTTCCCCTCGGGGTCGTGGAGGAGTACGAGTCGTGCAGAACCCACCGTCGCACCTTCGGATTCGAGCTCGGCGGTGAGCGCCGCGGCATGCGGGGCAAGCCGCTGGGGCCCGGGGACCCTGTCCACATGGAGTTCCGGGCGCCAAGCATGGTCGACCATGGCCTGAGCCGCGCGCTGGAATTCGCGCGGAAGCTTGGATCCCTTCATTGCCTGCACCCCTGCAGGTTAAGCATTTCCTGTCAACGGGGATCAGCCGACTCGCCGTGACATGCAAGGATGGGGGGCGTGACTGATCCCTTCCTTGCCGCTGCTCGATGTGAACCCGATCCCGACCGTATCCCCGTGTGGTTCATGCGTCAGGCTGGCCGATCCCTGCCCGAATATCGGGAAGCGCGGGCCGGAACCACCATGTTGGAGGCATGCCGGATCCCCGAGCTGGTGTGTGAGATCACCGCGCAGCCGGTGCGCCGTCATGGCGTCGATGCCGCAGTGTTCTACTCCGACATCATGGTGCCGCTGAAGGCTGCCGGTATTGACCTGGACATCGTGCCAGGGACCGGCCCTGTCGTAGCCGAGCCCATACGTTCACGAGCACAGGTGGATGCGCTGCCGGAACTCGGCGTCGAGGATCTCGATTTCGTGACCGAGGCAGCTCGCCTGCTCGTAGCCGAGCTCGATGTGCCGCTGTTGGGGTTCTGCGGTGCGCCCTTCACCTTGGCCAGTTACCTCGTACAGGGCGGGCCGTCGAAGGATCACGCGGTTGCCAAGTCGTTCATGGTCTCCGAGCCCGAGACCTGGAATGCCCTGTGTCAGCGCCTCGCACAGTATTCGGAGGTATTCCTGCGGGCACAGATCGAAGGTGGTGCCGCAGCTGTGCAGGTGTTCGACTCGTGGGCGGGAAGCCTTGCTCCGGAGGACTACCGGAGCTTCGTCAAGCCGCATGTCCGTGGACTGCTCGGTTCGGTCACCGATGTGCCTCGCATCCACTTCGGCGTCGGCACCAGTGAACTGCTGGCAGACATGGCCGCTGCAGGTTGCGAGGTCGTCGGGGTCGACCATCGTGTGCCGTTGGCTGAAGCGTCTCGTCGTGTTGGTGGCGGGCATGCCATGCAGGGCAACCTCGACCCCGCGCTGCTCAAGGCTGATTGGGAGGTGATCGCCGCACGCGTCGAGGCGGTCATCCGTTCCGGGGCCCACACACCCGGACACATCTTCAACCTCGGCCACGGCGTACCGCCGGACACCGACCCGACAGTACTCACCCGCATTGTCGAACTCGTGCACGAAGAAGGCCCCACGTGGCGTCGTGACGAGCTCGAGCGCATCGCGGACAACGACTGACCCCACCAACCAAGGAGGAAACATGACCCACGAGAAGATCGAGCACGTCGATCCCCAGGCCAACGCCGACTTCGATCGGATCAACGCAACCAAGCGCTACGTGATGTATTCGGTGTTCCGTCGCACCGATCTTCCCCGTGACGTCGAGGAGGCCACGCACCTGGCGCAGAAGGCACTCGAGCAGGTGCAGGCTGTATCCGACGATCTGATGATCCGTGGCTGGTACGACGTCTCGGGGTTCAACGCTGACGCCGACCTACTGGTGTGGTGGCACGCGAGCGAGTATGAGGATTTGCAGCGCGCTTACAACACCCTCCGTTCTTCGGATCTTGGCCGTGGCCTGCAGCCAGTGTGGTCGCAGATGGGTCTGCACCGTCCCGCGGAGTTCAACCGTCGCCATGTGCCAGCCTTCATGGCCGACGAGGAGCCGCACGACCACATCTGCGTGTACCCGTTCGTGCGCTCCTACGAGTGGTACCTGCTCTCGGATCACGAGCGCATGCATTTGCTGCGTGAGCACGGTGGGCTGGCCGCTGACTACCCCGATGTGCGCGGTAACACCACCATGGGCTTTGCTCTCGGCGATTACGAGTGGCTGCTGTGTTTCGAGGCCGACGACATGACCCGCATCGTGGAGTGCATGCGCGAACTGCGTGCCTCGGCCGCGCGCCGTCACGTGCGTGAGGAGACCCCGTTCTACTCCGGACGTCGCCGCGAACTGGCCGACATCGTGCGGGGCTGGCTCGGCCTCACTGACTGAGGTCGCCGAACCATTCGACAGATGCAGGGCCCCGACCATCTGGTCGGGGCCCTGCATCTGCTTCTGGTGGTGCCGTGGTTGGACTGCCGTATCTGGGGAGCCCTTGTCGGTCAGTTCTGCGTCGGCTCCAGAGTGAGGCAGATGGAGTTGATGCAGTACCGCAGGTCGGTGGGTGTCTGATAACCCTCACCGGCGAAGACATGGCCCAGATGGGAATCGCAGGCGGTGCACCGCACCTCCACGCGCGGAGGGCCGGGGATGCTGCGGTCCTCGACGTAACGGACAGTGTCCTCGGCGAGGGGTGAGAAGAACGAGGGCCAGCCGCAATGGGACTCGAATTTCGTTTCGCTGCGGAACAGCTCGGCATTGCAGGCGCGGCAGCGGTAAACACCTTCGGTGGTGGTGTCGGTGTACTCGCCGACGAAGGGTGGCTCGGTGCCCGCCTGACGGAGCACCTGATACTCGGCCGGGGTGAGCATCTCACGCCACTCGTCCTCGGTCTTCAGGACGGACAGCTTGGGTTTCTCGGGGCTCTCAGTCATGTCTGCCAGTGTATGACCGCTGACGTAATGCAGCGTTTGATCGCCTTCTGGGCCCGTCACAGAAACGATCATGGATCAAACGCTGCACTGCGTGTCGCGTCAGGGATCAGGCCACGCGCCGGTCTCGGTGGCTCCAACGGTGCTTGCGGGCGCGGGTCATCTGCCTGACCATCTCCAGAACCTCGTCCAGCTCGTACATGAGTTGGTTGTAGGTGAATCGAAGGACCTCGTATCCGGCGGACTTCAGGCGCAGGTCACGGCGACGGTCGTGCTCGAAGGCCCGAGAGTTCCAATGGTGGGTCAACGAGTCGCACTCGAGTACGAGGCGGTCACCGACCAGCATGTCGACCCGATCCTGACCGATCTGCACCTGGATCCGGACCCGGTAGCCCTCGGCTCTCAGCGCACAGCGGAGGATGGACTCGGTGCCGGATTCGCTTCTCGGATCGACCTTCGTCATCAGGTCATGCACTCGCCGGTGCCATGTCGGCGCGGCCATGAGCACGTCGGCGGCCAAGGATGATCGGTCGGCGAGCCGTTCATGCAGGATCGAATCCACCATCGCGATCCATTCGAGGTCCGTGGTGCACTGCAGCGCCATGGCAAGACTGACCGGAATCGAGTCGACGGTGGCGTCGGTGCTGATGCCACGAGTCGCCCGGTGGATGACGACACCCGCCGGGGACGTGATGGCTCGGTTGGAGTTCGCGGGGATCCTCACATGGAGTTGGTGGCGGTGTGGGACCCAGCTCTCGGTCAGCGCAGAGAAACAGGTCAGCACACCGCCCAAGGTGACCGCGCGGATCGCCTGCGGTGTTGCTCGTTGATCGGCGTAGCGTCCGCGGCGGAGCCGACGGAGCTGCCCGGTCTCCAGAAGACGCTGGAGCTCGGTGCGGGTGTAGATGCTGAGGATTTCGGCGGTGGTCCAGATCCCGTGCACAGGCCCATTAGGCCCGAAATTCGGGTTCGACACGCCGGAGCGGTGCGAACTGCAGCGTCTGATCCATGATCGTTACGGTGACGTTCACGAGGGGCGGTCAAACGCTGCAGTTCGCAGAATTTCGCCGGCTCAGGCCGGGAGGCTTGCAACTCCTTGTGGGAGGAACCTCTGACCGTTGACCTTTTCGGAGGTGCCCGTGCGGTCCAGGTAAGGGGTGATTCCGCCCAGATGGAAGGGCCATCCGGCGCCGAGGATCATGCACAGATCGATCTCGGCCGGTCCTGCCACGACACCTTCGGTGAGCATCAGACCGATCTCTTCGGCCAGGGCATCACGGCAGCGTTCGAGGATGGTGTCGGGATCCACGGGTGTATCACCGGTGACGAGCAGGGCTTTCACCTCGTCGGGCACGTGGGGCCTGCCGTTCTCGTCCCTGTCGTAGTACGACGAGCGACCTGCTTCGACCAGGTTCTGCAAGGACCGGGAGATGGGGAAGCGTTCGGTGCCGAAGGACTGGTGGAGGGTTTCGGCCACATGCAGCGCGATCGCCGGGCCCACGAGCTCCATGAGCACGAAGGGTGGCATGGGAAGCCCCATCGGAGCGAGTGCGGCATCGGCCTGTTCGATGGGTGTGCCCTCATCCACCACCTTCTGCACCTCGCCCATGAGCCGTGTGAGGATGCGGTTGACCACGAAGGCCGGGGCATCGGCCACGAGGATTGCGTTCTTCTTCAGATTCTTCGCCGTGGCGAAGGCAGTGGCCAGCGTTGCATCGTCGGTGTTCTCTCCCCGAATGATTTCCAGCAGGGGGAGGACCGCGACCGGGTTGAAGAAATGGAAGCCCACCACGCGCTCGGGGTGCTGCAGCTGTGAGGCCATCTCGCTGATCGACAGAGATGAGGTGTTGGTGGCCAGGACACATTCGGGTGAAACATGCTGCTCCAGCCCGGTGAACACCTTTTGCTTGATGTCCATCTCCTCGAACACGGCTTCGATGACGAAGTCGCAGTCGGCGAAATCAGCCTGGTCGGTGGTGCCGGAGATGAGGGAACGCAGACGGTTGGCCTTGGCCTCGGTGGTACGTCCCTTCTCGATGAGTTTGTCGATCTCGGTATGGACGTGACTGACGCCGCGGTCGACGCGCTCCTGATCGAGGTCACTCATGACCACCGGAACCCCCAGCCTTCTGATGAACAGGAGTGCGAGCTGGGATGCCATGAGGCCGGCGCCGACGACACCGACCTTGGAGACCTTGCGTGCCAGGTCCCGATCGGGCGCGCCGGCGGGTTTCTTCGCGCGACGTTGTACCAGATCGAATGCGTAGAGTCCCGAACGGAACTCCTCTGTCATGATGAGCTCGCCGAGCGCGGCGTCCTCGAGCAGGTAGTTCTCGGCTACGTCGTTGTGCTGTGCTGCGGCCATGACGTCGAGGCATCGGTCGGCGGCCGGTGCGATGCCACCTGTCTTCTTGCGGCTCAGCTCGCGGCCGGCGGCGATGGCTTCGGTCCACTCCTGTTCTGTCCACTCGGCATCCTCGACTCGAGCCCGCTCGACGCGCACCTCACCGGTGACGACTCTGGCTGCCCAGTCGATGGAGCGCTCCAGGAAGTCGGCGCCCTCGAACATGGCGTCAGCCAGCCCCATGGCCTGTGCCTTGGGAGCATTGAGCATCTTGTTCTGGTTCAGTGCGTTGCCGATGATGACCTCGACGGCCTTGGCCGGGCCGATGAGTTTCGGGAGAAGTGTCGCCCCGCCCCAGCCGGGGAGGATGCCGAGAAAGACCTCGGGGAAGGCGATGGCCGGGCATGCTGTGCTGATGGTGCGGTAATGACAGTTGAGGGTGACCTCGGTGCCTCCGCCCAGCGAGAGTCCGTTGATGAAGCCGAAGGTCGGGACGCTCGACGTGTGCATCCTGCCGAGGACTGCGTGGCCGATTCGGCCCATCAAAGTGGCGTGTTCGAGGCTGCCGATGGCTCCGATCATCTTGAGGTTCGCGCCTGCAGCAAGGATGAACGGCTTGCCGGTGACCATGATCGCGGACACGTCCTTGCGAGCCAGCACGGCATCGTAGGTGTCATTGATCGCTTTGAGGTCCCAGGGGCCCAAGGTGTTGGGCTTGGTGTGATCGTGGCCGTTGTCGAGAGTGATCAGGACGCCGGTGCCGGCACCGTGGGGGAGTTCGATATCGCGTGCGAGTGCGCGGGTGACGATCTCGGGCTCGGGCGTGATGGCGCACGCCTGTTCGAGGAGTTCGTTGACGTTGTCGTACATCAGTTGTCGCCTCCGGTGTAGTGGGGGTTCTCCCAGATGACGGTGCCGCCCATGCCGAGACCCACGCACATGGTGGTGATCCCGTAGCGCACCTCGGGTCGCTCGGCGAACTGCCGTGCCAAGTGGATCATGAGGCGGACGCCGGAGCTGGCCAGTGGGTGGCCCAGAGCGATGGCGCCGCCATAGGGGTTGACGCGTTCGTCGTCTTGGTCGATGCCGAAGTGATCCAGGAACGCGAGCACCTGCACGGCGAAGGCCTCGTTGATCTCGAAGGCGCCGATGTCGTCGATGGTCAGACCCGCACGTTGCAGGGCGCGCTCGGTCGAAGGAACGGGGCCCACGCCCATGACGGATGGGTCCACACCGGCGAATGCGTAGCCGACGAGCTTCATACTCGGAGCGAGTCCGAGTTCAGCAGCTGCCTCGGACTCAGCGAGCAGGCAGGCCGTGGCGCCGTCGTTGAGGCCTGCGGCATTGCCCGGCGTCACGTTTCCATGCGGTCGGAAGGGGGTTTTCAGGTCGGACAGGGCTTCGATGGTGGTGCCGGGGCGCGGGGGCTCGTCAGCGGTGGCCAAGCCCCAGCCGAGTTCGGTGCTGCGGGCGGCTGTGGGGACGAGGCCTTGCTGGATGACCCCGGACTCGTAGGCGCGAGCGACGCGTTGCTGGCTCAGGAGTGCGTACTGATCTGCACGCTCCTTGGTGATCGCGGGGAACATGTCGTGGAGATTCTCCGCGGTGGCGCCCATGACGAGTGCGCTCTCATCGACGATGCGTTCGGCGAGGAACCGTGGGTTCGGATCGGTGCCTTCGCCCATGGGATGGCGGCCCATGTGCTCGACACCACCGGCGATGGCGACGTCATAGGCACCGAACGCGATGCCCGATGCCGTGGTTGTCACGGCCGTCATCGCGCCCGCACACATGCGATCGATCGCGTACCCCGGAACGCTCTTGGGCAGACCGGCCAGAAGTGCGGCGGTGCGGCCCAGCGTCAGGCCCTGGTCGCCGGTCTGGGTGGTGGCGGCGATCGCGACTTCATCGACACGTTCGCCGGGGAGTTCGGGGTGGCGTCGCATCAGTTCACGGATGCAGTTGACCACCAGATCATCGGCTCGGGTTTCTTCATAGAGGGATCCGGCCTTGCCGAATGGCGTGCGCACGCCTTCGACGAAGACCACGTCTCGGGTAACAGGCATGCGGGAATGTTACTAGCAAGTAACTGATTCTGGGAAGGGGGTGGTGGGCTCGAGGTGAGGCAAGTCACCTGATGGCCCGGGTTTGGCTCTTGTGCATGTAAACGATTACTCGTACCATGATTCATGGTTGAGAAAACGATTACTCGTCGTTGTTGACGAGTGCTAGGGGATCAATGATGAATCCGGCAATACAACCTCCGGGACGCAACCGGAGTGCGGCTGCGGCGTTGAAAGCCATTGACGTCGAGGCGGCGGCGATAGAAGGGGTGCGCGCCACGGCCATCGAGGATTTGCCGCCCGCGTTGGAAATCCTCGATGCCTGCCGAGGAAAGATCATCATCTCGGGCATCGGCAAATCTGGTCACATCGGTCGGAAGATGGCGGCAACATTCGCGAGCGTCGGCAGGCCGTCGCTGTTCGTGCACGCCACCGAAGCTCTCCATGGGGACTCAGGCGTCGTCGGTCCCGGCGACGTGGTCATCCTGATCTCCAACTCCGGACGCACCTCGGAGGTCTGCTCCTTCGCGCTCATGCTCCAGGAGTGGGGGATCCCTCGGATCGCTTTCACCCAGAATCCCGACTCTCCTCTGGGCTCTCTGTGTGATGCCACCGTTCGCCTCACCGTCGAGTCGGAGGCCGATCCGTTGAACCTGGCGCCCACCAGTTCGACGACGGTCACTCTCGTGCTCGGTGATGCCCTCGCGGCGGGGCTCATGGAAGCCGCGCAGTTCACCGCCGATGACTTCGGCGCACGGCACCCCGGCGGCTCCTTGGGGGCACGGGTCGGAAATCACGGAAAGGAAGGTGCGTGATGGGCGTCATCGTCGTCGGCTCATTCATGTATGACTTGATGGTGGAGGCTCCGCGCCGCCCCGAATTGGGAGAGACGTTGCGCGGAACAGCTTTCCGTCGATCGGTTGGCGGGAAGGGGTTCAATCAGGCCGTTGCGAGTGCGCGCGCAGGTGCGCGGACCGAGATGGTGGGCATGCTGGGGGAGGACCCCTTCGGCGCAGAATTCCGGTCGGTGATGGATGCGGAGGGCATCATTTCCGAGCATGTGACCTCGTGTGTTGAAGGGCATTCGGGGACCGGCGTCGGAATGCCGGTGGTGTACCCGGACGGCAACAATTCGATCATCATCATTCCTCGTGCCAATGAGGAGATGGGTGTGCCGGAGATCGAGGATGCCGCAGAATCGATCGAGAACGCCGATGTGCTGCTGATGCAGCTGGAAATCCCCAATGATGCCGTGCTTCGAGCGGCTGAGATCGGCCACCGGGCGGGCACCAAGGTGGTGCTCAATCCTGCTCCGTTCCGTGATCTGCCGCCTCGCATCTGGGCGCTCGTCGATCTCTTCACTCCGAATGAAGGGGAGCTACGGGCGTTCTGTCGTTCGCTCGGGCTCGGCGGTGAGGGGCCGATCGATGACTTGGCCAAGGCGTTCGCCGGACGTCTCGATGTGGAAGTCGTCGTCACTCTGGGGGATGCAGGCCTCTTGCGCGTGAAGCCGGCAGGTGCGGTCGAGCACATCAGGGGGCATCGTGTGCACGCGGTGGACACGGTGGGGGCCGGGGACACGTTCTGCGGAGCGCTGTGCGCCCAGCTGGCCCAAGGGATCGACCTGTCCCAAGCGCTCGAGTTCGCGAATGCAGCCGCCGCTCTCTCGGTGACACGAGCGGGCAGTGGGACGAGTTCGCCCAGCGTCGAAGACGTTCAGAGCATACTGATCAACGGCTTCCCGGAGGTGGCGTCATGCTGATCAAGAATCATGCGGAGGTCCGACCTGATGGCTATCTGGACCGCACCCCGTGGTTCCAATTCATTCTCCTGGCGCTGCTCTTCTCGCTGTGGGCCACTGCGGCCTCGCTGAATGACATCCTCATCACGGCGTTCAAGAGCGTCTTCACACTCTCCGACGTCGCCACGGCTTTCGTGCAGAGTGCCTTCTATTTGGGGTATTTCGTGATCGCAATCCCCGCGGCACGGGTCATTCGTCACTTCACATACAAGACGGCGATCATCATCGGTCTCGTTCTCTACATTGCGGGTGCCTTGCTATTCCTGCCCGCTTCGCATGCTGGGACGTATGCGATGTTCCTGGTCGCCCTCTTCGTGCTGGCGGTCGGACTTTCGTTCCTCGAAACCTCGGCGAATACGTACGGATCGATGATGGGCCCCAAACGCAACTCGACGCAGCGGCTCAATATCGCCCAGACCTTCTACCCGTTGGGCTCGATCCTCGGCATCGTCATGGGAAAGTACCTGGTCTTCGGAGCCGGGGACTCATTGGAGGAGCAGCTGGCGAACGCGGCCCCCGAGCAGCAGGCGATGATCGCCGAGCAGGCGCTCCAGGCGATCCTGCAGCCATACAAGGTGATCATCGTCATCCTGGTCGTGGTCCTCGTGGCGTTCCTGCTGACGGAATTTCCCTCCTGCAAGCCGCGTGACACCGCTCATGAAACCCATGCCGGCGTCCTCGAGACCCTGAGGTACCTGTTCTCGAAGAAGGACTTCGTCATCGGCATCCTGACGCAGTTCGTGTACATCGGGATGCAGACGGCGGTGTGGTCGTTCACCATTCGTCTCGCCCTCGAAGAAGACAAGAGTCTGAATGAACGCGCGGCCTCCACGTTCATGATCATCAGTTTCGCATTGTTCTTCGTGGGCCGTGGAGCGGCATCGTCGCTCATGTCTCGGTTCCGCGCCGCGCGGATCCTGCAGGTGGCCTCTGTTCTGGGGGTCCTGTGCATGGCCTACGTGGTCGTGGTCCCGGGCATCACTTCGGTGTACGCGGCGGTTGCCTCGGTACTGTTCTTCGCTCCGTGCTGGCCGACGATCTACGGCAAGACGTTGGAGACCATCACCGATGCTCGCTACCGCGAAACCGGTGGGGCCATCATCGTGATGTCGATCATCGGTGGAGCAGTCCAGCCGGTGCTCCAAGGGCTCGCCTCGGACATGATCGGTTCGCTGCGTCTGTCGTTCGTGGTGCCCCTGCTCGCCTATGTGATCGTGCTTGCGTACTTCACCTACATGTCCGGCCGTGGTGATGACGCTGTGGCGACACAACCCGCCTGAATCCCAGAGGAGAAATACCATGTTGAAAAATATTCCTGCGATCCTGTCGCCAGAGGCCGTGAAGCTGCTCATGGAGATGGGCCACGGTGACACAGTGCTGTTGGCTGACGCCAACTATCCCGCCCACACCAACAACGACCGTGTGATCCGCGCGGATGGCCACACGATCCCTGATCTCCTCGAGGCGGTGCTGGCGCTCCTGCCGCTGGACACCGTGGTGGACCGTCCGGCAAGCGTCATGGCCACCGGGACCGACGAGTCCCCGGCGGTCTGGGCCCGATTCAGTGAGATCGTCGATTCTGCAGGTGGTCCGGCCGAGCTGGAGGAGATCGAGCGCTTCCGTTTCTATGAAGTGGCATCGCACGCAGCTGGGATCATCCAGTCGGGGGATACGACGCTGTTTGGGAACATTCTGTTGCAGAAAGGAACCTTGCAGTAGCGTTCGAATCACTCGGACTGAGTCAATGTGCATGAAGCTTTGGGGCTCCTCGACGCTGTCGGGGAGCCCCTTGCGTGGAAGGGGACCGATGGGACGGCCCACGATCGGAGACGTGGCTGCAGCCGCAGGAGTATCGACCGCGACGGTGTCGCGCTTCCTGAATGGCGTGGGAACGGTTGACCCGGAGCTCGGCGCGCGAGTCGAACAAGCGGTCCAGACATTGGGCTATGTCCGGAACCCCGCAGGTCGGGCGCTTCGTCGTCAACGAGTGGACATGGTGTCGGCCATCGTCCCCGATACCCGGAACGACTTCTTCATGGGGTTGACCTATGGTTTGGAGTCGGTTCTCTCCGATAGCGGGATGCAGGTGGTCGTGGGGAACACCGACGAGTCTCCGGCCCGGGAGCGTGTCTACGCAGAGGCCGCCGTGTCCAACAGGTTCTCGGGCGTGGTGTTGGCCGTGGCTTCGCAGGATTCCGAGGCGCCGAAAATCCTTGGGAACGGCGGCATACCGCTGGTGCTGGTCGACCGTCAGGTGGACGGGTACATGGGGCCCGCGGTGACCGCCGACAACACTGCCATCGGCGAGCAAGCGGCTCGGCATGTGCACGAGATGGGATACAGGCGTCCCGCCGTGCTCGCCAGCTCGAACCGTATTTCGACCACGCGAGAGCGAGCGGAAGCATTCTGTAGAACCGCCCGAGAGCTTGGGCTGGAGTTGCCGGATGACTTGGTGGTGTCGGCCGATTCTCGGGAAGTGGGCGCAGAGACCGCCATGTGGTGGCTTCTGGGCGTCCAGCATGACTTCGATTGTGTGTTCGCCACCAATGGGCCGCTCACGGCGGCCGCCTTCCGGGTCCTGCGCACTGCCGGACGCCTCGAGGAGCCACGCATCGGCCTGGTCGGTGTGGATGATGAGCTCTGGACGGACATGGTCGATCCGGCGGTCACGGTGTTCCGTCAGCCTCTCGAGGAGATGGGGCGGGTTGCGGCCACCTTGTTGATGGCGCAGGTGAAGCGTTCCCCGATCGATGAAGAAGCCGTCGTGTTGCTCCCGGAGTTGGTGATCCGGGATTCAACGCGACGGCGCTGAGGGGCCGCTGAGGGGCTTGGTGCCGAAAGGTGTCTTGACGCGATGCGCGAAGATTGCGGCATGACCAAGATCGATATGACAAACGCGCTGCGTCTTCCCGCCGGGTCGGTGGATCTTGCTGCTTTCGACCCGCGGGCGACGCCGGGGCTTCCTGAAGGTGAGGGAAAGGAGGACGGGTACAAGCGCCTGGCGGAGTTGGACGCTGAGCTCTCCGACCTGCAGGAACGTCTGTTTGCCGCCGGGCGTTCGAACCCGGCCTCTGCCCCTCGGATCCTCTTGGTGTTGCAGGGCATGGACACCTCGGGCAAGGGTGGCGTGATCCGCAAGGCGGTTGGCCTCGTGGACCCGCAGGGGGTCCAGATCACAGCCTTCAAGGCGCCGACCGCGGAGGAGCGTCAGCACGATTTCCTGTGGCGTATCCGTCGTGCCCTGCCGAAGCCGGGCATGATCGGCATCTTCGATCGCTCACAGTACGAGGACGTTCTGGTGGCCCGCGTCGAGGGACTCGTGGAACCCGAGGTCTGGCAGTCGCGCTACGAACAGATCAACGCTTTCGAACAGGAGAGCGCCGAGTCGGGCATCACCATCATCAAGTGCTTCCTGCACGTTTCCAGGGACGAGCAGGCCGAACGTCTGCAGGAGCGCCTGGATGATCCGGCGAAGCATTGGAAGTACTCGCCGGGCGACCTCATCACCCGGGCCCACTGGGATCAGTACCAAGCCGCCTATCGCGACGTGTTGGAACGCTGCAACACCGAGGTGGCGCCATGGTTCGTGGTGCCGGCAGACCGCAAGTGGTATCGCAACTGGGCGGTTGCTCAGCTGCTGCTGGAGCACCTGCGGTCCCTCAAGCTGGAATGGCCCGAGGCAGACTTCGATGTGACCGAGCAGAAGGAGCTGTTGAAGCGCTTGTCCTGACTCGGTCAGGCGCCCACGACGTGGAGCTGTGCAGTGGCGGGAGCCTCGGCACCGTCCTCGCCGTCGGAAGCTTCGTCGGGGCCGAAGCTCAACAGGTCCATCGCCGCCACCGAGTAGCGTCCGAAAGCCATGTCGCAGACCTCCGGCGCGAAGCCGATCGGCTTTGCGACCGCGATCGCCCCGGCTCCGATGGCGTCAGCCCGGCACTGGGCGTAGGTGTCGTGCGCGGTCAGGAACATCGAGCCCACTGCGATGTGACGACGGCCTTCGGCTCGGAGCTGCGTGATCGCGGCCCCGACCGAATCGCTGGCGACCAGCGCGGGCAGGCGGTGGTGCAGTGACCACTGGCGTGCACGGCGGGCCAAGATGCTGCGGCTGCGTTTGTCTCGCGATGGCTCTGTCGCCAGAACGAGGCCGTCGAGTTCGCCGACGCGGGCGCTGGCGAGCTCCTGACGCAGGCGGAGGTCGATCAGATTCAGCAGGCCGGTCTCAGGGCCGACAGGGCGGGCCAAGCTCAGGGTCATCTTCGGGCAACGCGCCTGCGCTGCGGTCATGATCTCGTCGAGCCGGGTGCTGGTGTTGAACAGGTTGGCCAGATTCAGGGGCACCAGGATGGCTTCGCGGACGCCACTGCGTTCGAGTCGGCTGAGGACTCGCTGAGCAGTGGGATGTTCGTGGTCGGCGAAGGCGATGTGAACCGGAATGTTCGGGTGTACCGACTGCATGTGGGCGCGCATCTTTCGAATGACCTCGGAGACCACGGGAAGGGTCGAACCGTGGGCCAACAGGATGAGCGCCGGTGCGGACATCGGTATGCCTTTCTGTGCAGTCGTCCCCGGATGATGGCCGGGTGATGCTTCACCCAACCTTGCCGGATGGGTGCCGAACAAGAGTTGTCTTAACATACAAGATGTCGTCTCGATGTGCGAGCGAATGGTGTGCCGCTGTGTCGGAAGTGTGCGTGGCAGACTGGTCGATGGTCACCTGCGCCGGGTGACAGCACGTCATTTCGAGGGGAGGGCCAGTGCGTCACGTCAGCCGTCGTGGGTTCCTCGCTGCGGGTCTCGGTGTCGCGGGCGGAGTCGTGGCCGGTTGCTCGGCCGGTGATGACCTTCCGCTCCCTCCGATGTCTGACCCGGAGCCGACGGTCAACTTCCTCACCTTCGCCGATGGCAACGATGAAACGGCTTTCCAGGAGCTCTGCGACGGTTTCCGTGATAAGACCGGTATTCGGGTGAAGATGGAGGTCATTCCCTACGCCGATATGGCTGAGACGCTGACCTCGCGGATCGAACGGGGCGTCCAGCCGGACGTGGCCCGCGTCTCGGATGTGGCGTCGTACAAGGCGGACCTGCTCGATCTGCGCCAGTACGAACCGCAGAGTTTTCAGAATCCGTTCCTGTCGCAGTTCGATCGAGCGATCCATGACGGGAATCGCCTGGTGGCCGCACCCAGCGATGTCACCGTCACCGGACTGCTCGTCAACCGGGATCTTTTCCGCCGCGCCAACGTTGCGGTTCCAGACCCCGAGAATCCTTGGCGGAGCTGGGAGAAGCTCTTTGGTGATGCACGCCGGGTCAAAGATGTGGCGATGTCGGAATATGCCTTCCTCATGGATGTGTCGCTGGGGCATCTCTCGTCGTTGCTCAGCGGGTACGGAACGACATTCTTCGATCACACCGGAACCGAAGTCGCCTTCGACGTGGCAAAGGGAACCGAGGCAGTGACGATGTTCCAACAGATGCACCGTGACGGCGGTATGCCCACGAGTCTGTTCACGCAGGCTGGTGGGCGTTACAAGTCTGCAGCCGAGATCTTTGCCGCGGGCCAGGCGCCGGTCTATCTGGCTGGCAACTGGCAGGTCGTTGCTTACGCTCAGACGCTGAGCTTCGACTGGACGGTGGTCCGTAACGTCGTGCAGGAACGCACCGGAGCCTTCCCGGGAGCCAGGTTCCTGGTTGCACTCAAGCACGGTCAGCGTCAGCAGGAGGCGGCTAAATTCGTGGCCCATATGACGAGCGCGGCATCCCAGCTCCGGTTGGCGGCAACGGCCAACCACATGCCGACGCGACGTGACGTCCGGGCTGCCGGTGCCACCTACGGAGTGCATGAGGAACAGATGGAGCTTTTCGAACGCGAATTGGACGAGGCGCCGTCCAATGCATGGGGAACCGCTTTCGCGTCCGGATTCACGCCCACCGGGGCGGTGCTTCAAGGGCAGTTGGAGAGCCTGCTGTCGGGAACGGCCACGCCCGATGGCGTTGCCGCCAGCGTGCGTGCGGCCGCGGAGACCAACGTCGGTTGAGCTAGCCGTGTTGGGTCGGGGTTTCGTCGTGCTCGATGGTCAGGTCATGGGGCCTGGTGGGGTCCTCCACAGGTCTGGGCGGCGCTGAATCGTCTTCGAGGGAGACGCTGGTGCGTCGTTTCTCGGTCTTCCCGCTGGCCGAGGTGAGGACGCGGTCGGCCTCGCGTTGGGTGAGCCCGGCAAGTTCGGGGGAGACGCTGGCCACTGCGGCGTTCAGTGCTGCGCCGATCAGGATGGCCATGGCGATGAGATACAGCCACAGCAGTAGGGCGATTGGCGTCGACAAGGGGCCGAACACCGAGGAACTGCCGATGGCGAACCCAAGTGCACGACGCAGGATCTCCGATCCTGCGATCCACACCACCATGGTGAACATGGCGCCGGGAATGGCGCCGAACCAACGGTCACGCAGGGGGACGGCCACGTGGTACAGCGTCGCGACCGCGGCGGTCGTCACCACCACGACGATCGGCCAGTAGAGGTCGCCGAGCCAGGTGAAGGCGTCGGGCGTAATGGCGTCGACGATCCGAGGGCCTGCGAGCATCAGAGGGAGCAGCACGGCTCCGCCGAGCAACGCGATCACGTAGACGCCGAAGGCGAAGAGTCGCTGGCGGATCCATGAACGTTCGCCGGACATCCCGTACATGATCGTGACGGTGTCCACCAATACGGACATGGCGCGCGACCCCGACCACAGGGCGATGACGAAACCGATGGAGATCACATCGAAGCGTCGGCCGCCCAGAACCTCGGCGAGTGTTGGCGCGATGAGCTGTTGCACTGCGTCATCGGTCAGGAACTTGCCGCTGAAGGCGAGCACCTCGTTCTGGAAGGTCTCGAGCGTCGTGACTGGGTAGGCCCGGGCGATGAAGCCCACCACTCCGGCGAGTCCGAAGATGAGCGGCGGGATGGCGAGCATCCCGAAGAAGGCGATCTCCGCGGCAAGCCCGCCCACCCGGTAGGTCATGCACCCGGTGATGGTGCGCCACACGATGCGGCGTCCGACCGTGCCGGCGAGCATGCGGCGGCTCGATGCCCGGGAGGTGGAGGGCATCAGGCGGGGACGAATTCTCCGTGGCCGGCCTCGCGCAGGGCCGCGCGGATGGCCTCGGCGGCTGCATCCATGCGTTCGGGGTCGGGGTCGGCGACCATCTCGTCGGGGTTGAGCGAGAATCCGGCCATCGAGTTGGCAGGAAACACATGCAGATGCGTGTGTGGCACCTCGAAACCGGCGATGAGCAGGCCGGCGCGTTGGGCATCGAAAGCGGTGCGCACCGCCTCGCCGACCTGTTGGGCGACCACGCCGAGATGGGCCATGGTCGTGCCGTCGAGATCGGTCCAGCGATCGACCTCCTCGATGGGCACCACGAGGGTGTGGCCGTAGGTGATGGGGGCGATGGTGAGGAATGCGACGCAGGTCTCGTCGCGATACACAAAGCGTCCTGGCAGCTCGCCGTTGATGATGCGTGTGAACACAGTGGCCATGGGGCGATCCTAATCGAGATCGGCGGCGGAAATCGTGCCCCATGGCTAATATGCGGGCATGACAGGGCAGACGAGACGCGATCCGCGGACCGCGGTCGACAAGGCGATGGCGCTGCTCAATGCGTTCGGCGACGAGGCCCATCTCGGGTTGGGCGTCAGTGAGCTGGCCCGACGCGCCGGGCTGTCCAAGTCGACCGCCTTCCGGGTGCTGGCGATGTTGGAGCAGAACGGTGCCGTGGAACGTGCGGGGACGGCCTTCCGCCTGGGGCCGATGATCCAGAGTCTGGGGGCGACGCAGGAATCGGACTACCTGGGTCGGGTTCGTGATGCGATGACCCCGTTCCTGGCCGATGTGTACGACCTCACCCGACAGACGGTGCATCTCGCCGTGCTGCAGGGGACCGAGGTGGTGTATCTGAACAAACTGCACGGACATCTTCACAAACGAATGCCGTCGCGGATCGGTGGACGAGTCCCGGCGTACTGCACTGCGGTGGGCAAGGTACTGCTGTCCTATGAGCCCGATCGGGTTGAGGAGAGCATCTCTCGGGGCCTGGTGTCGTGGACGCCGAACACCATCACCGACCCGGTGGCCTTTCGCCGTGAGATCCGTCACGTGCGCACCAGTGGGCTCGCTTTCGATCGGGAGGAGATCACCAGGGGGCTCAACTGCATCGCCGCGCCGATCCTCTCCGGTCGTGGCAAACCGGTCGCGGGGTTGTCGATCTCGGGGCCGGTCGGGCGTTTTCGTCCCGATGACTATGAGAAGGAGCTGCGTCAGGTGTGTTTCGCCGCTTCGCGCGCGGCGTCGGTCGTGGAGATCGATTCGAGGCCGTCGGCGGGGGAGTGACGCTCTTCGGTGCTGCTGTGGTTTTGCGTTGACCGAGCAGCGGCACTATAGTTCAACTTCGCCCGGGCGATTGGCGCAGTTGGTTAGCGCGCTTCGTTCACACCGAAGAGGTCAGCAGTTCGAGTCTGCTATCGCCCACCACCGAACCGGGTCCTCGTGGCCCGGTTTTCCGTTCCCGGCATGCTTCGGGGCGGATTTGCGCCGGTGGTGAGGAGTGAGTATGGTTGCTCTTCGTCGCCAGCGATGGTGGCAGGTCACAACAGTGATCACGCGGACGTGGCTCAGTGGTAGAGCATCACCTTGCCAAGGTGAGGGTCGCGGGTTCGAATCCCGTCGTCCGCTCGGAGTGGGACCTCCCACTGTTTGAGGGAGTTCCTCCTCACGGTGGGTTGGCCGAGAGGCGAGGCAACGGACTGCAAATCCGTTTACACGGGTTCAAATCCCGTACCCACCTCGGGCGATTGGCGCAGTTGGCTAGCGCGCTTCCCTGACACGGAAGAGGTCAGCAGTTCAAATCTGCTATCGCCCACCACTTGAAAGCCCCGCCACGGCGGGGTTTTCGTCGTCTCAGGTGTCTTCGTCGTCTCAGGGTGCTTCGGCCGGGCCGCCCGTGTCCGATGCGACAGCAGATTGGCGGCAGTTTTCTCACGACAGTCGTCACGGCAGCGATCCGAGTCGGTCTCCGGTGTGTTGACCATCTCCAGCGCATTGACCATTCCCAAGGCATTGACCAATTGTTCGCAGCGTCATGTTCCGCCGGAATCCTCCGCATGTGAAACGACTCAGCTTGGGGCTTTGCGTGTTGTGGTTGACGCAGCAGCCCACCTGAGATCATCACGGAGAGCCGATATGAGCGTTTCCCACACCACACGACGAATCGCAGCCACAGCAGCAGGCGCCGCCCTGCTCGCCGGTGGCGTCCTGATCCAGCCATGGACCGCCGATGCTGCGGCCGATGTTCCCACTCAGCTGAACGGTTACGCCCTGTCCGAGGCCGAGCGCAGCAACATGCGATTGCTGGTCGATCGTGCCGACGAGCTCCCCGGTGACCACGAGCAGCGCGCCCACACGCTCGCCGTCGCCACCTGGTGGGCCATCAAGGAGGGGCCGCTCAGCATCCCTGCCTCCGATATCTACAACAACTGCCACGAAAATGGTGCCGACCATCGCGGCGGTGACGGAGATCCGTTGTTCGAATGCAATGATCCGGCCGGAACCGACATCTGGCAGGTGGGCATCCATGGTGTGCAGGTTGCCGCTGTCTCGGCCGACCAGGTCTCCACAGTGCTGCCCGGCAGCAGCGTCGACGATGCCCTTGTTGCGAGCCTGAGTGACCACGGCGTCGATCCCGAGGGCGAAACCGGTCAGGCCGTCCGCAACGGGAGCCAGCGTCTGCAGCAGGGATGGCTGGCCCGTCACGCCGTGCTCGGAACGGTCGCCGTTGCGCAGGCCGCCGAGGCCGAGTGCCTCAGCGGAGCTGAGGCGAGCTGGTGCTTCTCCACCGGCACTGCCACCTGGCCGTCGCAGTATCGGTATGCGCCGGATCTGGCGACATCGCTGGCGGTGGTGTCCGAACTGGAGCAGGCCTATGCAGACATGCTCGATGGAGTGGTCGCCGACGCTCCGGCGGAGACGCCGGTCGAGGATGCGCCCACCACCTCCGTCCCGACGGCAGACACCGCGACCGCGCAGGCCACGGTCCTGAACACCGGTGGCATCGGCCTCAACGTGCGGGCGAGCAGCTCGTTCAGCAGTGAGGTCGTGGGATTCCTGCAGACCGGGGAACAGGTCACCATCACCTGCCAGACGGTCGGGGACGCCGTCCACAACGGGATCGCAGGATGGACCACCGATCTTTGGAACCGTACCGACGCCGGCGCCTACGTCGCCGACTCGTGGCTCGACACCGGCCACAGCTACCGCATTCCCGGGATACCGGACTGCGCCGACCTCGATTCGGGCGTGGAGCCCACTGCTGAGCCGACCACTGAACCGACGCCCGAGCCAACCGCTGAACCGACGACCAATCCGACCACGCAGCCCGGTGGCTCGCTCATGGTCCCGCCCGGGGAGCTCGTGGCCGTGCGTCAGGGGCAGGGGCATTACAGCCAGTGGACCGACTGCGGCCCGACGAGCGCCGTGGTGGTCACACTGGCGATGGGCATCACCCCCGAGGGATGGGATCCGAACGCCCCCGTTCACGCGATCCAGGCGATGCGAGAGCCCGCGCACATGAACGTGAGCGCCGACGCCCATGTGAATGGGACCTCGAGCGCGGAGGTGGCCGCCGGGCTCGCCAGCTACGGCATCTCCACCCGTGAGGTGCACACCACCGACGAGATCCTGTCGGCGGCCCAGCAGGGCAAGCCGTCGGTGATCAACGGCATGACCGCCGTGTTCCCGTGGCAGCAGGACCTCTCCGACCCGAGCTACCAGGTGGCGCACTGGGTCGCGCTGCTCGGCTACGACGCCGGCACCGGTGAGTACCTCGTGGTCGATCCGGTCTCCAGCGTCGACGCCAACCAGGTGCACCGCGCCACCGAGGACCAGGTTCGCGCCTACATCGAGGCTCGCGGCTGGAGCTTGGGCGTCATCGCCGAGTGACGACGCCGAAATGATTGACTGCGGGGGTGGCCAACCACCCCCGCAGTCATCGTTCCGGCTCGCTGCTGCTGACGTTTTTGACGTTCTTTCTGGTCGGCACCAGCGGCACCGGTGTCCATGTGGGGCTCTATCTGCTCCTTGCGGTGTGGTGGTCGCCGCAGGGAGCCACCGTGGCGTCTTGGCTGATCTCCACGGTCGCGACCAACGTGGTGCACCGTCGGGTCACGTTCGAAGTGGCTTCCCCGCGTCGTCGTGTGCTGGACGCCGTGGTTCAGTTCGGCACGAGTCTGCTGGGGCTGGGGGCATCGATGCTCATGATCCAAGCCGCGGACGAATGGGGTGGGATGTGGCACGTTCCGATGCTCGTGGCGGGCACTGGCGTCGGGGGTGTCCTGCGGTTCGTGGGTATGAAGCTCTGGATGGACCGTGCCCACCCCCGCGTCCAGGATGCCGACTGCGGTCGGCATCGGGCATGATGGAGGACGCCGTCCAGAGTGGACGCCCCACGCCGGAAGTGGCGTGGTACGACCGAAGAAGGGGACCGTCGTGTCCAACACCATTGTTCTGATCGACTCCGACGCACGCATCGAGCGGACGGTCGAGACGGACACGACAGGGCTCGACCTCTTCGCCGACCAGCCGACCACTGCAGCGATGCGGGTCAATGGAGTGCTGACCGACCTCGACCAGGCCATTCCCCCGGGCGCTGAGGTTGAGCGCGTCGACATCTCCTCACCCGACGGACTCGACATCCTGCGTCACTCGTGCACCCATGTGCTCGCGCAGGCGGTCACTCAGGTGTTCCCCGAGGTGAACCTCGGTATCGGCCCGTACATCACCGACGGGTACTACTACGATTTCGGCAACATCGACGCGGTCACTCCTGAGTTGCTGAAGGACCTCGAGAAGCGCATGAAGCGCATCGTGAAGGACGGGCAGCGTTTCGTGCGCCGTCCCATCGAGCATGCCGACGCCACCGAGGAGCTTGCCGAACAGCCATACAAGCTCGAACTCATCGACACCAAGGGGTCGGGCGCCGAAGGGGCTTCGGTCGAGGTCGGCGAGGGCGGCCTCACGATGTACGACAACGTTTCGCGCAAGGGCGATGTGGTGTGGACCGATCTGTGCCGTGGCCCGCACCTTCCGTCCACCAAGATGATCGGGAACGGTTTCGCGCTGACCAAGTCGTCGTCCGCTTACTGGAAGGGCGATCAGGCCAACGACCAGCTCCAGCGCATCTATGGCACCGCATGGCCCACCAAGGACGAGCTGGTGGCCTACCAGCACCGTCTGGCCGAGGCCGAGCGACGGGATCACCGCAAGATCGGCGCAGAGATGGATCTCTACTCCTTCCCGGAGGAGATCGGGGCAGGACTCCCGGTGTTCCATCCCAAGGGTGGCGTCATCAAACGCGTCATGGAGGACTATGTCCGCGACGCACACATCAAGGCCGGTTTCGATTACGTGGGCACGCCGCACCTGGCTCGTGAAGAGCTTTTTCACACCTCGGGCCATCTTCCGTACTACGCCGACGGCATGATGCCGGAGATGGACGATGATGGGCAGCCGCTGCGCGTCAAGGCCATGAACTGCCCGATGCACAACCTGATCTTCCGGTCACGTGGGCGTTCCTATCGTGAACTCCCGGTGCGGTTCTTCGAGTTCGGCACCGTCTACCGGAATGAGAAGTCAGGTGTGCTGCAGGGGCTGACGCGTGTCCGTTCGATCACCCAGGACGATTCACACTCCTATGTGACCAAGGAGCAGGCGCCCGACGAGATCAAGCATCTGCTGGCCTTCATCCGTGGATTGCTGGATGACTTCGGGATGAACGAGTACTACTTGGAACTTTCCACGCGTGGTGACGACGCGAAGAAGGCCGACAAGTTCATCGGTACCGACGAGCAGTGGGCCGAGGCCGAGGCGGTCCTGCAGAATGTCGCCGACGAATCTGGGCTCGAACTGGTCGCCGACCCCGGTGGCGCGGCGTACTACGGGCCCAAGATCTCGGTGCAGGCCAAGGATGCGATTGGCCGTACTTGGCAGATGTCGACCATCCAGTACGACTTCAACCAGCCGAATCGATTCGGGCTGCATTACACCGCCCCCGACGGTTCACATGCCGAACCGGTGATGATCCACTCGGCCAAGTTCGGGTCGATCGAGCGATTCCTGGGTGTGCTTGTGGAGCACTACGCAGGTGCGTTCCCGGCCTGGTTGGCGCCGGTCCAGGTGGTCGCGGTTCCGGTCGCGGCGGAGTTCGAATCGCACCTGCAAGGCGTCATCGATCAGTTGCGGGAGGCCGGCGTCCGCGTCGAGGAGGACTTCTCCGATGACCGCTTCGGGAAGAAGATCCGCAACGCGTCCAAATCACGTGCGCCGTTCATCCTCATCGCCGGTGGTGAGGATCGCGACGCCGGAGCGGTTTCGTTCCGCTACCGCGATGGCTCGCAGCAGAATCAAGTGCCCGTGGCTGACGCCGTGCAGCAGATCTTGGAGCATGTCGTCCGCCGTGACAATCACGACCCGGTCGCCCCGGCGTCGGATGAGACGCAGGGGTAGTGGGGCCGGTGGATGCGGAGGACGCCACTGACCTGCCCGGCGAGCCGGATGGGTTCGGCCGCCTGTGGACCCCTCATCGGATGGTCTACGTGGGTGGGGAGAACAAACCCAAGGATTCCAGTGTGGGTGAGTGCCCGTTCTGTCGGTCGCCACAGCGATCTGACGCCGAGGGGCTGATCGTGCACCGCGGGGAACTGGCGTTCGTCGTGATGAATCTCTACCCGTACTCGCCGGGGCACATCATGGTCTGTCCCTACCGGCATGTGGCCGACTATCCGGAGCTGACTGCCGAGGAGACGAAGGAGGTCGCCGAGCTGACGCAGCACGCGATGCGGACCCTGCGCCGGGCCTCCAATCCCCACGGTTTCAACCTCGGAATGAATCAGGGGGCGATCGCTGGTGCTGGGATCGCCGCGCACCTGCATCAACACATTGTTCCCCGGTGGGGCGGCGACATGAATTTCCTGCCGATCATCGGGCAGACGCGCGCGGTTCCCGAGCTGATCGAAGATGCGCGACGCCGCCTGGTCGAGGCGTGGTGAGCCGGTGCTGCACCGACTCCGCCATCCGGTGGGCCGTCTTGTGGGGCCGTTGGCCGATGGGCTGAACCGGATCGGTGTCAGCCCGGATGTGGTGACGATCGTGGGAACCGGTGGGGTGGTGGTGACCTCGTTGCTCTGCCTTCCGCGCGGGTGGCTGGTGTCGGGTGCCTTGATTGCGGGGTTCTTCGCGAGCCTCGATGTGATCGATGGTGCCATGGCACGTCGGGGTGGGCGTGTCAGTCGGTGGGGGGCCGTGCTCGACGCGAGCTGTGATCGCCTTGCTGACGGTGCCATCCTCGGTGGGCTGGTGTTGTATCTGGCGGTGACGGCAGACGAGCCGGTCTGGAGTGGCGTCATGGTGTGGGCGTTGATCTGTGCGGTGACGATCCCCTATGTGAATGCACGCGCCGAGGCGTCGGGCCTACCCACGGTTCCCGGGCTGGCCACGCGAGCGGACCGGCTCTTCATGGCGGGTGTGGGAACGCTGCTGGCCGGGGTCGGAGTGGCGTGGGCCCTCCCGGCCGCGGCGGTGGTGCTCGCAGTGATGGGCACCATCACGGTGGCCCAGCGTCTGCATGCGGCAAGGGGGGACGTGTGAGTTCGCAGGAGGAGTTCCGTGATGCGGTGAATCGTGCGCTGTTCCGGCTGGGGGGATCGGTGCTGCCGCGGTTGAGTCCGGGGAGCGTCCGTGGCTGGTCCGGGCTCTTGGGCACGGTGGCGTCGGCGATCGGGACCGAGCACATCGATCAGGGCCATCGCAATGTGGCCAAGGTGATCGGGCGCATGCCCAGCGAGCTTGAACGGGCCGCGTCGGTGCGGTCGTGGGCACGGATGTTCATGGAGACACTGGCGGTGCCCGGTTGGGATGCTCGGACGCTGCGCGCACTGGTGGATGCCGAACCGGAGGGGTTGGCCCGGCTCAGGGCGGCGCAGGCGGGCATCGGGGCGGTCGTGGCGCTGCCGCACATGGCCAACTGGGATCTCGCCGGTGCATGGGCCTGTGCGAGCGGTCTTCCTGTCACGACCGTGGCCGAGCATCTCGGTGAGCGGGAGTTCGCTGCCTACGTGAAGCTGCGTGGGCGCCTCGGTATGGAGGTGTTCGCGCATGACGATCCCGGTGCGGTGGCGGGCATGATCGCCGCGGTGCGTTCCGGGCGTGTGGTGTGCCTGATGGCAGACCGGGACATGACCGGCGCGGGACTCCGCGTCGATTTCGGTGGTCACCCGGCGCGACTGCCCGCCGGCCCAGCCCTCGTGGCTCGACGCTCCGGTGCTGCCCTGATCCCCATGGTCCCGCATTACACGTCCACGGGCATGGCGTTGATGTTCGGCCAGTCCCTGCACCCGGGGCCGGGCCGGGCGGGCCTGCAGGAGGCGACGCAGCAGGTTGCGGATTTCTTCGTCTCCCAGATCCGCAGGCACCCGAGTGACTGGCAGGTCATGCAGCCCTTCTTCGAGAACGACTGATGCGCGTCGCTCTCGTCTGTCCCTATGACCTCGCTCGGCCGGGGGGAGTGCAGAACCATGTGCTCGGTCTGGCCGCAGCCCTGCGAGCCGCTGGGCATGACGCTCGGGTGCTTGCTCCCGGTGTTGGGCAGCAGATCTCCGGTGGCGTCAGTGTTCGTTGGAATGGTTCGGTGGCTCCGGTCGTGTGGGGGCCGCGGACGGCGAACGCGGTGCGACGCTGGTTGCGATGCGTGGATCCTGATCTTGTGCATGTCCATGAGCCCACTGCGCCATCGGTCGGGTGGCACGCTCTGCGTGCGGCCGATGGCCGCTGGCCGACGGTGGCGACCTTCCACCAGGCTGGGACGCCCGCGTGGGCGCTGACCGTGGCTCGGAAGGGGTTGCGTGGTTCGCTGGGCCGGTTGGGGGCTGCGATCTGTGTGTCCCGTGCAGCGTTGGAGGCGGCTGCGCCGTTGTGTCTGCCCGATCCGACGATCATCGGCAACGGTTTCGATTTCGAGGGATGGGCCGACGCGGCGTCCGAGCCGAAACGGCGGGTCGTGGCGTTCGTGGGGCGTCGGGGGGACCCGCGCAAGGGGTTCGGCCTCTTCGAGGAGATGGCGTGTTCGATGTACCGCGATCACCCGGATATCGACTGGTGGGCGCTGGGGCCGGGTGGGGATGTTCGTCCACCGATCATCGAACCCGACGGGCCGGGGCCGCTGAGCGTGGCACGGCTGCGGGAGCGCGTGGGGGAGGCCGCAGTGGTGGTGGCTCCCAACACACGGGGGGAGAGCTTCGGGCTGGTTCTGGTCGAGGCGCTCGCTGCCGGTGCGCAGGTGGTTGCCGCCGACCTGCCGGCCTTCGTCGATGTGCTTGACGCCGACGATGGCCTGGTGGGGCGTCTGCACCGGGCCGGGGACGTCGCCTCGTTGAGTGCGGCGGTGCGGGCGACATTGGCCACACCTGACACTGTTGACGCCAGGACACGGCGTCGGATGCATGCGCGCACGTACTCTTGGGACGCAGTGCTGCCGCAGATCATGGAGCGTTACGAGCGAGCGATGGGAGGGACGCGTTGAAGCGGTTGAACCTTCGGGAGGCATGGAGGTTACCGGCCCCCGAGCGCAAGGATGCGTCGATGGACCTCCTGCGGGAGATCACCCGAGCGCCCATCGATCCGGACTATGCGGTGGTGAGTGCACGTAAAGGGCCCCGACGTCGGAATCGTCTCGCGTTGGCCTCGGTCATGGTTGTCACCGGCATGCTCGTGGCGATGTCCGCGGTGCAGAGTTTTCGTGCTGCGCCGGTGGTGGCCGAGCAGCGTGAGGCTTTGATCGACTCGGTCCGTGAGGGCAATGAGCGTGTGACGCAGCAGCGTGCTCGGGTTGAGGAGCTGCAGAACGCCAATGACGTCCATCGGGAAGCCTTGCTGGATGGTGACGAGGAGGCGTCGTTCCGGCAGGAGCACATCGCCGAGCTCGCCCCCGTGGCCGGTTCGGTGGATGTCTCCGGGCCCGGGCTGGAGATCGTCGTCGACGATGCGCCCGAGGGCAGCGGTGACGAGCTCGATCAGGTGCTGGATGGTGACATCCAGGTGCTCGTCAATGGACTGTGGCGGGCCGGTGCCGAAGCGGTGGCGATCAATGGACATCGGATCACGTCGCTTTCGGCGATCCGGTCGGCCGGTGATGCCGTCACCGTGAACTATCGGTCCCTGACCCGCCCGTACACGATCACCGCGATCGGCTCGCCCGACGAGTTCGCCGAGGCGTTCGCGTCCACTCCTGAAGGCCGTCTGTGGGAGTCGTTGCGGGACGACTATGCTTTTCGTTTCGACGTCCAGGCCCGCGATGATCTGGTGGTGCCGGGCGATCCATCGTTGACGGTGCGACATGCAAGGAGGACGCCGTGATTCCCATCCTTGGGCTCGTCATCGGCATTCTCATCGGCGTCTTCATGGAACCGAGTCTGCCGACCGGACTCCAGCCGTACCTGCCGATCGCGATCGTGGCCGCGATGGACGCGGTCTTCGGTGGTGTGCGCGCATGGCTGCAGGGCCAGTTCACCGACCGGGTGTTCGTGGTGTCCTTCATCTCGAACGTTCTGATCGCAGCCCTCATCGTCTGGGTCGGCGACAAGATCGGAGTCGGCTCCCAGCTCTCCACGGCCGTGGTCGTCGTGCTTGGAATTCGTATCTTCACCAACGCAGCAGCCATCCGGCGAGGTCTGTTCCATGCCTGATGAGAACACTCTTGACGAGGGACATGTGGATGACCAGACGGGTCGTGTTCCGAAGGTGCAGCCCGATGCTGAGGAGATCTCCGGTGGCGTGACACGGGTGTCGGACGACCCGGAGAGGCCCGGTCTTCAGCGGCTCTGGTATGCGATGTGGCATCCGGGTCGTGGGCAGTTCATGATCGCTGCGATGTTGTGCGTACTGGCGACGATGGTGGTCATGCAGGTGCGCACCACCAATGAGGATCAGACGTACGCCAACACCCGCCGTGAGGATCTGGTGCAGTTGCTCGATGGCCTGAACCATGAGAGCAGGCGCCTGGAGAACGAGATCGCCGAGTTGGAGCGGACGAAGGCCGAGCTCGAATACGGCGGTGATGCTCGGGAGGTTGCTCGTGCCGAGGCGGAGCGTCGTGAGGACGCCTTGGCGATCCTGAGCGGTGAGTCTCCCGCCTATGGCCCGGGTGTGCGGATCACGATCAAGGACACGAACGGCGCGGTGGAGGCCCAGATGGTGCTCAGCGCGGTGCAGGAGTTGCGTGACGCCGGTGCAGAGGCCATCGAGATCAATGATTCGATCCGGGTGGTGGAGTCCACATGGTTCGGTGGTGGTTCGGGGTCGCTGGTGGTCGACGATGTTCCGCTGGGCCACACGATCGTGATCGATGCCATCGGATCACCCGAGGCCCTGTCCGAAGCCGTACGTTTCCGGGGTGGTGTGGAGAGTCAGGTGACGTCGACCGAAGTCGGTGCCACACTGATGATGTCGGAGGTCGATGACCTCACCGTGGCCTCGGTGTATCAACGGCAGCCACCGGAGCATGCACGGCCGGTTGGCTGAACCGATAGGGTGCTGGGCAGGTGCTGTCCCGGTATCCGGCATGATTCGGGTGCGTGATGGAACATCACGGGCCACGCACCACGGAACCACATACCGGCAAACACATATGGGCAAGCAGAAAGCCACACACGAGGAGGAGGGTGGAGATGGAGTTTCCCGAGGATCTTCGGTACAGCTCGGACCACGAATGGGTTCGGACCGCCAATGAGCAGAGCGCCCGAGTGGGCGTCACGGAGTATGCCACCGAGCAGCTTGGCGACATCGTGTTCGTCACTCTCCCCGAGGAGGGCGCCGAGGTGACCGCGGGTGAGCCCTGCGGTGAGCTCGAGTCCACCAAGACGGTCGAGGATCTCGTCAGCCCGGTCACCGGCGTGGTGACGGGCGTGAACCAACTCGTCATCGATTCGCCTGAGATGGTCAACAGCGACCAGTACGGTGACGGGTGGTTGTTCGATGTGCAGTTGGCTGATGACGCCGACCTCGATGATCTGATGGAAGCCGACGCTTACGCCGAGCAGGTAGAGGCCTGAGGGTCGGGAAGTCATTCATGCCCTACTGCAACAACTGCGGTCACCAGAATCCTGCGGGTAGCAACTTCTGCTCGCAGTGTGGTCACCGCATGGAAGTGACGGAGCGTCGAGACGACTCCGTGGCGACCACCACGGGGGAGACCACCAAGGCCATCCCGATCATGGGTGATGAATCGGGGCCGCAACGCAAGCTCTCCGACGAGGAGCAGCGAGCGATCGATGCCCTGCCGCCGGGTCGTGGTCTGCTGATCGTCCATCGTGGGCCGGCTGCTGGAAATCGGTTCCTGTTGGACGGGCGGGAGAATTCGGCCGGGCGCCATCCGGGCTCCGACATCTTCCTGGATGACATCACGGTGTCGCGTCATCATTCGACTTTTCATCCCGATGGGGAGGGCCGGTTCGTGGTGAGCGACAACGGGAGCCTGAATGGCACGTACGTGAACCGAGCATTGATCGATGGCGAGGTTGCGTTGAGGACCGGCGATGAGGTGCAGATCGGCAAGTTCCGCATGATGTTCTTCGCGGGTGCCGACAGGGATTGATGGCCGAATCGACGCGAAGCATCGGGCAGGTCCTCAACGTTCTGAAGAGTGACTTCTCCGACATCTCCATCTCGAAGATCCGGTTCCTCGAGGCCGAGGGCCTGATCTCGCCGGTGCGTGCTCCCTCGGGTTATCGGCGGTACTCCGAGGCTGACATCGAACGTCTGCGGTACATCCTGCGGGTGCAGCGTGATAATTACCTTCCGTTGAAGGTGATCCGTGAGCACTTGGACATGATGGATCGTGGTGTGACGCCGCCCACGCCGGAGGCGCCCACACCGGTACCGGAGCCGCCGGTCGAGGCGACCGCGCAGGCGTCGTCGAATGAGAAGGGGGCGACGCGCAAACCGCCGATCCGGATGACCCGTACCGAGCTGCTCGAGGCGAGTGGTTTGACCGAACCACAGCTTCACGAGCTGGAGCGGGCGATGGTGGTGCAGCCACGCCGGGGGACGAAGCACTATGGTCGCGAGGCTGTCACGATCGCGATCGCGGCCAGGCGTCTGGCGCCCTACGGGGTGGATGCCCGGCATCTGCGGCAGGTGAAGTCGCTCGCCAACCGCGAGTACGGGATCATCGAGCAGGCGATCGCGCCGTATCAGCGACGACGTGGGCCCAGCAGGGATGTCAGTGCCGAGGTGACGCAGCTTCTGGTGCATGTGCACGCGGCCATGGTGCTGATGGCCAACGAACGCTGAGAGCCTTGCCGAGGATCGGTAGGCTGGACGCATGCTGGAGTTGGATGTGGTCGGTGTGCGGATCGAGAGGCCGGAGAACGCCCCGGTGTTGATCCTGCGTGAGGTCGCCGGGCACCGAGTGCTCCCGATCTGGATCGGCGCGGCGGAGGCCAGTGCGATCTCGCAGGTCCAGGAGGGTCTGGTGCCACCCAAGCCATTGACGCACGATCTGTTCGTGGAGGTGTTGGGTGAGCTGGGGCATCGGATCTCACAGGTGACGATCACGTCGGTGGACGAGGGCACCTTCATCGCCGAGATCTCGGTGGACGATCACACGATTCCGGCTCGCCCCTCGGATGCGGTGGCATTGGCCTTGCGTGCTGGTGCGGACATCCGTTGCGCCGAGTCGGTGATGGACGCCGCGGGCGTCGAGGTGCCGCAGCAGGCCGATGACGAGGTCGAGAGGTTCCGCGAGTTCTTGGACCATGTGTCGCCCGATGACTTCACCGGTGAGGAGCCCGGTTCGCCGGACAGCCCCGGTGGTGCGGGTTGAGTGACGGGATCTGGGCGTGTGGTGTCTCAAGCGATGGTTGATGGTTCGTGTCCAACCCTCAAGTGATCCACGAGGTACGTTGAAGCCCATTGGATCAACGTTTGGCGCTGGTTGTTCCCGTTTCGTGACCAACACGGTTCTGAGGGTCGTTGACCGCCCGATGGGGGGACGCTTAGCGTGATGCGTGTTCGGAACGACACCGCTGAAATTCTTCCCCAGCATGAAGTGAGGCATCCGTGAGTTCAAGGCCCGAGAACGCGACATCGGAACAAGATGTTGCGCCTGCACAGGATCTGCTTTTCGATGGCGATTTCGCTCCCGTGCCCAATGATGTGGGGTACCGGGGTCCGGTTGCCTGCAGCGCTGCCGCGATCACCTACCGTCAGCTCGACTACTGGGCTCGTACCGGGCTCGTCACGCCCAGTGTTCGTGGGGCCAAGGGATCGGGCAGTCAGCGTCTGTACTCGTTCCGCGACATCCTGCTGCTGAAGGTCATCAAGCGACTGATCGACGCGGGTATCTCGTTGCAGCAGATCCGCAAGGCGATCGATCATCTGCGTGCCCGTGGCGTTGAAGATCTGACGTCGGTGACGCTGATGAGTGATGGCACGAGCGTGTTCGAGTGCAATTCGAACGATGAGGTCATCGACCTGCTCAGCGGTGGTCAGGGCATGTTCGGTATTGCTCTTGGCAGTGTGTGCCGTGATCTCGAAGGCAGCTTGGTGGATCTTCCAGGTGAGCACACCGAGGCTGCCGAGCCGGTGGAGGATGAGCTTTCGAAGAAGCGTCGCGCGAAGCGCGCGGCTGGTTGATGTGCGCGAAGCGCGCGGCTGGTTGATGTGCGCGAAGCGCGCGGCTGGTTGATGTGTGTGAAGCGCGCGGCTGGTTGATTTCTTCGGTCCATCTCTACGTTGTGCCGGGCAGTCCCGGCACAACGTCAAGGTGGCGCGTCGATGTGGACGTGTAGAGGCCGCGTGAGGCGATCAGCCTGCTGGTCGGTGGCGTGAGGCGATCATTCGGCCGAGTGCTCCCACGACGAAGACGGTGATACCGGCCGCGATGCTCCAGACGGGCAGTGTTGCCACAAGAAGGATGCAGAGGATCATGCCGAGCACCTGGATGAAGCGTGGGTGGCGTCGCTGATCGGTCTGTTTGAACGCGGCGAGGTTGGCGACGAAGTAGTAGAGCAGGACGCCGAAGCTCGAGAAGCCGATGACGCCGCGCAGGTCCACGAGCAGGACGATGATCGTGACGATCACGGCCAGGGTGATTTCGGCCCGGTGGGGCACCTGGAAGCGCGGGTGGACAGCGGCGAGGAAGCCAGGGAGATCCCCTTCTCGAGCCATGGCCAGACTGGTGCGTCCGATGCCGGCGACGAGGGCCAGGAGAGCGCCGAGGGCGGCGACGGCACCGCCGATGGCGACGAGAGGAACGAGCCACGATGCCCAGGGCCCTGCTTCGGCGGCGGCCCGCAGGGGTGTGGGGGTGGCGGCGATTCCTTCGGAGCCGAGGGCCCACAGCAGCGTCACACCGATGATCGCGTACAGGGCGAGGGCGATGAACAGGGCGATGCCGATGGCCCGTGGGATGGTGCGGGTGGGGTCGCGCACTTCCTCCCCGAGGGTGGCGATGCGTGCGTAGCCGGCGAAGGCGAAGAACATGAGCCCCGCGGACTGGAAGACCCCGTAGAGGCTCACATCGGGAAACAGCGCAGGCGGTTCGGTGCTGATGGTGAGGGTGGATTCAACGGGAACGAGGACGTTGTTGATGATCACCGCGAGCAGCACCACGGACACGATGGCCAGCAGGATTCGGGCGAGACCGGCGGTCTTGGTGATGCCGCGGTAATTCACCATCGTCAGGGCCCAGATGCCGGCCACGGCCAGGAGACGTTGCCACATACCGCCATCGGGGAGGACATAGGCGGCGAAGGTCAGCGACATCGCTGAGGCCGACGCGGTCTTGCCGATGACGAATCCCCAGCCGGCGAGGAAGCCCCACCAGTCGTTGAGCTCGGCGCGGCCGTAGGCGTAGGTGCCGCCGGAGGTCGGGTACTTGGCGGCGAGTTGGGCGGAACTGGTGGCGTTGCAGTAGGCGACGATTCCAGCAAGGGCCAGGCCGACCAGAAGGGCGGGGCCGGCAGCTGCGGCAGCGGGGGCGAAAGCTGTGAAGACCCCGGCGCCGATCATGGCTCCGAGTCCGATCACAACAGCGTCGAGGGTGCCGAGACGGCGGGCGAGTTGCATCACGTGTCCACACCCTAAGCCCATGTCGCTAGGCTGACGCCTTGAGTATGCATCCGTGGGAAGTGAGTCGCTGACATGTCCGTCCCGTTCGTCGCACGCCACATCGGACCCTCCGAGCAGGATCGAGCGAAGATGCTCGAAGCGTTGGGTTTCGATTCGCTGGAGGCCCTGGCCGATGCCGCCGTTCCGGCGGGGATCCGTGGGGATCTCCCGAACATTCCCGACGCGGTGAGTGAGAGCGAAGCCGCCGAGCGGCTCGTGCAGCTCGCCGCTGCGAACAATCCGCGTCGCGCGATGATCGGGCTGGGGTATCACGGCACGATCACCCCGGCGGTGGTGCGTAGGAACGTGTTGGAGAACCCGGCGTGGTACACCGCCTACACCCCTTATCAGCCGGAGATCTCGCAGGGGCGTCTCGAAGCGCTGTTGAACTTCCAGACCATGGTGGGTGACCTGACCGGTCTGCCGGTGGCCAACTCCTCGCTGCTCGATGAGGGAACGGCGGTGGCCGAGGCGGTGCAGCTCGCACGCCGGGCGACGCGCAAGGGCAGCTGCGTCGTGCTGGACGCCGACACCCTGCCGCAGACCGTCGATGTGGTGCGCACCCGGGCCCGCGCCATGGGTTATGAGGTGATCGTGGCCGAGGGGTCGTTGGTCGAGGCCCTGCAGATGTACGAGGCGTTCGCCGTCGTGGTGCAGACGCCGGGGGCGTCCGGGCGGATGGCCCCGGTCTCCGAGCTCAGCGCCGTGGCGGAGAAGGCGCATGAGAACGGTGCCCAGGTGATCGCCGCCGGTGATCTGCTGGCTCTGACGATCACGACCGCGCCAGCAGAGTGGGGTGCCGACATCGCGGTGGGATCGACGCAGCGGTTCGGCGTCCCACTGTTCTACGGCGGCCCGCACGCGGCCTACATCGCGGTGCGTGAGGGCCTGCAGCGTTCGCTTCCCGGGCGTCTGGTGGGGCTGTCGAAGGATGCCGATGGCACGCCCGCGCTGCGTCTGGCGCTGCAGACGCGTGAGCAGCACATCCGACGTGAGAAGGCGACCTCCAACATCTGCACCGCGCAGGTGCTGTTGGCGGTGGTGGCCAGCATGTATGCGGTGTATCACGGGCCGCAGGGTCTGACCCGGATCGCCGAGAACATCGCACGTGATGCTCGACGCCTGGCCGCGTCGCTGACCGAGGCCGGTCTCACGCTGGAGCACACGTCGTTCTTCGACACCCTCCGGGTGAAGGTTCCCGGGCAGGCCGAGCGCGTCGTGGCGAAGGCCGCCGCCGCAGATGTGCATCTGCTTCTGGTGGACGCCGACACCGTGGGTGTCAGCGTCGGCGAGGACGCGACCGAGACCGATCTGGCCGCTGTGGCGGAGGCATTCGGAGCCGCGGCGCCGACCGAGGCCGAGCACGGCGATCTGGCCGGGCAGGAGCGCACCACCGAGTTCTGCACGCACCCGGTCTTCCACTCCCACCATTCCGAGACGCGGATGTTGCGCTACCTGCGTACGCTCTCGGATCGGGACTTCGCCCTCGACCGTGGCATGATCCCGCTCGGCTCGTGCACGATGAAGCTCAACGCGACCACCGAGATGGAACCCATCTCGCTGCCGGGCTTTGCGAACCTGCACCCGTTTGCACCGTTGAGCGATGCGCAGGGATACACCGAGTTCATCGCCGACCTGGAGGATCGTCTGGCCGCCATCACCGGCTATGCGCGGGTCTCGATCCAGCCCAACGCCGGCTCCCAGGGTGAGCTCGCCGGGTTGATGGCGATCCGCACCTACCACCGCGCCAATGGTGATGACCAGCGCGTGGTCTGCCTCATCCCGGCCTCGGCCCACGGTACGAACGCGGCGTCGGCTGCGATGGCCGGGCTCAAGGTCGTGGTGGTCAAGACCGCCGAGGACGGTTCGGTCGACATGGACGACCTGCGGGCCAAGATCGACAAGCACGGCGAGGAACTCGCAGCGATCATGATCACCTATCCGTCGACGCATGGCGTCTACGAGGAGACGGTGCAGGAACTGTGCGCGATGGTGCATGACGCCGGTGGGCAGGTGTACCTGGATGGTGCCAATCTCAACGCGTTGGCGGGCGTCGCCAAGCCGGGGGAGTTCGGCGGGGACGTCTCGCATCTCAACCTGCACAAGACCTTCTGCATCCCGCACGGTGGCGGCGGCCCCGGCGTCGGCCCGGTGGCCGTGGGCGAACACCTCGCTCCGTACCTGCCGAACCATCCGCTGCAACCGGCTGCGGGCCCCAGCACGGGCGTCGGCCCCATCTCGGCCGCGCCGTTCGGATCGGCCGGCATCCTGCCGATCAGCTGGGCCTACATCGCCATGATGGGTGGGGCGGGGCTGCGTCAGGCGACGCTGACGGCGGTGCTGAGCGCCAACCACATCGCCCGACGCCTCCGCGACCACTACCCGGTGCTCTACGCCGGACGTGGGGATCTGGTGGCACACGAGTGCATTCTCGATCTGCGTCCGCTCAAGGCGGCCACCGGGATCACGGTCGACGACGTGGCCAAGCGTCTGATCGACCTGGGCTTCCACGCCCCGACGATGAGTTTCCCGGTGGCCGGGACGCTCATGGTCGAGCCGACCGAATCGGAGGATCTGGCCGAGATCGACCGGTTCTGCGACGCGATGATCGCCATCAAACGCGAGGCCGACAAGGTCGGTGCAGGGGAGTGGCCCGCCGACGACAACCCGTTGGTGAATGCCCCGCACCCCATCTCGCATGTGATCGGTGAACAGTGGCTCCACCCGTACACGCGGCAGGAGGCGGCCTACCCGTTGGGTTCGCATCAGGGCCCGATCGGCGGCGACGGGTCGGACAAGTATTGGCCACCGGTGTCGCGTATCGACGGGGCGTTCGGCGACCGGAATCTGGTCTGCTCGTGTCCTCCGCCGGAGTCCTTCGAGGAGTGAGCCGGTGGTGCCGGGTACCCACGCTGTGGGGGTACCCGGCATCGGACCGCTAGGCTGCGCGTCGGAAGGGAGAAGGCCATGAAGGAATTCATCGACAAAGTGATGTCGAAACCCGGTGTCGCGCATGTGCTGCGTGCCAACGCCCGGTTCAACAACCGTTTGGGCAATCAGTTCAGCGCTGCGATCACGTACTTCTCGGTGCTCGCCATGGTGCCGATCTTGATGTTCGCCTTCGCTCTGACGGGCGCGTTCCTCACTCTTCTGCGGCCCGATCTGTTGGACGTGGTTCTCAACACCGTGCAGCAGCGGCTTCAGGGGCCGGGGCAGGAGGTCAGCAAGGTCATCGAGGAGGCTCTGAAGAACTGGGCGGGCGTCGGTTTCTTCGGTCTTCTGTCGTTCCTGTACTCGGGAGCCGGCTGGGTCGGTAACCTCAAGGCCTCGGTGCGGGCGCAGTTGCGCGTCGACTTCGAAGACAAGACGCCGCCGGCCAACTTCGTGGTCGAGAAGTTGAAGGACATGGGCACGCTCGTCATGCTGCTGCTCATGATCGCGGTGACCTTCGCGATCTCCTCGGCGGCCACCTCCTTGACCGGGACGATCGTGAGTCTGACCGGGCTCGACGGGGTGCCGGGAATCGGATTCCTCATGCGGTTTGTTCCCCCGGTCGCATCGATCATCGCCGGCTGGTTCCTGTTCCTGTTCCTGTACTCGGTGCTCTCCGACGGCAAGCTGCCGTGGCCTGCACGGATGAAGGGTGCGTTGATCGGCTCGGTCGGTCTGGCCATCCTGCAGTACCTCACCGGGATACTCATGGGGTCGTTCTCCGGCAATCCGGCCGCAGCACTGTTTGGCCCGGTGATCATCCTGATGCTGTTCTTCAACCTGTTTGCGCGCCTCATCCTGTTCGTCGCGGCATGGATCGCCACCGCGACCCAGCCCGCGGTGGCCCGCAAGTACCTTGCTGCGGACGAGCTCCTGCGTCAGGATGAGGAGACCGAAGCGGTGCCCGACCACTGGGAGGAAGCCCAGAAGGACAAGGTGGAGCAGGAGGAGGAGCAGGCCAAGGCCGAGGAGCAGCGCAAGGAAGCCCTCGAGAAGGCCAAAAACCTGGTGGGCAAGGACTGACCCTCCTCAGCCGACGACTGACTCTCCTCGGTCGACGCCGGGAATCAGGCCTCAGCTGGCTGGTTCCCGGCGTCCGGTCATCAGATCGAGTTCCAGGGACGCCCCGGCCTCGGAGATGCGCCAGACATCATCGCCCGATTCGACGGTGACGAACGGGTTGGTCATGCGTGAGCCCGGCAGGGTCCGGGGCTCGCCGTCGATGGTGAACTTCTTGGGGACGGTTCCCCACGACAGGGTTCCGCCGCGTGGTGAGACGTAGTCCACCTCGAACTCGGAGACGCCGTTTTCGGAGGTTTCTCCTTCGGACGGGGTCTCGGAGACCTGTGGGGTGCGCGCGGTGACCTTGTTCTTGAAGTCGTCGAAACCGTCGTAGGTGTCGGCGTCGCCGATCTCGGTCACCCACACATTGGTCGCGCCGCCCTCGGCGATCAGGTCGTAGGGCTCGGTGAGTCCGGCGGGGTTCTTGGCCACGGGAGCCCACGTCGTGGGACGCCAGGACCACAGCGCCACGTAGCCATCGCCCTTGCGGGCCAGCGTCCACCCTTCGTGACGCTCCACTTCATCGAAGTGTTCGGTCGGGAAGAAGGCATGCGTCATCGGCAGATAGTTGGTGTCGTTCTCCCCGTTCGGGTAGCCGGGGGAGTACACCGAGATCAACGTGCTGTCGTGCTGTGCGACGCGGGGCAGGGATGCCGAACCGTTCCAGTACCGGTCGGCGTCCTCCCAATGGCCACGGTCCTCGTTCTGCGGATGGGTGGTGAACACCACCGCGTCGGGGCCGAGCGTCGCCTGCCAGGCATGCACCTGGTATGCCAGGCAACCTGCCCGGTAGTCCTGAGCGCTGGAGAGCATCGCGTGGGGCGTGCGGTGGGTGACGGTGTCCACCTGCACCATGAGGCCGGGGTTGAGCTGGCACTGCAGGGCACGGGCCACGTGCTGGGTGGCGGCCGGCGTCGCGCCCAGTGAGGTCAACTGGCCGTATGGGGCGAACAAGTCGGTGTTGGTGAGGTCGTGTTCCTTGACCGCCCGGAGGGTCAGTGGTGCCACCTGCCAGGCGCCCATGGCTCCGCGTTCCCACCAGAAGGGAATGCTGTCCAGGTCATCGAACGAGGTGCCCGGCGGGGCGGATGGGGCGTCGGTCACCTCCGCGGATGGGTCGAGTGGGACGTTCATCCGCTCGACGTCGGTGAAGGTACGCGGTGAGTGTGCGATGCGGTCGTGCACCACCGGAAGCCGGTAACCGTCGGTTCCGGCGAGCAGGAGCGTGGTGAAGTCGGCCCAGGGCCGGTAGTCACCGGGTGAACCGTAGAGGAAGTGCACGATGTCGTGGACGTTCTGCTCCGACGCCCGGTGCTTGTCCTTCATGTAGGAGCGGCCGTGCGTGACGCCGTTGTTGCCGTCGAGCTGGTGGATCGCCAGATCGAGGAACATGACATCGAGCATCGTGCGGGCACGATCGGCGATATCGGGCTCGGCATGTTCGGCCAGCAGCAACAACGACTGGATGTCCTCGGGGTAGTACACGTCCGAGTGCCATTCGGTGAAGCCGTGTCGGGCCTTCTCATCGAGCCACTCGGTGACGAAGCGTCGTCCCCGGTCGGCGTGCTGGCCGCCGTCCCAACCGGTGATGGTGAACTTCTCCTGCGCCAGATCACGACCGGCCAGGTACTCCATCGTGTGGATGATCAGCTTGTGGTTCTCGCTCCAGAACCACTTGTGATCCGGGCCGCTCTTCGGCGCCGGGTCGGTGTACCAGTAGCGGAAATCCAGCAGACGCTGACGCATGGCCGACGCCAGCTCGGGATCGAGCTGATCGCGGTGATCGTGCCAGATCACCCACAGACGCATCAGGTCGAAGTCTGAGGTGTCGCGGTGCTCGTCGAGTTTCGCGAACGTGTCGGCCCAGTCATCGACGCCGATGCTGGTGGCGTCGAATCGGAAATCGGGGTCGGCCTCGGCACGCATGAGGTGGGCCATGAGGGACTCGGGGACCACCGGATGCAGCTTGGAGGTGGAACGTTCGAGGTACTCCACCTGGCGACCCCGCCACACGGCGGGGTCGACCAGTCCGTCCTCGGTGTTCTCGATCGGGGGACGCGGAGAGCAGGCGGCAAGCATGCAGATCACCAGGGTCAGGAAGAAGCCGATCGAGCGGCGTGGAGTTCTCAGTGGGCTTCGATGCGGGTCGGCTGGGCCTGCCCGATGCCGTCGAGCAGTTCACGGAACCACGGCACCGTGATGTCGAAGGCCTTGCCGCCGGCGATGCGGTCGAAGGCGATGCACGACAGCACGTCGCCGGCCTCCTCGTCCTGGCCGATGACGCCGGAGTTGCCGGCCATGGCCTCGTCGACGGCGAGCTCGGTGCACTGGCGGATCAGTTCGAGGTCGGCGTCGTTCGCGGCGGCCGAACGCGAGTAGTAACCCGACTTCTGCACCATGACCTTCTCGGCGCCGAGGCCCTTGGCGAACTGGTCGGCGAACCACTTGCCGGGGTTGATCTTGTCGAGCTTGACGTGGCCGAAGGCGTCACGGGGCACGTCTTCGCCGTTCTTCTCCATCTGCTCCACGATGGAATCCAGCCCGGCTCCCTCGGAGAGGAAGATGGTGACATTGCCGACGGTGTCCATGGTCTGCTTCAGCCGCTCGGACTCGGCGTCGATGTCGATGTGGCCCTCGGGGACGTAGACACCGTGGATCTCCCAGGCCTCACGACTGAGCCCGATCTCGGGCAGCCAGGTGCGGGTGTCGAGCCATTCGCGGTACTTCTGGGCCGTGGCGGCGGTGAGCCAGCCGCAGTGGCGTCCCATGACCTCGTGAACGATGAGCATGCGGCTGGCCGAATTGTGTTCGGCGACGATGTTGGCGGCGAAACGTGCGCCCATGTCGGCGGCGGTCCATGCGCCCAGGGACTGCTTGATCGGCACCACATCGTTGTCGATGGTCTTCGGCAGACCGACGACGGTCAGGCCGTAGTCGTGCTCGGCGAGGAAGGCCGCGAGATCGGCTGCGGTGGTGTTGGTGTCGTCGCCACCGATGGTGTGCAGGACGTCGACGCCGTCGGCCTCGAGCTGGTCGGCGGCCACCTTGAGCGGATCATCGCCCTCGGCGACGAAGCCACGCTTGACACAGTCGGCGACGTTGGTGAGCTTCACGCGGGAGTTGCCGATCGGGGAACCGCCGAACTCGTGCAGAACGGATGCCTTCTCACGGACCTCGGGGGTGATGGTGATCGAGTCGCCCTGCAGCAGACCCTGGTAGCCGTGCCGGTAGGCGATGATCTCGGTGTCGGGCGAGACGCGCGTGTACTTCTCGATGAGCCCGCCGATCGCGGACGACAGACACGGGGCGAATCCTCCGGCCGTGAGCAGTGCAACCTTCTTCACCATGGGTTTTCCCTTCACTGAGGACGTATCGCGGAGATGACGGGAGCCAGCATATGAGCACTCGACCAAGCCGACCTGAGGGGGAGGCCCTGTCAGGGTGAACCTGAAGGCGCCCATGAGAGCGACGTGGGATGCGTGGGGCCGATGACGCTGGTCGCGCGATAGGTTCGGGCGCATGCATGCGCGAGCTGGAGGACTGGTCCGGGGCGATGCTGCGCTCGCCGCGGTGCTGGCCGTGGTCGGCGCGGCGTCGACGTTCCTGGTCGATGGGTTGGGGATCGGCTGGTTCGAGCACGGACCCACGTGGTCGGCGCTGGGATCGGTGATTCTTGCGGCTCCGTTGGCCTTCCGCCGCCGGTGGCCGATCGTGGTGCTCCTCGTGGTCGCGGTGCTCTACGGCGTTCTGGCGACGGTGTTCGGGATCGAGATGTACGTCTCCCAGGTGGTGCTGTTCCTGAGCTTCTACACCGTGGGGGCATCTGAACCAGACCGTCGCCGGGCCCACTGGGTCCGTGTACTCACCGTGGTGGGCATGGCCCTGTGGCTGCTCGTGGTCTCGGTGCAGGGTTTCTGGGATCCCGAGACCGGTGAGCGGGGCGTCACCGCTTACTACAGCTGGCTGCTGATCCAGTGGGGCGTCAACATCGCCTTCTTCGGGGCCGCGTGGTTGTTCGGTGACCGTGCATGGCAGCGCGAGGAGGATCGGCAACAACTCCTGCGGCAGCAACGGGAGATCATCGATCAGCAGGATGAACTGGCTCGCAATGCCGTCGATCTGGAACGGCTGCGCATCGCCCGCGAACTCCATGACGTTGTGGCGCATCATGTGACGGCCATGGGGATTCAGGCGGGGGCCGCGCGGCGTCTGCTGGACCGGGACCGGGAGGCGGCTGCACACCAGCTAGGGCTGGTGGAGGAATCCTCGCGGGACGCGATCGGTGAGCTCCATCAGGTGGTGCGCACGCTGCGGGGACGAGACGATGGCACCGAGCCACTGCCCGGGATCGAGGACGTCGAGAACCTGGTCACCCACGCCCGGGACCTGGGGCAGGATGCTCGCTTCGAATACATCGGGGCGCCTGTCGAGGTGAGTCCCACGGTGGGGTTGAGCGCCTATCGCATCGTGCAGGAGGGGCTCACCAATGCGCGCAAACATGCAGGGCCGACGGCGGAGGTGACCGTGCGTCTGCGCTTCTTCGAAGGGCGGCTGGAGGTCGAGGTCAGCGACGACGGACGCGGAGCCCGACGCGTGGGTGCGCGCGGCATGGGCGTCGGCATCACGGGGATGAAGGAGCGCGCCGAGGCAGTCGGCGGAACCCTTGAAGCAGGGCCCAAGGCACGCGGAGGCTGGTTGGTGCGCGCGACACTGCCGGGGAGCAGCGAGAATGCACGCGTGGAATCGGCCGGACGCAGTGAGGTGGGTCACAGATGACGACGGTTCTGCTGGTGGACGATCAGCGTCTGGTGCGCACGGGGTTCCACACCATCCTCGACACCGAACCGGGGCTCGATGTGGTGGGCGAGGCCGAGAACGGTGAGCAGGCGGTGCGGCTCGCCGCAGAGCTGACCCCTGACGTGATCTGCATGGATGTACAGATGCCGGTGATGGACGGCATCGAGGCTACCCGCCGGATCGTGGAATCGGGGTCGCCGTCGGCGGTGCTGATCCTGACCACGTTCGATGACGATGACTTCCTGTTCCGCACCCTGGCTGCGGGAGCCAGCGGGTTCCTGTTGAAGTCGGCGGGCGCCGAGGAACTGATCGCGGCGGTGCAGACGCTGGGACGCGGTGATGCACTCCTGGCACCGACGGTCACACGGCGGGTCATCCAGCGCTTCGCCGCCACGCAGCAGCCCAGAGAACGCGTCGACGATGCCGGAACGGCCATGGGCGGGAACGCGCCTCAGCCGACCGTGCATCTCACCCCACGGGAGAGGGAGATCCTCGGACACATGGCGTCGGGGGCGAACAATGCCGAGATCGCGGCAGAACTGGTGGTGGGGGAGTCCACCATCAAGACGCATGTGTCGAACATCTTGATGAAGTTGGACGCCCGCGACCGGATCCAGGCGGTTATCTGGGCACATCGGCACGGGTTCGGCTGACGCTGGTTCGGCTGGCACGGGTTCGGCTGAACGGGGGAGACCGTTCAGGAAGAATCTGGACCCGGATCTCCCCCTGCGGGGGGAGGTGGCGTCGGCGTCCCACCCGTAGCGTCGGCGCCATGATCTCGGTAGTGGACCTCAACAGGTCGTTCGGCACCGCGCACGTGCTGAAAGACCTCAGTTTCGACATCGCCCCAGGACGGATGACCGGCTTCGTCGGTGGCAACGGAGCGGGCAAGACGACGACGATGCGCATCATCCTCGGGGTGCTGGAGGCCGATTCGGGGCAGGTGCTGCACGACGGGAAACCGATCACCGCCGGATACCGCGCGCACATCGGCTACATGCCCGAGGAGCGTGGCCTGTATCCGAAGATGAGCACCATCGACCAGCTCGTGTTCCTCGGTGACCTCCACGGCCGGGATCGCCGGGAGACGCGGACGCGAGGCATGGAGCTGCTGGAACGCCTCGGGCTGGCCGAGCGCGCGACCTCCCCGGTGGAGGAACTCTCCCTGGGCAATCAGCAGCGCGCCCAGATCGCGGCCGCGCTGATCCATGACCCGGTGGCCCTCATCCTCGACGAGCCGTTCTCTGGGCTCGATCCGGTGGCGGTGGACGTGACGCTGGAGGTTCTGCGGGATGTGGCCGACGCGGGCGCGCCGGTGTTGTTCTCCTCGCATCAGTTGGATCTGGTCGAGCGGCTCTGCGACGAGCTGGTGATCATCGCCGCCGGTGAGGTGCGGGCGTCGGGCACGCGGGCCGAACTGCTCGCCACGGCCGACCCGGTGTGGGAACTCGAGGCCGACGCCGACACCGGCTGGGTCCGCGGAATGGGGGTCCGCGTCGAGGAGTTCGACGGCGGACATGTTCGCTTCGGGGCCGATTCCGAGGAACAGGCCCAGGCCGTCCTGGCCGAGGCCATGACCCGCGGCGTCGTACATCGCTTCGGCCCGGTCACCCACTCGCTGCACGACATCTTCAAGGAGACCCTCGCATGAGCACCACCACCAACACGTCGACGCATGTCGGCACCGACGATCATCGACGCGTCTCCTTCGCCCACGCCGTCGGGGTGGTCGCACGACGGGAGATCGTCACCCGGGTGCGCTCCAAGGGCTTTCTCGTCCCGACCCTGATCATGCTGGGCATCCTGCTGTTGCTCGCGGTGGTCGGGCCGAGCGTGGCGTCGATGATCGCCGGATCCGATGACACGATCGCGGTGACCGTCCAGACGCAGGACGCGCTGCCGGAGGACGGATACGAGCCGATGGTGGTGGGGTCGGAGCAGGAGGTCCGTGACGCGGTGCTCGCCGGGGACGCCGAGGCGGGGTTGATCCCCGGCCCCGCACCCCTGGGACTCACCGTGATCGGTGAACGTGAAGCGCCGACCTCGCTGATCCAGGGGTTGTCGGTGTCTCCGGAAGTGGAGTTGATCGGCACCGATGCCGCCGACCCGATGGCCCTGTATTTCATCGGCCTGGGGTTCGGCCTGGTGTTCTTCATGTCGGCGATGATGTTCGGCATGACGATGGCGCAGTCGGTGGTGGAGGAGAAGCAGACGCGGATCGTGGAGATCCTGCTCTCCACCATCTCGACCCGTGCACTGCTCACCGGCAAGATCCTCGGGAACACGGTGCTGGCGTTCGCCCAGGTGGTCGCCTACGCGGCGGTGGCCCTGATCGGTCTGGCGGTCAACGGTGGACGGCTCAACCTTGACGGTCTGGGGCTTCCCATCGTGTGGTTCGTGGGCCTGTTCCTGCTCGGGTTCGTCATGATCGCGGCCCTCTACGGTGCAGCGGCATCGCTGGTCTCGCGTCAGGAGGACATCGGTACCTCCACCACGCCGGTCACGATGATGGTGATGTTCCCGTACTTCGCGATCATCGCGTTGAGCAGCAACCCCACGGCACTGCACGTGCTCTCCTACATCCCGTTCTCAGCACCGGTCTCGGTACCCATGCGGGTGTTCACCGGGGACGCCACGTGGTGGCAGAACTCGGTGTCGGTGCTGATCCTCGCCGCCTCGGTCGTGGTCGCGTTGTGGTTCGCCGCCATGGTGTACGAGCGTTCGATCCTGCGCACCGGCAAGGCACTGACCTGGCGTGAGGTGCTGCGCTGACGCTGGGGCTTCCGGGGCTGTACTTCTGGGGCATGTTCCGGTCCTCCTTGAAGAAGTAGGCTGGAACGAAACCCAGCGCGGTTCAGACAGAGGAAGGGAAATCATCACTGTGTTTCCGGGGGAACGCATGTCGCAAGCCTTGACTCCGGAGATGCATCTGGAGATTTTCCGGTCGTTCCTGTCGTGGATGTACAAGCCGTCCTTGCAGGTGTCGGAGTACTCGTGGGCGACCGTTTCTGATGGTGGTCACGCCACGGTCGTCGACACCGAGCGTTTGGATCCTGAGTTGCTGTTCGCGACCGAGCTGGTCACCCCAGGCCCTCCGACGTTGATGGCGGCGACCAGTCTGTTTACCTCGAACGTCTGGGAAGGTTACGCTTGCCGTGGCAAACCGTTGCCGCCGGGGATTTCGTGGTTTCATCCGAACGGTCAGCCTGGCTTGGACATTGAGGAGTTCTCGCCTCCGCCGATGCAGGTGCCTCGGTCGGGGCCGCCGGAGGGCGACGATTGGGACCTTGCGTACTACACCTATGCCGCGGGTCCGGACTATGACCGGAGAGGGTCGTTGACCATGTTGTCGTTACCCCATGCGATGTGGCGTCTTGGCGAGGTATGGCGCGAGGGGCATCTGGTGGTGCCGGTGGGGGATCGGCTGGTTCCGGTGGCGATCGCAGATTTCCGGCAGTTCGACTTGGTCGATGGGGAGGTGTGGCGCTACTCCAATTTCCCTGACGACGACTTGCCGCCGTGGCGCCTGGGCGTGTCCATCGCTGAAGCCATGACCGCAACGGTCGTGCCATCGGGAACGACCCGCCTGATAATCGCAGCTGATGACGCTGGTCAGCCGACCATCATCACGGAGGAATCATGATCCAATCGCAAGGGTCTGCTGCATGGATCATAGGTAACAGCGGTTACACAGCCTGAGCGGCTATCGGTCTCATGACCGTCTCGGACTCGACGGGGATCAACCGTCGAAGCCTGTTCTGTCGGCGGCGAGCACGTTCATGAGCGGGTAGAGCCTTTCCCAGCAAATTGTCTGGGGAACCCTCCAATCAACCCCATCGGACTAGGCCGTGTTGCTAAATCCATTGGAGGGTGGCGGAGAGGTAGATTCCGGCCGCGTAGGAGCGGGCGGTCTTGTCGAATCGGGAAGCGAGCCCTCGCCACTGCTTCACTGCGTTGAAGCATCGTTCGACGACGTTGCTCCCTGTGTAGCGTTCCTGCTGCTCGTTGCCGAAGTCGATCGGCCGGCCCGGTCTCTTCCGACGCTTCTCGATCTGGTCAGCGCGCTCGGGGATCGTGGCCTTGATGCCGCGCTCGCGCAGCCAGGCACGGTTCTTCTTCGACGGGTATCCCTTGTCCGCGAGCACCCGGTCCGGCCTCGTGCGCGCCCGGCTTCGCCCGGGGACGGGGATCTCATCGAGCACGCAGGTGAACATGCTCGTGTCCGCGATCTGTCCACCGGTCAGCACGAACGCCAGCGGGCGGGCTCGCCCATCGCAGACGAGGTGGATCTTCGTTGTCACACCACCTCGTGACCGGCTGATCGCGTGGTCACACGGCTCCGGCCCGGATCTCTTGTAGTTCGATCGAGCCCCCTGTGTCCCGGGGCAGGGTCGCACCGTGTTGATGCACACGCGCGATCGATGAATCCACCGACACGACCCAGTCGACCTCGCCCGCGAGCGAGGCCCGCCGCTGGACATGGGTGAGCAGGTCCTCCCAGACACCCTCGGTCGCCCATCGGCGGAAGTTCTTGTAGATCGTGTTCCAGTTCCCGAAGCGCTCGGGCAGGTCCCTCCATGCTGACCCCGTCCGGAACCGCCACGCGGTCGCCTCGACCACCGTGCGCCGGTCCACCGGCGGGCGGCCCCTCGTGTTCACCGCAGGGAACACGTCCCCGATCAGCTCCCAGACCTCGTCGGTGATGACACCTCTCGACATGACTCCAGCATCACCCGCGCACCCCGGAACACCATTTAGCAACACGCCCTAGGAGGTTGGAGGGAGAGAACCAACGTCGCGCCGGGCAGGAGACGCTCCCTCAGCGTCAGCCAGAGAGCTCGTCGGGCCTCGTCATCCAGATGGCCGATGACGTTCAGCATCGTGGCTCCGGACCACCTGCGCGGCAGCTCGGCGAAGGCGTCTGGCATGCTGCGGGGGATCACTGTGGTGCGGTCCATGAGGTCTGGATCGGCGGTGATAGTGGTCATCAGACCTGCTCGCATCGCTCGGGACGGCTCGACGGCGAAGACCCGATCCGCGCCGAGATCTCGAAGCACTCCGAGTCCGGACCCGATCCCCGAGCCCAGATCCACCACATCTCCTCCGCGCACCGTGCCCAGCAAAGTCCGTACCGCGTCGCGGGCCAGACCGCTCTGCCCGGCGACCAGGGCGGCGTACCACTCGGCGTTCGCGACGTAGCTGTCCTCGTTCATCTCGTTCCTCTCCGAAAGCGGTGGCTGGCGACCGGCGTCGGCTCAGCGGTGGGCGGCATGGCTCGCGGGCGAACTATCACGCAGCGCCGGTAGGGCGGTGGGTTGCGGCGCCGTGACCCCGAGGATCTGGACCGCAAGGCGTCCGTCCGCACGCGTGATCTGCGCGTCGACACCGAAGACCTGGCGCAGAGCGGTGGGAGTCAAGACGTCGGCGATCTCACCGGCAGCGTGCACGCGGCCGCTGTCCAGGACCATCGCTCGGTCGCAGTACTGGGCTGCCAAGGACAGATCGTGCAGGACGACGACCACCGTCAGCCCATCCCCGGCCAGTTGGTTCAACAGTGAGAGCAGCTGGTGCTGGTGCCTGATGTCCAGGTGATTCGTCGGCTCGTCCAGGAGTAATACGGAGGGTTCTTGCGCCAGCGCGCGAGCTGCATGGACTCGTTGCCGTTCCCCGCCGGACAGGGTCTGCCAGCGCCGATGCTCGGTTCCTGTCATCCCTACCGAGCTCAGACCCCGGGTGCAGGCGGCGACGTCGCGCGGGCTCTCGAGATCCAGCCGTGCTCGGTGGGGCAGCCTTCCGAGGGCGACGACATCTGCGACCGCGAGGTCGGTATCGGTGTCGCTGGCTTGCTCCATCATGGCCAGGTGGCGAGCTCGTTCTCTGCGAGGGACGTCCTGCAGCGGTCGATCTCCGAGCCTGACCTGTCCGGACGTGGGGGAGGCCACGCCCGCCAGGATATGGAGCAGCGTCGACTTACCGGAGCCGTTCGGGCCCAGCAGTGCGGTGACCTGACCTGGAACGGCCGTGAACTCGATGTCGTCCAGGATCGGCAGAGGCCGCCCTCGCACCGAGTACATGAGGTGCTCGCCGCGCAGCGACAGCGTCATGACCGCTCCTTCCGGCGCAGGATGATCAGAAAGGCCGGAACGCCGATCAGTGCGGTGATCACGCCGACAGGCAGCTCCCGCGGCGCGAGAACTATCCGCCCCACCAGGTCCGCCAGCAGGAGGAAGACGGCGCCACCGAACGCGCTGGCGGGCAGCAGCCGCCGATGCTGAGGGCCGACCAGGGCGCGGACTGCGTGCGGGACGATCAGACCCACGAAACCGATCGCTCCGACGGCGGACACCACGACCGCCGTAACCGCTGCGGTGGCGATCAGCGCGACGCTCCGCACCGCGGCCACCGGCACACCGAGTGACGCGGAAGCCACCGCGCCGAAGGCGAAGGCGTCGAGGTCGGAGGCGATGAGCCGTGCCGCCACCAGGGCGATGCTGGTCACGCCGACGCACAGCGCGACTGCGGGCCAACGCGCGGCTGCGAGTGACCCGGTCAGCCAGTACGTCAACCCGCGCGCGGCGTCCGCATCGCCCCACCCGAGCAGGACCAACGATGTCATCGCTGTGAAGAGCTGCCCGACCACGACCCCGGTCAGCACCAGCCGTCCCGTATTCGAGGCGTGCCGCCCGAGCAGGACGAGGACCAGTCCGAAAGCCACCAAGCCACCGACCAGTGCGCCCGCCGCCAAGGAGACTGCTCCCGCGCCGAGCCCGGCGACCATCACCAAGACAGCGCCGGTCGAGGCGCCCGAGGAAATGCCCAGGAGGTACGGCTCCGCCAGCGCATTCCGGGTGACCGCCTGCAAGATCGCGCCGCTGGTGGCCAGACCAGCACCGGCGACCGCGGCCAGAAGGGCACGAGGGGCGCGAAGTTGCCAGACCACCGAATCGGCCAAGGCCGATAACGGTTCCACCGGCAGGCCCACTCGACTCCCTAGCGAGCGCAGAGTCTCTGACCAGCCGATCTCGCCGCCTCCGACCGCGATCGACACGAGAACGCCTGCGACGAGCAGCAGCCAGGCGACGAGCGTCGCCCCTATCGGGCGTAGCCGCTCAGCGCTGGGCGAGGATGACGAAGTCATCGAGGTGCTGCCAGATCGAGCCGGCCTCACGGAACTGCGCGGCACGCATCGCAGCGACGTGGAACGCGACGCTGAGGTCCGGATTCGGCGGCCGGTTCGCGAAGCGGCGCTCTCGTTCGGCGCGCAAGGGGGCGAAATGGTGGTGGTCTGCGATTCGAGAGAACCAGGTGTCCCAGGTCATCGCGCCGGATGCCTGGTCGCGGGCCTGAGTCGCCTGGTCGTCCTGGCGGCTGAGCTCTTCGAACAGCGGGCGCCCCTCGAGCTGGCGCAGATGGTCGGCGTTCATCAGCACGCCGCCCGGGAGAAGGAGGTCGCCGACGTCGCGGTAGACCCGACTCAGCACATCAGCCGGCAACCAGTGCAGCGCGGTCGAGGAGAGCACCGCATGTGGCCGACGACCATCCAGGGCCTCGATCCACGTCGGGTCCCAGAGGTCCGCCTCGTGGAAGGTCACCCGGTCGCCGTGCTCGGCCAAGGCGAGCCGACCGAGCTCGAGCAGCATCGGGTCGTAATCGACGGCGATACACCTCATCCGTGGGAATCGGCGAAGCACACGGTCTGAGATTGACCCCGGGCCACAGGCGAGGTCGACGACCAGGGCATCCTCGGGAACTGCTTCGGCAAGCACGTCGAGCATCACCGCGAAACGGTCCTCACGACGGTTGATGTACGAGGCCTGCTGCCGATCCCAGTTCTCCAGATGCTCGCGCGCCCACGTCTCCACACCTTCGACCATCTCGTTCATCGCGCCCCCTCGAACTCGACCAGGGCGTCCGACAGCGTCGACAGCGCATCGATGCTTCGCACGGACGGATCCATCTCGGTGGCGGGGATCGCGACCATCCGGTCCTCCCGCACCGCAGCCAGCTGCGAAGTGACCGGGTCGGCACGCAGCGTCTCGATCTTGTCCTGAGCGCTGTCGCCGTCCATGCCGCGGGAAAGGTCGGCCAGCACCAGCACTTCAGGGTCACGCTGGGAGATCTGATCCCAGGTCGTCTCGGTCCACTGCGCGTCCAAGTCGTCAAAGGCGTTCTCGGAGCCGGCAAGCTCAGTCATGGTCTGCGGAAGGCCGGCGTTCCCGGCCACGATGGGTGCGCCGTTGATCGTGGAGTAGATCCAGACCACCTCCACCCCGTCCAGATCTTGCGCCGAGGACGTCACCTGATCCAGGACCTGCTCCTGTTCGGCGATCAGATCCTCGCCCCGGTCGGCCACATCGAAGATCGTCGCGATATCGGTGACCTCAGCGAAGATCTGCTCGAAGCCACCCTCGGCAGAGACCGAACTCGGATCCTCGCAGTCGTTCGACGACAGATACGCCGGAACCTCTAGGTCACGCAGTTCGCTGCGTTCCCCCACCGCATCCGGGGCAAACGCCGATGCTCGCATGGAGTAGACGAAGTCCGGATCCGCCCCGCGAAGCTGCTCCGCCGTGGGGTACTGGTCGGCGAGCACAGGGACCTGCTCGTAGGCACCTGCGAACTCTGGTGCGACGGCATCGGTCAAGTAGCTGGTACCCACCATCGAGTCACCGAGCCCAAGTGCCAGCATCATCTCCGTCGCACCCTGCTCCAGCGTGACCGCACGCGTGGGGACTTGATCGAACGTCAGATCTAGCCCGCAGCTGCTCAGCTGAGCCGATGCTCCGGAGTCATCAGGGGCGGGTGCAGAGGAAGGGGAACTGCACGCTGCGAGCATCACGACAGATGCCACCGCAGCCATACTGGTAATAGGAATCGTTCGCATGGTGTCAGTCTATACACACGCGGGCGCGCCTCCGACCATGCGTTCACCCTGGGGCTGAGGCGCTCTGGCCGTCAGCAGCCGCCCGCAGTGGGTCGCGTGCCTCGAGCGCCTTGAGCCCGGCGACACGCTCCTTGTCCGCCGGCTCGATCGCGTCGCCGGGTCCGAACGCATGGCCATCGACACGCTCTCCGAACTCAACGACCGAGGGGTCGACATTCGGTCTCTCACGGAGCCCGAGATAGACACGACCACGCCCATGGGGCGCGCGCTGTTCGGCATCGTCGCCGTCTTCGCGCAGCTCCGTGTCGACACCATCCGCGACAACACCCTGCGCGGGCTCGAGCACGCGCGCGCCGCCGGCCGCGTCGGCGGACGGCCCAGCGTCATGTCTCCCGAGCGGACCGAGGCCGCTGCACGGATGCGAGACGACGGTAAGACCCTCTCGCAGATCGCGGATGTGCTCGAGGTCGGCAAGTCCACCGTCCACCGCGCCCTCGCGCGCCACGATGACAACCGCGCCCACCCCGCCAGCTAGGCCGTGTTGCTAAATCCATTGGAGGGTGGCGGAGAGGTAGATTCCGGCCGCGTAGGAGCGGGCGGTCTTGTCGAATCGGGAAGCGAGCCCTCGCCACTGCTTCACTGCGTTGAAGCATCGTTCGACGACGTTGCTCCCTGTGTAGCGTTCCTGCTGCTCGTTGCCGAAGTCGATCGGCCGGCCCGGTCTCTTCCGACGCTTCTCGATCTGGTCAGCGCGCTCGGGGATCGTGGCCTTGATGCCGCGCTCGCGCAGCCAGGCACGGTTCTTCTTCGACGGGTATCCCTTGTCCGCGAGCACCCGGTCCGGCCTCGTGCGCGCCCGGCTTCGCCCGGGGACGGGGATCTCATCGAGCACGCAGGTGAACATGCTCGTGTCCGCGATCTGTCCACCGGTCAGCACGAACGCCAGCGGGCGGGCTCGCCCATCGCAGACGAGGTGGATCTTCGTTGTCACACCACCTCGTGACCGGCTGATCGCGTGGTCACACGGCTCCGGCCCGGATCTCTTGTAGTTCGATCGAGCCCCCTGTGTCCCGGGGCAGGGTCGCACCGTGTTGATGCACACGCGCGATCGATGAATCCACCGACACGACCCAGTCGACCTCGCCCGCGAGCGAGGCCCGCCGCTGGACATGGGTGAGCAGGTCCTCCCAGACACCCTCGGTCGCCCATCGGCGGAAGTTCTTGTAGATCGTGTTCCAGTTCCCGAAGCGCTCGGGCAGGTCCCTCCATGCTGACCCCGTCCGGAACCGCCACGCGGTCGCCTCGACCACCGTGCGCCGGTCCACCGGCGGGCGGCCCCTCGTGTTCACCGCAGGGAACACGTCCCCGATCAGCTCCCAGACCTCGTCGGTGATGACACCTCTCGACATGACTCCAGCATCACCCGCGCACCCCGGAACACCATTTAGCAACACGCCCTAGTCATCTCGTATGTCACCCGCAGGCGGCCACCGCGTCCCGGATGGGGTCCATGTCGATGCTCCTCTGCTGTTGCATGGCGCGGTTGACCGCCAGCGCGCGGTCCGGGTCGGGGTCGTTCACCAGGGTGAGGAGCTCGAGTGGAGAGACCTGCCAGGCGACTCCGAACCGGTCGGTCACCCAGCCGCAGGCCATCTCGGAGCCCCCGTCGAGCAGAGCGTCGTTGTGACGCTTGAATAAGGTGATCACCATGTTCCCGGTCAACAACTGTGATGTGAAGCCCGTATGAAGAACTCTGGGTCAGTCGCAATGGGGCTTCCTCGGCGTATTCAGGAGCGTCTGGTGGAAGATGGAGATGACGCATACCTGATTTCTGACTCGGTGGTCGAGATCCGTTACAGCCCGGGGCTTGGGCCGTTGGACCCACCCATCCAGATTCGAGGGTCCGTGCAGGATTGGCAGGATCTCGCCGACGGGTATGACGATGATGTTGAAGGACTGTTCTTCGTCCATCTTGACGAGACAATCGCCTCGGCGTCCTTCGAAGGGTCGGCCCGCGTGATCGCTGTGGGAAACTCAGGATTCGTGCCCCTGCATGAGGATGGTCGTCCCATGTGGGCTCGCAGAAATACGCCTCCACAGACCTGATCCCTGCACCACACCTGCAATGCGGCCTTCATTCTTCACGGCCCTGAACGTTATCCATATCGTGACTGTGGGAGCGCCAATTCAGGACTCCGCTGATGGGAAAGACCATGTGTTCAGGGGACGCGGAGTTCTGCCATGGGGTCTCGGGTTGCTGAGTACCAGGCGGGGGCGACTGAGGCGATGACGACCACCAGTTCTGCGGTGATGGCCAATGCCGCGAGGAATCGCCACGGTGGTGTTGCGTCGAACCATATTGCGGTGATGCCCACCGAGGCGGCGACGCCGGTCAGGGCTCCGAGGCAGCCGACGATCACCGACCGACACACTGCGATGGTGATGATCTGGATGCGGCTGGCCCCGAGGGCTCGTTGGAGTCCGGCGAAACGACGCCTGGAGCGGGCTGCCGAGAACTCTGCGAGGGCCAGCATGGTCCCGGCCACGGCCAGCGCTCCCAGGGCTTGGGCTCGTGTTCCGGCCAGCAGCGTGTCGTCGAGCTGGTCGCGCAATTCGATGAGGTCGAGGTGGTGATCAACCACCAGATCACCCGGGTCAAGATGCCCGAACGATTTGGTGATCATGTCGACCAGATCGGCGACGGATCCAGGGGAAGAGGCGGTCACGAGCATGAGGCTCACACTGTCGTCTGCTTCCTGGGCTTCTGGCTCTGGCGCATCAGAATGGGGCATGGCCGGGGTCACGACGGTCTGGGTGAGAGCGGATTCCGGCATGGTCATGTGATCGTGTGCCGTCGCGGTGAGGGTGAGGGTTCGATGGGTGTCGGTGACCGCGCCGACATCGTCGCTGAACCCGAGGACACGCATGGTCGGCTCGGTGGCCCGCGCAGGGTAGGGCGGGGCTGTGCGAGGGGTCGGACACAGGCTCGAGCGTTCGGAGGAGTAGCAGTCGCGCAGCGTCACTTCGTCTCCGGGCACGAAGCTGTTGTGGGTGTCACGGGCAGGCCCCAGCACGGTCAGGTCATGGACGGTGGTGACGCGGCTGAAGGGCTCGATGTCAGCGACGGTGACGTCGGCATTGGGCCCGAACCGGACGGTGATCGTGCGTGCGGCTGCGGTGTCGATCGAGGCAATGGCCTCTTCTGCGGTGCTGACCGCCCGCCCGTAGGTGACCGCCACCGCGACGACCGTGGCTGCAATGATGCAGATCCCGATCACCGACTGGGATCCGTGGGCGCGAATCTCTCGGAGAGCTTCAACGAACAGGTGCGGCAGATGTTTCATCACGATCAGCCCAGTTCGATGGTCTCATCGCAGGCCTCGGCGACGGCGGGAGTGTGAGTGACGATGAGGACGCATGCTCCTTTGTCGGCGCGGCGACGCAGCTCGGCGACGACGACTTCGGCAGATGCGGGGTCGAGGTTTCCGGTGGGTTCATCGGCCAGGATGATCGGCGGATCGTGCAGCAGAGCGCGGCACAGTGCGATGCGCTGAGCCTGCCCACCGGAGATCTGTCCGGGGCGCCGCTGCGGCGGCACGGTGACGCCCATCTCCTGCATCATCTCCTCGGCGCAAGAGCGCAGGGTCTTGTGCGAAGTACCGCGCAGTGTCGCAGGCTGCAGGATATTGGCGATGACGCTGCGACGTGGATCAAGACAGGCGTCCTGGAAGATGAAGCCATAGCGGTGGGCCCGCAGGTGAGAGCGATGGGCATCATGGCTGGCAGTGGCATCGATGCCCTGGACGGTGACGGTTCCCGAGGTGGGCTTCATCATCAACCCCAGCAGGAACAGCAGCGTGGACTTGCCCGATCCGCTGGCACCGACCAGCGCGGTCATGGTGCCGGCATCGAATGACCCGGTCCAGTCAGAGATCACCGGCTCCCGAGCGCGGGGATAGGTGAAGGTGAGCTCGTCGGTGGTCAGAACCGCGCCCATCAGGCGCCACCGACGATGAGTTCGTCACCGCTGGCGATATCGCCTTCCACAGCGGCCTGGCCGTCGGCCACGGCGAGGACCTGCACTTCGACCCGGTCACGGTCGCCTCCGGTGCTACCGGCGGGACGGACCCACGTGGCCCCGGCGGCATCGGTTTCGATCGCGGTGACCGGCACCAACAAACCCTTGGTCGCGGTGACCTGTTCGACGGTGACCATGAGCGTGTCACCCTGCTCGAACTCCTTGCACACGTCGGCGCACAACGGGCGGTCACCCTTTGTTCGCAGGTCAGCGGTGAAACCTTGCTCACTGTTGCGGAATCCGCCGATGTGCCCACGTAGCTCGGTGCCCTTGGGCGAGCGGGCGTGCACGGTCATGTCCTCGGTGACCAGAGCACGCTGGCCCTCGGTCAGCGACAGCGACACCGAAGGGTCATCGGCCAGGCGCGACAGCACCACATCGCCACCGGACACACCCCGGCCGACGGCTGCTTCCGATGTGGGGGTGACAGTGGCCGGGACGCGGGGGAGGAACATCACATCGCCGCGGCGTACCCGGGCATCGTCGTGAAGGCCAAGGTCGCGCTGCCACTGCTTGACCGCAGTCTCTGTGGCGGGTCCGAACTTACCGATGGGGGCTGCCCACAAATATCCGAGATCGGACAGGAATTCTTGGAGCTGTTGAACATCGTCGCCCTTGTCGCCCCGAGCCAAATCGCGGTACATGGGGACCTCGCCACGGGCGAGAATCACCGGCCGGGCATCGACCTCGTAGAGCACCTGTCCGGCGTTGACCGTCTGGCCGGAGCGCGGCAGGGCTGTCAGGGTGCCTTCGGCATGGTTGAAACCCAACGGTTCGGTACGCCATGTGACCGTGGCCCCGAGCGTGAGGGTATCGGCGACCTCACCCTCGGTGACGGTGACGGTGGTGGGTGGCTCAGGAGGCGGTGCTGCCACCGGTGTGTTCAAGGTGCGCACCGCCCAGCCGCCAGCAAAAGCGGCGATCGCCACCAGCGCCAGCGTCACCAGCCAGCCGAGGGTTCTTTGCATCAGATCAGTCCGTTGTGGAGGTCAGTCGTACAAGTCCGGTGGTGTGTCCGGACACTTGTCCATGAGCGCCTGTACTTGTGACCCGTTCAGGTTTGCCGAAGCCTCCGAGATCGGATCCCACGTGCCCGTCTCGCTGCGGTGATCTTCCACAAATTTCTCGAACGTGGGAGGTTCGGATACCTCGTGGCCTTCGGTCTCGACACATTCACGCAGGGGACCGGTGTAATGGTCATACAGTTTGCGTAACTGTTCATCGGTCAGCGGACGCTCGAACTTCGGGTCCAGCGGATATTCCGCGACGCACGTGTAGTGGGCCAACGCCAGTGCCGCGCCCTGCGCCTCGTCAGCAACCGAGTAGGTAACTGCACCCTCCTCCGCGGTTACCTCAGGGAAACCTGCTTTATGGAGACAATCCACGATCACCTGCGGGTGCTCATCGAGCGTGATGGACCGCACCTGTTGCACCTCAGGTCGATCCTCATCCGTGAGATTCGGGGCTCGCTGTTTGGCGCGCTCCCATGCCGCATCGAGCTGCTGCTTCAGAATTTCAGCGTCCGACTGCTCCGCTTGGCTCGCGCCAGAAATGGGGGTGGGGTCGGGATCAGGAGCCGGGGAAGAGCAACCAGCCAGAACCACCGAACCAAGCGCGGCCGTTGCGATGAGGAGACAGCCGTATCTGGTGTGATTGCGATTGTGCGTCATCATCTGCATTTGCGGCGTTCCGAGTGAAGAGCCCCGTCAGTCCAGACGGGACTGGAGGAAACGTTCGGCACTCCATCGAACGAGAAGGTGCGATGCCCAGCAACGCTGCCATTTTGGGCCGACACCGTCGACGGTTCCTTTGTGAACGCTCTGGTCACAGCAGATCCTCCCGAGTTCCATTATCGTGTGATCGAGTGGCCTCAAGGTCTCACATCGTCAGACTCGCTGCAAGAAGTTCTTGCAAAAAGGGATCGAAAGTTAAGAGCGCAAAGGCCAGAAGGTATTTGGACAGATTCTCCGCGCGAGTCAGCCCATCCCTGGGTCGTTCGAGCCCCTCAGCGCGTGAGGTCCTTGGCGGCGGGCATCCATGACGCGGCGTCGGCCTGCACCTGTTCGCCCGAGCGGATGTCCTTGACCTGGTCGGTGCCGAACCACACGTAGGGGATCTGACGCCGGTCGGCGTACCGGATCTGCTTGCCGAACTTGTCGGCCTTGGGAGCCACCTCGCAGGGGACACCGCGGGATCGCAGTTTCTGGGCGATGGCGGTGGCTTCGGCGCGGGTGTCCTCCGAATCGACTGCCACCAGCACGCACGTGGGCACCGGGCGGGACGCCTGCAGCTCGCCCTTGGTGATCAGTGGCACCAGCAGTCGGCTCACGCCGAAGGAGAACCCGACGCCGGGGTAGGTGCGTTTGCCGTCGGAGGCGAGCGAATCATAGCGGCCGCCCGAACCGACCGAGCCGATGTGCTCGAAACCGACCAGTTCGGTCTCGTAGACCGTGCCGGTGTAGTAGTCGAGGCCACGCGCGATCTTCAGATCGGCGACGATGCGGTCGGGAGCCGCAGCACCGGCGGTCTCCACCAGGGCGACCAGCTCCTCCAAGCCGGTCTCGAGCAGTTCCGAGGTGACCCCCAGCGCCCGTACCTGATCGACGAATGAAGCGTCGGTGGTCTGGATGTCGGCGAGAGCGACGCACTGGCGGGCCACGGCGTCGGACAGGCCGAGTTCGGTGGTGAGCAGTTCGGTGACCTTCTCGGGGCCGATCTTGTCGTACTTGTCGACGCGCTGCAGCACCGCGGCGGTGTCGTCGATGCCGAGACCCTCGTAGAAGCCCTGGGCGAGTTTGCGGTTGTTCACGTGCAGACGCACCGGTGGCGTGCCCACATCGGTGTGCAGGCGCTCGAACCCTTCGACGGCGACCAGCGCGATCTCGGTGTCGTGGTGCGGGGCGAGTTGGCCGTCGCCGACGATGTCGATGTCGGCCTGACGGAACTCGCGGTAACGGCCCTCCTGCGGACGTTCACCGCGCCACACCTTCTGCATCTGATAGCGGCGGAACGGGAACGCCAGGTGCCCGGCGTTCTCGAGGACGTAACGGGCGAACGGCACGGTGAGGTCGAAGTGCAGGGCCATCTCATCGGCGGCATCGGCCTCGGCGTGCAGCCGACGCACGGTGAAGACCTCCTTGTCGATCTCCCCCTTGCGCAGCAGCACCTCGAGGGGCTCGACGGCCCGCGTCTCGATCCCGGCGAAACCATGGAGCTCGAACACATGCCGCAACGCATCGAGCACCTTCTGCTCGACGGCGTACCCGGCGGGCAGGAACTCGGGGTAACCGGAGATGGGACGCGGACGGCTCATGGAACTCTCCTCGGACGTGAACGTGCCGGACGAGCCTATCGCGGCGAACCTGTGCGTCACAGGTTGGTAAAGGTGAGAGTGTCCTCAGAATATGAGGGGCGAGGGGTGTTCACATGGTGACACTTCCCCTGCATCCTTCATAGGAGTTTCCATGAACCGCCTTGTCCGTGGCGCGGCCGCACTGGCCGTCGCGGCCTCCGTGGCGTTGTCCGGTGGCGTTGTGGCGCACGCCGAACCCGCCGAGCCGCCCAGCCCGACCGTTCACCAACGTGCAGCTCTCACCCAGCCGACCTACGACGACCGTGCATCCACCTTCACGATCCCGGACATCGACGGTGTCGTGTACTCCGCCGACGGCACCGATGTGACACCGGGCACTCACGAGGTCGAGTTCGCCCAGCCGGAACGCTCCCAGTGGATCGAGTTCGTCGCAACCGCGAGTGACGGCAGCACCAAGACGTGGCGACACGAGTTCCCCTTCGTGTTCGAGCCTACGGCTCCCCGCTTCCACGACAAGGAGCAACGCGTACACGCCCCCGGGCAATGGGGCATGCACTACCTCGTGATCCACGAGGGCCAGGAGCGGCGCCTCACCCCGAACAGTTGGAACGACCTGTCCGAGTACGGGGGCGATCCGCTGACGATCGAAGCTCGTCCCAACGGGAACAGCCTGCTGCTCATCGGGCAGACCTCGTGGGAACACCGGTTCACCGTTCACCCGGATTATCCGCTCGATCGCGGCGACGAGTTCAACGAGAACGGGCTGTCGAAGAGCTGGTACGTCTACGACAGCGGCGGGAAGGGCAAGAGCCGGAATGTCGCCGAGAACGTCAGCGTCATCACCAATGATGAGGGTGACGGAGTGCTCAACCTGCGGTCGCGTCGCCATTGCGTGGACAACGCCGATGAGCCGCTGACCGACGCGAACGCCACTGAAAGGGTCTGCCCCGACGGGAAGCAGACGATCTACTCGGGCTCGCGGATGCTCAGCCGACACGTGCACGGAACTCCCAAGGTGATGGAGATCCGCGCGAAGATGGACACCCCGCACGAGGGCCTGACGCTGGCTGCCTGGACGCACAACGATCAGCAGTTCTGCCGGGAAGAATACCCGGACACCAACATCGCCGAGATGGACGTGCTCGAGGTCTGGGGAACCGACGGATCGGTGGCCACGACGCACATGGACTGCGGCCCCTCGGGATTCCCGCGCTACAGCGTCGGCACGAAGAAGGATCTCCCGGGCGAGTGGCACACATGGCGCGTCGAGTACGACGGGTACGCCATCCGTTACTACCTCGACGGTGAACCTCTGGACGGTGACAAGGGACCGCATGTGACGCCCGAGACGATCGGGCTCACCCAGGAGAAGTTCAGCCACGTGATGAACGACTACGCATGGCAGTCGGTGGTCGGTGTGAAGTTCCCCGAGAGTGGCGGCTGGGCTCCCGCCGTGGATGACTCGCAGCCTTTCGCCGAGCACAACGACCAGATCGACTACATCCGCGTCGAACCGTTCGACCTCTCCGAGTGCCAGCCATATGGCGAGATCGGCAAGTACGCCGCCGAACATCCAGAACTGGGCGCGCCGCAGAGCTGTGAATCCGATACGTTCACGCCGGGCGCACGCGTCCAGGTGTTCGAGAACGGACGCGTGTACTGGTCGCCCGCAACCGGAACTCACGCGGTCGTTGGTGCGATCGGTGAGCGGTATGTCGAGATGGGTGGGGACCGGACTCTCGGCCTGCCCACGACGGGTGAGGCCACCGGCCTGCGCGACGGCGGCGCCAGCCAACGCTTCACCGGCGGCACCATGTTCTGGTCCCCGGCCACCGGGGCACATTTCGCCAAGGGCGAGATCCTGCGCAAGTACGCGTCCATGGGCTGGGAGAACCACGCTCTGGGCTATCCGGTCACCGACGAGGACTGCAGCATCAGTGGTGGTTGTTTCCAGCGCTTCCAGCACCACGGCGGGCACATCTACTGGTCGCCGGAGACGGGAGCCCACTTCACGCGTGGCAAGATCCATGGGAAGTACGGCCAGCTCGGATACGAGGCCAACCCGCGGCTCGGCTTCCCCACGACCGATGAGATCTGTGGCCTGCGTGATGGTGGCTGCTTCCAGCGGTTCGAGAAGGAGGACACCCACATCTACTGGTCTCCTGCGACCGGAGCGCACTTCACCCGTGGGATGATCCACGCCCGCTACGGCAGCACTGGCTGGGAGAAAGGCCGGTTCGGGTTTCCCGTGACCGATGAGATCTGTGGCCTGCGTGATGGTGGCTGCTACCAGCGTTTCCAGCACGAGAAGGGTCATATCTACTGGTCGCCGAAGACAGGAGCCTGGCCTGTGCAGGGGAAGATCTTCGAGCACTGGGCTGCGCAGGGGTGGGAACGGAGCAAATATGGATACCCGACGCAGGCTGAACACTGTATTCGCGAGGAGGGCTACGGACGCCTCTGCAGCCAGATGTTCGAGGACTACCGCACCATCGGATGGAACCGGCTGACCGGAGCCGAGTGATCCACCGCTGTGAGCAGACGTCAAGGGCCTGACGCGAGGGCGTATCGCGTCAGGCCCTTGGCCGTGTCGTGAGGCGTCAGCGCAGGGTGGCGGTGGTGACCGCGAACCCGGCGATGTACTCCTTGATCGGGCGGTAGAACTCGTAGGTCACGTCGTACGCACCGGCCGCGGCGAGCGCGGAGTAGGCGCTGACCCACGTGCGGACCTCGTGCGAGGAGTGCCCCGCGGCGGCGTCCATCTCGTCGGCGTCGAGCGCGTCGAAACGTTCGAGTTCCCCGGTACGGCAGATCTCCAAGAAAGCCCGGTCCCACTCGGGGTTGAGGTCCTGGACCGACGCGGTGCCCGCGGCGAACGCCTTGGCGGTGTCGATCGTCCGCTGCTGACGCGCGGCACGGGCCTCGGGGGTGGGGTTGCGTCCGTCGGTGAGGAACTTGCGCTGGGCGTCGGTGGCCGTCGCCCACTGGGGGACCGGTGGATCGTGCGAGAGGCCACCAGAGCCCAGGAAGAGCACCTTGGCGTCGGCGAACTCCGCATCGGTCGCGAAGAACTCGCCCACGGCCGCGCCGAAGCGCCGCACGCGCTCCATCTTCACGAACGGCCGCGCCACCGAGTTCACGAACACCGGGATGATCGGCCTGTCGGTGAGATCGCCGTAGAGCAGTTCCATGGGCTGCACCGCGCCGTGATCGACCTCCATGGCCCGCGAGATGGCCACGTCGATGTCACGGTCGATCACGAACTGGGCCAGACGTTCGGCCACCTCGGTGGGAACGTTGAGCGGACCGGCCCACGAGTCGTAGTCACCGGTCCCGGTGGCGGTGAACCCGATGCAGTACGGCGGCATGAGGTCGTAGAAGAAGCCGTTGTAGTGGTCCGGGCCGAAGTTCACCACCAGATCGGGCGCGAAATCATGCACGAACTCCCTCGCGGCGGTGAACGCCTCTTGTACCGACGCCTTCACATCGGCCGGCGGCTCCACATGCTCCAGCAGGGGGCTGTGCGACATGCACACCAGGGCCTGCGGCATCAGGCACCCCGTTCCTTCAGGTACAGACCGACGACCTTGTTGAACTCCTCGGCCTTCTCCACCTGCGACCAGTGACCGCACTGGTTGAAGATGTGCGCATCGGCATGGGGGATGGTCTGGAGCAGATCCCAGGTGCGCGACGGTGTGATGACGACGTCCTGCATGCCATGGATCAGCAGCACCGGCATCTCCAGCTTGGCGAGGGCGTCGAAATCGAGCGGGAACTCGTTGCGGTCCCGGTCACGCGCTGCGACGACCTGCTTGAGACGGTCCGACGCGGTGTCGTTCTGCGCCGACTCGAAGCGCAGACGCACCAACTCGTCGGTGATCAGGGACTTGTCGACGACGAACTTCTCCAAGGTCTCGCGGATGCCCTCGGGCGTCAGCACGGGATTGGAGTGCGACTTGAGCGCTCCGGTGAGCTGCGCACCGCCGGTGCCCATCGAGACGACGCCGTGGAGACGCTCGGGGTGGTCGATGGCGAGCTGCAGGCCGACCCAGCCACCGAGGGAGTTGCCGACGATCCACGTCTTCTCGATGCCCAGGGCGTCGAGAACGCGGATGGCGTGCTCCACCCAGGCGCGGATGCCGTACTCGGTGCCCTCGGCCACGACACTCTGGCCGTACCCGATGGAGTCGATCGCGATGCAGCGTCCCACCTCGGCCATGTCCGGCAGCGTCAGCCACCAGTTCGCCGCAGCGGTGACGCCGGTACCCGAACCGTGGAGGAAGAGGATCGGGGTGCCTTCGCCGAGGTCGTGGTAGTGGGTGATCTCACCGGGCGCGGTCTCGAGCCACTTGTCCTCAAGACCGAAGAAGTCGGGGGTCGTGAAATCGGGGATCTGAGTCATTCGGAGACATCCTTGCTCTCGCGGTTGTTCGCTCCACCATATGGCGCACTTGAGTGGATGCTCAAGAGGGTTGGTCGGTGGAGCGTTACCGCCGGATCAGCGGATGTCGGTGAGCCACGGGTTCTGCGACTTCTCCTGCGCAAGGGTGGTTGCGGGCCCGTGCCCGGGAAGCAGCGCGGAGTCGGGTGGAAGGGTCAGCACCTGATCGCGCAGTGACGCCATGAGGGTGTCGGTGTCGCCGCCGGGCAGATCGGTACGGCCGATGGATCCGGCGAAGACGACATCGCCGGTGAAGGTGACCGGGACCTGCCCGGTCTGCGCGGCGTCGAGGGAGAACAGGATGCTGCCGCGGGTATGACCGGGGGCGTGGCGGGTGGTGAAGGTGAACCCGGCGAGTTCGATGTCGGTGCCCGGTGCGATGTGTCGCACATCCGACGGAGGCGTCAACTCGGTGGAGCCGTGGAAACTCTGCAGGAGCGGCTCGGCGTCGGCGCCCAAACCGGCCAGCGGGTCGGAGAGCAGATGTTCATCGTCGGGGTGGATCCAGACCGGGATGTCGAGATCGCGGCTCAACTCCTCGGCGGTGTAGACGTGGTCGATATGCCCGTGTGTGGCCAGGACGCCCACCGCCTCGAGGTGGTGGGCGTCGAGAAGCTTGCGAACGGGCTCCGCCGCGCCGACGCCCGGGTCGATGATGACGCACGGGACGCGCTCGTCGGGCGTCCCTTCGCGAGCCGCCACGAGGTAGCAGTTGGTGTGCCAAGGGCCAGCAGGAAACGTCACGCACCACATGTGGCGCCACACTAGAGCATGCGCGATCGCATGCGGCATGTGCCGAACGGTCACACGGGCTAGGATTCTTGGGCACGCCACGACCCGAGGAGACAGATTTCCGTGATCCGTACCCATGACGCCGGCACGCTGCGCGCCGAGCACGCTGGCCAGACCGTGACCCTCGCCGGATGGGTGGGTCGTCGCCGAGATCACGGCGGCGTCGCCTTCATCGACCTGCGTGACGCGAGCGGTGTGTGTCAGGTGGTGATCCGTGACGAGATCCTCGAGGCCTCGGGTGCTCACGATCTGCGCAACGAGTTCTGCATCAAGGTGATCGGCGTCGTGGAGGTGCGCCCCGAGGGGAACGCCAACCCCGACCTTCCCTCCGGCGACATCGAGGTGGCGATCAGCGAACTCGAGGTGCTCAACGCCGCAGCGCCGCTGCCGTTCCAGTTGGATGACCGCACCGACGTCGGTGAGGAAGCCCGGCTGAAGTACCGCTACCTCGATCTGCGTCGCCAGGTGAGTGGCGACCGGATCCGTCTGCGTTCGAAGGTCAACGCCGCTGCCCGCAAGGTGCTGGGGGAGCGCGACTTCGTGGAGATCGAGACACCGACGCTGACCCGCTCGACGCCCGAGGGCGCCCGCGACTTCCTGGTGCCGGCGCGTCTGGCGCCCGGCTCGTGGTACGCCCTGCCGCAGTCGCCGCAGTTGTTCAAGCAGCTGCTGATGGTCGGTGGCATGGAGCGCTATTACCAGATCGCGCGCTGCTACCGGGACGAGGACTTCCGCGCCGACCGGCAGCCGGAGTTCACCCAGCTCGACATCGAGATGAGCTTCGTCGATCAGGAAGACGTCATCGAACTCGGTGAGTCGCTGGCCAAGGAGATCTGGTCACTGATCGGCGTCGACCTCCCGACGCCGTTCCCGCGCATCACCTACGCCGACGCCATGGCCAAGTACGGCTCCGACAAGCCCGACCTGCGCTTCGACAACCCGATCGTGGAGGTCACCGAACACTTCGCCGAGACGCCCTTCCGCGTCTTCCAGAACGAATACGTCGGTGCCGTCGTGATGCCCGGCGGGGCCGATCAGCCGCGTCGCCAGTTCGACGCCTGGCAGGAATGGGCCAAGCAGCGCGGCGCCAAGGGACTGGCCTACGTGACGATCAACGCCGAAGGCGAGCTCGGTGGCCCCGTGGCCAAGAACATCTCCGAGGCCGAGCGGGCCGGGCTTCCCGAATGGACCGGCGCCAAGCCCGGTGACTGCATCTTCTTCGCCGCGGGCAAGCGCAAGGCGTCCCAGGAACTCCTGGGTGCGGCACGCCTGGAGATCGCGCAGCGCACCGGCATGATCGACGACGACGCGTGGGCGTTCTGCTGGGTGGTCGACGCCCCGCTGTTCGAGCCGGCATCCGACGCCGTCGCGGCCGGTGACGTCGCGGTGGGTGCAGGCGCATGGACCGCCGTCCACCACGCCTTCACCTCTCCGAAGCCCGAGTGGATCGACTCCTTCGACACCGACCCGGGCAACGCCTTGGCCTACGCCTACGACATGGTCTGCAACGGCAACGAGATCGGTGGCGGTTCCATCCGTATCCATCGCCGCGATGTGCAGGAACGCGTGTTCAAGGTCATGGGTCTGGACGCCGAGACCGCGCAGGAGAAGTTCGGCTTCCTCCTCGACGCCTTCGCCTACGGCGCACCGCCGCACGGTGGCATCGCGTTCGGATGGGACCGGATCGTGGCCCTGCTGTCGAAGGCCGAGTCGATCCGCGACGTCATCGCCTTCCCGAAGTCCGGTGGTGGCTACGACCCCCTCACCGACGCCCCCGCGCCCATCACCGCGCAGCAGCGCAAGGAAGCCGGCGTCGATGCGAAGCCGAAGCGCGATGAGGCCAAACAGGATCAAGATAGGAACAACTGACCTCAGGACACATACATGATGAACGGTCGGGACGCGAAGATTCGCGTCCCGACCGTCGTCATTGCAGATGACCGTTGCTCAGGTGAGAGAACGACCTCGCAGGTCCATCGCCTTGCGTACCCTTTCCTGTGCCAGCGTGCGGGCTGCTTCGTGGGACGTTATGCCTCGATCCGTGCTGGCTTGTAAAACCGTCTCGGTATTTTCTCGAATCCGTTCGGCGACCGTGGCCATCACCTTGTCGGTGTCGGGTCGGAACGCGGAGGTTCGGGCATCCATCGCGAAGGCTGCAGCGACCACGCCACCGGCATTGGCAATGAAGTCGGGAACCACCGTGATGCCTCGCTCCAGTAAGGCCGCCTGTGCCTCGGGGCTTGTGGGCAGGTTTGCCCCCTCCACCAAGGCTTTTGCCTGGACACGCTCGATGTCATCGACGCTGAGGACATCCTGCATCGCTGCCGGAACAAGCACATCGGCGTCGACGAACAACTCATCGCCGACAGGGATCGATCGGTCTGCGAACTCATGGACCAAGGCATCCCCATGCAGGTTGCGTGCCGCAAGAAGCGCATCGACGTCCAGGCCGTTCGGATCGGCTAGGGCCCCCTCTGCAGTGGAGATCGCCACGACGTGATGGCCAAGGTCCTGCAGTCGGCGAGCCACAGCGTGTCCCACAGCCCCGAAACCCTGAATCGCGACACCAGCCTGCTTGATTCCCAGACGCGACACCGTCGCGTCGATCGACTCGGCCACTCCGTAGCCGGTCACGCCCAGCTGGTCGTAGGGCATACCGCCGAGTTCGTAGGGTGTCCCCACGGCGCTGCCGCGACCGAGTTCGTCGTTGATGACTGCAGCGTCGTTCTCGGTGAGGCCCATGTCCAACCCGAACACATACTCCTCGGGAACTTCGTTGCGCAGCGCGCGCACGAAGGACCGAAGAATCTCCTCCTTGTGAGGAGAATTGGGGTCTGCAGCGATGCCAGCCTTGGCGCCCCCATAGAACAGGTCGGTCGCGGCCCATTTCCACGTCATGACCCGAGCCAGTCGGGCGACCTCGGTGACGCTGACGCTCGGCTGCATGCGGGTGCCGCCCTTGCCCATGCCGCGTGCGGTGTTGTCGATGACGAGTACGCCGCGCATGCCGGTGCGGACGTCGCTGACCGCCACGATCTTCTCGGGCCCCCATTCATCCATCAGATCGAACATCAGAGAAACTCCACTCCCTGTGCCAGCGGAAGCTCGCCGGAGTAGTTGATGGTGTTGGTGGCACGCCGCATGTAGGCCTTCCAAGCGTCCGAGCCCGATTCGCGTCCACCGCCGGTCTCTTTCTCGCCTCCGAAGGCACCGCCGATCTCCGCGCCAGAGGTGCCGATGTTGACGTTTGAGATCCCACAATCGGAACCCCGTGCCGACAAGAAAATCTCCGCCTCGGTGATGTCCTGAGTGAAGATCGATGCCGATAGCCCTTGAGGCACGGCGTTGTGCATCTCCAATGCTTCGTCGAGCGAGGAGTAGGTCATCACGTAGAGGATCGGTGCGAACGTTTCGGTGTGCACCACCTGGCTCTGCCTGGGCATGCGCACGATGGCGGGCTCCACGAAGTAGGCTCCCGGATTCTCATCGGCGAGTACTCTTCTACCACCGGTGATCACTTTGCCGCCTTCGGCCCGTGCTTGGTCCAACGAATCCTGCATGGCAGTGAAACTTGCTTCGTTGATCAATGGCCCAACCAGTGTCTTCTCGTCGCGGGGGTCGCCTATGGTCAAGGTTCCGTAGGCGGAGATCAGACGTTCGACCAGATCGTCCGCGATGGACTCGTGGACGATCAGACGACGCATGGTGGTGCAGCGCTGACCTGCTGTACCCACCGCCGCGAATGCGATTCCGCGCAGGGCCAGATCCAGATCTGCACTGGGCGTGACGATTGCGGCGTTGTTGCCACCGAGCTCGAGGAGGTAACGACCGAAACGGGCAGCGACGCGTGGGGAGACCTCCTTGCCCATGCGTGTGGATCCGGTGGCTGAGACCAACGCGACGCGGGGATCATCCAAGATCGGTGCTGCTGATTCGGGGTTGGTGATGACAAGTTGGTGGATGTCGCTGGGGGCGCCACATTCGGCGATGGCCCGTGCCAATAGGGCATCGGTGGCCAAAGAGCACAGCGCAGTGGCGGGGGAAGGCTTCCACACGACGGTGTTGCCGGCCACCAGGGCCAGCGCAGTGTTCCACGAGTAGACCGCGACCGGAAAGTTGAAGGCGGAGATCACACCCACCACGCCGATGGGGTGCCACGTTTCCATCAGCCGATGCCCAGGCCGTTCAGACGGCATCGTGCGGCCATACAGCATGCGCGATTGGCCGAGCGCGAAGTCGCAGATGTCGATCATCTCCTGCACTTCACCAAGGGCCTCGGAGGTGACCTTTCCTGCCTCCGCCTGAACCAGAACAGCAAGATCGACTTTGTGCTCGGTCAGTAGCTCGCCCCAACGCTTGACCACCTGCCCGCGTTCGGGGGCGGGTACGTCCCGCCATGTGCGGAAGGCTACGTCGGCTCTCTCAATCGCTGCGCTCACGTCGTCGACGGACGCCATGTTGACCGACGCGACCGTTTGCCCGGTGAGGGGAGTGGTTACTTCGTGATCGCCGCCCAGCATGGAAGGGGTGACGCCGCAGGCGGTGAGGGCTGTCTGCACGGATTCGTCGAGGGCGGGGTCGGCGGTGATGGGCATGGAGACTCCTTCGTTTCGATGCTGTCGATCACTGACCAACATGCATGGCGTCGTCCTCGACGCTCGAATGGTAGCCAGTTATCGATAACCACCATTGCGGGGCAGATGCCGACTGTCAAGAGTCAAGCAGATCTGTGCTCAGGTGGGGCGCGCGTACTCCAGGTGCTTCAGCATCACTTCGGCAGCGCGGTCGGGTTGGCCGTCTGCTATCGCTTCGGCCATCTCGATGTGTTCTCGTGCGCTCTGCATGAGTCCGGCATGGTCCTGTAGATAGGCGTATGCGCCGTTGATGCGGGCCTGGTCACGCAAAGTGGCGACGAATTCAAGCCAGCGATTGTTGCCCAGACGCCCGACGATATCGAGGTGAAAAGCATGATCAGCGTTCAGGTACGTTGTGAGATCGGCGTTCTTCGCCAAGTGGAGTGTCTGCCTCGCGTGATCTCGAAGAGCTGAGGCATCTTCAGGGTCGATTCTCTGCGCAGCCACCCGGCGCACGGCTTCAACTTCGATATGGCATCGGAGGTCGTACACCTCCTGTTTGTCCTGTTCAGTGAAGCGAACGACTCGGAATCCACGGTTGCGAACGGGGTCGAGCAGGCCACGCGCAGCCAAGGCCATCATGGCCTCGCGGACCGGGCTGTTGGAGACGCCCAGGCGACGCGCAAGTGCGTTGGCTGAGTAGATCTCTCCGGGCTGCATGGACCCGTCGAGAAGCGCGCCACGCACCAACTCCTCTGCGGAGTCCTTGAGGGTCATCCGCGTGAGGGTCTGGGGACGGGATGTCTGGTTCGTCATGGTGATTGTCCGCCTGCGATGATCGGTTGTCGACAATGGCAGTCTGGCCCATTGATCCATTCGGGCCAAGGCCGTATGCACGGCGCACCTGCTGACGGTTACCCTGCAGTCGTGTTGAACCCTGTGCACCTTCATACACTGGTCACGGTTCTGCGAACAGGGTCGTTCGCCGATGCCGCTCGATCGTTGAACTTCACGGCTTCAGCGATTTCCCAGCAGATGGCCGCCTTGGAACGGGCCAGTCGCCTCACGCTGTTTGAGCGTGAAGCTCATAGTGTGACCCCCACGCCCGCAGCGATGGTGCTGGCTACACATGCTCGCGCTGTGCTGGCAGACATGGAAGACCTGGAGAACAAAGTGGCCGAGATGGTGGGCGGGTCTGCGGGGCTGTTGCGTGTCGGGTCGTTTCCGACGATCAATTCCCGACTGCTCCCGCGATGGCTTTCCGCGCGCCGTGAGCTGTATCCGGAGCTCGCATTGCAGCTGGACGAGGGTGAGCCGGAGATGATTTTGACACTCCTCGCCGATGGTGAGCTGGACCTCGGGCTGGTCTACCGCTACGACCTCGTTCCGCGTGCCTATCCGCGGACCCTCACCGCGATCCCGCTGCTCATCGACGAGGTCGTGGTGATGGTTGCCGAGGGGAACCCCTTGGCCAAACGCGAGGTGCTCGACATGGCGACATTGAGCGAAGAGATGTGGATTAACACCTCTGACTCTGCGGATGGGACGCAGTGTCTTCAAGCATTGGCCGCGCAACATGGCTTTATTCCGAAGGTGGATTACCGTTCGAACAACTATGCGGTCATCCGGGGACTGGTTTCGGTTGATCTCGGGATAGCTCTGATGCCATCACTTGCAGTTCGGGAGGGGCAGGGGGCTGTTTCTCGTCCATTGGCCGCGCCGATCTATCGCCGGATCGATATCGTGCACCGTCGAACAATGACCAATGCGGCTGTCCCTGAAGCGATCAGAGGACTTCTCGTGGCCGCGGGTGAGCTGGCTGAGGATATTCCCGGCATCAGCCTTCCAGAGGGCTGAGCCACTGTTGCGGCCTGTCAGCATAAGCAGCGCTTACGCCACCATCACGAATGGCATGGCTTGAAGGCCTTGGCATGAGCCTCCACTCCTAGTGATGCTGGTCACAGTCAGCCAGTACATCGTCGTTCTGGAGGCACAGATGTCCTTCATCCTTCCTGTGGAGCTACGCGCTCGCTTCGCCGTTCGACTGTCGGAGCTTTACGGTTCTGAGGTGCCGGCCTACAACGCCCTTGTGGACGTCTCGGCAGAAGTCAATCAACGTGTGATGGATACCCAAAAGGCCTCTGCCGAGCGCCTCGGCACCATTGACCGGGTGACGGCAGAGCGGCATGGTGCCATTCGCGTCGGCTCCCCCGAAGAGCTGTCGCAGGCAGCGCGCATCTTCGGTGCCTGCGGTATGTACCCGACGGGCTTTTACGATCTTCGAGACGCTTACCCGCAGCCGGTACCTGTGGTATCCACTGCGTTTCGCCCGCATGCCCCTGAGGAGCTAGCGCGCAACCCCTTCCGGGTGTTCACTTCGATGCTGATCCCCGAAGATCGACGGTTCTTCTCAGAGGATCAGGAGTCTCGGCTCAAGGAATTTCTGGCGGCGCGAACTCTCTTCGACGACGAACTGCTCGAGCTGGCAGACCGTGCTGAGGTTGACGGGGGGCTGGCTTCTGCCGACGCTGACCGTTTCTTGGATCTCGCGGTCGGTGCTTTCGAGCTGTCCGATATTCCGGTAGACCGGGCATGGTACGAAGAATTGGGCAGGGTCTCCGGGGTCGCGGCCGACATCGGAGGGGTGGAATCGACTCATATCAATCACCTGACGCCCCGCGTGCTGGATATCGATGACCTGTACGCCTCGATGCAGGAGCGTGGCTTCGAAATGATCGCCGAGGTGCAGGGGCCGCCCGGTGGTGATTTTCCCGACTTGCTGTTGCGCCAGACCTCGTTCCGCGCGTTGGCCGAGAAGCGTACCTTTCGCGAAACGGATGGAAGCCTGTCGACTGGTGAATTACGTGTTCGGTTCGGGGAGGTGGAGCAACGGGGCATAGCGCTCACGCCGGCGGGTCGTGATCTCTATGACGAGATGGTGGCCGAAACCGACCGTCGGCTGGTGGATCGCCGCAGAGTCGATCCTCGGGTGACTCGCGTCGACGTGGCGCGCGAAGTATGGGAGGAACGGTGCCCCAGTGAGGAGGAGCTCTGCAGGAGAGAACTGGCTTACTTCACCTACACCGCACACCCTGATCAGAAGGGGCCGCTGCCGGGGACCTTTTCCGCCTTGTTGGACAGTGGCCACATCACTGCCACGCCCATCGTCTATGAGGACTTCCTACCGCGTTCGGCGGCAGGAATCTTCGATTCCAATCTCACTGATCGTGGCTCCAAGGACGAGTCCCAGAACGCCATCGAACGTGATGAAGAGTGGCTGGCCCGCGCCATGGGGCGAGCCATCACCGACCCTCACGATCTCTACGCCGCGCAATCGCGTGCATCGCTCGAGGCCGCGATGGAGAAACTCGGCGTGTCACATCTGGCGGCCTGAAAGGAACGACCATGACCACCATTCCGAAGCAGGCATCCGTGGTGATAATCGGCGGAGGCATCATGGGGGTGGCCACTGCCTATGAGCTTGCGGCTGCCGGGATCCGTGACGTGGTGCTTTTGGACAAGGGAGGGTTCGGCGAAGCTTCCACGTGCAGAGCTGCAGGAGGTATCCGTGCTCAATTCTCCGATGAGGTGAACGTCCAACTCGGGGCACGAAGCCTTGAGATCTTCGAGAACTTCGAGACGCTCTTCGATCAGGCTATCGACTTGCATCAGGTCGGCTACCTTTTTCTGCTCGACGATGATGAAGCAGTCGACATGTTCACCGCGAATGCAGAGCTTCAGACGCGATTGGGGCTTGAATCGCACATAATCTCTCCTGCCGAGGCAAAGAAGCTCTCCCCCCAGGCGGTCACCGGTGACTTGGTCGCTGCGGCATGGACGCCACGCGATGGCCATTGCACTCCCGAATCAGTGGTTGTCGGATATGTCCGTGCCGCCAGGAAAGCCGGAGCGAGACTCATCAGCGGTTGCGCGGCCACAGACATCGACATCGTCGACGGGCGAATTGCCGGAGTGCAGACGGTAGCCGGCCCGATCGCCACCGATACGGTCATCTGCGCCGCAGGTGCTTGGTCCAAGGAGGTGGGGGAATGGGCCGGTGTCACACTCCCGATCGAACCGCTCCGGCGTCAGATTCTCATCACCGAGCCCATTGAAGGCCTGGCCGCCGACACGCCATTCACGATCGATCATCGCACCGGGCTTTACTTTCACAACGAAGGGCCTGGGTTGCTGATGGGGATGTCATACCGGGGAGAGGAGCCCGGATTCTGTACGTCCATGAGCGACGATTGGCTGGAGGACCTGTGTGGCGCCATGGAAAGGCGGATCCCTCATCTTCAAGATGTGGGTTTCTGCTCCGGCTGGGCGGGCCTGTATGAGAACACGCCTGACCATAACGCCCTGATCGGGCAATCCAGTGCGGTGCCCGGATTCTTCTATGCGGCTGGTTTTTCAGGACATGGCTTCCTTCAGGGTCCAGCGATCGGCGAAGTGATGCGTGATCTTGTTCGCGGTGAGCAGCCCTTCGTTGATGTCTCGTCCTTTAATGCCGACCGTTTTGCTGGAAATACATGGCGGCCTGAACTGAACATCGTTTGATCATGCAGCCGTGGGTACTGCAATGAAGCGGGTCGCCGCGGTGCACAACTGTGAAGAATCGAAAGGTGAGTGGTGGCAATGATGCCCCTGACAGGAAGTTCGATCGATGCGTGGATACAGAGTTGGTTCGGCCCAGTGGTCGATGTGCTGGAGGCGATCGTCTTCTACGAGTTGACGCTCGGTGCACTTTCGGTGCCCTTGCTGGTCATCTGGCTGACTGCGGGTGGACTGTTCCTGACCCTTTGGCTGAGAATGAGGCCCTGGCGTGATCTGAGGCATACCTTGGATATCCTTCGGGGCCGATTCAGCCGATATGACGACGAAGGTGAGGTAACCAGTTTCCAAGCCTTGGCCACAGAGCTGTCAGGAACCGTTGGTTTGGGAAATATCGCAGGTGTTGCAGTGGCCATCACCGTGGGTGGTCCGGGAGCAGTGTTTTGGATCATCGTGTCAGGGATGTTCGGCATGGCCCTGAAGATGTCTGAGGCGACGCTGGCCCAGAAGTACCGGCGCGTCAACATCGATGGAACCATCGATGGGGGCCCCATGTATTACTTGCGCGATGGTCTTGCCGATATCGGTCGCCCGCGGCTTGGTCGAGTCCTGGCATTGATTTTCGGGGCCTGCATGATGGTTGCAGCCACTGGAGCTGGCAATATCTTCCAGTCGAATCAGATGACCGCCCAGATCATCGGGGCCACTGGCGGCGAGGCGAGTTGGTTCGCCGAGCGAGGCTGGCTCATCGGAGTGGTGCTGGCTACTGTGGTCGGCATCGTGATACTCGGTGGTCTGAAGAAGATCGCACAGTGGACCGGCCGCATCACACCCATCATGGCTGTGCTCTACATCGGCTGTGTCCTCGTCGTATTGGGCGTCAACATTCAGCATGTGCCCGAGTCGCTCGGTCTCATCTTCAGCGGCGCGTTCACCGGAGAAGGGGTGACCGGTGGCGTCGTCGGGGTCATGGTCGTTGGAATCCAGCGGGCGCTGTTCTCGAATGCCGCAGGTGTGGGAACCGCAGGGATGGCTCATGCTGCGACCAAGAATCGTCGGCCTGCTGCGGAAGGCATGGTGGCCTCCTGGGAACCGTTCATCGACTCCGTCGTGGTGTGCACGATGACAGCACTGGCGATCATCGTCACCGGGGAGTACAAGTCATCCGAGAGCGACGGTGTCGCACTCACCACCGATGCCTTTGCCACGGTGCATGCCATCTTTCCGTGGCTCTTAACGGTGTGCATTGCCTTGTTCGCATTCTCAACGGTGCTGGCGTTCTCGTACTACGGACGCAAGGCGGCTGGCTTTGTGTTCAACCGAAGCCGTGTGGCCGAACGTGTGTATGACGTCGTCTACTTGACGATGATTGTCCTCGGATCGGCGGTGACCCTCGAAACGGTGGTGCGGTTCTCTGACGCGCTCTTCTTCTTGGTGACAATTCCAAATCTTGTCGGGATCTACTTCCTGTCCAATGTCCTGCGCCGCGAGATCAATGGTCATCGCGAAAAGGTACAAGCGGGTGAGATCGATCCTGTCCCAGAAGCGGAGAGGTCAACAATTTTCGGCAGGCCTGTGGCCGAGCGGGTGACGGAGCAGCCCGAGCCCGCAAGTCGCGGAGTCTGACGGGGGTCCTCTGTGCCGTGCGGTGAGCATCACATGATGTTCACCGCACGGTGGTGACGGATGACTTACGAGAGTTCCAGGTCGACCATCAGTTCGCTGGCGATCTGCTCGAGGGCGTCACGCACCTTGGCGGCTTCGGTGCCTTCGGCGAGCTGGATCAGTGCCTCGGCCTCGAACAGGGTGCCGCCGCCTTCAGGGGCGCTGCGGGTCCATGAGCTGAACTCCTCGATGGTCACCTGCTGTGAGACGAGCGCTGAGGTCACCTGACGCACCATGCCGGGCCGGTCCTGACCGAGCAGATGGAGCTTCAACCGCTCGGCCTCACCGGCGGCCGGCTCGGGCGTCGGCACTGACTTGGGCTCACCTGTGGTGACCTCCACCCGCAGCCCCACTGAATCCTCGAGTTTCGAGACCGATGAGGTGAAGGCCTGCACGTCGGCGTCGGGCACATCGACCAGGGCGATACCGGCGAAATGCCCGGCCAGGTGCAGGAATTCACTTTCCAGCCAGTTCCCGGCATGAGCATCCAAGGAACTGGACAGGGCCTGCACCAGGCCGGCCCGATCGCGCCCGATTGCGGTCAGTACGAGTTTCGCCATGTCGACAGGCTAGAACATCACCTGCCGGTGGGGAATCACTGCTCGAAGGTGACCTCGAGATAGGCCCGGGCGATCGCGTGGCTGAACACGTTGAACGCCAGGAACGTCGGTGTCGAATCGCCGTCGACTCCTTCGAGGCTCTCGACGTCCAGGGCATGGACCACGAAGAAGTAGCGGTGTGGCCCATGCCCGGCCGGCGGAGCCGCGCCGATGTAACGCGGCTGACGAAGGTCGTTCGGCACGGTGAGTGCGCCGTCGGGGAGCAGCCCGGCGTCCGGATCGCCGGCATTGGCCGGAAGCTCGGTCACCGACGCCGGTATATTGGCGACGGCCCAGTGCCAGAACCCGGCCTGGGTGGGTGCATCGGGGTCGAAGCACGTGACGACGTACGACTTCGTCTCGTCGGGAGCGCCCTTCCAACTCAGGTGCGGGGAGACATCCTCACCGCCCTCGACGCCCATGAGCCCCGAGCAGTTGGCCAAGGGCATCTCACCCTCATCGGCGATGTCGTGGCTGGTGAGCTCGAACAGCGGAAGATCATCCAGATTGGCAAACGGATTGTTCGGCATGGCTCCACCGTAGCGACCGGTCAGGCTCCGCGTGAAGAGAACACCTCCCGCATCTCGGGCACGGCATACCCTGCTTCGAGAAGCACGTGCAGGAGCAGCCGAGCCTTCCGTGGATGCAGGAAACCGGCACCGATGGCGCCATGTGCGATCAGGTGCTCCTCGGATCCGGGGTAGCCGTAGGTGGAGACCATGCTGGAACCACCACCGGTCCGTGTGCCGAACACCACCGGGAGGCCCTCGTCCAATGCCTTCACCAGCGGCTCTGCCGCCGTCTGTGAGACATGCCCGCCACCTGCCCCCGAAAGCACCAATCCACGGGGGCCGGACGCGATCACCGCGGTGAGTTGTCGGCCGTCGTCGCCCAGGAGTGCCTCGTGATACGCCACGTCGATGACGTCGGTGCCGGGCATGGGCAGGGCCTCGAAACGTCCGACGGGCCGGGTGGCCATGCGCACCTGCCCCTCCACGATCCGCCCCAGAGGGCCCCAGCCCGGTGCCACGAAGGTGGCCAAGGACGTGGAATCGGACTTCGTCACATGCCGGGCCGCCAGGATCGTGTCGTCGAGGCAGACCAGCACGCCCATGTCTCGTGCGGCCGGGCTCGATGCGGTCAGGGCGGCTGCGAGGAGATTCGCCGGTCCGTCCGCAGAGATCGCTTCGGGATGCCGCATGGCCCCGGTCACGACGAGCGGCTCGGGGTGAGACCAACACAGGTCGAGCAGATAGGCGGTCTCCTCGAGCGTGTCGGTGCCATGGGTGATGACCACTCCATCGGCTCCGCATGCGATGGAGGCTTCAGCGAACTCAAGCGCTGCACGCACCTCGGCGGGGCCCACCGAAGGAGAGGGGAGCGAGGCCAAGGTCTTCGCCTCGATCGAGGCGACCTCGTCCAACCCGGGTACGGCGGTCACGAGGGAGTCTGCATCGAGCTTGGGGGAGACCGCTCCTCCGGGAGTGTCGGCGGCCATGGCGATGGTGCCGCCCAGCGCACCGACAGCGATTCGGGGTGTCATGTCTGATGTTCCTTTCAGCTCAGGTGGGGCGGATCAGAAGAACCCGAGGACGATGGCCAGAGCACCCACGAATCCCAGACCGGCCAGGATCGAGGGGCGCTGGAAGCGGTTCGCGGTCTTGAGATCCGATCCGGGGATCACCGGGATGGCCGTCGCGAGGGCGGCGACCGGGCCACCGGTCAGGAAGTACTGCATCACGGCCGTGGGGCCTGCCGCAGCAGCCGCAGCAGCGAGCGGATTGATGCCGTCCTGTGCCATGACCAAGGTGAGGAAGGGCAGGATGATGGCAGCCGACGCAGAGTTGGACTGCGTGAGCAGCCCGGCCACCGCCGACACCAGCACCAGAGTCAGGATGGGCATGCTCGTCAGCAGCGGCTCGAACAATCCCGCCATCAGCGGCACGATGCCGATCTCACCGATGACCCCCGACATGAACAGGAAGCCGACGGTGGCGATCAGGGGAACAGCGACACGCTGGACGGACTTCAGCATCTCTTCTTCGCCCTTGAGCGGGTTGTAGCGGCCCAGAGCCATGACGATGACCGAGACGACGAAGCCGACGGCGAAGACCGGGTAGCCGAGCGCGAAACCGATCACGAGAAGGACGAACGGCAGGAGCGCCAACCAGACCGAAGGTTCGCCCTCCTCGGGGGCGAACTGCTTCATCACCTCGTCACGTTCCTCCCCGGAGATCTCCTTGCCCTTGAGGTCTCCGCGCATGCGCAGGAACGACACTCCGAAGATCGTCAGTGCCGTGGCCAGACCGATGACATTGATCCAGCCGAACTTGATACCGGCGGTGGCGATCACGGCCAACAGCGTCGGATGGGTGAATCCTGCGAAATTTCCGAGGTGCCCGGCATGGGCGTGCACACCGGCCGACTTGCTGGGGCTGACGCCAAGTTTGGTGGAGGCTGGCCCCGTGACCACGGCGGTGATGGCCGGCTGGGTGAAACCGGTGAACGCGCCGATCAGACCTGCGGCGATGCCGCCGGAGCTGGCCACGCCGGGGCCGCCGCCGAACCGGTTGCCGAGTCGGATGATCGCTTTCACCAGAACGTCGAGGAACCCGACCGCTTCCATGATTCCGATGAACACCAGAACACCGGCCATGTCGGCGATCACCGGGTTGAGGCCATCACCGATCAGAGTTCGGATGGTGGTGGCCTCCTCATCGGAACTGATGATGGGGATTCCCGCCACCAGTGCGGCCAGGGCCGAACCGATCACGGCGGTGGAGTACAGCGGCGTCTTGCCCCAGACCATGAGAACAAGAGTCAGGACCATGATGATTTGCGCAGCGATCAACATCGATCTCTCCATGTGAGATGTTTTGGCTTACCCCTTGACAATCAAGGCACATAAAGGCTAACGGAGTGAGTCTGCTCACAGGGGTGGTGGGTGGGGCTAGGCTCGACACGTGGAAGAGGACCTTTTCGGCAACCCGGTGGAGGGAAAGCCCTCGGGCGACAGGATGCCCGGCACCGGCGGAAGCCTGACCGACACCGAGCACGCCGGAGCCCCCTTGGCGGTCCGGCTGCGTCCCCGCACCATCGACGAGATCGTGGGCCAACAGCACCTGCTCGCCCCCGGCTCACCCCTGCGGCGGTTGGCGTCGGGCACCACGGCCATGTCGGTCTTCCTGTGGGGCCCGCCAGGCGTCGGCAAGACCACCATCGCCTCGGTCGTGTCGCAGTCCACCGACGCGAAGTTCGTCGAAATCTCCGCCGTCACCGCCGGAGTCAAGGACGTGCGGGCCGTACTCGACCGCGCCCGAAAGGATCTGGCCAAGATGGTGCGCACGGTGCTGTTCGTCGATGAGGTGCACCGTTTCTCCAAGGCGCAGCAGGACGTACTTCTTCCCGCGGTGGAGAACCGCATCGTGACGCTCATCGCCGCCACCACCGAGAACCCGAGTTTCTCGGTGATCTCCCCGCTGCTCTCCCGGTCATTGCTGCTGACGCTCAAACCGCTCACCGATGACGACATCGACACCCTGATCACCCGCGCCCTGACCGACGAGCGAGGCCTGCATCCCACCGGCGCCGAGCGCTTCGAGCTCAGCGACGACGCGCGAACAGCCATTCGCCAGTTCGCCTCGGGGGACGCCCGTCGCGTCCTCACCTATCTGGAGGAGGCCGCCGCCGGAGCCGAAGCATCGGGGGAGACGACGATCACCACCGAGCATGTGGAGGCGGCGGTGGATCGTGCGAGCGTGCGCTACGACGCCGGCGGCGACATGCACTACGACGTCACCAGTGCGTTCATCAAGTCGATCCGCGGCTCCGATGTCGATGCCGCACTGCACTATCTGGCACGCATGGTCGTGGCCGGGGAGGACCCACGGTTCATCGCGCGGCGGCTCGTGATCTCCGCGAGTGAGGACATCGGCATGGCCGACCCGAGCTGTCTGCAGACGTGCGTCGCCGCCGCGCAGGCGGTCCAGCTCATCGGCATGCCCGAGGCGCGGATCAACCTCGCCCAAGCGACGGTGGCGTGCGCCATGGCTCCCAAATCGAATGCGGCGTACATGGGGCTGAACAAGGCCGTGGCCGATGTGGAGGCCGGGCGTGGCGGCGCGGTGCCCCTGCATCTGCGGGATGCCCACTACCCGGGGGCGAAAGGACTGGGGCACGGCAAGGATTACGTCTACGCCCACAACCAGCCGCACGCCATCGCGAAGCAGACCTACCTGCCCGAGGACCTCGCCGACGCGCGCTACTACGAGCCCACCGAACACGGCCACGAGGCCGCGATCGCCCAGCGGCTACCGATCGTGCGGAAGCTCCTGGGGCGTGACGGTTGAACCGTCGGAACGTGCCTCGGCGGCCGCGATCCGTGGATCCGGGTCGATATGACGCCGGGCCAGGAGCCCGAGGAGTGCGATGACCGCGAGCGGAATCGCGACCGTCAACAGTGATATGTCGAACGTCTCCCAATAGGAGGCGCCCAAGGTGTCGTCGACGAGGAAGGCGAACAGGACGAGTGTTCCGGTGTGGGCGCAGAACAACATGAGGCGAGACCCTCGCGTCGCCGGGTCGCCTGTCGCATTCACGTATTCGGCCTCGGTGATCAGGAACCACAGCAGACCGACGATGAGGACCACGAGCCCCTGGCCGTCGGACAGGATGCCGAGCGGTTCCAACAACATCGGGTACCAGGGCCACAGTGCACACAGGCTCTGGGCCATGAGAGCCAGGGTCCAGCCGCGTTCATCGAGGCGATTTCGCGTCGCGAGGACCGCTGCGGCGACCACGACGCCGAGCAGCGTCGCCAGGACCGTCTGGGACAGCTCCCATCGTTCGTGCGTGCCGATCACCCCGGCGGCGACGAAGCAGATGGCAACCGGGCCCAGCATGGCAGTGGTGACCATGCGTCCACGTCGGGCTGCGATGAGCATCACCGCAGTGATCACGATGCCTGCGACGATGTGGGCGATGTTGGCCGCCGTGACCACCGAGGGGATCTGGGCGAGGTCCGATTCGGAGAGGTCGTGGACGGTGTAGGTCCCGGTTTCCTGGACGGCTTGTAGTTGGTCGGCGAAGATGCCCTCCTGGTACATCCACACCAAGCTTGCGATTCCTGGAACGACCACACCCACGATGCCCAGCAAGACGCCCAGCGGCATGGCGATCTCGGCGAGATGCTCGGCCAGATCCGACGGGTGGGCATGCCGCTGCGGAGTCCTGCGGCTCGCCAGCTTCAGGGCCAGCCACGCAAACACCAGCCCGGCCATCAGGACCGCACCATTCGACGCCGCCGCCTGCACTTCCAAGCCTTCGAGCCACCAGGCGAGGCCTCCACCGACCAGGCCGATGAGGGCGGTGGCCATCCAGGCGATGCGGGTGGAACGTGGACGCCGGACGTCGCGGAATCCCAAGGTGGACCATTGAGAGATGTTCACCGACAGCGACGCCAAGGACACCGATCCGGCCAGGGCCAGGGCGAGGGCGGGCAGAAGGATCAGGAGCATGAACAGCATGGGTGCGCTCTCCCGCACCCCAGGGTTGGTCGTGGTGAAGCTCGTGAACAAGGCGGGGGCGAGGTTCAGGGCCAGCGCCACCAGCACCAGCGTGACCGACCACGGCGAGCCCGGGCGGCGGACGCCCAAGACCGTCCCGATGAGCAGCAGCACGTTCCCCACCAGACCCAGGACCAGCAACGTCACCACTGCACCTGCCGATGCGTCGATCAGGCCAAACACCAAGGCGATGGCGGCCACCAGATGCAGGACGGCGAGGAACCCCCACAGGGGGATGCGCCAACGCCACCGCAGCCCGTGTGACGCCAGATGCCCGCCGATGAACACGATGAGGATCGCCACGATCTGGGAGGTCGCGTCGCCAACCGACGTGACGGGGTCGGGCAGGATCGGCGAGAGCAGACGCCAGAGCAGGGTCAGCACGATGAGCGTCAGCGCTGCCGCCGAAGAGACCCCGACCACCATCGGGAGCCCCTCGATGCGTGGACGTCCGGTGCGCACCGGGTCCACGAAGGCGCCGCGCAGCGCCAGCGTGACGGCTTGGCGCAGACCGTGCTGCCCGGTGGTTTGCTTCACGGTCACAGACTAGGGAGGCGTGCACTAAAGTGTGAAGGCGTTCGATCAGACCAATCGATGAGGACCGAGGGAGAGCATGGGACGAGGACTCTGGTTCGTGCTGGGTGCGGGTGTCGGGGTGTATGCGACGATCCGCGGTCGACGCGAACTCAAGAAGCTCACCCCCGAGCGCATCGGGGTGATGGTCGGACGTCAGCTCGTCGATTCACGTGAGCGCATGGGCCGGTTCGTTCGGGGAGCGCGTGTCGGCGTCGGCGAACGACTGGACGAGAAACGGCGCCTCGACGAACTCACCATCCACCAGCCGTACACACCCGCGGTCGACGCCGGTCAACCTCTCGGACGGGCACCGCGACGCGTCCGCAACTGAACCGCGGCCTTCCAGCACCACAACACACCCACAGCATTCGGTCGTCGTGAAAGGACACCCAGCATGAAGACAGCCGAGATCCGGCGTCGTTTCCTCGACTTCTTCGTCAGGAACGATCACACAGAGGTTCCCTCGGCGTCGCTGATGCATCACGACCCGACGCTGCTGTTCGTCAATGCCGGCATGGTGCCGTTCAAGCCCTACTTCATCGGCGCCGAGGACGCTCCGTACGCGCGGGCCACGAGCGTCCAGAAGTGTGTGCGGACGCTCGACATCGAGGAGGTGGGCAAGACCACCCGTCACGGCACGTTCTTCCAGATGAACGGCAACTTCTCCTTCGGCGACTACTTCAAGGAAGAGGCGATCGCCTACGCGTGGGAGTTCTCCACCGGTGCGGTGGAGGACGGCAATCTCGGTTTCGATCCCGAACGCATCTGGGTGACGGTGCTCGACGGCGATGAGGAGGCCGAGGCGTACTGGAAGTCGGTGGGTATGCCAGCCGATCGCATCCAGCATCGGGGTCTCGCCGACAACTACTGGAACATGGGTGTGCCGGGCCCCGGTGGCCCCTGCTCGGAGATCTACTTCGATCGCGGCCCCGAGTACGGACCCGACGGCGGCCCCGAGGCCGATGAGGATCGCTTCCTGGAGTTCTGGAACCTGGTGTTCATGCAGGAGGAGCTCGCGACCGTCCGCTCCAAGACCGACTTCGACGTCGCCCGCCCCCTGCCGCGACCCAACATCGACACCGGCATGGGGCTGGAGCGCGTCGCCTACCTGATGCAGGGCAAGCAGAACATGTACGAGATCGACCAGGTGTTCCCGGTCATCTCACGCGCCGCCGAACTCTCGGGTCGTGAGTACGGCGCCGACGCCACCTCGGACGTGCGTCTGCGCGTCGTCGCCGACCACGTGCGCTCGGGCATGATGCTCATCAACGACGGCGTCACCCCCGGCAATGAGGGACGCGGCTACGTGCTGCGTCGCCTGCTGCGTCGCGCGGTGCGGGCGATGCGTCTGCTCGGGGTGACCGACCCGGTCCTGCCGGAGCTGTTCCCGCTCAGCCGTGACGTGATGGCCGACTCCTACACCGAGATCGCCGAGCAGTGGCAGCGGATCAGCGATGTGGCCTACGCCGAGGAGGATGCCTTCCGACGCACGCTCGAGGCCGGTACCCAGATCTTCGATGTCGCCGTCTCGGACGCCAAGAAGTCCCAGGCGTCGGTGCTGCCGGGAGCCCAGGCGTTCCAGTTGCACGACACCTACGGGTTCCCCATCGACCTGACCATGGAGATGGCTGCCGAACATGGGCTCAAGGTCGATCGCGACGAGTTCTCACGTCTGATGACCGAACAGCGCGAACGGGCCAAGGCCGATGCCAAGGCCAAGAAGGGTGGTGCCACCAACGTCGAGGCCTACCGCGAGCTGCGTCATGGTGGGGAATCGACGTTCATCGGTTACACCGAACTCGAGACCGACGCCCGCGTGCTGGGCATCGTGGACGCCGGGTCCTCTGTTCCGGCCGCATCCGCAGGTTCTGTGGTCGAGATCGTGCTGGACACCACCCCGTTCTACGCCGAATCCGGCGGCCAGGACGCCGACCGCGGCACGATCACCGCGCCCGGCCTGGAGCTCAAGATCGTGGATGTCCAATCGCCGGTGCAGGGGCTGATCGTCCACCGTGTCGAGGTGGTCTCGGGCGAGGTCACCGTCGATCAGCAGGTGCACGCCCGCGTGGATGCCGATCATCGCGCCGGAGCCTGCCGTGCACACTCGGCCACGCACATCGTGCACGCCGTGCTGCGGGAGACCGTCGGACCGACGGCGGTGCAGTCCGGTTCGTACAACAAGCCCGGCTACCTGCGTTTCGACTTCCAGTCCACCCACGGGCTCGACGCCGACCAGCGTGCCGAGATCGAGGGGCGCTCCAATGAGGCGATCACCGCCGACCATGAGGTCACCAGCCAGACGCTGCCCCTCAATGAGGCCAGGGAGATGGGGGCCATGGCGATGTTCGGTGAGAAGTACCCGGACATGGTGCGCATGGTCGAGATGAATGGGCCGTGGTCGCGGGAGCTGTGTGGCGGCACGCATGTGCGGCATTCCTCGCAGATCGGACTCCTGACGCTCCTCAACGAGCAGTCGATCGGGTCCGGGGTCCGTCGCGTCGAGGCTTTCGTCTCCACCGACGCCTTCCGCCACCTCGCGGCCGAACGCGCGCTGGTCAGCAACCTCTCGGGGATGCTGAAGGTCCAGCCCGATCAGTTGACCGAGCGCGTCGGCAAGCTCGTTGCCGACCTGAAGGACGCCGAGAAGCAGCTGGCGGCTCATCGCAGCAAGGAGATCCTCGGGAACGCCGCCGGTCTCGTCGAATCCGCTCAGGATCGCGGCGGTGTCGCGGTGGTGGCCCAGCATGTCGCCGGCGTCGGTGGCGGAGACCTGCGTCAACTGGCGCAGGAGATCCGTGGCCGACTGGGCGATCGCCCCGGCGTCGTGGCCCTCGTCGGCGGCACCGACGAGAAGCCGGCCGTCGTGGTGGCCACCACGACGGGGGCCCGTGAACGTGGACTGCGCGCCGGCGCGCTGGTGAAGGACGCCTGCGCCGCACTCGGCGGCCGCGGCGGCGGCAAGGACGACCTGGCCCAGGGCGGCGGGTCCGATTCCACCGGTATTGACAAGGCACTGGCGTCGGTCGAAGCGGCGGTGGACGCCGCGTGAGCGACGGATTCCGGATCGGACGCCGTCTCGGTATCGACTGGGGCAGCGTCCGCATCGGGGTGGCGTCCTGCGATCCGCAGGGCATCATCGCCACGCCCGTCACCACCGTGCCCGGCAATGCGCGTTCCATCGATGAACTGGTGGCGCTGGTCGAGGAGTACGAACCGATCGAGATCGTGATCGGGCTGCCCCGTTCCCTACGCGGCGGCGAGGGGCCGTCGGCGCAGCGGATCCGTTCGCATGCTGTGTCGTTCGCGCGGGCCGTTGGGGACGTTCCGGTACGATTCGTCGACGAACGCCTGACGACCGTGAGTGCGGCGAATGTGCTGCGGGCGTCGGGTCGATCCGAACGCAACCAGCGATCGGTGATCGATCAGGTAGCCGCGGTCACGATCCTGGAGCACGCGCTGGAGATCGAACGACAGACTGGTGGGCCGCCCGGTCCACTCGTCACCGAGGAGGAACGCTCGTGAGCGAGAAGTCAGGCGATATCTCTCGTCAGGTGAAGAGCGGGTTGGCGGTGCTGGTCGCATTGACCATCCTGTTCGGAGGTGGCTGGTATGCCTACTCCAAGGTGAGTGAAGCGGTCACCGGCGCGTTCGCCGTCGACGATTACCCCGGTCCGGGCGAGGAGGACGTCACCGTCGAGATCCCCATGGGATCGACGCTGTCGCAGATCGGCGGCATCCTCGAGGAGGAGGACGTGATCGCCTCCGCCGAAGCGTTCGACAAGGCGACCCGGGAGAACCCGAAGTCGGAGAATCTTCAGGCGGGCACGTACAAGCTCAAGACCAAGATGAAGGCATCGGACGCCCTGCAGGCTCTGATCGATGCCGGTGTGCAGGACGCCAAGAAGTTCACCGTCGTGGAGGGTCTGCGACTCAACGAGCAGGTGGCCGCACTCGCCGAGCAGCTCGAACGGCCCGAGGATGAGGTGAAGGCGGCGCTCGAGGATCCCGCGAGCTACAAGCTCAGTCCATGGGCCGAGGGCAACCCGGAGGGTTTCCTGTTTCCCGACACCTACGATGTCACCGGCGGCGACCCCAAGCTGGCCGCGACGTTGATGGCCGAACACTTCACCAAGGTCGCCACCGACATCGAGTTGGAGAAAAAGGCCAACGAGCTCGGCCGCAGTCCGCGTGAGATCGTCACCGTGGCCAGCATCATCGAGGCCGAGGTGCGCCGTCCCGAGGACCGCCCCAAGGTGGCGCGCGTCCTCTACAACCGTTTGGATGACGGGCAGAAGCTCGAACTCGACACCACTGTCGAGTACGCCAACAACAAGCCCCGCGGTTCTGGCGCCACCACCACCGACGAGGAGCGCGCCAACCCCTCGCCGTACAACACCTATGTGCACCCGGGCCTGCCTCCGGGGCCGATCAGCGCCCCGGGACGCCAGGCTCTGGAAGCGGCGGCGAACCCGGCCGATGGCAACTGGAGGTACTTCGTCGCCATCGACCTGGACACCGGTGAGACGGCGTTCGCCGACACGTTCGAGGAGCACCAGCAGAACGTCGGCAAGTTCCAGCAGTGGTGTCAGAACAACCCGGGTAAGTGCTGACGCCGATGCAGTGCGCGGTCGTCGGCAAGCCGGTGGCCCATTCGCTGTCACCGGCCATCCACCGGGTCGCCTATGCCCATCTCGGGCTCGACTGGTCGTATGAGGCCATCGAGATCGACGAAGGAGATCTTCCCGGTTTCGTCAACGGGCTGAACAGGGACGAGTGGCGCGGGCTGAGTGTCACCATGCCGCACAAGGTCGACGCCGCACGGCTCGGCGTCGGTGATGAGGTCGTGGCACTCGGGGGCGTCGCCAACACCCTGGTGTTCGGTCCGGATTCCGCCATGGCCCACAACACCGATGTGAGCGGGTTCGAGATCGCGCTGGCGGACCGCGGTATCGCGCGCATCGAGCGGTTGCTGCTCGTCGGCAATGGCGCGACCGCACGGTCGGCGTTGATCGCCGGGTCCCGGCTCGGTGCGGCCGAGGTGGAGATCTGGTGCCGGCGCCCCGAACGTGCCGAGGATCTTCGGACGCTGGGCGGCGAGCTCGGTGTCGTGACCCGCGTGCATGCCTTCGACGCACTGCCGGATGAGGGGACCGTCCACGACCTGGCGATCTCGACGGTGCCCGCCGCAGCCGGTGCCGTGCACGCCGAACGCATCGCCGCCGCGTCCGCTGCGGTGTTCGACGTGATCTACGACCCGTGGCCGACGCCGTTGGCCGGAGCCGCCGAAGCCCGAGGGCTGACCGTGCTCAACGGACTTGACCTGTTGGCGGCCCAGGCGTTGGGCCAGATCGAGTTGTTCACCGGCCGCAGCGTTTCGCTGGAGCTGGCGTTGACGGCGGCGCGAGACGAGATCGCCGCGCGCGGCCGCCTCTGAAAGGATGTCGGACATGTTTCGTTGGATGACGGCCGGGGAATCCCACGGTCAGGCCCTCGTGGCGATGGTCGAAGGGCTTCCGGCCCATGTCGAGGTGACCTCGGAGCAGATCGCCGAGGCCCTGCGGCGTCGGCGGCTGGGCGTCGGGCGTGGGGCGCGCATGAAGTTCGAGGCCGATGAGGTCACGATGATCGCGGGCGTGCGGCACGGCGTCACACTCGGTTCGCCGGTGGCGATCCAGGTGGGGAACACCGAATGGCCCAAGTGGGAGACGGTGATGTCGCCCGATCCGGTCGATCCCGAGGTCGTGGCCGCCCAGGCCCGCGGGGAGAAGCTGACGCGCCCCCGACCCGGGCACGCCGACCTGGTCGGTATGCAGAAGTACGCGTGGGACGAGACGCGCCCGATCCTGGAACGGGCCTCGGCCCGTGAGACCGCCGCCCGTGTGGCGGTGGGCCGCGTCGCCATGAACTTCCTCGAACAGGCCCTCGGCGTGCGCATCCTCTCCCATGTCGTCGAACTCGGCCCCATCGCGGTGCCGCAGGGCACACTGCCCGGCCCCGACGATCTGGAACGCATCGACACCGACCCCGTGCGCTGCGCCGACCCGGACACCTCAGCCCGCATGATCACCGAGATCGAGGCCTGCCGCAAGGACGGCGACACCCTCGGTGGTGTGGTCGAGGTCGTGGTGCACGGCCTCCCGCCGGGGCTCGGCTCCCACATCTCGGGGGACCGACGCCTCGACAGCCGCCTGGCCGGGGCCCTCATGGGGATCCAGGCGATCAAGGGCGTCGAGCTCGGTGACGGTTTCGACCTGGCCCGCACCCGCGGTTCGCTGGTGCACGACGAGATCGTGCCGGGGGAGACCGGCATCGAACGCGTCTCGGGACGCTCGGGCGGCACCGAGGGCGGCATGTCCACCGGTGCGCCGCTGCGCGTCCGTGCCGCGATGAAGCCGATCGCCACGATCCCGCGTGCGCTGCGCACCATCGACACCACCACCGGCGATGCCGCACAGGCCAACCACCAACGGTCCGACGTGTGCGCGGTGCCCGCGGCCGGCGTCGTCGCCGAGGCCATGGTGGCCCTGGTGCTCGCCGAAGCGGTGCTGGAGAAGTTCGGTGGCGATTCGGTGGACGAGGTGCGCCGCAACCACGACGCCTACCTCGCCGACATCGCCGACCGCGGACTGGCGCTCGGTGAGCGCGTGTGGGGTGAGCAGGCGTGAGCATCGTCCTGGTCGGGGCCCCCGGATCGGGCAAATCGACGGTCGGGGCGCTGCTGGCCGAACGGTTGGGGCACCGGTTCGTCGACGTGGATGCGGTGATCGTCTCGGCGACCGGGCGTGAGATCTCCGACATCTTCGCCGTCGACGGGGAAGCGGCCTTCCGTGAACTCGAACGCGAACACACCCTCGCCGCGCTGCAGGAGGCCGACACCGTGGTCTCGCTGGGAGGCGGTGCGGTGATGAACGACCAGATCCGTGACGCCCTGGGCGGGCACCAGGTGGTCTGGCTGCAGGTGCCCCCGGGGGTGGCCGCCGATCGTGTCGGGATGAACGTGGCCCGGCCGCTGCTGCTGGGCAATGTGCGTGGACGCCTGGCCCAGTTGTTGCGGGAACGCACACCGTTGTACGAGGCCGTGGCGACCCATCCGGTCGACGCATCCGAAGGGGATGCCGAAGCCGTGACGGCCCGCGTCCTGGAGAAGTTGGGGATCGACCGATGACGATCGTCGAGGTGAACGCCGAGCGCCCGTACCGGGTCGACATCTCCTCAGGGGCCCTCGAGGGGCTTCCCGAACTGGTGAACGGGTGCGACCGGGTCGCGGTGCTGCATCCGCCCACCCTGACCGAGCAGGCGACGCGGCTGGGTGAGACGGTTCCCGGGGCAGTCACCATCGAGGTTCCGGACGCCGAATCGGGCAAGACCTCCGAGGTGTTGGTGTCGGTGTGGGATCGGCTCGCTGAGCTCGGATTCACCCGCAGCGATGCCGTGGTGGGCTTCGGCGGCGGCGCGACCACCGACCTGGCGGGGTTCGTGGCGGCCACGTGGCTGCGCGGAGTCCGCTATGTGTCGGTCCCCACCACCGTGCTGGGCATGGTCGACGCTGCGGTCGGCGGTAAGACCGGCATCAACATCCCGGCAGGCAAGAACCTCGTGGGCGCCTTCCACGAACCGGTCGGTGTGCTGTGCGATCTGGACATGTTGGCCACGCTCGCCGCCGATGAGATCCGCGCCGGTCTCGCCGAGGTGGTCAAGTGCGGATTCATCGCCGATCCCGAGATCACCCGACTCATCGCCGGCGACCCGGACGGGGCGATGACCCCGGGCCATCCGGTACAGGCCGAACTCATCACCCGTGGCATCCGGGTGAAGGCCGAGGTCGTCTCCGGTGACCTCCGCGAGGCCACCTCGAGCGGCTCTCGCGTGGGGCGCGAACTGCTCAACTACGGGCACACGCTCGGTCACGCGATCGAACGGGCCGAGGGCTTCACCTGGCGTCATGGCGAGGCCATCAGCGTCGGCATGGTGTACGCCGCCGAACTGGCCGCCGAACTCGGCTGGTGTGACCGGGACTTCGTCGACCTGCATCGCTCGCAGTTGACCGCCCTCGGCTTGCCGACGCGGCACGAGGGCTCCTGGGAAGAACTCCGCGCCACGATGGCCCTGGACAAGAAGACCCGCGGGTCGACGCTGCGCTTCGTGCTCCTGCGCGGCGCGGGGCAGCCGGAGATCTGCGTCGGCCCCGATGAGGACGCCCTGGCCCGCTCGTATGAGCGGGTGCGCTGAGCCCTGCGGGGTGATGTGTCAGCATCACCCTCACCGCCACGCTGATCTGGATCAGGATCAACTTAATCAACACGCCCGCAATGCCCGCTCACAGGCCAGCCCAGCGCCACCAACCCCATCCTGCTGAGAGAATGAGCACTATGCCGGTGGCAAGTGCGTGTCGTAAAGGATGCCTTGTCGGAATGCCTTGAGATGCGCGGATGATGAGTTGAGCGAGTTGGCCGAAGCACCACGGCACTAGGAACATGTAGGACAGAGCCAAGATCGCTGCTTTCTCGGATAGGTTCCCCCCCGAAAATGCCATGAGTGCGACTACTGGAGTCACGACGCCGTAGGCCAGAAGCCCGGCCAACGGCCACCACCACCATGTTCGCAGCCACAGCATCCCTAGCGCGGCATGGACCGCAGCAGCGGCCAAAAACAAGAGCAGGGACACAGACAGTTGCCTCGCGAGGCATATCGCAAGGGTTAGAGCGACAAGCATGACTTCTGTGCTCCCCACCACCCGATCCCACCTAGGCCAACAGGAATGCGTAAGGAGTTCTTCATTTTCCATACTTCGTCCCCGTCGCGCATTCATGTGCTCTATCGTCTCATGTGTGCGAACAACAACTGCCTGGATAGTCGGCTTCACCCTCCTCGCTTCATCAATCCTAGTGGGGTCGAGTAGCACCCCAGCGCTTGCAGAAACACCGGCTCCGTTACCGACTCTGACTCTGACCGAGGCGGGGGTTGGGGTCTCATGGCCCGAGGGGCCGTACGAGCATGAGGTATACGCTGCCCCCGCAGGGGCCACCCCTACGGCGGAGCCCACCCCTACGGCGGAGCCCACCCCTACGGCGGAGCCCACCCCTACGGCGGAGCCTCGATTAGATGGTGGGCAGACGCTAATTCCATGGGGGACCCCAAATGCCCTTCGAGTAGTTCGGATCGATTCTACGGAGACCCACTCCAGCAGCGTGGCTCTCATGCAGCTAGACACGAAGGTGTCGCCACCCCAAACTAATGCTGAGCACAACGTTCCAGCGGTCCAGACCGTGGAGAGTGACCAAGGGGTATCATTGGGCTGGTGGGGTCCGCAAACGAGGGATCTCTCTTGGAAGGTATTCCGGGACGGAGGTCTGATTGCCAATACAACTGACCCCCATTTCATCGATGACTCAGTACCACCCGCTGAGGAGCATGTCTACGAAATCACTGCAGATGACCCGGAGGCAGAGGGAGATGAGCCATCGTCGTATTCCTATCGGGTATCTATCTATGCAGAAGAGCGGGATCAATTCTCCCTTTCTGGCGGTTCCGGTGAGCGCAGTGGTGACTCCAGGGCGCCGCGCAGGGTAGATGTAGCGCCTCAGCGCACGAGACAAGAGGTCTCCCTGGAGTGGCGATCCTTCATCCCCTTCCAGTACGTCCCCAAACCGGAGGGGTGCCTAAACAGCGCGCCAAACGGCGCGTACTTCGATGGAAATAATCGCCATTTCTCCTCCAGTACCCAGTCTGATTACAAGAATTCTAAGCTTTCTGGACGTTTGAGCTATTCGTGGGATGGGGATGAGTACTCGAGCGAGTTTAGCTCCTATGTCAACAGTACGCGCCTCTATGATACCGAGAAGAATGTCATCAAGACAGGGCAGGCGAGCGACAACAGTACCAGTCAAGGGGGGCCTAGCACTTCCGGGCGAGCTTACCATGGTGTGCATCTGAGCGCCGGGAATCCCTTGTGCCCCGGCGCTTCCTGGTTTGGCCCTATTGACGTAAATCTCTCTGTAGAATCCACATCTGATGGAACATTGACTGTTCAAGGAAAGCACTCCAAGGCCCCGAGTCATGAGCTACTCGTTCGCTCCGTAGGCATGGACAAATGTGCCTATCGGTTCGCCTCGAAGTCTTTTCTGCAGCTCGTTGGTCCTGCACCCAATGCGGCGATGAGCGTGCGGTTTAATCCGTCGAAAGGAACCTCTTGCCCCAATCAGGGATCTGCAATTACTGATCACTGGGGAGTCGTGAATGATTCGGTTGGGCGAACCCTTGAAAAGAACGAGTCATGCGGCTTGAAAAATGATGGGTGCTTTACGGTTTTCAGCGAAGGGTCGGTCTACTGGTCGCCTGCAACTGGGCCTCACTACATCAAGGGAAAAATCCGCGAAAAGTGGGGGGATCTCGGGTGGGAGAACGGTCGACTCGGATACCCTACGGCAGACGAAATCTGCGGGCTTTCGGGTGATGGATGCGTGTCTCGCTTTCAAGGGGGAAACGTCTACTACCATCCAGCTTCTGGGGCCCATGCGGTGTGGGGAAAAATATTTAATAAATACGGGAGCGCTGGATGGGAAAAGGGTCTTGGTTATCCTGTCTCTGACGAGATATGTGGGCTGCGTGATGGCGGATGCTTGCAACGTTTCCAAAAAGGGTACATCTATTTTCATCCAGAAGTTGGGGCCCGTCTTGTCAAAGGAATGATTCGTTACCGGTGGGGGGAGATGGGCTGGGAAAAGTCACGCTTCGGGTACCCCCGAACTGACGAGTTTTGTGGACTTCGTGACGGTGGGTGTGGGCAGCACTTCCAGTATCGAAACGGTTCCATCTATTGGTCGCCGAAGACTGGCGCGCAACCCATTGAAGGGAAGATTAAGTCCCACTGGGCGAATATGGGCTGGGAGCGTAGTCAGTTGGGGTATCCTACTACTGGAGAGTATAAGAAGGACGGGCTGACGTTTCAGGACTTCCAAGGCGGATGGCTCGCATGGAACGGAAAGAGCGTCTATGGTGAGCCTTGGGCTAAACCTAGGGTGTCGGAGGGGCTGCCCAGTTTCGGGGATGCTACTCCCGAAGAGACTAGCTATTTCAAGAGGGCTCGCTTGAGCTGAGCATATGGTATAGCGCCATCACGGGAATGTGACCCCCGGCCAAGCTCGACTCTTAGCGACCATCCCTCGTGCCCGTGGGGCGGACGCGACCTCCGGCACCAGCATCTACGGCGAGCCCCCGCCAGATCCGGCAACAAGCACCTCAAGCGAGCACTGTTTCTGTCCGCCTTCGCAGTACTTCACTTGGACCCGACCAGCCGGGCCTACTGCGACCGGAAATGCCCCAATGCAAGAAGCGCAACGCAGCCCTGATCTGCTTGTCCTGCCGACGTTGCGATGTCCTGTTCGTGATGAGTAAGAACCGGGAGCCCTGCCGGGCCCCGCTCCAAGCCCAGAGCCCGTACCCCATGATCCTCACCGTTTGGCAAGGAATATGGGGGCATCCCGGCGCGATTCGGGGCGGGGCAGTGATCAGCGGTCGCGTAGGCGCAGCCGGTTGTGGGCCAGCCGGTCGACCTTGTGCTCAATGCAATATGTGGCCCGAGGCGGTGTCGTAGCGTCGAAGCAACACTCCCGGTCGGCGGGGGTCTGATCGGTGAGGTGCGCAGGTGGCGCGAGTGGGGGTTGTCGTTCAGTGACAGGTCGGAGATCTCGACAGCGTCGAAAGCGGGCTGGTCGGTGCGGAGGATCGCTCGTCACCTGGGGCGGTGCCCCTCGGTGATCTCCAGAGAACTCCACCGGAACTCGACGAAGACCCGCGGCTACCAAGCCGTGACCGCGGACGTGAGAGCACAGCGTCGCCGGGCCCGTCCGCAGCAGCGGAAGGTCGCGGGGGATCCGGTGCTGCAAGCCAGGGTGGATGCGGACCTGGCCGCATCGTGGACGCCGAACGAGATCGCTGGCCGCTTGCGCCTGGAGGCAACAGACCCGACTGTTGGCCGTATGGCGAACTCTCCTGATGCGCAGGGCCGCACCGTCTCCGGTGAGGCGATCTACCAGTACATCTACGCGATCCCACGCGGGGAACTCGCCCGGCGGGGGATCTTCCTGCAGTCCAAGCGCACCAAGCGCCGGCCCCGCACCACCGGCCGGTCCCGGGGCGGGCCGATCATCGAGATGGTGCCCCTGAGCGAGCGGGGCGAGGACGCCGCCGAGCGCCGGGTGCCAGGGCACTGGGAGGGGGACCTGATCATCGGGAAGAACGGTGCCTCATGCGCTGCGACGCTGGTGGAGCGGATGAGCGGGTTCACTGGGCTGCTGGCCCTGCCCTCCAAGCACGCCGGTCCGACCGCGGACGCGGTCATCGAGTACTTCAACGAGCTGCCCCAAATGATGAAGGCGTCACTCGCGTGGGACCAGGGCAGCGAGATGGCCCAGCACGCGAAGGTCTCCCTAGCCACATCGATGCCGGTCTACTTCGCCGACCCCCACTTGCCCTGGCAGCGACCCAGCAACGAGAACACCAACCGGCTCTACCGCGAGTATCTCCCCAAGGGCACCGTGATCCCGGACCATCAGCCCTACCTCACCACCATCGCTGAGGAGATCAACAACCGGCCCCGCCGCCGACTGGGCTACCTCACCCCCAACGAGGCATTCGCTCGGCTACTGGCCAGCAAGCCCCATGTTGCTTCGACGACTTGACACCGCCCACCTCTTGTCTCGAGTAATGCTTGGGCGGTGTAGTGGACGAGGTTACGGAAGGCGAGCGCACTGTCGCAGGGTGCTCGAGTCGTCCGTTCACTGCTCGGTGAGGTCGTTGCGAAGTAGGCCAGTATTTTACCGACACGTTTCTTCAGCATCCTGCCCGGCCTGATGATCTCGACCAGTTTTTTTGGTGCGCCGTTGCTGATCGACTCGATGAGTTTGACCATCACCTTGCAGCCATGGCGCCGGGCCGCATGTCGGTAGGTGTGGATCATCTGCTGGTAAAATTTCACCGGGCGTGTACGAAACCCAGGTCAGGCTCAGCGGTCAAACGGTCGTTGTAAGAGGCCGTGTTATCGACGGTGTACCGCGCATTGGGGCTTACTTCATTCCGTGGCGTTGAGGAGAGTTAAATGGCGGATTTGGATGTTGTGGGCGGTCGTCTCTCGCCAGCGATGTTGGAGCTTGTCGAGGCTGTACTCAAGCCCTGCTCTCCTAGCGTGAGAGAAGGGCTGATGCGGCACGCAGAAAGCGCGCTCATTGTCGAGATCTCCCCTACATGGCTGGACGTGCGCCCTGCGAAAGACCTGCCAAAGGTTGAATGTCCTAGCGGACGGGTCCCCGTCGAAGTGGATTTCATACTTGTTGCTCCCGATTGGAACTCAGATGTTTTCGCCTGGGTTGAAAATGGATATTTTACTGGATTGGAGCAGCCCTGGACCTCCGATGAGCCGCCTTCGCGATGGCCTAAGCCACATGAACTCGTCTACCACAACATTGGAGACGATAACTAGCCGCGTTCCTGCCGAGGGGCCACGGCATAAGCGCTTTGGCTTGCGAACTTAGTTTTTCCATTCTTGAATCGGCTTTGCGGGCAGATTGGCGTGTGCTGGGGCCAGGGAGCTGCCCCGGCGTGCGGGTGTGCGGGTAGGGCCGTGGGTACGGTGACGCTGGAGCGTCCAGTGTGCTCTCAGAAGTACGGGTAGGCGATCATGCGTCCGCCGAACTCCTCGACGGGCATGTCCATGTCGTAGAGGTCGCCGAGCAGGTCGCGTCGCATGATCTCCTCGGGGGTTCCGGTGGCGAAGATCCGGCCGTCCCGCATGGCGATGATGCGGTCGGAGTAGCACGAGGCGTAGTTGATGTCGTGCACCACGAGCACCACGGTCTTGTCGAGTTCGTCGGCTGCCTTGCGGAGTTGGCGCATCATCGCACGTGAGTGCGGCATGTCGAGATTGTTGAGGGGCTCGTCGAGCAGCAGGTGGTCGGTGTCCTGGGCCAGCACCATCGCGACGAATGCGCGTTGACGCTGACCGCCGGACATCTCATCGAGGTACCGGTCGGCCAGATCACCGAGATCCAGATAGGTGATCGCCGCGTTGATGAGGTCATGGTCGTGCGGGGTGTTGCGGCCACCGCTGTGGGGGTAGCGGCCGAAGGCCACCAGATCACGCACGGTGAGCCGGACGGTCAGGTGGTTGTCCTGACGCAGTACGGCCAGGATGCGTGCCAGTTCCCGGCTGTCGGTGGTGGCCACGTCATGTCCGGCGACGCGGACGGTGCCGGCGTCGGCGTCGAGGAGGCGCGCGATGATGCTGAGCAGCGTCGACTTGCCCGCACCGTTGGGGCCGATGATCGACGTGATGCCGCCGGTGGGGATGGTCACCTCGACGTCGTCGAGCACGAGCGCACGGTCATAGCTCTTGCTGACCTTCTCGACCTCGATCACAGGACCTCCCGGGTTCTCAGGCGACGCTGCGGCCGCGGATCAACATGACGATGAACACGATGCCACCGACGAACTCGATGATGACGCTCAGCACGGTGCCGAGCCCGAACACGTGCTCCAGCAACCCCTGACCGCCGATGAGGGCGATGATCGCGACCAGACCGGCCGCAGGGAGCGTGTAGAGATGTCGGTGGTCTCCGATGACCAGATACGCGAGGTTGGCCACCAGCAGGCCGAAGAACAGGATGGGCCCCACCAGCGCGGTGGAGACCGACACCAGACCAGCGGTGAGGAACAACAGATACACCGTTTCGCGCCGGTGGGCGACGCCGAGGCAGATGCTCAGATCGCGACCGAGGTGCATCACATCGAGCACACGGCGACGCTGCCAGATCAATGCCGAGATGAGTCCGACCAGCACGGCACTGATCCCGAGCAGGGATTCGTCGACGCCGGTGAACGTGGCGAACAGGCGTCCCTGCAGCACCAGGAGATTCTCCGGATCCATGACCATCTGCAGGAGCGTCGACACCGAACGCAGCACGGTTCCGATGACGATGCCCAGCAGCACCAGCAGATGGATGGACCGCTTCTGGGCGCCGAAGAGCCAGGTGAACAGCACGGTGGCCAGGACCATCATCACGCCGGTGTTGATGAGAAACTGCACCGGCGTTGCGATGCGGGCGCTGGCCACGGCTCCGAGGAAGAACACCAGCAGCGTCTGCAGCAGGGCATAGGTCGCGTCGAACCCCATGAGCGATGGGGTGAGGATCCGGTTTCCGGTGAGGGTGTGGAACACCACGGTCGAGACCGCCACCGACCACCCCACGAGCGTCAGGGCCGCGAGTTTCGGAAGCCGGAACTCCATCGCGAACGCCAGATTCCCACCGGTGTTGACGAACAGGTAGATCGCCGCAGCCACGATCGCGGCCACGGCGAGCATGACGATCCGACGCCCGGGGCGCGGTGGGGCGGGCGTCGGTGTGGTGGGCGTCTGCGTCTCGGTCATCGGCGCTGACGCAGCAGCATCACCAGGAAGACGATGCCACCGATGACGCCGACGACGACACCGACCGGAACCTCGAAGGGGTGGTTGATCGTGCGGGCGAGCAGGTCGCACACGAGCACGAAGGCCGAACCGCTGAGGGCCACGACCGGCAGTGAGCGACGCAGGTTGTCGCCCATGATCATCGAGACGAGATTGGGCACCACCAGACCGAGGAAGGGCAGAGCACCGACGACCACGACACACACCGCACTGGTGACGGCGACCAGAGCCATGCCGAGCGCGACGACGCGCCGGTAGTCGAGGCCGAGCCCGATGGCGTGCTCCCGACCCAGGGCGGCGACGGTGAAGCGGTCCGCGACGAGGTAGGTGACCACGAGAACCCCGGCGACGATCCACAGCAGCTCGAACCGGCCGCGGATGACACCGGAGAAATCGCCGGTCATCCACACCTGGAGGGTGGCGAGCATGTCGGTGCGGTAGGCCACGAACGTCGTCATCGACGCGATCACACCGGAGAACATGATGCCGACCAGGGGGACCACGATGAGCGACGATCGCGGTGGCACGGCTCGTAGGATGCGCAGGAACGCGAAGGTGCCCAACAGGGCGGTGATGATCGCGACGGCCATCTTGCCGGCGATGGGCATGCCCGGCGTCAGGATGGTCACCGCGAGCAGGCCGACTCCGGCCGACTCGGTGGTGCCGACCGTGGCAGGCTCGACGAACCGGTTGCGCACCAGGAGCTGCATGAGCAGTCCGCCGATGGCCATCGCGGCACCGGCGAGGAGGACCGCGAGGGTCCTGGGGATGCGCGAGGTGAACAGCACATCCAGGGTGAGATCGGCCGCGCCGACGTTGAGGCTGAGGGCGACCAACACCACCACGAGGGTGATCATGGCCGCGGGGAAGAGGCGTCGGGCGCGGGGCTCGCGCCTGCTCTCGGCCGCCGCGGGGGCGGCCGAGAGCAGGGGCTGACGCAGCTCGAGCAGCGACATGTCAGGCCACGCTGCTCGCCTGGTCGAGCATGGCCGGGACGTTCTCGAGCCCGGTGGCGGTCAGGTACCACCGCGAGGCGTCGAGGTAGACCATCTTGTCGTTCTTGGCCGCCTTGGTGCCGTTGACCAGATCGTTGTCGAGGAGCACCTCGGCGTTCTCACCACCACCGCTGACCACCGAGTCGCGGTCGACGACGAACATGATGTCGGGATCGGCCTTGGCCAGGGCCTCGAACGATGCGGGCTGGCCGTGCTTGTCGGTGGAGATGTTCTCCACTGCGGGCTCGGCGCCCAAGAGGCTGTGGACCAGCCCGAAGCGCGACTCCTCACCGTGGAGGGAGACCTTGCCGCCGGTGGTCATCACCACGAGGGCGGTCTGGTCTTCGAGCACGTCCTCCTTCTTCTCGGCGTCGTCCTTCATGGCCTCCACCTTCTGGTCGGCGACCTCGCTGGTCCCGGTGGCCTGGCCGAGCAGGTCGGCCTGATACTCGGTGGCCTCGATGGCGTCCATGCCCTTGTCATACGAGACATCGAGGGTGGGGAAGACCTTGTTGATGTCCTCGTAGAAGTCGGCCTGACGCCCACCGACCACGACCAGATCGGGCTTGGCGCGGTTGATGGCCTCCATATCGGGCTCCTTGGGCGAACCGACGTTCTCGACGCCTTCGCCGGCGAACTCCTCGAGATGCGGGGGAACGGTGCCGCCCTGGGGGATGCCGACGACCCGATCGCCCATGCCGAGGGCCTTCAGGGTGTCCAGTGCGCCGAAGTCCATCACCACGATGCGCTCGGGCACCTTGTCGAGGGACACCTCACCATGTGAGTCCTGCACGGTGATCTTGCCGCTGCCGGTCTCACCGCCGGACGCGCCGTTGGAGCCGCAACCGGACAGGCCGAGCAGCAGTGCCATGATCGTGGCCACCAGGCCAAGGGTTCGCTTCATTGGTTACCTTCCCATCGTCTTGAAAGGTTAACCTAACCTCACCCCCACGCCACACGCAAGGGTTGCCTAACCTAAGAATTCCCGTAGTGACAGTGATTTCCGTCACACGCGCGTGGCGCGATCCAGCCCGGCGGTCAGATCGGCGACCAGATCATCGGCGTCCTCCAGACCCACCGACATCCGCAGCAGGCCGGGTGTGAGACCTGCTGCTGCCTGGGCCTCCGGCGTCATCGCGCCGTGGGTCATCGAGACCGGGTGGGCGATGAGCGACTCGGTGCCACCCAGGGATTCGGCGAGGCTGACGAACTGCAGCTTCTCGACGCAGGCCCCGGCCGCTTCGCGAGTACCGAGGTCGAAGCTGACCATCGCGCCGAAGCCCTCCTGCTGGCGGCGGGCGATCTCGTGCCCGGGATGGTCGGGCAGCGAAGGGTGCCACACCTGTTCCACGGCGGGATGCCCGGTCAGAGCCTCGACCACGGCCAGGGCGTTGCTCTCGTGCTGACGCATCCGCGGCCGCAGCGTCCTCAGTCCGCGCATGGTCATCCAGGCATCGAAGGAGCCTGCGGTGTGGCCGAGGGTGTTGGCCATGAAGGCGAGATCCTCGGCGGTTGCGACGTCCTTGGCCACCACGGCGCCGCCGAGGACATCGGAATGACCGTTCACGTATTTCGTCGTCGAATGGACCACGAGATCGCAGCCATGTTCGAGCGGTCGCTGGAAGACCGGTGAGCAGAACGTGTTGTCGGCCACCACGGTCGCCCCATGGCGGTGGGCCAGATCGCTCAACGCCCTGAGGTCGGTGATTCGAAGCAGGGGATTCGACGGGGTTTCGGCGAACACCAGTTGCGGCGGTTCCGCGTCGAAACACGCGGCGGTGGCGTCGAGGTCGGTGAGGTCGCACGTGACCAGACGCAGGTGTCCACGTCGGGAGAGCTGGTCGAACAGACGCCAGGTGCCACCGTAGGCGTCGTGGGGGATGACGACGGTGTCATCGGGTCCCACCAGTGTGTGCGCGATGGTGCTGATGGCCCCGAGGCCCGATCCGGTGATGACCGCCCCAGCGCCACCCTCGAGGGTGGTCATCGCCTCGGCCAGCACATCACGGGTGGGGTTGCTGGCCCGTGCGTAGTCGTAGGGGCCCGGCTCGCCCAGACCACGGAAGGCGTAGTTGGCCGACAGGTGCAGAGGAGGCATGACCGAACCCAGCGGGTCGGATTCGACCCCGGCGCGATGGGCGCGGGTGTGTGGTGTTCCGCTGGTCATGTCGTGCTCCTTCGAATGGCATCCCGAAGCCCGGCGAGGCGCTCGAGTCCGGTGGTGATCGTGCGGGCGGATTTGGAACAGGTGAAGCGCACCAGATGGCGCACACGTGGGTCGGCGGGATCGTCGGGGTCGGCGTAGAACACCTGGGCCGGGATCGCGCCGACGCCCACGAGTTCGGGCAGGCGTCGGCAGAACTCCATCCCGTCCCATTCTGATCGCCCGGCATCGTCGAGGACGCCACCGATGTCGGCGGTGACGAAGTAGGTGCCCTGCGCCGGGTGGACGTCGAAGCCGAGCGAGGTGAGTCCGTCGGCCAGTAGATCCCGACGCTCCTGGAAGGTGTGGCCGATGGCTTCGATGCGTTCGTGGGGGAGGGCCAGCCCGGCTGCGACCCCGTGCTGGAATGGCGTCCCGTTGGTGAAGGTCATGTTCTGTTTGGTGCGGCCCACGGCGGTGATCACGTCCGCCGGGCCGGTGAGCCAACCGATCTTCCATCCCGTGACCGAGAACGTCTTGCCGGCCGATGAGATCGTCAGGGTGCGGTCGGCCATGCCGGGGAGTGTGGACAGGGGCGTGTGCGTGTGGCCGTCGAACACGAGATGTTCGTAGACCTCGTCGGTCAGGACGAACAGGTCATGTTCGATCACCACGTCGGCCAGCTCGGCGAGCTCCTGATCGTCGAACACGTGACCGGTCGGGTTGTGCGGTGAATTGAGGATGAGGAACCGGGTCCGTTCGGTGATCGCAGCACGCAGACGAGCGGCGTCGAAACGGTACTCCGGGGCGGACAGGCGCACCGGACGCAGCACACCGTTCGCCATGGTGACCGCGCCGTCGTAACAGTCGTAGGTGGGCTCGAAGGCGATCACCTCATCGCCGGGTTCCACCAGCGCCAGAATGGCTGCGGTCATGGCCTCGGTCGCGCCTGCGGAAACCATCACCTCGGTGTCGGGGTCCAGGTCGAGGCCGTACCAGGAGCGTTGATGCTCGGCGATGGCTTCGCGCAGCGAGGGAAGGCCACGGCCCGGTGCGTACTGGTTGTCACCCCGCCCGATGGCGGCGACCGCCGCGTCCAGAACCTCGGCGGGCCCGGAATCGTCGGGGAAACCCTGACCGAGACTGATGGCACCGTGCCGTGTGGCGAGCTCGGTCATCTCGTCGAAGATCGTGTTCTCGAAACGACGCATGCGCCGGATGAGTTCTGGATGGGCACTCACTTCTGGACGCGAGCTCTCGGGATGGGGACTCTCGGGGCGGGGACTCTCGGGATGGGGACTCTCGGGGCGGGGACGCATGGACAACGACGGTACAAGTCGATGCCCCCATGCCCACTGTGCATCTCACCGTTCGTGCATCACGTGGGGAAGATTCTTCGTGAAGGCGGGATGGTGCGGCCACACCCCGTCTCGAGAGGCTATGCTGTGGGGGCTCTTGCGTCCTGTGAAGAAAGGCTTGGTTCGGTGGCTTCCACGAACGATCTGAAGAACGGCATGGTCCTCGACCTCGACGGACAGTTGTGGCAGGTGTTGTGGTTTCAGCACCACAAGCCGGGCAAGGGCAACACCGTCGTCCGCTCCAAGCTCAAGAATGTCCTGACCGGGAAGATCGTCGACAAGACGTTCAACTCCGACACCAAGGTCGACACCGCCAACGTCGATCGTCGCGACATGCAGTACCTGTACCACGACGGTTCGGGGTTCGTGTTCATGGACACCACGACCTACGACCAGATCACCATTCCCGACGATGTCGTCGGAGAGGCGAAGGACTACCTCCTCGAGGAGCAGACCGCTCAGGTGGCCCTGCATGAGGAGAACCCCCTGTTCATCGAGATGCCCGCCTCGGTGGAGCTCGAGATCACCTACACCGAGCCTGGTCTTCAGGGTGACCGCTCCACCGGTGGCACCAAGCCAGCCACGCTGCAGACCGGCAAGGAGGTCCAGGTCCCGCTGTTCATCGAGCAGGGTGAACTCGTCCGGGTCGACACCCGGACCGGGGAGTACCTCGGGCGCGTCAACAACTGATGGGCGAACTCCGCAATCCAGAGCCGGGTGAACTGAAACTCGTGGGTCCGGCGCCCGGGCAGAAGCCCCCGGCGCCAATGTCGACCCAGCGCAAGGCGCGCAAACAGGCGCTTGATCTGCTCTTCGAGGCCGAGCTGCTCGATGAATCGCTCGCTACCCGGTTGGCCGCCGACGTGGCTGATGCCGAGCGTCCGCCGCTGCGCGAACTCGGCCATGACATCGTCGCAGCCGTGATCGATCACGCCGAGACGATCGATGCCGCGATCGAAGACAACCTGACCGGCCGCTGGTCGCTGATGCGCATGCCGCGGGTGGATCGCTGTCTCACCCGCATGGCGGTGGCGGAGATGTGGTTCGTCGGCACCCCCACAGCGGTGGTCATCAACGAGGCCGTCGCACTGGCCGAGACGTTCTCGACCGATGATTCGGCAGGATTCCTCAACGGCGTCCTGGGGCGCATCGCTGTTGTGGAACGGCCCGATGTCGAGGCGGCCGGGGCCGCGTCGGACCCGAACGGTGTCGCTGATGAGGCGGCGGAGGAAGCAGCACACACGCCCGAAGACTGAGAGTGGACCACTGGAAAGGTGGTGCCGAGGATGACCGGGGCTCGATCATGGGAAACCCGGGCATTGGAGCATCTGCAGCGACGCACCGTCGGTGTGCTGTCGGGGATGCAGGTGTTCGGAAGCCTGGCCGTTGGTGTGTCCTCGTCATTCGGATCCGTGGTGGCCTACGAGGTGACCGACTCCGAAGGAGTGGCAGGTCTGACGCGCACCGTGGCCCTGTTGGGCGCTGCGTTGTGTGGCCTTCCGCTGGCGTCGCTGGCCACGCGATTCGGTCGTCGCCCTGCATTGGGTTTCGGCTGGCTCTCAGCAGCCGCCGGCGGAGTGATGCAGACCGCCGCGATCATGCGTCAGGACCTCTGGCTGCTCCTGGCAGGACTGCTGGTGTTCAGCGTCGGCAGCGCGACAGGTTTCCAGGCACGTTTTGCCGGTGCGGATCTCGCCGCCGAGGAGCACCGCACGCGTGACCTGTCGCTGATCATGTGGATGTCGACGGTCGGGGTGGTGGCCGGTCCGAATCTCGCCGCTCCGGGCCGGTGGATCGGGGCCATGACGGGGCTGACGCCGATGGCTGGGCTCTACGTCATCTCCGGAGCCGGTGGGCTCATCGCGGCGGTCATCGCGTTCGTCGGACTGCGCCCCGATCCACTGAAGATCGCCCAACATCGTGACGCCGATCATGCCGACAGACAGCCGAAGACCGTTCCGCTGCGTCATGCTCTCGTCGAGGTGTGGAGCATTCCGGCGGCACGTTTCGCGGTCATCTCGTGTGCTCTGGCCCACATGGTGATGGTCGTGGTCATGACGTTGACGGCTGTTTTCATGCACCAGGGCCATCACGGGCTCGAAGCGATCGGACTGACTATCAGCCTGCACACGCTGGGGATGTTCGCGTTCTCGCCGCTGGTGGGTGTCCTCGCCGACCGCATCGGGCGTGGACGCACGGTGCTCCTGGGCAGTGGCGTGTCGTTCGGATCGCTGTTGGTGTGCCTGATCGGGCAGGACTCCTGGCTGCTGTTGACCATCGGGCTGTTCGGGCTGGGGCTCGGTTGGTCGCTGAGCATGGTGGCCGGATCGGCGTTGCTTTCAACCACAGCCCCCACCCCGATCCGTGCGCGAGCCCAAGGCCTGTCCGATACGTTGAACGGGCTTCTCGCCGCTTTCGGGGCTGGTATCTCCGGACCGGTGATGGCCGCGTTCGGGTTCGGCTGGTTGACCATCATCTCGATGGCTCTGCTCGTGCCCATCGGCCTCCTGTCCCGGAGCGCTCTGCAGCACCGCTGACCAGGCGTCACGGTTGAGTAACGTCTTTTTCCCGTTGACTGCATCGGGCGATGGACGAGGGTTACCTTTCCAACACCGGGGCATCGGGGGGATGCCCCCAGGCGAAGGGAACACAATGCTTCGACCCACCTCTGTACTGAAGCCCGCCACAGGAATCGCCTTGGGAGCCGCTCTGGCCTTCTCTGCGATTTCGACGACCGTTCCGGCGAACGCCGAGACGCCACAGCCGGAACCCACACAGATCCAGGAACCCACCGCCACACAGTCCGCACCTGCCGAGGAACCTGCACCGACTCAGGATGCCGCTCCGACGCAGGATGCCGCTCCGACGCAGGATGCCGCTCCGACTCAGGACGCCGCTCCGACGCAGGAGGCCGCTCCGACTCAGGAGGCTGAGCCGACCCAGGAACCCGAACCGACGGCTGAGCCGACCCAGGAACCCGAACCGACGGCTGAGCCGACCCAGGAACCCGAACCGACGGCCGAGCCCACGGATGAACCAAGCGCCACCGAGCCGACGCCGAGTGACGCTCCGACCTCGGCCCAGCCGTCCGAGGCCCCGACCCCTGCCGAGCCTTCCCCGAGTGAGGAGCAGACGCCCGGCGTCGAGAAGAAGGCGAACACCGATGAGACGGATCCGGGAGTGTCGAACCCCGGGCCTCGGCCCGATGGCGAACTGGGGGGTCCGGACGTGCCGCTGCAGGATCCCGCGGATGATCCGGTGGACGTCCCGGTGACCCCCGGCATGGAGCGTCTCCGTCCCTACGAACCGATTCCATGGGACCCCGAGACCCCGACCGATCGTCCGGCTCCGGTTCTGGACATGTCCCGTCCGGGCGGGGCTGAGGGAACCGTCGAGGTGGCGATCTACGGACTCGAGCCGGGTGAGGAGTTCAACTACCTCGTGCTCGATCCGGACCAGCAGGACTGGCTGGACGACGCCGAGTTCAACGGGGTCGCGGATGCCGACGGAACGGTCTCCCTGACCCTGCCAAATGATCACCCGTGGGTCGACGGCCGCTACAGTTTCGCGCTGCTGCGGGAGGATGCGAAGGCCTTCTACGACTTCGAGTACGCGGACAAGCAGCCCGACACCGAGCAGCCGGCCCCGTCGCCGGAGCCGACCGCGCCCGATGTGGTGAATCCCGGGCCTCGGCCCGATGGCGAAGTGGGGGGTCCGGACGTGCCGCTGCAGGATCCCGCGGATGATCCGGTGGACGTCCCGGTGACGCCGGGCAAGGAGCGTCTGCGTCCTTACGTCCCCATGCCGTGGGAGGAAGGCGCCCCGACGCGTCCGGCTCCCGTGCTGGATCTCTCCGGGCCGGGTTCTGCGGATGGCTCCCTCGATGTTTCGATCTACGGACTCGAGCCGGGTGAGGAGTTCCGCTACGTCGTGCTTGCTCCCGGACAGATGGACTGGGGCAACGAAACGGAACTGACCGGCGTCGCCAACGCGGACGGGACCGTCACCTTCACCGTCGGCTCTGATTTCCCCTGGGAACTCGGCCGACACACGTTCGCACTCCTGCGGGACGATGCGAAGGTTTTGTACGAGTTCGAGATCGTCGACAAGCCGGGTGAGGACAAGCCTGGCGGCGACAAGCCGGGCAAGGACGAGCCGGGCAAGGACGAGCCGGGCAAGGACGAGCCGGGTGAGGACGGCTCGAAGGGCTCAGAAAGCTCGAAGGATCCGGAAAGCACCGGGAAACCCAGCGGCTCCGCCAAGCGAGGGCTGCCCTCCGCCGGTGTGTGAGCCGGCTCTTCCAAGCTGAAACATTCGGCCAAACGATTCAGGGGCCCCGGTGGATGACCATCCACCGGGGCCCCTGTTCTTCTTGTTCAGGTGTGTCGTTCTTGTTCAGGTGTGGGATACCGCCTGCTGTGCGGCGTCAAGTGGCGTCACTCGCGGACAGGAACCAGCCAGACAGCGCCGAGTGGTGGTACGACCACGTCGGCACTGGCCGGAAGCCCGTAGGCGGGGACATCGGTGGCCTGCACCCAGCCGTTGTTGTGCCATTCACCGGTGCCGTGGAAATCCATGGCATCGGAGTTGAACAGCTCGCGCCACGGACCGTCGTGGGGGAGTCCGATGCGGTACACCGGCCGGGGCACCGGCGAGAAGTTGACCAGGCACGCCATGGGACTGCCCTGGGAGTCGAACCGGAGGTAGCTGAACACATTGCCGCCGGCATCGTCGGCATTGATCCAGCGGAACCCGGCCGCGTCGTTGTCGAGTTCGAACAGCGGGGAGTTCTGCCGATAGAGCTCGTTGAGGCGTCGCATCATCAACTGCAGACCCCGATGGCCCCACAGGTCACTGACCCACCACTCGAGTCCCTTGGACTCATCGAACTCGGAGCGTTGACCGAACTCGCAGCCCATGAACACCAGTTGCTTGCCGGGGTGCGACCACATGAACGAGTAGTACGCACGCAACGTGGCGAATTTGCGCCAGTCATCCTCGGGGACCTTGTTGATCATGGAGCCCTTGCCGTGGACGACCTCATCGTGGCTGATGGGCAGCACGAAGTTCTCCGAGAACGAATAGACCATCGCGAAGGTCATGTCGTTGTGGTGATACTGACGGTGCACCGGTTCGCGTTGGATGTACGACAGGGTGTCGTTCATCCAGCCCATGTTCCACTTGAAGCCGAATCCGAGACCGCCCTGATCGACGGGCCGGGTGACGCCGGGCCACGACGTGGATTCCTCGGCGATCATCATGATGCCGGGCTCACGCTCGTAGAGATGCGTGTTCACGTAGCGCAGGAAGTCGACCGCCTCGAGGTTCTCCCGGCCCCCGAACATGTTCGGCACCCAGGCGCCGTCCTCGCGGGAATAATCGAGGTACAGCATCGACGCCACCGCGTCGACGCGCAGCCCGTCGATGTGGAACTCCTTGATCCAGTACAGGGCATTGGAGACGAGGAAGGACTTGACCTCGTTGCGTCCGAAGTTGAACACGTACGTGCCCCAGTCCGGTTGTTCGCCCTGACGCGGATCCGCGTGCTCGTACAGTGCGGTGCCGTCGAAGCGTCCGAGCGCCCACTCGTCCTTGGGGAAATGCCCGGGAACCCAGTCCATGATGACGCCGATGCCGGCCTGGTGCAGCCGGTCGATGAGATACCGGAACTCGTCGGGGGTTCCGAACATCGACATGGGTGCGAAGTAGCCGGTCACCTGATAACCCCAGGAGGGCTCGTAGGGGTGCTGGGCCAACGGCAGGAACTCGACGTGGGTGTAGCCCTGCCAGGAGACGTACTCGACGAGCTCGTCGGCGAGCTCCACGTACGTCTTGCCGCGTCGCCACCCACCGAGGTGGATCTCGTAGATGGAGATCGGCTCGGCGTGGTGGCGTGCCCGGCCGCGTCGCTCGAGCCAGTCCGCATCATTCCACTCGTAGTGCGATTCGGTGACGATCGATCCTGTCTCCGGTGCACTCTGAGCGAAACGTGCCATGGGGTCGGCCTTGTCCACCCAGCGCCCGTCGGCACCGTGCACCTTGAACTTGTACACCTGACCGGGGTGGGCATCTTCGACGAAGATGCCCCACACCCCGGTGCCGGGGATGAGTTCCATGGGGTGACTCTCGCCGTTCCAGTCGTTGAAATCGCCGAAGACGCGGACCTCCCGCGCATTGGGAGCCCACACGGTGAAGCGGACGCCGCTGCGCTCCCGGCCGTCGGTGTCGGTGACTGTGACGGCGTGCGCTCCCAGGCGCTTCCAGAGCTCGGTGTCCCCGCCGGTGTGGAATCCCTCGAAGTCCCGGCCGGTGAGTCCGCCGAACCAGGTTCGGGGATCGACGCTGGGGGCGTCGATGGCGCGCTTGGGCTCGGGGTCGATGGGCTCGTTCATGGCCCCTCCTTCATGGGTGGGATCGGTCGGCTCGACGCGGGTCGCGGTCGGCGCGGTACGTGAAGACATGTGCTTCGTACTGCCGGCTGCCAATCCCGCGGCGGCAGCCATGGGGATGGGAAGCCAACCGGGACGGTTCCGGGCTTCGTACAGCACCTCATAGATGGCCTTGTCGGCCATGTAGGCCCGCAACTCGGGAGTGACCATCGCGCCGTAGCCGTCGAGGAAGGCGTCGGTGCAGGAATCGACCCAGGCCGAGGCGGCATCGGGGTCGGCGCCGGAGCGGGTCGCAGTCGCACCGGCGTAGTCGAAGGAGCGCAGCATCCCTGCGATATCGCGCCACACCGCATCGAGCTGGCGACGTTCAGCGAAGGACTTGAGAGGTTCACCCTCGAAGTCGATGATCCGCCAGGTGTCCTCACTGAGCAGAACCTGTCCCAGATGGAAATCACCGTGCACTCGCTGCACCGGAAGCGGGCGCCCCTCAAGGGCTGCGAAAGTGCCGGCGAGCCCCTCACGGTGGGGAGTGAGTTCGGAGACCTGCCCCGCAACGCTCTCGAGTCGGGTCCGCATCGACGCGGCCACGGTCCCGCCATCGACGGCACTGGTGTCGAACGCACGCGCCAGGGCACCATGCACCTGAGCCAGGGCTTGGCCGAGTCCGCGGGCATGATCGCTGAAATCGGTGTTCGAGCTGGCGGCCGAGACCGCGAGTTCCCATCCATTGACCGGTTCGCGCAACTGCTCGGCGAGCATGGCCAAGTCCATCTCCGGTCCGTCGGCGATCTGCACGCGGACCGAGCCGTGGAGCCTGGCCACCGGAGCACCGGCGTCGGCCACGAGTGCGCGATGCACCTCGATGTCGAGATTCTCACCGGCTTCGAGCCGGCGGAACACCTTCAACATCGCGGTACGCCCGTACATGATCGAGGTGTTGCTCTGCTCCCCGGTGAACAGCACGGGGGAGAGGTCGGCCTCACGGCCGGAACGATCATGGAGGTAGCCATCGTCCACCAGATGACATTCAAGGCGGGCGGGCCCGTTGTCGCTCAGCGTCTGATCGGTGAACGAATCGAGCACCGCGGTCATCGCGGCGGGGACGCGGGTGGCGTCGGCCAGCACGTAGTGATCGGGGGTGGGCGCCCCCTCGGTGAGCGCACCCGGGGCCGCTGCAGTGTCGACGCGACCCAGATTCCCCTCGGCGTCCGCGGTCTCGGGGCGCGCGTACGCAAGCAGCGCCTGATACCAGTGCGGCTCTGAACCATCGTCGAACCGGACCTCCACCAGCTCGGGGCGGACCGCCAGGTCATCGCTGCGGTGGAGCCACGGCAGTGGGACGATCCGGGCCAGGTGGCAGCCCCGTCCCTTGTCGGCGAACCAGCGGGCCGTGCTCACGTGCTGCCACACCACCTGGGCCACGTCCTGCAGACCGGGGGTCGGGTAGGGCTCAGTCATGCTCACTCTCCTGATCGTTCGGATTGTCAGGGGCTGCGAGGGGCACAGGATGCTCCGCATGCTGCGGGGTGAGATGCAGCCACGTGAAACCATGGGCGGGAAGATCCACCACGTAGGGATCTTCGGTGATGGGCTCGGTCTCGTGGTCGGCGAGGAGGTTCTCAGGACGGACACCGAGAAGGCCGGTCAGATCCAGATGCGCACCGAGATCGAGTTCGGCGGTCTGGGGTTCGCCGGAGAGATTGTTCACACACAGGACCGTCTGCTCGACGCCACCTGCGTCCACATGCGAACGAAGGAATGAGAACACCGCGGTGTTCTCCCCACCGAGGTCGGTGAAGGTGCCGAGGCCGAAGACCTCGTGATTGCCACGGATCACCAGCATCGCTCGCAGCCAGTGCAGGAGCGAACCGGGATCCATCATCTGGTCCTCGACGTTGACCAGTGTCTTGTCGAATGACGGATCCTGGATCAGGGGCAGGAAGAAATCTGTCTCGGCCGCCTCGGAGAACCCAGCGCCCTCCTGTGGGGCCCACTGCATCGGGGTGCGGACGCCGTGACGGTCCGGGAGCCAGATGTTGTCGCCCATGCCGATCTCGTCGCCGTAGTACAGCACCGGGGAACCGGGAAGGGCCAGCAGCATCGCGTGGAGCAGCCGGATGCGTGCATGGTCACCATCCATGAGAGGGGCCAGCCGACGCCGGATGCCGATGTTGCACTTCATCCGTGGGTCGGGGGCGTACTCGTCCCACATGTATTCACGGTCGGCGTCGGAGACCATCTCGAGGGTCAACTCGTCGTGGTTGCGCAGGAACGTGCCCCACTGGCATCCCTCGGGGATCTCCGGTGTGTCGGCCAGGATCTCGGAGATGCTGGTCCGGTCCTCCTGACGCAGGCCCATGAACAGCCGTGGCATGACGGGGAAGTGGAAGGCCATGTGGCATTCGTCGTCATCGCCGAAGTACTCCACGACGTCCTGCGGCCACTGGTTGGCCTCGCAGAGCAGGATGCGTCCGGGATAGTGCTCATCCACCATCGTGCGCACACGTTTGAGGATGTCGTGCGTTCCGGGAAGGTTCTCGCAGTTCGTCCCGTCTTCCTCGATGAGGTAGGGCACCGCGTCCAGCCGGAACCCGTCGATGCCCAGATCGAGCCAGAACCGGATCGCCGACATCACCTCGTCGACCACGGTGGGGTTCTCGAAGTTCAGATCCGGCTGCGAGGAGTAGAAGCGATGCCAGAAGTACTCACCGCGCACCTCGTCGAAGGTCCAGTTGGATTCCTCGGTGTCGACGAAGATGATGCGGGCGTCCTCGTACAACTGTGGCGTCTGCGACCAGACATAGAAATCGCCGTAGGGGCCGTCGGGGTCATTGCGCGACGCCTGGAACCACGGGTGCTGATCGGAGGTGTGGTTCATCACGAAGTCGGTGATGATGCGGATCCCACGATCGTGGGCACGCTCCACGAAGTCGGCGAACTCGGTCAACGTGCCGAGCTCGGGCATCACACCGCGATAGTCGGAGACGTCGTAGCCGCCGTCCTTCATCGGGGAGGGGAAGAACGGCGGCAGCCAGAGACAGTCCACCCCCAACCACTGGAGGTAGTCCAGCTTCGACGCCAGTCCGGCGAAGTCGCCGACCCCATCACCGTTGGAGTCGGCGAAACTCCGCACCATGACCTCGTAGAACACGGCGGTCTTGAACCATCGGAGGTCGTCCTCCGTGGTCTCGACTGCGGTGGCGCGGTCCATGATCACCCGATACGGACGGTGAAGATGTGGGCTGGGTTGGAGGGTTCGAGACGCACGTAGTTGCGCGGCCCCCAGCGGTATTCGGCACCGGTGACCATGTCATGCATCTCGAGGACCGCGTCCTGCGGGACGCCGAGGGCCTCGTGGTCGATGTACACCTCGGACTCCACCGGATTGTGCGGATCGAGGGAACAGACCACGAACACGATGTTGGCGTCCTCCGCCGAGCTGGAACGCTTGCTGTAGGCGATCACCTGATCGTGCGGGACATGGTGGAAATCGATGTGACGCAGCTGCTGCAGCGCGGGGTTCTCCCGACGCAGACGGTTGAGCAGACCGATGAACCCGTTGAGGTTGCCACGAGCCCCACCGGACCAGTCGCGGGGACGGAACTCATACTTTTCCGAATCGAGGTACTCCTCGCCACCGATCTTCAGGGGGTCCCCCTCGAACAGTTCGAAGCCCGAGTACACACCCCAGGTGGGGGAGAGCGTCGATGCCAGCACCGCGCGGATCGCGAATCCCGCCGGGCCGGAGGTCTGGAGGAAGCGCGGGTTGATGTCGGGGGTGTTGACGAAGAAGTTGGGGCGGTAGAACGAATCCATCTCGGTGGAGAGCTCGCCGAGGTACTCCTCGATCTCCCACTTCTCGTTGCGCCACGTGAAATACGTGTACGACTGCTGGAAACCGATCTTGCCGAGAGTGTGCATGCGCTCGGGGTTGGTGAACGCCTCGGCGAGGAAGATGACCTCGGGGTGATTCTTCCGCACCTCGGCCAGCAGCCACTGCCAGAATTCGAATGGTTTGGTGTGCGGGTTGTCGACACGGAAGATCGTGACCCCGCGGTCGATCCAGAAGTTGATCAGCCGCAACGACTCGGCATAGATCCCCTGGGGGGCGCGATCGAAGTTGATCGGGTAGATGTCCTGATACTTCTTGGGCGGATTCTCGGCATAGGCGATGGTGCCGTCGAGCCGCTCGGAGAACCACTCGGGATGCTCGGTCACCCACGGGTGGTCCGGGGAGGCCTGTAGAGCGAAATCGAGTGCCACTTCCATGCCGAGCTCGTGCGCGCGGGCGACGAAGCGGCCGAACGCATCGAAATCGCCGAGCTCGGGGTGGATGGCGTCATGTCCGCCGGTGGTGTTGCCGATCGCCCAAGGAGATCCCGGGTCTCCCGGTTCGGGGGTCAAGGTGTTGTTGGGGCCCTTGCGGAAGGCGTCACCGATCGGATGGATCGGGGGGAGGTACACGACGTCGAAGCCCATGGCTGCTGCGGCCTCGAGACGCTCATGGCTGGAGTCGAAGGTGCCGGAGACCCACTGTCCGTTCTCGTCGCGGTACGCACCCTGAGAACGGGGGAAGAACTCGTACCAGGCGCCGAACAGGGCACGCTGACGGTCGCAGTACAACGGGAACTCCTGGGTCGGGGAGATGAGGCGACGCGGGCGGTGCTGCGCCATCAACTCCCGGGCGGCAGCGCCGAGGATCTCGGCATCACGCTCGGGGTCCGGGGTGTCGGCGGTATCGGGATCGCTGAGCTGCGCCAGCCGACGAAGGGCAGCGGCGTCGTCCTGGGAGATCGGATCGGCGGCGTCCGCGGCTTCGTTGAAGAGCGCACGGCCCTCCATCAGCATGAGGGCAACGTCCATGCCTGCGGCCAACTTCACCTCGGCGTTGTGATGCCAGGTCTCCCACGGGTCATCCCAGGCCTCGACGCGGAATGTCCACGGGCCCTCGGTGTCGCAGCTGACCCAGGCCTCGTAACGATTCCACCCCTTGGGTTCACAGGGCGTCATCTCCCACGTGTGCTGGGTGCCGTCCGGTGCTGTCAACACCGCCGTGCCGGCCACGGCGTCGTGTCCTTCGCGGAAGTAGGTGGCGCGGATCGGGAACTCCTCGCCGACCGTCGCCTTCGCCGGATGGGTCCCGTCCTCGATCACGGGGGAGACCTTCACCACCGGGATCCGCCCGATGGAGGTCGCCGGAGGCAGGGGGGTCCTGGCAGCCGAATCACTGCGGCTGGCGGCGGCTGCCGCGTCGTCGTTACGGGGGTCTTGGACTGGCTGTTCCGTCACGTCGGCCAATCTAGCGAATTAGCCGTGACGCCACGTGACGCGGGGGAGTGCACGTGAGGAACGTCTGCGCTCACGCTCGGCGGCGTGACCACGGCGTAGATCAGTGTGATCAGCAGGAGGAACGCCCGCGCTCACGTTCGATGGCGAGTTCGGCCTCGAACCGACACCGCATGCGCGCCGGATCCTCGTTCGGGAAACCGACGACTCCTCGTGCGGGCAGCCGACGTGGAACCGCTCGAGTTGCGCGAGGAAAATTCAGGTTTACGCGGAACACAGCGCGGGTGGACCGGCGCCCCTCACATACGTGGAAAAACTTTTAGGACACATCCCGTCCTCGATAGCCGAGAATCTGCCCCTGTGAGGGGTGGATGCGGACACGGTCTGTCCTAAAAGAAAATCGATGCGTGTAGGGGCTCAATGGGCCGAGCCCGGTCTTCCTGAGCGAGCCCCTGTTCTTCTGGGCGGGAGGTGTGAGCTGGCGGTGGTGCCGCGTCGGTGTCGAGTCCCGCATCTCCCGAGGCGGGAGACGCAACGAGTGGTGGGGTGGTGATATGTGTCGTGGGCATCGGATAGCTTGGCCACGTGCGAGCCATCAAGCAGTTCCGTATCAAGCCCGTCCTCCCCGAAGCCCTCCGACCCCTTGGCGTTCTCGCCGCGAACCTGCGTTGGTCGTGGCACGACCGAACGCGTGAGATGTTCCGAGCCATCGACCCACTGGTGTGGGATGAGGTCCATCACGATCCGATAGCCCTGCTCTCTCGGGTTTCCCCCGAGCGCTTGGCAGCCCTGGCCGAAGACCAGAAGTTCGTCCGCAACCTGACCGTTCTGGCCGAAGACCTCGAGCACTACATGGAATCCCCGCGCTGGTTCCAACGTCATGGGCATCAGAACGTCGAGAAACTGCCCACCGGCATCGCCTACTTCTCCGCCGAGTTCGGCGTCAGCGAAGTGCTCCCGGTGTACTCCGGTGGCCTGGGCATCCTCGCCGGTGACCACCTCAAGGCAGCCAGCGACCTCGGCGTCCCCCTCATCGGCGTCGGTCTGCTCTACCGCCACGGCTACTTCCGCCAGTACCTCGACGCGAGCGGTTGGCAGCAGGAGCGTTACCCGACGCTCCACAACGCCGAATTGCCGGTCAAGCCGCTGCAGGACGGCGACACCACCGTCACCGTGCAGGTGCCGATCCGCGGCCGCACACTGACCGCCGAGGTCTGGGTGGCACAGGTGGGACGCATCCCGCTGCTGCTGATGGATGCCGACATCGACGCCAACGACGCCGACCTGCGACTGGTGACCGACCGCCTCTACGGCGGCGGTGCCCAGCACCGTCTCGACCAGGAGGTGCTCCTGGGCATCGGCGGCGTGCGCGCGGTGCGTCAGTTCTGCCGCATCGAAGGACGCGAGGCGCCGGACGTCTACCACTGCAACGAGGGCCACGCCGGTTTCCTCGGTCTCGAACGCATCCGTGAGTACATGGACGAGGGTGCCGATTTCGACGCCGCGCTCGAGCGCACACGCGCCGGAAACGTCTTCACCACGCACACCCCGGTGCCCGCCGGTATCGACCGCTTCGACCGTCAGATGGTGTCCGACCAGTTCCGCGATTTCGGCCTCCCGCTGGACCGGGTCATGGCGCTGGGCGCCGAGGATTACCCCGGGGGCGATCCGCACCGTCACAACATGGCCGTCATGGGGCTGCGACTCGGCCAGCGAAGCAATGGCGTCTCGCAGCTCCACGGTGAGGTCTCCCGCGAGATGTTCCATGGCCTGTGGCCCGGATTCACCGAGGACGAGGTGCCGATCGGCGCGGTCACCAACGGCGTCCACCACCGCACGTGGGTACACCCCGAGCTGCTCGAACTGCTCGACTCGCCCACCGACGACAACCACAACGTCATCGACGGGGTCGACTGGTCCGCGGCCCAGCGCGTCGATGCCAACACCCTGTGGTCGTTGAAGCGACAGATGCGTGGCGACCTGGTCAACATGGCCCGCGAGCGCCTGCGTCTGAGCTGTCAGAAGCGCGGGATGAGCGATGACTGGGTGGATGGTGCCCTCGACCCGAACATCCTGACGCTCGGCTTCGCGCGCCGTGGCGCGTCCTACAAGCGTCTGACGCTGATGCTCAAGGACACCGAGCGACTCAAGCGTCTGCTGTTGGATCCGGAGCGGCCGATCCAGATCGTGATCGCCGGCAAGGCCCATCCGGCCGACGACACGGGCAAATCGCTCATCCAGACGATGGTGCAGTTCGCCGATCAGGAGGACGTGCGTCACCGGATCGTCGTGCTCCCCGACTACGACATCTCGCTGGCCCGTCCGCTGTACCCCGGCTGTGACGTGTGGGTGAACAACCCGCTGCGTCCCTACGAGGCGTGCGGCACCTCGGGTATGAAGGCCGCCCTCAACGGCGCGGCCAACCTCTCGATCCGCGACGGTTGGTGGGACGAGCTGTTCGCCCCCGAGTTCGGCTGGGAGATCCCGTCGGCCGAGGGCATCAGCGATCCCGAACTGCGTGACCGTGCCGAGGCTGCGTCGTTGTACGACATCATCGAACATCAGGTGGTGCCGCGTTTCTACGACGTCGACGCCAACGGTCTGCCCCTCGAGTGGATCCAGATGATGCGCGACAACATCTCGCACCTGGGCCCGGACATCCTCGCCTCGCGCATGGTGCGTGACTACGTGGAGCAGTACTACGCACCCGCATCCCTCTCGGCATCCAAGCTGGACGCCGAATCCGCGGGCGACCTCGCCCACTGGAAGAACCGTGTGCGTACCGAATGGCATCACGTCCGGATCGAGGATGTGACGCTGCGCTGTGGTGACGCCGAGATCACCCGCGCGTTCCAGCTGAACGAGGGAGACCCGGTCGATGTCGAATGTGATGTGCACCTGGGCGCGCTGACTCCCGATGACGTGGCCGTGCAGCTCGTGTTCGGCGACGTGGACGAGAACGGTGAGTTGGACAACCTCCGGATCGTCGACGTGACCGGCGTGGACGATCTGGGCGACAACCACTACCGGTACAAGACACGGGACAAGGCCACGATCACCGGTCCTCGTGGATGCACGATCCGTGTGGTGCCGCGCAACGAGCAGCTCTCGACGATCGCCGAACTGGGACTGGCCACGTTGGCTGGCTGACGGTCTGCCAGGCCCTGTGGCCCTGATCGTGTGAAACGGCCCTCGAACTTCGGTTCGGGGGCCGCTTCTGTCATATCTCGATCCGGTCCGGGGCACGGCCCGCAGCCTCCTGCCTGGTCAGAGCACTCATTGTGGATGTCTTGCGTATTGACATACTCAGGCAGAGGCTCATAAGACATCACGTACAAGGACGAGTGGATGGACAGCGATATCCGTAACGAGATTGCCGGGTATCTGAGAGAGCATGTCGCAGAGCAACTCAGGCCGGCGGTAGAACGTGGGGAGCTCGCGGTCCGTTCGGTGAAGCTGGGCGTTGAGCGCCCCTTCGTGGTGACTGCGGAATTCAAGCGCCCAGGGCTGGATTACTGGTGCGGACGGATGGACATATTGAGACCGGAGCCGGACTATGGGTGGGCCGCTTACTTTTTCGTGAGCGAGGTTGTAGAGCCGACGGACTACAGCCGTGCGGTGAAGGATGCTGATGGCACGCGGTGGATTGTCGGGATTCCGCCGCGATTACCAGCCGAGTGTGAGCTTCTCGAAGGGGAACACCGTCAGAGCCGGGGGCGGGTCTAGGGTTGTCGGCTGTGATGTGGCGTGTGCATCTTCCGATCGCGGCTCTGGCCCTGGTGGCCGGCATGCTCCTTGCGCTCTTTCCGCTGATGCCCGTCATGGAACGGACGCTGCACTACTCGTGGTCGTCGACCGAGGGCGACGTCGAGGTTCCCCTGAATCCCTATCGGCCCGCTGGCATCACCGTGACGATCTCCGGAGATGTCCCGGAGGGCCCGTTGATGGAGACGGTGCGCTCGGCCGATCCCATGCTGCAGGAACAGGCGCTCGAGGTGGAACGCCGCGGTGATGAACTGGAGGCGCGGATCGGTGGGGCATCGGTGTCCCACAGCTTCCCGGAGAAGACGACGGATCCGCTCTACCTCGAGATCGATGAAGAGGCCCTGGTGATGACGTCGACCCCGGGTCGGGTCGATACGACCGAGGAACACTCGATCATCCGAGAGGATCACCGTCCCGCGATCGACTCGCTCGCGTTGACCCCGGAGGCGCAAGCAGCCGGTACGCGCATTGACGTGAGCATGAGGGCCGACACCCGCTTCGACACCCGTCCCACCCGCGCGAAGATCATCGTCGGAGTCGCGGCCGGTGTCATGCTGATGGCGGCATTCGTGCTGCTGGCCTGGGCCGCTCCACGGCGTCCACCTCCGTCGTCGAGGTGGCGCCCACGGTGGGAGGACGCCGCGGTCCTGTTCGCCACCGCGTTCGGGGTCGTGGCCGGAGGAGCCACCGATGACGACGGCTTCATCCGGCTCATCGCCGGTACGGCCGAGACCAACGGCTTCATCGGCAACTACGTGCGGTGGAACAACGTGCCCGAAGCCCCCTTCGGGTGGCAGTACCAGATCATCGCCCGACTCGGAGAGATCTCCTGGGAACCTGTCTGGCTGCGACTGTGGCCCTGGGTTCTGGCTCTGGTCGGCTGGGGAATCCTGCGTCACGGGCTCCTGCCGCGTCTGATCCCGGGCGCCGGACGCTGGTCGAGAGCGGCGCTCACCGCCACGTTCCTGCTCGGCTGGCTTGTCTACGGCAACTCCCTGCGTCCAGAACTCTTCTTCGCCGTCGGCACGGCGATCGTGTTACTGCTCGTGCTGGACGCGCACACCCGTGAATCCCTGGTGCCGCTGGTGCTCGCCTGCGCGGTGGCGTCGTGGACGATCGGCACCGGCCCCACGGGCCTGTGGGCCGTGACGCCCCTGATCCTCGCGGCTCCCATGCTGTGGCGCTGGATTCGTCGACGCCCGGTGTGGGAGTACGCCGCGGCCGGAATCCTGGGCCTCGCCTCGCTGGGGTCGGTCTTCCTCGCGATGTTCGCCGATCAGAGCCTCGGTACGGTCATCGCCGCCACCGACGCCCGCACCGCCTACGGCCCCATCTACCCGGTCTGGATGGATCCTCTGCGCTACTTCCGGCTCTTCATGTCATTCGCGACCAGACAGATCGTCACCTACTGGGCGGTCCTGGCACTCGGCGCGGTTCTGGTCCTCGTGGCCGGACGGCGGCTGCCGCGGGTGCCCGGGGTGGACGTTCGCGCCTGCCGACTCATGGTGTGGACCGCCCTGGCTCTGGTGCCGGTCATGGCCGTCAGCCCCACCAAACTTCCGCACCACTTCGGGGCACTGATCCTCATCGGCCCCCTGGCCGCCGGGGTGGTGGTGCACGTGATGCTCGCCGATGAACCTCCCGAGCGCCTCCGACCCTGGCTCACCGGTGCCCTCGTGGGGCTTACCGCAGCGTTCACCGGGCTCGCGTTCCACCGGGCCAACACGTGGTGGAAGCTCGGGACCCTCGGGCACATCGCCGACACCAAACCTCTGGCCATCGCCGGCGTCCCCCTGTGGCCGGGGCTGGTCGCGGCCGGGATCGCCCTGGGCATCGTGGCGTGGTGGACGCAGCGACGCCGACGCGCCATCGTCAGGTTCTGGGCGGTCGTGTTGGCGGTGGCCCAGGTGGGCTTCACCGTCGGGACCTTCGCGAACACCGCCCAGGCGATGGCTCGCCGGGATCCGTTGACCCCGGGCGGCCCCTACACGATGGGGGCGGCCGCCCTGGACGCCATGCGGGCCGACGGGTGCCGACTCGAGGAGAGCCTCGCCGTCGAACTCGATCCGGCAGCGGGCGTTCTCGATCTGGAACCTGCGGCCAAACAGCGGATGCGCACCGACCCCGGCATCGGACTGCCCGTGTGGCGGGCCGAGGGGAGGGACTCGTTCGAATCCGGATGGATCGACATCCCGGACGCGGTGAGCACCGGTGAACTGCCGATCGTCATCCCGGTGGCCGGGGCCGACGAAGCCCACCGGGTGCGGGTCGAGTACGACGACGGGACCACCGAGGACCTTGACCCGATCCTGAAATTTCTGGGCACCAGTGATTACAGCGACATCCGCATCCATCCGCCCACGGGAGCATCCACCTTCAGGGTCGTCGCCGAATCCGACGGGCCGGCGACGTGGCGTCGCAACATCCTGGACGGGGCCCCAGCCCCTGGGCCGAACGGTGAACTGGTCGACTTCGTCGTCGCCGCCCCCCGCGTGCCCGAGGTGACGCCCTTCACCGACCTCGTCGACGACGCAACGGTGGCCACTGCCTGGAACCTCGCGTTCTTCACACCCTGCCTCGACCAGCCTGCACCCCATCCGGGCACAGTGGAGATTCCGGACTTCATCCTGTCGGACTCCGAACGGCCCGGAAGCATCGCCTTCCAATCCAAGAACGGAGGCCCGTTCGCGTCGGCCATCGGACTGCGGGAACCGGTCCGGATCCCGCTCTACGTACCCGGTGACCATGACGAATCCGCCCTCAACGCCCTCGACCTGATCGAGCTGCGGGGGCCGGATACACCAGAGCTGGCGCCCTCCCGAAACGCCGAGGCCCCACGCTCCGGCTGGAACGTGGGGCCCGACATCGCGCTTCCGGGCGCGGGTGGAAGCTGATCAGTCGTCGCGAAGACCCACCGCGTCGGCCTCTGTGGCGAACGGGTTGGGGAGCAGCGCCTCGAGCAGCACGAGGGAGCGTCCCGGGATATGCAGACGCGATCCACCTTCAAGGATCTGATCGGCGTCGGGGAAATCACCGGCGAATCCGCTGTGCGCCACGGCCCGCCACGACTGCGCGAACGGCTCACCGGGCAGAACCACCTCGGTGGCCTCGGCGCCGGCATGCACGAACACCAGGAAGGCCTCGTCCTCGGTGGAGGTGTAGCGGCCGAGCGTGCGACGACCGGGATCATTCCACTCGCCCTCACCCATCTCGGTGCCCTCGTTGCCGAACCACGTGAGGTCAAAGCGCCCCACGCCGGTTCCATCGACCTGGATCTCATCGTGGGCGCCATAGGCAGCGCGATGCAGGGCTGGGTGCTCGGCGCGAAGGCGCAGCATCTCACGGGTCATGCCCATCAGATCGGCCCAGTTCTCCCGGGTGTCCCAATGGACCCAGGAGATGGGGGAGTCCTGACAGTAGGCGTTGTTGTTGCCCTCCTGCGTCCGACCCATCTCGTCGCCCGCGGTGATCATGGGCACGCCGGTGGAGAGCACCAGCGTCGCCATCATGTTCTTGACCTGACGGTGACGCAGGGCATTGATCTCCGGGTCGTCGGTCTCACCCTCGACGCCGCAGTTCCAGGAGCGGTTGTCGTCGTTGCCGTCGCGATTGTCCTCGCCGTTGGCCTCGTTGTGTTTGTGGTCGTAGGTGACGAGGTCACGGAGGGTGAAGCCGTCGTGCGCGGTGATGAAGTTGATCGACGCCTGGCTGTCGCGTCCGTCCTGATAGATGTCACCCGAACCGCTGAGCCGGGATGCCAGCTCCCCGACGCCGCTGGTGGCTCCGCGCCAGAAGTCACGGATGTAATTGCGGAAGCGATCGTTCCATTCGCTCCATCCGGGGCCCCAGGCGCCGACCTGGTATCCGTACGGGCCCATGTCCCAGGCCTCGGCGATCATCTTGATCCCGTCGAAGGCCGGATCCTCGGCAATGCGTCGCTTGAACTCGTGGTTCTGGTCAACGTGATGGTTCTCGTCACGGATCAGTTCCGAGGCGAGATCGAAACGGAACCCGTCGACGCCCATCTCGGTGACCCAGTAGCGCATGGAGTCGAGGATCAGCTCGAGCACCCCCGGCTGGGAGGTGTCCACCGAGTTACCGCAGCCGGTCACGTCGTAGTCGTTGTGGAGATCGTCGGTGAGGCGGTAGTAGCCGCCATGGTCGATGCCCCGGTAGGAGAGCGTCGGGCCCTCGTGGCCACCCTCGCCGGTGTGGTTGTAGACCACATCGAGGATGACCTCGATGCCCGCTTCGTGCAGCGCCGAGACCATCTCCTTCCATTCGGCGACCTGTTCGCCCCGGGTGCCGGACCATGCATACGCAGCGTGTGGGGCGAAGAAGCCCATGGAGTTGTAGCCCCAGTAGTTCGAGAGACCGCGTCCCACGATGAAGGGCTCGGAGACGAAATGGTGGCAGGGGAGAAACTCGACCGCCGTGACGCCGATGTCCTTGAGGTGTTCGATGACGGCGGGGTAGGCGAAACCTGCGTATGTGCCACGCAGGTGTTCGGGGACCTGCGGATGCAGACGCGTGTACCCCTTGAGATGGGTCTCATAGATGACGCTCTGGTTCAGCGGCTTGCGTTCGGCGATCGGAGTCGGTGGCTCGGACTCGGCCACCACGACCGACCACGGGACGGCTCCTGCCGAGTCGGTGGGATCGAGCTCGTAGGCGTCGTCGGCGGGATGGTCCAGGATCGGGCCGTTGTAGTCGACACCGGCGGTGATCGCACGGGCATAGGGATCGAGCAGGAGGCGAGCGGGATTGAAGCGTTGGCCCTTGCCTGGGGCCCATTCGCCGTGCACGCGGTAGCCGTAGATCGCTCCGGCCTCCACGCCGGGAACGTGCACCTCCCATACTCCCTCATCGTCGGGGCCCGCCATGTCGTGGTTGATCTGGTGATCCTGATCATCGAGCAGAGCCAGTTCCACTCGCTCGGCACGGGGTGCCCAGAGTGTGAAGCGGCAGCCGCTGTCGTCGAGATGGGCGCCCAGTCGCGCAGTGTCCTGTGGTGCCGGCATGCGCGGGGGGATGGCGTGCTTCGCGTCGATGTCGGTGGGAGACGGATCGCCGACATGGTCGGTCATGGTTCCTCCTGGGGGGACGTCTTCGCCACGGGGGCCCGCGGACAGCAACGTGACTCTACCGGGTTCGGCCTGAATCCTTGACTTTCGGGCTCCCTGCGTGCCGTTCCGCCGGTTCGGTTAACGGCGGGTCACTGCAGTGTCGTCGGTGGTGTCTGTGAGAATGACTCGTGACGGATCGCTGGATGCAAATCTGGCACCCTCCGCACGTTACCGGCTGGTAATATGTGGGAAACCCAACTCATGGAGGAGTGAGATGAAGATCGTCACGCTGGTGAAATACGTGCCCGACGCCACGGGTGACCGCGAATTCGCCGATGACAACACCGTGGATCGCGACGCCGCCGATGGGCTCCTCAGTGAGCTCGATGAGTATGCGGTCGAGCAGGCGCTCCAGATCAAGGAGGCCGGCGACGACGTCGAGGTCGTTGCATTGACCATGGGCGACGACGACGCGTCGGACGCCATCAAGAAGGCCCTTCAGATGGGTGCTGACGCCGGCATCCATGTGTGCGATGACGATATCCACGGGTCGGACGCCATGGTCACCAGCAAGATCCTCGCAGCCGCGATCGAGAAGATCGGTCCCGATCTGGTGGTGACCGGCATGTCGTCCACCGATGGCGGTATGGGCGTCATGGGCGCGATGCTCGCCGAGCGCCTCGGCTGGGCGCAGGTGACCATGGGCTCGGAGGTCTCGGTCGATGGTGGCACGGTGAAGCTCAAGCGCGACACCGACACCAGCACCCAGCACATCGAAGCGGCGCTGCCGGCCATCGTGTCGGTCACCGACCAGTCGGGTGAGGCCCGCTACCCGTCGATGAAGAACATCATGGCCGCCAAGAAGAAGAAGGTCGACGAGTGGGATCTCGATGACCTCGACCTCGAGGACGCCGGTATGGAGGCCTCGTACACGCAGGTCACCGAAACCAATGAGCGTCCGCCGAAGGAGGCCGGACGCGTCGTGACCGACGAGGACGGCTCCGGAGCCGCTGAACTGGTCGAGTTCCTCTCCGCCGGCAAGTACCTCTGACCCCCACCTGAGCCAAGGAGACACGAAATGTCGAACGTAGTTGTCATCGCCGAAGTCGTGGATGGGGCCGTCACCAAGCCCACGCTCGAACTGCTGACCATCGCCCGCCGAATCGGTGAGCCCATCGCCGTCGTGTTCGGCACCGCCGGCGACGCCGCCGCCAAGCTCGGAGAGTACGGCGCAGCCAAGGTGCTCGAGGTGGCTGACGCGGCCTGTGCCGAGTACCTCGTGGCGCCCAAGGCCGAGGCCGTGCACCAGATCGTGCAGGCCAACGACCCGGCCGCAGTGCTGTTCCCCAGCAGCATCGAGAGCAAGGAGATCGCCGCTCGCGTCGCGGTCAAGCTCGATTCGGGCCTGATCACCGATGCTGTCGACGTGCAGGCCGACGGCACCGCGACCCAGTCGGTGTTCGCCGGTGGCTGGAGCGTCACCGGCAAGGTGACCACGGGCACCCCGGTGATCACGGTCAAGCCGAACGCCGCCGACCCCGAGCCGGCCGCCGCCGCAGGAACCGTCGAGGCCTTCACCGCGACCATCAGCGATGCCGCGAAGGGCGCGAAGGTCGCCTCCGAGGAACCCAAGGCCGCCAGCGGACGCCCCGAGCTCACCGGCGCGGGGATCGTCGTCTCGGGCGGCCGCGGCACCGGCGGCGACTTCGGCCCCGTTGAAGCGCTCGCCGATGAACTCGGCGCAGCCGTGGGCGCATCGCGCGCCGCCGTCGACTCGGGCTGGTACCCGCACGCCTACCAGGTGGGCCAGACCGGCAAGACGGTCTCGCCGCAGCTCTACGTGGCCGCCGGCATCTCCGGTGCCATCCAGCACCGGGCCGGTATGCAGACGTCCAAGGCCGTCGTGGCCATCAACAAGGACGAGGAGGCGCCCATCTTCGAGATGAGCGACCTGGGCATCGTCGGCGACCTGCACACCGTGCTGCCTGCCGCCAGCGAGGGCGTCAAGCAGAAGAAGGCCTGACCGCCGGTTCACATGGCACCAGAGCCCCGGTTCCGATTTCGAACACGAACTCGGAACCGGGGCTCTTCGTTGCCGTGGCGCTCTTCGTCGTCGTTGCCGTGGCAGGGCTGACCGCCGACGGCTTTCGCGTCAGGCCTGGCCGGCGAGCCGACGCACGGCCCGCGCCAAGGAGGCTGCGATCGGCGTCGCATCGGTCTCCTCGGCTTCGGCGAGTACCTCCGCGACGCGAGTGCCGATGCGTTGAAGGGCGGCGTCGAGTTCGAGATCGGACCATCCCACCTCGCCGGCGTGCACCTGGAGCACTCCACCGGCGTTGGCGATGAAGTCGGGCACGAACGTGATGCCACGCGCCTTGAGGTCGTCGGCCACCTCGGGGCGATCCAGTGTGTCGTTCGCGGCACCGGAGATGATGCGGCACCGCAGCTGGGGCACAACCTCACCGGTGATGACCCGCGCCACCGCGCAGGGCGCGAGCACATCGCAGTCGCTCAGGAGCACTGCATCGGGGTCGACCACCGCGCCACCGATCGAATCTGCCACCTGACGGGCACGTTCGGCGTCGACATCGGCGATGAGGACCTGGGCACCATCCTCGGCTGCGAACCGAGCGAGGTTGGCCCCCACATGGCCGGCCCCCTGGACCGCGACGCGCACTCCTGCCATATCGCGATCCAATTCATGGCGCACGGCGGCACGCATGGCCGCGTATGCGCCGGTGGCGGTGTAGGGGCCCGGGTCGGCGTCGGCACAGAAGGCCCGGGCCCCCGACTCCCGGATGACCTGCATGTCCGAGACCAGCGTGCCCATGTCGACCCCCGGGATGTATGTGCCCGCGGTACGGCTGACGAACTCACCAAAGCGGCGCATCAGGGCGGTGCGTTCCTCGCTCCCTTCGTCGGGCAGAGGACCCTCGGCCATGATCACCGACTTCGCGCCGCCGTAGGGAAGCTCTGCGAGCGCATGTTTGAGGGTCATCGCCGCCGCGAGACGCTGGGCCTCGGCAACCGCCGCTGCCTGGCTGGCATAGGGGCGCCACCGGGTGCCTCCGAAGCCGGGGCCGAGGGTGGTGTCGTCGATCGCGATGACGGCCCGAAGACCGAGGTCGTCATCGCGGCAGGTGATGACCTGTTCACTGGCGAATACATCAAAAGCGTCGTTGCTCATGTGTGCAGTGTGCCATCCAGCCAGAGTCTCGGCAGGATTCCGGTGCAGTCGGCGTGGTTCGCCTGTGGAAGTAGGGTGCGGCCATGCGACGCACCTACCTCGACCACGCGGCCAGCGCACCGCTGCGCCCCGAAGCCAGGGATGCCATGGCATCAGCATTCGAGGTGGTGGGTAATCCCGCGTCCCTGCACACCAGCGGACGCCGTGCCCGTTCGGTGTTGGAGGACGCTCGTGAAGATCTTGCCGAGGTGCTCGACGCCGAACCGGCGGAGGTGATCTTCACCAGCGGCGGCACCGAGGCCGACAACATCGCCCTGCAGGGGGGATGGGCCGGGCGACGCGCGGTGCGTCCGGGCATTGTGGTCTCATCCATCGAACATGCGGCCGTTCGGGAGACCGCGGCAGCCCTGTCGCTGCGTGGGGCGCGACTGGCTTTGTGGCCGGTGGGGACCGATGGGGTGGTGGTTCCCGGCTGGCTGGCCGATGCGTGTGACGACACCACGGGTGTGTGCTCCCTCATGTGGGTCAACAACGAGACCGGCGTCATCCAACCGGTCGAAGAGATGGCCGAGCACGCGCGGTCGGTGGGTGCGTGGTCGCACAGCGATGCGGTGCAGGCGTTCGGACATATACCGGTGTCCTTCCGTGACAGCGGCCTGGACATGATGACGATCTCGGCGCACAAACTGGGGGGACCGGTGGGGATCGGTGCTCTCGTGGTGCGGCGTGAGTGTGGCGTCGGGCCGGTGCAGTTCGGTGGATCACAGGAGCGTCTGCGGTCCGGCACCCAACTGGTCGCTCTGGCCGCCGGGTTCGCGGCGGCGGCACGTCAGTCGGCGCGCGTCGGCGTCGATGCCGAGGCTCTGCGACTGGGGGCATTGCGGGAGCGTGTCGTGGCTGCCGCTGCCGCGGAGGAAGGCGTGGATGTCCTGGGCGAGGGCGTCGAGAGCTCGCCCGCGATTGTGAACCTCCGCATCGCGGGCGCCCGCGCCGATGATGTTCTGATGCTCCTCGACGCCGCGGGCATCGACTGCTCCACGGGGTCGGCGTGTGAGGCGGGGCTGTCCCAGCCCAGTCACGTGGCGGCGGCCATGGGGCTCGGCACGGGGGCGTCGGAGACGGTCCGGTTCTCCTTCGGGTGGTCCACCACCGATGCCGACGTGGCCCATCTGCTGGAGGTGTTCGCCGACGTGGCCGCTCGAGCCAGGCTCGCCTCGCGTTGACCTGCACCTGCCGAGGCGGAGACGTTTCCCAAACGACGTTCATGCGCCAGTCTGGGATGGAGCTGTTCGTGCAACAGCGGCTTTTGCGGTGCTGGGCCCGTCTCAGAACTGGTGTTTCGGGGCTGGGCTGTTCGGAATGGGGGGTCTCAGGAATGGGGCGCGATGAGTTCGGCGACCAGGCCGTCGGCCCCCGCGACCACCGTCTGGAAGGTGGCCTCGAAATCATCGGTGTACCAGGGGTCGGGGACATCACACGAGTCGCTCGGTGGGAGATCGCCGCGCAAGCCGCCATCGGCAGTCAGGCAGCCGGATTCCAGTGGCTGCAGGCCGGTGCCGTCGAACTCTCGCCACAGATGGATCCGTGAGGTGTCGACGCCGAGATCGACCGCCAGGCGTCCCAGAGCGCGTGCATGCGCGCTGGTCATCGCGAGGATGAGTCCGGAGCCGCGCATCTCCTCACTCGTGACGCGGTGGGCGCGTCGGGTCGGCACCTCGAACCCACCTTCGCGGAGTCGGCGCTGAGCCGGTGGGTAGATCGGATTGCCGTCCTCCTCGGCCGAGACACCGGCGCTCACCACATCGAACTCCAGGCCGCTGGTGCGCAATCGATCACGCAGCACCACCTCGCCCATGGGGGAGCGGCAGATGTTTCCGGTGCATACGACGAGGATCTGGGGCAGAGAATCGAGAGCATGGGAGAAGCGCATGTGGACGATTCTCTCGTGCGCCGGCTGCACACATTCGGCGGGTCGATGACGGAGCCTGCGACGGCTCGTATGCCTGCCGGATGGCGCCTACACTGTCTCGGTGCCCCAGGCGAATGGGAGGTGGGCGAGATGCGGGTTCTGGCAGCCATGTCCGGTGGTGTCGATTCGGCGGTGGCCGCGGCGCGCATGGTCGATGCCGGTCATGACGTGACGGGCGTCCATCTGGCTCTCTCGAAGAACCCCCTGTCGTTCCGCTCCGGAGCACGAGGATGTTGCTCGAAGGAGGATGCACACGATGCGCGTCGTGCCGCTGACAGGCTCGGCATCCCCTTCTACATCTGGGACCTTTCGGATCGTTTCATCGACGATGTCGTCGAAGATTTCGTCAGTGAATACGCCGCTGGACGGACACCGAATCCATGCCTGCGGTGCAACGAGAAGATCAAATTCGCTGCTGTCCTCGAACGCGGCATGGCGCTGGGGTTCGACCTGGTCGCCACCGGCCACTACGCGCTTCTCGAGCGCCGTGAGGACGGACACACCAGTCTGCGGCGGGCGGTGGACGAGACCAAGGATCAGTCCTATGTGCTGGGCGTGCTGGATCAGCACCAGCTGCGGCACAGCGCGTTCCCGCTGGGGGACACCCGCAAGGTCGACATCCGTGCCGAGGCCGCCGAGCGAGGGCTCCGCGTCGCCACCAAACCCGATTCACACGACATCTGCTTCATCCCCGACGGCGACACCGCCGGATTCCTGGAATCGCGGCTCGGCGCGCGCACCGGTGACATCGTCGACGAATCCGGCGAGAAGGTGGGCGAACACGAGGGAACCCATCGTTTCACCGTGGGGCAGCGCAAGGGTCTTCGGCTGGGAACCCCGGCCCCCGATGGCAAGCCCCGTTACGTTCTCGGGATCACGCCGGTGACCAACACCGTCACCGTGGGGCCCAGGGAATCTCTCCGCGTGGCCCGGATCGGTGGGATCCGTCCGACATGGGCGGAGACGGAGGTGCATGACACCTGGCGTGGATTCGCCCAGGTTCGTGCCCACGGTGCGCCCATGGCCGCGACCATCTCGCACCGCGAATCCCAGCGCGTGGATGAGGAGCCCGCCGTGTGGGTGGAGCTCGATGAACCAACGACCGGTATCGCTCCGGGTCAGGCCGTCGTGCTGTACGACGAGGACCGGGTGGTTGGCTCGGCCACCATCGACGAGGCGGTTCCGGCATGATCACGCATGCGACCCTCGGTTCCTGGCCTGGAACCGATATCGCCGCCACGAGCCGCATGGTGTTGGGGGAATGCCCTGCTCATGCGCATGTACCCGAGATGCCCGATCGTGGGGCCCATGCGTCCATGGTCGGCCGGACATTGGGGATGATCACCGAACTCGGTGCCGATCTGCAGCCCAGCGGCTGGCGGCTCACCGATGGCTCTGGCTTGGATCAGCGTCGAGCAGCGACGATGCTTCGTGACGACGTGGAGATCTTCGCCGAGGCCGCGCAGGGGTTCGAGGGCGAGATCGTTCTCAGCGCCTCCGGCCCCTGGACGCTGGCGGCGATGGTGGAGCTCTCCCGCGGGCAGAAGGTGCTCGGCGACACCGGCGCGCGGCGCGACCTCGCACAGGCACTGCTTGCAGGACTGAGCGATCAGATCGTCCGCTTGGCGCGGCTCGTGCCCACTGCGAACATCCGTCTGCAACTCGATGAGCCCATGCTTCCAGCGGTGGCCACAGGGCGTATCCGTACCGCGAGCGGTTTCCGTCGCATCGCGGCGGTCGATGTTCCGGAGCTGGAGACCACGCTGGGAGATGTGGTGCGGGGAGTCGGCGCCAGCCTGGACGGCCGGGTGATGTTGCATTCCTGCGCGTCGGACTTCGATCCGGGTTTGGCTCGCCGGGTCGGTGCCGATGCTCTGGCGCTTGACCTGAGCGGGTCGGTGAAACCTGCCACCTTGGATGCCCTTGCCGCGCATCTGGAGAATGGTGGGCTGTTGTGGTGGGGGCTGCTGGCCACGAACCCTGTGGACGTCGTGCCCCGGCCCGATGCGCTCGTTGAACGGGCACTGCGACTGCTTCGCCCACTGGAATTGCCTGTGGAGATCTGGCTGGAGCGCGTGGTCCTGACACCAGCCTGCGGCCTCGCGGGGTGGACACCAAGCACGGCCATCGCCTCCGTGCGGGTCCTCCGCGAGACCGCAGGGGTCCTCAGCGAGGAGATCGGCTCAAGTTAGTGCACTGCGCAATGCAGCGTTTCATCCATGATCAACTCTCAGAGGGAAACGATCATGGATGAAACGCCGCAGTTCGCTCAGCGCCTCACTCGATGACGTCCTCGTCAACCCAGTCGAGCGTGCGCTGCACGGCCTTGTTCCAGTTGCGGAACAGTCGTTCACGCTCGTTCTGCTCCATCGAGGGGCTCCAGCGCTTGTCTTCGGCCCAGTTGGCGATGACGTCCTCCTCGCCCTTCCAGAAGCCCACGGCGATGCCGGCGGCATAGGCCGCGCCGAGAGCCGTGGTCTCGGTGACGCCGGGGCGCACCACGTCCGCGCCGAGCTGATCGGCTTGGAACTGCATCAACGTCTCGTTGGCGGTCATGCCGCCGTCGACTCGAAGCTCGGCGAGGTCGACACCGGAGTCGGCGTTCATCGCGGCGATGACCTCGCGGGTCTGGAAGGCGGTGGCCTCCAGCACGGCACGCGCGATGTGGTACCGATTCACATAGCGGGTCAGCCCGACCAGGGCACCACGCGCATCGGGTCGCCAGTGCGGTGCGAACAGGCCCGAGAATGCCGGCACGATGTAGGCGCCACCGTTGTCCTTGACCTGCTTGGCGAGCTGTTCGATGTCCGGGGCGGCATCGAACATGCGCAGGTTGTCACGCAACCACTGCACGAGTGATCCGGCAACGGCGATGGAGCCTTCCAACGCATAGACGGGCTTCTGGTCACCGATCTTGTAGCACATGGTGGTGAGCAGGCCGTTCTTCGACTCGACCGCTTCCTCACCGGTGTTCATCAGCACGAAGCACCCGGTGCCATAGGTGTTCTTGACCATGCCCTTCTCGAAGCAGGCCTGGCCGAACGTCGCTGCCTGTTGGTCGCCGAGGATGCCGGCGATCGGCGTGTCGATCAGCAGGCTGTTGGGATGCCCATTCCCGTAGACCTCGGAGGACGACTTGATCTCCGGCAGCATCGACATGGGGATGCGCATGTCAGCACAGATGTCGGCATCCCACTCCATGGTGCGGATGTTCATCAGCATCGTGCGGGAGGCGTTGGTCACATCGGTGACATGGACGCCGTTGCCCTGGAGGCCGCCGGTGAGGTTCCACAGCACCCATGTGTCCATGGTTCCCATCATGAGCTTGCCGGCCTCGGCGCGCTCACGTGCGCCCTCGACGTTGTCGAGGATCCAGGTGACCTTGGGGCCTGCGAAATAGGTGGCGAGGGGGAGGCCACAGATCGACTTGTACTTGTCGGGATCCTCCTTGGCGCCCAGGGCATCGATGATCTTCTGGGTACGGGTGTCCTGCCAGACGATGGCGTTGTAGATCGGCTTACCGGTCTCGCGGTCCCAGACGACGGTCGTCTCACGCTGGTTGGTGATGCCGACGCCGGCCAGCTGATGGCGATTGATCTGCGCCACCGACAGGGCCTGCCCGATGACCTCACGGACGTTCTGCCAGATCTCCATCGCATCGTGCTCGACCCATCCGGCACGGGGGAAGATCTGTTCGTGTTCCTTCTGGCCGGTGGCGACGATCTGTCCGGCGTGGTCGAAGACGATCGCGCGGCTGCTGGTGGTGCCCTGGTCGATGGCCAGGATGTACTTCTTCTCGGTCATGTTCTCACTCCGTCGTGTTGATGATTGTCAGTGTGCCTGATGTGACTTGAGCGGTTGAGGCGTGGAGCGGAGCTTCACAGGAGAGCCGCGGCGCTGAGCCCTGCCAGAGCGCCGCCGACGAGTGGTCCGACGACCGGAACCCAAGCGTAGCCCCAGTTTCCACCGGTCTTGCCGGGGATCGGAAGGACCGCGTGCATGATGCGGGGGCCGAGGTCACGGGCGGGGTTGATGGCGTAACCGGTGGGGCCACCCAGAGACAGGCCGATCGCCACGACGAGGAGGGCCACGCCCAATGCGCTCAACCAGCCCAGACCGGCGGGGGTCGGGACCTCGGCGTCGCCGATGGTGCCGGCGGCGATCACGATGAACACCAGAACCCAGGTGCCGATGACCTCGGTGATGAAGTTCCAGATGGGTGCGTGGATCGCGGGGGTGGTGCAGAAGGTGTCACGCTTGCCGATGGGATCGGCGTCCTCGTCGTAGTGCTTCTTGTGGGCCATCCATGCGGCGGTTGCGCCGATCATGGCGCCCAGAACCTGGGCGACGATGTACACCAGCGTGCTGGCCACCGACACTGCGACGCCTGGTGCGTACTCCGGTGAACCGTTCGCCAGCAGCCCGATGGTCACGGCCGGGTTGATGTGGGCCCCCGAAGGCTGCGAAGCGATGACGCCGGCGAACACCCCGAGGCCCCACCCGAAGCTGATGACGATCCAACCGCCGCTGTTGCCTTTGGTCTTGGGGAGGACGACATTGGCGACGACGCCGACGCCGAGCGTTATCAGGACGGCAGTTCCGACGAGTTCGGAGATGAAGACCGTCATCAGGTCAACCGGTGGATTCATGGGACACCTCGTTGTGGTTCAGCGGTGAACGTGCCGACGGGCGCCGACACGTTCACCAAGGGATGAATTCGGTGGATCTTTGTGGACAGTGGTGCGTTCTGCTGTGGACGCGAGGTTCAGTCGAAGTCGCCGACGATGTCGGTGGCTTCGAGCCGTGCCTGTGATGCCGCGGCGTCGGTTGACTCCAGTTCGGCGGCGCGCTCGGCGGCGATGCGGGTGAGGTAGTTCCGCTTCTCCGTCTCGAGCCGGGCATCATCCCAGCCGAGGATCTCGGCGGCGATCCTGCCGATCTCGTCGACGGCGGATTCGCCACGATCGCGGGTCTCGGAGTTCAGGCGGATGCGCGCGTAGAGGATGTCCTCCAGATGAAGTGCGCCTTCGTCCCTGCAGGCCATGACGACTTCGGCCTTCAGGAAGTCCGGAGCGGTCTCCAGGGGCTCGCCGAGTTCAGGCTGCTCATCGATCAGAGCCGTCAGGTCGGTGATGAGTGACCCGTAGCGGTCCAGCAGGTGCTCGGTGCGGCTGGCGTCCCAGCCGTACTGCTCCATCAGGTGGGGCGCGCGTCGAAGGGTCGCCTGATAGCCATCGGCACCCAGCAGAGGAGTGCGATCGGTCACCGAGGGAAGTGAATCGGCGCGGTCACCGAGTGCGAAATCGACCGCGTCGGCTGCCATCACTCGGTAGGTGGTGAGTTTGCCGCCTGCGATGGCGGTCATGCCCGGGGCGACCTCGGCGACGGTGTGCTCGCGGGAGACCTTGGTCGATTTGGTCTCGTCGAGGACCTCGGGCTGCAGGAGCGGACGCAGCCCAGCGTAGGTGCCGATGATGTCGTCGTGCGTCAGTGGGTCGGCGAGGACGCTGTTGGCGTGCTCGAGGATGTAATCGATGTCGGCGCGGGTCGGCACCGGATGCTTGAGCTGTTCGTGCCAGGCAGTGTCGGTGGTGCCGATGACCCAGTAGCGCTGCCACGGGATGATGAAGAGCACCGACTTCTCGGTACGCAGGAACATGCCCGCATCGGCCTTGATCCGGTCGCGTGGAACGACGATGTGGCTGCCCTTCGACGCGAGGACCTTGAGGCCGCCACCGGAGCTGGCGAGATTCTGGGTCTTCTCGGTCCAGACGCCGGTGGCATTGATCACATGGCGGGCGCGGACGTCGAATTCCTGGCCGGTCTCGAGGTCGCGGACGCGCGCGCCACAGATCCGGTCACCCTCCTGCAGCATCTCGACAACCTGGGTACGTGATGCTGCGCGAGCCCCGAATCGCACCGCGGTGCGTACCAGTGTGATCACCAGGCGGGCATCATCCACGCGGGCGTCGAAGAATCGGATGGCCCCCACCAGGCTGTGGTCGTCGATGGCAGGGAATGCCTGCTTCGTCTGCTTGCGCGAGAGGTGCTTCTGGATGGGGACGCTCTTGCGTCCGCCGGCACCGGCGACGGCGAGGGCGTCATACATGCCGACGCCGATGGCGGAGTAGGTGCGTTCGATGATCGGCATCTTCAGCGGCCACAGGAAGGGTTGGGCCTGCACCAGATGGGGTGCCAACGTGGTGAGGAGCAGGGCGCGTTCGTGCAGCGCCTCGGCCACGAGCTTGAAGTCGAGTTGATACAGGTATCGGAGGCCGCCGTGGACGAGGCGGCTCGAGCGGCTCGAAGTGCCCGAGGCCCAGTCCTGCGCCTCCACGATGGCGGTGCTGAGGCCGCGGGATGCGGCGTCGAGAGCGACGCCGGCGCCGGTCACTCCGCCGCCGATGACGAGGATGTCGTGGGTCTGCTCACGCATGGCCTCCAAGTCCTGGCCACGTTGCAGTTGATTGAGGACGCTCATGGACCCTCCCAGTGACGATTGACCCCGGCATTGGGGCCTGACGCCAGTAGAGACCATGTGCGCCCGAATGTGCAGCTTGTTGACCAAACGTGCACACTTGGATTCGATGCCGCACGAACGCACACACGCCGAACGTTATTCCCACGCCGACCTGGTCGACGTGGCATCGAGGTATTACCTGCAGGGGGAGACGATGGACGCCATCGGATCACACCTGCGCATCTCGCGCTCGACGGTGTCGCGCATGTTGGCGCAGGCTCGGGCCGACCAGATCGTACGCATCACCGTCTCGGACGATTCTGTGACGCGGCCCGGTCTGGTGGCGGATATCGATGCGGCATTCGGGGTGCACGCCCATCTCGTCCCCGTCCGCCCGGGAGTGTCCTCCAGAGAGCGTCTCGATGCGGTGGCACGAGTGGCCGCGCATCACCTGGTCGATCTGGTGGCCGATGACAGTGTGGTCGGGGTCGCGTGGGGTACGACGCTGGGTGCTGTGGCCCGCCGGCTCCCCATGTCTCAGCGCAGTGGCGTTCGGGTTGTGCAGCTCAATGGAGCGGCCAGCAGCAGCTCGTCGGGCATCGCGCACACCGAGGCGGTGATCGGTGGGGTGGCGTCCGCCTTCAACGCATCGGTCCGATACTTCCCGGTGCCCGCCTTCTTCGACCGTGCCTCGACGAAGGACGCCTTGTGGACCGAGCGCAGTGTCGCGTCGATCGTGGACCTGCAGCGCACCTGCACCGTCGCGGTGTTCGGCGTCGGTGCTCCGGTGGGAGAGGTGCCTTCGCAGGTGTGGATCAGTGATCATCTCGACCAGGCAGACCGCACGCAATTGGCAGCCGATGACGTGGTGGGTGATGTCTGCACGGTCCTTCTGCGAGCTGATGGCACGTGGGCGGATCTGCCCATCAACCAACGGGCCTCGGGACCTTCTCCCGACGATCTGCGACGGATCGACAGGCGGCTGTGCATCGTGGCCGGCCCGTCGAAAGCCCCGGCCCTGCTGGCGGCCCTGCGCGCCGGAGTCATGACAGATCTTGTGGTGGATGAGCTGACTGCGCGCAAGGTGTGTGAGATCGCCCGAATCCGTTCCTGAGACACCCGGTGCTGGAATCGTCTGCACTGAAAGGCCTCGGGGCGGGCGATTCGCATCGCCCGCCCCGTGTGGAAGAACTCGATCACGTCACTGCGTGAGCAATCCTTCGGCCATCTTGCGATGACGGGTCTCTGCCATCAGGACGGTGCAGATCAGCGAGAACACGCCGATGCCGGCCATCATGTAGCCGATGTGTGTGGGGCTCGACATGCTGGCGGCCACCAGTGGCGCCACACCTCCGCCGAGGACGCCGGCCAGGTTGTAGGCCATGCCCGCGCCGGTGTAGCGGTACTTCGTGTCGAACGCCTCGGGCAGGAAAGCACCAGCCGGGCCGTAGGAGAGCCCGAAGATCGCCAGCGTCCCCATCAGGCCCAGTGCGAAGGCCAGGGGCGTATTGGCGCCGAGGATCATGAACAACACAAAGCCCCACGGGATCGCCACCACACAGGAGATGAGGATCATCTTTCTGCGGCCGATCCGGTCGGAGTAGATGCCGGCGAAGGTGATGGAGGCGGCGAAGACGACGGCAGCGCCCATGCCGATGGCCAGCACCAGTGGCCGGGAGAGCCCCATGGATTTCGACCCATAGCTGGTGAGGAATGCGGTACCCATGTAGAAGAAGCAGAACAACATGGTCAGGGCGCCGCCGCCCAGCAGGACCTCCTTGGGTTGGCTGACGATGGCTCCCAGCAGCGGGGGACGCTCGCCGGTGGGCCTGTCATCGGAGGCACGTTCGGAGGCCTGGGCCTTGAACATGGGTGTCTCATCGATGCTGACCCTCACCCACAGGCCCACGATCACCAAGAGCGCGGAGAGCATGAACGGCACGCGCCATCCGAAGGTGAGGAATGCGGGGTTCTCATCGCCCATGATCAGGTTTGTGGTCAGGAAGGTGCCCGACGACAGGAAGAACGCAATGGCTGGGCCCACCTGCGGGAACACAGCGTAGAGGCCACGTTGCTTCGGGGGTGCGTACTCAGCGGCGAGCAGCGTCGCGCCGGCCCATTCTCCGCCGACGGCCAGACCTTGGCAGATGCGGAGGATCACAAGTGCCAGGCCGGGGGCCCATGCGAGATTCGGGAGCCCGAAGTGCTCCACCATCTTGGCGTCGGGCAACAGGCCGATGAGGACGGTCGCGATGCCCATGAGCAGAAGGGTCCAGATGAGCGTCTTCTTGCGGCCGATCCTGTCACCGAAGTGACCGAAGATCACAGCGCCCAGTGGCCGAGCGAGGAAGGCGACGCCGAAGGTCGCGAATGACACGACCACCGAGGCCTTTTCGCCGAAGGCGCTGAAGAACAGAGAGGGGAACACCAGTGCGGCTGCGGTGCCATAGATGAAGAAATCGTAGAACTCGATCGTCGTGCCCGCGCAGCTTGCCACCGCCACGCGACGCATCGTGCGGCGACTCGTCCTTGGGTCGTCCGCAGTCGTTGCTTCAGGGGATCGGAGAGTGGTCACGAGAAACCTTTCGTCATTGGAAGGTCGGTGTGATGCAGAACACTCGATCTGCGTGTGTTCAGCGTGCATGTTCGAAACTGACGGCGATACCCCCGAAAGTGGGTATCCTTGGCAGATCGCTTCAGCTGAGTGACAAAGGGGTTCTCCATGCAGGCGATGGGAAATGGCGTCGGGGTCGTTGACGAACAACGGCTTATCGACCGTGCTCTGAGCCGTGTCCGTACCGAGTCGGGTGCCTCTTTGGCCTTCTCCGGGAATGTGATCGCGCGCCATGATCGGATCTCTCTGGACACCTTCTCCGGCACCGTTCACGGTCCATTGCGTGGTCTGGCCGTGTCGTTCGGCTGTGGCATCGGGGGCAAGGCGGCGACGCTGCGTCGGCCGATCGCGGTTGACAGCTATGTGGGCACCGATCGAATCTCTCACCATTACGATCACGTGATCACCGCCGAACGGATCGAGGGCATCCTGGCGGTGCCGGTGGTGGTACGTGGACGGCTGCACAGCATCTTCTACGCGGCGACGCGGAACTCACAGGGACTGGGTGAAAGGATGCTTCGTTCGGCAGCCGAGACCGCACGCGAACTCGAACAGCAGCTTGCAGTCAATCAGGCGCTGAGTGCGCAGCTGGCCTCGGCGCGTTCGATCGTCTGGAACTCCGATCCGGCCGACGCCGCCAGCGGACCGGAATGGGAGACGGTGCGGGAGACCTTCACACAGTTGCGCGTCATGGCCGCAGAGTGCTCGGAGCCGAAGATGCGTGAACAACTCAACGCGATGGCCGAGCGGCTTTCCCGCTCGCGCTCGACGGCTTCGCCGAAGGAGTCGGTGGTGCAACTGACCGACCGTGACGTCGACGTCCTCGCCTGCGTTTCGCAGGGTATGACGAACCAGGAGGTCGCCGACGCGCTCGGGCTGAGCGCCGAGACGGTCAAGAGCTATCTCCGTGCGGCGATGCGTCGTCTGGGCGCCACATCACGGTGGGAGGCGGTGGTGGCGGCGCGCCGGACCGGCCAGCTTCCCTGAGCTTGGCGCCGAAGTGAGTTCGGCACCGGATACCCGGCGCGGGCGGTTAGATTGGCGTCGTGAGTGACGACAGGACCGACGAGCTTCCGACCAGTGACGCCGAGGCCACCGCCCCCACGGTGGATGCCACCGAACGGCACAAGCAGCTCGTAGATGAGTTGAACGAGCACCGCTGGCGCTATCACGTGCTGGATGCCCCCACGATCGCCGACGGCGAGTACGACGCGAGGATGCGAGAGCTGGAGGCACTCGAGGAGTCGTTCCCGAGTCTGCGGACCCCTGATTCGCCGACGCAGCAGGTGGGTGGCCCTCCGTCGACCACCTTCGAAGCCGTGGAGCATCCGCGGCCCATGACGAGCTTGGACAATGCGTTCGACGCCACCGAGCTCACCAAATGGTTCGAGCGTGTTCGCGCCGATGGCGGCACCCCGGATCTGTTGTGTGAGCTCAAGATCGATGGTCTTGCGATCGATCTGGTGTATGAGCATGGGCGTCTTGTACGGGCAGCCACGCGTGGTGATGGGCGCGTCGGTGAGGATGTGACGCCGAATGTACGCACGATCGAATCGATCCCCACCGAACTGCCGCCGGACCCCGATTCACCGGACGCCGGAGTTCCCGCGATCCTCGAGGTGCGGGGTGAGGTGTTCATCGGGATGGATCGCTTCCGAGAATTGAACGAACGACTGGTGGCGGAGGGCAAGGCGCCGTTCGCGAACCCACGGAACTCAGCGGCCGGTTCGTTGCGGCAGAAGGATCCACGCATCACCGCAACGCGTCCGCTCGCCTTCATCGCCCACGGCATCGGCGCCTACGAGTGGGGCGGGCACGATCTGCGGCGGCTCTCGCAGGCCTATGACGTGCTGCGCACTCTCGGCATCCCGACCACTTCACATGCACGTGTGGTGCGTGACTTCGATGAGGTGTGGGCCTACATCGAGGAGGTCGAGCGTAAGCGTCACGACTTTGAACATGAGATCGATGGTGCGGTGATCAAGGTCGATGATCGTGAGGATCAGGAACGCCTGGGGTACACGTCACGGGCACCGCGCTGGGCCATCGCCTACAAGTACCCGCCCGAAGAAGTCACCACCAAACTGCTCGACATCCGCGTCAACGTGGGACGCACCGGCCGTGTCACGCCCTATGCGGTCATGGAGCCTGTGCTGGTCGCCGGCTCGACCGTGGCGATGGCGACGCTCCACAACCAGTTCGAGGTCGAACGCAAGGGGGTGCTGATCGGGGACACCGTCGTGCTCCGCAAGGCCGGTGATGTGATCCCCGAGGTGTTGGGGCCGGTCGTGGATCTGCGCGATGGGACCGAGCGGGCCTTCGTCATGGCGAATCAGTGCCCCGAATGTGGCACTTCGCTGCGGCCGGAGAAGGAGGGGGAGAAGGATTTCCGATGTCCCAATCAGCGTTCCTGCCCGGCTCAGTTGCGGGAAAGATTGTTCCATCTGGCATCGCGTCAGGCCCTGGACATCGAGGTGTTGGGGGAGCAGGCCGCAGACGCGATCCTCGGCGCAGGGCTGATCACCGATGAGGGCGACCTGTTCACCCTCACCGCCGATGATCTGATCAAGGTGGAGATGTTCCGGACCAAGGCCGGGAATCTCTCGGCGAATGGCCGGAAGCTGCTGGCCAATCTCGAGACGGCGAAGACCATGCCGTTCGCGAAGTTCCTCGTGGCTCTCAGTATCCGTCACATCGGAAAGGGCGTCGCCCCGGAGGTGGCGGCGGCTTTCCCCAACATCGACGCGCTTCGCTCGGCCTCCCGGGAGGACCTCGCTGCGGTGGACGGTATCGGGGACACCATCGCCGGCTCGATCGTTGACTGGTTCGCCACCGACTGGCGCGCGGCGATCGTGGACAAGTGGCTCGCCGCAGGCTGCGTCATGGCCGACGAATCAGCCGATGGACCAAAGGCCCCGCAGACCCTTGCCGGTCTGACGATCGTCGCCACCGGAACCCTCGAGGGCTGGACGAGGGATTCGATCCGCGAAGCCATCGTTGGTCGCGGTGGCAAGGCTGCCGGGTCGGTCTCGAAGCGCACCGATTACGTCGTGGTGGGGGAGAACGCCGGCTCCAAGGCCACCAAGGCCGAAGAACTCGGTGTTCCGATGCTCGATGCCGATGCATTCGCCAAGCTGCTCGAGGGAGGTCCTGAAGCATTGGTTTGAGCGCTAGTGTGGGTGCGTGACTTCACAGCAGGGCCGTTCGGGCGGAGGCATCTGGAGCGATCTCGACCTCAATGGCGAGACGCCGGTGCGCGTGCGTCCGGACGTCGGTGATTGGGGCCCGAAGCTGTTGCCCTCCACACGCCAGAAGCAACGGCTACGTCGATGGGTGCCCGTTCTCGCGGTGGTGATCCTGACCGTTCTCGTCGCCGTCGGGTGGGTGTTCTACCTGCAGGTGAGGTGAGGCCGCTCACTGGCTGTTGCGACGCGATTGCATCGCGCCCAGCGAGGCGAGGTAACGAAGCCGCGCCAATTCGGACGATTCGAAGGTGGGGCCTCCATGGCGTCCGACGACCACCACTTGGTCATGGGCGACCGGGATCACGGCGGCGACGGTCTCAATCCAGTCGGGAACCCAGCCAGCGGGAAGGTCGACCACGTGCATCCGATCGAACGGCGCCAACTGTTCCCAGCTGGTGTCATCCAACTCGGGAGCCATGTCCGACGCGTAGAGAGTGGCCGGCCCCTTGGTATCGGCCAAGAGCGCCCAGTGGACATGAAAGACCTCGGCAGCAGATTCGACGATCCGGTGGAGGGCTTGATCGCCATGCTCCAACATGGCTTCGAGCAGTTCGAGGTCCATCGCCAGGCCCGAGCCGGCGGGGTAGCGCGAGCACCAGAGCACGTCGACGCCATCCATCGCATGGCACACGCTCACCGCTTCGTCAGGCATGACGCCATCGGGCAGCTCGATCATGAAGTCGTCTGTGACCCGTCCATCGACCCGGCTGATGATCTCCATCCACTGGATGTCGGCGCCGACCGTGGCAAGAGCCGTGGCCACTCCGCCGAGGGCTCCGGGGCGGTCTGGGAGGGTGATGCGCATCAGGAACACGCGCCGATCATCTCACGTCGGCACGCGCTTTGTGTCTGATACTGCACGGTCAGTGTGGCTAGGATGACCCGGGTAGTCCCCGAACGAACAGGAGAAGTCGGTGGCACTGAGCGTGTCGGACGTGGAGCGGCTGGGCAGACTGGCCCGGATCGAGCTGAGCCCCGATGAGTTGGAGCAACTCGCGCCGCAGCTGGATGTGATCCTCGAAGCAGTGGCGCGCGTGGGTGAGATCGACACCAGTGATGTGCCGGCCACTTCCCACCCCCAGCCGTTGACCAACGTGTTCCGTGACGACGTGGTGGCTGAATCATTGCCCGTCGCTGATGCCTTGGCCATGGCGCCCGCGGCCGAAGAGGACCGTTTCCGTGTACCGCGAATCCTGGGGGAGAGCCAGTGACTGAAATCCTGCACCGCACTGCCGCCGAACTGGGTGCTGACATCGCCGCAGGGCGACTTACCTCCGAGGAGGTCACCCGGGCTCACCTTGATCGTATCGACGCCGTTGACGCCGACATCAGGGCTTTCCTGCACGTCGATCGCGAAGGCGCTCTCGAACAGGCTCGTTCGGTTGATGCCCGTATCGCTGCGGGCGAGAGGCTTGGCCCGCTCGCAGGTGTCCCGCTCGCTCTCAAGGATGTGATGACGCAGGTCGGCGTCCCCACGACCGCGGGTTCGAAGATGCTCGAGGGTTACCACGCCCCTTACAACGCGACGGTCACCCAGCGACTCCTCGACGCCGGCGTCGTGATCCTGGGCAAGACGAACATGGACGAGTTCGCCATGGGGTCGTCCACCGAGAACTCCGGTTTCGGACCGACCCACAACCCTTGGAATCTGGAACGCACACCCGGTGGTTCCGGCGGCGGCTCGGCCGCTGCCGTGGCCGCGTTCGAAGCACCGTTGGCGATCGGCACCGACACCGGTGGTTCGATCCGTCAGCCCGGTGCCTTCACCGGAACGGTCGGGGTGAAGCCGACCTACGGCGGCGTGTCACGTTATGGCCAGATCGCCCTGGCATCGAGCTTGGACCAGCCCGGGCCCGTGGCACGTACTGTTCTGGACACCGCTCTGCTCCACGAGATCATTGCCGGGCATGATCCGCTCGATTCCACCTCGCTGGACGAGCCGACCCCTCCGGTGGTGGACGCCGCACGCAGCGGTGATGTCTCGGGCATGCGTATCGGCGTGGTCACCGAGCTCGGCGGCGAAGGCTACGCGCCCGGAGTGGAGGCTGCCTTCGGGCGCACGGTCGACCAGTTGGCTGACCTCGGTGCCGAGATCGTCGAGGTGAGTTGCCCCAACTTCGAGTACGCCTTGGCGGCCTACTATCTGATCCTCCCGGCGGAATGCTCATCGAACCTGGCTCGTTTCGAGGCGATGCGTTTCGGGCGCCGCGTCGGCGATGATGGCACGCACTCGGCGGAGGATGTCATGAAGCTCTCACGAGGAGCCGGTTTCGGTGCCGAGGTGAAGCGTCGCATCATCATCGGGACCTACGCCCTGTCCGCGGGCTACTACGACGCCTACTACGGCAGCGCACAGAAGATCCGCACGCTCATCCAGCGTGACTTCGACGCCGCCTTCGAGAAGGCTGATGTGTTGGTCTCACCGACCACGCCCACCACGGCGTTCGGGCTCGGGGAGCGCACAGATGATCCGCTGGCGATGTACAAGAACGACCTGTGCACCATTCCGTCGAACCTCGCGGGCAATGCCTCGGCGTCCTTCCCGGTGGGGCTCAGTGAAGACGATCAGATGCCGGTCGGGTTCCACGTGATGGCTCCGGCTCGTGCAGATGACCGGCTCTACCGCGTGGGATCGGCCCTGGAACGTGCGAACGAAGAGGTCTGGGGGGGCCCGCTGTTGAGCCGGGCCCCCGAGCTGAAGGGAGCGGCCAAGTGACCGATCTGGTTGATTTCGACGAGGCCGTGGACCGGTACGACCCGGTCATGGGGCTCGAAGTGCACGTGGAGCTCAACACCGCGTCCAAGATGTTCTGCGGGTGCTCCACCGCCTTCGGTGCCGCCCCGAACTCGCAGACCTGCCCGGTCTGCCTCGGCCTCCCCGGTGCGATGCCCACGGTCAACGGCAAGGCTGTGGAATCGGCGATCCGGATCGGTCTCGCCCTGAACTGCGAGATCGCCGAGTGGTGCCGATTCGCGCGCAAGAACTACTTCTACCCGGACATGCCGAAGAACTACCAGATCTCCCAGTACGACGAGCCCATCGCTTTCGACGGCTACCTGGACGTCGAGGTGGACGGGGAGATCCACCGTGTCGAGATCGAACGCGCGCACATGGAGGAGGACACCGGAAAGTCGACGCATGTCGGCGGTGCCACCGGACGGATCCAGGGGGCATCGCACTCCCTCATGGATTTCAACCGGTGCGGTGTGCCGTTGATCGAGATCGTCACCAAACCCATCGTCGGGGCCGGCGCGAAGACCCCTGAGGTCGCTCGTGCCTACGTCAAGACGTTGCGCGATCTGATCAAGGCTCTCGGGGTCTCCGAGGCGCGCATGGAGCAGGGCAACCTGCGGTGCGACGCCAACGTGTCGCTGCGCGCCAGCGCCGACGCTGAGTTCGGCACACGCACCGAGACGAAGAACGTGAACTCGCTGCGGTCGGTCGAACGCGCGGTGCGTCACGAGGTCGAGCGTCAGGCAGCTGTGTTGGACGCGGGGCAGGATGTCGCACTCGAGACGCGCATGTGGCATGAGGACACCGGTGCCACCACCGCCGGGCGCCCCAAGGAGTCCGCCGAGGACTACCGTTACTTTCCCGAGCCCGACCTGGTTCCGGTGGCGCCGAGCCGCGAATGGGTGGAGCAACTGCGTGGGACACTGCCTGAACCTCCCACCCAGCGGATCAGGCGTCTGACCGAGGCCTGGGGCTTCTCCGAGCTGGAGATGCGTGACGTCGTCGCGGCCGATGCTGTCGATCCGATCGCCGAGACCGTCGAGGCCGGATGCGCACCGCAGTCGGCGCGCAAGTGGTGGCTGACCGAGCTGGCTCGCCGTGCCAACGAGCAGGGTGTGGAGCTCACCGAGGTCGGGATGACGCCACAGCAGGTGGAGTCCCTGCAGAAGCTGGTGGATGACAAGGTCATCAACGACAAATTGGCGCGTCAGGTGATCGACGGTGTGTTGGCCGGTGAGGGTGAACCCGCCGAGGTGGTCGATGCACGTGGTCTGGCTGTCGTCAGTGACGATGGTGCCCTCTCCGCCGCGGTGGATGACGCAATCGCCGCGAATCCTGATATCGCCGAGAAGATCCGTGGTGGAAAGGTTCAAGCTGCCGGCGCTCTCATCGGTGCTGTGATGAAGCAGATGAAGGGACAGGCGGATGCGGCCCGCGTCCGTGAGCTGATCGTCGAGAAGTTGTCCTGAGACCTTGGCCGTGACCCCACGGCCGAGGCGACCCACAAGGAGGCAGGAATGAGTCACAACCAGCCCGATCCGGAAGCGACGCGCCTCAATCCGCTCAGCGGGGAGGAGCTCGAGGCGTTGCGCGCTGCTCGTGAGCAACGCACGGAGACCTCGGACATGCCCCAGCAGGCCCATGGGGCCCCGCAGCCCGATGCCATGCCGCAGGATCCTCAGTCGATCCCGCAGCAATCCTTGGGGCAACAGCCGACGCAGCAGCAGCCGGCACCGTCACAGCCGGAACCGCGCTCGGACTGGAACTTCGAGGCACCGGTCACTGGCTGGGGCGAACAGGGTCAGACCGACGTGAGCGGTTGGGGCGGCCACCAGGATGCGGCGCCCTCCGGGTGGGCCGATCCGCAGCAGCAGACCAACGTCAGCGGGTGGGCGAATTCCACTCAGTCGGTGGAGAACTGGGACCCCGCGCAACTTCAGGCACCGCAGAAGTCGGGCAAGTCGCTCCCGATGCCATGGCTCATCGGTGGCATCGCCGCGGTGATCCTGCTGTTGCTGATCATCATCCTGATCATCCTTTTGTGAACCTTCGCCATCTCGATCCCGGCTGTATGAATGAAGCCAGGGTCAGTCGGCTTCAGAGACCGAAATCGGTGCGTCCGAGCTCATCCAGTGCATGCTGCTCACCGATGAGCCGCACGTCGGCGGCGTTGCGCCGCCCGAAGGAGTAGAGCGTGATCTCACTCGGTCGCCCAACCACGGTCACGATCGGATTGCCCGAATTGACGCGGAACGAATCGGGTTGCTCATCGGTGCGTTCGAGCACCACACCCATACCGGCCGAGCGGAACAGAGCGCGTCCCAGCAATTTGAGTCGACGCCAGAACCAGTCCTCGACCTCCGACGCAAGTTCTCGGGGACCCCGGCCATTTGCTCGTCGGACGTCCTCGTGGTGGACGAAGTACTCCGCGGTGTTCGCCTCCTCATCGACGACGGGGAACGCGAACATGGAGAACGGTGCAGGGCCACGTCGAATCCGCTCGACGAGCGTGGGGTAGTCCCAGCGTCGTTTGGTCTCGTCCATACGGCGCTCGGTGAGGTTCGCCAGCTGCTTGGCGAGAAGACCGGGCGCGGCCAGCGGGTCGGTCTCGCGGATCCACAGGTGAGCAGCGAGATCATGGGTCAGCCAACCGTCGCACAGCGTCGGGGCATCGGGACCGAGTTCATCGAACAGATCGGCCAGTTTCGCGCGTTCGTCCTTGGAGAAGTCCACCATCTGAGCCTAGTCGCCGGTCACCGGCGTCTCAATCATGTGCCGTTGACTCCGCGATGGATGCCAGAATGGCCGGGTGTCCGAGCCAGTGGAATCCACCCAGAACTTTGTCGATGCCGTCGACCAGGAGGCGCTCTTTGACGCTCTTGTGCACCAGCTGCGTTTCGATGATCGTGGACTGATCCCTGTCGTGACGCAGGATGCGCGGACCGGCGAGGTCCTGATGATGGCGTGGGCCGATGCCGAAGCGGTCGCCCGCACGATCACACGACGTGAGGGCACCTACTGGTCGCGTAGCCGCGGCGAGTTGTGGGTCAAGGGAGCCACGTCGGGGCATGTGCAGAAGGTGCGGACGGTGCTGGTGGATTGTGACGCAGACACGGTGCTGTATCTCGTGGAGCAGTCGGGGGCGGCCTGCCACACCGGTAACCGGACGTGCTTCTTCCGCGAGCTGACCGCCGATGGAATCCGCAACGACGAGGAGTCATGATGCCGACCATTCGCCCAAGCCTGGATGAGTTCGTCGAGCTCGCCGCCGATCGACGCGTCATCACCGTCGCGGCCCGTGTCATGGCGGATGCCGACACCCCCATCTCGCTGTTCCGGCACCTCTGCGGCGACCGCCCCGGCACATTCCTGCTCGAGTCGGTGGAGGCCGGGGTCACTGCGCGATTCTCGTTCATCGGCGTTGACACCGTGGCGACGTTGACCACCCGCGACGGCCAAGCCGCGTGGACCGGCAAGCACCTCGCCGAACTCCCCGGCGCTGCAAGCGGCGACTCTGATCTCCCCCGCGCCGAGAGCAGCGACCCGCTGGAGGTGTTCGCCCGAACCCTCGAACTACTCGAGAGTGATCCGTCCTATCTGGCTGACGCAGATCTGCCGCCGCTCACATCGGGCTTCGTCGGTTACCTCGGGTACGACATCGTGCGTCGGCTCGAGCGTCTCCCCGACACCTGTGAGGACGACCTCGACGTGCCGGAGATGGCGATGATGTTGATCGGTGACCTGGTGGTGATGGACCACCACACCGGCGCGATCTGGGTGCTCGCCAATGCCATCAATCACGACAATCGGCCCGAACGCGTCCACGGGGCGTACGCCGATGCCGTGGCGCGGATCGAGGCGATGATCGATCGTCTCGGTGAGCCTCGTGAAGCAGCAGTCACCACGACCCCTGCAGAAGTGGCCGAGGTCGAGCCGGTACGTCAACGAACCCCCGAACAGTTCCATGCGATGGTGCGCGATGCGGTGGCCCAGGTGCATGCTGGAGAGGCGTTCCAGATCGTGGTCTCCCAGCGCTTCGACATGCCGCACGTCGATGGTTTCGCCCTGTACCGGCGGTTGCGACGGCTCAACCCGAGTCCTTACCAGTTCCTCCTGCGTTGCGAAGGCTTCGACATCGTCGGCTCTTCACCTGAGGCGCTGATCACCGTGCGGGACGGGCATGCCACGACACATCCGATCGCTGGAAGCCGCCCCCGGGGCGCGACGGCGGAACAGGATCGGGCCCTCGAGGATGAACTGGTGGCCGATGAGAAGGAGCGGTCCGAACACGTGATGCTCGTCGACCTCCAGCGCAACGATCTGGCGCGGGTCTGCGAACCCGGGTCGGTTCGTGTGCTCGACATGCTGCATGTTGTGCGCTACTCCCACATCATGCACCTCGAGGCGACCGTGGTGGGAAAGTTGGCGGCAGACGCGGGCGCGTTGGACGCCACCCTCGCGTGCTTCCCGGCAGGCACCCTGTCGGGGGCTCCGAAGGTCAGCGCCATGGCCCACATCGACCGGCTCGAGGCGACACGGCGTGGTGTCTACGGAGGTGTGGTCGGTTGGTTCAACCTCGCTGGCGACTCGGATTGTGCGATCGCGATCCGTTCGGCCCTGGTCAAGCCCGACGCGGTGCACATCCAGGCTGGGGCAGGGATCGTCGCCGACTCCGACCCGGAAGCCGAAGACCTCGAATGTCGCAACAAGGCTGCCGCCGTCATCACCGCGGTGAACCAGGCCCGAGCATGGGGAGCCTGATGCGACACACGCGGATGATCGCCAACCTCGGGCTGCTGCTCGGGGCGTTGACAGCGGGACTCGCGGCGATGATGCCGTGGTGGAACGGCTCGGCGGAGGTCATTCCCGGGGCTGTCGACACACCGACGCCCGCCGGCCAGGCGCTGTGCGGCGTCCTTGCAGGGGTCATCGTTGCGGGATGGTTGTTGTCGGCGACGCTGCCTGCACGTGCCCGACAGGTCACCGCGGTCCTGCTTGCTCTGGTGGGGCTCATCATGATGTGGGCAGCGTTCACCGGACCGGGGGAGGCACCCGATGCCTCACTGGTGGGTGATGTGGCTCCGCATCAACCCACGGGCTGGCACTGGGCTGCTCTTCCCGGTGGCGTGCTCACCGTGGCGGGGGCCGTGGCCATGGTCATCGGGGCGCCGTCGTGGCGTCGCCGCGCGGACCGATTCGATCGTCAGGCACCGGAGACGATCAGCCCCGATGACGACCCTGCAGACCTGTGGAAGGCCATGGACGCCGGACTCGATCCCACCGCCGATGATGGCGGCATCACCGGCCCGTCCAGTGAACGGACTGGCGGCTAGTACGCCGATGGGCCAAAATGGGCCGCGAATATCCACCAGCCGGTAGAGAGGCGAACGATGTCGCAGCGCACACTCGGAAGCAAACAGGTCCATCACGGGCGTACTCCCGCAGCATGGGTCAGCTCCATGCTGGCATTGGTCGGCTTCATCATCATGGTGGTCGGGTTCCTGACCGGCCCCGACGGCTTCCCTTCCATCAACGTGAACATCAGCATCATCGGTGCCGCTCTCGTCGTGATCTCGCCCGTGGTGGGTGGCGTCATGAACAAGGCGGGTCTGGGGCAGGACGAATGAGCGTTCTCGCCGATATCGTCGAAGGAGCCCTTGCAGACGCTCGGGAACGTGAGGCCGACACAGACCTCGCCGAGATGCGACGTCGCGCCGATGCCGCTCCCGCACCGCTGGACCCTCTGCCGTCGTTCCGGGATGATTCGCTGTCGGTGATCGCCGAAGTGAAGCGTCGTAGCCCTTCACGTGGCGCTCTGGCCAGCATCCAGGATCCGGCGCAGCTCGCCGCGCAGTACGCCGCAGGTGGCGCACACGCGATCTCGGTGCTCACCGAAAAGCATCGGTTCGGTGGCTCGCTGGAGGATCTCGCCGCAGTGCGCTCGCGGGTCAGCGTCCCGGTGCTGCGCAAGGACTTCTTGGTGAACGAGTACCAAGTGGTCGAGGCGCGGGCCCATGGAGCTGACCTCTGCCTGTTGATCGTTGCGGCGCTCGCGGAGGACCAGCTCGTCAATCTCCACCGCTGCGTCGTGGATCTCGGTATGACGCCACTGGTCGAGGTCCATGACGAGGCTGAGTTGGAGCGGGCCAATGCTCTCGGCGCTGAACTGATCGGTATCAACAACCGGAACCTGAAGAATCTTGAAGTGGACCCGACGACATTCACCCGGCTTGCTCCGGCGGTACGTTCCGGCGCAGTGCGTGTCGCAGAATCCGGGATCCGTACTCCGGCGGACGCGCGTGGTGCGCAGGATTCCGGAGCACACGTGGTACTTGTTGGTGAGGGCTTGGTGACGCAGAAGGACCCGCGCGCGGCGGTTCGTGCGCTGATCGGCTGAAACCAGCTCCCATCCGCCGCCCGGTCTTGACCGGCATCGGCGTCCACAACCAGTGAGGAGGCGGTGTGAGCCGCACGGAAGTTACGGACCTGTCAGCACGTCGTCCGGATGAGCGAGGGCACTTCGGCCGTTTTGGCGGGCAATTCGTTCCCGAGGCGCTGCAGAGTGCGTTGGCCGAACTCAACGATGCGTTGGAGGCGGCGTGGGCCGACGAGGCCTTCACCACCGAGCTCGATGATCTGTTGCGTAGCTACGCCGGTCGTCCCAGCCTGCTGACAGAGGCCCCGCGGCTGTCCGAGCATGCGGGCAACGCTCGTATCGTCCTCAAACGTGAAGACCTGAACCACACTGGTTCGCACAAGATCAACAATGTGTTGGGGCAGGCGCTTCTCGCCCGCCGCATGGGGAAGAAGCGCCTCATCGCCGAGACCGGAGCAGGCCAACATGGCGTCGCCACTGCGACGGCGGCCGCCCTGCTCGGTATGGAGTGCTGCGTCTACATGGGCAAGGTCGACACCGACCGGCAGGCCCTCAACGTGGCGCGCATGCAGTTGCTCGGGGCACGCGTCGTGGCGGTCGGGTCTGGCTCGCAGACGCTCAAGGACGCGATGAACGAAGCGTTGCGCGACTGGGTCTCCAGCGTCGACACCACGCACTATCTGATCGGGTCGGCGTCCGGTCCGCATCCCTTCCCGATGATGGTCCGCGATTTCCAGCGCGTCATCTCGAGGGAGGCTCGATCCCAAGTACTTGAGACGTACGGACGCCTTCCCGACGCGGTGGCCGCCTGCGTCGGAGGTGGATCGAACGCGATCGGTATGTTCTACGAATTCATCGAGGACACCGATGTGGCGCTGTACGGCTTCGAGGCCGGAGGATCGGGTATTGCGAGTGGACGACATGCCGCAACGATCACCTCCGGAGAGGTCGGCGTCCTGCACGGTACGCGCAGCTTCGTGCTGCAGGATGAGGACGGCCAGACCGTCGAGTCGCATTCGGTCTCCGCGGGGCTCGACTACCCGGGCGTCGGGCCCGAACATGCTTGGCTCGCCGAGAGCGGGCGTGCGACCTACGAACCTGTTGACGATCCCGAGGCCATGGAGGCCCTGCAGCTTCTGTGCCGCACCGAGGGAATCCTTCCGGCCATCGAGAGCGCCCATGCCGTCGCCGGGGCGCTGCGGCTGGGCCGTCATCTCGCCGAAACCGATCCGGATGCCGAGCCGCTCATCGTCGTGTGTCTGTCAGGGCGCGGCGACAAGGATGTGAACACGGCCATTTCATGGTTCGGGCTCGACGGCACGCCTGATCGCACGACGGGAGACAACCGATGAGTGCACAGTTTGATCTCGGCACGTCCGGGCGCATCATCCAGGCCGCGACCGAAGAGGGGCGACGCGCTCTCGTGGGCTACTACCCGGTCGGTTTTCCCGATGTCGCCACGTCCTTCGACGTCATGTCGGTGCTCGCCGAAGGTTGTGACCTCATCGAGATCGGGATGCCGTACTCCGATCCGGTCATGGACGGCCCGGTCATCGAGACCGCCGGTACCCGAGCCCTGGCTGCGGGTGTACGGACACGAGACCTGTTCACCGCAGCGGAGAAACTGTCCGAACGTGGCGCCTCGTCGGTGATCATGACGTATTGGAACATCATCGAGCGTTACGGCGTGGACGCATTCGCCCGCGATCTGGCCGCTGCAGGCGCAGCCGGTGTCATCACCCCAGACCTCATCCCCGAGGAGGCGGAGGAGTGGATCGCTGCCAGTGAGGCCCATGGACTCGATCGGGTCTTCCTCGTCTCACCGAGTAGCTCCGATGAGCGGATCGTCTCCACCGTCGCGTCCTGCCGCGGTTGGCTTTACGCCACCAGCGTCATGGGCGTCACCGGTGTGCGTGCCCGGACCTCCTCGGCAGCCCCTCGGCTTGTCAGCCGGATCCGGGATCTGTGCCCAGAGGTGCCGATCGGGATCGGTCTTGGCGTCTCGAACGGTGAGCAGGCCCGTGAAACCGCCGAGTTCGCTGACGCCGTCATCGTCGGCTCGGCCCTGCTGCGGACGATGCTGAAATCCCAGGACGAGGGTCGCCCCAGCGACACCACCGAGCTGGCAGCCCTGGTGGAAGATCTCGCGGCGGGGGTTCGCGCGTGACGCAGAAAGAACAGGAGACGGCACACGTTCGTGGCGTCTGGGCTGCTGCGGGCTGTCAGATGGTGTTCGGTCTCGTGTTCGCCTTCGCCCTGTACGTCGCGCAATCCCGGCTCGGTTTCGGCTACTGGGTTCTGAACCTGGCTGCGTTCGGGCCGCTTCTCGCCGCAGGTGCGACGTTGGTGATCGGGCGGGCTGCGGGGTGGCCCGTGCTGTGCCGCCCTGGGCTTTCATTCGATCTGAGAGGGCTGCGACGGAGTTTTGCTCTGCTGTGCGCGGGAGCGGGGATCGCCGCGGTCTGCGTCCACGTGTATTCGTGGTTGAAGTGGCCTCTGAAGCACGCCATCGTGGAGCAGCGTCCGCATCCGCTGCTTTCGCGTTTCGCCGACCCGGCCTGGCTCGTGATCTGGGTCGCGTTGGGCCTGGTCGTGACGGCTTTGGCCAGTGAGTTCGGTTGGCGTGCAGTCATGCAGCCGACGATGCGGCAGCGCGTCGGCGTCGTGGGCACCGGGGCATTCATCGGTGTTGGGACCGCTTTCACCCAGGTTCCGTGGTTGGCAGGCATGCTCCGTCGATACCAGGTGTTCGGTCAGGAACTCGATCTGGTGCTCTACTTGATCTTCCTGGTCGTGGCGATGATCGCGATGTCGGTCGTCGTCACAGCCACGCTCGATCCCATGGAGGGCGGTCGTTGGGTGGCTGGCGCAGCCTTCGCGTGGGCATTGCACATGGGGATGTTCATCATCAATGACGAGGAGTGGGGACGCTGGCAGGGCGTCGCGTCCTTGGCGATCGGTGCGTTGATACTGTGGTCGGCTGTCTCGGCCATCGCACGCTATGGGCTCCCTGGGGAGCTCGTGGCCTATCGTGCATCGGATCACGCTCTTGAGGAGAATCCTGCCGGCTGACACCGATGTGATGGCGAAGGGGCCGTGAGCCGCCTCCCTGCCATGATGTGCTGATGCGTGGGCTTTACGGATTGAAACCTTGGTACACGCGACGCCTTGCGGGAATCGTCGCGTGGGCCCGCAGGAAGGGCATCTCGCCTGACGCCTTCACCGTCGCTGGCGTCGTGGCGGCGGCCCTGGCTGCGATCACCCTGTGGTTGGGATGGTGGCCGCTCGCGTTCGTGATGCTGGCGCTCCGTCTGGCCGGTGCGAACCTGGACGGCGCCGTGGCACGGGATCGTGACGTGGCCAGACCATGGGGCTTCGTGCTCAACGAGTTCGGTGATCGGGTCTCTGACCTGTTGATGTTCGCCGGTCTGTGGGCACTGGATCAACGGTTGATGATGCCTGCGGCAGAGACTCCCCACGGGTGGACGTCATATGTGCCCCTGTCCACCGATACGACCGGTGAATTCCTCGTGTTCGGAACATCGCACGCGGCGTGGATCATCCTGGCGGCCCTCGCTGCGACGTTGCCGACGTTCGTCTCCCTCAGTGCCGCCGGAGCCGGGGCGACGCGGCGCAACGGTGGACCGTTCGGGAAGACGGAGCGATGCCTTGTGGCGGTGGTGGCCTGCGCGTTGCCGCAGTGGATGCTCGGATGGATGCTTCTGATGGTGGTCGGCTCGGTGGCGACGGCCATCACACGCGCCGTGGGGACCCACAGTGAATTGACCGGTCGGGGAGCGGCTGCGTGAACATTTGGGAATGGATCATCGACTTCGATCGTTCCTGGCGGCTCCACTTCGATCTGTTCGGGATGACCGTGGACATCCAGAGCGAACGAGTGTTCCTCGTCGCGGTGGCCGCCACGGTCCTGTTGCTGGCGTTGCCTCTGGTGCTCATCTCGCGGAGCACCGAGATCCGACGACGCTGGATGACATGGGCGCTCATCATGCCGATGGTGGGCATCCCGCTCTGGTTCGGACGCGGGTCGACGGCTGTCCTCGCGGCGGCGATGGCCCTTCTCGCGGTGCGGGAGTTCACCCGGATGGCGAAACTCGGCCGGGCCGAGGCCCTCCTGCTCTTCGCCAGTGCGGTGGGATTCCCCGCCATGGCCCTGTGGTGGCCGGAGGCTTTGTACGTGGCGGCTCCGTTGACGGTGCTGGCCTCGGCCATCCCGTCGATCCTGCAAGGAGACGCCGAGAACGGGCCGTGGCGGGCCGCCATGAGTGGCTTCGCAGCCATCTGGATCTGTTGGTCGCTCTCGCATCTTGTGATCAATTGGGAGCTGTCGGCCTACATCTGTTTCGGTGCGGCCGCCGGCGATGTGGCGGCCTGGTGCGGAGGCAAGGGACTGCGTCGGTTCGCCTGGGCGCGTCAGCCGCTGTCTCCGCTGAGCCCGAACAAGACCATGGGCGGCCTGGTCGGCGCCGTGGTGGGAACAGCCCTCGTGCTGTTGCTCCTGGGCAACATCACCGTGGCCCTGGTCATCGCCATCGGTCTGGGCGGTGTGGCCGGTGATCTGCTCGAATCGATGTTCAAGCGTCAGGCCGGAGTGAAGGACGCCGGTCAGTGGCTTCCCGGCTTCGGGGGGATCCTCGACCGGGTCGACTCGTTGCTGCTCGCTCTACCGTTCGCGACACTGCTCACCTGAGCCGCGCGTCGGGAAGCGACCTCAACCGAGGTAGACGACCGCCTCATTGCCGCCACGGCAGATGACGGGGGAATCACCTTCACACGTCATCTCGTAGGACTGCTCGGTGACCGGCGAGTACGCCTGGATGGTCACCGGGCCACCGTCGTTCGCCTGTTCGGCATATGCGACGCGAACGGCTTCGGCGAATTCGCAGGAGGTGGCTTTGGAGCCAGCCGCCGAGCGCGCGACTGGGTCGGAGGCGTGCTGGACCACCGGGCATTCCTTGGCATCGGCGGGGAAGACGGTCTGGTCACGGGTAGCACTCGGTGTGGGCATGGGTGCCGTGACCATGGGGGGTGCGGTGGTCGCGTTCTTCGATGCCGAAGGCTCAGATGAGGGAACGGCGCTGGGGGAGAGCGTCGCTGTCGTCGGATGGGCGGGGGGAGCAGCCGATGGTTGTTCGTTCCTTGACAGGAGGAAGAGCCCGGCGGTGAGCACCAGCGCGAGGACGGTCAGGGTCGTGGTGACACCGATGAGGATCTTCGAGCCACGTGAATGTGAGGGTCGCGACGATCGAGTGGATTCCGATGTGGTGATCGGCTGCGCGCCGGTGGACGGCGAGGTCGCAGAGCTCGGGGTGGCGAAGAAGGTGACTGGAGTCGAGTCCTGGTGCTGGCGTGCCGTGGGCTGCTCGTCACGGTAGAGGCTTTCGTAGACCGACGGCTCCGAGCCAGCCGAGGAGATGGGGGCATCCGAGATCGGAAGGATCGCTTCGGTTGGAGGGCCATCCCATGTGTCGGGATCTGTACCCAGGTCCGGTTGACGCTCCGGGGTCATGCCTTCTCTGCTCCTGATGGACCGCGTGGTTCTGGCCGCACCGGCCGGACCACGGTCGTTGCTCTCTGACGGACGTATGACGGGCGGGCCTGCAATGAATCATGTTGATGTCATTTGACTCGTCAATCACATCTTATGACGCCACCAGCACGCATTCGTCACGTGTGACATGGAGCACATCCATGTCAGGAGTGCCCTTCGAGGAACTTGTAGACCTCGGTGTCGTCGACGCCGGGAAAGGCCCCGGGGGGTAGGGCAGCCAGGAGATGCGCGTGTGCCGCAGCGCTGGGCCATGAGTGTTCGGCCCACCGGTCGGTCAGATCATCGGGCGGACGACGGCAGCATGTCTCGTCGGGGCAGTGGGAGACCGAGTGCTCCTTGGTGTCGCGTCCTCGGAACCACTTGGAGTCCCGGTAGCGGACACCGATGCAGGTGGAGAACAGCCCGGCGGCGGCACGTTCGACGCGGGCGGTGCACCAGAACGTCCCGTTCGGGGTGTCGGTGTACTGATCGAAGGCATTGAACTTGTCGGTGGCGTCGAAAACCTGCCGGGAGGTCCAGTGGCGGCACACCGGCTGTCCTTCGATCGATCCCTGGGCATCCTTCGGGAAGGTGACGCCATCGTTCTCGTAGGCCTTGTAGATGATCCCCGACTCGTGCACCTTCTGGAAATGAACCGGGATCTCGAGGTGTGTGGTGCAGAGGTTTGTGAACCGATGCGAGGCGGCCTCGTAGCTGACGGCGAAACGGTCTCGGAGATCCTCCACCGAGATCTGCTTGTTCTGTTTCGCCTGCTTCAGGAACTCCACCATCGGCTTCTCCGGCATCAGCAGTGCTGCTGCGAAGTAGTTGGTTTCGACACGTTGACGCAGGAACTCGCCGTAATTGGCGGGGGTGTGGTGCCCGAGCACGTGATGCCCCAGGGCCTGCAGCAGCACCGAACGCGGATCATGGTCCGATGACGTACCGCTGGGGAGGTAGATGCGCATATTGCGCAGGTCGGTGACAGAACGTGTCGAATGTGGCAGATCTCCGACGTGCCGCAGGGTGAACCCCAGATGCTGCGCGATCTCCCCGATCAGATGCTGCGAGAGGGGGCCGCGCTCGTAGCCGACGCGCCCCAGAAGCTTGGAGGCTTCGGCCTCCAGCTCAGCGAAGTAGTTGTTGCGACGACGCATCTCCTCGCGGAGCCCGGCATTGGCACGGCGCGCTTCCTCGGGGGTCGCGACGCGTTCAGCGGCCTCCCTTGCGAGTTCTCGATGCAGGGCCACCAGTGATTCGAGGACATCGAGGGGCATCCGGGGTGAGATGCGGACCTCGGGCAGGCCCTTGGACCGGGCCAGCGGAGACCGCATGTACCGGTCCAGCTCGATCTCGAGCTGGGCTCGGCGGCTCGGCACGGGCGCGGTGAGATCGTCGATGGTGGCGTCGTACACACGGGCGAGTTTCTGCAGGGTCGAGATCTTCGCCTCGCGTTTGCCGTTCTCCAGCAGCGACAGCTGGGATGTGGCCACGCCGGTGCGTTCGGAGACCTCCGCCAGCGTCAAGTTGTGGCTCTTGCGCATGTGGCGGAGCTGGCGTCCCAACGAAAAGGGGTCGAAAGGGCTTGGCTCCGGCGTGCTCGCCGAAGACATCTTGGCGTCATTGCGCATGAATTCACGATAGCGAATTTCTGCAGAATTTTCCGTCGGATCATGCTGCGGAACGTGATGAAGCGAGTGAAAGTTGAGTCATCAGGGCGTACAACGATGCACACCACACCAAGGAAGGTGACCTGTGATGAACACTCCCAAGACCGTCGAACAGATCCAGCAGGACTGGGACTCCAACCCCCGTTGGGCCAACGTCAAGCGTGACTACTCCGCCCAGGATGTTGTGAATCTGCGCGGCACCGTGCAGGAGGAGCACACCCTCGCCCGCCGCGGCGCCGAGCAGCTGTGGGAGAAGATCCACGAGGACGGCTTCGTCAACGCGCTCGGTGCACTCACCGGCAATCAGGCCGTGCAGCAGGTCAAGGCAGGCCTGCGCGCCATCTACCTCTCGGGCTGGCAGGTCGCCGGTGACGCGAACCTCGCCGGACAGACCTACCCCGACCAGTCGCTGTACCCGGCCAACTCGGTCCCGCAGGTCGTGCGACGCATCAACAACGCGCTCCTGCGCGCCGACCAGATCGATCACCTCGAGGGGCAGAAGAGCGTCGAGGAATGGCTCGTGCCGATCGTGGCCGACGCCGAGGCCGGCTTCGGTGGGCCACTCAACGCCTACGAACTCATGAAGAGCATGATCGTCTCGGGCGCCGCCGGCGTCCACTGGGAGGATCAGCTGGCGTCGGAGAAGAAGTGCGGACACCTCGGCGGCAAGGTGCTGATCCCCACCAAGCAGCACGAGCGCACGCTCAACGCCGCACGCCTGGCGTCCGACGTGGCCGACGTCCCGTCGCTGATCGTGGCCCGCACCGATGCCGAGGCCGCCACGCTGATCACCTCCGACGTGGATGAGCGCGACCAGGAGTTCCTCACCGGTGAGCGCACCTCGGAGGGCTTCTACAAGGTCCGCAACGGCATCGAGCCCTGCATCGCCCGTGGCCGTGCCTACGCCGAGTACGCCGACCTCCTCTGGATGGAGACCGGTACTCCCGATCTCGAGCTGGCCAAGCAGTTCGCCGATGCGATCCACGAGACGCACCCCGATCAGCTGCTGGCCTACAACTGCTCGCCGTCGTTCAACTGGAAGAAGCACCTGGACGACGCCACGATCGCCAAGTTCCAGCGCGAGCTGAGCGCGATGGGCTACAAGTTCCAGTTCATCACGCTGGCCGGGTTCCACGCGCTCAACTACTCGATGTTCGACCTCGCCCACGGCTACGCCCGCGAGCAGATGACCGCTTACGTCGATCTGCAGGAGCGCGAGTTCGCCTCCGAGGAGCGCGGCTACACCGCCACCAAGCATCAGCGCGAGGTCGGCACCGGCTACTTCGACGCCATCTCCACGGCAGTGAACCCCGAGAGCTCCACCACGGCGCTCAAGGATTCGACCGAGTCCGCACAGTTCTGATCGGAGCACCGATCACGTAAGAACACCGATCCAAAGGAGGATGACGGTGACCACGAGCACACCCACCATGTCCACGCTCTACCGCTCCATGCACGACGATTACGTCCCCATCGGGGGACTCCAGGTCGATCGCGTCCTGGTCGACTTCGTCAACACCGAGGTGCTCCCGCGCACAGCGGTCACGCGCGATCAGTTCTGGACCGGATTCATCAAGGTCTTCGGCCGGTTCACCGAGCGCAACCGTGAGCTGCTCATCGAGCGCGAGCGTCTGCAGGGCGAGATCGATCAGTACCACCGCAACGCGCCGGGACGTCCCGACGCCGCGGAGTACGAGGCATTCCTGCGACGCATCGGCTATCTCGTCGACGAACCCGTCGGCGTGCGGGCCGCGGCGACGAACGTGGACGCCGAGATCGCGGACGTGGCCGGGCCCCAGCTCGTGGTGCCCATCCTCAACCGTCGCTTCGCCATCAACGCGGCGAACGCACGCTGGGGTTCGCTCTATGACGCTCTCTACGGCACCGACGCCATCAGCGAGGACGATGGTGCGACGCGTCAGGGCGCATACAACCCGGTGCGCGGCGAACGCGTCATCGCATGGGCGCGGGACTTCCTGGATCGGTCGGTGCCGCTGGCGTCGGGTTCGCACGCCGACGCCACCGCCTACGCCATCGGCGAGGAGGGGCTCACCGTCACCCTCGCCGATGGCACCACCACCGGGCTGCAGGACCCGAACGCCTACGTCGGATACAGCGGTTCGGCCGATGCTCCGGCGGCGATTCTCCTGCGTCGTCACGGGCTGCACGTGGAGATCCAGATCGATCCCGAAGGGCCCATCGGCAAGACCGACCGGGCCGGCGTCGACGATGTGGTGCTGGAATCGGCGATCACCGCGATCATGGACTTCGAGGACTCGGTCGCCGCCGTCGATGGCCCGGACAAGGTCGTCGGCTACCGCAACTGGCTGCTGCTGAACGACGGGTCGGCGTCCGAACGCATGGACAAGGACGGCAAGAGCTTCACCCGTGTCCTGCACGACGACCGCGTCTACACCGCGGCCGATGGGGGAGAGCTGCGCCTGCCGGGGCGGGTGACGATGCTGTGCCGCAATGTCGGGCACCTGATGACCACGCCGGCGGTGCTCGATGACCAGGGCAACGAGATGCCCGAGGGGATCCTGGATGCTCTGGTCACCACGCTCTGTGCGCTGCCTGGGCTCGATGTGGCGAATCAGCGTCGCAATTCACGGACCGGTTCGATCTACATCGTCAAGCCCAAGCAGCACGGCCCAGAAGAGGTGGCGTTCACCAATGAGCTGTTCGCAGCCGTCGAGGACGCGCTGGAGCTCGAACGCAACACGATCAAGATGGGCCTGATGGACGAGGAGCGCCGTACCACGGTGAACCTCGCAGCCTGTATCGCCGAGGCCCCCGAACGGGTGATCTTCATCAACACCGGTTTCCTGGACCGGACCGGTGACGAGATCCACACCTCGATGGAGGCGGGCCCCATGATCCGCAAGGCCGCGATGAAGCAGGCCACGTGGATGACCGCCTACGAGGACTGGAACGTCGACGTCGGCCTCATGATGGGGCTGCCGGGGCATGCTCAGATCGGCAAGGGCATGTGGGCCAAGACCGAGGAGATGGCCGAGATGCTGGCCGAGAAGGGAGGCCAGCCGGCGGCCGGAGCGTCGACGGCCTGGGTTCCCTCGCCGACCGGCGCCACCCTGCATGCGACGCACTACCACGACGTGGATGTGCGGGAGCGTCAGCAGGAGATCGCCGCGGGTGGGCGTCGGGCGACCCTGACCGATGTGCTGCGCATCCCGTTGGCATGCCGCACCGATTGGCCCGAGGAGATCTGCCGCAATGAGGTGGACAACTCGTGTCAGTCGATCCTGGGCTATGTGGTGCGCTGGGTCGATCAGGGCGTGGGCTGCTCCAAGGTTCCGGACATCAACGATGTCTCGCTGATGGAGGACCGGGCCACGTGTCGGATCAGTTCGCAGATGGTGGCCAACTGGCTGCGACACGGGATCGTGTCGGAGGATTTCGTCATCGAGTCGTTGGAGCGCATGGCTCCGGTGGTGGATCAGCAGAATGCCGATGACCCGTACTACCGCCCGATGGCACCGAACTTCACCGACTCCATCGCCTGGTGTGCGGCACGGGATCTCATCCTGGAAGGGACCACGCAGCCTTCGGGCTACACCGAACCGATCCTCCACGCCCGGCGACGCGAGTTCAAGAAGCGCCACAAGATCACCTGATCGCACATGACGCATGAAGCCGACGTTCTCGCGTGGGCAGTAAAAAGGGGCCGGAGAGACTGAGTCTCTCCGGCCCCTTGCGGTCCCGATGACTTGGGGCATGGGACCCATGACTTGGGGCATGGGACCCATGACTTGGGGCATGGGACCGGGGCCCCGGGAAGCCAGCGGCGGTTCAGTGACATCGTCTGACCGAGTACAACTGATATGGGTGTGGGTTATGGACACTGATCCACGCTTTACGCAGTACGGTCTGGCACCACAGAACAAGGCTGATTATGCCTTCTGGCTCCGTGAGCTGTTCCACATCAAGCCAGACGGCATCATGACTATTGTTCTGCCGCACGGTGTGCTCTTCCGTGGTGGGGCAGAAGAAGCCATCCGTACGCGCCTTATCGAGGCCAAGAACATCGACACCATCATCGGCCTGCCGAGTTCGATCTTTTACGGCACCGGTATTCCGACCATCATCATGGCGCTCAAGAAGCAGCGCAGCCACGATGACGTGCTGTTTATCGACGCATCCCAGGGCTTAATTAAAAACGGCAAGAATAACCTGCTGCAAGCACGTGACATCGAGCGCATCGTTGATACTGTCCATGCACGCCGTGACGTCGAACGCTTTTTGATAACGCTACGTGATTATCGGAGCACCCGTGCTTGGGCAATTGTCGGTCACGATAAACGTATTCGCGCAATTGTCGACAATGTTTTGGTGCCCGGGTAGCATATGCCCTGTAACGAGACAGGAATTGTGATGGTTGCAATAGTTTGGAATAAAATCTCTTTTCGATACTCGAAATATGGGCCATATATTCTGCGGGATGCCGCGCTGTCGTTGTCACGGCCCGGCATCTACGAAGTCCGGGGCCCATCGGGAAGCGGTAAATCCACGGTTCTGGATCTGTTAGCCGGTCTGCGCTCACCCAGTGAAGGCAGGGTAACCATCGACGGTAAACGGTTCGGAAAGGGCGCGGCCAAGAAGCTAACCTCGTGGCGGGCCACGCACGTCGGGTACGCACCACAGGCACCGACCCTCCTGCCCAGCCTCAGCTGCCGGGAGAACCTCGAGCTGGCAGTTCACGTCGCCGGACGGGGCCTCGACGCCCAGGGCAGGGAAGAGCTGCTTGGCACGTTGGGCATGCAGCCTTTCACAGAAGCCCTGCCGGCGGAGCTATCCGGGGGTCAACGCCAGCGCGTTGCGGTGGCCCAGGCACTAGCTTCCCAACCGGACTTGGTGCTCATGGATGAGCCCGTCAGCGCGCTTGATGGAGCGAATGTCACCGTGGTCGAGGACTTGTTGCGCCAGTCGGCGAATAGGGGAGCGATAGTGGTCTATTGCTCCCACCGTGAGCTTTTCGACGGGCAGGCAAAAACGCTGCTGCAGATGGGGGCATAGCTCATGAAGACCATGACTCCCACCGCCGCCTACCGGAGAGAGCTGTCGGTGACTGCGCGCCCCTTCATCGGGGGAATCGTACTGGCTGCGGTAGTAATAGGCACGCTCGTCGGCACCATCCTTTACGTCGCATTCTCGACTGGCGGAAGCAGCGACTTCAAGGCCGGCGTGACGAATATGAGCCTAATTGCGATCATCCCGGCATTCGCCGGGGTCCGGTTGGCGCATCAGAATTTTATCGCTGACCACCAAAATACCGTGCAAGCGCTGCGGATTCTCGGCAGAGGCAGGGCGTTTTTCACCAGGCACCTGCTCCTGCAAGGGGCGTGCCTGGCGCTTCTGGCAAGCGCTTCGGCGGTCGTGTTGGGACGGTTGTTAGCGACGCCGCTTTTCAAGGTGATTCTGCTAGGGCTCAACAAGCAGCTGCCAGATCACTGGGGCTCGCCCATTGACGTTGCCTGGTCGTCACTGCTGGTCTTAGTCCCCCTGTACCTCCTCGGCGTGGGGATTCTCAACGTCGACAAGGTGCTGGCCAAAACCGGGGATCGGGGAGCGGCGACAGTAGGTAAGTCCAAATCCTTGGTGGGGCTGGTTGGCCCAGTGCTCGCAGTGGTCAATATTGCCGCGGGTATCTGGTGCATGGTGACGACTCCGCCAGGACCTGTCGTGTTGATATTCGTCTTCACCTTGCCGTTCCTCGCTGTCACACTTGCCGGCACCTTCGCCCGGGCGCTAGCTCGCTGGGCAGCCGCGGCGATCAAAAAGGTGAGCGGATGGTCGGCACCCGCGCTAGGCATCCGCTCCTCCGAAACCGTCGGGACGACCTCGAGGGTGGGGCTTGCTACCGCGCTCGTAGCCATTCCACTGGCAGGCTTCACAGGTGCACAGACCTCGTTATGGGCGGCAAATTACGTAGGCTCCCAGAATTTCCAAACGGTCCCAGTCGTCGTTGGCCAAGATTTTCGCCTACTGGAAGCGCAGGAAGCAGACGGTGTATGTGAGGAGATCGGCGACGACTGCCGTGGGGTGGTCTACTGGCAGCCTTCGGACTTCGAATCCGCTGGGGAGACCTCCGTACCGATGGAGAAGGCGTCTGACTATTCTCTGGCCGGATCGAATGACCACGTGATAGGGCAGCTACTCTCGCCCGCGGCGCCGGTGAAAGCTCACAGCCCCTTCTACCCAGACTTCATGGTGCCGTTCTCCGGTATTTCTAGCGAGTCTCCGGTCAACCCGGAATGGGGGCTTCCCGTGGTCGCAGAATCGGCTAGCGCACCGGATCATCTCCGGGTGGAGTCCGCGCAGGATTGGGTACGGCATGTGGATATGGATAGCCAGATCATGTACGGGCCCCACGGAGACGGAACCGCCGGCTTCGTCCCCACCGCGGCCTACACTCTGCTGGCGATCTGCCTGGTCCTCGCGGTCTCTGTGATGGGCAAGCGGGCCAATTTGCATGCGTTCTTCTCACCACTGCGTCTTCTGGGCCGTACTCAAGGCGCGATCCAGCGAGCAGAGTTCTGGGCAATCCTCTTTCCGTACTGTGTTGCCATGCTGACAGCGCTCCTCGTGGGCATCTGGTACACGGTCGCCGTCCATGTCGCAGTCTCGGCGCACCCGGGGGCGCTGCTGCCTTACCTTCCCCCAGGGCTATGGGTGCTCTTCGTCCTCGTCTTCTTAGGAACGAGTGCGACTGCCTTCTTGCCAACACCAGACAAGGACGAGCGTGGCGCAGATGCGCCCTAGACACTGGCGTGCCGGCACCTAAAGAGGCTCTTCCGGTTTCGGGTTGCGTAGCGGGGTGAGGTAGAAAACGACAGGTTCACCGGGTCACCACAACATGTAGGGGTCCCTGGTGTGAATGTCCCGCGTCAGACTTTCTGGCAGGCCGGTCTCGGACGTTCGACCCCCATCGAATACGAGACCATCATGAACCCACCAGCCGCCCTGGCTGCGTGATAGAAACTGTCACCCAACCGTGCAGCAGCCCCGCGCGACCAGCTCGTCCTTGTCCTGCCCGAGGTCCTCGCGTCGCATCGCCTCGCGGTCCTCGAGCGTCCACACCACCCGGGGCACGCCGGCCAGCGCGGCGCTGAGCTCCATCGAGTCCAGGATCAGCCGCCACTGCTCGGCGCAGGGCTCTGAGATCCCGGTGTACATTGCAACCCGCTTGACGAAGGCCTCGGCCATGAACTCCGGGCTGTTCAGGTCGATGTCGTCGCTGGTCATCGATCCATTGTCTCGAACCTCGTGCGTAGGGTCGAGGAGACGGAAGGAGCCCTCGTGAGCAATCCCGCTGACCTGATCGGCCAGCTGCAGCAGATCGAGGCCCGCGTCCTGGCTGAACATCACCGGACGTGGCTGTATGCCGACGAGCACCCCGAGGTGCTGCAGAAGCTCGCCGACCCATCGATCACGCTGAGCGCCCAGACCGCACCCTCGGTGAGGTCTGGGCGCTCCGGCAGGCTGGGTGCGGATCGTCAACGAACTGCACCGCGACCTGCTCGAGCTGCTCGGCCTCGGCGTACTCCACCCGCTGCGAGTGGCACCCTCCGTCGCGGGCAAGCGGGTGCTCGGTGCTCTGGCCCCTCCGCCGGGCTGGGATGGACTACATGACGCCACGTGAACCCTAAGACATCAGATTTTGGGCGCATGCCGAGCGGGTGGCCTCTTCATGAAGAGGCCACCCGCCAAGGGAGTCGCTCAAGTCACTGTCCTTCGGTTCTTTCTGCTCACTGATTTCCGTGAGATGAGGAAGGCACTGGCCATGGCTACGCCGATGACGATGAGAATAATCCCCCACGGTCCGGCGGGTGCTTCCTCACGTGAGAACACATTGAAAAGGCACAGACATGCGCCGACAAGCAGTGTGGCATAGGCGCAATACTTGAGGAATCGCATAGTTTCCTCCTAGGCCAGCGGATTGCACACGATGGTCGGGGTGGGGGAAATCGGTGCGTAATAGGTGGCCTCGCCCTTCTCGTCTCGGCACAGGCCCTGAACTCCAGCTGACGCCGCAAGGGCGGCCGAGACGATACCGCCGGCGATACCGCCGACCCCGGTCTCGGAGCTAGCCAGCTGGAGGTTCGTGTTCCAGTTATCGACTGCACTCTGCACCTGGGAGGTCTCCGAGGACGAGAGAACAGAACGAGCGTTCGCGGCGTCGAACGAGTAAGTGCTGCCACTGCGATGGACGAACTGGTCAGCCTTGTTGATCGTCGACTGGGACAGGCCGTTGACGGTTTGCGTAGACTGCGAAGCGCTCGCTGCAGGCCCCTCTGTCAGGGCAGCGTTGGCTGGAGTTGCGGTAAGTCCTCCAAGCGCAAGAATCCCGATGGTCAAGGCGGTTGTTGAAGAATTTCGGATTGCCCTGGACATCATCTGGTGTCTTTCCTTTTCGAATGTAAACCAGAGCTGATGCTCCCTTGCAGATTTCCACGCAAACATGCGCTAGTTGTCCTTGTCAAGCGGGCGTGACGGTCGCTCGACAAGCGTCGCACCTCATGGGTGAGTTGGCGGAAACAGTCGATGACGTTGTCATCATCTGTAAGGGCGGCATCGTGGCGCAAGGGACGCTGGATCGAACGCACCTACCACCGCCGACGCCGGCAAGCCGGTCTCGGACGTTTGACCCCCATCGAATACGAGACCATCATGAACCCACCATCCGCCCTGGCTGCGTGATAGAAACTGTCACCCAACCGTGCAGCAAACCCCGGGGGCGGACGGAGACGGCTGATGAGACGGAATGACTCCTTTGAGGACTGGATCCAAGCCTCACGATATCCACGGTGGGACCGCGTAGTCAGCGGTATCGAAGTGGCGACCATCGGGTTTGCCGTGGTGTACCCGGTAAGCGGAGGTGCAGTCTGGCCAACGCTATGGCCGATCATGATTGCAGCGACGGTACATGTCCTGCTGGGGATGGTGTGCCTACGGACGTGGTGGTGGTGGCCGGTAGCCGGTCTCCTTGCCTACGCGTTGGGGTTTCCGCTCATCCTTACGTTGTGGGTGGGAGAGCTCGAGTGGGCGACACTGGGCATAGCCAGCTTGATGTGGGGTGCCCCGTGGATATTTGGACAGCCTGTCCAAGCTCTGGCGCGAGTGAAGATTGGCCCGGCCATGGATCATCCAGTCAAACATGGTCTGGTCATCAGTCTCGCAATCGCATTCGCTGCGGTCTCTGTTTTGAGCTCCTAGTCAACGAAAAGCATCAAGGGTCAACGAAAAGCACCAAGGTTGACTCAGGCCTTGGCCGCCTGGATGTCGAGGGTGATGGCGACCTTGTCACTGATCACGACGCCGCCTCCGTCCATCGGCATGTTGAAGTCGATGCCGTACTCCGAACGCAGGATCTCGGTGGTCGCCTCGAAGCCGGCCTTGGTGCCGCCCTGGCCGTCGCTCGCCGAGCCGCCGAACTCGACCTTCAATGTGGCGGGCTTGGTGATGCCGTTCATCGTGAGATCACCGGCGACGAGCCAGTCGTCACCATCGGCCACCACGCTGGTGGAGGTGAAGTCGATCGTCTGGCCGGCGTCGGCGTTCCAGAAATCGCTGGACTTCACATGCTCGTCGCGCTGGGCGTTGTGGGTGTTGATCGATGACACGACGATCGAGGCCTGCACCGAGGAATCCTCGATCTGGTCGGCGACGGTGATCTGGCCGGTGAACTCCTCGAACTGACCCTTCACCTTGCTGACCATCATGTGGCGGACGCTGAAGCCCACCGACGAGTGGATCGGATCGATGTTCCAGGTTCCGGGGGTGAGGCCGAGGTTCTGTGCGTTGGTCATGTCGTGCTCCTTCGGTGGCGCCGGTCGATGTCTGGGGCGATGCGTGTTTCCCGCATCGATTAGTTCAAGTTTAAACAAAGATGGTTGACGGGTCAACTATCTGGGTGGAGGGGGATCCGGGCAGGCTGACCCGGGGAGGCTTCGCGGGTACCATGGCGGGGCTTCGCCCATCTGGGTCGCTTGCGGTTGTGGAAGGAACTGTCGTTGTCGGATTCATTCGTCCATCTGCATTGCCACTCGGAGTTCTCGATGCTCGACGGGGCGGCGCGCATCGGTGACCTGTTCGACGGGTGCGCCGAGATGGGGATGCCCGCCATCGCGATGACCGACCACGGCAATGTGTTCGGTGCCCACGAGTTCTGGGCGAGGGCCAAGGGGACCGGCGTCAAGCCCATCATCGGCATCGAGGCCTACCTGACGCCCGGCACACATCGCAGCGAACGCAAACGCGTCAACTTCGGTGATGGCACCGGTGATGACGTCGCGGCGAAGGGCGCCTACACCCACATGACGATGTGGGCCGAGAACACCGCCGGTATGCACAACCTCTTCCGGCTCTCGTCCAAGTCGTACATGGAGGGGTTCTTCTACAAGCCGCGCGCCGACCGGGAGCTGCTCGAGCGTTACGGCAAGGGCCTGCTGGCCACCACCGGCTGTCCCTCCGGTGAGGTCCAGACCTACCTGCGCCTGGGCAAGTACAAGGAGGCCCGGCAAGCAGCCGCCGAGTTCAAGGACATCTTCGGCGCCGGAAACTTCTATGTGGAACTGATGGACCACGGCCTCGACATCGAGACAAAGGTGCGCCAGGGCCTGCTGGACATCTCCAAGGACCTCGACCTTCCCCTCGTGGCCACCAATGACCTGCACTACGTCCACAAGGAGGACGCCGACGCCCACGACACGCTGCTGTGCGTGTCGGCGGGCTCCCGCAAGTCGGATGAGAACCGCTTCCGGTTCAACGGCAACGGCTACTACCTCAAGTCACCGGCCGAGATGCGTGAGCTGTTCCGCGAACTTCCCGAGGCCTGCGACAACACCCTGGAGATCGCCGAACGCTGCCAGGTCGAGTTCACCGAGGGCGAGGGCCGGTACATGCCCAAGTACCCCTGCCCGCCCGGGGAGAACGAGGAGTCCTGGTTCGTCAAGGAGGTCGAGAAGGGGCTCGCCGAACGGTTCCCCCAAGGCGTTCCCGACTATGCGCACAAGCAGGCCGCCTACGAGACCGAGGTCATCATCGGCAAGGGCTACGCCGGGTACTTCCTGGTGGTCTCCGACTTCATCAGGTGGGCCAAGACCCAAGGGATCATGGTGGGCCCCGGGCGAGGTTCGGGCGCCGGCTCCATGTGCGCCTATGCGATGAAGATCACCGACCTCGACCCCATTCCCCACGGCCTGATCTTCGAACGGTTCCTCAACCCAGAGCGCAAGTCGATGCCCGACTTCGACGTCGACTTCGATGACCGTCGCCGCCCCGAGGTGATCAAGTACGTCACCGAGAAGTACGGGTCGGACAAGGTCTCGATGATCGTCACCTACGGCACGATCAAGGCCAAGCAGGCCATCAAGGACTCCGCACGTCTGCTCGACAAGCCCTTCTCGATGGGCGACATGATCACCAAGGCCATGCCGCCCGCGGTGATGGGCAAGGACGTCCCGCTCAAGGACCTCTACAACACCGAACACAAGCGCTATGCCGAGGGGCAGGAATTCCGCGAACTCGTGGAGTCCGACCCCGAGGTCAAACAGGTCTATGAGACCGGCATCGGTATCGAGGGGCTCAAACGCCAGTGGGGCGTCCATGCGGCCGGCGTCATCATGTCGTCCGAACCGCTGCTCGACATCATCCCGCTGCTCAAGCGTGAGTCCGACGGGGCGATCATCACCCAGTTCGACTATCCGACGTGCGAGACGCTCGGGCTGGTCAAGATGGACTTCCTGGGGCTGCGGAACCTGACGATCCTCGCCGACGCCCTGGCCAACATCAAGAGCAATCAGGGTGTGGAGATCGACCTGGCTGAACTGGCCAAGGACCTCTCCGATCCCGAGGCATACAAGCTTCTGGCGCGCGGCGACACGCTCGGGGTGTTCCAGCTCGACGGCGGCGGCATGCGCGAACTCCTGCGTCTCATGCAGCCCGACCACTTCGAGGACATCTCGGCAGCACTCGCGCTGTACCGCCCAGGACCGATGGGCGCGAACTCACACACCAACTACGCGCTGCGCAAGAACGGGCGTCAGGAGATCACCCCGATCCATCCCGAGCTCGAAGAGCCGCTCAAAGACATCCTCGGCACCACCTACGGCCTGATCATCTATCAGGAGCAGGTGATGGCCATCGCCCAGCAGCTCGCCGGCTACTCGCTCGGCAACGCAGACCTTCTCCGGCGGGCCATGGGCAAGAAGAAGCGCGAGGTCCTGGAGAAGGAGTTCGTGAACTTCAAGGGCGGCATGATCGACAACGGCTTCTCCGCCGAGGCGGTGCAGGCCCTGTGGGACGTGCTTCTGCCGTTCTCGGACTACGCGTTCAACAAGGCGCACACCGCCGCGTATGGCGTCGTCTCGTATTGGACGGCGTACCTCAAGGCGCACTATCCCACCGAGTACATGGCGGCCCTGCTCACCTCGGTGAAGGACGACAAGGACAAGATGGCCACCTACCTGGCCGAGTGCCGCCACATGGGGACGAAGGTGCTGCCCCCCGATGTGAACGAGTCGGAATTGAACTTCACCCCGGTCGGCACCGACATCCGTTTCGGACTCTCGGCCATCCGCAACGTGGGCGAGAACGTGGTCAACCAGATGCTCGCCGAACGTGAGAAGTGCGAACCAGCCACCGACTTCAACGACTACCTGGAGAAGACACCGCTGGCCGCGTGTGGCAAACGATTGACCGAATCGCTCATCAAGGCCGGTGCCTTCGACTCGATGGGACACACCCGACGTGGCCTGATGGAGGTGTTCGAGACCAACATCGATCAGGTCATCGACGCCAAACGCAACGCCGCCAATGGTCAGGACGATCTGTTCGCCGATCTCATGGGCGGGGGAGAGACCGGTGGCGGTGGCCTGACGCTTCTGTCGCCGGTGCCGGACATGCCGGACTGGGACAAACGCACCAAGCTCGCCTTCGAACGCGAGATGCTCGGCCTCTACGTCTCCGATCACCCCTTGCAGGGCCTGGAACACGTGCTGGAGGCGGAGCGGGACATCTCGATCGGTCGCCTCATGTCGGAGGACGGTCCGCGAGACACCAGCGTCACGCTCTGCGGCATGATCACACAGTTGGTGCGCAAGACCACCAAGAAGGGCGATGCCATGGCCATCGCAACGATCGAGGACCTCGAGGCATCGGTCGAGGTCCTGCTCTTCCCGAAGGTGTACCAGCTGGTCTCCACAGCCATCGCGACCGACACCGTCGTGCGGATCCGTGGGCAGGTCAAGACACGTGATGACTCGGTCTCGATCTTCGCGCAGGAGGTCACCGTGCCCGATGTCAGCACCGAAGGGGTTGCTCGCCCGGTGGTGATCACGCTGCCGAAGGAACGCTGTACCGAACCGGTGGTGGAACGGCTCAAGTCGGTGTTGGAGAGCCATCCGGGAGTGACCGATGTGCACCTGCGGCTCATCGAGCAGCAGCGCAAGGAACTGTGGCGCGTGGGGCAGAATCTCCGTGTGACCTCTTCTCCTGCCCTGAGCGCCGACCTCAAGGCTCTGCTGGGCCCGTCCTGTCTGAGCGCATGACCGTCTTCGTTCCCGAGGATTTGCCCACTCGTCCGGAACCACGCACCCCATTGGTGCAGGGGATGCTGTTCCGGATCGGAGCCGTTCTCGTGTTGGGGATCGCCGGTGGCCTCGTCTGGTTGTGGGGAACACCCCTCACGTCGTACGTCATCACCGAGGAAGGGACCGCCACCACGACCGAACGCGGGCTCGCATTGGGCGCCAGTCCCGTCGCCGCCTTCACGATCATCGCCCTGGTGCTGGGCATCATCGCCGCCTTGATGCTGTGGGGGCCGAGCCGACGCCAGGGGTGGGTCACCGTCCCGATCACCCTGGGCTCGGTGCTCGTCGCCGAGGCCATCATGTGGGGGATCGGCAGTTTCTTCGGGCCCGGGCCGCTTGATCCTCGGATTCTTGCCGGTGAGCCGGGAGACACTCTCTCCGCCGAGTTGGCGCTCACCACGCCGGTGCCTCTTGCTGCGGGCCTCTTCGGGGCCTCGGTGGTGCTGATGACGTTGGCCTCGCTGACTCCTGATCCCGAAACCGCCATCGAGGGGCGCGCCACCCCGGACGAGTCGGACGATGATCGCTGGGCTCCCCGTCCTGATCCGGATGCGGACACCGCGCCGTGACGCGGACGTTTCTCCTAGACTGGATCGGTGCTCACCATCACTGACCTCCGCGGGCGTCTCGCCGCGGGCGAGCAGATCGATTATCCGCTCGTCGTTCCTCGTGCCACGTTCGATGTCAATGCCGCGCTCAACACCGTGCAGCCGGTGTGTGACGCAGTCGCCGCCGAGGGTGCGGCTGCGCTGAAGCGCTTCAGCGAACGTTTCGATCATTGCGTGCCACCCACATTCCGCGTGCCGCAGGAGAAGATCGACGAAGCAGTCGAGCAGCTCGACCCAACGGTGCGCAAGGCCATTCAGGTGGCGATCGCACGTCGCCGCAGCGTCTGCGCTGCCGAGATGGGAGCCGCCGAGTCGGAGGTGGAGCTTGCTGCGGGCGCGAAGGTGGTGAACCGTACCGTGCCGGTACGGCGTGTCGGCCTGTACGTGCCCGGCGGGCTGGCCCCACTGAGTTCCAGCGTCGTGATGAACGTGGTTCCGGCACAGGTCGCCGGTGTCGAACAGATCGCGGTCGCCTCACCGCCCCAGGCCGACCACGGCGGCTATCCGCATCCGACGATTCTCGCGGTGTGCGGGCTGCTGGGGGTCTCGGAGGTTCTGGCCGTCGGTGGTGCGCAGGCCGTGGCGATGTTCGCGCACGGGGTCACCGACGTCTGTGAGCGTGTGGATCTGGTGACTGGGCCGGGAAACATCTACGTGGTGGCGGCCAAGCGTCTGCTTCGCGGGTTGGTGGGCATCGACTCCGAGGCCGGACCCACCGAGATCGCGGTGTTGGCCGATGATTCGGCCGATCCCGCGCACGTGGCCGCCGATCTCATCTCCCAGGCCGAACATGATCCGCTCGCTGGTTCGGTGCTGGTCACCGATTCGGTCGAGCTCGCCGAACGCGTCAATGCCGCCATCGCCGAGCAGGTCCCGCAGCTCGCGAACATCGAACGGATCGAGACAGCATTGGCGGGGGAGCAGTCCGGGATTGTCCTGGTGGATGATCTCGACCAGGGGATCGATGTGGTCGACGCCTATGCTGCCGAACATCTCGAGGTGCAGACGCGAGATGCCTCGGCCGTCGCGGCCCGTGTCCGCAATGCCGGTGCGATCTTCGTCGGACCGTATTCGCCGGTGCCGCTCGGCGACTACTGTGCCGGCTCCACGCACGTGTTGCCGACCGGAGGAGCAGCCCGACACTCATCGGGTCTGACCGTGCATGCCTTCCAGCGCGTCCAGCACATCATCGAGTACGACGAACAGGGCCTGGCCGGTGTGGCCGATGACGTGATCGCGTTCGCCGATGCCGAGCTCCTGCCGGGGCACGCCCAGGCGATCCGACTTCGTGCGCGAGGTGCCTGATGCTTCCGGTACGACCTGAACTCGTGGGGCAGGAGCCCTACGGTGCGCCCCAGCTGGACGTTCCGGTGCGTCTCAATGTCAATGAGAATCCGTTCCCACTGCCGCCGGTCGTGGTTGACGCCGTGACCGAGGCGACACGTGGGCTGGCCGCGGGGCTGAACCGTTACCCCGACCGCGATGCGGTGGCCCTGCGACGCAGACTCGCGGGCTATCTGGGGCACGGCCTCGATGAACGCCATATCTGGGCCGCCAATGGAAGCAATGAGGTGATGACGCACCTGCTGCAGGCGTTCGCAGGCCCGGGGCGTCGCGTCCTGACCTTCACCCCGACCTACTCCATGTACCCCGAATATGCGCGGAACACCTGGAGCGACTATGTGACTCTTCCGCGTTGCGAGGACTTCTCGATCGATCTCGACGCCTTCGAGGCGGCGGTCGGCCAGGAGATGCCGCACGTGGTGATCGTCACCACGCCCAACAACCCCACCGGCACCGCGACCCCACTCGAGGTGATCGCGCGGATCCTCGAGATCACCGAGAACGGCGAGGCATCGGCCATGGTGATCGTGGACGAGGCCTACCAGGAGTTCGCCCGCCCGGGAACAGCCTCCGCGCTCGACCTGCTGGAAGACAACCCCCGGCTCGTGGTCACCCGGACGATGAGCAAGGCCTTCGGCTTCGCCGGTGGTCGACTCGGCTATCTGGCCGCTGCGCCCGAGGTGGTGGATGTGTGCCGTGTCGTGCGTCTGCCGTACCACCTCAGCGCAGTGACCCAGGCCGTGGCATCCGCCGCCGTGGACCATGCCGATGTGCTGATGGGGCAGGTGGCCGAGCTTCGTGCCCAGCGTGATCGGATGGAGGCCGAATTGCGCGGCATGGGGCTTGAGGTCGCCGAGAGCGATGCGAACTTCGTCCTTTTCGGGCGTTTCGAGGATCGGCATGCGGTGTGGGCCGATCTGCTCGAACGTGGCGTGTTGATCCGCGAGGTCGGCCCACCGGGATGGCTTCGGGTCAGCGCCGGAACCCCGGAGGAGACCGACGCCTTCCTCAGGGCCATGTCGGAGATCGTGCCGGACGCCGTACTGATGGACACCGCAGTGATGACGGACGAGGCAGCAGCACAGGTGAACAGGAGCAATGCATGAGTCGAACCGCGACGATCAGCCGGACCACCAGCGAATCCTCGGTACGCGTCGAACTCGATCTCGACGGCACGGGCCGGAGCAGCATCTCCACGGGAGTCGGCTTCTACGACCACATGCTCACCACGCTCAGCAAGCATTCCCTGATCGACCTGACGGTGGAGACGACCGGTGATGTGTGGATCGATGCCCACCACACCGTCGAAGACACCGCGATCGCGATGGGCGATGCCTTGCGCGAGGCCCTCGGCGACAAAGCCGGTATCCGGCGTTTCGGTGATGCGTTCGTACCGTTGGACGAGGCTTTGGCCCACTGTGTGGTGGATGTCTCTGGACGTCCCTACGCCGTTCTCGAGGGCGAGCCCGATACGCAGGTCTATGCGCTCATCGGTGGTGGGCCGACGCCCGACGGCAGGCCGGGAACGCCTTATGCCGGGTCGATGACGCACCATGTGCTGGAGACGCTGGCGCACCATGCAGGCATCTGTCTGCACGTGCGTCTGCTCTCGGGACGGGATCCGCACCATATCGTCGAGGCACAGTTCAAAGCCGTGGCACGGGCGCTGCGTGCAGCCATCGAGCCCGATACGCGCACCGCAGGGGTGATCCCCTCCACCAAGGGTGCCCTGTGACGAGGGTCTTGGTTCTCGACCACGGGTCGGGGAACCTGCGCTCGGTCTGCCGAGCGGTCTCGGCGGCCGGGGCAACGGTTGTTCTCGGGAGCGCGTCGGCAGACGCCGCCCGCGCCGATGCTCTGGTGCTTCCCGGCGTCGGTGCCTTCGACGCGTGTATGCGTGGTCTGGTGAGCGTGGGCGGAGATGATCTGGTGCGTGAGCACCTGGCAGCCGAACGTCCGCTGCTGGGCATCTGCGTCGGACACCAGATGCTCTTCCAGCGCGGCATCGAACACGGCATCGACGCTGAAGGGCTCGGGATCCTCGAGGGAGTCGTGGAGCGTGTGCCGGCGAAACGTCTTCCCCACATGGGATGGAACACGGTGTCGGCAGCGGCGGACACACAACTGTTTCGCGGTGTGGAGGGACAGTATTTCTATTTCGTGCACACGTACGGGGTGCTCGTACGCGGTGACCGTACCGGCGTATCGACCTGTCGTCATGAGAACGCGCAGATCGTGGCGGCGGTGGAACATGGCTGCGTCTCGAGCACACAGTTCCATCCGGAGAAGTCCGGTTTCGCCGGGCATGAACTTCTGGTGAACTGGCTCCGTACAAGGCGATCCAAGCTCGGCTGAAACCGTGTTCTGGCGATACGGTTTCTCCGTGGACGTGTTGGCGCGTTGGTCGTCGTGCGTGCCCACTGCCATCAATTGAGGCGGCACGCAGATCAGGCGCATGTCGTGTTATCCGAGGAGTAGTCACCCATGAACTCGTTCTTCGAGCGGTCAACCAGCTCGCTTCGCATCGCTTTGGCCGGTGTGGCGGTGTTGAGTCTCACGCTGGCTGGTTGCGCTCGTTCTTCGGAGCAGGGCGGTCAGGGCCCCGCGAATGTGAACACGCAGCCGCCGGTGGCTTCGCAGACACCGGACTCCTCGACGAACGACGACTCCACGGAGCCGGGTGCCAATAGTCCGGATCCCGGCATGGACCCCGGCATGGACCCCGGCGGTGATCCGGACTCGGGGATCGATCCGAACCACGATCCTGGAACCGTGGGTGACTCACCGGGCGACGGGGCGACCGACCCGAATCGTGACCCGGGAACCTCGGGACCTGATCAGGGGCCTGTCGATCCCGGAACTGGACGTGCACCGGGCAGCGTTCCTCTTCCCACTGACTCGCCCATGGACGAAGGCGACGAGACAGAGGACTCCGAGGAGGGCAGCAGCGAGAAGGCTGACGGCCCCGCAGACAACGAGGTCGTCCCCGGACACCGTCCGAGCCCCGCGCCCGAACCGTCTGAGCCGGAAACTCCCGTGCCGGGTGATGAGCAGCCCGGTTCCGGAGAAAACGATGACCGTGATGACGTTGAGGGACCAGGTGGAAACCAGCCGACGACCGTGCCGGTGATCGATCCGGGCGATGATTCCGACGATGGCCCCGAGCCCACGAGCAATCCTGAGCCCACAAGCAATCCTGGGCCCACGAGCAATCCTGAGCCCACGAGCAACCCCGAGCCGACGGGGCGCCCGGTGGAGCCAGAGCCGACGGGTTCCCCAGTGGAGCCCGAGCCCACATTCGATCCCGAACCGACAGATGGTCCGGAGCCCGAGCCCACATTCGATCCCGAACCGACAGATGGTCCGGAGCCCGAGCCGACACCGACTCCGAGTGAGACGCCCGAGCCCACTCCGACTCCGAGTGAGACGCCCGAGCCGACACCGACTCCGAGTGAGACGCCCGAGCCCACTCCGACTCCGAGTGAGACGCCCGAGCCGACACCGACTCCGAGTGAGACGCCCGAGCCGACACCGACTCCGAGTGAGACGCCCGAGCCGACACCGACTCCGAGTGAGACGCCCGAGCCGACACCGACTCCGAGTGAGACGCCCGAGCCCACTCCGACTCCGAGTGAGACGCCCGAGCCGACACCGACTCCGAGTGAGACGCCCGAGCCGACACCGACTCCGAGTGAGACGCCCGAGCCCACTCCGACTCCGGGCGAGACCCCGGAACCGACCGTGACCTCGGAGCCGACCACCGCGCCGGAACCGACCACCGCGCCGGAACCGACCATGACCTCGGAACCTCAGCAGGAGCATTTCGATCCCGCCACCACCGGCGAGTCCGTGGAGGATGTCGCTCCGATTGATGATGCGTCGACGAACGGTTTGACTCCGCAGGACGAAGTGGCGATTGAACCCATGAACACGCGCGCCACGAGCCCCCGAGCTTCCAAGCGTTCCTGAGTGTCGAACGGCATCCGATGCCAGGCAGGTATCAGAATCCAGAGGCGACGGCTCGGCCTGCACCGAGACCGGGAAGCCGCCATGCGCTGGGACCGCCAGCACACCTTGGTGGAGCCGATGCCGCCGCTGGCCCGTTTGCACCCGGCCCTCCGGGGCAACGTGTCAACGGAAATCTTCCTCCACAACCTTCTCCGATGAACAAAGAACACGCGTCCCCCTCGCAGCCCAATACCGCAGCGACGTCCGCCCGTTCAGGTGCACCCACCGGGTCAATGCCCGTCTGGGCGCAGGGTGATGATCGCTTCTGGCCCGAACCCGGACGAACATCACCTCCTCCGGTCAGCAGCCCGGAGATCGACTTCACAACCCCCAAGGATCCCGCCCCGCAGCAGATGCCCCCGCGTGGTGGACGCCGCGGTGGCCGTCGAAAGGGCGGCCTGCCGGACATGATTCGATGGATCCTCCCCGTTATCGCTCTGGCCGTGGTGGCCGCGCTGGGAGGAATCCACCTATGGCGTTCCAACTCACCCATGACTGAACCGCCTCCGGCCTCCCAAGGCACCAACAGGGTGCTCAATCGTCCCGCCCCACCGGGATGGACCCCTGAACTCGCATGGCACCAGAACATCGCAACCACCCCCGCGGTGTCAGTGTTGATGAATCGGGTCGCCTTCGTGCAGGATGGACGACTGACCGTTGTTGACGGCGATTCGGGCTCCGAAGAGTTCATCTCCCCGCCTCTGCAGTTGTCACCGAACGCTGTTCCGGTCATCTCACGCATCGCGGGCAGGCCCGTCGTCGGTGTCCAGGACGGTTCGGTCTTGACGCTCTGGCCACTCCCGTCACCCAATGGAGCAGCCGGTACACGGATCACTCTGCCGTTGAACGCACAGGTCTTCGGCCAGTCCGGTGGTCTTCTTGTCTCAACCGGAAACGGCTCGTGGCGGCTGACCAAGGAGCTTGAGCTCGAGCCCCTGAATCTGCCCGGCCAGCATGTCGCTTTGGGCGTCAACGGGGATGGCGAGCTGCTCTCGGCGCCGTTGGAGAATTCGTGGACCTTCACCGATCGTGAAGACCACAGCCGTCAGGTGGAGATCATCGACAAGCCCGAAGGCACGGTCGGAGGAATGAAGATCGCGTGGAGTTCACGTGGCGTTGTCGCCGCTTGGGGCGAGATGCGTGACCGATCTCGACGCACCGTGGGTCTCTACTCCGCAGACACCGGTGACCTGTTGGCCCAAGGCAGACTGTCGGCGCAGCAGGTGGCCGATGGCATGCCGCTCACCGTCTCCGAACATGCCACGCATGCCGCGGCCGGACCGCTCCTCGCAGATCTCCAGACAGGTGATGTGCAGGTGGTCCCCGGTTGGTCCACCGTGATGTCGAATGACGTCGGTATGTACGGAACAGTCAATGGCACCCGTCAGTTCTGGACAGCGAAAGGTGGCGTCACCGAGCTGAGGCCCGGCACCGGTGTTCCGTGGGGCGTGTCCAACTCGGGCCTGGCCATCGTCGTGGACACCAATACCGACGGGAGTTTCGCCATCGGTGGATTGCGTCCCGATCCGAACCATCCTCGCTGACCTGCACCGGTCTTTGTCTGTTGGATCTGATCGCTCGACGTCGATCGGACGGTGAAGCCCGATCAGGTGGTCAGGAAAGCCGGACGTTTTCCGCATTCACCTCGAAACGATGGTCGAAGGTCTCCTCGCCCAGGAAGCTGTTGCGAAGTGATCCGGTCCAGTGGACGTCGAACACGTACGGCCGCACCCGTGTCAGGGTGATTCGGTGACCACCAACCATGCCGTTGCCCAGCACCCATGCGCCGATCGCAAGATCCTCAAGAGGGTTGTCGAGCGAGACCTGCTTCACCGGGTCAGCGGTCAGCACCATGCCATCGAGTTTGTGCTCCTCGAACGTCGAGGTCTTCGACGGAAGCTTGAACCCGCGGTTGCCCCATTGGAGTGAGGACAGGATGGCGCACTGCGCTTCCAGCCAGGTCTCAGGACGGTTCCACGCAGACGCATCGGCGAGAGCCCCCACAGGTGATCCAGCCGACTCATAGGGCGCCGACACGATGTGCGCATGCAGCCGCAGATTTCCCTGCTCATCCCCACGCAGGGTCAGACGGAAACGCTCGAGCGAATGTCCTTCGGGCCAGGGGCTGTCGGTGAAGACGATGCGTCCGGTGCTCATGCCGGGACTATACCGATCACGCCCGTGCCCCACGAGGACCTGCCCGTCGCATCAGGACGGTCGGATATTGCTGCCGAGACGCTGCTCCAGTCGACGTTCGGTCGCGTAGACGCGTCGCGCCACTCGGCGGACGATCGGCAGGGCACGGGTCCGCAATGTGTGCGTTCCCCCGGGTAGTGCGAGTTCGGCCAATCGGGCGGGCGGGAACAGAGCACGTTCGCGGTCGGTGAGTTCGCCGGCCAGAACACGCACCGCCTCAGGGCGGCGATGCACCAACACCTCGGGCTGCATGACATGGCCCAGCGTCACCAACAGGTCAGCTGTGCGTTCGATGCTTGTCGGCTCGAGGTTGTCCGGCCCCGGCACAAGGGCGTCGACCAGCAACAGGGGAATGCGGTTGCTGTTGGCCAGTGGTTTCAGCCGTGTCATGAGTTCTCCGGTACCGACGCGAGCAGCCGGAATGGAGAAGAGCGTCGAGGCGGTCAACAGCCCCGTCGAGAAGCAGCCGACAACACGCTCCACGTCGAGCCGCGCGAACAGGGTCTCGGCCAGGACCGGCGCGGTGCAGACATGGACCTCGACGCCCAGATGGGCTGCGCGTTCCAGCAGAGGGCCGGTGAGTTCACTCGGAGCGGTGGGATGCGGTTTGAACACCAGTGTGCGGGCCCCCAAATCGATGGCGTGCTGAGCCATGTCGGCATGCAACCGCGCTTCATCCTCGGCGCTTATCAGCCCCAGTGGTGAGAGATACTGCCCGAGCAGCACCGTCACCGGACGATCCTCGGGCACCTCGAGTGGAACATCGGCACCGAGCCCGGAGAGGACCTCACGGCAGGTGTCCACGGGGAATTCTTCATGGTCCACACCGAACTCGTTCAGCAGCAGGGGCTCGAGTCCTGGGATGAGCGGGAGCGTGACCACACGTTCGATCCGGGAACCGACCTCGGCGTCCAGCTTGATGCGGGTGGGGCCATACGACATGAGCCCGTCGGCATAAACGGTGATCGGGGCCTGGGAGAAGACCCACCCCAACGACCAGGCCGGTGGTACCTGAATCGACTCCATGATCAGCTCCACGGGAGCGTTGCCCAACCCCCACAGGGCACGAAAGGCACGCTCCCAGACCGGTGCCTCCTCGGGCGTCGGCCGCCAATGCCCCGGGTGGAGAGGTGCGAGGGTCTCGTTGAACGAGACCACCTCATCGAACACCGCCGTCAGACGTTCAAAATCGGGATTCTCGCTCATCTCCGCAGTGGTCTCGGGAACCGCCGCGTTGTTGCTGGTGAGCAGGATCCGCCGCAGGGCGGGCCCTTCCCGGTCGAACGTCCCATGGATGATGCCCGCGTGCAGACAGGCGAGCCCGTAGAGGGTCGAGGCTTCGAAGATCTGCACATGCTCCGTGCTGGAGGAGTGCTGGCTGGCGTCGAGAGGCATGGGGGACTCCTGCTGAATCGAGGGGCGCGAGGACGAAGAAGGTCTGGTCGAGTGGGTCATGCGATCACCCGTTCGATGCGGGCCCGACGGTCGGGAAGCAACCCCGCGATGACCCGGTCACGAGGTTCGGCGGGCAGGGAGCGGAAGTGTTCTGCAGCCATCGCCTGGAAAGTGCGTTGGAGTGGCCCGGGAAGGCGAGTGTTGCTCAGGTGATGCAGGAGCAGTTCGCAGGATCGTTGGATGGCCTTCGGCAGGAAACGCTCGCCGTCGGGATCCACGGCGAGGAGATCGATGATCGCGTCGAGGGCCCTGATGAAATCGAGCTGACGCTCGTCGGCCACACGGGAGAGCGATCCACCGACGTCACGCCGATAGTGGACGCCGATTCGCGGGGAGATGGTGAAGGTGTGCGCATGAAGGAACATGTCCCAGGTCCACACACGGTCCTCAGCGGTGCGCAGGTCTTCGCGCATCCACCCCACACCACGGTCCAGAAGCCGACGATGGAATGCCCCTGCCCACACATTGGGGTGATCCACCGCAGTGCGCACGAACGCGGGGCAGATGGCCTCACGCGGATCCCCGACACGCCCACCACGGTGGCTGTCGGGCACACGGCGCACGGTGCGTTCCTTGCCGCGGACCTCGAGATGGTCGGTGCGCACCATGTCGACGCCGGTGGCATCCAGCACATCACGCAATGTGCGCAGATGATGCTGGTCGAAGGTGTCGTCGGAGTCGAGGAAGGTCAGATAGGTCGAACGCGTCTGCCGGAGCCCGGTATTGCGTGCCGCGGAGACACCTCGGGGCTGCCGATGCCTGACCACGTCGAGAGAGAAGTCGACCTCGGCCTGATCGAGAATCCGGGCGGTGGCATCGGTACTGCCGTCATCCACGATCACGACGTCGGTGCGATCATCGACGGCCCGGGAGAGTCCCCGCAGGAGCTGGGGGAGGTGCTGTTCCCCGTTGTGTATGGGGATGATGACACCGAGCCGCTCAGCCATCGATCCGTACCTGATCGACGTTCTCCAGACCGGTGGTGGAGCCCCATGCCACCGACGGTGGAGTGGGGGTCGGACGCATGCCTGTGGCCCGCAGGGCGGCGGCCTGACGCCTGAGTGACTGCACCGACTGACGTCGGCTCTCGGGCATCACCGTCAGCACCTCGGCGAGGAGTTCTTGTGGTGCGGTGGCCAGGAGAGCATCGGCGTCGACCATGAAACGACGGCGCAACGCAGGGCTGAGACGGTGCCGGTTGAGATAGTGGAAGGCAAGCAGGCCCGCCCACGTGCGTACCACCTTGGGGGCGAATCGTTCGGTGTCATCGTGCCGTGCGACCACTTCACCCATGAGGCGCATGGATTCGATGATGTCCAGCTGGCGTTCGTCCCGCACCATCGTCAGGGAGGTGGGGATGCCGCGTCGATAATGGAGCCCACAGACCTCGGAGATCGCGTACGCATCGACCGAGAGATGGAGGTTCCAGATTCCGGGGCGGTCCTCGGCGGTCCGCAGCTGGGGCGGGAACCACCAGATCTGTTCATCGGCCAGGCAACGGTGATACAACCCACCCCAGGAATGGGCGAAGTCCACCGGCGTGGTGCGGTGACCGGGAAGGATCTCCTCACGCGGAGCGATCACGCGTCCGCGTGCACCGCTGGGGATACGTGTGACGAGCCGTTCCTTTCCGGTGGTGGCGATGTGGTCCACTCGCAACCACGGAACACCTGTTCGTTCGGCCTCATCGAGGAGCGCGGGGTAGTACCCACGGCGCACCCAGTCGTCACCGTCGAGGAAGGTGAACCACGTGGTCTCCACCCGGGTGAGGGCCCCGTTGCGCGCGGCGGAGGCACCGCGAGCACTCGCATGGGTGTGGACGCTCGCCCCCGGAAGACGCCGGGCGGCCTCGGCCAGGAGCTGTGGGGTGTCATCGGTGGAGCCGTCATCGATCAGTTCGAAACGGATGCGATCGTCGACCGAGTGGGCAAGACTCGCCAGGCATTCCCGGGCAAGGGGGTTGGAACCACCAAGGTTGTGGAAAAGGACGAATACGGTGAGCCGGTCGCGGGACGCCATGCCGAGCAGCCTACTGGCTGGGGCCACGTAACATGCCCACCATGAATGACGCGTTGGCCTTGGTGGAGTCCCCGGCGCAACTGATCAATGCCGCTGAATGGGCAGCAGCATCCGATGCGGATGTGCGCCTGGTGACGCTCGGGCCAGAACCGGCGCGTACCCGCTTCCAGATGCATCGAGTGGCCGAGATCTGCACTGGTGCAGGCTTCGACCACTGCTGGGCCGAAGTCCGAGGGCCTTTGCCGACCCGGACCGTTGACCTCGCCCGCACGGCGGCTCGTGTTCAGGCGGCATCGACTCTGGTGATCGGTGACCCTTACTCCGGCATCATCCAGATGCTTTTGGCGATGCGTTCGCGTGCCCCTCGGATCGTGGTGGTCGATGATGGCACCGCGACGCTCCGCTACGCCGAGCAATGGGCCTTTGGTGGTCGATTGCAGCGGTGGCATCTCACCGAGCAGCCACGGGCCGCGCGGTTGTTGGCGCCACGCGTGGCGCCATGGCTCGGGCGTCGATCGCCGCATGTGGAGTTGTTCAGTGCGATGCCCCTGACCGGTGAGCGTCCACCGGCCCGCCGTTGCACCTATGCGTGGACGCGCGAGCACTTCGGCCCACCGGAGATTCTGGACACCGTGGATCTGATGGGCTCATCCCTCGTCGAGACCGGCGTGGTCCAAGAGGAGAGGTATCTGGCAGGGGTGCAGCGACTCGTGGCCGAGTACGGCGTCGGACGCTATCTGCCGCACCGCGCGGAGGCCGCTGCGAAGGTCGCAGCCATCGCCGAGATGGGCGTGGAGATCGTACGCCCCGAGCTGCCGATGGAGTGGCATGCCTGCCGTGGCCCGATCGGTCGGCACATCCTCTCGTTCCCGTCCACGGTGGTGCACACCCTGCCGTTGGTACTCGCCGGGACCGGCATCGAGGTCACCGCAATCGATGTCGCAGATGAGTGGTTCGTCACCGACGATGCCTCGGCGCGGGGCTTCGTGGCTGGAATCAACAAGAACCCTCAGGACGCCGTTGCCGAGTCGTCTTCCCGAGAGGCCGGTTTCGCTGTCGTCCGGTAGTGTCTGGCGAGTGAATGCGTTGACCCTCTTGCCAGCCGTGGATGTCGCGGGCGGTCAGGCCGTCCAACTCGTACAGGGTGTTGCCGGGACGGAGAAGACCTTCGGTGACCCCGTGGCCGCCGCACGTCGGTGGCAGGACGCCGGCGCCGAATGGATTCATCTGGTGGATCTGGATGCTGCTTTTCGCCGTGGCACCAACACCGAGGTGATCAATGATGTCGCCAGCTCGGTGGGGATCAACATCGAGCTTTCCGGCGGCATCCGTGACGACGAGAGCTTGGAACGCGCTCTCGCCGCAGGTGCCACGCGTGTCAACATCGGCACCGCAGCGCTGGAGGATCCCAAGTGGTGCGAGAAGATCATCGCCGAGCACGGTGATCGCATCGCCATCGGCCTCGACGTCAAGGGCGACAAACTCGCTGCACGCGGTTGGACGCGTGAGGGTGGCAATGTCTTCGAGACCCTCGAGCGTCTCGATGCTGCAGGCTGCGCCCGCTACGTGGTGACCGACGTCGCATCCGACGGCATGCTGACCGGCCCCAACTACGAGCTGCTCGGGGCGATCTGTGCCCGCACCGAGCGCCCCGTCGTCGCGTCGGGCGGCGTGTCGTCGCTGGAGGACATCCGACGTCTTCGCGGGCTGGTCCCCATCGGTATCGAGGGAGCGATCATCGGCACCGCGCTGTATGTGGGCAAGTTCGAGCTCACCGAGGCCCTCGAGGTGGCCCAGGGAGAGCTCCATGGCTGAGGGACAGGTGCTCAACGGGTCACGCCTGGAGGATCTCCTCTCCGGCAAGAAAATCGTGATGACCGGCGTCACCGGCTTCATCGGTGAACAACTCCTGTGGAAGATCTTGACCGATCTCCCCGGTACCACCGCCGGGGTCCTGGTGCGCCCCAAGGGGCCACGTAGCGCCACCGATCGCGTCCGCTCACTGCTCGAGAAGCCCATCTTCGACGAGGTCAGGAATGCCGCCGGCGGTGTCGAGGCACTCCTGGAGGATCGTGTCCAGGTGATCGAAGGTGACCTGCCCAACGTTCCGAAGCTTCCGCGCGATATGGACGTTCTGGTGCACTGTGCCGGGGATGTCTCCTTCGATCCGCCCATCGATCGTGCATTTCAGACCAACGTGGTCGGTACCCGCGCGTTGATGACTCGACTGCGTGAGTCCTGCTCGGATGCCGAGGGGAATCTCGAGAGGGTTCCGCATTACGTCCACATCTCCACCGCCTATACCGCCGGTCGCAGGCGCGGACACATCCTCGAGAACGCTCACGCCAATGACGTCGACTACAACGTGGAGGCCGAGGCCGCCGAGACGATGGCCCGGCGTATCGAGGCCGATTCACGGACCCCGGCGAAACTCGCCGAACTGCGTCGCCGCTCCGAACGCGATCACGGCAAGGCCGGCTACCTCACCACGGCCGAGCACACCGAGAAGCTGCGTCAGGAGTGGGTGGCCGACAAGCTCATCGAGGCCGGGACCGAACGCGCCCGCTCCCTCGGCTGGACCGATGTCTACACCTTCGCCAAGACGATGGGCGAGAACATCGTGGCCGACCTCGGCCGGGACATGCGCGTGTCGATCGTGCGTCCGGCCATCGTCGAATCGTCGCTGAGGTACCCGCATCCAGGCTGGATCGAGGGCTTCAAGATGGCCGAGCCGATCATCCTCGCCTACGGCAAGGGCAACCTTCCGGAGTTCCCGGCGTCACCGGATTCGGTGATCGACATCGTGCCCTGTGACCATGTGGTGAACGCCATCCTCGCGGTCTGCGCCACCGAACCGGAGGTGGGGGACCCGGAATTCTACCACGTGGCCTCCGGCTCCAGGAACCCGCTGACGTTCCGCCGGCTGTACGAATTGGTGCGCGGCTACTTCGCCGAACATCCCTTCGAGAAACCCGGCTCGGGAGCCGTGTCGCTCCCGGTGTGGGACTTCCCCGGGTGGGCCCGTGTCGAACGATTGCTGGCAACCTCCGAGGTGGCCTCGCGAGGCGCCGATCGGCTCCTCGCCTTCGCTCCACGTGGCAGAAGAACCCGGCAGATCGTCTCCGAGGTCGACAAGAGTCGCAAGAAGCTCGATTTCCTGCGTCGCTACTTCAAGATCTACATGGAGTATCTGCGCTCGGAGCTGCACTTCGTGGACGACCACACCTTGGCGCTGCACCGCTCACTGCATCCCGACGATGTGGCCGCATTCGCCTTCGACACATCGGAAGTGGATTGGTACGAATACATCGTCGAGATCCACTGCCCGAGCATCACCGAACCGGTACGTCGCAATGACCGACGCAAAGCGCAGGCCCCGCCGACCTTCCGCGATCCGTCCGAGAACACTGCCGACCCCTCGACTGTGGTCGCGGTGTTCGACCTGGATGGCACGGTCATGTCGGGCAATGTGGTCGAGACATATCTGTGGACGCGACTTCCGGAGCTGAATGGGCGAGGACGCCTGCGCGAACTCGGCTCGATCATCGGCAAGCTGCCGGAGTACCTGCGTGCCGAGCACACCGAGCGCGGCACCTTCCTGCGGGCGTTCTACCGGCGTTATGCCGGCGCCGACCTCGCCGAGCTGGAACGCGTGATCGACGAGGAGATCACCCCGCACATCCTCGAGCGCGTCAGCTCTGATGCCATCCGTCGGATCCGGGCGCATCGCGAGGCCGGTCATCGGACGATCCTGATGACCGGTGCGATCCGTCCGCTGACGCGACCGCTCGCGCCACTGTTCGACGAGATCGTGGCCGCAGAGCTGCTCACCGACGAGGACGGTCGGTGCACCGGTTTCCTGTCGAGCCCACCGATGGTGGGGGAGTCCCGCCCTGCGTGGCTCCGGCATTACGCCGAGGTGCACGGTGTGGACCTCAGCGCGTCCTATGCGTACGGCGATTCCCATGTGGATCTGCCCATGCTCTCGGTGGTGGGGCATCCCGTCGCCGTCAACCCCGATCGTGGCCTGTTGCGTGCCACACATGCCTACAAGTGGTCCGTCGTCGACTGGGAGGCGAGCCCCCAGATGCCACGTTGGACCCTGCCGCGGACGAAGGAGAACTGAGATGGCCCGCCCGGGATTCGTGCTCGATGTGGACAAGCGAACACCTGCGCTGCTGATTCCTCAAGGCGCGGGGTGTCGGCTGGAGAAGCTGCCGGTCGGCACACGCGTCGCCTACCCGGCGGAATCGCTGCCGGCCCTCCCCGACGTGGATGAGGCCATCTCCGCTGCCGTCGACGCCCCGCTCGACAGCGCGCCGCTCACCGACCGCGTGGCGGGGGCGGAGCGGGTCGCCATCGTCTTCACCTCTGCGCATCGTCCAGCCCCGCCGATGGGAGGCGTCGATCTGCGGATCCGCATCCTCGAGGCTGTTGTCGGACGTCTTGCCGAGGCAGGGGTGAAAGAGGTCTCCCTGCTCGCCGCAAATGGCCTGCATGCACGCCCCGACACCGAAGCCTTGCGCGCTCTCGTGGGCGAACGTGTCTTCCGTTCCTTCCACGATGAAGGTCTCCTGGACACCCACGACGCCACCGACGACTCCAATCTCACCGAGATCGGCGCCACCGATGACGGGGTGTCGGTGCGCATCAACAGTCGCCTGGCCAAGGCAGACTTGGTGGTCAACGTGGTCATCGGCACCGAGCCCGGTCATGTCGGGTGGAACCAGATCGCCACCGGCGCAACCGCCACGGAGACGGTCTGGGCGCAGCTCTCCGACACCTCCGGGAAGGTCACCTCCCAGGTGGAGGAAGTTCTGTCCGACAAGCTGTCGGTACTGCAGATCGAAGTGGCGCTGGATCAGTCGCTGTACCCCGAACGTCTCGCATTCCTCGGCAAGCGTGAATGGGAGTGGAACCTCGGTGACAGAGCCGGTCTCCTGGCGCTGCGTCAGGCACTCAACGTGGCACCCCACCGAGTCCGTCGCGCGTTCTTCGAGCGGAACCCAGGCGCATACGGTGCCATCGCCCTGGTGGGGGGTGAGGTTGCGAAGGTCTCGGAGATGACACGTGCGCGATTGCTCGAACAGCAGATCGTTCCGATCGAGGGCCAGGCTGACGTGATGATCGCCGGTCCTGCAAGCACCACCGAGCACAACCATGACTCGGTCATGAATCCGCTCATCGCCGCCTGGGATGTACTCGGACGCACGTTCGGCCAGCACACCGGTACGCCGGTGGTGCGTCGCGGCGGCGTCATGATCTGTTTCCACCCGCTGATGCAGGCGTTCAACTCGCGTCGACACTCCGCCAGCGAGGACTTCTTCAACACCACGTTGCAGGAGACCTCTGACCCGCAGCGGATCCGTGACGAGTTCGAGCAGAAGTTCCTCTCCGACGCCTGGTACACGCACCTGTACCGCGCGCAGGGGGCCTTCCACGGGGCACACCCGCTGTGGTTGTGGAACGCGATGCAGCCCGCTCGTGAGCACTGCGCCGACATCATCTGGGTGGGCGCCGACCGCGCGAGCGCCGAGCGGCTGGGCATGCGGGCCGCCACCACGCTGGCCGATGCCTTGGAGATCGCATCCAATGCGGTGGGACGCCAGCCCTCCATCACATACATGCACACGCCGCCTTCAATGGTCGCTGACGTCACCGGCGGGGTCTCGGCATGAGCCGCGAACCGGCCACGTGGGCACACGGTGGTGGGCAGCGACGGCAGAGCATGTGGAAGCAGGCCCTGGCAGATATCCGACGCCTTGTCGGCCACCGTGGCTGGAAGGGACCCAAGAACGCCCCCAAGCCGATCCGAGGCCTGCCGGTGATGCCTCATTCGACCGCTCCGGTCGCGCTACGAGCAAAGTTCCATGCCGAAGGAACGGGGCTGGGAGAGCACCTGCTCGGGCGCGGTCCGTTGGTGATCGTGGCCAATATGGCCGATGACGCCGACCCGGGCCGTGTTCTGGCGGCGCTTCCCGCCGAGCGTCGTCGACACACGCTCGTCGTCCTTCGTCGGCCCAACTTTCAGCAGTGGATGCGGCTGCCACTGGCCGAGGTGAACGTGGATCGTCCACGGATCGGTGGCGGTCGTCTGGTGCGTTGGCTTCAGCGCGGCGGAACGGTGCTGTTCTTTCCCGAGTCCGAAATCAGCACCGATGGCGAGCTTGGCGGTTTCCACCCCTTCGGCGCCGAACTGGCCCATCGAGCCGGAGTGCGGATCGCTCCCGCTGCAGTGCAGGGGTCGTTCAACGGCGACGAGGTCCACGTGCGCTTCGGAGCACCGATCTCCATCGAGCCCTATGACACCGCCGCGAGCCGTTCACGTGCCGCTGTGGCTTCGCTCCTCGCCGAGGGGGCCACATCGTGGTGGAAGGCCCTCACCACCCCCGAGACTGATTCTCCGCAGCCAGACCACGCCACGTGGCGTCGGATCTGGAGCAATTCGGCTCCCGGGGCGGACAAGTCGTCCCGACGTCGCTCCATCTGGCGCTGACGCGGTGGTGTGAGGAAAGGATCTCCTCTGACCCGGGATCACAGCGCCCCTGACCGGTACGCCTAAACTGGTTGCTCGGTCCGGTGCTCGGGGCGGATGGGGAGCAGAGACGATGACGCATGCACTCGATGATGTGACGCCGCTGGAATGGCGTGACGCCACCAGCGACGATCTGCGTACGCTCACTGACCTCATCGAGGCGGTCGAATACATCGACCAGCGTGAGGTGACCGTCTCTTCGGCTGAGATCGCGAACATCTTGGATCATGCGTCGGAACGGGATGATTCACACCTGCTCATCGGATTCGGCGGCGACAGCGCCGTGGCCATGACGTGGCTGATCGGGCAGGACGCCGAGGACGGGAGCAGCGGCCCGAAGCAGTTCCGGCTGCTCGGTGAGGTTCACCCGGGTTATCGTCACCAACGCATCGGTGAATCCATGATCGAGTGGCAGATCGACCGCGCGCGTGAGATTGCGATCTCCTGCTCCGATTCGGATCCCGACACAGATCAGGACGCCTTGGAGATCCTCTCCATCAGTGAGGATCGAGATGAACGACGCAAGACGCTGCTGACCGACAACGGATTCACACCCCAACGATGGTTCATCGACTGGCACTGCCGTTTCGACAGCGTCGATCCTGACAGCCGGACCACGCCGAACCACCTGGAGGGCATCTCGATCTGCCCCTTCCTTCCGTGGATGGCCGACGCCGTGCGCACGACCCACAACACGGCCTTCGCCACCGAGCCGGGAGTGCGCCACATCGATCCAGAGCAGTGGCTGGAGTCGTTGAGTGTCTCGACCGCGCGTCCCGAATGGTCGTGGGTTGCGATGACCGACGACGGGTCGATGGTCGGCTATGCCCTGAGCTCGGTGCTCGACTGGGGGACCGATGCGGCGGAGGGCTGGACCGACCGGCTCGGCGTCCTGCCCGACTGGCGTGGACGCGGTATCGGGCGAGCGTTGTTGCAGGCGTCGCTGGGCTCCTTCCGACGCGCCGGACTGGTCGGTGGCGGGCTCGGCGTGGACTTCCGCAAGGAACCCGAAGGCTTGGGTCTGTATGGTTCGGTCGGGTACCAGTCGAGGGACACGATCGTTCAGTTCGGGTTGCGCGAGACCATCGCACAGGCTTCAGAACGCCTCTGACCCGATGCGTTCCTGTTGACATCAGATTCCTTCTGGAGGGAGAACCATGGCCGGACATTCCAAGTGGGCCACCACGAAGCACAAGAAGGCGATCATCGACGCCAAGCGAGGCAAGCTCTTCGCCAAGCTGGTGAAGAACGTCGAGGTCGCGGCGCGTCTTGGTGGTGGTGATCCGGCCGGCAACCCGACCCTGTATGACGCCATCCAGAAGGCCAAGAAGAACTCGGTGCCCAACGACAACATCGATCGCGCAGTGAAGCGCGGTTCGGGCGCCGAGGAAGGCGGCGCACAGTACGAGACCCTGTTCTACGAGGCGATGGGCCCCGCCGGCAGCGCGATCTACATCGAGTGCCTGACCGACAACCGGAACCGATCGGCCTCCGAGGTGCGCGTGGCTGTCACTCGTAACGGCGGCACCATGGCCGACGCGGGATCGGTCTCCCGCATCTACCAGCGCAAGGGCGTGGTGGAGGTGCCGCGTGAGCAGGACGGCCGCACGGTCACCGAGGACGAGCTGCTCGAGGTGACGTTGGAAGCCGGCCCCGAGGATGTCATCGACCTCGGTGATGGTTTCGTGATCGAGTGTGATCCGAACGATGTCGTCGAGATCCGCAAGGCCGTGCAGGCCGCCGGGCTCGATTACGATGTCGCCGAAGTGCGCTTCGTGGCCGACTACGAGACGCCACTGGACGCTGCGGACGGAGCCAAGCTCGAACAGATCATCGATGTGCTCGAGGACTGCGACGATGTGCAGAACATCTACCACAACGCGCAGTTGCCCGAGGACGACGACTGATCCGGTTCCTCCTCCGGGAGGTCCTCAGAGCCCTGCTCGGTCCAGGGCCTCGATTGCCAGTTTGCGTCCGAGCGTGATCATGCCGGATGCGCGGTGGAATTCCGAGACACGTGCCGCGTCGTGCGGGATCTGGATGGCCACGTCCGGCGGATTGCTTGCCGACCGATAGCGCGCGATCATCGACCCCATCATGTCCACGCTCTGGGCGACAAGATCGAGATAGCTGAGGCCCTTGGGAGCCGGGCCGAGCCGATACAGGTCGTTGCTCCGGGCCGGATCGACGTTCTTACGTGCCCAGGCGGTCTGGGCGAACAGGTCAACCGCGCCCATGCGAAAACGCTCCAGCCAGTCGCGTCCGGTGGATTCCTGATCGACTTCATCTGCGCTGGCGTGGTAAGGCGTGCTGATTGCGATGTCCTTGTTCCGGCTGTCAGCGCGGCTCGGTCCGTTGAGCTCGACGGCGACGGTCGCATCGACCGGCGTCGACAGGGTGGGCTCGATGGGTAGCGGATTGACCACACCGCCGTCGATGAGGAGACGGTCACCCACCACCACGGGGGTGATGAAGCTCGGCATGGCGATGGAGGCACGGATCGCCACGTCCATGGGACCCTGCTGGAACCACACCTCTCGGCGAGAACCAAGGTCGGTCGCCACCGCGGTGTAGGGAATGGGGGAGTCCTCGATCTGGATCCCGTCGAGCAGACCGCTCAGGTAGCGAGTGATGCGGTCGCCGCGCACGAGCCCTGGTTCTCGCACCGTGAGATCCATCATCCGGAGCACGTCGAATTGCTTGAGGCCGAGGGCCCAGCCGGTGAATTCGCCCAGTTTCCCGGCCACGTGGAGCCCTCCGATGAGGGCCCCCATGGATGCTCCCGAGACGGCGGCCACCTCGTGCCCCCGTTCTTCGAGCACTTGGATGACGCCGATGTGCGCATAACCCCGCGCACCTCCCGAGCCGAGCACCAATGCGATCCGTCCCATAGGTGTCAAGGTAGCGCGCACCGGGCCCCGGCGTGTCCATCTGCCGGGATTCTTCGGTGCGCCTAAGGTGGGATCGAACGTACGTTCTGGTCGATGCCGGCCATGCCCCAGGTGGCGGCAGGCCGAAGGGAGTGGGCATGCGGGTACTCGGCGTCGACCCCGGTCTGACGCGTTGCGGTGTGGCCGTGGTCGAAGGCTCTCGCTCTCCGATGCTGTTGCACGTGAGCGTGGTCCGCACCGATGCCGACCTTGACACCCCACGTCGTCTGGTGACGATCGAGGCCGAGCTCGACGCGCTGATGGAACGATGGCTGCCCGATGTGGTGGCCGTGGAGCGCGTCTTCGCCCAGAACAACCTCAACACCGTCATCGGGACCGCGCAGGCGGCTGGTACCGCGATGATGGTGGGAGCACGACGTGGGATTCCGGTCGCTGAACACACCCCCAGCGAGATCAAGGCGGCGATCACCGGGTCGGGTCGTGCCGACAAGGCCCAGATCACCACGATGGTCACGCGGATCCTGTCGTTGGACGCCCCGCCGCGACCCGCCGATGCGGCCGACGCCGCTGCCCTTGCGATCTGTCACCTGTGGCGTGGCGCCACGAAGAACCGGATCACCGAGGCCGTGGCGGCTCGTGGGCGTCAGCGTCCCGACCTTGAGGCCCGGGCACAGGAGATCGCCGAGCGTCAGCGTCGTGCGGTGTCGCAGGCTCGTGCGAAGGCCACGGCCTCGACGAACGCAAGAACTGGAATCAGAAAGCCGGCCAGCCGGGGAAGGACCACGACATGATCGCGCATCTGCACGGGACGGTGACAGCAGCGGGTGGAACCCACGTGGTGGTCGATCTTGGCGGCCTGGGGGTCCGGGCCGAGTGCACGCCCGAGACCTCCGCCGCGGTCCGCTTGGGCGAACGCGCCGAACTGCACACCTCATTGGTGGTGCGGGAGGATTCACTGACGCTCTACGCGTTCTCGAACCCCGATGAACGGGACTGCTTCGAACTGGCGCAGAGCGCATCGGGGGTGGGGCCGCGCATCGCCCAGGCGATGATGGCCGTCCTCGGCGCCGACGGATTCGTCGAAGCGATCGCGGGGGAGGACCCCAAGCGTCTGGCCCAGACGCCCGGGATCGGGTCCAAGACGGCCCAGAAGATCATCCTCGAGCTCAAGGACAAGGTCCATGCCCTCGGCGCCGTTCGAGACGACATCTCCACCAGCCCATCGGACGCAGGAGCGTGGCGCCGTCAGGTGGCCGAGGGCTTGGAGGGTCTGGGATGGTCGGCCAAGGATGCCGAATCGGCCTGTGATGCGATCGCGCCGATGGCCGAGGACGAGACCGACGTGGCCGTGCTCATGCGCGCGGCTCTCCAGACCTTCGCGAAGAAACGCTGATCAGATTGGCTCCCATCGACGACATGACGCCCGAAGATGACAAGCAGTCCCAGGCTCGGCCGCACGCCGGTGGTGCGCTCGACCCGTGGGCGGACCAGAGCGAGAGCGCGGCCGAGGCCGCCCTGCGACCCAAGCAGTTGGCTGACTTCGCCGGGCAGAGCCGGGTCGCCGATCAGCTCGGGCTCGTGCTGGATGCGGCCCGGCATCGCGACACGCCGCCCGACCATGTGCTGCTCTCGGGCCCTCCCGGGTTGGGGAAGACGACCCTGGCCATGATCATCGCGGAGGAGATGGGCGCGCCGATCCGCATCTCCTCCGGACCGGCGATCCAACATGCCGGTGATCTGGCGGCGATCCTCTCGGGTCTGGTGGAGGGGGAGGTCTTCTTCCTGGACGAGATCCATCGGATGTCCCGGCCGGCCGAGGAGATGCTCTACCTCGCCATGGAGGACTTCCGTGTCGACATCGTCGTCGGGAAGGGGCCCGGTGCCACCGCCATCCCCCTGGACATTCCTCGGTTCACGCTCGTTGGTGCCACGACGCGGGCCGGGTTGCTGCCCGGGCCACTCCGGGACCGATTCGGTTTCACCGCGCAGCTCGATTACTACGAACAGCCCGCGCTGGAGCGGATCGTGCATCGTTCCGCAGGTCTGGTCGGTCTGCAGATCGATGCCGACGCCGCCGCGGAGATCGCCTCCCGGTCACGTGGCACCCCCCGCATCGCGAACCGGTTGCTGCGCCGGGTCCGTGACTACGCCCAGGTTCGCGGAGACGGATCGGTTGATCTCACGGTGGCGCGAGCAGCCTTGACACTCTACGAAGTGGATGAACTGGGGTTGGATCGTCTCGACCGCAGTGTGTTGGAAGCTTTGTGCGGCAAGTTCGAGGGTGGGCCGGTCGGTGTCACGACCTTGGCCATGGCCGTGGCGGAAGAGGCCGAGACGATCGAGGAGGTCGCCGAGCCCTTCCTCATCCGACTCGGTTTTCTCCAGCGCACACCCCGGGGGCGTGTGGCGACCGCTGCCGGTTGGGCCCACATCGGGATGGTGCCTCCCGACATGCCTTCGAACATGCAGCCCCGGCTCACCGACTGACGACCGCTGTGGTGGCCGATTCGCCGGGCAGAGACGGGGCCGATCACAAGGTTGGCGCGTGCCTTGGGGAATTCGTGCTCGTTCTATGTAGACTCCCGCAGTCAGCCCTTGTGGGAATCGCGTCGTTGAGATAGCAGGTTCATGCCCGATCTGGTGATGCCCTTGGTGTTCATGGCGTTTCTCCTCGCCATGTTCTACTTCTTCTTCTACCGACCCCAGTTGAATCGTCAGCGCGAGCAACAGGATCTGCAGAGCGGCGTGGGAGTCGGAGATCAGGTCATGCTCATCAGCGGCGTCTACGCACGTGTCACGGCACGGGACGGCGAGGATCTCGAGCTCGAGATCGCCGACGGAGTGCGTATCCAGGCCGCACAGGTGGCGGTTCTGCGCCGCGTGGATGAGACGGCGTCCGAAGCCGATGGCCCGCATGAGAGCACACAGGCTGATGCCAACCCCTCTGATCCGGACGAAGACGCGAAGGCCTGATCTGTGTCCAAGTATCCCGTACGCATTCTGATGGCCCTGTTCATCGCCGTTGGCGCGATGATCGGTGGCATGTTCGCCACCGACGCCTGGACACCCAAACTGGGGCTCGACCTGCGTGGTGGCACCACGGTCACCCTCACCGCCAGCACCGACGGCGGTGGTGCGCCCGCGGGTGAAGCTTTGGAAGAGGCCCGCGGCATCATCCAGAAACGCGTCGACAGCATGGGTGTCGGCGAGTCCGAGGTCGCCATTTCGGGCGATCGTCAGATCGTCGTCAGCGTGCCCAATGTCGATGAGGGCAAGCTTGTCGAGATGGTCGGCCAGACCGCCGAGCTCCGCTTCCGCGGTGTCTACGTCGGCATGCCGGTGGAGAACTCACAGGCAGGCACCCCCGGACAGACCGATGAGGAGCGCGCCAAGGACCCGAATCGTCAACCGGAGCTCCCGTTGGCGCCGCCGGCCCCACGACCGACCGCCGAGGGGGAAGGACTTCCGCCTTCAGAGGCATTGGGCTGGGAGCCGAGCGAGCAGGATATCGCCGACTTCCAACGGTGGACGTGCAACATGCCGGCTCCGGATGTCAGCGACCAGCCGTTGTTCTCCTGCGACAGGGAGGGCACCACCAAGTACTTGCTCACACCCGCGATCATCAAGGGCGATCAGGTGACCGATGCAAGCAGCGGCATCCCGCAAGGTGGCGTCTCCTACGTGGTGACGCTGCAGTTCAACGAGGAGGGTGGCAAGGCCTTCCAGAGCGCGACCGGTGAACTCGCTGCCAAGCAGGAGCCCCAGAATCAGTTCGCGATCGTTCTCGACGGTGAGACCGTCTCGGCTCCCTCGGTCAGCGAACCCATCCCCGGTGGGCAGGCCCAGATCGAGGGCAATTTCAACCAGGCCACTGCGGAGGATCTCGCCAGCGTCCTGCGCTATGGCGCCCTGCCGCTGGCGTTCGAGGTCTCGTCGGTCGACACCGTGTCACCCACCCTCGGCGGCGAGCAGCTACGTGCCGGCCTCATTGCCGGCGCGGTCGGGCTCGCACTGGTTCTTCTCTACGGGTTGTTCTATTACCGCGGCCTGGGCGTCATCATGATGCTCTCGTTGGTGTTGGCCGGTGTGCTGACCTACGGGCTGATGACACTGCTGGGCGAGTCGATGGGTTTTGCCCTCAATCTTCCCGGTATCGCCGGTGTGATCGTCGCGGTGGGCATCACCGCAGACTCGTTCATCATCTACTTCGAGCGCATACGTGATGACATACGCGAAGGCCGGTCCGTGCGTTCGGCTGCCGTGAGTGGATGGAAGGCCGCTTATCCGACGCTGCTGATCGCCGACGCCGTGTCACTGATCTCGGCCGTGGTGCTCTATGTCCTGGCCGTCGGGGGAGTGCAGGGGTTCGCCTTCACCCTCGGATTGACGACGCTGGTCGATCTCGTCATCGTCTTCGCCTTCACCCATCCGGTGACGATGCTGCTGTTGCGCACGAAATTCTTCGGGCGCGGCCATACCCTCTCGGGGCTCGGCAAGAGCCGCGTGGGCGTCAACGTCGTGGGTGGGCGGACGCGCCGTCGTCGTACTGCTGGAACGGAGGCCTGAGATGGCTACGCACTCGGAGACGTCGCTTGGGCGACGCCTGCTGACCGGTCGGTTCTCCTACGACTTCGTCGGGCGTCGCAAGGGGTACTACATCGCGTCAGTGATCATTTTGATCGTCGCCGCAGCGGCTCTGCTGTTGCGCGGCCTGGAACTTGGCATCGAGTTCCGTGGCGGTGCCGAATTCCAAGCACCGGCGAAGGTGACGGCGCAGACTGTCGACGAGGTCCGCGAGGCACTCGGCAATTCCGGTGTACCCGACCTCGAGGACAGCACCATCACCACGATCGGCGAGGACACCGTCCGGGTGCAGACGCGTCCTCTGGATCAGGAGACCGAGGTTCCCAAGGTCCGCGCCGTGGTCGCCGAAACCGTACAGGCGAACCCGAAGGACGTCGCGAACAGCATCATCGGACCCACCTGGGGTGGTCAGGTGGCCAAGCAGGCCCTCATCGCCCTGGTGGTGTTCCTGGCTCTGGTGGCACTGCTCATCGCCATCTACTTCCGCAACTGGAAGATGTCGCTGGCAGCCATCCTCGCGCTCTTCCACGACGTGATCATCACCGTGGGGTTGTATGCCCTGATCGGTTTCACCGTCACTCCCGCCAGCGTCATCGGGCTGCTCACGATCCTCGGCTACTCCCTGTATGACACGGTGGTGGTCTATGACAAGGTCAGGGAGAACACCAAGGATCTGGCTCCCGGATCTCCGGAGTACGCGGAGCGGGCGAATCTCTCGATCAACCAGGTGATCGTCCGCTCGATCAACACCACTCTCACCGGTGTGCTTCCGGTGGCGGCGCTGCTGTTCATCGGGCTTCCCGGGCCGCTCAAGGATCTCGGGCTTGTGCTCCTGATCGGTATGATCGCCGGTGCCTACTCGTCACTGTTCCTCGCAACTCCCATGCTGGTGGATCTGCGCAGGAACGAGAGCTCTCACGTCACTGCGATCGAATCCGACGATGACGCGAAGCCGGAGAACGCCAAGAAGCGTGAGAAGGTCGCTGTGGCATTCGATGAGGAAGGGACGGCGTTGCGTCTGACGCCGACCACCGCCGACGAGGACATGGATGAGGGGCCCGCCGACGACGCATCAACGGACCGCCAGGACGCGGCCTCGACCGACACGGAGCAGCGCAAGCAGCCGCGCCATCGGCCCCGCAGCAAACGGAAGCGGTGACGACGTGGAATCTCTGATCCGCGACATCCACGATTTCCCCACGCCGGGGGTCGTGTTCAAGGACCTGACCCCTGTTCTGGCCGACCCCGCTGGCCTTCGGGATGCGATCGACACGATGGTCACGTTGGCTCCCGAGGGCATCGACATGGTGGCTGGCGTGGAGTCACGTGGCTTCTGGTTCGCGCCCAGCATCGCACTGGCCCTGGGGTGTGGCTTCGTCGCCATGCGTAAGCCCGCGAAACTCCCCGGCCCGGTTCTGCGTCGGCCTGTGACTCTGGAGTATGGCGAGGACGAGTTGGCCGTGCACACCGGCCAGATCCCGGCCGGTGCACGGGTACTGATCGTCGATGATGTCCTGGCCACTGGTGGGACGTTGATGGGCGCAGCAGACCTGGTTGAGGACGCCGACGCCTCCGTCGCCGGCGCTTTGCTGTTCTTGGAACTCACCGCTCTGGATGGCCGTGCAGCGTTGGAGGAGCGCGGTATCGACGTACGGACTGCGATCCGCGCATGAATTTCATCCCGCAGTTCACTCAGCGGTCAGCGGGCACCGAAGCCGTGGTGTCGCTGCCGCACGGAGGTCGACGCCCCGGACGGGAGCTGCTCGTCCGGGCTCTCATCGGATTGGCCATCTTGTTGGTCATCACCTTGTTGGTGTGGTTCGACCGTGATGCCTACTCCGATTCCGGTGGCGACGGACTCACCTTCGTCGACGCTCTCTACTACGCCACGGTGACGGCCAGCACCACAGGTTATGGCGATATCACCCCGGTGACCCCCGGGGCCCGGCTCATCAATGCGCTGGTCATCACGCCGATGCGTATTGCCTTCCTGGTGCTGTTGGTCGGCACCACGCTGGAGGTCCTCTCGAACGAGGTCCGGCGAGTTCTGATCGATCGACGATGGAGGAAGCGGATGCGGAACCATGTGGTCATCGTGGGATACGGCGTCAAGGGGCGCAGCGCTGTCAACACATTGCATCAGCAAGGGCATGACCTCAACCGGATGGTCGTCATCGACAATCGTCCGGCATCGGTGGACGAGGCGAACCTCACCGGTGTCGCGGCCATCCATGGCGATGCGACACGCCGCGAAGTGCTGCGTCGTGCGGAGATCTCGAAAGCCCGCGAAGTGATCGTGACCCTGGACCGTGACGACTCGGCGATCTTGGTGACGCTGACGGTACGCCAGCTCAATCCAAGCGCCCACATCGTGGTCGGTGGACGTGAGGGCGAGAACGTGTCCCTGTTGCGTCAGTCCGGCGCCGATGCGGTCGTCACCTCATCCGACGCCGTCGGCAGATTGCTGGGCCTGTCAGCGGTGAGCCCCAACATCGGGGCGGCCATAGAGGACATCCTTTCCTCCGGAGTGGGGCTGGAGGTGGCCGAGCGTCAGGTGACCGCCAATGAGGTGGGCAACAGCCCGGCCGACATCCGCGGTGAACGTGTCGTGGCCGTGGTACGCAACAAGACCATGCGCCGCTTCTACGACCAGAGCGTCGACACTCTCCAGACCGGTGACAATGTGGTGGTGATCCGCAAGTCGGAGGCACGTGCGGAAAAGGAGCGCTCCGAACGCGACTGACGAGCATTCACCGGGTGCCTCACGGGTGCACACTCACCGGGTGCCTCACGGGTGCACACTCACCCGATGCCTCACGGATGCATGGCGAGAGCCACGGTAGAGTTGACTGATGCCGAGCAGATCCGCGATGGAGCCGAACAGGTGCCACAGGGGTGCGATCGGTTGTGGTGTTCATGTGAGCCAGAGACGCACATGAATCCATCGGCTCATGGGGGCTAGGAGGTGCGTGTGAACGAGAAGTCCGCTGAGCAGGCCAATGCCATGACCTCCGGTGTGCTGCCCGACAGATTCTCCACTGGACCTGAGCAGCCTCGCCTGTCCATGCGGCACCGTCTGGCGCGGCTGGGTTCCCGTCAGCCGCAGATGGCTGTGCTCGAGCCGTTGTTCAAAGTCGTGCGACACAACCACCCCAAGGCCGACACCGCACTGATCGAACGTGCTTATCGCACAGCCGAGCACTATCACCGGGGGCAGACCCGCAAGAGTGGCGACCCGTACATCACTCATCCTCTGGCGGTGACCACGATCCTGGCAGAACTCGGTATGACCGAGCCGACGCTGTGTGCGGCGCTACTGCACGACACGGTGGAGGACACGAGCTACACGCTCCAACAGCTCGGGGCAGATTTCGGTGATGAAGTGGCGGCCATGGTCGATGGCGTCACCAAGCTCGACAAGGTGCAGTATGGCTCGGCCGCGCAGGCCGAGACGATCCGCAAGATGGTCATCGCAATGAGTCAGGACATCCGCGTCCTGGTCATCAAGCTCGCCGACCGCTTGCACAATATGCGGACGCTGCACTATCTGCGTCCAGACAAACAGGTGCGGATCGCGAAGGAGACCATCAACATCTTCGCCCCGTTGGCGCACCGCCTCGGCATGAACGCGGTGAAGTGGGAGCTGGAGGACCTTGCATTCGCCATCCTGCATCCGAAGGTCTACGACGAGATCGTGCACCTGGTCGCCGACCGGGCTCCTTCACGGGAGGCCTTCCTGCGCAATGTGACCGAGCAGGTGGAGGCCGACCTCAGGACCGCGAAGATCCGCGCCACGGTACAGGGACGCCCCAAGCACTACTACTCCATCTACCAGAAGATGGTGGTACGTGGACGCGACTTCTCCGATATCTACGATCTGGTGGCGTTGCGCATTCTTGTGGACACCCCTCGAGACTGCTACGCGGCTCTGGGTGTGATGCATGTGCGGTGGAATCCTCTGCCGGGGCGGTTCAAGGATTACATCGCAATGCCCAAGTTCAACATGTACCAGTCATTGCACACCACTGTGCTGGGGCCGCAGGGCAAGCCGGTCGAGTTGCAGATCCGCACCCATGAGATGCACCGGCGTGCCGAATACGGCGTTGCCGCACACTGGAAGTACAAGGAGGCCCAGCGCGGGGGCCCTGCGTCGAATCTGCCGGTCAACGCTGACGGAAGCAGCCTGAACTGGGTGCGGTCACTGACTGAATGGCAGAAGGAGACCAGCGACCCCGACGAGTTCCTCGATTCCCTCCGATTCGAGATCAACACCGGTGAGGTGTACGTCTACACTCCTCGCGGCGATGTGATGAGCCTCCCCGAGGGATCCACCCCCGTGGATTTCGCCTACGCGATCCACACCGAAGTGGGGCATTCCTGCATCGGAGCGAGGGTCAATGGGCGTCTTGTGCCGCTCGAGTCGAAGCTCAACAACGGCGACATGGTCGACGTCCTGACCTCCAAGGCTGAAAGTGCCGGGCCGAGCCGCGACTGGCTCGAGTTCGTGGCCAGCCCACGGGCTCGCAGCAAGATCAAGCATTACTTCACCAAGGAACGTCGTGAAGAAGCGATCGAGGCCGGCAAGAACGCTCTGGCCAAGCAGCTGCGACGCAGCGGGCTCGGGGTGCAGAAATTCCTCACCGTCGAGCACCTGACCGCTTTGGCCAACCATTTCCGCGTCCACGGCGTGGACGGTCTGTACGCCGCCGTGGGGGAGGGCGGCGTCAGCGCACAGGCCGTGGTTCAGCGTCTCATCGGGTTCGAGGGCGGCCCTGAAGCAGTCATCGACCACACTTCTGAAGACGCCTCCGCCACGGCCCGACTGACCTCTGTCAACGAACCGGGTGTCGCGGTGCACGGCGACACCGACCTGTGGGTGAAACTCGCCAAGTGCTGCACGCCTGTGCCCGGGGATGAGATCATCGGGTTCGTGACGCGTGGTGCAGGTGTCTCGGTGCACCGGCGTGATTGCACCAATGCGACCAACTTGATGGCTCACCCCGAACGCATGGTCGATGTGTCCTGGGCACCCACGGCTGAGAGCTCATTCCTGGTGGCCGTGCAGATCGAGGGCTTGGACCGACATGGGTTGTTGTCGGAGATCACCCGCTCGGTCGCGGATTTCCACGTGAACATCCTGTCGGCGACGATCTCGACATCACGCGACCGGATATTCAAGGCGAAGATCACCTTCGAGACGCCCGACCCCACCCATCTGGACGCATTGTTGCGCACCATCCGGCAGGTGCCGGGCATCTACGAGGTGTATCGCGTGACGCAGTGACCCGGCGAGCCCGGGTCAGGCGGAGAAATCCTCCACGGCCTTCTCCGCCTGCACCAGCCAGGACTGGTAGGTGGCAATGGCGTCGCGGTGCTGTTTGGCCTTCTTTGCGTCACCGCGGGCTTCGGCCTTCTCAGCCTTGACGGTGAGCTCATCGATCTGATTCTGGATCTTGCTCGCTGTGTCGCTGGCCCGCTTACGTGCTTCGGGGTCGGTGCGACGCCACTCGTCGTCCTCCGCCTGTCGCACGGCCTTTTCCAGGGCCTTCACCCGGCCGTCAATCGCGCGCATCGCATCCCGGGGGACCTTGCCGATCTCGTTGAACTTCTCCAGGAAGTCCCGAAAGGCGGCCTTGGACGTCTGCACGTCGGTGACGGGAAGGACGGTCTTCTCGGCTTCATCCAACAAGGCCTCCTTGGCCTGCTGATTTCCGCGGAACTCCTCATCCTGTTCGGCCTGCGCCTTTGAGCGCGCATCGAAGAATTGGTCCTGCAGACCGCGGAAACGCTGCCACAGTTTCTCGTCGACCTCACGTGGAGCGGGTCCGGCGGCCTTCCACTGCTGCATGAGGTCGCGGAAGGCTGCCGATGTTCCACCCCAATCGGTGGACTCGGCGAGGGGTTCGGCCTCGGCGATGATGCGTTCCTTGATGACCTTGGCGCCTTCACGCTTCTTGGCCTGCTCGGCGAACTGGTGCTTGCGTCGCTTGGTGTAGTGGGTGCGTGCCGACGAGAAACGGTGCCACAGCTCGTCATCGGTCTTCTTGTCGATGCGCGGAAGCTTCTTCCACTGCTCCAGAAGCTGACGGAATCGGTTGACACCACCGCGCCAGTCGTTACCCTGCGAGATGCGCTCGGCCTCGGACACCATGGCTTCCTTGGCGGCGAGCGTCTCCTGGTTCTGTGCGGCACGCTGCGCGCGACGCTCTTCGGCCTTCTCGTCGATCACAGGTGAGAGAGCATCGAGGCGCTTCAGCAGAGCGGAAAGATCTCCCACGGCATTGGCCTGGCTGACCGAGTCACGCAGTTGCTTGACGGCCTTGCGTGTCTCTTCGGGAGAGACGTTGCCGGCTTTCAAGCGCGTCTCCAACAGACCGACCTCGACTTCGAGGGATTCATAACGGCGGACGAAAAACGCGAGCGCTTCCTCTGCTGTGGCGTCGGGAACCTGCCCGACGCTGCGTTCACCATCATCGGTCCGTACATAGACCGTGCCATCATCATCCACACGTCCGAAGGAGTGCGGGCCCTGCGTTTCAGTCATGTGCCCATCTTGCCGTATCTCGACCACCCCGCAAGTGTGTGGCCCCCCTACGCATCCGAGATTGGCTGCGGCATTCTGTTCCTCGTGAAGGATCTTCATCGGTCAGAGGGCTGGGGCGTGCACGCCACGCGATCAGAACATGGGGGAGCGACGTCGACTCTCGTCGCCGCACTGCTGCCTGCGATCGTGGTGCTGACCGGCCTGGTCGTGGACGGTACGGCTCAGGCGCGTGCCCAACAGCGTGTGAATGGAATCGCGCAGGGAGCCGTCCGCGCCGGTGGGGATTCCCTGGCCGGTGCGCGTGTCGGCTCCGGGCATACGCATGGCGATCCCGTGGTCACAGCACGCGCCTTCTTGGCACAGCAGGATGTCGAAGGTTCGGTATCGCTCGACGACGGTTCCCTGCAGGTCGAGGTCACCGAGACCGTCCCGACTGTCTTCCTGGGTCTCATCGGCATCGACACCCTGCCGGTGCGGGGAGAGGCATCGGTCGAACTGATCATCCGCTGAGACCTGTGCGGCGAAGGCCTGAACTCCGAAAAGACCCTGCGCTGTGGCCGGGTTGCGTCTGACGCACTGGGACGGGTTGCGTCTGACGCTGGCCGCCAGATTGCGTCAAACGCTGGCAGCCATGCGCCGCACACCGTCGGTGATGATCTCCGGCGAGGTGCCGAGGTTCATCCGTACAAAGCCCTCACCACCGGTGCCGAAGGCGGGCCCGGGGTTGAATGCGACACGTCCACGTTCAAGGAAGGTGGCGTACGGGTTGTCGAGGCCGAGACTGCGACAGTCGAGCCATCCCAGGTAGGTCGCCGGGCCTGCAGCCAACGAGACCTCAGGGAGGTGATCGCGGAGCAGCGAAGCCAACAGCACTCGATTCTGCTCGATCTCGACCATGACCTGATCGATCCATTCACGCGCATCGGTGAGCGCTGCGGTGTGCGCGACGATCCCCACATGACTCGCTCCACCGGTGACCTGGGCTGGGAGCCGACGCAGGTTGGCTGCGACGTCTGCACCCCCAATCGCAAGGGCCGCCTTCAGGCCGGCAAGGTTCCATGCCTTCGACGCCGAGGTCACCACGATGCCCGTCTCGCCCCCGGGAACGGTCAGCCACGGCGCATGCCTGGCCGGGGCGGAGATCAGGGGCGCATGGATCTCGTCGCTGATGACGAGTACGCCGTGCCGGTTGGCCAGATCTGCCAAGGCTGCGAGTTCGTCGGCGGTCGGCACCATGCCATGGGGGTTGTGGGGGTTGCAGATCAAGTGTGCTGCCGGACGGGATGCGCCGGTGTAGGCGCGTTCGACGGCTTCGAGGTCCAGACGCCCCTCGGGGGTCAACAGGGCTTCGACCGTTGGCCGTCCGGCCCACTCCAAGTACTCGTAGAACGAGGGGTACACGGGAGGGTTCACCACCACCGGGGATCCCGGCTCGGTGAAGTGGTCGAGGATCTCCACGATCCCGTGCATCACATCAGGCAGACCGACGATCTGTTCATCGGCGTCGATGTCCCATCCCCAGGTGTCGGTGGCATAGGACGCGAACGCCTCTGGATACATCCTTGTCCCCGGGTATCCGGTGTCCCCGTCGGCCAACAATCCTTCGAGCGCCCGAACCACCTCCGGCGCCGGTCGACAATCCATTTCGGCCACCCACATGGGCAGCACATCCGCCGGGTAGCGGCGCCATTTCATGCTCCGACGATCACGGAGCTCTGATTCGGTCAGGTCGAAGACAGCCATCCTGAAAGTCTAAATGGTTGCTGCTCTCACCCATCGACGCCCAGCGCCTCCAAGGCGCCTGGTGTGCCGGCGACGAGGATCTCATCGGTCTTTGCCACGATTGATTCGCCGTGCGTCATCGCCCATGTTTCTCCGGGACATTTCAGTGCGATGACGGTGACGCCGAAGCGGGCGCGCAGATCGAGGTCTTTCAGGGGCCGTCCCACGATGCCGGAGGTCGGCCGCATCCTCACGATCGTGAGATCTTCGTCGATGCGCATGTAGTCGTTGACGCGGCCCCGGATCAAGTGGGCGACACGCCGCCCCATATCGGATTCGGGTGAGATGACATGCCTGACACCCATCTGGCTCAGGATCTCGGCGTGCGGCTCGGAGATGGCTTTCGCCCAGATGCTGTGCACGCCGAATTTCAGTAGCCGGGAGGCGGTGAGGATCGAGGCTTCGATGTCACTTCCGATGCCCACCACGACCCACTCGGATTCGTCGATACCCAGCTGCTGCAGCACGCGTTCGTCAGTGGTGTCGGCGGTGACGGTGTGGGTCAACTGGCCCGACAGTTCATCAATGACGGCCGGATCCTTGTCGACGCCCAGCACTTCCACGCCGACCTCCATGAGTTCGAGGGCCAGAGCGGCTCCGAAGCGGCCGAGCCCGAGCACCGCCACGACCGATCCGGAGTTCCGCTGAGGTTTTCCGGTGAAGAAGCCTGTGAAACGTGATGATCTTCGCTCAACCAATGAACAGCCTTTCCCTTGGTAGTTCGTAACGTGCCGGGCGTGGGCGTACGGCCAACGCCGCTGCGAGGGTGACCGGGCCGAGGCGTCCTGTGAACATCAAAAGCATTATCAGCACTTGGCCGGTGGGGGAGAGCTGAGGAGTGATACCTGTACTCAGCCCCACGGTGGAGAAGGCGGAGACGGCTTCGAAGACGACGGCGTCGAGAGCGGCACCATGCTCGATCACCAGATCGCGTTCGAGGATCAACAGGGTAAAGGTGGCGGTCATGGTGATGAGCGAGGCCAGCGTCATGACGGTGAGGGCTTCCCGGTGGACGCTGCGGGCAAGACGTCTGCCGAAGATGTTCACCGCCCGGGCGCCGAGGATCTCCGCCATTGCGACGGCGATTATCACGGTGAAGGTGGTCACCTTGATGCCACCGGCCGTACCGGCAGGTCCACCACCGATGAACATCAGGCCGTCAAGGGCGAAAAGAGTCGCCGGATCGAGGGCACCGATATCGACGCTGTTGAAACCTGCTGTGCGAGCAATCGTGGAATGGAAGAAAGCATTCAGCAGAGCATCGGGGGTGCTCATCGGGCCGAGCGTTTCGGGATTTTCGCGTTCGAGGAGCCAGAACACCAATGTGCCGATCAGCAGCAACAGGGGAGTGACCACGACGACCACCCGCGTCGTCAGGTGCCACTCGCGAGGCAGACGCCAGTGCCGCCGAAGTTCCATGAGCACGGGAAAGCCGAGGCCGCCAACGATCACGTTGATCGAGATCGGTACCAGGATCCATGGATCCGACGCGAAGGGCGTCAGATTGTCCGAACGGAGGCCAAAACCTGCATTGTTGAACGCCGAAACTGAATGGAAGGCCCCGTACCAGAGGGCCTGTCCGGCTCCCATGTGGTGGGCGGCCATGAAACGCAACGCCAGCACCGCCGCTGTGACCGTTTCGATCAGCATCGTCATCGCGATGATGCGACGCACGACACCGAGCGTCCCGCGAGCACCGCCGGTACCTGAATCGTGGAGTTCTGCTTGCAGTCCCAGCCGCATGCCCATCCCGACGCGCTTGGAGACGGCGAAGGCCAGCAGTGTTGCGATGAGCATGACGCCAAGCCCACCCACCTGGATGAGGCCAAGGATCACCCCCTGCCCGAAGTGCGTCCAGTAGAACTGTGTGTCGACCACGGTGAGACCGGTGACGCACAGTGCCGAGGCTGCGGTGAACGCGGATTCGATGAGCGCTGCACCGCCAGGATCGACTCTGGCGGCAGGAAGCAGCAGCAAGGCTGTTCCCAACAGCCAAGCGAGTGACAGCGTGGCGGCCAGTCGCCCAGCCGGGGCGAAAGACCTCCGGAGGCGCCCTGCGCCACCGTGACGGATGATCACGGACTGACGGTAGCAGCGTCACCTGAAGGCAGGCACCCACACCCGAAGCCGCAAACCCCACCCACACCCGAAACCGCAAACCCCACCCACGCCCAAAACCGCAAACCCCACCCACATCTGGAAAAACATTGCGGCCACAATCAGTCCTCATCCACATCCGGTGAAGAGATTTCAGACGTCATTGCGGCCAGAATCTGACCTCAATGTTTTCCTTTGTATGGTGCCCCCTCGATGAGCTCCGATGGCGATCTCAGGAAAACTCCCAGCGTGAGCATCCACGAGCCCCAGCGTGAGCATCAACGCCCCCAGCGTGAGCATCGACGAACCCGGGTATGGGTGGCGGAAGTGTGGCCCGTATCATCTGTTCATGGCACGCTATTTCGAGGTTCATCCCAAAGATCCACAGCCACGTTCGATCGCGCAGGTGGTGGACATCGTCCGCTCCGGTGGCCTCATCGCCTATCCCACGGACTCGGGTTACGCACTCGGGTGCCAGTTGGGGAACCGCGAAGGCCTGGACCGGATCCGCTCGATCCGAGACTTGGACGACGCCCATCACTTCACATTGGTGTGTCGTGAGTTCGCCCAGCTCGGGCAGTTCGTTCACATGGACAACGATGTGTTCCGCGCGGTGAAGGCAGCGACGCCCGGCGCCTATACGTTCATCTTGCCCGGTACCAAGGAGGTGCCGAAGCAGATGTTGCACGCGAAGAAGAAGACCGTCGGCGTGCGAATTCCGCCGCACCGCACGGCCTTGGCGTTGCTCGAAGCACTCGATGCACCGCTCATGTCGTCCACATTGATCCTGCCCGGGCAGACCGATCCGATGCATGAGGGGTGGGTGGTCAATGACGAAATCGGGTCCCAGGTGGACGCGATCTTGGACTCCGGGGACGCGGGGCTGGAACCCACGACCGTCATCAATCTGGTGGACGGCGTGAGCGTCGACCGCGTCGGGGCAGGGGACCCCTCACCCTTCCAGGCCTGACACCGCCGAGACCTGACGCCACCGAGATCTGACGCCACCGGGACCTGACATCACCGGGATCTGGCACCGCCGAGATCTGACACCGCGCTGACTCCGTCCGCCCCTGAAAACGGGCGTGGCCCCGACCCTGCCCGGATTTGAGCCGGGTCGGATCGGGGCCAACGCGACAGCGAGTCAAACAGAGAGCCAACTCGGCAAAGAATGTCCCGTCGAAGATGTCTCAGCTGCGGATGTGCGGTGTCCACGGAAGGCTCAGCACTCCGGCTGGGGCCTCCATGCCCAGCATTCTTGCTGCGGCGCGGAACAATCCGTCTGGGCCAAGATCCCATCCGACGGCCGACGCGTGCGTCTCGCTGGACTCCGGGGGGCGTAGCTGGTCGAGCCAGGGCATCTGCGGCAGGGTCCGGACCGCCAGTTCACCGGGCTTGGCACCAGCGTGCTCTGCAGCCACGCGAAGAGCCGTGGCGAGGCCGCCCACATGATCCACCAGGCCGCGCTCGGCGGCGTCGGCACCGGTCCAGACGCGCCCGCGCGCCAAGGGCTCGAGCTCATCGATGGGCATGCCGCGATCCTGTGCTGCCTTGGTGGTGAAATCGCTGTAGACCTCATCCAGCCAAGCGTTGAGCACATCCAACTCATCCTCAGTGAATTCGCGCTCACTCCACATCCCGGCGCGTGCACCCGCGTCGGCGCCTTCACGAACAAGTCCGATGCGCTCGTGCAGCCCAGCGAGGATGAACTTCCCACCCAGAACACCGATGGACCCGGTGATGGTCGAGGGATTGGCGACGATGCGATCGGCTCCCATCGCGATGAAGTAGCCGCCGGAAGCCGCAACATTGCCCATCGACGCGACCACCGGCTTACCGGCTTCTCGCAGCTGTAATACTTCGCGCCGCACTTGATCCGAGCCCACGGCCGAACCACCGCCGGAATCGACTCGCAGCACCACGGCCTGCACCGAATCGTCATGGCGAGCACTACGGAGCTGGGCCGAGAGCGTGTCACACCCACACGGTGTCCCTCCGACACCGGGGGTGGAAGGACCAAGAACGATGTTGCCGATCGCCGACACCACACCGATCGCTGAGCGGTCGGTGGCGAACATACGGCTGAGTCGGCCTGTGGTCTGGGCGCGCTGGTTGTAGCGGTTCACGTAGCTGGGATGGATGGCGTGCCGTACCTCACCGGACCGGTCGTCCCCACGCGTGCGCCGCTCGGTGCCCCAGCGCTCCCGCATGGCCGTGTACACCTCGTCGCGGTAGCCCACGTGGTCGATGAGGCCGGCTTCCAACGCCTGCTCGGCCCCGATGGGGGACTGGTCGACGAGCCCTCGCACGGTGTCCTCGTCGAGGTTTCGGGCCGATGCCACATCGCCGATGGCGTGTTCCAGGAGCGAGTCCACCAGTCGCTGGGTCTGCTCACGGTTCGCGTCGCTGATCTCCCTGCCGCCGAAGGTCTCGGCTGCGGACTTGTACTCCTTGCGCTGCTCGAAGTGGGGAGTGACCCCGACCTTCTCGAGGGTCCCGCGGAACAGCGTCATCGAGGCATGGAAACCTGAGAAGCCCACCGTCCCCGTGGGCTGTAGCCAGATCTCGTCGGCTGCACAGGCGATCCGGTAGGCAGAGCTGTGGCCGCTCAGTTCGCCGAAGGTCTCGGTCCAGGCGATGGTGGGTTTGGTGAAGGCCGCGATGAGTTCGGCGACCTCGTCGGCGTCCCCCAGCGGCAGCGGCGCCGTCCCGATGTGAACGGCGAGCCCGACCACATGATCGTCCTTTTCGGCGTGAGCCAACCCCTCACGGATATCGCGCAGTGTCGTCGCCGTGCGTTGCTTCAACGCCTCGATGGGGCTCGTCGGCGCATGAGTCAGGACGCCCCGTGCAAGATCCAGCTCCAGGACCACGGGGAGATTCGCGGGATTCGGACGGACGCGTTCGGTGATCTTCTGCAGGACGCTCATGCGTCAACTCTAGGTGGACGAACGAGCGGGATCCGTGGTGGATCCTCAAGATGAACAGCATGCATATATGCGCGTAAATAGAATTGGTTTCTTGTTGGATCAGAGTTAACATCTTCGCGTTTGAGAACCATTCGAATTAGCAGTGGAGGAACGATGCGACTCACGCGACTTGGGCTCGGCGCACTGGCTGTCACCGGCGGAATGGTGTTCACAGCCTGCGGCGGTGACGGCCAGCAGGCCGATCCCGCAGGAGGCGAAGGTTCCGATGTGAGCGTCGTCGCGACCACGACGATGATCGGTGACGTTGCCCAGCGCGTGGTTTCGTGTGTGGACCCCGAAGCAGAGGTGAAGACGCTGATGCCTCCGGGCGCGGACCCGCACGAGTTCGCAGCCTCCTCCAAGGAAGCCACCGAGCTGGTGAAGGCTGATCTGGTGCTGTCCACAGGATTCGGGCTTGAGGGCGGACTGACCGATGTGCTCGAGAATGCCCGTCAGGATGGGGCCAACGTCGTGGAGCTCGCGCCCGGGGTCGATCCCATCGAGTTCGGTGGCCACGACGATCACGACGACCACGGCCACGACGATCACGACGACCACGGCCACGACGATCACGACGACCACGGCCACGACGATCACGACGACCACGGCCACGACGATCACGACGACCACGGCCACGACGATCACGACGACCACGGCCACGACGATCACGACGACCACGGCCACGACGACCACGGCCACGACGACCACGGCCACGACGACCACGCTGGCCATAACCATGGCACTCACGATCCGCACTTCTGGCTCGATGTCTCTCGCATGGCCAAAGCAGCCCAGCTGATGGGCGACAAGCTCAGTGAGGCTTCCGGTGATGACGCCTACGCGACCTGTGGCACGACCGTTCACGATGAGCTGATGGACACCCATGAGGAGGTCTCCAAGAAGCTGGAGGCGGTTCCCGAGGACAAGCGCGTCCTCGTCACCGACCACGATGCCTTCGGATACTTCGCCGAGGCCTACGACTACGAGGTGGCCGGCGTGGTCATCCCCGGCGGTTCCACCGAGGCCGAGCCTTCGGCGCGCGAGGTTGCCGACCTTGTCCAAACCATCGAAGATGCAGGGGTGCATGCCATTTTCGCGAACACCGCATCAAAGGCCCCGGTGATCGAGGCGGTCCGCAAGGAGGTCGGCGGCGACCTTGAGGTCGTGTCCCTCCACGTCGGCTCGGTGGGGGAGCCCGGCTCGGCCACCGGAACCTACGAGGGCATGATGCTCGACAATGCCGAACTCATCTCCAAGACGCTGGGCTGAACCACTGGTGGAATGGCTACTTGACCCCTTTCTCATGGGAATCCAGCAACGGGCGCTCATGGGTGGAATCCTCGTTGCACTCATGGCGCCTGTTGCTGGCACGTGGCTGGTCCTGCGCGGCATGACCTTCTTCGGCGACGCTTTCATGCACGGCGTCCTACCAGGGATCGCCGCGGCCGTGCTTTTCGGCTTCTCACCGATGCTGGGGGCCGCCCTGGCCGCCCTGGTCATGGTTGTGGGATTGGAGGTCGTGCGTCGACAAACTGCTCTGCGTGAAGATGCAGGTATCGGGCTGCTCTTCGTGGGCATGCTGGCATTGGGCGTGGTGATGGTGTCCAAGACACCGTCCTATGCAGGGAGCATCACCAGCATCCTGTTCGGCGACGCCTTGGGCATCACACCTCAAGATCTGCGCACACAGGCGGTCATCGCCACGCTGGTCATCGGCCTCAGCATCGTGCTGCACCGTCCCTTGATCACCATGGCCCTCCATGAGGGCAAGGCAGCCGCCCTTGGCATGAACCCCCGGCTCGCCAACGGGCTGCTGCTGGCGATGATCGCCATGTCGGTGATCGGGAGCTATCGCACCGTCGGCACTCTGCTCGTGTTCGGACTCATGGTGGGCCCGGCCGCAACCGCCTCACTGTTCGCCCGCTCGGTCCGCCAGATGATGGTGCTGGCGGTCACCATCGCATTGTTCTCGGTCGTCATCGGCCTGGTGGTCAGCTATCACCTGAGCACCGCGGCGTCGGCCACCATGGGCCTGGTTCCGGTGGCCCTGTTCTTCATTCTGCTGACCGTGCAGCAGATCGTGGTCAACGTCCGTCGCCGAGGGGTGGCCCATGCCTGAGACCTCACAGGAAGTTGACACCCCGCACGCGGTGGAGGCGACCGACATCACCCTCGCCCACGGGACCTTCGTGGCTCTCGCCAAGAGTAGCTGCCACATTCCCGCCGGCCGAGTGACAGCCGTGATCGGCCCCAATGGTTCGGGGAAGTCGACCTTCCTGAACTCGGTAACCGGTCTGATCGTTCCGGTCGGCGGCACCTTGGCGGTGCTTGGCCAACGCCCGGTCGACGCTCGTCCACGTGTGTCCTACGTGCTGCAGAACGTGGAGGCCCCGGTCGATCTTCCGCTGACGGTCCGGGAGACGGTGGCCATGGGCCGTTACGCCTCACTCGGGTGGTTCCGTCGGCTGCGATCCACCGACAGGGACGCCATCGACGCGGCACTGGAACGCATGCGGATAGCCGATCTGGCCCATCGTCATCTTCACGAGTTGTCCGGGGGACAGCGCCATCGTGTTCTGGTGGCCCAAGGACTCGCGCAGGAGCACGACATCCTCATCCTCGACGAACCCCTGGCCGGGCTCGACGTCGTCTCAGCCGAGGTGATCGACGGCATCGTCCACGATACCGGGGACAGCCGCACCGGTGACCGGCGGACCGTCATCCACACCACCCATGATCTCTCCGAAGCCGCTGCGGCGGATCACGTGATCCTGATGGGTGGGCGAGTGGTCGCCGAGGGGCCCCCCGATGAGGTGCTGCTCGAGGAGCACCTGGTGGAGGCCTTCGGCACTCGAGGTCTCCATCCACCCGTCGACTGACCTACACTCAAGGGCCGTGACCCAACCATCCGAACCCTTCCCGCATCCCGGCGCATCCCAGGACCCTCGGCCTGCGACAACGCCGCCGACCGGTTCGAGCGCGTGGCGGCCGATGCGTCCCGAGACCGAGGAGGTCGCTTGGGAGGACGCCGACACCCGGCGTCTCGCCCAGCGACGTCTGATCAGCCCGGTGATCGGGCTCATCCTGGCTGCGTTGGGCATCGCTCTGGTCATCGTGACGGTGACCATGTGGTGGCACATCGAGTCGGTGGCACGTTGGCTCGTGATTCTCGGCGTCGGCATCGCCGTCGGGGCGCTCATCGCCTCGGTGTTCGGCCTGCGGGCCTATCTGTTGGTGCGCGGTCCGCTGCGTCAACATCCGTGGCGGATCACGACGCTGCACTTCGACCCCGAACTCCACCCTCGCGATGTGCGATTGGTGCAGAGCCCACGTCACCAGTGGGGCCAGACCACGGAGGAGGCGTCGCCGCCGAACTTTCGAGCGGACTTTCCCGGCAACGCGCTGGAGCGCATGAAGGGCGCCACCGTACGGCTTCCCGTCTGCGGTGAAGGCGGAACCCGAGTCGTATCCCTCGACGCGAGCGCCCGCAACCGTTCCCGATTGGGAATCCTGCGTCCGCATCCGCTGGTCGCACAACAGGAGAAGCAGGACGCCCGGCAGGCGAAGCAGGCGGCCAAAGCCGAGGCCGAGGCCGAACAGGCACCAGACGATTCATCCGAATCATCCGGCGGGCATCCTTCGGCACAGTGACTCAGCGTGGTTGACTGGTGCCCATGGCTACGACTGCTTTCAAGGGAAATCCCGTCAACACCGTCGGTGAACTGCCGCAGACCGGTGCATCTGCGCCCGACTTCACCCTCACCGGCACCGACCTCGGAGAGGTGACCAGCGCCGACCTGCGTGGACGCCGCGTGGTGCTCAACATCTTCCCCAGCATCGACACCGGGGTGTGCGCCACGAGCGTGCGCCGCTTCAACGAGATCGCTGCCGGACTCGAGAACACCTCGGTCATCTGCGTCTCACACGACCTGCCCTTCGCACAGGCCCGCTTCTGTGGGGCCGAGGGCATTGAGAACGTCGTCAGCGCCTCCGGCTTCCGCAGCACGTTCGGCCAGGACTACGGGCTGACCATGGCTGACGGCCCGCTCGCCGGCCTTCTGGCTCGCGCTGTGATCGTGCTCGACGCCGAGGGCCAGGTCGTGCACACCGAGCTGGTCCCCGAGATCGGCACTGAACCGAACTATGACGCAGCGGTGGCCGCTCTCGGCTGACCTGTCAAAGCGTCCTGTTCTGACGCCCCGGCCCCGGTTGATCGACCAGGGCCGGGGCGTCTTTTCGTAGCAGTGAAGTCGAAGGGGCACGCTGTCAACGACGACGTGGTCGAGTACAACTAGAGGTCCAACAGCAGGCCAAGCACTTCGCGAATCTCAGCGAGCAGGGCTGGACCCACCATGCCACGGGTGGCGATGAGTCGATCGACCGAGACTGATCGCACGTGTTGGCACTGAGCAGCTGATGGCGCGCTGAGCTGGTTCTCTTCGTCTGGCTCGACGTACACTTCCGCTCCGCTGGACCGAATGGTCCGGGTCAGGGGAACGACCTGCACCACGTTCGGGCTGCCTCGCAGTACGCCAGCGGCAGTCACGATCACGGCTGGTCGCCGCAGGCCCGCCTCGCTGCCGATCGGGGTGCCGAGATCGACCTCGACGATGTCACCCGAGTTCAGCATCGAGCCAGGTCTTTTCCTCATCGGTGAGCTCGTCGTTCAACTCGCGCCCCATCGACAGCTGTCTCAACGCACGCAGGGCCCGATCGACCGTCTGGTCGATGGTCTCGTGGCGCTGCTGGGCCAATCTTGTGATGCGGCCGTGTGTCTGGCGGCTGACCCGGATGGTGGTGGTGTCGCTCATGAGTTCATTCTGCCCCGTGTAGACAAGAGAGTCTACAGCGCCCGGCTCGAACGGGCTGACACCCTCACCGAACGGTGAGATGGTCAACCATGTCGCCATGGGTGTCGGTGAACGCGACGATGGGGTAGTTCCCACGGTCAACCGCTGACACGACGCTGTGCGTCGTTCCGAAATCCACTCCCAAGCACGTGCCTCCGAGATAGCCGTGAACACAGACGTGCCCCCAACCGGTCTCGGTTGGGGGCACGTCGCGCTGATGAAGGACGAAGGTCAGCCAGCGTTCAGCTCACCGGCGATCAGCTGGTCGGCGAACTCGGGGTTCTCCTTCAGCCAATCGGCGACGGCAGCATCGTGGTTCGCGCCGTCATGCTTCTCGGGGTTCATCATGTTGTCCTCGAGGCTGGAGAGCTGCTCATCGTCCAGCGCGAGGTTCTTGATGATCTGAGCCGCACGCGGGTTCTCCTCGGCGAAGCCACTACGGGCTGCCGAAGAGATGATCTCGGCATCGCCCATGGCACCCTTGGGGTCCTCGAGGTCGCGCATCGGGAACGAGCTGTAGGCCCAGTGCGGACGCCACAGCGTCACAAGAACGTTCTCGTTGCTGTCGGTCGCCTTCTGGACCTGCGTGAGCATGGCGGGCGTCGACGACACGACGAACTCGTAGTCCTCGAGGCCGTACTCGGGGATCGCCTTCTCCTGCGTGGTCTTGGTCAGACCGGCGCCGGGCTCGATCCCATAGATCTTGCCGCCGTACTCATCGGCCATCTCGGGAAGGTCCTCGATGCTCTTGGCGGGGGAGTCCTCGTTGACAGCAAGGGTCAGCTTGGCGTTGTCGTACCAGCAGCCCAGATGCTCGATGTCGTCACCGAACTGCTCGATGTACTGCGGGTGGGTCACCGGCATCCACGCATCGGTGATGATGTCGATGTCACCCGCTGCGACACCTGCGAAGGCCGGCGCGGCTTCGAAGGCCTCGACCGTGACGGTGTAGCCCTCCTCCTCAAGGACGGCCTTGAGCAGGTGCGCGGTCGCGAACGACTCGTCCCAGCCGTTGAAGGCACCGATGGTGAGCTCGGTGTCCTTGTCCTCACCGGTGCCCTCACCCTCGGCCGCGGCGAAGCTCTCGCCAACGGTGCAGTCGGTGAATGCGGCGGCGGTGTCGGAGCCCTTGCTGTCTCCGCTGCCACCTTCTCCACCTTCACCACCGGAGTTGCTGGCCCCACAGCCAGCCAGTGCCAATGCGCCGGTTGCAGCCAGCGCCGCGATGTACTTGGCCTTGATGGTCACGATGTCCTCCTGGATCTCGCTTCTTCGTGTGGTCTCTTGGTACTTGTTCTCGGGATTGAATTCCGTGTTTCCTGTGGGCGCCCGACGGTCTCAGGCTGCACCCTGCTCGGCGTGCTCGGTCTGTTCTGACGATTCATCCGCGTCGTCGGGTCCGGTGGTTGGTGCCTTCTTGGTGCGTGGACGCCGGTCACTGAGGCCATTGCTGACGCGGTCGAGCCAGATGGCGATGATGACCACGGCCATACCGGCACTCATACCCAGCGGGACGTTCAACGACGCGAGCGAGCCGACCACGTCACCACCCAAGCCGCCGGCACCGGCCATACCGGCCAGGACAACCATGGACAGGGCGAGCATGATGACCTGGTTGACACCGGCCATGATGGTCTTCATGGCGACGGGGACCTGGATCTGCCACAGGATCCGCCACCCCGTGGCGCCGAAGGCCTGCCCTGCCTCCACGAGTTCTTCATCCACCTGACGCAGTGCCAGCTCGGTGAGACGGACGCCAGGAGGCATGGCGAAGATGACCGTGGCGATCGCGCCGGGAACGACGCCCACGCCGAAGATCGTGATGGCGGGCACGAGGTAGACCAAGGCGGGCATGGTCTGCATCAGGTCCAGGATCGGGCGCAGAACACGCGACACCCACGTGACTTTCGACGCCAGGATGCCAAGCGGAATCGCAATCAGAAGCGCCAGAGCCACGGCCACGATCACCAAGGCGATCGTGTCCATCGCGTGCTCCCACACATCCATGCCGCGGATCACGTAGAACCCGATCAAGGAGAAAAGGGCGAGACGCCAGGAGCCGACGAGAACAGGAACCGAGGTTTTCCCGATCTTCAGGGAGGAACGGTGCGATCCAACCAGGTAGGCGATGGCCGCGAACACGATCATCATCACCCAGTACGGAGGGCCCGCCAGAATGGACAGGAGCTGCTCGTGGAGAGTCGCCAGAACCTCTTCGACGACGTCGAAGAATCCGGCCCATGCGTCGGTGAGGACGTCGATACCGTCGGCGATCCATTCGCCAACGGGGATGTCGGGATTGATCGGATCGAACATCAGGCGTGACCTCCCGAGGTGTCGGAGCCGGACATGGAATCGAGCATGCGGTCCTGGCTCAGCAGGCCCAGAAGAGTTCCATCGCGATCCATGATGGCCAGCGGTTCGATCTGTTCGGCCGCCCTGCTGAAGAGCTCGGCTATCGGTGTGTATCTACCGACCGGTTCGGCGGTGTTCATCACTTCCCGGATCGTCCCCGTGGCGGACCGGACATTGCGCAGATGCACCACGCCCAGAACCTTGCCGCCCTCGAGCACGGACCCCGCGGTGTGCCCGGCGGCCTCGAGCCGACGACAGACCTCCTCCGCGCTCTCATCGGGTTTGAAGGTGGGAGCCGTCTTGTCCACGACCATCCCAGCGGTGAGGACGCGGCTTCGGTCCACGTCGTGGATGAAGCGGCGGACATAGTCGTCGGCGGGGGAGTAGAGGATCTCGGTGGTGGTGCCGAGTTGCACGATGCGCCCGGATTTCATGATGGCGATGCGATCGCCCAGACGCATGGCCTCGTTGAGGTCATGGGTGATGAACACGATCGTCTTGCCCAGCTCCTGCTGCAGATCCAGCAGCTGCTGCTGAAGGTCGGCGCGGATGAGCGGGTCGAGTGCGGAGAAGGCTTCGTCCATCAGCAGGATGTCGGTCTCGGCCGCGAGGGCTCGAGCCAGGCCGACGCGCTGACGCATGCCACCAGATAGCTGGTCGGGGTAGTAACCCTCGTTGCCGGTGAGGTCCACACGTTCGATCCACCGCATGGCGGTCTCATAGCGCGACTTCCGGTCCACGCCCCGCACTTCCAGCCCGTAGGCGACATTGTCCAGGACGGTCTTGTGGGGCAGGAGCGCGAAGTGCTGGAACACCATGGAGAGTTCATCGCGACGGATCCTGCGGAGTTCCTGCTTGGAGACTCCGGTCAGGGCCTGACCGTTGATGAGCACATCACCTGCAGTGGCCGGGTTCAGTCCGTTGAGAGTTCGCAGCAGCGTCGACTTTCCTGAGCCGGAGAGCCCCATGACCACGAAGGTCTCGCCGCGTTTCACCTCGAAGGAGGCGTTCACCACCGCCGCTGTGCCATGGATCGAATCCGGATCGAGTTCTTCTCCGGACTTCAGGAGCCGTGCATAGTGCGAGGTCTTGGATCCGAAGATCTTCCAGACGTTCTTCGCTTGGATGGCTGGTACAGCAGAGAGATCGGCCGCCGATTCCGTCGCTTCCCCCTCTCTGCGGACCCCACTGGCGGGTTCAGCGTTCCCAGCGCTCACGTACTACTCCATCCACATAGGTTTCAGCAGGTATCGGCCCACATAGGTTTCAGCAGGTATCGGCCGTTTTCGGCGCGACGAGCCACCATGGCATGCTAACGCCTACGCTGTCATCAACCGTGGAATGTTGTGGCGGCAAAGCGTCATCGGCATCGACGATCAGCCTCTGACTAGGGGCTTCGCCGCAAGGAAAGTTATGCAGGCGTTATGGTCGGAGGCTGCTGGAAGGGAGTCTCACCGGCCATTGATGAGAGGGGAATAATGAGTTCGGGACTTGTCCGTCTGGGGGCTCTGTGGGCGGCACTGGCCGTGGCCATCGGGGCATTCGGCGCCCATGGCCTCCCTGAAGGGCTGAGTCCTGAGCGCGTGGCAACCTTCGAAACCGGGGCGCGTTATCACATGTACGCGGCGCTCGCGCTCATCGGTCTGGGGGTTGCCGGGGTCCGGCGTCGCGCCGGGCTGTTGATCGTGGCCGGTTCGGCGATCTTCTCCTTCACTCTCTATCTCCTGGTCCTCACCGATACCGGATGGCTCGGAGCCATCACCCCCATCGGCGGCGTGCTCATGATCGTGGGCCTCGCCCTGTCCGCCTTCGATCTGCGCCCGCCGCGCGCCTGAGGCCACACGTGGGTTCGTCGGAGTCGTCACGCACCACAAGTGCTGCCGAGCGGTACAACGCATTCACGCACGGTGTGCATCGACTTCTGCCCACGTGGCTGTCGTGGATCCCCGCCACCTGGATCGGCTGGGCCATCCTCTCCCTGACGACATTCGCTCTGGACATCGCACTGTTGAGCCTCCTCGTGCACGTCGGCGGGGTGCCGTATCCGGTGGCGGTGTCGATCGGATTCGGGGTGGCGTCCATCGTGAACTTCCTGCTGAATCGGTGGCTGAACTTCCGTGCCGAAGGTGACTTCGCCAAACAGTCCGGCAAACAATCAGTGGTGGTCATCTCCAACTATCTGCTCTGGGTGCTCGGTTTCTCGAGCCTCTTGGAGTGGTCCGGGACGCCACCGGAGGTGGCCCGGATCTGTGCAGCGGTGGTGGAGGGCCTGTACATGTACCTCATGATGCGTTTTTGGGTGTTCCCACGGCGTCACTCGGTGCTCGACCATGAAGGTCGCCTCGTCGACTGACGCAACCCCCGGCTGTCATCGGATGAGGGGATGTGGCTCGTGGAATCGGGTCCAACCCGGCGTCGGCCCCGTTATGGTGCGTGAGTGGCCCTGCTGAATGCGCTGTTCAACGTGATCGTCCCGGTGGTCCTCGTGGCCGGCACGGGTGCGGTTCTGGCGCGCCGATTCACGCTGGACACTCAGACGATCAGCAAGATCAGCCTTCAGGCGCTCACTCCCGCACTCGCGCTGCACACGCTGCTGACCACCGAGGTGTCGGCTGGTGCGATGGTGCAGGTGTCGGTGGCCTACACCGCAGTCACCCTGGTGGGTGTGGTTCTCGGTTTGGTCATCGGAATGGGGATGGGACTGCCGTCGGAGAAACGACGCGCGGTGATGGTGACCGGAGCCATCGGCAACACCGGGAACATGGGGCTGCCGATTGCACTGTTCGCGCTCGGACAGGTCGGATTCGATCAGAGCGTCCTGTTGTTCATAGCCTCGGTCGTCCTGGGTTTCATCGTGTTTCCGCTGGTCTACGGCTCGGCCGGAGGTATGCGTTCGGCGGTGATGAAGATGATCCGCATGCCGGTCATGTGGGCGATGCTGCTCGCCGTGATCCTGAGGTCACTCGGATGGTCGCTGCCGCAGGGTGTCATGTCCGGCGTCGAGCTGTTGTCGCAGGCCACTCTTCCGATGGTGCTGTTGGCCTTGGGAATCCAGCTCGGGGCAACGGGACGTCCACGGCTCACTGCGTCCGTGCTGGTGGCCAGTGGAATCCGGATCTTCGTGATGCCGGTGGTTGCGGTCGGCGTGGGTCTGCTCATCGGCATGCACGGAATTCCGTTGCAGTCGCTGGTGCTGGCGTCGGCGATGCCGTCGGCAGTGAACGCCTATCTGTTTGCGATCGAGATGAAGGGCGATACCCGCACGGTCGGCGACACCGTCACGGTCACCACGGTGATGAGCTTCGTGACGGTGGCGTTGGTGACGTGGATGTTGCCGTGGATCGGCACGTTGTGATGCGTCGTGGATCGGCACGTTGTGATGCGTCGTGGATCGGCACGTTGTGATGCGTCGTGGATCGGTCGGTGAACCGACCGATCCACGGACAGCCTCACAGCAGGTCGAGGACCTCGGGGTGTGCCAGATCGATCACGGCCTGCCGGGCCGCTTCGGCGGTGGGGGCCGCGACCGCGCGTCGGGCCATTTCCTGACAGGTCGCCAAGTCATGGCGGGCGAGGGCGGCTCGCACCGCGGTGACCTTGCCCGGAGCCATCGAGAGCGTGGACACGCCGAGCCCGACGAGGACGAGGGCGACCAGGGGGTCTCCGCCTGCTTCACCGCAGACCCCGATGGCGGAGTCGGTCTCCGCACCACCGATGCAGGCCGCCTGCACCATGGCGAGCAGCGCGGGCTGCCAGGGGGAGAGCAGGTCGGCGAGTTCGCCCTGCATGCGGTCGGCGGCGTAGGTGTACTGGGAGAGGTCGTTGGTGCCGATGGAGGCGAAGTCGACCTCGGCCAGCAGATGCCGCGCGTTGATGGCCGCCGCCGGGACCTCGATCATGATGCCGACGTGGGGCAGACCGGTGGCACGCACCTTCTCGGCGAACCAGCGGGCTTCCTCGACGGTCGCCACCATGGGCGCCATGACGTGGAGGTCTCCTCCGGTGGCGCGGTGCGCGGCGGCAAGAGCCTCCAGTTGGGTGTCGAGGAGGTCTTCCCGGGCACGGGAGAGACGCAGGCCACGCACGCCCAGGGCCGGGTTCTCATCCTCGCCCTGGTCGGCGAACACGAGGGGCTTGTCGGCGCCGGCGTCGAGTGTGCGCACCACGACCTTGCGTTCACCGAAGGCCTCGAGAACCGTGGTGTAGGTCTCGGTCTGTTCTTCGAGGGTCGGAGCTTGGTCCCGGTCGAGGAAGAGGAACTCGGTGCGGAACAGTCCCGAGCCCTCGACGTCCTGGGTCGCGGCGCGGCGGGCGTCGTCGGCGGTGCCGATGTTCGCCAGCAACGGAACGGCGTGTCCGTCCGCTGTGCGTCCCGAGCCGTGGGAGTCGGCGAGGGCCGCTTCTCGGCGGCGGGCCCGTTCGGCGAGTTCGGCGACTTCGTCGTCGGTGGGGGAGACGATGACGCGTCCGGCGCCACCGTCGATGGCGAGGCGGTCGTCCGCGGTCAGCTCGAGGGCACCGTTGACGCGCACCACGGCGGGAATCCCGAGTTGGGCGGCGAGAATGGCGGTGTGGCTGGTGGGGCCGCCCTGTTCGGTGACGATGCCGGCCACGAGCTCGGGATCGAGGGTCGCGGTCTCGGCGGGCGCGAGATCCCGGGCGACCACGATGGTGGGCTGCTCCAGACGCGGCACACCGGGGGCCGGGACTCCTCGGAGTTCGCAGATCACCCGATCCCGAATGTCCATGAGGTCGGTGACGCGTTCGGCCATGTAGCCGCCGAGCTGCGCGAGCATCTCGGCATAGGTGGCCGTGGCGTCGTGCACGGCGCGGGTGATGCCTGACCCCTTCTTGAGCTGCTTGTCGACCGCCTTGGCGATGGCCCGGTCGGTGGCGAGCTGGGCCGTCGTCTCGAGGATCTGCCGCGTGGTGCCGTCGGTCGCCTCGGCTCGGGCGGTCAGATCGTCTGCGACGGCCTTCATGGCGTCACGGACGCGTTGCCCATCGGCGGCCGGATCGGTGCACGGGGGTTCGTCCTCGTCGACGCCGGGTGCCGGGCTCACCAGCACGATCGGGGCGCTGGCGGTGCCGGCGCACACGCCGATACCGGTCAGCACACGGTGGGGGTCAACAGTCAGGTCGGTGGGGTCAGGCATCAGGGGTTCACTCCTTGTCCAGATCGCGCCCGAGCAGATCGACGAGGGAATCGAGGGCGGCCTCGGCACCGTCGTCCTCGCAGGAAAGGGTGACCTCATCGCCGTGCTTGGCGCCCAGGGTCATCACCTCGAGAACGCTGGCGGCGTCGGCCTCCTCGTCACCGAGGGAGATCGTGATGTCCAGATCGGTGTCCGCGGCTGCCTTGGCGAAGATCGCGGCGGGGCGGGCATGCAACCCCACGCTGGAGGCGATGGTGGCGGTTCGGGTGATCATGAGGGGTTTCCTTCCGTTGGACTTTCCTTCTTGCGGGCAGGTGTGGTGTCGGCTGCGAGCCGGTCGTCGGCCACTCGGGCCACGTGGAGGGTCAGGTAGGCCATTTCGTCCTCGGTGAGCCCTGATCCGAGACGCAGTTCCATGATGTGAGCCAGTCTTTCGGCGCACTGGAGCGCCACCGGGTGGGCCTGCCGGATGGCGAGGTTGATCGCCGCGTGGTCCTCGGCGAGTTGCGCATGCTCGTGGATGCGGACGAACAGGTACCGAAGGTGGGTGATGAACCGTCCGACATTCGCCGAGCTCTGGTCGAGGTCGATGTCGTAGGTGGTGGCGATCACGTCCAGCATCTGCTGGATGACGCCGGTCATGCGATAGGTCTGGGAGAGATCGCCACTGGCGAACCCGGCGTTGACCAGATGCAGTGTGAACGCCACGGATTCGGCCTCGGGGAGATCCATGTCGAGTTCCCGCAGACTGGCCCACAGGCGTCGGCCCTCGGCGTATTCCTCAGGGTAGAGGTGCTGCACCTCGGCCAACAGGGGGTATTCGACGCTGACGCCAGCGGCCAGACGCTTCTGCGCGAAAGCGACGTGATCGGCCAACGCGATGACGAGCGTCGGGGAATCATGGACCTGCTGGTCCAACCCGGCCTTGACCATGGCCTCGCTGAGCAACGCCACATATTCCGGCGGAACATCGGCGAGCAGTTCGGCCAGGTGATCCGGGTCGCGCCCGTCTGCGGGCACGAACTTCCGCACCACCCGCTTCGGGTCGACCGGCTGGCCGGGCCGGGCCTGGAAACCCAGACCGCGCCCGACCAGGATCACCTCGTCGCCCCCGGCAGACCGGGCAAGGACGACGTTGTTGTTGAACACACGCAGGATGTCCATGATTCTTCCGTGTTCGGTTGAACCGGAACGCTACCGGTTCAGCGCTGGACCGAGATCACCGCCACGCTCGGCGTGGCGTCGATTCCGGTGATCGGTGTGACGCCTCCCAGTGTGGCACTGTTGGTCACCGTCATGACGGTGGTGGTGTCATGACCGGCCTTCTCGATGGCTGCGAGGTCCACCGTTGCGAGAACATCGCCTGCCTTGACGTGGTCGCGTTTGGTCACGGCCACGTCGAACCCCTCACCCTTCATCTGCACCGTGTCGATACCGACGTGCACCAGCACCTCGACGCCGTCGGCGGTGCGGATCCCGAAGGCATGCCCGGTCTTGGCGACGGTGACGAGTTCACCCGACACCGGTGCCACGATCGTTCCCTCGGTGGTCTGGATCCCGACGCCCTCACCCAGTGCCCGTGAGGCGAACACCTTGTCGGGCACATCGTCGAGAGCGACGACCTTGCCCGAAACGGGGGCGAGGAGTTCCACGGTCTCCCCGGCGTCCGACGAGGAGTCGGCGACGGGGGAGTCGGCGGCGGGGGAGTCGGCGACGGGGGAGTCGGCGTCATCAGCGGCATGGAGCGCTGCGGCAGAGCCGCCACCGGCGGTTGCCGCAGCCACGCGTGCCCGGACCTCGGCGCGTTCCTCGGGAGTCCGGTAATCGGTGATGACGATCAGGGCCATGGCGGTGAAGAAGGCGACACCGACCGAGATGGCGTAGACCCACATCGGGTCGAAGACGGGGATCGTGAGCAGCGAGGTGAATGCGAAGGCATGCGTCTGCACGCCCTCGAACGGCGCACTGAGGATCGCGATCGTCAGACCACCGGCGAAACATCCCACGAGCATGCGGGGGTAGATCCGCTTGAAGCGCAGGTGGATGCCGTAGAGCGAGGGCTCGGAGATACCACCAAACAGGCCAGCGGCCAGGGCGCCGATGGAGGTCTGACGCATCTGGGTGTCCCGGTCGCGCAGCGAGATCACCAGCACACCGGCGGTGGCGCCGAAGCAGGCGAAGTTCCATGCACCCATGGGGCCCTGGATGAAGTCGTAGCCGAGCGTCTGGATGTTGATGAGCATCAGGGCGTTGAGTGGCCAGTGCAGGCCCAGCGGAACCAGGAACGGGTACAGCATCGGGATGAGGATGGCGAAGACGAAGGGGGCGTTCGAGTTCATCCAGGAGAGGCCGACGCCGAGGCCGTTGCCGAGCCAGACGCCCAGGGGGCCGAGCAGGAAGGCGGTGACCGGGATCATGATCGCCATCGACAGGAAGGGTACGAACACCATCTGCACGTTCGCCGGGAAGATCTTCTGCAGGCCCTTGTAGACCATCGCGAGCACCGCGACCATGATGAGCGGGACGAAGACCTGTCCACCGTATTCATTGAGCTGCAGCGGAATGCCGAAGATCTGCGCCGTGCACTGCTCGGTGCCGAGCGTCTCGTTCATGGTGCAGATCGTGTCGGCGAAGCGCTCGGTGTCGGAGAGCTTCATGAAGTGGTCCGGAGTCATCAACGCCGCCATGATCGCGGCGCCGACCCACGGGTCGATCTTCAGCTTCTTCGCGGCGTTGTAGGCCACCATGATGGGCAGGAAGTAGAAGACGGCGTTCCACATCGCGTCGATGAAGACCCACGATGCGCCCTTGTCCTCGGCACGGAAGTCGACGATGCCGAGCGCATCGATCACCGAGGCGATGGCGATGATGAGCGAGGCACCGAGAAGCACGCCGATGATCGGCCGGAACGAATCGGAGAGGAACTCGAAGAAGTTGTCCAGCCAGGGCATCTTGCCACGGGCCTTGGCGCGTTGTTCGGCCTTGACGTCGTCATCGGAGCGAGCGGCATCGGCCTTGCGATTGCTGATGGACGGTAGCTGCTTGATCCCGTCGTAGAGGGATTCGACAGCGCCACCGACGATCACCTGGTAACGGTCGCCGCTCTGGGGAACCGCACCCATGACAGCGGGAATCTCTTCGAGAGCGGACTTGTCGACCTTGTCCGCATTCTCGAGCTCGAAGCGGAGGCGCGTGGCACAGTGCGTGAAGGACCGGATATTTTCCGGCCCTCCCAGCCCGGCCACGATGGCCTCGGCGGAGGTCTTTGTAGACGGCATCGTCATGACTCCTTGATCCGGGGGTGCTCTCGCGTCCGGTCAACAAAGTGCGGGCAGCAAAAAAGACCCGGGACACGGATGATGTCCCAGGTCTTGCCTCGTTGATCCCAGCGAGTAACAACCCTGTGGCAGGCCCCAGCGGGCCCTCGGTTGACACAACCATACACTACGTGGCGTAGGACTTGCCAGACGATCCACGTGTGTCCACCCGATTCAGGAGGTTCGGCCATGACCGAGACGAAGCACAATGAAGTCGGCGCGATCAACTCGGTTCCCAAGGAGCTCCATATCGACGGCCAGTGGCGCCCCGGGGCGTCGACCTTCGCCGTGGAGGATCCCTCGACGGCGAAGGTCCTGTGCCGGGTCGCCGATGCCGATGCCGACCAGGGGGTGGAAGCGTTGGACGCCGCGGACCGGGCGCAGGGAGAGTGGGCCGCGACGCCGCCGCGCGAGCGGGCCGAGATCCTGCGTCGGGCCTTCTCGATCATGACCGAGGAGACCGAGCGTCTGGCCCTCATCATGACCCTGGAGATGGGCAAACCACTCACCGAGAGCAGGGGAGAGGTGGCGTACGCGGCCGAATTCTTCCGTTGGTTCTCCGAGGAGGCGGTCCGGATCGACGGCGGCTACATGACCTCGCCCGTCGGCGGCAGCCGCGTGCTGGTGGCGCGTCAGCCCGTGGGGCCATGCGTGTTCATCACCCCGTGGAACTTCCCGCTGGCCATGGGCACGCGCAAGATCGGGCCGGCGATGGCGGCCGGGTGCACGTCGGTCATCAAACCCGCTTCACAGACGCCGCTCTCGACGCTGGCGCTCGCCGAGATCCTCGAGCGGGCCGGCGCGCCGGCGGGCGTGGTCAACGTCGTGACCACCAGCACCTCCGGCGAGGTGATGGGTGGCCTGATCTCCGACCCGCGGTCTCGCAAGCTGTCCTTCACCGGGTCGACGCCGGTGGGCAAGAAGTTGCTGGAGCAGGCGTCACGGACCGTGATGCGCACATCGATGGAGCTCGGCGGCAATGCGCCGTTCCTGGTGTTCGAGGACGCCGACCTCGATGCCGCTGTGGATGGCGTCATGCAGGCGAAGATGCGCAACATCGGGCAGGCCTGCACCGCAGCCAACCGCATTCTGGTGCAGCGGCCGATCGCCACCGAGTTCGCCGAGCGTCTTCGGGAACGCCTCGCGGCACTGACCGTGGGGCGCGGTGTCACCGACGAGGCCGTGGTGGGGCCACTCATCGATGCCGAGGCGGTGGACAAGGTCGATTCCCTCGTGCGAGACGCGATCAGCAGGGGAGCGACGCTGGAGCTCGGCGGCAGGGCCCATGACGGAGACGGCCATTTCTACGAGCCGACGCTGCTCACCGGTGTGCCCACGGAGGCCGAGATCACCTCGACCGAGATCTTCGGACCGGTCGCTGCGCTCAGCGAGTTCGACACCGAAGCCGAAGGGATCGCGTCCGCCAATGACACGCCCTTCGGTCTGGTGGGGTACGTCTACACCACGGATCTGGCCCGCGGCATCCGCGTCAGCGAGGCGCTGGAGACCGGCATGGTCGGGCTCAACCAGGGCGTGGTGTCGAATGCCGCGGCCCCGTTCGGCGGCGTGAAGGAGTCCGGGCTGGGCCGCGAGGGTGGTTTCGCGGGCATCGAGGAGTACCTCGAGACGAAGTACATCGGCTTGGGACTGGCATAGACCTGCGCATGCAGAACCCGGCCGCCGGGTGCCCCGCCTGGCTGCGGCCATTCGGACGCAGGCACAGGCGAGGACGCCCCGGGGGAGTGAGCCTCAGGCGCCGGATTCGGTGGTGGCGACCGGACGCGTTGCGAGATCCTCGTCCAGACGCAGCAGGCCCGAACCGTCATCGCCGGTGAGCTTGAGACGGCCCACGATCTCGCTCACGGTTGCTTCCTCCTCGAGCTGTTCGGAGAGGAACCACGTGAGCAGCGGGCGGGCGTCGAGATCGCCATCGCTGTCGGCGGCCTTCCAGAGTTCGCGGATGGCGGCCGAGACCTTGTTCTCGTGCTCCAGCGCTGCTTCGAACACATCAAGGGGCGTCATCTCGGGCTTGATCGACGGAGCGGAAACGGCTCCGATCACCGGGTGGTTGCCACGATCCAGCAGGTGATCAATCAGTTTGTTGGCGTGCACGGTCTCTTCGTCAGCCTGGTGACGCAACCATGCGGCCATCCCGGGCAGGTCCTGGGCATCGCACTCGATGGCCAGCTGGCGGTAGACCATCGACGACTCCAGTTCGAGCGTGATCTGGTCGTTGAACGTCTTCTCAAGCTTTTCCGACATCTTCATGGCGTGAAGACTACTTCTCGAGTGCCTGCTGCCAGAACCCGGACTCCATGCGCGTGGCGGTGCGGAACACATGGGCCAACTGTTCGAAGCGCGCGGGGGAGCCGAACCTGTCATGGAGCGCGTCGAGCTGCTCCACAGCCTTGCGAGCACCCTCCTGGAACTCGGCGGAGGCATAGGTGGAGATCCACTCACGGTAGGGGTGGTCATCGCGTCCTTCGAGCAGGGGAGCGAGGCGCTCGCCGATCTCGGCGTAGCCGATGACGCAGGGGGCCAGCGCCACGTGCAGGTCGAGCAGATCGCCGGTCATGCCGGCGTCGAGCACGTAACGGGTGTACGCCACGGTGCCGACCTTCTCGGGAGCCTTGAGCAGTTCCTGTTCCTCAATGCCCCAGGACGCGGTCAGTTTCACGTGCAGGCGGGTCTCATCGAGGATCACCTGCAGACCCTCCATGGAGGCCTGGATGTCATCGAGGTTCTCGCCCTTGTACCCGGCCAGAGCATAGGAACGGCAGAACTGGATGAGGAACAGGTAGTCCTGCACCAGGTAATCCTTGAACGCGTCGAGGGAGAGCGTGCCAGCGCCCAGTTGCTCGACGAAGGCGTGATGGGTGTAGTCGTGCCAATCGTCGGCGATGGCTTTCTTGAGCTCGCCGAACAGGGTGGTCGTGGGCTCGGTGGATGCACTCATGCCACCGGACGCTACCCGACCGGTGACCACCCCAGTGGTACACCGGTGCCCATGCATTTCGCGCCACCGGAACGCCCACGGCTCCATCCGGCCCGCCGCCGGTTCTTCGCGATCTGGACCGTCCTCATGGCGCTGTTGATGGCGGTTCCGGTCGCCGTCGGGTTCTTGATCCCGCACAACCGCAATGTGTCGATCATCGTGGCGATCGCCGCATGCATCATCGTGTGCTTCACCACGTGGATCGCGCTCACGACCGGATGGCTTTCCAGGATCCTCACGGGCATACCGATCGGGCTGGCCGGCCTGTTCCTGATGGCCGGGACCGCCGACCTGGGGCCCGACATGGCGCTGGAATCGGCGGGGGAGCCGGTCGAAGTGTTGGTGACCGATGTGACACGGAAGGTGGAGCGGCGGCGAAACACCGAGGGCGGGTCGCGGCAGGTGGTCACCTACACCTACACGTTCACGCGACTGGATGGCGGACCGCAGCCCGAACCGCTCATCTACCGCGGCGACGGTGGCTATGACGGCGTGTACGAGGGCGGGAGGACCACGCTGCTGATCGATCCGTCCGGTCGGCTGGAGAATCAGCTCGCGAGCGAGGTGGACAGCACGACATCACTGAGCATCGTCATCGTCGGCATGGTGTTGCTGTATCTGGCCTGGCTCCCTGGGTGCCTGACCTATGCCCGGCGTTCAGCGCGCCGCAGTGGGAAAGCAGCGACAGGGCCTCATCCACGCTAAGAGCCACCCGCGCTGGACTGTGCCATCACCGGTCAGGTTCAGCCACAGGGCGTTCCACGCCGAACGAACCGCTGCACGGCCGCGGCGGCAGAGTCGGGGCCACCAGCTGGGTGCCTCCAGATGTCCTCTCGCGGAATCCCGCGAGAGACGGCGGTCACGTCGCACTTGTATCCCATTCCGGCAGCACAGGGGGCGAGAGGACGTCATCAGAGGCGTGGGGTCGTGCATGGTTTGACGATTTGCGAGGGCATCCACCTTGAGAGGGCGCCCATCCACACCCATAATGACATAATGCTGATTATCGGACTCTTGCAATGAGGCTGCAGGAGCCCCAGAACCTGCACGCAGTGGAAATTTCCAGCCCACACGGCATTTCCGTCCCGCATCTCATGTGATTGCGTCCGAGCTGACGCATCGCGTCGCCACCCCCACGAGACACACAAGGACGTCAGCATGATTCACAAGCGCTTGCTCGCCGCAGCTGCCGCCGCAGCCGCAACAATCGCCGCCGGGAGCACCATCGCCTTGCCCGACGCGCAGGCAGCCAGCACCACGGCCACCGTCGTGGCCCCACAGCTCGCCGTGCGCGAGGCCCCCAACACGTCATCGACCATCAAGAGCTGGGCTGCGCAGGGCTCGCAGGTCACCATCGAATGCCAGAGCGCAGGCCAGGCCGTCACCGGCAACTGGGGCTCGACAGAGATCTGGAATCGCGTCAACGGCGGATATGTCTCCGACGGCTGGGTCGACACTGGCACGAACGGCTACATCGACGGCGTGCCGAAATGCGACGAAGGTGGCGAATCCACCCCCGAGCAGCCCAACCCCGGCGACGGCACCTACTTCCTTCCCTTCGCAAAGGGAAGCTCCCACCAGGTGACGCAGGGCCCCGGCGGCGGCTTCTCGCACTACGACCAGTGGAACCGTTACGCCGTCGACTTCGGCATGCCGGTGGGCACCGGCCTGTACGCGTCAGCCCCCGGCACCGTCGTCTTCTCCGGCGAGGATCAGACGGGCTACGGCAACATGGTCCTCATCGACCATGGCGACAACCGCTGCTCCCAGTACGCACACATGGACACGCTGGACGTGAGCGTCAACACCCAGGTCGAAGCAGGCACCGCGATCGGCACCTCGGGCAACACCGGCTACTCGAGCGGCCCGCACCTGCACTGGGGAATCGTCAACTGCCAGACGCGCGACTCCCTCGAAGTCCCCAACACCCCGGAGGCCGGCCAGAACTTCCAGCCGGGCACCGCCCCGACCAGCCAGAACCCTGGCAACTGACCATTTCCGCCCATGGGCCCCGTTTCCCTTCTTTATCTTTATAAAGAAGGTTAGCGTGGGCCCATGGGAAACCCCTTCACTCCATCGTTCGGCCGCACGCCTCCGGTGACCGCAGGCCGACAGGACCATCTCGACGAATTCGCCTACGCGCTGGAGAATCCCGGCGCAATGGCGCGCGTCGGCCTCATCACCGGAGCCCGCGGCATGGGCAAGACCGTCATGCTCAACGAGTTCGAGCGCATCGCAAGAAACGCCGGCTGGGCCGTGATCAGTGAGACATCCCTTCCCGGCTTGCTCGATCGACTCACCAGCAGCGAACTCCCCCAGATCCTCGATGGTCTGGCGGGCCCCGGCCATCGTCGGTCCGTCTCGGGTGCCTCGGTCGGTGCGCTCGGAGTCAGCGCAAGTGTGCGATCCGAGGTGGAGAACGAGCGCCCCGTGGGCTGGGATGCGCGCCGGTACATCAATGAGATCACCGAACGCACCGGGCTTGTCATAACTGTGGACGAGATCCATCGTCATGCTGCCGATGATCTGCGCCAGCTCACCGTGCTCGTGCAGCACGCGATCCGCGAGGAACGGTCGATCGTCTTCGTGGCCGCCGGGCTGCCCACATCTGTCTCCGATCTGCTCCACGACGATGTGCTCACCTTCCTGCGGCGAGCCAGCCGCTTCGACCTGGACCGCCTCCCCGACCACGCCGTTCGGCGCGCTCTGTTCGAACCGGCCCGGGATGCCGGACTCCCTTTCTCCCGCGAGGGCGCGGCCGAAGCCGTCGCCGGTGCTCAGGGGTATCCCTTCCTCGTTCAACTCGTCGGCTCCGAATCCTTCCGTGCAGCCGAGGTCGACCACTCCAGCGAGATCAACGAGCGCCATGTCCGTTCGGCCATCCCGCGAGCCCGGCGCATTCTCACCCGTAACGTCCACGACACCGCTCTGGCCGCACTCTCCCCCAAGGACATGGAGTATCTGCGCGCCATGGCCAGCGACGACGGTCCCTCACGTACCGGTGAGGTCGCCGAACGGCTGGGTGTCACCGCAGGGCACGCCGGGATGTATCGGCGGCGCCTGATCGATCAGGGGCTGATTTCCGCGCCCGCACGTGGTGTCGTGGAGTTCTGCCTCCCCTACCTGCGGGACCGACTGCTGGCTGAAGAGGAATGACCTGTCACAGTGCAGCGTTTCACGAGCCCTCGCGCTCTCCAGCGCAACGATCATGGATCAAACGCTGCATTGCGCACGCCACGACTAGGTGTACTAGGCCTTGCTGCTCGCCTCGGTCTCAGGCAGTGGATATTTCTCTTCCAACCCGTCTATCCGCCGGGTCGCGATGACGATCGAACCAGCCAGCACCACCAGCGTGACGATCAGCCCCAGCCACACCCAGGCGGTCAACGCGAGCACCACATAACCCAGCAGTGATGCGCCTCCGGCTGCAAGCGCGTAGGGAAGCTGTGTGCGCACGTGGGTCACCACATCGCAGCCGGCACCGGTGCTGGACAGGATCGTCGTGTCCGAGATCGGCGAACAATGGTCCCCCATCACCGCGCCGGCGAGAACCGCTCCCAGCGCGGGGATCAGGTATTCATCGGCCTGGACGTGCAGCAGGATGTCACCGGCGAGCGGAATGAGGATGCCGAACGAGCCCCACGAGGTCCCGGTCGAGAACGCCATACCGGTGGCCACGAGGAACATGATGGGGATGAGCCACTGTGTCGGAAGACCTGCCTCGGTCACCAACCCGCCCAGGAATTCCCCCGTGCCGAGTTCCCCAACCAGAGCCCCCAGCATCCACGCGAGCATGAGAATCCAGATCGCGGGCAGCATCGAGGCCGCCCCCTGACGCAGTCCGTTGATGAGGGTCGCTCCCTTGAACTGGTCATTGTTGCGGGTGTGGCGCAGGTAATACCCCAACGCGACGGCCAGCCCGATCAAAGATCCGTACAGCAGCGAATCGGCCACCACGGTGTTGGCGAGCATGTCCATGGGAGCAGCGCTGCCGGACTCTGCATAACCGGTGGCGAACATCGAGGCGATGACGCCCAGCACCAGCGCCACGAAGGGGACGATGATCGAACTCATGGCCCCCGGCCGGTGCACCGGAAGATCCTCCGAAAGCTCTCCGGGGATCTCCGCCTTCTTGCCGTACATCCGATTCTTCTTCAGCGCCCGACGCTCCTCCTTGCGCATCGGACCGATCTCCAACCCGAACCAGATCACCAGAATCACCGCGACGACCGCAGCGATCGCGTAGTAGTTGGATGCAGCCGCACCGAGAAAGCCCAGCACATCGTTGGACGCCACTCCCCCGGCCATGATGATCGGTGCCATGAGCCCGATGATGCTGGCACCCCAGCTCGAGAACGGCGCAAGCACCGAGACCGGCGCCGACGTGGAGTCGATGATGTAGGCCAGATGCGCGCGGGAGACTCGGAATCTGTCAGTGACCGGCTTGGCGATCTGCCCCACGGCCAGTGCGTTGAAGTAGTCGTCGATGAAGAGCACGATGCCCAGTCCCGCAGCGAGGGACTTCGCGCCACGACGTGAGGTGATCTTTTGCGCGGCCCAGTCGGAGAACGCCTCACTACCGCCGGCCATGAGCACCAGAGCGGTGATCATGCCGAGAATCAGCAGGAACAGCAGGATGAACACGCTGCCGGTGTTGACCGCTCCCTCAGCCCAGAAGATCCCCGCGAACGCGGCCCACAGTTGCCTCAGGAAACCCACCGGGCCGAAATTGCTGACGAGCAACGCCGCCAGGACCACGCCCATGCCTAGGCTCAGCAGCACCTTGCGTGTCCAGATCGCAAGGATGATGGCCACCACCGGTGGTAGCAACGTCAGGACCGGCCACTGCTCCACCATGGTTCGCCTCACTCGTTCGATGATCAAAGCCGACAACTGCCAGCCCGAAAATCTACCTCAGTACGCTCTCGCCTGGGGAGTTTTCCAACCTGATCACGCACCACGTGTCCGGCCCGGTTCGCGCCTCCGAACGCTGATGCACCACGAGGGAACCGCATCCATGACATCGGTCACGCATCGATACGTGACATCGTCGACTTCTCGCGCGATCCGGACCGCGAGATGGTCGAACCATGACAGCGATTGCCCTGAGTGATGTGGTCAAGGATTTCCCCACCGGCGATGGTCCGGTCCGTGCCGTCGATCATGTGAACCTGATGCTCGACCCCGGCGAAGTCGTGGCCTTCCTCGGCCCGAACGGCGCTGGCAAGAGCACCTGCATCGACATGATGCTCGGGCTCACCGACCCGACGCACGGCACGGTCCAGGTGCACGGCGGTTCGCCGCGCGCGGCGGTGCAAGCCGGGAGGATCGGCGCCATCCTGCAGAGCGGAGGGCTGCTCGACGACCTCACCGTGCACCAGACGCTCACCATGATCGCGACCCTGCATCCCGGACGCATCGATCTCGACACACTCATGCGTCGAACCAACCTCACCCCGCTGGCGTCCAGGCGCGTCAGCCACTGTTCCGGAGGCGAACGCCAGCGCCTGCGGTTCGCTCTGGCTCTGATACCCGATCCCGACATCCTCATCCTCGACGAGCCCACCGCCGGCATGGACGTCAATGCTCGAGCGGAGTTCTGGGCCACCACGCATCAGGAGGCCGCCAATGGGCAGACCGTCCTGTTCGCGACCCATTACCTCAAGGAGGCCCAGGATTTCGCCGACCGCATCATCCTCATCGCCGAAGGCCGCATCGTGGCCGATGGCACGGTCGATGAGATCCGTCGTCTCGGTGCGGGACGCTCGGTGAGCGCACACTGGCCGGGTTGGACGCCGGATATCTCGCTGCCCGGGGTCACTCACCATGAGCGCGAGGGAGAACGTGTCCGTTGGTGGGCCGATGATTCCGACGCACTGGCGCTCCACCTGCTCACCAGCACCGCCGCCACCGACCTCGAGATCACAACCGCGGACCTCGACTCCGCCTTCGCCGCACTGACCCGCACCACAACGACAGGAGCCACGGCATGAGCACCTTGATCAATCCACGCTACGTGTGGCTGGATTTCGCCCGCCAGTTGCGTATGCCGGTGAATCTGTTCTTCACCATCATCCTTCCAACGGTCATGTACGTGGTGTTCGGCGTCACTCAGGACTATGCGACCCAAGCCACGCTGCACGGCAATGTCTCGGCCATGATGATGGCTTCGATGGCCGTCTACGGCGCGGTCACCGCCACGTCATCGCTGGCCGGGACGGCCGCTCTCGAACAACAGACCGGCTGGCGACGACAACTCGCGCTCACCCCTTACACCTCGGCCCAGTTCATCGCGGGGAAGGTGCTCATGGCCATGAGCGTGGCCGCTCTGCCGGTCACCGTGGTCCTGCTCACCGGCGCGGTGACCAATGCCGAGTTGGCTGCCTGGTGGCGTTGGCCCGCCATCTGGGGCCTGTGCATGCTCGGTGCCATGGTGTTCTCGCTCTATGGGCTGGCCATCGCGACCTGGTTCCGCTCGGAGGAGGCGGTGGGGTTGGCAAGCGGGCTGCTCGTGGTCCTGTTCTTCCTCGGCAACGGATTCCTGCCCCTGAGTGGGCTGATGCTCGAGATCGGACGCTTCACCCCGGCATACGGTTTGATCGGGTTGGCTCGTTACCCCGTACTCGAAGGCATCATCGATCCGGACGCCACCGACCCCCTCTGGTTCCTTGCTGCGAACATGGGGGCGTGGGCTCTGATCTTCGCACTCCTGACCGCGCTGGGGCTGAAGCGCGGCACCGCACGCCAGTGACCCGTTTGAGTTCCTGGTTGCGCGAGCTGGGTCCGTTGCGGGCCCAGCTCGTCTGGCTGCTGTTCGCGATCATCCCCGCCTACTTCCTCATCGTCGAACCGGCGCCCCTGCCGGCCACCGTCCTCGGTTGGTTGGGGCTCCTCGGCCACGTCGTGCTCTTCGCCATCGGATTGGCGATGATGAGCCGGATCGACCTTGTGGATCACGGCCGGAAGTGGGTCCGGCCCACGGCGACGCTCATGGTTCTGCAGATGCTCGCGACCGCGGCGATGACGCCCGCCCTCAAGGTCGGAGCCCTGCCGATGGTGACCTACATCGTCGCCACGACCGTGTTCCTCACGCCGACTGTGATCGCGTTCGTCCTCACCGTTCTTCTGGTCTCCATCTCCATCGTGCTGGCCGGGCTGTGGTTTCCTCTCCACGAGGTCACCTGGGCTTGGCTGCCGCTGCTGTGGACATCCCTTGCGTTGATGGTGAGCCGCTTCGCCGCGGGCACCGAGGCCCGTGCCACCGCCCTGCAGATCGAGCTGGCTCGCGCCGAGACCCGCGAGGGTGTGGCCTCCGACGTCCATGATCTCTTGGGCCATTCCCTGTCGCTCATCACGGTCAAGGCTGAGCTCGCACGCCGTCTCGTGCATTCCGACCCCGACGCCGCATCCCGCGAGCTCACCGAGATCACCGGCCTGTCGCGTGAAGCCACCGATGAGGTGCGTGCCACGATGCAGCAACTCAGCGCCCCCGATCTGGCCCGGCAACTTCAGCTTTCACGCAATGGGTTGGAGTCGGCGGGCGTCGAGGTCACGGTGTCCGGTTCGCCGGAGGACGTCCCAGAGAGCGGACGCCGACTGGCCGCATGGGTGTTGCGGGAGGCGACCACGAACGTTGTACGGCACGCGCACGCGGAGCGGTGTCACATCACCCTGACCGCCCATGGAGTCGAGATCATCGACGATGGGTTGGGTTTCGACGAGGCCAAGGAGACCCTCGGACACGGTCTGCGCAGCATGCGTTCCCGCGCGAGGACACTCGGCGCCCGCCTCACCGTCACCGGGGACACCGGCACTCACGTGGTTCTGGAGTTCGCATGATCCGCATCCTCCTGGCCGACGACCAGGCCCTGTTCCGCACCGCGCTGACCAGCCTGCTGACGCTCGAGCCGGATTTCAGCGTCGCCGCCGCCGTCGGTCGCGGCGACGAGGTGTTGCCCGCCGCCCGCGAGCATCGCCCCGACATCGCCCTGTTGGATATCGAGATGCCCGGCGGCACCGGCCTCGATGTGTGTGAGCCGTTGCGCACCGAACTCCCCGAGGTCCGCGTCATCATCCTCACCACGTTCGAGCGCCCCGGTTATCTTCGCCGTGCCGTGGACGCGGGCGCCAGTGGCTTCGTGGCCAAGGACGCCGAGCCCGATGCCCTGGCCGAAGCCATCCGCAAGGTGGCCCAGGGGCTCCATGTGATCGATTCGGAGTTGGCCAACGAGTCGCTGTTCACCGGGCGTTCCCCGTTGACCCCTCGCGAACGTGACGTGCTCGAGGCCAGCCTGGATGGTCGCCCGATCCGGGCCATCGCCGCCGACCTCCATCTCTCCCCCGGCACGGTCCGCAATCACCTCTCGGCGGCCATCACCAAGACCGGTACCCCCAATCGTGCCGCTGCTGCACGCGTGGCGGTACAGAACGGCTGGCTCTGATGCCCAGATCCCCTCTCCCCCAACGCGACGGTCTCGACGCCGCGTGGATCCGCACTCCGTCATCGGGCGGATGGACACTTCTTCGTGACCATCTGGTGGACCGCATCCCCAAGCTGAGCCCCACGCGCATCGATGAGATGTTCGCCGAAGGGCGCTGGTGTGATGAGCAGGGCGATCCCCTACCTGCCGACGCGCCCTTCGTGCCGAATCGCTTCGTCTGGTTCCACCGTGATCTTCCCGACGAGGTCGAGGTGCCCTTCGCCGTCGACGTGCTGTATCGCGATGACCGCATCGTCGTGGTCGACAAGCCACATTTCCTCGCCGCCATCCCCCGCGGCAATCACGTGCGGCAGAGCGTCGTGGTGCGTATGCGCCAGGAACTGGACCTGCCGGAGCTGTCGCCGGCTCACCGGCTGGACAGGGTGACGGCCGGCGTCCTGCTGCTGACCACCCGCCGCGAGTTCCGTGCTCCCTACCAACAAGTCTTCGAGTATCGACGCGCGTCGAAGACCTATCGGGTCGTCGCTGCGGCGGATCCGACGCTGCGGGACCCGGTCACGGTACGCAGTCACATCGTCAAGGACCGGGGCGTGTGGCAGGCCCGCGAGGTGCCCGACGCCGAGCCCAACGCGTCCACCACCATCAGGCTTCTGGACTCAGATGGTGATCGGGGCCTGTACGAGGCGGTCCCCCACACCGGGAAGACGCACCAGATCCGTCTGCACTTCCTGCGACTGGGGCTTCCGATCATCAACGACCCGCTCTACCCCACGGTGAGCGGTTGGCGTCTCGACGACTTCTCCGCACCACTGCAGCTGCTCGCGCATCGGCTCGAGTTCACCGATCCCCTCACCGATGAGCCGCGAATCTTCACCTCGCACCGACGCCTGGCCGAGGCGCCGAGCCCATGATGCGTCAGCGCAGGTGGTTGGCGACGACCTGCGCCACGTGGTGATCGGCCGGCACCCACGAAAGGGTGCCTAGTCGCGCAGCGTCGGCCCAGATGATCTCATCGTGGCTGGGCCCGTGTTCGGGGATCACCGCGTCGATCCCCGTGAGGGGCGTGACCCACCACAGACGCATCTCCAGTGCGTCATTGATGGGCCACGCTCCCCCACCGGGGTTACGAAGTTCGCTACCCAGATGGACCGCACAGCCGAGCTCCTCCATGAGTTCACGCTCGACGGCGACCTCGGGAGCCTCTCCTTCGAAGACCTTGCCGCCCGGGAACTCCCACATACCGGCGAGTTCCCAAGGGCTGATGCGTCGACCGACCACCACCTGCGTGGGGGCGAAGAGGTCGTCGACGACCAGCCCGGCGGCGACCAACTGACGTGTCATGACGTCAGAAATTGATCATGTGCCCCGCGATGCCTTCGACGGTCTCCTTGAGGGCCTCGGACAGGGTCGGGTGCGCATGGATGTTGCGGGCCACCTCGTGAGCGGTGAGGTCCCACTGCTGGGCCAGCGTCAGCTCGGGCAGCAGCTCGGTGACATCGGGGCCGATCATCGCTGCGCCGAGGATCTCGCCGTGTGTGGCATCGGCCACGAGCTTGACGAAACCGGTGGCGTCGCCGAGGCCCCAGGCCTTGCCATTGGCAGAGAACGGGAACTTGGCGACCTTGACGTCGTAGCCCTTCTCCTTGGCCTGCTTCTCGCTGTAACCGAAGGAGGCGATCTGCGGCTGGCAGTAGGTGGCACGCGGGATCATGTCGTAGTTGATCGGCATGGTCTCGGCGCCGGCGATGGTCTCCGAAGCCACGACGCCCTGGGCTTCGGCGGTGTGGGCCAGCATGAGCTTGGAGGTGCAGTCACCGATCGCGTAGATGCCGGGCACGTTGGTGCGCATGTAGTCATCGATCGCGATGGCGCCGCGGTCGGTGAGCTCCACGCCGGTGTTCTCCAGGCCGTAGCCCTCGGTGCGCGGCGCGAAACCGATCGCGGAGAGCATCTTGTCGGCCTGAAGGGTCTGCGACTCGCCGCCCTTGGCCGGGGACACGGTGACCTGGACCGAATCGCCGTTGTCGACGACCTTCTCCACCTTGGTGGAGGTCATCACCTTCACGCCGAGCTTCTTGTAGGCCTTGAGGAGTTCCTTGGAGATCTCCTCGTCCTCCGACGGGACGATGCGATCGAGGAACTCGACCACGGTCACGTCGACGCCGTAGCTGTTCAGCACGTAGGCGAACTCGATGCCGATGGCACCCGAGCCACCGATGATGATGGAGTTCGGCACGCCGTCGGCGAGGATCTGCTCTTCGTAGGTCACGACGTTCTCGCTCACCTCGACGCCGGGGAGCATCCGGGTGGTTGCGCCGGTGGCGATGATGCAGTCATCGAAGGTGACGGTGTCGGTGCCGCCGTCGTTCAGCTCGACCTCGAGCGACTTGGCGTCCTTGAAGTTCGCCCAGCCGTGAATCTCGGTGATCTTGTTCTTCTTCATCAGGAAGTGGATGCCCTTGACCATGCGCTCCGAGACCTGACGCGAGCGCTTGAAGGCCTTGCCGTAGTCGACGCTGATGTCGCCGCTGATACCGAAGGTGTCGGCTTCCTTGGTGACCAGGTGGGCGAGCTCCGCGTTGCGCAGGAGGGCCTTCGTCGGGATGCACCCGACGTTCAGGCACACGCCACCCCAGTATTTCTTCTCGATGATGGCCACGTTCTTCCCGAGCTGGGCTGCTCGGATCGCAGCCACGTACCCGCCGGGGCCGGCTCCCAACACGACGACGTCAAAGTGTGAACTCATGGACGCAACTCTAGTGGGGTGCCCCGACATTCGCTCGGGGCACCCCGTCGGAAGTTCGACACGGCACCGCCTGGTTCCTTGAATTATCTCGTATGTGAGTTACCGTGATGCGCGTGACTGACACACCCCTGGAAAACACCCCCGCCAAGGACACGATCGGTGGCCTCATCCGTGACGCCCGCAAGCATCGTGGACTGACCCAGAATCAACTCGCCGAGATCCTCGGCACCAGCCAGAGCGCGATCCACCGCATGGAGTCGGGCAATCAGAACCTCTCGCTGGACATGGTGAATCGCATCGCCGCAGCACTCGGCAGCGAACTCATCTCCGTGGGACCGACCGGCCCAGAACACCTGCGCGTCACCGGCCCCACCAAGCTCAGCGGCGCCATCGACGTCCGTTCCTCCAAGAACGCCGCCGTCGCGCTGCTGTGCGCGTCGTTGCTCAACAAGGGCACCACGGTGCTGCGCGGTATCGCCCGTATCGAGGAGGTCAACCGCATCGTCGAGGTGCTGACGTCCATCGGCGTGGAGGTCACCTGGTCCGAGGATCGCAGTGATCTGACGCTGCGTCGCCCCGACCGTCTGCGCCTGGAGTCCATGGATCTGAAGGCCGCACGTCGCACGCGTTCGATCATCATGTTCCTCGGCCCGCTGATGCACCTGTTCGAGGATTTCCATCTGCCCTACGCCGGTGGCTGCGATCTCGGCGCGCGTACCGTCGAGCCGCACATGCAGGTCCTTCGTTCATTCGGGCTCGATGTCGAGGCCACCGAGGGCTTCTACCAGGCTCACAGCCAACGCCACGTCCCCCAGCGTGCGATCGTGCTCACCGAGCGCGGCGACACCGTCACCGAGAACGCCCTCATGGCCGCGGCGATGACGCAGGGACGCACCGTGCTGCGCAACGCCTCGTCGAACTACATGGTGCAGGACCTCTGCTTCTTCCTGCAGGAGCTCGGCGTCACGATCGAAGGCATCGGCACCACGACGCTGACCATCGACGGCGTCGGTGAGATCTCCAAGGACGTCGAGTACGCGCCTTCGGAGGATCCGATCGAGGCGATGAGCCTGCTCACCGCCGCCATCGTGACCGGCTCGGAACTCACGATCCAGCGCGCACCGATCGAGTTCCTGGAGATCGAGCTCTCGATCCTCCACGAGATGGGTCTGGACTACTCGCGGACCGAGGAGTACCCCTCCCAGAACGGACGGACCCGCCTGGTGGATCTCACGGTGCGCCCCTCGAAACTCACCGCGCCGATCGACAAGATCCACCCCATGCCGTTCCCCGGCCTCAACATCGACAACCTGCCTTTCTTCGGCGTCATCGCCGCAGCGGCAGAGGGCCGCACACTCATCAACGACTGGGTGTACGAGAACCGGGCGATCCGGATGACCGATCTCAACCGCCTCGGCGCCAACGTGCAGTTGCTCGACCCGCACCGCGTGATCGTCCATGGCCCCACCAAGTGGCGTTATCAGGAGATCGTGTGCCCACCGGCGCTGCGTCCGGCGGTGTGCATCCTTCTGGCGATGCTCGCGGCGAAGGGCACCTCGATCCTGCGCGATGTGTACGTCATCAACCGTGGCTACGAGGATCTCGCCAACCGCCTCAACAAGGTCGGCGCCAACATCGAGGTCTTCCAGGACTGACGCCGGCCACGCCCCGGACGGGATCGCTCAGACCGCGGTGACCTCGAAGGTCGTCCCCGGCTGGGCGATCTCGTCCTGTGCTCCCACCAGCACCAGTTCGGAGCTGTCGGCGGCGACCGTCGCCTTCAGCACCCCGTACACCGCCGAGGCGGTCGTTCCCAGCGCCTCACGCAGCTCGTGCCCGGCCAGGATCTCGCTGAGGAAGACGGCACTGGTCAGATCGCCCGATCCGGTGAAGTTCCGATCGAAGGCCGGCGTCACCACCCGCCAGGCGCCCTCTGCGTCGACGGCGACCATCGCCACTTCGTGATCGGCGACATCGGTGGTCCGGACGCTCGTCACCAGGATCGTCGACGGCCCCTGATCCCGGAGGTGGGCGGCCGCCTCGAGCACCTCGTCGAGCCGGGTGAGGGATCGCCCGGCCAGGAACTCGAGTTCGAAGTGGTTGGGAGTTACGATGTCGGCCCGGGGCACCACGCGATCCCGGAGGAACTCCGGAATGCCGGGGCCCACATAGAACCCGGCTCCCACATCCCCCATGACCGGGTCGCAGCAGTACAAGGCGGCGGGATTACGTTCCTTGGCCAGGTCCACCGCTCGCACGATGCTCGCGCCGACATCCTCACCGCCCTGATAGCCCGAGAGCACCGCGTCGAGTCGAGCGAGCCCACCACGCCGATCGATGCCGTCGATGATCTCGGAGATCTCCCCCGCCGGAAGCAGGGGGCCGGCCCAGTCCTCGTAGCCGGTGTGGTTCGAGAAGCACACCGTGTGCACCGGCCATACATCGACTCCCCTGCGTTGCAGTGGAAACACCGCTGCGGAGTTGCCGGCATGGCCGTAGGCGACGTGGGACTGGATGGAAAGAACGGTGGTCACCCGCGCGATGATGCCACGCGCGCCTGTATGCAGTCACGTAACCTCTGGGTATGCAGACCGCACCGCAGCGGGAGAACACCCACGCTCATGATGCGGCCGCGCAGCGTGGCGGCCGCTTCCGACGCATGCCCACGCCAGTGCGCAAGGTCCTCATCGCCGTTCTGGGTGGTGGGTTGATGCTGACGGCAATGGCGTTGGGGCCGCTTCCGGGCCCCGGTGGCATACCGTTGTTCCTCGGCGGCATCGCGGTGCTCGCCACCGAGTTCCACTGGGCGCATCGCCTGTGGTCCTTCTTCCGTCGCCTGTTCGACCATTACCTCGCCTGGCCCAGATGGCTGCGGTACCTGTTCTGGGTCGTGGTGGTCGTCGTCGCCTGGCTGGGTATCTGGGCCTGGCTCAGCTGGAGTGGGATCCCCACGTGGCTTCCCCAGAAGATGATCGACGCTCTGCGTCTGCTCCCTCACGTGGAGTGATTCGCAGCCGATGGCCGGCCTCGGCATACTCGAGGTATGCGAGCCGCCCCGGACCGTCCCAGCCCTTCCCCTGCAACGACCCACCCCTACTTCGATGCCCCGTTCATCGCACTGGCTCATCGCGGTGGAACTCTCCTGGCAGACAATGAGGGCATCGAGAACACGGTGGCGGCCTTCGCCAATGCGGTGAGTCTTGGCTACCGATGGCTCGAGACCGATGTGCACGCGACCTCTGACGGGGTTCTCGTCGCGTTTCACGACACGCATCTGGACCGCGTCACCGACCAACGGGGCGCCATTGCCGAGACACCCTGGGCCACGGCCCGTGCCGCACGCATTCTCCGCCCCAACGGTGAGGCAGAAGGCATCCCGTTGATGGACGAACTCCTCGAGTCATTTCCCGAGTGCCGGTTCAACATCGACATCAAGGCACCCGGGGCGATTGAACCCCTGGCCCGCTTGATCGAGCACCATCGCGCTCATGACCGGGTGTGCGTCGGCTCCTTTCACACCCGATCGATCGACGCGTTCCGGCGCCGCATGGGTACGCGCGTGGCCACCTCGGTGGCTCCTCCCGGCGTCGCCCGAACAGCTTTCTTCCCGGTGCTCCCTCACCGGTTCCGCGCCCACGGCCAGGCTTTCCAGGTACCCATTCACCACACGGTCCGGGGTCGCCGTGTCTCGATCGTCACCGAGCGTTTCGTGGATCGTGCCCATCGCATGGGCCAGCACGTACATGTGTGGACGATCAACGAACGCGCCGAAATGGAGCGGCTCATCGACCTCGGCGTCGACGGTCTGGTCACCGACCGGCCCGATGTGTTGAAGGATGTGTTGAGCGCCCGCGGCCTGTGGTGAGAACATGGTTGTTACTCTGGGTCGGGTCGGAACAGTTGCGACTTCTGCGCTGTTCTCCTGTCGAGGAGGTAGACCATGGCTGATCGTACGTTGCGAGGTAGCGGTCTCGGAGCCAAGAGCTTCGAGGACGAGACGAGTGTGGAATTCGCGCCCCGGCAGGAGATCGGATTCGACTGCCCCCTGGGGCATCACTTCACGAAGGTGTTCTCGGAGGAGGCCGAGCTGCCGACTCTGTGGGAATGCCCGCGGTGCGGCCGTGAATCGGAACGCTCCGATGGTGTTCCGAAGGTCGTGAAGGAGACCAAGCCGCAGCGCACTCACTGGGACATGCTGCGTGAACGGCGTTCGATCCCCGAGCTCGAGGAGCTCCTCGCCGAGCGGATCGACACCCTGCGTCAGAAGGGCTGACACCACACTCGACGGACACGACTCGCCCCGCTCGTGAAGCACACGAGCGGGGCGGATCAGCTCTGGTCAGGAATCTTGCTCCACTCAGGGTTCCCGATGAGGTGGTTCTATCTCGCCCTCGATCACGGTGCCGGCAGCGTCCGCCCCACCGTGCTCATATGTGGGATCGGCTGTTTCCCCGGTGATCACCGTGCCGCCACGAAAGCCCGTGGTGGTCTTCCACCCCGAGCGTCGCGTCAGCTTCCGAAGCCACAGCCGCGGCAGGGCCCGAGTGAACGGCAGCAGGAAGACGAGCGCGACCACATCGGTCAGGAACCCCGGCAGGAGCAGCAGGATTCCGCCAAGCAGCACCAGCACGGCATCGGTGAGTTCCGGCCCCGGATCCATGCCGCGGGAGACCGCGTCGCTCAGGGCACGCCAAGCCTTGCGTCCCTCACGTGAGATCAGCCATCCGCCGACACCGGTGAGCACGAGGATCACCAACAGTGTGGGCCAAAAACCGATCCAACCACCGATCCGGATGAGTGCCCAGATCTCGATGATGGGCATACCCACCATCGCCACGAGCACCGCAGGGATGACCCACGGGCGACGTGGCGGCGTCCGGTGCTGATCTGCTGAATTCATCAGCGACGCTTGAACAGGCCCTTGATCTGCTTGACGCGATGCTCGGCACCCCACTTGGCGACCTGCCAGAAGGCCTCGAGGATGATCGACTGGTTCATCTTCGAGGTGCCGAACTCACGCTCCTTGAATTCGATCGGAACCTCGACGACCTTCATTCCTCGGCTGATGGTGCGCCAGGTGAGGTCGATCTGGAAGCAGTAGCCGGCGGACTGGACCGATTCGAAGTCGATGGCACGGAGCGTTGCGGCGCGGAAGGCGTTGAAGCCACCCGTCGGATCCTTGATGTTGATGCCGAGGCAGATCCACGTCCACAGGCCTCCGCAACGCGAGATCATCTCGCGGTACTTGGGCCAGTTCACCGTCGAACCGCCCTTGACATAGCGCGAGCCCTTCACCATGTCGGCGTTCTCGAGCGCGGCCAGCAGATCGGGCAGCTGCTCGGGCTGGTGCGAGCCGTCGGCGTCGTGCTCCACGAGGACGCCGTAACCGTTCTCCAGGCCCCAGGCAAATCCGGCGATGTAGGCCGCACCGAGGCCCTGCTTGCCCTCACGGTGCAGCACATGCACGTTCTCGTCGTTCTCGGCGAGCTCGTCGGCGATCTCACCGGTGCCGTCGGGCGAGTTGTCATCGGCCACGAGGATGTGGGCGTTGGGCACCGCTGCCCGCAGCCTCGCAGTGATGAGCGGGATGTTCTCCCGCTCGTTGAAGGTCGGGATGATGACGAGCACGGTGCCCAGGGGCGACTCCGTCGTGGTGTCGCTGTCGGTTGTGGTGAGTGTCTCGTCCACTGCTGCCTTCTTCCTCGTCGAACCCTTCGGGCTCGACCGCTGGGGATCGGTCTACTGGGGTACGGCGAATGCCATGAAGCATCCGCGCGGTCTCACGGACCTCCCATTGTGCCAGCCCCGTCACGGCGCCATGCAGCCAACGCGCCGAGTCCACAGGACAGCGCCCCCAAGACCGTGAGAACTGCTTCAATCACTCCACCGAACCGCGTGGCAGGTGTGGTCGTGTCCCGGAGGGAAACCGTGTAGGACGCCGACGCCGCCTGCATCTCCTGGGTGCGGTCCAGGACCCGCCCCCGGTGATCGATGTGTCCCGACACCGAATTCGTGGTGGCGACGACCACCTCGCGTCGGGCCTCCATCGCCCTGACCCGAGTGATCGCGAACTGTTGATCGATCTGTGGTGTGCCCCGATAGGTGGCGTTGTTGGACTGCACCACCAGCACCTGCGAACCCGCGACGGCCTCACGCACGGTGTCGTCATAGGCCAGCTCGAAACAGATCACGTCTCCGACCGCGACCCGACGTCCATCAGCCAGTTCGGCGTCCACCACTCCGGGAGAGGTACCGGGGATCGACTGCGCTCCCACGAGTTCCAGCAGAGGAATCAGGGGGAGCAACCGGTCACGAAAGGGAATGTACTCACCGAAGGGAACCAGATTCCTCTTGTGATAGCTGTCGGTGACCCGCCCATCGGGCATCCACCACAGGGCCGTGGTCTGACGCTCATCGGTGCCGGGCCCCCGCGTGACAGCACCCACCAGGATCGGCACGTCCGCCACCTCCGCTGCGGACTGCACAAGGCGTCGAGTCTGCAGATCCTCGATCGGATCCACATCGGTGGAGTTCTCCGGCCACAGCACGAAGTCTGGTCCGGCGGCCTCGCCGGCCCGAGCCTTCGCCATCAACGTGACGGTCTCGGAGTAGTGGTTGTTGGTCACCGAGCGGGCGCGTCCCATGCCGCCGACACCCACGCCGTCGACATTGCCCTGCACCATGCCGATGGTCAATTCCTCCGAATGCTCCGGAACCAGATCGGCCCCCCGCAGCACCAAGCCGCCCGTCCCCAGGGCAACGATCGTGGTCGCGGCCGCGATCACGGCGACACGATGCTCAGAAAGCTCTCGACGTCGCCCCCACGCCCACGCCGCGAGCGCCGAGACCAGCGCGGCCAGTCCGGAGACTCCGGCCACCGACACCAGTGGCAACCAGCCATCCAGGGGAGAGTCGACCATGGTGTAGGCGGTTCGCGTCCACCCGAACCCCCCGAACGGGAATCGTGAATAGAGCCACTCCCCCGCAACCCAGACCGATGCCAGTCCCACCACCGGCCACGGCAGACGCCAGACCCACCGCGCCGCCACACCGACCAGCGCGAAGTAGGTGGACATGAAGGCGACGAGGACCACCGCGATCACAGGACCGGCGCCGGGCAGCAGACTCGACAACCAGGACAGGGAGACCAAGTTCATGCCGAACCCGAAGGCATACCCCCATCCGGCAGCCTGACGCCACGTGCTCGCAGCACGCAGACGCACGAACAGCCCAGCCAGACCCATGAGGTGGCAGGGCCACCAGGCGGTGGGCTCGAAACCCAGACCGGCGAGCCCGCCGAGTCCAGCAGCGAACAACCACGCGCCCAGCCCCACTCGGCGGCCTTTTCGCGGTGACTCACTCATCGCTCTGCGAAGATCCCGCGGTCGTCATATGCGGGATGTCCGGCCACGAGCGTGGCAGCACAGGTCGGCAGCATGGCGTTCATCTCGAGCACCGGCCACGCCCCTTCCATGTCATTCGCGGTCCAGATGGCCAAGTCCGCCGGCGCCCCCACGCGGAAAGTGCCGAGTCCGGCGGCGGATTCGGGTTCGAAACCGGCGAAGTGGGCCCCGGCCGTGGCGGCGTGGACCGCCTCGGCGACGTTGACACGTTCCTCTTCTCGCCAATGATTGACCGCCGCGCGAATCACCTTCCATCCCGAGAACGGCGTCACCGGCGCATCCGAGCCGAACGCGAGCGGCACACCGGCACGCTGCATGGAGCCGATACGGTCCAGAGCCGGACGGTCTGGACCGAGTCGGTCGTCATACAGGCCCCCGGGGCCACCCCACCAGGCGTCGAACATCGGCTGCATGCTGCCGATGACGCCGAGTTCGGCCATGGTGGCGATGTCGGCGTCACTGGCCATCTCCACGTGTTCGAGGCGGTGACGTGCACGCCGCACGAGTTCAGGGCTCAGCGCGTCGGCGGCACGACGCATGGACTCCACCGAGGAGGACACTCCCACATCACCGATGCAGTGGAATCCGGCCTGAAGACCGGCTTTGGTGCATGCGATCACGTGTTCGGCCAGCTGCTCTGGATCGATGTAGCGGAACCCGGTGGTGTCCTGATCGTCGTGGTAACCGTGCGACAGACAGGCCGTGCGTGACCCCAAAGCTCCATCGCAGTTGAGGTCACCGGCCAGACCACGCACCCCGAATCGAAGCGCTTCGGCCACCAGATCATCATCGGCTTGTTCCCCCCAATACAGGGGGACGCGCATCCTGCGCTGTTCGGCCTCGTTGCGGATCAGCGTCAGATCCTCCCACGGCCCCAGGTGCGGAGCGCTCATCTCGTGGATCGTCCCGATACCGCAGGAAAGGGCCTCATCCATGGCCAACCCCGCATGCGCGCTGCGCTGTGACGCCGTGTAGAGCTTCGATGCTCCCTCACCCGCCAGATGGAAGGCATCACGCCGGATGAAGCCGTCACTCTGGAAACCGGCCGCATCACGGAGCCCGGGCACCCGGTCGACGAAAGCGGAGTTCACCAACGCCGAATGCACTTCGACTCGCGTCAGCATCACCGGTGTGTCGCCAGCGGCCCGGTCAAGCTCGGCCATCGTGGGTGGGCGTCCCTCCGGCCAGTCGAAGTCGTCCCAGCCCTGCCCGGTGATGATGCCGCCCGACTCCTCCTCCCTGCGCTGGGCCACCCGTGCCAGGAGCTCGGCTGCTGAGGTCACATCATCGCAGCGAACTCCCGCAAGACCACGGCCCGTCAACAGGATGTGGGCGTGCGCATCCACGAAGGCCGGGGCCACCAGGGTGGGGCCGAGTCGCGCCTCCAGATCGATGACCGGGGCACCGAGAGTCACCGCTTTGGCCGGATCTCCGACCCACGCGATGCGGCCTCCATCGATGGCCAGTGCCGCAGGGCCGATACCAGCCAGAGTGCACCCGGTCAGGACGATCACGACTTGTCGTTCTCCTTCTTGTGTCGCTGCTTCTTGCGTCCAGTGCCCTGCGCCTCGGCATGCGGCACCGCCGCACCCGAGTCATCCACCGGGGACTCGGTGAGGGCATCACCGGACTTGGACCACAGGGGACGGTCCTCGAACACCGTCTCCAACACCAGCATCGTATGCGTACTCATGAGCGCCTCGGTCCTGATGCGATTCAGGACCTCCTGCAACGCCGCCGTGGAGGGAACCTGCACGCGCATCAAAAAGCTCGCGGGCCCGGCCGTGTTCCAGCACGACACGATCCCGTCGATCCCCTCGAGTGACTTCGGTTCTCCCAGACGACCGTCATGATCCAGTGGCTCCGCCTGGACGAAGGCGGTGATGCCACGGTCCACTGCGTCAGCGTCGACGAGTGCACGATACCCGGTTATCACGCCGCGTCGTTCCAGCCGACGCACCCGCTGCTGTGCGGCTGATGTCGACAATCCCGTGCGTTTGCCGATGTCGGTGAAAGACATACGGCCTTCAGCGGCAAGGAGATTCAGGATCTCCCGATCGATTTCTTCCATTACGCCATCCTGCCAGTCACTTCCTCGTACTGGACGTATTCTTCTCATATGAGTGAGACGCGCGGAGACCGCATGCTCGTGGACACGTCCTATCTGTATTTTCGGGCCTTCCACGGCGTTCCGGACAGCATCCGGACTCCGGACGGTCACCCGGTGAATGCCGTCCGAGGGGTGCTTGACCTCCTGGCCAATCTGATCACCGATCTCGCACCCGGCGAGGTGATCTGTTGTTGGGATGAGGACTGGCGTCCGCAGTGGCGTGTGGATCTACTGCCCAGCTACAAGACTCATCGCGTGGCATCCGACGGCGAAGGAATCGCCGAGGAGCAGGTTCCCGACGATCTCGCCCGTCAGATTCCATGGATCAGAGAGGCACTGGAAGCACTCGGCTTCCCGGTGATCGGGGTTCCCGGTCTGGAGGCTGACGATGTCATCGCCTCGCTCGCCGCCCACGATGACGCCGGAACGCTCGTGGTGACCGGCGATCGGGATCTGATGCAGCTCGTCGATGATGAACGCCGCGTGCAGGTGGTGTGGATCGCAGGTGGCGTCAAGAAGAAGGAGATATTCGACGCCGCGGCCGTCCGAGCCAAGCACCTGGTGGATCCCGGTCAGTATGTGGCGCTCGCTGCTCTCCGCGGTGACCCGAGCGACGGGATCGCCGGCGTCCGCGGAATCGGGGAGAAGACAGCCGCACAGCTCCTCGACCGGTTCGGCTCACTCGACGCGATCCTCACCGCGGCTGCCGATCCCGATGCCACGGGCCTCACGAAGTCGCAACGTGAGCGCATCAAAGACGCCGCCGACCACCTGCGGGCAGCGGAGAAGGTCATCACCGTGGTCCGGGACGCCAAGGGGCTCTCGGGCCGAACAGGTGGGAGTCGCACAGGCTGCGTCGACCACGAGGCTTTCGAAGCCCTGTCTCGACGCCTGGGTCTCGGCAAAAGCGCCGACCGCATCCTCGAGGCGCTCCATTCCTGACACTCGACGCCTGACACCCGACGTGACACCCCACGCCTGACACCCGACGTGACACCCGACACCTGACACCCGGCATCTGACATCCGGCGCTCGTCCCGATTTGTTGGGCGACAGTTCACCCTGTCGTCACCATCCCTTACCCATGGGGCAAAATGATGGTCCCAGCACGTGAGGAATGACACATCCGAGAAAGCAACACGTGCGGACGATCGGAAGGAGGGGAAGCATGTCACGACAGTCAGGACGCAATCACAGCGCGACCATCCAGATCATGATGCTCACCGACTGTGCCGTGATTCGCTGCGCCACATCTGGCGATGTGCTGACGTGCGCTCCCTCCGGGGTCGGCCCGCGCTGCCGCACCATCGACGGTTGTCCCTGCTGAGTGACGTGCGCCCGTTCCAACGGGCCCGGGTCACTACGAAGTGGTCAACCGTCCAGCGTGCCGCTGGACGGTTTTTTCATACCCAGCACGTGTCGGAATCGATTGCAGGTCCACGACAGTTCGAAGGTCCACGCAGGATGGAGGGAGGGCCGATGAACGGAGTACTGGTGTTGAACGCCGATAACACCGCGCTGCACACGGTGTCGGTCAAGCACGCCATCGGCATGTTGGTGCGCGAGGTCGCCATCGTGGAGGAGGCACAGGAGGGGCGCCTGATCGGCCCATACCCCTGGCCATTGGTGCTCCGGCTCGTCCGTTACGTGAAGACCCACTTCATGTACACCCGGCCTCCAGGGTGGACCAAGCGTGGCGTGCTCATACGAGATCGACGCACGTGCACCTACTGCGGGCAGCACGCCACGACGGTGGATCACCTGCTCCCACAGTCACGTGGCGGCCCCAATTCATGGCTCAACACGATCGCGGCCTGCAGCCCCTGCAATATGCGAAAAGCCGACCGGACCCCGCGCGAGGCGGGCATGGAGCTTCGTTTCGAGCCATTCGTGCCGACGCGGGCACAGCTCACCGCACGCTGAGCCCCACTGCGCGCTGAGCCCCACCACACATTGAGCCCCACCACACATGGAGCCCCACCGACCGGGGCTCCATACATCGTTTTTCGTTGAGGACGCATCGTGTCCTCAACTGCACTTTTCAGGAACAGATCCTCGTTCACCGAGGTCAACATCTGTCCTCAATGTTTTTCCATCCATACAGGGGGTACGACCAACCCCTGCAAGACACCGCCCCAAACCAACCGACCTCGCAGATTGAGCAACCAACCTCGCAGGTCGACTCCGAACACAGGGACGCTCCGGGACTCGGCTCAGGATTTCCGAGGAGGCTGTGCCGGAGTGATCTCCCGCACGTCCCAATCGGCCGCGATGGTGTCCACCTCGAGAAGGCGTCCGATCAGCGGTTCTCCGATCCCCTGGATCAGCTTCTGCACCTCGGTGATGAGCACGGTGGCCAAGCGGCTCCACACGATCTCCAGATCAGGATCGGCAGGTTCAGGGTCCACTTCGGGAACCACCGGGTAGAGGTGACGCAGGGTCGTCAGAGGCCACTCCCCCGGCGCCTGCGGCCAGAACACCGAGGAACGGTGCACATTGCCCTGTACCTCACCCCACACGAAAGGACGTCCGGTACGGACGCAGGCATCGGCGAGCTCGAGCATCTCTCCGACGGTCCGGCACGCGTTCACCACCAGGTCGTGCTCGTTGACCGTCTCGATCAGGGCATCACCAGTGGCACCGAAGGCCTCGGTCACGTTGCGGACGCCCACCTTCTGCAGCATCGACACCACTCGCAGCCCCAGCGGGCTACCGCCGGCCACAAGCACGCGCACGTTGGCCAGACGTCCCTCCACCGAATCGTCGGTGTGGAACTGCAGTGGAATCGACAGGGGCATGGCATGTCCTTCGAGCTGGTCGTCCATCGCTGACACATTAGGTGATTCCGGACCCACCGTAGGATCTCAATATCGATGTGGACGCCCGAGCGCAAGCACTTCCTCGACACTCATCGCCGCTCCGAGCCCACGGTGAGCGACATAGGAGCAACTCTCGCACAGTGAACCCTCGCCACGGTGACGTTGACCACATCGCGTGCACTCGACGCTCCGCATCTCGATCAGGGACACCGATTCGGCCTGGACGCTACGCTCCAGCGGCCACGAACCATCCGTTGTGATGGCGCTCACCGGACACAACGACACACAGGACTGCTCCCCCTCGCACCGGCCCGGATCATGCATCAATCCTGTCGTATCGCCTTCCAGCGCAAACGACAACGCGTCATTGGGACAGCTACGGATACAGACCCCGCAGGCGGTGCAGGCGTCCGACACCTCCAACCTCGCCGCAGCACTGATGCCCTCATCTGCCTGTGTTCTGGTTTCCTGTGTTCTGGCTTCTTGTGTTCTGGCTGCCTGTGTTCTGCTTGCTGGGGCTCTCTCGGCCTGATCGGACCCATTTTCCTGATGGATGCCGAGTTCACGCAGAGCCGTACGCAAGCGCGCTTCATCGGAGCGTCCGAGGTCTTCCTCTTCGGGCTCGCGTCGGGTCAACACTCCGAACGCCGCTCTACGCGCCTCGGCCCGACTGGTCAGATCCAGCGGCGTGGCCGCACGCCAGAAGTGACCTTCGGGTTGCCACACTCCCACCCGTTCGGGGCCACACCACGCCTGCCAGCGTTCGATGCACGATGCGAGGGCCGTGGCGTCATGTGGACATGCCGGATCCACCAAGACGGTGGATGCCCCGGCGGCGAGGATCTCGGGGACCGTGTGCATCCCCTCGCCGATCAGACATACCCGCAGGTGGGCGAGCGTCATGTGCCGAGGGACCCGTGGCACGGTGGCGGCGCACGAGAGCACCACCGTGCCCGTGTCGCCATCCACCTGAGCCACGAGGCGATCGGTGGGTCTACTCATCGTTCGATGGGAAGATGTCGCACCGCGAGCGCATGGGACGCTTCGATCACGCTGTGTGTCAACGCAGGAAGCGCCCGATACACCGCAGTCTCGGCGTGCTCTGCCACCGAAGCCATCACCTGGTCGGCGTACCGATTCACATGATCGACGAGAAACCGTCCCAGCTCCGACCGCAGTCGGTGCTGGGTCTGCTCATCATCGGCTGCATGCACGATGCGGTGTGCGACCTCGGCGATGTAAGCGATCTCGAACCCAAGATGATCGTCGGGTTCGCTGCCACCGCCGGGCGCCTCGAGCCCGATGCGTGCATACGTGGCACGCACATCGAGTGTCTCGTCCCCGAAGACCAACTGATCCCGTGAGGTGTACACCGATTCGTACGGGCAGGCGAAACCTCGCCCGGGGCCCACGAAGAGTCGAAAATGATCCCTGCGCAGCATGTCCTCCGGATCAGGGGCCGCAGCGGCCACATCGCGGAGCGCCTGCATCGCCCCCTCATCCCGCAGCGGCCATTCCTGCGCAGCATCGGCGTCGGTGAACATCGCACGCAGATCGTCCCCGGGTGGCCCCAGGAGCAGATTCGACACCACGCGGGCCGCAACGTCGAGGGCTTGGGCCTCTTCAGTCCGATCCTCCATGTCGCTCACCCGACGCCTGTCGGCACCAGGGCCGCGTAGAACATGATCCGCCCGAGGAACTCCGCCACGATCGTGATGATGAACGCACTGCTCACAAGTCCCAGCAGAATCCCGGTGCTGGCCTGTTCACGCCCTCCGATGAACAGAAACAGTCCGAGCACTCCAGCGCCGACGATCAGAAGGATTCCACGAGTCACGAGCCCCACCATGCTGAACTCATGCATCTGAGCATCGGGGGCAGTCGGCGGCAGGATGGCGAACATCATCACCAACAACTGCAGGGGCAGCAGCGCCATGGTGGTGACGCCGATCCATCGCAGTGTGTTGGTCAACAACTTCTCGACCCCCAGCTCCTCGTGATCCTTCAACGGCGCGAAGCTCGGGAACAGCCGTTCCTGCAGGCCGGTACCCACCTTCGGTGAGCCGGTGAGGGCCACTCCCATGGCCAGGCAGCCGAGCAGGATGGTGGTGACCCCGAAACCGACGAGAGTCGTCCAACGATTGAGGTACGGCAGGGTCGGACGCATGTAGACGAAGGCCATGCTGATGACCAGCAGGACTCCCACCAGTGCCGTCACCACGGCGAGAAGCTGACGCAGCTTGCGCGACCCCCAGCGTCGCCACTGCAACACGGCGAACACGAAGCCGAGCCCGGCGAACAGCGCACCGAAGAACACCTCACGGGACAACCACGAGGTGTCGAGGTGCCGGAACGCATTGATGGCATTGAGCGGATTCCCCAGATGAAGCATGGAGATGATCAACCCGACCACCATGGCCGGTCCGATCGCATACAACGCAGGGTCCGCGACCCGGTCCACGACTTTCGCGGAGTAGCGCGGTGTCGCCAGAACGTTGACCAACCCCAGGACGATGAACGATCCCACGGCCAACTGCCCCAGCAGGGTGAACAGGATCAGCGGCCACTCATGGACGAACACTTCGGTCATGATCACATCTCACTTGTCTGGTTCGCCACGGAACCGGTTCCCTCGTCCCACGACTGCGCCTTCTTGTGCGGCGTGATGACGAGATTCGGCTTGGTCACCTCGGGATTGGGCAGGGGCGCGATGCCGGAGGCGTCGCCGTACTGGGCACGCAGCTCATCGATCGGCCCCCAGTCCAGGGCACGGGAGGGGCAGGCGTCGACGCAGGCCGGGTTCTGACCTTCGGCGCGGTAGTCCGCGCAGAGGTCGCACTTGGTCATGATCCCCTTGTCGGGGTTGAACTGTGGAGCGCTGTAGGAGCAGACCCATTCGCAGTACCGGCAGCCGATGCACTTGTCTGGATCCACCGAGACCACGCCATCATCGTCACGGTGCATCGCCGTGGTCGGGCAGACCTCGACGCACACCGGGTTGTCACAGTGATTGCACGAGATCGACGTGTAATACGTGAAGATGTTCGGCGTGGCCGTGGCACCGTCGACGCTCCATGTGCCGCCGGTGTACTCATAGATCCGACGCCATTGAACCCCCACCGGCAGGTCGTGCTTGTCCTGACAGGCCATGGAACACGCCTTGCATCCATTGCACGCGGACTGGTCGAAATAGAAACCGAGCATGGGTCAGTCCTCCACCTTCTTGATCTGGGCCAACGACGTGTGTTGAGCGCCGCCCTTGGCGAGCGGTGCGGGGTGCAGTGACGACAGCGTGTTGACCGCTCCGCCGGTGTCGATCCCCTTCTTCTCCTCGAAGTTGAACCACGCGCCCTGGGGCAGCGAAGCGACACCGGGGCGGATGCGTGGCGTCACACGCGCGGGGATGTGAACGCGACCGCGGTCGTTGAACACCTCGACCATGTCGCCGTGCTTGATACCTCGCTCGGCGGCGTCACTGGAGTTGATCCACAGCACCTGTGGGTGCAGCGCCTTCGAATGCGGCAGATTCGCGTACGTCGAGTGCGTGCGTCCCTTGAAGTGGTGGCCGATCAGCTGGATCGGATACTTCCCTCCCGCAGAGGCTTCGAGCGGCCCCTCCCAGGTGTCGATGAACTCCGGAAGCGCCGCGATGCGGTCTCCCTTGCGCTTGTTCCGGAACGTCCAGGTCTTGTCCATCTCGTACAGATCCTTCGAGAAGATCTCGATGAGGCCCGAGGGGGTCTCCAACTTGTTCGCCTTCGGATCCTTCCGGAAGTCCTTCATGCTCACGGTCAGGCCATCTGGCGAGTAGTAACGGTGGACCCCCTGCTTGCGGAACTCCTCGAATGACGGCAGGTCGGGGATGGATTCCCGGCTCAGCTCATAGAGGTGCTCGGTCCATTCCTGCAGGCTGCGGCCCTCGGTGTACTTGTCCTTGATCCCGAGCTTGTCGGCGATCAGGGCGCACATGTCGTAGCCGGACATGGATTCGTACAAAGGCTCCACCGCCGGCTCACACATGAGCAGATAGGTCATATCGCCGGTGTACTCGCTGGGCACCAGATCCCAGCGCTCGAACTGCGTGCAGTCCGGCAGGACGAGGTCAGCCATCTCCGCGGAACGCGTGAACTGGTTGTCGATGTAGACGAGAAATTCGAGCTTGCTCTCGTCCTTGAGGATCTCGCGCACCTGCTGCACGTCGGCATGCTGACTCTGCAGCACGTTACTGCCCATGGCGACGAGGAACTTGAGGTCGGTCGACAACTTCTCGACGCCTCGGATGCCATCCTGCGTCTCGGTCATGGTGGACCCGAACTGAATCGCGTCAAGCCACCCGAAGCACGAGATCTGTGCTTCGGTGGTGTTGTCATCAGCGAGATCCGGCAGTGACTCCGACAGCGGCCAGAAGTAGCCGTCGCGTCCACCATTGCCACCACCGGGAATACCGATCTGTCCCAGGACGGCGGCCAGCGTGTACACCGCGCGGCAGTTGGCCTCGCCATTGGCCTGTCGTTGCAGGCCCCACCCCTGGGTGATGTTCACCGGTGAAGTGTTCCCCAGCTCGAGGGCGAGTTCACGGATCGTGTCGGCGGGGACGCCGGTGATCTCGGCCGCCCACTCGGGTGTCTTCTCGACGCCGTCGGCGCCCTTGCCCTCGATGTAGGACCGGTACGAGAGGTTCTTCGGGACGCCGTCGGGCATGTGCTTCTCATCGAAGCCGACGCAGTACTTGTCGAGGAACTTCTGATCGTGCAGGTCGTTCTCGAGCAACACATGCACGATGCCCGCCACCAGTGCGGCATCGCTTCCGGGGCGCAGTGCGATCCATTCGTCGGCGAGGAGTGCGGCGGTATCGCTGTGGATGGGGTCGATCACGATGATCTTCAGCCCCTCCTTGCGGGAGGCCGCCAGCGAGGTGAACAGCGCGCCACCGCCCGACATCCGGGTCTCCTGCGGGTTGTTACCCCACAACACCAACAGCTTGGAGTTCTCGATCGAATCCTCGAAGGAATTGGAAGGACTCTCGCCGTACTCGCCGTAGTGATACTTGTTGGCGGTGTGCAGCTGTGAGAACGAGTAGTTGCCGTAGTACATGAGCTGGCCACCGGCTGCGTTGAGCAGGCGCCACATCACTTTGTAATTGATGTGCGAGTTCCATGTACCCGACCCGTACATGCGATGCACGGCCTCGGGCCCGTATTTCTCGTAGACACCCTTAAGCTTCTCGGCGAAGAGCGTGGCGGCCTCGTCCCAGGAGATCTGCTCCCACTCCCCGTCACCGCGCTTGGTTCCCTCCTTGCGCTTCATGGGGTACTTGATCCGGTCGGGGCTGTAGAGACGTTCACGCATGTTGCGGCCACGCACGCAGGCCTTGATGTTGCGTGTCATCAGCTCGTCATCGCCAGTGTTGTCCGGCAACAGGCGCACGACGCGATCCTCACCGTCGACACTCTTGACCTGGACGCGCAGGGGGCAGCGTGAACCGCAGTTGACGATGCAGGCGTTCCAGACGGTTCGATCCGCGGACGCAAGGCCGTCGGCAGCGGCCGGCGTCGCTGCATGTCGAGATTCCCATCCGGCAGCCCCCACCAATGCCGTCGTTCCCGCGACGGCACCTGCCCATTTGTTGAATGTCCGTCTGGACATCGCGCCCACACTCATGCCGGGCTCCTCTCTGACACCTGTAGTCCTACAGCGCGTAGTTTAGGGGGCTCGACAGAGGAAGTCATCTCGGGTTTCACGCGTGCCGCGTCCGATCCCGTGACATATGACACTTCGAAGGCGTCAGACGAAAAAACCTTCAGCCCAGCGGCTCGAACTCTCAACGCCGCCGACGATCCCGGCGAACTCTCAACGCCGCCGACGATCCCGGCGAAGCAGATACACCGCTGCACCAGCCCGCAGGTTCGTCGCGACCTCCCCTCGCGGCAGCGGAACACCTGCATCGGTGACGCCTATCCTGCGTTCGACCGTGTACCCCGCAGCGGCGAAGAAGTCCTCGAGGTCCTTGAGCGTCGTGTAGCGCAGGTTCGGGCTGTCATGCCAGGTGTACGGCAGCTGGCGCGACACGGGCATCCGTCCGAAGAGCACCGACACACGATTGCGCCAGAACCCGAAGTTGGGCATCGACACGATGCACCGGGTGCCGATCCGGCCCATCTCGGCAAGAACATTCGCGGGGCGCCGGATCGCCTGGAGGGTCCTGCTCAGAACGACCACGTCATACGAGTCATCGCTGAATTCCCCCAGCTCGGAGTCAAGATCGAGTTGGATCGTCGGCACGCCGCGCGCGATGGCGGTGACCAGGCGCTCGGGGTCTCCATCGACGCCGGTCCCGGTGCATCCCTTCTCATCGATGAGGTGGCGCAGAAGCGAGGCGCGCCCACAACCCAGGTCGAGCACACGGCTCCCTCGAGGAATCAGTTCGGCGACGAGGGCAAGATCCGCACGCAACTCCGAGGAAGCTGTGGTGATCGACTCAGACATACTGGACTCCTTGCAGGAACGCCCGCACGGTGGCGTGGTAATCGGGGTCGCTGAGCAGGAACGAATCGTGCCCCCATGGGCAGGAGATCTCACGGAAACTCACCGGTACCCGGGCCTGTTCCAGTTCGCGCACGATGCGTCGGGAATGCCCGGTGTCAAAACGCCAGTCGGAGTCGAACGACACCACCAGAGCCGGGATCTGCAGCTCCGCCATCATGTGGGCGGCATCGGCGTCGGCGAACGGGTCGAAATAGTCCATGCTCCGCGTCAGATACAGGTAGGTGAGGGCGTCGAAGCGGTTGAGAAAGGTACGCCCCTGATACTCGAGGTAGCTCTCCACGGCGAAATCGACGCCGAACCCATGCTTGGCATCCCCCTCCTGGAACCGACGGCCGAACTTCTCGGCCATCCCTTCCTCGGAGAGGTAGGTGATGTGGGCCATCATGCGGGCGATCGACAAGCCCATCGACGGCTGGTCACCGAGTTCGAGGTATCGCCCGTCATGGAATCCGGGGTCACGCATGATCGCCGCGCGTGCCACTGCGGAGAAGGCGATGTTCTGCGCGGTGAGGCGGCTGGAGGCTGCGATGACCGCGATGGAACGCAACTCCTCGGGGTGGCGGAGACCCCAATGGAGTGCTTGCATTCCTCCCATGGAGCCGCCGACGACCGCAGCCAGACGCTCGATCCCGAACTCCTTCATCAGGGCACGGTGCACGTTGACGTAGTCGGCCACGTGAATCTCGGGAAAGGTCAGCCCATAGCTCTCCCCCGTCGCCGGGTCGACGCTGGCAGGCCCGGTGGTGCCTCGACATCCGCCGAGCAGATTCGCACAGATCACGTGGAAACGGTCGGTGTCGATCGGCTTGCCGGGGCCGATGATCGAATCCCACCAGCCGGGTTTGGTGTCCCCTTCGCGGAGTCCGGCAGCGTGGGCGTCACCGGTGAGGGCATGGCAGATGAACACCACGTTGGAGCGGTCGGGAGCCAACTCACCGTAGCGTTCCCATGCCACATCCACCGGACCGAGGGTGGCGCCGTTGCTCATGGTCAGGGGTGCGTCGGAGGTGAACAGACGCGTGGTTCCCGATTCAGTGAGCATGCAGGCGATGCTACTGACCCGCGCGCTGCCCCATGCACCACGTCCGGCCGTCAGACGCCACCCCGCAGACTGCGCAGGCTGGCGGTGGCGCAGAGAGTCCAGGTTCCCATCAGGACCATCCAGATGGCCACGCTGACGTGTTCCATGGCCGGAAGATGGCGCGACAGATAGAGCGAGCCCAGGCTGAGCGTCCCGATCGGGAAGGTCAGCGACCACCAGACCGGCGAGAACGGCATCCGACGCACGAAGCCCCGAACAGTGAGAAATACCGCGAACAACGACAGGGGAACACCGAGCCCCAGCATTCCGGCCGCATAGCCCACGCCGACGACGTCGGCCCAGTGAGGGGCACCGAGTCGCTCGACCGACAGACCGGCGATCGCGACCGCTGCGGCGCTCGACTGGCCGACGACGCCCAGTGGGATCCATGCCGTGGGCGCCAGCGCGACAGGGATCTCCTCCACGACCGCATGGTGCCGGTACGCGATGGTGAAGATGATCCCGCCCAGCACCAGTGAGCACACGAAACACGCCATCAGGACATCGATGAAGGCCCCGGGCAGGCCCAGTTCGGATGTCAGCGTCGCCCCGGTCGTCGCACTGACCATGGGCGGCACCACGGCCAGCCCCCACGACGGGCGTGGATCCGGTGGACGCCGCCGAACGAGCCCCGCCGAGAACCCGAAGGTGCTGATCAGCCCGATGAGCGTGCCGAGACCCCAGCACGCGACGAACACCGCTTGGGCCACGTCCGCTGACTCGGCTGACCAGGCGGGGACGATCGCTCCCGTCGCCGACCCGATGGCGAGGATCCCCATCGACACCATGCCCCAGGCGGCCGACCCGACACCGGTGACCGAGTTTCGCCAGACACCGGGATCCTGACCGATGCGTCGAGCGAACGCCGCGGTGAGAGTCACCGCCAGCGACCAACCGACCACCACCAACATCCGCGATCCCCAGGCACCGAGCGGGGAGTCCCCCGCATGCAGATGCGTCAGGGTCGCCAGCATGCCGGTACCCATCACCGACCCCCACCATGGCGGCCCAGCAGGAACCCGAACGGCGCGCGGTGGCGCGTCCGGCACTACAGGTCTTTCACTCGTGGGGCGCATGGAGATGTATCGGGGCAGGGAGAGCACCTGACAACCATCAGCCACGGCGGGGACATCCGGTAGACCCCGATCTCACAGCCCGCCATATGATTCCCATATGGGACAGATGCCGGAGCTGATCGCGCTGAAGGTGCTCGTCGCCGTTGCCGATCATGGAAGCATGTCGGCCGCCGCACGTGAGGTCGGGATGGCCCAGCCCAATGCGAGTCGTTCGTTGTCGACGCTGGAGCGGCGTCTCGGGTTGCGTCTGCTGAACCGCTCCACGACCGGCTCGGTCCCCACTCCCGAGGGGTATCTGGTGGTGGAGTGGGCACGGCAGGTCCTGGACGAGGTCGACGCTCTCGTGGCCAACGCCACGGCGCTGCACGACGCCGACGGCGGGCGACTCTCGGTGGTGGCGAGTCAGACGATCGCCGAGCATCTGCTACCGGGCTGGCTGACGCGCTTCCGCTCGGTGCATCCGGAGGTACAACTGCAGGTGGGGGTCGAGAACACCGACGGAGTTCTCGCCCAGCTGCACAGTGGCGCATGCGAGATCGGGTTCATCGAGGGCCCGCTGCCCCACGGTTCGGCCCACGCGCAGATCGTGGCACACGACGAACTGGTGTTGGTGGTCTCGCCCGATCATCGGTGGGCCCAACGTGATGAGCCGATCGCAGCCGAGCAGCTTCTCGATGGCATCCTGATCACCCGTGAGAGCGGTTCGGGCACACGTCGAGTCCTGGACGACGCGCTTCCCCACCCGGTGACGCCGCAGATGGAGCTGAACAGCAACACCGCGGTCCGGGTCGCCGTGACCGCCGGGGCTGGTCCAGCCGTATTGAGTCACCTGGCCGTCAGAGATGCCCTCCGCGCAGGCCAGTTGATCGCCCTGCCGGTCGCGGGCGCATCGTTCCGTCGCCCGCTGCGGGCGGTGTGGTCCGGGCCGCAGCACCTCGGTGAACACGCGACGACGCTCGTGCGTCTTGCCTCCGAACGCGGGTGATCGCGCATCACCGGCTCGTGCCCCTGCGGGCTGAGTCAGATCGCGCGCCGCGCTTGGGCGAACGGAAACTTCTCGATGACCTCGTACCGTGCGGTGCGGCGAGGGCCCTCCCCGAGATAGGACTGGACGAGTTCCATCTCGGTCGCCTGCCAGGTGATCTCACCGAAGCCATTGAGCACGTGCATCCACCGAGTCGCATCGAACGGGTTGCGGGTCCGGGCGATCGAGAGGTGCGGGACGAACCGCGAGCCGTCGGGGCGTGCCCCGGCATGATTCGCGATCCCACGGCAGGAGCGCCCCAAGTCGGCGATCTCACGGTTTCCGGTCTCGACGCCGAGATACAGCAACCGGGCCTGGAACGGGTTCGGAAAACATCCGCCCCGTGCCAAGAGCACGGGGAAGGCCGGCGTCCGGGCCGCGAGATCACTCAGCCCCTCAACCAGCTGGTCCTGCGCCTCCGGGCTGACCTCGGCCATGAACACCGTGGTGATGTGCCACTGCTGCGGGTAGACCCACAACAGACGTGGATCGGACGCGCGGTAGGGCTCGACGAGCGAGTCGATGCGCTCGACGACATCGACAGGCGGACGAATTGCGGCAAAAAGTCTTCCCCCCATGGGAGCCATGATACGAGCTGGAGCCAGAATTCAAGGCCGATTGCGAATCATCGGCGAGGGCAGGGTGTGCGTCAGCGCCCACGTCCCAGCATCGACTGCAACCGTCCCCCAAGACCTCGCACCGATTCGCGCACCGCGTTGGTGATCGTCTCCAGTCGGGTTCGGTCCGGGTCGTGGTTCGGAGCCGACAGTCGGATGATCTTCCACCAGGCCGACCCGAGCTGCTTGTGAAGCGGGCCCGAGACATAGCGCAGCCCGTACCGATCGAACACTTCCCGGACGCGGGGCGCGGCCTCCGCATAACGGTTGGAGGGCATGTCGGGGAACAGATGATGCTCGATCTGGAACGACAGATTGCCCGTCATCACGTGCATCAGATACGGCCCCGAGATATTGGCCGAGCCGAGCATCTGACGCAGATACCAGCCACCTCGAGTCTCCCCCTCGATCGAATCGGTCTCGAAGGTCTCGACGCCCTCGGGGAAATGCCCACAGATGATGACCGAATGGGTCCAGAGGTTCCGCAACATGTTGGCGGTGAACGTCGCCGTCAGCGTCGAGAGCGCATTCGGGCCGGAGACGAGCGGATGGATGATGTAATCCTTCGCCACCTGACGCCCCAGCTTGCGGGCGGCCTCCTTCGCCTTACCGACGAACACGTCCTTCTCGACGCGCCCCTCGACGTACTCAAGCGCCTCCATGTCGTACAGCGCGATGCCGTACTCGAAGAACGCGGCGTTGAGCAGATTCACCGGTGCCTGGATCAGCGAGTACAGCGTCCACGGCTGGTCCTCGGAGACGCGCATGATGCCGTAGCCCAAGTCATTGTCACGTCCGATGACGTTGGTGTACGTGTGATGCAGTTCGTTGTGGGTGTACTGCCACTGCTTTGCCGGGGAGATGGCATCCCACTCCCAGGTGCTGGAGTGGATCTTCGGGTCCCGCATCCAGTCCCACTGCCCGTGGAGGATGTTGTGCCCGATTTCCATGTTCTCCAGCGTCTTGGCCACGGCGAGACCGGCGGTTCCCAGCACCCATGCAGCGGGGACCCTGGAGAACAGCAGGACAGCACGGCTGCTCAGCTCGATGGCCCGCTGAACGGTTATCACGGTGCGGATGTAGGCCGCGTCCCGTGCGCCGAGAGTGCTCATGATGTCGTCACGGATCTCATCTAGCTCACGCCCGAGCTCCTCGATCTGCTCCGGGGTGAGGTTGTGTGAAGTCGTCGTGGTTCCGGACGTGGCCGATGCTGCGATGGTCTGGGTCATGTGTCAGCGTCCTGTTCTGTGAGGGCGGTCAGAGATCGATGACGCAGCGGCCTGCAGCCGCTGTGATGCAGGTCTGAATTTGAACCGGATCCTCGGTCGTCTCGATGAGTTCACCGGTGCGCAGGTGACGGACCGTCCCCTCCGCCAGGGACCCCACACAGCCGAAGCAGATCCCCATACGACACCCGGAGGGCATGAGCACGTGGGACTCCTCCCCGACGTCCAGCAGGGGACGGTCTCCGGGAGCGTCGACGGTGCGCCCACTCACGCGGAAGGTCACCTCGCCCCCATCCTCGGGGTCGCCGAGGATGACCGGGCGAAAACGTTCGATGTGGAGTCGGTCCTCGATCCCGGCCTCAGCCCAATGCTCCTCGGCTTCATCGAGCATGGCTGCCGGGCCACACACCCACGCCTGCCGATCGGTCCAGTCCGGAACGAGTTCGTCAAGTTCGTCGAACCCCAGACGCTCCTGGGTATCGGTGTGCCGTTCGATCAGTCGGACACGGGGGTCCTCACCCAGAACGCGCAACTCCGGGCCGAACAACGCAGCCCGCTCGGACGCCGAACTGTGGATCATCACCACATCGGTCAGCGCATCGGCATGCCCGCGCAACATTCCCATGATGGGGGTGATGCCCGAACCGGCCGCCACGAACAACAGTTTGGGCGGCACGGCGTCGGGGAGGACGAACTCCCCTGCCGCCTGCTCGAGACTGACCAACTCGCCCACACGAGCACGGGTGCCGAGGTGGTTGCTCACCACGCCCCCCTCCACGGGCTTGACCGTGATGGTGAGCGTCCGCTCGGCGCCGGGACTGGTGATGGAGTAGGCACGCCATTGGCGTACTCCGTCCACCTGGATTCCCACTCGCACGTACTGCCCGGGCCGGTGCCCCGCCCAGTCTTTTCCTGGCCGGATGGTGACGGTGACCGCCCCGGTCGGCTCGCGCACGATCGAGGTGATCCGCCCTCGGAGCGCGGCTCCCGGGCGCAGCGGACTGAACATGTCGAGATAGTCGCCCGGGTCACGTGGCGAGGCCAGCGCACGAGCCACGCGACGAAGACCACCGACGAGGAGACTGCTCGGGGAACGGCGCATGCACCAACGCTAACCTACGGTTCCGTAGGTTACGAAAGTGGTCCGGATCCGAGACGAGGCAAGGCGCCTCGACCATTCAGCTCAGGACCGGCAGATCAGGAAGAGCGGGCTCGTGGAGCCAGGCATGGAGCGTCTCGACGACCTGATCGCCGAGTTCACCCGAGGAAGTTCGGCAGTGTTCGATGAACTGCCCAGTGGTGACGGCGCTGTCGGCCTGCAGCCGCGTCCACTCACGAAGCATCCCGAAGAACACCTCATCACCGGTGATCGACCGCACCGCATGCAGGGTGAGAGCCCCACGCTTGTACACCCAGTCGTCGAACATGGCATCCATGCCGGGATCAGCAAGGGTCACGTCTCCGAGATCCTTCGGCAGTCCGGCGTGGTGGCGGGCAGCCTGTTCCTGCACGGTCTCGCTCTCACACCAATGACGGCGATGGTCGGACCAGAGCCATTCGCTGTAGCAGGCGAAGCCCTCATGAAGCCAGATATCGGCCAGGTGCTGCCCGGTGACGAGATTGCCGAACCACTGATGTGCCAGTTCATGCGCCACGAGTCGTTCATTCTCCCAAGCCGGGGGAACGAAATTTCTGCCGAACGTGCTCAGCCCCTGGGCCTCCAGAGGGATCTCCAGATCATCCTCCACGACGACGGCCCGATACTCCGCGAAAGGGTAGGGGCCGAAACACTCGCTGAAGAAGTCCACCATCGCGCCCTGGTACTCGAACGAGGTTCCCTCCCCCACGTCGAGCCCACCGGGGTGCACGATCGACACCGGTACACCGGCGCTGCGTTCGTCCTCGACGTAGTCACCGATCTGCACCGTCGCGAGATACGGAGACATGGGTCGCCTCATCTCATAGGTCCACCGGTTGTTGCCGCCGACGCGAGTGCACTCGGTCCGCGTCCCGTTGGCGATGACGTGATAGTCGGCGTCGGCTGTCACCGTGATCCGATAGGTGGCCTTGTCTGCGGCATCGTCATTGCAGGGAAACCAGCTCGGGGCACCCTGGGGTTGCGATCCCACCATGGACCCATCGCTGAGCTCCTCCCAGCCGGCTTCACCATGGGCACCGGGGATTGGCCCCGGTTTGCCGGAGACGCGGAGGTCCAAGACGAACCTCTCCCCCGGTTCACGGCGTCCGACCTCGACGGTGACGCAGTTCGCCTTGCGTCGATAACGGGTGGGGCGACCGTCCAGGAGCACTTTGCCCACATGCAGGCCACGGAGATCCACGTCGATGCGCGGCGTCGGCTCGACGATCTCCACATGCAACTGCGCCCGTTCGTCGAGCCGATTCGTGGCGACCTTGTAGGTAAGGTCCAGCTCGTAATGTGACACCCGATAACGGGTGTCACCGTGCCCGTGCAGATACGGGTCGGGATGGTGCATACGCACTCCAATCAGAGTCAGTAAGTGGCGGAAAAGGCAAACGCTCCACCCTAGCCCTCGGCCCACGGGCCGATCGGGTTGCCGATCCACCGTGTCTTGTCCGGTGCTGCTTCGCCGCGCATCACGAGCGATCCGGGCCCCACTGTCGCATGGCGGCCGAGCGTCGCAGCCGGGAGGATGACCGAGTTCGGACCCAGCGTGGCGCCCGGGCCGAGCCGAACAGCGTCCATCGCCAAGACGCGATCGTGGAACAGGTGCGTCTGCACGACGCAGCCCCGGTTGATCGTGGCGCCGTCACCGAGCTCGATGAGATCGTGCTCGGGCAACCAATACGTCTCACACCAGACGCCACGGCCCACGGTCGAACCCATCGAACGGAAATAGAGACCGAGCAGTGCCGTGCCCGGCACCGCACGCAGCAGCCAGGGAACCGCGACCACTTCGACGAAGGCGTCAGCCAATTCACCCCGCCAGACGAAGCTGGACCACAGGGGATGCTCCGAGCTCCTCCAGCGTCCGACGAGCAACCACTTCGCCACGACGGCGATGCCGACGGCCAGGGCACCACAGACCAACAGAACAAGCCCGGAGAGCACCGCAGCCGCGCCCCAACCGAGCGTCGTGGCGAGCCACACCAGCACCGTGATGTTGAGCAGGTGCAGGCACAGATGGGCCAGGAGAGCGAAGACACGGCAGGTCTCCACCAGTCCGCGTGCGATCCGGAGCCTGGCCGGAGGTGCGTATGTGCGGGAGGCATCGACCTCGGAATGAGTGCGGCGCAGTTTCTCCGGCGGAGAGCCCACCCAGGACGATCCCGCTTTGGCCTTCTTGCGGCGTGGCGCAGCCGAGAGCACCGCAACGAGGGATTCCTTGGGAACCTTGCGCCCGGGAGCGGTCATGCCGGAGTTTCCGACGAAGGCTCCGCGACCGATCTTGACGCGTTCGATGCGCAGCCAGCCACCTCCGAGTTCATAGCCACCGATCAAGGTGTCGTCCGCGAGAAACGCGCCGGCACCGACCTTGGTCAGGCTGGGGATCATCAACACCGTGGATGCTTCTGCGTCCTTGCCGATGTGGGCTCCCAGGGCACGCAGCCACCAGGTGGTCGCTGCACCGGCGTACAGCGGGAACAGCCACGTGCGGGCCTCATCCATGAGTCGGAGTGTCGCCCACGCCTGGAGGGCGCGGACGCCCTGTGTCGGGTGGTGTCCCCCCTCGAGTCCGAGCCCCCACAGCCGCACCAGGATCAGGATCATCAGCGCCAGCGACGCATAACCGGCCAACCCCGCAAGCGGCAGCCACAGCAGAGCCGTGGTCGCTGCCGAGGCCAGCGTCGTGGTCTGGTGCAACGGCCCCCAGAGCACGGAACCGGCGATCACGATGGCGATGATCGGCAGGAGCGAGATCCCGACGCCGGTCATGGCATAGAGAGCGGTGAAGATGGGACGACTCCTGGGCCGTTTCTCCCAAGGGCCGCGCGCGTCGCCGATCCGCACGGCGGGGCAACCGGAGAACCGCCCGCCGGCCTTGACCTTGCCAAAGACGGTGGAGCCGGGTGCGATCTCGGCGGCCTTGCCGACACGAGAGCCACCCAACAACGTGGATCGGGCGCCGATGCGGGCGTTCGCCCCGATCTCGATCTCGCCGATGTGCAGGGTGGAGCCGTCGATCCAATGACCCTGAAGGTCGACCTCGGGTTCCACCGAACAGCCGTCACCGAGTTCGAGGTGACCGGTGATCGGCGGCATGGCATGCAGATCGATGTCCTTGCCCACCCGACAGCCGAGGAGCTTGGCGTACCAACGGACGATTCCGGCGCCGGCGATGAGCCCGGCCCCCGCTTCGTCGGCGAAACGTTCGGCCAACCACAGCCGCAGGTGGATCCGTCCACCACGTGGGTACTGGCCCGGCTCGACGCCGCGCAGCAGGATGCGGGCCGCAAGCGCGCTGAGTGCCAGACGCCCGGGCGAGAACACCAGGAAGAACCAGAGCACCGCCAATGCCCACCACGGCACGAGTGGAATCACGCTTCCGGGAAGATCCCAGCCAAGCGCGTCGACCGCACGCAGGCCGAGCCCGATCCAGAAAACTGCTCGCAGACCACTGATGGTCCGCAGACCCAGAAGGGCCAGGATCTGACCGGCCTGGGTCTTGGTGGGAACCGGGTGGACCTGTTCATTGAGGCGCCCCGCAGGCGTGTCCAAGTCTTCGAGCCACGCCGCGAAACCGCCGATCGTCGTGTGTTCGTACACATCGGCGACAGTGGCGTTGACATAGCGTTCACGGACGCGGGCAATGATCTGGGCAGCGGTCAATGAACCACCGCCGAGGTCGAAGAAATCTTCATCGGGGTCGGTGGGTCGGGCACCCAGCACATCGTTCCAGATGTCTGCCACCCAGGAACCGACCTCGCCGAGCGCCGAGTCATCGCCCTCTTCCTCGGGCAGGGGCCATGGGAGGGCGTCACGGTCGATCTTCCCGCTGGTGCGGGTGGGGAGGTCATCAACCACAGCCAGGCGCGGCACGAGGGCCGCCGGCATGTCGGCGCGAAGACGCTCCAGGCTCGCCGCACGGTCGAATTCGTCGTCAACAGTGAGGTACCCGACGATCAGCGAGTTGCCGCTGGCGGTCTTGCGCACCGCGGCGGCAGCACCTGCAACCCCCGGCAGTGCGAGCAGCGCAGCGTCGATCTCACCGAGTTCGATACGACGCCCACCGACCTTGACCTGGTCGTCGGCGCGTCCGCGGAACAAGAGCCCTTCGGGATCGTTGACCACCACGTCACCGGAACGGTAAGCGCGATCCCAGCCGAGCGTCGGCATGGGCGCGTACTTCTCCGCGTCTTTCTCCGGATCCAGATAACGCGCCAGCCCGACGCCGCCGATGATGAGTTCGCCACTCTCCCCCTCCGGCACCGGGTTCCCCTCGTCATCGACGACCGCGAGATCCCACCCATCGAGCGGAAGACCGATCCGAACCGGCGGTTCGCCGGTGAGCTGGGCTGCACAGGCCACGACGGTCGCCTCGGTGGGGCCGTAGGTGTTCCACACCTCACGGTTCTCATTGGCCAACCGGGCGCCGAGCTCCGGCGGGCACGCCTCACCGCCCACGATCAGGAGACGGACGCGATCCATCGCCTCGGCCGGCCACAACGACACGAGCGTCGGGACCGTGGAGACGATGGTGATGTCATTGGCGATGAGCCAGGGGCCAAGATCCATGCCCGAACGCACAAGGGAACGCGGCGCGGGAACCAGACAGGCACCATGCGCCCAGGCGAGCCAGACCTCTTCACAACTGGCGTCGAAAGCCACCGAGAGACCAGCCATGACGCGATCGCCCGGACCCAGCGGGGCCTTCTGCAGGAACAGTCGCGATTCGGCGTCGACGAACGCAGCCGCGCTGCGATGATTCACCGCCACACCCTTGGGTTTTCCAGTGGAGCCGGAGGTGAAGATCACCCAACAGTCGTCGCCGAGGTCGGGCGGGGCCGGTTCGACCGGCTGCGCGGTCGCATCGGGATCACGCGGGGTGATGACACGGTCGGCGGTGATGACCGCGGCGACGTCGGCCTCGGAGAAGACCGTGCGTGCGCGCTCGTCGGGGTCGTCTGCGTCCACCGGAACATAGGCGGCTCCAGCGAGCAGGATGCCCATGATGGAGACATACAGGTCGGCTGTCCCGGAGGGGACGCGGACGCCGACCTTGTCGCCGCGTCCGATACCGAGGTCGTTGAGGGCCGCGGCGACCTCACCGGATTCCTCGTGGAACTCGCCGTAGGTCAGCACAGTTCCACCGGCGTCCAAGGCCGGGGAGTCACCGCACTTCGCAACGGTGTCCAAGAAGATGTCGACGAGGGTCCGGGGAGAAGGTGCACGATCGCCTGCAAGAAGCGGATCCGAGAAACCGCCAGAAGTGCTGTGTGTCACGTGAGAACTCTCTCGAAACTCGAAGGGAAACGGGTTCAGGCGCGCCGAACGTGCCCCACCCCTGCGGGACACACCATCGATGAACACCATCATCGATGACATGTCCCGTCACGGGCCAAGGAACAGAATCGACACCGGGGTCGAGGAGCGCGACCAACCATCAGCGCACTCCCGTGCGACCAACCGATCAGCGCACTCCCATGCGACCATCCATCAGCGCACTCCCGTGCGACGCCGCCCCGCGCCCTGCGAAAATCCTGCGGCCCCCTTCGTCGAGCCCGACGACGCAGCGCCCGAAGAACCTCCTCGCGGTCCACGACGGCGAGAGTCGGAACGACCACGCGGATTCTGTTCCGGACGCCGTTGCCCGCCGTTCCTGGGCTTCCGCGCTCCACCACCGGACTGTTGTCCAGTTTGTGCAGGACGGTTCGGGTAGGAGATCGTCATCGCCTCATCGGCGCTCACATAGGTGCGTTCTCCGGGAACGAGCGTTTCGAGACTGGCAGCATCGGCCCCGGAGACGGTCGGCTTGATCTTGGCGGCGCGCATCAGCCCGCGCACCTCACCACGCTGGTCGTGGGTGACCAGCGTCAACACGGTACCGGCCTTGCCCGCCCGGGCGGTGCGTCCAGAACGGTGGAGGTAGGCCTTGTGTTCGGCCGGCGGATCGGCGTGTACCACCAGGTCCACGTCATCGACGTGGATGCCGCGGGCCGCGATATCGGTGGCCACAAGCGTCGAGACGCGCCCGGAGTGGAAGGCCTCCATGTTGCGGGTACGGGCGTTCTGGGCGAGGTTTCCGTGCAGGTCGACCGCGGGGATGCCCTTGTTGATGAGGACCTTGGCGAGTTTCTTCGCGCCATGCTTGGTGCGGGTGAAGAAAATGGTCTTACCCGGGGCCGCTGCAAGACCGGCGATGACGCCGTTCTTCTCCCCCGCCGAAAGCTCGATCAGATGGTGATCCATCGTCGAGACCGGCGACTCGGCCGAATCAGCCTCATGGATGACGGGCTTGTGCAGGTAACGCTTGACGAGCACGTTGATGTCGCCATCGAGCGTCGCGGAGAACAGCATGCGCTGTCCACGGGACGGAACCTTGTCGAGGATGCGCTTGACCATGGGAAGGAAGCCCATGTCGGCCATGTGGTCGGCCTCGTCGAGGATCGTGATCTCGACGGCCGACAGGTCCACCGCGCCCTGCCCCATCAGGTCGAGCAGACGCCCGGGGCAGGCCACAAGCACGTCAACGCCCTTGGCGAGGGAACGCACCTGCGGATTCTGGTTGACGCCCCCGAAAATCGTGAGGCTTTGGAGCCGCCCAGCCGCCGCGAGCGGCTTGAGGGACTCCTCGATCTGCGAGGCCAGCTCCCGCGTCGGGGCAAGGATGAGTGCTCTGGGCTGCTTGGGCGCGCGTCGACCACGCCCCTCGGTCAGTCGAGCGACCATCGGCAGCAGAAACGCGTACGTCTTGCCCGAGCCGGTACGGCCGCGGCCGAGCACATCGCGACCCGCGAGAGAATCGGGCAGCGTGGCCTGCTGGATCGGCGTCGGAGACGTGATACCACGCTCAGCGAGCGCAGCGGAGAACTGCTGGGGAACACCCAGCGAAACAAAATCAGACAAGAAAAAACCAAACTGTGGGTGTCTTGCACGGCGCGCTCGACCTGATCCATCCAAATGATGGTGCGGCGCGGCCAGCGGAGGAGAACCTCCGATCACCACTGGCCCACAGCAAGACTGGGCAGGCCAATACCGCCACGCTACACCATCGAGTCGGGTTCGGCCCGACTCGAAACATCGGCCCAGCCCAAAACGCCTAATCAGCAGCATCGGGCCCTCACCCGCGTAGCCTCGGGTGCACGAAGGCGAACATCGCCCCCAGGCCGAACAGCGCCGCGATCCCCAGGAAGGGCATATCGGCGTCGACTCCATAGAGCGCGGTGAACAGCACCGGCCCGATGGCGAAGGTCAGGCCATTGGTTGCATTGATGACACCGGCGAGTCCGCCCTGTTCATCATCGGCCACGACACCGGTCGGGCCAGCGGTGTATCCGGGCATGGCAAGGCCCAGCCCGAACCCCATCAGCGCACACCCGGCGAACATCACCCCGAGCCCCGCGTGCAGGGCCACCGACACGGCCCCGCCCAGCGCGACGAGGAAGCCGACCCGCAGCAGACGCCGTGGCCCCCAATCAAGTCTGCGGACCAGTCCACCCTGCGTCAGCATCATCACCATCGACATCGTGAACTGGAGAGCGGCTGTGATACCGGCGACCTGCCCGCCGTCGCCGATGCCGAACCTGTCCTGCACCGCGAAACCGAGAACGCTGGTTGCGGCCGAGAGCCCGAGGAAGAGGGCGAATCCAGCGACAAGGAACGGAAGGACACGGCGATCGGCGAACGAGACCCGGCGGGGTTCGGGGATCAGTGATTCGATCGGTTGCGGCCGAAAACGGGCCAGGAGCAGAACGATTCCGGCCAGCATCACGACCGGCATCACCGTCACCGGAAACATCAGCCCACCAAGCGCCGCAAGTACACCGCCGAGCACCGATCCGAGGATCGATGCCAGCCCCTGCATCGCCCCCAATGCCCCGATGGCCTTGACGCGGTCGCTCTCGGTGGCGGAGTGAGCGACGAGATGCACCTGGGCGGTCGGCGTCACCGCAGCGATCGCGCCGCCATAGATCACACCTCTGGTGAGAAGCATCCCGATGATCAACGCAGGCCCGGCGACCAAGCCGCGGGTTCCGACCCACGCGACCGCCGCGAAAGCCACCAGAGCACACAGGGCGATCGACATCGCCACGACCAACACCCGCCGCACGCCCACGCGTTGCGCCCGGCGCCCCCAGAAGGGGCTGGCGAGCATGAGCGCCACGGCCGCGCAGGAGATCGTCGCGCCGACATGCCATTCCTGCAGCCCCATGGCGCGTGAGAGCGGAGCGATCACCGGATTCAGGATCATCTGCCCCATGAAGGCCAAAGTCACCATCGCCAACAGCAGCGGACCCTGCCTCGGTCGTTCACCTCGGGAATCGATCGCCGCCATGAGCCCCTCCAAGAGTAGAACAATGATCTACAACAGAGGTAAGCCTTAGCTAAATCCCGGTCAAGCCGCTCATGGCTCCGGTTACACTCCAGCCATGACCGCCAAGGACACGTCCCGTCGGGTCGGGCTCACTCCTGAGAGAGTTGGAGCCTGTGCGCTGGCGATGACGGCGAAGAAGGGGCTCCACGGCTGGTCGATCAGGGATCTGGCAACAGAGCTCGATGTGGTCCCGTCGGTGATCTACCACTACTTCCCCACCAAGGCCGCCGTTCAGAACACCGTCACCGACCAGATCCTGGCCACGGTCGAGATGCCGGATGCCGACCTGCCGTGGCAGGAGTGGTACATGGAGATACTGCTCACCCTGCGCCGGGCGTCACTGCAGTACCACGGCGTGACGCAGAACCTCGTCGAACGCTCCGAGTCGGGCCACTTCCCGGCCGATCTACTACCCCTGTTCGAAACAGCGATCGACAAGCTCACCGCCGCCGGCTTCGGCGAGCATGTCACAACGGCCCACGCCATGATCATCAATGTGGCGATGGGCGCGATATCGGCGCGGGACCGCCAGTCCCACCTGGCCCGTCGCCGGCACGACATCGAGGCCATGCGCCAGAACCTCGCCGACCTCGCCGAACAGAGTCACGCGGTGGCGCTGATGCGTGACGAACTCCTCACTCCTCTGCTCAGCGACGAGGGGCAACAGACCAGCGAGCGTTATTTCCGGCTTCTGATCACCTCGCTGATGGAGGGCATGAGCCGGACCATGTTGGACCAGAGCGGTTCCTGACCACGTGGGCACGGGCAGGCTATTTGATCCCCGAGCGCATGAAGGACTGCACGAACTGACGCTGCATGATGATGAAGAACACCAACAGTGGCGTCACGATGATGAAGGTCCCCGCGGTCAACGACGCGTAGTCGATACCCGATTCCGGAGCCATGAACCGCACCACGCCGACGGTGACCGGACGGGCGTCATTGGTCCGTGTGGCGATCAGTGGCCACAGAAAATTGTTCCAGTGGAACGAGACCGACACCATGGCGAAGGCAGCCACGGTGGACCGGCACAGTGGCAGGTAAACATGCCACAGCACCCGAAGCCGCCCCATACCTTCCATGACAGCGGCCTCGACGAGTTCACCGGGAACGGTCTTGAACGCCTGCCGCAACAGGAAGATCGCGAATGCGCTGGCGGCATAGGGAAGCCCGACGCCGAGGAGCGTGTCGTCGAGTCCCAGTCGCGAGATCATGAAGAAATTCTCCGAGAGCATGATCTCGGGATAGATGACCAATTGGGCCAACACGACGAAGAACAGCACGTCCCGGCCGCGGAACTCGAAACGCGCGAACGCGTAGGCCGCCAGTACTCCCAGAACGACCTGTGTGGAGGTCAACCCCACCACGAGCAGGAAGCTGTTGCGCAGAAAGATCCCGAAGGGCGCAGCGTTCCAGACCCGCGTGAGGTTCTCGAAGGTCCAGCCACCCCACGGCGAGAAATCGGTGGGTGAGTCGCGAAGCGCCATCACGAGCACCAGCAGGAGGGGGAACACCCACACAAGGGCCATGCCCCAGGCCGACACGACCATCAACCGGTCCCCCAAGCTGGCTGCGGGGCGGGCCACCTGCTCCGAACTAGCCTCCGATGACGAGGCCTCGTGGTCACCGGACGAGACGGGGTCGGATATGCGATTCATGCGCGCTGGGCCTTTCTCAGCGGTAGTGGATACGTTTGTCGAGCAAGCGGATCTGGGCCACCGCAATGGTCAGCAGAATGGCCACGAGCGCCACGGTGATGGCCGCCGAATAGCCTTGGCGGAACTGGCCGAAGGCCGTCTGCCAGACGTAGTAGAGCATCAACTTCGTCGAATCAGCCGGGCCTCCTTGGGTCATCACGAACACCAGGTCGACCTGTTTGAAGGAATTTGCCGTGGCGATCACGCCGACGAACAACGTCGTCGGCATCAACAACGGCCAGGTCACCCTCCGAAAGAACATCCATGGGCCAGTACCTTCGATGCGCGCGGCTTCACGGAGTTGTGGGTCCTGGGTCAGCAGTGCCGCCAGGTAGAACAGGACGAACAGACCAGCCTGCTGCCAGATGGCAACGACCATCATGGCGCCGAGCGCCGTATCCGGTTGCCCCAACCAATTCGGCTGCGGCAACCCCACGGCGCCCAGGGCCGCGTTCAGGACGCCGAAATTGGGCTGATAGAAGTACACCCAGATGGTTCCGGCTGCCACGATGGGCAACACGGCCGGAGCCAGGAAGGAAACGCGGACCCACGCTTTGGCCCGGACGACCTTCGCACCCAGTAGCGCGAGGGCCAAGGACACGGCAACCGTGGCCGGGACCGTCACCGCCGTGTAGACGAGCTGGTTCTGGATCACCGTGTGGAACACACCGTCGTGCAACATCCTCTCGTAGTTCTTCCCCGTCAGCTCTCCCGACCGATCATGGATGCTGCGCCACGCAGCCATGATGAAGGGCAAGACGGTGAATCCGACCAGGATCACGAACGCCGGCGTCAAGGCAGCATAGGCGAAACCCGCATCAGAACGGCGGCGCCGCCGGAGGGCATCCGACGACGCCGCGCCTGACCAGGTGGCCGAGGGGGTCCGATTCACTGGTACTCGGCGAGGATCTCGTCGGCCTGCTTCTGGGCCTCTTCGAGTGTCGGCTCCACCTCGGCGCCGCCCATCACCTCTTCGATGGCGTTGGCCATCACATCAAAGACCTCCTGACGCCGGTAAGTGCCGAACTCCGGCTCGGCCACGTCCAGCTGGTCCCGTGCAGCGCCGGCCTGTGGGAACTCCTCGACGTAGCTTGCCAACGGCTCGGATTCCCACGCTTCCTCGACGGCGGCAACGTACCCGGACTCCACTCCCCAGTCCGATTGGATCTCCGGCGACGACAGGAAGCGGGCAAGCTCCACCGCTGCGTCCTGTTGGTCATCGTCGATGCCGTCCATGACGTAGAGATTTCCGCCGCCAGTGGCCGATCCGGGCTGGTCCTGAGCTGGAAGCGGAGCGACGCCGAACTCGAAATCGGCATTGTCCTTGATGTTGGTGAGCTGGCCGGTGGTCGTCCACGCGATGGCCGTGTTTCCGTTCGAGAACTCGGTGGGCAGCGTGCCCCACTCGACCGTTCCCTTCGGCTCGAGACCGTCGGCCTGCAGGTCTGCCCAGTTCTGCAGTGCAGTCGCAGTGGCCGGGTCGTCATATCCGACGTGTGCACCGCTCTCGGCGTCCCACAGCAACTCACCGTTCTGGATGACCATGCATTCGAGCATCCACACACCCCAGGTGGTGGACGGGATCTGGATTCCCCAGTCGGCACCGCCCCTGTCCTGAGCCTGCTTACCGAAATCGACCATCTCGTCCCACGTTGTGGGTGCCGTCTCCGGATCCAACCCGGCCTTCTCGAAAAGCTCCTTGTTCCAGTACATCACCACAGTGGATCGCTGGAAGGGGATGGAGGCGACGGTCCCATCGGGCAGCGTGCTGTTGAGCATGAAAGAGTCGTAGAAGCCATCGAACCATTCGGGGTCGTCGACGATCTCCTCGATGGGCTTGATGATTCCGGCATCGTGGACAGTGAGCAGTTCATGCGAGCCGAGCACCGTCAGCGCCGGCGTATTGCCCGCTTGTGCTGCCGACTGGACCGAGGCGAGCGTCTGCTCATAGTCACCCGAATAGACCGGCGTGACCTCGATGTCATCGTGCTCATCGTTGAACCTGTCGATGTAGCCGTTCATCACCGACTCCAACGGGCCCCCGACGGCGATCGGATAGTAGAAGTCGATCTCAGTGACGCCGTCGCTCGTGCCGTCACCGCCACAGGCGGTGAGCAACAATGAGGCGGCGGCCAAGGCGGCCCCTGCGCGGGTACGGATCTGTCGTTTCATGGGACTCCTCGAAGTGCTCAGCAAGTGATTGGTTGATGGTCGGGGTCAGCGGACTTCCGGCATGTGGGCCGTCGGAGCGGGATCGGCACCCGGATCACTCTGCGGAAAAGGTGACTGCTCGAGCCGACGCCGCGAGGTCCGGTCGTAGAGGTGAAGATGGTCCGCAGGTGCAGAGAGCGTGACCCTTGCGCCCTCGGCCACAGCGACATCGGGAGTGACGCGCACCATGACACGGGTGCCGTCGGCCATCTCGGTGGTGACGATTCGGTCAGCGCCAAGGAGTTCGTTGACCACGACCTCTGCGGCCCCGATCTGCACCTCATCGTCGGGGCAGGGAAGCCCCTCGCTGACCAACGAGACCCGCTCGGGGCGAACCCCAAGCAGCGTCCGACCCGCGTCGACCCCCGCAGGCAGGGGCAGCGCGCCTCCGGCGCGCCCGAATGGAGCGATGATGTTCATCGGCGGCGAACCGATGAATCGACCCACGGTGACACTGGCCGGGGCAGCATAGATCTCCGCCGGAGCCGCGAGCTGCTCCACACCCCCATCGGCCAGCATCATGACCCGGTCGGCCATCGTCATGGCTTCCACCTGATCGTGTGTGACATAGATGATGGTCAGCCCAAGGCGGCGCTGGATGCGCTTGAGTTCGATGCGCATGTCGGCCCGCAGCTTGGCGTCGAGGTTCGACAGCGGCTCGTCCATGAGAATGAGCCGTTGCCCGGAGACCAGCGCCCGGCCCAGTGCCACGCGCTGACGCTGGCCACCGGAGAGCTCGGAGGGTTTTCGGTCGAGAAGTGCGTCCAACCCCAGGAGATCAGTGGTTTCACGAAGACGGCGCCCCTGCAGGTCACGCGGCTCCCGACGCGATTTCAGCCCGAAGAGGATGTTCTCCCGCACGTCGAGGTGCGGGAACAGCGCATAGTTCTGGAACACCATGGCCAGCTCGCGGCGCTCGGGGGCGGTACCGGTCACGTCTGCTCCATTGATGTGGATGGACCCACTCGTGGGCGCCTCGAGCCCCGAAATGATGCGCAGAAGCGTCGACTTGCCGCATCCGGACGGCCCCAGAATGGCCAAGAACTCCCCATCGGCGACATCGGTGTCGATCCCGCTCAGCACGGCGACCTGCCCGCCCCTGCGCGAGGGAAAGGACTTCCGGACATCGCGTAGCACCACGCTCGACACGGGCTTCTCCATCTTCTCCAGCGTTCACACGTCTGACTGGCCACTCTACGAAAACGATTCTTAACAACATGTGAACGGTGGCCATCGTGCGAGGAAACGAGGCTCGAACAGTTGAAGGTCCCTCCTCGAAAGACTCCGGAACGCGCTCGCCACAGATGATCCGAGCATCGATTTCGAACCTTCTCTGATCCGGTTAACCCTTTGGACACCTAATTTCAACCACTCGGTGACATTCATACTGTCTGATCAGAGGGCCCGACCGGTTCAAGGGAAAGGACACCATGAAGTCTCCACGGTCACGGCGCAGCGTCGCATCTCTTGCGACACTGGCCGTCACAGCCGTCCTCAGTTCGATGTCTCTGTTCAATCCGCTGGCCTCCGCCGCTGAAGGCGACACCACACGGGGCTACAACGGCCCCGAAGACTGCGTGGCCATTGACGGCGACGGGAATGTCGTCGCCCCCGGCCCCGGTGACTGCGCCCAATTCGGGAAAGAAGGCCAGGGGCGGACCGATGAGACCGCCCGCAACGTGATCCTCATCATCGGCGATGGCATGGGTCAGCAGGAGATCACTGCTGCACGCAACTACCTCGAGGGGGCCGCCGGCCGCTTCGAGGGCATCGACGAGCTCACCAGCGAAGGGCAGTACACACATCACTCGGTCAACCGCGACGGGTCGATCAACTACGTGACCGATTCCGCCGCTTCGGGTACGGCCTGGGCGACCGGCACCAAGACCTACAACGGTGCCGTCGGTGTTCAGATCGACGGCACCCCGGTGCCCAACCTGATCGAGCTGGCCAAGCTCGGTGGCATGCGCACCGGCAACGTCACCACCTCCGAGATCCAGGACGCCACCCCGGCGGCCATGGGAGCCCACGCCCTGAATCGCAAGTGCTACGGCCCGGAGAACACCGAGGAGGCGAACGGTCGCTGCTTCGGTGAGGAGTATGACGCCCAGTACCGCGAGAACGGCGGCCTCGGGTCCATCTCCGAACAGCTCATCGACACCCGCGCCGATGTGACCCTCGGTGGCGGTTCGGCGGCCTTCGAGCAGGTCGTCCAAGAAGGCGGTCCCGGGCGGAACCCGTACCTGACCGCAGACGAGGGCCATACACAGACCGAGTGGACCGAGGGTGACACCGTTCTGGAGAACGCCGAGAACAACGGATTCCAGGTGGCCACCGACGCCGACGAACTGTCGGCCATCACCGAAGCGGATCAGGACAAGCCCGTGCTGGGGCTGTTCGCCGAGGGCAACATGGCCACTCGCTTCGAACCGCACCTCGCCAGCGTCGGCGGCGCTCACGATGAGCCCGTCCAGTGCACCCCTCAGGACACCGGCGACGAACCGGATCTGTCGCAGATGACCGACAAGGCCATCGAGTTGCTGGATGATCCCGAGGCCGAGGAGGGCTTCTTCCTCCAGATCGAGTCGGCGTCGATCGACAAGTCGGCCCATGGTGCGGACATCTGCGGTCAGATCGGTGAAACCGAGCGCCTCGACGAGGTCACCAAGGCTGCCCTTGACTTCGCCAAGGAGGATGGCGACACCCTCGTGGTGGTGACCGCCGACCATTCGCACAGCACTCAGATCGTCTATGACGACGCCGACAGTGTTTCGGCCACCGCGCGTCTGGAGACCGCCGACGGCACCCCCATGACGGTCGCCTACGGCACCATCCCCGCCGATGAGGCTGGCGAGAGCTCGACCCAGCACACCGGCGCCCAGCTCCGTGTGGCCGCATATGGCCCGGGTGAGGAGAACGTTCTGGGCCAGACCGACCAGACGGACCTCTTCTACACCATGCTCAGTGCCCTCGATCTCAACCCCGACAAATCCGACGGGGCCAGTGATGCGGGTCTGGCCAAGCCGGTCGCGGCGTCGAATCCGGCCGAGACCTGCTTCCGGGTGGATGCCAACGGCAACATGGTCGCTCCCCTACCCGGTGACTGCGCCCAGTACGGCACCGAGGGCGAGCAGCGCTCCGACGAGCAGGCCAAGAACATGATCCTGTTCATCGGTGACGGCATGGGCGACTCGGAGATCACCTCGGCGCGCAACTACCTCTATGGCGCCAATGGACGTCTGCCCGGCGTCGATGCACTGCCCTACACCGGCTCGTACACCCACTACGCGCTGAACCCGGAGACTGGGCTCCCCGACTACGTCACCGACTCGGCGGCCTCGGGCACCGGATGGGCCACCGGCACCAAGACCTACAACGGTGGTATCGGCATCGGGCTCGATGGCACCCCGCACGCCAACCTGCTGGAGATGGCCAAAGCCGCCGGTATGAAGACCGGCAATGTCACCACCTCCGAGATCCAGGACGCCACCGCGGCCGTCATGGGCGCCCATGCGGTGAACCGCAAGTGCTACGGGCCGGAGAACACCGAGGAGGCCAACCCGCGCTGCACCGGCGGCGAGTTCGACGCCCAGTACCGCGAGAACGGCGGCCTCGGGTCCATCTCCGAACAGCTCATCGACACCCGCGCCGACATCACGCTCGGCGGTGGATCGGCGGCCTTCGAGCAGACCGTCCAGGTCAGCGGTGAAGCCGGCGACAACACCTGGACCGAGGGTGACACCGTGCTGGAGAACGCCGAGGCCAACGGGTTCCAGGTGGTCACGAACAAGGCCGAGCTCGAAGCTGCGACCGGTTCGGCCGAGGCCGAGGGCATCTCGCTGCGTCAGGCCGATCCCGAGGGCCCGATCCTCGGGCTGTTCGACGAGGGCAACCTGCCCCGCAACTTCCTGGAGACGGTGCCGACCACCGATGGTGCCATGCAGGATCCTGCACGCTGTGAGAAGAACCCCGAACGCACCGAGGACGTGCCGACCCTGGCCGACATGACCTCGGCGGCATTGAACGTCCTGCCCAACGAGGAGGGCTTCTTCCTGCAGGTGGAGGGTGCCTCGATCGACAAGGCCGACCACGCATCCGACATCTGTGGCCAGATCGGCGAACTCGATGACCTCGATCAGGCCGTGCAGGTGGCACGGGACTGGGTGGCCGAATCCGGTGAGCCCACGCTCATCGTCGTGACCGCCGACCACGCCCACACCTCGCAGATCGTCTACAACGACGCCGAGACCGCTGGTCTGGTCACGAAGCTGACCACGGCCGACGGTGCTCCGATGAGCGTGAACTACGCGACTGCGTCGGACAATGAGGGTGCTTCCTCGACGCATACCGGTGCACAGTTGCGCATCGCTGCCGAGGGACCGTCGGCCGAGAACGTCATCGGCTTCACCGACCAGACCGACCTGCACTTCACCGTGGTGAATGCGCTCGGTCTCGACACCGACGTGGAACCGGGTGTGCCGTTCACTCCTGCCGAGGAGCCCGGTGATGATCCGACCACGCCGGCTCCGGCACCGGAGGATCCCGAGTCACCGGCGCCTCAGCCGGAGGAGCCCGGTGATCCGGCTCCCGAGCCCGAGGATCCCAGCGATCCGGCTCCTGCGCCCGGCGAACCGGGCCAGCCCGGTGAACCTGGTGAGTCCGACCCTGATTCCGACGAGGAAGCAGGTGCGCCCGGTCCGGGCGAACGGCCCGGCGCCCCCGAAGGCGGCAAGGGTCCCGGAGGACTGCCCAACACCGGTGCCGGAGACGCTGCCGGCCTCGCCATGGCCGTGGGGGTCGCCGCGATGCTGGGGCTGGCGGCCACCAGCGTCCTGCGTCGCCGCAGCCGTCAGCGGTGAGTTGAAACCCGCGATACTTCGCCGAAGGTGAGCATCGCGGCACGGTGAAGGTCCCGGTGAAGCAGCCACGCTTCGCCGGGACCTTCGCATTCAGCGACGCAGACCCTCAGCGCGGGTGTGGACCCTGCCGGCCGTTCGGTCAGTTGTCGCTACACCAAGGCCAACGCCGACGAGATCTTCCGGTCGCGGACCCACACGACGCGCGAGCTCGGGCTGACTCTGGCCGCCTGCGACAACCCGCCTCCGGTGTGGCTCAACTCGAACACGGGCACGATCTATGCCGATTCACGGCACAGCCCTCAGGATAAGAGCACGGCGAAATCGGTGATGGGTTCTCGGTGGAAGTCGCACGGGCCTGGGAGCGAGAACTCTGGGAGGCCCCCACCCCCGTCCGCAAGATCGCACTGCGGACCTCGCCACACGAACGCCCCGCGGGCTCCTGCGCGTGCAGCTGGGCTGACGCGGCGAAACGGTCGACGGGCGGCGCACCGTTCTGGCCTCATCCGATCGGAGGAGACCAGAACCGGCCGCCTGAGCGATGTACGAGGAACGCCACGGCGGGACGCTGGATCCATGGCGCTCATCCAAGTCTCCGGGCTCACCAAGTCCTACGGACCCAAACAGGTTCTGCGCGGCATCGATCTCGCCGTGGACGAAGGTGAGATCGTCGGCATCCTGGGCCCCAATGGTTCGGGCAAGACCACCGCGGTCGAATGCATCGGCGGCCTGCGGACCCCCGACGCCGGACAGATCGCCGTCGCCGGCCACGACCCCCGGGGCGCCGGGGCAGAACTCCGTGAACTGTTGGGGATGCAGCTCCAACAGTGTCGGCTGCCGGCCAGGATCAAGGTGGGTGAGGCGCTCGCACTCTACTCCTCGTTCTACACCGATCCTCGACCGAACGAGGAGCTGTTGGAACGCTTCGATCTCGCCGATCAACGAGGCACGCGTTTTGTGAATCTCTCCGGAGGTCAGCAACAACGGTTGTCGGTGGCTCTCGCACTGATCGGGCGTCCACGCGTCGCATTCCTCGATGAGCTGACCACCGGGCTCGATCCCTCGGCCCGTCGAGACATCTGGTCCTACCTCGAACTGCTCCGGAACGACGGCGTCACCATGATTCTGGTGACCCACTTCATGGAGGAGGCCCAGTACCTGTGTGATCGCGTGGTGATCCTGTCGGAGGGGCGCATCATCGCCGAAGGCGCCCCGGACGAGGTGGCTGGTTCCGGTGGCTCCCAGGAGATCTCGTTCGACGCCAGCACCGATATCCCACTCACCGAGTTGCAGGAGCTGCCCGCCGTCACCGACGTGAGCGTCGCACGCGGTCGCGTCATCGTCCATGGGGGTGAGGAGGCGCCGCAACAGGTGATCGCGGCGATGACGCAGCGGGGCATCCCGACACAACGACTCCGCATCACCACCCCGACCTTGGATGACGCGTTCCTCTCGCTGACGCAACACAACCACCACGAACCAGAAGCACCCGAGGAGCAGTGACATGACCACCACCACCGTGGGCCCCACGCCCGGAAACTCACTCCTCCAGGGACGCCAATGGCATGCCTACCGGGCCCACCTTCTCAACGAGACCCGTCTGCACGCGCGGGAGCCGGCTGCACTGATCTTCGGTGCCATCCTCCCGGTGACCGCGATCATCGTGATGTGCGTGTTTCCAGCCGCCCGTGAACCAGTGGCGTCCATGGGCGGGGTGTCGGTGATCACCGCCTACACGCCGGTGCTGATCCTGTTCTCGAGCTCGATCCTCGGGCTCACGATCATTCCCGGCACCCTCGGCACCTATCGGGAGAGCGGAGTCCTGCGTCGACTCCGCACCACACCGACGTCTCCCCTGTCGTTGTTGACCGCACTCATCACCATCATCAGTGGCTTCGCCCTTCTCGTGGCCGGCTTCATCATGGGCATACCGGCGGTCTCAGGGGCCGGGATACCCACTCATCTGGGCTGGTTCGCACTCGCCGCCACCTCCTCCACGGTCTGCTTCGTGGCCATGGGGGCTCTCATCGCGTCGGTCGTGTCGAACGCGAAGGCCGCCCCCGGCATCGGAAACGCGATCGCGGTGGTCATGTGGGCGGCCTCCGGCATGTGGTTCCCACGAGCCGGATTCCCGGACTGGTTGCGCACGGTCGCCGACCTCACCCCGGGAGGGGCCACCGCACAGCTCATGCTGGATGCCAGCACCACCGGCAGCGTCGAATGGCAACCGTTCATGGTGCTGCTGGTGTGGACGCTCGGCTCGACGGCTCTGGCCACGAGACTGTTCCGATGGGAGTGAGGCACGCCGTTTCACCACGGGCGCAGGAGATGATGGCGACATGGCATCACATGCGGGAATGACGAGCACCTCGGTGGCTCCCGTGGACGGCTCGGTACCGCGGCGCCCCGGCACGCGTCTGACGGTCACTCTGCCGTTGTTGGCCGTCTCCTGCGGCGCAGCGGTGTGGCTCATCCTCGCCGGCGTTCCGGTGTCTCCACGCAATGCCCTCCCCTGGATCGCTCTCCTGACGCTCGCCCTCGGCGCCCTCCGGGTGTTCTGTGCGATCCACGCGGGCAACGAGTTGCACCGACGCGGGTGCTTCTTCGTGAATCTCGGGCTCGCCGCCGGGGCGATCCTGCTCTCCCCGACCTTCGGTCTCTACCTGTTCATCAGTTTCCATGAGGCGTCGCTCTTCACATCCAGGCTCTGGCGGGTCGTGGGGATCGTGGCGACGGCCCTGGTGGTCGCGGTCGCCCAGACCGGTGGCCCCCGCTCGGAGATCTTCACCTTCCCGATCTACGTGGCGTTCGCCACGATCACTCTCGTGGTGGCGTTGATCATGGCCGGGCTCGACGCCGAACGGGAACGTCTCATGCGTCGTCTGGAACAGGCGAACTCGGACCTGCGGGTGGAACAGGAACGCAACGTCGAGCTCACCGACCAGCTGATCGAACAGGCCCGGGAGGCGGGCGTCGCGGACGAACGCAAGCGCGTGTCCCGTGAGATCCACGACACCGTGGCACAGGATCTGGTGGCCATCATCGCCCAGCTGGATGCCGTGGCCGACGAGACCGATGATGCCGAGCGTGATCGACGGCTCGCCCTCGTGGACGCCACCGCACGAGACGCGCTCGGTGAAGCCCGGCGGGCGGTCTCCGCGCTGGCGTCACCTCGGCTCGACGCCTCGGACCTTCCCCTGGCTCTCGATGATCTCTTCGGCGAATGGCGCGCGGCCAACGAGCTCGAGGGCGTGTTCAGCGTCACCGGCGATCCCGTGACGACTCCCCACGACGAGCACCTTGTCCGCATGGCGCAGGAGGCTCTGGCGAATGTGGCGAAACATGCTCACGCCCGCACCGTGCGGCTTCACCTGGACTACGCGGCAGATGGCGTCTCACTACAGGTCACCGATGACGGCTGCGGATTCGACGCTCGACAGCTCGACTCACCAAGGCCTGCGTCGGGTTATGGGCTGCCGGGGCTCCGCGACCGGTTGGCGGCAGTGGGCGGGCGTCTGGACATCGACTCCGAGAAGGGATGGGGCACATCGGTGACCGCCTCGGTCCCCCGGGGAGCAACGGAAGGTGCACCATCATGATTCGCGTCGCGATCGCCGATGACCATCCACTCGTACGGGACGGGATCGCTGCGATCCTCACCCGGGACGAGGAGATCGAGGTCGTTCTGGAGGCCTCCAGTGGACCGGAGTTGGTGACGCTCTTGCCCCGACACTCCCCCGATGTCGTTCTGTGTGATCTACGCATGCCGGGCGGGGATGGCGTGGAGGCGATCCGGGCCATTCGCAGCGGAAGCGCCGGCCCCGAGCATGTCACGGTGAAGATCCTCGTGCTGACGACCTACGACACCGACCACGACATTCGCAGTGCCTTGGCGGCTGGCGCAGATGGCTACCTGTTGAAGGATGCACCGAGGGCCGAGCTGATCCGGGCCGTGCACGACCTGGCCGCGGGGCGTCCGGTGCTCAGCCCTGCCGCGTTGCGTGCCCTCTCCAGCCCTGACGCGGCAGCGGAGCGGTTGACCCCACGGGAGATCGCGGTGGTCAACGAACTTGCACGAGGTGGCACGAACCGAACAGCGGCCGCTCGAATGCACGTCTCCGAAACCACTTTCAAGACGCATCTGGCGCACATCTACACGAAGCTGGGCGTCTCCGATCGCGCCGCCGCGGTACGGGTCGCCTATGAGAAGGGATGGATCTGAGACACAGGCTCCCGGATACGAAAAAGGCCTCGGAACATGCAGCAACCATGTTCCGAGGCCTTGACAAACGTCGGGCTGACAGGATTTGAACCTGCGACCCCTACACCCCCAGTGTAGTGCGCTACCAAGCTGCGCCACAGCCCGTTGGGCCAGCGGCCCGAGGAAGAACAGTACATCACTGCGACATGACCGCGCCAATCGTCGCCCCCGTCACCTTGTGAAAGCCCCGATCATCGCGATGCTCTCATCACAGGATCAGCGACGCCGCCCATCCCGCAGCGAACAGCGGCAGGTTGAAGTGGAGGAATGTCGGAATCACCGAGTCTCGGATGTGGTTGTGCTGGCCATCCGCGTTGAGACCGGAAGTCGGCCCCAGTGTGGAGTCCGATGCGGGCGAGCCGGCGTCGCCGATGGCACCGGAGGTGCCGATGAGCGCAACGGTGGCGAGGGGCGAGAAACCCACTGCCCCACAGAGGGGAACGAAGATCGTCGCGATGATCGGGAGGGTGGAGAAGGAGCTGCCGATCCCTATGGTGACCAACAGGCCCACCAGCAACATGATGAAGGCAGCCATGGGCTTGGACCCGGCGAACAGTGAGGCCGAGGAATCCACGAGCGCCTCGATCTGACCGGTGTCTTTCATGACCTGCGCGAACCCTTGGGCCGCGATCATGATGAATCCGATCATCGCCATCATCTTGATGCCCTTGTCAAATACCCTTTCGGCCTCATCCCACCGCACGACGCGGGCTGCCACGAACACCGAGAAACCGACAAGAGCACCCAGCATCAGCGAATCGGCGACCACCTGAATCGTCAGTGACAGAGCGATCGCCAAGACCGCCACCACGATGCGATAGGGCTCGATAGGCTCCTCGGGCTGGTCAGCGTCCTGCCCATCCACCGGCTTGTCGTCATAGTCTCGGGGGCGCCGATAGGTGATGAAGACCGCGATCAGGACGCCGGCCACCATCCCCAACGCGGGGATGCCCATGGCACTCATCACATTGATGCCCTCGGTTGACAGACCTGCCTGCTCGATGTTGGCCAGCAGGATCTCCTTGAGGAACATGTGCCCGAACCCCACCGGCAGGTACATGTAGGTGGTGACCAGGCCGAACGTCATGATGCAGGCCAGCGCCCGACGATCGACACGAAACCTGTTGAAAACCATGAGCAGCGGCGGGATCAGCAGCGGAATGAACGCGATATGGATCGGCACGAGATTCTGCGACATGACCGCCGCAGCCAGGACCGTCACCAGCAGGCCACGAACCACCCACCGGGCACGGCGTCCTTCAACATCCGGACCGGCCCGTCTGATCACCCAGCGCGCGAAGGCCTGCGGCAGCCCGGAGTGAGCGATGGCCACCGCGAAGGCACCGAGCATGGCGTACGACAAGGCGATACTGGCCCCATTGGCGATGCCCTCGGTGAACGAATCCAGCGCCGGTCTGATGCCCATACCTGCTGCGAGGCCCCCGACCATCGCTCCGACCACCAGCGCGATCACCACGTGGACGCGGGCGAAGGACAGCGCCAACATCACCAGCACTGCGAGGACAACAGCGTTCATGCTCACTCCTTGTGACGGGCGGGCACCCGCCTCCGTGGACCGGCGGCAGACTACCTCCCCACACCGCTGCTCCATGTCAACGGCACAAAACCGGCCACATACGACACCGGGCACATACGACACCGGGCACATACGACGCGGCCCTCCACACCACCCAACGACAGCTAACGGGCTTGGCGTCGGCGGAACGCACCGGGGAGCTGACACACATTATTAATGGACATTTTTTATGTGCTTTAATTATCGCGCAGCTCGTCGCCACCCAGCCAGAGCATCCGCGGCACGTAAGGAGCACTCGTGAGCACAGTTGACACAACAGAGGCACCCCCGGACAGTAAGGTGCCCAACCGAAACCGACGCTGGTGGATCGCACTCGCCATCGTGGTGATCGGATCATTCGGCGTCCTGCTCTGGATGGGCATGCAGATCAATGTCTCCAAACCGCCGGTTCCCAAGCAGGTCGTTTCCGAATCCGGGGACGTCCTGATCGAGGAGAACGAGATCATGGATGGCCAACGAGTCTGGCAGTCGATCGGCGGCCATCAGATCGGTTCGGTCTGGGGACACGGCGCATACGTCGCCCCGGACTGGACCGCAGACTGGCTCCACCGCGAGGCTGTCTTCGTACAACAGAAGCTGGCCGAGGAGCACGGCGTCTCCAACTACGAGGAGGCACCCACCGAGGTCAAGGGTGCCATCGACGCGCAGCTCGTGGAGCTGTTCCGCACCAACACTTACGACGAGGCCACCGGCACGATCACTCTTCCTGAGTATCGCGCCGAGGCCTACCAGACCAATGCAGAACACTTCGGCAAGATCTTCGCCGAGGGGCATGTGGACTACGCGATCCCGGCAGGTTCGGTCGAGGACCCCGATGCCATGGCCAAGATGAATGCGTTCTTCTTCTGGTCGAGCTGGTCAGCGTCCACCGAGACCCATTACGACGAGGCCTCCTACACACGCAACTGGCCGCATGAGCCACTGGTGGAGAACGTCCCGACCGCCACCAACATCCTGTGGTCGGTCATCTCGGTGATCATCCTGCTCGCCGGCATCGGGTTCATGGTCTGGTACCACTCGTTCAACGAGGACGAGGACGAGGTGACCAACAATCCTCCCAAGGACGATCCGCTCCTCGGTTACGAACCGACACCATCGCAGAAGGCAACCCTCAAATACTTCTTCGTGGTTGGTGCCTTGTTCGTCCTGCAGATCGCCATGGGCATCATCTCGGCCCATTACGGCGTCGAGGGTGGCGCTCTGTACGGCATCCCGATCGACGAGTGGCTCCCCTACGCCGTCACGCGCACCTGGCACACGCAGCTCGGCATCCTGTGGATCGCGACCGCCTGGCTCGCCACGGGCCTGTACGTCGGCCCGGCCGTCGGTGGCCGTGAACCCAAGGGGCAGCGCCTGCTGGTCAACGTCCTGTTCGTCGCCCTGGTCGTGGTCGTCTTCGGCTCGATGCTCGGCCAGTGGATGTCCATCACCGGCAAGCTCGGCTACGGAACCATCCAGTCATGGTGGTTCGGCACCACCGGTATGGAATACCTCGATCTGGCTCGTTTCTGGCAGATCGGCCTGTTCATCGGTCTCTTCCTGTGGTTCTTCCTGATGTTCCGCGCCATGTGGCCCGCTATCAGCCGGGCTCGCGGAACCAAGCTCGAACCCACTACAGACGCACCCCTTGCGGGTGGCTCGCAGAAGACCCTGGTGGCCATGCTGTTGGTCAGCTGCTTGGCGATCGCCTCGTTCTTCGGCGCCGCCTTCGGCATGGGACGTGACACCCACCTCTCCATCACCGAGTACTGGCGCTGGTGGGTCGTCCATCTGTGGGTGGAGGGCTTCTTCGAGGTGTTCGCCACTGTTGTGATCGCGTTCCTGTTCAGCCGCCTCGGCCTCGTACGCCCCCGAATCGCCACCACCGCGACGCTGGCTGCCACGACCATCTTCCTTCTCGGAGGCATCATCGGTACCGGTCACCACCTTTACTTCAGCGGTGGCAACGACCCGGTGATGGCGTGGAGTGCCACCTTCAGTGCCCTCGAGGTCGTTCCGCTCGCGCTGATCGGTTTCGAGGCGTTCCGCAACATGCGGATCCTGCGTGTGAAGGAATGGGTGTCCGGCTACAAGTGGGCCATCTACTTCTTCATCTCGGTGTCGTTCTGGAACATGCTGGGGGCCGGCGTCTTCGGCTTCCTGATCAATCCGCCGATCTCGCTGTTCTACGTCAAGGGCCTCAACCTCACCCCCTTGCACGCCCACACCGCCCTCTTCGGTGTCTACGGCATGCTCGGCGTAGGACTCATGCTGTTCTGCGTCCGCAGCCTCATGCCCGGACGCGATTGGAACGACTGGCCGTTGAAATGGGGCTTCTGGTGCATGAACGGTGGCCTGCTCGCCATGTCACTGTTCTCCTTGCTCCCTCTGGGTCTCGCCCAAGCGTGGGCCAGCATCCAGGAAGGCCTGTGGTACGCCCGCAGCTCGGAGTTCCTGTACCAACCCGCCCTTGTCGTCCTCCGCTGGCTGCGCACCCCCGGTGACACCATCTTCGCGCTGGGGGCCGTCCTCATCGGACTGTTCATGGTCGGCATCCTCACCGGGCACGCGCTCAAGGACGGTGGACGCGTGTTCACCCCGGGCAACCTGACATCAGAAGACAACGCCGACGCCGACGCCACGGCAGAGAAGGAGACCGTTTGAGTGAATTGAACCTGTAGCCACACGTGTGGGGGTCGACCACCTTCAGGAGCTTTCAGGAGGTCGACCCCCACGCAGCTCTGACAGCCGTCTCCGTAACGCTTTACACCGACACGCCGACACGACACCGACACGCCGACACACAGCAACGCACCGCCGCCGGTTCTCGAGAGGCCTGCTCCCCCCCCCGGTGGTCAACCTCTCCCGGTGACCAGCCTCACCCAGTGACCAGCCTCCCCGGTGACCAGCCTCCCCGGTGACCAGCCTCCCCGGTGACCAGCCTCCCCGGTGACCAGCCTCCCCGGTGACCAGCCTCCCCGGTGACCAGCCTCCCCGGTGACCAGCCTCCCCGGTGACCAGCCTCCCCGGTGACCAGCCTCCCCGGTGACCAGCCTCCCCGGTGACCAGCCTCCCCGGTGACCAGCCTCCCCGGTGACCAGCCTCCCCGGTGACCAGCCTCCCCGGTGACCAGATTCCCCCCCCGGAAAGTCGGCCTCTGCTCATCACCGACGGCGGCAACCAGAAGCCCCCCTATACATCGGTTTTCGTCTAGGTCACTTTCTGTCCTCAACGACCGTTGTCAGCAGCAATTCTTGATGAGTCGCGGACAGGATCTGTCCTAAACGTTTTTGAAAGTGTGTGGGGCCCTATGCTTCTGGCCCCGCGTTACTTCCCGCAGCCCCACGTTACTTCTCGCAGCCCCGCGTTACTTCCCGCACGCCGTCATCACGACCCTTCGCGCGCCAAACCGTATGTTGTCGTCCTGTAGCAGACCTGTCGTTCTATAGCCACGCACAGGCCGCGTCGATGAACTGTTGCCACGCGCAGGCCGCGTCGATGAATCAATCGGCGTGTCTGCCCATTCCCCTGCGCCTTGCGCAACCATGTGCCCATGAACACAGGAACAGGCTCAGGCGCACCTGCAGACATGGGCATGGTCGAGAACTCTTTCATGGACAAGGCCTCCTACATAAACAAAGACTCCTACATAGACAAGACCTCCTGCATAGACCTCGAAAGATGCCAAGGCTCAGATTCAAATATGGGCGCAGATCTGAGGACGAGCACGGGCGTGAGCCTGGGCACAAGCACGAGCCTGGGTACGGATCCGATGATGAAGACGGACTCCGATACACCCTCGGGTGTGGTCGTCGGCAGTGATCCGACGGCACGGGCGCTGGGCTTGTTGGGTCTCCTGCAGAAACGCTCCCATTGGCGAGGGGCTGACCTTGCCGACAGTCTCGGCGTCACTCATCGAACTCTTCGCCGTGACATCCAGCGGCTCCGAGACCTTGGCTACAAGATCGATGGCGCCCCCGGCGAACTCGGTGGGTATGCCATGGACCGTGGCCACGTTCTACCACCACTCCTGCTCGATGAAGACGAGACCGTCGCGACGACACTGGCGCTCACCGTGGCTGCGAGCAGTATCGATTCTGACTATGCCGGCCCCGCTCTGACGGCCTTGCACAAGATCCAAGCCGGGCTTCCCCACCATCTCGGCCTCCGGTTGGAACACCTTCGTGAGGCAGTGGAGGCCATGCCTTCACGCGGCGGTGCGTCTGCAACCACGATTCTCACCATCATCGGGACGATCAGACGGCAGCAACGTCTCACCTTCACTTACACCGACCGGCACGAAAACTACTCCCGACGAACCGTGGAGCCCCATTGGCTGTTCGCCAAACATGGCATCTGGCGTCTGATCACCTTCGATCTCGACAAAAACGAGTGGCGAACCTTCCGCCTTGACCGGATGTCCAGGCTCAAGAGCCACTCCTGGCGATTCGCGCCGAGGGAGACAGCAACCCAGCTCGCAGCACGGGCAGCGGCGCCCATCCCCACGGATGCCTACCGACATCGGGCAGAGCTGGTTGTGTACGCATCACTGGACCATGTGACCGACGCCGCTTCCGACCTCCAGCACGAAGTCAGCAACGTCTCGGATACCCACACCTTGATCACCGTCGGAGGCGATTCCGCAAATGATCTGGCGGCCTGGCTGGCCGGTTTTCCGCTGCCCTTCGACCTGCTCGGCGATGAAGAAGTGCTTCACGCAGTGGAACGCCTGGGTGCCAGACTCTCCCGGGCAGTTCTCAACGCGCCTTCTCATGACGCGCGTTGAAAGCCCACACGAAACTGAACAGGCCGAAGGCAGCCATGCCCGCTGCCATGGCAGTCAGCAGGTAGGGCCCAAACGGCTGCTGCACGATCGCCCGCAACGCCGAATCGGTGTTCCCTGCGGCCTGAGCGTTGAAAGTGATCGCAGACCACACGAACAGAAAACCCACGATGCCAACGGCGATCCCCTTGGCGCAGTAGCCCAGTGTGCCCATAGTCTTCGCCCAATCGGGCACTCCACCATCGAGGTCTTCGGTGAATGTGCGGCGTACGCCCTTCACGATGCCGAACACACCGACGACGATGACCACCAGCCCGATGACCCCGATCAGTACACGACCTGCGGGATTCTGCATGATCTGCGCGACGAGCGACTCCTGCTGGCTCTCACCTCCTCCACCACCGCCGCCGAAAGCGATGCGTGCCGCTGCGCTCCCGATCACTGCGTAGGTCACGACCTTGCTCAGTGATCCCAGCCTTCTGCCCAGACGCTGCTTACCGGTCACATGGGTGTGTCCGATGGCTGCTTCGATCAATTGCCACAACACCAATACGAACAACCCGACCGCGCAGACCATCAATGCGATCTTCCCGCCGGGTTTCTGCGCCAACTCCTGCAGAGCGCCAGTGCCCGACGCCTGCTGATCCGATCCCTGCCCACCCCAAGCGATCTGCAGCGCGATCCAACCGATCAGCAGATGCATGACGCCGAAGGCGATCAGCCCCACGCACACGAAGGTCTGATACACCGGGTTCTGTTGGACGATGCGCCCCGCGGCATGTGCGTCCGCCGAATCGGCATCACCCGCATCGTCGAGGGCACCCTCCACGTCCATGTTCATTTTTCTCGCAGCTCCTGCACCCGCGACCCCAGATCTGGGTCGATGTTCTTCCAGTAATCGAAGATCCTGGCCAACAGCGATTCGTCGGTGACCGGTGCGATATGGCCGGCGATGTTCTTCGCCAACCGCTCACGTGCCGCATCATCGAGTACATCCCGGACGAGCGCACCCGCCTGCCCGAAGTCATCATCCTCGGGGTGCAGTTCGTAGGCCGATCGCACCATCTCTCCGTCGGACTCCCACGAGGACTCCACCGGACCCACCTCATCAGCGTGACCACGACCAAACGAATTCGGCGCGTACACCGGGGCATCACCGGTGTGGTGATACTCCATCGGACCGCCGATCGTGTAACGGTTGGCCTTCGCCGCCACTTCAGGCAGCGGCTGGTTCACCGGCAGTTGATCGAAGTTCGGCCCGATGCGGTAACGGGCGGCGTCGGCATAAGCGAAGACACGTCCCAGCAGCATCTTGTCAGGCGAGAACCCGGTGCCCGGCACGAAATTGCTGGGGGCGAACGAGGCCTGCTCGATCTGGGCATGATGGTTGACCGGGTTCTCGTTCAACGTCATCGTGCCGACCTCGATGAGCGGATAATCCTTGTGAGACCACACCTTGGTCAGGTCGAACGGGTTCACCCGATAGGTCCTGGCATCCTCGTACGGCATGACCTGCACCTTGAGCGTCCAGCTCGGGAAGTCTCCCCCGGCGATGGAGTTGAACAGGTCGGCGCGGTGGAAGTCCGCATTCTCACCGGCGATCTTGGCGGCTTCCTCATCGGACAGGAACTCAACGCCCTGGTCACTGATGAAGTGGTACTTGACCCAGAACTTCTCCCCCTGAGCGTTGATCCACATGTAGGTGTGGGAGCCATAGCCGTTCATATGCCGCCAGGTGCGCGGTAGCCCACGGTCGCCCATCAGGTAGGTCACCTGGTGTGCGGATTCGGGGTTGTTCACCCAGAAGTCCCACTGCATCGTGTGGTCCCGCAGGCCTGAATCCGGCAGCCTCTTCTGTGAGTGGATGAAATGTGGGAACTTCATCGGATCACGCACGAAGAAGACCGGGGTGTTGTTGCCCACGAGGTCGAAGTTTCCTTCGGTCGTGTAGAACTTCAGCGAGAAGCCCCGCACGTCACGCCACGTGTCGGGGGATCCCAGCTCACCGGCGACGGTGGAGAACCGCGCCAGCATCTTCGTGGTCGTTCCCGGTTGGAAGAGCGCGGCCTTGGTGTATCGGCTGACATCTCCAGTCACGGTGAACTCACCAAAAGCGCCCGACCCCTTGGCATGCGGACGACGCTCGGGCACGCTCTCGCGATTGAAGTGGGCCAAGGTGTCGACCAGGTGCGTGTCATGCAGGAGCAATGGCCCGTTCGAACCGACACTCAGACTGTTGCGGTCACTTTCGTTGGGCGCACCGTTCTCCCGTGTGGAACCGGTCGTGTACTCCGACATGTTGCCCTCCTGAACTGGCTGATCATCGTCGATGACGTCCGGGGGCCACCAAGCACCCCTCCACCACCCAAGCATGCTCCCTTTCCGACTGTCCGCCGCCCCCGCAGAGTGATGTCAGCGAGAACGTTTTTGGCGGGCCCGCACCTCGATCGGCACCGGCGTCCCGGCGAAGCCGAAGTCCTCACGCAGACGTCGACGCACGAAACGCACATACCCATGATCGAGATCGCCACTGGTGAACAACACAAACTTCGGTGGCCCGGACTGCGCTTGGGTCCCGAACAGGATGCGTGGTTGTTTGCCACCACGCACAGGGTGCGGATGGGACGCAACAAGACGTCCAAGGAACGCATTGAGACGCCCGGTGGAGATGCGTGTCTCCCACCCCTCCAAAGCTTCCTCGATGGCTGGTGCAAGCTTGTCGATGTGTCGGCCCGACAGTGCGGAGATGTTGACCCGTGAGGCCCAGGAGAACGCCTGAACATCCCGTTCGATCTCGCGTTCCAGGTAGCGCCGTCGTTCCTCATCGGTGAGGTCCCACTTGTTGTAGGCGATCACCAATGCCCGGCCGGACTCCTCGATCGAACTCAGGATCCGCAGATCCTGTTCACTGATCGGTTCCGAGGCGTCGATGACCATGACGCAGCACTCGGCCCGCTCGATCGCGGACTGGGTGCGCAACGACGCGTAGTACTCGTGCCCGGAAGCTTCCTTGACGCGACGCCGGATACCTGCAGTGTCGATGAGCTGATAGGTCGTCCCACCGATGTCGACGAGTTCATCGACCGGATCGACCGTGGTGCCGGCCACGTTGTCGACGACCACCCGCTGCTGCCCTGCAAGCTTGTTCAACAACGACGACTTGCCGACGTTCGGCTTGCCGACCAGGGCGATGCGGCGCGGCCCTCCCAGCTCTCCGTCCCCCTCGGGAGGTGCCTCCGGAAGCGCCTCGAGCAGTGCGTCGAGAAGGTCTCCCGACCCCCGTCCGTGGAGAGCCGAGACCGGCCAGGGCTGGCCGAGACCGAGATTCCACATGGCGGCCGCCTCCGCCTCGGCACGCTGATCATCCACCTTGTTGGCGGCCACGACCACCGGCTTGCGGGAGCGTCGCAGCACCTGCACAACGGCTTCATCCTCATCGAGCGTACCGACGGTGGCATCGACCACGAACAGCACCGCGTCCGCGGTGGAGATCGCCAGCTCGGCCTGCTCGGCGATACGTGCCGCCATGCCGTCGGCATCGGAGGCCCAGCCGCCGGTGTCCACGAGGACGAACTCGCGCCCGTTCCAGTCAGCGTCATAGGAGACACGGTCACGGGTGACGCCTGGAACGTCCTGCACCACAGCGGCGCGGCGCTGCAGGATTCGGTTCACCAGCGTCGACTTGCCGACGTTCGGGCGCCCCACGACGGCGACGACGGGCTTCGTGAGCGGCTGCGTCTCAGACATTCCGCCAGCCTACCGCGATGCCACTCATGCAGCAGCGACGAGCACCGGGGAGGCGTCTGGAAGCAACATTCCGGTGCGACGCTGCGCGGCGAAAACATGGCCCTCGAGCTGGCGACGCACGAACTCGGCCCGGTCCGCCACGAGATGTTGGGCACGAGGCCAGGGCTCCCGTGCAATGTGGATCGGCTCCCCGTAGTCCACGTACAGACGCGAGCCACGCGCGGGAACCTGCTTGACCGACATGCCATCGATTCGTGTGCCCAACAGAGCGACCGGAACGATCGGCGCCCCGGTGACCATCGCCAGATAGGCGACGCCGTGGCGGATCGTCGCGAAGTCGCCCTTGGCCCGCATCCCCTCGGGGAAGATCGCCAACGCATCGCCGTCGCGCAGCACTCGAACACCTCGACGCATGGCATTGGTGTCCACGTAGTGCCGGGCGATCGGGATCTGTCCCAGCAGCTCGAGGGCCTGCCCCACCGCACCGGTGAACAATTCGGATTTGGCCAGGGCGAACGTGGTACGCGGCGTCACCGACACCACCAACGGTCCATCGATCACACCCACATGATTCGGAGCCAAGATCACCGGCCCCTCGGCGGGCACATTCTCCACGCCGGTCAACTCGATGTCCCACCACGAACGAAACAGTCCCGAACCGACCCGGCGGAAACGGCGAAGCAGCGTTCCTCCAGAAGCGCGAACCTTCTCGGTGTGCGGTAGGTGCGGACTGATCGTGGTGGGCCTGGTCACGACTACTCCTTGTCTGGGGGTTCCGGGCTGGGGGTTTCCGGGCTTGGGGTTTCGGAAAGAGGGATCGACGCAGGGTCGGCCATCGTGCAGATGCGGTCGATGACCTCGTCCAGTCCCATGTGCGTCGAATCGACCACCGTGACACCCTCGGCGGCCTCGGTGAACGCCGCGACCGTGGAGTCATCACGGTCCCGACGCACCACCTGGTCGGTGACCGCAGCGGTATCCGCAGCACCGGCGAGTTCGGCCTCACGACGCGCGATCCGTGCTTCAGGATCGGCCACCAACAGAACCCGCACCTCGCTCTCGGGTGCCACCACGGTGGTGATGTCACGCCCCTCGACGACGATGCCTCCGCTGGCCCGGGCCTCAGTGATCCGACGCTGCTGATCGGCCACCAGGATGTCTCGGACGCGCAGATTGGTTGCGATGCGTGAGACGTTCTCCGAGATGCGAGGCTCTCGGATGGCTGCGGTGACATCATGCCCGTTGATGCGGAAGACGGTCGCCGTGGAATCGTCGTCGATCTCAAGTTCGGCGTCCGCAGCCAGCGCGGCGATGGCGTCGGTGTCCACCGGATCGATTCCCTCGTGCAATGCCAGCCAGGTGATGGCGCGGTACATCGCACCGGTGTCGAGGTACGCAAGACCGAGGCGTCGAGCCACGCCCCGTGCGGTACTCGATTTACCCGATCCGCTGGGGCCATCGATCGCGATGACCAAGCCGTTCACATGCTTCACAGTAGGTCTCCTCCACTCGGCTCGACACGCCTGCAGGCGGCGTCCGAACAACATGTCACCCAGGGTTCAATCTTGCGTAACCGCCCCGTCGTGCGGCGGTTGCCACAGCGTTCACAACGGCCGGACGTCCCAGCCCCGACCCGTCATCATGGTGGCGAAACTGGCCGCCGCCTCCGGGTCGACAGCCACCTGCAGGCGCCCCGACGCGTGATACTTGTCGTGCTCGATCGAGAAGTCCTCGATGTTGACACCCGCGAGGTCCGCGTCAGCGAAGAGCCGCGCCAGAGCACCGGGTTCATCGGGAATCGGGAGCGTGAACCGTGCATACTCCGACTGACGCAGGCCGTGCTTTCCGGGCAGTACCTTGGTTCCGGCGACCCCCTGCCGCAGATACGGCTCGACGGTGCGCCCCTGATCCAGTGCGGACGCGGCCATCATCAGCCGATCGGCCACCTCTCTCAGTCGATGACTGATCGCGGGCCCGTTCGCGGTGAGGATCTGATCCCACAGCATCGGATCGCTCCCGGCGATACGCGTCACATCACGCACACCCTGACCGGCCAGTTCCAGACGCCGGGGAACCTCATCACACAGCGACGCGGCCACCGCCACCGAGACCAGATGGGGCACGTGGGAGACACCGGCGACGGCCTCGTCGTGCTCATGTGGCTCGAACGACACCACCCGAGCCCCGCACAACTCCCCCAGCTGTTCGGCCACCGCCAGCGTCCCCGGCGTCGTTGCCGGGTGAGGGCACACGACCCAGGTGCGTCCGGTGAACAGGTCAGCATGAGCGGTCACCGGGCCGGCATGCTGCGATCCGGCCATGGGATGTGATCCCACGTACCGCGACAGTTCAACGCCCTCGGCCACCAGCTCGTCCAACAAGGTGCCCTTGACCGAGCCGACGTCGGTGACCACCGCGTTCGGGTATTCCTCCAAAGCGGCCGCCACCGTGCCGCACAGCGCTCCGGGGGGAACGGCGACCACGACCAATCCCACGGCCGAGCGGTCGGGGGCCGCGGTCGTGCCCGCACCGATCCCCGCGGCGACCGCAGCATGACTGGGCTCACGGTCCCGAAGATGCACGCGCACGCCGACGCTGGTCAAGGCACAACCGACCGAGGCTCCCACCAACCCGGCTCCGATGACGACGACCGGATCGATGTCGGAGACGCCCTCGCTCACGAGAGCATCTCAGTCAGCTCGGCGTCGCCCAGGCGGCGGAACTTGCGCTGCTGCTCCCGCGAACGGTCCAAAACGGCCACCTCGAGTGAATCGACGCCGAGGGTGCGCTCGCCCGCGAGCCCGGCGACGGCGATCTGGACGCACTCGGTCAACGAGGCTTCGTCGCCGATGCCCTTCGCAGAACGCAGTGCGGTGATGCGTTCGGCGATCGCATCGGCCTCACCACCCATCACTGCGAAATGATCCTCATCGGCGACCGAACCGTCGTAGGTCAAGCGATAGATCTCATCGGAACCGGCGTCGTCGCCGATCTCGGCGACGATGAGCTCCACTTCGTAGGGCTTCTCCATACCGCTGGAGAAGATGGTGCCCAGAAGCTGCGCATAAGCGTTGGCCAAACCTCGCCCGGTCACATCGGCACGGTCGTAGGAGTATCCGCGCAGATCGGCATGGCGGATACCGGCGATCCGCAGATTCTCGAACTCGTTGTAGCGCCCGACCGCGGCGAAGGCGATCCGGTCGTAGATCTCACTGATCTTGTGCAGTGACTGCGAACGGTTCTCCGCCACCAGGCAGATCCCCTCGGCGAAACGCAGCACGGCCACCGAACGGCCCCTCGCGATGCCCTTGCGCGCGTAGTCCGCGCGGTCCTTCATCTGCTGCTCGGGCGAGACATACATCGGCATCGTCATCGTGCTTCCTCCTCACCGTGGTCGTCAGCGTCCGCGCCTGATGTGGTCACCACGGGGGCGGCCGGCCCGTCGGGACGAAGGTGACGTCCGGTGATGATCCGGTCGACACGGCGTCCCACCTCATCATCGGAGAGCCGCCGGACGCCGTCGGCCGTGGCAGTCATCACCACGGGGAAGATCCGACGCTGCAGATCAGCACCACCGGTGCCCGAATCGTCATCGGCGGCATCATGGAGCGACTGCAGCAGAGCCATCACAGTGGTATCGATGTCATGGCCGGGGTCGTGCAGTTTCTTCAACGATCCCCGCGCGAACACCGATCCCGATCCGACGGTGTGGAAACCGTGCTCCTCGTAGCGTCCACCGGTGGCGTCGAAGGAGAAGATCCGACCGCGGGCGGCCTGAGCGTCCCATCCGGCGAACAACGGAACGACGACGAGCCCCTGCATCGCCATGGCCAGGTTCCCGCGGATCATCGACGCGAGACGGTTGCTCTTTCCCTCGAGGGAGAGCAGGGTCCCTTCGATCTTCTCGTAATGCTCCAGTTCGACGCGGAACAGCCGTACCATCTCCACCGCGATCCCTGCAGACCCGGCGATGCCGACCATCGACAGGTCATCAGCGCCGAAGACCTTCTCGATGTCGCGCTGGGCGATCATGCTGCCCGCAGTGGCACGTCGATCCCCGGCCATCACCACACCATCGGCGCATGTGGCCGCCACGATCGTGGTGCCGTGCGGAACCTCGGGGACCTGCCCGCCACCGGCCAGTTCCCGGCCCGGAAGCTGCTCAGGTGCGACACGTCGCAAGAACTCGGTGAAGGATGAGCTTCCACCGCGCAGAAAATCGGAGGGCAGGCCGATGTCGCTCACTGGCCCCCCTTCTGGACGAAGGACCGAACGAACTCCTCGGCGTTCGCCTCGAGAACACCGTCGATCTCGTCAAGCAGCGAGTCGAACCCGGCGTCATCTGTGGATGGCTGTTCCTGCGCCGTGACGTCGTCGACGACCTGCTCGTCCTCGTCCTGTTGACGCTCCTGGAATTCCTGGCTCATGTCGGCCCATGCTAGCCGCGATTCATGACCCCTTCGCCAATCGCTCGACGAGCGTCGCCGCATCGGGATCGTCGGCGAAGAGCGAACCGACACTGTCGAACGAGCCGCGGTACGGATCGTCCATCGGCAGACGCACATACGTGCGCTCCCCCGGCAGATCGAACATGACCGAATCCCAGGACACCGCCGCCAGATGTGATCCGAAACGCCGCACACACTCCCCGCGGAACCAGGCCCGAGTGTCATGAGGTGGCGTGCCGATGGCTGCCTCCACATCCTCATCGGTGGTGAGACGACGCATCCGGCCCTTGCGCACCAGTGCGTCGTGCAGGCTACGTGCCGGATCGAGTTCGCTGTACTGCACATCAATCAGTGCGAGCTTCGGATGGTCCCACGCAAGACCGTCTCGAACGCGGTAGCGGTCCAGCAGCGCATACTTGGCCACCCAATCGAGTCGGTCGGCACAGCGCAGGGGGTCGGTGTCGAGGTCCTGCAGCACGGTCGCCCAAGCATCGAGGATGTCACGGTCCTCCGCGGTGGCGTCACCGAATTCCGCGTATCGCGAGCAGGCCTGCCACAGTTCGTGTTGGATCTGCAGAGCGGTGAACCGGCGACCGTCGGCCAACGGCAGCAGTGCGTCAAGCTCGAGGTCGTGGCTCACGGTATGCATGCCGGCGACCGGACCGGCGAGTTCGAGGGAGTCGTCGATCCTCCCGTCGGCGATGGCCCGCAGCACCAACTGGGCCGTACCGAGTTTGAGCCAGGTGGCGAACTCCGAACGGTTGGCATCCCCGGTGATCACATGCAGACGCCGGAACCGCCGGGCGTCGGCATGTGGCTCGTCGCGGGTGTTGATCACGGGTCGACGCAAAGTTGTCTCGAGACCGACTTCCTTCTCGAAGAAATCCGCCCGCTGACTCAACTGGAAACCGGCGTGTTCGCTCTCCTGTCCCAGACCCACGCGCCCGTTCCCGGTGTACACCTGACGGGTCACCAGATGCGGCGTGAACAGGCGCACGTAACGATGGAAGTTGACGTCGCGGGGCGTCAGATAGTTCTCGTGGGTTCCGTAGGACGCTCCCTTGCCGTCCGTGTTGTTCTTCCACAGCCGGATCGGCACGCCCATTCGGCGTCCGGCCTCCTCCGCCGCGCGACGCGCGATGAGATCCCCTGCGGCGTCGTGGAGCACCGCGTCCCGGGCGGAAGTGCATTCGGGGCCGGAGTACTCGGGGTGGGCGTGATCGACGTAGAAACGCGCGCCGTTGGGAAGCACCACATTGGCCATGGTCTCGTCGTCGGTGAGTTGGGTGGGGTGGGCTCGGACCCGCTCCACCTGGAAGCCACGGGAGTCCTGAAGCGGAGTCTCGGTGGTGTAGTCCCACCGGTTCCCAGCCGAACCCTCCGCCGCCAGGAGCGAGCGCCATGCGCGCACCACAGCGTTCGACAACCCCATCTCATCGAGCTCACAGTCACCCACGGCAGCAATGCCGTACTCGTTCTCGATACCCATCACCGGACGCATGACAGCAGCCTACGCACCTGCGCGGTACCCTGACCGGATGGACGTGCGACGGACCAAACGGTTATGGGGTTACCCCATCGATCTGTTGTTCATTTTCGGGTTCTGGTTCGTGTACTCGCTGGCTCAGGACCAGCCGACGGCCCTGGCTGTCCTGCTTCCCACCGTCTTTCCATTCTGGTTGGCGCTGAGCATCGGCTGGCTCCTCAGCCGTCAAGGGCGTCGCACGCTGCATCTGGAAGACGCCTTGACCGTCTGGGCCACGACGCTGATCGGCGGGCTGGTACTGCGCAACCTCGGTGGCGAGGCCACGGCCATGCGTCTGATCGTGGTGACGACGATCATCTTGTCGTTCACCCTCTTGGGCTGGCGTCTGATCGGTTTTCTGATCCTCCACACCCGCGCACGCTCCACCTCTGCATAGAGCCGCGACAGCCCGGCCCCACGTCGAGGTGGCCCGGATCCCGGGAAGGCCGAGGTCAGAGATACTGCCCGGTCTCGGCGGTGCTCACCTCGGCTGCGGTGGGATGCTTGGAGCGGAGCAGCGGACGCACCTGCGTGATCCGTTCCCCCTTCGGCAGCGCGCCGGCGATCCGGGCCCAATCATCGGGACTCGTGGTGTTCGGGAGGTCTTCGTTCTCGGCGAACTCGGCGGTGAGCGCCCCCAGAAGATGCTCCATGCGGACGCCACCGCCGCCACCGTCGATGTGTTCCTTGACGGCACGCTTCTTGGCACGGTCGACGATGTTGCGGATCATGGCACCCGATGCGAGGTCCCGGAAGTGCAGGACCTCCACGCGACCGGAGGTGAATGTCAGCTCCAGGAATTCGTTCTCCGGCGTCGGGGCATACATGGTGGTGACCACGCGATCGATCATGGCGCGCCGGCAGGCTTCGGCGTCACCGGAGAACTCCCGTAGATCGTCGGCGTGCAGGCGAACCTTCGGCGTCAGGTAGTGCCCGAAGATCTCCAGTGCGGCTTCGGCGTCGGGGCGTTCGACGCGGATCTTCACATCGAGGCGTCCCGGTCGCAGGATCGCCGGGTCGATCATGTCCTCCCGGTTGGAGGCACCGATGATGATCACATTGGAAAGGTCTTCCACACCATCGAGCTCGCTGAGGAGCTGGGGCACGATCGTGTTCTCCACATCGGAGCTGACGCCACTGCCGCGGGTTCGGAACAGCGAGTCCATCTCGTCGAAGAACACGATCACGGGGCGGCCGTCACCGGCCTTGGCACGGGCGCGTTCGAAGATGTGTCGGATCTGACGCTCGGATTCGCCCACATACTTGTTCAGGAGCTCCGGGCCCTTGACGTTGTAGAACCACGAGCGTCCATCCTGACCACGCGCATGGGCCAGGGAGTTGGCCACCGCCTTGGCGATCATCGTCTTGCCGCACCCGGGTGGCCCGTAGAGCAGGACGCCCTTGGGCGGCTTGAGGTCGTACTCGGTGAACAGCTCCGGGTGACCGAACGGCAGCTCCACGGCGTCGCGGATCTCCTCGATCTGCTGCGACAGCCCCCCGATGTCGTTCCAATCGATGTCGGGCACGTCTTCGAGCACCAGATCTTCGACGTCCACCTTGGGCACCATGTCGAAAGCAAGCTGCGCCTTCTTGTCGATGAGGAGTCGATCCCCGGCGCGGACCTTCGCGTCGATCGACGGTGCCAGCACGACCACCTGCTGGGTGTCGACCGCGCCGGTCACCACGGCCCGACGCAACAGCCCGTCCTCGCTCGGGGGATCCAGGATGTCATCGACGGTCACGATGTCCCCTGCCAGCGGACGAGGACGAACGCCCACGATCACGAGCGTCTCGTTGACCATCACCTCGCATCCCGGATGGATGTCGGCATCCTCGGTCTGCGCAGAGATCTTCAGCCGCATGCGGCGCCCCTGCACGAACACATCTGCACTGGCGACCATGTCGGTCGGCTTGCGCTCCGGACGCTCGAGCACGATCCCGAACGTCAGAGGCGGCTGCCCGAGGGCGTCGAGACGCTCCTTCATGTCGACCATCTGCGCCCGAGCCTGATTCAGGGTCTTGGCCAGCCGCTCGTTCTGCTGAGCGAGGGTCCGCATATCGCTGCGTGCCCGCGCGAGCTGACGCTCCAACGAGGGCTGCGACGACGTCGATGTGTCGATGGGCTCCATGCCGCGAGCCTACTCGGACGGTTTCGATGCCTCATCCACGCCCGGGGGACGCGGACCGTGGTAATCGGGTCCGTAGGCCCCGGGTGCCGGGCGGCGTTTGCGTGGTGGTGTGGTCACCCCGGGTGCGAGGCGTCGGGCGATCACCAGAAATCCGGTGTGTCCCACTCCTCCGTGCGACGGGCGGATCGCGAGCCCCTCGGCGTGCCAGTCGCGTTGAATACTCTCGGTCGCCTCGGGTTCGGTGAAGCCCTGGTGGGTCCGAATGGTGTCCATCACCAGACCCATCTGCGTGGTGGTGGCCACGTAACAGACCAGCACGCCACCGGGCGCCAGCACTTCCCCGACGTGCTCGATGCAGTCCCAGGGCGCGAGCATGTCGAGGATCACCCGGTCAACCTGCTCAGGACGGCGCCGGGGATCGGCGAGGACCTCGTTGAGGTCGCCCACCTGCAGATGCCACGCCGGGTGCGGCCCTCCGTGGAACTCCTCGACGTTGCGACGGGCGATGTCGGCGAAGTCCTGACGACGCTCGATGGAATGCAGCTCACCGTCGGCCCCCAGGGTGCGCAGCAGTGCCAGCGTCAATCCGCCGGAGCCGACGCCGGCCTCCAGCACCCGGGCGCCGGGGAAGATGTCGCCCATCATCAGAATCTGGGCGGCTTCCTTGGGGTAGATGATCGCGGCACCGCGCTTCATCGTCACGATGTGATCGTGCAGCAGCGGACGCATCGCGAGGAAGTTCAGTCCTCCCACCGATCGGACGACGACACCCTCGGGCCCACCGATCAGATCATCGTGCGCCACACCCCCCTTGGTGGTGTGGAACATGCCTCCGGCCTCGAGACGCACCAGGTTTCGTCGTCCCTTGCGGTCGGTGAGCGTCACCCACTCCCCCGGCCGCAGATCACCGGTGTGGACGCCGGAGGTGCTGAACGTGGGCTCCTGACCGCTCACATCCTGACCGCTCACAGGGAGAATCCCCACACACCCAGCTGGAATCCGGGCGCCATGTAGTTCTCCATCTCGTTCTCCCGCGAGAGTTCAACAGTGGGACCGAGATGGACTCGTTGGTCCTCCACCGTCAACGGAACCACCGTCGCGTCATCGTGCACGTACTGCTGCAGACGCGTCGATGCCTCCTGCTTGCGGGGCTGGGTGAACGCCGAGCGCATCTCGGCGACCGCCTGTGCGTTGCGTTCCTCGGTGCCCGGCAGCGGATCCTCCAGATAGGGCTGGAACCACGCGATCGGTGTGCGCACCCACGGCTTGACGTCCTCGAGGTAGAGATCGGCCTCGGATGCCTTGGTGGTCAGCTCCACGGTGACCGCCTGATCCTCCTCCAGCAAGGAGGCCACGTTCTCGGCCACGACCTCCTGATCGGGCAGATCCTCATGCCACAGCTTCAACGACGCCTGTCGAGGACTCCGCGGCTGGCGCTGACCGGTGTCGAACACCGGCACGGCCGTGTCGGTGCCGCGCGGAAGGATTGACCGCATCGAACGCATCGGCTGCACCGCGTCACGCACATACTCGCGCACATCGGCCTGCTCACGCAGTTTCGACTCCGGATTCCACCGCAGCCACTGCACACGGCCATTGGTGAAGCGGTCCTCGTGAAAGCCCTCCGGGATCGTCTCCATGGCGGCGGCGTCCCAGATGGCATCCAGCTCACCGGCTTCGGCGGCGCGTCGCATCTCCTCGGGCGAATCGAAGGTGCGGATCACCTGGTTGATCGTCTGGGCCGGGTTACGGCCGCGATAGTCGGTGTTGCTCCAGTAGCCCAGTTCGTCCTCGGTGTGCTTTATCACCTGCACTGGCCCTGACCCCACCGGCGCCTCCGCGCTGGGGCGGATCTTCGTGGCCGAGTAGACCTCCTCATCCACGATCGACGCCGCGGGCGAGGCCAGCACATGACCGAACTGGTTGTCGGGTTGATTGAGCTTGAAATCGACGCGGTCCTCCTCAACGATCACCGCCTCCTCGAGGGTGTCGAGGAAGACGCCGGAGGTGCCGGGCTTCGACAGTGCCTTGGCTCGATCGATGGAGAATTTCACATCGCTCGCTGTCAATTTGTTGCCGTTGGTGAACTGCATCTGCGTGTTCAGCGTGCATGAGTAGGTGACCTCGTCGATGAACAGACATTCCGCGGCCGCATCAGGTTTCAGCAGCCCCGTGCCCGATTCGACGGTCATCAGCCGCTGGAACGTGTTGTAGATGAACGCCTCGGAATCCTTGCCCGTGGCGGCCACGGGGTCGGCGATGATCTCGGGGCTCTGCAGGACTCCGATCCGCAGGGGGATCTTCTGCTTGGAACGGGCCGACGCCTGCTCGCTGGAACAGGCACCAAGACCCAGCGTCAGGGCCGTTATCACCAAGGCAGCCAGGACTCGGTTGATCCTCATGCGGAACCTCCTGCGGTCCGGGCCGCATCGATCAGTTCGTCCGGACCGATGCCGTCGAGTGTCTCGAGGACGACGCTGCGCCCACCGGGAGCCACTGGCACCAGATTCGGTACGGCCACCACAGCAGCACCGCTCGCGACCCCGGACTTCGCCCCGGTCGGTGAATCCTCCATCACGATGCAGTCTGTGATGTCGACGCCGAGAGCGGCCGCCGCGTCGAGATACGGGTCGGGGTGGGGCTTTCCTCGCTCCACCTCGTCACCGGGCACGATGACCTCGAAGGTGTCCTCGGGCAGCTCGGCGGCCACCGTCTCCAGCATCCGTCGGAACGACATCGACACCAGACCGCAGCGGATGCCCCGGTCGCGGAGCCCCAACAGCAGTTCCCGAGCACCAGGCCGCCATGTGTAGTCACCATCCACGACGCTGGCGAGCACCGAATCGATGAGCTCGGCGACCACGTCATCGGTCTCGACGTCGGGCTTGATGCCCTCCGAGCGGAGGGCATCAAGCAGCTTGTTGGCCCCATCGGTGAGCGCAGAGCCGATGAGTTCGTGGGCGAGCTCCTCGCTCCACGTGCCCCCGTGGGACTCGATGAACGCCCCCTCCGCAGCGAACCACAGGGGTTCGGTGTCGACGAGGGTGCCGTCAAAATCCCACAGGACGGCGGCCGGGAAATTCTTGGTGTCAGTCATGGCGCCGACCATGATTCCAGACTTCCCAAGAAATCCGGATCTCCACCGCCGGGGTCACCGCGCGTTGAAGTATTTCGCCTCGGGATGGTGCACCACGAGCGCGTCGGTGGACTGCTCCGGGTGCAGCTGCAGTTCCTCGGACAGCTCCACACCGATACGTTCCGGCTCGAGCAGGTCAACCACCTTCGTACGATCCTCCAGTTCAGGGCATGCCGGATAGCCGAAGGAGTAACGGCATCCCCGATAGTCCTGATCGCGGATCATCGTCTCGATGTCTGCCCCCGTGGGTTCCAGGCCCAGATCGCTCCGCACCCGTGAATGCCAGAACTCCGCGAGCGCCTCGGTGAGCTGCACGCTCAGGCCATGCAGCTCGAGATAGTCACGGTACTCGTTCGCAGCGAACAGCTTGGCGGTCTCATCCGACACCTTCGACCCCATCGTGCACAACTGCAGCGCCACCACATCGGGTCCCTTCTCTGCCACCTCCTCGGCGTCGCGGAAGTAATCGGCCAGGCACAGCCGCTGACCGCGCGTCTGACGCGGGAATGTGAATGTGTGCCGCAGCAGGCCGTGGTCGTCGGGGTCGTACACCAGCAGTGAATTTCCCTCGCTGTGACACGGGTAGTAGCCGTACGCAACAGCGAATTCACCGAGCTGATCGGTGTGGATCCGATCCATCCAGGTACGCAGCCGGGGACGCCCCTCGGTGTCGACGAGTTCCTCGTAGGAAGCACCATCACGGCTGCCCTTGAGACCCCACTGCCCCATGAACGTCGCACGTTCGTCAAGCCACCCCGCGATATCGGCCAGAGCGATGCCCTTGACGATGCGTGACCCCCAGAACGGTGGTGTCGGGACGTCGTGATCCCGTGAGACATCGGATCGCTCGGTGTCGTTACGTGCGTCCTCGTCGATCTCGACGGTCGCAGCCTGCACACGCCGACGCTTCGGCTCGGGCAGGGATGCCCCGGGCTCCCCACGTTTGACAGCCATGACCGCGTCCATGAGCCGCAGCCCCTCGAACGCGTCCCTGGCATATCGAACCTCACCGGCGTAGATCTCCTGCAGATCCTGCTCCACATATGCACGCGTCAATGCAGCGCCGCCCAGCAGCACCGGGTACTTCGCAGCGACGCCCCGATTGTTGAACTCCTCGAGGTTCTCCTTCATCACCACGGTCGACTTCACCAGCAACCCCGACATCCCGACCGCATCCACATCATGCTGATCGGCTGCCTCCAGGATCTGGTTCACCGACTGTTTGATACCGATGTTGACCACGTTGTAGCCGTTGTTGCTCAAGATGATGTCCACGAGGTTCTTCCCGATGTCGTGCACATCTCCCTTGACCGTGGCCAACACGATCGTTCCCTTGCCGGAATCGTCGGTCGCATCGATGTGCGGTTCGAGATGGGCGACGGCCTGTTTCATCACCTGGGCCGACTGCAACACGAACGGCAGCTGCATCTCACCGGCCCCGAAGAGCTCACCGACCACCTTCATACCGGCCAGCAGATCGTCATTGATGATCTTCAGCGCTGGTTTGTCGGCCAAGGACTCCTCGAGGTCGTCCTCCAGTCCCTTGCCGTCGCCGTCGATGATGCGTCGTTGCAGACGCTCGGCCACCGGCAGGGCAGCCAGTTCCGCTGCCCGAGCAGCCTTGGTGTCGGCGTTCGTGACGCCCTCGAACATCTCCAAGAAACGTTCGAGTGGGTCGTAGCCCTCGGTCCGTCGGTCGTACACCAGATCCAGCGCCACCTGTCGCTGATCATCGGGGATCTGGTTCATCGGTCGGATCTTGGCCGCATGCACGATCGCCGAATCGAGTCCGGCCTCGACGCACTCGTTCAGGAACACCGAGTTCAGCACGACGCGGGCCGCGGGGTTCAGGCCGAATGACACATTGGACACCCCGAGCGTCGTCTGCACCTGCGGATGACGCCGCTTCAGCTCCCGGATCGCTTCGATCGTGGCGATACCATCGCGGCGCGTCTCCTCCTGACCGGTTCCGATGGGGAAGGTCAGGCAGTCAACGATGATGTCGCCGATCTCCATGCCGTGGTTCTCGGTGAGGTCCCCGATCAGACGCTCGGCCACCCGCACCTTCCACTCGGTGGTGCGCGCCTGGCCCTCCTCGTCGATGGTCAGGGCGACCACAGCAGCGCCGTGTTGCTTGACCAGCGGCATGATGCGCGCGAACCGTGACCCCGGTCCATCACCGTCCTCGTAGTTCACCGAGTTGATGACGCAGCGTCCCGCGAGCCGCTCCAGGCCAGCACGGAGAACCTCGGGTTCGGTGGAGTCGAGCACGATCGGCAACGTCGACGCCGTGGCCAACCGGCCGGCAAGCTCGCTCATATCGGCGACGCCGTCGCGTCCCACATAGTCGACACAGAGATCGAGCAGATGTGCACCGTCACGGATCTGATTGCGCGCGATCTCGATGCATTCATCCCAGTTCTCGGCGAGCATCGCCTCCCGGAACGCCTTCGAACCGTTCGCATTGGTGCGCTCCCCGATCGACAGGTACGACAGGTCCTGACGCAGCGGCACGTCGCTGTACAGGCTGGAAGCAGAATTGATGCGGTCGGGAGTGCGCTCGGCCCTGGTGACCGACGCCAGTCGACGAGACAGCGCTGTGATGTGGGCCGGCGTCGTTCCACAGCAGCCTCCCACCATGCCCAGGCCGAACTCTCCGACGAATCCGGCCACGGCCTCAGCGAACTCCTCGGCACCCAGCGGATAGTGGGCACCATCCTTGGTGAGTACCGGCAGGCCGGCATTCGGCATCACGGTGATGGGGATACCGGCGTGCCGTGAGAGATGTCGTAGATGCTCACTCATCTCGGTGGGACCAGTGGCACAGTTCAGCCCAAGCGATGAGATACCAAGGGGTTCCAGCGCGGTGAGTGCGGCTCCGATCTCCGACCCCATGAGCATGGTGCCGGTGGTTTCGACGGTCACACTGACGCAGATCGGCACCTCACGCCCCACTTGGGCCATGGCCTCGTGGGCGGCTATGACTGCCGCCTTGGTCTGTAGGAGGTCCTGGCAGGTCTCGATGAGGATCGCGTCGATCCCGCCATCGAGCATCGCAGACGCCTGGAGCCGGTAGGCGTCGCGGATCGTGGTGAAAGACACCTGGCCCAGCGTCGGCAGTTTTGTACCCGGTCCCATGGCACCCAGAACCCACCGCGGCGATTCCGGCGTCGCGAAGGAGTCGGCGGCGCGCCGCGCGATGGTCGCAGCCGCCCCGGCGAGCTCGGTGAGGCGGTCGGTGATGCCGTACTCGGCCAACGCCGCGTGGTTGGTTCCGAACGTGTTGGTTTCGATGGCCTGTGCACCGGCATCCAGATACGCCCCGTGGATGCTCTCCACAACGTCGGGGCGAGTGACGCAGAGGATCTCGTTACAGCCCTCCAGACCCGAGAAATCCGACATCGAGAGATCGTGTTCCTGCAGCATCGTGCCCATGCCGCCATCGGCGAGGACGATACGGTCACGCAGGGCATCGCCCAGCGTCAGGTCAGGAGTTTCATCGGTTTTCACATCGGTCGAGTCTACGAGCGCGGAACAGGGATGTCCGCACTTGACCAACAGACGGAAAAATCTTGCCCGGGTCGTATGCTGCCCTGCATGCCCAGCCCAGATTCATCGACCGCCCGTTCCCTGCGTGAGATGACCGAACCGGTCGTGCTCGTCGCGTTCGGTGGATGGAGTGACGCCGGGGGTTCTGCCACCGACGCCCTCGAACACATCCAGGACATTTCGCACGCCGATCTGGTCTGGGACATGGGCGGCGAGTATTACGATCTGCAGGCCACCCGGCCGGTCATCGTGGGCACCGAAGCATCACGCGAGATCATCTGGCCGAGCACGACGGTGCGCACCGGGAGGATCACCAACTCCGTCGGCAGGGATCTGGACCTTGTGCTCATCCAGGGCCCCGAACCCAACATGCGTTGGGAGATGTTTTGTTCACAGTTGGTCTCCACCCTGCGCTCTGTCCACCCACCTCTGGTGCTGGTTCTGGGAGCGATGCTTTCAGATCAGCACCACAGCCTTCCCGTCCCGATCAGCCGAACCAGCTCCAGCACCCATATCCGAGAACGATTCGGTGCCACCGGGCAGACCTATGAAGGCCCCACTGGCATCACCGGCGTGTTCACTCACTCCTGCGAACGCATCGGCATGGACACCATGAGCCTGTGGGCGACGCTCCCCCACTACGTGGCGAACTCACCCAGCCCAAAGGCGACGCTCGCCCTGTTGCAGCACATCGAGATGGTCCTCGACGCCAACCTCGATCTCACCGAACTCGAACAACAAGCTCGGCGTTGGGAGACCGACGTGACCGAGCTCGTGGAGTCCGATGCCGAACTCTCCGAATACGTCGCCTCTCTCCTCGAAGATCACCAGGATCAGGTTCCCAACGGCTCCGGGGATGCGATCGCCGCGGAATTCGAGCGATATCTACGCCGCCGCGGCACCTGATACTCAACGCACGCAGATCAATGCGTGCAACGTGCGATCGCCTTGTCCCTGAGGGTATTGACCATCGCATCGGGATCATCGGCCTTGAACACCGCCGACCCCGCCACGAAGGTGTCCGCACCGGCATCGACGCAACGCTCGATCGTCTGCTCCGAGACCCCACCGTCGACCTGCAGCCAGATCTGACGATCCCCCATGAGCTCACGGGCACGCTTGATCTTGGGCAGGCACAGGTCGAGGAACTTCTGGCCACCGAACCCCGGCTCGACGGTCATGATGAGCAACATGTCGAGCTCATCGAGCATGTCGGCGTAGGGCTCCACGGGCGTTGCGGGCTTCAACCCCATCGATGCACGGGCTCCTTGGGCGCGGATCTCACGGGCCAGACGGATCGGCGCCGCAGCCGCCTCCACGTGGAAGGTGACCGACTCGGCCCCCGCCTCGGCGTAGGCCGGTGCCCAACGGTCGGGGTCGGCGATCATCAGGTGCATGTCGAGCATCTTGTCGGTGACCTTGCGCAGGGACTCGACCACCGGCAATCCGATCGTCAGGTTCGGCACGAAGTGGTTGTCCATCACATCGACGTGGATCGCATCGGAGCTGGGGATCCGTTCGATCTCCGACTGCAGGTTCGCAAAGTCGGCGTTGAGGATGCTGGGTGTGATGCGCACGGATACTCCTTCGGGGTCGTCCGGCGAGAGTATCGCAGAATGCATCTCCACCTCGACGTTGTGCCGCGCAGTCCCGGCACAACGTCGAGATGGCGTCTACGTCGAGGAGCGCGGGCCCTCACGACGGATCAGAGCGCAGAACATGGCGTCGGTCCCATCGCGATGAGGCCAGAGTTGATGCTCGTATTCGATGCTGAAACCCGAACGCTCTCCCAGCACATGCTCCACCACACCGGTGGTCTCCGGCAGATGCGGCGAGCATGTCACATAAGCGGCAATGCCTCCGGGCATCAGCGCCTCGAGCGCCGAGCCCAGCAGGGCACGTTGCAGGGGCACCAGATCGGCGAGGTCCTCGGGAGTCTTGCGCCACCGGGCCTCGGGGCGACGCCGCAGGGCGCCGAGTCCACTGCACGGCACATCGGCCATCACCTTGGCGAAGGCCCCCGCACGCCACGGTGAGGCCGTGCCGTCAGCCACCACCACCGGGGGTCGCGTCGGATACGTCCGCAGGGCCTGACGCACCAGCTCCGCCCGGTGCGGAGCCTTCTCCGACGCCACCAGCCGCGTCCCCGCCTCTTGGGCCAGACCGGCCAACAGCGCTGCTTTGCCGCCGGGACCGGCACAGATGTCGAGCCACGGACCGTCCGGAGCGGTGGCCTCGGCCAGCATCTGCGCCGACCGCTGGGATCCGGGGTCCTGCACCCCGGCGCGTCCGGTGATGACTTCGGGAATCCGGCCCGGATCACCGCTGAACCACGCTCCATACGGCGCATCCGGGATCGGTTCGGCGCCGTGAGCCACAAGATCGTCGACCTCGGCAAGCCCGGGTCGCACGGCGAGCGCGGTGCGCGGCGCGATGTTGTCGGCCTCGAGGGCCGCGGCGAGCTCGGGATCATCGGGCTCCACGCCCAGCGCGTCGGCAAAGGAACGCACGATCCACGCCGGGTGATGGTGCCGAATGGCGAGGGCCTCGAAGACGCTCTCGTCCCGGGAGAGTCGCTCGGTCCAGGCGTCCAACGAGTCCTTGGTCAGTTTTCGGGTCACGGCGTTCACCAGACCGGTCACCCGTTCCCCGATGACCTCACGAGCAAGATCGACGCTCGCCGCGACCGCCGCATGATCCGGTACACGCATCGAGAACACCTGATGGGCGCCCAGCCGCAGCACATCGATGACCTCCGGCTGCAACGCTGTGAGCCTCCTGCCCGATGCCGCGGCGATGATGCGGTCGTAGGTGCCCATGAGGCGACATGTGCCGTGCAGCAATTCGGTGGCGAAGTCAGCGTCGCGTCCCTCCAGGCGGCTGAACTCCTCGACCCCGGTCAGGTTGGCGAATGCGTCATCACCCGAGACGCGACGCAGCGCACGATAGGCCGCCAGCCGGGCCGGATCGATCCTCGATGCACGACGCCGACCACCGCGTCGGGGTCCACCCCGGGCAGCACTCATGCGCCGAACCGTTCGCCCGGTTCGATCGTGACGCCACGTGCCCAATCGGCCGCTCGCATGGGTTTCTTCCCCGGTGGCTGCACCAGGTCCAGTTCGAGGGGCCGCGAGCCCGTGCCGACCTGGAGCCACTTCTTGCTGCTGACGATGACACCCGGTTCCACGACCGCACCGGCGACCGGACGCGCGGCATGCACTTTGAAGCGTTCCCCTCGCCATGTGGTCCATGCCCCCGGCGCCGGGCTGCATCCACGGATCCGGCGATCGATCTCCTCCGCATCCATCGACCAGTCGATCCGCCCATCTTCGACACCGAGTTTGGGCGCCAATGTGATGCCTTCCTCCGGCTGTGGTGTCGCGGTGGCCGTCCCCGCGCCGATGGCATCGAGCGTCTCCACCAGAAGCCCGGCCCCATCGACGGCGAGGGCGTCGAGCAGGTCCCCGGCGGTGTCGGCCGGTTCGATGGAGCGACGGATCTCACCGAACACGTCACCGGCATCGAGTGCCTCGACGAGCTGGAAGACGCATGCGCCGGTCTCGTCGTCGCCGGCCATGATGGCGTGCTGCACCGGTGCCGCGCCGCGCCAGCGGGGCAGCAAAGAGAAGTGCAGGTTCACCCAGCCATGGGTGGGGATGTCCAGAGCGGTCTGCGGCACCAAGGCCCCGTAGGCCACCACGGGAATGCAGTCGGGCGCCAGTTCACGCAGACGCTGTTGGAACTCCGGATCCCGGGGATGGGCCGGGCGGAGCACCTCGATCCCTGCCTCCAACGCCACTTCGGCCACCGGGCTCGGGTGGAGACGCTTGCCGCGCCCGCGAGGTGCGTCAGGCCGGGTGATCACTCCGATCACCTCGTGCTCGCTGTCCAGCAAGGCCTGCAGGGATGGCACCGCGACTTCGGGGGTTCCGGCAAACATGATCCGCATTCGGCCCATCGTAGTGGGCCAGAGCCGTGCCACCTCGGTCACGGAGAGGCGTGCGCGTGCCAGCATCACACGGTCACTGTCGGGGCCGAGCGGCATCTCCTCGACCCGCCATGATTCCTGCGCCTCATCAACCAGCCAGGAGGGCAGACGCCCCTGCGCATTGACAACACGCCACCACGGCGCGCCGGGCTCCAGAGTGGCCATCACCTGCCCCACCTGACGGGCTCCTGTGCCGACCAGATCGGCGATGTCGCCGTAGGTGAGTACACGCCCGGGTGGGATCTCCTCCACGATCCGACGCACGCGATCCGGCAGCGGCGTCACAGCAACGTCCTGGGATCCACCCGCACGCGCACGGCGGGTTCTCGTGCAGCCGCACGTCGGCTCAGCTGGGCGCGCACGGCGCGCACCGCGTCGTGCGCCGACGCCATGGGGGCACGGACCAGCAGGCGCACGGTCTCGTTCTCCGCGCGTGGATCCTCGATCGGCACCGGCCCCAAGATGTCGACATCGTCGGGGAGCCCCTCGATTCCACGTCCGAAGCGATCGACGGCATCCGGCTCCCCCTCGATGGCGATCATCCGAGCAGCGGGCGGCAGCAGTGTCTCGCGGCGGTCGGCGAGTTCCCGGGCGGCGAATCCAGCGGGATCGCAACGCACCCAGGCCTGCACCGGACGCGCCTCCGCCGGCCCCACGAGCACGACGTTCCCTCCGGCGGCGCCGTCTCGGGTCAGAGCGCTGACGGTGAACCACCGACGGAGCGCTTCCTCACCTGCCCGCAGATCGGCACGCATGAGCAGGTGTTCGGCGTCGAGGATGCAGGAAGCCGCATAACCCCCGGCAGCGATCGGCTCGGCCCCGACGGTGGCCACCACCAGTGCAGGTTCGGGACCGACCGAGTCGACGATGTGCCCGCCATGTGAGTTCACCACCCTCGTCTGGGGAAAGGCCCGCCCCAGCTCCTCAGCGGTCCGGGTGACGCCCACGACCGGTGAGCGCCACCGCATCGACCCGCATTCCTCGCAGGTGAAATCCGGCATCTCATGAGCACAGCTGCGGCACTGCAACCGCATCGAACGCCCCGGCCCTCCCGGCTCCGCCTGAACGATCCCGGCGCATCGCGGACACCTGACCGGCGTCCGGCACTGCTGGCACACGATGCTCGGCAGATACCCGGCCCGCGGCACCTGTACCAGAACCGGGCCCTGCACCAGGCCGTCTCGAATCGTATGGAACACACGATCAGGCAACCGGACCTTCTGTGCCAAGGGGTCGCGAGCCAGTTCGATCTCCGAATCCGCCGTCACCTTCACCGCGGGTGCAAAGCGTCGGGCTCGGGCCGGAGCCATGGTGATCGGACGCACCCAGTCGTGATCCACGAGGTGCTGCACCTCTGCGGTCCGAATATGCCCGGCCAGCAACAGTGCGGCGTTCTGACCGGCGGCCCGCAGACATGCCACCTCACGAACATGTGGATAGGGTGCACGCGGTTCGGCGTGCAGGTCGTCCCCGTCGTCCCAGACCGCGATCAGTCCCAGATCACGCACCGGCGCGAACACCGCTGAACGGGTACCGACCACCACTTGGGCCTCACCACGCAGCGCCCGCAGGAAGGCCCGATAGCGGGCTGCGGGCCCCAACCGGTGATGCAGCGCGACGGTGCGACCTTGCCCCATCGCTGCGTCACAGGCCTCGACGAGACGCTCCACATCGCGGACATCAGGAACCACCAGAACTGCACCGCGGCCTCCAGCCACCGCCGCTGCCGCAGCACGAGCCAGGCCGGCCGCCCAATCCCCCATCCAGGTGGTGCCAGGTACCGGCTGCCAGCAGGCGCGCGGTGATTCCCCCCGCGTCACGGCCGCGATGTACCCAGGCCCTGCAGGTTGTTCGGTGAACGGATCAGGCACCGATCCGGCCGCTGTGGTGCGGGGCGTCACATCGGAATCGGCTTCCTCCGTCCGGGCGTGACGTGGAGGCACCGCCAGCCGCACCACATCGGCAAAGGTGCCGCAGTAATGGTCGGCGACGCGACGCACCAGACTCGCGATCTCCGGGGTCAGTACCTGTTCCCGCCCGAGCACGAGTTCCAGTTCCCGCAGGTGACGCGCAGGGTCGCGTGTCTGCGTCACCTCGAGGATGAACCCGTCGACGCGTTGCCCGGCGAAAACAACCCGAACCCGCACACCGGGCCTGGCCCGCTCTAGGAATCGTTCGGGGATCTCATAGTCGAAGGGCCTGTCGACGTGGGGCAGCGAGACATCGACGGCCACGCGCGCCACATGCCGCAACGGCCCCTCGGCTATGTCGAACAACGCCGCGCTGGGGGCACCGGGAAGGTCGGCCGCGCCCGACGCATCGGCCGCGTCGTCGTCCATCGACGCCTCCTTCCTCACAGTCGTCCTCACGTCGATTCTCCACGCCACACCCCGGCACGGAACGCATCGGACGGCACATTGTGGCGTCTTCGGTGAGCCTAGCTAGCCTTGAGGTGTGCCTTCATCGACATCCCGTTCGGCCAACTCGGTCGCGCTGCAGTCCCGTCGTCTCTTGGCCTACCTCGGCGCAGCCATGGTCGCTGCCAGCCACCCTGTCCATGAGGTCGAGGATGAGGTTCGACGCGTCGCCCGATTCCTCGGTTATCCGGACTGCCAGGTCGGCGCGCTACCTACCGGGATCAACGTCGCCCTGGAGACCGGCGACCCGGCGACGTATGAACGCAGTGGAGCCGGGCTGACCCTCGACCAGATCACCGAGCTCAACTCGGTCCGCCGCCAGATCATGAGCGGGCGCATGGACGAGCACTCGGCGATCACAGCGCTCACCACCCTGCGTTCCCGCAAGCCACGGTTCGGACGCTGGGCCACGATCCTTGGCGGCACGGTGATGTCGCTCGGCGTCGCAGGCATCATGCAGCCGGGCGTGGCCAACATGCTCTATGTCACCATCGCGAGCTTCGTGGTGATGCTGCTGCTGGACTTCTCCAGTGGTCGAGCGATGTTTCGCACCCTCATTCCCACCGTCGCAGCCTTCACCGTGGCCCTCGGCGCCTTCGCCCTCAGCGCCAATCACCTGCTGATCGGTCCGATGCGGACGATCCTGCCCGGAGTGGTGATCCTGCTCCCCGGCGGCATGCTCGTGACCGGCATGGCCGAGTTGGCGGCCAACCATGCCGTCGCGGGGGCCTCCCGACTGACCAATGGCATCATCCAGTTGATGCTGCTGGCCTTCGGGATCAGCGTCGCCGCATGGGTCATGCAGGTTCCCATCTCGGAGTTCGCGAACTTCCGTGTCAGCGCCTTCTCATCGGCGCTCCCCATCATCGGGCTGGCTTTGATGTGTCTGGGGATCATGGTGATGGACTCAGTCGAATGGCGCCTGTGGCCATGGGTGGCCGGCGTCCTCGTGGCAACCTTCCTGGCACAGCTCCTGGGCCAGGAACTCGGCGGCTCGGGCAATGTCTCCAGCTTCCTGGGCGCCTTCGTGGCATCGTTCTGCTCGTCGCTGGCATCCATCCTGCAGCCCAATCTTCCGCGCATGGTGGCGTTCCAACCCTCGTTCTGGTTGATCGTTCCCGGTGCACTCGGCCTGTTCAGCACCACCCAACTCGGCGCCGAACCCAGCCTGGTGCTCACCACGGTGATCTCCATCATCACGGTGCTCGCCTCCATCGCCATGGGGCTGTTGTTCGGTTCAGCCGCGTTCCGCGCCGTGCAGATCGCACTGGAAGCCGAACGACGCCGCGCCGCACGGGCACGGCGTCGTCAGCAGATCAACCGCGAACGGAAGCGGCAAGCTGCTCGGCCCGATCGGTCCGCTCCCAAGTGAAATCTGGCAGTTCGCGCCCGAAATGACCGTATGCCGCGGTCTGGGCGAAGATGGGCCGTTTCAGGTCCAGGTCGCGGATGATCGCAGCAGGACGCAGATCGAAGGTCTGCAACACCGCCTCCTCGATCTGCGCCACCGGTACCTTCTCGGTGCCGAAGCAGTCCAAGTAGAACCCGACCGGATGTGCGCGACCGATGGCGTAGGCCACCTGCGCCTCACATCGCGTTGCCAAGCCGGCCGCCACGACGTTCTTGGTGACCCAGCGCAGCGCATAAGCCCCGGAACGGTCCACCTTCGATGGATCCTTCCCGGAAAAAGCGCCACCACCATGCCGGGCCATTCCACCGTAGGTGTCGACGATCACCTTGCGACCGGTGAGTCCGGCGTCACCCATGGGCCCACCGATCTCGAATCGCCCGGTGGGATTCACAAACGACGTGTAGTCGTGGTGGTCCACCTCGAACTCCGCGAGCACGGGACGGATCACCTGCTCCTGGATGTCGGGGGCCAGAAGGTTCTCCAGGTCCACATCCGGAGCATGCTGCGATGACAACACCACGGTGTCCAAGCGCGCCGGACGGTCACCCTCGTACTCGATGGTCACCTGCACTTTGCCGTCGGGACGCAGATAGGGGACACGTCCTTCCTTGCGCACCTGCGCCAGACGCTGCGACATGGCGTGCGACAACGCGATCGGCAGCGGCATGAGCGTCGGCGTCTCATCACAGGCATAGCCGAACATGATGCCCTGATCCCCTGCGCCCTGGATGTCCAATTCATCAAAGGAGCTCTCCAACCGCTTCTCCCACGCGGTATCCACTCCTTGGGCGATGTCGGGTGACTGTGAGCCGATGGAGATCTGGACGCCACAGGACCGGCCGTCGAAACTCTTCAGCGACGAGTCGTAGCCGATGTCGAGGATGGTCTCCCGTACGATCTGCGGGATCTCGGCGTAGGCCTCGGTGGTGACCTCCCCGGCCACGACGACCAAGCCGGTGGTCACCAAGGTCTCGACCGCCACACGTGACGCAGGATCTTGCGCCAACAGGGTGTCGAGCACTGAGTCGCTGATCTGGTCCGCGATCTTGTCGGGGTGACCCTCGGTGACCGATTCGGAGGTGAAAAGTCGTCTGGACATGGGCGCAACCGTAGACCCGATGGCCCCACCTTCGCGCGGATTGACCGACTACTGAGATTCCATCTTGTATTTCAAGATGGAATCGAGGATTTGGTGTGCCACGACTCCCTTGCTCCCCCGCCACGTCGATCCGCCTGCCGACGGGCCGGACGAGCCTTGGGTGTAGACGTGGACCGTGGTGTCGGCCGCCCCGAAGACGGCGCCCGAAGTGACGTCATTGGCCACGAGAAGATCGCAGCCCTTACGTTGCAGCTTCGCCCTGGCGAGCTGGTCGAGCGCCTCCCCCGATGCGGTTTCGGCGGCGAAGCCCACGATCGTCTGAGCCCTGCGTGCCGGATCGGCCGATTCCGCACGCTGCGCCACGAGCCCCGCCAACACATCCTGCGTCTGTTCAAGATCGAGAGTGACGCCCTTGTCACCTGTCTTCTTCTGCTTGGTCGCCTCCACCTCGGCCGGCCGGTAATCGGCGACGGCTGCCGCCATGACCACCACATCGGCGTCCACCACCGCGCCTCGCATCGCATCATCGAGATCGGCGGTGGAGGTCACCGGGATGATTCGGCAGCCCCACGGCATCGGCTCGGTCACATTGGCGGCCACGAGTGTCACTTCGGCTCCCCGAACCCGTGCGGCCCGGGCGAGAGCGATACCCATACGCCCCGAAGACGCGTTCCCGAGGAAACGGACCGGATCCAGTGCTTCCCGTGTGCCCCCGGCGCTGATGACCACATGACGCCCGGCCAGATCCTGACCTGCAGCATGCACCACGTGTCCGGTTGATTCGACAAAGGATTCGACGATCCGACAGATGTCCACCGGCTCGGGAAGCCGCCCGGGCCCGGAGTCCCTACCGGTCAAACGACCATCCGCCGGATCGACCACCACGACACCACGGTCTCGCAACGTCTGCACGTTGGCCCGTGTCGCAGGATGCTGCCACATCTCGGTGTGCATCGCCGGCACCATGACCACCGGTGCGCGCGAGGTGAGCAGAACGTTGGTGAGCAGATCGTCGGCCCGCCCGGTGGTGGCGCGCGCCATCAGGTCGGCGGTCGCTGGTGCGATGACAACGAGGTCTGCGGTCTGACCCAGTTGCACGTGCGCCACCTGGTCGGTGTCCTCGAACACGGCGGTCTGCACCGGCTCACCCGAGAGGGCTTGCCAGGTGGCGGCGCCCACGAAATTCAGCGACGCCTCGGTGGGCACCACACGAACGTCATGACCCGACTCGCGAAGGCGCCGGAGCACCTCCACCACCTTGTAGGCGGCTATGCCTCCGGCGACTCCCAGGACGATGCGGGCCATGGAACGGTCAGGACGCGTCGGGGCCGGGCTCGTTGGTCAGGTCGCCCAGATCCTCCACCGAAAGATCGGCGGCCGAGAAATCGTCACCGAGGTCGGTTCCGAAATCCGGGTCGCTCTGGGCGGCCAGCGCTGCGGCGGCCTCTGCTTCGGGATCAACCTCGTGGGCCTCGAGCACATCGGCGTTGATCTCACGCAGAGCCGTGGTCAGCGGCTTCTCCTGGATCCCTGTCTCCACGAGCGGGCCGACGTTCTCGAGCAGGCCTTCACCGAGCTGCGAGTAGTAGGCATTGATCTGACGGGCTCGCTTCGAGGCGAACAGGACAAGCTCGTACTTGGAGCCGACCTTGGCCAACAGATCATCGATCGGCGGATTGGTGATGCCCTCGGGCACGGGAGTGGTCAAGATCGTCCTCACGTAATTCTCGTACAGAGTTTTTCTGGCTGCGCTGCTGGCGGCGTCTGGTCGCCGTGCTGGGAAGCACGATTCAGGCGTCCTCGCTGCGCAATCCCATCAAGCCTACCAATTCGTCCACCGCTCGGGGAATTCGATCGTTGACCACGACGTGGTCGAATTCTCCTTCGGCCGCCATCTCCACGCGGGCAGTGGCCAGACGCCGTTCCCGCTCGGCCTCCGATTCGGTCCCCCTACCGACGAGCCGGTGTACCAGTTCGTCCCACGAGGGTGGTGCGACGAACACGAAACACGCGTCGGGCATCGAACGTCGGATCTGCCGGGCCCCCTGCAATTCGATCTCCAGCAGCACCTGATGGCCGTTGGCCACCGCCTCGTCGACGGGAGCACGCGGCGTACCGTAGCGGGCGGCCCCATGCACGAGAGCCCACTCGAGCAGCCCGTCGACCTCCAGCAGCTCATCGAAGTGCTTCTCTGTGATGAAGTGGTAATGCTTGCCGTCCACCTCCCGCGGACGCGGCGCTCGCGTGGTGACCGATGTCGAGAGCCACACCTCGGGGTGACGACGCCTCAGTTCGTTCACCAAGGTGCCCTTGCCCACACCTGCCGGGCCCGAAAGGACCGTCACCGCCATGCTCTGCTCGCTTCCCTGCGCAGTCCGGATCTCTGGTTGTCCCCGAGCCCGCGCAGTCGACGGTTCGGGGCGATCCCCAACTGCTCCATGATGCCAGTTGCACGAACCTCCCCGATACGCGGCAGACACCGGAGGATGTCCATGACGCGGATGTGCGCCACCACGTCGTCGCCCCGGGCAAGATCGAGCACGTCATCGAGATCGATGACACCATCGCGCAGCTGTTGCTTCACATCAGCGCGGCGCCTCCGGACCTCGAGCGCGATCGCGCGGGCACGGATACGCTCCTCACTGCTCAAAGCCGGTACATCCGGCTCCATGTCAGCCCCGCAATGCGTCGATCGCCTCGGCCAGTGCAGATACGTCGGGCCCCGACTGCATGACAGCACGCGAAGCAGTGGGGAGCACCTTGGGGTACAGCTCACCGAACAGTTCGCGGACGCCCTCGAGCGTCGCCCCCTGCGCACCGATACCAGGAGCGAGGATGGACCCGTTGAATTCCGCGAGATCCACATCCAGCTCCGGCAACGTGGCACCGACGACCAACCCGAAGGGGCCGAATATGTCGGGACGGTTGGCCTCCAGCACTTCCTGCACCATGCGTTCGGCCACCGAGTACTTCCCGGCCCACGCCGTCTGCACCTGACCGCCCTCGGGGTTCGAGGTACGGCACAGCACATAAAGGCCGCGGCCATTGTCACGGGCACGCTCCATGGCCGGCTTGAGCGACCCGATGCCCAGGAAAGGATTCACGGTGATCGCGTCGACCGAGAGCGGTGCCCCTTCCTCGAGGTAGGCACGAGCGTAGTCGTCCATGGATATGCCGATGTCACCGCGCTTCACATCGAGGAGCACGAGCACGCCCGACTCACGAAGCTCGGCGATGGCACGCTCCAGAACGGCGATACCAGCCGCCCCGAAGACCTCGAACGCCGCCGAGTTCGGCTTGACGACAGCCACCGCTCCCACGGTGGCGTCGAGCATCGCCCGGACGCACTTCTCGAGTCCCTCGACGGTGGCCGGCAGGCCCCACGCCTCCAGCACGCTCAGGTGGGGATCGATTCCCACGCAGAGCTGTCCGCGCTCGGCGGTCAGACTCTGCAAACGCTCTGGGAACGATTCAGTCATGTCGGATGCTCCTATTGATGTCGTTGACCAGACCGGGTCCGGCATAGATGTAGCCCGTGTAGATCTGGACGAGACACGCCCCGGCGTCCAGCATCGCCCGCGCATCGTCAGCACACATGATGCCACCTGCTCCGATGACCGGAAGCTCGGCCTGCTGCGCACAGCGACGGACCACTTCGAGGGAACGTTCGCGCAGCGGAGCGCCGGAGAGGCCGCCCGCTTCTGCGGCGACGGTCTGGTCCGCCACAGCCAAGCCTTCACGGGAGATCGTGGTGTTCGTGGCGATGACACCGGCCACTCCCCTGTCGATGCAGACCTCCAGCACATCGTCGATCCCCCGGTCATCGAGATCGGGTGCCATCTTCACGAACAACGGAACCGGGTCAGCGGAGAGTTCAGCGGCACGATGGGTCAGGGCGTCGACCAGGGCGTCGAGCGCGCCGCGATCCTGAAGACCACGCAGACCCGGTGTGTTCGGGCTGGAGACGTTGATCGCCACGTAGTCGGCATGGGGCGCCAGCCGATCCAATGAATACAGGTAGTCGTCCACGGCGTCCTCGACCGGCGTCAGCTTGGTCTTGCCGAGCGAGATACCCACGGGGATCCCCGCCGCACCATTTCCTCGCATGACGCCATCGGCACGGAGCCTGGCGGCCATGGCATCGGCTCCGGGGTTGTTGAAGCCCATCCGGTTGATGATCCCGCGGGATTCGATCAAACGGAACAATCGAGGGCGAGGGTTTCCCGGTTGCGGCCGGGCGGTGACGGTGCCGAGCTCCACGTGGGAGAACCCGAGAGCCTCCCAGGCGAGGGTGCCCACCGCGAACTTGTCGAGCCCTGCCGCCAGCCCGACCGGTCCGTTGAAGGTCATGCCCGCCACCTGCACACGACGCGTGGAGCGTTCGTGCATCAGACGAGCCAGCGCCAGGGCGGCACGGTTGTGCGCCAGGCGCCGCACCGCGGCCATGGTGCGTTCGTGCGCCACCTCGGGATCGCCACCTCCGGCCCGGAACAGGGCCGGCCGCAGGAGATGGCGGTAAGCCGCTTCCGCCAGGGATGGTGCGTTCTCCGGCAGTTCGGCGCGGATCACTTGATCCCCTCAGTCGCGGCCGACGAAGCATCTTGGCGCATGTACGGCTGCCAGTCCTGCAGGGAACGGACACCGAGAGGTTCGCCCTCGCTCTGACGACGCAGGGCCTCGATCCCCTGCACCGCAGCCGACAACCCGGGCGTCGTGGTGATGCACGGGATTCCATGGGCGATCGCGGTTCCGCGGATCTCGTAACCGTCGGTGCGGGGTGAGCCGCCACGGCTCGCACCGTGGGGCGTGTTGTAGACCAGATCCACCTGATCGTCCATCAGCAGCTGCACGATCGTCGGCTCGCCGTTCGGGCCGGGCCCCTCGGTGTGCTTGCGGACCGTCGTGGTCGGCACGCCGTTGCGGCGCAGGACCGCGGCGGTGCCGCGCGTCGCGAGGATCTCGAAGCCGAGGTCGGCGAGTCGCTTGATCGGGAAGATCGCATGGCGCTTGTCGCGGTTGGCTGCCGAGACGAAGACCTTGCCGCTTTGCGGCAGTGGCCCATTGGCAGCGGCCTCTCCCTTGGTGAACGCGGCGCCGAAGGTGGTGGCCAAGCCCATGACCTCACCGGTCGATTTCATCTCGGGGCCGAGCAACGGGTCGACCGAATCGCCATCCACGGTGCGGAAGCGCTGGAACGGCAGAACCGCTTCCTTCACTGCCACCGGAGCGTCCTCCGCCACGTGGGAACCATCACCCTCGCGCTTGAGCATGCCCTCGGCGCGGAGTTCTGCGATCGTCGCGCCCAGCATGATCCGTGCCGCGGCCTTCGCCAACGGTGTCGCGGTGGCCTTGGACACGAACGGCACGGTGCGCGACGCGCGCGGATTGGCTTCGAGCACGTAGAGGGTGTCCGAAGCCAGTGCGAACTGGATGTTGAGCAGGCCGCGGACCCCGACCCCATCGGCGATGGCGTGGGTGGACCGGCGGATCTCCTCGATGGTCTCGGTTCCCATGGTGATCGGCGGCATCGCACACGCGGAGTCACCCGAGTGCACCCCGGCCTCCTCGATGTGTTCCATGATCCCGCCCATGTAGAGCTCGGTGCCGTCGTAGAGGGCGTCGACGTCGATCTCCACCGCGTCGTCGAGGAAGCGGTCCACGAGCACGGGGTGCTCGTGGGTCACTTCGGTGGCGCGTTCGATGTAGTCGGCAAGGGCGGCATCGTCATAGACGATCTCCATGCCTCGGCCACCGAGCACGTACGAAGGACGCACGAGAACCGGGTAACCGATCTCGGCGGCGATGGTGCGTGCCTGCTCGAAGCTGCGGGCCATGCCGTGCTTGGGCGCGGGCAGTCCGGCGTCATCCAGGACGGCACCGAACGCTCCGCGCTCCTCGGCGAGGTCGATCGCCTCCGGTGTGGTGCCCACGATCGGCACGCCGGCGTCCTTGAGCTGACGCGCCAGGCCCAGCGGCGTCTGGCCACCGAGCTGCACCACCACACCGGCCACCGGGCCGGCGGCTCGCTCGGCCTCGTACACCTCGAGGACGTCCTCCAGCGTGAGCGGCTCGAAGTAGAGGCGGTCGGAGGTGTCGTAGTCGGTCGAGACCGTCTCGGGGTTGCAGTTGATCATGACCGTCTCGTAGCCGGCCTCCGACAGTGCGAGGGAGGCGTGCACACACGAGTAGTCGAACTCGATGCCCTGCCCGATGCGGTTGGGACCGCTGCCGAGAATGATGACAGCCTCACGTTCACGGGGGCGCACCTCGGTCTCCTCGTCGTAGGACGAGTAGTGATAGGGCGTCAGTGCGGCGAATTCGGCGGCACAGGTGTCGACTGTCTTGAAGACCGGCCGGACACCGAGCGCAGCACGGACTCCGCGGATGACATCGGGGGTCGTGCCGCGCAGGTGCGCGATCTGGACATCGCTGATGCCGTGACGCTTGGCCTGGCGCAGGACGTCCGCGGTCAATGGGGAAGCATCACGAACTGCTTCGCCGGCCTTCTGCATGAGGACGATCTGTTCGAGGAACCAGGGGTCGATGCCGGTGGCCTCGTGCACGTCGGCGACGCTGGCTCCCCAGCGCAGAGCACGTTCGACCTTGACCAGACGGCCATCGTGCGGACGCACGATCTCGGCCATGAGCAGCTCGAGTTCACCGTCCTCCGGCGCAGAGCCGTCATCGGCGAGCCAGAACTCGTGGCCCTTGCGTTCACTGGACCGCAGGGCCTTGCCGAGGGCTTCGGTGAAATTACGGCCGATGGACATGGCCTCACCCACCGACTTCATGTGTGTGGTGAGCTGATCGTCGGCCCCGGGGAACTTCTCGAAGGCGAACCGTGGAACCTTCACCACCACGTAGTCGAGCGTCGGCTCGAAGCTCGCTGGGGTATGTCGTCGGCCCGAGGTGCTCGCGGGACGTGACGTGATGTCATCGATCGCGGGACGCGACGTGATGTCATTGTCGATCTCGTCGAGGGTGTAGCCGACGGCGACCTTGGCGGCGATCTTGGCGATCGGATAGCCGGTCGCCTTGGACGCCAGGGCCGAGGAGCGCGACACGCGCGGGTTCATCTCGATGACGATGAGTCGGCCGTCGGCGGGGTTGACGGCGAACTGGATGTTGCAACCGCCGGTGTCGACGCCCACGGCACGGATGACACCGATCGCGACATCGCGCATACGCTGGTATTCGCGGTCGGTGAGCGTCATGGCGGGGGCGACGGTGATCGAGTCACCGGTGTGGACGCCCATGGGGTCGAGGTTCTCGATGGAACACACGATCACAACGTTGTCGTTGCGGTCACGCATGACCTCGAGCTCGTATTCCTTCCATCCGAGGATGGATTCCTCGATCAGGACCTCGGTGACCGGCGAGGCCTCGAGACCGGCGACGGCCATGCGTCGCAGTTCGGCTTCGTCGTGGGCGAATCCGGAGCCGGCACCGCCCATGGTGAAGCTGGGGCGCAGCACCACCGGGTAGTTGAGTTCGTCGGCGGCGGCCAGCACTTCGTCGAGGGTGTGGCAGATGCGTGATCGTGCGACGTCGGCGGTTCCCTCGGGGAGGTCGAGGCCCAGCACGATGTCCTTGAATTCCTCACGGTTCTCGCCGCGCTGGATGGCGTCGATCGATGCGCCGATGAGTTCGACACCGTACTTCTCGAGGATGCCCTCCGCGTCGAGATCCATGGCCGCGTTCAGTGCGGTCTGCCCGCCGAGGGTGGCGAGGATCGCGTCGGGGCGCTCGGCGGCGATGACCTTCTCGATGAACTCGGTGGTGATCGGTTCGATGTAGGTGGCGTCGGCGAGTTCGGGGTCGGTCATGATCGTCGCCGGGTTCGAGTTCACCAGGATCACCCGGTAGCCCTCCTCCCGGAGGACGCGGCAGGCCTGCGTGCCGGAGTAGTCGAACTCACAGGCCTGACCGATGACGATGGGCCCCGATCCGATGACGAGGATCGACGAGATGTCGGTGCGCTTGGGCATCAGGCCTCCTGGGCGTTGTTGCGGGCGTCGGCCATCAGACCGCAGAACCGGTCGAACAGGTGAGCCGAGTCATGGGGGCCGGCTGCGGCTTCGGGGTGGTACTGCACCGAGAAGGCCACGAGGCGGTCGCCCCGGCGGAGTTCGAGTCCTTCGACCACGTCGTCGTTCAGCGAGGTGTGGCTCACGGTCGCTGTTCCCCACGGCGTCTCACGCGGGGCGCCTTCGTCGACCACGGCGAATCCATGGTTCTGGGCGGTGATCTCCACCCGTCCGGTGGTGTGATCGAGCACCGGCTGGTTGATGCCGCGGTGCCCGTACGGGAGCTTGGTGGTGGCGAAGCCCAAGGTGCGGCCGAGAATCTGGTTACCGAAGCAGATGCCGAAGAACGGGATCCCGGCGTCGAGTACCTGCTTGGTCAACGCGACCTGCGCGTCGGCGGTCGCCGGGTCGCCGGGTCCATTGGAGAGGAAGACACCGTCGGCCCCCAGTTCCTTGGCGCGGTCGAGCGATGTGTCGGCCGGAACCACGTGCACACGGCAACCGCGAGCCGCGAGTCGTTGTGAGGTCATGGCTTTGATGCCGAGGTCGAACGCCACCACGGTGAAGCGGTGTTCCCCGACGGGTTCGATCACGTACTCCTCGGTGGTGGAGACCTCGGAGATCAGATTGAGTCCGGCCATCTCCGGCTGTTGACGCACCCGCGTCAGGAGATCATCGGCGGAACTCTCGGTGGAGATACCGACGCGCATCGCACCGCGTTCGCGGATGTGACGCGTCAGCGCACGGGTGTCGAGACCGCTGATGCCGACGATCCCCTGCTGGCGGAGCTGATCCTCGAGCGTGCCGGTGCTGGTGTGGTTCGACGCGATCGGCGAACGTTCACGGATGACAAGCCCGGCCACCTGGATACGAGCGGATTCGTCATCGTCCTGGTTCCATCCGGTGTTGCCCACATGCGGCGCGGTGGCGACCACCACCTGGCGTCGATAGCTCGGGTCGGTCAGCGTCTCCTGATATCCGGTCATACCGGTGGTGAAGACGATCTCTCCGAACGTCTCCCCCTCGGCTCCGAAGGATTCCCCCTCGAATACGCGCCCGTCCTCCAGAACGAGACACGCCCGAACTCCATGTGATCCAGTCACCCAGCACCAGTCCTTCCACCAGCTTCATCGGACTTCGAAAACCATGGCGGCCCAGGTGGGCTCCGGTGAAACGCGTCTGGACCAAGACGACTCTACCGGAGATTCCCCGGCGACCGTGTGTCGTTCATCCCGGCGCGTGCATGGACAGGCTCCGCAACCCCGAATCTGGCAGTAACCTCACCTCGAAAGGCCGAGCCGAAACGGGCTGACGAGGTGACGATCGATGCGGAAGGACGGTCGAAGAAGCAGATGGATCCCATCACCATGGTCCTGCTACTGGTGGCTGCCACCGTCGCCGGGGCCATCAATGCTGCGGTCGGTTCCGGTTCTTTGCTCACGCTCCCGGTTCTGATGGCTGCGGGCCTGCCTCCGGGCGTGGCGGTACGGACCAACACCACCGGCATGGTCTTCTCCACCGTCGGGGCGGTCGCCGGCTATCGCAAGGAGATCCAGGCCGAGCGCCCCAACCTGCGACCGTTGTCGATCGCCACGTTGATCGGCGCGATGAGCGGCTCGCTCCTGCTTCTCAAGGCGTCGCCCGGAACCCTTGACGTCGTGGTGCCGATCCTGATCTGCGTCGCCCTCGTGATGGTCGTGAGCCAGCCTCGACTCACCAAGACGCTCAAGGAGCGTCAGGCGCGACGTGCTGAGGCGGCGGCCCCGGACTCGGCTTCCGGAGGAAATGCGGGCAACAAGAGTCCCTACCGGCGCCCAGCATTGGTCCTCCCGATGGGCCTCGCGTCGATCTATGGAGGGTTTTTCACCGCAGCTCAGGGCATCCTCTACATGGCGATCCTGTCGGTCGGCACCGGACGCAAACTGGGTGATGTCAACGCGGTGAAGAACCAGATGTCCTTGATCGTCAACGCCTCGGCCGCTGCCGTCTATCTGGTGGCCCACTTCGTGTGGGGAGCCGAGATCTTCTGGATCGGCACGGCCCTCGTCGCGATCGGTTCGCTCATCGGCGGATATTTCGGTGCCCACTTGGCCAAACGCCTGCCCGACGCGATCCTCCGCGGAGTCATCGTCGTGGTCGCCATCGCCGCACTCGCTCGGCAGCTCTGGGGTTGAGGGCGACCTGTTTGTTCCGTGGAACGCCTTCCCCTGAGCACTTTCCCATGCCAGCATGTGGCATTCCCGCCGATCAGGAGCAACGATGCCGAACAACACCCTCGACCACCAGGCCGTCGATGAGGAGACGATCGCGCGCTCTCAGCGCAGCGGGCGTATCGCCGTCACTGTCTTCCCTCTCCTGATCCTGGCTGGCGGCGTCATCGCTTTCCTGACCCCGAGCACGTTCGCCTCGTGGAGCGATTACGTGCCCTACGGGCTGATGCTCATCATGTTCGGAATGGGCCTGACGCTGCGCATCCCCGACTTCGCCCTGGTGCTCAAGCGTCCGCTCGTCGTGCTCATGGGCGTGCTGGCTCAGTTCACGATCATGCCGCTCACAGCCCTGCTCATCGCACGCGTGCTCGATCTCCCGGATCAACTCGCCGCCGGCCTCATCCTGTTGGGTTGTGTTCCGGGCGGCACGGCCTCGAATGTCGTGGCGTACCTGGCCAAGGGCGATGTCGCGCTGTCGGTCACGATGACCTCGATCTCCACCCTGCTCTCCCCCATCGTCACCCCCATCCTCACGCTGTGGCTCGCCGGTCAGTACCTTCCGGTGGAAGCCGGTTCGATGGCCATGTCGATCGTGCAGATCGTGGTTGTGCCCATCACTGCCGGGCTGATCCTCCGGGCCCTCATTCCTGCCGTGGTGCAGAAGGTCACACCCCTGCTCCCCTGGGCTTCGACGCTCATGATCACGTTCGTGGCCATCGCAGTGGTCGCCGCGTCCTCGGAGACGCTGGCCACCGCCGGACTGCTGATGTTCTTCGCGGTCATGCTGCACAACGCCGCTGGGCTGATCATCGGGCACGCGGTGGCGTCGGTGTTCCGTTCTTCGGTACCCGCACGACGCACGATCAGCATCGAGGTCGGTATGCAGAATTCCGGGCTGGCCTCCGGGCTCGCGGCCCAGTACTTCACTCCCGAGGCCGCGATCGCCGGCGCCATCGCCGCTGTCTGGGCCAACATCACCGGTGGAGTGATCGCTGCGGTGTGGGGACGGCGCGATCCGGCCCAAATCCCCGTCGCCCGCTGAAACTTCCGAAATCCATGATCTGACGGCTCTCAACGCCCGTCAGATCTGTGACTTCGTCTGCTGAATGGCGGGGTTCTTCGGTCGCTTCGTGGCGGGGTCAGGTGACACCGATGACCAGGGTGCTCTGTGCGGCTTCGATGACGTCGTTGGTGATGGTGTCGAGTTCGTTGATCTTCAGGACCCGCTGGATCTGGGGGAAGAGGCGTTCGAGGAGCCGGAAGTTGCCGCGGGTGATCCGTGCGATGGCTGCGATGGCTTGGGCGTCGGTGAAGTCGTCGAGGATCGTTGTCAGCCATGGCCGTGCGGGCTTGCCGTCGGTGCCCACCACCAGGATGTCGAGCATGGTGTGATCGGATTGCCACATCGCGTTGGGCAGCTCTGCTTGCCGGCGGAGCACCAGCTCGTGCTTGTCGCGGTAGGACGCTGCGCCCTCCAGGGCGAGGGTGACCATGCCGGGATCCAGGGTCCGCAGCCCTACACCGGTCTCGCGAGCTAAGCGCGCGAGGGGCACCTGGTCCTCGACGTGGAGCCTGAGGATTCGCCACCGCGCTCGAGCGTCCACGACGCACCTACTGCAAGGCGTTCTCGCGCCCGCGCTCGGCGCGCTGAAGGGCGCGGTAGACCGTGGAGCGGCCCACGCTGAACAGCTCGGCCAGCTCGCCCACGGTGTGCTCGTCGGCGGCATGTAGCTGGACGAGATGAGCTTCTTGCCGGGGGGTGAGTTTCGGTGACTTCCCGCGCAGCCGGCCCTTGGCCTTGGCGACCTTCATCCCCTCGCGGGTGCGGGCACGGATGAGGTCGGCTTCCAACTCGGCGACCATCGCCAGCACGTTGAACAGCAGTTTCCCCATCGGGTCGGTCGGGTCGTACACCGATCCGGCGATGCTCAGCTTCACTTCCCGCGCCGCGAGGTCGTCGGCGATCTGGTGGGCATCACGGACTGAACGCGCCAGCCGATCGAGCTTGGTGACCACGAACGTATCGCCGTCCCGACAGGCAGCCAGCGCCTGCCGCAGGCCCTCACGGTCGGCGTTGCGGCCCGTGCCGTGAGCCCGTGATCGACGTAGATGCGCTTGGGATCGACGCCGAACGCCGCGAGTCCGTCACGCTGCGCGGTCAGGTCCTGCTCGTCGGTGGAGACTCGGGCATAGCCGACCTTCAAGGGGGACATGCTCTCCATGTGTGTCATATAGCCTCCCTTCACCGGACAGTTCACCGGACGGGTCTTACGGGACAGCCCGCCAGGCGTGCCGTCGTTCCTCTCGATAAGTAGCGGTGGTGTCCGGTGAGGGCTCCCCTTACGGGCATGCGATCTGGGCTGACGCCTGTGACCGAGTATTCAGTTCGTGCTGTACAGTTCAGTCCATGCTGACTATTGCTTCGCGTCTCGACGTGATGAACCGCCTGGGTCGTGCACTGGCCGACCCCACTCGATCCCGGATCATCTTGACCCTGCTCGACCATCCCGCTTACCCGGCGGAACTGGCCCGAGATCTGGACCTGACACGCCCGAACGTGTCCAACCACCTGGCATGCCTGCGCGATTGCGGGATCGTCGTCTCCGAGCCCGAGGGTCGTCGGACACGATATGAGATCGCCGATTCGCACCTGGCGCAGGCGCTGACGGCACTGGTCGATGCCACCCTGGCAGTGGACGAAGACGCCCCGTGCATCGATCCCGCCTGCTCGCTTCCCGGATGCGACGCAGCTGGGGAGGGCGCATGATCCTCACCTCGGTCTTGCAGGCGATGGGCCTGTTCGCAGCGACCAACATCGACGACATCATCGTGCTCTCCCTCTTCTTCGCGCGAGGGGCAGGCCAGCGCGGCACTACCGCCCGCATTCTGGCCGGCCAGTACCTCGGATTCGCCGGCATCCTCGGTGCCGCGGTCCTGGTGACCATCGGTGCCGGAGCATTCCTGCCCTCGGCAGCCATCCCGTACTTCGGTCTCATCCCTCTGGGCCTCGGCCTCTGGGCCGCATGGCAGGCCTGGCGCGGAGACGATGACGACGATGACGACGAGGCCAAGGTTGCCGGCAAGAAGGTCGGCGTGTGGACAGTCGCAGGCGTCACCCTTGCCAACGGCGGCGACAACATCGGCGTCTACACCCCTGTCTTCCTCAGCGTGGAACCTCTCGCAGTAGTCGCCTACTGCATCGTCTTCCTCGCGCTCGTCGCGGTCCTGGTGGCCCTGGCAAAGTTCGTCGCCACCCGCCCCCCGATCGCCGAAGTGCTCGAACGCTGGGAGCACATCCTCTTCCCCATCGTTCTCATCGGCCTCGGCATCGTGATCCTCGTCAGCGGCCGAGCCTTCGGACTCTGACGTAGCGGCAGCGATCCAAACGGCCCCGACCGGGCGCACCCCTCTCGGTTCAGACCGCGACACCTACCTGCAGCCAGTCCTGCGTGATCGCGGCAACAAGACCGCCACGGAGCGCTGCAAAAACCCCGCCACCAAGCGAACGAAGCCACACGTCAGATCAACAACCGACGATCCACTACTCGTGCCAGAACGGCACACCAGGGTTCAGGGCCGGGCCGATCTCATCGAGATACTGGGCATCATCGACATCCAGCCCACCATCTGCGGCGACATGGATCGCACCGCTGGCCATACCGGCTTTGAGCGTCGCGATCCACCGCTCCAGCGATACGTGAATAACGGCTTCCTCGTGTGTCTCGGTCCAGTATTCGAGGACCGGCGCGACCGTATTCGGCTCATCGAAACACACGGCATTGAGATACGACCCCGCATTGTCAAACGCAATGGGCCACCACGACGCGTCCCAACGCCCCGGCGCTGCCATGAGCTCGTCGTACATCTGTGCGGACGTGGCCAATGAAGCGAAGAAATATGGCGGCGTGAACCACAGCGAAGACCCCCGAAGCTCGGGCGTGGTTTCGGTGCCATCGTGCCATGAATAGAGCTCGACCAACTCCTCCGGAGCCTGCATCCCGCGATGTGCCAATGTCGCTCGGACGGATTCGGAGGATGCTCCCGGACGCAATCGCGACACGAGGTGCGGCATTGGCAACTGCGTGAGGTGGTCGGCGTATTCGGCAAGCCTCTGAGTCAAGACACCTGTGGTCATGGAATCCTCTCTACCTCGAAGGCATCTCCCGGATCGACACCGTTCCTCCGATAGAACTGCGACAGCACTCCACCTTGGTAGTTCTGTTCCGCAGACGGAACAAGACCGGTGGTCGCTCCCGAACCTCCTTCACGAGTGCTGGCGAATGGACACTCTTCCACCGACTTCCCGTTCGGCCGCGGGGATGGCTGATCTCTCAACGCAGCTCGTCGGTTTGCTCTCGCCTGACGTGATGTGGCCCTTGTCAAGCGCGATGGAGCACCCGATCGCTTTGCCTGTTGGTGAGACCCTGCATACATTCACGCATTGATTTTTCCAGATCCACCCGCACTGAAGCGACACGATCCCCCAACTCACCCATGCCACCGTCGGGTTCCGTGAATGCATCCACCATCTTTTCCGTATGCGAAAGCAGATCTCCCAGATCCAGATTCGACAAGCGCATAGCTCTGGGATGAATACGAACTTCGGAGATTCGACCGTTTGCCATGGAAAAACGAACGTCTCCATCATGCCCTCGCCTAGGACACCTCCATCGGCATCACGGCCGACCACCGAACGCCGGATCCGGGCCGAACCGCACTCTCAATGCCCCACTGCTTTCCCCTTCCATCGACCATGGGAGGCTCGAGACGTGACAGATTTTCAGGTGAAAGTGCACGTGAACGGCCATATCGGTAGGCTCGAGTGGAGCGCCGCCGTCAATCAGGAGACGCTCGATCGAGCCGTCAGCATGGCCGCTGACGATGTGCTGATCGGTCGCGGCGTCCACCGGGTCGAGGTCGGGCTGCCCGCTCCCGACGTGAAGGCACGCCGCGCCGTCATCCGGGCAGGCTTCCGTCAGGAGGGAGTGCGGCGTGACGCCATGGCCACCGATGACGGGTACGTCGATGTGGTGCTCTACTCGCGTCTGGTCGGCGACATCGTCACTGGCCAGGGCGGGTTCTCCGGCGTCATGAACTCGGTGCTGGCCACGAAACGTGTCATCGCCCACTGCATCTTCCGCGATCGACGTGGCCGCATCCTGCTGTGCAATACGCACTACAAGCCCGACTACGAACTCCCCGGCGGCGTGGTGGAGAAGCACGAATCACCTCGTATCGGGGTCATTCGCGAAGTTGCCGAGGAGATCGGGTTGGAGATCACCGCCCCGGCGCTGCGGATCGTCGATTGGCTGCCACCGGCCCTGGGATGGGACGACGCACTGCAGTTCCTCTACGACGGCGGCACTATCGATGATGCCCAGATCGCCGGCCTTCGGCGCCAAGAGTCTGAGATCGCCTCCCTGCACTGGGTATCGGTCGATGATCTCGGCGACGTCATGAGCGAACGCTCCACCGCCCGTATCAAGCAGGCCCTCGACCTCGATGATGGCCAGACCCTGATGCTGGAGGACGGCATGCCGGTAGCGTCCGACATCGACCCTTCCGATCCCGAGGAGCATTGAACATGTCCGACACCGCCCTGCGCGATGAACTGCTCGACCCGTCGACACGCCCCTGGGTCGTCACCGACCTCGACCATGCCGTCGCCACACAGGTCAAGGCGACCACCGGAATCTCCGGGGCTGCCGTGCGCACCGGTTACGGGCTCGCCCAGCGTGTCCGCCCCACGTTCGTGGCCGACGCGATCAACCATCTGCTTCCCGAGTTCGCGGCCGCCCTCCAACCCTGGTGGGAGGACTACCCCGGTACCGGAGGTTTCGGTGCTTTCCTGGCTGCCGACGGACCAGCCGTCGCCGAGGCCCTGCTCCAGGTGACAGACCGTTCCGCGGAGGCGTCCCGACGCGAAGCCCTGCGCCGGGCCTATCACGGCCTGCGCGGACGCGCCGCCAAACTCGTCACGAACGCACTACCGGCGGTCGGCGACGTGATCGAACGTCACGCCTCCTGACCGCCGGTCGCGCCCCGCTCGGGGCCCGTTCTGCCCAGAATCCGTTCTGATCAGAAAAGGGCGCTGGTGAGATCCCGACGCGCCTTGATCACTGCCGGGTCCGACGCGCCCCGCGTCTCGAAGAGCTCCAGCAAGCGCACACGCACCCGATCGCGTTCATCTCCGGAGGTGGTCCGGATCACGGCGATGAGTCGATCGAAGGCCGCGGCGGCGTCACCGCTCATCAGTTCGCGATCGGCGGCGGCGAGCTCGGCGTCGATCCCCTCGCTCGGCTGCTCTTCAGCGGTGGTCCGAGCCAGCAGCGATGCCTGCGCGCGGCCTGCGGATGCTTCGGCGTCACCGGGCGTCTGCGCGAGCACCTCGTCGAACGCGGCCACCGCAGCCTCGTAATCCCCCCGTGCGAGTGCGGCGTCTGCTTCAGCGAAACGAGGGTCAGCCGCTGGTTCCTCGTTTTCTCCGCTCGCGACCTGCGAGGCGATCGGCTGGGCCTGACCGACGATCCCATTGGCCACCGCGGCCTGCAGCACCTGATCGACCACCTGCTTGACCGCGTCGGCGGGCTGAACGCCTTGGAACAGTGGCATGAGCTGTCCACCGATCACGGCCACCACCGTGGGGATCGCCTGGACCCCGAGCTGCTGGGCGACATCAGCGTGCTGATCGCAATCGACGCGCACCAACAGCCACTTTCCACCGCTGGCGTTGGCCAGGCTCTTGAGTTCTTGGCTCATCTGCGCGCCGCCCTCGGCGCGGTCGGAGTGGAACTCGATGATCACCACATGCTGCATCGAAGACTGCAGATATCCCTGCAGCTCCTGCACGTCAGCGAGATCGGCCACATAACCACCGGCTGCTCCACCACCGGGAGCGCCGCTGGGGGCACTTCTCTGCGCTTCGGCCTGCTGCTTCAAAGCGGAGAGGTCCACGGCTCCGGGGCGGTTGAAATCGGCACGACTGGTGTTATCGGGTGTCGTCATGGGCCTCATTCTGGCATCCGTGCCAACACGTCGCAGCCCCGCTCGAGCGGGGCACCTCACCGGATCGTCAGCCAAGCCGCATCGCTAGGCTGGCCCCATGAGTCATCCTCGTGCCGGCAAGCCCGCCACCGACGCCGATCTGATCGACATCGACGCCCTGATCGCCGCGTACCACGATCTCGTGCCGGATCCCGCCGACCCCGACCAACGCGTCTCGTTCGGAACCTCCGGCCATCGCGGAAGCAGCCTGGACACCAAGTTCAACGAACTCCACATCGCGGCAACGACGCAGGCGATCGTCGAATATCGCGCCAGTCAGGACGTGCGTGGCCCGCTGTTCCTCGGCAAGGACACCCATGGCCTGTCGCTGCCCGCCTGGCGTACCGCCATCGAAGTCCTGCACGCCAATGGTGTCGACGTGCGGTGCGAGCGCGAGGACGAATACACCCCGACACCGGCCGTGTCGCGCGCGATCATCGTGCACAACACCAGCAAGGCCCAGCCACTGGCCGACGGCATCGTGGTCACACCGTCGCACAACCCGCCCCGCGACGGCGGCTTCAAGTACAACCCGCCGCATGGCGGCCCCGCCGGCAGCGATGCCACTTCTTGGATCGCCGACCGCGCCAACGAACTGCTCGCCGATCCTTCACAGATCAAGCGGACCGCGTTCGCCAAGGCCTTCGGCGAAGTCACCATCCATGACTACCTCGGCAACTACGTCCGTGAGCTCGGCCTCGTGGTGGACATGGACGCCATCCGTGGCGCCAAGGTCCGCATCGGCGCCGATCCCATGGGCGGCGCGGCAGTGCAGTACTGGGGCCGCATCGGTGAGGAATGGGGCCTGGATCTCGAGGTCGTCAACCCCGCGGTCGACCCCACGTGGCGCTTCATGACGCTGGACACCGACGGCAAGATCCGCATGGACTGCTCCTCCCCCGACGCCATGGCCAGCCTCATCACCAACCGTGACAAGTACGACATCGCCACCGGCAATGACGCCGACTCCGACCGTCACGGAATCGTCACCCCCGATGCGGGTCTGATAAATCCCAATGCCTACCTGGCCGTGGCCATCGAGTATCTCTTCGGTCACCGCGAGGGCTGGAGCGCCGATGCGGGTGTCGGCAAGACGCTGGTGAGTTCCAGCCTCATCGACAAAGTGGCTGCCGAGCTTGGGCGCCGCCTCGTGGAGGTGCCGGTCGGCTTCAAGTGGTTCGTGCCCGGCCTCGAATCCGGTGACATCGGTTTCGGCGGTGAGGAATCGGCCGGGGCGTCATTCCTCACCCGCGACGGCTCGACGTGGACCACCGACAAGGACGGGATCATTCTGGGTCTGCTGGCCTCGGAGATCCTTGCGGTCACCGGCAAATCCCCCTCGCAGCACTACGCCGAGATCGAGGCCCGTCACGGGGCTTCCGCCTATGCCCGAATCGACGCGCCTGCCGACCGGGAACAGAAGGAACGACTCAAGGGTCTCTCGAAATCCGATGTGACCGTCGATGAGCTGGCCGGCGAGCCCATCACCGCGATCCTGACCAACGCTCCTGGCAATGACGCACCCATCGGCGGCCTCAAGGTCACCACCGAGACCTCCTGGTTCGCCGCTCGCCCATCGGGCACCGAGGACAAGTACAAGATCTACGCCGAGACGCTCCGCGGCCCCGATCATCTGGCTGCGGTGCAGGCGGATGCCCAAAAGCTGGTTGACGGCGTTCTGGGCTGACCGCTCCACCGACAAGGAGTGCCACCTGGCCTGCATGGCCTGACCCAATGCAGCGTTTGATCCATGATCGTTTCACAGAGCGTCTCGGTACCCGGTCAAACACTGCATTGGGCATCCTCCTTCATTGCGTCTGCGGGACACGCCCGCAGACGCAATGAAGGAAAACGTGCGGGCAGCCTAGGATGCGGCGCATGACCACCGTCGCGATCATCCCGGCCCGGGGAGGTTCCCAGGGGGTTCCGGGCAAGAACCTCAAACCCGTCGGCGGTGTCCCGTTGATCGGTCGCGCCGTGCGTGCCTGCCGCGCAGCACGGCTCATCGACCACGTCTACGTGACCACCGATGCCGCCGACATCGCCGAGGTGGCACGTGCGGAGGGCGCCGAAATCATCCATCGCCCAGCAGACCTCGCCAGCAGCACCGCGTCCAGCGAATCGGCGCTTCTGCACGCGCTCGATGAAATCGCCGATCACGGTGTCGACCCACGCACCCTGGTGTTCGTGCAGTGCACGAGCCCCTTCCTCGAACCGAAGGACCTCGACGCCGGTGTCGAGCTCGTGACCGGCGGCGAGGCCGACTCGGTGTTCTCCGGAGTGGAGACCTTCGAGTTCCTGTGGCGCGATGCAGAAGATTCCTGTCCGCCGGGAACCGGACCCATGGTGGGGCAGAACCACGACGCCAGCCACCGCCCCCGACGCCAGGATCGGCGCCCGGACTACCGTGAGACCGGCGCCTTCTACGTGATGGACGTCAAGGGTTTCCTCCGTGCGCAGCACCGTTTCTTCGGTACGACACGTGTCGTGCCGGTCTCGGAGTTGGCATCACTCGAGATCGACACCGCCGAGGAGCTTGCTCTCGCCGATGCCTTCGCCGGCATCCTCGACAGCCCGCCCGCAGATCTCCCGCTCGATGTGGATGTCGTGTTCAGCGTCGTCGATGGCATCCTCACTAGCGGCGCCTGCGCCTGGCAGGGTGACGGCGCTGCGGTCACGATCGACCGCGCCGACGTGATCGGGCTCAACCAGATCGACATTCCCTGGGTTGTTCTTCCTCAGAAACTCGGCACGCCTGCGCCGGAAAGACTCGGGCTCACCACGCTGCCGGGGTCGACAGCGCAGGACATCACCGACTGGCTGGACGAGCACGGCATCTCCCCCGAGCGCGCCGCCTTGGTCTCGGCCGATGTCGAAACCCTTGACGCCATGACAGCCGTGGGCTGGCCCATCGCCGTCCCCGATGCCCCAGCATCGGTGCGGTCGGCGGCCCGTCTGGTGCTCACCTTCCCCGCGGGCCGCGGAGCGGTCCGGGAGCTATGCGACCGCATCGCGGAGGCACGCACACCCTGACCCACCGGCGCGCCCGTGTCTTCACATCCCCGAATGGTTCCACGTGCACCGGCATCCTCGGTTCTGACACCAGGTGTGCGAGTTCGTCGAGCCACTCGTCATCGCTTCGGTTGTGGAAGTAATTGTCCTCGAGCCAGTCCGGATGGGGATGGGCGAAACGTCCAGCGCGCACATCATCGAGCGTTCCGAGCAGTCCGGAACCGGTGAACACGGTGGTGATCATCGCATCATCGACGCCGAAGTCACTGAGCACGATGCTGGGGATTCCCATGGCGAGTGCTTCGAGCACCGCCGTCGACGAAACCGTGACAAACCCTCTGGCTCGTTGCAGGGCATCAGCCATCGACCCGGCGCGGAACATGATGCGCGGATCGGGATCGAGTTCGGCATACGGCAGGTCCTCGTTGTGGGCCTGCCGTTCCCCCACCACTGCCCGCACCTTGACCACGGGACGCATTCCGTCAGGCACGTCGGCAAGCGCCGCCAGAATGGCACGACGCTGCTCCTCCTGCGCCGGCACCAGGGATTGAGCTGCGAACAGCACGTCCTGTCGATCTCTGGCCGCGCCCCTCGCTGCAGCTGTGCCCGGCTCCGCGGAGTCCGGCAGGAACGGCAGACGCGCGAGCGCGAACCGCGTGGGAAGCCCCAGCGACGCTGCCAGAACGCGATGTTCGCGGAGCTCGCGTCGTGAATGGACGATCACCAGATCCACGTGACGGCGGAACCGTAGGGCGAGCTCGTTGGCCGGAACCGTGATGCCGGGGAAACCGGTCACCAGCACCGGCCGTCCGGGGTTCGCGGGGCCCAACAGCCCGGCCGCGTGCAGGGTGTCGATCACGACCTCGAGCGCCGGACCGGTACAGGACACGAGCACGGCATCGGGACGCAGGGCACGCACCCGCGCGACCAGGCCCATGATCCCCACGCGGTCCACCGTTCCTCCGGTTGCTGCGATCATCTGGTCCACAGAGGGACTCAGGACATTGCTGAGCACCACCTCGTGCACCAGATGTCCCTCATCGCTCGCCGCGTGTCGGAGCAGGGCATGGCTCCACTTCAGGTACGAATCGGAGTCGGACACCGCGAGGATGCGCACGCTGGTCACCAACTGCCGTCGACGAACGATTTGCGGGCACCCGAACGCTGGATCACGCGCTGGATCGTGCGGTCACGCTCCTCGGGGCGTCCGACGAACCGGATGTCGCGCAGACCCTGATCCTGAGCCGCGGATTCGAAGACGAAGTGCCCGTAGCCGAGCAGCCGCCCCATGAAGGGGCGCTCGACGGCGATGTCGAGGATGCGCTGCAACGGCATGGTGGCCACGTGTTGGGTGAAGACACCATGGACGCGGAACACTCGCATGTTGGTGATGACGAAGCGGTCCATGTATTCACTGTGGATGCGCCAGACGCCCCACAGGACCAAGAGGATCCCGATGATGAAGAGCACCAGATACCCAGCACCGGCTACCCCGGCGACGAAGGGCATCGCCATGAACACGAAGGCCGCCAACACGATCCCCAACACCGGCACGACGATACGCACAGGATGACGCCGGACCTCGTCGACGACGATCTCGCCCTGGTCGGAGATCAGCAGCCGATCGACGTCCGGATGCAGGAACTCGTCGTAGAAGGCCATCGTGCCATCAACTGGCGAGTGCGGTGAAGAAGCGGAAGATCGCTCCGAACGCCCCGAAGAATCCCTTGACAGCGTTTGCGGCGTCCTCGGGCCGCGTCACCAGATAGAAGAGCGCGAATCCGATGATCAGCGCCCACACGATCTTCTTGACCCATGTACCCACGTCGTCCTCCTCGATGCCGCGCGAGGGGGAAGAACCACGACATCGTCAGCATGTATACAGCACGACACCCCGGTGCCCGACTCAACTCGCCGGGCATCGGGGTGTCTGCTCGAACAGACCTGAACCCACCATTCAGGGAACGCGGACGATCAGGGCATCTCCCTGACCACCGCCACCACACAGGGCAGCGACGCCGGCGCCACCACCGCGGCGTCCAAGCTCGTGCATCAGCGTCAGCACCACGCGGGTTCCCGAAGCGCCGATCGGGTGACCCAGCGCGATGGCTCCACCGTTGACGTTCAACTTCGCCTCGATGGCATCTTCATCGAGTCCAAGATCTCGGGCACTGGACAGGCCGACGGCGGCGAAGGCCTCATTGATCTCGATGAGGTCCATCTGGTCGAGACCCATCTCGGCGCGCTCCAAGGCTTTCCGGATGGCGTTGGCGGGCTGCAGCTGCAGCGACGAATCCGGTCCGGCCACCTGACCGTCGGCGACGATCTCGGCCATCACGGTGCAGCCAAGCCGCTCGGCGGCCTCACGGCTCATGACAACGACCGCAGCGGCGCCATCGGAGATCTGCGACGCCGAGCCGGCGGTGATGGTGCCCTCCTTGCTGAACGCGGGACGCAGTTTGCCCAGCGATTCGGCAGTGGTGTCAGCGCGCACACCCTCATCGGTGGTGACGACGGTCTCCTGACCGCGACGCCCCGGCACGCGGACCTCGACGATCTCCTCGGCGAGACGCTCCGCGCCTGCGGCTGCCTTCTGGTGCGAGCGCACGGCCATGGCGTCCTGATCTGCACGGGACACCTCGAGGTCACCGGAGTTGCGCTGCTCGGTCAGCAGGCCCATGGGCGCATCGATGAAGGCGTCCCACAGGCCGTCGGTCTCCATGTGGTCGAGCGTGGTGAACGAGCCGTACTTGTGACCGGTGCGTCCATTGGTCAGCAGGTGCGGGGCCCGGCTCATGCTCTCCATACCACCGGCCACCACGACATCGGCCTCGCCGAGGCGAATCAGTTGATCGGCCATGATGATCGACTGGATGCCCGAGAGGCAGAGTTTGTTGATCGTGATGGCCTGGATCTCCATGGGGATGCCCGCTGCCGCGGCGGCCTGACGTGCCGGACCCTGACCGCAACCGGCGGGAAGCACTTGGCCCATGATCACCCGATCCACATCGCCGCCGGTGATACCGGCACGCTCCAGCGCACCGGAGATCGCGGTGGCGCCCAAGTCGGTCGCCTTGACCGTGGACAATGATCCGAGCATGCGTCCGATCGGAGTGCGTGCGCCTCCGACGATCACAGAACCTGAGTTCATGGTTTCCTCACCTTCGAGTTATCGACCGCTAACTTTCTCGGTCAGCATACGGGACTGGCGGCTTCGATGGGAGCCCCACCACCTGTTCCACTGGTATCTGGTGGGATCATGGGCTCATGAGTGACATCAGCGACATCGTCTCCGACAACCCCGATCTCTTCGTCTGCATCGACCATGTGGGACTCGCCGTTCCCGATCTCGACGAGGCCATCGAATTCCACACGAAAGTGATGGGATGGCGTCTGCTGCACCGTGAAACCAACGAGGAGCAGGGCGTCGAGGAGGCCATGATCGGCACCGGCGAACAGCTCGAGCAAAACGCCCAGATCCAGCTGCTCGCTCCGTTGAAGGAGGACTCCGCCATCGGCAAGTTCCTGGCCCGCAACGGTCAGGGCATGCAGCAGCTCGCATACCGCGTGAAGGATCTCGACCATGTGAGCGAGGTCCTGCGCGGCCACGGCCTGCGCCTGCTGTACCCCGAGGCCAAGATCGGCACCGGCGGTTCGCGCATCAATTTCGTCCATCCCAAGGATGCCCGGGGCGTCCTGCTGGAGCTCGTCGAGCCCGCCGCCTGAAACCAACGCCGCACGTCGCGCCGGGCCATCTTCCAAGATCCCTCCGGGGGCACTCCACCGTCGATGGCTCGACGCGACGAGTATGGTGAGGAGCACCGCTGATCCGAGGCGATCAGCCATGGTTTCGATCATTGTGGAGGGCTAGTGAGCGATAGGTCCGGGCTCAATCTGTTCGATCAGACGGCCAGCGCGGCCGGCAGTTTCCCCGTGACCCGCAGGGGCTACGACCGCGAGGCCGTGGATGAATACGTTCTGGGCCTCGAGCGTGACAACGCCCGTCTTCGTGAACAGGGAAATGCCCTGCGTCGTGAAGTGGAGAACGCGCGAACCGAGGCCGCCGCACCCAAGGACGTCGATTTCGCCGACCTCGGCGGGCACACCACCGAGATCCTTCGCATCGCACAGGCCCAGGCCAAGGAGATCACCGACCGTGCCGCGGCCGAGGCCGAGCGCATCAAGGCCGAGGGCAACCGCATGGCCCGCAAGTCCCTGGACCTGGCCGAGCGCGAGGCCGAAGACATCAAGATCGCCGCCGCCAGTGGTCTGCGTGAACAGCGCGCCACGATCGAGCAGCAGGCCCAGCAGGTTCTCGATGCTTCCCGATCCGAGGCCGAACAGCTCATCACCACCGCGCATCAAAGTGCCGCCGCGATCAACGCCGAGGCCGAACGCAAGGCGTCGGGCATGCTCGAGGCCGCCCGGTTGGAGGCCGCCTCGATACGACAGTCCGCCGAGAAGGACGCCGCCGATCTGCGCGCAACCTCCGCGACCGAACGGGACCAACTGCTCGCACGGCTGCGCAGCGAGCAGTCCGAGGCCGACGAACATGCCCGTCGTGTTCTGGGCGAAGCCAGCGCCAATCAGGAACAGGCGCGTGCGCAGGTCACCGAAAGCCTCGAACAGGCCCAGAAGATCCGCAATGATGCCCTGGCCACCGCCGAGCAGGTCAAACTGCACGCAGCCCGCGAGGCCGAACTCGCCATGACCGCGGCCCAGAAGCGCGCCAGTGAGATGCTCCACTCGGCCGAGAACCGGGCTGCGGTCAAGACCGAGGCACTGCGTCGCGAGAACGAACTACTGCTGCAGCGCAAGAAGGCCATCATGGCCCAGCTGCGCAGCCTTTCGAGCATGGCGACGCAGACCGCAACCGATTTCCCCGATATCGATCTCGACGCACTCGAGCACGATGATCCCGAGGCCGCCGCTGACCCCGCGGCCGCTGATCAGAACAGCCGATCCTCGGAATCATCCATGCCGCGCAACTCGTCGTAATCGACGAGTCGGCAGTCGATGCCGCGGTCGCCGGCGAGCACCCGCGCCTGCGGTTTTATCAACTGTGCGGCGAAGATGCCACGTACCTCACCCAGCAGAGGGTCACGGTTCAGCAGCTCGAGATAACGCGTCAACTGTTCGACGCCGTCGATCTCACCACGGCGTTTCACCTCGATCGCCACATGGGCTCCGTCGGGGGTGCGGCACATCAGATCAACCGGACCAATCGCCGTCGGGTACTCGCGACGAACGAGCGTCCACCCCTCACCGAACGTCTCGGGGTGTTCGGCGAGCAACTCCTGTAGGTGTGCCTCAACGCCGTCCTTGACCAGGCCGGGATCGACGCCCAGTTCGTGTTCGGAATCCAGCTCCACATCCGACAGGCAGATCCGCAGGCTGTCGCCGTCCTTGCCGGTGACCTCCCACACGCTTTCCCAATCCTGATCCAGCGCGTCCTCGGCAACGGGCTCACGTTCGGTGAGGCTGCATGGTGGGCTCATCCAGTTCAGCGGCTTGTACGCTCGGTCATCGGCATGGACCGAGACCGAGCCGTCGGCCTTGACCAGGATGAGACGGCGGGCCGGGGGCAGATGAGCGGTCAGACGTCCGGCGTAGTCGACCTGACAGCGGGCAATCACTAGGCGCACCCCGCGAGTTTAGGCACGCATCCGCACCACCACCAAGCCTCATCGTGGGCACTCTGCACGACGTGCTGCTCCCCCGTACACTCGGCGCCGTGACAGCTACACAGAAAACCCACCAGAACATCAGCAATGTCGCCGTGATCGGACTGGGCACCATGGGCGCAGGCATCGTCGAGGTCTTCGCCCGCGCAGGACTCGACGTGATCGGCATCGAATACAACGACCAGGCGCTGGAGCGTGGCCGCGGCATCATCACCAAGTCCACCGACCGGGCACTCGCCAAGAACAAGATCACCGAAGCCGAGCGTGACGCACTGCTTGGTCACATCACTTGGTCCACCGACCGCTCCGACGTCTCGGGGGCCGATCTCGTGGTCGAGGCCGTGAACGAGAATCTGGATCTCAAACGCGAGATCTTCCGCGATATCGACGCCATGACGTCCGAGCACGCCATTCTCGCGACCAACACATCATCGCTCTCGGTCACGCAGATCGCCGCGGCGACGCAGAACCCCGAGCGCGTCATCGGTCTCCATTTCTTCAACCCCGCGCCGGTGCAGAAACTCGTGGAGATTATCCGGACCGTGCACACCGACGCCAGCAGGACCGAGGCGGTGGCACATCTGCTGGCCTCATGCGGCAAGACGCCGATCGTCTGCGGTGACCGTGCCGGTTTCGTGGTGAACGCGTTGCTGATCCCATATCTCGCGTCAGCCATCCGCCACTACGACGAGGGGTTCGCCACCCGCGAACAGCTCGATGAGGCCATGGTCGAAGTCGGTAATCCCATGGGTCCGTTGACCCTCTCGGACCTCATCGGTAATGACGTCATCCTCGCGGTGTGCGAATACATGTACGACGAGACCAAGAACCCGCTGCACGCCCCAGCGCCGCTACTGCGTCAGATGTGTGCCGCTGGCTTGATGGGACGCAAGTCCGGGCGTGGTTTCTACGACTACGTCGAGGGCGCCGATCACGGGCCACTCATCGCCGAGCCCCCGGTCACCCGACACGATGAACTGGCTGGTCGGCTGACTGCCGAGTACCTCAACGAGGTACTGCGCATGGTGCAAACCAATTACGCACGCCCGGATGACATCGACACCGGCATGTCGCTCGGCTGCCGCATGCCCAAACCGTTCGACCTGCTGGCCGAGATCGGTCCGGTCGAGGTGCTGCGACGGCAGGAGAAGCTGTACGCCGAGACCGCGCAGCCGGCTCACCGTCCGGTGTTGCTCCTTGAGCAGCTTGCCCAGGCCGATGACCCACAGGCGGCCCTGACGGAGCTCCGCGCACGCTGACATGCCCAACCGCCGTCGCCGCAGCAAGCACGCACGCCCTCACCGGCCGCTCGGGAGCCACCACCCCCAGGCGGTGACCCGGGCGTCCGGTGAGTGGTTCGTGCGCGCGATTCCTGCGGGGCGGTCGGAGAAGAGGTACGTGTGCCCGGGGTGCGATCACGACATCTCCCCAGGCATCGCGCACGTCGTGGTGTGGCCACAGGAGGCGTCCCTCGGGTCGGCCGCTGCGATCGATGAACGTCGCCACTGGCACACCCACTGTTGGGGACGCTGACCTGCCTGTTCAGCACGTCTGGGTGGAGAGGATTCAAAGGAGAGGGAGCCCCATGTTCTTGCACACGATCTCGCACGGCGAGAAGCCCGCACCCTTGGTGGCGTTCTGCCACGGGCTGTTCGGTCAGGGCAAGAACTGGACCACCTCGGCCCGCGGGTTGGAACAAACCGACCCGCCGTTCCGGTCACTGTTGATCGACATGCCCAACCATGGACGCTCGGACTGGTCGAGCAGCGTCGATCTGCTCGACTGGGCCGATGAAGTGGCGAAGACTCTGCGTCTGCACTTGGATACGGCCGAGGCAACGCATCTGGTGGGGCACTCCCTGGGCGGCAAGATCGCCATGCTCATCGCACTGCGACACCCCGAGCTCGTGAAGTCACTGGTCGTGGTCGACATGTCTCCGGTGAACTACGAGCTGGCGCGTCATTTCCGCACCTACGTCAAAGCCATGGCTTCCATCGATCTCGACGAACTGTCGGGGCGCTCAGAAGCCGATGCAAACCTCCAGGTGGCGGTGCCCGGCGAAGTGATCCGTTCCTTCCTGCTCCAGAACCTCCGCCGCACCGGCAATGGTGATCGGCCGTGGCGCTGGCAGATGAACCTGGATCTGCTGGATGAACAACTCGAGCGGTTGGGCGCCTGGCCCGGCCAGCAGGGCCGCTATGAAGGACCGGTCCTGTGGGTGGGCGGTCAGGATTCCGACTACATCACCGACGCCTACCGTGCTCCGATGGAGCAACTCTTCCCTTCGACGCGCAGCGTCACGATCAAGAACGCCGGCCACTGGGTGCATTCCGAACAGCCGGAGGTGTTCCAGGCGGTGTTGACCCGGTTCCTGCAGGAGCATCGGTGACGCGATCCGACCCCGTCTCGGGTTCCGATGTGCTCCTTGTCATGCGGTGGAGCATGCGGGTCGCGATGCTCGGCCTGCTCGGTGTCGGGATCGTGCGGCTGGTGCTGGTGCCCGACCAGGTGAGTTGGCGGTTCTCGACGGGCCTGGCGCTGTCCTTGGCGTTCGTCCTCATCTATCTCAGTGGCGTACGTCGCAGCGAGGAACGTCCCGAGTCGCGCGCGAACCGTTGGTGGCTTGCCACTCTCACCTCACTGTGGACGCTGTTGCTCCTGCTGAATCCGGAGTTCACGTGGGTGTCGTTTCCGTTGTTCTTCAGCCACATGTCGCTGCTGCGGATCCGTCACGCGCTGGTGGCGATCATGTGCATGCTGCTGGTGTCCATCGCGGTATTGGGCCATGACCGTGGACTTTCGGCCGGGGTGGCCCTCGGCCCGACGCTGGGCGCGGTGGTCGCCGTGCTCGTGTCGTGGGGACATCGGGCGCTGGTGGACGAATCCGAAAGCAGACAACGCGCCCTGGACGCCCTGCGGGAGACCCGCGATGAACTCGCCGCGAGCCACCGTGAGGCCGGGCAGTTGGCCGAACGCTCCCGGCTCGCCCGAGAGATCCACGACACCCTCGCCCAGGGCCTGTCCTCACTGGTGCTCACCACCCGGAACGCCCGTGCCTGTCTGGACCGGGTCTCCCCCACCGACGATGTGGAGACCGCTTGTGCACTTCTGCTCCAGGCCGAGCACACCGCGTCGGAGAATCTCGCCGAAGCGCGCCGTTTCGTCCGCGGTCTGACGCCCCGGGCATTGGCGTCGGCATCGCTGGTGGACGCCCTGGAGCGGCTCATCATCGAGCGTCGCGAGCGCACTCCCCAGATTCGCTGGGAGCTGCGGATCGACGGGACTCCGCGCGCCCTTCCCACCGAGGTGGAGGTGACGCTGCTGCGCGCCGCACAGGCGAGTACCGAGAATGTGCTCCAGCACGCCGATGCCTCCCGTGTGGTGGTCTCGGTGGCGTTCTCCGACGCCGAGGTCACCCTCGACATCGCCGACGACGGTGTCGGATTCGACCCGGATGATGCCCCTGGCCCGGACAGCTTCGGAATCCGCGGGATCACCGAACGCGCCGAGGCTGTCGGCGGCGTCTGCGTCGTGGAGTCGTCGCCGGGCGATGGCACCGTCATCGGCCTGCGTTGCCCCGTCCCTGTCGCGGATATCCCTGTCGCACACGTTGTCGAGGAGACCCCATGAGTACCCTGCGTCTGCTGCTGGTGGATGATCATCCGGTGGTGCGCTCCGGCCTGCGCGTCGCCTGCACCGAACCCGATGCGGTGGCGAGCCTGCGTAGTGAGGGTGTCGAGGCCGTGCAGGTGGTGGCCGAAGCCTCCGATGGTGCGAGTGCTGTGGAGCAGGTCGGGCGTCACGAGGTCGATGTCGTACTGATGGATCTGCAGATGGCCGGGATGGATGGCGTCACCGCCACCTCGCACATCACCTCACGTGCCGACGCCCCTGCGGTCCTGGTGGTCACCACCTATGACTCCGATGCCGACATCCTGGCGGCAGTGGAGGCAGGAGCTTCAGGCTATGTGCTGAAGGACGCACCGGCCGCCGACATCCTGCAGGCCGCCCTTGCAGCTTCACGCGGCAAGCAGGCCTTCGCCCCTGCGGTCCAACGTCGACTCGACGCCCGTGCCACCTCTCCTTCCTTCGCCCTGACCACACGTGAGATCGAGATACTCGAACACATCGCAACGGGGGCGTCGAATGCCCAGATCGCCAAGGAACTGTTCATCTCCCAGGCGACGGTGAAGACCCATCTGGTGCACATCTTCGACAAACTCGGGGTCGAGAACCGCACCGCAGCTGTGCAGGCCGCGCTCGACAAGCACATTCTCTCGCGACGCTGAAGGCCGCGCACGAGTGAAGTATGGTCACCGGTGATGAAGACGCGACGAGTGGGCCGATCGGGCCTTGAGGTCTCCCGGTTGGGGTTGGGCACGATGACATGGGGCGGTGACACCTCACCTGCGGAGGTGCGCGATCTCATGCACACCTACGTCGAGGCCGGTGGAAATCTGATCGACACCGCCGCCGCCTATGGCAACGGTGCCGCCGAGGCGACCATCGGAGAACTCATCGCCCGTGACTTCGTGCGTGACGACCTGGTCATCGCCACCAAGGCCGGGTTCGTGCAGCGCAACGGCGAGCGTGTCATCGACAACTCCCGCCGCACCCTCATGAGCGACCTGGAGGCATCGCTGCGCCGACTCAGGACCGATCACGTGGATCTGTGGCAGATCCATGCGTGGGGTGAGACGCCGCTCGAGGAGACGCTCGCGACGCTCGATCACGCGGTGGAATCGGGCAAGGCCCGCTACGTCGGTGTGTCGAACTTCGTGGGCTGGCAGACCGCCCAGGCCGCGACCTGGCAGCGGGCCGATCAGACGCGCGTCCCGCTCTCCTCGGCCCAGGTGGAGTATTCCCTGCTCGCCCGACGTGCCGAGGTGGAGATCCTCCCCGCCGTGCGCGCCAATGAGCTCGGGTTCTTCCCGTGGTCTCCGCTCGGACGCGGCGTGCTCACCGGCAAGTACCGCGGCGGGGTGCCTCGGGATTCCCGTGGCGCCGGGCGGTTTTCCTGGTTCGTCGAGGAGTACCTCGAGGCCCGTTCCCGCACCGTGGTGGACGCCGTCGCGAAGGCCGCCGACGGTCTGGGGTGGACGCCGCTGCAGGTGGCGCTCGCGTGGGTGCGGGACGTCCCTGGCGTCACCGCTCCCCTGCTCGGGGCACGCACGACGCGTCAGCTCGCCGAATGCCTCACTGTGGAGGAGCTGACGCTTCCCCACCAGATCGCCGAGGCCCTCGACGACATCTCGGGTGGACCGATGCCGGCACGGCACGGGGCGGACTGACCACACGTGGCGGGACGATCATCCGTCTGAAGCCTCAGATCAGGAGTCGGCGCTGTCACCGCCGGCGGCTTCCCGTTCTTCCTCGCTGAACGAGGCGTGGTCCCGCCTCGGCACGCTGCTTCTCCATGAAGGTGTCGAAACCACCGCGGACATCGTCGGCGATGGACCGCATCGACCCGGAGCGACCGAGCAGGAATTCGATGTGGGTGAGGTCGGGGTTGGTCATGATGGGTCCTCTCGTCGCATGTCCATTCGGCCCGGTTCTCCCCATCGTCTCCGACCGGAGGCCATCTCGGTGCGTCTTCGGCTCATCGGGCGAAAGACGCGATCTGCTCCCCCAGCTGGCGCAGTTCCTCATTCAGTTCTGCGGGTTCCACCACCTCGAGCGAGGTTCTGAGATCCAAGGCGGCCCACGCGAGATGGTGGGCGAGATCGGCGAGGTCGTCCGCCCCGGCCACCACCTGGGTCCTTCCGGAGTCCAGCTCCTCACAGCGTCCGTACTGTTCGGGGATGCGGCCCCGCACCACTGTCACGGGAGCGTTGAAGGTCACCGTTGCGGTGTGACGCCATGGCGTCCGCGCCCACGCCTGCTGCACGTATTCGCGGGGATCGGGGCCGTCACGGGGCTCGAACCGGAAGGTCGTGACGTGCAGGGACCGCATGCGATCCAGTCGGAAGGTGCGCCAGTCGTCGCGGTCGACGTCGAAGCAGAACAGGTACCAGATCCGTCCGGTCGTCACTAGGCGGTACGGGTGCACGTGCCGTTGGGTCGTCGCGCCGTCCCGGGCGGTGTAGTCGAAACGCACGCGCACGCGTTCATGGGCGGCCGCCACCAGACTCGTGAGCACTTCGACCTCGACCACGGGCGTGTGCAGCCCCGGCAGATTCTCGGTCTCCTCTGCGATCGCGTGGACGCGAGCGCTGAGTCTGGCCGGCAACACCTGATCCAGTTTGGCGAGTGCACGCAGGGCCTGTTCCGCCATGAGCCCGGGTGCGTTCGTCGCCGCGATACGCAGACACAGGGCCACCGCGACCGCCTCGTCGTCACCCAGCACGAGCGGCGGCAGACGCATGCCGCGGCCCAGGCGATACCCACCATCGACGCCCTGCTCTCCCCGAACCGGATAACCGAGGTCGCGCAGCCGTTCGACATCACGACGGATGGTCCGCGTCGTGACGCCCAACTGCTCGGCGAGCTCGGTCCCGCTCCAGGTGGGGCGGGATTCCAGAAGGCTCAGCAGAGCGAGCACCCGTCCCGTCGTATCGGTCATGGTCACACTCTCCCATCCCCAGCGGACAGGATCAGTCCTATTTCGAGGTCATGCTGATCTCGTCCCGACCGGGACGCCCACACCCGTTGTTGATCGACTCACCCAGGAGACACCATGTATCCCGCGCTTCTCACCGAATCGGCGACCCTCACCGGCTACATCGCCGAGATGCTGGACGCCATCCGCGCGAGCGTCCACGGCCTCACCGATGAACAGGCTCGATCACGCCCATGCCGATCGGCCCTGAGCCTGGCCGGCATCCTCAAGCACTGCACGTGGGTGATGCACGCCCAGATCGTCCCCCGCACCACCGAACCCGGAAGCGCCGATGGCGCCGCCGCGTTCATGGGCAGTTTCATCCCACAGGATTCCGAGTCACTGACCGATCTTCTGGAATCCTTCGACGCGACGCGCCACCGGTATCTGCAGGCGATCAGCGAGCTGGACCCCGGAGCCGAGATGACCGTCGACCCCAAGCCGTGGGAGGACCAACTCGAGCCCGAACAGGCCACGACCCGGATGCTGCTCGCCCACCACATCGACGAGTTCGCGCGTCATGCCGGCCACGCCGACATCATCCGCGAACAGATCGACGGCGCCGACGCAATGTCGCTGCGCTTCGCCATCGAAGGACGCCCCGGCAACAAGTACGTCCGCCCCTGGACCCCGTCCAGCTGACCACCGCCACCCCAGCGACCCAGCGCCTCATCAACGCCCGTCTACACAGCCGGGACGCACGATTTGCATCATTCCGCATCAGTGCTGCTATGATTCCGTGGTTGTCAAAGGCAGCACACGTCCGGGTGGCGGAATTGGTAGACGCGCTAGCTTGAGGTGCTAGTGCCCCGTTAGGGGCATGGAGGTTCAAGTCCTCTCTCGGACACTTTGTGAAGGCCCGGGACATCGTTCGAACGATGTCCCGGGCCTTCGTCGTTTCACCATCTGCCGTCGAAGCTGCCCCAAAAAACAGAGCTCCGGCGAATAGACCTGAGGGTTTGTGCCCGTTGTCGGCCACAAACCCTCAGGTCCGACGCTCAGAGCGTGGCCATGAACCCCTCACCCAGACACCATCACACCCAGGTTGTATAGTCATCCACTATGAGACTTGAAGTCACGCGTCGGGCAGAACTGGCAGTCCAGGCCATGACGCTGCTCGGTGCTCAGGAAGCCCTGCTGAAGACGAGCGCGTTGGCGGAGGAGCTCGGCACGACCAAGGGTTTCGCTCCGCAAGTGCTGGGACCACTGGTCAAGGCCGGCTGGGTGCAGTCGATCCCCGGCCCCACCGGCGGTTACGGCCTCACTCCCGCCGCTCATTCCGCCAGCGTCCTCGACATCATCGAGACCATCGACGGCCCCACCGCCGACGGTCGCTGCGTCGCGCACGACCGCCCGTGTGGTGCGGGAACGACCTGCGCCCTCCATGACGCCTGGGCCCAGGCGCGCGATGCACTCGTCACCTCCCTCGCCGCGACCCCCGCGGTGCCCCCGCCGAACACAGAACCCCGAACCGATCAGGAGACCCCATGACCGTCAGCACCTCCGCCACTCTCGCCGATCTGGTCACCCAGGACGCCCGTCGCGCACGCATCCTCGAACGTCACGCACTGGATTACTGCTGCAACGGTCAGCGCAGTCTCGCCAGCGCGGCGGCCGACGCCGGTCTCGACGCCGAACAGATCGCAGCCGAGCTGGACCTGCCCGACGCCCCGGCAGCAACACCCACCCACCCCCGCGAGAACTCCGCACTGGCCCACGACATCGTCGACACCCACCACGCCTACCTGTGGGAGGAGATGCCCCGTCTCGGGGAGCTGGTGGACAAGGTCCATCGCGTCCACGGTGACAAGCACGCCGAGCTGACGCGCGTCCGCGAGGCCTTCCATGAGGCCGTGGCCGACCTGGAGCCCCACCTCACCAAGGAGGAACGTGTGCTGTTCCCGGCCATCAGCAAGCTGGAGAAGACCGACGGACCGGTCACCTTCTCCTTCGGCAGGCTCGCAAACCCCATCAAGGCCATGCTCGCCGAGCACGATCTGGTCGGTGATCTGTTCAAGGAGATCCGGACCCTCACCGACGACTACACACCGCCCGAAGGCACCTGCGGCTCCTACCGGGCCATGCTGAATGGACTGCAGGAGATGGAGAACGACCTCCACGTCCACATCCACAAGGAGAACAACATCCTGTTCCCGCGTGTGCTCGAGCTGGAAGCACAGCGCAACGCCTGAGACCGGTCACACACCATTGATCTGGAGCACCGATGAGCCATCCACCACGCATCGCTTCGAACCCGTCGGCTCCCGGACCGGAGGCGTCCCGCGCCGTCCGTGAGCTCCGGCACGATCCCGACGATCGTCCCTTCATCGTCATCTGGGAGGTGACACGCGCCTGCCAGCTCGCGTGCAAACACTGCCGTGCCGATGCGCAGAAGCGGTTCCACCCCGATCAGCTCACCTTCGAACAGGGAGCCGCGTTGCTGGAGGACATCGCCGAGTTCGGCAGGCCGACCCCGATCGTCATCCTGACCGGCGGCGACCCCTTCGAACGCGCCGACCTCGAACGCCTCGTCACCCATGGCAGCGAACTCGGGCTGGCGATGGCGCTCTCCCCCTCGGTGACGGCCAACTTCACCCCCGAACGCATCGCGTCGCTGCGCGCCGCCGGTGGCAAGGCCCTCTCCCTGTCACTGGACGCCGCCCACGCCGAGATCCACGATGCCTTCCGTGGTTTCTCCGGCACGTTCGACGCCACCCTCGACGCGGCACGTATCGCCACCGACGCAGGATTCCGGCTGCAGATCAACTCCACGGTCACCCGTCGCACCGTCACCGAACTGCCCGAACTCATGGTGCGCGTCAAAGACATGGGCGCACATCTGTGGTCCCTGTTCTTCCTCGTTCCGACCGGACGCGGACAGGCCCTCCAAGCTCTCGGCCCGGAGGAGAACGAGGACGTCCTGCAGTGGGCCCACGATGTCTCGGGTTACATCGCCATCAAGACCACCGAGGCCCAGGCGTTCCGACGCGTGGCGATGCAGCGTGCCACGGGTCAGGAGCCGGCCCACGGGCCGCTCTACGACCAGCTCATGGCCCGGACCCTCGAGCTGGTCTCCGCCGATGAGCTCGAGAACCGGCGTCCCCGCCCACCACTGGCCACAAACTCGGGCCGCGGCTTCGTGTTCGTCGACCATGTGGGCGATGTGTATCCCTCGGGGTTCCTCCCGCACCACTGCGGAAACGTCAAGGAACAATCGTTCCGGAGCATCTACCGCACCTCACCGGTGATGCTCTCGCTGCGGCGTCCCGACGAGTTCCACGGCAAGTGTGGCGTCTGTGATTTCAATCAGATCTGCGGCGGCTCACGTTCACACGCCTACGCCGTGACCGGGGACCTGCTCGCGTCCGATCCCACCTGCGCCTACGTGCCGCCGCGCTGGTCCGCAACCCACCCCGCCGACCACCCCGCCGACATGACGACGGCCATGGCCGCGGATCATCCAGAACCGATCGATCTGGAGTCCACGGCCACGGCCGAACCCGTTGCGACCTCGAACACACGGGCCGCTGCGGACCACTGACGTCTCAAGCCTCGCTGCCGACAGGCTGATCGGCGGCGAGTGCCTGCCGGGCCACGGCGACCTCACGCTCGGCCTCGGAGTGCTTCTGCGGGACCAACGCGCAGAGCACCGCGCCCAACATGGCCACACCGGCGAACACCCAGAAGGCGATCCGGCCGGCAGCGGTGGGATCGGCCTGGGAGACGAAGGCGCCGACGATTGCCCCACCGATCACGGGGCCGAAGATGCCGCCGAGACGTCCGAAGCCGGCACACCATGCGACGCCTGCGGCACGGACCTTCGTGGCGTAGAAGTTGGAGACTTTGCCGTAGATCAGAACCTGCGTTCCCAATGTTCCGGTACCGGCGATGAAGATGAACGCGAACAGGATCAGATCCGGGAACCGGAAGGTCATGCCGAACAGCGTGAGCGCGGCGAGGAAGAACGTGAACACGATCGTCTTCTGCGGGCCGAAGAAACGGTCGGCAGCCCAGGCCGCCGCCAGCCCGCCGATCACGGCACCGGCGTTGAGCAGCAGCAGGAAGAACAGCGAGTATTGCTCACCCTTGTCATAGCCCTGCATGATCTTCGGCAGCCACGTGTTCAGCCCATAGGTCAACAGCAGGCCGGAGAACGACATCATGCCGAGCAGCAGCGTCGGAATCGCCAGGCGTGAGCCGAACAGACCGGCGAACCCCACTTTCTCGGGAACGGCTCCGACCTCCGGCGCGGGTGTGCCCATGGGCTCTAGTGCCACACCGGTGAGCGCGGCGATCTTCTCGGCCTCGTCCCGACGTCCACGCGTCTCGAGCCATTTGGGCGATTCGGGGATGAAGTAGAACGCCAGCGGCAGCAGCGTCACCAGGGGAAGGGCACCGATCATGAACAGCGTGCGCCAACCGAACGGCGCCAGCACCACCAGGGCGACCAGCGACGCCACGACGCCACCGGCGGGGATGCCGGAATAGACGATGGCATTGAACTGGTTCTTCCGGTCTGTGGGAGCGAACTCGGCGACCAGAGCACCGAGCACGGCCAGGAGCGAGCCCAGCCCAAGACCGGTGAGCAGTCGCATCACCGAGAAGAAGGCAAGGTTGGGAGAGGTCGCGGTCAGGGCCATGCCGATGGAGAACCAAGCGATGCTGGCCAACACCATGCGGCGGCGTCCGATGTGATCCCCGATGGCGCCGGCAGCGAGCGCACCGATCATGACGCCGATGAGTGCATAGGAACCGACGGTGCCGGCCTGGGCGGCGGTGATGGTGGTCTCACCGATCAGGGAAGGGTTCTCGAGCCACCCTGAGACGATCGTTCCGTACACGACGATGTCGTAGCCGTCGAAGATGAGGGCGGCGCAGGCGATGGCAAGGATGGCGTACACGGCACGCAGCTGCTGTGGTGTGCGTGCTGCGCTGGATCCAGGTGGTGCAGCCACGGCCCCTGAACGGGCTGATGCGGAGGTGGTCATCGTTGATCACTTTCGTCGGGCGAGGTCCCCATTGGCCTCGTCGGTCGAGCGACGAACTTAAACGCTCAACCAGCACCGCAGCCCCAGCAAGATGCCCAGTGTCCACCTAGGTGTACTGACCGGACACGTTGATTGACTACATGCCGTGAGGTCACCTCCTGGTTAGTGCCACTTGTTATACTTGTGGCACCGACTAGGAGGTCAGCATGGACATGGATCAAACGCCCCCACCGGGCAAGTACGCCGCGACAGTCAAGGTCGGCCCCAAGGGACAGATCGTCATCCCCAAGGGCGCGCGGGAGCTCTTCGACATCCACCCGGGCGACACCCTGCTCCTCCTCGCTGACGCGAACCAAGGGATCGCTTTGATGCGCCAGGAGACGCTCGATCAGATCGTCATGCAGGCGATGCCTGGCCATCAGACCCCCGTGGACTCAGAGGGTGATGAGGGATGAAGAACGTCGTGAGCTGTGCGGCTGTCAGCCGCAACTTCGGCAGCTTCACTGCCCTCGAAGACGTCTCCTTCGAGGTCCGTGAAGGAGAGGTCTTCGGGGTGGTGGGCCCGAATGGTGCTGGTAAGACGACCCTGTTGAACTGCATGGAAGGACTGGACCGCCCTTCGTCTGGGCGCGTCGAGGTGCTCGGCTTCGACCCCGTGCGGGACCAGCACTCGTTGGCTCAGCAAATTGGGGTCCAGCTGCAAAGCGCGGCCCTGCCACCTCGCCTCACTGTGCAGGACGCCCTCGAGCTCTATTCCGCCTTCTACGAGCGCCCGCGGCCTTGGCGCGAACTGTTGACGGATCTGGGGATCAAGGACAAGGCCAACACCCGCGTTGACAGGCTCTCGGGTGGGGAGCGCCAACGAGTGTTCGTCGCCCTCGCGTTGATCAACCGCCCCCGGCTCGCTTTCTTGGACGAGCTCACCACCGCTCTCGACCCTCAGTCACGTCGAAACATGTGGGACACCGTCGAGCACGTCCGCGATGGCGGTGCAACGGTCGTTCTCACAACCCACTACATGGAGGAGGCCGAACGGCTATGCGACCGCGTAGCAATCATCGACCACGGCCGGTTGATTGCTTTGGACACAGTGACTTCCCTCATCCAGCAACATGCCGGTGACACCACGGCGAAGCTCATCCTGTCGGCGTCGCCTAGCGCAGAGTTCGACCTCACCGGAGTTCCTGGCGTGACCAGCGCTCGAACAGAGGGACGGGAACTGACCATCCGCGGCGCTGCGGACGGGCTGCAGGACGTCCTTGCTGCACTGGCGGCACACCGCATCACCGTAACGAGCATGAGCACGACGACTCCCGGCCTTGAAGACGTCTTTCTGGCCCTCACCGGTCGAACCATCACCACCGAGGAGCAGGCGGCATGAACGCATATCGAGCCCTTCTCAAAGCCCTATGGCGCTCCCAGCGCCGCGACCCTGTAGGTCTGTTCTTCTCTTTCGCCTTCGCGCCGGTTTTGGTGCTGGCCTTGGGTGCGATCTTCGGCAACGATCCGCGACCGGAGTTCGGTGGACAGGGCTTCCTCGATGCGACCCTGCCCGCCTTCGCCTCTCTTGTTCTCGCCATGACCGGGGTCCTCCAAGTGCCCGTGGCGATGCTGACCCTTCGTGACACGGGCGCACTCCGACGCCTGAGTCTTACGCCGCTGCGTCGTTCCACCTTCATCGCAGCGAGCCTCACCGTGCACTTCGTCGTAGGTATTGCGGGCATGCTCACCGCTTTGGCGATTGGGATCGGGGTTTTCGGGGTGCCCATGCCTAGCCACGTCCCAGGTGTCCTGACCGTGTGCCTCATCGGGCTCAGCACCTTCCTCGCAGTGGGTTGCGCGCTTGCGGCGCTCTATCCCTCCGCCACAGCCGCTACGGGCATAGGGAACGTGCTCATGATCCTGCTCATGCTCACATCCGGAGCCTTTACCCCATTGACGGCGATGCCGTCGGCGATTCAGCAGATCGTTCAGTACTCACCCGTCCGTTGGTTCGTCGAAGCCGCTCAACACGCGTGGGACGGCGACCCACTAGCCGCCATGATCATGCCGGTGTTTCTTCTGTGCGTTGTACTCGCTGTCGCTGCTCTCGTCGGCCGGTGGCGCTTCCAGTGGGATCCGGTCCGATGACGACGCACGCGAACGCCGCTCTCACACCTCGCCACCGACTCAAGGTCGCCCGCCTCGTCGTCGACGAAGGATGGCCGATCAGCGAGATCGCAGCCCGGTTCCAGGTGTCGTGGCCCACCGTGAAGCGTTGGGTCGACCGCTATGTGTCCGGCGAGTCCATGCAGGACAGGTCCTCGCGCCCGAAGAACTCACCGACCAAGACATCGCTCGCGGTCACGAAGCGCTGTATCAGCCTGCGAATGAGGCTGCGAGAAGGACCGGTTCAGCTCGCCGTGCGCGTCGGTGTCGCTCCATCGACCGTGCACCGCATCCTGCGCTCGGCTCGATTGAACCGACTTGCTTACCTCGACCGCGCCACTGGCGAGCTAGTTCGCCGGTACGAACACCGCTACCCTGGCTCCCTCGTCCATGTAGACGTGAAGAAGTTCGGGAACATCCGCCGATGGCGGTGCCTACCGCTCGCACCTGTGGCGCGACACCTGCGAGGCGCTGTCCATCACCCCGAAGTGGACCCGCCCCTACTGGCCGCAAACCAACGGCAAGGTCGAACGCTTCCATCGCACAATGGCCGACGGATGGGCTTACGCTCGCTGCTACATCAGTGAGCAGGAGCGTCGCGACGCACTCACTGACTGGCTCCACCAGTACAACCACCACCGGCCGCACACGGCCTGCGACTACCAGCCGCCCATCTCACGATTGACCAACGTCCCCGGTCAGTACACCTAGGGCTTCGTGGTTCTCCACAAATTTCAGGACTCCGATCTCAACTGCTGGAGTTGAAGCCACGCAGCCGCAGGCTGTTGCTCACCACGAACACCGACGACAGGCTCATCGCGAGCCCGGCGATGAGCGGGTTGAGCAGGCCTGCCGCAGCCAGCGGGATGGCCGCCACGTTGTAGGCGAAGGCCCACACCAGGTTGCCGCGGATGGTGCGCAGGGTCCGCCGCGCGAGCCCGATCGCATCGGGTACGACGCCGAGGTGCTGCCGCACCAGGATGATGTCGGCCGACTTCATGGCGATCTCGGTGCCCGACACCACGGCCAGCCCGAGGTCGGCGCTGGCGAGAGCTGCGGCATCGTTGATGCCATCGCCGACCATCGCCACGCGGTGACGTTCCGTCCCCTCCCCCTGCAGACGCTCGATCGTCGACGCCTTCTCGGTGGGCAGCACTCCGGCCACCACATCATCGATACCGATCCGGTCGGCGACGTGCCGCGCAGCCGCCTCGGTGTCACCGGTGAGCAGGACCGTGCGCAACCCCATCGACTTCAGCGCCGCCACCGCACCTGGAGCCGAGGGCTTGATCTCATCGGCCACCACGAGGCAGCCCACCAGGGCGTCATCGACCACCACGAGCATCGCGGTGCGGCCCGCCGCGGCGGCTGCGTCGAGCGTTTCCTGCACCGGAGCGGGATCGACGCCGGCAAAGGCCTGATTGCCGATGCGCACATTCACCTCGGCCCCGTTCCATGGGAGTCCGGCGCTGACACCCCGCCCCGGATGTGCTTCGAAACCGGTCACCTTCTGCGTGAGGGCGGCGTCGGAGACGCCCTGTTCCTCGGCCCGTCGGCACACCGCACGCGCCACCGGATGTTCCGAATGCTCCTCGACGGCCGCAGCGAGCATCAGCAGATCGTCCTCGGACCACCCACCGGTCGCCGCCACCTCCAGGCACGCCATGGTTCCGGTGGTGAGGGTTCCGGTCTTGTCGAGGACCACGGTGTCGATGGCGCCGCTGGCCTCCAGTGCGTCCTGCCCCTTGATGAGGATGCCCAACTGCCCGCCACGGCCAACACCGACCATGAGCGCGGTCGGCGTCGCCAACCCCAACGCACACGGGCAGGCGATGATGAGCACCGACATGGCGGCCGAGAACGCATGACGCGGCCCCGCCCCGGCGGCAAACCAACCCAGCAATGTCAACAGTGCCAAAGCGATGACCACGGGCACGAAGACGCTCACGACCTTGTCCACGAGCGTCTGCATCTTCGCCTTGCGGGCCTGGGCCTGCTCGGCCAACACGGCCATCTGTGCCACCTGGGTGTGGGCACCGACGCGATCAGCCCGCACCACGATGCGTCCGGTCAGATTGATCGTGCCGCCCAGGACCGTGCCACCATCGATGATCTCCGCCGGGACCGGCTCACCGGTCATCATCGAGGTGTCGATCGCCGTGGTGCCCTCCACCACCGTGCCGTCGGTGGCGATGCGTTCCCCGGGGCGCACCACGAAGCGATCACCGGCGCGCAGGCGTCCGATGGGCACGATGCGTTCCGTCGGCCCGTCCTCACCGTCCTCCAGGATCCGTACCGTGTCGGGCGTCAACGCATTCAACGCACCAAGGACGTCGCGGGCCGAGCGTCGTGCCCGCGCCTCGAAATAGCGCCCCGACAGCAGGAACGTGGTGACGGCTGCGGCGACCTCCAGATAGATCGCGTCCGCACCACCAGGGGTGATGCCATAACCGAGCCAGTACCCCTCGGTGTCCTCCGCGCTCCAGATGATCGTGACCACCGACCAGGTGAAGGCCGAGAGGACCCCCAACGACACGAGCGTGTCCATCGAGAACGATCCGTGCCGGAGGTTCCGCCACGTGGCCTTGTGGAACGGGAGCGCGCACCAGAACACGACCGGAATCGCGAGCGCCACACACAGCCACTGCCACATCGGGAACCGGAGGCTCTCGACCAGGGCCAGCACGATGGTGAGGTTGCCCAACGGCAGGGTGATCACCGCCGCCAACGCGAGGCGTCGACGCAGGCTCGCCACACGGTCGGCGCTGGCGGTCTCATGGAAGTCGGAGTCCTCGGTGGCCTCGGCTGCGGTGTAGCCGGCCTTCTCGACGGTGGCCACGAGGCTGGCCACGTCGTCGCTGCCGCTGACGACGGCCCGCTCGGTGGCATAGTTCACCGTCGCGGTGACGCCCTCGAGCTTGTTCAGTTTCTTCTCGACACGAGACGCGCACGCAGCACATGTCATGCCGCCCACGTCCAATTCGATCGTCGGTGTGTGTTCGCTCATCGGTCGCTCTCGTCCTGGGGTCCGCGTCGGGCGCCACCGTGCTGCTCACTGAGCTGCTGCAGCATGGCGTTGTAGGCCTCGAAGGAGTCGTCGAGCCCGGAGTCCATGGCGCGGTCCTTGCGTTTGGCGTCGCGGGTGTCCTCCTTCACCCACTGGAAGACCAGGGCGATGATCACCATGAGCATCGGGATCTCGCCGGTGGCCCACGTGATCTGGCCGCCGAGGTTCTGGTCGGCGAGCAGGTCTCCCATCCATGCGATATCCAGTGACGGATAGAACGTCGGAGCGAGCAGGGCCGGGCTGGACAGGATGCCCACGGCGAAGAAGGCATGGAACGGCATGGCCGAGAACAGGAAACCGATCTTGCCGACGTACGGCAACGGCCGCGGGGGCTTGTCGGCACCGATCACGAGCCCGTAGAAGAGCAGGCCGGTGAACATGAAGTGCACGTTCATGAACTGGTGGGCCCAGTGGTAACGCATCGCCCAGTCGAACAGTGAGGAGAAGTACAGCCCGTAGAACGCGGTGACGAAATACAGCCACACCGCCAGCGGGTGCATCAGGTAGTTGAGTGGACGCCACGCCAGCAGCGCTGCGAGCACCTCGCGTGGGCCGGGCGTCGCGCTGCCCCGGTGGGAGGGTAGGACGCGCAGCGCCAGGGTGATGGGGGCGCCCATCACGATCAGGACCGGCGCGACCATGTTCACCGACATGTGCACCCCCATGTGCACGCTGAACATCGCGCCGGAGAACTTCCACAGGCCGGTCGCGCTCACCGCGAACATGACCGCCCACCCAAGCGTCCACAGCGCCAGACGCGACACCGGCCAGTCGATGCCGCGGCGACGCAGACGCAGATAGCCGAACCAGTACAGGCCCAATGCCAGCACCGTCACGGTCACGAAGAACACGTTGGGACGTCCCGGTCCCAGCAGGGTGGCCAGCGTCGGAGCATGATCCACGGTGTAGCCGAGGTAGTTCTCCTGGATACTCTGCGGAACCGCATAGCGCGGCGGCGCCACCAGATTCGCGGCGACATCGGCGCCGATGGCGATGCCCAGCAACACCACGTCGATGCCGATCGAACGCAACCGTGCGGTCGGGGCCAGGCCCAACCGCACGAACCAGTTCACGATGGCGAGAACCAGCGCGGCGGCGGCCGTCAGGTGCAGGACGCCGAAGATGTTCCCGGTCGGAGACTCCCCTGCGAGCCCCTGCCACGACACCACCAGACCGCCGGCCACGACCACGAGCAGTGCAGGCAGACTCACCCACTGGTGGCGCTGCGTCGCGGTGACCATATCTGTGTCGGTCTCACTGCCCGAACCGGCGAGCAGGACGCCAAGAGCCATCGCAGCCCACGCGCTCAGCCCGAGCGAGGCCACCAGGGCGGCGTCGGTGGCGAAGTCATGGTCACGCCCCACCGACACCGTTCCCACCACCACGGAGGGAAGCAGGCCGAGAACGACGAGGTAACCGGCCACGGTCAATCCGCCGATGGTTCGCCCGAACGTCACCAGAGCCGCCACGACGGCGGCGACCAACGTCTGCACCAACCACATCTGAGCGGTCTGAGATGAGGAGAGGAAGGTGTCGAAACCGAACACCGCGTAGGTGAACGGCACGCCAAGCGCAGCGGCGGAGACCAGTGGCATACCGACGATCGAGGACCCCAGCCACACATACGACGCGACACGCGCCCACCCGAGCCAGCCCTCGACGTGACTGCCCAGCGGATGCGGTGCCGAGGAGAGCTCACGAGCCCCCTCGGGTGCGTGCGGTTTCAGGAGCAGGACGGCACACAGCAGACCCAGAAGCGTCAAGGCGGCCAGCCACCCCACCGCATGGATCACACCGGCGACCACGGACGTGCCGAGATGGAAACCCTCCAGCCCCGGCAACTTGGGAACGCCCGCGTAGGCAGTCATCCCGGCCACGACAACTCCGATGGCGAGCACCCCGGCCACCAGCACCGGCATCAACGCGCCCCGGCTCGGCTGTGGCGCGGACGCGCGTTCTGAGCTCAACGTCTCCTCCTCAGGTCCACCGAGCAATTCTAGGTGACGATCCCCTCGGAAAGTGCCCTCACTCTCTGCGACCTTCCGACAAGCGCAGACCACTGCGACGCTCCGACAAGCGCAGACCACTGCGACGCTCCGACAAGCGCAGACCACTGCGACGCAACTCAACATCCGCCAACTCCCCGATGACGCGCCGATCCCCCTCACGCCAGTCCCGCACGGGGTCCGGGCTGATCTGTGCAAGCACGTGCATGGGCTGGTTGGCCATGGCCCGGAGGGCGAACAGATCGAGATCGGCCCCCGAATCGATGAACCGTTGTGCTGAGGAGGAACGCCGGTGGAAAGACACCCGATATGGCAGCCAGAACGCGATGATGCCCAGCACCGGGATGAGGAAGACGCACCATCCACTGATCGCGGCGACCCGTTCGATCAACTCGATCTGTTGGACCGTCGCCGCGCCCAGGTCCCCGAGCTGGGTGGCGGCACCATCGAAGGGTGAACGCAGCCCACCGCCCACCAGCGGCACCTTCTCGACGCCGGTGGCGGCGTCCTCCATATTCGTCTCGAGGCCGCCGAGCGTGTCGACGATGCCACGGGCGGGGTCCGCCACCGCGTCGATCATGCGTGTGACGGCACGGCCCACGACGGCCCACCCGATCGTCCAAGCGAGCACGAACACATCGAAGGTGATCTGGCGTCCGAGTTGCCACGAGGGGCGTGCGTAGAGAGCCATGGGGGAATTCTCCCGGGTCGGTCGGTGACCCGGCAATTGTCCCAGTTCCAGCCCCAGACCGGTGCGTCATCGGCATGAGGTGACTAGAGTCCGTCCGGTGTCAGCGACGATTTCACCCCCGCGACCATCATTGGCGCGCGATGTCAGCGTCTCCGCCCTGATCGCAGGCATGATCGCGGTGGCGGTCTCCTACGCGGGCCCACTGCTGGTGGTGCTCGAGGCCGCGCGAGCAGCCGGGCTCTCCTCCTCCCTCACCGCCTCATGGGTGTGGGCCATCTCGGTGGGTTCGGGGACGGTGTGTCTGGTCTTGTCGTGGGTCACCCGCCAACCGGTGATGGTGGCGTGGTCCATCCCGGGTGCAGCGCTGCTGATCCCCGTGCTCCCGCAGTATGTCTCCGAGGGGCGTCTTGGTGATGTCATCGGCGCCTACATCGCCTGCGCGGTGCTCTCCACCGTTCTCGGTATCACCGGCTTGTTCGGCAGGCTGCTCAAGATCACTCCCAAACCGATCACTGCGGGCGTCCTGGCCGGTGTGCTGTTCCCTTTCGCGCTCAATGTGGCCCAGGCCATCGTCGATCAGCCCATCGTGGCCGGAGGCCTGGTGCTGGGCTATCTCGTGGGGCGTCGCTTCACCCCCCGGTACGCGGTGTTCGTCGCCATGGCCGTCGGTGGCGTTCTTGCCCTCGCCACCGGCGCGGCCCATCCGCTCCAGGCACAGTTCGCGATTACAACCCCTGAGTTCGTGATGCCGACGTTCGCCTGGGACGCGATCCTGGGCATCGGCCTGCCATTGATGATCATCACCGCTGTCGGACAGAACGCCCCCGGGCTCATCGTCATGCACAACTCCGGTTACGACTGCGATGACCGTGTACTCCTCGGGGTCTCCGGCATCGCGTCGATGGTGGTGGCACCGTTCGGCAGCCACGCGCTGAATCTGGCTGCGGTCACCTCCGCCATCGCCACCAATGAAGACGCTCATGCCGATCCGCGCCGCCGCTACATCGCCGGCATGTCGTGCGGACTCTTCTACATCCTCGGCGGATTCGCGGCCACCTTCATCGTCTCGCTGTTCAGCGCCATTCCACCGGGCATGATCACCGCTCTCGCCGGCGTCGCCCTCCTCGCCCCACTCCAGGCCTCCCTGCACGACACCATGGACGAGGGCCCACACCACATCTCGGTCACGCACGCGGCGATGTTCACCCTCGCCATCACCGTCTCGGGAATCCAGCCCTTCGGCATCGTCTCGGCATTCTGGGGCCTGCTGGCCGGTGTCATCGCCTACCTCATCCTGCGCCCCCGCCCGACGCCACCGGACGAGCCGGACGCCGACTGACCCGCATCACCCCACCGAGCCCGGCCGCAGACGCCAGCGTCCACCCTCACCCAGGACGAAACCGGCCCGCACGAGCTCATCCAAGGTGGCGGCCACCAACCCACGCGGGAAGCCCGACGCGGCGGTGATCTCCGCCGTGGTGGCGCCGTCACCACCCCCGGGAACGTGCTCGAAGATCCCCCGCTGACGCCGGGACAGGCCATCGATCGGACGCTCCTCCACCTCCGGCAACGGCAGCAACTCCTGCCCCACCGGCGCGAGCAGCTCCAACACGTCCAGGCCCGATGTGACCAACTCGGCGGACCTGCTCCGGATCAACTCGTGCGGCGTGGCCGATGTTGCCGAGGTCGCAGGACCGGGCACCGCCATCACCGGTCGCCCGATCGTCTCGGCCCAGTTCACCGTGTTCTTCGCCCCCGAACGCAGAGCCGCCTCCACGATCACCGTCCCCGTACTCAGGGCGGCGATCAAACGGTTCCGCCCCAGAAAACGTGAGCGGGTCGGGTAGGCGTCCGGGGCGAGTTCTCCCACCAGTGCCCCGCGCGCCGCGATCTTGGCCAGCAGATCATGGTGTGCCCGTGGATAGTCGAGGTTGAGCCCGCACGCCAGCACACACACGGTGTTCCCGCCCGTCGCCAACGCACCGCGATGGGCGGCGGCGTCGATCCCGAAGGCTCCGCCGGAGACGACCGTCCAGCCCCGCTCGGCCACGTCGGCTCCTATCTCCCCCGCCACATGCTGCCCATAGGCCGACGCGGCCCGCGACCCCACGACCGCCACCGCCCGACCATCGAACGCGCTCAGATCACGCTGCTCGCCACGGACCCACAATCCCAATGGCGGCCCGCCGAAACCGGAGACCTCCCCGCACATGCCAAGGGCGTCCACCTGCATCGGCCACTCCGGGTCACCGGGAATGAGAAAACCCATCCCATGCCGCCGGGTGTTCCGCTGAACTTCGGCGACGTCGAGATCCCTGGCGCGGCGTCCCCACATGGACGTCCCGTCCCGCTGAAGCTGCTCCCACACCTTCTCGACACCGTTCTCACACACCAACCGCGCCATGGCCGGATCGCCCGGTTCACTGACGCACATCAGTGCCATGCGCAGGCTTCGCTCGTCCATCACACCGCCTCCCGTTGTGGCAGGCCCTGACGCAGCCCGAGCGCCACCCACATGTCCTGTTCGGTCGGCTTGTCATGCCCCGAGAGATCCGCGACCGTCCACGCGACCCGCACCGTCTTGTCGACACCGCGCGCACTCAACGTTCCCCGCCGCAGAGGGCCATCCAGCAGTCCCATCCCACCAGGGGTCGGCCACTCGGTGCGCAGGAACGCCCCGGGCACCTCACCATTGGTGCGCCACCCCGTCCCCGCAAGCCGACGAAGCTGTCGCTCCCGTGCCGCACACACTCGTTGCGCGACATCGGCCGAACGCTCCCGGCCACCACCGGCATGAGCCGGATTGATCAGGGCCCGGCCCACCGGAAGCATCTGCTGCTGGATGTCGATGCGGTCCATGATCGGACCCGACAGGCGATCCTGATACCGCCGCACCTTCTGCGGTGGACAGGCGCACCTGCCCCCGGCCACCCCGTGATACCCACAGGGGCACGGGTTCGACGCGAGAACAAGCTGGAAACGTGCCGGGTAGGTGGCCTGATGCACCGACCGGGTCAGGAATATCTCCCCGGTCTCCAGGGGTTCGCGCAATGAATCGAGCACCTTCTGCTGGAATTCACTGGCTTCATCCAAAAACAGGACACCCCGATGGGCGAGACTGATCGCTCCGGGACGGGGAACTCTCGAACCACCGCCCAGAAGGCTCGCCATCGACGCCGAGTGATGCGGGTTCGACCACGGAGGACGCACCGACCACTCGCCGTCCCCGACACCGGCCAGGGACCGCACCGCAGCCACCTCCAAAGCCTCATCGACCGACAGTTCCGGCAGGATCGTCGGGATCCGGCTCGCGAGCATCGATTTGCCGACACCTGGCGGACCACCGAGGAACAGGTGATGCCCTCCCGCAGCGGCCACCTCAGCCGCCCAACATGCCTCGCTCTGACCGATCACATCGGCCAGATCCGGCGCCCCGACCATCGGCTCCGGTGCTTCGGAAACGATCTCCAGCCCGCCCTGCGGCACCTCCTGTCCTCGGAGGAACGCCACCATCTCCCGCAGACAGCCCACCCCGGTCACGTCGGCGCCGGGCGCCAGACGGGCTTCCCGCACCTGATCGCGCGGGACCACCACCCGCCGGTAACCGGCCTGCACCGCGCCCAGCACGGCCGGCAGCAGCCCCCGCACGGCGCGGAGCCGCCCATCAAGGCTCAACTCCCCCAACAGCACGACGCGTTCCAGTGCCTGTTCCGGCACCACCCCGGCCGCTGCGAGCACCGCCGCCATGATGGCGGCGTCGTAATGGCTTCCCGCCTTGGGCAGGGACGCAGGGCTCAGGTTGATCGTCACCAGACCCTGTGGCCACGCCAGTTCCTGACTCGAGGCCGCGGCCCTGCACCGGTCGCGGGCCTCGTACAGCGACGCGTCGGGCAGTCCGACCAGGACCGTGCGAGGGAGCCCACCGGCCACCGAAGCCTCCACCTCGATGAGCCTCCCCTCCAATCCCATGAGCGCCACACACCGCGTCCGAGCCGTGCTCACAGTTCCACTCCGCGCTCGTGCGTGATGACCGGGCCGGGCAGGAGGATCCCGATCGCATCGATCCGCAGGGGCAACCGGCAGTGGTGCTCCTGCGCCCACATGACCGCAAGCCGTCGCAGTCGCGCAAGCTTCTCGTGAGTGATCGACTCCAGAGGTGCTCCGAATCCGAGTCCACGCCGGGTCTTGACCTCACAGATGACGACGACATCGCCATCGCGCGCCACGATGTCGATCTCACCCTCACAACAGCGCCAGTTCCGGTCGAGGATCTCCATCCCGGCGGCTTCGAGTTCCGCCGCCGCGATGTCCTCACCGACGGCGCCCAACTTCATGCGGTTGCTGCTCATGCCCCGCATCATGGAAGGGGCACGAGCGAATCGAACCGCTCGGACGGGCGCCTGTGGATGAAGCTTCAGACGCCAAAAGCTGTGGACAACTCCCTCATGGAGCCACCACGCCTCACTCCGCGGTGGGAACCTTCAGATCCTTCTGCTCGATCTCCTCGATCGACACGTCCCGGAACGTGAGCACCTTGGCGCTCTTGATGAAGCGCTCGGCCCGGTACATGTCCCACACCCAGGCGTCACCCATCGAGACCTCGTAGTACACGTCACCGCCCTCGGTGCGCACCTTGAGGTCGACCGCATTGCACAGGTAGAAGCGTCGTTCGGTCTCGACCGCGTAGTTGAAGATGCCGACGACCGCTCGGTACTCCTTGTACAGCGCGAGCTCGAGCTCGGACTCGAACTGCTCCAGGTCCTCTTCACTCATCGTCGATCACTCTAGCCCTTCGCTCCGCTCCATGTGCCAGATCGGCCGCCTCACGGACGTTGCGGTAGCTCATCCGGTGGATCGGGCTCGGTCCCAGCCGCTCCAGCGCCTCCTGATGGACGCGCGTCGTGTAACCCTTGTGCACGGCGAAACCGTACCCGGGAAAATGTGCGTCCGCCTCGATCATCATTCGGTCCCTGGTCACTTTCGCCAGCACCGAAGCCGCGGCGACACAGCCAGCAACACGGTCTCCCTTCCAGATCGCCAGCGAAGGGGCGCCCATTCCATCGACCTGGAAGCCATCGGTCAGCACGTAGCGTGGCGTGACCGCCAGACGCAGCACCGCACGTCGCAGAGCCGCCAGATTTGCGCGGTGGACGCCCTGGGCATCCACCTCATCGGCGGGAACCACCACGACCGCATATGCCTTGGCCGATGCGATGATCGCGTCATAACACGCGTCCCTGGCTCTGGCCGTCATCAGTTTGGAATCCCGCAGGCCCTCGATCGTGCGGCCCTCACCGAGGATGCATGCCGCTGCCACCAAGGGCCCGGCACAGGCTCCCCGCCCGGCCTCATCCGCTCCCGCCACCGGAGCCAGTCCGGCACGCCCCAACGCCCGTTCCCAGCCGTAGAGCCCCGAATCCCGTCGCACCCGGATGGTCAACAGCCGCCCTCGGTCTCGACGCGAGGCTGAGCCGGTGCCGGGCCGGGCGCATCAGGCACGGCGCCATAGACGTCGGGAGCGCTGAGATACTCCCAGCGGTTCACCGGCGCGACGATCATGTTCACCGGACCGAGGACGGCGTCCTCGTCGATGAATCCCGCATCGGGGTTGGGCGACAGGTGGCACCGGGAATCGGCCGAATCGTCCCGGTTGTCGCCGAGGACGAAGACCTTCCCTTCGGGCACGGTCACCCGGAACGGCACATAGGCGGCGCGTGGAGGACGCCCGGGGGCCGGGTCATGGATGATCCCCCGCTCGTCAACCGGAGCCCCGTTGATCGAGAGATGCCCACCTGGTGCACAGCACGAGACGACATCGCCGGGCAGACCGATCACCCGTTTCACCAGATGTTGCTCACCCGAGTTCGGCACGACCCCGATTCCTTCCAGCACCGCCATCACCGGGCCGGGTTTCTCACCCTCACCGGGGAGCCATCCCAGCTCGTCGCGGAACACGACGACGTCTCCACGTGTGTATCCCATCGCCTTGGAGACCACGATCTTGTCCGAGATCTGCAAGGTGTCCTGCATCGACGGGGACGGCACCGCGAAGGGTTGCAGCAGGAAACTCCGCACAAGGGTGGTCAGGAACATCGCCCCGACCACCACGACGGCGATGTCACGCAACCACGTGGAGCGGTTCCGCGTCGTCGTTGCATCCAGAGAAGCGGTGAGATCGTGACGCCCGGTGGTCAGATCGGTCAGGGATCTCGCGGCAGGGGATCTCGCGGAGCGACGTTTCCGCGAAGGGCCACGGCGTCGACGCGAACGTCGTCTGGGCTCCGGAAGAGGTTCCTCCTCGACCGGGGCCGCAACCGGGGGTCGGGAGGCCGGGTGTCGAGAGACCACCGGGCGTGACTCGCCGCGTAACGCATCGTCTTCGGGAACGAACCAAGTGGGAGCACTCGATGCGGCTTCCATGGAGTCCGGAAGCTCCGACACATGTTGCTGAACCGGCTTCTCCTCGGTGATGCCCGGCTCCTGCATCGCCCCGGGCAGCGGGGCAGCCACGGTGTCATCGGTGCTGTCGGGGTTCGCCATGGCCCGCGGGATCGTCGGATCATAGACGCCGATGTCAGCGCGAACAGCCGTCAGATCCCTGTCGTCGTCACGCTGCTGTACCGGCGAACGGCGTGGCTGGGTGTCATCCGGTCCCGACTCCACCGGCCATTCCATCTGACGAGCAGGCTTCTCCGCCTGCCGAGGTTGAGTCACGTCGGGAGACCTGAAACGCGCACGCCGCATGTGCGTCTCCTCCCCTGCCGATCATGTCTCACAACGGCCATCATCTCCTGACAGCACAAACGCCCCGGACCACCGTAATGGGTGCTCCGGGGCGCTGCATCAGAAGACGCGATCAGTTCTCGCGCTTCTCCTTGATCTTGGCCGCCTTGCCGTGCAGGCCACGGAGGTAGTAGAGCTTCGCGCGACGCACGTCGCCACGACGATCGACCTCGATCTTGTCGATGATCGGGCTGTGCACGGGGAAGGTACGCTCGACGCCGACGCCGAAGCTGACCTTGCGCACGAGGAAGCTTTCACGGATGCCCTCGCCGCTGCGGGCCAGAACCACGCCGGAGAACACCTGGACACGAGAACGGCTGCCCTCGACCACGCGGACGTGAACCTTCACCGTGTCTCCGGGGCGGAAATCGGGGATGTCGTCTCGCAGGGAGGCCTTGTCGATGCTATCGATGATGCTCATGGTGTTTCCTTGCCGGTGCCACAGGTCACCCGCTCGTCAGGTCTGGATGAGTTGCTCACCGGACGATCCCCCCATGGCAGGAGCCGGCGTTCACAACAGCGCACTATCATGCCATAACAACACCGCGGGATGGAAATCCCCGCCACAGCGAATCAAGGAGAGCTGATGCCATCGATGTCCCGACGCCCCTTGGCCTGGGCCGCTGCGGTCTGCGCGGTGCTGACCTTCGCATCGGGTTGTTCGTCAACACCTGCGCCAGAAGATTCCGATCCGGCGCAGTCCCCAGCCGCACCCGAAGATCTGACGCCACAGTCCGGACGTCCGGAACCAGATCCCTCCACGCCGGCCCCACAGGGTTCGGTCACCGAAGCCAATCTCCCGAACGAGGCACTCGACTGGGCGGGAACCCCTCTGGAACCGGCCGCCGAGACCCTCCCCACAGATGAGCAGTTCTCCGACTGCCAACAGTTCACACTCGCGTCGCTCGGACCCGATGCGACCCACGCGAAGGCCTATGGCGACCCCGAGGGCGATCCCAGTGCCCACGTCGTGGTGATGAGCTTCCCCGATGCCAAGACCGCCGAGGGTGCGCGCACCGAAGTCCGACGCTGGCTGGACACCTGCGAGGAGATCCTCACCAACAATGGCGCCCAACCGCCAGTGGAGCATGCCGTCACCGACCACGAGATCCCGGGCGAGAACGGGCAGAACACCCTCGATCAGTGGAACTGGACCGCCGAGGCCGGGCCTCATGCGGAATCCCAGCTCATCGTCCTCCAAGAAGACCGTATGGCTCTGGTCATGATCGACAGCGCCCCGGAGACATGGTCGACAGAGCCCGGCGCCGAGGATGCACACCCCGCGCTGGCTCTGATCCCCCAGGTGACCGAAGCGTTGACCTCCTGAAACCACCACTGCCCCGTCCATGTACGGGTGCGCAGAAACGAACGAGGCCACGGGGAAGATCCCCGTGGCCTCGCTCGGTACGTGATTCGTTCAGCGCCGAACGGCGTCGATCACTTGACCTTGCCCAGCGCGCTGAACAGGTCGCGGTTCAAACGGCTGATGCTCTCCAGCGGGATGCCCTTGGGGCACACGGCGGTGCACTCACCGAGGTTCGTGCAGTTGCCGAAGCCCTCTTCATCATGCTGCCCGACCATGCCGATCACGCGGGTCCAGCGCTCGGGCTGACCCTGCGGCAGCATGCCCAAGTGAGACACCTTGGCCGCGGTGAACAACATCGCCGAGCCGTTCGGGCAGGCGGCCACACAGGCACCGCAGCCGATGCAGGTGGCGTTGTCGAACGCGTGGTCGGCGTTGTTCTTGTCGATCGGGGCCGCGTGGGCGTCCGGGGCCGTACCGGTCGGGGCCGAGATGAAGCCACCGGCCTGGATGATCCGGTCGAACGCGGTGCGGTCCACCACGAGGTCCTTCAGCACCGGGAAGGGCTCGGCCTTCCACGGTTCGATGGTGATGGTGTCGCCATCGTGGAACTCACGCATGTGCAGCTGGCATGTGGTGGTCTGGTACGTGGTCTCGCCACGCCCATGGGGGACGCTGTTGATGACCAACCCACACATACCGCAGATGCCCTCGCGGCAGTCGGAGTCGAACGCCACCGGCTCCTTGCCCTCGTTGATGAGCTGTTCGTTGAGCATGTCGAGCATTTCGAGGAACGACATGTGCTCGTCGACGTCCGAGAGAGGGTACTCCTCGAAACGGCCTGTGGCGTCGCTGTTCTTCTGACGCCAAACCCTGAGCTTGAGCTTCACTTGTAGGACCTCTGCTTCATCTCGACGAATTCGTACTCCAAGGGTTCCTTGTGCAGAACCGGGGCCTCACCGACGCCGGTGAACTCCCATGCCGAGACGAAGGCGAATTCGTCGTCGTGACGCAGCGCCTCGCCCTCCTCGGTCTGGGATTCCGCGCGGAAGTGACCGCCACAGGATTCGCGACGCACCAGGGCGTCGATGCACATGAGCTCACCGAGCTCGAAGAAGTCGGCCACACGACCGGCCTTCTCGAGCTCCTGGTTGAGCTCCTCGGCCTCACCGGTGACGCGAACGTTCTTCCAGAACTCCTCACGCAGTTCACGGATCATACCGATGGCCTTGCGCAGGCCCTCCTCGGTGCGCTCCATGCCGCAGTACTCCCACATGATGCCGCCGAGCTCCTTGTGGTAGCTGTCGACACTGCGGTCGCCCTGGACGGACAGGAGCTTCTCTGTGCGGGTACGCACCGCGTCGACCGCCTCGGTGACCGCCGGGTGATCCAGATCGATCCGGCCATGCGCGGTGGCGTCGGCCAGGTAGTCATTGATCGTGTTCGGCAGCACGAAGTAGCCATCGGCCAGGCCCTGCATGAGCGCCGAAGCGCCCAGCCGGTTCGCGCCGTGATCGGAGAAGTTCGCCTCGCCGGTCACGAACAGCCCGGGGATGGTCGACTGCAGGTCGTAATCCACCCACAGACCACCCATGGTGTAGTGCACCGCCGGGTAGATGCGCATCGGCACCTCGTACGGGTTGTCACCGGTGATCTGCTGGTACATGTCGAACAGGTTGCCGTACTTGGCCTCGACAGCATCGCGTCCGAGGCGCTTGATGGCGTCGGCGAAGTCGAGGTAGACGCCTCGGCGCCCCTGCCCCGGAACCTCCGGGCCGACGCCGCGGCCCTCGTCACACATGTTCTTCGCCTGACGCGAGGCGATGTCACGCGGCACGAGGTTGCCGAACGCCGGGTAGATGCGCTCCAGGTAGTAGTCGCGCTCCTCCTCAGGAATGTCACGAGGGTCCTTTTCACAGTCCTCGCCCTTCTTGGGCACCCAGATGCGGCCATCGTTACGCAGCGACTCCGACATGAGGGTCAGCTTCGACTGCGTATCGCCCGACTGCGGAATGCACGTGGGGTGGATCTGCGTGTAGCAGGGGTTCGCGAACAGCGCACCCTTGCGGTGAGCACGCCACGCCGCGGTCACGTTGCATCCCATGGCGTTGGTCGAGAGGAAGAACACGTTGCCGTAACCACCGGTGGCGAGCACCACGGCATCGGCGGTGTGCGCTTCGATCTTGCCGGAGACCATGTCACGGGTGACGATGCCGCGAGCGCGGCCACCCTCGACGATCAGTTCGAGCATCTCGTGACGCGTGTGCATGGTGACCGTCTTGGCCGCGATCTGACGCTCGAGTGCCTGGTAGGCACCGATCAGCAGCTGCTGCCCGGTCTGGCCGCGGGCGTAGAACGTACGCGACACCTGCACGCCACCGAACGAACGGTTGTCGAGCAGACCGCCGTACTCACGGGCGAAGGGGACGCCCTGCGCGACGCACTGGTCGATGATGTTCGCCGACACCTGCGCGAGGCGGTACACGTTCGATTCGCGCGAACGGTAGTCGCCGCCCTTCACGGTGTCGTAGAAAAGGCGATAGATCGAGTCGCCGTCGTTGCGGTAGTTCTTGGCAGCGTTGATGCCACCCTGCGCAGCGATCGAGTGGGCACGACGCGGGCTGTCCTGGTAGCAGAACGCCGAGACCTGGTAACCGGCTTCGCCGAGAGTCGCAGCGGCCGCACCACCGGCCAGGCCGGTGCCGACGACGATCACCGAGATCTTGCGGCGATTGGCGGGGTTGACGAGCTTGGCGTTGAAGCGACGCTTGTCCCAGCGGTCAGCGATGGGGCCCTCAGGAGCCTTGGTGTCCTTGATGGGCTCACCCTCGGTGTACAGCGAGTCGGCGTCGAGCGAGAAGGTCTGGCTCACAGCGTGATCCCTCCGAAGAAGATGGCGAACGGGCCGGCGAGGAAGCCGACGACGATGACGAGGGCGATGAGGACAGCCAGCTTGTTGAGGTTCGCGCGGGCCTTGGCCCCGGTGTTGGCACCGAGCGTGGCGAACGCGCTCCACAGGCCGTGCGTGAGATGGAGTCCCACCGCGATGATCGCGATCACGTAGGCGATGAGCACCAGCGGGTTCTGGAAGCTGAGGACCAAGCGCTCGAACGGCGTCGATGCCGCGGCGTCTCCGCCCCACGTGTCGATGGTGTGGGTGGTGAACTGCAGGATGTGCGCGATGATGAACAGCAGGATCACCACACCGCCCCAACGCATCGTGTAAGAGGCATAGGAGCGCTGGACGCGACCACCGGAGGCGTATCGCTTACCGCCCACGGCCTTCTTGGCGCGGGCCCAGAGCTTGAAGGCGGAGGCGAAGTGCGCGATCACAGCGACCAGCAGCACCACACGAGTGATCCACAGCAAGCCCTCCGGCGGGAGGATCGGTTCGCCCATGACACGCAGATGGTGCGCGTAGACGTCGAAGGCCCACTGGCCATCAGCAGTCTTCCCGGCGAACACCTTGAGGTTTCCGTACATGTGCACGAGCAGGAAGAGCGCCATGAGAATCCCGGAACCGGCCATCACGAACTTCGCGATCACCGTGGATTTCAGGGCCTTCTGCCGCGCTGTCAGCGTTGAAGGTTGAGTAGTCGTAGCCACAAGGGGGATTCTACGACCAGCCTCCGTCGCCTGCAGCACAGCCTCTCCTTAGCCACGCCATACGTGACCGATCTCACAGACCAGCTCGACACTGGTTCGAGAAGTTGCCGCCCCGAACCCGTCACCCGGCGCAGTCGAATCCTTCTTGGGGCTCGGCCGGAGAGCTGCAATAGGCGTGACCCTGCTGGATGGGGGCTGCCCCCAACCCCAACTCCGAGACCGTCACCATCTCGACTTCAGGATTCTCCGCGAGCTGCCGGTAGATCTCGGCCGACGCCTCGATGGTCGCATCGTGGATGTCGTGCATCAGCACGATGGCGCTGGTCTTCTCCGCAGCCCCCACCGCCGCAGCCGTGGTGGAAGCAGCACTGTGGGTCTGCCAATCCTGACTGTCGACATTCCACTGGATCAGGGCGAGCCCATGCTGGTTCGCAATCTCGTCAACCGATTGATTGTGGGCCCCATAGGGAGGACGCATGATCAGTGGTTCCTGCCCATAGGTCTGGGTCATCAGGTCGTTGGTGCGCCGAATCTCCTCGGTGACTCCCTCGGCTGACAGTCCCCTGAGGTCGGGGTGCGACCACGAGTGCCCACCGACCTCCTGCCCCTGGGCCACGATCTGCTGCCCGACGTCGGTGTTCTGTTCGAGCACCTGCCCGAGCTGGAAGAACGTGGCCGCTCCCCCATGCTGTGCGATCTGCTCGAGGATCTCGGGCGTCCGTGGACCGGGTCCATCGTCATAGGTCAACGCGACACATGACTTGTTCTCACAGTCGGGCCCGATCCGCACCGATGGACGCTGAGCCACGGGAGTCTCATCGGGGGTCTCCTCGGGAGTCTCATCGGGAGCCGGCGTGGGCGTCTCGGCACCATCACCTGCTGCCGCGGGGGGCGCACCGGTGAAAGCCTGGGGGGAAGTGGCGGCCTGCTGAGCACGGCGTCCGAACTCGGAGAGCATCGGATCGACCGATTCGGCCTCGATACGCAGATCGACCAATTCCTCACCGGCCACCCGCAGCACCAGGTTGCCGCTGGATTCGAACGCCATCGCAGGGCCGTCCCCATAGGGCGCTGCAGGCGTGGAAAGAGCCTGGATGATGGCCTCGGCGTCGGCCTGTTCGGTCACGGCAACCTCCCGCACAAGATCGAGGAAGGCACTCCACTGGGTCTCGTCGATCAAGGCGGCCGAACCGACCACTTCGTTGTTCACGGCATCGAGCCACACCGCACCGGCGGAGGTTCCGGCCGCCTCGCCGCCCTGCTGCTCCTGCGTCAGCATCACGCCGACCACCTCGGGAGAGGATGCGACGAGCTGCCAGCTCACATCATCTGATTCGGCGCCCACATGAGCGGCGTTTCGCAGCATCTTGTCCTTGACCACCATCGTGGCGGCGGTGAGAAGCCGAGACGAAGCGGTCACGGGAATGGTGGTGGTGACACCGTGAGCATCGAAACTGGCCTCGGTCAGCCCCTCCACATTGCCGTGGTCCACGGACGCGATCTCCACCGGCGGCGGGGGCGGCGGGGAGCTGGGGGCGGTGTTCTTCTGCTCGTCGGACTGGCTCGTCGGTGGCGCGCCACACGCCGACACCCCCACCATGGCAACAGCCGCTGCAGCAGCCATGAATCGTTTGACGTACTTGACCCCCACGTTTCCCCCGTCATTCCGAATCACGGGGGCCACACTAGGTGGCCCACGAGTCATTCCCAAGTCTTGCTCGAGTTCTTCCGGCGGAAGTCGACTTTCATGCCTTTTCGGCCTGATCGCTCGTTCCGGCGCCTGGTCCAGTCAGCCGGATGAGGCGTCACTTCAGCAGGTCGGGACGCCTTTCGCGCGTCACCTCGAGGGACCGTTCGCGACGCCACTGCGCGATCTTCGCGTGGTGTCCGGAGAACAGGACCTCGGGCACCTCGTGCCCACGCCAGCTCGGCGGCTTGGTGTACACGGGATACTCCAGGAGTCCATCGGTACCGGCCGCGTAGGACTCCTCCTCGAGTGACTCCGGATTGCCGATGACGCCCGGGAGCAGTCGCACGATCGCTTCGATCATCACCAGGGCCGCCACCTCGCCACCGTTGAGGACGAAATCGCCGATGCTCAGTTCACGCACCGTCATGCGTGTCGACGCTTCGGCTGCAACACGGGCGTCGATGCCTTCGTAGCGTCCGCAGGCGAACACCAGATGTTCTGCCGACCCGAGTTCGTGTGCGATGGACTGGGTGAAGGGAATCCCGGACGGTGTGGGGATCACCAGCGTCGTCCGGGCGGACGCGATCTCATCGAGCGCCTCACCCCAGGGCTCGGGCTTCATCACCATGCCTGCACCACCGCCGTACGGGGTGTCGTCCACGGTGCGGTGCCGGTCATGGGTCCAGTCACGCAGATCGTGCACCCCGACGCCGATGATGCCCGACTCGATGGCCTTGCCCACGAGCGACAACGTCAGTGGCGCCATGTAGTCGGGGAAGATCGACACCACGTCGATGTTCAGTTCCCGCTTCTGCGCATCACTCATCGGGCTCACCTCGCAGCAGCCCGGGAAGATCCACGACCTCGCAGTAGCCCGCAGCCACATCGACGACCGGGACCAGCGCCTCCACGAAGGGCACCAGGCGACGGCCGGATTCGGTGCGCACCTCCAACAGGTCCTGCGCTCCGTGCACGACGCTGACGACTTTGCCGAGCACTTTCCCATCGACGCGGACTTCCAGCCCGATCAGGTGCCGGTCATAGAACTCGTCCTCCGCGGCGGGTTCGGCGTCGGCATCCACCTCTGCGGCGACCACCGTGCCGCGCAGTGCCTCGGCAGCATTGCGATCATCGACGCCCTCCAACCGGATGAGCAGCCGACCGGAGTGCCACCGGGAACCGGCCACACGCCATGCACGTTCCTCACCGCCGTCCCCATCGGGACGGTCTGCGTGGAGCTCGGCGCCCTGCGCGAACCGCACTTCGGGTTCGTCGGTTCGTGGTTCCACGGTCAGTTCGCCACGGACCCCATGCGGACGCCCGATCCGTCCGACGACGATTCGAATGGACCCCATCACATACTCCTCCACGGACGAACGCCCCGAGCCCGTGAGGGGCCCGGGGCGTCCAGGTTGTCGTGCTCTGTCGGCCAGGATCTCTGTCAGCCAGGAGGCGTCAGCGACGCCCACGCGGACGGCGGCGGTCCACATCAACGAAGTCGACGCGCACCTGCTCATTGCCGGCCAAAGCGCCCACAACGGTGCGCAGCGAGGCAGCCGTGCGTCCCTGACGGCCGATGACCTTGCCGACATCCGACGGGTGCACACGCACCTCGAGCATCCGGCCACGGCGCAGGTCCTTGTCCTTCACCCGCACATCGTCAGGATTGGTGACGATGCCGCGGACGAGGTGTTCGAGTGCATCGGCCAGCATGCTCAGGCCTCGGTGTTCTCGGCGTCGGCGGACTCTTCGGCGTTCTCGGCCGCAGCGTCCTCAGCCGGTGCCTCCTCGGCCTTCTCCGCCTTCTCGGCGTCAGCGGCCTTCTTCTTGGTGAAGGCTTCGACGGTGGGAGCGCCAGCGGTGTCGGCGAGAGCCTTGTTGAACAGCTCGGTCTTATCGGCCTTGCTGGGCTGCTCGTCGATACCCGAGGGCGTCTTGTCGCCGGTGAACTTCTGCCAGTCACCGGAGCGCTTCAGGATCGCGACCACGGCCTCGGTCGGCTGCGCGCCGACCTTCAGCCAGTGCTGCACCCGCTCGGACTGGACCTCGATGAACGACGGATCGTTCTTGGGGTGGTACTTGCCGACCTCTTCGATCGCCTTGCCATCGCGCTTCTGACGCGAGTCCATGACGACGATGCGGTAGTGCGGGTTACGGATGGAACCGAGACGCTTCAGACGAATCTTGACTGCCACTGAGGAGTTCTCCTGTTGGAAAGTATTGGGTGAACCGCGAACCGGTGTGGGGTACCGCATCGGGGCTCGGTGAGGTCCGCCCCTCGCGGCGATGAGAGGGCACCACGGGACGCAGACGCGCAGCGATCAGTGTGCCACATGGCGGCTTTCCGGACCAAGTCACACAGCACGCGAGGTCTCCACACGCAACACTCCACTGCCCCGAGAAATCTGTCGGACCCACATGGAAGCATAACGGCGCTCCCCACCGAGAAGGGGACAGAAAGGTGCCACAATGTCCACCATGGTTCCCGCAAAAGACGATGGCTCAGCTGCCCTCTACCTCGAGGCCGCACTCTCGCGTTACTCAGTCCCCGAGGTGGCGCAGGCCCTTGGCCGCAGTCCCAGAACGGTGAAGCGCTGGAAGGCTGACCCGTTGTCGATCCCGGCTCTGGCGTCTTCCGCTCTGCGGGATCTCCTGACCGACCCCGCCATCGACAACGGACGCCCCGGTGCACACTTCACTTTCATCGACCTCTTCGCCGGGATCGGCGGCATTCGCCAAGGCTTCATGGATGCTGGTGGCGAGTGCATCTTCTCCTCGGAGTGGAACGACTTCGCCAAGAAAACATACCTCACCAACTACCCCGATGATCTGCTTGAAGGTCACGAGTTTCGAGGGGACATCACCGCCGTGAATGCCGACGACGTCCCCGACCATGATGTCCTGCTCGCAGGCTTTCCATGCCAGCCGTTCTCCATCGCTGGCGTGAGCAAGAAGAGGTCCTTGGGGCGGGCCCATGGCTTCGAGGACGCGACCCAAGGCACACTGTTCTTCGATGTGGCAAGAATCATCGACGCCAAGCGCCCCAAGGCGTTCTTGTTGGAGAATGTCAAGAATCTGAAATCTCATGACGGTGGCCGGACCTTCGCCGTTATCGAGCACACCCTTCGCGAAGAACTGGGCTACGAGGTGCACACCAAGGTCATCGATGGAGCGCACTTCGTCCCCCAACACCGGGAGCGCATCCTCATCGTCGGATTCCGCGACGGGAGTGACTTCACGTGGAACGACGTGCACCTTCCCGCCAAAGGGCCCACGATCGAATCGATCCTGCATCGCACAGACGGCACGGAACCGGTTCTCGAACACGATCAGGGCCGGTTCTTCAACCATGAATCCAACCGGGTCCACGAGAAGTACACACTCACACCACGCCTGTGGGAGTACCTGCAGGCCTACGCCGCAAAGCATCGAGCAGCAGGCAATGGCTTCGGCTTCGGCTTGGCCCACAACGGTTCTGTCACAAGGACCTTGTCAGCGCGCTACTACAAGGACGGATCCGAAATCCTCATCCCTCAGGGAACAGGCACGCCTCGCCGCCTCACGCCACGTGAGTGCGCACGTCTCATGGGGTTCAAGGACAATTTCGTCATCCCCGTCTCTGACACCCAGGCGTACAAGCAGTTCGGTAACTCTGTGGTGGTTCCTGTCATGGAGGCCGTGGCGTTGGCCATGGCACCGCACATCAGAGCAGCCGGTTCAGCAGGCCCCGCGCAACCGCGGCTTCCTGACGCTTCTTGACTTCGGCGACGAAGTCGTTCAACGTCCACAGCCAAGTCTGCTGCGTGGGCGTGTAGGAACGTTGGAGAGGCTGAGGGACGACAAGCTGCAGCCCGTGGGCCTTCATCTCGTCTGTTTGGTGCACGGAGATGGGGCTTTCCAAGGTGAGCAGGTGTTTCTCCGGGACGCGTGCAGCCTCCGACAGCACCTGACGCCACCGGTCCTTGCATGTGGTTTTGGCGCCAAGAATTGTCAGCAGTTCGCTCGGGTAACCAGTATCGGCGTAGCAGGCCACATCGGGGAACAGAAAATCAGGGCGGGACCGATTCTCCGTGACCCCGTTGTTGACCGCCGACACGTCGTGCGCTTCAAGAATCGCCTCCATGTGGTTCTCCAGACTGGCTCCTGCTCGGGCCTTGCGCCGGTTCTGGACCGACAGCGACAGCGACACGAATGCGTCGACGTCCACCTCACCTTCGTACAGGCGCATCAGCTGTAGCTCGACTATCGATCGTTCATGTGTTTTGAACAGATGCTCCTCGGTCTCCACCCACTCCACGAGCGCGGTGTCACAGTCATCACGCGGGTCGATCTCGCAGAACTTTCGCGCATATGCGCTGAATTCGGCCATGGGCGGAAAACGCAAGCCAAATTGCTCACACAGTTGGCTGGCCAGCCCGTCTTCTTCATCAGCCACCCGCTGCCCCAAGCGTTCCAGCAGTGAGCGTGAAGCCTGGTCGAGTGGTGGAGCGGTATCGAGGTTCTCCAAGACCAAGGAACCACGACCGGTGTCAAGTCGGTTCACATCCTCCGTCGTCAGACCGAGCAACCGTAGAAGCTGGAGCAAAGTGGACGACCCCTGAGGCGCCACGGCAAACGTGACCGGACCCTCGACAGGTTTCAGCAGGACAATGACGTCCCCCTCCACCATCTTTCGGACCAAGCGAACACTCGACGGGTAGTAGAGGCGGTACTCGGTCCGACTCGTGCCACGACGTGCGTCGTAGAAGTTCACCGTCCCCTCTTCGATCGTTTCGTCTTCGTCATCATCGAGCCAGACAAATCGCGCGGGCTGTCTTCCCATGTCCGGCTCACCCAGGACCGGCGAGAACCGCGAGACGCCATTGAGCTCATGCTGATTCGATGCGGGGCTGACGACATCCACCTTCCGAGCAATCTTCACTGCTGCCGCCGAGTAGACGTCCGTCAACGTCTCCTGCGATCCGAGGTTTCCCATGTCCGTATGCTGCCATGCATGGCAATGTCATGGGCCAGCTCGGACAACAGTCGAAAGACGATGCGGGCCAATCGGGGCAAGGACACCCGCCCGGAACTTGCAGTGCGCAGGATTCTCCATGCACGTGGCTTTCGCTACCGTGTGCATTTCAAAGTCCCCGGAATGCCACGACGGACCATCGACATCGCATTTCCACGTCAGAGGTTGGCAGTTTTCATAGATGGATGCTTCTGGCACGGGTGTCCGGATCACTACGCAAAGCCCAAAGCCAACGCAGGGTTCTGGTCAGAGAAGAACGCCTCGAACATCCGCAGGGATCTGGAAGTCTCGCACCACCTTCGGCAGGAGGGGTGGGGCGTTCTTCGTTTCTGGGAACACCACGAACCGGTTGTGATCGCCGATGCGATCTCCCACGAGCATCAAACCATCACCCGCAGCAATTCCCAGCAGTCCCTCGTCAACGAATCACAGCACCCCGCAGCACCACGCGGGCCGGGGATTTGATGATGCGCGCGTCCTCACGTGGGTCGGAGTCGTAACAGACCAGATCGGCAGAGGCCCCCTCGGTGAGCCCGTCGACGCCCAACCATTCACGGGAACGCCATGACGCGGCACCGAGTGCGAACTCCGCTCCCCCGATCTCGGCCATCTTGGCGATCTCATCGCTGATGAGCCCGTGCGGGACCATGCCACCGGCATCGGTACCTGCGTACATCGTCATTCCCGCCTCGGCACAGGCCCGGAACGTGTCGGCGCTCTTGGCATACAGTGCCCGCAGATGCTTGCCCCACGTGGGATATTTCTCCTCGCCGCTCGCCGCGATGCTCGGGAAGTTGTCGATGTTGATCATCGTGGGAACGAGTGCGACCTGTTGTTCCACAGCCCTGGCGATGGTGTCCGGTGTCAGCCCCGTGCCATGTTCGATCCCGTCCACGCCGGCATCGAGGAGTTCGTCGACGCCCTCCTCACCGAAGTGGTGCACCGTGATGCGGCCCCCGAGCTCGTGGGTCCGCGCCACGGCGGCCTTGAGCACGTCGGCGGGCCACAGGGGCTTGAGGTCGCCGACCTCACGGTCGATCCAGTCGCCGACGAGCTTGATCCAGCCATCACCCGCAGCGATCTGCGTCTCGATCTCCGCGACGAGGTCTTCCGGTTCGATCTCGGACGCGAAATTGCGGATGTACCGCTTGGGCCTGGCGATGTGGCGTCCGGCGCGGATGATACGGGGAAGATCGGCCCGGTCGTCGACCCATCGCGTGTCACTGGGCGACCCGGCGTCGCGGATCAACAGTATGCCGACCTCGCGTTCGTCGATCGCCTGCTGCTCGGCGACGTCGATCGGCGTGGCACCGTTCATATCCAGCCCGATGTGGCAGTGGGCATCGGCCAGCCCCGGCATGATCCACACGTTCTCGGCCACCGTCCGGGCGTCCGGCACCGGGGTGAACGAAAGTCGACCATCGACGATCCACAGGTCCCGGGATTCCTCCTCGGGAAGCAGGACGCCGGACACGTGCAGGGGCTCCGTTGCAACTGTCATGGTGCCAGTCTGCCCCGGCTCACCCTCGATGTCACTGCGTCACCTCGCCGGCGACAAGAGCCAGGGGTCACTTGCCCTGTTTGAACATCTTCTCCAGCTCGGGCGGGATGTCGAAGTCGCCGGGCTTCTGGCCGCCGAAACCACCACCGAACTGCTTGGGGTCGAAACCGTGGCCGAACGCCGCTGCGGGATCAGAAGCAGGCTCCTTCGCCGCAGGCTGGTTCTTGCGGGCCTCCTGAGCCCTGCGCTTGGCCGGGTTACCGGAGACTCCCTTGGCGTTCTTCTTCCGCTTCTTCTGCTGCTGCTTCTTCGAGCCGCCACCGCCGCCACCGGGCAACGCACCCTGCGGCATACCGGGCATCCCCGGCATACCGGCGGGCATCTGTCCATTCGCGAACGACGACATGACCTTGCGCGCCTCGAAGAAACGGTTGACGAGGTTGTTGACCTCCGACACCTCGGTTCCCGAGCCCTTGGCGATACGTGCGCGCCGTGAGCCGTTGAGGATCTTCGGATCGTCACGCTCAGCGGGAGTCATCGACAGGATGATCGCCTCGATGCGGTCGACTTCCTTCTCGTCGATGTTGTTGAGCTGATCCTTCATCGCCCCGTCCATCCCCGGCAGCATGCCGAAGAGCTTGGACAGCGGGCCCATCTTGCGGATCATCTTCATCTGCTCGAGGAAGTCGCCCAGCCCGAAGCCCGAACCACCCTTGGTGACGATCTTCTCGTGAGCCTTGCGGGACTTCTCCTCGTCGAAGGTCTTCTCGGCCTGCTCGATGAGCGTCAGCATGTCGCCCATGCCGAGGATGCGGCTGGCCATGCGCTCGGGGTGGAAGACGTCGAAGTCCTTCATCCCCTCGCCGGAAGAGGCGAACATGATCGGCTTGCCGATGACCCGCGCGATCGACAACGCCGCACCACCGCGGGCGTCACCATCGAGCTTGGTGAGGACCACACCGTCGTACCCGACGCCGTCGGCGAAGGCCTGTGCGGTGTTGACCGCGTCCTGACCGATCATGGCGTCGACGACGAACAGCACCTCATCGGGCGTGACCGCGGCCTTGATGTCGGCGGCCTGCTGCATCAGCACTTCATCGACGCCCAAGCGTCCCGCGGTGTCGACGATCACCACGTCGTAGAGGCGTCGGTCGGCCTCGTCGATGGATGCACGCGCCACCTGCACCGGATCGCCGACGCCATTGCCGGGCTCGGGGGCGAAGCAGTGGACGCCGGCGCGCCCAGCGACCACCTGGAGCTGGTTGACAGCGTTGGGGCGCTGGAGGTCAGCCGCGACCAACAGCGGCGAGTGGCCCTCCGACTTCAGCCAGTGGGCGAGCTTGCCTGCGAGCGTCGTCTTACCCGCACCCTGCAGACCGGCGAGCATGATGACCGTCGGCGGTTTCTTGGCGAAACGGATCGTCCGGGTGTCACCACCGAGGATGTCGACGAGTTCCTCGTTGACGATCTTGATGATCTGCTGGCTCGGATTGAGCGCTTCGGAGACCTCAGCACCGAGGCAGCGCTCCTTGATGTTCTTGATGAACTCCTTGACCACGCCGAGGTTGACGTCGGCCTCGAGCAGTGCGATGCGGATCTCACGCGCGGTCGCGTCGATATCGGCCTCGGTCAGCTTGCCCTTGCCACGCAGGTTCTTGAACGTGGCGGCCAGCCGGTCCTGCAGTGTGTCGAACAAAGCGGTCCTCCGGACGTAGACGGTCGGCGGGCCATACTACCGGGTGGCCCACCACAGCGGGTCGTAAACGCCGTCACTCCTCCAGAAGAGCGTCCACGAATCCTTCGACATCGAAGGGTGCCAGGTCATCGGCCCCCTCGCCCAGACCCACCAGTTTCACCGGGACGCCGAGTTCACGCTGCACCTGCACGATGATGCCGCCCTTGGCCGACCCGTCGAGCTTGGTGAGCACGATGCCGGTCACATCGACGACCTCGCGGAAGATGCGCGCCTGGATCAGACCGTTCTGCCCGGTGGTGGCATCGATGACGAGCAACACCTCGGTGACCGGGGCCTTCTTCTCGATGACCCGCTTGACCTTGCCGAGTTCATCCATGAGACCGGTCTTGGTGTGGAGGCGTCCTGCAGTGTCGACGATGACGCAATCGACGCCCTGTTCGACGCCCGCATCCACCGCGTTGAATGCGACCGACGCCGGATCGGACCCTTCGGCGCCGCGCACCGTGTCGACCCCGACGCGTTCGCCCCAGGTCTGGAGCTGTTCGGCGGCGGCGGCGCGGAAGGTGTCGGCCGCACCCAACAGGACCTTGGCGTCCTCGGCCACGAGGACACGGGCCAACTTGCCCACCGTGGTGGTCTTGCCGGTGCCGTTGACGCCGACCACCAAGCAGACGGCGGGGTCATCGCCCTCGGAGCGGATGTTCAGCGAACGGTCCAACGTCGGGTCGACGAGCTTCAGGAGCTCTTCTCGGAGGATCTCGCGTGCCTTCTCCGGCGAATCGACGCCCTCGACCTTGAAGCGGGTCCGCAGCGTGTCCACAAGTTCGGTGGTGGGCCCGACGCCCAGGTCGGAGCTGATGAGCGTCGCCTCGAAGTCATCCCAGGTGTCCTCATCGAGCTTGTCGGCCGAGAGCAACGAGAGGAGTCCGCGGGACAGCGCGTTGTTCTGCCCGGCGAGTCGGGCGCGGAGGCGTTGCAGACGCGATTTCGGCGGTTCGGGCTCATCGAGACCCGGTTCGACCGGCTCGGCGGGCTCGGCCGGCTCTTCGCCCGGTTCCGGTTCGACTTCCGCACCCGGTTCCGGGGTCGGTTCCTCGATCTCGGCGCGGCGCTTCTGCTCCAGGGCACGCTGCCGCAGCCCGACACCAACGCCCACACCCACCAGTGCGACGACGATGACTGCGATGACGATGTACCAGATGGGATCCACGCCCGCATCCTAGATGCCCGTGCCACGATCTGCACGATGCGATGGTTGGTTAAGCACATCGATGTGGTTAACATGGGAATCAGCGTCGACCGGTCATCGGCGCCCTTCCCCTTCTTCCCCACGACCGGAGGTTCCCCATGGGTATCGGAATCGGAATTCTCGTTCTTCTTCTCGCTCTCGCCGCATCCGCGCTCGTCGCAGGTGTGGTCATCATGGGCATGGTCGGCATGGGCCACGAGGAACATCCCCGTGCTGCCGCTTGGTTCACCGACGCAGCCCAGGTGCTCAACGGCGAGGGCGAGCCGCCGGCTCGCATCGCCAAGCTGTTCAACTGACCGACATCACCACTCTCACCGGCCGGGGCATCTCACCCCGGCCGGCAGAACGACCCCTTCACTGATCGAGCTGCAGCGTCCCACCGCTGTATCGACCGGTGTGAGGGGTCGATCCGTCCGACCATGCAAATCCGAAGTCATCGGGAACCTGCGGACTCACATCCGTCCACCCCAGGAAGATGAACTCCTCGGGCGTCTCCCCGCTGGGCTGAGCGTCCAGTTCCGCCAAGGCTTCGGCCCATGCCTCATCGTCCCCTGCGGCGTCGGCCAGCGGCGTCATCACCTCGGAGGTCTCGGCGCTCGGGCGTGCCAGCGGATGGAACAGTGCCTCCGCAGGAACGGCCGTGACGCCACCGAGGCTGGCCTGCAGCACCATGCCGGCCGCCGGTCGCATGTCATCGCTGAATCGTGACGCATGCAATTCCGCTGCGACCTGGACCACTCGCTCTTTCTGCTCGGGGTCCTGCAGCAACGACGAGAGGCCCTTCGCGAAGGTGTCCATCTCCTCCTTGTGCCCGGATTCCGCGCCCTGCGAGGCTCCACCGAAGTAGCGCATGTCGAGCGCGGCACTCCACTCCTGATCGTCATCGCCCATGTCGTAATCACTGCGCCGGGGGCGATGGGCGAGCGCCTGCTCCCCCTCCGAGACCGTGCATTCGCTTCCCTCGGCACACGTCTTGGTGTTGCCGCCCATGGCTTCGGCCACCGTTTGGAGATCGTCCTCGGTCAACCGACCGAATGAACCGGTGGTGGTGGGTGTGTGATCGGCGCGGCGCGCGAACCAGGCATCATCGGCGCCCGGGCTGTCGGGCGTCCATCCGGCGCCTTCGATGTCGGCCCCGGTCAGATGCGACGGGTCCGCCAGATCGTTGCCGTATTGGCCCCACTCGGTGTCGACCCACCCTTCGAGATCTCCCATCGCCGGCCCCGCTTCGGCATCGATGATGAGGTCACCCAGCGATTCCGCCAGATCCTGAGCCCCCTGATGTGTGGCCTCGAGTTTCTCGGCTCCCCGCGGGTCGGCAAGATCCAATGCGTTGATCATCCGGACATGGAAGGCATCAACGTCCTCATCGACCGAATGGATCACCGCCCATGTCGCCGGCCCGCCCATGGAATCCAGACTCTCGCCGGTGCACATGTCCAACAGCGAGTCGGGGTCTCCGACCTCCTCGCATTCCATACCGGATTCTTCGGCCAGGGCCACCGCTTCCTCGCGTGTCGGCTCCACCGTGGGTTCTGGCGTCGATGACTCCTGCGGTACAGGCTCGGTGGGCTTCTCATCCCCGCCGAGCGGGTTGCACCCGGTGAACGCCAGCGACGCGGCGACCACCCCCGCGACCGCGGCCTTCCGAACCGCGCCAGAGCCCAGACCTGTCAAGCGTTTTCCGACCATGACCATGTGCCTGCCTTCCCCGATTCGTACGTCGGAAAGCACGCTAGCGTCCGGCACCGACATTTCGGGCCGACTCGGAGAAATTCAGCGGTCGCCGTCCAGCCGCTGGGAGATCACCTTCGACACCCCGTCACCGCGCATGGTGACGCCATACAGCGCGTCGGCGATCTCCATCGTGCGCTTCTGATGCGTGATCACCAGCAACTGCGAGTTGGCACGGAGCTGCTGGTAGATGTCCAGCAGACGCCCCAGGTTCGTGTCATCGAGCGCCGCCTCCACCTCATCGAGGATGTAGAACGGGCTCGGCCTGGCGATGAACAACGAGACCAGGAACGCCACCGCGACCAGGGACCGTTCACCGCCGGACAGCAACGACAGCCGCTTGACCTTCTTGCTCGCCGGGCGGGCCTCGACCTCCACGCCGGTCGTGAGCCACTCCCCCGGTTCGGTGAGCACCAGACGCCCATCGCCGCCGGGGAACAACGTCGCGAACACCTGCTCGAACGCGGTCTCCACATCCCGGTAGGCCTCGGCGAAGACCTCCTCGACCCGCTTGTCGACCTCCTTGATGATCTCGGCGAGATCGGCCCTGGTGCGGTGCAGATCGTCGAGCTGCTCGGCCAGGAACGCGTGCCGCTCGGTCATGGCGTCGAACTCCTCCAACGCCAACGGGTTCACCTTGCCGAGCACCTGCAGATTCTTCCGCGCCTTCCGCAGACGCTTCTCCTGCTCGGCCCGCACGTACGGCACCGGGTCGGGCTGTTCATCGTCCTCGGTCAACGCCGAACCATCAGGTCGGGTCAACACCGGAACGGGCACCTCGGGGCCGAACTCATCACAGAGCACATCGGCCTCGAGGCCGAGTTCCTCCATCGCCTTCTCGCTCAACGCTTCCACGCGCATCCGTTGCTGGGCCCGAGCCATCTCCTCACGATGGGCGGCATCCACCAGCTGCTGGAGTTCCTCGGCCAGGGTACGGCTCCGACGACGTGCCTCACTCACCGTCTCCTGGGCCTGCTTGCGCGACTGTTCGAGTTCGGCGCGCTCGGCGTCGGCGTCGGCCGCCGCAGCCGCGACAGCCGTGGACAACCACTCCGCACCCTTGGCCACCGCACGGGCCCGTTCCGCCTCCCGAGCCGCCGCCTTGCGGGCCTCCTCGGCACGCTCTCGTGCCTGTTCCTCCGCCACAGCGGCTCGACGCAGCGACTCCGCCCGCCCCTCGACGGCCCGCAAACGCTCCTCGGTCGTGCGCAGGGACAGCCTGATGTCCATCTCCTCGCTGCGTGCCTGCCGCGCCACGTCGGAGAGTCGGTCGCGCTCGGCGGGGTCGTCGTCCTCGTCGACCTCGTCCTCACCCGCACGGGCCAGACGCTCCTCGAGCTCCTCCAGACGTCGGGCGTCCTGCTCACGACGCTCGGCACCCGCTGCGAGGTCCTGCTCAGCCTTCGCCGCCTCCGCCGACGCCTGTCGCGCCGTCGTGTTCAGGTTGCCGAGTTCCTCGGCGACAGCAGCCATCTGTGCATCCGACTCGTGCAGCCGGGCCACGGCCGCCTCGACCCGCTCCTCGGCGGCGGCGTGCTCCCGCCGGGCCTCCTCCATGGCGAAACGCACACGCTCGACCGCGTGGTCGGCGTTCACCAACTCACCCTCGGCCTTCTCCAGCGCGGCCTGGGCCTCGATCAGCGACTGCCCACCTCCGGAGCCACCCATCATGAGCCACGTGGTGAGTACGTCACCGTCCCGGGTCACCGCGGTCACCTCGGGCAGATCCCGCACCAGCCCACGGGCATCGGTGAGATCATCGACCACGACCACGTGACGCAGCACCCGCGTCACCGCCGGACGCAACCGGTCATCACACGAGACCACATCCGCCAGATACCGGGCATGCTCGGGAAGCCTCGGCCACTCGGCCACATCCTCATCGGGTCCGCCACCGAGCAACAAACCGGCTCGGCCCCAGTCCTCATCACGGGCCATCTGCACCGCGGCCATCGCCGCATCGAGATCTGCGGCCGCCACCGCGTCGGCCGCAGTGCCGAATGCAGCGGCCACTGCCGCCTCATAGCCCGCCTCCACCTGCACGAGCGCGGCCACCGACCCCAGCAGGCCGCCCACCCGGTCCGACGCGGCCAGTAGCTCACCGGCGGCATCCTTGCGTTCCAATCCGAGTTTCAAAGCCTCGACGCGCGCAGCCGCTGCCGCACGCTTCTGCTGCGCCTGCTGATCCTCCCGACGCAGCCCGGCCAGCCGCTCCTCCAGCGCCTCGGCCTCGGCTGCCGCCTGCTCATACTCGGCGTCCAGATCCACCTCACCGGCGTCCATACCGGCGACGCGACTCTCCAGCGCAGCGAACTCCTTGTTGGCCTGCTCGGCCCGGTCGCGTGCGGCGTCCCGGGCTGCCTCGAGACGTTCGGTCTCGGACGCCACGGCCTCGATGCGGCTCTTCAAAGCGTTGACCTGCCCGGTCAGTCGCGCCAGGCCTTCGCGCCGGTCCGCGATCGCCTGGCGTACCGACGCCAGGCGGTGCTCCTCCACCCGATGCAGTTCTTCTGCCGATTCACGACGCTCGGTCGCCGCATCCAACTCCGCCTGCCTGGCCTCCACCTGCTGACGCAGCGTCGCCTCGGTCTCGGCCACCTGATCGGCCTCGGCACGCAGATGTCTGGGGTCACGCCCGGTGCGCTTGGCCTGGCTCCGTTCGGTGGCGGTCCGGGCGCGCTCCTGCGCGATCGAAGCGGTCGACCGCACCCGTTCGCCCAGCGCCTGGAGCCCATACCAACGCTCATGGGCGGCATCCAGACCCGGACGGATTTCCTCGAGCTCCCGCTCGGTCTCGGCCTCGAGTCTCCGGGCATGCTCCACATCGCTCTCGACCTGGGCCCGGCGCTGCTGCAGCGATTCCTCATCGGCGGTGTCCGACGCCAACGCCAGCCTTGCCTGCACCAGATCATCGGCGAGGAGGCGGGCACTGGCGTCACGCACCTCGGCCTGGATGACCGTCGCCTTGCGGGCCACCTCGGCCTGACGCCCCAGCGGCTTGAGCTGGCGGCGGATCTCGGCGACGAGGTCGGTGAGTCGGTTGAGGTTCCCCTCGGTGGATTCGAGTTTGCGGAGCGCGCGCTCCTTGCGCTTGCGGTGCTTCAGCACACCAGCGGCTTCCTCGATGAAACCCCGCCGCTCCTCGGGGGTCGCCTGCAGGATGGCGTCGAGCTGTCCCTGCTGCACGATGACGTGCATCTCGCGGCCGATACCCGAATCCGAGAGCAGTTCCTGCACATCGAGCAGACGGGCGCTGTCGCCATTGATGCGGTACTCCGAACCACCACCGCGGAACATCGTGCGGGTGATCGTCACCTCGGTGTACTCGATCGGGAGCGCCCCATCGGAGTTGTCGATCGTGAGGCTGACCTCGGCACGTCCCAACGCAGCCCGCCCGGAGGTTCCGGCGAAGATGACATCCTCCATCTTGCCGCCACGCAGTGACTTCGCCGCCTGCTGCCCCATCACCCAGGCCAGGGCATCCACCACATTCGACTTGCCCGACCCGTTGGGACCCACCACACAGGTGATCCCCGGCTCGAACTCGAGGGTCGTGGCCGAGGCAAAGGACTTGAATCCGCGCAGGGTCATCGACTTGAGGTACATCGAGCTCAGCCCCCTCGGGCCGGTTCGTGCTCCCCACCCGCCGGCTCAGGCCCATCGGGATGCTCGGCGTCCTCGGCATCGCGTTCGGCCATGTAGCGCTCGAGTTCCTGGGTGGTCATCAACTCGCCGCTCTCGTCCACGGCCTCCGGAGCGACGACCGAGGCGACCATCGGAAGCTCATGATCGGGGTCCTGTTTGAGCCCACGCACCGCCCGGAAGGTCCAGAGCTTGTTCACCACGTAGTTGATCGGCATCGTGACCACGATCTGGATCAGGTTCGCCCAATACAAGGGGTTCCGCAGGCCGGTGCTCTCATCCAACCACTCGATCTGACGCAGGTAGATCGGGGACCCGTGCCACAGCAGCGCCGTGGTCACGCCGAGACCCACCACCAGCGCCACCAGCCCGGTGGCGAGGAAGGGGAAGAACTCGCGGAGCCAACTGCGATGGTGGGCCGACCGAAACGTCCAGGATCGGTTCACCTGATAGTTCCATGTGTTCGCCACGAGAAACGCCAGCATCTGGAAGATGTGATACCAGCGAACACTGAAATCGGTGCCAGGAATGGGAATCGCCGGCCCGTGGTAGGCCGGCCCAAGCTTGTTGCACAGGAAGATGACGAACAGGTTCACAAGGACGCCAGAGCCGCCCACGATCCCGAACTTCAGGAACTGGAGCCAGTTGTGCCGTTGGCGCACGAAGACATAGTGAGCGACGCGTTTCACGATTTCACCACCCTAGGCCCCGTCTGGTGGGGTCGGCGAATCAACGCGCCGGTTCCCGGTGGCGTCCGCTGACACCTCGGACACCGAAACGAGCTGCGGTTCATGAACGCCTCCCGGACGATGAGTGCACCACAGCGCTGGCATGGCGAACCCTCGCGCCCATAGGCAGCAAGCCCACGCTCGAAGTACCCCGACTCCCCGTTCACGTTCACGTACAACGCATCGAACGAGGTGCCGCCCTGGGCCAGGGCCTCTTTCATCACGGCGGTGGCGGCGTCGATGATCTCCCGCCATGCGTGCCGCGAAAGCCGTTCACAAGCTCGCTCGGGGTGAATCCGGCAGCGCCACAGTGTCTCGTCGGCATAGATGTTCCCGATGCCCGACACGATGGCCTGGTCCAACAGGGCCCGCTTGACCCCGCTGCGTCGCCGCCTGAATCGCGAGATGGCGTCCTCGATGTCGAACTCCGGGTCGAAGGGGTCGCGTCCGATGTGTGCGATCTCGGTCGGCAGCTCGGCACCCTCGACGCTGAGATGGACACCACCGAAGGTTCGTTGGTCGACGAAACGCACCTGTCGCCCGTCATCCAGGTGGAAACGCACGCGCGTGTGACGATCATCGGCGGGTTCATCGTCGACGCGGAACTGCCCACTCATGCCGAGATGGACGACAAGGGCGTCCCCATCGGTGAACGGCAACCACAGATACTTGCCACGACGACGCGGTTCGGCGAAGGTGCGCCCTTCGAGCGTCGCCTGAAAATCGTCGATACCCGCCGAGTGACGCCGCACCGCACGCGGGTGGAGAACCTCGACACCGGTCAGATACCGACCACGGAGATGGGCCGCCAGGCCGCGACGTACGACCTCGACCTCGGGCAGCTCGGGCACGTCACGCCTCGTCGGCGGCGGACCGCCCCCGTTCGGCCACGATCTTCTGAACGGCCTCGAAGCCCTTGCTCGCGGCCTCCTGTTCGGCCTGTTTCTTCGAACGTCCCTTGCCCGGCCCCCATCGATGATCGGCCACCACGGCCCAGGCCTCGAAGCGCTTGTCGTGGTCCGGACCGGATTCGGTCACCGAATAATGCGGGACGCCGAGTCCAGCAGCAGCCGTGATCTCCTGCAGGGACGTCTTCCAATCGAGTCCGGCACCGAGCGCAGCGGCGCGCTCGGCCACCGGATCGAAAAGACGATGCACGAAAAGCCCGGCGCCCTCGATCCCGTGCGAAAGATAGACAGCACCGATGATGGCCTCCATCGTGTCTGCAAGGATGGAGTCCTTGTCATGACCACCGGTGGATTTCTCACCACGCCCCAGTTTGATCATGGGGCCGACCCCGAGCCCTCTGGCCACATCCGCCAGGGCCCGCGCATTCACCACAGCAGCACGAAGTTTGGCCAGATGCCCCTCGTCCACATCCGGGTGGGAGCGATACAGATGATCGGTCATCACCACGCCCAGGACCGCGTCGCCCAAGAACTCGAGACGTTCGTTGGTGGGGACGCCACCGTTCTCGTAGGCCCACGATCGGTGCGTCAGGGCAAGCTCCAAGAGCTCGGGGGCGATCTCGACCCCGAGGTCACTGCAGATGTGGGTCAGCTCCGATCCCGGCACCGGTGATCCGTGAGGTGGGATCAGGCGACGGGGCGCTTCTTGTACTGCCCACACTCGGTGCAGGCGGTGTGCGGCAGGATCTTCGCCCGGCAGGTCGGGTTGCTGCACACGACGAGCGTCGGCGCCTGCGTCTTGTACTGGCTACGACGATGACGGGTGTTGCTGCGCGACATCTTCCGCTTGGGAACGGCCACGATTCTCTCCTTCGTTGCCCGGATCGGTGATCCGGAGTCCTGGTGCGGCTGTTGTCAGCCGTGTGGTTGACCTTCCTCACCGGCGGCGTCGGAACGCCACCCGGCCAGGGCGGCCCACCGGGGGTCGGTGCGGTCGGCATGCTCGTGCTCCGGATCATCGTTCAGATCGACACCGCATTCGGCGCACAACCCGAGACAGTCCGCCCGGCACAACGGCATGAACGGCAGGTCCAGCAGCACCTCGTCGCGCACGAGGGGCTCGAGGTCGATGCACTCGCCCTCCATCACACTGGCGTCCTCATCGTCCGGATCGGCCTTCTCCGGGTACATGTACAGCTCCTGCACATCGATCTCCACGCCTTCGGAGACTTCTGTGAGGCAGCGGGAACACTCCCCGGTCAGCGTCGCTCGGACGACTCCGGACACCAGCACGCCCTCGGTCACCGCCTCGATCCGAAGATCGAGCCGGATCGGTGACGTGGGTGCCACTGCGATCATGGAGCTCCCCAAGCCCTCCGGTGCCGAGACGGTCTCGACGACCTCACGCATCGCCCCGGGGCGACGCCCGAGATCGCGTGTGTCCACAACGAGCTCGGAGGTAGCATCCGTACGATCGGAGGTTGTCATCACGGTCCCTTCACCACAGTGGCCGGGTGCGCCACAACCGACCCGCTATCATAGGCGCGCTGCACACCCGGAAGCAATTCCCCCGCTCAGATGCCAGCGTTCCTCCAGCTTGAAGCGAGCGCATCGCCCATCACACCAGAGCATGTGTTCCAAATCCAAGGAGGCGTCTCATGCCCAAGCGGCACAACGCCGCATGGCGGTCGATACGTGCCCGCGTCGTGGCCACCACGATCATCATCGCCACCCTGGCGGTCACTTTCGCCGGAGTCATCGCCTACTCCTTGGAACATCAGCGGCTGGAGCAGACCGCCCATGCGGACCTGTTCACGCAGTACGAAACAGCCCAGATGCTCAACAATCGTGGAAGGGATCCCCTCACCGGGGCACCGTTCCACAGTCTCGACGCAACACTCGACGGGGTCGTCGCCGGAACCATCTCCACAGCGTCCCAGGGAACTCTGGCCCTGCATGACGGGCAGGTGGTCGCCCAATCGACCAATGCCCCCGGCTTTCACCTGGGCCGCGACACCGCGCTCATCGAACAGGTCTCAGAACTTGCTCCGGATCGTTCCCCGCGCATCCACACCATCACCACCGAAGTGACCACCTACTACGTCGTCACCGCCGACATGGTGGTCGGCCATGAACGCGGACGGCTGGTGTTCGCGCAGGATCGACAAGCGCTCTACAAGGGGCTCAATGACTCGTACCGGACGTATGTGGGGGTCGCGATCGGCTCCATCATCCTTTTCGGCTTCATCGCATGGCTCGCCATCGGACGCCTTCTCGCCCCCATCCAGGTCATGCAGCGCGTCGTCCAACGGGTCAACGACACCGAACCGACCCACAGAATCCCCGTGCGCGGTGACGACGACCTCAGCGATCTGGGTCGGAACATCAATGCGATGCTCGACCGACTCGCCAAGACCTTCGAAGATCAGCAGGCATTTTATGACGATGTGAGCCATGAGCTCCGGACTCCGCTGACCATCGTGCGGGGGCACTTGGAGATCCTCGACCCCGATGACCCTGAAGATGCGTCCGCAACCAAAAAGCGAACCATCTCCGAACTTGACCGCATGAACCTGCTGGTCGATGACATGATGACCCTGGCCAAGGCTCGTCGGCCCGATTTCGCACGCCGCCGTCCCACCGATGTCGCCGAGCTCACCGATACGACGTTCGAGAAGGCACAGAGCCTCGGTGATCGTCGTTGGGTGCTCGACGACATCGCCGACGCCGAGATCCTGCTCGATCCCCGACGCATCGAGCAGGCGTTGCTGGAACTGTCCCGCAATGCGGTCAAATTCACCGAACCCGGTCAGGTCATCGCGCTCGGATCAGACGTCACCGCCGACGAGGTTCGGCTGTGGGTGCGCGACGAAGGCATCGGCATCCCTCCGGAGCGCCTGCCTCATGTGACCAAGCGACATGTCCGCGGCGCCCAGTCATCACGCACGGAAGGACAGGGGTTGGGCCTGGCCATCGTGGATTCCATCACACAGGCCCACAGCGGGACACTCCATCTGACGTCACGTTTGGGAGCCGGGACCACAGTTACGATGAGGTTCCCATACCCCCGGGAGGACACACATGAGTCATATCCTGATCGTGGAGGATGAGGCGGAGATCGCCTCATTCCTCGCGAAGGGCCTGACAGCCGACGGATACACCACCACAGCGGTGAATTCCGGCACGTCCGCGCTCGCGATCATGCAACAGGTACACCCAGATCTGGTGATCTTGGACATCGGCCTGCCCGACACCGACGGCTTCACGGTGCTGCAGCACATGAGGAGCGCAGGCTTGGAGACCCCGGTGATCATCCTCACCGCGCGCAGTTCGGTGAATGACACCGTCAGCGGCCTGCAGAGCGGCGCCGACGATTACATGAGCAAACCGTTCAGCTTCGAAGAGCTCCGGGCCCGCATCCAACTGCGCCTGAAGAAGGACACCACGACCACAACGAGCGACCTCAGCCATGGCGACCTCCGCTTGGATGTTCGCAATCGCACGGCGACAGTCGAGGGGGCCACCGTCGAACTCACAGCCCGTGAGTACTCCTTGGTGGAGGTGTTCCTGCTGAATCCTGGCCGAGTGCTGTCCCGCGACGAGCTGCTGGAAGCGGTGTGGGGTCACAATGTCGACGCCGGATCCAACGTGGTCGAGGTCTACATGCGCTACCTGCGGCGGAAGCTCGGATCCGATCGCTTCGTGACCGTGCGCGGCGTCGGGTATCGACTGAAATGACGCCCGCTCAGCGCTTCTGACGCCCTCGGAGCCGATCGACGACCACCTGCGGAACAAATTCGCTGACGTCCCCGCCCAGATGG